>CBDBNG010000001.1:0-708957 GCA_965207995.1 Dehalococcoidia bacterium | reverse complement strand
GGCCGTGGCGACGCCGAACCGCGCCGGTATCGAATGGACGCCGTTGGCGCGGTCGAAGGCGATGTCTTGGAGGGCGTAGATGACGTCGAAGCCCGCCACCCACATGCCGGCGCCGAGGCCGAGCAGCATCGCGCCGACGGGGAGGTCGCCCGCGACGGCGAGCCAGACCGCGGGCGGCACGATGAGGTAGACCGTGCTCAGTCCGAAGTGGCAGAGCCAGGTGAACCGCTTCAGGTATGGGTAGAAGATGAGCGGCGCGAGGGCGGCGGGCCAGAGGCGCTGCGCCCAGTCGCTGAGGTTGTAGACGGCGAGCAGGAAGAGCGCCAGCGCCACGGCGATGAAGAAGACCATCTCGCCGCGCTTCAGGGTTCCCATGGGGATTGCGCGGCCCGCGGTGCGCGGATTGCGCGCGTCGATCTCGGCGTCGATGAGGCGGTTCGCCGCCATCGCCACCGTCCGGCCGCCGAACATCGCCAGAGTGATCCAACCGAACGCGGCGGCGTCGGGCCAGCCCTCGGACAGGAGGAAGAGCGTGAGGTAGGCGAAGGGGAGCGCGAAGATGCTGTGCTCGATCTTGATCGACTCGGCGAAGACGACCGCCTTGCGCAGCGGCAGGCCGAGCGGGTTGCGCGCGGCGGCGCGGGATGCGTCCGCGGTGTCGGTGCTCATACGGCGGCGACCTCGGCGCGAGGGGTCTCCCCTTCAGTTTCCGCACTCAGTCTAGAGATGGCCTCGCGCTACCGTCAAACGCGGCAAGGAGGCGTCATGGGGCCGTGCTAGACTTGCCGAGCACCCGTCTTCCGGGCGCTCTTCTCCTATGGCCAAGCGACCGTCGTCACCCGTCTCCGCGGCCCGGTCCGGCGCCCGCCAGAGACGCAGGCGGCGCTCCCGGTTGGGCGGGACCTTCCAGTCACTCAGCGTCCAGCAGTACCGGCGCTACATGGTCTCGTTCGTGGGCAGCGGCATCGGCTTCCAGAGCATGCTGGTGGCGACGAGCTGGCTGACCTGGCGCCTGACGGAATCCGAGTTCATGCTCAGCGCCGTCCTGCTCATGACCGGCGTCGCCCAAGTGTTCATCGCGCCGGTCGGTGGTGTCGTGGCCGACCGTTTCGCCCACAAGCCGATCATGGTGTGGATGCAAGTCGTGATCATGGCCAACGGCGCGGTGCTGGGCGTGCTCGTGGCGGCGGACCTGGTCGAGGTCTGGCACCTGTTCGTGAGCGCCGGAGTGTTCGGCGCGGCGAATAGCTTCCACATGCCGTCGCGGCAGTCGTTCGTCTTCAACTTGGTGGGGAAGCAGCACCTGCAGAACGCGCTCGCACTGAACGCCGGAGCGATGAGCTCGATGCGGCTGATCGGCCCGGCCGTCGGCGGCGTGCTCATCGGCTGGTTGGGCGAGCAAGCCGTCTACTTCACCGTCACGGGGGGCTACGTCGTCTCAGTCACGATCCTGACGCTATTCATCAAGTCGGACGGCGCGCCTGGGCGTGTGAGCGAAGAGTCGCCGATCGCCGCCTTCAAGGGTGGGGTCGGGTACCTGCTGGGCCACCCGGTATTGAAGTGGCTGATCATCGGCCTGATGGGGGCGACGCTCATCGGACTGCCGTTCCGGGACCTGCTCCCCGCGGTCGCCGACGTGCTCGGCCAGGGCGCGGAGGGGTTTGGGCTGCTCCTCAGCATGACCGGGCTCGGTGCGCTGGTCGGCAGTCTCGTGATCGCGTCATGGCCGAACATGCGGGCGAAGGGGAAAATCTACATCGTTACCGGCGTGGCATGGGGCGCTGCGGTGGTTCTGCTCGCGGTGTCGCCCAATTTGGCCTCCGCCATCTTAGTGATGATCGTTCTCGGCGCCATTAGCACCAACTACAACACGATCAACAACATCCTGGTGCAGACGAACGTCGACGACGCCTACCGCGGGCGCGTGCTGAGCTTCCTGATGATCATGTTCGGGCTGCACCTCGTCGGCGCGGTGATCATCGGCTCAATCGCCGAGTTCACCGGCATTCGATGGGCTCTCGCCGGTTCGGGAGCCGTGATGGTGCTGTTCGCGCTCTATCTCGGCATCGTCCGCTCCGAGATCCGCCGCCTCGATTAGCGCGGCGTCGGGCGGCTTCTTCTTCCTGTCTCCAGCGTCACCCCTAGGGCCGCCTTCCGCCCATGAGGCCAGCGCACCCGCGAGCCTCGACGTAGGCGAGTTTTGGTAATCCATAGTGGAATGTCTTGACATGGATAGGTAGAGATTGGTATAAACTGGCGCTAATTGGTGAACTTCGGAGTCTCAATGGTGAAACCGTTCCGCCTTAGGCGGAGGGGATGGCCACTTGCTTCTAGGAACGTTCGAGGGTCGAGTCGACGCGCAGGGGCGCATCGTCGTGCCGCAGAAGTTCCGCGACACGGTGCAGAGCGGCATGGTGCTCGCACGGGGCCCGGACGGCTGCATCGAGGCCTACCCACCGGCGAGATGGCAAGACGAGGCCGATCGCGTTTCGCGTTTCTCCCGGTATGACCGGAACGCGCGACTCATGCAGCGGCTGACCTTTTCCGGCGCGTTTGAAGCGGCCCCTGATCGGCAAGGACGCGTAGTCGTCCCGCTGAACCTGCGGAGCTTCGCTGGGATCGACATCAACCAGCCGGTGGTCATCGTGGGGCAAAACTCCTATTTCGAGGTCTGGTCCGTCGAGGGCTGGGACAAGCAGCTTGCCCAGCAGGGGAACCTCTCGGACATCGCGGAGCAGCTGGAGCGGGGCCATGGCGAGTCCGCATAAGACCGGGCATGAGCCGGTGCTCGCGGCCGAGCTCGTCACGGGGCTCGCCGTACGGTCCGGGGGCCGCTACGTGGACTGCACGCTGGGCGCGGGCGGACATGCCACCGCGGTGCTTCAGGCGAGTGGCCCCGAGGGACGTCTGCTCGGCATCGACGCGGACGAAGACGCCCTCGCGCTTGCGCGCGAACGGCTCACTCCCTACAACCCGTCCCCGACCTTCGCGCAAGGCAACTTCCGCGACCTCCTCGATATATGTTCCAACCACGGCTTCCTCAATGCCGATGGCGTCTATTTCGACCTGGGCCTCTCGTCAATGCAGCTCGAGGCCGGGCACCGAGGGTTCAGCTTCCTTAAAGAAGGCCCCTTGGACATGCGTTTCTCCAAAGAGGGGCCGGTCTCCGGGAAGGACGTGGTGAACACGTATGCCGTGGACGAGCTCGCCGGCGTGCTGCGACGGTACGGCCAGGAGCGCAAGAGCCGGCTCATCGCCCGCCGCATTGCCGCCCGACGTCCGATTGAAACGACAACCGAGCTGGCGAGTATCGTCGCGGGGGCCTACCCGCCCGGCCGGCATCGCATCCATCCGGCGACGCGGACCTTCCAGGCGCTGCGCATCTGCGTCAACGACGAACTCACGGGCATCCAGCAGGCCCTGGAAGGCACGGTCGACGTGCTGAAACCTGAGGGGCGCGTCGCCGTTATCAGCTACCACTCGTTGGAAGACCGGATCGTGAAGAACTTCTTCCGCGACCGGTCCGCCGACTTCGCCCACGTGCCGGGAGCGCCCGGCGGCGGCCACCCGCTTACGCCGTCGCTCGAGGTGCTGACGCGGCGGGCCATCGTTCCGAGCGCCGCCGAGAAGGGGCGCAATCCGCGCAGCCGCAGCGCCAAGCTCCGCGTCGCGCGGAAGCTCGCGGAGCGTGGAGGCCGCTGTGGCTAGAGACCCGCGCCGCGACGGCCCCGAGATGGTGGTGGCTATCGACATGGGCACTTCGATGGTGCGTGTGATCGGCGCGGCAATGGCCGCCGACCGCGGCGCCGAGATCTTCTCATTCGGCCGGGCCAAGTCGATGGGAGTGAGGCGGGGCATGGTCGAGGACGTCGATGAAGCCGGTGCCGCGATCCGGGCGGCGTTGGCGTCCGCCGGCCTGGAACGGAAGGTCCGAGACGCCCTGATCGTCGCCGGCATTTCCGGCGTGCACGTCCGGTCGTTCAACGCCGTCGGTGAAGTTGCCGTAAGCCGGACCGACAGCGTGATTACCGAGCGGGACGTGGCGGAGGCGCGCGCGGCGGCGCAAATGCAGGCCGCGGGCCGCGACGGCGTTCTGCTCCATGCCGCGCCCGGAGGGATCCGTGTCGACGGCTATCTCTGCCGGCGCAGCCCGGTGGGGATGCGGGGCGCGCTGGTCCAAGCCGAGATGCGGGTCGTCACCGCCGGCGAGGAAGCCGTCGAGCGGCTTCGGCAGGCCGCCCGGATGGCCGGCGTCGAGATCGACGAGGTCCTATCGAGCGTCGTGGCGGCGGGCCGCGCCGCCGTGCAGGGGACCGAGGCCGAGGCCGGCGTCGTCCATATGGATATTGGAGCGGGCACGACCGGTGCGGCCACTTATTTGAACAACATGCTGCTGCAAACTGGGGCGGCTCCTGTCGGCGGCCATCATCTTTCCAGCGACATTGCGACGGCACTCAATACGTCGTTCTCGGTGGGCGAGGGAGTTCTCCACGATCACGGGGCGGCGTCCTTGGAGGGCGCGGCCTTGCAGGAAGAGGTCACCATCCCCTGCTACGGGGTCAGCGGCTACCGGCGCTTCCGCCGGGGCTATCTGCTCGAAGTCATAAGGCTCCGCCTAACGGAGCTGCTGCAGCTCGGCTGGGCAGCGGCGATGGGTGCGCGGCGATGGAAGCACCCGGCCGGCCTCGTGCTCACCGGCGGCGTCGCCACGCTTCCCAGCATCGCCGACCTTGCCCGCGAGGTGCTCGGTGTCCCCGCCCGCGTGGGCGAGGCGTCCGGCGGCGGCGTCATTTACCGGGAGGGCGGCGCGGTAAGCGATCTGAAAGGGCCGGCCCATGCGTCGCTGCTCGGCTTGCTGCGGACGTACCGGGACCCGGTCTTGGGTCCAGCTCGGCAAGAAGCAGAGCGGCCGAAGGGCTTCCGCCTGTTCGGGCAGGTCGAAGGGTTACGGGCCTGATTGGCCGGACGCGGTGTGACGGAGAAGGCGGCCTAAGGAAACGACAACGACGAACGGCCCGACTCACGGGCAGCGGAATCGCCGGATGCAAGAGCCGGCGAAAGCAAACACAGAGGGAGTGGCACCAATGGGCGGACAGAGCGAATTCAAAGGGATGGCGGACGTAAAAGTCATTGGCGTGGGCGGCGGAGGCTGCAACGCCGTCGCCCGGATGCTCAAGGAGCAGGTCAACGGGGTCAGCTTTGTGTGCGTCAACACGGACGCGCAGGCGCTGATGCGTGCCGAAGCCCCGCTCCGCATCCGTATCGGCGACCAGGTCAGCCGCGGCCTCGGCGTCGGCGGCGATCCTGAGAAAGGGCGCCAAGCCGCGGAGGAGAGCCGCGACGACCTCGTCGAGACCGTCGGCGAGAGCGACATGGTCTTCCTGACCGCGGGGATGGGCGGCGGCACCGGCACCGGCGCCGTGCCCGTCATCGCCGAAGTGGCGCGGGATAGCGGCGCGCTCACCGTGGCCGTGGTAACGCGGCCCTTCGAGTGGGAAGGCGCCCACCGGCGCGCCCGCGCCGAGGAAGGGATCAACCGGCTGCGGGAGAAGGTCGACACCCTTCTGGTCATTCCCAACGACGCATTGGTGGCGGTGTGCGACCGCAAGGTCACCATCGGCGACGCCTTCAAGCTCGCCGACGAGGTGTTGCGCCGGGCCATCCAAGCGATCTCCGATCTGATCACCGTGCCCGGCGACATCAACCTCGACTTCGCCGACGTGCGCGCCGTGATGAGCGACGCCGGCTCGGCGATGATGGGCGTGGGCTACGGCAAAGGCGACAACCGGGCGACGGACGCGGCCCGCGCCGCGATCTCGAACCCGCTGCTCGACGTCTCCATCGAGGGCGCCAAGGGCGTGCTCTTCAACATCACCGGCGGTCCCGACCTCACCCTCACCGAGGTCCATGCCGCTTCCGAGATCATCAGCAAGGCCGTGGACCCGGCCGCCGACATCTTCTTCGGTATGTCGACGGACACGCGGATGGAGAGCGACGTCAAGATCACGCTCATCGCGACGGGATTCCCGTCGGAGCAGAGCACGGCGTTCGCCAGCCCGGACACGATCCAGCGCCTCATGAACGGGGGCAGCGGGGCCGACGATCCGGACCTGGACGTGCCGCCGTTCCTGCGCAAGCGGTCGCCGGCAGAGGCGGAGCCGATCAAGACCCACTCCAAGCTGCCGATCGAGTTCTAACGACGCCCCCCTCCTCCGGGCCCGCCCTGGGACGTCACCCCCTCCAGGGCGGGCCCGCTTTTTCTCATTTGGGGCGGGCGGCGACTGTGCGTGAGGCGTGCGTTTCGTGTGGGAAAGGTCGGAAAATTGTGCGCGGTTTCTCGGGAATGTGCATGGCTTGTCGACAAGGCTATCTGGTAGTGAAGCCCACATTGAGGTACAATGGATTGTGGGAAAGGGCTTGACATTCGCCCTCGTCGTGAGTACCCTCTTACGACCTTTCCGGTGAAACATTCCTGAGTGATCATTCCCGAAACGTGTTTCACTGAAGAGAGCCGTCATTTCGGATCGTAGGGTGGCACTTTTGGCGGCGGCGAGGTAGCGAGATCAGCGGAGTGTTACAGCGTGAGGTGCCCGTATTGCGCCCACGAGGACAGCAAAGTCACCGACTCTCGGGCAGCCGAGAACGGCATACGCCGGCGCAGGGAGTGCCTGAGCTGCAACCGGCGCTTCACGACCTACGAACGCGTCCAATCGGCGGCGGTGCAGGTCGTCAAGCGCGACGAGCGCCGCGAGGAGTTCAACCGCGAGAAGCTGGCGGCGAGCATCCGCAAGGCCAGCGGCAAGCGGCCGCTGCCGGTCAATGCGATCGACAAGCTGACCGCCGACGTGGAGGCCGAGGTGCAGCATCTCGGCCGGGCCGAGATCTCGTCGTCGCTGATCGGCGAGATGGTGATGGACCGCCTCAAGGCCCTCGACCGGGTGGCGTACATCCGGTTCGCCTCGGTCTACCGGGACTTCGCCGACATCGACAACTTCCGGGACGAGATCGAATCGCTCATGGCGGCGCGGGAGAGCCGGTCGACCTCCGCGCAACTTCCCCTGCTGCCGGGCGAGAAGCCGATGCCGCGCGCGGCGCGGCGGCGGCCGCGGCGGCCTCGAGGAGCGCGGATGGTCACGGCCGACGAGGCGCCGCCGGACGAGGTCACCGATGCCGTGCCGTCCGGCGGCCCCGAGGCTGCGGAGGACGGGTGAGCGGCCCGGCCTCCCTTTCCTAAGCCGCGGGCCCGCATCCCCTATGTGACAAGGCCCCCTTGCGAGGCATTGGACGTAACACAACAATCAGAGGCTTCATGAAGAGCGAGCCCCGGGGAACCCGGGGCGTAGAGATGGAGAAAAAGCGATGTCTTCTAGTCCAACCGGTGACCCCATTGAGGACGTACTGCGAGCGGCGACGTCGGGCTTGAACGGCTACGCCCACGACGTACTCCAAGAACATCCCCCATTGAGGGGAGAGGCGCTTCACGCTCCCATTGTCGAAGTTGAGTCCGAGATACCCGGTCTTGAGATCACGGCAAACTCCCTCGAGGTCCTGCGGCGCCGCTACCTGGCGAAGGACCGGAAGGGCGAGATTGTCGAGACGCCCGACGAGATGTTCCGCCGTGTGGCGCGGAACCTTGCCGAAGGTGACCGCGTCGAGGAACCCGGCCACGACATAGAGCCCATCGAGGAGGAGTTCTACCAGATGCTGGCGCGTCTGGAGTTCCTCCCCAATTCGCCCACGCTGATGAACGCGGGCCGCGAGCTCCAGCAGCTTTCGGCCTGCTTCGTGCTGCCCGTTCCCGACAACATGGAGGGCATCTTCGAGTCGGCGACGCACACCGCGCTCATCCACAAGAGTGGCGGCGGTACTGGATTCGGCTTCTCGCAGCTCCGGCCCGAGAACGACGTCGTCGGCTCGACCGGCGGCGTGGCCTCGGGGCCGGTGTCCTTCATCAAGATCTTCGACACGGCAACCGACGTGGTGAAGCAAGGCGGCACGCGGCGGGGCGCCAACATGGGCATCCTGAACGTCGAGCACCCTGACATCCTCAAGTTCATCCACGTCAAGGACGACGACAAGTCGCTGCAGAACTTCAACATCTCGGTCGCCCTGACCGAGCGGTTCATGGAGAAGGCGCGTTCCGGTGAAGAGTACGAGCTGTTCAACCCGCGGACCGGCCGCGTGGCGGGCTCCTTGAACGCCGCCCAGGTCTACGAGCAGCTCGTCAATAGCGCGTGGAAGACGGGCGATCCCGGCATCGTCTTCATCGACCGCATCAACGCCGATCATCCCACGCCGCACGAGGGCCTTATCGAGGCGACGAACCCCTGCGGCGAGCAGCCCTTAATGGCCTACGAGTCGTGCAACCTCGGCTCGATCAACCTCGCCAAGATGGTCAAGGAAACGGGCCTCGAGGATCCGGTCGAGGTCGATTGGGACCGCTTGGAGCGGACCGTATTCACGTCGGTCCGGTTCTTGGACAACGTGGTGACGATGAACCGCTATCCGGTTTCCAAGATCGAGGAAGTCACCAAGCGGACCCGCAAGATCGGGCTTGGCGTGATGGGCTGGGCCGACCTTCTGCTCATGCTCGGCGTGCCCTACGACTCGAACCAGGCTGTCGAGATCGCCGAGAACGTGATGGGCTTCATCCAAAAGAAGGCCGACGAAGCCTCCATCGCCTTGGCGGAAGAGCGGGGCGTCTTCCCGGCGTGGAAGGGGAGCGTCTACGAGCACAACGATGGCCCGCGCTTCCGCAACTCCACGCGCACGACCATCGCGCCCACCGGCACGATCAGCATCATCGCCGGTTGCTCCAGTGGCTGCGAGCCCCTGTTCGCGCTCAGCTACGTGCGCACGGTGATGGACGGGACGAGGCTCGTCGAGGTCAACCCCCATTTCGAGGCGGTGGCCCGGCGTGAAGGCTTCTACAGCAGCGAGCTGATGGAAGAGCTGGCGGCGCGCGGCTCAGTGCGCGGCATGCCCGGCGTCCCCGAGTGGGTGCAGCAGGTTTTCGTCACGTCGCACGACATCTCACCGGAATGGCACGTCAGGATGCAAGCTGCTTTCCAACGGTACACGGACAACGCCGTCTCCAAGACAGTCAACTTCAGCCACGATGCCGGCGTCGAAGACGTGCGTATGGTCTACGACCTCGCCTACGACCTCGGCTGCAAGGGCGTGACGATCTACCGCGACGGCTCGAAGAGCATGCAGGTGCTCAGCACGGGGCAGACGGAGAAGGCCCGCAGCGGCGAGACGGCGGACGTCCACGAGGACTCGCCGGCCGTCCTGCAAGAGGCCGAAGAGATCGCCTCCGGCCCCGTGCCTCGCCGCCCCCGCGAGCGCCCGCGCGCCATGGTGGGCATGACCCACAAGGTACGCACCGGCAACGGCACGATGTACGTCACGGTGAACGTCGACGACACCCGAAAACCGTTCGAGGTCTTCTCGCAGTTGGGCAAGGCCGGCACGACGGACGCGGCGCACCTCGAGGCGATCTCGCGACTGATCTCGCTCTGTCTGCGCGCCGGCGTCGACCTCGAAGCCATCATTCACCACATGAAAGGCATTACCAGCAACCCGATCTGGGACGATGGGGTGCTGGTCGCCTCGCCTCCGGACGCCGTGGCGCTCGTCCTTGCCAAGTACCTGCCCGGCGAGGACGGCACGCCCGCCGAGATGTGGAACGAGCCTACGATGCAGGGCGCGCAGCTCGGTCTGTTCAACCCCGGCAAGGCCGAGGAGAACGCCGAGGCTGCTCAGGGCGCCAAGCTCGAAGCCTGGAAGGAGCCGGAGTCGGCGGTCACCTGCCCCGACTGCTCCGGCGTGCTTGCGTACCAAGAGGGCTGCCTGATGTGCCACGCCTGTGGCTTCAATAAGTGCGGATAGATGGCAAAGCGGAGCCTGCCGCAAGGGAGCGAATATCGAACGATGAAGTAACACCTTCGGTCCTGCCCTAGCCAAGGGCCGAAGGCGACCTGCGCCCACCGCCTCCAGGGCGCTTTACATGAGCCCGTTCTCCTCCAGGACGGGTGTCCCACCGGCGTCCTCTGCCCTCACCCAGAGGACGCCGCCTTTTGAGGCGCATTCGCTCGGACGTTCCGGCAGGTCTTCGCTCCGCTTCAATTTTGAGTAGAATCACCGGGCCGCCGAGCGGCGGGGAGGGTTCCCATGCAGATAGGCGTTTCTGTTCCGGGCGTGACGCTTCAGCCGAACGCCGCTGAGTCGTGGGCCGCTGAGGCGACCGCCGAAGACATGCTGCGCGTGGCACGGAAGGCCGACGAGCTCGGCTTCGACTTTCTCGGCGTTCCCGAGCACGCGATCATGCTCGAAAAGATGGTCCCCGTTATGGGGCCCCGCTGGCCGCACCCGTTGGTGACCCTGGGCGTCTTCGCCGGAGCGACGCAACGCATCCGGTTGGTCAACACCGTCATCGTGCTCGGCTATCACCATCCTGTCGAGCTAGCGAAGATGGTATCGACGCTGGACTGGTTGTCGGGCGGCCGAGCCATCGTCGGGTTGGGGGTCGGCTACCTGCGCCGCGAGTTCGCCATCATGGGCGGAGACCATACCAACCGCGGCGAAATCGCCAACGAGATGATCGAGGCAATGATCGAGCTCTGGTCCAGCGACGAGCCCGCTTACCAGGGCAAGCACTTTCAGTTCGACCGCATCGCTTTCGACCCCAGGCCGGTGCAGAAACCCTATCCGCCCATTTGGATCGGTGGCCACTCGGCGCCTTCCATGCGCCGTACCGCGGCCTACGGCGACGGCTGGCAGCCGTGGCAGGTCACCCGCGAGCAGCTTCCCGAGAAGCTCGCATACATCCATGAGCGGCGGGACCGGGACGACGCACGGCCCTTCGACGTCATCATGCCGCTGTTCGAGGCCAAGATGGACATGCGGCACACGGTCCTCGAACCCCCCAAGCTGACCACGGACAAAGACGAGATCTTGCGGGAGATGGACGGTCTCAAACAGGCCGGCGCCACGGGCACGACGTTCGCGACGCCGCCGACGAGCAGCGTGGACGAGTACATCGAGCGCCTGGAGGCCTTCGCCTCGGACGTCTTTCCGACGATTGGAAAGTAGCCAGTATTTGGCGGGCCGAAGTTAGTGTTCGGCCTCGTGGGGTGCCGGGGACGGCGTTTCTTCTCCGTCGGGAGGAGCCTCGCCCCCGTCTTCCGGTCCGGGCTTGCGCAGGCCTGACCCGCCGCTGGTGAAGAGTGGCTTGAGGGCGATGGGCGCGATGATCGTGGTCACGATGGTCATCATGATCGCGATGTCGAAGAGCTCCTGCTGGATGATGCCGTTGGAAAGGCCGATGCCGGCCACGATGAGGGCGACCTCGCCGCGCGGCAGCATGCCGAAGCCGATTCTTGACGCCCCCCGCATGTTGAAACCGACGCCCAAGGCCGGCACGCCGGAACCGAAGACCTTGCCGATGATCGCGAGCACCGTGATCACCGCGCCGACGCCGATGGCGTTCACCAGTGAGGTAACGTCGACGAGCATCCCCATGGTGCAGAAGAAGATCGGCACGATGGCGTTGGCGAGGGTGCCCATCTTCTCCTCGACGGCGTGGCGTAGACGGCTCTCGGAGAGGGCCAGCCCGATGGCGTAGGCGCCGATGATCATGGCCAGGCCGAAGGTCTCCGCAAGTCCTGAGGCGAGAAGCGCCAGGAACAAAGCGAGTCCGATGGCTGCACCGTTCGTTCGGAACGAGAGGATGGTCTTCGAAATGAGGCGTTGACCCAGGAAGCCGACTGCCAGCAGGGCCGCGAGGAAGAGGACCGCCTTCGCCCCGATCCAAACGATCTCGCCGACGCTGACCGAACCGCTCGCGTGGATGCCGATGACCACGGTGAGCACCAGGATGCCCAGAATGTCGTCGAGAACCGCCGCGGCGAGCACGGTGACGCCCTCCGGGCTGTCGAGCTTGCGCTGCTCCTCGAGCACTCGAGCGGTGATGCCTACCGAGGTAGCAACCATGACCGCGCCCATGAAGAGCGCCTCGGTGTCGCTGAAGCCGATGTCGTCCTTGAAGAAAGCGATGGCGCCCGCCCCAAAGACGAAGGGCAGAATCACGCCGCCGGCGGCCACCGGGATGCTGGGCCCGGCGTAGCGGAAGAAGAGCTTCGAGTTCGTTTCCAGGCCCGCCAAGAACAGCAATACGATGGCGGCGATCTGGCCGATGGACCAGAGCTCGATGGAAAGGGGCAGCGTCGGCCCGCCTTCCATGCCGTAGCCGAGGGGCACCGGGAAGAGCGGCCCGAAGTCGGCGGGGAGCGCGAATTGCCCGAGGGCGAAGGGGCCGATCGCGACGCCGGCGAGCAGCTCACCGATGACCGAGGGGATCCTCAGATAGCGGTCGCAGATTTCGCCGAAGACCTTTGCGGCGAGCAGGATTGCGGCAAGCTGGAAGGCCAGCCGCATGAGTGTCTCGACGACGTCCGATTCGGCGGGGAAAATCGCGAGGGGCACGGTCTATCGAGGGCGCGCGACCATGAGGTTCGTGTGCAAGGTGAGATGAAAGCGAGAGAGCCTAGCCGTGCCGATTATAGCATTGGAAGGCCTACTCTCCCGTGCACACTCCCTATAATGTCTCCGGCATGCCTACGGACCTGCTCTTCATCCGGCACGGCGAGGCCCGCTACGGCTCGAACGACGGGCTCACGCCGCTCGGCGTCCGCCAGGCGTCGGCCCTTGCGCGACGTTTGGACGAGCAAGGCATCGATCATCTCTATTCCAGTACGCTGCCGCGGGCCCGTGATACGGCTGAGGCCGTTGCCCAGGCCACGGGTCGTGAGCCACGCTTCGACGCCCGCCTGCGTGAGATCGACGTCGGCGAGTTCTCCCGCCTGCCCGATCGCGAGATCAAGCGCCGCTCGGAAGACTACTTCCGGCCCGACGTCCTTCCGGTGCTGGACTTCAGCGACCGCAACGGCGAGGGTCCCACCGAGCTGCACGTCCGCGCGGCCGGGGTCCTTGACGATCTGTTCCTCGATGGCGCGCCGGACCTCGGCAAGGTTGCCGTCGTCTCCCACGGCGGCTTCATCAACGCCGCGCTCTGCATCCTGCTTGGCATGGAGTTCTCCGGCCCGCTCCGGTTCCGTTTGGCGAACACTTCGATCACGACGGCGCGCATCGTTGGCGGCGGCGCGGTGCTGCTCGCCGTCAACGACACCAGACACCTCCAGTCGCTCGCGGACTGATGCCTGGCGGCGACGTCTTCCCCGTGCTCAACCCACCGCCCGATTCCGGCGTGCGGAAGGCCGATCTCGTCCTGCACAACGTCCGGCTCTTTCTCCCCGGCAGGGCCGGGCCGGAGTCGACGCTGGTGAGCGCGGTGGGGGAACTGGTGCAGTGGGTTGGCGGCGAGGGCGACTTCGACACGGTCCGCGGCCCGGGAACCCGGGTAGTCGACTGTGAGGGACGGCGCGTCGTCCCGGGCTTCATCGACGCCCACGCACACCTCTTCGCCTACGCCGCGAACCTGGGCGCGGTCGATTGCAGCCCCCGGGCGGTGTCGTCCATCGCCGACATTCAATGTGTCGTTCGGGAACGAGCGGCTGCCGGAGGCGAAGGGGAATGGCTGCGGGCCTGGGGCTACGACGAGTTCCACCTCGCCGAGGGGCGCGCCCCGACGCGGTGGGATCTCGACGAAGCTGCGCCGCACAACCCCGTCAAGCTGACGCACCGCTCCGGCCACGCCTCCGTGTTGAACAGCGCAGCGCTGCGGGTATTGGGTATCGGCAATGAGACGCCGGAGCCGGTCGGCGCGACCATCGAGCGCGATGCGGCGGGCGAGCTTACCGGCTACCTCCAGGAAATGGAGGCCGAGCTCGCCGCGCGCGGCGGCCCTCATCTCGCTCCCAGGGAGACGAGAGACCTCCTAGACCGAGCATTTCACCGGTTGCTAGCTCTTGGGGTGACGTCCTTGCAAGACGCCACCCCTGACGGCGCCCTCGGCCAGTGGGACAGCCTCGAAGCGCTGCGGCAGGGTGGCCCGTTGCCCGTACGCGTAACCAAGATGGTCGGGGTCGGCGACATTGACGCGCTCGCTGAGCGTGAGCTCGGCTACGGCGGCGGCGACGCATGGCTAAGCATCGGGCCGGTCAAGACCATGTTGAATGAGACCGCTGAGCGGACGCTGCCCGAAGTGGCGGAGTTGCTCGAAATGACTTGGCCCGCGCACGCCGCCGGCTACCAAGTCGCCTTCCACGCCGTCGAGGAAGGGGGGCTCACTGCCGCGGCGGAGACGGTCGAGGGACTGCTCCGGCTGACCTTGGAGCGGACCGCCGACGTCGCCGGCGGCGGCCTGCGTCTCCACGACCACCGGCACCGCGTCGAGCACTGCGGCGTTTGTCCGCCGGAGCTGGCCCGGCGGCTGCGGGCTGCGGGCGTCGTCGTCGTTGCGCAGCCGGGATTCGTCCATGAGCATGGCGACCGCTATCTGCGACAGGTCGAAGTAGAGCGACAGTCCTGGCTCCACCCCCTCAGGTCGCTGGTGGAGGGCGGGCTGCACGTCGCCCTGGGCTCCGACATGCCCGTGGCCCCTCCCGGCCCTATTGGCGCCATCGCCGCGGCGGTCAGCCGGTCCTCGAGGCGCGGTGCGGCGGTCAATGTTGCCGAGGCCGTGGACGCGGCCACGGCAATTCGCCTGCACACCGAGGGCGGGGCCTATGCCGCCGCCGACGAGCACCTGAAGGGGAGCATCGCGCCCGGCCAGCTCGCGGATCTCGTGGTGCTTGACGGCGACCCGGTCACGGCCGAGTCTGCGGCACTGGGCGAAGTCGGTGTCGCGATGACGATCGTCGGCGGCCGCGTTGCCTACGAGGCCTAGCGGCTAAGCCCAGCGGTCGGTCTGCGCGATGATGCCCCGGCCTTCGAGGTCGGCGGTCTCCTCGGCGGAGTAGCCGATTTCGGCCATGATGGCGCGGGTGTGCTCGCCGATGAATGACGGCGGTCCGGTCCGGGTCTCCATGTCTGAGAAGGAGAGGGTGGGGCCGTGCCGGTGGTAGTCGCCGCCGAAGACGGGCGAGTTGGCCTGCACGCGGAAGCCATTCTCCGCCATTTGGGGGTCGCTGATGTAGAAGCGACCCCAGGTGGTGTCGTCGGCGCGGACGCAGGCCACGTCGCGGGCGAGCAGCAGCGCCTCGACCTCCTGGGAGGCGCGCGAGTTCATCTCCGCGGCGAGCTCCGCGGCGAGTTCGGCGTCGTGCTCCTTTCGGCCTTCCGGCGAGGCGAAGCGGTCGTCCTCGATCAGGTCGCCCCGGTTGAGGGCGTGGCAGAGCTCTTGCCACTCGGGCTGCGTCGGGCAGTCGAGCATCACCCAGCCGTCGCTCGTCTGGTAGAGGCGCTGGAGGGCGTGATAACCGCGCTGGTCGGCGTCGGGCATGGGCTCCTCCGGCATGCCTTCGTACTCCATGAACCAGTCGGAGGTCCCGTAGCTTCCGCTGGCGATCATTCGGCTCTCTATGTACTGACCCTTACCGGTTCGCTCCCGCGCCTGGAGGCCGAGGAGCAGCGCCGTGGCGGCGCAGATTGCGGCGTCGGGGTCGCCCTGCATCGAGTCCATGGGCGGGTTGCCCTCGCCGGACATGCGGACCCCGGCCCCGGCGATGGCGCTGACGGTGGGATGGAAGGCCGGCATGGTGCCCTGGGGGCCCTTGCTCCCATAGGAGGCGGCGAAGAGGTAGACGAGGCGCGGGTTCACCTTCTGCACGTCTTCGTACTCGAGGCCCAGATTCTTCCAGGTGTTGCGGCGGAAGTTCTGCATCAGCGCGTCGGCCTTGGCGATGATCCGGTAGAGGATCTCGCGGCCTTCGGGCGTCTTCAGGTCGAGCGCGATGCTCTCCTTGTTTTGGATGGCCTTGTGGGATACCTCGTGGATGCGGCGCATGGTGTCGCCGAAGACTGGCTCGATCTTGATGACGCGGGCGCCCATTTCGGAGAGCAGCGTCGTAGAGAAGGGACCGGCGTAGTACGAGGCCATCTCCAGAACGGTGTAGCCTTCGAGGGGCAACCGTGGCTTGGGCCCGGCGGGCGTTGCCGATTCAACATCGGCCCGCCACGGTCCGCCCTTGTCTAGGGAGGCGAGGACGGCGTCGGTGTGCTCGCCCAACTCCGGTGCCGGCCCCTGCACCCGCGACGGCGTCGCCGTCATCTCGGCGATGGGGCCGACTTGCCTCATGGGGCCGACCCGTGGGTCGTCCACATCGAAGTAGAGGTCGTTGGCCTCGACCTGGGGATGGTGGACGAAGTCCTTGGTCGTGATGTAGGGCTCGGCCCCGATGTTGCCGTTCTCGATGAAGATCTGCATCCATTCGTCCGAGGTCTTCTCCCGCATCTTCTCGCGGATCAGGCCGTGGACGCGCCTGCGGTCGTCCTCACTGGGGAAGACGTAGGGCATGTCGCGGTAGGCGGGGTCGTCGTAGAGGTAGTCGAGCCCGAGGAGGTCCATGAAGAAGCGGAAGATCTTCACGCTGGTGGAGGCCATCTGAATCCAGACGCCGTCCTTGCATTGGACGATCTGGTAGCCGGTTGGCATCTGGGTGTGCGGGTTGTCTCCCGGCCGCCGCGCCCCTAAGCGCTCGGCGGCCTCCTTCTCCGTGCCGACGGGAACGGCCCACTGACCCATGGCGTGGGCGGTGACAACCTGCAGGAGGGAGGTCTGGACGTGCTGCCCGCGGCCTGTCTTGTCGCGGGCGAGCAGCGCGGCGAGGATGCCCTGGACCGCGAACTGGCCGGAGCCGTAGGTCATGCGAGGCAGCGACTCGAACACGGGGCCTTCCCGCTCCCAGGGCGGCACCCAGTTCATGCGGCCCGACTTGGCGGCCACGATCGAATCGTAGCCCTTGATGTCGCGGTAGGGGCCCTTGGGGCCGAAGCCGGTGATCGAGCAATAGACAAGCCCCGGGTTCTCCTTGGAAAGCTCCTCGTAGCCGATACCCATCCGGTCGGCGACGCCGGGGCGGAAGTTCTCCAGCACGACGTCCGCGGTGGCCGCCAACTTGCGGGCGGCGTCGACGCCCTCGCTCGTCTTGAGGTCGAGCACGACGCTGCGTTTGCCGCGGCCCCATTGGAGGAAGGCGGGCTGCTGCCGCTCCGGCGCTCCGCCGGGGGGCTCGATCTTGATCACATCTGCGCCGTTGTCCGCCAGCATCATGGTGGCGATGGCGCCGCCCATCCCCCGGCTGAAGTCGAGGACTCGAATCCCGTCGCAGGCTTGCGCTGACATGGCTGCTCCCCGCCGGTGTCGCTCCGGCGGCGTTACTCTAGCCCCGCCCCGCCGAACCGGTCAAACAAGCCGTGACTCGCGGGCGCCCGCGGGTGCTAAGATGGCGCCACTTGCACGAATGAGGTGGAGCATGGTCGCCGACATTCTCATCAAGGACGGGCTGATCGTTGACGGTACCGGCGCGCCGGCGTACCGGGGCAACGTGGCGGTGAAGGACGGCAAGATCGCCTCCGTGGGCAACGGCGCCGAGACCGCCGACCGCGTGATCGACGCCGACGGCCTCGCCGTGGCTCCCGGTTTCTGGGACATGCACACGCACTACGACGCCCAGCTTCTCTGGGACCCCATCGCCACCTCGACGTGCTGGCACGGCGTCACCACCGTGATCATGGGCAACTGCGGCTTCACCATCGCCCCGTGCAAGCCGGAAGACCAAGAGTGGATGGCGCGCATGCTTGCCCGCGTCGAGGGGATGGACATCGGTGTCCTTAGGCGCACCCTTCCCTGGCCGTGGGAGTCGTTCGGTGAATACCTCGACACCCTGGACAAGGGCATCGGCGTTAACGCCATCGCGCAAGTCGGGCACAGCGCGGTACGCCGCTACGTCATGGGCCCCGACGCCTCCGAGCGCGAGGCGACCGACGACGAGATCGAGCAGATGAAGGCCGTGCTCGCGACGGCGCTCGCCGAGGGCGGCGTCGGCTTGACCACGTCGCGCGGCTTCTCGCACTGGGACGGCGACGGTCGACCCGTGCCCAGCCGCGCCGGCACGCTCGACGAGTTCATGGAGCTCGCCGGCGTCCTGCGGGGGACGAAGGTCGGTTACATGGAAATGGCGGGCGGCCACGAGTACACCTACAGCCGCAGCGAGGGCCGGGCCCGCATGAAGCGCCTCACCGAGGTCAGCGGCCGCCCCGTCTGCTGGAACGCGATCTCGGCCACGCTGGACGCCCCCGACGTCTGGGAGCGGCGCCTCGCCGATTTCAACGCCATGCGCGCCGAGGGTGTGCCCTTCTTCGCCTTGGGCTACACGCAGCCCGACGACTTCGAGTTCAACTTCCGTTTCACCAACGTCTTCGACCGCTTCCCCTCCTGGCAGAAGGTGCTGATGCTCGACCGCGAAGAGAAGCTGCGCGCGATGGGCGATCCGGCCACCCGCGACACTCTCCGCGAGGAGATGAAGTCCGACCCGCTGCCCGCACTTCCCGCCCGGTGGGATCGCATCGTCCTCGTGAAGGCGGCCACGCCCAAGTACGAGCGGTTCAACATGATGAAGGTCAGCGACATCGCCGCCGAGCTTGGCAAGGACCCGCTGGACACGGCCTTCGACATCGCCCTTGATGAGGACCTGGGCACCCAGATGCGGCTGCTCGACTCACGCAACCCCGACGAGAACGTCATTCCCGCCGTGCTCAACACGCCGCACATCGCCGCCGGGTTCACCGACGCCGGGGCCCACCTCATCACCGAGGTCAACACCGGCTTCTGCACCCGGATGCTCGGCTACTGGGTGCGTGAGAAGCAGGCGATGACGCTGGAGCACGCCGTCCGGGTGATCACCGGCGTCCCCGCCGAGGAGTCGGGGATCACCGACCGAGGCTTCATCAAGGAGGGCCTTGCCGCCGACATCACCATCTTCGACCCGGAGACGGTGGACACCAGCAACCGCGAGTTCGTCGACGACATGCCCGGCGGCGCGACCCGGCTCGTGCAGCACGCTACTGGAATCGAGTACACCCTGGTCAACGGACGCGTGCTCACGGAAGGCGGCAAGCACTCGGGCGACCTACCCGGCCGCACCCTGCGGAGCACCTACTACAACTAGGCGGGACATTGATGGGGCCACAGGCGGCGTTGACGTAGGCCCACCCCACTCCACCCCCGGCCCTCTCTCAGTCTCCCCCAGCGGGGGAGAGGGAAGAACCACCCCGCGCCACCCCGCTTTCCGCTTGCCGACGGGTTGCGCAAAGGTCTCTCGGTTGGAGAAAGGGAGACGGGTCGAGGACCCGCCGCTACAGAAGTTGAGAGAGTCCGGCTTTCCGGCGGCGGGCGCACTGGGGCTAAGGGGTGAGATCCCATCAAAGAGTGAGAAGGAGCGGCTGGCGCGCCGAAGAGGGCGGCCGGCCCCACGGGCCCGGCGGGATCAGAAGGCCGAGCTTGCTCTCCCAGTCTCTCTTTCCGACTCCAACTGCCACATGGTGAGGACTTCGGCGGGCGTAGCGGGCTTCGGCAGCCCGCCATACTTGTCGCCGAACTCGGCGCGCAGCTTGAAGCGGAGCGCCGCGGCGTCGCCCTCTTCCATGATCCGGCAGGTGAGGAGCTCTTCAAGGCGGTCGGTGAAGACCAGTTTCGCCTCGGACAAGCGCCGACGGAATTTCTCGCCGTTGAACCAGTTGAGCATCTCGCTGTAGGAGACTCCCGCGGCCCGACGACCGGCGCTCGGTGTGCCTACGCGCTTGACCTCCCGCAGGAAGCGGTGCTTCCGCCGACTCGGCGGGAGGTCCCGTCTTTGCTTGCGCGCGCCCATGGCCATCCGGGGACGGCCGGCACCGCTGGGCTGGGTGTGCATGAGGACATGGTAGGGGGCGGCGGCGGGGATGGGGAAGGGGCGGATGGCACAGCGGGCCGAGTGGGGGAGCAGCGCCCTGCGGGCGCTCGCGCGCCTGACGGCGCGCGCCCTCTCTCAAATCTCCCCCAGAGGGGGAGAGGCCGGAAGGGAGGAGAGAAGACCCCGCCGGCACCCCTGGGCAACCACAAGGGTTGCCCCTACATGGATGATCCGTCGTCGTCGTCGGGAGTTGTGCAAGGGTCTCCAGAGGGAGGGAGGCTTAAGGTGGCCGCCCGGCCCGCCGATTCGCCGGCGATCTTGCCGAAGACGGCGCCGGCCATGAGCCCCGAGCCGCCGGGGTAGTTGTTGTAGAAGAGGCCGCCTATGAGCTCCCCCGCGGCGAAGAGCCCGGGCATGGGCCGGTCCTCGGTATCGAGCACCTGGGCGTTCCGGTCGATGCGCAGCCCGCCGAAGGTGAAGGTGATGCCGCAGGTGACCGCGAAGCCGGTGTAGGGCGGCGTGTCCAGCGGCTGTGCCCAGTTCGACTTCGGCGGCTCGATGCCC
Source organism: Dehalococcoidia bacterium (assembly GCA_965207995.1). Lineage (GTDB taxonomy): Bacteria > Chloroflexota > Dehalococcoidia > SHYB01 > SHYB01 > DAOUKH01. The sequence goes on along the minus strand of CBDBNG010000001.1, from coordinate 688,600 downwards.
TCGGTGTGCTTTCCGTCGAGGGCGGCGGGGGCGAACTCCCCGGGCTGCACCGCGGCGTTGAACCGTTCGACGGTGCCGACGAGCCCCTGAATGTCGACGCCGAGCCCGTCCGCGAGCCCCGCGATGCTGTCCGACTCGATCTTCGAGACCTGCGCGATCTTGTACTCGTCGCGCAGCAGGTCGGCCACCTTGGCGTCGAAGATCTGGAAAGCGGCCCGGCGCGGCTGCTTCAGGATCTCGCGGCCGTACTTGGCGTAGGTGTAGTTGCGGAAGTCCGCCCCTTCATCGACGAACCGCTCCCCGTCGACGTTGACGATGATGCCGAGCGGGTAGGAGTGCTTCTGGAACAGGTCGGCAACGTTGCGGTCGCCGAAGGCCGGGGCGTTGAGGTCCCACGCCACCGCGTGGCAGCCGCTCCAGTGCCCGAAGGGCTGCGCCCCCGCGTCGAGCGCCATGCGGATGCCGTCGCCGGTGTTGAAGCGGACGCCGCGGACCTTGGCCAGGTCCCAGCCGGGGCCGAGATAGCGCGTGCGCATCTCGGGGTTCGCCTCGAAGCCACCGCTCGCCAGCACGACGGCGCGGGCTGAGATGGTGCGGCGCCCGTTGTCGTCCTGCACCGCGACGCCCCGGACCGCGCCGTCGCCGCTCACGTCGAGGGCGACGGCCTTAGCGTCGTAGACGACTTCGACGCCGGCGCGCTCCGCCAGCTCGAACAGGCGGTCGGAAAGGCCCTTGCCACCGCCGACGGCCTCGACGGTGAGGCCGCCCCAGAACTTCATCACCCCGTTCTCGCGGAAGGCCTGCCGTCCATAGGCCAAGACCCAGTGGGCGCCGAGGTCCTTCATCCACTTCATGGTGGGGAACGACTGCGAGACGAGGATGTCGGTGAGCTCAGAGTCGGCCAGCCCTTCGGTCACCCGCATCACGTCGTCGTAGAAGGCGGCGACGGGATAGGCGCCGACGTCGACGGTGGCCCGCTCCTGCTCCGACGTGTCGGGGATGAGCTGCGCGATCTCGTCCCAGCCGTCGTAGGCGAACCGGAAGAGCCCGCCGGTGAAATAGGTGTTGCCGCCCCGCAGATGGCGTGGGGCCTTTTCGAGAATGAGCGCGGACGCGCCGGCCTCCCTAGCCGCCAGAGCGGCGGCGAGGCCGGCGTTGCCGCCGCCCACGACGACAACGTCGGCGGCGAGGACGGGAGCGCGGGTCGTCATGCGCCCATCATACGCCAAGCGGGGAGGACGGCGGTGGCGCTTGGACGCCCGGCCCCGTATCATCTGGGGCGCTCGCGTTCGCGGGCGGGAGGCGCTGATGATCGAGGGTCCTATCGGAGTGATTGGCGCGGGCCAGATGGGCGGGGGCATCGCCCAGGTGATCGCGCAGGCGGGGCTTCCCGCCGTGTTGACCGATGAGCGGCCGGGCCAGGCCGAGCAGGCCGTCGACGACGCCCGCCAACGGCTCATGCGCCGCGTGAAGGACGGGCGCATGGACGAGGCGACCGTCGAGGAGATCTGCGGGCGGATCACGCCGGTCGATTCCTACGACGGTTTCGGCTCGTGCGAGATGGTCATCGAGGCGGTCTACGAGGATGCCCGCGTCAAGGCCGAGGTCCTCGGCGCCGTCGAGAAGTACCTCTCCGAGAACACCGTGATCGCGTCGAACACCTCGACCATCCCCATCACCGGCATGGCGAGCGTCCTCGAACGGCCCTGGAACTTCTGCGGCATCCACTTCTTCAACCCGGCCCCGGTGATGAAGCTTGTCGAGGTCGTGCGCGCCCTGCTCACCTCCGACGAGACGATCGCCCGGGCCGTCGAGTTCACCGAGCGGGTCGGCAAGACGAAGGTCACGGTCAAGGACTCCCCCGGATTCGTGGCGAACCGGCTTCTCGGCCCGATGATCAACGAGGCCGTCTTCCTCTACTCCGAGGGGATCGCCTCCAAGGAAGACATCGACACCGTGATGAAGCTGGGGACGAACCACCCCATGGGGCCGCTCGAGCTCGCCGACCTCATCGGGCTCGACATCTGCCTGGCCGTGATCGAAGTCCTGCACCGGGACTTGGCCGACTCAAAGTACCGTCCCGCGCCCCTGCTCCGGCAGATGGTGCAGTCGGGCCTGCTGGGCCGGAAGACGGGACGGGGCTTCTACGACTACGGCGGCTAGGGCGCGGCGTGCGCCGTCGTTCCTTCCCGTTACCCCTCCGCACGACATAACATTCGACCACGCGAAAGGAGCGTAAGCATGAACCCGATGGACAGATTTCAGGTCGGCGCCAAGGGCACCGTCACCAAGACGATCACGCAGGAGACGGTGACGACGTTCGCGCACCTCACCGGCGACACCCAGCCGCTGCACCTCGACCCCAGCTACGGCGCGCAGACCCGCTTCGGGAAGCAGGTCGCCCACGGCGTCATCTCGACGGGCCTGATCTCCGCCATCCTCGGCGTGGAGATGGCCGGCCCCAACGTCACCGTCATCTTCTTGGGCATGAACATCCGGTTCGTCGCGCCCGTCTTTCCCGGCGACACCGTCACTGCCGAGTGCGTCGTGACCGGCGTCCGCGACGACAAACCCATCGTCACCCTCGACGCGAAGTGCGTGAACCAGGACGGCGCCGAAGTCCTCACCGGCGAGGCCACCATCATGGTCGACCCCTACCCGCGCGGGTAAGGTCGTCGGCGTGACCTCTGGGAGGCTTCGTGGAAGACAAGGACCTGCTCTACGAGAAGGATGGCCACGTCGCGACCGTTACCTTCAACCGCCCCGAGCGGCTAAACGCCCTTTCGTGGGACATGGTCCGGTCCACGGCCGCCCTCTGCGAGGAGATCAATGCGGACGACGATGTGCGGGTCGTCGTCTTCACCGGCGCCGGCCGCGCTTTCTGCGCCGGCCTCGACCTGAAGGCGAACTCTCTGGCGAACGAGCGGATGCACCGGCTGGAGGTCAAGCCGCAGTACAGCGACATCAACAAGATCCTCGACTGTGACAAGCCGACGATCGGTGCGATCAATGGCGCCGCGCTGGGTGGGGGCTTCGTCATGGCGCTGCAATGCGACATCCGCATTGCCTCCGACCGGGCCCGCATGTCGCCCATCAATGCGAGGGTCGGCATGCCCGTCGTGGACACCGTCGGTGAGCTGCTTCCCCGCGCCGTCGGCCTCTCCAAGGCTCTCGAGTGGCTCTACACCGCCGATATCCTCGACGCCGAGGAGTGCGAACGGATTGGCCTGGTAAGCCGCGTCGTTCCGCATGACCGGCTCATGGACGATGTGTACGCCTTGGCGAAGAAGATCGCCATGCGTCCTCCCGTCGCCGTGCGGCTCACCAAGAACGTCGTGATGGCCCAAGTGCGGCAGAGCTACGCCGACTCGATGCCGCTGCACGCCTTCGCCGCTGCGATGAACCACAAGGTGGCCAAGCACGACATCGAGGAGGGGATGCGAGCGTTCCGTGAGAAGCGCGCCCCCGTGTTCAAGGGTCTGCTGAAGGGCGAGGGCCCGCCCCGTCCGTAGCCCCGGTTTCGACTCTTCCTTTCCCTACGGGGCAAGGGTGTGTAGAGTTCAGCGGGTTGATAGCCCGGTGGGCGCTGGAAACCAGCGCGCCGCGGAAGTCGAGGCGTGGGGCATGTTGAAGGGACGGTTTCTGAGCAGGCCGCTGTTGCCAGCGCTGCTTCTTGCCGGGCTCGCTACCGGCGGTCTTGCTGCCTGCACGTTCGGCGATGCCCCGCCTACGGCGACGCCCACTCCCACGGCGGCACCAACGGCCACGCCGACCACGGCGCCAACAGCCACGCCCACACCGGTCCCAACGGCCACACCCACACCACGACCGACGGCGACGCCGACGGCCGAGCCAACGGCCACGCCGACCGCCGAGCCAACAGCCACGCCGACCGCCGAGCCAACGGCGACGCCCACTGCAGCTCCCACCGCGACGGCCACTGCAGCTCCTACGCCGGCGGCCGAGCCAACGGCCGCGCCGACCGCCGAGCCAACAGCCACGCCGACCGTCGAGCCAACGGCCACGCCGACCGCAGAACCCGATGAGAAAAGCGTGTTGGCGTGGTTAGAGGAGAACAGGCCCATGTTGGCGTCGGCGATCATGTCCTTACCCTGGGTGGCCGACGGTATCGAGGGGGACGAACGGCGGGCCCTGCAGGAGTTGGCGTACATCGAGACGCTCTACGGGACGGAGTCGGCCCCCGCATTGGTTGACAAGCCCTGGATCACGGACGGCGTCGACGAGCTAGCGGTCTCCGTAATGGTGCGACTACGGACCCTTGAAACGTACGACGAGATGTCGGCGGAAAACATCGTCCGGATGCCGTTCTTGGACACCCTGGAGCCGTCGGATGCCGACACGCTCGAGGCTCTGGAAGATTTGGGCCGACCTTTGAACTGGCGGGGGCTCCTGCGCGCCGTGGTGCAGAAGCCGTGGGTCGGGGATGGAGTGGACGAGTCAGAGGCTGCCGTGTTGCGGCACCTGGGATGGATCACAAACGGCAGCGAGGAAACGGCTCTGCGGATTCTCGGTATGCCCTTCTTGCAGACCGATCAACTTGGTGACGGCCCCCTGTCCACGGTGAGCGCTCTCTGGGCCTTGGGATCCTCCAGCCAAGAGACGCTCCGTGCCGTGGCCGAGAGGGCCTGGGTCGAAGACGGCCTCGACGAGTCGGAGACCGCCTTCGTCGAGGAACTGGGACGCTGGGCGAACAGGGCCGGGGCGGCCGCGGTGCAGATAGCCGAAAAGCTGGAAACTCCCGATATCGACGCCTTGGAACCCTTGGCAGCTTTGGCCTACCGTCATCATGAACTTCTGCGCGCCACCATGGAGAGGCCGTGGGCCCAGGACGGCCTCGACGAGCCTGAGAAAGAGATCGTGAAGTACCTCAACTGGACCGCGCTGGGCGGTGAGGATGTCGCCTTGTGGTTGGCGGCGTTCGTGCACACCGTCGAGTCCGACGACGTCGAGCCGATGGCGGCGCTCTGGGCCTTGGGAGCTTGGAGCCAAGATGCGCTTCGCGCTGTCTTGGCGAAGTCATGGGCCGAGGATGGCATCGACGAAGCAGAGACCGTGGTCGTGCGCAATATCGGATGGCTTGCCAATGGGAATGAGGCGGGAGCGTTACAGGTCCTGGAGATGCCCATCTTGCAGACGATCGAGCCCGCGGATGCCGACGCCGTAGCGGCCCTGCAGATTCTGGGACGTCGCAGTCATGACGGGCTTCTCGCTGTCGTGGGCCTGCCTTGGGTAGAAGACGGCCTCGATGAGGACGAGGCGGAATTCGTCGGGGCGCTCGGGTGGTTCGCGGAACAGGATGAGGAATCGGCGCTGCGAGTCCTTGAGAGTTTCTCCATGAAACCGCCGCGGGCTGCCGATGCCGCAGCCGTGAGCGTACTAAGGAGATTGGCCGCGAACCATCCGGAGCTTTTCCGTGCCGTCCTGGCCAAGCCATGGGTGGAGGACGGCCTCAACGAGTTCGAGACGGCGATAGCACAACAACTCTCGTGGCTCGCCGGCAGGAACGAACCGGCGGCGTTGCAAGTTCTTGCTATGCCCTTCCTCCAGTCGATCGAGCCTGCGGACGGCGCTGCGGTAACGGCGTTGCGGCACATGGGGTCGTTCAAGCCGGAGAACTTCCAGCGGGTCATGGCCCACTCGAGCTTGAGCGGCGGCGTTTCGGACGAGTGGGCGAAGGTCATTACGGTGGTGGCAGCTTCGAGTGACCTTGACCCCGACCTCATCGACGTCCTGCTCGACCCCCGCCGCGTGAGCGTCGAAGAGCGCACCATCGACTTGCCCTTGGCCGGCGAAGTGACGATGTCCATCATCCGTACCCGCCCGGGGGCGGAAGGCGTCATGATGGACTACCTGGAGCACAGCCTGCGCAGCTCCGAGGCGTTCATGGGCGCTCCCCTGCCAACTTCGCACGTGACCCTGCACTTTGACGAGGTCTACGGAGCCCTCGGGGCCGGGGTCCACTTCGGCACGCACATCGGCATGCTCTCCAGATACGACGTGGACGACGGCAGCGCCGTCGCGAGAGACGCCGCGCCGATCATTGCGCATGAGGTCGGTCACTACTACTGGAGAAATGGCAAGCCGTGGGTGGTCGAGGGCGGCGCGAGCTTCTTGGAGGCGGTCTCGGAGCACGAGCGCACCGGCCAATCGGTAGACGCCGGCGGTCATCCCTGTACCCACGCCGGCGATATCGCTCAGTTGGAGGGCCAAGGGGCGGAGGGAGAGTTCGGCTGCTACTACGCGTTCGGCGAGCGTTTGCTCTTGGACCTCTATCGCAACCTCGGCGAGGAGACGTTCCGCCGTGGATTCCTCGACCTCTACCTGAGGGCAAGAGCCGGACCGGTGGAGATCGAGGACTATAGGGCTGTGTTCACCGCCGTCGCACCCGACCGCGCCGCCGACATCGACCAAATCGCGGCGCGTTGGTATGAGGGAGCGGAAACGCCCGGCGCCTTTGTGGCCGACGAGAGCCCCGTCGATCCCAGGCTGCCCGGCTTCTCCGGGCGCGTCGCCGACGCCTACATCACCACGATCGGAGGGCTGCGGCTGGTCGGCTTCTCGACGCGCCACATCTACGACATCTGGCTCGAAATGCGTTTCATCGTGAATCCGGAGGACGAACGACGCGAGCTGCGGCTGTCGATCGAGGGGTACTTCGAGGACGGTTTCGCGTTCTGGCTGCGCCAAATGACGATACCGGTGCTCGCGGGCCAGACTTCCGGCAACATCGAGGTCTTCCGCGGCGCGGCGAGAACGTACCAGTGGGCCCCGGGGCGGTATGTTGTCTACGTCTACAGCGAGGGGCAGAAGGTGGCCGAGGTGCAGTTCGAGGTCGTCCCCTAGCCGAGCGGGACGCCCGCTGCACCGACCAAAGACCCCGGTTGAAGGCTCACGCTTCCCGGCGGTAGACTGCCGGAGCGCGACACCGGAGGCCCCCATGACCGCGTCCAGCCCCACCGGCGCCCTTCGAGGCGCGCGCGTCGTCGAGTTCGGGCGGTACGTTCCCGGCCCTTTGCTGGGGATGCTGCTCGCCGACCAAGGGGCCGACGTCGTCAAGGTCGAGCCGCCCGGCGGCGATCCTGCCCGCGCGCAACCGGCGTTCGCTACGTGGAACCGGGGCAAGCGCTCGGTAGTACTCGACCTCAAGGCACCGGGTGGCTTGGAGCGCGCCCTGGAGTTGGTCCGCGGCGCGGACGTGCTGATCGAGAACTACCGGCCGGGGGTCGCCGACCGCCTCGGCATCGGCTACGACGCCCTTTCCCGGGTCAACCCCGGGCTCGTGTACGTTTCGCTGCCCGGCTACGGCCAGGGCCACCCCAAGCGCAATGCGCAGGGGTGGGACAGCGCCATCGGCGCGGAGACCGGATTCTTTACCCCGCCCGATGACGTCGAGGGGCCGGTGTTCAGTCCCCTCCCAATGCCGAGCAACTTCGCGGCTCTCCTCGGCGCGATGGGCGTTGGGCTGGCGTTGCTGGCGCGAGAACGGACGGGCCGGGGACAGCGCATCGAAGCGCCGCTGCACGCGGCGATGTTCAGCGCGATCGGCGTGCGGCTCGTCCGGCTGCACGGCAGCGACATCACCAGGGGCACCGGCTTCATCAACATCGGATCGGTGATGTCGCGGCAGTACCGCTGCGCCGACGGCCGGTGGGTGCACAACCACGGCATGTACGAGCGCTTCGTCCACCAGTTCCTGCAGGCGGCCGGCCGGGAGGAGTGGGCCGACGACATGATCGCCTACGTCCGGGGGCCGGACGACGCGGAGGGTCAGGCAGCGTGGCGGCGCCGGTTCGAGGAGGTCTTCCTCGAGCGCAGCGCGTGGGACTGGGAGCGCGACATCAACGCCGCCGGCGGGGCCTGCTCGGTGTGCAAGACGGTCGACGAGTGGCTCGTGCATGAGCACCCCAACACCGCGGGTATGGTCATCGAGGTGGACGACGCCGAGCGCGGGCCGATGAAGCAGCCCGGCGTGCCGGTGAATCTGCGAAGCTCGCCCGGCGGCGTCCGCGGCGGCGCGCCGAAGCTGGATGAGCACGCTTCACGGCCCTGGGGTGTACCGGCGTCTGGAGCGCCGCGTTCGTCCTCGCCGCCGCAGTCGCGACCGGTCACGGACATCCTCAAAGGCGTGCGCATCCTCGATCTGTGCATCGTGCTCGCCGGACCTACCTGCGGCCGTGCGCTCGGCGAGTTCGGCGCCGACGTCATCACCATCGACGACCCCCGCCGCCCCACCCAGCCGATGTGGACTGTCGACGTCAACCGCGGTAAGCGCAGCATCATCCTCGACCTGAAGACACCGGAGGGCCTGGAGGTGTTCCGAGACCTGGCGGACACCGCCGACGTCATCGTCCAGAGCCATCGAGCCGGCGCCTTGGACCGCCTCGGCATCGGCTACGAGGCGGTCAAGCGGCGAAATCCAAGGATCATCTACACGTCCGTCAACGCCTACGGCTTCGGGGGCCCGTGGGAGGACCGCCCCGGCTGGGAGCAGATCGCCCAGGCCACCAGCGGCATGCAGGTGCGCCACGGCGGGCGGGACGCCGCGCCAAAGCTGGTGACGTACCCGGTCAACGACTACGGGACGGGGCTGCTCGCCGCTTATGGCGTCGCGCTGGCCCTGCTCGAACGTGAGCGCACCGGTGAGGGGCAGCAGGTCGACGTGGGCCTCTCGCTGACGGCCGGCCTGCTCCAATCGCCGTACTTCCTCGACTACGAGGGCTACGAGCGGAATGACCCCGAGGGCCTGGACCTGCGAGGTTTCGGCGCGCTGTCGCGGCTCTACGAGGCCTCCGACGGCTGGCTCTATCTGCACTGCGCCGATGAGGCGTCGTGGGGGGCGCTCGCCGGCGCCGATGGGTTCGAGGCGATTGCCCCCGACCCCCGGTTCGCCGATGCCGAAGCGCGGGCGAAGAACGACGAGGCGTTGACGGCGGCGCTCGCAGAGATCTTCGCCACGCGTCCTCGGGAGGCGTGGGACGCTGCCTTGACCACGGCGGATGTGTGCGTGTCACTCGTCAGCGCCGTCCCCGACTACTACGGGGAGCAATTCCTGCGCGACGCGGGCTTGGTGGTGACGCGCGACAACCCAGGAATCGGTGTCGTGGACCACGTCGGGCCGCCGCCGCTGCTCTCGGCGACGCCTGCCCGGCTCGGCGCCCCTGCGCCGGAGCGCGGCAGCGACACGAGGGCCATCCTCGCCGAGCTGGGCTACGATGCCGGCCGCGTCGCCGCCCTCGAGCGGGCCGGGGTGGTTACGCAGACCTAGCCGCTAGCCCGACCCCGCGGGCCTTCTGGCCCGGCCTTCGCGGCCATGCTCAATGAGAACATCAAGGGCATGAGCCACGAGGGCCGGGACCGCCTACAGAGCCGTCCCCGCGGTTCCTCGCTCTTGGCGTGGGAAGGGGCGGCCCTATACGGGTCGCACTTCTGTTACGCGGCCTGTCGCGGTGCGTTTTGGGCGCAGCTCTACCTTTGTGTTTTTTGTGCCGGCGAGGCCCCGAAGGGCCTCCCGGCACGGGTCGCACGCTCCCTCGCGGGAGGCGCGCGCCGGGCCAACGCGCAGTCGGATGGTCCGGCGCAAGGTGCACGCTCCCTCACGGGAGGCGCGCGCCGGGCACGTTAGTCGGATGTCCGGCGCAAGGTGCACACTCCCTCACGGGAGGCGCGCGCCGGACGCGCTAATCGGGCGGTCGGGCGCAAGGTGCACACTCCCTTACGGGAGGCGCGGGCGCCGGTCTGCCGTGGAGGGTGTCGCGGCGCGGGTGCACGCTCCCTTACGGGAGGCGCTGAACATAGGCTGTCCAATGCTCCACGGTCAGCACGTATGTTCGTAGTCAACGATAAGACCCTTGGCAAGGGACCGTCAAGGGTCTCATGTCGCGAATTGGGGTGGGAGGGTTCGATGGCGGTTGGTGGTGATGAGGGGGCCCCTCATCTCAATCTTCTCCCGTGGGGAGAAGAGGTCCGGAAGGGGACCACGCCGCCCCGCCCCGGCCCGCCCTCAGTCCCTCCCAGGGGGAGGGAGGTTTAAGGTGCTCCCCCAGAGGGGGAGAGTTAGGGTGATGCCCCGCCCGGCCCTCTCTCAGTCTCTCCCAGAGGGAGGGAGGTTTAAGGTGCTGCCGCGCTAGGGCATGACGGTGCCGGCGTTGACGTGGAGGGTCATGCCGGTGACCTGGTCGGTGTTGGGGCCGCAGAAATAGAGAAGCGCTTGGGCGATCTCGTCCTCGGTCGCCAGCCGGTGGGGCTGGACGACGGAGCCGGCCCGGACCTGTTCCTCGACCTGTTCGTCCATGCTGCCGTAGGCGTCGCGGGTCATGGGGCTGAGCACCATGCCGGGGGCGACGTTGTTGACGGTGACGCCGAACTCGCCGAACTCGGCCGCCATGACCCGGGCCATGCCCGTCATCGCCGCCTTCGCCGCGCCGTAGGCCGCGGTGCCCGGTCGGCCGCGCCAGCCGGCGCGGGAGGTGATGTTGACGATGCGCCCGTAGCGCTGCTCAATCATCTTGGGCAGCACCGCCTGCGAGGCGAACATCATGCTCTTCAGGTGGGAGGCGACGACCTGGTCAAGCAGCTCGCCGGTGTGCTCCAAGAACGGCGCGCCGTTCGCGAGTCCGGCGGCGTTGATCAGGATGTCTATCTTGCCGAAGCGGTCGTTGGCGGCGGCGACGATGCGGTCGACCTGCGCCTTGTCGGTGGTGTCCGTCTCCATGGCGAGGGCCTCGCGCCCCAGCGCCTCGACCTCGGCGGCCACCTTGCCCGCGTTGTCGGCGTTGATGTCGGCGGAGACGATGGTGGCGCCTTCCTTCGCCGCCATCAGGCTCGTCGCCCGGCCGATGCCGCCGCCCCCGCCGGTGACCATCATCACGCGCCCTTCGAACAACATGCGAAGACCTCCTACGGGGCAGGGGGAAGCCCGGCCCGCGGAGAGAATAGCACGGGCGCCGAGGAGGTTAGCGGTGCCGGATGACGCGGAACTTGAAGCCCTTGTTGGGCCTCGGTGTCGGCGCGGACTTGGTGCGGAGCTCCCAGTCGGGCGGGTCGAGCTCCATGTCGACGTAATGCACGACCGCCGCCATGGTGATCGCGATCTGGAACTCGGCGAAGCCGAAGCCCAGGCAGCGGTGCGAGCCGAGACTGAACGGGGCGTATCTACCCGGCTGCATGTGCTCCTTGCGTTCGGGACCGTACCGGTCGATGTCGAACCGCTCGGGGTCGGGGAAGAACTCGGGCAAGTAATGTGGCACGGTGGTGCCGATGATGACCTTGCTCCCCGCCGGAATGGTGTAGCCGCCGAACTCGAAGGAGTCGGTCGTGGTGCGGAAGACCGCGGGCGCGATCGGGTACATGCGCAGGGTCTCCATGGCGACGCGGTGCGTGACGTCCAGCGCGCGCACCTTTTCGATTGTGGGCGTACCGCCGCTGAAGAGCTCGTCCGCCTCCGCCCGCATCTTCTCCAAGATGTCGGGCTGCTTCAGCAGCGCGTAGAGCATGAAGGCGCAGCTTGCCGCCGCGGTATCCAGTCCGGCGATGAACGGCCCCATCATGTGGACCTTCATGTCGCGCTCGGAGAAAAACCTGGGATCCCGCCGGTGAAGATCGAGGAGGTCGTCGATGAAATCGGCGGGCTGGCCCTCGCGCTTCTCCGGCGTGTGTCCCGCCCGTACCTCCTGGTACAAGCGCTCGACTCGCTTGGCGGCGCGTTGGATGTGCGGCAGCTTTAGATACACCCTCGGACGCTGGTGAAGGACGTGGGTGAGGAGCATCGACTCCACGAAGACGATCAGGTCGTCGAGGTAGTGCCGCGGCGACGTCGAGGCGGCCAAGACGCCGAGCTGCTCGGTGATGATCCTCTGCAAGGCGTAGTGCCCGCGGATCGGCTCGTTGATGGGCCAGGTGTCGATTTCGCGCCGGGCGATATTGGAGGCTTCCTCGAGGTGCCCTTCGGCGTAGCGCCGCGAGTAGCCCCGCTTCTGCTCCCGGCGGTGCCGGAGGTGGTCGGGACCGTCGAGGGCAAGCATGGCCCGCTCCGCTCCCATCGCCTCGACGAAGTCCAGCCACGTCTCGCGGTTCCGGAAGTAGGTCTTCCCAGGGCCCGCGAAGAAGCGGTTGGCCTCAACGCCTGCCATAGCGACGTATTGACGATGGAACGCCGAGACCCGGAAGACGGGGCCGAGTTTGAGGTATTGCTCGGTGAGGAAGGCGCGGAGGTCGCCCGCGAGGTCGAAGGCGTTGCCGATGACCGGCGGCCCGGGGACTTGGGGAATCGCGGCGAGGGCGCGGCGCGCCTCCTCCGCCGCGGACCGACCGTAGTTGGTCGGTGGACTCGGCCACAGTCGCCACCAAAAGCGCCGAAGTGCGGTTGGGCGAGCCTGCATGGCAGTCCTACCTCTCTTCCTTAATGATACTACCGCCGGGACTCTCGCGTCTATTAATACGGTCTGCGCGCTTCCGGTGGATTTCCCCGGACTCGCGAGGGTGCGGGGCCGGTTACACCGCGAGGAGCCAGGCGGCAGTGTCGCGCCAGGCGCGTTCGTCCTGCCACATGAAGAGGTGGCCGCCCTCGTAGAGCCGGAGCTGGGCGTTGGGGATTCGTGCGGCGAGCGCCTCGAGATTCTTGACCGGCGCGATGACGTCGTAGCGCCCGCCACAGACCAGCACCGGCATCGCCAGCCGGTCGAGGCGGTCGTAGGTGTCGTGCTTGGAACGGGCCTCGAGCTGCCGGTGCGCGCCGACGGCCTTCGCGGGGTCGTCGGCGCCGAGGTCGCGGTTCTGCGCGGCGCGGTCGACGATTGCCGCGAAGCTCGCGGGCCATTCGTCGCGGGGTACGCCGCCGAAGCGCGAGTCGTAGAGGCCGATGCGCCTTTCCAACGCCTCTTCGGGCGAGAGATCTTCCAGTGTGTGGAGCGGGTACGAGCTGCCGCCCGCGCCGCCGCTCGACGTGCAGGCGAGGACGAGCCGCTCGATGCGCTCCGGGTGGCGAAGAGCAAGCTCCTGGCAGACCATGCCGCCGAAGGAGACGCCGATGACCCGCGCGCGCTCCCAGCCGACGTGGTCGAGCAGCGCCGCCGCGTCGTCGGCGTAGTCGGCCATGCTGTAGGGGACGTCGGGCTTGTCGGTCTGGCCGAGGCCGCGCTGGTCGTAGGCGAGCATGTCGAACGATGCCGCCAAGGGGCCTTCGAAGACCCGTCCCGCGCGTAGGTCGCCGCCCGTGCCGCTGATGTAGAGCAGCCGTGGCCCCGACCCTTGCCGCTCGTAGTAGATGCGGATGTCGCGTATCTGCGCGAAGGGCATTGCCGCCTCCCTGCGCCGCGCGGCGCCTACGAGTATCTGCCGAGGTTGTGGTAAACCCGCTCCGCGATCACCACGATGCCCCGGCGCTGCTGCTCCGCCATCGCGCGGTCGTAGTCGTCCCAGTCGGGGTGCTCCTTGCGGGCCGCCGCGCGGTAGATGTCGCGCAGCGCCTTGCGCAGGACCTCCGGGTCGGTGACGTCCGGCCCGTAGACCTCGGCGTGCCCCTCGATGGTGACGTACGACCGTCCGTTGGGGCTCATCACGAGGTAGGAGCAACGGGGGTCGCGGGCCAGGTTGCGCACCTTCACCAGGCCGCCGGCGGAGGTGAAGGCCGGCGCGCCCCGGTAGAGGCCGTGGGTGACCACGGTCATCTGCGCCGCCCCGCTCTTGCCGAACGTTGCGATAATGCCGTTCCGGTGCTCGGCGATGAACTGCTGGACTTCCTCCGATAGCGCGACGCTCATAGTAGCCCCTTCTCCTTGACCAAGTCCGCGGCCACCACGACCTGGCCGGTGTATGTCATTGGGTCGTGGGTGATGACGTAGATGGTCGCCAGCGCGGGCACCTCCATGGAGTGGGCGTCCTTGGCGTCCATCCCGATGCCGGAGGCGGCGATCTCGGCGATCTCGGTGCGGGTGAACCCCGGGTCGAGGGCGATCACGGGGATGTTCGCGTCGCGGTAGTCGTGGGCCATGCCCATCGTCATGCGGTTGAGTGCGGCCTTCGAGACCCCGTAACCCAGCCCCGACACGACCGTGGTGGCCGACCCCGACGTCACGTTGACGATGATGCCGCCGCCGCGCTCCTTCATCCCCGGCGCGAAGGCCTGGCAGAGGAGGAACGGCGCGGTGAGGTTGAGCGCCATCTGGAGGTCCCAGCTCTTCACCGAGAGCTCCCAGCTCGAATGGTAGGCGGCCTTGCCGAAGAATGCGGCGTTGTTGACCAGGATGTCGCAGCGGCCGAAGTCGTCCTCGACGCGTTGGACGAGCGCCTCGACGCTGTCGCGGCGGGTGAGGTCGGCCTGCACCGCCACCGCCCGCCGGCCCAGCGACTCGATCTCGGCCACGGTGGCGCCGATCGTGCCGGGAATCCACTCCTTCTCCTCCACCGTGCGGGCGGTGACGACCACCTCGGCGCCGAGCTTGGCGAGCTCGACCGCGATGACCTTGCCGATGCCTCGGCTGCTTCCCGTGACCACCGCGACCTTGCCTTCCAGGCTTCTTGAATCGGACATGCGCTGCCTCCCTTTGCCATGCGGCCGCACTGTACCCGCAACCCTGCGGCACGGGCAAACTAGGCGGGTTAGATGACGCCGCGGGCCTTCCAGTCGTCTAGCTGCGCTTGGCCGTAGCCCATCTCGGTGAGGTACTCGATGGTGTGCTCGCCGAGGGCGGGGGCGTGGCGGTAGACGTGGTACTGCTCGCCGGGCACCTTGATGGGGTGGCCCGACACGAGCACCGGCCCCGCCGTGGGGTGGTCCTGTGTCACGATGGCCTCGCGGTGCTGGAGGTGGGGGTCGTCGGGGAGGTCGGCCGCGAGGTTGGCCGGCGAGATCACGCAGTCGTGATCGCGGGCGATCTCCATCCACTCCGCCAGCGTCCGCTCGCTGAAGATGCGCTGCAACTCGGCGCGCAGCTCCTTCGGGCCCCAGTCGACCGGCGCGTCGATGTTGTGGTAGCCGATGCCCTGTTCGAGGAGGTCGGGCCGGTCGATGGCCCGGCAGAAGTTCTCCCAGAAGTGCTTCTCGATGAGGGCGACAAGGAGAAACTTCTTGTCCTTGGTGTAGTAGAAGTTGTACTTGCTGCTGCCGTCTGCCGTGCCCGCCATCCCTCCGCCGACGCGTTCTTCGGGCTCGATCCGGTCCTTGTTCAACTCCCGCACCGTGGCGTACCAGGCATGCGAGACGATGGCGTCGCTGCAGCCGACGTCGAGGTAGGCGCCCTCGCCGGTCTTTTCGCGGCGGTAGAGCGCGGCGGCGACGGCGTAAGCCAGGTAGAGCGGGCCGACGACGACACCGCTCGCACTCGCGCCCAGCCCGCCCTGGTTGACGCGCATGGCGAAGCCCCGCTCGTCGATGGCGCAAGGCTCGGCGCCGCCCAGGGCGTTCATCGACTGCCCATGCGTGGGGATCGTGGCGTAGGGGCCCGTCGCGCCCAGGCCGGTGACGTGGGCGTAGATGATGTCGGGCTTGACGGCAGCCTGGGCCGCGTAGCCGACGCCGAGCCGGTCGAGGGCGCCGGGCGTGTTGCCGTCGACGAAGACGTCGGTATCCGCGAGCATGCGCCAGAATACCTCTTTGCCCTCCTCCGTCTTGAGGTTGAGGGTGACGCTGCGCTTGTTCCGGTTCACCGAAATGTGCGCCGGGCTGTGCCCCTTCTTGTGCGGCTTGATCTGCCCCAAGAAGTCGCGCAGGTAGTCGCCCTTGAATGGGCTCTCGACCTTGACGACGTCCGCCTCTTCGTCGGCGAGCAGCTGGCCGGTGAAGTCGCCGGTCATCAGCATCGCCGACTCGATCACCTTCACGCCTTTGAGCAGTCCGGCCATCGCGTCCTCCTGTCGTCTCGCGGTTGATCCGGGCCGTCCGCATCTTAGTGCGCGGCGCGGCGAAACGGTATACGGCAGGGTCTCCGAACCGGCGGAGGAACGGCGTGCTATCGTTGGGAACCATGGCGTTGGACACTCCCCTCGCAAGGCTATGCCGGTACTACCTGGACTGCTTGGCCGTGGACGGTTTAGACGGTGTCAGCGTCTTGGAATCCGGCGTCGATCTCGAGTATGTGGAGTTGGCGTCCAACCCGCTCGTCAGTCCCGGCGGCCTCTCTGATGCTTTCGAGCAAGTCGAGGTGCGCAGGCTCCTGAAGAGGATGCTCCAGAAGAAGCAGGCCTGCGACCTCTTCGTCGGCTACCCCGTGCTCGTCCATCAAGAAGCGGACCGGGATCGAGAAGGGGATCGGGAGGGCTGGGGAGTCAACCGGATCAGTCCGCTCTTCCTGTATCCCTTGCAGAGAGAGCATGCGGATTCACACGCCGCCTTCACCTTGTCTGACGAGGTTCCTCAGTTGAATCTCAGAGCCTTTGGACAGTTGCTAGGTGCGGACGGGCGAAGCGTCATTGAACAGGTAGCACCCCTACAGGAAGGGTTGGGCCTTGGCCATTCCTCCGACTATGTCCCACAGGCCGACGAGTTGGCCGCTCTGTTGCGGGAGATCATGCCGGGCTGGGGATGGCGCGATGATGAAGACTCCTTATCCGTGGACAAGGATCCAGGGGGAAACGGGGCCCGGGAACCCGGGATATACAACAAGGCCGTACTGGTCATGGCCGAGCGGCCGCCCTACACACGCGGCCTGGAGTGGGAGCTTCGCGAACTGCAGAACCTTCCCAAGGACAAATACACCGGAACGGCCCTCGAGGCATGGCTTGACGGGAACGGGGTTGGGCCACAGCCCCTCGACACATCGCCCCTGATCGAGATCTTCCCCCTCAACCCGGAACAGCGGCGGGCGGTCAGACAAGGACTGCGGAACGATCTGACCGTGGTGACCGGCCCGCCAGGTACGGGCAAGTCTCAAGTGGTGGGCACGCTACTGATCAACGCCGCTTGGAAGGGCAAGCGGGTGCTCTTCGCCAGCAAGAACAACAAGGCTGTCGATGTCGTTGAGGAGCGTGTGAATGAGGAGGGGCCTCTTCCCACACTCATGCGCGTTGGCTCCCGTGACCGAGAAAAGACACTGGCCGACCACTTGGAAAAAGTGCTCTCGTTCAGAGGAGAAGGGGATGACCACAGCGCGTACCAGGCGGCGGTCGATTCGCATGAAGCCATCGCAGACCGGTTGGACAAGCTCGCTGAACGCGAGAGGGAGATCATCGAGCTCAGGAACCGTGTGGATGTGCTCGAACAAGCGGCGGCGCCGGCGAGAGGCGAGGCCGGCGAAGCAGCGTTCCCGGAATGGGGCGCTTGGCCCATCGATGACGCTAGGAAATGCCTGGTCGCACTCAAGGCTGCGGTGCGGGCGGCCGACTATTCCCGGCAGGGCTTCCTGACGAAGTTGCTGTGGAACCTCGTCAAAGCGGGCCGGAGAAAAAGGCTCGAAACGGCAACGCAAGCGTGTCTGTCTCTCTTCGAGGTCGCCCAGACGCGGCAGCCCTTACGCGACGATGGAACGGAGCTCGAGAGACTCTGGGCCGAGCCCATCGGGAAGCTGGAGACATGGCTGGATATGGCCGGCTTGGCCAAGGACTACTTCGATGCCTTGGCGTTGCTGAAGGGCACAAGCTCGTTGGAGGAGGTGGCTGACGAGCGCAGTCGATTGGCCGAGGAGCTCAAGCGACATTCAAGCGACCTCTGGGAACGATGGCTGCGTCTAATGCCTGACAGGCTAACTCCGGACGACCGGAAGGCATTGGCCCAATATGTTGAGGCCCTAGAATCTGGTACGGCCTGGCGGTGGGAGGGGTTTCCGTCGAACCTCGCCAGGACCCTGCCATGCTGGGCGGTGACATCGCTTTCCGCCAGACGCCGGATACCCTTCACGGCAGGTTTCTTCGACCTCTTGGTGGTGGACGAGGCTAGTCAGTGCGATATCGCGTCCGTGCTTCCGCTGCTGTACCGGGCGAAGCGGGTCATGGTGATCGGGGACCGGCATCAACTTAGACACATAAGCGCCCTGCCGAAGAAGAAGGACGAACAGCTATTGGCCCGGAATGACGCAAGTCAGTTCCGAGGCGCCTGGAGCTACCCGGAGAACGCCCTTTACGACCTTGCTGATCAAATGCGCAGCGAAGACGAGATCACCGTCCTCAAAGAGCACTACCGTTCACATGCGCAGATCATCGGCTTCTCAAACCAACGCTTTTACAACGAGGTGCTTCGCGTCGCCACCCGCTACGGGCAGCTCTTGCGGACCGATCCTTCCACGCCGGCCGTCCGATGGATTGATGTTCCGGGCCAGGTGGTCAGGCCCGGCAGAAGCGCGGTTAACGAGAAGGAGTGTCAAGCCGTCGTAGGTGAGCTACATAGGCTGGTGCTAGAGCAAGGCTACGAGGGTGAGATCGGCGTCGTCAGCCCATTCAGGGCTCAAGTGGAACGGATAAAGCAACTGGTCTGGCAGGACAACAGGCTGTCTCTCGCGCTGAGGGGCCGCCGGTTCCAGGTGGACACGGCCCATGGCTTCCAGGGTGACGAGCGGGACGTGATCATCTTTTCGCCCGTCGTTTCAACCGGTTTGCACAGAGGAGCGAAGGGATTCCTGAGTGAGACTTACAACCTCTTCAACGTCGCGATAACGAGGGCGAAGGCTGCGTTGGTAGTCGTGGGAGACCGGACGGCTGTGGCCAATTCCGGTATCAAGCACCTGGAGAAGCTCCCTGAGTATGTCGATTCGCTTGTGGCTCCTCCCGCCAAGCAGTCGACTACCGCCGATCTCGGGCCGACGTACCCGCCGGTCGACAATCCGGGGCAGGTGTCCGAGTGGGAGTGGCAGTTCTATGAGGGCCTCTACGCCGCCGGCCTGCGGCCGAGGGTGCAGTATCCGGTCGAGCAGTATCTGCTGGACTTTGCTCTGCTGGCGCGGGGCCGGAAGCTGGACATTGAGGTCGACGGGGAGCGCTATCACAAGAACTGGGACGGTGAGCTGCTCCGGCGCGACCAGATCAGGAACCAGCGTCTCATCGAGTTGGGGTGGGACGTCATGCGCTTCTGGGTCTACCAGATACGGGATGACTTCGATTCATGCATCCAGAAGGTGCAGGCGTGGGCGGAAGCCGCGAAGGACTAGCGCCGGAAACTCCGCGACCGGAGCAGCTTGGGACGTGACCGGCGCGGGCAGCGGCCCCCGCACCAAGGAGGCGGCATGTATACCGAGAAGTTCGGCCTTGCGGGGAAGAACGTGCTGCTGACCGGCGGCACGGGCAACCTTGGGTCGCACCTCGCCCGGGGCTTCGCGGAGGCGGGGGCCGGCGTCATCCTCGCCGGACGCTCGCCGGAAAGAATGGGGAAGCTCGCGGACGAGATACGGGCCGGCGGCGGCGTGTGCGACTACGTGTTGTGCGACCTCATGCGCCCGGAGACAGTCGGTCCGATGTGCGACGAGGCCTGGGAGAGGCGGGGCGGCATCCATGTGATCGTCCACAACGCCGTCCCCGACAACCTAAGGACCGGCAACATCGTCACCACCACCTCGGAAGGCTGGGCGGCGCAGAACAACGTGATCTTCGAGGCGGCGCTCGCTATCTTCCGCGCGCTGTGCCCGCGCATGGTGGAGGGCGAGGGCGGGAGCATCGTCTCGGTCGTTTCCACAACGGCGTTCACGCCCACGCGCGGCGACCGGCTCGCCTATGCCATCGCCAAGAGCTCCCTCCTGATTCTCACGAAGTATGCGGCGCAGGAGTTCGGCCCCAGGGTGCGGGCCAACTGCATCAACCCCGGGACGATCGAGACCCATCCGGGGATGCCGCAAACACCCGAGGGCAAGGCAATCATGCCCCGCATCGCGGCGGGCCGCCGCGGTACGAGCGAGGAGTGCGTCGGCGCGGCGCTCTTCCTCGCCTCCGAGGCCTCCTCCTACATCTCAGGCCAGGTCATCAACATCGATGGCGGGCGGTTCTAGGCCGCTCCCGTCGCTTCTGATTCCCTTGACAGCCGGTGTGTAACGGGTATCGTACAGGGTTGAAAAGCAGCCGGGCGGCAGAGCCGAAAGCCGCGCCGGAGGCCATCCCAGAGATGGGAAGGGACTGATGGCAAAGCCGTACAAGATCTTGGTGGTCGACGACGAGCCGGACCTCGAGCCCCTGATGCTGCAGCGCATGCGGCGCCATATCAGGGGCGGGCGCTACGAGTTCGTCTTCGCCGGAAACGGCGTCGAGGCGCTCCAGAAGCTGAACGAGGACGAGACCATCGACATGGTGCTCTCGGATATCAACATGCCCCAGATGGACGGGCTGACGCTCCTCGACCAGATACCGAACGTCAGCCCCGACATACGCGCCGTCATCATCTCGGCGTATGGCGATATGCAGAACATCCGCACCGCGATGAACCGCGGGGCCTTCGACTTCGTCACCAAGCCCGTCGATTTCGAGGACCTGCAGGTCACCATCGACCGGACACTGCGGCATCTCGACGAGTGGCGGGAGGCAGTCTCATCCCGCGACAAGCTCGTCGCGCTGGAAAACGAGCTCGACATCGCCAGCAAGATCCAACAGTCGATCCTCCCTGGACAATTCCCCACGGTCCAGGATTTCCAGATTTACGCCAACATGGAGCCGGCGCGGGAAGTGGGAGGCGACTTCTACGACGTGATCCGGTTGGACCGCGGCCAGATGGGCCTTGCCATCGCCGACGTGTCCGGCAAGGGCGTTCCCGCGGCCCTCTTCATGATGTCCAGCCGCACCCTGCTGAAGGGCACGGCGATCGGCGGCGGCACCCCCGCGGAGGTCGTCGCGCAGGTGAACGACCTGCTCTATGAGCAGAACGAGGCCGCGATGTTCGTCACCGTTCTCTACGCGGTCTACGACCCCGAGCGATCGGAATTGACCTACGCCTGCGCCGGACACGACCCGCCCCTCGTCGTTCACCCCGATGGCAGCTCGACTTCGCTGCCGTTGACGGGCGGGCTCGCACTCGGCGTCGTGCCCCAGTTCGACTTCGGGGAGAATACCGTCTCCGTCGCGCCGGGGGATACCGTCGTGCTGTATACCGATGGCGTCACTGAGGCCATGAACGGCAAGGACGAGCAATTCGGCTTGGACCGCCTCCGCGAGACCTATGCGTCCCACCCCCCTGCCGACGTGAAGGATGCGATATCCACGATCTTCGACGCTGTGAGCGACTTTGCGGGGGATACGCCGCAGTCCGATGACGTTACCTGCGTCGCGCTGCACCGAGGCGGGTCGGCAACGTGAGCGCGGAACTGTCCATGCAGGTCGAACCGCGCCGCGAGGAGCTGGAACGCATCCATGCGGCCGTCGAGGAATTGGCGGAGCGGGAGGAGTGGTCGCCCGGACTGATCTTTCGCGTGAACCTCATCCTCGAAGAGCTGGTGATCAACATCATGGACTACGGTGATGATGAGGGCCGCAACAGGATCGAAGTCACGGTGACGTCGGACCCGGATGAGGTGGTGATGGACCTCGTGGACTCGGGCAAGCCGTTCGACCCGACACACGACGCTCCCGAGCCCGACATCGGAGCCTCCTTGGACGAACGGCGCGTGGGCGGGCTTGGTGTGTACCTGACGCGGACGATGGTGAAGGAAATGCGCTACCGCCGCGAAGCGGAGCACAACCATCTGACGCTGGTCATGAGCCGGGAAGAATAGCGCAATGAACGAGTCGCCCCGGCTGCCGGCCGTACTCCCGGCCGCCTTGGCGATTGTCGCCGCCGTCGTCTTGGCCGCTTGCTCGGGCGACGGCCCTACGGACAACGGGGATGGGACGCCGACCCCGACGGCGCCGACCGCCATGACGGCGACCCCCACTCCGGCCTCTCCAGAGCGGACTCCCGGCGTCTTCGACGACCGCATCCTCTTTGGCCAGTCCGCCGCGCTTAGCGGCCCCGCCCAAGAGCTCGGCCAGAATATGCGCTTGGGGATCGAGGCGGCCTTCCGGGAAGTGAACGAGCAGGGCGGCGTCCATGGCCGGCGGCTGGAGCTCACGTCCTTGGACGATGGCTATGAACCTGAGGCGGCGGCTCTCAATTCTCGGCAGTTGATCGAGGTGGACGGGGTCTTCGCCCTCATCGGTGCCGTGGGTACGCCGACCTCCCGCTCCGCCGCTCCTGTCGCTCAGGAACGCGGCGTTCCCTACATAGGCCCATTCACGGGGGCCGCTTTTCTCCGGGACGCCGAGACACTGAGCAGTGTGATCAACCTGCGAGCCTCCTACAACCAGGAAACCGAGGAGATGGTGGCCCGGCTCACTGAAGACTTAGGTATCACCCGCATTGGGGTCATGTACCAGGACGACTCCTTCGGGCGGGCCGGCTATAACGGAGCACAAGCCGCCCTCGAGCGCCGCGACATGGCCCCCGCGGCGATCGGTATCTACCAGCGGAATACGACCTCGGTGAAGTCGGGCCTGCTCGACCTGCGCGGCAGGGACCCGGAGGCCGTGATCATCGTGGGGGCCTATGAGCCGGTGGCGGCGTTGATCGCGTGGTCGAAGCAGATCGGCTTCGATCCGGTGTTCATCACGATTTCCTTCGTCGGGAGCAATGCCCTGGCCAGGGAGCTCGGCGCTGATGGCGCGGGGGTCTTTGTGACCCAGGTTGTGCCCTCCCCAACGGACGTTTCCAACCCCACGACCGCCGCCTACCTGTCTGCCCTCTTCGCCTACAAGCCCGAGGCCGTCCCAGGCTTCGTGTCGTTCGAAGGCTATCTTGCCGGACGTATGGCTATTGCCGGTCTCGAAGGCTGCGGCCGCGAGGTGTCCCGGGACTGCCTGGCCGAAAGCCTGCGGCGCGCCGGTGCGCTCGACTTGAATGGGTTCGAGCTTCGCTATGATGATGCCGGCGATAATCAGGGATCGGACACGGTATTCCTCACCGTCATCGGGGAAGATGGGCGTTATCACGCGATCGATACGCTCAAGGACGCAGTCTCTTGAAGGAACGCTTGATACGCCTGCTTGAGATCCGCTACCGGATCTCGACGCAGCTCTACTTCGGTATCGGCGTGGCGGTCGCCCTGACGATTAGCGCGAGCTTGGTCGGCTGGTTCTCGTTCAACCAGGTGGGCGACGCGCAAAACCGGGTTAACGAAGGCAGCGTTCCCGAACTCGCGGCGGCGTTCGGCGTCGCGCAGTTCAGCGGCGAGTTGGTCAACGCCGCGCCGCGACTCTCCGCCGCCGAGACGCGGGAGAGTTTCTCCACCGTCGTCTCCAGCATCGACGAGTCACGCGCCGCCTTCGAGGGAGAGTTGACCCTCCTGCAGGGGAGCAAGGCCGAACGCTTCGATCGCATCGGCGCCGACGCGGAGACGCTCTTCTCCAATATCGAAGCCATCAAGGAGGACCGGCGCACGCTCTTCGACTTGGCCGAGCGCAAGGAAGTGCTGCGGAACGAAATCGAGAGCGTGACGCTTCAACTGAACGACTACCTGGGGCCGGCCATAGACGACCAGCTCTTCTACACCGTCACGGGGCACCGGGCGCTCGGGGAACCGCCCGCCCCAAGGTCGGAGCACTTCTCGGAAGAGCAGGTCGAGCGTTACCGCCAGCTCGCCGAGCTGCAGGTGGACGCCAACATCGCGACCCAGCTTCTCGCCGACGCCCTCAGCCTATCCGACGCCACGCTGGTCGAGGCGCTGCGCGAACGCTTCGAATCCGCGGCCGGCCGCATCGAGCGCAATCTCTCGACGCAGAGCGCGGCCTCGCTGCCCAACGAGATCTTTCCGGTCTTCGTTAGCCTGTCCCACTTGGGCGGCCAGGAGATCAGGATTCCGGAGCGCCGCCTCAACGTCGTCGCGGGCCTCAGTGAGGGGGAGGGACAGCAAAGCGGGTTCGACCTCGTCGCCCAAGAGCTGAGACTGCGGGACCGTCAGCAGGACCTGCTCAAGAACAACCGCGGCCTGGCCGTGACCCTCCTCAGCGAAATTAATGCACTGGTGGGCGCCGCCCAAGGCAGCGCCCAGGAAGCCACCGACGCCTCCACGCAGGCGATCACGACGGGCCGCACGCTGCTTCTGGTCATTAGTGGAATCAGTATCGCCGGGGCGGTCCTCATTATTTGGGTGCTCGTCGGACGGGTGCTTCTGCGGCGCCTCGAAATGCTGTCCGACTGGATGCGCCGCATGGCCGGCGGCGACTTGGAGGCGCACGTCGAGATCGGCGGGCGCGACGAGGTCGCCGACATGGCGGCGGCCCTCGAGGTCTTCCGCCGGCACGCCTTGGAAGTGCAGCGCCTCAACTTGGTGGAAAAGCTGGCCGAAGACCTGCAGTCCAAGAACGACGAGCTGGAAGTCGTGCTCGCCGACCTCGAACGGGCGCAGGACCAGATCGTCGTGCGCGAGAAGCTGGCGGCGCTCGGTCAGCTCACCGCCGGCGTGGCCCACGAGATCAAGAACCCACTCAACTTTGTGAAGAACTTCTCCGAGGTCTCCGAGGAGCTGATCAAAGAGCTCATCGAACTCGTCGATGACTTAGCCGAAAGCCTTACCGAAGATCAACAGAGCTATCTCAAGGAAATTGCCCAAGACCTCACCGGCAACCTGGAGCGCATCCGCAACCATGGCGACCGCGCCAACCGCATCGTCCAGGACATGCTGATGATGGGCCGCGGCTCAGGCGGGTTCCAGTCCACCGACATCAACCGTCTGCTCGACGAACACGCCAGACTTGCCTACCACAGCGCGAGGGCGACGGACCCGGACTTCAACCTCGATCTGAAACAGGAGCTGGACCAGGAACTGGGGGAGATCGAGGTCATTCCGCAAGACCTCGGGCGCGTCTTCTTGAACCTCGTAGGCAACGCGTGCGACGCGACCGACGAAAAGCGGCGTGCCATCGAGTCGGGCGCCGGGGCGGAAGACGGCTACGAGACGGAGGACGGAGGGCGCTACTTCCCGACGGTCTGGCTCACCACCAAGCGAGGCGAGGAGCACGTTGAGATCCGCATTCGGGACAACGGCAAGGGAATGCCCCCCGAAGTCATGGACAAGATCTTCAATCCGTTCTTCACCACGAAGCCCACCGACCGTGGCACGGGGCTCGGCCTCGCGATATCAAGCGACATCGTCCGCAAGCACGGCGGTGAAATCCGCGTCGAGTCCGAAGCCGGCCGCTACACCGAGATGCTGGTCGAGATACCGTTGACCCCACCCCCCGGCGCGGCCGAGGCGGCGGCGGCGGAAGCGGCAGGGCCCCCGCAGGCCTAGCGGCGCGTCACCACACGACCGGCACGGGGTAGGCCTTGATCAACGGGTCGGCGGTTGCGATCGCCAAGCCCTCGACGATGGCTTGGGCGACGATGATGCGGTCGAACGGGTCGCGGTGAACGCTTGGCAGCTTCTCCACCTGCAAGGCGGCCGCCTCGCCAATGGAGAGCGATCCGATGCGGTGAAGCCGGCGCTGCCGCGCTACGTATTCGTCCGGCGGAACGCGCAAAGCAAGGCGGCCAAGCCCGTGCTTGATGACGATCTCCCACACCGAAGCCGCACTGAGCAAGACTTCGTTTGCAGGATCGGCAATCGAGTCGCGCGCCGGCTCGCTTAGTTTCGCGTCGCCTTCGGCCAGCCAGATAAACGTGGCGGTATCGAGCAAGAGGCGCATAGTCGGCGCGGCCTGCTAGCCCCTTCCGCCTTCGAAGAGATCGAGGATCTCCTCGGGAAGGGGATCGAAGAACGACTCATGGATCTCAGCGAGCCCTTTTCCCAAGCCTATCGGCCGCGGTTCGTCCTCTGGCTGAGGCAACGGCAGGATCTCCGCCACGGGCCGGTTCCTCCGGCAGAGAATGATCCGGTCGCCGGCCTTGAGTTTGGCGACGTGCTCGGAGAGGTGCGTCTTGGCCTCTTGCATGTTCAGTCTGGTTGTGGACATAGTCATATAGTAAACCAGATTCCTAGTTGGTGAGAACCCCTCCCCCGCCGCTCTAGAGCTTCACCTGTCATCCTGCGGGTCCCCTTCAGCTGAGGCATCTTCAGTCGCTTGGCTTTGGGTAGCGTCGTCGTCTTGCGGCGGATACTCCTCAGCGGGCGGCTCTTCGAGTGTTTCCGAAGGGGGCGGAGGCTCGGCCGCCTCGGCCGGGGCCGGTCCTCGCAGGAACCAGCCTCTTGTCGCCATAAAGATCGTGACGACCGCCATAGCGAGGCGCAAGGCAAACTCCAACGCGATCAGGGCAATGAGGTAATAGAGGATGGTCTCCCGGTGGTCATCGGCCTGCTTCAGGATGTCCAGCGATGCGTCAATCTTGAAGAACGAGACGTCGATGAGAAAGATACCCAAGACGGCGAAGGGCAGAATCTTCGCCAGGTCCCGTGAAAGGTCTTCGTTGTAGTAGGAGGCGATACGGATCGTCCCGACGGTGGCCAGCGCCACGAGTAGCACGTCCGCGAACTCTTTTCCCTTGGAGAGGAAGGCGAGGATCACGGTGAGGACCGCGAACCAGAAGAAGGCGAAGAATGGAAAGAGGATGAGGTACCTCAGGACGTAGAAGACGAAGTGCAGCACGGTCCGCACGAACTTGAACCGCGAAGCCTCGTACTTGGAAAAGTCCAACTCGAACATGTCGCGAGATGCGACGAACCGGTAGAACTTGAAGATGAAGACGGCGTAGACAGCCATCCCCGCGACGTAGACCGCGAGGGGCCCAACTAGATCGAATGCGTCGTTGATGTTGAGTCCATTGGGGAAGATCTCGTTCATCTCTTTAGTCCCCTTCTTTCGTGGGAGAACAAAAGCCTGGCCCCGGCGCAGCGCGCCGAGCGGCAAGGGAAGAGAACGCGCCAGCGAGTCTCCAGCCCCCGCGGATCCGTTGATGCACGGCGTGGCCTTGGGCGGGCGCGTCTACCGTTCGGCATCGCTTCCGCCGAGTATAGCGGACGCCTAGGCAGGAGACGACAGCCTAGCCGGCGCCGTCGACACTCACCGTCACGATGTCGACGCCGTGATACTTCTGGTGACGTACCGACGAGGCGTAATGGCGCAGCAGGCGGAACGACACCTCGCGCTCGTCCGGTATGGGCGGCAGGTCGCTCAGGTAGGCGAGCCGGTCCTCTAGGTTTTCCCCCTCGACGGCGGTGGCGAATTCCACCTCGGCGGAACGGCCTTCCATGCGGGCCGCGATGGAGAGGCGCCGCTCCGCTCCTGCCGTGACTTCGTCATCTTCCTGCAACAGGATCGTCAGCGTTTCTTCGCCCGCCGATGTTAGCCGGTCCGTGGCGGCGTCCTTCCAACCGGCGCTCGACGCGAACCTTCGGAGGAACGCGGTAATGCCCGGCAACGAATCGATGCTCAGAGCGACCTTCAAGCGCCTGCGGCGCGGGCCCGTCAGCTCCGTGAACACCATCATGATGATCGCGACCAGCGCGCCCGCCGTCATCCCGTTCCCAAGCAACACCCCCAGGAACCCTTCTCCGAGGAGGTCGGGAAAGATCGCCTGGTTCTGGAAGCCCACGCCGACCCAGAACGCCACGCCCACGACGATGGCCTTCCGGTGGTCCACGCCGTCTTGGATGATGATCCTCATCCCTTGGACGAAGAGCAGCCCCAAGAGAACGATCAGGTAGGCGGAGGCCACGGGGCCGGGGATGGCGATGAGCAGTGCCGAGATTTTTGGGAAGAACGCCACCGCCATGAAGATGACGCCGATCACGATGCCCACCCGCCGCGCGGCGACTCCCGTGACCTCGGCAAGCGAAATGCTGCTGGAATAGGTGGTGTTGGGCAGCGTGCCCAGGATGCCGGAGAGGAAATTGCCCACGCCGTCGGCATTGAGCGCGCCCTGGACGACCCGGAAGTCAGTGGCCCGCGGCTCGCGGCGGGAGACTCGCTGAATCGCGACACCGTCGCCGATGGTCTCGATGGCCCCGACGAGCGTGACGACCACGAAGGCCGGCAGCAGCGCCCAGAACTCAGCGTTCGGGGTCACGTCGAACCCCGGCCACGAGCCAAACGGTACGCCGACCCAAGACGCCTCCACTATCTGCTCCGTGTCGTACAGCCCGAAGAGGGCAGCAACGAAGCATCCCACCACGATGCCAATGAACGGCGACCAGAGGCGCCATGCCGGCGGGCCTCGTAAAACAAGCGCCCCGACGACCACCAAGGTGGCCAAGGCCGTCACCGGCGCGGCGGCCTGGGACGCATCGTCCGGCACGTCTATCAGCGTGTCGAAGATGATCGGTATGACCGTGGCCGTGATCAACATGATCACCGTGCCCGAGACGACCGGCGTGAAGATGCGGCGCAGCAGCGAGAGCCGCGCCGCCATGGCGAATTGGAACAGCGCGGATACGACGATGAGACTCGCCATCGTGGACGGGCCGCCCTCGACCAGCGCCGTGACGCAGACCGCGATGAATGCCCCGGACGTGCCCATGATGAGCACGTGCCCGGCCCCGATCCGCCCCACCTTCGCCGTCTGGAGAATGGTGGTCGCCCCGCTGACGATCAGCGCCGCGAAGATCGCCCACGCCATGTAGTCCGCGGACTGGTCGGCAATCCGCAGCACGATGACGACCGTGAGCACCACCGGCGCCACGATGACCATGGCTGCCTGGACGCCGGCGCCAACAGCCACGGCGGCCGGAGGCTGGTCTTCCGGTTCGTAGCGGACGTTCTCGTGTGGGTGAGCCGCCGTCAACGATTAGACCTTAGTCGTCGTGGTGCGAAATCCTGTTGATCGAGATAGGCTGGGTCTTCACTCCGGCGGCGCCGGTCGAGGGACCTCGAATTCCCCGCTGCGCAGCCAGACCAGGGCCGGAAGGTCGGGGCCGAGCGGGACATAACGGATGTCGGGCGCGACCTCCTCGCCGTCCGCGGTCAAGAAGCCCAGCTCGATGCGGCCGTCGGCCACCCGCCGAGTGCGGATTTGCCCGATGGAGCTTCCATCGACTCTGACGTCGCCGGTGACTAGCCACGTGTCTACGGCCGCGTCGGCCGGCACGAAGCGCAGCGAGGGGAGGACCCGCTCGCCGCCGGCAAGCTCCACGCCCACCTCGATCCGGGCGTCGACGGTGCGCTGGGCGATGATCCTCAGCCGCAGCGGCGGCGCCGGTGGGGCCGGCGGAGCGGGCAGCGGCTCGCGCGCCAGCAGCGCGTGAAGCTCGGCGCTGCGCGAGAGCGACAAGAGCCGCAGGAACCGCGAGTTCGCCGCGTCCACGCCCCGCACCGCGCAGAGCGCTCCATCGTTCAATGGGCCGTAGAAGGGCACGGCGCGCAGCTCGGCGTCGAGGGCGAGCAGGGTGTCGGCATGCTCCACACCGGCAAGGCCGAGGGCGCCGCGCAGCGTCCCCGCTCCATCGCAGGAGGCGTCGAGGTCGGAGACCATCGCCTGGACCTCCGAGTCCTCCCAGCCCATGGCGGCGGCACGGGCCGCCTCGACGATGTCGCCGGCCGTCACCGCCGGCGCGACGATGCGCTCGGCGTAGGCGAGCTCGGACTGGAGGGCGAACGCCTCGGTGAATGACAGTGTCCCGCCGCCGTCGATCTTCCCTTGGAGCGCCGTCCAGGAGGCGGCGATAGACGCGTACCGCGCCTCGGCCGTCTCGGCAACGCCGAGGATCATGGCTTCGACCGCCACCGGGCTGAGAACGTCGCCCGCAGCCAAGGACTCGGCCAGCCCCGATGCGCCGTCAGCGTACTCACTCGCGAACGCTTTGAGCAGGGTGCTCGACGATGGACTCGCCACGTCGAACGCCTCCGCCTCGGCCGTCGTCGGCAGGTCGGCGATGGCTTCCCGTTCGAAGATGCCGTCCAGTACCTGCGTGCGCACGCCGGCGGCGTAGATCGCCTTCGCCCGCACCGCGGCGTCGACGTCCGCGTCCGGGTCGGCCACGGAGCTCACGGAGACGGTGACCTCCCCTTCGTCGTCGGCCTCGGCCGATACGGTGTAGTCGGCATCGTCGACCTTCACCGTGACCGGATCGAACGTCCAGCCGCTGAGCACCATCAAGTTCCGCCAGAGGCCGTGGAAGGCAATTTCTTCGTCGTCATCGTCAAAGGCGACGATGGCGGTGAAGACCCATGAAGGGCCTGGGCTCCAGAAGGAGATCTCGAATGGGGTGACATCGTCGCTTGCCGTGCTGGTCGCGCTCGCCGTCTCCTCGCCGGAGTGATAGGAGGCTCCAGCCTCCCAGTCCCCCGCCGACGTGATGAGCCCGTTCTTCCGCTCGAATACACGGGGCCCCACCACATATGCAATGACGGTGCCATCGGCACTGGTGAGATCACCGCCGCCGAGGTTGCCGATGCGGTAGTGGACGGGGAAGGGCTCGCCCGCGACCACTTCGTTCGGCGTATGGGACGTCTCAACCTTCAGTTGGAACTTGCCCTGCTCCGCCTCCTCGTCCACCAAGTGGACTACGAGGGTGAAGTCCGCCATCAAGGGCTGGAGGTCACGTTCCAAGTAGGTCGTCGCCTCGATGATGTAGGTCCCCGCCGAAAGGAACCGCTCGATCCGCGAGTTGCGGCGGCCACCGCCATCGTCGTTGGCGGCGATCACACCCTGCGTGGGCGAGACCAGGGAAAGGACGGGGTCGCCGTCTTCCGATATCAGGTCGATGAGGACGCGGCCGGCTTCCGGCATGTTGAAGGAATACCCGTGGGCGGGGTGTTCGACGACGAAACGTGAGCCGCACGTGTTGAGGGTCCAGGAGCCGGTTGCGGTCAGGTCGGCGCCGGATTCGAGGTCGCCGAGATGCACCGGATCGCAACCGGCGACGGGGCTAACGGAGAGCGTAAAGTCCGCCGCGCCGAATCCGCGCCCGCCGAACGTGGTGGCTTCCACAAGATAGACGCCCGGTGTCAGGTCGCGCTCAACGCGTGCATCCAGGCGGGCGCCGCCGTCATCGTTGTCGGTGATGCGATTGCCGTCCTCGTCTAGCAGGTAGAGGTACGAGTCGGCCTCGGCGGACGTTAGGTCAATCCTGATCCGGCCGGCCTGGGCGATTTGCAATTGATAGGTGTGAGCGTCGCTGCCCGCACGGAAGCGCGAGTCGCAGTCTTCCGTCGTCCAGCGTCCGCTTGCTTCCAACACGCCATCGGCGCTGAGGGTTCCCAGGTCGGTGACCTCGCAATCGGCCTCCTGTGCCGACACGGCGCCGGAGCCGTGCAGGGCCAGCACCGCTGCGATCAGCGCAACGGCGGCGCAGGTCAACACCAACAAGCGGATGCCGAAGCTAGTTGGAATAGCGGGCATTCTGGTGGTCATTGGGAGCTCCTCGGGCGGGATGGCACGGCCCGCCACACGGTAAGTCTTGCTGCCTGACATGGTCAATACGGAGTCTCAATAAATCCGCTAACTGGATAGGTTGAACGCTCAGCGTCCAGCCCCGGCCTTCGCGGGATTCTCGTACAAGCGGCGGGGGTTCTTCACCATCATCTCGTCGATCATGGCGTCCGGAACGCGGGACTCGCGGAGCCGGGGCAGGAACTCGCGGAGCAGGTAGCTGTGCCGGTGCTCGCGGATCATGTCCATCATGTACGCCACGCGCTCGTAGGGCGCGCCGATGATGCAGCACATGTGGTCCTGGGAGAGCAGCAGCCGGCCGGCGTAGCCGAGCGCGAGCAGGGCGCTGAGCATCGCCAGCCGGTTATCGTCCGTCTGGATGTAGTTCATCCCGATCTGGTCGAAGCCCATAAAGCATCCCGTATCCAGGATGCGGCGCAGGTAGGGGAGGTCGGTCGATTGGCAGCAGTGGCCGATCATGAACTTGCCGGGAGAGAGGCCCTCGCCTATGAACATCTCGGCCTGCTCGACGCCCATCGTGCCGTGGGTGGTGTGGGTCACGATCGGCGTGTTCGTCTTCAGCGCCGCCCGCGCCGCCGCCCGGACCGCGCGACCCTCATTCTTGGTGATTGCCCCCTCGCCGGTGGCGACCTTGATGATCCCGGCTTTGATGCCGGTGGCGCCGATGCCGTGGGTCAGGTCGCTGACGTAGGTGTCGGCGATCTCGTCCGTTGTCCGCACCTTGAAGTAGGGCGGCATGGCGCGGAACTCGTGATCGACGCCCGTCGAGATGATGATCTGCATGCCCGAGGCGCGGGCTACCTCGGCGGAGAATTCCGGGTCCCGCCCCAGCCCCATGGGCAGCGGGTCGACGACCGTGGAGACGCCGAGCTCCCGCAGCTCCTCCATGTTGTGCACGGCGTCGCGGACCGCGGCGTCGCGGTCGTAGGTGTTGAAGGGGTCCATCTCGAAACCGAGCAGGGCGACCTTGAGGTGCTCGTGGATGAGCGTGACGCCCAATTGACCGGAATCGATCGGGCCGAGGACGGTGTTGATCTGGACGGACATGGGGTTCTCCGAAGCGAGCCGCGGCGCGGGGAATTATAGCGCCGGAGCGGGACCCGTTTGCCATAGACCGAGGTCTCCGTATAAGCTATGCGGCGCCTTCCTAGCGGGCGGCGGGCTTCCGCGGGTCGGCGACCGTTACGCTGCGACTTGTACCGAAGAGGACTGCGTATGCCTTCTGACGACCTCACGGTCACCGACAACAGGACCGGCCGGGAATACACCATCCCCGTCACCGACGGCTCGATCCGGGCGATCGACCTCCGGCAGATCAAAGTGTCGGAAGATGATTTCGGCCTCCTAAGCTTCGACCCCGCGTTTGAGAACACGGCCTCATGCCGGAGCGCGATCACCTTCATCGACGGCGACAAGGGCATCCTCGAATACCGCGGCTACCCCATAGAAGAGCTTGCGGAGAAGAGCAGCTTCCTCGAAGTTGCCTACCTGCTGATCTACGGCGATCTCCCCAACGAGGCTGAGCTCGAGCAGTGGACGACCGACATCACTCTGCATACGTTGGTGCACGAGAACATCCGCAAGACCATGGATGGCTTCCACTACGACGCCCACCCCATGGGGATGCTGCTGAGCGCGATCGCCGCGCTTTCCGCCTTCTACCCCGACGCGAAGGACATCCAAGACGAAGAGTCGCGGACGCTCCAGATGCACCGGGCAATCGGCAAGATGCCAACCCTTGCCGCCTTCGCCTACCGGCATCGGCTCGGCCTCTACTACTCCTATCCCGACAATAACCTCTCCTATACCGGTAACTTCCTGAACATGCTCTTCAGGATGGGGGAACCGACGTACACCCCAGACCCCGTGCTGGAGCGGGCGCTCGACATCTTGTTCATCCTCCATGCCGATCACGAGCAGAACTGCAGTACGAACGCCATGCGCTCCATCGGAAGCTCGAACGTCGATCCCTACTCAGCGCTAGCGGGCTCGATCGCGGCCCTCTATGGCCCGCTCCATGGGGGCGCCAACGAGGCAGCGCTGCGGATGCTCGAGCGGATCGGCTCGAAGGACAAGGTCTACGACTTCATCAAGGGTGTGAAGGCGGGCGAAGAGCGGCTCATGGGTTTCGGCCACCGCGTCTACAAGAACTACGACCCGCGCGCCAAGATCATTCGTGAAACGGCGGAGCAGGTCTTCGAGATCACGGGCCGCAACCCTCTCATCGAGGTGGCCATCGAGCTCGAGCGCGTTGCCCTGCAGGACGATTACTTCGCCAAGCGCCGCCTCTATCCCAACGTCGACTTCTACTCCGGCATCATCTACCAGGCAATGGGCTTCCACGTGGACATGTATCCCGTCCTCTTTGCGATCCCACGGACCGTCGGCTGGATGGCCCAGTGGAACGAAATGATCGCCGACCCTTCCACGAGGATCGCTCGCCCCCGCCAGCTGTACTCCGGGGCGCCCACGCGCTCCTACGTTCCCGTCGGCGAACGCTAGACCGCCTGGCCCTCCGGGCCGGCTCTCCGGACGCTCACCCCGCTCGGGACCCTTGTGTAGCCGACGCTGACGCCCCTGCGGACGTTGGCGCACCCCTCCCCACCCCCGCCCTCACCCCAACCCACTCCTAGCGGGAGAGGGGGAGAATCTCCCCGCTCCGCCGACGCGCCTGACGGCGCGTGGCCCCCTCTCAGTCTCCCCCAGAGGGGGAGAGCAACTGTGTTGAATGTCAAGGGTTCTAGACGGCTGGGACCTCCTTTCACGCGTGGGAGGGGTCCCATGCGGTTCGGTGCTTGAGCATGCTGTTGAGGATGAGGAGGAGCTTGCGCATGCAGGCGGTGAGGGCGGCCTTCTTGGCCTTGCCCGCCGCGCAGAGGCGGAGGTAGAAGGCCTGTATGAGGGGATTGTGGCGGGTGGCGGCGAGGGTGGCCATGAACAGGGTCTGGCGAGCCGGCGCCCGACCTCCCCAGACGGTGCGGCGCCCGCGGAGCGCGCCGCTGTCGCGGTTAAACGGGGCGACGCCGAGGAGGCTGGCGATCTGCTTGCCGCTCAGTTCTCCGAGTTCAGGGACCTCCACCAAGAGCGTGGCCCCGAGCACCGGGCCCACGCCGGGGACGCTCCTGAGCAAATCCTCCCGTTCTCGCCATGCCGGATTCTCGCGGATGCGCGTGCGCAGCTCCTCGTCAAGCGTGTGCAGCTCCTTTTCCAGCCAGGCGATGTGGCGCTGGATGTCCTTGCGGACCGGGCCTACGGCGCTGCTGAGCCGATTCTTCTCGGCGGTGATCATGGTGACCACCTGCCGGCGGCGCTCCAAGTGCGCCTCGAGCGCCTGAGTCGCTGCGTCGGGAAGACGGGTGGGACGCGGCCGGACGGCCTTGCCGAAGTGGGCGATGACCTCGGCGTCGAGCCGGTCGGTCTTGGCGAGCCGCCCGCTTGCCTTGGCGAAGTCCCGCACCCGACGTGGGTTGACCACCGCCGTGGGGAGCTGCGCCGCGGCGAGTCCCGCCGCGACCGGCCGGTGCAGGCTGCCTGTCGACTCCAGCACCACGAGCGTCGGCGCCTGCGGCTTGAGCGCGGCGGCCAGTTCGTCGATACCCTGTGCCGTGTTGGGGACGCTCCACTGCGTCCCGTCCGGCAGCACGGCGATGTCCAGCACCGTCTTGGAGACGTCGATCCCCACGAAGCGCTCCTCTGGCTCCACGATTCCTCCTTGGCCCTGCCTTGCAGATTCGGGCTTTGCATGCCCTGGCAACTGTCCGGGCTCTTCCTTGGAGTGAGGGCGGCGACCCACGCTCTCCCACGGTCTTCTTGGACCAGAGGTTTATCGGTCTACCGCCCCCTTCCTCAACATACAAGGTTTGAGGTGGTGGTCCAGAGGGGGAGAACGCTGCCCGCCGTACCCCTAGTACGGCACGTCCAGCGGCGCCTTTTCCGACGCCAGGTGCTCGTGGGCTGCCCCGTCGGAAGGGGCGGGATCCGACTCGCCCCGTTCGGCCGCCAGACGGATTGTCGCCGTCACGCCGCCGCCGTCGGGGCTCTCTAGTCCGATCGAGCCGCCGTGGGCCTCGACCAGCGCCTTCGCGATCGAAAGTCCCAGTCCCGAGCCGCCCGGCTCCCGGCGCGCGGCGTCGACCCGGTAGAAGCGGTCGAAGACGTGGGGCAGGTGCTCCGGCTGGATGCCGAGGCCCGTATCGGACACCGCGATGGTCGCCGTGTTGTCTTCGAGTCGCAGGCGCAGGTCGATGCGGCCGCCGGGCGGCGTGTACTTGAGTGCGTTGTCCATCAGCGCCAAGAGCGCTTGGCGTAGCCGCTCTCGGTCGCCCTGTGCGGTCACCTCGAAGGGCGGCTCGGCGCATTCCAGCGTGAGCTCGCGCATCACGGCGAGGGGCTGCGTGTCGCTGCACACTTGCCGTACGAGGTCGGAGAGGTCGACGGACTCCTCGCGCAAGGCCAGCCGTCCGCCGTCCGATTGCTCCAGCGTCAGGAGGGAGGTGACCATGTCGCTCAGGTATCCTGCCTCGTCGATGATGCCGTCGACGAGGTGCGCGTTTTCCTCAACGGTCTGGCCCCGGTGGCGACGGATCAGCTCGGCGTTGCCGCGGATCAGGGTGAGCGGGGTGCGGAGCTCGTGCGAGGCGTCGGCGACGAAGCGCCGCTGACGCTCGAACGCCCGCCGGGTGGGGATGAGCGCCCGGTTGGCGAGGAACCAGCCGCCGACGAGCGCCAGGGCCAAAGCGCCGAACTCCGACCCGGCGAGGATCCAGGCCAACTCCGCGAGCGCTCGCTGCTGCGACTCAATCGACTGACCCACCTGCAGGACGCCGAGCGGCGCGCCGCTCGGCGTCAACACCGCCACGGAGAGAAGGCGTACCGTCTGGTCGTTGATCTCGACGTCGCTGTAGTACTCCTCCCCCTCCAGCGCCCGGAGCACGCCCTCAGGGTCGGGCGATGAATCGACCGCCAGCCGCTGGGGGTTCTGCGCCAGTTCGCCCGACGTGTCGACGCTCAGGTAAAAGACGTCGCTTGGGTAGCCGTGCTGCGGCAGGGTCATCGGAAAGCCGGGGGTCGTCGAGAAGTCCCGGAGCGCGTAGGCGGCGCCCTCGCGCAGGATGGCGTTGACCTCGCCGTTGAGGGTGCGCGCGGTCATGTAGTAGATGCCCGCCCCGAGGCCCACGAGCAGGGCGAAGAAGACGACGAAGTTCCAGGCCAGCAGCCGAAGACGTATGACGTTGAACATCGCGGCCCCCGCCGGCTAGGCGGCTTCCTTCAGGACGTAGCCTACGCCGCGTACGGTGCGAATGAGGCCCTTACCGCCGCCCGCCGCGAGCTTGTTCCGCAAGTAGTGTATGTACAAGTCCACC
Organism: Dehalococcoidia bacterium; assembly: GCA_965207995.1. Lineage (GTDB taxonomy): Bacteria > Chloroflexota > Dehalococcoidia > SHYB01 > SHYB01 > DAOUKH01. The sequence goes on along the minus strand of CBDBNG010000001.1, from coordinate 652,021 downwards.
ACGCTGAGTGTTACGTCGGAAGCGAGTCCCCAGACTCTATCGGCGATTCGCTCCCGGCTTTGCACCGCCCCGGCGTTCCGCATTAGGTGTTCGAGGAGGGCGAACTCCTTCGGTGTCAGATCGATCGAAGCCCCGTCGAATACGACCTCCCTCGACTGGAGATCGAGGGTCAGGCCGGCGGCCTCGATCCTGGTCGGGTCGCGGGGGTCGATCTTGCGGCGGCTCAGGGCGCGGATGCGGGCGAAGAGCTCCTCCAGCGCGAAGGGCTTGACGAGGTAGTCGTCGGCACCGGCGTCGAGCCCCTCGACGCGGTCGGCGATCTCGCCGCGGGCGGTCAGCATCAAGATGGGAGTGTCGACCTTCTCCGTCCGAAGGGCACGGGCGACCTCAAGTCCGGGCATCTTCGGCAGCATGAGGTCGAGAATGATGACGTCGTAAGCGCCGCCTCCGGCGAGGTCGTAGCCTTCCTCGCCGTCGCCGGCGATTTCGGCCACATGCCCCTCTTCGTTCAGCGCCTGGGCGATCATGGTCGCCAGACGCGGCTCGTCTTCTACCACGAGAATATGCATCCCAAGAGGAGGATACACGAACCGCCCGCGGCCGCTCTAACGTATTTCTAAGCGCCGGAGGCGTACGATGCCACAAGGGCCACGAGCCGGAAGCGGCGGTCTATACTTGCCGAGACGGCCTGGCGGGCCGCGCGAGCAATAAGGCATGGACTACGACGACCGAGACGAGCGAGACTACGGCGGGGACTTCGACGGCCCCGCCTCCGGTCCATTCCGCCCGGCGGAGACGCCGGAGCAGCAGTACGCCCAGCCCCGCTGGGCCGAGGCCAGGACCGGTTCCGAATACCCCCGCCAAACGAGGCGGTCCGGCCGTTGGGTCTTTGCCGGAGCCGTCGCCTTGGTCGCGCTTGCGGTCGGTGTCGCGGCGGGCGCGGTGTTGCCCGAGCGCGGCGACAACGCCTTCTCGCTCCCTGCCTCGGCCAAGATCGAAGCCTTCGATGAAGAGATCGTCCAAGCGGTCTACCAGCAGTCGGTGCCCGCCGTGGCACAGGTCGAGGTGTCGCAGCGCAGCGACGACATCTTCCCCTTCTTCCAACGCGAGCAGGGCTCGGCTTTCCTGATCGACGACGAGGGGCGCTTCATCACCAACAGCCACGTGGTGACCGGGGTGACGTCCGTGACCGTGATCCTTGATGACGGCACACGGCTTCGCGGCGAGGTCAGCGGCATGAACCTCTCCAACGACCTCGCCATCGTCCGCGTCGACCCCACCCGCCTTCGGGATGTCGAACCGCTGCGACTCGGCGACTCCGAGCTCGTCGAGCCGGGCCAGCTTGCCATCGCCATCGGCAGCCCCTACGGGCTGCAGAGCTCGGTCACCGTCGGCGTCATCAGCGGCGTGGACCGTACCCTGCCCTCGGATATTCACCATCGCATCGACGGCATGATCCAGACCGACGCGGCGATCTTCCCCGGCAGCTCCGGCGGGCCACTCCTGAACTCCCGAGGCGAGGTCATCGGCGTCAACACCGCCGTGGCCGAGAGCGGCGGCGAGACCATCGCCTTCGCGGTGCCCAGCAACAGCGTCGCGGAGCTGCTGGAGCGCATGGCCGGCGGCATCGAGACGCGGCGCGCGTGGCTCGGCGTCACCTTGGTCACACTCAACGAGGAGGCGGCGGGCGACCTCGACGTGGACGTCGTCGCCGGCGTCTATCTCACCGACGTGGTCGAAGACAGCCCTGCCGCACGCGGCGGCCTGCGCGCCGGCGACGTCATCATCGCCGTGGGCGGCGACGCCGTCGCCCGGTCGGCCGACTTGGTAGACCTTCTCCAGGACAAGCGCCCCGGCGACGCGGTCACGGTCAAGGTCCACCGCGACGGCGGCGAGACTTCCGTCACCGTGACCCTCGGCGCCTGGCCCGACAGCCTGTCCTAGAACACCGCCCCCGATGCTGGCCGACTCCCACACCCACCTCGATCTCTTCACCGACGACGAGCTCGACGCGATGATTCCTCGCGCCGAGGCCGCCGGCGTCGCCATGATCGTCTGCGTCGGCTCGACGATCGAGTCGTCCCGCCGCGCCGTCGAGCTTGCCCGCCGCTTCGATTCCGTCTACGCCGGCGTCGGCATGCACCCCATGGACCTCAAGGAGCCCTTCACTGAAGACGACTACGACACCCTGAAGGCGCTGGCTCAGTCGTCGGACAAGGTCGTCTGCGTCAGCGAGACCGGCCTCGACTTTCTCGACACCTCGCCCGACCGCGACTGGCAGATCGAGGCGCTCCGGGGGCACGTCCGCCTCTCCAAAGAGCTTGGGAAACCCCTCGACTTCCACGCCCGGGAGGCCTACGACGACATCCTCGGCGTGTTGAAGAAGGAGGGCGCGGAGGAGACGGGCGCCATCTGGCACTACTTCCTCGGCGACGCCGGCAAGGCCGCTGAGGCGATCGACCTTGGCTTCTACATCTCGTTGGCGAAGCCGCTCCTGCTGCGCCCGGAGCTTGCCGAGGCGGCCAAGGACATCCCCCTCGACCGTATCGTGCTAGAGACGGACTCTTACCCCCAGCCGTGGAAGAAGAATCCGGCGCGGCGCACCGAGCCGTCGCACCTGCCGCTGGTCGCCGAGAAACTCGCAGAAATCAAGGGCGTGCCCGTCGCCGAAATCGAAGCCGCGACGACGGCCAACCTGAAGCGAGCCCTGCGGCTAGACTGACCGCCCTAGCCCGCGCCGGGCTGTTCCGCCTCCAGCGGTGTGTCGTCGAGGTTGGCCCATTCGCCCATCGACGCGTCGTAGACCGCGACCTCTTCGTAGCCGAGGAGCCGCAGGACGAACGCTCCGTGCGCCGCACGGATGCCCGCCTGTCAGTAGGTGATCACGTCCTTGTTCGGCGTGACCCCGGCCGACCACAGCAGCTCCCGAAGCTCGGAGGCCGGCTTCAGCACCTTGGTCACCGGGTCGGCGAGGAAGTTCAGCCATTCCATGTGGACGGCGTTGGGGAGCCGCCCCGCGCGCTTGTTGCCGCGATGGTTGCGGCCCTCCCACTCGGCGTCGCTGCGCACGTCGAGCAGCACGACCTCATCGTCGTCCTCGTCTTCGATAACGTCGCGGACCTCGTCGAGCAGGGCGATGTGTTCGTCGCGGACGCGCGGCGTGAACGTCGCTGGAGGATAGGACGGCGTCTCCATCGACACCGCCCGCTTCTCCGCGATCCATTTGTTGATGCCGCCGTCGAGCACCTTGCACTGGGCATGGCTGTAGTAGGCCAACATCCACCAGAGGCGCGCCGCGGTGTGGCCGCCCTCCGAGTCGTAGGCCACCACCAGCGTGTCGGATCCGATGCCGAGGCTGCCCAGAAGCTCCGCCGCCTGCTCCGGCTGCATGACGTGGAGCCGGTCGTCGGGGTCCTTCACGTAGCCCGCCCTGTCGCCCCGGCCGATACTGACCGCTCCCGGGATGTGGGCGCGTTCGTAGGCCTCGCGGGGCCCCATGTCCACGATCCGGATGTCGGGCCGGTTCAGCCGTTCGGCGAGCCACTGCGTCTCGGCGAGCATCTGCGGGTTGACGTAGCCGCGGTCGTCGGGCACGAGGGCGCTCCTGGATATAATGTGGCCGCGTAGCCGCAGCGCGCCCATTCTACACGTCCGCGGCCATCGAGCGCCCCGCCCCCGGCGAGGGCCCTATCGCGCCTCAACGGAAGGAAGACGCCATGCCCGGACCTCTGGAAGGGATCATCGTCCTCGACCTCGCCCGCGTCCTCGCCGGTCCCTTCTGCTCCATGACGCTGAGCGATCTCGGGGCCGAGGTGATCAAGATCGAGCACCCCAACGGCGGCGACCCGGCGCGCGGCACCGGTCCCTTCATCGACGACTACAGCTCCTACTTCCTCAGCATCAACCGAGGCAAGCGGAGCGTCACCCTCGATCTGCACACCGGCCAGGGTGTCGATCTCCTGCGGCGGCTCGCCGAAAAGGCCGACGTCCTCGTTGAGAACTTCAGGCCCGGCACCATGGACCGCTTCGGCTTGGGCCCCGACGACCTGCTGCGCCGGGCGCCGCACCTCGTCTATTGCTCCATTTCCGGCTTCGGCCAGACGGGCCCCTACGCCAACCTCCCCGCCCTCGACATCATCGTCCAAGGCATGGGTGGCATCATGAGCATCACCGGCGAGCCCGGCGGGCCACCCATCAGGCCGGGAGCCTCCATCGGCGACATCGCCGGCGGGCTCTACGGCGCCGTTGGGGTGCTCTCCGCCTTAGTCGAGCGCGCCGTCAGCGGCAAGGGGCAGCACGTCGACATAAGCATGATGGACTGCCAGCTCGCCATACAGGAGAACGCCCTCTCCCGCTTCTTCGCCACCGGCGAGGTCCCCGGCCCCATCGGCACCCGCCATCCGGTCGCCACCCCCTTCCAGGCATTCGAGGCGGCCGACGGCTGGGTCGTCGTCGCCGTCTTCGGCGGGCTCAAAGACCGGTGGCCCCTCTTCTGCGCGGTGATCGACCGCGTCGACCTCATCGACGACCCCGACTACGAGAACGGCTGGAAACGCACCCAGCACTACGACCGGCTCGAACCCGTCCTCAACGAGGCGCTGCGCGCCCGCACCGTCGACGACTGGATCGCCCGCTTCCGCGAGGTCGGCATCCCCTGCGGGCCGATCAACCGCATCGACCAAGTTGCCGCCGACCCCCAGGTCGCGGCGCGCGAGATGATCGTCGAGGCCGAAGGTCCCGGCGGGGTGAAGCTCAAGGTGGTCGCCAGTCCCGTGAAGCTCAGCCGCACCGCTCTGCCCACGCCCACCGCCTCCCCCGGGCTCGGCGACGACACCACGGAGGTGCTCGGCGGCCTGCTCGGGGTCGACGACGCCGAAATCGAGGCCCTCCGCGGCGAGGGCGTGGTCTAGCGTCTTCGTAATGTAGAAGGGCCTCCATCTGGAGGCCCTTCGAAGTATCGGACGGGTCGCCCTAAAGCTGGAAGGAGTCCACCAACTCCGCCGGGGTGCGCTCCCTGCCCTTGGCCGCGTGGCTCCTCACCTGCTCGTGGAACGGAGTCGAGCCGGCACGTTCGTACAGGACGCCCAGCGGGACCCCCTCCTCGCGCGTGAGCGCGCGGGCCTGTTCGAGGTCGGTGGGGTCGTGGTTGTCGCCGATGTCCCAGATGAGCGGGCTGATACCCTTGCGGGGGTTCCCGCGCAACATCTCATGGGTGTCGTTGTAGGTCGTGCAGGGTGACTGGACGTGCACCATCGAGAATCCGCGGTGCTCCATGCCGCGCGTGATCAGGCCGGCGAGGTCCTTGACCTTGCTCGAGTAGGAGTTGGCAACGTAGGAGACCCCGAGCGTCAGGTAGTAGTCCAGCGGGTCCATCTTGGATTCCACTTTGCCGAAGGGCGTGGTCGACGTCACCGCCTCGAAGTCCGTCGTGGGCGAGCTCTGGCCCTTGGTGAGGCCGTAGACGCCGTTGTCCATGATCACGGCGGTGACATCGAGGTTGCGGGCGGCCTGTGGGCCGATGTGCTCGGCGCCGATGCTCAGGAAGTCGCCGTCGCCGGCAACGATCACCACGTTGAGCTCGGGCCGCCCCATCTTGATCCCCATCGCGATGGGGAGCGTGCGCCCGTGGACGCCGTGAATCCCGAAGGGATATTGGTCGGCTTCGAGCAGATGGACCATGTTACCCGAGCAGCCGATGCCCGCGACGATGACCGTGCGCTCCGCCGGCTCCTCGGTCTTGATCAGCCAGTCCCGAAGGCCGAACTCAAGCGCGCGCCGGACGCCGAAGTCCCCGCAGCCGGGGCACCACTCGAAGTCGTATTCGGGGTTTCGTTTACTCATACGGTCACGCCTTCTTTCTTACCCGATTCCAGACGCGCTTTGATTCTGGCGGCGAGGTTCTGACGCCGGAACGGCAGCCCCGTGTACTGTGTGATGGACTCGGCGCGCACGCCCAGCCCCCGCAGCACGGAGGAGAACTGGCCGAGGTAGTTCAGTTCGGGGACGATCACCAGATCCTTGCTCCGGAGGTCGTCGAGGAGCGCCGGCGGGAGCGGGTTGAGGTACATGGTATAGCGCCAGCCGACGTTGACGCCCTGGCGCTGCAGCGCTTCGTACGCCTCGCGCGTCGAGCCCTTCGAGCCGCCCCACGGCATGATGACGATGGACGCGTCGTCGTCCTCCGACTCGTACGTGCCGTCTTCCAGGAGCTTCAGCTTCGCGAACCGGCGCTCCGTCATCTCGACGTGGCGGCTCGGCATGTGTGTGGTGTCGCCCATCGGGTCGTGCTCGCTGGCGTTGGCCACGTAGGCGCCGGGCCCGCCGGGTAAGGGCATGTCGCTTACGCTCGCCCCGTCGTACCGCAGATAGCCGTTCTGTCCCTTGTAGACACGGCGCGTCTCGACCTCGACCTTGCTCAGGTCGGGCTTGGGGATGTTCTGCCGCCGCTCGGCCAGCATCATCTCCGAGAGCAGCACGACAGGCCCCTGGTAGCGTTCCGCCCAGTTGACCGCGCTGACGGCGGCGTAGAAGCACTCCTCCACGGAACCCGGCGCGATGACCGGAATACGCACGTCGCCGTGCGAGGGATTCAGGGCGGCCAGCAGGTCGGACTGCTCCGTCTTTGTCGGGAGTCCCGTCGCCGGCCCGCCGCGCTGAACGTCGACCACCACGAGCGGGATCTCCGCCATCCAGGCAAGGCCCATCCCCTCGCTCATTAGCGAGAAGCCCGGCCCTGCCGTCGACGTCATGGCCTTCTTGCCCGCATAGCCCGCGCCGACGATGGCGTTGATCGACTCGATCTCCGAGCTCGCCTGGTAGACGAACTTACCCTCGCCGACCAGGTTCTGCTCCATGAAGACGAGGATCGTCGTCGCCGGCGAGATGGGGTAGCCGACGAAGACGTCGAGCCCCGCGGCGACGGCGCCCAAAGAGATCGCGTCATTGCCGCGGACGTTGACCTGCGGGACGTTGGAGGGTGTCGGCGGTTCGAGCTCTCCGAGGGAGAAGGTGGATTTCGCCGCCTCATCGCGCCCCAGGCCCAGCGCCTGGATGTTCGAGCTGATGATCTGCTCGTCGTCGTCGCGCCCTCGGCTGAAGCGCGCCTTTACGAAGTCCGTGAGGTAGTTCTCCGGCCAAGTCACTAGGTGGGCGAGAGCGCCGAGGACCACCATGTTGGCCGCGCGCAAGTTGCCCGTCGAGCGGCCGAGCTCGTCAAAAGGAATGCCCAGCACGGACGGGTCGTCGTCGATGGAGAAGGCAGCCGAGTCGTAGACGACGACGCCACCGTCGCGGACCTCGCCGCGGTGCGTCTCGTACGCGTTCTCATTAAAGGCTACCAGCACGTCGAGCTGGTCGCCGGAGGTGAGCACCGGTTCCGTCGAGATCCGTGCCTGCGCCCAGGTTGGACCCCCAACGATCTGGGACGGGAAAGTAACGAAGGTCATCGTGTGATAGCCCACCTGGGAGGCGGCCTGTGCCAGGGCCTCCGCGGCGGTCACCATTCCCTGCCCGCCTTCTCCGGCGAAGCGCACAACGAAGTCTCGGTGCTGTTCCATGGCCTCTCTCTTCAGAAGGATTTGTCGGGTTGCGGTACGCCCCGGGGCATGCGCGGGCGTTCGCTTTCTTGGCTAATGGGGCGCGCGGGGCCGGACACGGCTGGCTCTGGCATGGGGGTTATGGGCGTTTGTGCCGCGGTTCACAAGCCGGATTTACGGCCATAAAAAAAGGCCCCTCGGGGACCTGCGTCTGGCCAGACCTTATGCGCTTGACGGCTCCACGGGGGCTTTTCCGTCAGCGAGCCCGAAGGCTCACGTCAACTGACGCCGAACAGTATACCACATGTTATGGCATTTCGTACGCGGCCTTCATGCATGGCGCCTTGGGTCGCTACGACGCGCCCAGCGGCACGTTCCACGTCTCGGCGATGGCGTCCGACGTGGTCAGGAAGCCGAGGTTCCGCAGGCAGTAGCGGATCGCCTGCTCGGCGTACTCCGGTGGGTCGCCCGCCATGCAGTCGGTCGGGAACATCGCCACGTAGCCCCGGTTCACCGCCTCGATCGCCGAGCCCGTGATGTTCACGTTCACCGAGACACCGCAGAAGATCACGGTCTTGATCCCCGTGTTGCGCAGGTAGTTGTCGAGCCCGCTTTGGTAGAACGACGTCATCCCGTGGCCGCGGCAGACCTCGATGTCCCCTTCCTTCGGCGTGAGCTCGTCGACGATCCGCGCCGCCTCCGAGCCGCGGCTCATCCCCGTCCCCTTGTCGATGTTCTTTACCCGGGCGATCCGGATGCGCAGCGGCGTGTTGTCCGCCGTGCCCCACCCGTCTGAATCGTTCGCGACCGTGCAGTGGTAGACCTTCACGCCCGCCGCGCGCGCCGCGTCGAGGAACCGCGCGATGTTGTCGAGCTTCCCGCTGTCGCGGATCGACCGCACCAGCCCTTCGAGCGCCGCTCCCTCCCCGATCACACCGTTCTGGCACTCGCTCACGAGCACGGCGGTGGTCGACGGCTCCAGGAACTGTTTCAGGTCGAATGGCATGGCGGCCCTCCCGCGTCACGGAATGCTCGGAATCTAGAAGCGCCGCCGCTCGCTGTCAAGGTTTCACGGTTGTCGCCACGGCCCCCGCGAACCATCGTTGACAAACATAGGGGTCGCCTTTACCCTTCGACAGCACTTGCGCCTGAACGGGAGCGGCGGCCGCTTCCCATCCGGCGCGAGCGCCACCGACTTCAAGAATCGCAGGCTAGGCGGACGACCCGCTCTCTTCTGAAGGGAGACTATGCGCCAATACGCCGCTCGACGGGTGATCATCATGATCCCCGTCTTGATTCTTGTGACGTTGATCGCCGCGGGTCTTCTTCGCCTCGCCCCAGGCGACGCGGTCATCCAGTCGGCGGCCGAGGCTAACGCAACCCTGACCCAAGAGGAGTTGGAGGCGATCCGCGCCGAGCTCGGCCTCGACCGACCCTTCCACTGTCAGTACTTCGACTGGATTGGCATCAAAATCCCCGGTTGTGATGCGGAGTGGGGGGGTATCATCACGGGCGACCTGGGCCAATCGCTCACCCCGGGGCGCATTGAGGTGTCTGATATCCTTTGGAAGGCGGTGCCGGTCAGTGTCGAACTGGGGGTTATCGCGCTCGTCATCTCGCTGTTGGTCGCGTTGCCCATCGGGGTCTGGTCGGCAATCCGGCAGGACAGCCTCAGCGACTATCTAGGCCGCCTCTTCTCCATCGGCGGCCTTTCGATCCCCGACTTCATCATCGGCTCCATGGTGATCCTCTTTGGCGCCATCTGGCTCAGTTGGACGCCGCCCCTCACCTATTCGGGGTTCTTCGAGAACCCCGGCGAGAACCTCAAGATCATGATGACGCCGGCGCTCATCGTCGGCGTCCGCCTCTCCTCCATCACGATGCGGATGCTGCGCTCGACAATGCTCGAGGTCCTGCGGCAGGACTACGTGCGCACCGCGTGGGCCAAGGGACTCCGTGAGCGGTCGGTCATCGTCCGCCACGTCCTCAAGAACGCCTTCATCCCCGTGATCACCGTCGTCGGCAGCCAGATGGGCTTCCTCTTCGGCGGCATCGTGATCATCGAGACTATCTTCAACCTGCCCGGACTCGGCCGAGCACTGATCCAAGCGATCAACGGGCGGGACCTGCCGATGGTGCAATCGGGGGTGCTCATCATCTCCGTCTTCGTCGTCGTCATCAATCTGCTCGTCGACCTCTCCTATGGATGGTTCGACCCGCGCATCAGGTATGAATAGCCCGTGATCGACCGCGACGAACAAGAAGAACAACCGATAACGCCCGGTTACCTCATCGTGCACTCCATTGGCGTTTTGGTTGCCGGCCTCGGTTGGTACTGGCGCTTCCTTAGGAACAAGCCGCTGGGCGGGATCTCAGCCCTCATCATTCTCGCCCTGATCATCATCGCGATCTTCGGCCCGCTCCTCATCGCTCCCTACGACCCCGACCAGCTCTTCCCCACCAAGGACCCGCCCGCCCCGCAGATTCAGGCGCCGAAGATCGCCTCGGCGTCCGTAACGTTGCAGTCGTTCACCACGGTTGACTTCTGCAACGCGAATGCGGGAGCGTGCATCAAGCGCGACGGCGAGCTGCGGTTCTTCGAGGTCAGGAAACGGAACCTCGCCACGAAGGAATACTGCGACGCGGTACCGGGGTCGTGTCTGATAGAGGAGTTCCCCGACGGCGACGTGCAGTACTCCGTGGGCAGCAACACCACCACGCTGGAGTTTTGTAGCGCGAATCCCGGGCAATGCGTGACCTTCACTGAAGAGGAGTGCGCGGAGGAAGGGGACTTCTGCCACATCGCGCCCGATGGTGCCCGCTACGAGCTCGTCGAAGTCAAAACGGAGGCCAACGAATCGCCCAACCTCAACCATTGGCTGGGCACCGACAATCTTGGCCGCTCCGTCCTGTCCCGCGCCATCTACGGCGCGCGCATCTCGCTCTACGTCGGCATCCTTGCGGTGGCGATCTCGACGGGCACCGGCACGGTGATCGGCCTCGTCACCGGCTTCTTCGAAGGCCCCCTCGACTTCGTCGTCCAGCGCTTCATCGACGCCCTCCAGGCCTTCCCGGCCCTCATCCTGGCCCTGGGCATCATCGCTATCAAGGGGCCCAGCATCCAAAATGCCCTCTTTGTCATCGCGGTCGTGCTGATACCGACGACGGCGCGCGTCGTGCGCGGCACCGTGCTCTCGCTCAAGCAGAACCCCTACGTGGAGGCGAGCCGGGCCCTCGGGGCGTCCAACTACCGTGTCATGTTCCGCCACATCCTGCCCAACGCCATGGCTCCGGTGATCGTGCAGGCATCGATCCTGCTCGGCGCGACGATCATCTTCGAGGCCTCCCTGAGCTTCCTCGGCGCCGGCGCCAAGCCCACCGATCCGTCGTGGGGCGCGATGATCAGCGGCAACGCGGGCTCGGGCGTCAACGCGATTCACGACTACGAACAGTTCCCCTGGCTGGCCATTACCCCCGCCATCCTGATCAGCCTTTCCGTCCTCTCCTTCAACCTGCTGGGCGACGCGGTGCGGGACGTGCTCGATCCCAGGCTCAGAGGCGGTGGAGGAAGACTCCGCTAGCTCGCCCCCAGGGCGAGTGCATCCCCACGAGGAGGCCGACGCACCATGGAAACCAGCGGCATGAAAGAGTTCTTCATCGTGGCCTTTGGCTTCATCGCGCTCTGCCTCCTTATCACACTTCCGCTCGAGTACGCGCTCACCGGCGAGATATGGCTCGGGAGCTAAACGGCATCGAAACACGAACGACCGTCCCGCTGCGCGATAGGCTACACGGGGTCCGCTAAGGGAGGATTGGGATGGAACAAGCCATTTGGGGCCTGGTATTCCTGGCTTGGTCGCTCGGCGCCCTCTTTATCTTTATCGCATTCGGCGCCGGGTGGGCGGTCGTCGAGCTCACCGTCGGCACCGCGCTCATGTACATCGGCGGCTTCCTTCTAGCCGACCGGACGTAGACCCTTCAGAAGCCTCTCCCCCTCTGGGGGAGACTGAGAGAGGGCGCCGCTAGGCGCGCGAGCGCCCGCAGGGCGCTGCTCCCCTACCCCGCTAGCGCCTCGCGAAGCGCCGCGCCCAGGTCGGCCACGGCCACGGAAGCCATGTCGACCTGGCCGGTGAAGCCGAAGAAGCCGTGCACCATGCCCTCGTAGCAGACGTAGTGCGTGGTCACGCCGGCCGCTTCCAACATGCCCGCGTAGGTCGCACCCTCGTCCCGTAGGGGGTCGTACTCGGCCGTCAGCACGTAGGCGGGCGGGAGGCCCGACACGTCCTTCGACTGCACCGGCGCGGCGTAGGGGTCGGAGGCGGTCTCCTCGCGGTCGAGATAGTCGCGCCAGTTGCTCACCATCATGCGCCGGGTCAGCAGGTAGCCGTTGGCGTTCTCTTCGTACGACGTCGTCTCGAAGTTACGGTCGAGGACGGGGTAGATGAGCGCCTGATAGGCGATGGCGGGCCCGCCCCGGTCGCGGGCGACGAGGCACACCGCCGCGGCCAGGTTGCCGCCGGAGCTGTCCCCGCTCACCGCCAGCCGGGAGCCGTCGCCGCCGAACGACGCGGCTTCCTCCGCGGCCCAGCGGGTGGCGGCGTAACAGTCCTCCAGCCCCATGGGGAATTTGTGCTCTGGGGCGAGCCGGTATTCGACCGACACTACGATGCAGCCGCTCGCCTCGGCGATGCTGCGGGCCAGTGCTTCACTTGAGTCGACGGTGCCGATTACCCAGCCGCCGCCGTGGAAGTACATGACCACCGGAAGCTGTCCCTCGCCGTGCGGAACAAGGACCCGCACCGGCACGTCGCCGTTCGGCCCTTCGACCGTCCGGTTCTCCACGTGCGCCATTTCCGGCCCCGGCTGGCGCGGCGACGCGTCCACCATGGCGCGGCGCGCCTCGATGGTCGGCGCCGGGCCGGTCGCGGCCGCCATCCGCTCCGCGAACGCGCGGGCGATGGCCTCGGCTTGGGGATGCAACGGCATGGTCGGCTCCTTTCGGTCCTAGCCCAGCTTCGGCCTGACCTCTTCGGAAAAGCGCCGCATGCTCTCCAGCAGGACGGGTCGGTTGTCGCTGGGCAGGTTCACGCTCAGCCACGTCACGCCCATCTCCCGGAGCCGCCCCGCGTTGTCGAGGAACTCCTCGGGGCTGAACGTGGGGTTGCGGAAGTCGCCGAGCCCGAACGGGACGAAGACGATGTCGAGCGGAGCGGTGCGGCCGGCGCTCTCGGCGTACGCACGGGCGTAGTCGATGCGGCCCTGTAGGTCGTCGAGATTCTCGATGGCCGGCGTCTTGCGCCGGGCTACCGTCGTCTTGAAATTGGGGATGGGGATCCAACCGTCGGCGAGGTCGACCGCCCGCCGTATCGCCCGCTTGCTGTTGCCGCCTATCCAGATCGGCGGATGCGGCTTCTGCCGCGGCCTCGGCAGCATGGAATGGCCCTGCACCGAGAAGTGCCGGCCCTGCATCGAGATGCCGTCCTCGGTCCACGCCCGCTTCATCGCGACGATTGCCTCGTCGGTCAGCTCGTTGCGCTCGGCATAGTCGACGCCCAACGCGTCGAACTCCGGCTCCAGATAGCCCGCCGCCACGCCGACGATCACCCGCCCTCCGGAGAGCACGTCGAGGCTCACCACCGACTTCGCCGTTAGGAAGGGATTCCGGTACGGGAGCACCAGGATGTGGGTCTGCAGCCCAATAGTCATCGTCGCCGCTGCCGCGAACGAGAGCGGCACCCATGGGTCGAGCGCGTGATGCCCGCCCGAAGCCATCCAGGCGTCCTCCGGAAATGGGTGGTCGGTGACGTGGACGGCGTCGAAGCCCGCTTCCTCCGCAACACGGGCCATCTCCATCACACCAGCGCCGCTGTTGAACTCGTCGCCCAACTGCACCTTGTCCGTCGGCAGACCAACCGAGATCTTCACCATCGCCTCTCCCTCCCGCGCCCCTTCCGGCGCGGTCCGCCGGTGATTATAGCCGCCGCGTCGTGACAAGAGCCCCTTCCCCCTCCTAGCAACGCCGTGCTAGCCTGCCGCCTCGTGATAAAGTGGATGGTCGGCGAGTTGTCCACTACCGACGACGCCGAAAGGACTGGCCCCCCAGCCTCGAATGACAAACGAACCGATGCTCCAGGTCGAGGACCTGGTGATGGTCTACCCCGGCGGCGTGCGGGCCGTCGACGGCATCTCCTTCTCCGTGGCGAAAGGGGAGTTCTTCGGCTTCCTCGGTCCCAACGGCGCAGGGAAGAGCACCACGCTCAAGGTGCTCGGCACGCTTCTCAAGAAGACCTCCGGGCGGGTGACCGTCGCCGGCCACGACATCGATCGCCAGCCGGGGGCCATCCGTGAGAACATCGGCTTCGCGCTGCAAGAGGTCGGCCTCGACGACCTGGCATCGGGACGCGACTTCCTCCGGCTCCAAGGCCTGCTCTACAACCTTCCGCGCCGCCGGGCCGAGGCGCGCGCCGACGAGTTGCTGGCGCTGCTGGGTTTAGAGGATGCCGCCGACCGCAAGGTGGGCGCCTATTCCGGCGGGATGCGCCGACGCGTCGACCTGCTGAGCGCCTTGGTGCACGAGCCGCCCCTCCTCTTTCTCGACGAGCCCACCACGGGCCTCGACCCGCAGAGCCGCCTCGCCATCTGGGACTACCTCAAGCAGCTCAACGACGAGGGCGTCACCATCGTGCTCACCACGCAGATCATGGAAGAAGCCGACCGCCTCTGCGAGCGCATCGCCATCATCGACGAGGGCAAGATCGTGGCGGGCGGCACGCCCGACTCGCTGAAGGATGAGGTCGGCGGCGATGTCGTCTCCCTGACCGTCGCTGCAGAGGACGGCACGGATGGGCCCAGCGACCCCGATGGCGTGCATGCCTTGGTCGCCGGGCAACCCTACGTGCACGACGCGTCATGGACCGGCGACTGCTTGCAGATCACCGTCGATGATGGCGGCTCCGCGGCGGCCAACCTGATGCGCACGCTCAACGAGCGCGGCGTCCCCGTAGCGTCGGTCGCCGTCTCCGAGCCCACCCTCGACGATGTCTTTCTGAAGTTCACCGGACGCTCGATCCGCTCCGACTCGGGGTCCGGCAGCGGCGGCGACGCCCTATTCCGGCCCTTCCTTGGCCTCAAGAACCGCTGATGCTCCGAATAGCAGCCGAGACCTTCTACCTCTACCGGCGCAACATCCGCATCTGGATGCTGCAGCCGGTCATCATCATCCCGCCGCTCTTCATCACGGCCTTCTTCTTCGTGGTCTTCAGCGCCGGCTTCGACGGGCTGATCTTCCTGCCCGACTTCCCCACCGACGACTACCAGGCCTTCCTGACTCCCATGATCGTCGTGCAGGCGATCCTCTTCACCTCCGCCGACGCCGGCCTCGCCCTTGTCACGGACATGCTCTCCGGCTACCTCGACAAGCTCCTCCTCGCGCCGATCAACCGCCTCTCGATTCTCGCGGGGGCGCTCCTCGTCGCGGCCACACGCGGTCTGCTCCAGGGGCTCGTCGTCATCGTGATCGCCTTCGGCTTCGGCGTCACCTTCGAGACCGGCGCGCTTGGCGTCATCGTGCTCCTGCTGGCCTCCTCCGTCTTCGGTCTCATATGGTCCTGCCTCAGCATCCTCATCGCCCTGAAGACCAAGAGCGCGCAGGCCATGCAGGCTTCCTTCATCATCTTCTTCCCCTTCGTCTTCATCACCACCGCCTTCCTCCCCGTCGAGCTCCTCGGCGGCTGGTTCAAGGTGGCTGTCCAGATCAACCCGGTGACGTACGTGATGGACGCCCTCCGCGCCCTCGTCATCGACGGCTGGGCCTGGGGCACGATCCTGCCCGGCCTCTGGGTCCTCGTCGGCGGCACCGTGATCTTCGTCACCTGGACCACCTGGATGTTCCGCAAGGAAACAGCCTAGGTACCTAGGCGATCGGTCCCCGCCCCTGACCGCGACGTAGTACCATGTCGCCGACGCTCCCAAAGAGGGTCGCAGGCTCACACATCCCTTACGAGAGGTGAACTCATGATCGAGAGGATGCTCGGCGCCGCCAGGTTGGACTCAGCCACCTACGAGGAGGTGGAAGCCGATCGGGGCGCAACCGGACAGGCGCTGCTCATCGTGATCCTCGTCACCGTCGCCAGCGTCGTTGGCACCCTGCTGGCGGGTGAAGACGTCGACGTCGGCAGGGCTATCATCGTCGGCATTATCCGTGGCTTGGCGGGCTGGGCCCTGTGGGCGCTCCTCACCATGCTGATCGGGACCACAATACTGAAAACCCAGCAGACCGAGTCCAACTGGGGAGAACTGGCGCGCACCACGGGCTTTGCCCAGACTCCGGCCCTCCTCAACATCTTCCTCTTCATACCTGCGGTCGGCGGGCTGATCGTTCTGGTGGCGTTCGTCTGGAGCATCGTGGCCATGGTGATCGGCGTGCGGCAGGCCCTGGACTACACGTCTACCTGGAGGGCGGTCTTCGTAGTCCTGATCGCTGCTATCCCGTGGCTCATCCTGCTCGGCATCGTCGTGGAGCTGACCGGCGGCGTGGACGGAACCTCGTAGACATCCGCTTCGCTAGACTCGACCGGCAGAACGACAAGGAGTAACCATGCTGCTTGAGGACAAAGTGGCCATCGTGACCGGCGGCGCCCAGGGCATCGGCCGTGAGTACTGCCTGCGCTTCGCCGGCGAAGGGGCCGCTGTCGTGGTGGCCGACCTGCGCACCGAGCAAGCCCAGGCCGTCGCCGCCGAAATCGAGTCCTCCGGCGGCCGGGCCATGGCCCTCGAGGCCGACGTCGCCGACGAGGCCAGCGCCGACCACATGGCCCAACTGGCGGCGGACCGCTTCGGCGGCATCGACGTCCTGGTCAACAACGCCGCGATCTACTACGACCTCGACTTCCGCGACTACTCCGTCGAGTACCTGCGCAAGGTGCTCGACGTCAACCTCGTGGGCACCCTGATCTGCAGCCGCGCCGTGCTCCCCTTCATGCGCGAGCGGGGCGGCGGCTCCATCATCAACATCGCGTCGGTGGCCGCCTACCCCTCGCAGGTCTCCTTCCGTCCTGCCAAGACCTTCCCCAACTACGCCTACGGCCTTTCCAAGTCCGGCGTCGTCCACCTCACCAAGTCGATGGCCCGCACCGTGGGCGTCGACAACATCCGCGTCAACGCCATCGCCCCCGGCACGACCCTCACCGAGGCGACCCTGCGCGTGCTGCCAGAGAAGGCCATCGAGGCCAAGCGCCACTTCAAGGCCCTAGGGAAGACGCTCCAGCCCTACGACCTCACCGGCACTGCCCTCTACCTCGCCTCCGACGACAGCGCCCTCATGACCGGCCAGACCCTCGTCGTCGACGGCGGCGACATCATGGAGAGCTAGCCGCCGAGCGCTTCGCCCATGCGCCGGGCGTTCTCGTCCGCCGATTGGCGCAGCGCGTCGAGGCGCTCCTGCCAGCGGCGGCGGCGCAGTTCGGGGTCGGCGCGGAGCTCGGCCCGCAGCGACTCCGTCCCGGCGGAGTCGACGATCAGCGACTCGTCGTCGACTTCGCCGGTGAGCACGACGCCGTAATCGCGGCGCGCGCCCGCGACCGACACGTACTCGTCGAGCACGTCCTCACGGACCGCCTCGGGGTCGCGGTCGAGCGGGTCGCCCCAGCCCCCGCCGCCGCCGAACTGGTAGATGATCGCCTCGCCGGGCGCGTGCGGCGTCTTGAACGCCGTCGACGTCACCTCGAAGGCGTCGGGGCCGCCCCCGCGCATGATCAGATGGTTTGGCGCGCCTTCGCGTCCCCCGGCGATGCCGGGTACGGGGTGCTTCACCCCCATGATCCAGGCGTTCACCACCACGTCGGAGAGTAGCTGCTTCACATAAAGACTGCCCGGGTGGCCCCGCCATTTCCCCGGCCCGCCCGTATCGGGCGTGATGTCGCGGGTGACAAAGCGGATGGGGTACGTCGACTCCTGCACCTCGGCCTGCGAGCGCATCAGGTTGCCGGAGTTGCAGTTGCGCGCCCCCCAGCCGTCCTGCCCCTCGATAGCGCCGCAGTAGCCGGCGTAGGTGTCCGTTCCCTGATCGACGAAGAACCGGCCCGTCCGCGGATGCTGCCCGAAGATCACCGTGGGGCTGGCGAGCTTATAGACCTGCGGGCAGGCCCGTTCCGGCACCGCCTGCGACAGCGCCACCGCGATCGCCTCACCGACCTCGCTGCCGGGATGGTGCGTCCCCGCCGCCACCGTCTTCCCGTAACGGGGGTTCACGCACGTCCCCTCCGGCGCGCGGATCTCGATGCTGTTGAAGAAGCCCTCGTTCTTCGGGATGCTCGGGTCCATCATCGCCGCGAGCTGCGAGACGACGTAGCCCCGCGTGTTCCCGAACGCGCTGTACGAGCCGAGATTGTCGCGCCTGTCCGAGCCGTCGAAGTCCACGGTCAGCCGCCCGTCGTCGTGGACCGTCACCGCGCAATGGACGTGAATGTCCTCGTTGCCCTGCGGGTCGCGGTCGGCGTAGACGTCGGCCTCGAACACGCCCGCAGGCCAGCCGCGGACCTCGTCGCGGAAGCGCTGCTCCGAGTGCCAGATCATGTAGTCGACGGCGCGCTTCACCGTTGCCGTGCCGTAGCGCGCTAGCAAATCCTTGAGTTGGCGGACGCCGAGCCGGCATGCCCCAATCTGGGCCCGGATGTCTCCCATGTACGTCGGCAGGCGGTTGTTCGCCTGCAGCATGTACAGGACGTCGCGCCGCTCCCTGCCCGCCTCGATGATCTTCACCGCGGGGAAGCGGACGCCCTCCGCCCACACGTCGAGCGCGTCCATCGGATAGCCGCCGGGCGCCGCCCCGCCGGTGTCGCCGTGATGGCACTGGATCGAGACGACCAGGGCAAGCTCCCCGTCGCCGTCAAAGACGGGCGCGAAAACGTTGTAGTCGGGGAGGTGTCCGCCGCCGTGGTAGGGGTCGTTGGAGAGAATCATGTCGCCGTCGGCGAGCCCTTCCTTACCGAAGAAGTCCAGAGCGAAGCGCACCGGCAGCGTCGAGCTCAACATGAACTGGGGAACGCCCGCGCTCAACGCCGCGAGCCGCCCCTGCCAGTCCATGATCGACGCGTTGCGCTCGTTCGACTGGTTCAGGATCGGCGTCGTCGCCGTCAGGCTGACGTGGGTGGCTACCTCCACGCACGTCGTCTCCATCGCTCCGCGGATGACCTCGGCGGTCACCGGATCGACGTCGGACGGCGGCCTCTCCTCCGGCTCCCGTTCCCGCGCCTGAGCCAGCTTGGACAAGTCCAGCGGCTGCTGCATAGAGCCTACGAGGCCTGAAGTTCTGAGAGCAGACTCTCAATCTTTGAATCGACGTTAAGGGCCCTTCTTCTGGCGGCGAGGTGCAGTTGCTTGAGAGCAGAGGCTACTGGATTAGGCCTTTTGCGCCCGAGTGGGTTGACGCTCACCAACACAGGCGGGTACTCCGACGGCTCCACGGGGTCGTCAATCCAGTCGGCGGCTGCTTTCTCGATCAGCTTGCCCTCTATGTCGCGAACCTCCAGCGTTAGGATTTCTTCTCGCAACCCGATCCTTAGGGATGCCGACTTCAGAGTCGCCAGGAAGGTGTCTTCTTGCACCGTCTCCTCCCAGGGGACAGTTCCTCTTTCGGTTGCCTCGGTCAATTCCTGCAGCAAGACGTTCATGTTGGCCATCATGAGCTCTCCTGGCCTATCCGGCCTTGGCTTTGGATGGTAAGCATAAGGTCGTGAAGTTCTCTCAATTGTCGGTTCGCATTGACTAAAAGGCTACCCGGTTCCGATGCATCCGCCAAGTTCTCCAGTCTGTCTTCGATAGTACGCACTTGCTCTCGAACCCTTCGGAGCTTTGCAACGATTTCCCTTTTCTCATCCGGCTGAGACTCTTGCAGATCGCTGAGCATTGAGCGCAGATCCCTATACATGTGTGTCGTCGCTTGCCATTTGCCCTGCTGGTTCAGAGTTTGGATGCGCTCGATTTGAAGAATCGCCTACCCCAGTAAGAGACTTCTTGATAGCTTGACGCGTCTCTTGCGCCGCTTTACGTGCGCCGCGGGCCGCCAATGCGGCAAAGGAGGCAATCAACACGCTAAGGGCAGACAGCCCTACACCTACGAAAGTGCCTATCTCTGAGGCCCCATCCATGGGGGTTCATGCTACACGGCCCGGCCCGCCACGCAAGGGCCGGATGTCGCAGGCTCTATTCCGCCGCGCTGCGCGTGGTCTCGCGGCGGGCCATTCTAACCCCGGCGCCTAGCGACGCACCACTTCGACGTCGTCGCCCGGCGACAGCGCAACCCGCCGCACGTTGATCCCGAACTTCAGCAGCCAGTACCAGACCGTCCCCTTCGACACGCCCAGTTCGGCAGCCATCGCCGGCAGCCCCTTCTCGTTGTACAGCTCAGGAAGCAGCTCCTCCAAGGGCCGGTCGTACCGGCTCTCGACTTGCTTCATGAGCTTGCTCTTGCGGACCATCCTGCACCTCCACGTGCGCGCCAATTCCTGCGACTTTCTTTATAAACGTTTCGAAACCGCATGCGAAAGTAGCCGATGTCACACTTTGCCAACATTGGCGGGCGCGACCATCTCCGCTAGGCTGAATCGGCCATGGCCAAGAACTACCGGCTCTTCGCCGCCGTCTACGACCCGCTCCTCAGCCGGGCCGAGCGCGCCTTCTATCCCCAGTACCGGCAACGCGCCGCGGGCGGAGCGCGGGGACGCGTGCTCGAAATCGGCGCGGGCTCCGGGGCCAACCTTCCCTACTATGCGGCCGACGTTGAATTGACTGTCGCCGACGCCAACATCCACATGCTCCGCCGTCTGAGGGCCAAGGCCGACGCGACCAACGTGAAGGTCGACGTCCACCACGTCGACGCCGAGGACCTGCCCTTCGACGACGAATCGTTCGACGCGGTGGTCGCCACCCTCATGCTGTGCAGCGTCGACGACCCGGCACGGACGCTCGCCGAAGCGTGGCGCGTCCTCGTCCCCGGCGGCGAGATCCGCTTCGTCGAGCACGTCAAGTCTGCCGACAGAGGCTGGGCCTTCTTCCAGAACGTCACCGCATTCCCGTGGAAGCACCTCGCCGCCGGCTGTCACCCCAACCGCGACACCCTCCAGGCCATCGTCGACGTCGGCTTCGACCTCGAAGACGCCGACCACTTCCTCTTCGGCCCCTACCCCGTCCGCCCCCACGTCGTCGGCGCCGCCCGCAAACCGGTCCGCTAGGGACGTCCCCTACCTCTCCCCCCTGGAGACCCTTGCGTGACCTGTCGGCGCACCGGTCTACAATGTCACGAAACCGTAGCGGGCCACATCCCGGTCCGAGGAGGGTTCCATGATCGTCGATACCCACGTCCACGTCATATCCGACGACCTGGAGACCTACCCGCTCGTCCCCGGTAGGAGCCGCTTGGGCTGGGTCGACGAGGCCCGCTACACCGTCGAGCAGTTCCTCGCCCTCATGGACGAAGGCGGCGTCGACCGCGCCCTCCTCGTCCAGCCCCGCACCGCCAACGGCTACGACAATCGCTACACAGCCCTCAGCGCCCGCCGCTACCCCGAACGCTTCGTCTCCATCCCCATCATCGACATGGAGGCCGAAGACGCCGCCGCAACGCTCCGGCGCCTCAATGAGGACGAGGGCATGACCGGCGTCCGCCTCTTCGCGCGGGCCGGCAGCGGCGAGTGGCTCGACGACCCCAAGACCTTCCCCGTCTGGGAGCTAGCCCGCGAGCTGGACTTTCCCGTCGACGTGCTCCTTGAGGTCCAGCGGGCCCCCAAGCTCGCCGCCATGCTCGAGCGCTTCCCGGATGTGACCGTCGCCCTCGACCACCTTGGGTCGGTGACCTTCGAAGACGGCCCGCCCTACGAGACCGCCGCCCCCATCTTCGGCCTCGCCCGCTTCCCCAACCTCCGCCTCAAGTTCTCACCAACAAACGAGCTGACCGCCTCCCGTGGCCCCGGCGACATCAAGGACGTGCTCCAACGCTTCGTCGACCGCTTCGGCGTCGACCGCCTCATGTGGGGATCCAACTTCTCCGCGACCTACGAGCCGCCCTACCCGCAACTTGTGGAGATGGGCCGCGAGTCGCTCAGCTTCCTCACGCCGGACGAGCGGGCCAGAGTGATGGGGGAAAACGCCCTGGAAGTGTGGCCCGCCCTGCGCTCTACGGGCTCCTAGCGCGTCCCCGACGCAACCGCTCGCGAGAGGCGAAGCTGGCAGGGGCGGCAGGATTCGAACCCACGACCGTCGGTTTTGGAGACCGATGCTCTACCAGGCTGAGCTACACCCCTGCATATGGTGGAGCCTCTAAAGTTTAGCACGCCCACGGGGCCGCCCCGGCGGCGCCCCGCCGCGCTCTATGCGAACTGGGGAAGGACCTTTCCCGCCAGCATCTCCATCGACTTCATGCCCTTCTCGTGCGGCACCGCGTAGTGGGTGATCATCAGGTTGCGCACCCCGCCTTCCCGAAGCTGGGCAAGCTGCTCGGCAACGCGCGCCGGCGACCCCACAATGGGGTCCGAGACCTCGGGGTCCGGGGGTTTTGAGTAGTCGGGCGGCGGATTGATGGGGAGAGCAGGGCGGGCCGGTTGGTCCGGCGGGCTCCATTTGGCCCGAAACTCGATCATGTCGCGCTGGTACTGGTGCCAAGGTGGGAAGAAGTCTTCCGCCGCCTGCTGGTCGGTATCCGCAACGTACACTTCTCGCCACATCCACGCCCGGTCGAGGTTGGCCTCGACGTACTCCTCGGGGAAGCCCTCGTCGAGCATGGAGTCGCGGTAGAGGGCGATCTGGTCGGCGGCCTCCTTCGCGGTCCACGTCCGGAGCAGCACGGGCCGGCCTTGGCGCGCCATCGCCTCCAACGACTCCACAGAGGAACAGCCGCGGTGAAGCCGGGGATGCGGCTGCTGCACCGGCCGCGGCCGGATGGCGGCGAACTCAGCGTCGAAGTATTTGCCGTGGAAGCGCACGTCCTTGCCCGTCCAAGCCAGCTTCAGAAGCTCTTCCGCCTCGTCGATGCGTTCGATATGCTCAACCATGGTGGTGCCGAAACCCGTGTATTCGAACGCGTTGTACTTCGAGCCACGGCCAATCCCGACGATGAGCCGGCCGTTGCAGAGGTTGTCGATCAGCGCGGTCTGGATAGCGGTCTGCACGGGATGGTGGAAGGCCATCTCGATGACCGCGATGCCCAGGTCAACTCGTTTGGTTTCCATGGCGACGGCCGCCGCAAAGACGATGGGGTCGGCGTAGGCGACCTCGCCGGCGAAGTGATGCTCGGCGAACCAGACCGCGTCATAGCCTAGCTCCTCGGCGAACCGCGCTTCATCCAAAGTGTCGCGGAGCGCCTGCGCGTCCTGTTCAGGATCGAGATTTATCTTGAAGAGATAGTGACCGAATTTCATATCTATGCGCCTCGAAAGAGGTGGCGGGATTGTAGCACGCCTACGAGTGGGCCCCCCGAGCTGAGCGTTCCGCGCGGGGCGGGTCTACCGGAACCGAGGGAAGACCTTCTCGGCCAGCAGCCGCATCGACTTGACGGCCTTCTCGTGGGGGACCGCCGCGCCGTAGTGGGTGATCATCAGGTTGCGCACCCCGTTTTCCTGGAGCTGCGCGATCTGCTCCGCCACCCGCTCCGGCGATCCGACGAAGGGGTCCGAGGCCTCGGGGTGCGGGCGCGCCGCGTAGTCGGGCGCGGGCATGATGTCGGGCGACTGGTAGACCGGCTGGTCGGTCGGGCTCCATTGCGCGCGGTACGCATTGAGCGTCCGCTGGTAGCGGTGCCATCCGGGGAAGAACTCGTCGGCGGCTTCCTTGTCCGTCTCAGCGACGTACACGTCGCGCCACACCCAGGCCTGGTCCAAGTTGGCCTCGACCCGCTCCTCGGTGAAGCCTTCCTCCAGCATGACCCTCCGGTAGAGGGCCGTCTGCTCGGCGGCCTCTTTGGCGTTCCACGTCCGCAGGAGCACGAGCCGGCCCTGGCGCGCCATCGCCGTCAGGGAACCGGCGGAGACGCAGGCGCGGAAGAGCGGAGGATGCGGCTGCTGGACGGGGCGCGGCCGCACGGCGGGAAACTCGGCATGAAAATGCTTGCCGTGGAAGCGCACGTCCTTGCCCGTCCACGCCAGGGCGAGCAGTTCCTCCGCCTCGTCGATGCGGCCGGTCTGCTCCTCGATGCTCGTCCCAAAGCCCATGTACTCGAACGCGTTGTAGCTTGACCCCCGCGCCGTCCCGACAATGAGACGGCCATCGGAGAGATTGTCGATCAGCGCCGTCTGAATGGCGGTCTGGACGGGGTGGTGGAAGGCCATCTCGATGACCCCGAGGCCCAGCGTCACGCGCTTGGTCTGCACGGCCACGGCCGCCGCAAAGACCAAGGGGTCGGCGTACACGACTTCGCCGGTGAAGTGGTGTTCGGAGAGCCAGAGCGCGTCGTAGCCGAGGTCCTCGGCCAGCCGGGCCTCGGCCAATGCGTCGCGGATGCCTTGCGCGTCGTGCTCGGGGTCGAGGTTAACGTGGTAGAGAAAGTGACCGAACTTCATGGTCTTCCGCGCGCCGGGAGAAGGCGGCGGCATTGTAGCAAAGGGCGCCAGCGTCCCCCTGTGGCTGAGCCTCGGCCTTCGTTGACACCTATAGGCGCGTTCGCTACTATCGCACCCACTTTGCGACTTCTTCAGTAGGAAGCAGGGCGCGGCCTCTCTCCGGCCCTTTCGGGGATTCCGGCGTGGCGTGTCCGCCACCAAGGTGGTAAGGAGCCTAGACCATGTTGCAATTCAAGAATCGGCGTTTCGTACTTGGTGTTGTCGGCCTCCTGGCAATCGTGGCCCTGATTGTGGCCTCGTGCGGCGCCGATCCGACGCCGACACCGGCCCCGACATCGACGCCGGTACCCGCGCCGACGGCGACGCCCGCCCCGACGCCCACGCCGCCGCCGCCTGAACCCGACCGCACCGTCTCCATCGTCACCGCCATTAGCGGGGACACGCAGAGCCAGGACCCGCATCAGTGTCTCGACAATGCCTGCTCGATCACCCTGGTCCAGATAACGGACCCGCTCATCAACGAAGTCCCCGATGGCGGCGACGTTCAGGCCGCAATGGCGACCGAGTGGACGATCGGCTCGGCCGGCGACAGCATCACCTTCAAGCTCCGGACCGCCAACTTCCATGACGGCACCCCCTTCAACGCGGAGGCGGTCAAGTTCAACATCGACCGCCAGATCGATCCCGAGAACGAGTTCCACCAGTACGGCAACTTCACCTACCGCAACACGTTCCTTTCCTGGGTAGCGTCGGCCGACGTGGTCGACGACCAAACCGTTCGCCTCAACATGAAGCAGCCAACCGCGTCGGCGCTCGACTTCTCGTCCACCAACGCGACGGCCACGCTGAGCCCTCAGGCCATTCGCGACCTGCAAGACGACATCATTGAGAATCCCATCAGCACCGGCCCCTACAAGCTCGCGGAGTGGGACAAGGGCGTCCGGCGCGTGCTGGAGCGGAATGACGACTACTGGGGCGACGCACCCCAGGTGGCCGAGTCCATCTACATCTCCATCCCTGATGACACCGCCCGGCTCGCCGCCCTCAGAAATGGCACGGCGCAGATGATCGTCGACCCGCCACTGGAAGAGCTGCAGGCCCTGGACGCGGACGCGGCCTTCACCGTCAACGCCAAGACGATCCGCCTGCTCTACTTCGTTAGCTTCAACCTGAACGCGGGGCCGTTGGGCTCCCCGCTCGTGCGCCAGGCCATCAACTACGCCATCGACAAGGAGACCATCGCCAACGACCTGCTGCAGGGCGTCGCCGCTCCGGCGAAGGGACTGCTTAGCCCCGGCTTCGGCCAATGGGTGAACCAGGACGTGGCCGGCCATCCCTATAACCTCGACAAGGCCAGAGAGCTGCTGGCGGAGGCGGGCTACCCGGACGGCTTCCAGACGACGCTGTCGTTCGCGGCGGTCGCCCCCAACCTGCCGAAGGCGACGGAAGTCGCGACGGTGATCCAGGCGAGCCTCGCCGAAATCGGCATCGAGGTGACACTCGACACCCGTGAGTTCTCCGAGTTCATCGGGGCGCTCTTCGGTGGCCAGATCGAAGAGATGGCGCTGACGTCGATCCTTGCCTCCATTGCCGACCCCGACAACTGGTACACCAACCTCTTCGCCACCAGCCGCCAGTCGCCCAACGGCTTTAACTTCAGCTATTACGGCAATACGGAGCTTGATGGGCTGCTGGACCGTGGCCGAACGACGTTCGACCCGGCCGAACGGAAGGGGATCTACGATCAAGCGCAGGAAGTGACCCAGGAGGACCCGCCCTACGGCAGCATCGTCTACCTGCCGAGGATCATCGCGCACACCTCCGACATTACGGGCTTGGTGCAATACGCCAACTCAGTGCACTTCGTGAAGGACATAACCGTGAACTAGGAGCGAGCTTCGGCCCGCGCCGCAGAGCAAAGCCGGGTGGAAGCCCGGCTTTGCTGTCTCACGGAGGTAAGGGCCGCGCCGCCGGAGGCGCCGATTCGGGATAGACGGAGTTAGGCCATTTCCGGGTACGCCGTCCGACGCATCCTGTTGCTGATTCCGACGCTGCTCGGCGTGTCGGTGATCGTCTTCGCGGTGATTCACCTGACGCCCGGCGACCCCGCGATTCTGATGCTGGGCCCCTCCGCGACGCCGGAGGCCGTCACCGAGCTGCGGACAAAGCTCGGGCTCGAAGAGGCCATCCACGTCCAGTACGGCAAATGGCTGTGGAACGCCCTTCAGGGCGATCTCGGAGACTCCATCTGGCTGCGCACGCCGGTGTTGGGCGAGGTGCTCGACCGGTTCGTCAACACGTTTATCCTGGCGGCGGCTGCGTTCATCGTTTCAACGGTAGTCGGAGTCAGCCTCGGTGTCCTCGCGGGCATACGGCAGAACTCCTGGATGGACCGGTCGAGCATGCTGGTCTCGCTTATTGGGGTCAGCATGCCGGGGTTCTGGCTCGGCATCATGCTGATCCTGCTGTTCTCCGTGCAGTGGGACCTGCTGCCGTCGACGGGTATGCGTTCACCGGCCGGCGACGGCGGCGTGCTCGACGTGCTGCAGCACTTGCTGCTCCCCGCTCTGACCCTTGCGGCCTTCAACATCGCCATCGTGGCCCGGCTGACGAGATCGTCGATGCTTGAAGTCATCAGACAGGACTTCGTCCGCACCGCGAGGGCGAAGGGCCTCACGGAGTGGGTCGTCGTCAACCGCCACGCCCTGAAGAACGCCCTCATACCCGTCGTGACGGTGTTGGGTGTCCAGCTGGGCGCGCTGCTCAGCAGCTCGGTCCTGATCGAGTTCCTCTTCGCCTGGCCCGGCGTGGGGAGCTTCATGATCGACGCGATCGGCCGGCGCGACTTCCCGCTCGTCCAGGCAATCACCCTCGTGACCGCGACCGCGTTTGTCCTGATCAACCTGATCGTCGACCTGAGCTACGCCTACCTCGACCCCAGGATCAAGTACGGCTGACCGGCACATGGCAATTCGGACCACATCGCCAACGCCTCCCGGCCAGACCTCCGGCCGGGAAGGCTTCCTGCGGATCTTTTGGGAATCGCTGCGCCGGAACCCGCTCGCGCTCGCGGGGCTGTTCGTGCTCGGGGCGCTGGTCGTTACCCTTTTGCTCGCCCCGGTCCTGCCGCTGCGGGAACCCGACGCACTGAAGCCGGCGGTGCGTCTCACCGCCTGGTTCAGTACGACGGCCTACCCGCTTGGCACCGACGAGCTGGGCCGCGACATGCTTTCCAGGCTCGTGTGGGGAGGCCGGGTCTCACTGTGGGCGGGCATCGCCGCGGCGGGCATCTCGATGGGCTTCGGACTCATGATTGGGTTGGTCTCGGGTTACACGGGCAAGTGGGCCGACCTGCTGTCGATGCGGCTGATCGACATCCTCCTCGCCTTCCCGCCGCTGATCCTTGCCATCGCGGTCGTGGCGAGCCTGGGGCCGGGCCTGCGGAATGCGGTGATCGTTCTCGGCGTGATCGGCATTCCCATCTACGCCCGCGTGGTCCGCGGCGTGGTGCTGAGCCTGCGGGAGTACCCGTTCATCGAGGCGGCGAGGGCGGTGGGCGCCTCCGACGCCCGCATTGTGACGCGCCACGTCCTTCCCAATATCATGGGGCCGATCATCGTGCTGTTCACGCTGGACGTTGGACAGAAGATCGTATTCATGGCAGGACTGAGCTTCATCGGCCTCGGGACGCAGCCGCCGACGGCGGACTGGGGGGCCATGCTCGCCGCGTCGAAGTCCTACATCACGTCGGCGCCCCACGCGGCTACGGCGCCGGGCATCGCCATCCTGATCGTCGTCCTCTCGCTGAACCTCCTGGGCGACGGCCTCCGGGATGCGCTAGACCCGCGCCTGTCGCGCGCGTAGCCTGGAGGAGAGACGGGGAGAGACACACTATGCCGAAATTGGAAGATGTCAGCTATGCCCTCATGCCTGAAGCGCCGAACGGAACGCCGCCAGAGGCGGCGCGGGCCGGCGACCTCGTCTTCTTCGCCGGAGGCATGGCGGCGCATCCCGCTACGGGAATCGCCCCCGAGATCCGCCCACACCCCGAGCTTCCTAACCATTGGTCCCATATCCGCGCGCAGCTCATGCACATCTATGGCCGCATGGGGCGGGCGCTCGAATCGCTGGGCTCCTCCATGCGCGACTCCCTGAAGATCAACACCTATCAGACGAAGTTGGAGGAGACGTTCGACGCGCTAAACCTCCGCGAGGACTACTTCGGCGGCGAGGCGCCGCCCCCAAGCACGCTGGTCTATGTGCCGGCCCTAGCGGTTCCCGGCCTGACGGTCACCAACGACCTTATCGCCGTCGCGTCGGACGCCGAGCTCGGACGCGTCGCCATCACAACCTCGACCGACGATGCCCCGATTCCGCCGCTGGAGGAAGTCTTCGGTCACCGCATCTACATCAAGGCGACCCGTGGCGGCGGGTTCATCTTCACCGCCGGCCTCACCAACAACACGCGGCACCTGATCCCGGGCGCCGAGGTGCCCGAGCACCCCGACTTCCCCTACCGCCACGACCTAGCCAAGCTCTCCACGGAGATCACCCTGCGGGACCTGGAAGCCTCGCTGCAGGAGATGGGGGCGTCGCTGGCCGACGTGGTGCGCGCCGAGATTCACCTGCACGATATGCGGAACCTCGCCGGTTTGGACGAGGCCTGGCGTCAGTTCTTCCCCAAAGACCCGCCCGCCCGCATCGTCGTGCCGGCGGGCTTCCCCGCGCCGCACACCGTGGTCGAAATCGAGCTCATCGCCGTGGACCCGGGGGGCCCGTACCGCAAGGAGACGATCGTGGCGGCCGACGCGCCCAAGTCCCCCAGCCCAGAGCCGCACGCGATGCGCGCCGGGCCGTACCTCTTCCTCTCCGGCCTCATGGCGACCGACTACGAGCACGGGCTCGCGCCTGAGGCCCGCGTCGATCCCAACTTCCCGTACCACGCCTCGCCGATCAAGCGGGAGGCCGACTACGTCCTGAAGAACGCCGACGCGATATGCCGCGCGGGTGGAGCGTCGGTGGACAACCTCGTGCGGCGCCGCGCGATGCACGTCTCGCTCGACGAACTGGGTGCGGCGGAGGCGTCGTGGCGGGACGCGCTCGGCGACCGTCTGCCGCCAACCACGATCTTCCAAACGTCGACGGGCTTGCCCGTGCCCGATTGCCACGTCCAGTACGACCTGATCGCCTTCGCGCCCTAGGCTCGCCCTAATCGGGGGCGTAGGCCACGAGGTCGTAGGTGACGTCGCATCCGGGGACCGGCAGGTCGGTGGAGGCCTTGAACGCCGTCGTCGGCGGAACGCGGTCGCCGAGGACTTCGCGCCACACCGCCTCGGCCGGGCCGAGGTCGGCGAGGTCGCGGTAGACGGCCCGCCGCCGCACCAAGTCCCCCATGGACGCGCCCCCGGCGCGGCAGATGGCGTCGACGTTCTTCAGGATGTACCGCGCCTGCCGCTTGATCGCGGAGTCGTGATGCGGCAGCGCCGGATTGCCCCGTGCCTCTGGAGCGAGCCCGTTCCGCCAGTCCGTCGCCATCTGGCTTGAAAGGAAGAGATAGGGGCCGGCCTTGACCGCCTGCGGCTCGTGCGCGAAGGATGCGGGCGCGTCGGGCGTCGAGATGGTGCTCTTGGCGTAGGGGCCTTCGGGGTCGATGGCGATGGCCTCGATTTCGCACAGACCCGTCGGCGTCGGGAAGTCCGCCGGGGCAACGATCCGCGCCGGCGGGTCTTCGGGGAAGAAGTTCCCCCAGACCTCCTCCAGCCCGGGGAGATACCGCATGTCGTTGAGGTAGATTTCCGTGCGCACGACGTGCTCCATGCCGGCGCCGACCTCGGCGAGCATCGACTTCATGTAGTCGAGGACGGCCTCCGTGCCCTTGGCCCCGCGGTCGGCGTGATAGGGGTAGTCGGCGTGATGGAAGCCGCGCTCCTGCTCCGCGGTGTTGGCCAGCCCCGCGGTGAAGATGAAGCCGCCGCCCCGCGCCATCTTGACGTAGATGCGGTGTCCCCAGATGCTCTCGTGCGGCGGCAGCGGCGCGCCCTCCGTGGCGTCGTGGATGGGTTGCCTGGGAAGGACGGCGTCGTCGGCGAGGGCCACGAGGTCGGTGGTGACGGAGGCGCCGCGCACCGGAAGCTCCGGCACGAACATCATGGTGCTCGGCGGCGGCGTCTCCCCGCCAAAGTAGTCCTTTCGCATGCTGAGCCCGTTGAAGATATCGCCGAGGTCCCTCATGTAGGCGTTGATCTTCATCCCCTGCGTCATTGAGGAACCGGCCTCTTGGAGCACCGCCGACATCGTGTCATACACGTACCGCAACTCGGCCCGGATGCCGGAGAAGTGGTAGGGAATCTCCGAGTGCGGGTACACCTCGGCGGGGACGCCGTCGCGGGGACTGGCGGCGATGCCGCCCCCGTAGAAGACGAGGTCGCCGGCCCGGGCGGCCATCGGCAGGCCGCCGGGCGCGTCGGGGTGGTGGAAGAACCGGGCGTTCGGCATGGCCGGGCTCCTATCCCTTCTCGACGAGCCGGTCGGGATTCCACCACGTCGGCGACGCGTCGCCGTCGATGACCGAGCCGTCGGGCCGCAGCAGGATGCGCCGGTCGGCCTGCTTGATGGGGGCGTCGTTCATCCGCGCCACAAGCCAGTCGGTGACCAGCGGGTACAACTCGGCCGCGACCCCGCCGAGCGGGTGGAACTCGTCCTCGAACAGCCAGATCTCCTTCGGTTCGGGCAGCTTCTCGTACAGGTCGAGCGTCTCCTTGGCGGGGCTGAGCTCGTCGAACTCGCCCTGCACCATGAGGAACGGGCACTGCACGTTTGGCGCGACTCCGTCCAGCGCAAGCTCGGCGGTCATCTTGTCGAACGCTTCCTCGTCGAAGACGCCGGACATGTACATATAGTTGAAGCGGTAGTTCGGTTGCTGGACGTTGAACATGTTCTCTTTCGGCCCGAAGCAGCCCTCGACCCCGGCCGTGGCCTTGAGCCTGGGCTCGGCGGCGGCGATCCGCACCGCCCAATGCGACCCGAAGCTGAAGCCGAACACGGAGATGCGATCCGGGTCGATGTCGGGCCGGCCAACGAGATAGTCGACGACGGCGCTGCCCGCGTCGTCGTAGTTGGTCACCGATACCTTGAGCCCGTGGAGCAGGCTCTCACCCTGCCCCGGCCCGTCGAGGGCGAAGGCGGCGACGCCCAACGGCAGGACCTGCTCCTGCACCATGCGCGTCCACTGCTCCTTCACCATGTCCATGCCGGGGAGCAGGATGATGACGGGGAGCTTCTCGTCGCGGGGAACGTCGGGCAGGTAGAGCATGCCGTAGAGCGTCTTTCCTTCCAGGGAAAGCTCGACGCGCTCCGCCCGCAGCCCGGAGAGGGAGACCACCTTGTCGTAGGTCTCCACCATCTTGCGGTGGTACTCGAACTTCATGGGGTCGTCGCGGAAGATGGCGTAGGCGCCGCGCCCGTAGAGCATCGCGGCCCGCTCGTAGAGCCCGGCCGCCGCCGCGTTGAACCCCTCGCCTTCGGCGAACCGCGCCTTGCGCTCCACCTCCGCCGCCTGGGTGACGAAGGCCTTCAGCATCATCTCGCCGCGCTGCAGGCGGCGGTAGACCTTGTCGATGTCGGTGGCGGCGAAGCCGAGCAGGGCGAAGGCGTTGCGCGCGCCGGGATGTAGGACATCGACCCCCATCGAGCCCACGAACGTGTTGAGGATCCATGACTGGCCGCGACGGTCCATTCCCCGACCTCCTGCGCAGCGCGCCGCACCCGGCGAAGCTTAGGTTTGGGCGCGGGGTGCGTCAACCGGACGCCTCCGGTGTCCTGCTCAAATCCAGCCGTCGATCTTGAAGCCGCTGGCCCGCTCCGCCTCCTCGCGGCTTACCGACCTGAGGGTCTGGCCGAAGGTCCACTGGTGGCCTTCCGGGTCTTTGGCCCGGTAGACGCGGTCTCCGTAGAACTGGTCCTCGGGCTCCTGTTCGATGACCGCTCCGGCGGCGCGGGCCCGGCTGCAGTGCGCGTCGATGTCCTCGTCGAGTTGCACATGGGTGGACTGCGTGTTGTCGCCGCCTATCGAGGCGGGACTTTTTACGCCGGGAGCCCATTCGCCGCCGATCATGAGATAGGAGTCGCCGAACCGCATCTCGGCGTGGCCGATGTTGCCGTCATCGTCGCTGACCACCATGGTGGTCTCGAAGCCGAATGCCTCTTCGAGCCAGGCAAGCGCCGCCTTGGGGTCTTGGTAGAAGATCGCCGGGGCGAAGGTCCGCCGTCCGCCGCTCTCGCTCATGGGTTGTCCCTCCGTGGGTAGTTGAATCCGAGCGCCCATTCAGACAGAAAGCGCCGTCCGGCGCAACCGCCTGGCGTTGGAGCGGTGTTGGCGGCGCTTGGGCGCTTGCGCTATGGTTGGCGCGCCGCCCGGCACGGGGCGGCGTCAAGGAGGAGCGATGAGCAAGCTCGACGTGGGTGTGATGGCGGCGGCGGTCGGCGCGTTCGGCGACGCGGGTGGAATCGTGGGGCGCATCGAGGAACTCGAGGCGAAGGGCATCGACACGGCTTGGCTCCCCACCGGCGGGGCCGGCTTCGACGCGCTCACCTTGTACGCCGCGGCGGCGGCCAAGACCGAGCGCATCGCGCTGGGGACCTGCATCATCCCGACTTGGCCGCGCCATCCCGTGACCACGGTGCAGCAGGTCCAGGTGCTGGCGACGCTCGCCCCGGGCCGTCTGAAGCTCGGCCTCGGCCCCAGTCACAAGCCGATGATCGAGTCGATGTTCGGCTACGATTTCACGAAGCCGCTCACCAACCTCCGCGAGTACGTCCATATCGTGAAGGCGCTGCTCCGGGAGGGCACGGTCGACTTCGACGGCTACCACTACCGCGCCCACGCCCGCATCGCGCCCATCCCCGATATACCGATCATGGCCTCGGCCCTCCGCACCGGCTCCTACGACTTCTGCGGCGAGGCCACCGACGGGGCTATCAGCTGGGTCTCCCCCTACGTCTTCCTCCGCGACGTCGCCCTGCCCGCGATGCAGGAAGGAGCGAAGCGCGCCGGACGGGAGACGCCCGACCTCGTGGCCCACGCGCCGGTCTGCGTCAGCACCGATGCCGATGCCGTCCGCGAGGCGGCCCGCAAGCAGCTCAGCATCTATCCCCGGCTACCGTTCTACGCCCAGATGTTCGCCGACGCCGGCTACCCCGAGGCCAAGGAGCTTGCCGGCTGGAGCGACGGCATGGTCGACGCGGTCGTGCTCTGGGGCGACGCGGAGACGGTGCGGGAGAAGGTGCGCGGCCTTGTCGACTACGGCGTGAGCCAAGTGATCGCCCACCCGGTCATCGTCGGCGACGCCGAGGCGTCCTGGAACGCCGCTCTCGACGCCCTGGCGGGAGTCCCCCGCTCCTGACGGGGCGGCCTGCTATCATGCCGGTCTGAACGAGGGGCCTCACATGAGCGAGCTGACATCCGAGTCCATCGCCGTCGACGGCACGCTCGCCGCGATGGAGTACGCCTGGCAGCAGGGCTGGACCGACGGCCTGCCCATCGTCCCGCCGACGCCTGACGCGGTGCGCCGCTTCCTCGACCACGTCGATCTTGACCCCGGCGACGTCGTCGGCGTCTACCAGGTGCGGAACCGCGCCGTCACCGCCGAGAAAGTGGCCATCAACGCGGTCATGGCCGGTTGCAAGCCGGAGTACATGCCCGTCGTGGTCGCGGCCATCGAGGCGGTCACCGACCCCGAGTTCCACCTGAACCACATCGCGAGCACGTCGAGTCCCTGGCCGGCGTTCATGGTCAACGGCCCCATCGCGAAGGAGATCGGGCTGAACAACGGCATGTACGTGCTCGGCCCCGGCAACCGCGCTAACGCCACGATCGGCCGGGCGGTGAGCCTGACCCTGGCCAACTGCCTCGACGCCAAGGTCGGCGGCGTCCAGCAGGGGACGATGGGGAATCCCTGCCGCATGGGCGGCATGGTCGTGGCCGAGATTGAGGACACGCCGTGGGAGCCGCTGAGCAGCCTCGCCGGCTTCGAGCCCGGCGTCAACGCCATCACCGCCTTCGGCGCGATGGAGCCGCCGGTCGACATCCGGGTCTACGGCATGCCCCACGTGACCACCGCGGAGGGGTTGAGTTCGGTGCTTGCCCACTACCTAGGCGAGGGCTACTTCGCGCCCGGCCCGCATATGATCCTGGTCTCCCCATCGTTCCAGCGCCCCTTTATCGAAGAGGGCTGGACGAAGCGCGATTTGGTGCGCTACCTGGAAGAGAACGCCAAGACGACGGTGGCGCGGCTCAAGAGAATCGGCCGGTGGAGCCTGTACATGGCGCAGCAGGCCGACCCCGAGGTCGCCGAGCAGGCCTTGAGCGGCGAGCAGTTCAACTCGATCAACCGGAGCAACGAGAACGGCGTGCCGATCATCGAACCCGGCGACGAGGAGCGCTACGTCTATCATGCGCGTTCGTCGCGGAAGACCGAGTACCTGATCGGGGTGGCGGGCGGCGACGTCGGCGCATTCGCCGTCATCATCAAGCCCTACCCAATCGGGCCCAACCTGGTGATCAAACCGATCAAGACGCCCGCCGGCGCGAAGACCGCATGACGCGGAGGGAAGCCATGGAGCACGACACGAAGGAACCGATGCACATCCTCAATCCCACGATGCGGCAGCCCGAGGAGGGCGGCAAGCTCGCCCCTCGACTCGACACGCTCGACGGCAAGACCGTCGGCATCTTGGGCAACGGCTTCCCCGGCGCCGACGAGATGATGACCCGCGTCGAGGAAATCCTCTGGGAGCGGTTCGACCTCAAGGGCACCGTGGTCAAGCAGAAGGCCTACTTCGGCGAGCCCGCCCCGAGCGAGACCGTAGACGAGCTCGTCGAGTCCTGCGACGCGGTCTTCACCGCGATCGGGGCCTGAGGCTCCTGCTGTTCGGCCCTTGGGGTCGACGCGATCGAGTTCGAGAGCAAGGGCCTGCCCGTCGCCGCCTTCGCCGTCGACACGCTGGTGAAGAGCGTGGGCAAGATGATCGTCAGGATGCACGGCTTCCCCGACTACCCTTACGTCGTCATCCCCGCCCCGTTCATCGAGGGCGTCATGATCCCCGAAGGCGAGTACGAGCAGAAGGTCCAGAACGCCGTCGACGACGCCGTCACGCTGCTCACCGGCGGCAAGCAGGGCTAGGTCGCCGGCGCTAGCGGCCGGTGAACCTGGGCGAGCGACGCTCGACGAAGGCGGCGAGGCCTTCTTCGTAGTCCTTGGTGGAGTGGAGGGCGTGAATCCACGCTTGCTCCATCGCCAGGCTGTCCTCGATGGGGACGTTCATGCTGCGCACCGAGATCATCTTGGCGTACTGCATGGCGAGCGGCGCGTTTTCCAGCATCCGGTCGGCGATGCGGTGCGCCAACGGGAGCAGGTCGTCGAGCGTGGTGACGTCGGTGACGAGGCCCCACTGCAGCGCCTGCTCGGCGTTGATTCGTTCGCCGGTCAGGATGAGCTTCATGGCCGCGGCCGAGGGGATGGCGCGGGGGAGGCGGGACAGTCCGCCGCCGGCGGCGAGGAGGTTCCAGCGTACCTCAGGCAGGCCGAACTCGGCGTGGTCGGCGGCGACGAGGACGTCGCAGGCGAGGGCGATTTCGAGACCGCCGCCGAGGCAGTAGCCGTTGATGGCCGCGATCATCGGCTTCCAGATCTTCGTCTCGCTCTGGATGCCGCCGAGGGCCGGCGCGGCCCGCGTCACGGAGACCGTCCCTTCCTCGAACGGGTCTTCCTTCATGTCGTGGCCGGCGGAGAAGGCGCGTGAGCCGCGGCCGGTGATGATGCCGACCCAGATGTCGGGGTTGTCGCGGATCTCCTTGAACGCCTCGTAGAGCTCGGCGTCCATGCGGCGGTTGACGGCGTTGAGCGCCTCGGGGCGGTTGAGGGTGATCACCGCCTTCTTGTCCATGCGCTCGTAGACGATCTCTTCGAAGCCGCTCGCGTCGAAGCTCATACCGCGCCTCCTCGCGCCCGCAAGGTCTCCGGCGCCCCTTCCACGCCGGCCGGCGCGCGCTGGCCCAAGCGCTCCAGGATTTCGGTGGCCTGGGCGATCGCGGCGCGCACCACGTCGCCGGCGCTGCGGACCTCGCGGATCAGGCCCGCCGTCTGGCCCAACGCGGCCTCGCCGTTCTCAATGTCCCCTTGCATCTGGCCCTGGTACTGGACGTCGATGGTGGGCGTGTTGGTCTTGTCGCCCTTGTTCTTCGCCTCGCCGAGGAAAGCCTTGATCGCGTCGGCGTCGCCGCGCCGGTCGAGCTCGCGCATCTTCTCAGTGAAGGGGTTGCGCAGGCTGCGGGAGAGGCGGCCGATGGCCCGCTGCGTGATCATCGTGCCGTTGTCCCCGGCGTCGACGATGGCGTTCTTGAAGTCGGCATGGACGTGGCACTCGTAGGTGGCGAGGAAGGCGCTGCCCATCTGGACGGCCTCCGCGCCCAGGGCCATCGCGGCGACGATCCCCCGGCCGTCGGCGACCCCCCCGGCGGTGGCGACCGGAATGCTCACCGCGTCGACGACGCAGGGGGTGAGAATCATGGAGGTCGTCTCGTCGGGGCTGTTCACGCCGCCGGCCTCGTAGCCCTCCGCCACGACGACGTCGACGCCGGCCGCCTCGGCGGCGAGGGCCTGCTTCACACTGCCGACGACGTGGAGGACGGTGAGGCCGGCGTCCTTGAAGCGCTTGGTGTGGAGCTTGGGGTTGCCCCCCGACTGGGCGACGACCCTGATGTCTTCTTCCAAGAGCATGTCGATGTGGCGGTCGGCGATGTCGGAGAGGATGAAGATGGGGAAGTTGCAGCCGAACGGCCTATCGGTGAGCTCCTTGGCGCGCCGGATGTGACGCCGGACGTTTTCGGTGCGGTCTTCGAGCGGAGCCCAGCCGGGGTTGGAGGAGATCATGCCGAGCCCGCCCGCGTTGGAGACGGCGGCGGCAAGCTCGCCGTTCCCCGCGATGGCCATGCCCCCTTCGAGGATGGGGTAATCGATGCCGAGAATCTCGGTGACGCGCGTCTTCCACATGCGCTGTCGTTCCTCCCTGGACTCCGGTCGAGAGCCCAAAACGTGGCGATTGTAGCAGACGTGTCGTCGGGCTAGGCCGAAGTGCCGGTCAAGGGCAGTTCGAAGAGGAAGGTGCTGCCCCGTGGGGGCTCGCTCTCGGCCCAGATGCGGCCGCCCTGCGCTTCGACGAGCTGCTTGGCGATGGTGAGGCCGAGCCCCGCGCCGCCGGTGGCCCGCGCCCGCGAGGGGTCGAGGCGGTAGAAGCGTTCGAAGACGGCCTCGAGCGCGTCCCGCTCCATGCCGGGTCCCGTGTCGGCGACGGACACCCGCACGAATCCGGGCTCGGCGATGTTCGCGCTCAGCGTGACGGTCCCGCCCTCGGGGGTGTGCGTCACCGCGTTCTCCACGAGGTTGTGGAGCACCTGCTCCACGCGGCCGCGGTCCATCGACACAAGGGGCAGGTCGGCGGCGGGTCCGCAGCGGATGGCGAGGCCCTTCTCCGCGGCGCGAGGGCCGAAGGCATCGGCCACTGAGCGCAGCAGTGCGTCCATGCTCTCGGGCTGCGGGTGCAGGGTGAGCTCGCCGGCTTCGGCCAGTGCCAGGAGGCGCAGATCTTCGACGAGGCGGGTCAGGTGCGCGATCTGCTGGTGGAGGATGTCGAGGGTGGCGTCGTCGCGCTCGGCGACGCCGTCGCGCATGGCCTCGACGTAGCCCCGGATGTTGCTGAGCGGCGTCCTTAGCTCGTGGGCCACGTCGGCCATCAGGCCGCGGCGCTGCCGCTCTGCCTGCTCCAAGTCCGCCGCCATTCGGTTGAACGTGTGGCCCAGACTTCCGATCTCATCCCTCGTCGACGGGTCGACACGTTGCGCGAAGTCGCCCCGCCCCAGCCGTTCCGCCGCCGTGGACAGGGCGCGCACCGGCGAGAGCGTGCGGCGGGCGATGAGTCCGACGGCGACGATACCGGCTCCGCCCGCCGCCAGCCCCGCCCACAGCAGGGCCTCGCTCACCCGGGCGGCGAGGTCGGAGTCGAGCGGCTCTAGGCGCTGGCCTTCGAGAAAGGCGCGAGCCGAGACGAAGTCGATGCTGCCCACGTTGCTCCCATCGACGGTGAGGAGTGGGGCGCCGCGGATTCCGTGGTCGAATCGCGGCGGCCCCAGACGGCGGTGGGAGTCGGCGACGATCCGTCCGTCCGCATCGCGTACGATGATCCGTGCTCCTAGCAGCCTTCCCAGCCGTTCAACGGCGGACTGCGCACCTTCCCAGCCTCTTCGCTCCGCGAAATGCTCCACGATTGCGGCGCGGGCGCGTTCGGCCTGGACTTCCGACCGCAGCGAGGCGCTGTGGTCGGCTTGCCGGCCAGATTCGGCGCTCACGTACCAACCGACGGAAAGGAGTGCCGTGGAGAGGATGACGGCGAAACCCGCAACGAGCCGGAATTGGAGGCTGGAGAGGAGGCTACGCATCGTCGAACCGGTAGCCTTCGCCATAAACGGTCCGGATGTAATGGGTACCCCGCGGCGTCTTCCCAAGCTTCCGGCGCAGGTTGTAGATCTGGGAGTCGACAGCGCGGTCGAACCCTTCGAAGTCGTAGCCGTACACGGCGTCGATGATCCGGTCGCGTGAGAAGGTGCGCCCGGGCTCGCGCAGGAACAGCGCGAGGATGCGGAACTCGGTGCGCGTGAGGTTGAGGGCGCTCCCGTTGACCCACGCGGCGTGGGCGCGGACGTCGGCCCGCACCCCGCCGGCGGCCAGCTCGTTCGGCCCGCGGTCGAGGGCGTCGCGTGCGGTGCGGCGTAGGACGGCGCGCACCCGCGCGGCAAGCTCGCGGGGGCTGAACGGCTTCGTCACGTAGTCGTCGGCCCCGCTGTCCAGCCCCGACAGCCGGTCCTCCTCCTCCACCCGCGCCGTAAGCATCACGATGGGCACTTCCGACTGCTCCCGCACCCGCCTGCAGATGCTCATGCCGTCGAGGCTGGGGAGCATGAGGTCGAGGACGATGAGGTCGGGCGCTTCGTCGAGCGCGAGGCGCAGCCCGACCGCGCCGTCGAAAGCGGTCAGCACGTCGTGGCCGTCCTTCGACAGATAGAGCCGCGCGAGTTCGGCGGCGTTGGGGTCGTCTTCGATGATGAGAATCTTGCTCGGCATGGTGCGGTACGGGAGGTGGAGCGCGGGCGATGGCGCCGCCCGCGCTCCACCTCCGAGTCTACACCTAGGTGGACGTAGTCCCTGGTTCCGCGCCGGCCTTCATGCCGTCGGCGTCGTGCTTGCCGCTGCGCATCCAGCCCTTGCCGTGGTGCCCCTTGCGCTCCTCGAAGTCGCCGTTCTCGTAGCGCTCGGCTATCGCATCGGCCTTCTCCTGGGTGATGCGACCGTTCTCGACGGCCTTGTCGAGCCACGCCTGGAACCGCTCGTCGCGCACCTGCTTGAGTGCGTCGGTGACGGTCTCCTCGTCGACTTCGAGTATCTCGGCCACGAGCGCGCCGATGTCCGCGCCGCCGTGTTGGAAACCTCTCTTGCCGAAACCGAAACCGGGGACGCCCTCGGGGCGCTCGTCGTACCAGGCCTTGATCTCGTCGGCCTGCGCCTGTGTGATCCGCTCGGCCTCGACGAGCTTGTCGAGCCGGGCTTGCAGGGCCTCGTCAAATCGCTGCTGCCGCGCCTGATCGAAGGCGTCGGTGAGGGTCAGCTCGTCGAGTTCGAGGATCTCGGCCACCCGCGAGCCGGTCTCCCCGCGTTCGCCGCTGCCCGCGGCGGCTATCCCGCCCAACGCGGCGATCGCGGCCAGGCCCGCGACCGCCGGAATGACTAGCCAACGTCGTATCGTCATCTCTCGCTCCTCAGCGCCGTGCGCTCCGTGGTCTTTGCGCGCCGCCGCGGGGTGGGAGGCGGGCCGCTAGACACCGTTATAGAGGAGGAATGTCGAGAGATTTTCGACGGTGAACGATTCGAGGCGGGCTAGCTCCAGCGGTCGTAGGAGATGATCTCTTCCAGCGGGCCGCGCTTCGGAGGGCCGTACTTGCGGGCGGGATGGCCCAGGGGGATCAACGCGCCGAGGTAGACGTCGTCGGGCACGCCGAGGACCGCGCGGACTTCGGCCTCCCGGCGCTGCCAGGCCGTGGTGATGATGGTGCCCAGGCCCATCGCCCAGGCGGCAAGGCAGAGGTTCTGCACGGCGGGGAAGACCGACGCCGCCGGCTCCGAATGAAAGTTGCCCGTGCCGCCGGCGAAGATCAGCACCGGCGGCGTCGTGGGCATGTCCCTCGCCAGGGCCACGACCTCCCGCCGCATGTAACCCTGGCCCGCCGCCTGCGCGACGGCCTCGTCGATGTCGTCGAGGCCCATGGCGTGGAGGATGCCGTCGCGGTAGAGGCCGCCGATCTCGGCCCGTTGCGCCGCGTCTCGCACCACGATGAAGCGGTAGCGCTGCTCATTGCTACCGTTTGGCGCGAACTGCGCCATGCGCAGGATGCGCTCCAACTGCTCGTCGCTTACCGGCTCGTCCGTGAAGAGCCGGACGCTCCGCATGGTGCTCATGGCTTCGAAGACATCCATCGGTCATCCTCCCAGGGCCGTTGGCCTCGCCCCGCTACGGCTGCGATTGTAGGGGAGCCGGTAGGGTGAGGCTAGGCGGCCGCGCTTGACCCCCCAAAAGGGCGAACCTAGACTAATCCGCAGGAGCGAGGTTTCTCCATCAAAGCAAGTGAGGAGTACGCCGCCCGCACAAAATCGTGGACTTCGAACGACATTTTTCCGCTGGGGGCGTCGTCTACCGCATCGGCGACGACGGCGCCGAGGTCGTCCTCTGCGGCCGTGACGAGGGCGGCACGTGGAGCTTGCCCAAGGGCACACCGGAGCCCGGCGAGTCCGTCGCGCAGACGGCCCTCCGCGAGGTGCGCGAGGAGACCGGCCTCGAAGTCGAGATCCAGAGCGGGCTCGGCGACATAACGTACTGGTTCGCCAGGCCGGGGGTGCGCGTCCAGAAGAAGGTCGCCTTCTACCTCATGGCTTCCACAGGCGGATCGACGGACGACCACGACCCCGAGTTCGACCGCGTGCAGTGGTTCCCCGCGGACCGCGCCACCGACGTGATGACCTATCCCACCGAGCGCGACGTCGTGCGCAAGGGAATCGCCGAGATCGAACGGAGAGGGAGCCATGCGGCTGCGCCGCCAGGGGTCTAAGGTCGTCCTGCGGGAGAAGCGCCGCACCGACGCGCCGAACGACTACGCGTGGAGCGTCGACGAGGAGCTCTGCCGGCTCGACGCCGCCCGTCCCAGCCGGCTCTCGTTCCAGGACGCGATGATGCGGTACGAGGACGAGCTCCTCTACCCGGCGCGGCGGCGGCTCCGCTTCGGCATCGACGCGCTCGACGGCTCCCACATCGGCAACTGCATGGTCTACGACATCAACCACGCCAAGGGCGAGGCCGAGCTCGGCATCATGATCGGCGACCGCCGCTACTGGGACAAAGCGTTCGGCGCCGAGGCGGTGGAGCTGCTGCTCGACTACGGCTTCGCCGAAGTCGGACTGCGCCGCATCTACCTGCACACCTTGGACTGGAACGTCCGCGCCCAGAAGAGCTTCCTAAAGGCCGGCTTCACTTCCCTGGGCAAGGTCTACCGGAACGGCCACACCTTCCTGATGATGGAAGTCCGCAAAGAGGACTGGAAGGCCCGCTCGCGGGACGGCGCTTCCGTCGAGTCCGTCGCGGACTAGGGAAGATGCCCCCGCCCGATGCGACCGCCCCGCCCCGCGGGCGCATCGTGCTCGGCGACAACCTCGACGTCCTCGAGACACTCCCCGACGGCGCCTTTCACCTCATCTACATCGACCCGCCCTTCAACACCGGGCGCACCCAGCGGCGGCTTCGACTGCGTACCGTGCGAGACGAAGGCGGCGACCGCACCGGCTATAAGGGCCAGACCTACCGCACCGAACGGCTCGGGAGCAGCGCTTTCGACGACGCCTTCGACGACTACCTGGCCTTCATGCGCCCGCGGTTTGAGGAGGCCCTGCGGCTACTGACGCCGGACGGCAACTTCTTCCTTCACGTCGACTACCGCGAGGTGCACTACTGCAAGGTCATGCTCGACGACGTCTTTGGGCCGGACTGCTTTACGAACGAGATCATCTGGGCCTACGACTACGGCGCGCGGAGCAAGCGGCGGTGGTCGGCGAAGCACGACAACATCCTCTGGTACGTCCGCGACCCGAAGCGCTACACCTACAACTACGACGCCATCGACCGGATTCCGTACATGGCGCCGGGCCTGGTGACGCCGGAGAAGGCGGCGCGGGGCAAGACGCCGACCGATGTCTGGTGGCAGACGATCGTCAGTCCCACCGGCAAGGAGAAGACCGGCTACGCGACGCAGAAGCCGCTCCGCCTGCTCGATCGGATCGTGCGGGTGCACTCCAACCCCGGCGACGATCTACTCGACTTCTTCGCGGGCTCGGGAACCCTCGGCGAAGCGGCGGCGCTCACCGGCCGCAACTACACCCTGATCGACAACAACCCCGAGGCCGTCGACGTCATGGCGCGGCGCCTAGCGCGCTTCGCGCCGGAGGTGGAGCGGGACCGGTTTCCGCTCGCGGGCTAGCCCTTGGGCGGCTGCGGCGGGGCCGGGTTGGCGACTTCGCGGCCGATGGTGTTGGGGTAGAGCAGCGCGATCTCCTCCGCCGTCCAGCGTCCGCTCGGCTTCTCTATCGTCTTGGAGGCGTAGGGGTTGTTCATCAGGGAGATCTCGCCATCCTGGATGAAGAAGGTCTGGCCGTTGATATTGCGGGCGTGGTCGGTGCACAGGTAGGCGACCAGCGGCGCGATGGCCGAGGGGTCGCGCTGCTGGGCGAGTCCGCCGCCGGCGGAGGCGATGCCCGCCTGCGCGCGCTTGGCGCGGGCCTCGTTGGAGACGCTCTGCACCATGCGGGTGTCGGCGGAGGGGGCGATGACGTTGCAGGTCACGCCGTACTTGCCGAGGTCGCGCGCGGCGGTGCGGATGAAGCCGGCGATGCCGTCCTTGGCCGCGCCGTAGTTGCCCTGACCGGCGTTGCCGACGAGGCCGGAGGTCGACGAGAAGCCGATCAGCGTCCCGCTCCGCTGCTGCCGGAAGATGATCGCCGACGGCTTGCCCACGGCGAACATGCCCTTCAGGTGGACCGCCATCACGGCGTCCCACTCCTCCTCGGTCATGTTGAAGATCATGCGGTCGCGGAGGATGCCCGCGGCATGGACCATGGCGTCGAGGCGGCCGAAGTTGTCGAGGGCGGCCTGCACGATGCGCTCGCCGCCCTCCATCGACGCGACCGACTCGTAGACCGCCGCCGCGTCGCCGCCCTCGGCCTTGATCGTATTGACGACCTCGTCGGCGGGCTCGTTGGAGGCGCCGGTGCCGTCGAAGTGGCCGCCGAGGTCGTTGACGATGACCTTGGCGCCCTGCCGCGCCAGCTCAATGCACATGCCGCGTCCGATGCCGCGCCCGCCGCCGGTGACGACGGCAACCTTGCCTTCTAGATGTTTCG
Organism: Dehalococcoidia bacterium; assembly: GCA_965207995.1. Taxonomy (GTDB): domain Bacteria; phylum Chloroflexota; class Dehalococcoidia; order SHYB01; family SHYB01; genus DAOUKH01. The sequence goes on along the minus strand of CBDBNG010000001.1, from coordinate 608,392 downwards.
CCATATCGGTCTCTCCTCTGGGGACTGCGGCGGCGCCTAGCTCTTTGCCGGCTCTGCAGGCGGGGCGGGGTTGGTCACCCCTTCCATCAGCGTGCCGGGTACGGCGTCGATGAGCTCGTCGACCGTCCACAGGCCCGGCTTGAAGATGGTCTTGACGGCCCGCGGCGGCTGGACGTACGAAACTTTGCTCCCGCCGATGAACAGCACCTGCCCGTTGACGTTTGCGGAGGCGTCGCTAGCCAGAAAGACGGCGAGCGGCGCCACGTCCAGCGGGTCGAGGGTGGAGAGGTCGGTGGGCGCCGCGCCGCCGGCGAAGCCCTCGCGGGTCACGCCCGAAGCCTTGCGCTTTTCCAGGGCCTGCAGGTACTCGTCGGTCAGGGTCATGCGGGTGCCCGCCATGGGGGCGATCGAGTTCACTGTGACGCCGTAACGGCCCATGTCTTTGCAGATTACTTTGACGAGGCCGGCGATGCCCGACTTGGCCGCCGAGTAGTTGCACTGGCCGGTGTTGCCGTAGAGGCCCGACGTGGAGGTGAGGGTGATGATCCGCCCCGACCGCTGCTGCCGCATGACGATGGCGGCGGGCTTCACGCAGGCGAAGGTGCCCTTGAGGTGGGTGTTGTAGACGCCGTCCCACTCTTCCTCCGTCATGTTGAAGAGCATGCGGTCGCGGAGGATGCCGGCGCAGGTGACCAGGATGTCGAGGCCGCCGAAGCTGTCGAGGGCGGTCTTGACGATGCGCTCGCCGCCCTCCATCGTGGCCACGCTGTCGTAGTTGGCCACGGCCTCGCCGCCGGCCGCCTTGATTTCGTCGACGACGAGATCGGCGGACTGTTTCGATGCACCCTCGCCCCGCGTCGAGCCGCCGAGGTCGTTGACCACGACCTTGGCCCCCTCTTCGGCGAAGGCCAGCGCGATGCCGCGTCCGATGCCGCCGCCCGCGCCGGTGACCACCGCGATCTTCCCTTGTAACAACTCGCCCATCGTTCTCCTCTCGATCGTCCCTGAAACCGGTCGCCGGTCGGCGCTACCGGGTGGGCAACTCCACTGTCGCCGCGCCCGGCGTGGTCTTTTCGCCCTTGCTGTTCTGCAGCCAGATGTTGCAATCGACCAGATGCTTGCCGTCTTCCTCGTACTTGCGCGCGACGGTGCCGGTGAGCACGAGGTCCTCGTCGGTCACGTCCATGCCCCGGTACTGGACACTCAGCTTGCGGAGCCGCGCGCCGGGGCCCGCCCATCCGGTGACGAGCTGTCCCAGCCAGGCGTTCTTGAGCGCGCCGTGGATGATGACGCCGGGCAGGTTGTTGTTCAGCGCGAAGTCTTTGTCGTAGTGGATCTGATAGAAGTCCAGCGATGCGCCGGCGTACATCACCAGTTGCTGCGTGGAGCAGTTCTTCTTGAGCTCCGGGATGTCGGTCCCCTCGCTGACGTCGTCCCAGTAGACAGCCACGTTTCGCTCCTCGCCGCTAGTAGAGAATCCGCGTCGACGTTTGCGTCGCCACGGTCTTGCCCGCTTGGTTGGAGTAGGTGGTGACGACCCGCCCGATGAACATGTCGCCCATCCTGCCCGCCTTCACGTTCATGTCCAGATGCTCGGCGGTCACCGTGATCGTGTCGCCGGGGTAGACCGGCTCGAAGTACTCCCACTCGCTCCCGCCGTCGAGGAGGCGGTCGAGGCCGCTCTCCGCCCGGGGGTCCATGGGCAGCGCCTCGGGGATCATGCAGCGGAGAAAGGTCGGTGAGACCGTGACGTCACGGTAGCCGTGCTTCTTGGCGAACTCGGCGTCGCGGTAGAGCGAGTTGTCGTCGCCGACGGCCTCGGCGAAGCGCTGCACGTGCCAGCGCTCGACGGGATAGCTGACCGGCTTCGACTTCACGCCGATGGCGGCGCGCATCTTCTCGGTGATGATTTCCTTGGGCATACGCGTCTCCGGATGGCGCGCGAACGGGGTGCTGCGGAAGCGGGACTCGGGGCAGTGTAGCCCACGCCGTTCGGGAGTGTCAACGGAATGGGAAGGGGCTGGGAACGCTGTCGGCGAGCGTTCCATGCGTCCTTCGCGTGGAGTAAGATAGCCGCATCCTTCACGATGGAGAGCAGCAATGGCAACCAATGCGGCCGTTGAGGGCGAATTGAGCGTGACGAGCCTCGTCGGGGGGACTCAGATTCAAATGAACAGCCGGCCATTCCGCGGCGGCAAAGTCAAAGCCTTGCTCGGAGGCTGCGAAATCGATCTGCGCGGCGCGACCCTCGGCGCCGAGGGAGCGAAGCTCAACGTCATGATCGGCCTCGGCGGCGTGACGATTCGCGTCCCCGACGACTGGGCCGTGAACGTGCGGCGGGGGACGGTCTTGGGCTCGGTCACCTCCAGACGTCCCCAGCCCGCCTCGCCTGCCGGCGAGCTCACCGTTACCGGGCTGACGCTCGTCGGCGGAGTGGATATACGTTCCTGAATGGCCACCCCAAACCTCTCTCCCTCTGGGAGAGAATGAGAGAGGGTCGGGGTGGGGTGGTCTGCAGCCACCTCCCCTTAGTCCATGATCGGCGCGAAGAGGAAGATGTAGCGCTCGCAGCCGTCGCGGAAGCGCAGAATGTGCCCCTCGCCCGACGTGTCCTCGACCTGGATCACGTCGCCCGGTCCCACAGCCATCTGTTGGCCGTCGCCCATGATGACGTCGAGGTCGCCCTCGAGCACCACCAGGTATTGATTGCGCGGCGCGGGGTGCAAGTCGGGCATGGTGCCGGTGGAGACGCGGATGTTCGCGCGCCCGCCCAATGCGCGGAGGACGGCGGACTCGACAGTGCCGCTTTCCCGGCTGAGGCCGAGCGGCAGCTCCTCGAGGTGGGAACGCTGGTCGGGGCCGGTGTACATGCGGATGAGCTTCATGGTGGACCTCCGCCCTCGGCTACCGGAGCCGGGGCGGGGCGATGGTAGCACGCGGACCCGGGGCCCGGCCCCGCCGATTCGCCACAGCCTCGGGCTGTCGTTACAATGCGCGGCGCAGCCTCGCCGTAGCGGCGCGCGGAAGGGAAGCATGACCGCCGACCCCGCCATTCTCCAGACGCGACCCACCTTCATCCAGGGCCTCGCCCGCTCGATCGGAGTGAAGGCGGCGCGGCGCATCATCAAGCGCGGCGTGCTGCACGTCAGGATGCCGGACGGCGAAGAGTTCGTCATCGGCGACGACCCCGAACTGGGCGAGGCGCGCATGGAGATACGCAGCCCCGAGTTCTTCTCCCGCGCCCTCTTCCACGGCGAGATCGGTTTCGGCGAGGCCTACATGGACGGCCTGTGGACCACGCCCGACCTCGTCGGGCTGCTCTACCTCGCCATCGCCAACCGCGAGAACGCCAAACGCGAGCTTGGCAAGCTCAGCCTCCTCTCCCGGTTCCGCAACCGGCGCCGCCACGTCGGCCGCCGTAACTCGAAGTCGAACGCCGAGCGCAACATCCACGACCACTACGACCTGGGGAACCGGTTCTTCCCCCTCTTCCTCGATGAGTCGCTCACCTACTCCTGCGCGCTCTTCGAGTCGAGCGGTCAGCCGCTCAAGGACGCCCAGGCGGCGAAATACCGCGCGATGTGCGAGAAGGCCGGGGTGCAGCGGGGCGACCGCATCCTCGAAATCGGCACGGGATGGGGCGGCTTCGCCCTCTTCGCCGCCCGCGAGTACGACTGCCACGTCACGACCATCAGCATCTCGGGCGAGCAGGTCGCGCTGGCCCGCGAGCGCGTCCGCGAAGCCGGGTTGGAAGACCGGATCGACGTGTGCTTCCAGGACTACCGCGACGTCTCCGGCGAGTTCGACCGCATCATCTCCATCGAGATGTTCGAGGCCGTCGGCGTCGAGTACTTCGAGACCTTCTTCCGCAAGTGCGACGAGTCGCTGCGGCCCGGAGGCCGCATGTGCATGCAGGTCATCACCGTCCCCGACCGCAACTTCGCGGCCCAGCGCGACGGGGTGAACTGGCTCCAGAAGTACATCTTCCCCGGCGGCGTCCTGCCATCGGTCAGCGCGATGGAGCAGGCGCTCCAGCCCACGAGTCTCCTGATGACGCGCATCCAGGACATCGGCAGGCACTACGCGGCGACGCTGAAACTCTGGCGCGAGCAGTTCTTCGCCAACCTCGACCAGGTGAAGGCGCAGGGCTTCGACGACCGCTTCGTCAACATGTGGGAGTACTACCTCGCCTCGTGCGAGGCCGCCTTCCGCGCCCGCTCCATCACCGACGTCCAGGTCGTCTTCGAGAAGCCGGAGAACGCTGGCGTCGACACCGCCCTCGCCGCAACTCCGTAGCATCGCCGATCATGGCAATGCGAGGAGCAGCGCCCTTCGGGCGCTCGCGCGCCTGGCGGCGCGCGCCCTCTCTCAGTCTCCCCCAGAGGGGGAGAGGCTTAAGGCGGCGCCGCCGGCGCGGCTAGGGCCGCGGTGCCCTAGCGCCCGCCCCTACCCCCGCATCTGGGCGGCGAACTCGTCGACGGTGAGCGTGTTGCCGAAGACGCTGCCGGTGAGGACCCGGTGGGCCTCCTCGTTAGGGTCGGCGATGGCGTCGGAGAGAATGCCAACCTGATACGAGCTGTCGGCCCCCCAGCACGCCGTATACATGATCGCGCCCGTGGTGCGGACGCCCATGAGGACGATCTGCGAACGCCCTTGCGCCCGCAGGATGTCGTCGAGGTCGGTCGCGGCGAAGGCGCCGACGCGCCGCTTGCGCAGGATGATCTCCCCGTCGGCGTAGACGTCGGGATGCGGCTCGACCTGCGGCCCGCCGTCCTCCATCGCCACGCCGGCGTTCTTGAACCCCTCGAAGCCGCTGCCGGGGACAACCTCCGGGTAGCCGGGACGGAACTGCACGATGCCGTGCAGCACCGGAACGCCCACGGCCCGCGCCGCCTCCGCCGCCCGCCGTCCGTTGTCCACCAGCCAGGCGTCGTAGTTCGCCATGATGCCCTTCGTCATCGAGAGCGCGATGAGCGCCGTCTTGACTGGGTCGAACGTTGCCATGGTCTTCCTCCGGCGAGTGCTGCGCTTCGAGCGCGGCGGGCGCCGTGGCGCAGTCTAGCAAAAGCGGACTGCCGACGGGACGCGACGCAAGAAGGCCCGGGCATGCCCGGGCCTTCTTCACTTCCATTCGGTCCGCGGCTAGAGCTTGTCGACCTCCGCGAGCACGGCATCGACTTGCGGCAGGCCGCTGGCGAAGATCTCCTTGTACCGGATCACGCCCTCGCCGTCGATGATGATGATGGCGCGGCGCGCCATCCCCGCGTCCTCGTTGTAGACGCCGTAGGCGCTGGCTACCGCGCCCTTGGGGTGGTAGTCGCCCATGATCGGATGACTGATTCCGCCCAGGCTGGTGGCGAACGCCTTCTGGCTGAACTGGCTGTCGGTGCTTGCGCTCAAAACCTGAGCGCCTTTCTCCTCGAACCGCTTGTTGGCCAAGTGGAACGAGGAGACCTGGTTCGTTCAGCCGCCGGTGAAGGCGGCGGGGAACCACCCCAGAACGACGGTCTTGCCTTTCAAGTCGCTCAGGCTGACCTTCCCCGTCGAAGACGGCAGGGAGAAGTCAGGAGCTTTGTCTCCTACTTCTGCTGACATGGAGTCTCCCTTCGTGGAATGCGGTGGGCCGCTCGCGCGGCCGGCCCATTATACCCGCCCGCTCGTGTCCGTGCGCCTTGCTAGAAGCCCCGGCTCGTAGCACCCGCTGGGAGCTTTTGGTATAGTGGGCCTACCCCCGCGAGCGGAAGTGGCTCAGTGGTAGAGCATCTCCTTGCCAAGGAGAGGGTCGCGGGTTCGAATCCCGTCTTCCGCTCCACTCTCCTCCCCTAGGAACGCAGGCCGAGCGCCGCGCTCGGCGCTTGGAGGACGCGATGGCCGGACCCGCCGCCGCCCGCACCGTCACCATCGAGACCCCCGCCGCGTCGCTGCGCGTCACGCTGTGCGGCGAAGGGCCGACGGTCGTCATGTTCCCCTCCCTGGGACGGGACGTCGAAGACTTCGACGAGCTTGCCGGCACGCTTGCCCGCGCAGGCTACCGGACGGCGGCTATCTCGCCGCGCGGAATCGGCGGCAGCACCGGCCCCCTCGAGGGCCTGACCCTCCGCGACCTCGCCGGCGACGTCGCCGCCGTGGTCGACGCGCTCGACGCCACGCCGGCGCACCTGATCGGTCACGCCTTCGGCAACCAGGTTGTGCGCTACACCGCCGCGCAGTTCCCCGACTCCGTCCGGTCGGTCACCATCCTCGCCGCCGGTGGCAAGGTCATGGGCGAGCCGGAGGTACCCCGGGCCTTCGCCGACTTCCGCGCCGGCGGCCTTTCGGACGACGAAGCCCGCGCCGCGATCAAGAAGGTGCACTTCGCCAAGGCCAGCGACCCATCGCCCTGGTTAAGCGGATGGTGGCTGGAGGCGGCGGAGGCGCAATCGGGGGCCGTCCTTAGCGGGGTCTTGGAGGAATGGTGGGAGGCGGGCCGGGCCCCGCTGCTCATCATCCAGGGGTTGGAAGACGCAATCGCCCCCGTCGCCAACGGCCGCGGCCTCGCCGAGACCCTCGGCGACCGCGCCAAGCTCGTCGAGCTCGCCGACGCCGCCCACGCCCTGCTCCCGGAGCAGCCAGACGCCATCGCACGGGAAGTCACCGCCTTCCTCGCCACCTTCGCCTAGCCGCCGGGCCGGGGCGTCGTGGTATCCTTGAATGCGCTTGCCGGAGCGAGCGTCCCTGCGGTCTCGAGAAACCCGAAAGCCCCTCGGTTGGACTGAGGGGTTTCGCGTGCGCTGCCGACGGGGCTAAGAGAAGCAAGGAGCACCGGTGGAAGAGCTATTCGGCGCGCCAATGAGCGTGATCTCCGTCGTCCTGGCGGTCATGTTCATCGCCGTCTTCGCCGTGCTCCTGTACATCTTCATCCGCAACCCGCTGCTGGTGAGGATGGCCGCCCGCAACATTCCGCGCCGTAAGGCGCAGACCGTGCTCGTCATTGCCGGTCTGATGATGGCCACGGTCACGATATCCAGCGCCTTCACCACCGGCGACTCCGTCACCGCCAGCATCGAGCAGGTGGCGACGAAGGACCTGCGGAACCTTGACCAACTGGTAACGGTCCACGACGACGACCTCGACGCGCTCGTGCCCGTCTCCGACGATATCGACGAAGCGCTGGTCGCCGAAATCGGCCCGGTCCTCAATGCCGACCCTGGAATCGACGGTGTGGCGCCGATCCTGTTCGAGGACGTCGCGGTCGTGAACCTCGACGACCGCCTCTTCGAAATCTCGGCGCTGTTGACCGGCTTGGAGCCCGAGGCTGCCCGCGCCTTCGACGCCTTGCAGACCGTCGACGGCGACCTCTTGGACCTTGGCGCCCTGGCGCCCGACGAGGTCTACGTCGACCGGGACGGAGCCGAGGAGATCAGTGTCGAGGCCGGCGACAGCATCGGCGTTCCGGTGGGCCCCGGCCAGATACGGCAGTTCACCGTCAAGGCGATCGCCGAGGCCTACTACGTGAAGCAGATTGAGCACCGGGTCGTGCTGATGACGTCGTTGGCCCACGCTCAGGAAGTCACGGGCAAGGAAGGCCTGATCAGCGCGATCATGGTCTCCAACCTGGGAGAAGGCGACGAGGGCATCGACCTCACCGCGGAGATTCAGGAACGGCTGGCCGAGCACCCCGTCCTTCGTGGAAACGGCCTTATTCTCACACCGCTCAAGCAGGACCTCATCGAATTCGCCAACCTGATCGGCTCGCTCTTCGTCACGATCTTCACGCTGTTCGGTCTCTTCTCGATTTGTGTGGGGGTACTGCTCATCTTCCTCATCTTCCAGATGCTGGCAGCGGAGCGGAAGCCGGAGATGGGCATGTCCCGGGCCATCGGGATGCGCCGGAGCCAGCTCGTTCAGATGTTCATCGCCGAGGGGGCGATCTACAGCATCGGCTCGGCCATCGTCGGCGCGTTGGTGGGCGCGGGCATCGGGGCGCTGCTGGTCATCGCCACCTCCGCGATCTTCGCGCAGGCCTCCCCCAGCGAAGACTTCACGCTGACGCCGACGATCACCCTCCGCAGCCTACTCGTCTCCTTCTTCCTGGGAAGCATTGTCACCTTCATAACCGTCGGGATCGCCTCGCTGCGGGTGAGCCGGCTCAATATCGTGCGCGCGATTCGCGACATTCCCGAGCCGGAGCGGGCACGGGGCGGCGTCGGCAGGCTGGTCTGGGGCGTGATCTTCGCCCTCGTCGGTCTCTTGTTGCTTGTCAGCGGCTTTAACGCCGGCCAAACGACGCCGTTCTTGCTCGGCGGAGCGCTGGTGCCGATGGGCCTCGCCTTCGCACTCCGCTTCTTCGGCGTTTCGCAGCGGCTCCTCATGACCGTCTTGGGCCTCTGGCTGATCGTGTTCTTCCTCCCGCTGCGGCATCCCTGGTTTACCGAGCGGCTGCGTGACGACTGGCAAATCGACTTCTCCATCTTCATCATCAGCAGCTTTGTGCTCGTCGCGGGCTCGATCCTGGTGATCATGAACAACACGTCCTACGTACAGGCTGCGGCGTCGTGGCTTGCCGGCCGCTTCCTCGGCCTCGCGCCGGTCATCAAGTCGGCGGTGGCCTACCCGCTGCGAAATGGCTTCCGTACCGGCCTCTCCATCACCATGTTCGCCGTGGTCGTCCTTTCCGTGACGTCGGTCTCCGTGATCAATAGCAGCTTCTCCGGCATCATCGAAGACCAGCAGCGGCTCGCCGGCGGATACGACGTGGTCGGCGCGGCCCTCGGCGACTTGAATCCGATCCGGGACGTGACGCCGATCGTGGAAGCGGACTCCGGGTTGGACTTTGTCGTACGGGATGCCGAGGGACCTGCTATCGGCGTGTTCAGGACGATCGGGGATGCGGAGGCGAAGCTGGCCGCCCAGCCCGACGATGACTTGGAAGAGACGCTGATTACCGCGGTAGACCCGGACTTCGTGCGCACCAACGGCTTCAGGATCGCGCTCGCGACGGCCGAGTTCCGCACCGGCGACACCTTCGACGCCGAGGCGGTCTGGCGGGCCCTGGAGGAGCGGCCGGGTGCGGCGGTCATCAACGCCCAGCACGTCCCGACGCGGGCGAATTTCGCCTTTAATCCCGTTGGAGGCTTCTCCCTGGAGGGCGTCGAGGGCCTGTTTGTCGAGAACGAGGTCATGGACCCCGTACCGGTCACTATCCGCGACCTCGACAGCGCCCGCAGCTTCGAGGTAACGGTCATCGGTGTCATCGACGACATCGCCTCGGACCCACAGTTCTTCCTGCCTCCCGGCATGTACACCTCCACCGAATTCCTGAGCGAGGAGGTGGGGCGGGAGATCGACGTCTCGATGGTCTGGTTCGAAACGGTCCCGGGTACGGAGAACGCCGATCAGCGCATCGAATCGGCCTTTTTCGAATACGGCCTCCAGAGCATCGATATCCAGGAGGCGATCGACAACAGCCAGGCGGCCAATTCGTCCTTCAACACGCTCTTGATGGCCTTCATGGGGCTGGGGCTGGTCGTCGGCATCGCCGCGCTCGGCGTCATCAGTGCGCGCGCCGTGATCGAGCGCCGCCAGCAGATCGGCGTCCTTCGCGCCATCGGCTTCTCGAAAGGGCGGGTGCAGCTCAGTTTCCTCCTCGAATCCTCATTCATCGCGATCGTCGGCATCGGGCTGGGCATCGTCTTGTCGCTCTTGCAGAACATCATCGTGATCGGCCCGGCGATCAAGGCGAGCGAGCCCGACTTCGCGGTCTCGATTCCGTGGTTCCGGGTCGCCCTGATCGCCATCATCGCCTACGTTTTCACCTTCGCCACGACCCTGCTGCCGTCGCGGCAGGCGGCCGGGGTCCCGCCGGCCGACGCGCTCCGCTACCAGTAGCGCGCTAGGCCCGGCGGATCGGCGACGCCGCGTAAAGCCAGAGGGTCACGGCGAGGATGGCCAGCCCCGTCACGAAGAACGACTCCTGGAGCCCCATCGTCTCCGCGAGCGCGCCGATGACGAGCCCGCCCAGCGGCGTAAGCCCCCACGTCTGGAAGTAGAGCGACGTCACCCGCCCGCGGTACTGATCGTCGACGTGCACCTGTATCAGGGTGTTGTTGAGGATCTGCTGGACGGCGCTGAGCAGCCCCATGACGAAGACGAGCGCCGCGACAAGGGGCAGGATGTCGGTCAGGGACATGGCCACGAGGCCGAAACCCATGCCGAGCACAGTCCATACCAACAGGTGTCCACCGCTTCGGGTCTGGCCGAGCAGGACGACGACGGTCGCGCCGATGAACGCTCCCGCTCCCGCGCCGGTCATGAGCAGGCCGAAACCGCTATCGCTCAGGCCCAGAGTATCGACGGCGAAGGCGGGCATGAGGTTCATATAGGGCCAAGCCATGCCGGCGTTGATGACCGCGATGAGGACAAGGGCGGTCAGGAGCCGGTCGGGGCGCACGTAGGCAAGGCCCTCCCGCAGGTTGCCCAGCAGCGACACCGCCGTTGAGGCGCGTATCGGGCTGCGGGTCTGGATCATGAGCACCGTGATCATGCCGACCAGGTAGCCCGCGGCCTGAAGGAAGAAGGCGCCTTCAAGCCCGACCACGGCGATGAGGCCGGCCCCCATCAGTGGGCCAAACACGCGGGAGGAGTTCTGGACTACCGCGTTGAGCGCGATGGCCTGCCGCAGCTCACCGGGCTCGACGAGGTCGTACACGATGGCCTGGCGCGGGGGGCCGTTGATACCGAAGAGAATGCCGCTGATCACCGCCAAGACGTAGATGTGCCAGATGACCACGACGTCGGTGAGCACGAGCAGCGCCAGCGCGATGCCGACCATGGTCATCACCGCCTGGCTGGCCCAGATGATGGTGCGCTGTTCGAAGCGGTCGGCCAGCGCGCCGCCGATGGGGGAGCTCAGGAACATGGGGAAGCCCTGAGCGAACATCACCAAGCTCAGCTGGAACGGGGAGTCGGTGAGCTCGTAGACCAGCAGGCCCTTGGCGATCTGCTGGACCCAGTTGGCGATGCCGGTGGCGCCGCTTCCGACCACGAGGCGGCGGAAGTCGGCGTGGGCGAGCGGGGTCAGGCTGCGCCCGGCGCGGGCGCGCAGCGAGCCCATCCTGGTCCCGGCGGAGGTGTCCTCTTGGGCCAAGCGTCCTCTATGCCGGAGCCAAAGCCCGGCTCGGACACTCTAACGGTATGAGCGCCGCCCGCTCAACCGCGCGCGCCACAACGCCTCTCCCCCACGAGGGCCATCTAAAACCTCTCCCCCTCTGGGGGAGATTTGAGAGAGGGCGCGCGCCGTCAGGCGCGCGAGCGCCCGCGGGGCGCTGCTCTTTGCCCCACGCTGGCCCTACAGCTTCCCGAAGGCCTCGATCCCCGCCTCGGCGCACTCCTGGTCCTGGGTGTAGTAGCCGCCGCTGACCCCGATGCCGCCGACGATCACGCCGTCGCTCTGGATGGGGATGCCGCCCTCGTAGATGATCAGCCGTTCGGCGTGGGTGATGCCGTGGAGCAACGGCCCGTCGTCCTTGATGAACTGCCACCAGTCCTTGGTGGAGAGACCGAAGCCGACGGCGGTGTAGCCTTTGTCCTGGGCGATCTTGATCGAGAGCAGCGCCGCGCCGTCCATTCGGCTGAACGCCTTCAGGTTGCCGTCGGGGTCGACGATGGCGGTGCACATCGGTACGCCGATCTCGGCGGCCTTCGCCTCCGACGCCTCGATCATCGCCTTGGCCGCCTCGGTTGTGATGGTGGACTTCTTCACCGTTGATGCCATGGTGCGCCTCCGAAAAGGGGATTGGCGGCGCGATTCTAGCACAGGCCTCAGCGGAACCGGTCGATGACCCCGCGGGCGAAGCGCTCCATGTAGGGGTACATCTTCTTGGCGGGGAAGCCGGAGGGCGTGGTGTTGCCGCCGCCGAAGACGAAGTGGGTGTAGGGCAGCTCTTCCAGCTTGGCCTCGACGCGCCGCACGATCTCCCCCGCATCCTCGACCACGTAGCCACGCAGACCCCACGACCGGCGTCGCCCCTCCCGCTGCAGCACCTCGAGCAGGGCGGGGTCGTGCCCGCTCAAGGCCGACTCCTCGTACCAGCCCTTCATCGCCGTGGCCTGCCACTCGATGTACGGGCGGATCTCCTCCATCGTCGCCGCCGGGTCGTCGGAGATGAAGAAGGAGTCCACGATCATCCCCTGTAGCCCGAAGTCCTTCGGGTCGCGGCCCCGTTCACGGAGGACGTCGCAGTAGGCGGCGTAGGTCTCCTTGCCGTTGCCCCCGACGTCGACCAGCAGTAGCGAGGCGTCGTGCCGCGCCGCGCGCTGCGCAGCGGGCGTGCTCCGCGCCCCGACCCAGAACGGCAGCGGCCGCTGCACCGGCTTGAGGAAGACCGAAGCCCCTTCGAGTTGGTAGTGCTGCCCCGAGAACGAGAACGGCCCGTCGCCCAGCGCGCCCCGGATAACGGTCAGGCCCTCCTCCATGCGCCCCGCCCGGTGGCGGCGGTCGATGCCGAAGGCGTCGAACTCCTCCTTGCGGTAGCCGAGCCCCATGCCGAGCATGAGCCGGCCGTTGGAGATGACGTCGACGATGGCGGCGTCCTCGGCGACCTTCAGCGCGTTGTTCAACGGCAGCAGCAAGAGCCACGTCCCGATCTTGATGCGCTTGGTGCGGGCCGCGATGGCGGCGGCCACGGTGAGCGGCGAGGGGTTGTAGCCGTCGCCGGGCGAGAAGTGGTGCTCTGGCAGCCAGACGCTGTCGAAGCCGAGCTCCTCGGCGTAGGCGATCTGCTGGAACATCTCCTCGTAGAACTCGGCGGGGTCCTGCTTGAACGCCTCCGGGTTCCGGAAGTTGTAGGCGAGTCCGAAGTCGATGCGCGTTCCCATGCGCCGCGCCTCCTGCTGACTAGGTGTGAGCCGCCGCTACGACGCTTCTGCGTTGACCCGCTCGACAAGGTCGACGAAGCGTTCCAGCACGCCGATGCGCGTCTTGAACCCCGGCTCGGCGCCGGGGAGGCCCTTGGGCGCGGGCCGCGCGCTGAGGGTCGTCACGCCCGCGTCGCGGTAGACACGGATGCGGTCGGCGATCATCTCGTCCGTCCCGATGAGGTGCGTCTTCAGGATGATCTCGGCGGGCACGATCCGCCGTGCTTCCTCGCGCTTGCCGGCGAGCCACAGCTCCTGGATCTCGGTGGCGAGGTCGGCGTAACCTGCCCGCTTGTAGGCGTTGTTGTAGAAATTGTACCGGCGCGACCCCATCGCGCCCAGGCTGAACGCCAGCGCCGGCCGCATCTCCTCCACCGCCGCGTCGACGTCGTCGGTGAACCACACCGTGCCGCCGACCTGTAGGTCGAGCTCCTTCAGCGAGCGACCCGTGCCCGCCGCGCCCTCCGCCATCGGCTCGAAGAAGACGTCGGCGTGCTCCGGCATGAACGACGTGCCCCGCCAGCCGTCCGCCATCTCGCCCGTCAGCCTTAGATTGGCGGGCCCCAAGGAGGCGACATAAATCGGCAGGTCGGGCGTAGCCGGCGCGACGCTCGCCAGCGCCTTGCCCTCCCCCTCCCGGGCTGGCATCCGGTAGATCTCCCCTTCGTACGAGACGCGCTCGCCGCGAAAAATACGCCGCAGGATCTCGATGGTCTCGCGGGTGCGCTGTACGGGCCGGTCGAAGACGACGCCGTGCCAGCCCTCCATCACCTGTGGCCCGCTCGTCCCGATGCCCAGCTTGAACCGCCCGCCGGACATCGAGTAGAGCGACATGGCGGTCATGGCGAGGTTCGCCGGGGTCCGCGCCCCGATCTGCAAGATGCTCGTGCCAAGCTCGATCGTCGAGGTCTTCGCCGCCAGATAGGCCAGTGGCGTCGCGCCGTCGTGCCCCCACGCCTCCGGCGACCACAGCCCCGCCACGCCGACGCGCTCCGCCGCCTGCGCGAACGCGGTGATTTCATCCCAGTCCTTGATCGCGTAGCCGGTGACGAAGCTCGTCGAGACTCTCATGGAGGACGCCTTTCGCGCGGGCGGCGGCTAGGGCCAGTCCTTGCCGTGGCGGCGCAGGTCGAGCACCTGACCGTTGTAGCGGGCGGCCGCGCCGGTTGCCAGGTCGACGACGCCGGGGCCGACGTCTTCGGGGTCGATCCAGCCGCTCCAGTCGAAGTCGGGCGGGTGGATGGCCTGAGCGCCCTCCGTCTTCACCGCGGCGGGCCAGAACGCGACCACGGAGACGCCGCGGCCCTCCAGTTCCTTGGCCAAGCCCAGCGTCAGCCGCTCCATGCCGGCCTTGACCATGCCGTAGATTGCGTCGTCAGGGAAGGCCAGCTTCTGGGCGGAATCGGAGCTGACGTTGACGATCACGCCGCCGCCTTGGCGCGTCATCGGCCCGATGGCGGCGCGGCAGCAGAGGAACGTCCCGCGAAGGTTGAGCGCGACGACGCGGTCGAAGCGGCGCATCGGGTAGCCCTCGACGGGCGCGAACGTCCCCGATCCGCCGGCGTTGTTCACCAGAAGATCGACCCGCCCGAACTCGTCGAGCGTGCGTTGGAAGAGCGCGTCGACGCTGGCCTCGTCGGTGATGTCGCAGGCGACGGCGATGGCCTTGCCGCCGGCGGCCGTGATGGCGTCCGCCGTGTCGCCGATGGAGCCGGCAAGCCCCGGGCGAGGCTCGACGCTCCGGGCGGCGACCACGACCGCGGCCCCCTCACGCCCAAGGACGGCAGCGATCCCCTTGCCGATGCCCCGGCTGGAGCCGGTCACGATCGCCACCTTGCCGCTGAGCCGTCCCATGCGGGCAGTATGCCGGGCTTCACGCCCTGCGGCTAGTGGGCGACTCGGCGCCAGTACGGCTCGCCAAAGGGGTCGTAGACCTCGGCCTTGCCCGAGGCGTCTTCCCGGTAGGGATAGGTGATGTCCGCCTCCGCCATCAGACCGTGTTCCTGGACGAACCTAAGCGGATCGTCGAGGATCTTCCCCGTGTAAACCAAAGGGTCGGCGAGCGTGGCCAGGTGCGCCGCGATCACGCCGGGGACGTGCGCCGTGTACCGCTTGCGCGGGTCAAACGAGCCCATCGACTCTGTCGTCACCCGCTCGGTCAGCACGCTCCCGGGGTGCATGCCGATCACCGCGATTCTGTCGCCGTGCAGCTCGCGCGCCAGCATCATCGTCGCCCAGTTAAGGTGGGCCTTGGTCGAAGGATAGAGCGAGGTCGTCGCGCCCTTACCCGGCCGGTAGGCGGGGTCGAGGTGGTACTCCATCGTCGTCGTGATGTTGATCACCACCCCGCCGCCCTGCGCCCGCATCGACGGCGCAAGCAGGTGCATGAAATGCAGCGGGGCGCGGACGTTGCAGTCGAGCAGCTTGCCGATCTCGTCCCAGGAGCTCGCGGTGAAGTCGTCCCACATCGCCGGGCCCTCGTACCGCGCGTTGTTCACCAGCACGTCGACCTGCCCGAAGTGCTCGATCGCCCGCTCGACGGCCCCCTCGATCTCCCCCTCGACGCCGATGTCGCAGCGCAGCGGCAGCGCCCGCGCACCTAGCGACTCGATCAGCTCCGCCGTTGCGTGGATGGTCCCAGGGTAGAGCGTGACGTCCCGCTCGGACACCGAGCGCGCCGCTACGGCCACGTCGAGGCCCCGCAGCGCCAGATGCGCCGCGATGACCTTGCCGATCCCCCGGCTCGCGCCGGTGACCAGCGCCACTCTCCGCATGGCCGTGGGCCTCCTCAGTCCGTAGCGCCCTCGCCCAGGGCTATAATCGCCGCCACCGGGCAGGGGCGCTTGGCTTCTTGCGCCTGCAAGTGTAGGCGAAGACCACGAGGCCTGCCCCGCCGGAACGGCCCATGAGCATCGAACGCAGCTTGGAAGGCAAGGTCGCCATCGTCACCGGCGCGAGCCGTGGCACCGGGCGCGCCTACGCCCAGGCCCTGGCGATAGCGGGAGCGAGCGTCGTCGCCGCGGCACGCACCGACAGGCCCGCCCCCTCAGCGACACCCCAATGCACCTCCCCGGCGAGATGCATGCCGGACGCGGCGCCCGCCAGTTGGCCGGCCTCCTCCCCGGCAGCCTGCAGGAGACCGTCGACTCCATCGAGGAGGCCGGCGGGACCGCGATGGCCGTCCGCTGCGACGTCGGCAACGAGGACGACGTGCGCGCCATGGCCCAGGCCGCGCTCGATCGCTTCGGCCGCATCGACGTCCTGGTGAACAACGCCGGCGTCTTCCCGCGCCTCAACTCTCTGGAAGTGACGCCGGAGACCTACGAGGCGGTTCTCCGCGTGAACTTGATCGGTCCGTACCTCTGCGCCAAGCACGTCCTGCCCCACATGATCGAACGGGGCGCGGGCTCGGTGATCAACATCACCACCGGCTCGCCCAACCCCGAGGAGACTGCCGACCTCAAGTCGGCGCAGGGTATCCTCTGCTACATGACGGCTAAGGCGGGCCTCGACTCTCTGACGCAGACGCTCGCCCGCGAGATGGCGCCGCACGGCGTGGCGGTCAACGCGCTCGCGCCTGGGATGATCCTCACCGAGGGCGACGTCGAAACGCTCTGCGAAGACTTCGACTTCAACGAGTATCCCCGCGGCCCCTGTACGCCGGAGTTCGTCGGCCCGCCCGTCGTCTACCTCGCCGGGGTGACGCCGGACGTGATGACCGGTGAGATACTCTTCGCCGTGCAGTTCGGGGAGACGTGGGGCCGCGAGTAAGCACCGAGACCGGAGGTGGCGCGATGGCAATTGAGCGGAGCATGGAAGGCAAGGTCGCGATCGTCACCGGGGCGAGCCGGGGCACGGGACGCGCCTACGCGCAGGCCCTGGCGATGGCGGGAGCGAGCGTCGTCGTCGCGGCGCGCACCGACAAGCCGGCCGCCCTCACCAACGCGCCGATGCACCTCCCCGGCGAGATGCATGCGGGCAAGGGCGCCCGTCAGTTGGCCGGCCTCCTCCCGGGCAGCCTGCAGGAGACCGTCGCCTCCATCGAAGAGGCCGGTGGGACCGCGATTGCCGTGCGCTGCGACGTGGGCAACGAGGACGACGTGCGCGCCATGGCCCAGGCCGCCCTCGACCACTTCGGGCGGATCGACGTGATGGTGAGCAACGCCGGCATCTTCCCCCGCTTCAACACCCTGGAGGTCACGCCGGAGATGTACGAGGCCGTTTTCCGCGTCAACATGCTCGGCCCCTACCTCTGCGCCAAGCACACCCTGCCCCACATGATCGAGCGGGGCTCCGGCTCGGTGATCAACATAACGACGGGCTCCCCGGACCCCACGGCGAGCGGCAGGCTGAAGTCGGCGCAGGGGATCATCTGCTACACCACGACCAAGCACGGCCTGAACCGCCTGACCCAGATACTGGCCCGCGAGATGGCCGAGCACGGCATCGCCGTCAACGCACTCGCCCCCGGGATGATCCTCACCGAGGGCGGCATCGAGACAAACGCCGACGACTACGACTTCATGGGCGAGTTTCCCCGCGACCCCTGCACCCCGGAGCGCGTCGGCCCGTCCCTGCTCTACCTCGCCAACGTCACGCCGGACGTGATGACCGGCCAGATTCTCTACGCCGTCCAGTACGGCGAGACGTGGGGGATGGACTAGCCGCCGCTAGCTGAGCGGCGAGTAGTCGGTGGGGCGTAGCAACGTCGAGCCGATCGTTTCGACCAGCGGGCCGTCGGCCTCGGTCTTTTCGCGGACCGCTTTCCAGTCGGGGTCGGCGATGAACGACGCCCACGCGGCCTTGTAGTGCTCCTCGCTGTCGAACGCGAGGAGGTAGGTGAGGCGGTTGCTGCCGTCGTCCTTGGCGTCCGTCCAGTAGCCCACCGACTTGATGCCGTGCCGCTCGAAGAGCGCGAGGGTGTGGTCGGCGAAGCGCCGGCTCAGGGCGTCGAGCTTGCCGGGGTGGGCGTCGTAGGTGCGCAGCTCGTAGATCATCAATCGTCCCTTCTCGCGGGGCGGTACTGCTTCATGATCTGCTCGTGGGCGGCGATCATGTGCCCGCCGTCGACGTAGAGCGTGACCCCCGTAATGAAGTCGGCGTCGTCGGAGGCGAGGAAGACCGCCGCCTTCCCGATGTCGGCGGGCTGCCCCACGCGGCCCCAAGGTATCTTGACGGGGATCCCCTCTTCCCAGAGCGGACTCTCGGTCAGGTGGCGGGTCAGCTCCGTCTCGCAGATGCCGGGGCCGATGCAGTTGACCCGGATGTGGTGCTCCGCGAGCGCCAGCGCGTTGGACTGCGTGAGGATCTTCAGGCCGGCCTTCGACGCGTTGTAGTGGGCGTTGTGCGGGTAGGGCATCGTGTCGTCGACCGAGCTGATGTTGAGCACCACGCCGCCGCGTCCCTGCTCCACCCAGTAGCGCGCCGCTTCCTGTGTGCCCATGAACGCCGACTTGAGGTTGGTGTCCATGACGAAGTCCCACGCCTCGTCGGTGAGATCGAGGAAGTCCATGCCCCGCGACACGCCGGCGTTGTTGACCAGGATGTCGAGGCCGCCGAGTTCGTTGACCGTCTCGCGGACCATGCGGGCGACGTCGGCGCGTTGCGACACGTCCGCTTCGATTGCGGCGGCCTCCACGCCCGTTTCCCGCACCGCCGCCGCGGCGTCCTCGGCGCGGGCCGGGTCGATGTCGACGACCGCGATGCCGGCGCCCTCGCGCGCCATCTCCAAGGCGATGCCCCGCCCGATCCCCACGCCGCCGCCGGTGACAATGGCCACGCGGCCTGCAAGTTTCATGCGTCAGGCCCTAGTCGTACAACTTGTAGAAGCGGACGGGGTTGTCCCACAGGACCTTCCGGCGGAACTCGGGCGTGATCTGCTCGTTTTCGAACAGGCCGCCCACGGTGTTGGGGAAACTCTCCATGTCGTCGGGGTGGGGGTAGTCCGACGCCCACATCAGGCAGTCCTCGCCCACCAGTCGGGCCAGCATTGGGATCGTCTCCTCGCGGGACTCACACGACAGGTAGCAGCGGCCTATGTGGAAGTAGTCCGAGGGACGTTCCTTGCCCTCGTAGCCGTCGCGGAAGATGGGGTTGTCGTACATCACGTCGAGCCGCTCCAGCCAGTAGGGGAGCCAGCCGCTGCCCGATTCAAGAAAGGCGGCGCGGAACTTGGGGAAGCGGTCGAAGACCCCGTCCGAGGCCAGAGCGAGGAAGGACCCCATCTGTTCCATGGGGTGGCTCGTGGCGTGCCGGGTGAACTGGTTGCTGTTGCGCTTGCGGGCGAAGTAGGGCAGAAGCTCCTGCTGGCCCTCGTGGGAGCACATCGGCACGTCGAGCTCCTCGCAGAGGGCGAAGAGCGGGTCGTAGTCGGTGTGCGAGACGCGCCGCCCCATGACGGGGTTGGGCCGCCAGAAGGTGCCGACCATGCCCAAGTCCTTGACCGCCCGCGTGAGCTCTTGGAGCGTGAGGTCGACGTCCTGGAACGGCAGCAGGCAGACGCCCTTCATCCGTGCGGGGTTCTCGGAGCAGTAGTCGTGCAGCCAGTTGTTGTACGCCCGGCACATCGCCGCGGCGAGGCCGGGGTCGATGTCGTCGCGGTAGGTGGCGTAGAGGCCGATGCTGGTGAACAGCACCGACAAGTCCACGTCCTCGCGGTCCATGTCCTCGATGTAAGCGACGCTGTCGAACTTGCGGAAGAGGGAGTGCTTGAACTTGCTCCGCCACATGGGGATGCGGTCCATGCCCTCGTGCGGGGTCGGCGGCCCGCCGGTGGGCGGCATGATCCCGGCGGTGCCGTACCAGCTCGACGGGACGGAGTCGATCTTGGTGCCGAAGGTAAACCAGCCGGGCGTCTTCACGTTGTGGTGGCGGTAGGCGGGTTCCAGGTAGTTGTCCCAGATATCCCCCGGCTCCATCACGTGGCGGTCGCAGTCGAGAATCTTGACGCCGTCCCTCATCGCTCCCCCTCCTGCGTGGGCGCCGGCTGTTCGCGGCTCCCTCGGCTCGGATGCTACGGACGCCCCCTCCCGCATGTCAACCCGGATTCGCGGACGAACGATTTCGTGGGCGCCCGTCGCCGGTCGTTTGGCGCTGCCCCCGGAGACCCACCCCAGGGCAACCACAAGGGTTGCTCCTACAGGGAACGATCTCTGCTGCCCGCCACGTGGAGGGCGAGCGGAACCGGCTAGCCCTAGCGTCCGTTCGGCGGCGCTCGGAACGGGCGGTCTCTGTTCCTTGCGTCAGCGCCTCACCACGCATCGCGCCTGCGGACGAGCGGGTGCCCGGCCGCTTGGCGCGGCTGACCGTCCTCGCGCTTTCGCGCCGCGTGTGCAATGCAAGACCGCGGAGTCCGGCGACCTTCGCCGGGTTGGTGGCCCTTCGCCTCGCTCCTTGGGGAGGAGGACTGCCTTGGCTAGGCGATTGTTTCTCGGTGCGGCGTTCTTTGATTTGTACGGCCTGGGGGGCCGGGCCACGCGGGGCGGTCGTTGCGCGCGCCGTCTGTGGCGACGGAGCGGACGGTCCGGTCCACCACGGTGGGTGAAGCGAGGCCGGCGGTTCGCGCACCCCGTGGGCTAGACGGGGATTGGTCCCCCGGGCCGCGTGTGAGGCGGCGCGGGGTCTTTGCCGTCCGTAGCGGTTACGGAGGCAGGTCGTCGCCACGTGGCCGGCGAGAGGCGGGACGACCCTCCGGGCTTATGGTCCGTAGGGAGGACGGGCCGGGATGGACATTATCGCCACGGTGGCGGTGTCCACTGATAGCGCCGCACCGAGAAGTGGGCGTATGTGGTCGGTCGGGCCGGTCCTCCTTTGGGCGTGGGTTGTTGGCCCGCGTTCCGCGCACGCGTTCGCGGATGGCGGGCCTAGGAACATATGTTCTTTGATGATGGTAGGGGAGGGGGTTGGGGGTTGTCAAGGGCGGTGTGGCGGGACCACCCCACCCGGCCCTCTCTCAGTCTCCCCCAGAGGGGGAGAGGTTTAAGGTGCTCCCCCTGCGGGGGAGTGGTTAGGGTGATGCCCCGCCCCAAGGGACGGGAGCGGTGCGGCGCGCCCGTGCAGGGGAGGGATGGAGGGTTTCGATGGGCGGTGGTGGTGATGAGGGGATGGGCGACCACAAGGGTCGCCCCAGCGGCTGGGGGATCGGGGCGGGCGGGATTCGGTGACGACTGGTGGTGATGAGGGAGCCTCTCTTGACAGGGGTTGTCGAGGGGTTTTACGGTTAAGGTAGAGAACATGCGTTCGTGTTGGGTGCGGCCTTTTGGGGGCGCCGGGCGCGAAGGCCCGCTCGCCGCGAGCGGGCCTTTTTCGTGAAGGTCATGGAGGGGAGGATGCTATGAGCGGCAAGGGGCGCGGGCGGCGGAAGCCGAGGGCGAGGCGGTCTACGGCGGAGCGGAGGCGGGTCTTTCTTGAAACGTACGGGCGGACCGGGGGTCTGACGATTGGGGCGGACGCGGCGGGGATCTCGATAGAGACGGTGAATCAATGGATACGTACGGAGCGGGATTTCCGCACGGCATTCGAGGAGGCGACGATGCGTTTCCGGGAGCGTCTGGACGCGGAGGTGCTGCGGCGCATCGAGGCGGGCCGGGACGGGGTGCTGCTGCGCTTCAAGCTCCAGGCGGAGCTACCGGAGAAGTACGGGCGCGCGGGGAAGAAGATGACGGTCGATAGCAGGTTGACCTGGGAAGAGATAGAGCGCGCGGCCAGGGAAGACAAGGACGAGAAGGCGGTCGAGGAAGCGCTGAAGTTCCAGGAAGGGTACCGCTATAACGAGGATGTGTACCGGTAGTGGGGCGGGTGGGGGATTGGGGGAGCGGGCGCGTCGCGACGCGCCCCTACAGGGGATGGCCGGCGGGTTTCGGTGGCGGTTGGTGGTGATGAGGGGTGGGCGACCACAAGAGTCGCCCCTACGGGTGGGGGGATGCGAAGTGGTGAACTTCTAGACCCGTGGGTGTTGATGAGGGGCCCCTCAGGGGAGCGCCACGGGTGACAACCCGGAAGGGCCGCTGCTAGAATCCCCGCGCCGCCGTTCGCGGCCGGGAACCCCGATGGCTTCCGAGTCAACCTACATCATCCCAGAGGCCCGCGCCTACATCGGCCGGACCGGCCCGACGCGGTCGGTCGAAGTGACCAAGCGCGACATCCGCCGCTTCGCCCTCGCCATCGGCGACGACAACCCCCTCTACTACGACGAGGAGTACGCCAAGGGCACGCGCTACGGCGGCATCGTCGCCCCGCCCTCCTTCTACTGCGCCCTCCAGCTCGAAGAAGAGCCGTTGGAAGACCTCGAGCACAGCGGCCTCGGCAAGAAGATGGGCGTGCGCATGGAGGTGCCGGTCCCAGGCTTCCCCGGCGCCGTCGCGGCGGGGCGCCGCATCGAGTGGGGGGAGCCCATCCGCCCCGGCGACACGATCTCCCTGAACGAGACCGTCACGGACATCTATGAGAAGCAGGGCAGCCGCGGCCCGATGGTCTTCATCATCACCGAGTGGCGCTTCGTCAACCAACGCGGCGACCTCTGCGTCTCCGAGAGGCAGACCCTCATCCGGCTGCAGTAGCCTCGGCTTTGTACAGACGTATGAGGAGCAGCGCTCTGCGGGCGCTCGCGCGCCTAGCGGCGCGCGCCCTCTCTCAGTCTCCCCCAGAGGGGGAGAGGCCGGAGGGGAGAAGACCCCGCCCGCACCCCTGGGCAACCACGAGGGTTGCCCCTACATGGACGGCCCGCGGGCGGCTTCGGGGTTGTGCAAAGGTCTCCAGAGGGGGAGGGGCTTGGGGGTGCGGCCTACCAGAGTTGGTCGGTGTACTTGTGAGTGCCGACTTCGGTGGGGAGCCAGGGGGAGGCGAAGACGACCTTCCCCTTGCCCGACTCGTCGATCTCGGCGCTCAGCTTGACGAAGCGGTCCCAGACCTCGCGGGGGTCGCTTTCCAGGAAGTACATGTGCATCCGGAAGCGGTCGGCGTCGGGGACGTTGTTGGGGATCGTCATCGGCGAGCTCGCCCCCTCGCGGGGAATGGGCGTCCACGAGGCGCAGCTCGCCACGGGCGAGTCTTCCATGAGGTTGCGCAGCGGGCCGCCCCTGAGCCAGCCATCGAACTCGTCCGCGTCGACGCCGGGCTCCCGCTCGATGGCGAGCGAGACCATGCCGTCGTACCGGTGGTGGAAGGCCAGCTCGACGGGGACGGGGTCGTCGTCGCGGTACTCCGTCCAGTCGTAGGTGTAGAGATAGGTATGGACGTGGGTGCGCTCGGCGAAGCCGCGGTCGTTGCTGTAGAGCCAGTGGACCTGGGGGCCGGCCCAATCGACGTGTTCCTGATAGTGGCCTTCAAGAATCCAGTAGGTCGAGACATAGGAGCCCGCCCGCACCGTCGGGGCCGCGATCCGCGCCGGCTCGGGGAAGCGGAGGTCCTTCAGGAAGTTCGGGGCGACCCACCGCGCGCCGGCAAAGAGATATGGCCCGATCATGCAGCCGGCGTAGAAGTGGTCGCGCTCGTACCAGCGGTTATACGCCTGCTCATGGCCCTCGTGGGGGTCCACCATCGTGAAGAGCATGCTGCCGACTTTGACGGGGTAGTCCTTCTTCAGGGCCATGGCGGTTTCTCCTAGCGTTCCGAGGGTGCGGTGCGAGGCGATTCTAGGAACGGTGCAGGGGAGTGTCAAACCGGGAAACCGTTGACGGTGCGGCCTAGACTGGCGCCATGCGCATCCAGTATGCCGTGGTCTGCCACGAATTCCAGGACGGCCATTGGTTCGGCGTCACCAACCTGATCGGCGTCTGCCATAAGCTCGTGGCGCCGGTGCAACCCCCCGAGGACGGCGAGCTGCCCGTCGTGCCGCTGACCCTGGTGGTCAGCCTGATCGACGGCGCCGTGGGGCGGCACAAAGTCTGGGTCGCCGTCCGCGACCCGCGCGGCGAGGTCTCGACCACGCTGCCCCCGCTGGAGATCGACTGGGACGAAGAGTCGCCGACGTTCTTCACGATCTTCGAGGTGCCCCTGCGCATCGCCGGCTCGGGCGTCTACGAGTTCAACATTCTCGTCGATGGCGAGCCGGTGGGTTCGACGCCGCTGCCGGTGGAGGTGGCACCGCCGCCGGGCGGCTCGGAGTAGCCGTCTATTCGCCCATGAACTGAAGGAAGAGGTCGCGGGCGCGGGGGCGGGAATCGAAGTCGATCAAGACGATCTCCTGCCACACGCCCAGCAGAGGCTTGTGACCGGCGATCGGCACCACGAGCGAGGGGCCGATGAGGGTGGCGCGGGTGTGGGAGTGCCCGTTGTCGTCGGCGTTGAGCGTGTCGTGCTTGTATTCGATACCTCTG
Source organism: Dehalococcoidia bacterium (assembly GCA_965207995.1). Classification (GTDB taxonomy): domain Bacteria; phylum Chloroflexota; class Dehalococcoidia; order SHYB01; family SHYB01; genus DAOUKH01. Next base: position 584,183 of record CBDBNG010000001.1, on the reverse strand, counting down.
GGGCAGAGCCGCTCCATCGCGGTGTCGAGGTCGAGCACCAGGCCGGGCTCGTACTCCATGATGGCGACGCCGGCCGTCGTGCCCTGCACGAAGACGGTGAGCACACCCTCCGCGACGCCCGCTCCGCGCGCCTCGTCGACGACCGCGGCGTTGAGCGGGATGACCTGCCCGCTCCCTTGTGTCTCCAGCCGAAGCCGTTTGGTAACGATCACGAGCCGCCTCCCTGGGAGGGATTCTAGGGTCCGCCGGTGAGCCCGGCAACCGAGGCCAAGTGAAGAGCAGCGCCCTGCGGGCGCTCGCGCGCCTGGCGGCGCGCGCCCTCTCTCAAATCTCCCCCAGAGGGGGAGAGGGAAGAAGCGCCGCGCTCCGCCCGTCCCAACCGTTGACGGGAGTTGCGCAAGGGTCTCCAGAGGGGGAGAGGGAAGAAGCGCCCCGCTCCACCCGTCCCAACCATCGGCGGGAGTTGCGCAAAGGTCTCCAGAGGGGGAGAGGGAAGAAGCGCCTCGCTCCGCCCATTTCCCAACCATCGACGGGAGTTGTGCAAAGGTCTCCAGCGGGAGAGGGGCAAACCGTTATCTTGAACTTGGTTTAATACTTGGTATAATCTTATGTGGGTGAGGAGGTGTCGTTGTGAAACGCCGTTTTCCGGGCATTGCCACGCTGGGCCTGCTTGGGGCCTTGATCGTCAGTGCCTGTTCATCTTCGTCATCGGCAGCCGTCGCCGTGGACGACATTTATGCGATCGGCCTGCAAGGTCAGGCCACAACCGACGGGGTCATCGTGCTGGAGCAGCCGGCAAGAATTGACGTCGAGCTCGCGACCGGGGTCTCCTCGCTCGACGTGGCGCTTGCCCTCCGCAGCGCCCTGCGTGAGCACGGGCAAGAGGTCATCTGCGTGACCCACCGGGGCGGCGACATCTTTTCGCTCTTGGTCCGCGGCGAGGTGGAGATATCGAGTGAACGCTCCGACCTCGGCGGCATCGGCGGGTCGGCGGCGCAGGTGATCCAGCGCCCCGAAGTGATCCAGAGCACCGTACGCGAATACCTGCGCTTCCTGGAAGAGAACTCCGCCGAAGGTCTGGAGACCGTGGTAACCGAGGAGTTCCTGCCCATCGCGAGCGCCGACCTCGGCAAGGCCATCGAGCTTATCAGCGCCGAGACTCCCGCCATTGGCTGCCATAGCGCGTCGCTCGTGGTGGAGATCGAGCTCCCCAACGGCGTCCACGAACAGAAAGAGGTCCACCTCGAGACCAACGGCAATCTCTACTGGCGCATCTCCGGCGTCACGCCGCTCGCCTCGTGGACCATGTCTTAGGCGTCTCTTCCTTTCGCCTCTCCCGTGCCCCGTCCGGCGCGCCTAGGTGTGGCGCGCCGGACGGGTTGCCTTAACACCCCTACGCTTCCGGCGCCTCCGAGCGCGCATGCTCGACGACGCGCCGCAGGCCCTCGTCGAGGTCCGTCGCCGCCGACCAGCCGAGCAGGCGCCGCGCCTTGGATGCGTCGAGGTAGATCTTGTAGACGTCGCCGGGGCGGGCCGCGGCGTACTCCGCGGGACCGTCGAACCCGGTCAGGCGGGCAAGGCGTTCGTAGATCGCGTTCACGTTGGTCGGCGCTCCGGCGCCGATGTTGAACGTGTCCTGCGCCTCCCGCTCGACGGCGGCGACGTTGGCTTCGATGACGTCGCTCACGTAGACGAAGTCGCGCTCTTGGAGGCCGTCGCCGAAGACGACGGGGCGCTCGCCGGCGAGCAGCTTGAGGGTGAAGATGGCGACGACGCCGGCCTCGCCGTGGGGGTCCTGGCGGGGGCCGTAGACGTTGCCGTACCGCAGCACCGAGCTCCTGAGTCCGTAGACCTGCCGGTAACACTCCAGGTACGTCTCGAAGGCATACTTGCTCGCGCCGTAGGGGGAGAGGGGCCGGACGGGGTGGTCTTCGCCGCAGGGGAGACGCTCCGGCTCGCCGTAGAGCGCGCCGCCGGTCGAGCTGTAGACGAGCCAATCGACGCCCGCCAGCCGGCAGGCTTCCAGAAGGTTGATCGAGCCGCCAACGTTGACCGCGGCGTCTTCGCCGGGCTCGCGCATGGATCGCGAGACACTCGACTGGGCGGCCATGTGGAAGACGACCTCGGGCCGCTCGGCGGCGATCAGGGCGGGGAGGCCGTCCGACCGCAGGTCCATCTCGTGGTAGACCGCGCCCGGGAGCATGTTGGCCGTTCGGCCTGTGGACAGATCGTCGACGCTCGACACGTCGACGCCGTCGGCGAGCAGCCGCTCGACCATGTGCGAGCCGATGAACCCGGCCCCGCCGGTGACCAACGCTTTGCGGTAACGCAAACGCGCCCTCCTTTCGCCGCCGTTCGTCGCGCAATAGCGTACTACGCCGTGCGTCCGCGCTCTCGGTGTTAGTGCTTGCCGCTATTAGTGCGATGCGCTATTATTGCACCTGTGATTCGGAGCTATGGAAACCGAGCGACGCGAGCAGTAGCCGAGCGGCGGCGTGTCGGCAAGTTCTCTGAAAGCCTCCAGCGTCGTGCGCAGAGAAAACTGATGATCCTGAACAACGCCCAAAGCTTGAATGACTTGCGCGTGCCCCCAGGGAACCGATTGGAGGCACTAGCGGGAAGCCGTAACGGGCAACATAGTGTTCGAATCAACGATCAGTGGCGTATTTGCTTCGTGTGGAGCGAAGGCGACGCCCATCAGGTCGAGATTGTGGACTACCACTGAAAAGGGGCGGCCATGACCACCAAGACAGCCGAAGGATTACAGAGGCTCCCACCCATTCACCCGGGGGAGGTGCTCAATGAGGAGTTCCTTCTTCCCATGGGGGTGACCCAGTACCGATTGGCTAAGGCGATCGGCGTGGACGCCCGCCGGATTCATGCCATCGTCCACGGGGAGCGGGCGATTACCGCCGAGACGGCCTTGCTGCTGTCGCGGTTCTTCGGAAATTCCGCCGAATTCTGGATGGGCTTGCAAAGCCAGTATGACCTGGACGTCGCTGAGGACCGCCTCTCTCAGAGGCTGGAGACGGTGACGGCTCATGTGCCGGGGTAGTCTCGAACACTGCCCCGCTGCGCGGTTCGTTGACGCTCCCTGAAGCCGTTGCTAGCATGGTGCGGCTCTAACGCGGATCTTTGGGGGACTCGATTGCCGGCTGAAGACGGACGCCAATTCGTGAAGTACACCTTCTACCAGGTGTCGCCGGAGTGGCGGCGTTTGGACGCCGAATCGAAGGCGCAGGGCAGGCGCGAGGTCGCCGCGGTGGTCGGCGAGCTTTCCGACCGGATGATGATCCGGCCCTACGTGGTCACCGGCACGCGCGCCGACGCCGACTTCTTCCTATGGACGGTCGCGCTCAACCTCGAAGATTTGCAGACGCTTTCGACGCGCATTTATTCCACTTGCATGGGCGGCTATCTCACCATGCCGCATTCCTTCCTGGCGATGACGCGGAAGTCGCAGTACATTGACCGCCACAGTCACGAGGGCCAGGAGGGGACGCGGCTGAAGATCCGGCCCATCGGCTCGAAGTACCTCTTCGTCTACCCCTTCGTGAAGAGCCGCGAGTGGTACCTTCTGCCGCTGGAAGAGCGCCAGGCCATGATGGATACCCACATCAAGGTCGGACACAAGTATCCGCGGGTGCGGATCAACACCTCGTACTCCTTCGGCCTTGACGACCAGGACTTCGTGGTCTCCTTTGAGTCGGACCACCCCGGCGACTTTCTCGACCTGGTCATGGAGCTGCGGGAGACGCAGGGCAGCATGTACACGGTGCGGGACACGCCGATCTTCACGGGCGTCTCGATGGGCATCGACGAGGCCCTCGACGCGCTGGGCGACTGACCGCACGAAGGGCAAGTAAGAGACGGAGAGGAGCGATCGATGGCGAACGTCACGTTCTACTGGAAGGCGACCTGAACCTCTTGCCGCAAGGCGAAAGCGTCGCTTTCGGAAAAGGGAATCGAGTTCACCGCCCGCGAGTTCGCGAAGGAGCCGCTGAGCCGCGACGAGGTCCTGCGGCTCTCCAACGGCGACCCTGCCTCGCTCATCGATACGCGCAAGCCGTCGTTCCGCAAGCTGGGCGTGGACGGCTCGTCGCTCTCCTCGGAGCAGGCGCTCGACCTCATCGCCAAGGAGCCGAGCATCCTCCGGAGGCCGATCTACGAGATCGACGGGGAAATCGTCTTCGGCTCCGATAAGGACCGTCTGGCCGAGCTGTTCGGCTAGCCGGGTGCGGGCCGATGGCGGAGGCCGGGGAGGAAGGCCTAGCCGAGGCCGTCGAGCTCTTCAACGCGGGCCGCTACTTCGAGGCGCACGAGGTGCTGGAGCGGCTGTGGCTCGCCGCCGACGGGCTCGACCGCGAGCTCTACCAGGGCGTGCTCCAGGTGGCCGTCGGGCTGCACCACGAGGCGCGGGGGAACCGCAAGGGATCCGCGTCGATGTTGGCCAAGGGCGTGGGGCGGCTCACTCCGCTCGCGCCCTCGCGTTTGGGGGTCGACGTGGCCCGCCTGCTCGACGATGTGCGCGCCTTTCAAGGCGCCCCGCCGGGTGCGAGGCTCGCGCCGAAGTTGCGCCTGCTTCCCTAAGCCGTCGGCAAAGGGGACTAGCCGGGGACGGCGCGTATAATCGGCGGACGCTATGGCGAGCGTTTTCACCATAGGGCATTCCAACCGTGCGTTCACCGATTTCCTTGGCGTGCTCACTGCCCATGAGATCGAACTCGTCGCGGACGTCCGCTCGTACCCTGCGTCGCGCTACGCGCCGCAGTTCAACCGTAAGTCTCTCGCTTCCGCGCTGGACGCCAACGGCATCGACTATTTGGTCATGGGCGCGGAGCTTGGCGGCCGGCCTAAGGAGGCCGAGTTCTACGACGCCGCGGGGCGCGTCCTGTACCCGAAGCTGGCGCTGAGCCAGCGCTTCCGCGACGGTCTTGAACGCTTGGAGGCGCGCCTCCGGCAGTCGCGGGTGGCGATCATGTGCAGCGAGGAGAACCCCGTGTCGTGCCACCGGCGCCTGCTCGTGGGCCGAGCGTTGCAGGAGCGGAGCATCGAGACCCTGCACCTGCGGGCGGACGGCTCGGCGCAGGCGGAGGGCGACCTTGAGGCGCCGGCCGGGGCGAGCGCCGGCCAGCTACGGCTGTTTGACGCGCCCGTTGGCCCTGATGCGAACACCGGGGCGCGTCGATGAAGGACCTGTTGCTGCGGGCGCTCGATACGGCGCGGCTGCGCGGCGCTTCGTACGCCGACGCGCGCTTCGTCGACGAGGAGCGCCAGATCGTGCTGGTGAAGGACGGCCGCGTCGAGGCGGTGACGTCGGATACCAGCAGGGGCATCGGCGTGAGGGTCATCGCCGACGGCGGCTGGGGCTTCGCCGCCTCGTCGCGGCTCGGCGCGCCCGATATCGACATGGCGGCCGCAGCGGCGGTCCGCCTTGCCAAGGCGTCCTCCACCGCCCTCCGCGCCCCCGTCGACATCGGCGAGCCCGCTCCGGTCACGGCGTCGTACGCCACGCCGGTGCTGCGCGACCCGTTCGCCGTCGATCTCTCGGAGAAGGTTGCGCTGCTGACACGGGCGTCGGAGGAGATGCGCCGGGTCAAGGGGATCGCGGTCGCGTCGGCGTCGACGGAGATCGGCCGCATCCGGAAACTCTTCGCCAGCACGGAGGGAAGCTTCATCGAGCAGGACCTCGTCGAGACGGGCTGCCTGATGGAGGCCACCGCCGTGGGTGGCGGCGAGGTGCAGAACCGCAGCTACCCGAACAGCGTGGGGCGGCACATGGGCACCGAGGGCTGGGAGTTCGTCGAGCGCTTCGACCTGCCGGGAAACGCCGCACGCATCGGCGAGGAGGCCGCGGCGTTGCTCCAGGCTGACCAGTGCCCCTCCGGAGAGATGACTGTGATTTTGGACGGCTCGCAGACGGGACTGCAGGTCCACGAGTCCTGCGGGCATCCTGTTGAGCTCGACCGTGTGTTCGGTACCGAAGCGGCCTTCGCCGGCACGAGCTTCCTCACCACCGACAAGCTGGGCTCGTTCCGCTATGGCTCCGACGCGGTCAACATCACCATCGACGCCACGATCCCCGGCGGGCTGGGTACGTTTGGCTACGACGACGAGGGCGTTCCCGCACAGCGAGCCGCCGTCGTCGACCACGGCGTCTTCGTCGGCTATCTGACCTCGCGGGAGACCGCCGCGAAGTTCGGCGGCCGGAGTAACGGGGCCGCCCGCGCCAGCGGCTGGGACCGCATCCCGCTCATCCGCATGACCAATGTGAACTTGGAGCCGGGCGAGTGGTCCCTCGACGATCTGATCGCCGACACCGCCGACGGGGTCTATATGCAGACGAACCGCAGTTGGAGCATCGACGATAGGCGGCTCAACTTCCAGTTCGGGACGGAAATCGCCTGGGAGATCAAAGGCGGCAAGCTGGGACGAATGTTGAAGAATCCCACCTACACCGGTACGACCCCTCAGTTCTGGGGCTCATGCGACGCGGTGTGTGGCGGCGACTCGTGGATGGTCTGGGGCGTGCCGAACTGCGGCAAAGGCCAGCCCGAACAGGTGGGCCACGTCGGCCACGGCGCGGCTCCCGCGCGCTTCCGCAACGTGCGGGTCGGGCTGATGTAGCTCCGGGCTCTCCCCCGTCCGGGGCTCGCGCGCCTTCTCTTGATCTTCTCCTGGGGGAGAAGAGGCGGGACCACCCCACCCCGGCCCTCTCTCAGTCTCTCCCAAAGGAGACGTTTGCGTTACTCAGGGCCGCGTGAAGAGCAGCGCCCTGCGGGGCGCTCGCGCGCCTGACGGCGCGCGCCCTCTCTCAATCTCCCCCAGAGGGGGAGAGGTTTAAGGCGTTCTTCAGAAGGGGCGGGACGGGGGGATGGGCGAGTCGCGACGCGTCCCTACAGGGGAGGAGACCCCGCCTGGAGCCCAGGGCAACCACGAGGGTTGCCCCTACATGGATGATCCGCCGGCGTCGTTGGGGGCTACGCAAAGGTCTCCAGAGAGGCAGAGGCGTGGGGTGGCGGTCGCGAGGCCTAGGAGCCGTCCTTGTCGCCGCCGCTCGCGCCTGGGAACATGCCGCGCACCGACGCCATGAGGTTCGTGAACTCCATGGGGAAGATGAACTTTGTGGAGGGGCTGTCGCCGAGGCTCTTGAGGGTCTCGAGGTACTGGAGGCCCATCGTCTTGCCGTCGACGGTTTGGGCGACGGAGAAGATGCGGTCGAGGGCCTGAGCGAAGCCGTCGGCTTCGAGGACCTGGGCCTGTTGATGGGCCTCGGCGCGGAGGATCTGGGCCTGGCGGTCGCCTTCGGCGCGGAGGATCGCGGCCTGCTTCTCGCCCTCGGCGACGGTGACCGCGGCGACGCGTGAGCCTTCGGCCTCGATGACGGCGGCGCGGCGCTCGCGCTCCGCGGACATCTGCCGGTTCATCGCCGCCTGAATGTCACGCGGCGGCGTGATCTCGCGGATTTCCACCGAGGTGACCTTGACGCCCCAGCGGACGGTGATCTCGTCGAGCTTGACGCGGAGGGTGTCGTTGATCTGCTCCCGCTTGGCGAGCACGTCGTCAAGGGCGATGTCGCCGATGACCGCGCGGAGGGTCGTGATCGCCACGCCCTGCACGGCGCCGATGAAGTCCTGCACTTCGATCACCGACTTCTCGGCCGACGTATCCATCACGCGGAGATAGATGAGGAAATCGATGTCGATCGGGGCGTTGTCGCGGGTAATAGCCGTCTGACTGGGGATGGTGATGAACCGCTCGCGGAGGTCCACCTTGCGGGTGCCCGCGTTGATGAACGGCCAGAGCCAGCGGATTCCTGGATGCCGCATCTCTGTGTACCTACCGAACCGCAGTACGACCATCCGCTCCCATTGCCGAACGATGTTAATTCCCGGGGCCATGCCGTGCTCCTTCCTGCCAAAGCCAAGCCGGCGGCGCGTTGCGCCGGCGTTCCGTGTTCTGGGGCTCTTTGGGGGCTAGCTTACGTTGCCGCTCTCCGAAGCGTCAATGTACGGGGCGCCTTGGAGGCGGACCGTCGTCTCCCGTTTCACCTCTGGCCTCGCCGCCGCCATCGGGGAGGCTGTGACGCCCGCCTTCGGGCAGGAGGCGGGTGCGCTTCTTGACGCGCAGCGTCAGGCCGTCCATCTCTTCGACCTCGACGAATTCGCCTGCGGGAACGAAGGCGCCGTTGACTTCTTCCGCGGTCCAGAGATGCCCGTCGACGAGGACGGAACCGGTGGGCGTGAGGTCGCGGCGCACGCGGCCCGTCTTGCCCACGACGGCGGGCCGCTCGGCGATGGCCGGAGACCCCCGCAGCCCCAGCCAGGTGAGCAGGGCGAAGGCACTGCCGAAGCCGCCGGCGAGCCCGCCGACGAGCCAGGGGCTCGGATTGAAGTCGGGCCCCGCGAAGGAAGGCGGGTCCGCCGCCCACGGTTCCAGCAGAAAGATCACGCCGAAGACGAACGCGATCACCGCCCCTGCGCCGAAGATGCCGACGCCCGCGATCTGCAGTTCGACGTAGAGCAGGACAAGCGAGAACAGAATCAGCCCAACACCGGCCCAGTTCACGGGGATGTTGCCGAACGCTACAAATGCCAACACGAGGGCGATGGCCCCGAAGACGCCGGGAAAGATGAGACCAGGGTTGAGGATTTCGATGAAGATCCCCAAGCCGCCCAGCGAGAGGAGCAGCGATGAGATGTTGGGGTCGGCGATGACGTCGATGATTCGCTCGACCCAGCTCAGGCCGATGTCGTTGCAGGCGGCGCGAGGCTCGATGCAGCGGATGCCTTCCGTATCAAGCGTGACGGTCCGGCCGCCGATCTCGACGGTGCGCCCGTCGATCTTGGCGAGCAAATCGTTCAGGTCGTCGGCTATGAGGTCGATCATGTTGAGGTCGAGCGCTTGGACGGCAGTGAACGAGGCGGCCTCGCGCACGGTTTCCTCGTAGGCATTGGGGTTGCGCCCGCGGGCCTCGGCGATGCTGCGGGCCAAGGCCGCGGCGTCGTTGGTGACCTTGTCGGCCAGGGTCTCGGGCAGTTCTTCGCCGCTGCCCGAGATGGGCGTGGCCGCGCCGATATTGGAGCCGGGCGCCATGGCGGCGATATGCCCCGCGCCGGTGATGAAGGTGCCCGCCGACCCCGCCTGGGCCCCCTGCGGCGCGACGAAGGTGACGACGGGCACACCGGCGTCGAGGATGTCCTCGACCATGGCGCGCATCGAGTCGAGCCGCCCGCCCGGCGTGTCGACGAGCACGATCGCGAGCCCGCCCTGCTCTTCCAGCGCGCGGTCGATGGCGCGGTCCAGGTACTTGGCGCGGTTGGGGTCGATGATGCCGTCTACGTGGATGAGGAAGGCGTCGCCCGGGGCCTGGGCGCTGACCGGCGCGGCCTGAAGCGCCAACCCCGCCGCCACCAGCAGGAGGTACACCGCCAGCCGTACCCGCCGTCCCAGCGTCCCCATGCGGCTAGTATAGCCGCCGTGCCCGTTGGGTCTGTTACCATGACCCGGTGCAGCCCGTCCTCCGTGTGCCCGGCGGGCGGAACCGGGAATGCCCAAAGTTCGAGAGGCCATACGGCTCGTGGAAGGGGACGGCTGGCGCCTAACGCGGACAAGAGGGAGCCACCGGCACTACAGACACCCGGAGAAGTCTGGGACCGTCACGATAGCGGGTAGGATGAGCAAGGACCTCGCGCCCGGTACTTGGGACAGCATTCTGAAACAGGCAGGGCTTGGCAAGGGAGAATCTCCATGAAGTACGCCGTGGTGATCGAAAAGACCGGCACCGGCTACTCTGCGTATGTGCCGGACCTGCCGGGATGCGTAGCCGCCGGAGACACGCGAGCGGAAACGGAACAGTTGATCCGCGAGGCCGTCGGCTACCACTTGGAGACACTCCGCGAACACGGCGATGTGATCCCTGAACCCCATGCCACAACCGTGCTCGTCGAGGTCTAGAGCGAACGCCTATGTGCGGCAAAGGTGTTGGAAGCGGCGCTCGTTGAGCGCGTCGGAGACATCCTGACGGGTCGGACAATGGCCCCGCCGCCAGAGGTGCCCACTATGCCTTCGCCCTCGCCCGTCATCCGCGCGACCCGCCTCGTCAAACGGTACGGCGACCTGACGGCCGTTGACGGCATCGACCTCGAAGTGCGTCAGGGCGAGGTCTTCGGGCTGCTCGGCCCCAACGGCGCGGGCAAGACCAGCACCATCCGCATGACGACGTGCGTGTCGCCGGTGGACGGCGGGGAGCTGCTGGTCGACGGCATCGACGTGACCCAACACCCTCGGGCGGTCAAGCGGCTGCTGGGCGTCGTGCAGCAGGAAGACAACCTCGACACCGATCTCGACGTCATCGACAACCTGCTCATCCACGCCCGGTACTACGGAATCGGTTCCAAGGAGGCCCGTCCCCGGGCGCTGGAAGTGCTGGCGACCATGGACCTCGCCGACCGGGCGCGGTCGCCGGTAGACACCCTTTCCGGCGGGATGAAGCGACGGCTCATGATCGCCCGAGCCCTGATGAACCGGCCCAAGGTGTTGATCCTCGACGAGCCGACGACGGGCCTCGACCCCCACGCCCGCCACGTGACCTGGCAGCGCATCCGGTTTCTGAAGGAAGAGGGCGTGACGATGGCGCTCTCGACGCACTACATGGAGGAGGCGGCGCACCTTTGCGACCGGCTCGCGATCATCGACCAGGGGCGGATTCTGGCGGAGGGGACGCCGAGCGAGGTCGTGGAGCGGTTCGCGCCGGGGCAGGTCGTCGAGGTGCGGCTGGCGCCGTGGGACCGCGAAGAGGCGTTGGCGCATCTCGACGGGAGCGCGTATACCTTCGCCGACGCCGTCGACGCGCTCATCTTCTTCAGCCTGCCCGACGGGGCGCCCGACGTGGGCGTGCCTCCGGAGCGGGTCAGGGTCATCAGGCGCCCCGGGAGCTTGGAGGACGTCTTCCTGCTGCTCACCGGCCGGAAGGCAGAGCTGCGATGAGGCCGGGCCAAAGGTGAGCGCCTTCGGCGAGGTCTCTACGCTCAGCTTCCGGCTGTGGCGGCGGCATCTCTACGTCTTCCTGCGGCTATGGAAGAGCGACGCCGTCCCCGTCTTCGCCGAGCCCTTCGTCATCCTGACCGTGAGCGGGATCGGCCTCGGCCAGTTGATCGATGACGTCGACGGCCGGAGCTACCTGCACTTCATCGGGCCGGGGATACTCGGTGCGTACGTGATGTTCGCGCCGACGTTTGAGAACTCGTGGGGCTCGTACATCCGGATGGCGGTGCGCCGCATCTACGACGCGATCATCGCCACGCCGCTCAGCATCGAGGACGTGATCACGGGAGAGATCCTGTGGGGCATCACGCGGGCCCTGATCATGGGGACGCTGATCCTGATCATCCTCGCCGTGATCGGCGCGGTCGAGTCGTTGTGGGCGCTGTTGGTGCTGCCGTTCACGCTGCTCCAGGGGTTCCTGTTCGCCTCGATGGCGATGACCTATACGGCGCTGGCTCCTTCGGTCAATTCGTTCAATTTCTTCTATTCGCTCTACGTCTTCCCGATGTTCTTCTTCGCCGGGGTCTTCTTTCCGACGAGCGATCTGCCCGACGGGGTGCGCGAGTTCTCGTGGGTGCTGCCGCTGACGCCGGCGGTCCACGTCGCGCGCGGCCTGGTGACCGGCGAGCTGGCGTGGTCGATGGCGTGGTCCGTACTCGGGATGATCGGGGCCGGTCTACTCTTCTACTATGCGGCGCTGAAGCTGATGCGGCGACGGCTCATCACGTAGCGCCCGGCCCGCTACTCTTTGATGGCGGTGACGATGTGCCCTTCCATCGGGAGGGTGAGCTTTCCGTCGGCGCCGGTGAAGGGCGCGGCGGCCGCGCGCAGCTCGTCGATCACGGCGCTCCGCTCTCCGGCCGCCATTTCGTCCTTCCGTATCCAGCCATCGATATCGGAGCTGCCGAAGGCCTCGATTCGGGCATAGCTGCCGGTCCCGGCACGGGTCTGCACCTTAGCCGGGACGCCGGACCGCTCGAAGATGCGGGCGAGCTCGGCGGCGTTGCCGAGGGAGAACCGCTCCCGTATCCGCCCCGCCGCGTCCTTGCCGGCGCGGCGTTCGGCTATGCGGACGAACGTCTCGTGGAAGGGAGCGCGGTCGAGGCGGCCCCAGACCGCGACAGTGAGCCGGCCCCCAGGGGCGAGGACGCGCCACATCTCGCGGACGCCGCGCTCGCGGTCGTCGAAGAACATCATAGCGAACTGGCTGACAACGGCTTCGAAGCGGTCCGAGGGGAAGGGAAGGTCGAGCGCGCTGCCCCGAATCCATGTGATCGCGGGAGTCAGACGGCGGGCCACCGCGAGCATCTCGCCGTCCAGGTCCAGACCCGTCACGCGCTCCGGCGCTCCCGCCCGCCGCGCGATTTCGCGGGTCAAGGCTCCGGTGCCGCAACCGACGTCGAGGACGCTCTGCCCAACTGCGATGTCCGCGGTGTCGGCGACGGCGCGTGCCCACGGCGCGAAGACGCCGGGGACGTAGTCGCGCTCGAAGGTCTCGGCCTCGTCGCGGCGGCGTCCGCCCCGGTCTGGTAGGTCGGCCTGTGGGGTATCGGCCACGCGCCGTTATCGCCCGCGGGTGAGGTAGCCCGGCCCGTCGCCGGAAAGGAAGTCCTCGCGGGGCGGGCTGAAGATGTCGATGACGACCGTGTCTTCAATGGCCTCGGCGTCGTGCGGGGCATTGGGCGGGATGACGCGGACGTCGCCGGCGGTGAGCACGGCCTCCTCGCCGTCGATCACCATCCGCAGATTGCCCGATTCAACGACGGCAACCTGCTCGTTGGGGTGGCGGTGCGAGGCGACGTAGCAGCCCTTGGCGAACTCCCACCGCACCAGCATCACCTTTTCGCCGTAGATCATGCGCCGAGCGATAACGTCGGAGACCTGCTCCCGTGGGACCGCGTCCCATCTGGTCGTTTCCGGCATGCCTGTCCTCCCTTGCGTTGAAGCCCCGGAGAGGGGCGGGTTAGCTTCCCGACGGGCCGAAGCGCTCGGTGCGAATGGCGTCGAAGGGGACGCCGGCCCCGATGAGCGCCGCAGCCGCGGCTTCGACGAACGGCGACGAGCCGCAGACGAAGGTCTTGGGCGTGCCGCCGCCGAGGGCGTCAAGCGTCTCCCGCACCATCGCCGTGTCGATGCGGCGAGCATAGCCCGTCCAACCCTCCGGCGCGCCCCGCGTCAGTGTGTGGACGACCTTGAACGCAGCGTCGTTCAGGCGCTCCAACTCCTCGCGGTAGATGATGTGCTCGAAGGAGCGTGAGGAGAAGAGGAGCGCGCCCGGGGTCTCAGGGGCCGATATGGCGCGGTGGCGGGCCATTGACATAAGTGGAACGATACCGGAACCGCCGCCGACGAGCAGAAGCGGGCCGCCCTGCTCCGCTCGCCAGGTGAAGGGCCCGCCGATGGGCCCGCGCATCTCGATCTGGTCGCCGGGCTCTACGATCTCGTGGAAGTAAGGCGACACCTCGCCGCCCTCCATGAGCTCGATCGTCAGGTCGATAGCTCCTTCTTGCTCGGGCGGGGAGGCGATCGAGTAGCTGCGCTGGGCCTGGTAGCCGTCCGGAGCGGTGAGCCGCACGTCGTAGTGCTGTCCCGCCTTAAAGGGCCTCCATTCGGGGAGACGGAAGGTGAACGTCTTGACCCGAAAGGTCTCGACGGCCACGTGCTCGACGGTAGCGAACCGCCAGGCGGCGGGCGCGGGGGGCGTGCGGCTGGTCATTGGACGGCGCGGCGCCGTGGGCCGGCGCTAGTCGCCGGAATACCGCTGCTCGGTCCAGGGGTCGCCGTACATGTGATAGCCGTACATCTCCCAGAAGCCGGGCTCGTCGTCGTCCATGAAGCGCAGCCCGCGGATCCACTTCGCCGACTTCCAGAAATAAAGATGCGGGGCGAGGAGGCGGGCCGGGCCGCCGTGATGCGGGTCGAGGTCGTCGCCGTCGTAGCGGAAGGCCACCATACCCTTGCCGCCGGACAAGTCCTCGAACGGTAGGTTGGTGGTGTAGCCGCCGTCGCAGAAGGCCATGACGTAGTCGGCGGGCGGGTCGATGCCCTTGGAGTCGAGGAAGTCGTCGATGGAGACGCCCTCCCACTTGGTATCGAACTTGCTCCACTTCGTCACACAGTGGATGTCCGTCTTGATCGTGGTGCGAGGCAGCGCGAGCATCTCGTCCCACGTCCACCTGCCGAGTGTCTCGCCGTCGTAGACGAGGGAGAAATTCCAGGTGGCGATATCGACGCGCGGCGTGGGGCCGGCGGAGAGCACGGGAAAGTCCCGGGTGAGGTACTGACCGGGCGGCAGCGGACGCGGCGGCTCGGGGCGGTTCCGTCCAAAGAACCCTCGCGTGACCATGCGGCCTCCTAGTTTCTCGAAGCGGCGCCACGAAGGCGGGCGGTAGTGTACCCGCCACTGCTGCGTTCGGGCAAGGCGGAGTCTGGAGCGCGTGCCCGCCTGGGTGGGTCGCCGCAGCGTGGTTTGTAGGGTAGTACGAGTTTCGGGATGAAACAGGATGCCTACGGTTCCCGGCGGCTAGCCTGCAACTACCGCCCACGGTATGATTCCGGCGCCATGACCACTTCAGAAGCGATAGCGCTGCACCGGCTGTTAGAGAGTGGCGGCGAAAGGAAGGCCATCGTCGTCCCCGGCGGGCCGCCGGTGACCTACGACGGGCTGGCCGAGCGCGCCGCGGCGGCGGGGGCTCGGATCGCCCGCGCTGGAGCCGGGCCCGGTGACGTCGTCGCCATGGTGATGGGGAACACCATCGAGTTTGTCGAAACGTTCTTTGGAGCCGCGGCGGCAGGCGCGACGGCGGCCCCGCTCAACCCCGACTACCGCGCCAGCGAGTTCGAGTCGTACTTCGCCGACGCCAAGGCTAAGCTGGCGATCGTCGAGCCGGAGCGGGAGGCGGCGCTGGAGGCCTGCCGGTCGCTCGGGCTGCCCTATCTTGTCGCCCGCCCGTCGGACCGAGGCGCTGTCTTCGAGCCGGACGTCGGCCGGACGTCAATCACGCCCATTGACGACCCGTCGCTGCCCGCGCTGTTCCTCCACACCAGCGGCACAACGAGCAAGCCCAAGGGCGTCCCTTTGACCCATGCCAACCTCACGGTTTCGGCAAGCAACTCGGCGCGGTCCTACGCGCTGGGCCCGGACGACGCCGCGCTGTGCGTCATGCCGCTCTTCCATATCCACGGCCTCGTCGGCGTCGTGCTCGCGACGCTGAGGTCGGGCGGGACGGTGATTCTGCCGCCCCGCTTTAGCGCGACGGCCTTCTGGGGCGACGCCGTGGAGAATGGAGCGACGTGGTATTCAGGGTCGCCGACGATCCACCAGATCCTGCTTATGCGGGCGGCCGAGACGCCGCCGCCGCGCGAGGTCTTCCGCTTCGCGCGGTCATGCAGCGCGGCGCTGGCTCCATCCGTGCTCGAGGAGTTGGAGGAGACGATCGGCGCGCCGGTGATCGAGGCCTATGGCATGACGGAGGCGGCGCACCAGATGGCCTCGAACCCGCTGCCGCCGGGAGAACGTCGACCCGGCACGGTGGGACGCGGCACCGGCGTCGAGATCGCGCTGCTCGACGACGCCGGCATGGTGACGCCGAGCGGCGGCCCGGGAGAGGTTGTGATTCGCGGCCCCAACGTCATGGGCGGCTACCGCGACAACGAGACGGCCAACGCCGAGGCCTTCGTCGACGGCTGGTTCCGCACCGGCGATCAGGGGGTGATCGGCGAGGACGGCTATCTGCGATTGACCGGCCGTCTCAAGGAGCTCATCAACCGCGGCGGCGAGAAGATCTCGCCGCTTGAGGTCGACGCCGTGCTGAGCGCCCATCCTGCCGTCGCCGAGGCGGTTTCCTTCGGCGTGCCCGACGTCAAGTACGGCGAGGAAATCCATGCCGCGGTCGTCCTGCGCGCCGACGTGAGAGTCGAAGAGCTGCAGCGGCACGCCGAGGCAAGCTTGGTGTCCTTCAAAGTTCCCAAGGTGATTCACGTGGCGAGTGAGCTTCCCAAGACCGCGACCGGCAAGGTCCAACGCCGCCACGTCGCGCAAGCGTTCGCTGGGGACTCGGTCTAGACTCCCAAGAAGCGAAGCAATCCAGGAGGGCGGGAGCATGGAGATTCTGGACGTCCATCAGCATCTCGGACTAATCGAAGACTTCGTCCACGGCACCGTCGAGGATGAATCGGAAGACCCCGAGACCCGAGAGTTCCGTACCCGGACGGCGACGATGGACCGGAGCGGCATTCACCGCGCCATCATCGGGCCCGGCTATCAGTACCTGATGCCAAACGGCGTCGCCGACACGGCGAAGCTGAACGACCGGCTCGCCGCCTTCCGCGACCAGCATCCCGAACGGTTCCCGTTCGCAGTGGGCGCCATCGAGGCTCGCCAGGGCGAAGCGGCGCTCGACGAGGTCCGGCGCATCAAGCGCGATCTCGGCATGGTCGGCGTGCTGTGGCACAACCGGCTGCAGGGCTGCTACGTCGATTCGCCCTGGATGCGGCGCTGCGCCCGCGTTGTGATCGACGAGGGCATGACCAACTTCGTGCATTGTCACCAGGGCTCGCTGCTCGAATCGCCCTGGCGGCTGGAGCGCCTCGCCGCCGAGTTCCCCACGGCGCAGTTCGTGGTCATCGACGGTCTGGCGGGCTTCGAGGAGACCGAGCTCTTCTTCGACATCTGCCAGCGGAGGGAGAACATCACCTTCGACACCGGCATGTGGACCGGCGGCGTGGGCAAGATCAACCACGTCAAGCGCGTGCTCGGCGCGCACCGGCTCATCTACGGATCGGGCATCTACTCCTACCCCATGACGCCCTCGCCATCGCTCGTTCCCATCAAGGGCTACGTGGAAGAGTCCGCCCTCACCGACACCGAAAAGCAGGGTGTGCTATCCCACAACCTGTTCAACATTCTCGGGAAGGCGCCGCTGGGAGTGGCGGCGTAGTCCGCTTTCCTGGAGACCCGCCGTGGGCCATCGCTTGATTTCCGCCGACTCGCACGTCGTCGAGGCGCCCGATCTTTGGGAGCGGCGCATGGACGCCGCCTACCGCGACCGCGCGCCGCACATGAAACGTGAAGAGCACGGCGACTTCTTCTACTGTGAGGGCCAGCCACCGAGCAACGTCGGCATCCTGGGGCCCGCAGGGCATCCGCCGGAGCGGTTCGGCGAGCTCAAGCGCTTCGAGGACAATCGGAAGGGCGGCTGGGACCCGGAGGAACGTCTGAAGGACATGGACGCCGACGGCGTCGAGGCCGAGGTGCTCTATCCCACCATCGGCTTCCGCATGTTCCGTCTCACCGACCCCGGCTACCAGCGCGCCTGCTTTCGCGCCTACAACGACTGGATGGCGGAGCTCTGCGACGCCGCACCCAAGCGCCTCGCCGGCGTCGCCCTCATCTCGACCTACGACATCGAAAGCGCGATCACCGAGCTGCAACGCGCCCGCGGCCTCGGCCTGCGCTCGGGGATGGTCGCGATCACGCCTGAGGAGGGGCGTCCCTACAGCGACCCCTACTACGATCCCCTCTGGGCCGCCGCCCAGGACCTGGGAATGCCCATCGGTCTGCACATCCTCACCGGCGCCAACAAGCCGGGCTTCGAATCGTTCGTCATCGATTACCCCGCCACGCCGAACTGGATGATGCGCTCGTTGGCCGCCCTCATCTTTTCCGGCGTCTTCCAGCGCTACCCCGGTCTGAAGGTCGTCTCCGTCGAGGCCGACATCGGCTGGATCCCGAACTTCCTCAAGCGCATCGACCACACCATGCGGCGGCATGGGCCGCGTCTGAAGCTCGAACTGGCCGACGAGCCCAGCGGCTACTTCCGTCGCAACGTCGCGGCCACCTTCATCGACGACGAGGCCGGCCTGCGCACGTGGGACCTGATCGGCGCCGACAACATCATGTGGTCGAACGACTACCCCCATACCGATAGCTCCTGGCCGAACTCGAGGGAGATCATCGACCGGGAGACGGCCCACCTCCCCGACGACGTCAAGGCCAAGGTGCTGGCCGGCAACGCGGCGGCTCTCTACGGCTTCGACTAGGCGGGCCGTGCCGGCATGAACACCGATGCCGCAGTCCTGGCCACCGTCCGCGGACGCGTGCAGGGTGTGAACTTCCGCAGCTTTGTGGCGTCACACGCGCGGCGACTGGGTCTGGTGGGGTGGGTGCGTAATCACCCAAACGGCGACGCCGTCGAGGTCTACGCCGAAGGGCCGCGTGCGGCTATCGAGGTGCTCCTGGGGCGCCTGGGCGAAGGGCCGGGCATGGCCCGCGTCGACGGGGTCGAACAGGACTGGCGCGTCCCCAGTCGGGAGGCCGTCGGATTCACTGTTCGCTGGTGAGGGCCCCGCGGGCTAGGCCTCCACGCGGGTGATGCCGTAGTAGTCGTCGCTGTCGAGGATGCGCTGGAGCGCCTTGGGTTGGATCAGGCGGGCGTCCATGATTCCGATGCCGCAGTCGGTGAGGTACTGGCTTAACTGCTCGACGTCGAGCGGCTTGTTTTGGTAAACGAGCAGAAGCCGGAAGACGGCCTCCCGCACCGGAAGGTTGGGGTTGACGAACCCCTCGATCTTCGCGAGGTCGGCCATCGACGGGACCGACTTGCGGCGGCGCTTCGCGGTCGTCGCTCCGCTGGTGCGGGCGGCGATCATGTCGTCCAGCGAGCGCCGGTTGCGCTCGTACCAGCCCTCGTCGATGCGATAGGCGGGCGGCGTCTCTTCCACTGCGGTTTCAAGGCCGGTCTCTTCCTGTTGCGTCATCGGTTCGGCTGCTCCTACGGCTGCGGTTGGTTCCGGCGAGGCTCGGCTAGAAGCCCTCCTCGGGCCACGTCAGCATCTGGACGGTGACCACCTCGCCGGCGTGTTTGACAGGGACGTCTTCTGGGCAGATGGCGAGGCCGTTGGCCCGCGCCATGGAGGTCAGCACGCCGGAGCTCTGGTTTCCGGTGAGCCTGGCGTGGTATTGCCCGTCGCGGCGGGTGACGACAGCGCGGGCGTAGACGCGCCGCTCGTCGGTGTTGTGGATGGGTTCATCGAGGACGGCCTGTACGGTGGGCCTGTCGAAGCGGGTCTTCCCCATCGCCTTGAGAATAGCGGGCCGGGCGAACTGCTCGAAGGCGACGAGGGCGCTGACCGGATTGCCGGGAAGTCCGAGGTGCGGGATGCGGCGTTCTGACCCATCGGCGGCCTGCGCGCGCAACGCCCCGAAGGCGAGGGGCTTCGCGGGCCGCATGCGGACCGTCCAGAAGTCGATATCGCCTTCCTGCATGAGGACGTCCTTCACGATGTCGTAGTCGCCGCGAGAGACGCCCGCCGTGGTCAGGACGATGTCGGCCTCAAGCGCCTCGGCGAGCCGCGCCTGAAGGGATGCCAGGTTATCCCGCGCGGTCTCCAGCACGAGGGGCACGCCGCCCGTGGCCGACACCGCCGCTGCGATGGAGAAGCCGTTGCTGTTGTAGATCTTCCCCGGCGTCAGCGGCAGGGGTGGCTCGACAAGCTCGTCGCCGGTGGTCAGGACGGCGACGACGGGCCGCCGGATGACGACGGCGTGGTCGAGACCCAGCGAGGCGAGGACGCCGATTTCGGCGGCGCCGAGCGGGGTCCCTTGGGGGAGGACGGTCTCCCCGGCGGCAATGTCCTCGCCGGCGAGCCGGATGTTCTCCCCATCGGCGGCGGCGGCAAGTATGGCGACCTCGCCAGCGACCCCCGCGCCGCTTCTGATGCGTTCGAGCTCATCGGTCTCCTCGAATGGGACGACGGCGTCGGCGCCTTCGGGTATAACGGCACCGGTCATGATCCGGACCGCCTCGCCCCGATGCACGGCGTGGCTGGGCGGCGCACCCGCCGGAGCCTCGCCGACCACGCGTAGGCTCACGCCCGTGCTCGGACCGGCGGCCTGCACGTCGGCCGCGCGCACCGCGTAGCCGTCCATGGAGGAGTTGGCGTGCGGAGGCACGTCGAAGGGAGCACGGACGTCCTCGGCGAGGACTTGGCCGCGGGCTTCAAGCAGCGGCTTGCGCTCGGGCCCGAGCGGCGAGACATAGTCCAGGATTCTCGCCAAGGCCTCCTCGACGGTGAGCCATGACGGAATCTTGGGCATCCCGGCGTGCGCGCGCCGGTCGTGGGCGTGCCGATGT
Source organism: Dehalococcoidia bacterium (assembly GCA_965207995.1). GTDB lineage: Bacteria > Chloroflexota > Dehalococcoidia > SHYB01 > SHYB01 > DAOUKH01. The sequence goes on along the minus strand of CBDBNG010000001.1, from coordinate 564,003 downwards.
CCGGAAGATTTATGGGCTGAAGTCATGGCCTTGACGCCGAAGCGCAGGGGGGGCCGTCGCGCCCATTTTAGGCGATACCGCCGGAGGGGTCTAGGCCAACATGGGGAGCTTGTTGCGGGAGAGGGTGGACGGATAGAATTGACCTATGACGGAACACGGCGGTTCCGGCGAAGGCGGGCTCCGGCAGCTTGTATTGCGTGATCGCCACGAGGCGACCGGCGCCCGCTTCGCACCCTTTGCCGGCTGGGAGATGCCCCTCCAGTACCAGGGCATCGTGGCCGAACACGAGGGGGTGCGCGAACGTGTGGGCGTCTTCGATGTCTCGCACCTCGCACGGGCTTGGATGCAGGGATCGCAAGCGGCCTCGCTGCTGCGGTCGGTGACGACCTTCGACGTCACCTCGCTGCCGGTGGGCAAGGCTCACTACTCGCTCTATTGCAACGAGAGCGGCGGCATCGAAGACGACGTCTTCATCTATCACCTGCCCAACGAGCGCTGGCTGGTGATTCACAACGCCGCGAACGCCGAGAAGGACTTCGAGCGCCTTCTCGCCGTCGCCGAGGACGCCTCCGAGGTTACCGCGGACACCGTGATGTTGGCCGTGCAGGGCCCCGATGCCGTTGCGCTGCTGAGCAAGGTCGTTGGCGAGGGTTTCGCGGCCATGGAGCCGCGGGACTGTTTCGAGTTTGACTGGAATGGCGTATCCGTCCTCGCCGCGCGCACGGGGTATACCGGCGAAGACGGTGGCGAATGCATCGTCGATGCCGACCATGCCCCGGCGCTGTGGGACGCCCTCGTCGCCGGCGGTGCGACGCCGACCGGTCTCGGCGCGCGCGACACGCTCCGCTTGGAGGCGGCACTGCCGCTCCACGGGAACGACATCGATCAGACCACGCACCCCTACGAAGCCGGCCTCGGCTTTGCCGTGACTCTCGACGACGGCGCGCCGTTCACCGGCCGGGAGGCGCTTGCCGAGGCGAAGGCGCAGCCCCGCACGCGGCGACTCGCCCACCTCGCGGCTCGCGACCGCGGCGTATTGCGGGCAGGCTATGCGGTGCATGAGCCGGACGGCGGGGAGCCCGTCGCAAGCCTGACCAGTGGAACCTTCAGCCCGACCTTGCGCGTAGGCATAGGCATGGCCTATCTTCCCGTGGAGCTAGCGAAACCCGGCGTCATGCTCGAAGTCGACGTGCGCGGCCGCGCACTCCCCGTCGAAGTGGTACGCCGCCCGTTCTACCGAAAACCCTAGGCAGGCATAAGTATGTCCCACGAGGTCCCCGACAATCTCCTCTACACGCTGAATCACGAGTGGCTGCGCCGCGACGAGGCCAGCCCGGACGAGGCCACGGTCGGCATCACCGACTTCGCCCAGGACCAGGTCGGCGACGTGGTCTACCTCGACCTCGCCGGAGAGGGCGACCAGGTCACCGCGGGTGAACGCTGCGGCGAGATCGAGTCGACGAAGACCGTCTGCGACCTGTACTCTCCGATCAGCGGCGAGGTGGTCGCCACAAACGGGGAACTGGAAGACCAACCCGAACTGGTCAACAAGTCGCCCTACGACGAGGGCTGGATGATTCGCGTGCGCATCTCGGACGAGGCGGAGTTCGAGGGCCTGCTCGATGCCGCCGCGTACCGCGCACAACTTCCGGAGAGCTAAGGCTTCGTGTCGTCCGCCGGGTCGCCTCACCCCTACATCCCCGCCACCGACGCCGACCGCGCGCGCATGCTGGAGCGCATCGGCGCAGCCAGCGTTGACGAGCTCTTCGCTGACCTCCCCGCCGCCTTACGCGATCCGGCAATCGATCTGCCGTCCGCGCTTGCCGAGCCGGAGTTGATCGCGCTCCTACAGGAACGGGCTGCCGCCAACGCCGATCCGGCGCGACCCAACTTTCTCGGCGCGGGTGCGTACTGGCGTTCCATTCCATCCATTACCGGCCATCTGACCTCTCGCTCCGAGTTCGTTACCGCTTACACGCCGTACCAACCTGAAATCAGCCAGGGCACGCTGCAGTCCGCCTTCGAATACCAGTCGGTCGTGTGCGAACTGACCGGGATGGATGTCTCCAACACCGGTCTCTACGACGTCGCCAGCGCGACCGCCGAAGCTTGTCTCCTCGCCGCCCGCGCGACGAAGCGGGGCGCTGTCGCGCTGCTGGAGCCGATCCACCCCGGCACCGCCGACGTGGTACGGACCTACGCTCGAGGCCCCGGCCTGCGCGTCGACCTTGTGTCTTCGTCGGACGCGGTCACTGAGGAGCATGCCTGTCTCGCGGCCCAACAGCCGGACTTCCTCGGCAAGATTGCCGACCTGGAGCCGCTCGCCGACGCGGCGCACGCCGTCGGAGCCCTGTTCGTGACCGTCGCCGACCCCTTCGCCCTCGGGCTGCTGCGCGCGCCGGGCGATGCGGGCGCCGACATCGTCACCGGGGAGGGGCGTGATCTCGCCGGCCCACCCGCCTTCGGAGGGCCGTCGCTCGGACTCTTCGCCGCCCGCGACAAGTACCTGCGGCAGATGCCCGGGCGCATCGTCGGCCGCGCCGAGGAGCTGCACGCGCCGCCGGGCGGCGGCGAGAAGCGCACCGGGTACGTGCTCACCCTCCAGGCGCGCGAGCAGTTCATCCGCCGCGAGCGGGCCACCTCGAACGTCTCGACGGCGCAGTCGTTGATCGCGCTCGCCTTCACCGTCACGGTACAGGCGCTTGGTCCGCGGGGCCTGCGGGAGGCAGCCGAACTCTGCTACCAGCGCGCCCACGAGGCCGCGGCCCGCATCGCGGCGCTGCCGGGCTACGAGACGCCGGAGCGTGGGCCTTGGTTCCAGGAGTTTCTTGTCCGCGGCCCCCTGCCCGCGGCTGACCTTGCGGCGCAGCTCGCTGCCCGCGGAATCGGCCCCGGCCTCGACGTATCGGCACGGCCGGAGTCCGAGGCGCGCGACGCCCTGCTCTTCACGGTGACCGAAGCGACTCCCGACGCCCACGTCGATTCCCTGGTCGCGGCGCTCGCGGACATAGGAGGCGGTCCGTGAGCGCGCCCCGGCCCAACGGCGAAGACTTCGGCGCTCGCCTTAGCTTCGACCGCGGCGCTCCCGGCCGTCGGGCCGTCGACGTGCCGTCTTGGAAGGGGGACACGGCGCCGCTGCCGGATGCTCGCCTGCTGCGTGACTCGGTCCGCCTGCCGGAGATGAGCCAGGGTGAGCTCGTGCGCTACTACACCGCGCTCTCCGCCCGGAACTACGGCATCGACTCCGGCACCTACCCTCTCGGCTCGTGCACGATGAAGTACAACCCCAAGGTCAACGACCTTGTGGCGTCGCTTGGCGGATTCGCTCAAGCGCACCCGCAGGGGCCGGAAGAAGAGACGCAGGGAACGCTGCGCACGCTGCTGGAGCTGCGCCGGGGACTGGGTGAGATCACCGGCCTGCCCGGTGTCAGCCTTGCTCCCGCCGCCGGAGCGCAAGGTGAGCTCGCCGGCGTGCTGATGATCGCCCGCGCTCTCGAAGACCGCGGAGAGCTTGAAACCCGCCGCCGAATTCTGGTGCCGGACAACGCGCACGGCACGAACCCGGCGACCGCCGCGATGGCCGGCTTCACCGTGACCGAGATTCCGACCGGTGCCGACGGCTCCCTAGACCGCGCCGCCGTCGAGCGGGAGATGGACGAGACCGTTGCCGCCGCCATGGTTACCGCGCCGAACACGCTGGGTCTGTGGCAGCGCGGCATTGAGAGAGTCGCAGACCTGCTCCACGACGCCGGCGCCTATCTCTACGGCGACGGCGCCAACCTCAACGCGATCATGGGCCGCGTACGCTTCGGCGATCTCGGCTTCGACGTGGTCCACCTTAACCTGCATAAGAGCTTCAGCACGCCCCACGGGGGCGGCGGCCCCGGCGCGGGGCCCGTCTGCTGCAGCGACGAACTGGCCCCGTACCTTCCGACGCCGATCGTCGAGGAGGGCGACGACGGCTTGGTGTGTCTAGGGACGCCCGAGCACACTATCGGCCGCCTCCAGCAGTTCCACGGGAACGCCGGTGTTCTCGTCCGCGCCTACGCCTACATGCGCGCGCTAGGTCTCGACGGGCTGCGCGCCGTCTCCGGCCAGGCGGTGCTCAACGCAAATTACCTGCGCGTGCTGCTTGAGGGCCACTACGATCTCCCCTATGACCGCTCCGTGCTGCATGAGGTCGTCTTTTCAGGCGTCCGGCAGCGCGCCGAACACGGTGTGCGCACCTACGACATCGCGAAGCGCCTGATCGACCACGGCTTTCACCCGCCGACGGTCTACTTCCCGCTGATCGTCGAAGAGGCGCTGATGATCGAACCGACGGAAACGGAGCCGCCCGAGGCGGTCGAGGCGCTCGCCGAGGCCATGATCGCCATCGCCAAGGAAGCCGAAAGCGACGCCGACATGCTGCACGGCGCGCCTTGGAACGCGCCTATCGGCCGCCTGGACGAGGCCACCGCCGCCCGCCGGCCGGTGCTTCGCTGGCAAGGCCGCGGCGGCGGTGACTCGTAGCCACTGCCACAGCCGCCCGATGGGCGCGTGAACTCCTGAAACACACTTCATTGATTGCGCTGGACTTCACCAGATATACTATTGAAGTCAGGCGGAGGCGAGCGGCGTGGCGTCGAGCATAGCCGATCTCCTGAGCAAATCGAACGGTTACCTTCCGCGAGACCAGGTAACGCTGATCGAGGAAGCCTATCGCTTCGCCGACGACGCCCACCGCGGCCAGTTCCGGCGCTCGGGCGGCCCTTACATCGAGCATCCCCTCGCCGTCGCCATGATCCTGGCCGACCTGCGCCAGGACAGCACGACGATCTCCAGCGCCCTCCTCCACGACACGCTCGAGGACTGCGACGTTCCCCTTGAAGCGGTCGAGGTGCGGTTCGGGCCGGAAATCGGCCGCATCGTCGAAGGCGTCACCAAGCTCAACCAGATTGAGTGGCAGACCACCCGCGAGAACGGCGGGCCGCCCACGAGCGGCACGATCCACAGCGAGAGCCTCCGGAAGATGCTCGTCGCTATGGCTGAGGACGTCCGCGTCATCATCGTGAAGCTCGCGGACCGGCTTCACAATATGCGGACGATCAGGCCCCTTCCGCTGCAGAAGCAACTTCGGATCGCGCGGGAGACGCTGGATGTCTACGCGCCGCTGGCCCACCGGCTGGGCATCGCCACCATCGGCTGGCAGCTCGAGGACCTCTGTTTCCGGTGCCTCGACCGATCGGCCTACGCCCGGATATCGAAGCTCCTCTCCGCGAGCCGGAACGACCGCGAGCGGTTTATCAGCGACGTGGTTGCCCGTATACGCGGCGAGATGCGCAAGGCCTCCATCAATGCCCAGATTTCGGGCAGGCCCAAGCACATTTACTCGATCTTCCAGAAGATGGAACGCTACGCCGAGATGGGCCGGGACTTCGACCAAATCTACGACCTCTTCGGATTCCGCATCTTGGTCGATGACATAACCAACTGCTACAAAGCGCTCGGCGTGGTCCACAGCCTGTGGCACCCCGTCCCCGGCGAGTTCGACGACTACATCGCCAACCCTCGGGAGAACGGCTACCAGTCGCTGCACACGGCCGTCGTCGGCCCGGACACGACGCCCTTCGAGATTCAGATCAGGACGTTCCGGATGCACGAGGTCGCCGAGCACGGCATTGCCGCCCACTACCGGTACAAGGAGGGCGATCACTCCGATCCCGGCTTCGACGACCGTATGAACTGGATGCGGCACCTGATCGAGCTGAACCAGGAAGACGCGGGGAGCGAGGCCTTCATCGAGTCGGTCAAGACCGACATCTTCCACGATCAGGTCTTTGTCTACACCCCCAAGGGCGAGGTCCGCGAACTGCCCCTCGGGGCCACGCCCCTCGACTTCGCCTACCGCATCCATACCGATCTCGGCCACGGGTGCGTCGGGGCTAAGGTAAACGGCAAGATGGTTCCCTTGAACCGCGCTTTGCAAAATGGCGACACGGTGCAGATCATTGCGGCGAAGTCGGAGAAGGGCCCGACCCTCGATTGGCTGAATCCCGACCTCGGGTACATCAAGACCGCCGCGGCGCGCGACAAGATCAAGTCGTGGTTCCGCAAGCGAGCGAAGGAAGAGAACATCGAGCGGGGCCGCGGCATTCTGGAGAAGGAGCTCCGCCGCCTCAAGCTCGGTCTGCGGCCGCAGGACGCGGCCAAGAACCTTGGTTACGAGTCCGTCGACGATCTCGCCGCGGTCTTGGGAAGCGGCGCGCTGAGCGCCGATAACCTGGCACAGCAAATCCTGCCTGAGGCCCCTGCGGTACCGGCCGCCAATGGCGCCGTGCCCGCCGCAAACGGCGCTGCGAGCGTCGTCGTGATGGGCATGCCGAATTTGCTCGCCCGCCTCGCCGCGTGCTGCCATCCGTTGGCCGGCGATCCCATCACCGGCTTCGTCACGCGGTCGCGGGGCGTCAGCGTGCACCGCGCCGAGTGCCGCAACGTACAGAACGTGGAGGAGCCCGACCGGCTGATCGACGTGAGTTGGGGCACGCCGAGCCAGCGGTACACTGCCCGGGTGTCGATCCAGGCGTGGGACCGCGTTGGGCTGCTCAGCGACATCGCGAGCCTCCTCTCCGCCGAGCGGGTCAACATCAGCGAGGTGCGCAGCTCGCACCCCCGCAATGGCCTCGTCACCGAAACCTTGACGCTGCGGACGTCGGGCGCGGCGCAGCTTAGCCGGATGCTCCAGCGCATTGAAAACGTCCGCGGTGTCGTGAAGGTGGAGCGTAAGGGCTAGGCCGGGCCGTTTGTCACGGCCTTAACGCCTCGGTTACAATAGCTGGTGCGCCGCCGCAGGGCGGCGCCAATTTGCAAGAAGAGAACGACGAGGGACCACGTTGGCTCACAGCCGCTCCGCCAAGAAGGCGATACGAAAGAACGAACGCCGCCGCTTGGCGAACCGCTCCCTGCGCTCGGCGCTCCGCACCCACCTGAAGAAGGCGGAAGCGCATATCGTTTCCAGCGAGATTGACGAGGCGAGCGCGGCGGTGGCCCATGCTGCCAGCCAGCTCGACCGGGCCGTCACTAAGGGCCTGATCAAGAAGAACAACGCCGCCCGCCGCAAGTCCCGCTTGATGCGCAAGCTCAACGCCGCGAAGGCTGCGACCTCCTAGAGGTTCCCCCTCGCGCCGGGCCCTGTCCCGACGGAAACTCTCGCCCGCTCCACTGCCGATTTCGCGCGCCTGTGACACAGGGCCGTTGACAGGGACACCCAGGGGCGCGTACACTCCGGAACAGTAGTTCCGAACATGCGTTTCCGGCAAGTGCTCTGCACCTCTTTGCGTGCGGCACCGCCGAGGAGGACAAGAATGACGAAGTTGCCCGAAAAGCAAGAGGCGATCCTCACGTTCATCAAGGACTTCGCCGACGAACACAGCTACCCGCCCTCGATCCGCGAGATACAGGAGGCCTGCAACATCAGCTCGACCTCCGTGGTCGACTACAACCTGCGAGGGCTGGAGAACAAGGGGCTGATCAAGCGTGGCCGCGAGATCTCCCGCGGCATCGAGATTGTGGGCCGTGGACGGGCCGGCGTGCGCCTCGTGCCGGTCATGGGGCTCATCGCCGCCGGCGACCCCATCCCCGTCCCGGAATCGGACGGTTGGTCGCGCCCGCCCGATGAGGAGGTCGAGGTGCTGGAGTCTCGGCTCCGTGGCCGTGACCAGGTCTACGCCTTGCGCGTGAAAGGCCAATCGATGATCGATGCGATGATCAACGACGGCGACCTCGTGGTCATCGAGCACCGCGCCGCGGCCGATCCCGGCGAGCGCATCGTCGCCTGGCTCAAAGACCGCGAAGAGACGACGCTAAAGAAGTTCTATCCCGAGGGCGACCGGGTCCGGCTCCAGCCGGCGAACCCCACCATGGCCCCGATCTACGTCGACGGCGAGAACCTCGAGATTCAGGGCGCCGTCCTTGACGTAATCCCTGCCATGTAGGCAGGCCCGCCGCTCACTGGGACGCCGGACACAGCAAGGAGCCCTTGAAGAAGGGCTCCTTTTGCGTCGGCGGCGGACGCCGACTTTGGATTCCGCGGAAGTCTAGTCCGAGGAAGGAAGGGCGCGGGGCTGCTGGACTTCCATCTCGCGGTCGTCCACATATATGCTGCAGTCGCCCGCCTTAGTGCAGAGCACCTGGATACCGGTCTCTTCGTCTACGTATCGCCTGCCAAGTTGAATGGGCACGTCGTCCTCCGGCCGCGAGGCCTATTTCATCTTCATCTCTTCCTTTTCATCATTGCACTCGCAGTACAACGTACCATCGCCGCCGCGAGTGACGATGACCTCGGCGCCGCAACAGTCGCAGAAATATCGCTTACCCGTTTGTGCCGGCAACCTCGCTACCTCCTGAATCTGTTGGAGCGTCCGCCATTATATCCCCCGCCTGAAAGAGCGTCAAACAGTTGCAGGGCCGTTCAGGCGCGTGATTTGGCTGCTCTGCCGGCCTCTAGCGAGGGCGAAGCCGCCGCGGCGCGGGCGCGTTCGAGGTGGACGAGAAGCACCGCGAGGTCGGCCTGGGTGACGCCCATGATCCGGGAGGCTTGCCCGACGGTCGCCGGGCGGAAGCGGGTGAGCTTTTCGGCGGCCTCGCGCTTCACTCCCGTCACCGTCGCGTAGTCGAAGTCAACAGGGATGGGCCAGTCTTCGAGCCGCCGGATGCGCTCGACCTCGCGGCCCTGCTTATCGATGTAGGAAGCGTACTTGGCCAGGATTTCGACCTGCCCCCGTTCCGCCTCACCCAAAGTGTCGTCGCCTACCCCCAGGTCGCCGAGGACGCCGTAGTCGACGTCCGGGCGCCGCAGGAGTTCCACGGCGGAGACGGCCTTGCGCGGCGGTTCGTGGCCGGTCTTGCGGAGCCGGGTGCTGGTGGCGCGGTCCGGCGTAACACGTAGCCCTTCGAGGCGTGCCATCTCCCGTTCGACCGCATCGCATTTGCGCTCGACCGCCTCCATGCGCTCGTCGGAGACCAGACCGAGTTCGTAGGCGATCGGGGTGAGCCGGAGGTCGGCGTTGTCTTGGCGGAGGAGCAGGCGATACTCGGCGCGGGAGGTCATCAGACGGTAGGGCTCCTCGAGCTCGCGGGTGACGAGGTCATCGGCCATGACGCCGACATAGGCTTGGCTGCGACCCAGGATGAGCGGAGCGCCCCCGAGCGCTTTGCGGGCGGCATTGACGCCGGCCAGGAAGCCCTGACCGGCCGCCTCCTCGTAACCGGACGTCCCGTTGATCTGACCGGCGAAGAAGAGGCCGTCGACCGTCTTGCTCTCCAGCGTGACCCGGGTCTGGCTGGGCGGCACGTAGTCGTACTCGACGGCGTACCCCACGCGCATGATCTCGGCCCGTCTCAGGGCCGGAATCGAGCGCAGCATGGCGGCTTGGGCGTCCTCCGGCAGGCTGGTGTTGGCGCCCTGGACGTAGACCTCGTTCGTCTCCCACCCCTCCGGCTCGAGGAAGAGGCCGTGGCTCTCCTTCTCACGGAACCGGTGCACCTTGTCTTCGATCGAGGGGCAGTAGCGCGGGCCCCGCGCCTGGATTGTGCCGTTGAACATGGGAGCGCGGTCGAGGTTGGCGAGGATGACCTCGTGTGTCCGGGGATTCGTGGCGATGCCATAGCAGGGGAGTTGGGGACGCCACGCCGTTTCCGGCCCGACCGGATAGATAGGATTGCGTTCGAGGAGCCACGGGGCCGGCGCCTCGTCCGCGCCGCCGTAGTAGAAGCCGAAGGAGAGCGGCGTGGGGCTGCCGGGCTGGAGGACCGTCTGCTCGAAATCGATGGTGCGGGCGTCGACGCGCGGGGGCGTGCCGGTCTTCAGGCGGCCGAGCTCCAGCCCCCAGTCGTGCAGGCAGTCGGAGACGCCCATCGCGGGCGGCTCGCCGGCCCGGCTCTCCGCTCGCGTCGCGTCGCCGGTGATGGTGCGTCCCCGGAGTGAGGTGCCTGCCGTAATGACCAGCGTCTTGGCCGCGTAGCGCTGCGACGTGTGGGCCCGCAGCACGAAGCGGGTGCCGTCCGGGGCGGGCTCGGCTTCGCGGAGGATGGCGTCGATGGTCGCCTGCTTGAGCGTCAGGTTAGGCTGACGTTCGAGGACCTTCTTCATCTCCAGGCTGTAGAGGCGCTTGTCGGCCTGGGCGCGGGGGACCTGGACCGCCGGCCCTTTGCCGGTGTTTAACATGCGAATCTGGATGAACGTGCGGTCGATGACCCGTCCCATCGCGCCGCCGAGAGCGTCGAGCTCGCGCACCACGTGGCCCTTGGCCGGCCCGCCGATGGAGGGGTTGCACGGCATCAGCGCCACGGTGTCCAGGTTCATCGTCACCAGGAGCGTGCGGCACCCCATGCGGGCCGCGCTCAACGCGGCCTCGCAGCCGGCGTGCCCCGCGCCGATGACGGCAACGTCGTATGGGGCCGCCGCGGGGTCGCTCGCTGAGTCCATCGGGCCGCTGTCCATTAGTCGAAGTCCGCCGGACGATCCGGGTTGCGGTGGTGTTCGAAGACGTGGGCGAGTTGCCCGGGCGTAACCTTAGCCAATGGGAGATCAGCAATCTCCTCTTCTGAGAAGAAGCCCACCTCCGAGGTCTCAATGCTTGTCGTGGCCTCGCCCCCGGTCTTGTCGCAAAGGAAGAACACCTTGTAGCTATGCCAGGGATGCGGCGTGTGCGGGTGAAGCAGCCGGTCGTAGACGCCAATGAGCTTGCGGGCCTTCGCGGTGTACCCCGACTCCTCGAAGATCTCCCGCTCGACGCTGCGGCTCGGCGGCTCGTTGACCTCGGCCCACCCTCCAGGAATCGCCCAACCGCCCGCGAGGTCCTCCTTGACCATGAGGAGCCGGCCGTCCTCGAAGACGGCGCCGCGCACGTCCACTTTCGGGGTGGCGTATGCGCGTTCTTGTGAGAAGAGGCCCAGGATGGTCTCGGCGCTATCGCCCGTCCGGTCGGCGAGCATGTCGGCGGCGACGGCCCGAATGGCCTCGTAGCGCTCGGCGTCGAAGGGGTTGCCGGTATGCGCGAGGCCGCTCTGCGCGATGGCTTGGAGCTTGCGCCCCCACGTGAGCCAGTTGGGTTCCATAGCCCTGATTCCTGCTGCCGGACGCGCCGGCACAAATCAGGATAACACCGGCGGAGCCGAACGCGGCTAGGCCAGCACTTTGGCCATCGTCTCACCGATGACGGCGGGGCTCTCCACGACGTGCGCGCCCGCGGCTCGGAGCGCGGCCTGTTTTGCCGCCGCGGTGCCCGACTCTCCCGTGATGATCGCGCCGGCATGGCCCATGCGGCGGCCCGGCGGCGCCGATCCGCCGGCGATGAAGCCGACCACCGGCTTCGTCACGTGCGCCTCGATGAACGCCGCGGCGTCCTGCTCCTTCGACCCGCCGATCTCGCCGATCATCACAATCCCGCTCGTGTCGGGGTCGTTCTCGAACAGCTCGAGGATGTCGACGAAGGTGGAGCCCACGATGGGGTCGCCGCCAATGCCGACGCACGACGACTGTCCAAGACCGTTCTCGGTGAGCTGTGCCACCGCTTCGTAGGTCAGCGTCCCGCTCCGCGAAACGACCCCGACGGATCCGGGCGTGTGAATGTTCCCCGGCATGATGCCGACCTTGCATTGCTCGCCCGGTGAGATGAGGCCGGGGCAGTTCGGTCCGATGAGGCGCGTGGACTTGCCGTCGAGGAAGCGCCGCACGCGGGTCATGTCCATGACGGGGATGCCTTCCGTGATGCAGGCGACGGTATCCAGCCCCGCGTCGACGGCCTCGAGGATCGCGTCGGCCGCGAAGGGCGGGGGCACAAAGATCATGCTGGTGTTGGCCCCGGTCTCGCGGACGGCGTCGGCGACGGAGTCGAAGACGGGCCGGTCGAGGTGCGTCGTCCCACCTTTGCCCGGAGTGACGCCCGCCACGATATTCGTGCCGTACTCGATGCACCGCTCCGAGTGGAAGCTCCCCTCGTTGCCGGTGAAACCTTGGACGAGGAGCCGGGTGTCCTTGCTTACGAGAATGCTCAAGCTGCTACTCCTGCCGCTCCCGCCGGAAGGCTCTAGCGGGCTTCGACCGCCTTCCGTGCCGCCTCTTGGAGGTCGTCGGCGACGGTCACGCTCAGGCCGGACTCGGCGAGGATCCGCTTGCCCTCCTCCGCGTTTGTGCCGCGCATCCGGATGACAAGGGGCACGTCGATCCCCTTCTCCTTGACCGCGCTCACGATGCCGTTGGCGGCGATGTCGCAGCGCAGGATGCCGCCGAAGATGTTGACCAACACGCGCTTGACCTTGGGATCCCCGAGCAGGATACGGAATGCGCTGGCGACCTGCTCCTCGCTTGCGCCGCCGCCGACGTCGAGGAAGTTCGCCGGCTGGGCGCCCATGTACTGGATGATGTCCATCGTGGCCATGGCCAAGCCGGCACCGTTCACCATACAGCCGACGTCGCCGTCGAGCCGGATGTAGTTCACGTCATGCTCGTGGGCCTCGACGTCGAGCGGGTCCTCTTGGCCGGTGTCCCGGAGCGCGGCGAGATCGGGATGGCGCCCCAGGGCGTCGTCGTCGAAGTCCATCTTGGCGTCGGCGGCGAGCAGCCGTCCGTCCGACGTGATCACCAGAGGGTTGATCTCGATCAGGCTGCAATCGAGCGATTCGAACATGCGGTACAGGTTGGCGAAGAGCGCCCCTCCCGGGCGGACCAGCTCCTTCGGGAGGCCGAGTGCGGCGGCGGCGTGCCGCCCCATGAACGGCTGGAAGCCGATGACGGGGTCGATGGGGATGCGCGCGATCTTCTCCGGTGTGCTCGCCGCAACCTCTTCGATGTCCATTCCACCGGCCTCGCTGACGATGAGGATGGCGCTGCGCTCCGCCGGGTCGATGGTGATGGAGGCGTAAAGCTCCTTCGCGATGCCGATCGTCTCCTCGACGATCACGCGGTCCACCGGAACGCCCTCAGGCCCCGTCTGGTGGGTGACGAGCCGTGACCCCAGCAGACCCTCGGCGAAGTCGCGGGCCTCCTTGGGCGAGCCGGCGACCTTGACCCCGCCCGCCTTCCCGCGTCCGCCCGCATGCACCTGGGCCTTGACGACGCCCCTGCCGCCGAGCGTCCCGACGGCGGCCTCTACCTCGGCGGACGTCGACGCCGCGCTTCCCTCGGGAGTGGCGACGCCATGCTTGCGGAAGAGCTCCTTCGCCTGGTACTCGTGAATCTTCATCTACTGCTCCGTGGAGCCGTTCTCGGAGGCGCCAAGCGCCTCGGAGGAGGTGTCGTGCGGGGATTACGGCCGGGGCATGCGTTTCGGGTGACGGGCCGCCCGACATGATACCGCCCGCGCTGATTTCGTGTAAAGGCGAAAGCAGTCGGTGTCTCGCCCGGCGGACGCTTCTTGACACTGGTTTTTGCGCTCGTATAGCATGAACTTTACGAGGGTGGTGGTTAGGCCCTCGTATTCATGCAATCGATCGACTAGGTTCGAACGACCGCGCACCATCCGTATCCCGGCTTGTGCGGTCGTTTTGTTTTCAGGAGCGGCGGTTGAGCGACTGGGCGGCGGTGATTCTGGCGGCGGGCAAGGGCACGCGGATGAAGTCCAAGCTGCCCAAGGCGCTTCATCCACTCTGCGGCCGTCCCATGGTGCGCCACGTCGAGCGCGCCGTGCGTGACGCGGGAATCGAACGCGTGGTGGTCGTCGTCGGTGTTGGTGGCGGCCGCCTCCGCGCCGCCCTCGGCCCCGGGGTTGAGACCGTCGAGCAGGGCGAGCCGCTGGGGACGGGCCACGCCGCCGCGCAAGCGGCCGACGCCCTGGCTGATGGCCCGCAGCACCTTCTCGTAATCAACGGCGACGCGCCGCTGGTCAAGTCCCAGACGCTCGCCGTCCTGATGGCGGCTCACACGGAAGGGCCGGCGCCGCTGACGTTCCTGACGGCCCGGGTGCCGGACGCCGCCGGCTTCGGCCGCGTAGCGCGAAATGGCGACGGCGCCGTGCTGCATATTGTGGAAGATGCCGATGCCACCGCGGAGACAGGCGCCGATGACGAGATCAACGCCGGCGTCTATTGCTTCGACGCCGCATGGCTGTCGGCGCACGTCGGCGAGATCGAGCCGAGCGCCACAGGCGAGCGGTACATCACGAGTCTCGCCGCCACGGCCGCCGGCGAAGGCACGCCTCCAGTCACGGTCGGATGCGCCGACCCGAGCGAGGCGATCGGGGTCGATACCCGTTCCCGCCTCGCTGAAGCCGAAGCGGCCCTGCGCGAGCGCATCCGGGAGCACTGGATGGCGGAAGGCGTGACCCTCAGCAATCCCGCCACGATCCACATCGACGCCGACGCCGTCATCGGCCGCGACACGGTCATTCATCCAAACACCTGTGTTCTGGGTAAGTCCGAGATTGGTGAGGACTGCGAAATCGGCCCCGGCACCATCGTGTCGGGATCGCACATTGGGGATGGCTGCGCCGTGATCGCCTCGGTTATCGAGCAGGGAAGCCGCCTCGAGGACGGCGCGCGCATCGGCCCCTACAGCCACGTGCGCGGTGGCAGCGAGATCGGGCGCGGCGTTCACCTGGGGAACTTCGTCGAGGTGAATCGAAGCGTCTTGGGGCCGGGGACGCGTTCGCACCATTTCTCCTACATCGGCGACGGCCTTTTTGGGGCCGACGTCAACGTCGGCGCAGGGACTATTACCTGCAACTTTGACGGCGCGGACAAGCATCCCACCGTCGTCGAAGACGGCGCCCAACTCGGCAGCGACTCGATGTTGGTCGCGCCGGTCCACGTGGGCGCGAGGGCCAAGACCGGGGCGGGCACGGTCGTCACCACCGACCTGCCCGCGGACAGTCTGACCGTGGGTGTCCCCGGCCGCATCCTGCGCGGTGGTAACTCGACGGGGCCCAAGGGGAAGGAAAGCAAGGCGACCGACATAGCCCGCCGGCGCAAGGCGCGCGGCGACGGTGCCGAAAAGGGGTGATGTCCTCTGGACAGTGCTAGTTGGGCGGAAATAGCCGTCCTCGTCTTCTCGCTCGTGTTGCTGACGTTCGCCGCGGGGAGCCTCGCCACGCTCGCCGAGGCGCGCCGCATCCGCTTGCTCCGCCCGCTGGGGCCCGATGAGCTCCTCGACTTCGAGCGCCGCACCGATGTCTACCGGCGCTCCCTCAGACCGGTTCGCGGCGCGGCCCTCGTCGGATTCGTGGCCTCGTCGATCCTGCTCGCCTTCGACCTCTCCGGCGACCAAACCTGGGCAGCGGCCGCCGCCGCGGCCGCCAGCTACGCCGCCGCTTTCGCCGTCGAGTGGGCGGCCCGCCGGATTGTCATCCGGCGCCCGGAGCCATTCTCGCGCTACTCTGCGCTCCCCCTGGCCTTTGTGAGTTGGTTCCTGCGTCCCTTCATCAGGCCCTTCGCGGATATGCCGGGCGAGCCCCGCGAGTCGCCCACGAATGGCGCGCCCGCCGGTGGCGCCCTAGAGCAGGTGCGCGAGCTTCGGGAGCTCGTGTCGGGAGCAAATGACCCGGCCGAGTTGAGCGCCGGCGAGCGCAAGATGATCCACGCGATCGGCGCGCTCCGCCAGAAGACCGTCCGCGAGATCATGACGCCCCGCCCCGACATGGCCGCCGCCAGTGTGGGCACGTCGCTGCAAGACCTTGTCGACCTGATGGTGCGGAGCGGACATAACCGTATTCCGCTCTACGAAGGTGACATGGACCACGTCACCGGGCTGGTCTACGCGCGCGACGTGCTCAAGGTCCTCGCCACCGCCCCCGGCGACTTCGACATCGCGGGCCTGGCCCGCCCCGTTCACTTCGTGCCCGAGATGAAGATGGCCAACGAGGCGCTCAACGAGTTCCTCGGCAGCTTCATTCACTTCGCCATCGTCGTCGACGAGTACGGCGGCGTCGACGGTCTCGTGACCTTGGAGGACCTCCTCGAAGAGATCGTCGGTGAGATCGAACAAGAGAACGAGCCGCCGGAGACACCCATTCAGGAACTTGGCCCCGACGAGGCAATCATCGACGGCCAGACGCCCCTCGACGAAGTGAACGAAGCCCTTGGCCTCGCCCTCGACGGCGACGGCTTCGAGACGCTCGGCGGCTTCGTGCTGCACCACGCGGGGAGAGTGCCTGCCCCCGGCGAGTCCTTCGAGGCCGATGGGATCGCCGTCGAAGTCCTCTCGCTCGACGGGCGGCGGGTCCGCCGCGTCCACGTGCGCAAGCTCGCTGCCAGCGGCGACTCGTCCGCCACGGCCTCCTAGCCCTCGGACGAGGCCTTCGCCCCTCCGTCCAAGAAGCCGTCGATAAGTGCGGCAACTTCTTCAGCACGCGTCCACAGGAGGGCATGCCCTGCCCCGGCAAGGATGGCGAGCCGCGACCGCGGGATCCGCTCCTGCAACGAGCGGGCGAAGCGGAGGGGTGTGAACAGGTCGTCGTCGCCGAAGATGAGTTGTGTGCGGCAACGGATGCGGTCGAGCCTGTCCCGGGCGGAGTGAGTGACCGCGGCGTGGACTTGGCGCTCGTAGGCTTCCGGCGATTGGGAGAATGGTTCCAACGAGAGGGCCAAGGCGGCATCATGGGGCTCGAATTCCTCGCTCATTTCCTCGTTCGTATAGAGCCAGGGAACGAGCATCAGGTTGAAGTCGTCGCGGGGCAGCGTCCGCCGGAGCCGCGAAAACTGCTCGAAGATGAAGGTCCCGCGAATGTCGCCGTCGTCGTAGGTGGCGATAAGCACGAGACGATCGACGAGGCCGGGACGCGCGATGGCGAGCTCCTGAGCGATGGCGCCGCCCATGGAGAAACCGGCCACCGCGGCGCGTTCGAGACCGAGATGGTCCAAGAGACCAGCCGCGTCGAGAGCTAGGTCGGCGGTCGTGTAGGCAGTGGTTGACTCTCCGCTCCTGCCCGCGTCTCGCGGGTCCATGAGAATCAACCTCCGGCTCTCCCCAAGCCTCCGCGCGATGAGCTCCCAGTTGAGGTGGCTGCCACCGAGGCCGGGAATGAGGAGCAAGGGCGACCCGCGGGGATTCCCGCGTTCCTTGTAGTGCAGCAGCACGCCGTTGATGGTTGCCTCGGGCATGGCCCGGCGATTCTACCAGCCCAAAGGAAAACGTCGCCGTGTGCTACACTTTCCTACTGGAGCGCCCGGCCGCCCCACGCCTCGTAACGTCCGTCTCAGGAGTCCTCCCGATGGCCACGATGGTCCCCACGTCCGAACTGAACCGCGGCATGGTCTTAGAGATGGAAGGCGGCCTGCACACGGTGCTCGAATACGCCCGTTTCCTTGCGGGCAAGGGCAACTCCGAGGCCCGGATGCGCGTCAAGATCCGTGACATCAAGACCGGGTACACCCAGGAGAAGGTCTTCCGCACCGACGAGCGGGTTCCCAAGGCCGCCGTCGACAGCCGCACCTTCCAGTATCTCTACAACGACGGCGACCTGTTCCACTTCATGGACCAGGAGACCTACGACGAGAAGCTGATGTCGCGGGACGCGCTCGGCGACGCCGCGAACTATCTCACCGACGGCCTCGAAGTCGAAATGCTCGTCTTCCAAGACGAGCCGGTGTCGGCGCAGCTCCCCACAGCGGTGCAGCTTCGCATCGATGAGACCGACCCGGGCTACAAGGGTGACACCGCCACCGGCGGCGCCAAGAAGGCCGTGCTCGAGACCGGCCTTGCGGTCAACGTGCCGCTCTTCCTCAATACCGGCGACACGATCAAGGTCGACACTCGCACCGCCGAGTACATCGAGCGAGTCAGCGGCTAGGCCCCCTTTACCGCGTTCCAGGTCAGCGCCCCGTGTAGCCCGGCGAACGACCGGAGCCGACTACAGGATCGCTCGCAGGCGGGGCATCATGAACTGCTGGATCAGGGTCATGCCCACCACGCTCGCGATCAGGGCGACGTAGAGCACCCAGTCGAAGTCGGTGATGGCGAAGCCGAGGGCGGAGCCGGCGGCCGGGGCGTGCTCGGTGTCGCTCAGGGCCATGGCGAGCATGGCTACGCCCACGGCGCCGGCCACGAGTACGCCGGACGCGAAGCTGTGCGCGACCTCGGATCCCGCTCCCTCCGTTCCAGCAATGACGAGTGAGAAGAGCACGCCAATGGAGGCCGAGACCACGTGCCCGCCGATGGCATGCCGCGGCGTTGCGGTGATGCTATGGGGCATGAGAAAGAGGACGAAGGCCGTGGAGGCGAGGGCGGCGAAGATCGCCGCGTTGGTGAGCAGGTCTTGCGCTAGGACAATGAGTACCAGCGCTCCCGTGGCGAGGGCGGTCTGACGGACGTAGTCCCGGCGCTTGCCTTTGAACCGCGAATCAACGAGTTGGAAGCGGCCGTGCAGGATCTTGCGGCGCCACAGGACGGTGTTGCGACGCCGCAGGTCGAGGGCGCGGTGAGGCTTGGCGCGGGGCTTCTCCGGGTGGTCTTCGGTGTTGACGCCGGCCATCGGGACCGCTCGTCCCTCGCTTCGGATTCCGTGTTGAGAACGTGGGGCTAGAGGTTCATCGCCTGCACGAGATCGCGCACCTCATCAGCGGAACGCTGCAGCGCGGCGCGCTCTTCGTCGGTCAGGTCGATCTCGATGATTTGCTCCACGCCGCCCGCGCCTAGCTTCACCGGCACACCGACGTAGAGACCCTTGATGCCGAATTCCCCGTCGAGGTAGGCAGCGCAGGGAAGAATCCGCTTCTTGTCCAGCAGGATCGACTCCACCATCTGGGCGCCGGCGGCGGATGGGGCATAGAAGGCCGATCCCGTCTTCAGGTGGCCGACGATCTCGGCGCCGCCGTCGCGCGCGCGCTGCACGATGGCCTCGAGGCGGTCCTTGGGGATGAGCTCGCCGACCGGGATGCCGCCCACCGTCGTATACCGCACGAGCGGCACCATGGTGTCGCCGTGGCCGCCGAGCACGTAGGCCTGCACGTCTTCGACGGAGACGTCGAGCTCGGTGGCGAGGAAGGTTCGGAAGCGGGCGGTGTCGAGGACGCCGGCCATGCCCACCACGCGCTCGCGCGGGAAGCCGCTGACGTGATAGGCGAGCTGCGCCATCGCGTCCAAGGGGTTGCTGATGACGATGAGAATCGTGTTGGGAGACCGCTTGACGATCTCCTCCGTGACGCCGCCCACGATCTTCTGGTTGGTGGCGAGGAGGTCGTCCCGGCTCATGCCCGGCTTCCGGGCGATGCCGGCCGTGATGACCACGACGTCCGACCCCGCGGTCTCGTCGTAGCCGTTCACGCCGGTCACGTTGGAGTCGAAGCCCAGCACGGGACCCGATTGGAGCATGTCGAGGCCCTTGCCCTGAGGCAGGCCCTCGACAATGTCGACCATCACGACGTCGGCGTAGCCGCGCTCGGCGACGCGCTGGGCGAGAGTGGCGCCGACGTTGCCGGCCCCTACCACGGTTACTTTCTTACGCATCGGTTGGAAACGGTCTCCTTCCATCTACCGCCGGGGGCCGTGAGCCGAATCCCGGCGCGTGCTAGGCGTTGACGTAGCCCTCCCAGCGCGACTCCAGCGACGGGTCCTGGACGGTGGCGACGACATAGTCGCCGAGCTCCTTGCCGGTGCAGCCGGTGTCGCGTCCGGTGATGCTGATCTTCTTCTCAAACTGGCCGCAGATGTCGAGCGCCTTCCCTAGCTTGCTGCCGAGCTCGGTGAACCCGATGTGCTCGAGCATCATGGCGCCTGCCCGGATCATGGAGCTGGGATCGGCGTACTTGGCGCGGCCCTCCCGGACCATGCGCGGTGCGCTGCCGTGGATCGCCTCGAACATCGCGTACTTGCGCCCCAGGTTGGCGCTCCCCGCGGTGCCCACGCCGCCCTGCATCTCGGCGGCCTCGTCGGTGAGGATGTCGCCATACAGGTTGGGCATGACCAGCACCTGGAAGTCCTGGCGGCGCTTCGTGTCGAGGAGCTTGGCCGTCATGATGTCGATGTACCACCCCTCCCAGTTGATGCCAGGATAGTTCTTCGCCACCTCGCCGGCCGTCTCGAGGAAGAGCCCGTCCGTCGTCTTCACCACGTTCGCCTTGGTAACCACCGTAACGCTGGTCTTGCCCGTCTTCTTGGCATGTTCGAAGGCGGCCTCGATGATGCGCCGCGATCCCGGCTGCGTGATGACCTTGAAATCGACTGCCAAGTCGCCGACCTCGACGCCGAGGCTGCCCACAGCGTAGACGTCTTCGGTGTTCTCCCGGAAGAACGTCCAGTCGATGCCCTCCTTGGGAATGCGCACCGGCCGGACGTTGGCGAAGAGGTCAAGCTCTTTGCGCATCGCCACGTTGCAACTCTCGATGTTGGGCCACTCGTCGCCCTTCTCCGGCGTGGTGGTCGGGCCCTTCAGCGTGACGTGGCATGCCTTGATGGCTTCAAGCACGTCGTCGGGAATGGCCTTGAGGTGCGCCGCCCGGTTCTCGATGGTGAGCCCTTCGAGTACGCGGAACTCGACCTTGCCGTTCGTCACCTCGTCCTTCAGAAGGATTTCGAGGACGCGCTGCGCCTCCTCCGCGATGAACGGCCCGATGCCGTCGCCGCCAAGGATGCCGATGATGATCGGCTTGGTGGCGGCATAGTCGATGCTGCTGGTGTCGCTTTTGATTCGTTCCACCCGCGCCGCCTGGGCGTCAAGGATGGACTCGAACCGGCTGAGAGCTTCCTGTTTGGTGACCACAAGCGCCTCCTCTTACTGGTCGCGCGGCGCGTCGGTATACCGTTTTGCGCGCCGGGGGTTGCGGGGCCGCCCTAATCGGCCTTCGCGGCCCGCGACATGATACCAAACGCCGAATCGGGGCGGAAGGAGCGGGAATCGCCCGGCAGCCTCAGCCGACGACGGCGAGGACCTGACCCCTGGCGACCTTGTCGCCCGGCGTCGCGGCGAGGCGTTTCACAACGCCGGCAACGGGCGAGGGGATCGAGTTCTCCATCTTCATCGCTTCGAGGACGGCGACCTGATCGCCGGCGGCGACGGTGTCGCCCTCCTCCACAAGGTAGCGCAACAGGAGACCTGGTAAGGGCGCTTCGATTGCCGTCTCGCCCTCCGCGGCTTGGGCCGTTCGCTTGGCCGGCTTGGCCTTTGGCTGCGCCTTGGTTGCCGCGCCCGGAGCGCGACGCGGCCCACTCGTGGAACGGAGGGCGTAGCCCCCCTCGTCCGCGGGGTCGACGTCCACCCGGTAGTGCTCGCCTTCGACGTACACGTTGAAAGTCCGCGTGAGCGGCCCCTTCGGCGGAGCATCCATCGCGCCGTCGAGCAGCGCGCCGTTCTTCGCTCGCTGGATCAGCGCGTCCTCGCGCTCGATGTCCTCGATGGTCTTGATGCTCACGTCGTCGGGCTTCTGTTCGAGCCCGTACTTCCAGCGCAGGAAGCGCATCCCCGTGGTTGGGTAGAGGGCGTAGGTGAGGACGTCACCGATGTCCTTGGCGATTTCCTTGGTCTCCTCCCGTGCCTTCTCAAGCTCAGGTTCGAGGACGTCGCCGGTGCGGGTCGTGATGGGCTCGCGGCCTCGAGGGTAGTCCTTGAGCGCCTTGTCGACGAGCGCTGGGTCGATGGGGCGCGGCGGCCGGCCGTAGAGGCCGTAGCAGTAGTCCTTGACCTGCGAGGTGATCATCTCGTACCGCCCGAAGAGAACGTTGTTCGCCGCCTGGACGCCGACAATCTGGCTGGTCGGGGTCACCAGCGGCGGAAAGCCCATGTCGGCGCGGGTCCGGGGCAACTCTTCGTAGACCTCGTTGAGCCGGTCGAGGGCCTCCGCCTCGCGGAGCTGCGACACGAGGTTCGAGATCATCCCGCCGGGAATCTGGTGCATCAGCACGTTGGTGTCGATGGCGGCGAACTTCGTGTCGTCGAGGTAGTCACGGTAGCGAGGAACGACCCGTTCGAGGTGCTCCCCGATCTTCAGCAGGTAGGGGAGGTCGAGGCCGGTGTCGCGCTCCGTCTCCTGCAGGGTGACGATAATGGGCTCGACGGCGGGCTGGGCTGCCCGCAGCGCGAGCGGGGCGAGACAGGCGTCGACGGCGTCGATGCCCGCCTCGGCCGCCTTCAGCACGGCCATCGAGGCCATGCCGCTTGTGTAGTGCGTGTGAAGCTGTAGCGGTACCGTCAGTTTGGATTTCAGGGCGATGACCAACGCCTCGGTGTCATTCGGGTTAATCAACCCCGCCATGTCCTTGATGCAGATTGAGTCGGCGCCGAGATCTTGGTACTGAAGAGCCTTCTCGACAAAGTAGTCGAGGTTGTAGATATCGCCGCCCAGCCGCCCCTCGGTCACGGAGTAGGAGATGGCGGCCTGGGCATGCTTGCCGTTCTCCTTGACCGCCTTGACCGACGTCTCAAGGTTCCAGGGATCGTTGAGTGCGTCGAAGATGCGGAAGATGTCGATGCCGACCTCGGCGGAATGGGCGACGAAGGCGCGCACGAGGTCGTCGGCGTAGTTGCGATAGCCCACCAGGTTCTGGCCGCGGAGCAGCATCTGGAACGGCGTCTTGGGCATCAGCCGCTTGAGGATCCGTACGCGATCCCACGGATCTTCCCCCAGGAAGCGCGTCATAACGTCGAAGGTCGCGCCGCCCCACATTTCGACGGAGTGGAAGCCGGCGTCGTCCATCGCCACGGCGATGGGTTCGAGGTCTTCCGTCAGGAAGCGCGTGGCCACCGTGCATTGGTGGCCGTCGCGGAAGGTCGTGTCGGTGATCTTGAGTGGGTTGGCGCTACCCTTCAAGTTCTGCGCGGGCATCGACGACGATTCCTTTCCAGGGCGGGACGGGCGCGTGCCCGTTCCTTCAGGAGCGGCGCCTACTCACCGGCGGTCGCGGGCGGCCCAACGCAGGTGGTTGCGCGTCGCCCGGAAGCGGCCCTCGTAAGTCCACTGAGACCGGTGCCGGGCCGCCGACTGCTCGTGCTTCGTGTACGCGTTGATCGCGGCCAGGATAGCCGCCATCACTTTGTCGCTCAACATCAAGAAAATTATAGCCGCTGAAGCGGCGTAGCAGGCCGTTGGCGGCGACCCATCTAGAGCGGAATATTGCCGTGCTTCTTGGGGGGAAGCGTGTCGCGCTTCGTCTCAAGCATTCGAAGCGCCTTGATGAGGCGGGGGCGTGTGTTGCGCGGATCGATGACGTCGTCGACGAAGCCGCGGGCCGCGGCGATGTACGGGTTGGCGAACTTGCCCTTGTACTCCTCGATAAGCCGGGCCCGCTCCGCCTCAGGGTCGTCGGCCTTGGAGATCTCCTCGCGGTTGACAATGTTCACTGCCCCGTCGGCGCCCATGACGGCGATCTCGGCGTTGGGCCAGCTGAAGTTCACGTCGCCCCGGAGGTGCTTGCTGCTCATGACGATATAGGCGCCGCCGTAGGCCTTGCGCGTGATCACCGCGAGCTTCGGTACCGTAGCCTCGGAATAGGCGAAGAGCAACTTGGCGCCGTGCGTGATGATTCCGCCGTGCTCCTGTCCCGTGCCCGGCAGGTACCCCGGAACGTCGGCGAACGTGATTAGCGGAATGTTGAAGCAGTCGCAGAACCGGACGAAGCGCGCCGCCTTGCGCGAGGCGTCGATGTCGAGCACACCGGCCAGATAGGCCGGCTGCTGCGCCACGATGCCCACCGACTTCCCGTCGAGCCGTGCGTGGCCCACGATGATGTTCGGCGCGTAGTCCTCGTGGACCTCCAGGAAGTCGCCGTCGTCGACGACCGCGCGGATGATCTCCTTCATGTCGTAGGGCTTGGCGGGGTCGTCCGGAACGGCGTCGATCAGTGCGTCTGAGACGCGGTTGGGATCGTCGGTCGCGGGCTGCTCCGGCGGGTCCTCCATGTTGTTGGAAGGGAGGAAGCTGACGAGGCGGCGCACCTGTTCAAAGCACTCCTGCTCGCTCGCCAAGGCGAAATGGGCCACGCCGCTCTTGGTGGCGTGACTCATCGCGCCGCCCAAGTCTTCATGGGTGACTTCCTCGCCGGTTACGGCCTTGATGACGTCGGGGCCCGTGATGTACATCTGCCCGATGCCCTTCGCCATGAACACGTAGTCCGTGATCGCGGGGGAGTAGACCGCGCCCCCAGCGCAGGGGCCGAGGACGACCGAAATCTGCGGAATCACCCCGGAGGCCAGGGTGTTGCGCAGGAAGATCTCGCCATAGCCCCGCAGGCTCACGACTCCCTCTTGGATGCGCGCGCCGCCGGAATCGTTGAGGCCGATAACCGGCGCGCCGACACGCATCGCCATGTCGAGCAGCTTCACGATCTTCTCGCCGACGACCTCTGAAAGCGAGCCGCCGAACACGGTGAAGTCCTGGGCGAAGACGAAGACCACCCGCCCATCGATCTGTCCGTGGCCGGTGACCACCGCGTCGCCGGGAATCTCCGTTCCCGCAAGCCCAAAGTCCGTGGCCCGGTGCGTAACGAAGGGGTCGATCTCTTCGAAGGTGCCGTCGTCGAGCAGGAGGTCGATCCGCTCGCGCGCGGTCAGCTTGCCCCGCTTGTGCTGCTGCTCGATGCGGCGCTCTCCACCCCCCAGCCGCGACGCGGCGCGGCGGCGTTCGAGGTCGGCGAGGCGGTCTGAGGTTGTAGTCATAGGCCTGCTGTCTTGACGAAGAAAGGGTGTCGCCCGCTCCGCTTCGGAGCCGAGGAAAGCCCAGGTATGCTACCAGAGCGCCACTTTTGGCCGCAAGCGCGACCCCTGGTTGCCCCTCCGCCGGCGCCTCTTGGACACGGGAAGCGGGTCGGCGCTATTGGCGGGGCGCGTCTGGGAGCCGCAGGCCGGCGTTGAAGAAGCTGCTGAGCACCATGGCGCGGATGAACGGGTGCTCGTCGGGAGCCAGGCCGCGCTCGGGGTCGAGCCCGGCGTCGGCGGCGCGGGCGAGCCGTGCGAGGTCGTGCTTGCCCGCTCGGAGCAGAATGTCGCTCTGGCGCTCCAGGCGGCGGCGCAGCATGGCGGCGAAGTCGTCGTCGACAAGGTCCCGCGCCGCCATCGAGATGAGCGCGTCGAGCGTGCGCCCGCCGTCGAGACCGGAGCGCTGGGGCATCGTCCCCGACTGCCACTCGTTGACGTAAGCCCAGACCGATTCGGGTTCGAAGAACCACTGCCGGAATTCCGGTGTGGCGAGCAGCGCCCCCGTCTCGGTGAGCCGGTCAGCGCCCTCGTCCACGGGGCCCAACATGCGGACCTGTTCAGGCTGCGCGGGGGCATCGATTACCTCGCGCCAGATTTCGAGGCCTGCGGGAAGCCGGCTTCGCTTGGAGACCGACCGCCGTCGCGCTTGGGCAACAAGGGCGCCGGCGAAGGCGGGCTCGACTTCCACGCAGGTGAGTCCCTGAGCCTCCAGCGCCGCGAGGATCTCGTCGAGTTCGTCGCGGGTCATCATGTCCACGCCGGTGCAGCTCTTGACCCCAATCTCTTGGTTGGTGAGCACCGTGACGACCTTGAGGTAGTCGTCGGCGCGCCGGCGCGCGATGGTGATCGCCTGGTCGCCGTAGCGGTCGAGGAGGGAGACGCTGACGTGCTCCCAGGGTAGCCTCGTGCTGCTCGCCGCCGCGCGGAGGGCGGCACGCTGGGGATGAAACACCGGCGACTGCATGATGATGCGGCCATAGGCGGCGCGGGCCCGCCTGCGTACCTTGACGTTGGGGTCGCCGTCGGCGCTCTCCTGCAGTCGGCCCACGGCCAGCGGACTGGCGAGCGTCTCCAAGGCTTCGATTCCCGCGAGGATCGCGCTCACGCGCGCGCTGGAAAGAAGCGGAAGGATCAGCGGGAGCGCCCGTTCGTCCTGCGGCTCGGCGAGGGTGAGCAGGACGAGCCTCCGTCCCGCCGCGTCGTCGCTCTCCAGGTCGTAGAGAAAGCGCTCCCGAAAGCCCTCGTCGTCGTCGGCGCGGCGGAAGATGGTTTCCAGGGCGTCCGGAATGAGGGAATCATGGTCGAGCCCGTCGGCGGCGTGAAGCGCAGACGTCTCGCCCATCGCGTCGAGAATCGCACCGGCGGCGCCCCGCACCGTCGCGCTGAGTGAGTCGTCTCGGAGGATCTCCCAGAGAGGAGCGATCGCGCGGGGACCTTCGATCTGCGCCAAGAGCTCTGCCGCCCGCTCGCGCTCCTGCTCGCCGCCGCTCTTGATCCGCTCTGTCAAATAGGGCGCGGCCACTCCCGCGGACGCGCGCACGCGCCGCGCGAAAGGCTTCGACTCGGCGTAACGCCATTCGCCGGCGGCGATCTTCTCAAGGCCGCGGGCGAGCTCGATCTCGCTGATCTCTCTCGGCCGTCTTTTTGGTTTTGGTCGCATGAGATGTGGGGGCTACCGCTGGGGTTTCATGCTCGTTTTGGCCCTGCGGCGTACGTTATGGTTTCTTCTCTTTTTCGTGCCGTTGAGGCCCGCTACTTCAGGTGGGAAGGCTCAAATATTTGAACCTGGTTCAAAACTTCTTGACAAACTGGGATTGGGTTCGATACCTTGTTTGAGTGCGGTATTGAACGGAGTTTAGATTGTTTTCACTCTCTTGGCAACCTCCGGTGCCGCGCAGAGACGATCCAGTAAGGAGGCATGGATGGCGTTCATTACGGCATGGCCTGTGAACGGCGAGCGCAAGGGCGATTGGGATCGCATGGTCCAGTACTACGGACTGTGTGAGGTGCTGCCCGACCGTAGCCGCCCGGAGCAGACCGAAAAGACATTCCGCGATTGGGCCTACAAGAAGCGGCTGGCCTTCGTGGAAGGCGAAAACATGGTGGCCTTCGATCCGAAGACCTACAACCCCAAGGATTCGCTCGACCGCGGCCGCTTCGGGTTCCTCCTTCGATATATCCGCCCGCGTGAGTTCTCCACGTTTAAGCGGGATGTCGAAGAGCACCTCAACATTCGCTCGATGTACGTCCTCGACGCCATCAAGGGCTACTGGCTCCGCGAAGGCGTCATCCATGACGTGAACGGCCGCATCTCCGCCGACCGGGAGCTGCTTCGCCTCATGGGCTTCAGCTACCTCGAACTGGTCGACGCCCTCGACGGCGTCGTCAAGCGCGAGTATCTGAGCGACGTCATCAACGGCCAGGCCCTGATCGATCCTGCCTTCGGCAGCGAGTACGGTCACTACTTCGTGAACTTCGACATCCTCAAGGAGCGCTTCTTCGAAGCGGAGTTCCTGCTGCACGCCGCCGGCCACCCCATCAGCCTGGACCAGCTTGGCCAGCAGATGGGCGTCGACGACCTCGACGACCTGCAAGGAATCCTTCGCGAGGCGAAGAGCCGCTTCGACGTCAACATCGAGGTGACCGACAGCCACGTGATGTTCGGCGCGCCGAGCCAGAAGTCGATCGAAGGCCTGATCCAGCGCGAGCGGAACAACCGGCAGCGCCTTGATGAGTCCGAGGAGCAGCTCAAAGAGCGGCTCAAGACGGTCAAGGACCTTCTCGACCGGTACAACGCCCGCGAAGCGAAGATCCTCAACGAGGTCGAGCAGTACCGCGAGGAAGGCCGCGTGGTCTGGATCAAGGCGAAAGTCGTCGATGCGGCCGTGAGCCACATCGAGGGCGGGAGGAAGGTGAGCTAATGGCGACCGTAGCGCAATCCCTGCCGCCGCAGGCTATCGACGAGGCGCTGCAAGAAGTGGCGCCCTACGACCGGCACAACGAAGAGCTGGTCCAGTTCAAAGGTTACCTGGAGAAGCTCGACTCGAAGCAGCTCCGCTCTCTGCGTGATGAGCTCAAGGGCGTCGCCCGCGTGCGGGGCCGCAAGATCCTGCTTCGCGAGGGACTGCTCGAGCGCCTCGGCACCGAGTGGCTGCGCAAGCAGCAGGAAATCGTCGAGGGCGAGCTGGCGAAGATCGAGGTGGCGAAAGACACCATCGACTTCAACATCCTCGAGCTCGAGCTGAGCAGCCAGAACTGGCAGCTCGGCAAGATGACCCAGGTCCTGAACCTGGACGAGCAGGCCGCCGCCGATCCCATGATCGACATGCTGAAGCGGCGCCAGAGCGACGATGAAGCCGCCGCCTTGAAGGTCCAGGGAGGCATCGAAGACGAGCGGCTCGACGCCATCTTCGGAGTGTAGGGCGAATCGCCCCGCACTCGGTGAGGCGGCGCTTGGCTCCCGCCGGTCCCTATGGGGCTGGCGGGAGCCAAGCCGTCCCTCGGACATTCGAACACGACTCGTCTGAGACCGGCAAGCGAACGGCGCGGCCGGAGGGAGCTTGATGATTAGGCGTCACCTTCTCCTTTCCCAAAAGATCACCGGCGACGAGGCCGTCCTTCACCCCGCCACGTTGGAGGCGCTGGGGATGAGCCCCGACGGCGGCCAGATTCTGGTCACCTGCTCCGCGACCTATCTCGTGCTCAAGGCGGTTGGCAAAGACTCCGTCTCCGAGCACCAGATCAAAATGCCCCGGCGCTCCGCCGCGGTACTCAAGGAAGGCGAGCGTCTCACGGTACAGGCCGCCCCGATGGTGAGCGACTCGGCCCGCCCCAACGGAGATGTCCCACCGGCGTCGAACGACGCACCGTCAAGATCGCCCGCCCCCGACGGCATGACTCCGGCCCGCGCCGCGGGAAGGGGTGACCAGGCCGAGGGCTTCGAGTGGGACCCTATCACCCCCGCCGACTTCGAAGGCATCGCCGGCTTGGGCCGTGTCAAAGACCGCATCGAACAGGCCCTCTTCTATCTGACCCACCCCGAATGGTTCCTGGTCCGCCGGAACCTCCCGCCGCGAGTCTTTCTCTTCTTCGGCCCCTATGGCTGCGGCAAGACGATGCTGGCCAAGGCCATGGCGAGCCGCATGGCCTACGCCCAGACCGACGGCAAGAACTTGCCCATCAAGTTCAAGGCCATCCGGCCCACGGACATCAAGGACCCCTACCTCGGCATGTCGGCCCGCCGGGCCCAGGAGTTCCTCGACCGGGCCCGCGATGAATGCAACCGCGGCTCCACGATCATGCTGCTGCTGGACGAGATCGATTCGGTCGTCTCAAACCGCTCC
Source organism: Dehalococcoidia bacterium (assembly GCA_965207995.1). Classification (GTDB taxonomy): domain Bacteria; phylum Chloroflexota; class Dehalococcoidia; order SHYB01; family SHYB01; genus DAOUKH01. The sequence goes on along the minus strand of CBDBNG010000001.1, from coordinate 535,064 downwards.
GACGGCAACACCCACGAGGAATACCGCGACGTCGTCAACTCGCTGATCCAAGACATCCAGGGCGTCCGTGAGTTGGACACCGAGTCGCGCATCCAGACGCTCTGGAGCGACCCCGAGGTCGAGGAGGCCCGCCAAGAGCTGGCCGCGCTGGTCCGCAAGCGCGGGAGCAAGGACCGGGGTGGCGACATCTCCCTCCCCGAGTCGCGCTGGACACCCGACGTGCGGAACAGAATGCTGCGCCTGCGAGAGCGCATCGTCTCCGAGGGCGGCGCCAGCACCGTCATCATCGTCGGTACGACGAACGATCCGCTTCGCCTTGACGAGGCCTTTCTCTCTCGGGCGGGGAGCAATATCTTCTTCGTCCCGCGCCCCAACGCCTCGGCCATCGAGAAGATGCTGGCCGACCACCTCGACAGCGCCTTCGTGGAGATGAACGACCGTGAGCGCCGCGACCTTGCCGATGCCGCCTTTCGTGAGGGGCTCACCGGCCGCGATATCGTCCTCTCCTGGCTCCAGCCCCTCCGCAGCGCCTCGCCGGGCTCCCTTCGCATCCTGGGCCGCCAGACCGTCGCGGACCGCCGCCCGGCCCCCGTCGTGGGCATCGATTGGGAGAAGGACCTGCTCCGCCGGTTGAAGGAGCGAGGTCAGACCGCGCTCGCGAAGCAGGTGTCGGAATACCTTGAAGAGGTGCTCACCGCCCACAAGCGCCGGGAAGGCGGAAACGCTCCACCCTCCGGCGGCTCCTCAGGTACCGGACGGCCTCGCCGCCCCGGTCCGTCGATGGGCGGAAGCAAGCAGCCGGCGCTTCTTTAACCGGGAAGCCTGCCTACGAGTAAGCCTGCTCCCAACGGTCGCGATAGGCCACTGCCTCGACGGGCAGCCGGCGCGTCTCGGTGAACGGCTCGACCGGGTAGCCCATCGGGATGATGCACGGCACCGCGACGTCCTCGGGGATGCCCAAGCCGCGCTTCAGGCTATCCTCCACGCGCCGGTGCAGCGTGGTGAAGATGGTGCCGAGACTATAGAGGCGTGCCGTCAGCATCATCAGCTGCACGCCTTGAAGCACTGAATCGAGTGCATTCTTTTCTGTTAGGCAGACGACGATGAAGGCCGGGACGTCGTAGATCCCCTTCGTTGCGAACTCCCACGCCTCCGCGAGGATCTTCGGGCTGGCGCCCTCCGCGTACCGCCGGGCCGACGCGTCCCCCCGGTTCTCCAGCCCTGCCCGGTGATAGTGCTCCGCGACGATCTTGCGCTCGGCCTCCCCCGTCACCGCGATGAACTTCCACGGCTGCCGGTTGATCGCGCTCGGGCCGCGTGTGCCGGCCTCGAGGACCGCCCGCAGGGCCTCCTCGGGCACGGGGTCGGTGCGGTAGTGGCGGACGGCGCGCAGCGTGCGCATCGCCTCGAAGGCGTCGATGTCGGGCATGGCGTGCTCCTTGCGTGGCCCCACGGCGCGGCCTAGGAGGCGTTGAGGCCGCCGTCGACGAAGAGGCCTTGGCCGGTGATGTAGCTGGCCTCTTCGGAGGCCAAGAAGGCGATCAGCGCGGCCGGCTCCGAAGGATCGGCCATCCGGCCGGCGAAGCCGCGGCTGCGGGTATTGGAGGGACCGCGCGTGGTGACCGCCGCTTGCAGCAGGGGCGTATCGATGGGGCCCGGAAGGATCGCGTTCACGCGGATGCCCTTGGCGGCGTACTGCATGGCCAACGAGCGCATCAGACCCAGCACCCCTCCTTTGCTGGTCCCGTAAGCCGTCGTAGGCGAGCCGATGGTAGCGCCGACCGAACTGGTCAGAACGGCTGCGCCGCCCCCGCTCCGAACGATCTCCGGGAAGGCGTACTTGCAGCAAAGGAACATGCCACGCAGGTTCACGTCGAGCACTCGGTCGAAGACGTCCTCGTCGATGGTGGTCACGGGACCGTCGTCGTGGGAGAAGACGCCGGCGTTCGATACGAGGACGTGGAGCGCCCCGAACGCCGCCGCCGTCTCCCGGACAAGTCGTTCGGCGTCGGAGGCCTTCGACACGTCGGTGGGCACGAAGATCGCACTGCCCCCGGCCTCCTCGACCAAGCGCTGCGTCTCACGCCCCGCCGCCTCGTTGATGTCTCCAATCGCGACGTTCGCCCCTTCTTGGACGAGGCGCAGCGCGGCGGCGCGGCCGATGCCGGAGCCGGCGCCGGTGATGATGGCGGTCTTTCCTTCAAGCAGCATGACTAGATCGCGGTCAGGCCGCCGTCGGCGGCGTAGGCCGCGGCGGTGATGAACGAGGCGTCATCCGAGGCGAGGAACAGGGCAAGGGCTGCGACCTCCTCAGGGCGGCCTATTCGTTCCATAAGCCGGCCCGAGCGGGGATAGACGATACCGTCGGCGGCGCGCCCGGCCGCGGTGGCCGCCGAGAGCGGGGTGTCGATCGCTCCGGGACAAATCGCGTTGGCGCGGACGCCCTGCTCGGCGAATTGCTTTGCCACGGCCTTGGTGAAGGTGAGCAGCGCCCCCTTGCTGGCGCAATAGGTGGGACGCTGCACCGCGGCCAGCGCCGCCGTCGATGCGATGTTCACGACCGCGCCGCCACCGCAGGTGACGATCTCCGGCAGCGCGTAGCGGCAGCAATAGAAGGGGCCCTTTAGGTTCACCCCCATGACGCGGTCCCACGTCTCTTCGCTCAGGTCCTCGATGAGGTGGTCGTTGTGGTCATAGATGCCGGCGTTGTTTACCAAGATGTGCAGCCTGCCGAAGCGTCGCACCGTCTGACCCACAGCGGCTTGGACAGAGATGCCGTCGGAGACGTCGCAGCGGATGAACTCGGCGGATCCGCCGGCCCGTTGAATCGCCTGGACGACGCCCTCGCCGCCCGTGCGGTCGATGTCGAGGCAGGCGACGCCGGCGCCTTCGGCGGCGAACCGCGTCGCGGTCGCCGCGCCCATCCCAGAGGCGGCGCCGGTGACGATGGCAACCTTGCCTTCCAGCCGCATGCGTTCGCTCCTTCGCCGCTCGTTGCGGCTTCGGCGGCTAGATCGTCACCCCGAGCCGTTCGCCAACGGTGAAGATGTCCTTGTCGCCCCGCCCGCTCAGGTTCAGCAAGATCGCCTGATCGGTGGGGAGGGTCTTGGCAAGGCCGATGGTGTAGGCGAGCGCATGGGAGGGTTCGAGGGCGGGAATGATGCCCTCCGTCTGGCTGAGCACCTGGAAGGCCTCCAGGGCCTCGTCGTCGGTCACCGCGGCGTATTCGGCGCGCTCGATGGTTTTCAGGTAGCTGTGCTCGGGGCCGACACCGGGATAGTCCAACCCCGCAGAGATGCTATGCGCTTCCTGTATTTGCCCTTGTTCGTCCTGCAGCACGTACGACATGGAGCCGTGCAGGACGCCCACGGACCCCGCCGTCAACGTCGCCGCGTGCTCACCGCTGCCCAGACCGTGCCCCGCCGCCTCAACGCCGATGAGCCGGATGCTCTCGTCTTCGAGCAAGGGGTGAAACAGCCCGATGGCGTTGCTGCCGCCGCCCACGCACGCGATCGCATAGTCCGGGAGCCTTCCCTCGGCCTCGATGAACTGGGCCCGGGCCTCGCGGCCGATCACCGATTGGAAGTCGCGCACCATGCGCGGGTAGGGGTGGGGGCCGACGGCGCTTCCCAGCAGGTAGTGCGTGGTCTCCACGTTGGTGACCCAGTCGCGGATCGCCTCGTTGATGGCGTCCTTGAGCGTGCGGCTGCCGCTGCTCACCGGTTCGATCTGGGCTCCAAGGAGCTTCATACGGAAGACGTTCGGCGATTGACGCCGGATGTCCTCCTCGCCCATGTAAACGATGCACTCAAGCCCCAGCATGGCGCAGACCGTCGCCGCGGCGACGCCGTGCTGTCCGGCGCCGGTCTCCGCAATGATCCGCTCTTTCCCCATGCGCTGGCACAGCAGTCCCTGGCCGAGGGCGCTGTTGATCTTGTGAGCCCCCGTGTGCGCCAGGTCCTCCCGCTTGAGGTAGATGCGCGCCCCGCCAACTTTCTTGGAGAGGTTCTCGGCGAAGTAGAGCGGCGTCGGGCGGCCGGAATAGGTGCGTGAGAGTCCGTCGAGCTCCTGCTGGAACGTCTCGTCCTGGACGGCGGCCTCGTAGGCCTGCTCCAACTCCTCCAGCGCCGCCATCAGCGTCTCCGGGACGAACTTGCCCCCGAACTCGCCGAAGCGCCCGGCGGCGTCGGGAATAGGTGTCGGAACGGTGGTCGTCATAACGTAGAGGGGATCCCCAGAGGCCGGCTCCATGATAGCACCCGCGCCCGACGCCCCGCCGTCGATTGACTCCCGAATAGTCGGCGTGCTACGGTGACTTCTGAGATTTTCGCGAAACCGGTTCTCGAACAGGAGAGGCACGGTAAATGATTACGGTCACCGATACCGCAACGCAGAAGATCCAGGGGATCATGAAGGAACAGGGCGAGGAGGACGCCTCGCTCCGGGTTATCGTGACCGGCATGAGCTGCTCCGGCCCGCAGTACATGATGACGTTGGAGCATGAGCAAGAGGACGACGACGCGCTTGTCGAGTCCGACGGCCTCCGAATCCTCCTCGACCCCGACACCGCGCAGATACTGGAAGGCTCCCAGATCGACTATCTGGAAGGCCTGGAACGCTCCGGCTTCACCATTGTGAACCCCAACATGCAGACCGGGGGCGGTGGTGGTGGCGGTTGCGGAAACTGCAACTGCGGTAAGTAGCCGAAGATGATCGTTAGAAGAAGGCGGCGTGAGCCGCCTTCTTCTTTATCCAAAGCCCGACGCAGCGCCGCGAGGGAGCCACGAGGAAAAGATGACGCCGGAAGCCGCTCCCGACCGCACGCTCGACGTCCGTTCCTACTTTGACCCCGTCGAGTGCCGCAGCCTCAAGTACGTGAAGCGTGAGTTGGCCGAGCTCGCGCCCCTGCAGAGGCTGGAGGTTCTGGGGAACGAGTTCCAGAGCCGCGAGATCCGGGCGTGGTCGTCCAAGTTCCGCCACCGGGTGGTCGACGAGCAGCGCGACGGCAACCTCGTGCGCCTGATCATCGAGAAGGCGGCGTGAAGAAGATCGCGGTCCTCGTCTCCTCGGGGACGCGAAACAACCTTGCCCAGGTTGCCAGCCTTGTCATGGCCGCCGTCCTCTGCGACGTCTCCGTGAGCGTCCTCTTCCGCGACGAAGCGGCCGCCGCCGTGACGCGCGACCGCATCGGCTCCCTCCCGGTGTCGCCGTTCTTTGCCGCCGACCCCGACTACGCGGGCCGCGCGGAGCAGGCCAAGATGAGCGACGTCGCGGCCCTCTTCCGCGAGGCGAAGGAGGAGGGCGTGGTGAAGCTCTTCGCCTGCACCTCGTCCATGTTCCTCGCCGGGGTCGCCCGTGAAGACTTGATTCCCGAGATCGACGAGCCTCGCGGGCTCGTCTCCTTCATGATCGAAGAGATGGACGGCGCCGACCACGTCTTGACGTTTTAAGAGCTGATGCCAGGTCGATTCCTCCGCTTGACGGCGTTCATAGGCGTCGCTAAAATGCCATGTTGTTGATATGGAATCTCATATCAACGGACAAGTTCGCGGCACAGAACCCAAACGATGACGCTGACACGACATCCCCTTGTTGAAGACTTCGTCGAGGCCTTGGAGCAACGCGGTCACCGGGTCACCGAGCCCCGCCGGGCCGTCGTCCAAGCCATCGCGCGGCGGACGGACCATTTCACTGCCGAAGACCTATGCGCCGAGCTGTCCCAGCTCGGCCGGGCCACCGTCTACCGCAACGTGAAGCTGATGGTCGAGTTGGGCTTCGTCTGCCGGGTGCTTCTCAACAACGGCGATCTTCACTATCAGGTCAGCCACCCTGGGCACCACCACCACCTCATTTGCACCGATTGCGGCCAGTCCGTCGACTTCGCCGGCTGCGGCATTGAGGATGTGCTCGGCGAGAAGGCGGCTGAGCTCAACTTCACCGCGCAAGGCCACTGGCTCGAGGTCTACGGCCGCTGCGGTTCCTGCCGCCAGCAAGCCCCCGCCAACTAGCCCCTTTTTTGAGCGGCACTGATATTTAGTATCGAATATCTTGAATAAACGAGACTGAGTACCAAGCTACCGGCAGACAAGATACTGCGAATCAAAATCGACCAGTCAAGAGATAAGGTATCGAAAGAAGAGGGATGTTGAAAATGCGGGGATCGGCGCTGAAAGTCCTAGCTCTGGTATCGGCTCTCATCCTGGCCGTTGCGGCATGCGGGGCAGACCCAACCCCCACCCCCGTGCCGCCCACAGCCGCGCCCCCCACTGCGACGTCGGTGCCGCCGACTAAGGCCCCTCCCGAACCGATACGGGTCATCACCGGCACCGTCATCCTCGCCGACTTCGCCCGCAACGTCGGCGGCGACGCGGTCGACGTGGAGTCGCTCATTCCGAGCGGCGGCGACGCGCACACCTTCCGCACCACGCCCAGCGACGGCATCAAAGTGGGCGGCGCGGATGTGATCCTGCTCAACGGTTCCGGGCTGGACGACGACCTGGTTGCGTTCGTGGAGTCCTCGCGGCAGTCCGGGTCCATCTTCATTGAAGTGTCCGAGGGCCTCACCCCGATGGACCTTGTCGTGCGTGAGCTCGGTGACGACCACCACGACGAGGACGAGGAAGAGGACGATCACGGCGACGAGGAAGAGGACGACCACGGCGACGAGGAAGAGGACGACCACGGCGACGAGGAAGAGGACGACCACGGCGACGAGGAAGAGGACGACCACGGCGACGAGGAAGAGGACCACGGCGACGAGGAAGAGGAGGACCACGGCGACGAGGAAGAGGACCACGGCGACGAGGAAGAGGACCACGGTGACGAGGAAGAGGACCACGGTGACGAGGAAGACGACCACGGCGACGAGGAAGACGACCACGGCGACGAGGAAGACGACCACGGCGACGAGGAAGACGACCACGGCGACGAGGAAGACGACCACGGCCATGGCCACGGCGGCGGCGACCCGCACTTCTGGCTCGACCCCATCGCGGCCATCTTCTACATCGAGCGCATCCGTGATGCCCTGATCGAGGCCGATCCCGCCCGCGCTGACAACTACCGCGCGAACGCCGATGCCTACATCCAGCAGCTTCGGGACTTGGACGCCGAAATCAGAGAGACCCTTGCGGTCATCCCGGCGGAGCACCGAACGCTGGTGAGCTTCCACGACGCATTCGGCTACTTCGGCGCCCGCTACGACTTCGAGGTGATCGCCTTTGTCGGCGTCCACGGCGGCGAACCAACGCCGGGTGACATCGCTGGAGTGATCCACGAGGTGGAAGAGGAAGGCTTGCCTGCCATCTTCAGCGAACCGCAGTTCGCCGAGGAGGCGCTCAAAGCCGCGGCGGCGGAGGCCGGCATCGAGGTCGGAGAAGTTCGCTCGGCGACCTTCGACGACGTGGCAACGGACTACATCAGCATGATGCGCGCCAACGCGGAGGAGCTCGCGAGACTCCTGGGGTAACGAGATGACTACGGCAGCGCTCCCCGCGCTTGACCTGCAGGGAGTGTCGGCGGGCTACGGAGGTCGCACGGTCATTCGCGACATAGACCTCCGCGTGGACGAGGGCGCCTTTTTCGGGCTCATCGGCCCCAACGGAGCGGGGAAGTCGACGCTGTTCAAGACGGCGCTGGGGCTGCTCAAGCCGCTCGCGGGCGACGTGCGCGTCTTCGGCCATCCGGTGTCACAGGCCCGGAACCTGATCGGCTATATGCCGCAGATGGAACTCGTGGATTGGGACTTCCCCGTCACGGTCGGCGATGTCGCTCTGATGGGCCGGTACGGCGGGCTCGGCCTGATTCGCCGCCCCACCAAAGTCGATAAGGAAGCCGCCGAGGAAGCCCTTGAGACCGTCGGCATGGCCGACCTGCACAACGCCCTGATAGGCGAGCTTTCCGGAGGTCAGCGCCGCCGGGTCCTGCTCGCCCGGGCGCTCGCGAACAAGCCCCGCCTGCTCGTGCTCGACGAGCCCATGGCCGGCCTCGACACCACGGCGCAGCATCAGATTCTGAACGTGCTCCACGGCTTCACCGCCCACGGCGAAGGGATGTCCGTGCTCATGAGCACGCACGACCTCTCCTGCGTCTCGACGCTGTGCGACTGCATCTGCTGCTTGCGCGGCGGCGACATCTTTGCGCTCGGCACCCCTGAAGAGGTGCTGACCGAAGACGTCTTGAGCGAAGCGTTCGGGAAACACCTCCTGATGGTCCATGTCGACGGCAAGGCCTATGCCGCGCAGCATCATGTCCACAAGGACGAAGAGGGCGGCAAGGCCTACGCCGTCTCTCGGCATCACATCCATAGCGACCACGGCCACGACGGCGAGCACGAGCGCCGGTAGGGTCGCGAAGCCTAAGGCCGACGATGCACGAAGCCTTCATCGAACCTTTTCAGTTCGAGTTCATGCAGCGGGCCCTGCTGGCCGCCGCGCTGGCTGCCACGGTGACTTCGATCGTGGGGACCTACGTCGTGTTGAAAGGCCTGGGCTTCATGGGCGACGCCATAGCACACTCGGCGCTGGTTGGGATGGCGGCTGCCTTCCGCCTCGGCGGCAACGTCCTCTGGGGCGCCTTTGCCTGGATCGTACCCGCGTCGCTGCTCATCACCTGGATCAGTCGTCGGGGCGGTCTTCGCCTTGATACCTCCATCGGCATCATCTACGCCCTCGGCTTTGCCCTGGGCCTGATTCTGATTAGCGGCGTCTCCGGCTACACCACCGACCTCTTCAGCTTCCTCTTTGGCGACGTACTGGGCGTAAGTTGGGGCGAAATCTGGGGCATCGCCGCGGTAGCAGGCTTCGTCCTCATCGTCGTTGCCCTCCTTTTCAAGGAGCTGCTCTTCGTCTCCTACGACGAGACGATGGCTGCCGCCTCCGGCATACCCGTTACGCTGGTGCAATACCTGTTGCCGGTGCTCATCGGAATCACCACCGTCGCCGCGGTGAAGACGGTGGGCGTCGTCTTGGTGCTCTCGCTCCTAATCACGCCGGCGGCGGCCGCGCGCCTTCTCGCGCGACGCCTGATTGGAATCATGGGTGTCTCCCTCCTCGTTGCCCTTGCATCGGTGATAGGCGGGCTGTACGTCTCCTTCCACCTCGATTGGCCGAGCGGGCCCGCGATTGTCGTCTTCTCCAACGGTCTCTTTGCTTTGGCGCTGCTCTTCTCACCGTCCCGCGGCCTCGTCTGGCGCCGGGGCCGCGACCTCGAAGCCGCCCCAGTCCCGGCCGAGTAAGCGGCTCACATAACGCCTAGGGTTGGGAGAGACGATGGAGCCCCGCTTCGGAGTGCATGTCGCCACCACCTGGGGTTGGAGCCTGTCTCAATGCGTGGAGGCATGGTCGCGTAGAGGCATTCCGGCCATCGGTCTCGGTGCGCATCTCATCGACGCCCACGGCCGCGCCGAAGGCGTCAGGTTGCTCCGGGACTCAGCCCTGAAGGTCTCGACGTTCACCTCGATCTCCCCCGCGGCAATGGATGCGGACACGATCGAATCGACGCTCGATCTCGCCGCCGCCGTCGAGGCTGACTGCGTCTACGTCATCACCGGCAGGCGCAAGGCCCCCGGCTGGCGGGACTCCGTCGACATTTTCAAGGAAGCGTTCGGCCCGTCGAGAGAATTGGCCCGCGAGCGCGGCCTGCGGCTCGCCATCGAGCCAATTCACCCCCTGCGCCAAGACCTCAGCTTCCTGAATACGGCGCGCGACGCGGCCAAAGTCGTTGCGGAGATCGGCGACCCCAACGTCGGCTATGTCTTCGACTTCTGGCACCTCTGGTGGGCGCCAGGCATCCTGGAGACCATCGCCGAGACAGCGCCGCATATCTTCAGCGTCCAGATTAGCGACCACAAGCCGAACACCATGCGGTCCCTTGACCGCACCGTCCCGGGAGAAGGCCTGATCCCTTGCGTTGCCCTTGTGCGGGCCCTCGAAGCCGCTGGCTACGACCGCTACTACGAGGCCGAGGTCATCACCGACGACCACCGCGAGATGGGCTGCGACGCCGCCCTCGATCGCGTCATCGCCAGTTGGCAGCGCCTCTGGCAGCAGACCAAGGCTGCGTGACTAGCCGTTCGAGGGAACGACCGAACTCTGCCAATCTGTCGCCCCTGCGGGATCCAGGCGGGTCACATTGGGCAGACGGTCGAAGTCGGCGTCGGCGGAGATGATGCGGTCCGAGCCCAGGCGTTCCATTACCGCGGCATGAACGAGGTCGCGTGCGCTTACCCCTGCATGCCGGTCGGCCAGATCAGCCGCCGCATGGACGTCCCTCGCGTAGACCGGTTCGATCCGCCCGTGCATCACCTCGGCGAAGGCCTGGAGCACTTCTCTCCCTAAGGCCCATCTCCCGGAGGCGAGGTAACGATGCAGGAGTTCCTGCAGCACTTCGGCGTCGGTCACGAAAGACTGCGGATGCTCCGCGGCCAGCATCAGGACTCGAGCGCAGGGCTCCTTGATGGGATGTTCCCTGTCGGCGGCGTAGATGGGGATGTTGGCGTCAATGAACGCCGCCGGGCTCATGCGCCTCCTCCAACTCACGGGAAAGCGTGCTGGGGTCCGGCGGTTCCTCCACGTTCAACCTCGTCAGCCGCTCAACTGCAACCCTGCGGCGCTCCCGCATAACGTCTTCGTAGGCGTCGTCGATCAGGCGGCGCACGACTTCTGAGATGGGTGATCCCTTCTCCGAGGCAAGCTCTTCCAGCCGCCGTCTATGCTCACCGTCCAGCCGTACATCCAATCGCCCAGGCATGACACTTCCTTGTACGGAAATACTTGTCCGGACAGTAGTATGCGGCGCCTGAATTGTTCCAGTCAACCCCGCTGCGACGCCGCCCCCGACTGCGTCAGTTCGTCGATCTCCTCGCCCGAAAGTCCGAGGATGCCGGCAAGCACCTCTGCTGTGTGCTCGCCGGCGAGCGGGGCGTGCGGTGTCGAGAAGGTCCGTCCCTCCACCTTCAGTGGGGAGCCGAACCACCTCAGCGTGCCGTGTTCGGGATAGTCCTGTTCGAAGGTCATGCCGCGCGACTGGAAGTGCGGGTCGTCGACAAGCTCCTCCGGCGCGTTGACCGGCGAGCCCGCCGCGTTGTGTTCGAGGAAGAAGTCGATCCACTCGCGGCGTGTCTTGGTCAGGATGATGTCGGCGATCTCCTTGCGCAGGGCTTCGTCGCCGCGGGCGTGAGAGTAGACCTTCTTGCGCTCGTGCCCTTCGAGCAGGTCGGGCCTCCCGACGTTCTCGCAGAAGTTCACCCAGAATTTGTCCTCCGAACACTGGAAGATGATGAAGCGGTCGTCCTTTGTCCGGTACGCCTGATGGCGCACCGCGGGCCCCATGCCCTCATCCGACCCTGGCACGCCGTTGAGGGCGCGGTCGACGCCCTCCCCGGCCCACGCCGCGCAGGCGTCGAAATGGGACGTCTCCAGCCGGCTGCCCTCGCCCGTGCGCAGCGACCGGATGACCGCCGACAGCACCCCAAGCGCGGCGTACAACGGCGCGGCCTGGATGCCGATCAGGTTCTCGCGGCCCAGCGTGGCAAGCCCGTCCTCTCGAATCGACGGCGTGAGCAGCCCGGCGTACGAGTCGAACCCCGTGCTGTGGGTCGCCAGGTCGCGGTACGGCCCCGACTGCCCCGTCGCGTTGAACGATAGCCACACGATCGAGGAATTGACCGCCTTGACCTTCTCGTAGCCGACGCCGAAGCGGTCGACCGCGCCCGCACGCAGTCCGTCGACCACGACGTGCGACTTCTCCACGAGCTCGAAGAAAAGGCGGCGGCCCTCCTCCGTTTTCAGGCTCAGGGTCACGCTCTTCTTGCCGCGGTTCCACCGGTGGTGCAGCAGGCTCGCGCCCACGAGCTGGTCGCCGATCAGCCGGACATAGTCCCCGTCGGGCGGCTCCTCAATCTTCAGGACCTCGGCCCCCATGTCGGCGAGGTGCATGCCGAGGGCGTTCGGCGTCGCGAGCGCGATCTCCAGCACGCGGATGCCTTCAAGCAAGTTGTAGCCGTCGCTCACGTGTAGCCTCCTGCCCCGCGGGGCCGACTTAGACGAAGATTCCAAGGTCGTCGAGGCGCGCCGTCTCCGCCTCGGAGTACCCCAAGAGCTCGGTCATCACCTCATGGGTGTGCTGGCCCAGCAACGGGGTGGGACGCCGGAAGAAATTGTCAAAACTCTCAAAGTGCCACGGCGGACGCGGCAGGGTGACCGGCCCGATCACGGGATGAGGGCACTCCCAGAAAGCCCCCCGCTCCCGCAGGTGAGGGTGCTCTGCGATCATCCGGTTGCTCATCGACGGCATGGCGGCGAGCCCGGCCTGCTGCAGCCGCTCGGCGACGTCCCAGTTGGTGAGACCTGCGGTCCATTCGCCGATGATCGCCTCCAAGGCCTCGTTGTTGGCTTGGCGGTCGGCCATCGTCGTGAAGCGGGGGTCGTCGGCGAGCGACGGCGTGCCCATCGCGTCGCACAGCGCCCGCCACTCCTCTTCCGTCCTGGCTGCGATCGTGACCCATTGCTCGTCGCCGAGGCTGGGGAAGACGCCGTGGGGCGACATCCAGGGGTGCTGGTTGGCGGTGCGCCCAGGATCCGTTCCCGCTAGGGCTGGCTCCGCGAAGGTGTGCCCGAACAGCGTCATGATCGAGGCTACAGACGACAAATCGACATGGCGCCCCTTCCCGGTACGCGACCGCTCCGCCAGCGCCGCGATGATGGCGAACGCGATCGTCGAGCCGGTGCGCAGGTCGATCGGGTAGTTGCCGATGTAGGGCCCGCCGTCGGCGTAGCCGGTGATCTCGCTGACACCGGCCGAGCCTCCCAGAATCGGAGCGATGGCGGGATAGTCCCGCTGGGGCCCGCGGGGCCCAAAGCCGGACGCCGACACGGTAACCAGGGTCGGGTTGTGCTGCCTGAGCACCTCCGGCCCGAGCGCGAGCGTCTCCATGACGCCCGGGCGCATGTTGTCGATGACGGCGTCGCAGCTCTTCACCAGGTCGTAGACGATATCGAGTGATTCCGGCCGCTTGAGGTCCAGAACGACGCCCTGCTTATTGAAGTTGAGCGCGTTGAAGAGCGGGGCCCGTTCCGGGTCGCCGCCGGGGATCACGATCGAGCCCTTGAAGCGCACCAGGTCGATCCGCCTGGCCGATTCCAGACGGATCATATCGGCGCCGAGGCACCCGAGCAGGTTCGTCGCCGCCGGCCCCGCCGCGATCCACGACAGGTCCAGGATGCGCACGCCGGCCAACGGCGGAGGCGCGGACGGTCCCGGTGCCCGGGCTTCCCGCGCCGTGGCGGTGCGTGCCGCCTTGGCCTGGTCCACTTCCCCCAGCACGGCGGCGGTGTGCTCGCCGAGCGCGGGGGCGCGAGGCGCCTCCCCGTCATCGCCGCCCTCGACGAAGTACATCGGCCGCGGCACCGTGACCCGCACCCCGCCCGAGCTCTCCACCTCGGCGAAGACGCCCAGCTCGCTCCAATGCTCGCTCGCCAGGATCTCCGAGGCCTTGGCAAAGTAGGTCGCCATCATCCCCCGGCTCTCCAGGATGTGGAAGATCTCCTCGCCCCGCTTGTCGGCCAGCCATTCGACCACCGTCGGGATGTAGACTTCGCGGTTCTGGCCCCGCAGCACGGGGGTGGCGAGCCGGGGGTCGGTCTTCCACTCCTCCTTTCCCAGCAGGTTCGCCAGCCGCTCGAACTGCTCGTCGCGGTGGAAGGTGATGTAGAGCAGCCCGTCCTTGCAGGGAAGGAGGAGCATCGTCGCCTGCGTGGCGCTTTGGCGCCCCGTCTCCTCGCCCTGGTTGTTCCACTCGTCGAGCACGCCGCGGTTGGGGATCAGCTCCGCCTCCCACTTCGAAATGTCGACGTGCTGGCCCACGCCGGAGTGGTCGCGGACCGCGACCGCGCCCATGGCCGCGATGGCGGCGATGTAGCCGGAATGGGCGTCCGCGATGAGCCCCCCGATCTGAATAGGCGGACGGTCGGCGAGCTTGTTCTCGGGGTCGGAGTTGGCCCCTGGGAGGACATAACCCTCGCCGCCCATGTGCGACAGCGTCAGGTGCTCGGCGTCCCAGTCTGCGCACGGACCGGTCTGGCCGAATGGAGTGAGCGAGACCCGTATCAGTCTCGGATTGCGCTCCCGAAGGGCCTCGAAGTCGATTCCGGCCCGCGCCGCGTCTATCGGACGCATGTCGTCGATCAAGATGTCGGCGTAGCAGGCGAGGTCGAGCAGGGCGCTGGCCCCATTCCCAGAACGCCAATCGAGGACGACGCTCTCTTTGCCGGCGTTCTGGTAGATGAAGAGCCCGCTCAGCTCGGGGTCGGGCCCCGACGTCGGGAAGGGACCGTAGCGGCGGGAGATATCCCCCTCCGGGGGCTCCACCTTGATGACCCGCGCGCCCAACTCGGAGAGAAGCCGCCCGCAGAGCGGCGCCGCGGCGCCTTCGGCGACTTCGAGCACGGTCGATCCCTCCAGTGGCCGCAGGGGCTTCCTCCCGTCAACGCGATGCCCGATGATACTACGCAACCCCAACAAGAAGACCGGAGGTCGCGACCGTGGCGGACGACCCGCTGGAGAGGCTCCGCGAGATCTGCCTCGCGTTGCCCGACACCAAGGAGACCCTGACCTGGGGCTCGCCCTACTTCCGCGTCGGAGAGAAGATCTTCGCCGGCTACGGCGAGGAGGACGGCAGTCCTTCAGTTGGCCTGAAGCTGGAAAAGCCCCACGCCGACGCCCGCGTTGCCGACCCGCGCTTCACCCGCGCCAAGTACGTCGGCCAACACGGCTGGGTCAACATGGACCTCACTGATGTCGAGGACTGGGGCGAGGTCGAGGCGCTCATCCTCGAGAGCTTCCACCTCATCGCACCGAAGCGCACTTTGAAGAAGCTGTCGTAGCGCGGCGCCTCAGACCAGGCCGTGCTCTCGACATAGAGTGTGGTCGAGGAAGACGCCCCCGGTGATCCCGCTCGCGTCTTGGCCTGCGAGGAACAGGCCCGCCTTGGTGAAGTACTTGTAGGGCGACCGCCAGCGGGAGTGATCGGCCTTGCTGAGGTTTCCCGCGAACCCTTCGGACCAGGTCGGCGCGCCGGGACTCAGTGCGTTCACCGCGACGTTGTACTCCTTGGCATGCTCGGCAAGACCCGCCGTGAAGCGTTCCAGCGCCGCCTTGCTCGTCCCGTACGCCACGCTGACCCTGTTCACCGAACCGTCGCTGTCCTGCACCCCTGAGTAGTCGTTCGCCGCCGCCACCGATGAGATGTTGACGATGGAGCCGCCGCCCCGCTCGATCATCTGGGGCAGCAGCAGGCTCGACAGCCGAAACGGGGCCCGGATGTTGATCGCCGTCACCAGGTCCCAGCCCTTGGCCGGAATCTCCCACGCCAACTGGTTGTACGGCATGCTGATCCCCGCGTTGTTGACCAGCACGTCGACGCGCCCGAATCGTTCCAACGACGTGTCGGCCAGGTGGACGAGGTCCTCCTCGCGGGCGACGTTGGCGCGGACCGCTGCCGCCGTGCCGCCCAGCGCCTCGATCTCGGCCACCGTCTCGCCGATGGTGCCCGGCAGCTTGCCCGTGGTCTCCGAGCGCGCCGCCACGATCACCGAGGCGCCTACCTTGGCGAACTCGATGGCGAGCGCCTTGCCCAGCCCGCGGCTGGAGCCGGTTACCATTACGACCTTGCCCGAGAAGTCCATTACATTGTTCCCTAGCGCGGAGCCGCCACATCCTACCATCGCCGCTCGCGGACCGAGCCCGCCGCTTGCCGCTGGGCGCTACAATCCCCCGCGAGGGGCCCGGCAGGCCCCAGGAGGGCGGCATGACGCAGACGGGCCTCGTGCGCGGAATACCGGCGAT
Organism: Dehalococcoidia bacterium; assembly: GCA_965207995.1. Lineage (GTDB taxonomy): Bacteria > Chloroflexota > Dehalococcoidia > SHYB01 > SHYB01 > DAOUKH01. The sequence continues at coordinate 519,221 of CBDBNG010000001.1, read as the reverse complement.
CGATTGCAGCCTCGAGCCGCTGTGGGGCGAGCCTCGCAACATGGCGGGGAAGGCGGTGCGCTTCTTCCGCGACCCCGATAGCCTCAACTACGGCCATCCTTCGCAGCACCTCTTCAAGCAGGAGGCCGCTGACCGCGCGACCCAACGCCACACCCCAGACGAGACCATCGAGATGATGGACCGCTTCGGCGTGGAGCGGGCCATCATCGGTCTTCATGAGGAGGACGTCGACGAGAACCTCAAGATCATGGAGTCGTACCCCGGCCGCTTCTACGGCAAGCTCGCCGTCGACCCGGACGAGGGCATGGAGATGGTCCGCAAGATCGAAGCCTACGCGCGGGGCAACCCCCTCATCAAAGCCCTGAACGTCTCGCCCTTCTCCTTGCAGAAGCCGCCCAACGACAAGGTCTACTACCCCCTCTACGTCAAGGCCATCGAGCTCGACCTCCCGGTCGTCATGACCGTCGGCCTTCCTGGCCCGCGTGTGCCCGGCGAGATCCAGAACCCGATCTATCTCGACGAGCCGCTGTGGTTCTTCCCCGAGCTCAAGGTCGTGATGATGCACGGGGGCGAGCCGTGGGAGGCGATGTGCGTGAAGCTTATGCTCAAGTGGCCGAACCTCTACTACATGACTTCTGGGTTCGCGCCTAAACATTACCCAAAAGATGTGATCTACTACGCCAACACGCGGGGCTCCGACCGGGTGATGTACTCCGGCTACTACCCTGGAATCTCCTACGAACGGCTGCAGTCCGACCTTGAAGGCCTGGATCTGCGGGAGCACGTCTGGCCCAAGTTCCTGCGGGAAAACGCGATCGCCGCCTTCTCGCTCGACTAGCGGAAGACTAGAAGTCAAAAGCTGTGGACTTGATCGACTGCCACGTGCACACGTTCGCCAACGAGGCGGACGCGCGCGAGTTCATGACCCACGTCCGGATGCCGGACGCCGATCCGGTGGGGACGATCGAGGAGTTGGTGGAGTCGCGCAAGGGCACGCCCATCGTCCACACCAACATCGTCTTCCTGCCTACGGTGATGTGGCTGAACGCCGACCTCGCCGCGATTCCCGACGACGTCCCCGAGCGGGCCGCCGCCGAGCAGGAGGCGCTCGACGCTTACCTGGCGCGCGTCGACGCCTACAACCGCTGGACGGCGAGCGTGACCAAGGAGCGCCCCGGCTTCAGCTACTTCTGCGGCGTCGACCTCGTCCGCATGACTGAGCGCCAGGCCCTGGAAGGGGTGGAGCGCTGGGTGTCTGACGGTGCAATCGGGGTGAAAATGGCCCCGGTGAACATGCAATTGCGCGGCGACGATCCGCGCTACGTCCCGATCTTCGATTACTGCCAGGAGCAGGGGCTGCCCATCGTCCTAGCCTCCGGCGCGGCGGAGTGGGCCCAGCCCCGCTGGTTCGCCGGCCTCTACCGGCAGTTTCCCAAGACGCGGATCATCATGGCGCACGCCGCCTACCAGCCCAAGCACTCCGACGCCGGCCTCGCCGAGCTGCTCGACGCCATGGACGGGCACCCCGACGTCTGCGCCGACCTCTCCCTCCGCTTCGACCACGTCGCCGACGGCCGGGAGGAGGCCGAGGCGCTGGTCCGCATCGTCCGCGAGGCCGGGCCGGAGCGTATCCTCTTCGGCTCGAACTTCCCCCTCGGCAAGACCGGCACGGCCCTGGACGTGTTCGAGAAGCTGCCCCTCACCGCTGGGGAGCGCCAACTCGTCGGCCACGACAACTTCCTCCACCTGACCCGCTAGACTCAGAGAGGTCGCCCCCATGAACTTCGGCATCGCCCTCCCCAACATCGGCCCCGCCGCCGCTCCGGAGACCATCTTCGGGCTCGCCGACGCCGTCGAGGAGTTCGGGTTGGGGAGCGTCTGGACCGGCGACCACCTCGCCTTCCCAAAGAACCCCAAGCTGCCCTACCCCTACGCGCGCGGCGGCCCCGGCTTCATCGACGCGTCGAGCAAGGTGATTGACCCGCTCACCGTCATGGCCGCGGTCATCGGTCGCACGAAACGCGTCAGAGTTGGAGTCAGCGTCCTCATCCTTCCTTACCGCCATCCGCTGGTGACTGCCAAGCAGCTAGGCTCGATGCAGGTGCTTTCAGGAGGGCGGGTTATTCTGGGAGTCGGCGTCGGTTGGATCCCCGAGGAGTTCGACGCGCTCGACATAAACTACCGCAAGCGCGGCGCGATGACCGACGAGCAGATGCGCTACTTCCGCGCCGTCTGGGAGCAGGACTATGCCGACTTCCGGGGCGAGCACTATCACATTAAAGACATGAGCCTCTTCCCCCGTCCTGAGCAGACCATTCCGCAGTGGGTTGGCGGCAATACGACCTTTGCCATGCGGCGGGCGGCGCGGCTCGGCGACGGCCTGCATCTCATCGACGCGACGCCCGACGAGCTCGCGGAGCAGGTCGAGCAGTTCAAGCGCATCTGTGACGAAGAGGACCGTGACCCCGCCACGGTCACCCTCTCGATCCGCCAGTCGCTGCGCCTGACCGAGAAGCCCCTGGTGCCGGAGGAGCGCCGGCTACCCATCACCGGCAGCGTCGAGCAGGTGATCGAGGAGATGTCGACCTACAAGGCGCTCGGTATCGAGGATGTCGCCATCGGTATCCGCCCCCGCGGGGCCGACCTGCAACGCCAGCTGGAGGTCACCGAGATCGTCGCCAAGGAGATCGCTCCCGCCGTGGCCTAGCCCGCGGCGCACGAGGAGGTGCGGCCATGGACTTCGGCAGAGGGCTGATATCGGCGGACTCCCACGTCGAGGAGCCCGAAGACCTCTGGCTGACCCGCCTGCCCGCCCATCTTCGGGACCGCGCTCCCCGCCACGAACAGGGCGAGGACGGCATGCAGCGCCTCATCATCGAGGGGCACCGCCTGGGGTGGAGCAAGCGGTCGAAGGAAGACCGGGAGCGCCGTGCCGCCGCCGTCGACCCGCAAGAGCGTCTGGCGAACATGGACATCGACGCCATCTACGGCGAGGTCATGTACCCCACCACCGGCCTCCACCTCTGGAAGATCGATGACGCCGAGCTCGGCGAGGCGTGCATGCGGGTCTACAACGACTACGTCGCCGAGACCTACGCGCAGACCTCGGAACGCTTCCGCCCGCCGGGGATGATTCCCATGTACAGCCCGCGCGCCGCGGCCGACGAGATGCGCCGCATCGCCACGCTCGGCATCAGGGCGGCGATGATCCCGCTCAAGGTCGAGCACCTGCCCTACAACTACCCCGACTACGACGTCGTGTGGTCGACCGCCGTCGAGCTCGGCATGCCGATGAGCTTCCACAACGGCACGGGCTACGACATGATCTTCTACCAGGGCCCCGGCTCCGGCCTGGTCAACTACGCGACCTCATGCGGCAGCGCCCTCCAGACCCACGCCCTGCTCGTCATGTCGGGCGTGATGGAGCGCTTCCCCGACGCGCACTGGACCGCCGTCGAGTGCGGCGGCGGCTGGATGGCCTGGCTGATGAACGTCCTCGACGAGGGCTACACCGACCTCAACTACATGGCGAGCGTGAAACTGAAGGAGCTGCCGAGCTTCTATCTGAAGCGCCAGGCGCACGCCACCTTCCAGGACGACCCCGTCGCCGTCGCGGCCCGGGGGTTCACCGGCAACTTCCCGCTGCTCTGGGGCAACGACTACCCCCACGACGAGGGCACCTGGCCCCACTCCCGCGAGGCCATCGAGCGCCAGATGGCCGGCGTCCCCGAGGGCGACGTCCTCGACATCGTCACCAACAACGCCGCCCGCATCTGGGGATTTTAGGCCGGCGGTCCGCGGCCCGCGGAAGACGTGCTCATAGTGAGCGGTCTTCTCTGTTGGCGCTCGTGAGCGCCGTGAGCGTGGTGAGCGCGCCTTCTCTGTTGCGTCGTGAGCGTCGTGAGCGCTATTAACGCGCGTGAGCGTTTTTTGACATGGGCGCGCCCACGAAGGCGCGGGCGACCACAAGGGTCGCCCCTGCGGGTGGTGGGCGTCCAGGGGCATTGGCGGTGGTGGGGTCCGGGCGCGTCGCGACGCGCCCCTACAGGGGAGGGAAACGGCGCCGGGTGGCCTTCGGCGGTAATGAGGGGCCGCCTGCCCCTCCGACGCGCCCCGGGGTCGTGTACCTCGGGTCCCTACCGAACCTCCACGGTGATGGTGTAGGAACCGACTCCGTCGTAGGACGAGACCTCGACGAAGACGGCGCCGGACTCCGTCGCCAGGATGACGGCCGGCTTCCCGGCCGTGTCACTCCAGGACCATTCCCTCCCGGCAGCCTCGTAGACCTCTGTCTGGGCGTCGACTAACGTGCCGAGGCTCACGACGGTCTCGTAGGTCAGCCCGGCGGACGCCTCAAATGAAAAGTGGTCGATGTCGCCGTCGTAGTTGAGCCGTCCCTCGACGGACTTGCCGACCCTTAGAGGCGTCGCCGATTCGTGATGGTTGGCATGGTCATCGTTCACTTCCGAGATAAGCAGTGTGTAGGGGCCGGCGTCCCATCTGTGTGCGACCTCGACGTAGAAGGTGCCGGACTCGGAAGCTCGAAAGCCGATGGGCCACCAGATGTAACCGGCTTCGACAAGTCTGGGGCGGAGGCCAGGGTCTTGAACCCGCGTGACAGCGGCGACTTCCCCGTCGGCATCAAAGACCAACGCCCACATGTCCCTCGTCATGTCATGTGTGAAGTCAACCACGTAGGTCTGCTCGATGACCGCCTCAAAGGAGAAGTAGTCGACGTCACCGACGACCTCGTTCACCCCGTCGACGGGCTCGCTGACCGCTACGGGGGAAGCGAATTCAAGACGGTTGGCGTGGTCGTCGGCCAGCTGCGAAACGGTGAGTGTGTAGGGGCCGGTGCCCTCGTCAAAGCCATGGGCCTGCACGTAGAAGGTGCTGGTCTCCGGCGCTCCCCAGACGATGCGAGCAGTCCGTGCCGGGCTGTAGATCCCGTCGCTGTAGCCTTCGGCCAGTTGATACCTTTCATCGTCGTATATGGCAGCGACGACACTCCACTGTGTGTCGTCGTTCTTGACGACGGTGATCTCGTAGGTCGCCCCTGCTTGGGCGTTGAAGGAAAAGACGTCGCCCTCGAAAGGGTAGTCGACCACCCCGGCGACAGGCTCGCCGACCGCTACGGCGGTGGCAGCATCCAGCCAGTCGGCAGGGTCATCGGTGGCCGTGGGCGCGGCCGTAGGCAGCGGCGTGGCCGTGGGTGTGGTCGGCGAGCCTTCGCAGGCCGCCAGGACGGCCAGGAGACCGCTGAACATGAGGGTCAACAGGACCCTCATCGGATGTTCTCATTCTGGGCGGTCGTTCTTCCAGCCATCTTTCCCGCGCTAGCCTATCATGCGGTTGTGAAGCCCTCACGACTCTTGAAGGCTTCCATGAGGGGGAAGGGTGATTCGCGAATCGCCCCTACAGGGGAGGGCGGCGGACGTCGATCGCCGGTGGCGGCGGATGGCGGGGCCCCTCATCTCAATCTTCTCTCGTGGGGAGAAGAGGCGAGAGCCCCGGCCTTACCCCGCCGACGCGCCCGGCGGCCCGTGCCCTCTCTCAATCTCCCCCGGAGGGGGAGAGGCTTCAGGTGCTCCCCTTACGCCGCCGGTCTCGCGGCGATGAGGATCTCCACGTGCACGTCGTCTTTGACCTGGACGAAGGGGAGGTTGGGGGGAGGGATGTCGAGCTGGTCCCAGGTGAAGATGGTGCGGCCGAGGATGTAGACCACGTCGCCGTCGTCCCGCGCCTCGATCTCGAAGGTGATCGGCGCCTTGAAGCCCTTGATCTCGAGCTCGCCCGTGATTTCTCCCGTGGCGGTTTCGCCGGAGGTGAACTCGTTGGGGAGCGGGCCCGCGTCGGGGAGGATGAAGGTGGCGATGGGGTCGTTGGGGAACATGCGCTCGCGCACGAAGCGGTCGCGGCGCGCCTGGTCGCTGCTGAGCTGGTGCAGGTCGATGGTGATGACGGAAGGGCGGCCGTCGAAATGGACCTCGCCGGCGAGGGCGCCGGTGCGCATCACGGCGTCGTTGGGCAAGGACAGACTTGCCAGTTTCTCGTTCACGGTGAAGGTCGCTTCCGAGCCCATGCCGACCAGGAAGGTGACGCCCTCGACCTCGCCGATGGCCCGGTCGGTGGCGGGTTCGGGTTCCGCCGGGGCAGTCGTAGCGGTAGGCGGGGCCGTCGTGGCCGTCGGCGGTGGCGGCATGGGCGTGGGCGTGGCGGTGGGCGGCACGGCCGTGGCTGTCGGAGCGGACGGCGTCGAGGGCGGCAGGGCCGCGGCTCCTCCAGTTGCGCCCATCGTCCCGGTGGGGCCGACGGGCGCGGGCGTCGGAGTCGGTGTCGGCTGCGGCGGTGCGGTTGCCGCGGGCGGCGCTTCGGTGGGGACTGGTGTCGGGTCATCGGCACCGTCGGGATGGCAGGCGGCGACGATCAGGACAAGCGCCGCGGACAGCGCGAAGACTGCTGCGCACCATCTCAATGAGTTCCGTGGGTTCATGAGGAAGGACCTCCGGGGCCTATAGGATACGCCTTGCGCGGTGCGGCGAGGCCGGCGCGCGGGGGAAGCTCCAGCCGCCCGCTCTCGGCGTCGCCCTGACCGGCGAGGGAGAATCCGACCGCTAGGGCGACGGCGAGCGCCGCGGCGGGCAGCCACGGCTTCCGGACGGCGGGGGAATCGGAGAGCAGGACGGTAATCGGCCCGGTCAGCGCGAAGACGGTGGCGGCCAGGGGCACGGTGAAGGCGACGAACCGCTCCAACTGCGTCTCGCCGGCCCAGGACAGGAGCGCGACGACGCCGAAGGCCGCCGTCCACACGGCGGCGAAGACGCTCAGGCGGCGCTTCGACTTGGCCGTCGCCCGCCACACCGCCCCGGCGGCGAGCCCGGCGATCAGCGAGGCGATGACGACGCTGGCGGTGTTGAAAAAGGCGTCGTCGGGGGAGCGCAGCGGCAGCGAGACGAGCGCTGCCGCCACGGCCGCGATCGACCCGCCGGTCAGGCCCGCGATCAACGCTGCTCCCTCCATATTTGGGGCGCTGGGGCCGCCCACACCAGTTCTAGCGCCACATTATCGAGGAAATGTCGACGCGGCGCGCGGCGTCACCCGGCCGGCTTGAACTTGTAGAGGGTGATTTCGTCGGTGGCGTCTTCGAAGGCGACCTCGACGGGCATGCCGACGTGGACGTCCTTGACCTCGCAACCGGTGATGCTGGTGAGCATCTGGGGGCCCTCGTCGAGCTCGACCACGGCGACGGAGTAGGGGACGTCGTCCATGAAGCCGGGCGACTGCGGCCTGTAGATCGTCGTGTACGTCCAGACCACGCCGCGCCCGCTCATCGGCGTCCAGTCGTAGTCGGTGGAGTAGCAGTCGCGGCAGGCCCACTGCGGCGTCCAGCGGAGGGCGCCGCACACGGCGCACTTCTGGACGAGCAACTCGCGGCGCTTCGTTCCCTCCCAGAAGGGGGCGGAGAGCGCCGTCGGGACTGGCAGGGGCTTGTCGTAGGCCATTGGGCTAGTCCTTGGCGAGCAGGGCGAAGGAGTGGCGCCCGGTGAGGGGGCCGCAGGCGGCGGCGATCTTGGGGTCGCGGACCTTGCGGCAGATGCTCCGGTCGTAGGTGTGGACGCCCGTCGCCGACTCGGGGCAGAGGTCCTTCACCTCGTTCCGCATCTGGCGCACCGCCTCGATGATCTTGAAGTTGTAGGGATTGCCGGGGTGGCTGTAGGACTGGTTGCCGCCGTCGGGGCAGACGGGGAAGGCGTCGTCGAGCCCGACGTTCCCCATCACGAAGGGGCCGCCCTCGCCGATTTCACAGAAGCCCAGCGCCTCGTACTGCATGACGATGCCGCTGGCGAAGTGGTCGTAGACCATGACGAGGTCGACGTCCTCGTGGCGCACACCGGCGCGGTCGAAGCCCTGCAGCATGTGGTCGCGGCTGTTCAGCATGTCCAGGGTCGGCGCTTCGAAGTACGCCTTGTAGCGGTGCTGCATCGAGCCGGAAAGCACCCAGACCGGCTCGTGCCTGCAGCTCTTGGCGCGCTCGGCGGAGGTGACCACGACGCAGTTGCCGCCGTCGTTGACGATGGAGCACATGAGGAGGGTGAAGGGGTCGGCGACCATGCGGGCTTCGAGCACGTCGGCGGTGGTGTAGGGGCCACGGTTGAACATAACGGCGTCGGGGTTGATGTTGCCGTTGTTGCGGACGACGGCGCAGCCGTGGGCGATCTGCTCGGGCGTGGTGCCGAACTCGTGCATGTGGCGGCGCATCTGCATCGCCATCTGGCCCGGCGTCATCGACCCCGTCCACTCGGTGAACTCGAAGTCGGGCCGGGTCCAGTCGACGACGCTGCCGTCGGAGGCCGCCCGCGAGTTCCCCGAGCCGAGGATGGCGACTTCGCACAGCCCGTCGCGGATCGCCGCCGCCGCTTGCAGGAGCGCCATCGCGCCCGACAGTTGCGTCACGATGCTGAGGGGCCGATTGAGCTGGTAGGAGACGTTGCCGTCGGTGGCGCCCTGGCCGCTGCCGAGGGGGAAGGTCATGCCGTAGTAGGCGTCGACGTCGGCCATGGAGAGGCCGGCGTCGTCGAGGGCGCCGAGGATGGCCTCCATGCTGATTTCCTGCGACGTGCGCTGGGAGACGCGCTCCTGCTCCGTCGCGTAGACGCCGACGATGGCCACGTCCCTCGGCTTCGGCATGGCGGCGCTCCTTTTTTGGGGATGAGGATTGTAGAGGAAGTGTTCTTCCGCGGGGCGATTGTACGGCAATTGTTGGCCGTCGGCGGTTGTGAGGGGGCCCCTCATCTCAATCTTCTCCCGGGGGGAGAAGAGGCCGGAGGGACCGCCGTGCCCCACCCCGGCCCTCTCTCAGTCTCTCCCAGAGGGAGAGAGGTTTAAGGTGCTCCCCCACAGGGGGAGTGTCTGGCTACCAGACGCAGCCGGGGGTGTCGACGGCGAAGTCGGTCTTCATCGGGGTCGGCTTGATGTCGGTGACCGGGATGCGGACGGGGCCGTGCTCCCGCGACGGCAGCAGCACGACGCCGTGGCCGGGCGACGAGACCTCGCCGCGCTGGTTCTCGCACCAGACGTCGAGCTCGACGACGTTCAGGTCGTCCTCGCGGCGCTTCTCGGTGACCTTGCCCTTCACCCACGTCGTATCGCCGTGGTAGTTGAACTTGCGGGCCTGGTCCGACTCCTTCCACACGAAGCCGTCGTCGCCGACCCAGTTGGTGAGGTAGTGCATGATCCACGAGGTGCGGACGTTGCCGTAGTCGTAGGCGCGGGGGTTGCCGACCCTCTTGGCGCGGGCGTCGTCCCAGTGGACCCGCTGGGCGGGCGACCAGAAGCCGTCCTCGGTCTTGGTGTAGAAGGCGGGGATGCGCTTGCGGTTCAGGTAGTCCATGCGGTAGGCGCCGACGCGGAAGATGCCGAAGCCGATGCCCATGTGCCACATCACCATGTCCTTGGTCTCCAGGGGGCCCTTGACCATGGTGGGCATGTCCATGCCGGGCTCGACGTCCTCCCAGTAGAGGGTGTCGGCGCCGCGGCGGTACTCGTTCTCGTAGGTCTCGTCGATCTTCGCCAGGTAGTCGTCGTCGTAGTAGGTCGGCTCGTAGGTCTTGGTGTACTTGCCGGTCTTCTCCGACGCCTCGCGCTCGACGTGGAAGAAGTAGAAACGCCTGATGGCGACCATCTCGTCGCGCTGGTTGATGTACTCCTTGCGGTGATGGATGATCGCCGCCTTGCCGCCGCCGAACTCGCTCCGCTTCTCCTCGACGTCCTCGATGAAGTAGTTCATGCGAATCTGGTCGCCGGGCAAGATGGGGCGGACCCACTCGTAGTTGCCGCCGGAGAGGTAGTTGGGGACGCCGCGGAGGGCGCCGGCGCCGGCCTTGCGCACCTCCGTCGGGATGGGCGGCACGGTGGTGCGCTCCAGGGTGATGATGTACTGCGGCGGAGCGATGATGCCGCCCCAGCGGGTGGTCTTGCCGTACTCCTCGTCGCAGAAGAGCGGGTTGTCGTCGCCGTAGCAGTTGGCGAAGTGCCGGATCGTGTCCTTGTGCGCCTCGTGGTTGAAGGGAGGAGCGTCGGGGATGAGTACGCCGATCCGGTTCCGGTAGCGCTGCACGCCGTCCTCGGTGATCTTCCCCTTCATCTCGGCGTCGTCGCGCTTGGGCATCGAATCCTCCTGGTGTGGGCCAGCCGCCTGAGTCGGCGTCATGATAGACGAGGGGGCGGGCGTGTGCTAGAGAAGGCGGTCGCTTAGCACGTGACAAGCCCGAGCGCCCAGAGGTCGTTATCCGGCAGCTCTAGCAAGGCTGCGGGAACGCACCCCGTCAGCGGGTTGCCACTGAGAGAGAGCCACTGCAGTTTGGAAAGGTCTGTCAGGCCCCTAGGAATGCCGCCGACCAACTGGTTGGCTTGGAGGGTAAGGGCCTCGAGGTCCTCGAGACCTCCCAGGTTGGGCGGTATGAGGCCCGTCAGCTCGTTGTACTCGAGATGCAGATACTTGAGGTCTTCCAGACTTCCGAGCTCCGGGGGGATTCTCCCAGTCAACTGGTTATTGCTTAGGGCCAGGAGGGAGAGCTCGAAGAGGTTGCCAAGCACCGGCGGGATACTTCCGGTCAGCGCGTTGCCGTCGAGGCGGAGAGTCCAAAGGCCGTAGAGAGTGCCGAGCTCCGGTGGAATCTTGCCCGTCAGGTTGTTGTATTGGAGATAGATCTGTACTAACTTCGATAGGTTGCCAAGCTCGGGGGGGATCTCGCCGGTCAACCGGTTGCTGCTGAGGGTCAGATGGTCTAGCTCATGCAGATTGCCGAGCTCTGGCGGGATGGTTCCGGTGAGCCCGAAATCGCGCAGGTGCAGATATACGACGCGCCGCGGCGGATCGGAGACACGAATGCCGTCCCACTCAGAAATGGGCGTCTCGGGACTCCAATTGAGCGTGGCTGTGCCGGCCAAGGTGTCCCTGGCGCCCAGGAGTATGGTGCAGTCCCACACAAGGCCGGGATTGCCGCCTGGATCGGGCACAACGATGCCGTTTGCGCACGGCGCCGAAGGGTGTGGTGTTGGGAAGCCATCCGCTCCCGGCGGCGCCACGCACCGCGGCAGGCCAAGACTGTCGAAGTCATGGCTTGGAATGGATTGCAAAGCGGTGGGCAGGCAGCCTGTTAAGGGATTGCCGGACAACGTGAGACGCTCGAGATTGGGCAGGCCGCCGAGCACTCCTGGAATGGGTCCGGCCAGGCGATTGCTGTGGAGGGTCAAGGTCTGGAGACTGGTCAGTCTGCCGAGTGCGCGCGGAATCGGGCCCGTCAAGTCGTTTTCAGATAGGTATAAGAACTTTAGATCGCTGAGGTTGCCGAGTCCGGGCGGTACCGGGCCCGTCAACCGGTTGTCGTGCAGCGCGATGCTCTCCAGGTCGTCTAGGCTGCCGAGTTGGTACGGGATGGGGCCGATCAATTGGTTGACCCTTAGCGACAGTTGCTTCAGTTGGGAGAGATTCCCGAGTTCCGGGGGAATGGCGCCCGACAGCCCGTTGTAGCCTAGGGTCAAGCGTTCGAGCGCGGCCAGATTCCCCAGCGCCGGGGGAATGGCGCCCGTCAACCGGTTGCTGTTGAGCTCCAAGCGCCTCAGCCGAGCCAAGTCGCCGAGCTGGGGAGGGATCGTGCCGGTCAATTCGTTGGAGATGAGCTGCAGCACCTCCAGTTGCGATAGGTTGCCGAATTCTGGGGGAATTGCGCCCGTCAACTCGTTACTGCTGAGGTAGAGCACTTTCAGGTTGGCAAGGTTGCCAAGCTCCGAGGGGATCTGTCCCACTAGCTGGTTGCCGGAAATGGTCAAGTCTTCCAAGGCGGAGAGGTTGCCCAGGGTAGGAGGGATCTCTCCCGTTAGGTGATTGCCAAGGAACCGCAGTTCCCTCAAGGCGGTCAGGTTTCCGAGTTCCGGGGGGATGCTGCCGGTCAGGCCGCCGGAGAACGCGTCCAGGGAGACGACGCGAGGCGGCCCGCCGCCGACGGTGACGTGCCTCCACCGCCTAATGGGGGTGTCGGCGCTCCACTCGAGCGCAGTGTCCCCGGCCAGAGTGTCCCTGGTGCCCAAGAGCGTGGCGCAGTCGTTCACCAAGAGGGGGTTGGCTTCGGGGTTCGGCACGGCCACGCCGTTCGAGCATGCCACAACCGGATCAGGCGTCGGTGTTGGTGTTGGCGTCGGTGGCGGAATGGGCGTCGGCGACGGAGTTGGCGTTGGTGTCGGCGACGGGGATGGTGTTGGGGTCGGTGACGGAATGGGTGTCGGCGTCGGTGACGGAGTTGGCGTCGGCGTCGGCGAAGGGGATGGCGTTGGAGTCGGTGGCGGAATGGGTGTTGGCGTCGGCGATGGAGTTGGGGTTGGCGTCGGCGACGGGGATGGCGTTGGCGTCGGTGACGGGGTAGGCGTTGGTGGTGTTGTCGGGGTTGGCGGCGGTGTCGGAGTTGCAGTTGGCGTCGGTGTGGGGGTCGCGGTGACGACGACTACGCGGGGTGTCGGGGTTTGGACAATGGGTTGGGCTTCGGCAGTCGCTGTGATCTCGACCACAACGGTTGCTCGCACGTCGGAGGTGGGCCTGGGCGTCGGCGGTGGAGGAAGGGTCGAGGTGGGGGCCGACGTGGGTTGTGTGTCGGTCGAGCAGGATGCCACGAACAGGACGGCCATCGCTGCGAGTGTGCAAAGGCCGACTCTGGCCCAACGCATCCTTGCTCCTTTGTTAGCTGGCACCTCCGCCACGGCTTGTCCGGTCCGAGCGCCGCCTACGGGTGGCGGCCGGTGATGCCCATGAGCCGGTCGAGGAGGGGTGCGTCGGTGGGGACGGCGATGGGCGCAGCGAAGGCGGGGCTGGGGCCGCGTTTCGACATGGCCTCCATGATGGGGTAGAGGAAGTCGACGACGGGGTCGTCGAGGGCCGTGTCCTGGCCGGTGGCCTTGGCCAAGTCCCAGGTGTGGATGGCGAGGTCGCCGACGGCCATGCCGATCATGCGCTCGACGGGCATCTCGCCCATTCGGCTCTCCACGACCTTCTCCAGGGCGCCCGGCTCGGCTGCGGCCCCGTTGATCGCTGATGCGGCTGCGTCGATCTTGTCCATCGTCGAGCCTTCGGCGGCGACTTGCTCTCCGACGACCATGCCCGCGATACCCGTCTGCGCCCCGGCCATGTGGTCGAGGATCTGCTGGACGTTCCATTCCGAGCAGGGCGTGGGCAGGCCGAGCTGGTTGTCGGCGACGCCGTCCACTGCCGCGCGGGCGCGCGCTACCGTCGTCGTGTACAGGGCCATCACATCGGCTGCCATCGTTCGCCTCCAGGCTCTTGGTTGGGAGGCAAGCATAGCCGAACATGCGAGGTGACGCCCGGCCGGGCCGGCAGCAACTAGGAGAGCAGGCGCGACTCTAGCCCTTCGAACAGCGAAGGTTGAGCGCCCTGGGCCGTCAGGTACGCCCGCATCGACCCGAAGTCTTGGCGCACCTTCGTTAGCAGCTCGACCATTGCGTCGCGCGGCGCTCCCATGACATGAGGGAAGGTCCGCACGGTCTCCTCAATGGCCGAGTTTGGGCGCCTTGCCCAGAAGGCATACATGGCGTCCAGGGATTCCGCGCTTCTGGCGTAGTCATCCGCGACCGCTTCGTCGGGCACCCCGAGCGAGCTCAGGATGGCCGCGGCGACGAGGCCGGTCCGGTCCTTGCCCACTGCGCAAATGAAGAGGGCGGGAACCTCGACCTCTTGAGCAAGCAACGAGAGCACCTCAACGAGCCGCCTGCCGACTTGAGGCCTGCGGAACGCGTCCACGTAGCCCTCGCCGAGCGTCGGGAACTGGTGGAGCGTTTCGCCCGGCCTGAAGAGGGGCAGGTGCACATCGCGCCCCGGCCATGGACGTGCCAAGGGGAACTGCTCGCGCTCCGTGGCGTGCCTCAGGTCGAGCAGCGTCCGCACTCCCAGTTGTTTTCCCAACGATTCGATGTCCGCCCCCGTTGCGTCCGTGGGCGCGGCCGACCGGTACAGCACGCCGGCGCGGACATAGCGGCCGCCTCCGGCCACGTGACCGCCAAGGTCGCGGAAGTTGAAGACCTGCTGGAAGGGGAAGGGTGTGAGAGGACTCATGGGGGCACCGGTAGTGTATCGGACGTGGCGTCAGGCGGAGGGCGATTCGTGAATCGCCCCTACGTCGACCTTGGCGGCTTGGCGCACCCCTCTCCTCCCCACCCCTCCGACGGGCCGGGCGGCGCGTGCCCGCCCTCAGTCCCTCCCAGAGGGAGGGAGGCTCAAGGAGTCCGCCCGCGGCCCTCGATGTGCTAGGCTTGCGGCGGCACACGCTAGGCACGCGGAGGGGGCGCATGAGCAAGATCGTCATCACCAACGTCGAAGAGGCGCGCTGGGTGCGCGAGACGAAGACCGAGGATGGCCGCAAAAGAGGCGTCCAGGTCGTGGGCGAGGTCGAGGAGGGGATGCGCGCCTTCATCATGAACGTCGCGCCCGACTACGAGACCGAGGTCCACAGCCACTCCCAGGACGAGGTGATCGTCGTCGTCGAGGGCGAGCTCCGCATGGGCAAGCGAGTGCTGGGCCCCAACAGCATCATTCTCATTCCCAAAGACATCCAGTACCGGCTCGGCGCGGGGCCCGACGGCGCTCGCTTCATCAACGTCCGGCCCGGTCCGGCGGACTACCAGCCGGTGGACGGGCCGGTGGTGACCAGCGAGCAGCTCTACAGCCAGGGCGCGACCATCCCGTAACGTTCGATTCGTCGCTCGCGGGCGGCGCCCGAATCCGATAAGCTGACGCGGAAGGCGAAGCGGCCGCGGAGGAAGGCATGGACTTCAAGATCATCGACGTCGACGCCCACGTGCAGGAGCCGGCGGACTGCTGGACGAAGCGCATGTCCGAGAAGAAGTGGGGCAAGCGCATCCCGCAGCTCGAGGAGATCAGCAAGGAAGAGCGCGGCGCGACGCCGGTCGGCTACTTCCTCGACCCCAAGCCGGACCGCGTCCACCGGTGGACGCTCGACGCGCAGCCGCACTCGCCCTACCCCTCGACGTGCCACGCCGTCATGCCCGACCGCGAGACGCTGCCTTCGCGCTGGGAGGACGTCCCCAAGAGCGTCTACGACGCGCGGGCGCGCCTCGAAGCCATGGACGCCGACGGCGTCGACGGCGAGGTCTTCTACCCCAACGTCGGCCTCACCTTTCCCTTCTTCGGCAAAGACCCCGACTTCGAGAGCGACTGTGTCCGCGCCTACAACGACATGCAGGTGGAAGAGTGGCTCGACGTCAGCGAGCGCTTCATCCCGCTGACCATGCTCCCCTTCTCCGACATCGAGGGCACGGTCGACGAGCTGCGCTACACCGCGAGCCGGGGGCACAAGGGCTTCCTGATGCTCTCCGCGCCGCACCAGAAGGGGCTCCCGCACCTGATCGACTCCTACTGGGACCCGTTGTGGGCGACGGCGGAAGAGCTGCAGATGCCCTTCCACTTCCACGGCGGCAGCGGCGCCATCCGCATGTGGATCGACCCCAAGCCGGGCCTGAGCCCGCGGTTCAGCCGCGCCTTCGCCGGCACCATCGGTTTTAACCTTCAGGCCCAGTTCATCAGCTACGTCCTCTTCTCCGGCATCCTGCAACGCTTCCCCGGCCTCCAGTTCGTCGTGGCGGAAAGCGGCGTCGGCTGGGTGCCCTACGTCCTGGAAATGTGCGACCACGAGTGGGAGCGCTGCCGGCTCTCCGAGCACGGCCACCCCACGCGGCCCTCGGAGCTGTTCCGCCAACACGGCCACGTCGACTTCTGGTACGAGCAGAAGGGACTGGCCTACCACCACGTCATCGGCGCCGACCGCATCATGTGGGAGAGCGACTTCCCCCACCCGACCTCGATCTGGCCGAACTCGTCGCGGTACATCGAGGGCAGCCTCGGCGACGTCTCCCCCGAGGACCGGGAGAAGATCCTGGCGGGCAACGCCAAGCGCGTCTACCGCCTCTAGCCGCTCTCCCGCTCCCAAACACAAAGGTGATGACAACCATGCAGGTAATCTCAGCAGACGACCATGTCATCGAGCCGCCCGACCTCTGGACGAGCCGTGTCCCCGACCGGTGGGGCGAGCGCGTCCCTCAAATCGTGCAGCTCGACGGCGGCACCGAGCGGTGGACCATCGACGGCCGGGTCAGCGAGGAGCCCCGGCTCGCGCCCACGGGCGCGCTGTCGGAAAACCGCTTCGAGGAGCCCCAGCGCTGGGCCGACGTGCCCAAGGAGGCCTTCGACCCGGCGGCGCGCCTCGCGGCGATGGACCGCGACGGCGTCGACGTCTCCGTGCTCTACCCCACGGCGGCGGGCATCGGCGGCGAGACCCTGGGCGTCATCGCCGACGCCGATCTGCAGATCGCCTGCGTCCGCGCCTACAACGATTGGCTGCTCGACACCTGGACGGCGGCGAGTCCGCGCTTCGTCCCCCAGTGCATCGTCCCCGTCACCTCAGTCGAGGACGCCCGTGCCGAGGTGGAGCGGTCGCTGAAGAACGGCCACAAGGGCGTGGTCATGGCCCCCTTCCCCTGGCACATCAACACCGACGCGCCGCACCTCCACGAGGAGGCGTGGGACCCGCTCTGGCGGACGATCGACGAAGCGGGCGCGCCGGTCTGCTTCCATTCCGGCACCAGCCAGCGCAACATGCTGGAGCTCTACGACCGCTGGGACCCCGCGACCTCGCGAGCGTTCGAGACGGTGCGCCGCCCGGTGAGCAGCGCGATGGTCGTGTCGAGCTTCGTCCTCTCCCGCATCGGCGAGCGCTTCCCCACCCTGCAGGTCGTCTTCGCCGCCGCCGGCATCAACTGGCTCTGCTTCCAGCTTGAGCTGTCCGACCACGAATGGGGCGCCTCGAAGCTGGTGAAGGAAGGGATGGAGATCAAGCCGTCGGAGCTGTTCAACCGCCAGTGCCACGTCACCACGTGGGCGGAGAAGGCGGGGATGCTCCAGCGCGAGTTCATCGGCGTCGACAACATCATGTGGCAGTCCGAGTTCCCCATGGAGACGTCGACGTGGCCGGAATCCGCCGCCTTCATCGAGCGCAACTTCTCCGACCTGCCCGACGACCACCGGGAGAAGGTCCTCGGGGGCAACGCCCGGCGCCTCTACAAGCTGGAGGCGTAGCGCGGTCCTACCTCTTCTCCCCCGGGAGAAGATTGAGATGAGGGGCCCCGCGCCAACCACCGCTGGTTACCGAAGCGCGCCGGCCTTCAGCTCCCAGGGCGGGGCTTCCACGTGAACCTCTCCCCGCAGGGGAGCACCTTAAGCCTCTCCCCCTCTGGGGGAGACTGAGAGAGGGCCGGGGTGGGGTCTTCCCCGGCGCCGACCCACCGACGGCGTCGAAGCGCGCCGGCCCCTATTCCTCATAGGGCCTTTTCCATGAAAACGGACAGCGGATCGGGACCATAGTCGCCGAATGGATCGCACTCGACGTAGCCGGCCCTTGTGAAGAGCGCTAGCGCCTCCGGCTGGTCGACGCCCGTCTCTAAGCGAATACGCGTGTGGTTTTCCTTGCGAGCAAGCAGTTCTAACTCGCGAAGAATGGCGGCCCCCAAACCGAGCCTCCGTGCGTCTGGCTTCACGTACATGCGCTTGAGCTCGACGTAGCCTCGCGGATCCGGCACGAGCGCCCCGCAACCCGCGGCTTGGCCGTCGACTCTCGCGACGAGGAACCGGACGCCCGAACCCGTTAGGGAGTCGACGCTTGCCAGATGGTTGCTGCTGCTGGGGTACAGGGAGGCCAGGTAGGAATCCAGGGCCTCGATCATCTCCACAACGTCTTGTTGAAGTGGAGACTCAAGCTCGATCTCGACTCCCGGCTGCATGTGGTCCATGCAACTAGCTACGATCGCGCCTTTACGCTCCCCCACGTGTCCCAGTAGGTGACCGTTTCGGCGGGCTTGCGGGTGGTGGGGCCGAAGCGCTGACCCTGCGGGTAGCCCATCGGGATTACGGAGGTGGCGAGGGCGTCGTCGGGGATGCCGAGCTCCTTCGCTAGGGTTGGCGTGATGAACTGCTGGAACGTCGTGAGGACCGAGCCGACTCCGAGCGCACGGCCCGCCAGCATCAGGTTCTGCACCGCGCCGTAGATCGACGAGCCGGCCAGCAGGCTGTTGATGTCCGCGTTCGGCGAGGTGACGTTGTAGAGGCAGGGGATGATGAGGACGGGGGCCGCGGCGATGTCGCGGAAGAGCGCCACCGCGTTGCCCAGGCTCCGAACCCGTACCGGATCGTCCTGGACGTCCTTCAGCCGCGACGCCATGTCCTCGGGGCGTCCCGTGTCCCGGAGCGCCTGCGCGATGGCCTCCCGCTTCGCCGCGTCCTTGACCACGACGAAGATCCATGGCTGCGTGTTCGATCCGCTCGGCGCGCGGATCGCCGCGTCCAGCATCTGCCACAGCACCTCGTCGGGCACGTCGTCGGGTTTGTACTTGCGAATCGAGCGCTGCGAGTGAACGACCTCGAAGAAATCCACGGCTTGTTGCTCCTCCTGGGACGCTGCGAAATGGCAGAACGCGGGGCTGGCGGGGCCGCCGCCCGCGTTTAGAATGGCGGCGCGGCCATCTTACACCACAGGCCGCGCTCCCCTGGAGGACACCATGAGCAAAGCCCTGCAGGACATCCGCATCCTCGACCTCACCCAGTTCGAGGCGGGCACCTCCGCCACCCAGGTGCTCGCCCACCTGGGCGCCGACGTCATCAAGGTCGAGCAGCCGAAGGGCGGTGACCCCGGCCGCCGCGCCGGGAAGGACGGGACCGGCGTCGACTCCTACTACTTCCTCCTCCTCAACGCCAACAAGCGGTCGATCACCCTGAACTTGAAAGATCCGCAGGGCAAGGCCATCTTCTTCGACCTGCTCAAGCACGCCGACGTGGTCGCGGAGAACCTGGCCCCCGACGCGCTGGAGCGGCTCGGACTCGGCTACGACGATCTCGCCAAGGTCAACCCGCGCATCGTGCTCGCCCGCGTCAAGGGCTTCGGCACCTACGGCCCCTACAAGGACTACAAGTCGTTCGACACCATCGGGCAGGCGACCGGCGGCTCCTTCTGCGCCACCGGCTTCCCCGGCCATCCGCCGACGCGCCCCGGCCCGACCCTCGGCGACACCGGCACCGGCATGCACCTCGCCATCGGCATCCTCGCCGCCCTCCACCAGCGCGACATAACGGGCCGCGGCCAGAAGGTCGAAGTCGCCATGCAGGACGCCGTCGCCAACCTCTGCCGCATCTGGTCGCGTGACTACCACGAGACCGGCAAGAACGTGCCGCGCACCGGCAACGTCTACTTCGGGCAGAGCACCAAGGGCACCTACCAGTGCGCCCCCGGCGGCGACGACGACTACATCGTCATCACCTTCGGCGCCATGCCCAAGATGGTCGCCACCATCCTCCGCATCGCCGGCCATCCCGACATGGCCGACGACCCTCGCTGGGCCGACCGCGACTTCCGCAACGAGCACGCCGAAGAGTTCGACGATGCCGTTGAGTCGTGGACCAAGCAGCGCGACAAGTTCGAGGCGATGCGCATCCTCGGCGAGGCCGGCATCCCCGCCGGCGCCTGCCTCAACGCCGAGGACCTCCACACCAACCCTCACCTCCTCGAGCGCGAGACCATCGTCGACATGGAGCACCCCGTCCGCGGCACCGTTCGCCTCATCGGCAACCCCATCAAGCTCTCCGACTCCCCAACCGTGGAGCATCCGTCGCCGCTCTTGGGCCAGCACTCCGAAGAAGTCTTCGCCGATATCCTCGGCTACGACGAGGCCAAGGTCGCCGACCTGCGGGAAGCGGGCGTCGTCTAGGCTGCCTTCCCTCCTGTAGGGGCGATTCACGAATCGCCCTCCCCTCCGGCCTCTCCCCCTCTGGGAGAAACTGAAAGAGGGCACGCGCCGCGAGGCGCGTCGGAGGGGTGGAGCCCCGGGTGGTCCCTCCTCTTCTCCCGTGGGGAGAAGATTGAGATGAGGGGCCCCGCGCCAACCGCCACGGGCGACCGACAGCCGCCAGCCCCTGTAGGGGCGCCCCTTGTGGGCGCCCGCTCCTTAACAAAGCAACGGGCCATCTGGGACGGCCCGTTACGCGCCTGTAGCCACTGGCTCGGCAGCAGTCTGACTATGACCTACTACAGCATCGGTCGGCCTATGGCGTCAAGGGTCTTCAAAAGAGGGTCTTGGTGACCTTCTCCACCCCGCTTATGAGCTCACCGACCTGCTCCGCAGTCGGCTCCGACTCCTTATCGTGGTCGCATAGGTTGCGCAGATCAGCCAGGTACTGCATAGACCGCCACTGAGGCGTATCGATGACATCGGCCTTCTTCAAAGCATCGTTCAGATCGGAGATGTGCGGACTTTTCTTCTGAATCGTCACGCCATGGCTCTCACACACCTCTTTCAGGTGGTGCTCCAAAACTACTCCTGCCACTGCACCCGCCGCCCTAGAGAACCTGTTCTTGGCAAGCTCCTTGGCTGCGTCTAACTCAGAATCAAAGAGGTCAGCTTGGGCAAGCTGGCGAATATCGAAGAGAGAACTCTGGAAGCGCCCTTGTACGGCCTTCACGATACTCAGTTGCTGCTGGAAGCGAGGGATTGCTGCACTGAAATCTACAACGTTGGTCCCGGACTTTCTCCGTGTAAGGGCAAGAACCTGAAGGTAGTCCTCAATCGTGTAGGTCTCCCTTGTCATTTCCCCGCGCGACGTTGGCTTCTCGTAGTGCCGCGTGAAGTCTGTGAGCCTGTCAGGCAGCATTTGCTGGATTAGAGTCCTAGCCTCGGAATACCAAAGCTGATACTCATCCCTGAAGGACGGAAGTCCCCCTATAAAATCCTCAGCCTTGTCCCCCAGACTGTCCTTGAGTTGCTCTCGTCGCTCATCGGGAAAACACTCCAACCACATCGCGTTCAACAACTGATCGCCCTTCGCAATCAGAGCCTCAAGGTCTTCCTTGTAGCGATCTAGGTCCAAGGTCTGCCCATACTCCCTCAGCTTTGGTCTACCCTACCGGCCGGGGTCACCGACCAGCCGCCGAAAGTTACCCCAGCGGCCGAAGAGCGCATTCCACGTCAGTGCATGCCGCCAGCGACGGTGTTCACCAAGCCGTCGACCCGCGAGATCGCGGGTGCCCGCGTCTCTGCCCTCTCTATCAACTATCGGGGAGGCCCTGCCTTGCGGGCACTACGCACTAAGGATGAAGGGGCCGCCCGGATACTTGAGACGGCCTGGCTGGTATTCGACGGCCCCACCCTTACGGAACGTTCGGCCAAGCATGTCCGAGAATTCCTTCGCCGCGTAGTGCAGGGCCTGCTCGGCAGGGGCATTCCGAGCTGCTGCTCCTTCCAGCGAGACTCCGCAGGATGGGCAGGTGATGCGGTCAACCTCCCCGTTGATGATATCGACCTGCGCCGCGACTCTGCAGCGGCGGCAGGTGAGTTCCCTGTCTTGAGACACCATTCCTTCTCCTATACGGCAGGCCCTTACCGGTGAGGGAGAATGAACGCCCGTCAACCTTGCCCGCCGACCACTTTCTACAGGATGCTGCGTCGCGAACATTATCGAGCGCCATAAATGGTAGGGTCAAGTTGCCTGTGTCACTCGCCCACGGCGCCCCTACCCCACCGGCCGCGTCACCGCCCAGCCGCCGAAGTTGCCCCAGCCGCCGAGGAGGGCGCTCCACGTGAGTTGGGTGCCGCCGGCGACGGTGATCACGAGGTCGTCGACGCGGCGGATGGCGGGGACCCGCGATTCCGGCCCCGCCGACTCCAGCCACTTGGGCCAGCGCGCCTTGTTGTTGGGGTTGGTGACGCCCCGGCGCTCCTGCGTCTTGAGAAAATCCTCCATCGGGACGCGGGCGTTCTCGTAGAGGAAGTAGCGAATGTCGCCGCGCTCCCAGCCGTGGTCGGCGAGGCTCTTGGCGACGAGCGGGTTCAGCACCAGAAGGTACTCGCCGCCGTGGTGGACGTTATGCGTGATATGCGTGATCTCGACGGCGATGGACTCCAGCGACGCGACGGGGTCGAGGTCCTCCGGCGTCATGAAGGCGCGGGGCGCGTCGACCGCCATCACCGTCACCCCGCTGGCGTGATCGCCGAGGCCGCGCTCGGCGTGCAGCGGCCCCCACGGGCTCGACGGCGATTCTCCTATACAAAACGTAAACTTTCCGGGCATTCCCAGGGGCGACTTGTCCCCCGTCTCCGGGTAGCCGCCGCCGAGGACGACCAGTACGAGGCGCACCGCGCGGCCGATCGTCGCGTTGGCCCGGTAGCCGTGGCCGAACAGGTTCGACCCCGCGTTGATGCCAAGCTCCTGGACGATCGGCCCGCTGACGATGGTCAGCGGCGCGCAGGCGTTCGTCGTCGCCTGGACGCCGTTGATGTTGAGCCGCTCGTCGAGCATCGCCTCGACCGCCGCGACGACCACCGGAAAGTACGCCGGCTTGCAGCCCGCCATGACCGCATTCGCCGCCACCGACTCAATAGTGGCGACCCCCTGGCGCGGCGGTACGATGCCG
The DNA here is from genome assembly GCA_965207995.1 of Dehalococcoidia bacterium. Lineage (GTDB taxonomy): Bacteria > Chloroflexota > Dehalococcoidia > SHYB01 > SHYB01 > DAOUKH01. Next base: position 496,689 of record CBDBNG010000001.1, on the reverse strand, counting down.
ATCACCTCCGCCGGGTCGCGGTCCACCGCCGCCATCATTTCGGCGACGGCGTCGTCGGTCGGCGGGATCACCGGCAGGCCGTCGGTCCAACCCTTGTCGTAGAAGGACTCGATCGTCGCGCGGAACGACGCCCACGTCGCCTCGCGGTCGAAGCGCTCCAGCGGCGATTCCTTGGCTGTCGCCATGCGCTACCGGCCCGCCTCGGCGGCGCGCGCCTTGGGCTCGGCGGCGGCTTCCTCGCGTCGCTCCCGCGACGTGCCACCGCGGCGCAGCCACTCGACGACGCCGTCGAAGGCGCCGTCGGCCATGCCGCGGGCCTCCTCGCGGGAGCCCATGATGCCGGGGATGATGATCGGCTCCAGGCTCTCCAGCCCCATCTGCCGTCGCTTGGCGTAGGCCAGCTCCTTGAAGCCGTCCTCGATGATCACCGCGGTGGGGATGCCCTTGCCTTCGAGGGTCACCGCGTCGTGCGTACAGCACGACGAGCAGGAGCCTCAGCCGCCCACCCCGACGACGGCGAAGTCCACCTCGTTCACCAGCTCCTCGATCATGGGCTTCGGCGCCGGCGCCGAGAGGTTCGGCTTCTGCCGCGCGATCACCGTCCCGACGCCGGCGCGCTCCTCGAGCAGCTCGCCGATCCGCTCCAGGAAGGCGTCGGAGAAGGCCAGCCCGTCGTCGAGCAGGCCCACCGTCTGCCCCGCAAGGTCGTCGAGCCGGCGCGCCAGCCCCACGTCCTCCTGAAAGACATGCCCCGAAGGATCGAGCACGGTAACGGTCGATTGAGACGCCATAGCAAGCTCCATCTGGACAGCGTTTGGGCGCAAGTATACCGCCGTGGCGCCTTCCCTAAGCTCCCCCACAGCGGGGGCGGGGATACACCTAAACCCTCCCCGAAGGGGAGCACCTTAAGCCTCTCCCCCTCTGGGGGAGACTGAGAGAGGGCCGGGGGTGGGGCCGCCTACTTCTCCGCCAGGACGTCGTACGCCAGCGCGAGCATGACGCGCGAGCCGCTGATCAGGCTCGCGATGCCCACCGACTCGTCCGTCCCGTGGATGTTCGCCAGCCGCGGGTCGTCGTCGGGGTGGGAGCCGACCATGCCGTAAGTGGTGGTGCCGAGTTCGCGGGTGAAGCGCGAGTCGGTGAACCCGGTGGTCAGCGCGGGGACCCACTGGAGGTCGTCCCGGTTGAGCGCCCGCGCGGTGCTGAGCTCGATGCGGCGGGCGAAGTCGGTGTCGAAAGGCGAGGAGTTGGGCACCGCCATGTAGTCGATGTCGATCTCGACCCCTGGAATGCCGTCGAGAATCTTCTCCAGCTCCCGCCGGACGTAGGCCTCGTCCTGGTGCGGCAGCGTCCGGACGTCGCAGGTCAGGCGCACCGACTCCGGCACGCTGTTCGACTTGATGCCGCCCCGGACCATCGTCGGCGTGATTGTCATCCGCGACAGCGCCCGCATCGTCGAGGCGAAGCGAGCGTTCTCGTCTCGGGTGTCCGCGATGATCTGGTCGATGTTCTCCGCCGACGGCTTGTCCTCGATGGCGAAGACCGACAGGTGCTCGAAGAGGCTGGTCGACGTGTCCCGTTCCGGCTCATACGCCTCGATCCGCTTCACGACTTCCGATAAAGCGAACAGGGCGTTCGACCCCAGCCACGGCACCGACGCATGAGCGCTCGACCCCCGCACGTCGATCTCCACCTGCAGGCGGCCCTTTTCTCCCACGCCCAGCAGATAGGTGAGGTTTCCCGCCGCGTGGACGGGGTAGCCGCCGCCCTCGTTCACCGCCAGCGGCGCCGCGAGCTTCTCGGGGTGGTGCTCCGCCATCCAGCCAAACCCGTAGCGGCCGCCGTGCTCCTCGTCGGCGCAGGAGGCGAGTATCAGGCTGTCCTTGAGCGGGACGTCGTTCCGCTTGAGGATGCGCAGGGCGATCAAGTGGCACGTCAACAGGCCCTTGCAGTCCGATGCGCCCCGGCCGAAGATCCGGCCGTCGGCCACCGTGGCGCTGAACGGAGGAAACCGCCACTTCTCCTCCTCTTCGACCGGCACGACGTCGAGGTGCGACATGAACATGAGGCCGGCCTGCCCCGAGCTGCCCTCCAGCCGCGCGATCAGGTTGCCCCGCCCCGGCGCCGACTCGATGACCTCGCACGCGACGCCGTCCTCGGCCAGCCACCGCTCGACGTAACGGCACAGCTCCGTCTCGTTCCCCGTCGGCATGAAGCCGGTGTTGACCGTGGGAATGCGGACCATGTCGCGCTCCAGCGCCACGATCTCGTCGCGCATCTCGTCGACTTGGTCCAGCAGGTCGATCAACTCAGGCATGGGCTGTCCTCAGGCCGCCGGTGACTTTCCCGGAGGGGAGGATACACCCAAAATCCTCCCCCGCAGGGGGAGCACCTTAAGCCTCTCCCCCTCTGGGGGAGACTGAGAGAGGGCCGGGGCGGGGTCCCCTTCACCGAGACCGCCACGCTCCCACTCCGCCCCGCCTAGTACACCCCCGGTACGATCCGGTACTTCACCCGCGCCTGGTACTCCGCCCACTTCTGGGCGCCGTACTTCTCGGCGCAGTTCTTGTCGTCGCCCCGTTGGCGGAAATAGAAGAAGACGGCGACGAAGATGAAGTAGGTCCAGGCCCAGAGTACGCCAAAGTGCCCGAAGGCGAGGCCGATGGACAGGCCGAAGCACCACTCGCCGAAGTAGTTGAAGTGCCGGGCGGCGCCCCAGAGACCGCTGCACAGGATCTTGCGGTTGCCGGCCTCGATGTACTTCGGCTCGATGATCCCCAGGAACTTGCGGTCGGGCCACCGCTTGAACGTGTACTTCTGCAAGTTGGCGCCGCGCGAGATGGCCCACCCGACCAGGAACAGCGCGGACGCGCCGATGATCCAGACGTACGTCCACGCCGTCGAGAAGCCGGGGTCGGGGTAGGCGGCCATGCCCCACAGCGGGAGGATGAAGACCCACCCGTAGACCATGAGCGCGCCCCAGAACATCATGAAGCCGAGCCTCTCGTAGATCACGTCGTAGGTGTAGAGCTGGACGCGCTCGAAGACGAAGTAGTCGAAGACGTAGAAGGTGAAGATCGCCGCGTACAGGTAGACGCCGGGATTGGCGTCGTCGCCGAAGAGGTCGTAGTGGAACGCCGCCCCGGAGAGGGCGTTGAGCGACAGCATCGTCCCGCCGACGACGTAGAAGTACATCTTCACGTCGAAGCGCTGCTTGAAGAACGACAGCTCCTGGGCCCGCCCGAACCAGAGCGCCAGCAGCGGGTTCTTGATCGCGCCGCGCGGCTGGGTGAAGACCGCGATGACAGCGAAGATCAGGGTGAACACCGTCCCGCCGACCACGGCATAGACCGACGACCGGTAGAACCAATCGCGCGGCATGCCGGTGAGCTCGAGCGCCCACACCACCATCGCGAGGGCGAAGACGAGGATGCCGTTGAGCCGGTACTGCCGTGGCTCCCCGGTTTCCGGGTTGACGACGTAGCCGGGGACCCACCTCCCCGGCAGGACCATCTGCGCCAGGAAGAACGCCGCGAAAATCGCCAGCGGCGTGAAGAACCCCGCGATCGCCTCCGTCGTCGAAAGCTCGAAGAGGTGGTCGACACCAAGCCAGTCAAGCATGAGCGGGTACCCCTCCCGGCAGAGGCGCCATTATCGGTAGCCGCACCGAAGCCGGTCAACAACGGCGGTTCCCGCCTCCCGTCCCGTAGGGGCGATTCACGAATCGCCCTCCCGCAGCCCTTCCCCGCGACCCAGGTCGCAGCGCGCAGCCTCCCCACAACCAGGGCGGGGGCTACACCGCAACCCTCCCCCGCAGGGGGAGCACCTTAAACCTCTCCCCCTCTGGGGGAGACTGAGAGAGGGCCGGGGCGGGGTTTCCCCTCTTCTCCCGGAGAAGATTGAGATGAGGGGCCCCGCGCCAACCGCCAACGGCTACCGGAACGCACCAAACCGAGTAGGGCCGACCCTGTAGTCATTATCCGCTTCTGCGTCCTGCTAGCAGCTCCACGATGCACGTTCCGCTGCTAGGGCTTCCTTCAGGTAGTCCAGCTTGAACACGGCTCCGATGACGTTCCCTGTTCGGTCGTACAACGCAAGGGCGATCTCGTCCGTCTCGGTAAGTCGGTCAAGCAATGCGCTGGCGAAGGGCATTCGGATTTCGACTTGATGCAGGTCTCGATCTTCTTGATCTAACCACGTGTTGCGTACTCCCCACGGGAGGTCTTCCCACGGGGCCTTCCCGCCGGTGTTACGGAGAGAGGTCGCAACATGAAACGCTTCCGTTTGCGTGTTATTCCACAGCACTGAGATCGTCGGCATTCGAAGCTGCCGGTTGCAAGAGATCGTGAGCCTAGGCGGGTTGCCGTGAGGCCAGACTACGGCATTCACTCGGTTCGGCCGTATCTCCCAAGTGTCCTTCCAGGGCTCCGGTTCGGGTATATGTGTGTGTGCTGCGACTGACGTGCAGGCGACAGCGGCGAGAACGACGGCGACGGCGAGAAGCAGGATACGCATTTGGTGCCCCCTTGCGGCGGTCGAGGATGGAGCTGCTTGTCACGATCGCTCCGTACCCATGTCGCACCGGCAGAGGGCAAGGTGTACCCCACCCGAAGCCCTAGCAGCCAACACGGGAAGCCGGAACGGCCGTGACAGGTTGTAGCCGGCAAAAAAGGCATACAACCGCATGGGGAGTTTAGAGTAAGTGTATGTAACTCGGGCGTCACTTTAGCCTGATTAGGCGTGACTTCTTGTGATTATCACCTCGATTGGCACAATCGATCCTGTCGTAAGGCCGAGAGCCCGGCTCGGTCTTCCTAGAGGAAAGCGAGTGAGTCAAGACCCCTGAAGACGTCGTCCCCCTCGCCCTCTTCCTCGCCACCCAGCCCAACAAGGGCCCCACCGGGCAGACGTACAGCCTCAGGAGGCGGGATACGTGAGGTAGACTTCCCGGTGTATTTCTGGCAACGTCCTGCGGTCATTGTTACTACAGTTCCTCGGAGGCGAGACGATGAGTGGAATCAGCCGACTAGGGCACCTCTTAGCATCAACCTGGAAATCCATAGGATACGTCGATTTATTGGTTCTGGTTCTCTGTATGATAGGTGGGCTTGCACCAATCGCTATCTTGATTTGGTTCCTCTCATTCATGATAGATGAACTAGGTGGGAATAATCCATTCGTGTTCGGCGACCCTTTTACTCTCGCCCAAGTGATAGCGATTTTTGCAGGATTCGGACTCGTGGCTGGCTTTTCTTCCACGGTCAACCCGCGGATCAAACTGGCACTCCGTTGGATGGCTAGCCTATATCTTTTGTCAGCAATATCCTTCGTCATGCTAGGATTGTTTCTCCCTGAGCTCCTTTCTACCACGCAAGGAGAGTCGTCAGACAAGGTCATAATCGGCATCGTAGCAGTGTCAGTTTCCCTGGGTGCGATAACCTTCTCTGTCGGCACCATCGTGTGGGCGTATAACCTTCCGTCTCTGCTTTCCAATAGCGTAGAGACTCCTAGCCCCGACAACTAACCCTTGCGCTTTGCGTCCCGCAGCCGCAGGTGCCCCCACCCCGCCCCTCCCCCACCCCGTGTGCTACCCTACGCCCCACCACGCTAACCTGAAGCACGCAGGGGTCCCGCCATGGACGAGAACATCATTGCGAAGCGGCCGAAGGACCGGCGGCTGACGCCGAACATCGACGGCTACCACGATGCCCGCGCCTCCTTCGATTGGGCGACGATCGAGGGGGAGGTCGCGTGGCTGCCCGGCGGCGGCCTCAACGTCGCCTGGGAGTGCATCGACCGGCACGTAGCCGAGGGCCGCGGCGGCCGCCTCGCCATGCTCTGGGTGAGCAAGGACACGGAGGAGGAGCGCTACACCTTCGACGAGATGCGCCTCGAGACCAACAAGTTCGCCAACGTCCTCCTCGGCCTCGGCGCGGCCAAGGGCGACCGCGTCTTCGTCTTCATGGACCGCCTCCCCGAGACCTACTTCGCCATCCTCGGCGCGCTCAAGGCCGGCTGCGTCGCCGGCCCGCTCTTCTCCGCCTTCGGCCCCGACCCCGTCCGCGACCGCCTCCAGGACAGCGGCGCTTCCGTTCTCGTCACCTCCCCCGACCTCCGCAAGCGGATCGCCGACATCCTCCCCGACTGCCCCGACCTCAAGCACGTCATCATCGTCAATAAGAACGGGCGCAGCGACGAGCCGCTCGCCGAGGGCGACGTGAGCTACGAGGGCCTCATGGCCGCCGCCTCCGACGTCTTCGACAACGTCGACACCACCCGCGACGACTACTCGATCATGCACTACACCTCGGGCACCACCGGGAAGCCCAAGGGGGCAGTCCACCGGCACAACTCCGTACTCCAGCAGTACGCCACCGGTAAGTGGGCCCTCGACCTCCACGAGGACGACCTCTACTTCTGCACCGCCGACCCCGGTTGGGTCACCGGCACCTCCTACGGCATCATCGCGCCGTGGACCAGCGGCGTCGCCAACTTCATCTACGAGGGCGGCTTCCGCGCCACCACCTGGTACGACCTGATCGAGAAGTACAAGGTGACCGTCTGGTACTCGGCCCCGACGGCCATCCGCATGATGATGAAGGCCGGCTCCGAGGCCGCCCAGAAGCGCGATCTCTCCAGCCTGCGCTTCCTCGCCAGCGTCGGCGAGCCCCTCAACCCAGAGGCCATCGTCTGGGGCATGGAGGCCTTCGACATGCCCTTCCACGACAACTGGTGGCAGACCGAGACCGGGGCCATCATGTGCGCCAACTACGCCGAGTCCGACATCAAGCTCGGCTCCATGGGCCGCCCCATCCCCGGCATCGAGCTCGCCGTGGTCGACGACGACGGCAACCCCGCGCCTGCCGGCCAGGAAGGCGACCTCGTCGCCCGCCCCGGCTGGCCCTCTATGTTCCAGACCTACTGGCGCAACGACGAGATGTACCAGTCGAAGTTCAAGAACGGCTGGTACTACTCCGGCGACCGCGCCCGTATGGACGAGGACGGCTACTTCTGGTTCATCGGCCGCGCCGACGACGTCATCAACACCGCCGGCCACCTCGTCGGCCCGTTCGAGGTCGAGAGCGCCCTCGTCGAGCACCCCGCCGTCGCCGAGGCCGGCGTCATCGGCAAGCCCGACCCCATTGCGATGGAGGTCGTGAAGGCCTTCGTCGCCCTCCGCGAGGGCTACGAGCCGTCGGAGCCCCTCCGCCGCGAGCTGATGCGCTTCGCCCGCGGCAAGCTCGCCGCCGGCACCGCCCCCCGCGAGATCGATTTTCTGCCGGGCCTGCCCAAGACGCGCAGCGGCAAGATCATGCGCCGCCTCCTCAAGGCCCGCGAGCTCGGCCTCCCCGAAGGCGACACCTCCACTTTGGAAGAGGACTAGCGCGCGCTAAGCCCCCTCCCCTGAGAACCGCCCCTTAAACTTCCCTCCCTCTGGAAGGGACTGAGGGCGGGCCCGCCCCCTCCGGCCTCTTCTCCCCCCGGAGACCTTTGCACAACTCCCATCGATGGTTGAAAAACGGGTGGAGTGGGGTGGTCTTCCCTCTCCCCCTCTGGGGGAGACTGAGAGAGGGCCGGGGGTGGAGCGGGGTGCGCCAACGTCCTTGGAGCCGGAATCGCCGGTTACGCAAAGGTCTCCCACGGGAGAAGATTGAGATGAGGGGCTCCGTGCCACCCGCCACCGGTCGCCCGCGAGACGCCGCCCCGGAGACCCTTGGCAGCCCACGAGGCAACAAAGACCGTCCCTGTAGGGGCAACCCTTGTGGTTGCCCTGGAGTGGTCTCCGGGGCCCTCTCCTCGTTTAGGGACAGGCGCCCACAAGAAGCACCCCACGGGAAAACCCTGTTGCAGCCCCGCCACTACCCGCTTGACACCCCCTCCACGGGCGGCTATCATCATGTCAGAACGTACGTTCTTTAACCGGGATGCGGTGGCGACACTCCGCGGACGCGTGGAAGCTGGGCGCTACCAGCCCCGGGAGGCGGCGGGAACGGCCCAGCCCTGCGGACGCGCAGGAGACAGGGCCCTTGCTGTGGCGGGCGACGGATCGGTCCAATGCCCTGCGGACGCGCAGGAGACAGGGCCGCTGCTGTGGCGGGCGGCGGGATCGGCCCAGTGCCCTGCGGACGCGCAGGAGACAGGGCCGCTGCTGTGGCGGGCGACGGATCGGCCCAATGCCCTGCGGACGCGCAGGAGACAGGGCCTGTGTATAATGGGGGCGACGTTCCCGGGGCCTAGCGCTTCAGAAGGACGCCCTCGATGACGCAGACCGCCGAGCCCCGTCAGATCGACGCGCGGAAGCGCTTCTACAACTTCCGCGGCCAGATGCCCGCGCTCTCCTTCGAGCCCGAGGCGGCGGCGCTCCCTCCCGACGACGGCAAGCCCAAGCTCATCACCGACACTACCCTCCGCGACGGTGCCCAGGACCCCAACTTCGCCCTCTTCCCCAACGAGGCCCGCCTCCGCTACTACGACCTCCTCCACGAGCTCGACAATGGCACCGGCCGCATCGAACAGGTCGAGGTCTTCATCTACCAAAAGCGCGACCTTTGGTGTTTAGAGAAGCTTCTTGAACGGGGCTACGACTTCCCCCAAGTCACCACGTGGACGCGCGCCACGCCGAAGGACATCAAGCTCCTCACCGAGGTCTCCGGCGGCAAGGTCAAAGAGACCGGGATGCTCGCCTCGGCCTCTGACCACCACATCTTCGACAAGCTCGGCTACCGGAGTAAGGAAGAGGCCGCCGACAAATACCTCCAGCCCATCATGGCGGCGATGGAGGCCGGCATCAGGCCGCGGGTACACCTCGAGGACTCCACCAAAGCCGACATCCACGGCTTCGTCATCCCCTTCATCCAGCGGGTTCTGAGGGAGACCGAGGGCACGGCGAAGGTCCGCATCTGCGACACCCTCGGCATCGGCTTCCCCGACCCCCACGCCGCGCTGCCCATGGGCGTGCCGCGGCTGATCTCGACCATCCGGGCGGAGACCGGCGCCGAGCTTGAGTGGCACGGCCACAACGACTTCGGCTTCGCCACCGCCAACAGCATCCTCGCCTGGCGCTACGGCGCGCGGCGGGTCAACGTCGCCTTCGGCGGCCTCGGCGAGCGCACCGGCAACACCACCCTGGAACAGGTCACCGCCGACTACATCCGGCTCTACGGCGACCCCGGCTTCAACCTCGCCGCCCTGCGTGAGATGGCGGCCCTCATTCAGAGCGAGATCGGCGGAGTGAACATAAAGTCGCCTATCATCGGCGACGCCATCTTCAGCACCCAGGCCGGCATCCATCAGGCCGGCGTCGAGCGCCAGGCCCAGGCCGAGGGCGGCGACATCTACCTGCCGTTCGACCCCAAGGTCCTCGGGGCCGACCGCGTGGAGCTGCACCGAGTGGGCTCGCTCTCGGGCGCGGAGGGCATCGTCGCGATCCTCAACGCCAAGCACCTGGAGAAGACCGGCGTGGCCGACAAGTACACCAGCGCCACCCGCGTTGTGAAGTACGTCTACGACAAGATCCAAGACGCCTACGACGGCGAATGGGACGAGGCGTCGGGCAGCTACCGCAACGCCCGCCACAGCTTCTTCAACGGCGACGAACTCTACGCCCTGGCCCAGGAGTACGAGTCGCAGCGCGCTAAGCCTCGAGCCGAGACGGAGGCCCGGGCCACGGAGGCCCGTGCCTCCGCCGCGGGATAGCCCCACCGGGCGCGCGACGCCGCCGTGTCCGACGGACGCATCGAAGCCAACGACGCCTGGGCCGCCATCGAGCGCTTCTTCGAGGATGGACTGACCGACGGGTTGCCCGTCGTCCCGCCCCGCTCCGATCTCGTCGAGGCCGCTCTCGCCGCCGCCGGACTCGAAGCCGACGACACCGTCGGCGTCATTGAGCCCCGCCTGCTGACCATCAACGCAGCACAGGTGGCGGTAAACGCCGTCATGGCGGGGTGCCGCCCCGAGTATCTCCCGGTCGTGGTGGCCGCCGTCGAGGGGATGTGCCGGGGGCACTTCAACATCCACGGCGCATCGGTGAGCACCGGGGGGTCGGCGCAGCTGCTCATCGTCAACGGTCCGGTCCGGCACGCGCTCGAACTGAACAGCGGGCCGAACCTGTTCGGCCCCGGCTTCCGTCCCAACGCCACCATCGGCCGCGCCATCCGGCTTATCCACATCAACGTGCTGGGCAACCGTCCCGGCGAGATCGACATGAGCTGCCTGGGACATCCCGGCAAGTACTCCTTCTGCATCGCCGAGAACGAGGAACTCTCACCGTGGGCGCCCCTGCACGTCGAGCAGGGCTTCTCGAAGGACGAGAGCGCGGTGACCGTCATCAACGTGCTCAGCCCGCATCAGGTGCACTCGCTGACGAACAAGCCGTTGGAGGTCGTCCAGACGCGCATCGCCGAGGCCATCGCCGACTGCGGCCACGGCTTCGGCGACTTCGTCGTCGTGCTCGGCCCCGAGCACGTGGCGCAGCTCGAAGGCGCGGGCTGGACGAAGGAGCAAGTCAAGGCGTTCCTGCACGAGAAGGCGCGCCGGCCTGCCGATTTCTACCGGCGCGTAGGCCAACTCGGCGATGAGGAGACGGACGACCCCGTCGCCGCGCTCACTGGGCCGGAGGCGGTGCGCATCGTCGTTGGGGGCGGGATGGCGGGCGCGTTCAGCGCCGTCATTCCCACCTGGGGCTTCGGCGTCGCCAGCCAGCCTCAGACCGTCGCCATCCGCGGCGTGGTCTAGTCTGACGGGGAAGGGGCTATCAAGAGACGCGCGAGCACTCCACTCGCTAGCTCACAGTTGGAACGGCAACTTCAGACAGGCGGTGCCGGCCTTCAGTGCGTCATCCCATTCGGCCGTACCGACGACTTCATGGAACGGTGTGGGGGGTTCCGGCTCGGCCAGCTTGGGCGAGAGTTTTCGTTGCCAGACCCCGTCGTCGAGCCATTGCCCAAGCTTGTAGCCCACTCCTTGGTAAGTCCCCATGCGTTGGAAGCCCATCGACTCGTGAAGGGCGATGCTGGCGGGATTCGGCAGCGTGATGACGGCAACTGCTACGCAGTAGCCTTGGGCTGCCAGAGCACGGAGGAGTGAAGTGTAGAGGGCACGCCCGACGTTCCGCCTGCGATGGCCCGGATGGACGTACACCGTGACTTCGCAGGACCACCGATATCCCGGCCGGGCCTTGAAGGGGCTGGCGTAGGCGTAGCCCGCCGCCGCGCCGTCGTGATCGCATACGAACCAAGGCAGATGTTCCAAGACGGAGCGAATTCGCTCCTGGAACTCTGCTACGGATGGGACTTCCTCCTCAAAAGTAATCGTCGTCTCGCGAACTATTGGCGCGTAAATCGCCAACATTTGTTGGGCATCCGACGCATTTGCGAGTCTGATCTCCGTACCCATAGGCCCCCAATCAAAAGGGGCCCGGACGGGTGCATCGCCGCCCAGGCCCCTTCTTGACCTACCGAGCGCGCTTGTTTAGAGCGCCGCTTCGTCCTTCTCGCCGGTACGCACGCGGATGGCGGCGGAGACGGGCAAGACGAATATCTTGCCGTCGCCCACGTTCCCCGTGCTGGCATGCTCGTTGATGATGTCGATCACGGGCTGGGTGTCCGCGTCCTTGACGACGATCTCCAGCTTCGACTTGGGCAGCATGTCGATGGTGATGTTGATGCCGCCCCGGCCGACGTGCTGGACGCCCTTCTGGACGCCGCGTCCACGGACTTCCACCACGTTGAGTCCGATGAACCCAGCCTGCGCCAGCGCCTCCGTCACAAGGCCGATACGCTCGGGCCGGATGATTGCTTCGACTTTGTTCATGGTATTCCTCCCTTGGGCGTGGGCCTTCGCCGGCGGACCCGGAGCCGGGCGCTCCGGTCCGCCGGCCCTATGCCCTACCTAGAAGCCCGGGTATGCCTCTTCCCCATGCTCGGCCACGTCGAGCCCTTGCTCCTCCGTGTCCGTGTCGACCCGTAACCCAATCGTATACTTCAGGAGCAAGAGGATTGCCGACGTGACCGCGAAGCTCCAGCCCCAGGTCACCAGGATGCTGACGACCTGCTTGCCGATGACTTCGCCGCGGCCCTCTTCGAGAGCGAACACGCCCATGGTGCCCATGCCGGCGAAGAGGCCGGTGGCGAGGGCGCCCCACGTTCCGCCGATGCCGTGCACCGCGAAGACGTCGAGCGCGTCGTCGATCCTGAACCTGTTGCGGATCAAGAACACCGTCGCGAAGCAGAAGGCGCCGGCGCCGGCCCCGATGAGGATCGAAGCGGGCGCGCCGACGAACCCCGCGGCGGGGGTGATGGCGACAAGGCCGGCCACCGCGCCGGAGGCCGCGCCGATCGCGCTGTACTTGCCCGACGTGACGTGGGAGAGCAGCATCCAGGTTACCGCGCCCGCGGCCGCCGCGGTGTTGGTCACCACGAAGGCCATGGTCGCCGCGCCGCCGCCGTCGGCGGCAAGGGCGCTGCCCGCGTTGAATCCGAACCAGCCGAACCAAAGGAGTCCGGCCCCTAGCATCACGAACGGCACGTTGTGCGAGTCCATCGGCTCCTCGCCGTGCCGCAGGCGCCGGCCGATGATGATCGCCGCCGCGAGGGCCGCGATGCCCGAGTTCATGTGGACCACGGCGCCGCCCGCGAAGTCGAGGACGCCCCAGCCGCCGAGCCAGCCGCCGCCCCAGACCCAGTGCGCCATCGGCGCGTAGACGATCGTCACCCACAGGATCGTGAAGATCACGTAAGCGCTGAACTTCATTCGTTCGGCGAATGCCCCGGTGATCAGGGCCGGGGTGATGATCGCGAACATTCCCTGGAAGACGGCGAAGAGCGCATGCGGAATCGTTTGCCCGTCGAGCGGTTCAGAGAACGAAACGCCGCTGAACGCGAAGTACTTGAAGTTGCCGATGAAGTCGCCCTGGTCGGGTCCGAAGGCCAGCGTATAGCCCCAGACCACCCAGACGACCCCCACGATCCCCATCGCCATGAAGCTGTGCATGATCACGCCCACGACGCTCTTCCGCCGCACGAGGCCGCCGTAGAAGAAGGCGAGCCCCGGCGTCATCAGGAGCACCAGGGCAGACGCCAGCAAAATAAATGCGGTGTCGCCACTATCGATCATGGAAGATCCTCCTTCCCTGCTCCGGTCTGCGGGACATCGTAGGAACGTTGCGTTACCGATTGATTGCGGAATCATTACAGCCGTGTTAACGGAACATAACCGCCTTCCCGGCGCGCCGTTACCATGACGACAGCAAATGCAAGGAGGTGCACGATGGACCGGTACGAGGCGATGGAGAAGCGGCGGGTGGAGGTGCAATCGATGCTTCACCCCGATGGCGGCCGGCCGCTCGGCGGCTCCGGCGGCAGCGCCGGCGCCGACTTGGCGCCCGACGTCTCCGACATGATGCTCACCGTCATCCAGGGCGGTGTCTACGGACGGCCCCAGCTCGACATCAAGACGCGGGCGATCTGCACCGTCGCGGCCCTCATCGCCACCGACGGAGGGCGCTATCTCGAAAACTGGATTGGGAACGCTCTGAACGTGGGCTGGAGCAAGGAAGAGATCGTCGAGGTCATTTCGCAGCTCGCCTTCTACTGTGGCGTGCCCAACAGCGTGAACGCTTACGGCGCGGCCAAGGCGGTCTTTGACGCGCGGGGTTTGTAGGAGGGATGGGGCTACGTCTGCTTGACACCCGATTAATGGCCTGCCTATGCTCGCCGCAGACTCTGTCTACCGAAACGACGCCCCCCGCGCTCGAGCGGCTTGCCCCTGGAGGTTCGAGAGATGTCCTACGACCTCGTAATCAAGAACGGCATGGTTGTCGACGGTTCCGGAATGCCCCGCCACCGTGCGGACATTGCCATCAAGGACGGCAAAATCGTTGAGAAGGGGCGCATCTCGCCCAACGGGGCGAAGGTCATCGACGCCGAGGGCCGCTACGTCGCCCCCGGCTTCATCGACGTCCACACTCACTACGACGCGCAGGTGCTCTGGGACCCCCTCGTCACCTGCTCGCCCTGGCACGGCGTCACGACGGTGGTCATGGGCAACTGCGGCTTCACGCTCGCCCCGTGCAACCCCAGCGACCGCGACTTCGTTACGCGGATGTTCGCCAAGGTCGAGGGTATGAACATCGACGCCCTGAACGCCGGCATCGACTGGCAATGGCGTTCCTTCCCCGAGTACCTCGACGTCGTCGACGCGCTTCCGAAGGGCGTGAACATCGGCGCCATGGTCGGCCACTCGGCACTCCGCCGCTTCGTCATCGGCCCCGACGCCGACCAGCGGCCCAGCTCCGGCGCCGAAATCGAGGAGATGAAGGGGATCGTCCACGACGCCATGGGCCACGGCGCCTTCGGCTTCACCACCTCCCTGTCGCCTACACACTTCGGCTGGGAGGGCGAGCCCGTCCCGAGCCGCCTCGCCACGCATGAAGAGGTCATCGAGCTTGGGTCGGTGCTCCGCGACTTCCACGTCGGCAGCATCGAGATCATCACCGAGACCGCGGTGATGGGCGAGGACAAGTTCAGCGAGACCGATCAGGAGCTTATGACCGCCCTCTCGTTGGAGAGCGGCCGTCCCGTCAACTGGAACGAGCTCTCCCATACCTGGGACCGGCCCACGGCGTGGCGCGCGCAGATCGAGTACATGGAGCGCGCCGCGAAGGAGGGGGCGCAGGTTTACGCCGTGGCGCGGATGCAGCGCCTCGACGCCTTCTTCAACCTCAAGTCGACCGCCGGCTTCGAGCGCTACTTCCCCGAATGGAAGGCGATGCTCTCCCAGACCGACGAGCGGAAGAAGGAGATGATCGCCGACCCCGCCGTCCGCGCCAAACTCAAGGAGGAGTACGACGCGGTCGAGCCCAAACTGCAGTGGTTCCGGCGTTTGGGCAACATCGCGCTTGTCCGGAGCGCCACCGGCAAGTACGCCGAGCACGAGGGTAAGTTCCTTGGCGAGATCGCCCGCAACGGCGACCATCTCGCCGACGTCATGCTCGACATCGCCTTGTCTGAAGACCTAAACACGGAGTGGGCCTACATCGGCATCCGTAACGGCGACCTGAACGCCGTCGAGGAGATTCTGAACAGCCGGTTCGCCCTCGCGGGCATCTCCGACGCCGGCGCCCACACCGACCGGCTCAGCGGCAGCTACTTCTCCAGCTTCATCCTCAGCCACTGGGTGCGGGATGAGGGCATCCTCTCGCTCGAAGAGGCGGTGCGCCGGCTCACCTTCATGCCGGCCTCCATCTACGGCATCAGCGACAAGGGCCTCCTGCGTGAGGGCATGGCCGCAGACGTGGTCATCTTCGACCTCGACCGGCTGAAGTGGCTCCCGACAGAGCGCTTCGACGACTTCCCCGGCGGCCAGAGCCGTCTCGGGAACCGGGCCGAGGGCTACGACCACCTCATCGTCAACGGCGAGCCGGTGTTCGAGGACGGACGGCACACCGGCGCGCTTCCCGGCAAGCTGATGCGCAGCAGCGCCTACCGCTACACAGGCTAGCCGCCCGTTTCCGCCGACGGCCGTCGTTTGACCCGCAGTTTTGAACTGCCTATAATGAATGTGCGTTGAATGGACCTGCGCCGCTTCTGTTGGCGGCGCGTCGATGGGCGGCATGCTCCGCCGGCAAGGACGGACCGGCCCCAAGCCCGAGTGGCGCAACTGGTAGCGCACCCGACTTGTAATCGGGCGGTTGGAGGTTCGAGTCCTCTCTCGGGCTCCAACCCCCGGCCGTGCACGGCAGACCTTTACGGTCTTCAGAACACTCGATATAATCTGTTATTGGCGTCGGCTTAGAATGCCGCGAATCGAACGGATGAAAAGCGTGCGCCACCCTCTTGCAGGGGTGGGTGAGTGGTTAAAACCGCCAGACTGTAAATCTGGTGCCGAACGGCTTCGCAGGTTCGAATCCTGCCCCCTGCACCAGGAAAACGGAGCACGCGAACGCACACGCAGGACGGCACACACCAACGGAACCACCGGGCGAAGGCCCGCGAGATTTACATGCCCAGATAGCTCAGGTGGTAGAGCACGTTCTTGGTAAGAACGAGGTCACCAGTTCGAGTCTGGTTCTGGGCTCCACAAAGAAGGAGAGACTACCTTGGCCAAGCAGAAGTTCGAAAGAACTAAGCCGCACGCGAACGTCGGGACCATCGGTCACATCGATCATGGCAAGACATCCCTCACCAGCGCGATTACCAAAGTGCTGGAGCTCAAGGGCCAGGCCAAGATGAAGTCCTACGCCGACATCGCCAAGGGCGGTGTCGTCCGGGACGCCTCGAAGATCCTGACCGTGGCGATTTCGCACGTGGAATATGAAACGGACAACCGTCACTACGCCCACGTCGATTGCCCCGGCCACGCCGACTACATCAAGAACATGATCACCGGCGCGGCCCAGATGGACGGCGCGATTCTTGTCGTGAGCGCGCCAGACGGCCCTATGCCGCAGACCCGCGAGCACATCCTCCTCGCCCGCCAGGTCCAGGTGCCCAACATCGTCGTCTACCTCAACAAGGTCGACCTCATGGACGACGAAGAGCTCCTCGAGCTGGTCGAGCTTGAGGTGCGCGAGCTCCTAAGCAAGTACGAGTTTCCCGGCGACGACATTCCCTTCATCCGCGGCAGCGCCCTCAAGATTCTCGAATGCGCGGACGAGAACCCCGACGCCGAGGAGTACAAGTCGATCCACGAGCTGATGGACGCGGTGGACAACTACATCCCGCTGCCCGAGCGCCCCAAGGACCGGCCCTTCCTGATGCCCGTCGAGGACGTCTTCGGCATCAAGGGCCGAGGTACGGTGGTGACCGGCCGTGTCGAGCGCGGCACCATCAAGGTCGGTACCGAGGTTGAGATTGTCGGCTTCGGCGAGACCCGCAAGACGACCGTCACCGGTGTCGAGATGTTCCACAAGTCGATGGACGAGGGCGAGGCCGGCGACGCCGTCGGCACGCTCCTCCGTGGTGTCGAGCGCGACGACGTCGAGCGGGGCCAGGTGCTTGCCGCCCCTGGTTCGATCAAGCCGCACACCCAGGCCAAGGCCGAGGTCTACGTCCTCAGCAAGGACGAAGGCGGCCGCCATACCCCGTTCTTCACCGGCTACAAGCCGCAGTTCTACATCCGCACGATGGACGTCACCGGCCAGATCGCGCTTCCCGAAGGCGTGGAGATGGTGATGCCCGGTGACAACATCACCATGGATGTGAGCCTGATCACCCCCGTGGCGATGGAGGAGGGTCTCCGCTTCGCCATTCGTGAGGGCGGCCGGACCGTCGCCGCGGGCGTGTTCACGCAGGTCCAGGAATAGTCCCTCATGGCGAAGAAAGGCGACAACCGCATCGGCGTCACCCTGGCGTGCACGGACTGCCGTGAGCGCACCTACCTGACGGAGAAGAACCGGCGCAACGATCCGAACCGGATCGAGCTCAATAAGTTCTGCCGGCGCTGCCGCAAGCACGCGCTGCACAGAGAGGTGCGTTAGCTCGTGGCTACCCGCCGCACCGCCACCGGCCGACCCATATTGGGGAGGCAGACCCGGTTCCGGGGAGGCTTCGTCGGCGAGGTCATTTCGGAGTTGCGGAAGGTCGTCTGGCCG
Source organism: Dehalococcoidia bacterium (assembly GCA_965207995.1). Lineage (GTDB taxonomy): Bacteria > Chloroflexota > Dehalococcoidia > SHYB01 > SHYB01 > DAOUKH01. The sequence continues at coordinate 479,099 of CBDBNG010000001.1, read as the reverse complement.
AGCCAGGAGGAGGCGACGCGGCTCACGGTGATGGTGCTGGTGATCTCGATTTCGATCGGGATCGCCCTCGGCGTGATCGACTTTGGCTTCTCGAATCTCATCCAGTTCATTCTGTAAAAGTCCTATCGGTAGCCAAAACGAAGCCGGAAAAGAGACCGCCGTGGTAGACCAACAGACCGAAACGGGCGCGCGCTGGTACGTCATTCACACGTACTCCGGCTACGAAGACCGCGTCAAGAAGAACCTCGACCAGCGCGTCCTCACCATGGACGTCAAGGAAAAGATCTTCCGCGTGGTTGTGCCCACCGAGGACGAGATCGAGATCCGTGACGGCCAGCGCCGCACCGTGGCCCGGAAGGTCTTCCCCGGCTACATCTTGGTCGAGATGGTCGTGGACGATGAAAGCTGGTACGTGGTGCGTAACACCCCCGGCGTCACCGGCTTCGTCGGCTCAGCCAACCGTCCGATTCCGCTTGAGGAAGAGGAAGTCCGCGGCATCCTGCGCCAGATGGAGGCCGAGGCCCCCCGTGTTCGCGTCGGCTATCAGGTGGGCCAGAGTGTGCGGGTCACCGACGGCCCCTTCTCCGAGTTCATCGGCGTCGTCGACGAGCTCGACGAGGCGAAGGGCAAGGTCAAGGTCCTGCTCTCCTTCTTCGGGCGGGAGACGCCTGTTGAACTCGATTTCCTTCAGATAGAGAAGCTGTAGGCCGGGAACCGTCCAGCGAGAGACGCGCAAAGGAAGCTCATGGCAAAGAAGGTCGCCGCCGTCGTCAAGGTGCAGCTCCCCGGTGGAGGCGCCACTCCCGCGCCGCCGCTTGGGCCTGCGCTGGGTCAGCACGGCGCGAATATCATGCAGTTCGTCAAGGAGTACAACGCCAAGACCGCCAACCAGGCCGGTCAGGTTGTGCCCGCTGAGATCACCATCTTCGAGGACCGTTCCTTCACCTTCATTACAAAGACCTCCCCCGCCGCCGACCTGCTGAAGAAGGCTGCGGGAGTCGAGAAGGGCAGCGGAGAGGCCTCCCGTGAGAAAGCCGGCGTCGTGAGCCGGGACAAGGTCCGCGAGATTGCGGAGCTCAAGATGAAGGACCTGAATGCCGCCGATATCGACGGCGCGATGCGGATCATCGAGGGCACCGCCCGCTCGATGGGTCTCGACGTCGAATAGCTCGATCACGGGAAGAGAACACGTTCAATCATGGCGAAGCACGGAAAGAAGTACCAAGAAGCGGCCAAGCTCATCGAGATTGACCGGCGCTACCAGCCCGACGAGGCCATCGGCCTTGCCAAGAAGGCCTCTTACGCGGGCTTCGACGAGTCCGTCGAGATTCACCTGCGCATGGGGGCCGACCCCCGCCACGCCGATCAGCAGATCCGGGGCGTCGCCATGATGCCCAACGGCCTCGGCAAACAGGTGCGCGTGCTCGTCTTCGCCCAGGGCGAGGGCGTCCGCACCGCCCAGGAGGCCGGCGCCGACGTCATCGGCGACGACGAGACGATCAAGCGTATCGAAGGCGGCTGGGTCGAATTCGACGTCGCCATCGCTACCCAGGACATGATGCCCAAGGTGGGCAAGCTCGGCCGCGTGCTTGGACGGCGCGGCCTCATGCCCAACCCACGCGCCGGCACCGTCGTGCAGGAAGCCGACATTCCCCGGGCCGTCGAGGAGGCCCGGAAGGGCCGCCAGGAGTTCCGGCTCGACCGTACCGGCGTCATCCACGCCATCTTCGGCAAGGTCAGCTTCGACGAGGAGAAACTAAAGGAGAACCTGGCCGCGTTGATGGAGGCCATCGTCGCGGCGAGACCCGCCGGCATCAAGGGTCAGTACATCCGCTCCGCTGCGCTGGCCACGGCGATGGGCCCGCCCATTAAGCTTGACGTCGGCGCGATTCAGAGCCTGCGCACGAACTAGCCATATCTCCGGCTTCGAGGGAGGCCGACCGCCCCAAACAACCCCAGTCCCCATAGCCGAGCCCAAGCCGTAGACAGCGGGTCGCCCATGCGCGTAAATCCCGCCGAGGTAGGAACGCTCAACCAACGCTCGTCCCTGTCGCCCGACAGCCCCCCGAGCATGCGAGCCCTGCCCGTCCGCGAGCAGGGCTTTTCGATACCCCCGAGCACCCATCGAGGTAAGCGATGCCAACCGAACGCAAGATCCAGCAAGTCGCGCACATCCAGGAACGACTCTCCCGCTGCACCGTTGCCGTCACCACGCGGAACAACGGCATCAGCGTGGCGCAGGTCAACGAGCTGCGGAGGAAGCTCCGCGCCGCCTCCGTCGAATACCTGGTGGTGAAGAACAACCTCGCAGCGATCGCCGCCGACAACGCCGGCAAGCCCGGCCTGCGCGACATCCTGCAGGGGCCCACGGCGATCGCCTTCGGCTACGGCGAGGTCGTCGATCCCGCCAAGACGCTCCACGAGGAGATCAGGAGCGCCGACCTGCCCGTCGAGTTGATCGGCGCCATTGTCGACGGCCAGACGCTCGACGGGGCCGCGGTGCGCGAGCTCGCCCTGCTGCCGCCCAAGCCGGTGCTGATGACCAAGGTGATGGGCGGCCTGCTCGGCCCGCTCTACGGCCTCTCCCATGCCCTGAACTACCACATCAGCGGCTTGGCCAGGGCCCTTGACGGGATACGACAGCAGATGGAAGCGAGCCAGGCGCCTGCCGCGCCGCCGGCGGAAGCGTCCGCCTCCGATGACGGCGAAACAACGGAATAGCTGAGAACCGGCGAAGGAGCCGGAAGGGATACGCATACACCGCGCCGCGTCCGGCGCAGGCAAGAAGGAAATGGAGGAAAGCATGCCGGCAACGAAAGAAGAGATCTTCGATGGGATCAAGGGCCTGTCCATCCTGGACGTGGCCTGGCTGGTGAAGCAGCTCGAGGAGGAGTTCGGGGTCAGCGCCGCCGCGCCGGTGGCCGTCGCCGCCGCTCCCGCCGCTGCCGATGCCGCCGCTCCCGCGGAAGAGAAGACCGAGTTCGACGTCACCCTCAAGGAGATCGGGCCCAACAAGATCAACGTGATCAAGGCCGTCCGCGAAGTGACCAGCCTCGGCCTCAAGGAGGCCAAGGACCTCGTCGAGGCGGCGCCAAAGGCCGTGCAGGAAGCCGTGCCGAAGGACACCGCCGACGAGACGAAGAAGAAGCTCGAGGCCGCGGGCGCGGTCGTCGAAGTCGCCTAGCGGCGGCATTGCAGAGCCCCCGGCCGGGCCGGGGGCATGAGGTGGCGGCGTGACGACCGAGCACCCGACCGTCAGCTTCACGCGCATGGACCAAGGCACCGCCGAGGACTATGCGCTGCTGCAGCGCGCCTCCGAGGACTTCAATGAAGACCTTACCGACAAGGTCCTCTCGATGCTCGACGAGTTGAAGGACGTGCAGCGCGGCTATCAGGTCAACCGGTACGTCCACTCACTGCAGTCGGCGACGCTGGCCTACGATGACGGCGCCGACGAGGAGACTATCGTCGCCGCGCTGCTCCACGACATCGGCGACCACATCTCGCCGGAGAACCATTCGGCGCTGGCGGCGTCCGTGCTCCAGCCGTACGTGTCGGAGCGGATGTGGTGGATCGTCCACCACCACGGCCTCTTCCAGGGCTACTATTTCTGGCACCACTACGGCATGGACCGCAACGCCCGCGACGCCTACCGCGACCATCCGTACTACGCCGACTGCATCGAGTGGTGCGACAAGTACGATCAGCGCGCCTTCGACCCTGGGTTCGATGCCAAGCCGCTCAGCTTCTTCGAGCCGATGGTGCGCCGGGTCTTCGGCCGCAAGCCCTGGGAGGCATCGGGCCGCGACCTGAGCGGCCCGGGCGTCGTCCCCGCCGGCTAGGGCTCCCTACCCGTCTCCAGCTCCGGAGACCTTTGCACAGCCCGCCGTGGCAGTGGCCCTGTCTCCTGCGCGTCCGCAGGGCAATTGGCCGCTCCCCGGCACCCGCCGTGGGCAGTGGCCCTGTCTCCTGCGCGTCCGCAGGGCAATTGGCCGCTCCCCGGCGCCCCGCCGGAGCCGTGGCGCCCATCTCCCACGCGTCCGTGGGGTGTCGCCATGGCATCCCGCCTAAGAACGTACGTGCTGTCATGATGATAGCCGCGTGTGGAGGGGGTGTCAAGCGAGCGGTGGCGGGATCGGACTGCCCGCCCTCAGTCCCTCCCAGAGGGAGGGAGGTTTAAGGGGCGCCCATAGGGGGTGGCGGGTCTGGATGAGCCGTTGGTGGGTTGGCGGGGGCCCCTCATCTCAATCTTCTCCCGGCGCGACATTTGCGTAACTGACGCTGAGGACTCTGTGGACGGTGGCGCACCCCCCTACGCCCCGCCTCCGACGCGCCTGTGGCGCGTGCCCTCTCTCAGTCTCTCCCAGAAGGAGAGAGGCTTAATGGGCGGCGCTCAGGGGGGACGAGTTTTGCTCTAGCCCCCACGCAGGGGAGTTGAGGTTGGTGGCGGCGGTGCGCCGGTGGCGGAGATGAGGGGCCACTCATCTCAATCTTCTCCCCGTGGGGACCTCTGCGTAACCTTCGGCCTACCCCCGCGAGGCCGTTCGGCGGATAGGAACGGGCGATTCGCGAATCGCCCCTACAGGGGAGAAGACCCCGCCCGCACCCCTGGGCAACCACGAGGGTTGCCCCTACAGGGACGGTCCCCTTTCAGCGTCGCGGGTTACGCAAAGGTGTCCATAGGGAGAGAGGCTTAATGGGGCGGCGTTCTGAGGGGAGAGGTTTGACGCCCTAGGTTGAGAGGTCCTTGGGGCGGGTTGGGGAGAGGGCGGCGGGGTCGAAGGCGAGGCCTTGGTTTTTCATGCTGACGTGGGACTGGCCGCCGATGATGACGTGATCCAGGAGCTGGATGTTGAGGATTTCGCCGGCCTCGATGAGCTGCATGGTCAGCTCGACGTCGGAGCGGCTGGGCGTGGGGTCGCCGGAGGGGTGGTTGTGGACGACGACCAATGCGGTGGCGTTCTCCCGCACCGCGGGCCGGAAGACCTCGCAGGCGCGCACCTTGGCGGTGTTGACGGTGCCCACGTAGACCTGGCGGATTCCGAGCACCTGGTTCCTGATGTCGAGGAGGACGCTGTAGAGATGCTCCTGGCGCAGGTGCGCGACCTCGCTGGAGAGGAGGTCGGCGATCGCCTCCGGCCGGTCGGCGATGACACGGTCGGTGGTGCCCAGCGCCGCGAGGCGCCTGCCGAGCTCCAGCCCGGCGGCCACCTGGCAGTACTTGGCGCGGCTGAGGCCCTTGACCTCGGAGACCTCGGCGAGGGTGGCGTCGGCCAGACCCCGCAGCCCCTCGAACTTGGAGAGCATCTGCTGCGCGATGCTGAGCGCGCTGGCGCCCTCGATGCCGGTGCGGAGCAGGATCGCGATGAGCTCGGCGTTGCTCAACACCTTCGGGCCGTACCGGAGCAGCCGTTCCCTCGGGCGCTCGCCGTCGGGCAGATCGTGAATGCGGGGGCCTTCGGCTTTGGCTGGAGTGGGGAGCGTGGCTGTCGTCATAGCGCCTCCATACGCCGCACGACCTTAGCGGCGGCCCGCCGTTCGCGAAAGGCCCGGATGGCACGCCCCGTCTATGCCGAGCCCCTATAATGTCCCTGGCCCAACCCTGACCCTATGCAGCACGATCCGGCCTCCGTTCGTCCCAAGCTCCGCCCGCTCGAAGTCCACCGCGTCGAGCAGGACGGCCAACGCTACTATCTGCTGCGGGACGCGATGGGGCTCGGCGACGGGCCCGCCATGGTCCCCGAAGCGCTGGGGCCCCTGCTCGCCCTGTGCGACGGCGACCGCGACGTGGACGCCATCGCCGCAGCCTTTCAGCTTCGCACCGGTGTCGACCTTGGCCGCGATAGGGTCGCCCAGATCATCAACTCGCTGAGCCAGGGCCTGCTGCTCGACGATGAACGCTTCGGGGAGGCGTACCACAAGGCTGTCGGCAACTTCCGGGAGCTTCCCTACCGTCCGCTGAGCCACGCGGGCGCCGTCTACCCCGCCGACCCCGCCGAATTGGAGCAGACCTTCGCCAAGTACCTCGAAGACGCGGACGTGCAGTCCTCGAAGGTGGGATTCCAAGACGGGCGTGGATTCGGCGTCCTCTCGCCCCACATCGATTACCACCGGGGGTGGAAAACCTACGCCGAGGTCTGGTCGGAGGCCGCCGCCGCCGTCGCCGAGGCCGAGGTTGCCGTCATCTTCGGCACCGACCACGCCGGCGGCCCGGGGAGGCTCACCCTCACCCGCCAAAGCTACGCTACGCCGTTCGGGAAGCTGCGCACGGACCAGGACGTCGTGGACGCCCTCGCCGCCGAGATCGGCGAGGCGGATGCCTTCGCTGAGGAGTACCACCACCGCCGCGAGCATTCCATTGAGCTGGCACTGGTGTGGCTGCACTACTTCCTGCGGCCCCGGGAGATCCCCATTGTTCCGATCCTGTGCGGCTCCTTCTATCCGTTCGTACTCGGCGAGGCGTCGCTGGAGGGCCACGACGTCTTCCGGCGGGCTCTGGACGCCCTCCGGCGCGCCTGTGAGGGCCGCAAGACGCTCTACGTCGCCGCCGGCGACCTGGCCCACGTGGGGCCGGCCTTCGGCGACGCACTTCCTTGGTCGCCGCTGGAACGCGCCACTCTCCGTCAGGCCGACGACGGACTCATGGACGCCATCACGTCCGGCGACAGCGCGGGCTTCTTCGAGCGGATACGCTCGGTGGGCGACCGAAACCGCGTCTGCGGCGGGCCGCCGATCTATCTGACCCTCCGCATGCTCGAGGGCGCATCGGGTGCTTCCGCGGGCTACGATCAATGCTCCGCCGACCCGCAGGACGCCAGCTTCGTCTCCATCGCCGGGGCGGTGCTGGGAGTCGAGCAGGCCTGATTTTCGATCATGTCCTTCGCCGACAGAGTCGCCATCGTCACCGGAGCCGGTCAGGGGATAGGCCGGGCCATCGCCGAAGACCTCGCCCGCCGCGGGGCGACGGTCGCGGCGCTGGATGTCGACGGGGCCAAGGCCGAGGAGACGGCGGCGGGTCTGGCCGACTCCGGCGCGTTCGCTCTTGGCTGCGACATTGCGGACCGGGAGGCTGCCCAAGGCGCGATTGAGTCGGTCGCGGAACGGGCGGGACGGATCGATATGCTGGTGAACGCCGCGGGCATCGGCGGGGCCGGCCCCCTGAGCGGGCTGACCGAGAAGCGGGTCGAACGTCACTTCGGGGTCAACCTGACGGGCCAGTTGTGGATGGCGCAGGCCGCCGCGCCCCATATGGAGAGCGCCCGTTGGGGGCGCATCGTCAACGTCGCCTCAATCGCGGGGGTGATGGGCGGCACGAACCGCACGCTCTACACCGCGTCGAAGACGGGCCTCGTCGGGTTGACCAAGGCCCTGGCCTGCGAGCTGGGGCCGCTGGGCATCACGGTGAACTGCGTCTGCCCCGGCCCGGCGGACACCCCCGCCTGGGAGACGTTCTTCAAGCGCTTCCCGGAGCAGGCCGAGCAGACCATCGCCCGCAACCCGATGCGGCGCCTGGCGACGCCGCAGGACATCGCCAACGCCGTGGCCTTCTTCGCCTCCGATGGCGCCGCCTACGTCAACGGCGCGGTGCTCTCGGTCGACGGCGGCGTCTCGCGGCTTCCCTGAAGCCGAACTACGTCTTTACCTCGATGATCAGGTTGCGCCACCGCTTGTCGGGGTCGAGGTTCGTGGCGGTGTGCTCCTCGCCGTTGCTCTTCACCCAGATAAGCTCCGGCGTGATGACCTCGAACTCGCTGCGCGCCTCTCCGATTTCGTCCGACCTGACCGGGGTGGCCTCCAGGGTGACGATGAAGTAGTCGAGGTCGTGGACGTGGGGCCCGACGGTCTCGCCGGGGGCGATGGTCTGGTCCCACACGCGGAACTGGTCGTTCTCCCAAATCACCACGTCGCCGACTTGGTCTCCGGTATTGCGATTCATGGGCTTTCCTCTCTCTTAGCCGGCGGTGCGTTCCGCCTGTTTGGACACCTCCGCGGAATGGGGCAGCAGGCTGCGTTGATGTTGGCACACCCCGCCCGGCCCCCCGCCGACGCGCCTGCGGCGCGTGCCCTCTCTCAATCTCCCCCAGAGGGGGAGAGGTTGGAAGGTGCGGGATAGGGGGAAGACCGCCCCACGACGCCCGTCTTTCGGCTCGCCGGCAGGTTCCGCAAAGGTGTCTCCGCTTGGAGGGAGCGTAGCCGCCGGAGGGCCGCGCGTCAAAGGGCCGTCCGGTAGCGCCTTCAGAAGGGCTTGTGTATACTTAGCGCCGCGTTTTGAAGGCCCCGGATCCCCGTATGACCCGGTTCTAGAGGAGACTTCATGCCCGGTATCAGCGCTGTCGGCGCCTACGTGCCCAAATACCGTATCGCGCGGTCACTTTTCGCGCAGGCGTGGGGTTCGGGGGGCGGACCCGGCGAGCGCGCCGTCGCCAGCTACGACGAAGATACCCTGACCCTGGCCGTCAACGCCACCGTCGACATCCTGAACGCGCACGGGCGCGACGGCATCGACGCGGTCTATTTCGCCTCTACCACGGCTCCCTATCGAGAGAAGTCCTCCGCCGCGCTTGTTGCCGCCGCCGCCGACCTGGGGCCCAACGTCCGCACCGCCGACTTCGGCGGCTCGCTCCGCGCCGGCGCCATGGCCCTCCGCGCCGCCATTGACGCCGTCAACGGAGGTTTGGCCGGCTCGGTGCTTGTCGTTGCTTCCGACACCAGGCGCGGTTATCCCAAGTCGCCTTTCGAGGCGACCTTCGGCGACGCCGCGGCCGCCGTCGTGGTGACCGGGAACGGCGCCGTCGAGATCTCCGACTCAGTCACCAGCACCCACGAGATCGCCGATATCTGGCGGCGCGACTCGGACGACTTCGTCCGCTCGTGGGAAGACCGCTTCGTGATCACCCAGGGCTACGAACCGATCACCAAGGCCGCGGTCGAAGAGCTTCTGGCCAAGAACGGGCTCGCGAAGGAAGACGTTTCCACCGCCGCGATTTACGGTCCCGACATCCGCAACCACACCGCGTTGATCCGGCGCCTCGGCTTCGACCCCAAGACGCAGGTGGCGGGCCACCTTATCGACGTCGTCGGAAACGCCGGCGCGGCCCATATGCTCCTCATGCTCGCCGCGGTGCTTGAAAAGGCCGAAGCCGGCCAGAAGGTCCTCGCCGCCAGCTATGGCGATGGGGCGGACGCCTATTTGCTTGACGTAAAGGAGCAGCCAAAGGTGAGCAAGGGGGTCGCGGGCCATCTCGCCGACCGCCGCGACCTGACCTCCTACGACCGCTTCCTCGCCTACCGTGGCGCGCTAACCGTGGACCCCGAGCCTCCGACGCGCCCCGAGTCGATGGGCGCGGCGAGCAAGTCGTGGCGGCTGGCGAGCGAGCATATCCGGCTGCACGGCAGCAAATGCAACCAGTGCCCCACGGTGACACATCCGATCCAGCGCATCTGCTACACCTGCCGGGCGAAGGACGACTACACGGAAGTCCGGCTCTACGACAAGCCGGCGACGCTCTTCGCCTTCACCAAAGACCATCTGGCCGGCGGCCCCGAGCCTCCGGTGCTCAACTGCATCGCCGAGTCGTCGGAAGGGCAAGCGCGGATCTTCAGCATCCTGACCGACGCCGGGGCCGACGAGCCGAAGATCGGCATGCCGATCGAGTTCACGTTCCGAAAGATGAACGAGGCGGCGAACTTCCACAACTACTACTGGAAGGTCAAGCCGGTCTCCAACGGCCAAGCGGGCGGATAGGACCCAGACCGCCGAGAGAGAAAGGGGTTCCCCAGTGGGCACGATCAAAGACAAGGTCGCCATCGTTGGGATGGGATGCAGCAAGTTCGGCGAGCGCTGGGACGCGAGCCCCGAGGACATGATTATCGAGGCCGCCTACGAGGCCTACGAGGACGCGGGGATCGACCCCAGTGACATCGAGGCGGCTTGGGTTGGCACCCTGTACTCCGGCGAGGCCGGGGGCATCATCGCCGACACCCTCAAGCTCAAGAATATTCCCGTGACCCGAGTGGAGAACTGGTGCTCGACGGGGCATGAGTCGCTGCGCAACGCCGCCTTCGGCGTCGCTTCCGGCATGTACGACATCGCGATCGCCGTGGGGTTCGAGAAGCTGAAGGACACCGGCTTCGGCGGCCTCGGCGTGGGCCGCGGCACCAATGCCGTCACCCAGTCCCGCGCCACCGCGCCCTCCTACTTCTCGTTCATCGCCAACCGGTACTTCAACCACTACGGCATACCGGACGACGAGGGCAAGGAGCTTCTCGCCAAGATTTCGGTCAAGAACCACCACAACGGCTCGATGTCGCCGAAGGCGCACTTCCAGAAACAGATCACGGTGGATCAGGTGCTGAAAGCGCCGATCATTGCGTGGCCGCTCGGCCTCTTCGATTGCTGTCCCACGACCGACGGCGCCGCGGCGGCCATCATCTGCCGCGCCGACCTGGCCCGGAAGTTCCGCCAGGACCCGATCTACATCAAGGGCATCGGCTTCTCGGTGGACTCGATGCTGCCGATGACGCGTCCGGGGTTCGACTACCTCGGCTTCGAGGCGAACCGTTCGGCGGCCCGCCAGGCCTACGAACAGGCCGGCATCCGCGACCCGCGCAAGGAGATCGACCTCGCCGTCGTCCACGACTGCTTCACCATCACCGAGATGGTGATCTACGAAGACCTCGGCTTCACCACGCCGGGCATGGCGCCCGAAGAGGTGCGCAACGGGACGTTCACTCTCGAAGGCGAGCTGCCGGTGAACACGGACGGCGGCCTGAAGTCGTTCGGGCATCCCGTCGGGGCCAGCGGCCTGCGCACCGCCTATGAGATCTACAAGCAGCTCCAGGGCAAGGCGGGCCCCCGACAGGTCAAGGACGCCGAGATGGGTCTCTGCCACACGCTGGGCGGGCCGCCGCAGGTCTCGTGCGTCACGGTGCTCGGGAACAGCGCCCCGGCGGGCGTCGGCAGCTAGTCCCCGCCATGTTCAAGCGTATCGACCACCTCGTCGTCGCCGTCGAGGACGTGGAGGAGGCCGCCGCCCTCTACACGGACGTGTACGGGCTGGAGGCCTCCGAGGTGCAGGACTTGTCGCACCTCGGGTTGAAGGCGATCAACATCGAGCTGGGGAACGCCTACATCGAGCTCGCGCAGCCGACGAACCCCGATGGGCCCGTCGCGAAGTTTCTCGCCGATAAGGGGGAGGGGCTGTACCTGATTGCCGTTCAGGTCGACGATCTGCCGGGCACGGTTGAGAAGCTCAAGGAGCATGGGGCGCGCATCCTCGGCGGGCCGCCGGGTCAGACGTTCATCCACCCCAAGAGCACGCACGGCGCGCTGATTATGCTCATGGAGTAGCGCGCCGCCACCCACCCGAGGGCAAAGAGAAGGGGCGCCTCTGAAGGGCGCCCCTTTCGCGTCTCTGTGGAAACCGGCGGCGTTACGACGGGCGCTCGCGGCGTTCCTTCTCGCGCTCCTCGGCCTTGTGGCGCAGCGGGCGGCCCTTGTCGGGCGTGGGGTCCTTGACCAGGCCGTACATGCGGCGGCCTTCGTGGTCTTCGGGAAGATACTCGGTGATGGGGAGCCCGTCCCCATTAACAAAGAGCAGTCAGTGGCAGTACTTGTAGATCTGCATGTCGTCGCAGGCGCACATCCACGTACGGTACTTGGTCTCTTCCTGCTTGTCGGGGTAGAAGCGGCAGGGACACAGCGGCCGCTTGAGCTCGTCGACGTGCTTGGCCAGGCCGGCGATGACCGCTTCGGAGACCATCGGGTCGGGATGGGTCACGGTGCCGGACTTCTCGCAGTACTTCGCGACGAAGTTCCGCATCTTGCTCATGGCTTTTTCGCTGGGCTGATCGGACGGCTGATCGGACACGTCGGCCCTCCTCCGCGCGGTCTGTAGACATATTGTACCCGACGGACGGACGACCACGGCGGGACGAGACGGAAATGGGCGAACCTGCGCGGTTTAGTTTAGCTTAGTATGAGCGCCCGTCGAGGCGGATGAGGGCACTCCCTTGCGCGTCGATCCGCCAGCGCGGCGCGCCGTCGAGGGCCTGCTCGCCGGCGTGGCGCGGCTTCTCTCTGAGATAGTTGGGGACGAACCGCACCGCGACCCCGCCGCGGAGGGCGACGGCGTCGAAGTCGAGGCCGGCCTCGGCGGGGACCGATCCCAGGCTGGGGATCTCGCCGGCCACCCAGGGATTCACGAGGTTTTGTCCGGCCCGGGCCACGGCCGCGAAGGTGGGGTAGGCGCCGGTGTCGGCATGGTAGCGGCGCACCGCCTCCTGTACGGCGGCGAGATCTTCAACCTGTTGGGTGTTCTCGGTCTCGTCCAGCACCACGGGCAGCACGACGACGATAAGCAGGACCACGAGGCCGAGGACGACGGCGGCCTCGACGAGGGTGAAGCGGCGCCGGTAGGGGAACCGCTTCTCGTTCATCGTGCCTTCAGAGTTGTAGGGGAATGACAAGAGAGTGCCCTTAAAGAGAAAGGCCCGCTTCGTGGCGGGCCTTCTGGAGCCGAATCTGCTTGACGGGTTAGCGCTTCACCTGTTGGACCTGAAGCTCTTCGCCCGGGGCGAGGGCCACGCGGCGGACATTAATACCAAACTTCAGGAGCCAGTACCAGAGTGTGCCCTTGCTGATGCCGAGCTCGGCGGCCATGGCCGGGAGCCCCTTCTCGTTGTACATCTCCGGGAGGAGCTTCTCGAGCGGCTTGTTATACTGTTCCTCAACCCGTCGCATCAATTTCGTGCGCCTAACCATGTGTTACCTCCTGTCTGAAACATTAATAAGGTAGCACGTATTTTGACTTAGCGTCAAGACTTTGTTCAAAATCAGTTCATTCTTCTTTCTCGCTTCAGGCGCCCTTCAGGCGCCATTTCGCTCGCATCGGCGCGTTCTAAAAACCAATCTTTCCTAGCAAAGCGAAACGGCTAAGACTCACCTTCCCCGTCGTCATAACGATATTTCCGGCGGCCGTCGGCACCTCAAACTGCAATGCTCACCACCCTCTTCCTCGCCATGACGCCGGTCGGCGAGCTTCGCGCCGCCATCCCGGTCGGCATCGTCACGCACGATCTCGCGTGGTGGGAGGCCTACCTGCTCGCCGTGGCCGGCAACATGGTCCCGCCGCTCGTGCTCCTCTGGGCACTCGAGCCCGTCAACCGCTGGTTGACCTCGTTCAACAACCCGGCGGGGCGCTTCCTCACTTGGCGCATGGACCGGATCCGTGAACGGCAGGGCCGCGCTTTCGAGCGCTGGGGCGTTCTTGCCCTCATCCCATTCGTCGCTGTGCCGCTGCCCGTGACCGGGGCGTGGACGGGGTCGCTCGCCGCGTGGGGGTTTGGCCTCGACCGGCGGCGCTCCCTGGCGGCGATCTTCGTTGGCGTCCTCATCGCGGGGGCCGTGGTGACCCTCCTCGTCGAGTTGAGCGTCGACTTCCCCTTCGTCCACGAATAACGTGAGGCGGCCCTGTCGGGACGACGGCTACTCCGGACGCAGGAGCGCGGCCGCCTCTTCTACGCTGCCGGCCTCGTCGATGCTCCGCAGCGCGCCGAGTAGGCGGCGAGCCCTCGTCTCCCCCAGCACCCTGCCGGTGAGCGCGGCGAACTTCGCGTCGAGCGCGTCGTCCGACATCGGGTTGTCCGGCGAACCCGAGGCATGCGCGATCTCGTGGACAAACGTCCTGCCGGCCACTGTCGTCAGCGTCAGACGAGTTGCGTCCTGCCCTAGGTCCGGTGAGACCTTGGCCCGGACTTTCGAGCGCACCGAGGCGATCACGGGATCGGTGGCGCGCTCGTCGGTGTACTGCTCGGGGAAGGCGGCGCCGTCGACGAACCCGACGGCCGCCCCATGCTGGTAGGAGAACTTCGCCTCCAAGCCGCCCTTGGGGTCTGGGCGGTCCATCAACTCTAGGACAAGCGGATGGACCAGGACGTCGATGGACTCGACCTCATGCGGCGGCACGCCCGTCTCGCGGAGCGCGATCGCCGCGTCGATGATCGGATGGGCGACGACGCCGCAGGGGTAGGGTTTCAGTCCGACGTTCAGGATCTCCCAGCGCCGTCCCAGGCTCTCCACGGCGCGAGACCAATCGCTCTCGGGAGACATGACCGTCCCGAAGCCGCGCCGCCCTTCCAGGACCATGGCCGGGCCGGTGAAGCCCTCGCGGGCAAGGAGCGCCGCGAACGTGCCCACCTGCGCGGGGTGTCCCGCGTTCATCGCCTTGGCCATCGAGCCGAGGGTCTCGCGTAGGCCCGACGCCTGCGTGCCCGCGGTACCGAGGGCGTTGGCCATGGCCGCGGCGTCCAGGCCCAGGACGCGGCCCGCCGCGGCGGCGGCCCCGAAGACCCCGCACGTCCCGGTGATGTGCCAGCCGGTGTCGTAGTGCGACGGATGGACCGCCATGCCGATGCGGCAGCAGACCTCGATCCCCACCGCGGCCGCGAGCAGGAAGTCCCGTCCAGTGGCCCCCGCCAACTCGGCGGCGGCGAACGCCGCGGGAATCGTGGGCGCGCTTGGATGGATGACCGTCGGAAAGTGCGTATCGTCGTAGTCGTCCAGATGGCATAGCCAGCCGTTCGCCAGCGCCGCTTGGTGCAGCGACGTGCGCGTGCTCGTACCCCAGACCGAGGCCCGCGCCGCGCCCCCCTCTGCCGCGAGGGCGTCGAGCAGCGGCGACGCCTCGGAGCGCGCCGAGGCATGCACGGCCACGGCCACGGCGTTGACCACGCACCGTTTCGTGTGCGCCCGGACCTCGCCGCTCAGATCGTCCCACCGCGTCTCCGCGGCGAACCTCGCCAGTTCTGTGGTCGCACCCATCTGTTCCTCCGAATCGGCTCGCGGCTTGCGCGCCGGCCCACGCGAAAGGGTATCATCACCCGCGTCGGGCGGCGCGCCGCAGGGAGGCTGACATGGAAACGGTTGGGTTCATCGGACTAGGGAACATGGGATCGAGGATGGCGGCCAACGTACAGCGCGCCGGCTATCCGATGGTAGTCCACGACGTCCGCCCCGAGGCAGCCAGCGACCTCGCCGAAGCGGGGGCCTCCCTCGCCGAGTCGCCGCGCGACGTGGCGGCGCGGTCGGACGTCATCCTGACCTCGTTGCCCGGCCCGGCCGAGGTCGAGCTTGTGGCAACGGGGCCCGACGGCCTGGAGGGCGCGCTCCGCAGCGGACAGGTCTACATCGATCTGTCCACGAGCCGGCCCACGCTCGTCCGGGAGCTCGAAGCACGGTTCCGGCCCCTAGGCGTCGATGTGCTCGACGCACCGGTCAGCGGCGGCGTCCCGGGGGCCGCCGCCCGCAATCTGGCGGTGATGGTGGGCGGCGACCGCGCCGTGTTCGAGCGTGTCCGGCCTATCCTCGACGCGATGGGCGATAAGGTCTTCTACGCGGGAGCCATCGGCTCGGGGACGGTCTGCAAGCTCGTCCACAACGGGATTGCGATGGCGGTGCGCCAGTCGATCGCGGAAGGGATGACGCTGGGCGTGAAGGCCGGCGTCGAGACGGAAGCGCTGTGGGAGGCCGTGCGCCGCGGTGCGCTGGGCCGCATGGTGATCCTTCATGAGCAGCTGCCGAGGTCGGTCTTCGCGCGTGACTTCGACACGGTGCACTTCGCCCTCGAACTCGCGCGCAAGGACGTCGCGCTCGCAATCGACCTTGCCCAGGAGTACGACGTGCCCGTTCCCACGTTCGACCACGTCCAGAGCGTCCAGGACGAAGGGGTGCGCCGCGGTTGGGGCAAGCGCGACAACAGCATGACGTTCCTCATTCAGGAGGAGGCGGCGGGCGTCGAGCTCCGCGCGCCGAACGTCGACGCAGAGCGGGCCTCCAGGTTCATCACCACCCACCCCGACGCGTGACGCCGTCCCCGCGTATCCGAGCGGGCATATAATCGAATCCTCGGTGGATGATCGACGACCACCGTCCGGCTCCCCGTAGCTCAGCTGGATAGAGCAACGGACTTCTAATCCGTAGGTCCTGGGTTCGAATCCCAGCGGGGAGGCCATTCAAACGCGATGCAGCTACATGCGGGTGATCTATGAAGCTGAACGTCGACAAAGAGGCCGACGCCCTCTACCTGCGCCTCGACGACTCCACCATAGTCAATTCCGCGGAAGTCTCCCCCGGAGTCGTCTTGGACTACAACGAATCCAACGAAGTCGTAGGCGTAGAACTACACGATCTCTCGAAGCGCGCTTCCAAGGTGAACCTCGACGCGCTGCAATTCGAGACCGCGTGAAGGTCGGCGTTACTCCGCCGTGAGCAGCAGGCAGCCGCCGGTGGGCCCCATCGAGTTGCTGGAGATGCCGACCTTGGCCCCGGCGCGCTGCCGTGCCCCGGACTGTCCGCGAAGCTGGCGCACCACCTCGATCACGTGGTTCGCCCCGTGGGTGCGGCCGACGTTGACCGCTCCGCCGTCGCAGTTGACGGGCAGGCTCCCGCCCAGGCGGGTGTGTCCCTCGGCGACGAAGGGCCCGCTCTCCCCCTTGCCGCAGAAGCCGAGCCCCTCCAGCCACTGGAAGACGGAGAAGATGAAGCCGTCGTAGAGGCCGGCGACGTCGACGTCGGAGGGCCCAAGGTCGGTCCGTTCCCACATGGCGCGCGAGGCGTTCCACAGCCCCGCCTCGTTCATGTCGGCCATGATGTAGCTGTCTGGGGTCGAGGTTGACCCCATCGCCCAGCTCTCGACGAAGACCGGCTTCTGCTTGAGCGACCGCGCGCGTTCCTCGGTGGTGAAGATGACGGCGGCGCTGGCGTCGACGGGGTAGTCGCAGTCCAGCAGGCGGCACGGCTTCGAGATGTAGCGGGCGCTGAGGTAGTCGTCCAGCGTCAGCGGGTCGCGGAAGAAGGCGTCCTCGTTCAGACAGGCGAACTCGCGTTGCGCGATCGCCTGGGCCGCGAAGTGTTCCTCCGTGGTGCCGAAGTCGGCCATGTGGCGCCGCATGTAGAGGCTGATCCAATGCGGGCTGGCGTGGGCGCCGAACGGTGTGGTGAACTGGTCGTCGCCGCTGACCACCGGCGGCGGTGGGCGTTTCGTATAGCTTCCTCCGGCTTCCAGCACGCTCCGAACCGCGATGCAGACTTCGGCGCTGCCGGACGCCACTGCCGCGATGGCCGGGATCGCGCCGCCGAGGAACGTCGGCCCCTCCACGGTGGCCAGGTGCCATCGAAGCCCCGGCGAGCCCAGCACGGCCGCTGTCTTCACGAGCGAGAGGAGCTGGTTCGTGGTGACGTAGGACGACATGCCGTCCACGTCCCGCGGCGCGAGGCCGGCGTCGTCGAGCGCCGCCCGGCAGGCTGCCAGCGTCAGCCATTCCAGGGTGCGGCCGCTGCGACGCGCGACGGGCGAGTAACCCACGCCCGCGACGGCGACGCGCCGTCCGCCGTCACGCGGGGGCATCGACGGCCTCCTTCGTCACGCCGACGGGCCGGAAGTAGGGCAGGACCAGACCCTCGTCGGCCTCGCGGAAGACCACCTCGACCGCCATCCCGACCTCTACGGCCTCCTCGTCGCAGTCGACGATGTGGGTGACCAGTTTCAACCCGGGCTGCTCCACGAGCTCGACGACGGCGAGGATGTAGGGAATCTTGTCCGTGAAGGCGGGAATGAAGGCCTGCATGGCGACGCCGTACGAGTAGACGACGCCGCGCCCCGAGACCTCCGCGGGAGCGAGGACCTCCGAGCGGCACCGACCGCATTCGGGACGCGGCCAGTGGACGTAGAAGCCGCAATCGCCGCAGCGGAGGATGAGCAGCCTGCCCTCATCGACGCCGTCCCAGAAGGACTTGGTCAGCGCCGTCCGCTCCGGCCTTGGGATTCTCGCTTCCGTCGACATCGCGCCCATTCTAGCGCCCCGAAGGGGTCTACGAACGCGACGGAGAGCAGGCGCGGCTATAATCCACGCCGTTGACGCCGCCGCGAACGGCGCGGCGAGGAGACGTGATGACGCTGCCCCTTCAGGGCGTCAGGGTGCTCGACTTCGGCTGGGTGAACGCCGGCGCCAAGGGCGCGCGCTATCTCTCCACCTACGGCGCCGAGGTCATCCATCTGGAGTGGAAGGGCCGTCTCGACATCCTGCGCACCACCTCGCCGCAGCACCGGGTCCCCGGCGGGGCCCCGCCCGGCAGTATCAACCTCGGATCGAGCTTCAACAACAACCATTCGGGCAAGTGGGGCATCTCGCTCAACATGCGCCACTCGAAGGGAAGGGACCTATTCAGGCGCCTCCTCGCAGTCTCCGACGTCGTCATCGAGAACTACACCGCGACCACCCTCGAAAACTGGGGTTTCGGCTGGGAGCGCATGTCGGCGATCAAACCGGACATCATCTACATCCAGGCGCCCGGGTTCGGACGGAAGGGGCCCTACTCGGCCTACCGGACCTACGGCCCCACCGCCGCCGCCGTGGGCGGGCTCACCGCGGGCGTCGGACTCCCCGATCGCGATCCCTGCGGCTATGGCGTCTCCTACATGGACGCCATCGGCCCCTTCTTCATCGCCATCGCCGCGATGTCGTCCCTGCGGCGGCGGAACCAGACCAACCGCGGCGTCTACGTCGATCTCTCACAGGTCGGCCCCGCGATCCTTTACACCGGCACGGCGGCGCCCGCCTGGTCGGTGAACGGCACGGCTTACGAGCGCTCTGGCAACCGTTCGCAGCACATGAAGGCCGCGCCCCACGGCGCCTATCGCTGCGCCGGCGACGACCGTTGGATCGCCATCGCCTGCTCGACGGACGACCATTGGCGCGGCCTGACGCGGCTGATGGGCCAGCCCGCGTGGACGCAAGACCCGAACTTCGCCACCCTCGACGCCCGCTACGAGAACCAGGACGACCTCGACTGGTTCGTCGAAGCATGGACGCAGCAGTACGAGCGTTACGATCTGATGGCGGCCCTTCAGGAGGCCGGCGTCCCCGCGGGGGCCTGCCAGGACACGCAAGACCGCTACGAGAACGACGAACAACTCCGCCACCGCGGCTACTTCGTGGGCGTCGGGCACACCGAGATCTCCGAATACGACGTCGAGGGGCATCCGGGCATCTTTAGCGACGCGTCGCCCTCCCCGCGCGGGACGACGGGGTGGGGCGCCGCCTGCTACGCCGAGCACAACCCTCGCGTTTACGGCGACCTGCTCGGTCTTTCGGCCGCCGACCTCGAAGTCCTGGCCGCCGAGGATGTGATCTGATGCCGTCCGTGGAGAGCCCCGGTTTCCTTCCGCTCGAAGGCGTCCGCGTCGTCGAGCTTGCCGATTGGCGGGGCGAGTTCCTGGGGCGGCTCCTTGCCAACCTTGGCGCCGACGTGATCAAGGTTGAACCCCCCGGCGGGGCACCCTCGCGGCGCCTCGGCCCGTTCCAGGACGATTCGGAAGACCCTGAACGCAGCATCTTCTGGTGGCATTTCAACCTGGGCAAGCGCGGCCTCACTCTGGACATGGCAACCTCAGAAGGCCGCGACGTTCTGCAGCGGCTCCTGGGCATGGCGGACATCTGCGTCGAGAGCCTGGGGGTCGACGGGCTCGCCGAGGCCGGCCTGGGCGGCTGGGAGGGCGTTCATGAGCGATGGCCGGGGCTCATCGTCATCTCGATCACCGACTTTGGTCTGGACGGCCCCTGGGCGTCCTACCAGGGGGGCGAGCTCGTCTCACTCGCCTTAGGCGGCCAGATGATGACGGCGGGTTACCCGCCGGACGAGACGGGGGCCTACGACACGCCGCCGATGGCCCCCGGCATGCACCAGCCAGCAAACATCACCGGGTGCCTCGGCGTCATGGATGCGCTCGCGGCCCTTGCCCAACGTGACATAACCGGTCTGGGGCAGCGCATCGACCTCTCCGTCCACGCGGCGGTGAACAACGGCAGCGAGAACCACCTCTCCTGGTACATCGGGGCCGGCGTCATCGCCAAGCGTAAGCCCCAGTTCCCTACTGCCCCGGCGAAGGACGGAGCCCTTGTCCAGGTGATGCCCGGCCTTTTCGGCCAGGAGTGGGGGAAGCTCGTCTCACTCCTCGATGAGCACGGCATGGCCGCAGACCTGACCGATCCCAGATACGAGGACCGCGCCTACCGCGCCGTGCCCGAGCACCAGGCCCACATCAACGAAGTCGTCGCCGCTTTCATCGCCACCGGCAACGCCGACGACCTCTTCCACTCCGCTCAGGAGAACGGCGTGGTCTGGGCGCCCATCCGCCTGCCCCACGAGAACGTCGGCGACCCGCACATGACCGAGCGCGGCTGCTTCACGGAAGTCGACCACCCTGAGGCCGGGGTCCGGGTCACGATGCCCCATGCGCCGTGGGTGTCGGACGAGCTCGGCTGGCGCACGGGCCCTCGCGCGCCCCGGCTCGGCGAGCACACCGACGCCATCCTCGGCGAGCTTGGGGAGTCCGCGGCCGGGATCGAGGCCCTGCGCCGCAAGGGCGCCGTTTAGCCGCCCTATCGCAGGGCGATGAGCGTGCTGCAGGCAGGGGCTCTAACGGCGGCGAGGTTTTGGGCTTCCTGCTGGGTGCCGTAGGGGCCCTGGCGGGGGGTGTTCTCGTCGACGCATTCCGATGCGCGGTAGGTGTAGAACCAGCCTTCGGGCGCTTCCGTGATGACGATCTCCGGGAAGAGTTGGAAGGCGACGGCGAAGGCCCCGCCGGCCGTAAGAGTGGGCGATTCGGCGAGATCGGCAAGGCGCAGGTTGACGTCCCAGCGCCAGACCTCGTCGCCGGTGGCGGGGTCCAGGGCCAACAGGGCGCGGTCGGTTGCGGCGTAGAGCCGCCCACCGGCCAGCACCAGGCTCCCCGGGCTTCTCTGGCCGATGTCGCGCTGCCAGAGGGTGACCAGCGATTCGGCGTCGAGGGCGAAGGCGCGTCCGTTGAGGGTGTTGATGTAGATGCGGCCGCCGTCCAGGACCGGCGCGGCGGCGATGGTCTCGTGGCGGCCCAGTCTTACGGAGTCTTCGAAGCCGCGCTGCGTCGGCGGGCGGTCGATGAAGCCAAAGAGGAAGAGTTGTCCCTGGAGCCAGAATGCCTGCGAGTCGAACAGCCGCCGCCGTTCGTTCAGGTCGATGGTCACCAGAATGCCGTTCGCCGAGCCGATCAAGGCGCGGTCGCCGTCGATCACGGCCTCGCCCTCGCTCGACGCGGACAGCCGGTAGTCCAGGCGTTGGTCGCCATTCCGGGCGTTGAAGAGGTAGACGTCGCCGCTGCGGGTCGACGCAACCAGCAGGCCGTCTTGGGTCAGCGCCGGGCCGGTACTGAACACGCCGCCGGTTTCGAAGCTCCAGAATTCCTCGCCCGTCGCGGCGTCGAGCGCGAGCACCTCGCCGCCCCCGGTGCCGAGGTAGACGACGCCGTCCTTGACCACCGGCGCCGAATCGTTCGGCCCCTGCAAGGGACGGCTCCATAGCGGCGTCCCCGTGGCGGCGTCGAGGACGGACAGCCCCTCCACGGTGGCGATGTACAGCCTGCCTTCGGCGTAGGCGGGCGTCACGTTCACGAAGCCGAGCTCCGCTGCCTCCCACAGCGTCGCGCCGGTGGCGGCATCCAAAGCCAGGAAGCTGCGGTCGCCTGGGCTCCAGTAGGCCACACCGTCCACCACCAGAGGCTCATGGGTGATCCGTCCGACGCGGCTGATGCTCCAAGCGACCTCGCCCGAGAGCGCCGGCCCCGGGCCGGGAAGGATGCCGGTGTGGAGCGGGTCTCCCTGGCTCATCGTCCAGTTCTCGGCCGACGATGCCGACGTCACGCCCGGCGTCGGAGAGATCGACGAGCCGGTCAGGGCGAACTGGACCAGTATCGCGATGACCATTGCCGCCGCGATGCCGCCGACGGTAAGCGCCCGCTGTGTCTTCGTCGTCGCTACGCTCCGCCACCGCTCCCCCGACCACCGTATCCGGGACGCCTTGAACGATTCGGCGGGGGTCGGCGGCCGAAGGGGTGCGGGTACGTCGACCGTCACCTCCGGTCTTGCGCGGCGGCGCGCACTCGCCTCCGCCGGCGCGTCGGGAGCGCCCTCCGCCGCTTCGGTCAGGGCTTGGGCGAAGGCGCCTGCCGACGGGAAGCGCGCCTCCGGGTTTCGCGACAACGCCCGTGCTACGGCGCCGGCGACCTCGGGGGGCACGCCGGGAGCGACGTCCTCAAGGCTAGGCGCGGGGTAGCGAAGCTGCTTGGCGGCGACCGTCGCCGCGTCGCCGCCCTCGTAGGGCGCCTCGCCGCCGGTGAGCAGCCAGTAGGCAAGCACGCCGAGGGAGTAGATGTCGCTCGCCGGCGTCGTCGCGCCGAGATCGGCCTGCTCCGGCGACATAAAGGTTGCCAGCGGCGTCTTCGAGGTCACCCGCACCAACGGATCGACACCGGCGGCCACCACGAGCATGCCGAAGTCGGTGAGCAGGAAGCGCCCTTCGTCGTCGATGAGCACGTTGCCGGGCTTCATGTCGAGGTGCAACAGGCCCGCGGCGTGGGCGGCGTCGAGGGCCTCGGCGATGTCGGACACGATGCGGGCCGCCTCCCGCGGCGTTCGAGGACGGGAATCGTCCGCGACTGAGCCCTCGGCGAGCGCGAAGGCCGTCCAGGGCACGTCCTCCATGCCCCAGTCCACGATCGACGCGACGCGGGGATGACTGAGTGCGGCGGCGCGGGCCGTAATCGAGAGATAGTCCTCGGCGGCGTTCGAGGCCTCGGACAGGTAGGGGCGCAAGACCTTGAGGGCGACGCGGCGGCCCGTCGTCGTCTCACGCGCCCGGTAGAGGCTGGCGAGCCCCGTCGCGCCGATCCGGGCTTCGATCTGGAACCGGCCGAGGCTGTCGCCGAGATTCAAGTCCATAGCGTAGGCGCCGAAAAGAAGGCGTCGGTTGATTGTACGACGAGAGCGCCCCGCGCGGCCCTAGCGGAGGCCATCGTAGAAGACGGCGAAAACTGCAGCGTACAGGAGGTGTATGCCAAGAAAGATGACGACCGCCGCGATGGGGAGGTCGAGCGCGAAATACCCAGCGCGGCGTATGTCGCGCCTGTCGTCGGGGTCGGGCTGCCCCAACCGGCCCAGCGCGATGCCGTTCACGAGCCAGTGCCCGACGCCGAACAGCAATGCCCAGGAGGAGACCTGGGTCTGAACGCCGAAGACCTGGTGAAGCGCCGCGTGCACAAGGCCCAGCGCGGTCAAGGCCGCGAGAAAGACCAGCAGGCCCGCGTAGTAGGTCCATGGGGCGCGGGCCAGACCGATGGCCCTTCCCGCGGCGCGCACCACGTCGAGGCGCACGACGGTAGGGAAGAACGCGACGGTGAGATAGAGGCCGGTGAGGGTCAGGACGCCGGCGATCATGCCCGCGCCCGCGGCCCAGGGTGCATCGAAGCTCAGCACGCCGCCAATTTTATCATGCCCAGGTGCGACATCCGCGCCGTCCTTACGGGGTAAGATAGGCCGGGGAGCGGGGCATGACGTCGAACATTCCGGCGAGCGCGTCGAAGCGCAGAACGAAGATCGTGGCGACGGTGGGACCTGCCACCCACGCCCCGGAACAACTGGAAGCGATCATCGCGGCCGGCGCGAATGTGCTCCGCCTCAACTTCTCCCATGCCTCCCACGACGAAGCCAGGCTCGCCATCGAACAGGCCCGAGGGATCGCTAAGCGGCTGGGCCTTCCCTTGGCGATTCTCCAAGACCTTCAAGGTCCCCGGCTGCGGATTGGCGAACTGGCCGGGGGTGAGGTCACCCTGGTGGCGGGGCGCCCGCTCACCTTGATCACGGAACCCACCCCGGGCGACGCCGAACGCATCGGCACCACCTACAAACGGCTCCCCGACGAGGTCGGCCCTGGAGACGTCCTCCTCCTGAACGATGGGCTCCTCCGCCTGCGTGTCACGAACACGACCGCGACCGAGGTGCACACGATCGTTGAGATCGGCGGCGTGCTTCCCCAACGCAAGGGGATCAATGCTCCCGGCGCCAATCTCAGCGCGCCCCCGCTTTCGGAGAAGGACGTGCGCGACCTCGAGTTCGGCCTGCGCGCCGGCGTCGACTACGTCGCGCTCAGCTTCGTGCGCTCCGCCGCCGACGCCGGCCCCATCCGTGAAGTGATGACCCGTGTGCGGCGCAGGGTGCCCATCATCGCCAAGATCGAACGGGCAGAGGCCGTGGACGAGATCGACGAGATCGCCAGAACCTTCGACGGCGTGATGGTGGCCAGGGGCGACCTCGGCGTCGAGGTCGGCCCCGAGCACGTGCCACTCCTTCAGAAGCGCATCATCCGCCGCTGCAACGAGCTGGGGAAGCCCGTCATCACCGCCACCCAGATGCTCGAGTCGATGGTGTCGAACCCGACGCCGACCCGCGCCGAAGCCTCCGACGTCGCCAACGCCGTCCTCGACGGGACGGATGCGGTGATGCTGAGCGCCGAGACGTCCATGGGGAAGTATCCGACCGAGGCCGTCGAATTCATGGACCGCATCGCCTCGGAGGCCGATGGGGCGGAGATGCAGGAGGCCCAGACGGCCGACGTGCGGCAGGACCCGGCACGGGCCGTGGTCCTTTCGGCGAAGAACCTGGCAAGGAACCTCCACGCCTCCGCGCTCACCGTCTTCACTTCTTCAGGGCGCACCGCCTTGCTCCTGTCGAAGCAGCGTCCGAGTGCGCCGGTCTTCGCCTTTACCGGGAGCGCCGCCGTCCACCAGCGCATGACGCTCTATTGGGGCGTCACTCCGATACTCGCACCCCTGGCGACTCAGACGAGCGAGATGGTCTCCTTCATGGAGGAGCTGCTTGCCGGCCAGGGACTCGTGCGGTCCGGCGAACGCATCATCGTGGTCGGGTCGACGCCGCTGACCTCCCGCGGCCGCACCAACTTCCTCAAGGTGCACACCGTGCGGCGGCCGGGGCGGCGAGGCCGGACACCGAAGGCTCGTTAGACCTTGGGAGGCGGCATGGACCCCCGGGGGCTTGAGACGCTCGCGTCCATCGTGGGAGCGGAGCACGTGCTATCCGCGCGGGAAGACCGCGAAGACCACGCCCTCGACGCCTACGGCTCGTGGCGCTACGTCGCCGAGGTCGCCTCCGGCGCCTCCGTGCCCGACGTCGTCGTGCGGCCGAGTTCGACGGAGGAGGTCCAAGCCCTTCTTTGCTTTGCCGCCGGCGAGGGCATCGCGGTCACCCCCCACGGCGGCGGCACCGGCGTGATGGGCGGCGCGGTCCCGCTGCGGCGGGGCATCGTGCTCGACCTGCGTCGCATGGACCGCCTGCGCAGCGTCGAAACCGGCGCCATGATCGCCGTCGTCGAGGCCGGCGCCCTGCTGGGCGACCTCGACGACACGCTGGCCAAACACGGTCTCATGCTGGGCCACGACCCCTGGAGCCGACCCATCGCGACTGTCGGCGGCGCAATCTCCACCGACGGCGTCGGGTACCTAGCGGCGGCCTACGGCTCGATGGGCGATCAGGTGATCGGCCTCGAGGCGGCCCTGGCGACCGGCGAGCTTCTCGACGCGCGGGCCGTGTCGCTGCGGGCGGGGCCCCGCCTCGACCACGCCTTCATCGGCGCGGAAGGCACGCTTGGCGTCGTCACCGCCGCCGTCCTTCGCGTCTTCCCCCGCCCCGAGGTCCGCACCGCGCATGCCGTGCGCTTCGACTCCTTCGCAGCCGGCTTCGGCGCAGTCGGCGCGATGGCCAGGGAGGGCATCCAGCCCTCGATGATCGATCTCACCGATGAGCGCAACGAAGCCGCCGGGTTCCACACCACGCTCTACCTCTGCTTCGAGGGGTCGCGCGCCGTCGAGCAAGCTCTCCGCGCCGAAGGCTTGCGCTTGTGTCGGGAGCAGGGCGGACGCCTCCTCGATGGCGTGGGCGAGACGTTCTGGAACGAGCGCCACGACTCCGCCGCGCGGTGGGCCGAACGAACCGAGGGGGGGCGACGTCTGGCGGTGGTCAGGGACCCCACCGCGCCGTCGTTCGACTATCTGCACCTCTCGCTGCCCGGCCAACGCGTCCTCGACTTCCGGGCGCGCTGCGAGGAGCGCCTTGCGTCGGAGGGGCTCGCGGCCCGCGAGTATGCCGTCTGGGGACGCCCCGACCTCTTTTCCGTCGCCTTCGGTGGCGGCGGAGCGGACGTTACTCCGGTATCCCTCGCGCTGATCGAGGAAGCTCAGCGCCTCGGCGGCAGCATGGAATATTGCCACGGTGTCGGGCTGAAACTGCAGGAACGGCTCGCCGCCGAGGGCCGCGATCGACTCTCGGCCCTGCGGTCGATCAAGCGCGCCCTCGACCCCGAGGGCATCCTCAATCCAGGAAAGCTCGCGGTCTAACGCGGGCCAACGCGCAGCGCGAGCTCCTCGCCGGGGTTGCGCAGTCCGGGCGTCTCGCCGAGCTTCACCACGCGGGCGTCGATGCCGTCGGCGCCGACGTCCAATAGGCCTACCGTGCCCAGCCGCGTGGAGTAGAGGTGCGGGTGCGTCGGACTCCCTGAGTTGATCTGGAGGACGCCGTCGCGGTAGTCGAGACGCTCGAAGTGGGTGTGGCCGGTGACGATGATGTCGGCCGCCTCGCCCTTCAGGTAGAAGTCCCGCAAGTATTCGATGGGCCGGTCCTCCGGCTCCATGTCGTGGATGAGGGCAAGTCGCCAGCCTTCGACGTCGAGCAGGTGGATGTCCTGCATCCGCTGGTCTTCCCAGCCGCCGTCGTTGTTGCCCCGCGCGGCCAGGGTCGGTGCGATGTCTTCGAGCCAGTCGAGTACCCCGGGGGTCACGATGTCGCCCCCGTGGAGGATCAGGTCGACGCCGTCGAACGCGGTCCGTACTTCGTCCCAGAGATAGCGGATATCGCTCGGCAGATGGGTGTCGGTGAGCAGGCCGATACGCACGGCGACGAGGCTACCGCCCGCCAAGAACGCGTGTCAAGGAACCCTAGATGACCCTGTCGCGGGCGAGGATGTCGATCTCGGCCTTGCTGTAGCCGAGGTTGCGCAAGACCTCGCGGGTGTGCTCGCCGAGGCGCGGCGCGGGCCGACTTGGCCGTTTCGGCTCGCCGAACGTCTGGAACGGCAGGCCGGGGTATTCGAACGGCCCCGCGTCGGGATGGTCGATCCGGTGCCAGAAGTCTCGCTCCCGGAAGTGCGGGTCGGCGAGCACGTCCTTCATCGCGTATATCGGGCCGGAGAGGACGCGGTTGCGCTGCGCGTCGGCCCACGCCTCGGTCATCGTTCGAGAGAGCAGCCACTCCAGGTACAGGCTCTCCTGGAGGTCGACGTTTTCGGGCTTCAGCGATTCTTGGGGGTCGCGGAAGCGAGGGTCGTCGAGGAGGTCCGGCCTGCCTAACATCTCCGTGATCCGGGGCCACCACGCCAAGCCCAGTTGGAGGTTCATGTAGCCGTCGGCACAGGGCCGCACGGGCGGCGCCGCCCCGCTGCCTCGGTGGTTGATCTGTCCCGTGTACTGGTATCCGGCCATCATGGGGGTCCGCCGGTCGGCGCTCGTTGCCTGCGCCTCGACGATTGAGACATCCACCCAATCTCCCTCGCCCCGGAAGGTGGCCGCCATGAATGCTGTGGCCGCGGCGGCGGCGGCATGCACCCCGGCGTAGTACTGCACCACGCTTCCCCCAAGCTTTACGGGGTTGCGGTCGGCGAGGCCGGTGAAGTAGAACGGCCCGCCGAGGGCGTAGTCCACGATCTCCGAGCCCCGGTAGTCCTTGTATGGCCCGGTCTGCCCGAAATCCGATATCGACACCATCACCAGCAACGGGTTGATCTCGGAGAGTACGTCATAGGAGAGCCCCAACGACGGCATCACCCTGGGGTGGAAGTTCTCGACCAAGATGTCGGCCTTCGCGGCGAGGCGCTTGACGGCCTCGACACCCCGGGCATCCTTGAAATCGAGCGTGACGCTGCGCTTTCCCCGGTTCAGGTGCAGGAAGAGGCCGCTTTTCTCGAGGTGGGGTTCGTCGCCGGGGAAGGGGCCGACGCGGCGGGAGCCGTCGCCCCCGTCGCGGCGCTCGATCTTTATCACGTCGGCGCCGTACTCCGCCAGCATCCGCGTGGCGACCGGCCCCGCGATGTGGTGGGTAAGGTCGAGGACGGTGACGCCTTCGAGGGCCGACTGGATCACGGCGCGCTCGCTCCTGTGAAGGGATGCCCCATCCTATCGCCGCGTGCAGCGCTCCAGCAACCGCCGCTTCGGTTGACACCCCAGAAGGGCCTGGCTACGCTACCGCTGCCCTGGCCCAAGCCCACTTCAGGAGCGCAAGCATGACCACCCCCCGCCGTCCCTTCGAACAGCTCTCGCCCCGCTTCATGGACCTCACCAACAACCTGCTGTTCGGCGACATCTGGGAGCGCCCCGGCCTGTCCAAGCGCGACCGGAGCCTCATGATCGTCGCCGTGCTCACCGCGCTCTACCGTACGGACCAGTTGCGCGGCCATATCGGCAGGGCGCTCGACAACGGCCTGAGTCAGGAGGAGCTGCACGAGATCTTCCTCCAGATGGCCTTCTATGCGGGCTGGCCGGTCACGGTCAACGCGCTCAACGTCGCCAAGCAGGTCTACGAAGAGCGCGGCCTGCCCCTCGACCCCGGCATAGACGCCTAACGTAAGGCGGCCCGCGATGAACAAGGTCAAAGTCGGCTTCTTCTCCTTCACCGAGATCACGCGGCCCGACGAGCACGGCCCCTACAACGAGTGGCACCAGCTCGACCACGTGCCCGAGAACATCGCCCTGCCCGGCATCGCACACGGACAGCGGTGGGTCTGCCCGCCCGCCTACCGCGACGCCCGGACTTGCTCCGAGCCGGAGCTCGACCCTATCCACTACGTCACGACCTACCTGATGACCGACCCTCTTGATCAGACCTTGCGCGACTTTCTCGACCTCGGGGGGCGCATGAACGCCATCGGCGGTCGTTTCCACCGCTTCCGCAAGAGCTACCTCGCCGGGCCCTTCCGCCTGGTCGAGTCCTACGCCTCCCCCCGTGTCCTTGTTCACCGCGACGTCACCCCCTACCGTCCCCACACTGGGATACACGTCACGGTGGCCGACGTGCTCGACGCCTCCCAGTTGGACGAGGTGACGCGCTGGGTCGACGCCGTGCACGTTCCCGAGACGCTCGCCGACCCCGGGGTCGCCGGCGCGATGTTCTACAGCAGCGACCTCCCCGGGGAGAAGTTCGGCTACGCCCTTCCCCCGCGGCGGCTCATCATCGTGCTCTACTTCGACGGCGACCCCTTGGCTGCCACCGAACGTCTGCGGGAGCGCCCCGCCATCGGCGGGCTCGGCGAACACGTCAGGCCCCTCTTCTCCGGCCCTTTCCAGACCATCACGCCGTGGGAATGGGACTGGTTCGACCAGGGCTAGGGAGCGCGCCGTGAACAAGGTACGCATGGCGTTCTTCGCCTTCACCGAGATCACCGATCCGAAGGCGCACGTCCTCTACAACGAGTTCCACCAGCTCGACCACATGCCGGAGAATTTCGCCCTCCCAGGCGTCGCCTACGGGCAGCGCTGGGTCTCGCCGCCCGCCTACCGGGCGGCGCGCCTCGTCTCCGGCGATCTCCTCGATCCGATCCACTACGTCACGCATTACCTGTTCACCCAGCCCATGGGTGAGACCCTGCACGACTTCATCGACCTCGGCCGGCGTATGGGTGCGATCGGCGGCAAGCGGTTCCCCGCCATTCGCAGGAACCACATCACCGCCCCGCACATGGTGGTGAACACCTACGTCAGCCCGAGGGTGCGCCTGAACCCGGACGCGCTTCCCTACCGTCCTAACCGCGGCGTCTTCCTGGTGGTCAACCGCATCACCGACGATGCTGCCGTGGACGACGTTACGCAGTGGTACGACCAGATCCACATCCCCGATATGCTCGCCCTCGACGGCGTCACCGGCGCCTGGTGGTTCAAGAGCCCCTCCATGGTGCGGGAGGGCGCGGGCGGCGTCGACATGAGCCGCTACGCCGCCCAACTCGAGAAACACCGCATGATCTTCCTCTTCTACCTCGACGACGACCCGCTCGCCGTGACTGAGGCCATCCGTGAGAAGAGCGCCGAGTGGCGGGCCGAGCGCTGGCATCCAGCGGTTGACGCCGGCGTCGAACCTCTTTTCGCCGGCCCGTTGCAGACCGTCAAGCCCTGGGACTGGGGCTGGTTCGACGAGGAGGGCTAAGGAGGGCAGCCTCATGGAAGTCTACGAGGCCATACGCTCCCGCGTCGCGGTCCGCGAGTTCAAGCCCGACCCTGTTCCTGACGCGACCGTTAAGAAGATATTGCTCGCCGCGCGGTGGGCGCCGAGTCAACGGAACCGCCAACCGTGGCGCTTCGTCGTCGTCCGCGAGCGCGACACGCTGCGGCGTATCGGCGAGCTTGCCTCCAGCGGCCCCTTTATCGCCGACGCTCCCCTTGCCATTGCGGTGGCCATGGAGGGCGCCCGCCTCCCCCAGTTCGACGCCGCCCGCGCCATCGAGAATATGATCCTGA
The DNA here is from genome assembly GCA_965207995.1 of Dehalococcoidia bacterium. GTDB lineage: Bacteria > Chloroflexota > Dehalococcoidia > SHYB01 > SHYB01 > DAOUKH01. The sequence goes on along the minus strand of CBDBNG010000001.1, from coordinate 448,659 downwards.
CCGCGTGGAGCCTCGGCGTCGGCACCGTCTACGTCCAGGGCATCGACCGCGACGCGGTCAAGGAACTCCTCGGCATCCCCGAGGACTTCGACCTCATTACCGTGATGCCCTTCGGCTACCCCACTGACGCGGCCAAGTCCGTGGGGAAACGGCGGAAGACTCTCGCCGAAATCGCCAGTATTGAGCGTTTCGGACAGCCCTACCAACAGGAATAGCGCCTCTCGTCCTGAAGGAGACCACCCTTAGACCTCCCTTCCCTGTGGGAGGGACTGAGGGAGGGCACGTGCAGGGGGGTCTTGGCTCTTCTCCCAAACGGAGACCCTTGCAAAAAGGGGGCCGCAGGCTGCGTTGACGTTGGCGCACCCCTCCCGACCCCCCGCCGACGCGCCTGCGGCGCGTGCCCTCTCTCAATCTCCCCCAGAGGGGGAGAGGTTGGAAGGTGCGGGAGAGGGGGGAGACCACCCTGCGCTACCCGCCTTTCGGCTTGCCGACGGGTGACGTCAACGGGAGAAGACTGAGATGAAGGGCCCGTGCCAGCCACCACGGGCCAGCGGGAGAGCCTCTACGCCGCGCCGGCCAGACGCTGGAACCGCGCCTCGCTCCGGTACGGCCCGACGACCGCCAGGTTGACCTTCTCCGGCGCGAAAACGCGCTCCCCGGCCCGACGCAGGTCCTCCGGCGTCAGCGCGTCGACGATTTCGACCACTTCGTCTATGGAGCGCAGCTCACCGAGCAAAAGCAGTTGGCCGCCAGCCCATGCCGCCATACTCCGGGTGTCCTCTGTCCGCAGCAACAGACGCCCCTTGATCATCTCCTTCGCCTTGCGGAGCTCCGTCTCGCCGATCGGCTCCATGACGCCGCGGACCTCTCCGAGGATGGCCCTCACCGCCGCGTTGATCTGCTTCGGCTCGACACCGGCGTACACCGTCACCGCGCCGTCGTCGAGGAAGTGCGCCGCGTAGCTGTGCACGTCGTAGGCTAGGCCCAACTCCTCGCGCACCCGGAGGAACAGCCGGCTGCTCATCCCTTCGCCGAGGACGGCGTTCAACAGGTCGAGGGCGTAGCGGTCGGGGTCGGAGCTGCTCATCCCCGGGTAGGCGATACAGAGGTGGGCCTGTTCGGTGCGACGGCTGGTCAGCCCGACCCGCGGCCCCTCCTGGCGTGAGCCTCCACCGTTGCTCGAGCGCTCCCAGTCCCTGGGCTTGCCGTGGCCCGGCGAGCGGCCCCACGAGCCAAGCTGCGCCTCGACCGACGCCACCACCTGCGCGTGCTCGACCTGTCCCGCCACGGCCACGACGCAGTTGTCGGGCGCGTATTGGTCGGCGACGTAGTCCACCAGGTTGGGCCGCATGATTCCGCTCACCGACTCGCGGTCGCCGCCGATGTCCCGTCCCAGCGCTTGTCCCGGCCACATCGTCTGGTCGATCAGCAGGTCGACGAGTTGCGCCGGGGAGTCGTACGTGGCCGCGAGCTCTTCGAGGATGACCTTGCGCTCCCGTTCGATCTCGCCGGGTTCGTACAGCGAGTTCCGCAGCATGTCGCAGAGCAGGTCGAGGCTGAGCTCGAAATGCGGCGCGGCGACCTTGGCCCAATAGACCGTGGCCTCACGGTCGGTGCTTGCGTTGAGGTAACCGCCGACGCCTTCTATGGTCTCCGAGATCACCCTAGCGAGAGGACGCTTTTTCGTCCCCTTAAACAGCATGTGCTCGACGAAGTGGGAGAGGCCCGCCTCGATGTCCGTCTCGTAACGCGAACCCGCGCCAAGAAAGAAGGCGGTGGTCACCGATCGCACGTGGGGCATCGGCGCGGAGACGATCCGCAGGCCGTTGTCTAACGAGGAGACGGGGAAGGCCGGCGTGCCGCCGACCTCCAAGACAGAGGATCTTTGCACTGGCGCCGCTAGTCCTTCGCCCACTCCACGTTACCGCAGAGGTCGGAGGGATGCGGGCGGGACTCGAACGCGCGGAAGAGGGCCTTCTCTCGTCCCAGCACGGTGTCGGACCCGTGGCCGGGGTGGACGGCGACGCCGTCGTCGAGCACGAAGATGTGCTCCTTCAGGCCTGCCACGAGTTGCTTGAAGTTGGCCGGCGAGGAGGTGCGCCCCGGTCCATTGGGAAAGAGGGTGTCCCCCGAAAACAGGTGGTCGCGCCAGACGATGGACGTGCCGCCCGTGGTGTGGCCCGGCACGTGAATCGTCCGCAGCGTCGTGCTCCCTACCGTAAGCTCCCCGTCGTGCTCGAAGAAGTGGTCGGCCTCGAGGGGCAGGATGCGGGCCTCGCTCTCGTGCACCCACACCGGCGCACCGGTCGCCTCCTTGATCTCCCGGTGGCCGACGATATGGTCGCCGTGGCAATGCGTCATCAGGATCATCTTCACGTTGACGTCCGCCGCCTCCGCCAGAATCTTCTCCGGCTCCGCCGGCGTGTCGATGATCGCGGCGTCGTTCGTCTCAGGGTCGACGAGGATGTACGTGTTGTTGTCGAAAGACCCGGTCGTGATCTTCCGGATCTCAAGACCGTCGTGATGAATCACCGGCATAGCTCGCCACCGACCTGCGCTTGGGGATCGGCGGAAAGAATAGCAAACGGCCGCCGCGTCCGTAAAGAAGACTCCCTTGCGGTCCGCCGTGGGAAGGGATGGGACTAGGGGCTAACGCGCGCCGCGACTGCCTAGCGTCTCGCGCCGTTCTTCGAGCGCCGAGACGGCGGCGGTTCATCGAAGGGGCGTCCGGCCTTCTCCGCCGCCAGCCGCCGCTCGTTCCACGACTCCCACTCGGCTTGCTGCTCGTCGAGGGCCTTCTTCATGCGGCGCCGCAGGTAGTGCTCCACCAGCATAAACACCTCCACCGAGAGCGCCGTCAGGGTTCCCGCCAATAGAACGAGGGGGCCGATTCCCGTCAGTATGGCGGTGGCGGTCGAGAGCGCCGTGTCGGTCGTATTATCGACGATCTCGCGCCAGGAATAAAGCGCCGCGATTGCGCCGTAGTACGCCACGAACATAATCGCGTACGCCAGACGAGGGGATGGGATCTCAGGCAGGGCCGCAACCTCCCGGTCGGTTCTGGGCGGGACGTTAGCCGCGCGTGTCGGAGTCAGTCAACAGGGAGATGGCACACCTGCCGAGGCCGCCGCCGAGCGGATAGAAGCCCGCCGGTACAATAGACGGCGGCGCCTGAAGTGTGGCGACGGAGCAACTCTTTGACCAAGCAAGCAGTCATCTTCGACATGGACGGGGTGATCACCGACAGCGAGCCGCTTTACGGCGAGGCCGTAAACGTCGTGCTCGCCAAGGAGGGCCTGACTCTCAGCGACGAAGACCACCGCGCCATCATGGGCAGCAGCATCAGGTTCACCTGGCGCTACGTCATCGACCGCTTAGGACTCGACGGTGATGTCGAAGATTGGACCCCCGCCTACGACATCGCCGTCGCCGAGGTGCTCAGCGCCAACGCGGTCGCCGCCGATGGCCTCTATTGGCTGCTCGCGGGCATCAAGGAGCGTGGCCTGCGTATCGGGCTCGCCACGTCGTCCCGGACCAACTGGACTGAGGCCATCCTCAAGCGGCTTGAGGTCACCGACCTGTTCGAGGCCATCGCCACCACCGACATGGTCGAGGCCGCCAAGCCTGCCCCCGACCTCTACCTGCTGGCCGCGACCAAGCTCGGCGTCTCCCCGGAACGCTGCCTCGCCCTTGAGGACACTCCCCGCGGCATTGCATCCGCCAAGGCCGCCGGGATGATGGCCGTCGCCGTCCGCACCGAGTCGACCGCCGGCATGGACATCTCCGCCGCCGACTACGCCATCGACCGCCTCACCGACTTCGACTTCGCCTGGCTCGCCGGGTAAGGGAGACCGCGCGGCACCCTCTTCAGACCGCCGAAGGCGCCGTGCTATAATCGCTTCCAACAGAAGTAGAGACGCGCTGGTTACAAAGGAGCGAGCGCAATGAGTTGGCTCAAGACTTTCAGCCTGCTGATCATCCTGAGCGCCCTCTTGGTCATGGTCGGCGCCCTGCTGTTCGGCGTATGGGGCGCCATCATTTTCTGCGGCATCGCCGCGGTGATGAACATCTTCAGCTACTGGTTCAGCGGCAACATCGCCCTCCGGATGGCCCACGCCCGTGAAGTGAGCGAGGTGGACGAGCCCCGGCTCCATTTCATGGTCGCCGAGGTGGCGCGTCTTGCCGACATGCCCACGCCCCGCGTCTTCGTCATCGACAACGACTCGCCGAACGCTTTCGCCACCGGCCGCAATCATAAGAATGCCGTGGTCGCCGTCACCACCGGCATCCGCCGCCTGCTCAACGAGGAGGAGCTGCGCGGCGTGATCGCCCATGAGATGGCCCACATCAAGAACCGCGACATGCTCATCATGACCATCGTCGCCATTCTCGCCGGCGCTATCTCCATGATGGCCTGGATCGCCCAGTTCGGCCTCATCTTCGGCGGCATGCGCGGCGGACGTGATTCCAACCCCGTTGGCCTCATCGCCATGATCCTCGTGATCATCCTCGTCCCGATCGCCGCCGCCGTGATCCGCTTCGCCATCTCCCGCACCCGCGAGTTCGCCGCCGACGAGACCGGTGCGAGAATCATCAACAACCCACTCCCGCTCGCCAACGCCCTAGAAAAGCTAGACCGCGGTGTCCGGATGCGAGCCATGCCCGCCACCAAGACCACCGAGGCGATGTCCCACATGTACATCGTCAATCCGCTTGGGGCCCGCTCCCAGCACGCCAACGAGGTCGACGGCCAATTCGTGGGCATGTTCTCCACGCATCCCAGGATCGAGGACCGCGTCCGGCGCCTCCGCGAGATGGTGCTCTACTAGAGCCGGAAGGGCGCCCTGCGGGCGCCCGCGCGCCTAGCGGCGCGCGCCCTCTCTCAGTCTCCCCCAGAAGGAGAAAGGTTTGAGGTGCTTCTCCTCACGGGATGAGAGGGCAAGCGCCCCGCGCCGTTGCCCGCCGCTGCACCGGCCCCCTACCATGAGCGCACGATGCTGGACGGTTTCCGCGCGCTTGATCTCACGGGCCCCGAGGGGCAGCTTTGCGGCCGGATACTGGGCGACCTCGGCGCCGACGTCATCAAGGTCGAGCCGCCGGGCGGCGACCCGGCCCGCCGCATCGCGCCCTTCCTTGGCGGCGTCCCCGGGGCAGAACGCAGTCTCTATTGGCACGCCTACAACTTCAACAAGCGCGGCGTCACGCTCAACATAACTACTGAAGACGGCCGGGCGCTCCTCCGGCGGCTCGCTAGCTCCGCAGACCTGATTATCGAGTCGTACCTGCCCGGGTACCTCGACGGCTTGGGCTTCGACCTGGAAACCCTGCGGGCGGCGCGGCCAAGCCTCGTCATCACGTCGATCACTCCGTTCGGGCAGACCGGGCCCGACTCGGGTCGCGCCGCCGGAGACTTGCTGCTCATGGCGCGCGGCGGGCTGCTCAACCTCTGCGGCGAGGAGGACGGCCCGCTATCCCGCGTCCGCGTCCCGCAGTCCTACTGCCAGGCGGGGGCCCAGGCCGCCGCGGCTTCCGTCATGGCGCTGTACGACGCCGAGCGGTCGGGCCAGGGTGAGCGCATCGACGTCTCGATGCAGGAGGCGGTGGCCAACAGCCTGATCTCGGTGCAGCAGCACTGGGACCTCCTCCAGGTCAACGAGCGCCGCGGAACGACGCAGCTCCGCGGCGGTAAGGTGCTGGGCCGCTATTCCTGGCCGGCCAAAGACGGCTCGGTCGCCTGGTGCTGGTGGGTCGCCCCTGGCTGGGGCTTCAAGATGTACCCCCTCATGGAGTGGATGACCGAGGAGGGGATGGCGGGGGACCTGTGGGACTGGGACTGGGAGAACCGCAGCACGAACGAGCTCGAACAGGACGAGGTCGACCACTGGGAGGAGATCTTCGGCGCTTTCTTCAAGACGCACACCAAGGCCGAGATCTACGCCGAGGCGCTGAAGCGCCGCATCATGCTTTTCCCTACGTACACCACGGAGGACCTCGCCGACTACCGCCAGCTTCATGAGCGCGACTACTTCACCGAGGTAGACCTCCCCGGCGCCGAGTCGCCGGTGCGTTTCCCCGGCGCATGGGTGGCCTCCTCCGGCGGGGAGTGGGCGTTGCGCCGGCCCGCTCCGGCCATCGGCGAGCACAACCGCGAAGTCTACGGCGGCGAGCTGGGCTTCACCGACGACGATCTCGCCAACCTGCACGGCGTGGGGGCCATCTGATGGCTGGGGGAGCAAAACGAGACTTACCGCTGGCGGGAGTGCGCGTGGTCGATTTCAGTTGGGCGGTGGCCGGCCCCGCGACGACGAAGCTCCTCGCCCTTTTCGGCGCCGACGTCATCAAGATCGAGAGCCGTGTCCGACTCGACGGCGGCCGTTTGGGGACGCCCTTCCTGGAAGGCAGACCGGGCATCAACAAGTCCGGCTACTTCATCAACCACAACACCTCGAAGCGGAGCATCCGCCTCGACCTGTCGAAGCCGGAGGCGAAGGAGATCGTGAAGCGGCTCGTCGCCGGGGCCGACGTCGTCGCCGAGAGCTTTTCCGCCGGCGTGATCAACCGGCTGGGTCTCGGGTACGGCGAACTTTCCAAGGTCAAGCCCGACCTCGTGATGATCAGCCTGACCATGCAGGGGCAGACCGGCCCCTTCGCGGGCCACGTCGGTTTCGGGCGCACTCTGGCGGGCCTCGCCGGGTTCGACCACCTCACCGGGTGGCCGGAAAGCAACCCCGCAGGGCCCAACCAACCCTACACCGACCTTGTCGTGCCCTGGTTCGCTGCCTCGGCCGTCGTCTCCGCCTTACGCCGCCGCGACCGCACCGGTCAGGGCCAATACCTCGACCTCTCCCAGCTCGAGGCGGCGCTGCACTTTCTCGCGCCGTCGTTGCTCGACTTCACCGCCAACGGTGTCGTCCAGGAGCGTGCCGGCAACCGGGTACCCGGCGCGGCGCCCCACGGAGCCTTCCCTTGCGCCGGCGACGACCGCTGGGTGACGGTCGCCGTCACCTCCGACGACGAGTGGCGCGCCCTCTCTTCCGCGATGGGCCAGGATTTCCTTGCCGAGGATGCGCGCTTCAGCACGCTCCTGGCGCGCAAGGAGAACGAAGACGCCCTCGAAGCCATCGTCGCCGCATGGACGCGCTCTCAGGCTGCGGAGGACGTCGCCGCCCGCCTCACCGCCGCCGGTGTGGGCGCGGCCGTCGTCGCCCGCGGCGAAGACCTGCACCGCGACCCGCACCTCGCCGCCCGGGGCCACCTGCGGGTGATGGAGCACCCCGTCATGGGTGCCCGAACGCACACCGCCCCCTCGTTCCGCCTCTCCGGGATGGAGCTCGACCACCGCCGCGCGCCCCTGTTCGGCGAGCATGAGGACGAAGTGTTCGGCGGCCTGCTCGGCATGGCCCCCGACGAGGTTGAGCGGTTGCGGTCGGAAGGTGTCGCGGGCTAGACCTCGACGCGCCGCCAGTCCGACTCGCCGTGCGCCCTGGGAAAGAGGGTGGGATGCAGAATCTCGGCCATGACCTCTAGGCCGTCTACGACTCTGGGGCCGGGGCGGTTGTAGTACGACGAGCCGTCCACGACGTAGACGTCGCCGCCCTTTACGGCGGCGAGCCTGCTCCACTCCGGCGGCATCGGCGTCTTGCGGAACTCGTCGAGGCACTCCTCGAGGTGGTAACCGCAGGGCATAAGGACGACGACCTCGGGGTCGTAGGCGGCGATTTCCGCCCACGTTGCCTGCACCGATGGATGGCCCTCGCGGCCGAGGCCGTCGACCCCGCCGGCGAGGCGGACCATCTCCGGCACCCAGTGCCCGCCGATGAAGGGCGGGTCGAGCCACTCCAAGGCGAAGACGCGCGGCCGGTGTCCGGCACTCGCCGCCCTGTTCTCGACGGCGTCGATGCGCCGCCGGAGTGCCGCCGTGACCTCCGCCGCCCGGCCCGCGGATCCCGTCGCTTCGCCGACGGAGGTGATCGTGTCGAGGATGCCGCCGAGCGTCGTGGGTTCTAGGGAGAGGATCGTTCGCTCGTTGTCTCCGTCGCTGGGAAGCAGCCGCACCGCTCGCTGCACGTCGCCGTAGGAGACGGCGCAGACGTCGCACAACTCCTGCGTCAGCACCAGGCTGGGGTCGATACGTTCCAGCAGGGCTTGGTCGAGGGCATAGATGCTGCTGCCGGCGTGGACTGCCTCGCTGACGTGGCGGTGGATCTCCGCCCCGGAGCTTCCCGAATGGTCGATCAACGACCGCGTCACCGCCGGTTTGGACGCCGCCTCGTCCGGGTAATCGCACTCGTGGGTCACGCCGGCGAGCTGGTCGCCGAGCCCAAGCGCGAAGACGATCTCCGTGCTGCTGGGGAGGAGGGAGCAGATGCGCATGGCGGCATTCTATGGGCTGCAACGCCGCCCCTCAAGCGCAGGAACGCTCAAAACGCCTGCCACCTTCGCGGTGGTACACTGATGGGCGGTTCTGCTAGGCGCTATCCGAGAACCCCGAGACGCCCGTGCCGCAACACTTCCACCTCACCACCACTACCCAATTCGACCGCGCCTGGGCCGAGCAGGCGATCTTCGATCTCGCCGACCGGCTGAAGAAGGGCGGCGAGGGCCTTCCGACCCTCGAAGGGCAGGCGCTCTACTGCCTCTTCTACGAACCCAGCTTCGTGACACGGGCATCCTTCGAGCGCGCCTTCGGCCTCCTTGGCGGCGACGCCTACCAGACCGAGGACGCCTCCCAGTTCTTCCCCATCCAGACCCCAAGCTACATCGACGACGTCATCCAAATACTCGCCAGCCTGCACTTCAACGTTGTCGTGCTCCGCAGCAGCGGCGAGGGCATCATGGACCGCGCCAGCGCCGTCGACGCCGTCCCCGTCATCAACGGCGGTAGCCTCGACGATCACCCCACGCAGGCGCTGGCCGACCTCTACACCATCGCGCGGGAGCGTGGCGCTGTCGACGGCGCGCGTGTCGCCGTTGTTGGCCGACTCGAACACCGCAACGTCAGCGCCCTGCTGAACGGGCTCGCACTCTACGACGACGTCACGGTCTCCCTGGTTCCCATCAGTGGCCAGATCGACCCTGCCGTCCGTGCCTACTGCGAGTCCAAGGGGGTGCGCTTCGAGACCCGCACCCTGGATAACGGCGTCGAGGATGCCGACGTGATCTACCTCAACGGCCCGCGTACCGTAGCGCACGCTCAGCTCTTGAAGTCGCGCGACGTCTCCCTCGTGGTCGACGACGCGTTCATGGCGCGGTTGAAGTCCAGCGCCATCATCATGCACCCGATGCAGCGAAGCGGGGACTTCACCTTCCAGGCCGTTGATCCGAGGATCGTGACCTACCGGCAGGCCGAGAACGCCCTCTTCGTCCGGATGGCGCTCCTCGCCCACACTCTCGGCGGCTAGGCCGTGCTGGCCTCCGGCGCCTCCCGGTACTCGTGGATCGGGCGCACCGCGAAGTCGCCCACGCCATTGACCAGGCTCTCGGCCGCGGAGCGCGCCGTGTCCAGCGACGTGAACACCGGGATGCGCCGCTCGACCGCCGCTCTCCGTATCGCGAAGCCGTCCTGGAGCGTCGCTCGGTCGCCGGTGACCGTATTCACCACCGCGTCCACCGTGCCGTCGGCGACCACGTCCACGCAGTTGGGGTGCTCGCCGCTGAGGAATTTCGTGATGCGCGTGACGGGGATCCCCATCGCCTTGATCATGGCCGCCGTGCCCTCGGTGGCGTAGAGCCGGTAGCCGGCGGCCTGCAGGTCCCGGATCAGGGGCTCGGCGTCCGCCTTGTTGCGGTCGGCGATCGAGAGAAGGATTGACCCCTTCGGGGGGAGCATCATGCCCGCCGCCATGAGACCTTTGACCAGCGCGGGGCGGAAGTCGCGGTCGACGCCCATGACCTCGCCCGTCGACTTCATCTCCGGCCCGAGATAGGTGTCCACGCCGGCGAGCTTCGACATCGAGAAGACCGGCGCCTTCACGCCGACGAGCTTCCGCCGCTTATAGAGCCCCGGCTCGTAGCCCTGCTCCACCAGGCTCCGCCCCAGCATGGCCTTGACCGCCGCCCGGACCATGGGCACGCCGGTTACCTTCGAGAGGAACGGCACCGTCCGGCTGCCGCGAGGGTTCACTTCCAGCACGAAAACCTCGGGCCGGCTCGCCCCCGCGCCGCTCCACGGGCTGCGGTAGGCCTCGCCGCCGGTCAACACGAACTGCACGTTCATCAGGCCCTTCACCTGGAGGGCGAGGCCGATGCGGGTTGTGTAGTCCACCATCGTGTCGACTTCGTCCTCGGTCAGCGTCAGGCCGGGATAGATCGCCATCGAGTCGCCGCTGTGGACGCCCGCCCGCTCGACGTGCTCCATCAGGCCGGGGATGAGCACCGTCTCGCCGTCGCAGATGGCGTCGACGTCCACCTCGCGGCCTTCGAGATAGCGGTCGATCAGCACGCGGCGTCCCTCGCCCGCTTCGAGCGCCTGCTTCATATACTTCACAAGCTCGTCGTCGCTCTGCACGATCTCCATCGCACGCCCGCCGAGCACGTAGCTGGGCCGCACGAGCATGGGATAGCCGATGGCCTGGGCGACGATGAGCGCCTGTTCCAGATTGGTGACCGCCGATCCTGGCGGGTTCGGGATGCCAAGCCCGGCGAGGAACTCCTCGAAGAGGTGCCGGTCGGAGGCGATGTCGATCGAGCGGGCCGTCGAGCCCAGAATTGGAAGCTGGGCGCGGTCGAGGACCTGCGAGAGGTTGATCCCTGTCTGCCCGCCGAACTGCACGATCGAGGGCGGGAAGGAAAGCTCGCCGTCCTCCTCGACCGCCTCGTTTTCGAGAACGTCGCGCACGCTCTCCTCGTCCAACGGTTCGAAGTAGAGCCGGTCGCTGGTGTCGAAGTCGGTGGACACCGTCTCCGGGTTCGAGTTGACCACGATGCTCTTCACGCCCTCGCCCTGCAGCGCCCAGGCGGCGTGCACCGAACAGTAGTCGAACTCGATGCCTTGGCCGATGCGGATCGGTCCGCTTCCCGCGACGAGGGCGCGTTGGCCGCCCAGCGGCGGGGCCTCGTTCTCTTCCTCGTAGGCGCTGTAGAAGTAAGCCGTCTCCGCCTCGAACTCCGCCGCGCAAGTGTCCACCATTTTGTAGACGGGACGGATCTCCCACCGCCGGCGCAGACGGCGCACCTGCTCCGCCGACCGGTCGGTGAGGACGGCGATCGCGGCGTCGGAGAAACCCAGCCGCTTTGCTTCCCAGAGGAGGCCCGTCGACAGGTGCTCGCCGAGCAGCCGCCCCTCCATCTGCGCGATGTTGTCCAGCGCGCGGGTGAACCAGGGGTCGATGCCCGTCCGCCGGGACAAATCCTCCGGTCCTAGGCCGCGCCGCAGCGCCGCGAGCAGTCCCCAGAGGCGCTCGTCGTTGGGGTGCAGGGGCAGACGGTCTTCGTAGAGCTTGCCGTCCTCGACCCAGTCGTCGTCCTCCCAGAGCAAGGAGCGGCCGGTGATTTCGAGGCAGCGGAGGGCCTTCTGGAAGGCCGACTCGAAGGTGCGGTCGATGGCCATTACCTCGCCGGTGGCCTTCATCTGTGTGCCGGTGACGCGGTCGCCGGTGGGGAACTTGTCGAACGGCCAGCGCGGAATCTTCACCACGCAGTAGTCGAGCGCGGGCTCGAACGCCGCCAGCGTCTTCCCCGTCACCGCGTTCGGGATCTCGTCGAGCCGCTTGCCGACGGCGATCTTCGCCGCCACACGGGCGATGGGGTAGCCCGTCGCCTTGCTCGCGAGCGCCGAGCTGCGGCTCACTCTGGGATTCACTTCGATGACGTAGTAGCCGCTGGGGTCGGGCGTGCCGCCGGGAAGCGTCTCGCCGACCACGCCGCCCGGCGCGAGGGCGAGCTGCACGTTGCAGCCGCCCTCGATGCCCAGCGCCCTGATGATCTTCAGGCTCGACGAGCGCAGCATCTGGTAGTCCTTGTCGGACAGGGTCTGGCTTGGGGCCACGACGATGCTGTCGCCGGTGTGGACCCCCATCGGGTCGAGGTTCTCCATGTTGCAGATGGTGATGCAGTTGTCCGCGCCGTCCCGCATCACCTCGTACTCGACTTCCTTCCAGCCCACCAGCGACTTCTCCACCAGCACCTGCGTGATGGGGCTGGCGTCGAGGCCTCGCCGCACGATGGTCTCGAGCTCCTCCGACGTCTCCGCGACGCCGCCGCCGGTGCCGCCCAGGGTGTAGGCGGGGCGAATCACCAGCGGCAGGCCGAGCTTCTCGGCGGCGATCCGCGCCTCCTCCAGGGAGCCGACGATCTCCGACGGTGGTGTGGGCTCGCCGATGGCCGCGAGGAGCGAGCGGAACCGCTCACGGTCCTCGGCGTCCTTGATCGTTTCCAGTGGCGTGCCCAGGAGCCGGACGTCGTACTTCTCGAAGATTCCGGCGTCGGCGAGTTCGACGGCCAGGTTGAGCCCCGTCTGGCCGCCCAGGGTGGGCAGGACGCCGTCGGGCCCCTCCCGCTGGATGATGCGCTCGACGACCTCGACGGTTAGCGGCTCGATGTAGACGGAGTCGGCGATGTCCTCGTCCGTCATGATCGTCGCCGGATTCGAGTTGACGAGGACGGTGGTGACGCCTTCCTCGCGGAGGGCGCGGCAGGCCTGGGTGCCGGCGTAGTCGAACTCGGCCGCCTGGCCGATGACGATGGGGCCCGATCCGATAACGAGAACCTTGCGCGGCTTGCCGGGCGTGCTGTCTTCGGCGGTCACTCGGATGGGTGAAGGGGTGAAAACTTGGGCTTCGGGCCGTCGGTTATGCTACCACAGCGAGCGGCGCTTTCGCGACATAAACGAAGAGGCGGACCCGGCGGTCCGCCCCTTTGTTTGCGTTACGCAGTGGTTGCCCTACAGTTTGTAGAAGTCGACCGCGTTGCGTCCGCGAATCTTCTCCTGGTCCTCGTCGCTCAACTCGGCGATCTTGCCGTTGAGCATCTCCACGAAGTTGGGATAAAACGCGTCGGGGTGCGGGAAATCGGAGCCCCAGATGATCGAATCGGCGCCGAGCCACTGCGCGGTGAGCGGCAACGTGGCTTCTTCGGGGTCGAACGAGATCCAGCCCTGGCGGCGGAAGTACTCCGTCGGCGTCATCTTCAGGTGCGGGACGACGTGCCCGAGGTGCTCAAAGCGGTGGTCGAGCCGCTCCAGCAGCGAGATTAGCCAGCCACCGCTCGATTCGAGGACCGCGAAGCGCAGGTTCGGATACTTCTCCAGCTTGCCGCCCGCGATGATGCCCGTGATGAGGTGCATCGAATCGACGGGGTGGTTCACCGGCGTCCGGGCGAACTGCTGGATGATGTCGGGGCCGATCATGTCGAACAGCCGCCCCGACCCGTACATCGCGTCGCCGGGGAAGGGGTGGAAGCCGATGGGCACGTCGAGCTCCGCCGCCGTCTCGAAGAGGGGGTCGTAGTAGTCGTTCCACCAGCGGGCGTCCTCGACGGCGTGACAGGGGCGCAGGAAGATGGCCTTGAAGCCGAAGTCGTTCACGCAGCGGCGGGCCTCTTCACAGGCCCACTCGACGTCGTGCACCGCGACGATGTTGACCGCGCCGTGCAGCCTGCCGCCGCCGCCCTGGACGTAGTATTCCGCCAGCCAGTTGTTCAGGCCGCGGTTGATGGCGTGGTGCAGCTCAGGTTCGTTGACGGTCTGGAGGTTCATGGTGGGGTAGAGGACCGCCTCGTCCATGAGCTCCTCGTCCATGACGCCGAGCCGCGCCGTCGGCTCCTGGGCGGCCGGGTTCATCTGGGTGTAGTTGAGGTTCATGACGTTGCCGAGGTCGACGCCGTGGTTCCAGCGTTCCACTCCCGCCAGTCCCGCCACCGCGGTGGCGCGGCTTTCGGTCGCCTGCGGACCGGGGCCGATGGTCGGGTTCGACTTCATCCAGTGGTTGTTGACCCAGTACTCGTTGCCGTCGTCCTTCTCGATGATGCGGGGCGCGAGGTCCCGGAACTCGGGGTCCATGTAGTCGGGCAGGGCGAATGCCGGCTCCAGGTAGTGGCCGTCGGCGTCGATGATCCGCGTCTTGACTTTGGTCTCCGTCGTCATGGGTGCTCCTTCTCTTTTTCTCTCCGCCGGTTTTGCCGCTCGGCGGTTAGGACAGGTTGTAGAGGCCGACCGCGTTGCCCGCGATCATCTTGTACTTTTCGTCCTCGGGGACGCCCGCGAAGTGCTCCTCGATGACGGCCTTCGACTCCGGCCACGAGGTCTCGCTGTGCGGGTAGTCGGACGACCACATGATGCTTTCCACACCGATGGTGTGGCGCTCTCGGACGGCGACGGGGTCGTCGATCAGCGTGCCGAGCACGTGGTTCTTGAAGTAGTAGCTCGGCGGCTCTTTGAGCTCCGACTTCGTCCAGTGGCGGTGCTTATTCCACACGTGGTCCATGTAGTTGATGATGAAGGCGCACCAGCCGAGGCCGCCCTCGACTTCGACGAGCTTCAGGGCGGGGAAGCGCTCGAAGACGCCGCCGTAGATGAAGAGGCCGATGGGCTCGGCCAGGCTCAGCTTCGTCATCGTCATGTCCGAGAGGAAGTGCGGGGTGGTGTCGAAGCGGGTGCTCCGACCGCCCATGCTGGAGTGCACCTGCACCGACATACCCTGATTGACGATCTCGCCCCAGAGGGCGTCGAACTTGGGATCGGTGTAGTCGGCGCCGTCGGGGCTCACGCCGGGAATGAGGGCGCCCCGGAGGCCGATCTTGCCCGCGTGCTTGACCTCGTCGACGGCCTCGTCGACGTCCCACACCGGGATGTAGGCGATGCCGAGGAGCCGGTCGGGCGAGGGCTTGCAGAAGTCGCCGAGCCAGTCGTTGTATGCGCGGTGGCTGGCGAGGGCGAGGTCGCGGTCCTGGGTGCGGAGCGGGCCGCCGCCGTAGATCGCCTCGGCGTCGACGCCGTCGATGTCCTGGTCCTTGATGCGCTCGGTGGGGTCCCAGCCCCCCGGCCGCATCTCGCTCATCTTGCCCTTGAACTTGTAGTCCTCGGACTTCTTGCCCGCCAGGTTGGAGAGCATGATGAAGGGGGTCTTGCGGCCCTCGAAGACGACGAAGTCGCCCTCGTCGGTCGATTCGAGCGACGGGGCGCGGTCGGTGTAGTTCCCCGGCAGGTACTCTTTCCAGAAGGTTGGCGGCGGACTGACGTGCGAGTCCGCCGAGATAATCCGATACTGCCCCATATGGACCCCCTGTGCCGCTGATTGCAGCGCCTATACTATGGCCCGCGCCGAAATAGGGTCAAGCAAGCCGCGGCGGGCGGCTTGTCCCGCCGACGTACCGCGCATGTCGTGAGCGTTCGTGGACGTTGGTGAGCGTTCGTGAACGTTTTCGGCGCGGCCACTTCTGTTAAGTCGTGAACGTTGGTGAACGTTCGTGAGCGCGGTAAGCGTTTTTCGGGGCCGATGCGCCGCCGGCTACTCTGTTGCGCGTCGTTGGCCGGGCCGTCGTTGGCCGCGAATGGGTCACGATTCGCCAGCATTTGCGCCATCGTCAACGCGTTTCGGCCGCCGTTGCGCGACGTTTCGGCGACGATTTTTCGCTGTTCTGCGCGGGGTAGGGCCGCCAGGGAGGGTGGAGGGGGATGGGCGGGACGCGAATCGCGTGCGGGAGGGCTGCCAACGGTCGGGTTGGCGGGAGTGGAGGGAGCGGGCGCGTCGCGACGCGCCCCTACGGGGGAGGTAGGCCGCCCCGGCGTGCCCGCCCTCAGTCCCTCCCAGAGGGAGGGAGGCTTAAGGTGGTCCCCTTGCGGGGGAGGGACGGGCGATTCGTGACGCGCGCGTACGGGGGAGGGCCCCGGAGACCACCCCCAGGGCAACCACAAGGGTTGCCCCTACAGGGAAGAGCGCCTGCCAGGCCCGCCCTCAGTCCCTCCCGGAGGGAGGGAGGTTTAAGGTGGTCTCCCCCAGAGGGGGAGGTTTGTCGCAAGGGTCGCATTGAGGGGCGCGGGGCGGGTGGACATACGGCGGTGGAGCGCCGCATGATACGGGGCCGAAGGGGCTCGTAAGGAGGAACGAACGATGGTGAAACCGTTGCGCGGGGTGAAGGTGGTGGAGCTGGCGACGTGGGCGGCGCTTCCCGGCGGCGCGGCGATCCTGGCCGACTGGGGCGCCGACGTGGTCAAGATCGAAGACCCGAGGACGGGCGACCCGCTCCGCGGCTTCCACCACGCTGTCAGCCCGGGGGAGAGCAACGCGCCGCCGCCCGCCTTCGAGCAGAAGAACCGGAACAAGCGCAACATCGCCCTCGACGTCAGCCTGCCGGAGGGGCGGGAGGTGATCCGGGCGCTGCTGGACAAGGCCGACGTCTTCGTGACCAGCATGCGGCCGGCGAGCCTGGAGCGCTACAACCTCACCCACGCCGAGCTCATCGAAACGAACCCGGGGCTGGTGATGGTTCACCTCTCCGGCTTCGGGCATCAGGGGCCGGACTCGCACCGGCCCGGGTACGACGCGCTCTGCTTCTGGTCGAGGACCGGGCTCGCCCGGAGCCTGGCGGGGATGGAGAACGACCCCATCAGCCAGCGGCCCGCCCAGGGCGACCTCACCACGTCCATCGCCATCGCCGGCGGGGTCTGCGCCGCGCTCTACGAGCGGTCGCAGACCGGGAAGGGCCAGGAGGTGCTGGCGTCGCTGTACGGCACCGGACTCTGGATCGTGTCCAGCGACATTACCACGAGCTTCGTCACCGGGGAGAACCCTCGCAAGCTGGCCCGCAAGGACGTGGGCAACCCGCTCGTCACGACCTACCGGACGAAGGATAGCTGGGTGCACCTGGTGAACCTTCAGTCGGAGCGGTTCTGGCCGCCGCTGTGCCGCGCGGTGGGGCGCGAGGACCTGATCGAGGACGAGCGGTTCAAGGACCCTGTCAGCCGTGCGGAGAACGGGCCGGAGCTGATCGAGATCTTCGACGCGGAGTTCGAGAAGCGGACCGTCGATGAGTGGCAGCCGCGGCTCGACGCCGAGGGGATCCGGTGGGGGCGCGTCCCAACGACCCTCGACGCCACCCAGGACGAGCAGGCCTGGGCCAACGGCTACTACCAGACGATCCCGCATCCCGACCGCGGGGAGATGACGTTCGTCTCCAGTCCGCTGCAGTTCGGCGGCGAGCCATCGCCCATCGAGAGTCCCGCCGCCGCGGCGGGCCAGCACACCGAGGAGGTGCTGCTGGAGTACGGCTACTCGTGGGACGAGATCAACGCCCTGCGCGACAAGCGCGCGGTGCTGTAACGAAGGAGGGCGGTTCGTGAACCGCCCCTACAGGAGGCCAGCATGACCAGGCTCAGCGGCGACATCGGCGAGATCTACGGGAAGCTCCCCGGCCCGATCATCAAGGCGTGGCAGGAGTTCAGCACGGCCATCTGGACGGACGGGCGCATTGACGCGCCGCTGCGGGAGCTGATGCGGATGCGGTCGGCCCAGCTCACGCCCTGCGTCCACTGAGAGGTCACGCGCATCGCTGAGGCTCAGCGGGAAGGCGTGACTGAAGAGACCATCGCCAAGGTCGCCGACTTCCGCGCGTCGGACCTGCCGGAACGGGAGAAGATCGCCCTGGAGTACACCGAGCGCTACATCTTCGACCCGGCGGGCATGGACGACGCCTTCTTCACCCGGCTCCGGGAGCACTTTACTGAAGAGGAGATCGTCGAGCTGGGGTTCATCCTGATCATGTACAACGGGCTGCACCGGTTCAACGCGTCGATCGACCTCGGCCCGCGCCACGCCGACCGTCTGTGGTACGTCTCGGTGCTGGAGGGGACGAAGACGGCCGCGGCTCCCGAAGGGCGCTGAGCGGACCCCGCCCCGGCCCTCTCTCAGTCTCCCCCAGAGGGGGAGAGGTTTAAGGTGTCCCCCTGGCGGGGGAAGGTTAAGGTGTAGCGCCCGCCCCTCGGGTGTTGGGGGTGGTCGGTGGCGGTGGGCGAGTGGTGGTGATGCGGGGGGACGGGCGCGTCGCGACGCGCCCCTACAGGGGAGAAGAGGGAGACCGCCCCGCCCCCGCCCTCTCCCCGCGGGAGAGGGTGAAGACCTCCCAGCGCCGCGCCTCCGACGCGTGCCCGCCCTCAGTCCCTCCCAGAGGGAGGGAGGTTTAAGGTGTCCCCCTGCGGGGGAAGGTTAAGGTGTAGTGCCCCGCCGGCCCTCTCTCAGTCTCCCCCAGAGGGGGAGAGGTTTAAGGTGTCCCCCTGCCGGGGGAGGTTTAAGGTGACGCCCCGCCCCTCGGGTGTTGGGAGTGGTCGGTGGTGGTGGGCCGTTCGTGGTGGTGATGAGGGGGACGGGCGCGTCGCGACGCGCCCCTACAGGGGAGGAGAGGGGAGACGCCGCCCCGCAGGCGGTTCGGCTAAGATGGAGGGAGCGCGCAGACGCGGAGGAGCCCTGAGATGAGAGCGTTCACGACCCATACCGGCCTGGCGGCCGTCCTCGACCGGGACGATGTGGATACGGACCAGGTGATCCCGAAGCAGTTCCTGAAGCGAATCACGCGGACGGGGTATGACGATGCGCTCTTCTTCGATTGGCGCTTCCTGGACGACGGCTCGCCGAACCCGGAGTTCGAGCTCAACCATCCGTCCTACGAGGGGGCGAGCATCCTGATCGCGGGGCGCAACTTCGGGTGCGGGTCGTCGCGGGAGCATGCGCCGTGGGCGCTGAACGACTACGGTTTCCGCGCAATCATCGCGCCAAGCTTCGCCGACATCTTCCGCAACAACTGCTTCCAGAACGGCCTCCTCACCATCACGCTCGACGAGGCGGAGGTCCGCGGGCTGATGGAGAAGGCCGCCCCCGGCAACGACTACCGCCCCACCGTCGACCTCGAAGCGCAGACGATCTCCGACTCCGACGGCGCGACCATCGCCTTCGAGATCGACGACTTCCGCCGCCACTCCCTCCTCAACGGCCTCGACGACATCGGCCTCACCCTCCAGCACGAGGACAAGATCGCGGCGTACGAGCGCGCGCGGGGGATCGGGTAGACCGGCAGACGTCCCAGTGTTGGTTTCTCGAATGATGCGGCTGCTTGCGAAGGCAAGCACCGTCCTGCCGCCAAGCTTTAGGGTTGTCGCGGCGGGGGTCGCAGCCTACGGTGCCAAGAAGACTTCTGGCACCAAGACCCGGGTCTTCATTGCTGCCGTAATCACTGCTGGCGTTGGTGCGGCTGTGTCATTCAAAACGCCAGCCCTCGGTTGGCTGCCGGAGGCCAGCGATTCGGCAGCACTGCTCGGCCCCTTACTTGGTGCCCAGGCTGCCATCGCGGCGCTCACGCTGGCAGTCACGCTCTTCGTGATGCAGGGTGTAAGCAACAGACGGGACGCCGACGACCGGATGTACGGCGAATATGTCAGCCGTTCGTGGGTGCGGCGTATCTTCTGGAGCAGCATCGCTGCTGTGGGGCTAACCGGTGGAGTCTTGCTCGCAGAGAGGTTTGTTGGAGGCGCGCTGGCTACCGACACGGTGCCAGGATTGCGCAACCTAACCCTCATGGCAGTGGGTGCCTTCTTCGGCAACCTGGCATCTGCGCTGGTCCTGTTCGAAAAGGCGCTGGCCCTTAGCCGCCCCGAACAATGGCTGGAGTTGCGACGCGACGTCAACAGGCGGGACGTGAGGGGCACGGTTCAGAACTTTCTGCGGCAGCTGCAACAGGTGTCTCCTGGTCTGAAGAATGGCGCCACCGACTTGGCGTACGCGTTCCCTGCTGCTGGCGAGGACTTGGCGGACGAGGCGATCCGGGCCTTGCTGGATGACGGACGAAGGGCGATGGCAGAGCAACGACACGGCGAATTCGAGCGAACCTTGACCTCGTTGGAGGAGCTAGTCGAGCACGCTATGGACGAGATCGAGCGCAGAGGGATTGGGTGGGGCGCTCCTGGTTCCCAAGCCCAGTGGCCGCCGCTAAGCGGGCTCGGACGCAACCTCTATACGTTCCGCGAGGAAGTCATCCGCCGAGATGGTCGAGATTATTCCATAGCCCTCTTGAAACTCGACTACTGGCTCCTAAGCACCGGTGTGCGTCGGCGCTGCGGGGAGTTGTTCACAGCTGCCCTAGAAGGTTACCGGTGGAACTATAGAATCGCGACCCGACTCGGTAATGGCGGGTTGCGCGAGATCTTCCGCGATCGAGTCTGCGAGGTAGCGTGGGGACCCCTCCTTGGTGTGTCTGCGAGGGAGGCACACCCCTACATAATCGAGATGGAACGGCACCAAGAGCGCTTGCTGTCCGATTCAATGCGCGCAAAGCTCCCTGGCGATTTCGAGCGACTCCAGACTGGATTTGATGGGTTTCTCCGAACCATCGGTTCTCACTGGGGTGTTGAGAGCTGGCGAAAGACGGAGTCAACGGAACTCTACGAGCGTATTGAGCAGGACTATCGGATTGCCCTGATGGGTCTCGGCGGACGCGCCGTGGTACTTGCCGAAGCGGGTGGCATCGACGATCCGAGCCCGTATCTTCAGGCCGCCATCGGGAAATACAGCGGACCCGGGCAGCTAGCGCAGGACCTTGCTCAAGCACTATTTGCGGAGGAGCGCTCTGAGGTGTCTCTTTGGTCGCAATGGGAAATGGAGGATGCTGAACATCTCGAAGCGCGGATGATTCAGCCCGAGCGGTACCCTCTGACACTCTTTTGCGTGGGTCTGCTGGAACTCACCACCGACTCGATGCCGCCGCTTGACCTAAGGGGAAGGGCTAAGCAGGTGCTGGATTGGTTCACGGAGAACTCAGACCGCCTTGGCCGCCATGTGTTGCCCTCGTCGGAAGTCGATGTAGACAAGCGGAATGAACTTGCCGTCGCCGCGCTAGAAGACGCGGTGAGGAGGGATGAAGTGAGCAAAGATCTTGACGTCGCCAGCTGGCAACTCAGCACAGACAAGGTCACGGAATTCAAGGCTGGCGTGCATGCCTCGGCAGTCGGTACCAGCAGTATCGAGCATCTGTTTAAGCGAGCGGAGGCGTTCCTTCATTTGGACAGCGACGCACTAGATGGTCCTAAAGCACGAGAGGTGGGAGGTCTTGTGCCGAAGGAATTCCTTGCCGAGGTGCCGAAGCAGGCCCGGACTCACTATGAACCGCTTAGGGGCGGCCCGCTTGGCCAGGGCCTCACGAGGGACATCGTCAAGTCATTTCGCGATGCGTTCGACGGGCCACGCACGGTGACATCCCGATTGAACTCTTCGGATGAGTTGCTGCGGGCGATTGATGACGCTCGTGAAGGCCTTCGTCCACAGAGTGAGCTGTTAGTGTTGCTGATAGGGGATTGGAGCAACATCATCGGCGAGCTTTCGGTAGATTCACCCGGCGGGTACGAGCCGATCTGGCAGGAGGCCGGTTGGCCTGCGGTAGTGGCACGGTACCTCGGGCACACCGTCCTCTTCGCCGGGGAGAACGACGTTCGGCAGCTATACATCGTCGAGCCAAAGAGTTGGGGATTGTTTGTGCGCGCACAGGCCGAGAAGGACAACGACCTGACTGTCGAAGTCACCGAGGTCTCCGCGGATATAGCAAAGAAGCTCTTGGACGCGAACGCCAACCATTTCCCCGACGAACCTGATAGAGCGGCGAAGTTGCGGAAACTCCAGGCACACGTATTGATTCGTGCAGTAGCCCGCGTAGGGTTCCGTGTCGCAGATCCAACGCGAGCTCGTCATGTCGTGGATGCCGACGAGTAGCCTGCCTACCCCCACTCCGCCCTTAGCAGCACGAGGGGGATGTTGAGGTCGTAGGCGTTGGGGAGGATGCCGAGGCGGGCGCGGACGTCGGCGGGGGCGGCGTCCATGGTTTCTCGCAGGGCGGCGACGTTGTCGGGCGGGGTGTGCATGCGGCCGGTCCAGTCGTCGAAGGGCATGCGCATGTTCCAGAAGCCGAGGAACTCGGCGGTGAGGCCGACCTCGGCGAGCATGGCCTCCCATTCTTCTAGTAGGTAGTCGCGGACGTGGCTGGCGTCGCGCAGGCGCTCGATGCGGTCGAGGACGGCGTCGGTCTCCGGCGGGTCGGCGGGGGTGTAGGAGTCGATGATGAGGAGGCGTCCGCCGGGAGCGAGGACGCGGGCCATCTCGGCGACGGCGGAGCGGACGTCGTGAAAGTGGTGGGCGGCGACGCGGCAGGCGACGAGGTCGAAGGCGTCGTCGTCGAGGGGGAGCGAGGCGGCGTCGGCGGCGAGGAATGAGACGTTGGCCGCGCCGCGCTCGCGGGCGAGGTCGCGGGCTTGATCGAGCATGGCGTCGGTGACGTCGCAGGCGACGACGTCGCGGACGAGGGGGGCAAGGGCGAGGGCGGTGTGGCCGGCGCCGCAGCCGATGTCGAGGGCACGGTCGGCGGCGGTGGGCTGGGCGGCGTCGACGAGCGCGGCGAGGTCGGGGCCCGCGGCGTGGTAGGTGCTGGCGGCGTAGGCGGCGGCGGCGGGGCCGAACTGCCGGCGGGCGGAGTCGCTGGCGTCGGTTGGGGTCATGGGGTCGGCCTCATGGTGGGGAAATGTACCACGGGTGGTTGGGGGCGGGTGGCGGCGTTGGGTGGCGGCTGGTGGTGGTGAGGGGGCCACCCCGCCCGACCCTCTCTCAGTCTCCCCCAAAGGGGGAGAGGTTTAAGGTGGTCCCCCTTTGGGGGACGAGTTTGGGTAGATGCCCCGCCCCGGCCCTCTCTCAGTCTCCCCCAGAGGGGGAGAGGTTTAAGGTGGTCCCCCTTTGGGGGGCGAGTTTGGGTGGATGCCCCGCCCCGGCCCTCTCTCAGTCTCCCCCAGAGGGGGAGAGGTTTAAGGTGGTCCCCCTGCGGGGGACGAGTTGGGTAGATGTCCCCCCGGCCCTCTCTCAGTCTCCGCCAGAGGGGGAGAGGTGGGAGGGAGTGGGAGAAGATCGCGATGCGCTATAGTAGCCGCCGTGCCGATTCCGGCGGAGAGAGGGGCGCGGTGATCGAGATTCCGAGTGAGCCGTATGGGGTGAATGACCTTGTGTCGGCGGATGACCACATTATTGAGCCGCCGGGGGTGTGGACGGAGCGGGCGCCGGCGGGGTTGGCGGAGCGGGCGCCGGCGATCGTGGTGGATGAGGGGCTGGAGAAGTGGCGGGTGGAGGACCGGCTGCGGGCGAACCACGGGCTGTCGGTGATGGCGGGGCGGAGCTACGAGGACTTCACGTCGCAGTCGCAGAGCTTCAAGGATATGCGGCCGGGCTGCTACGACCCCGTCGAGCGGGTGCGGGACATGGACCTCGACGGCGTGCTCACCCAGATGTGCTTTCCGTCGCTGGCGGGCATCGGCGGCGAGGCGTTCATGGCGCTCAAGGACCCCGAGCTGCGGGACTGGGTCTTCTCGGCGTACAACGACTGGCTGCTTGAGGAGTTCCAGGCGACGGCGCCCGGCCGGCTCGTGGGCCACGCCATCCTGCCGCTGTACGACCCGGCGAAGGCGCTCGCCGAGTTCGAGCGGATCGCGTCGAAGGGGGTCAAGAGCCTGAGCGTGCCGGGGCGGCCGCAGCTCGTCGAGGGCTGCCTCGCGCTGATCCACCCCGACCTCGACCCGCTGTGGAGCAGCGTCGAGGAGCACGGCGTGCCGATCAACATCCACCTGGGGCAGACGCGGACCGGCGGGGCGACGTCGCAGATGCTGCTCGATCCGCTGCCCGGCCAGGCGGAGGCGTACATCGCCGCCGCGCCGCTGAGCTGCTTCGAGTTCCTGGGCGAGATCATCTGGGGCGGGCTCCTGGAGCGGCACCCCACGCTCAAGGTCGTGTCCAGCGAGGGCGGGATCGGCTGGCTGCCGTACTTCCTGGAACGGAGCGACTATACGTTCACCAAGCACCGCTTCTGGACGAAGTCGCGGCTCGACAAGAAGCCGTCGTTTTACTTTCACCGCCAGTGCTACGCGGCGTTCATCCACGACGAGGCGGGGGTCTTCGCGCGCGAGCTGATCGGCGTCGACAATATCCTGTGGGAGTCGGACTACCCGCATACCGACACGACGTGGCCCCGCAGCCACGAGTGGGCGGCGGCCAGCCTCAAGGGCGTGCCCGAGGACGAGTACCGCAAGATCACGCGGGAGAACGCCGAGGCCGTCTACAACCTCGCTTAGGCCGGGGTCGACGGAAGACCGGCATGGCAGGCCCGCTCGAAGGCGTACGCATCCTCGACCTGACCTCCGGCGTTGCCGGCCCGATGGCGGCGATGACGCTGAGCGACCAGGGCGCCGACGTGATCAAGGTCGAGCCGCCGGGGGGCGGGCCGTTCCGCGGCTACGGCGGGCGGACGGTGTGGGACCGGGGCAAGCGCAGCGTCGTGCTCGACCTGAAGCGCGACGGCGACCGCGAGCGGTTCCTCGAACTCGCCGCCACCGCCGACGCGCTGATCGAGAGCCACGCGCCGGGGACGATGGCGCGGCTCGGCCTGGCCTACGACGACGTCGCGGCGCGCAACCCGGGGCTGGTCTACTGCTCGCTCACCGGCTACGGGCGAGGGACGAAGAGCGCGGGGCGTCCCGGCTACGACCTGCTGGTGCAGGCGCGGTCGGGGCAGCAGTACGAGCAGCCCGGCTGGCGCGAGGGGCCGATCTTCCTGTATCTGCCGATGCCGAGCATCGCGGCGTCGTATCTGGTTGCCGCCGGGGTGGCCGCAGCGCTCTACGTGCGCGAGGTCACCGGCCGGGGTCAGTGGGTCGAGACGTCGCTGTACCAGGGGGTGCTCGCGTTCACGACGCAGCTGTGGCAGTGGGGCGAGCGGACGGGGTCGTGGTACGGGATCGAGAAGGAGCCGCAGCCGAGTATCTACCAGTGCGCCGATGGCGAGTGGGTGCACTCGATGCACATGGGCGGGGGCCGCGGCAAGGACCGCAGCATCGTGTGGAAGACGCTGGGGATCGACCCCATCGAGCGGCCGATGTCGCAGGAGGAGCGTGACGAGGCCGACGCCAAGCTCCGCGCCGCCTTCCGCGCCCTGCCCAGACAGGAGATTCTCGACGCGTTCTGGAGCGGCGACGTGCCGATCCAGGCGGTGCAGCCGGCGGCGGCGGCGTTCGAGGACCCGCAGATGATCCATAACGGGATGGTCGTCGAGGTCGACGACCCGGTGGTGGGGAAGACGAAGCAAGCCGGGGTCACGTTTACGCTGCACAAGACGCCGGGGCGGGTGCAGGGTCCCGCGCCGCTCCTGGGTCAGCACACGGACGAGGTGCTGGGGTCGCTGGATGGGACGCCGCGTTCCAGGCTGTCGGGCTCGACGCGCAAGCACGCGCTCAAGGGCGTCGAGGTGCTCGACTTCGGGAATTTTCTCGCCGGGCCGTTCGGGCCGATGGTGCTGAGCGACCTCGGGGCGAGCGTGATCAAGCTGGAGTCGACCGAGGGCGACCAGATGCGCCACGCGACGAAGCCGTTTCATGGGTGCCAGCGAGGCAAGCGTGGGATCGCCGTCGACCTGAAGCGGCCGGAGGGCGTCGAGATTGCGCGGCGGCTCATGGCGCGGGTCGACGTCATCCACCACAACATGCGGCCGGGGGTCGCGGAGCGGCTGGGCATCGACTACGAGTCGGCGCGCGAGCTCAACCCGAGCGTCATCTATTGTCACACGCCGGCCTACGGGATCACGGGTCCGCGGGCGTCGTGGCCCGGCTTCGACCAGCTCTTCCAGGCGATGTGCGGCTGCGAGTGGGAGGCGGGCGGCGAGGGCAATCCGCCGGTCTGGTACCGCTTCGGGATGTGCGACACGGGCAACGCGTTCCAGTCGGTGATCGGGGTGCTGCTCGCGCTCTATCACCGGGAGCGCACCGGCGAAGGCCAGTTCGTCGACACCAATCTGTTGAACTGCGGGCTGTACTACAACTCGGACGTCTACATCGGGCCCGACGGCCCATTCGAGCGGCCCCGGCTCGACGCGGCGCAGACTGGCCTGGGGCCGCTCTACCGGCTGTATCAGGCGAGCGACGGGTGGGTCGCGGTGGTGTGCGTCAACGAGGGGCAGTGGCGGGCGCTGACGTCGGCGCTCGGGGCGGGCTGGCTCGCCAGCGACTCCCGGTTCGGCACGGCGGAGGGCCGCACGGAGCATGCGGCGGCGCTCAGTGCCGAGCTGGAGCCGCTGTTCGCGGCGCGGACGGCGGAAGACCTGTTCGCCGCGTTGGACGGCGCCAGCGTGCCGTGCGAGGTCAGCGACCCGCGCGCCGCCGAGGCGTGGCACCGGGACGAGGACCTGCTAGCGAACGGGCTGGTGGCGTCGTACCAGCACCCCGAGTACGGCGAGATGCGGCAGTTCGGCCGGCTCATCGACTTTTCGGAGACGCCGGGGCGGATCTTCGGGGCGCCTCCGGTCTTGGGTCAGCACACCAGGGAGCTCATGGACGAGCTCGGCTACGGCGGCGACGAGTCGCGGCGGCTCAGGGATGCCGGCGTGATCGCGTGGCCGGAGTAGTCGGCGGAGCATCCTTTGTCTGAGGCGCTAGCAAGCACTCCGAGACCGGTCCCCTTGCCCAATAGGGAGACGCAATTCTTCTGGGACGCGGCCAAGCGCGGCGAGCTCGCCATCCTTCGTTGCAAGGACTGTGCGATGTTCATCCATCCGCCGAAGCACCGGTGTCGCGGCTGCCTATCGGAGAACCTCGCGCCGCAGGTCGTCAGTGGGCGGGGACGGGTCTACACGCTGACGCGGACGCACTACGTCTACCATCCTGCCTTCCGGGAGCGGGCGCCCTACGTCGTGGCGCTGGTCGAGCTTGAGGAGGACCCGTCGGTGCGGCTGGTGAGCAACATCGTCGAGTGCGCCCCGGAGGACGTGGCCATTGGGATGGCGGTGGAGGTCGTGTTCGAGCGGGTGACGGACGAGATCACGCTGCCCCAATTCAGGCCGAGACTGCCCGCGCGAGAGGACGCCTAGCCATGCCGCAGCCGGGCCGCCAGGTCGCGATCGCGGGGGTGGGCTACTCGCCGGTGCTGCGCAAGTCCGACTACAGCGTCGCGCAGCTTGCCGTGCTCGCCTCGCTGGCCGCGTTGGAGGACGCGGGCATCGGGCCGGGGGACGTCGACGGCATCTCGCAGTACGGCTTTCCCATGGAGATGGTGACGGCGTGGGAGATGGCGGAGACGATCGGCATCCCGTCGCTGCAGTGGTACATGGACGCTTCGACGAACTCTCCGGCGGGGATCACCGGCGTGCTCGACGCGGCGGCGGCGGTCGCTTCGGGGAGCAGCGATGTGTGCTTGGCCTACCGCGCGGTGAGCCGCGCCCAGGGGCACAGCGGGGGGCGCGACCGTGGCGCCGCGGTGCCGGGCGACATGCAGTTCTCCGCGCCCTACGGCAACTTCGCCGCGCCGCAGTGGCTGGCGATGTACGCGGCGCGGCACATGCACGAGTTCGGCACGAAGGAGGAGGACTTCGGCGCGATCGCGGTGGCGCAGCGCGAGTTCGCCGCGCTCAACGAGCGTGCCATCTTCCGCCAGCCGATCACGATGGACGACTACCTCGCGTCTCGGTACATCTCGGAGCCGGTGCGGCTGCTCGACTGCGACCTGCCCGTCGACGGCGCGGGCGCGGTGATCGTGACCACGGCAGAGCGGGCGCGGGCGATGAAGCAGCCGCCGGCGCTGCTCGACGCGTGGGCGTTCGGGACGGGGCCGCGTCCGCAGTGGTTCCAGTGGCCGGACATGACGAACAGCGCGCCGATCTGGGCGGCGAATGCGATGTGGGGCCGGTCGCAGTTCGGGCCGAAGGACGTCGACACGGCGCAACTCTACGACGGTTTCACCATCATCACCATGCAGTGGCTCGAAGCCCTGGGCTTCTGCGGGCGCGGCGAGGCCGGGCCGTTCGTCTCGGAAGGGCACACGCGCCTCGGTGGGAAGCTGCCGACGAACACCAACGGCGGGATGCTGAACATCGGGCGCGTGCACGGCATCAGCCACGTCATCGAGGCCGTCGAGCAGCTACGGGGCACCTGCGGCCCGCGCCAGACGCCGGACGCGAAGGTCGCGGTCGCGGCCAACGCGGGCGGTCCGATGGCCGGCTGCCTGATCATGTACCGGGAGTAGCGGCCTGCGGGCGTGACGCCGGACTAGCGGGGGGATGACTCTCGATCTTCTCTCAGCGTCGCGCCGCCGGGTGACGGCCGAGGAACGCCATGAGCGCCGCGCCGACGAACAGGACCGCGGCGGGCAGGTAGTACCAGTGGAAGGCCAGCAGGCCGCCGCAGGCGCCGACGAGCAAGAGCACGGCGCCGGTGCGCGGGCGCTTGACGCACGCGGCGGCGCCGATCAATCCGATGCCGGAGGCGGCAATCGCGAGGGCGGCGAGCCAGACGAGTACGTCTCGCTCGGCGTTCAGGAGGACGAGGGTGCCGGAGAAGAGGCCGGCTGCTCCGCCCACGATTCCAAGGACCAGTGCAGCGCGCCTCATGATGGTACGTCGCAGTCGAGGAACGGGTAGGGCTTGCGGTAGGTCATGGGCATCTCCCACGGAGGTGTGGCGCTCACTGTACGGCGCTTGGCCTGCGGGGACAACCGGCGGGGCTCGTCGCGTTGACACCGCTCGGCGGCCGCGGCTAGGCTCCCTGAGCGCTTGCCCCGTCCGGCGCCTGGATTTGAGAGACCATGAAGATAGAGATTGGAGAATCCCTCGGTTACTCGTACTTGCGGCACGTCAAGGGGTGCTGGCTGGTGCAAGCGAATTGGAAGACCTCGGAGCATTGGGACAAACAGAAGCCCGATTCAGAGTTGGAATCGCTGTTCGAGTCGATGCGGGAGCGGTTCGATCCAGAAGGGAACGTGTTCAAGCAGACCAAGGATGCAGCGCAATTCCTAAAGCAAGGGGAAATCGACGTCGTAGGCGTGGATCAGGATGGGAGTGTCCACGCGATGGAAATCGCTTTCCACGAACACGGGCTGAACTACGGCGGTGGAGTGGACAACCGAGTCCTGAAAAAGCTGCTGCGGGCGGTGCTGATACTGAACGCGTATGTCCCAAGCCGGAAGTCGCATCTCTACTTTGCTTCGCCGAAGGTTCATCCGGCGGCGCAGGAACCGTTAGAGGATGCCTTTTCGCAGTTGAGACGTGCATATCCCAAGATCGAGTGGCATTTGTTGATAAACGAGGATTTTGCCGAAAAGTTGGTCGAGCCTACGTTGGAAAGGGCTAGGAAGGTTGCGGATACATCGGAGCTGTTTGCGCGAGCGGCGAAGTTGCTGGAGGTGTCGGGCGTCGTTGGACAAGGCGTCTCGCAGAGGGTCCAGCGGCACCAGCCGATCCGTCGCCAGGTAGCTGAGGAGAGCATCCCGAAGGGGTTCCAGGACCTCCTGCAAGCCCTGATGAAAACATTGCTCAGGGTTCATCCGACGCTGTTGGACGACCGCGACCTGCGCAATCTAATGAACTCGAACTATTGCAAGGATGTGCTTGGACTCAAGATTGACAATCTGTCCCTCTTGCGAAGTACGGCGGAGGGGAGGCATGTCTCAGGACATGCAAGGTACTACGCAAAACCATACGATCGGTACTACGTGTGCAATCACTGGTGGAAGGACTTCCACCTGCACAACGCGGAGCGGCTGGTCGAATACGTAAATCAACTCATCACCCGTCGACAGGGTCATCCAGGTTGCGGGGCGCTGCAAGGGCACCGGTCGGCACTGGAGAGATACTTGGAAAGGGGCGGGGGCTGATGGGCGAGTTTGACGGGTTCAAGGCGATTGTGACCGGCTCCGGGGGACGGATGGGAGGGACGATCGCGGTGATGCTGGCGGAGGAGGGCGCCGACGTGGTGCTCAACGACCGCCTGCCCGGCAAGGTGGAGGAGTACGAGGAGAAGATCAAGGCGCTGGGGCGCGACGTGGTGTCGGTGGTCGATAACGTGACGCGGCGCGAGGGGGCGGAGGCGGTGGTCGACGCGGGCCTGGAGCGCTGGGGACGGATCGACGTGCTGGTGAACGTCGTGGGCGGCATCAAGGGTCCGATGGTGAGTCCCATCTGGGAGACGCGTGAAGAGGAGTGGGAGATCACGGTCGGGATCAACCTGCGGGCGAACTATCACTGTACGCAGCTGGTGGCGCCGGGGATGATGGAGCGCAAGTTCGGCAAGATAGTCAACATTGCCTCAACGGACTGGGCCGGCCAAGCCGACCATGCCCACTATGCCGCGGCGAAGGCGGGCGTGGTCGCCTTCACGCGCTCGGTGGCGCAGCAGCTTGCGCCGTACAACATCAACGTCAACGCCATCGCTCCGGGGGGCACGCTCACGGGCGAGCTGCAGGTCAAGTCGATGACGCCGGACAGGTGGAAGGATATGAACCCTCTGGGGCGGCCGAATGAGCCGGAGGACATCGGCCACGCGGCGCTTTTCCTCTGCTCGGAGCGGGCGCG
Organism: Dehalococcoidia bacterium; assembly: GCA_965207995.1. GTDB lineage: Bacteria > Chloroflexota > Dehalococcoidia > SHYB01 > SHYB01 > DAOUKH01. The sequence goes on along the minus strand of CBDBNG010000001.1, from coordinate 418,326 downwards.
CAACATCACGGGGCAGCTTCTGACGGTCGCGGGCGGGCTGAACCCGTCGCTTTGAGGCTCCGCCGGGGCTGATTTGACGTTTCGCTAAGGTTTTCTTTCTGTGTGGTGGCCGGAGTGGCGCCCTGCGGGCGCCCGCGCGCCTGACGGCGCGCGCCCTCTCTCAGTCTCCCCCAGAGGGGGAGAGGTTAACGTGCTGCTCCAGCGGGGACGGGCGAGTCGTGAATCGCGCCTACAGCGGTGATTGCCGGTCACTAGCCGCCGAAGTTGCGGCCGGCCTGGCCGCCGCCGAGGAGTCCGCCGAGCAGCGATCGGATGTCGGGCGCGGTTACGACGGATTCCGCGGCGCCGCCGGCGTCGACGGTGACGATGACCTGTCCGTCCGTAGGCAGGTCGGCGAACGGAATCTCGGTGAGGACTTGGAGCAGCGTGCCTTCGGGGTCGATGACGGCGGAGAGGGCGCCGCGCTCGGTCTCGATGGTGACCGTGTTGCCGTCGACCGCGGTGATGGGTCCGGCGAGGAGGTTTGCGGCGAACCCGCCGACGCCGCCGCCTTGGCCGGCGGCTCCCTGGCGCGCGCCCCGGCCTGCTTCGGCTTGGGCTCCGCCAAGTCCCGCTCCGCCTTGGCCCGCGCCGAACGCCGGACGGCCCGCGCCCGCGGCGAAATTCTCGAGCACGCCGGAGCCGGCGGGGGCGGCGAGGAGGAAGCGGGCCGTGACACCGCCCTCGCCGGGCAGGCCGAAGAGGACGGCTTCTTGACCGACCTCGAGGTCGTCGGCGGCGCCGGAGACGAAGGTGAGCGCCGTCGCGCCCGCGGCGAGGGGGAGCGTGGTCTGCGAGCCGTCGGCTCCGTCGATCACGATGGCGCTGTCGCTCACACTGCGCAGGAGGCCGGTCAGGGTCGTGGCCTCGCCTGTCCCGGCAGGGTCGCCGGCGCCGGGGGCGGCGGTGGCATCGCTCGTGACGGTTGGCTGAACGGTCGCCTCATCGGATGGCGGCGCGGCAGCACCCGCTCCCGCGCCGGCCGCGCCGACCTGGGACTGGATTTCGCGGAGACGCTCGGTATCGCCGCTCTGGAGGGCGGCGAGGACGTCGGCGGGGCCGGCGACCTCCGGCTGGGACGCGCCATCGCCTTCCGACATGGACGATCCGATGAGTCCACCGGCCACGCCGCCGACGGCGAGGGTGAGAATGAGGGTTGCGATGAAGGGCAGGGGTCGCATGTATGGGGTCTCCGGAGGGGTTACTCGTGGCGCAGGGCTTCGATGGGGTGCAACCGCGCGGCGCGGACCGCGGGATAGATGCCGAAGAAGAGGCCGACGGCGGCGGAGACGACGAGCGCGAGCACCGCGACGTCGCCGCTGAAGACGGTGGCGAGGGTGTCGTCGCCGATGGTGAGGCCGTCGGCGAGCTCGGAGAGGCCGAGTCCGAGGCCGACCCCGATGATGCCGCCGCCGATGCTGAGGATCGTGGCCTCGGTGAGGAACTGCAGGGCGATGTCGCGGCGGCGGGCGCCGACGGCCTTCCGTATGCCGATCTCTCGTATGCGTTCGGTGACGGAGACCATCATGATGTTCATGATCCCGATGCCGCCGACGAAGAGGGAGATGCCAGCGATGGCGGCAAGCAGGATGACGAACGTTGACTCCGTGGCCTGGAGCGTCTCGATGGTGTCTTCCTGGTTCGTGATGGTGAAGTCTTCCTCGCCGTGGCGCAGATAGAGCACGCCGGTGATCTCGTCGGCTGCCTGCTCGGTGCGGTCGACGTCCGTCACCTGGACGTTGATGCTGGTGAGGGTCACCTCGCCGAGGGCGGTGCGCTGCGCGGAGAGGCGGTAGTAGGCCGTGGTGATCGGGACCATGACCTGCAGGTCCTCGATGCCGAAGGCGTTGCCGCCCTTGCTTTCGAGGACGCCGATGACACGGAAGCCGCGGCCGGAGAGGCGCACCTGGGCGCCGACGGGGTCGCGGTTGCCGAACAGGGCCTCGGCGACGGACGAGCCGAGCACGACGACCTGCTCGTTGTTGATGACGTGGGCGGGCGAGATGAAGATGCCGGAGAGCAGATCGAAGTTGCGGACGCCGGCATAGTTGGAGGTCACGCCGGTGATCTGGGCGAACGTCGCGTCGGCGCCGGCCTCGACTTGGCCGCCGGAGCGGATCTCGGGGGCCACTTCCTGCACGCTGGGCAGGAGGTCTCTATCGGTGAGCGCCGATGCGTCGCTGAGGGTGAGGGCGGCGTCGCCGCCGAGGCTGGACTGCACGAAGAGCAGGTTCGTGCCCAGCGCCTCGATCTGGTCGCTCACCTGTTCCTGAGAGCCGCGGCCGATGGCGATTGACGTAATGACGGCGGCCACGCCGATGATGATGCCGAGGAGGGTAAGCCCGGCGCGCAGCTTGTTCGTCGAGAGCGAGCTGAGGGCGGTCTGGACGACGAGGAAGGGGGTCATCGCGGGCCTCCCGCGTCCGCGCCGGCCGGCGGGCCGTCGGAGACGATGCGGCCGTCGTAGAGCGCGACCACGCGGTCGGTCCGCGCCGCAATCTCGGGATCGTGGGTCACCACGACGACGGTGATGCCCTCGTCGCGGTTGAGGGAGCGCAGGAGCCCGATGATCTCGGCGCTCGACTTCGAGTCGAGGTTGCCGGTGGGCTCGTCGGCGAAGAGGATGCGGGGTTCCTTGACCAGGGCGCGGGCGATGCCGACGCGCTGCTGCTGGCCGCCGGAAAGCTCGGTAGGCCTGTGATCCGCCCGGTCGCCGAGGCCGACGAGGTCGAGGGCGCGCAGGGCCCGCTTGCGCCGGTCGTGGCTTCCGCCGTAGAGGGTGGGGAGCTCGACGTTGGCGGTCGCGGCCAGGCGGGGGAGGAGGTTGTAGGTCTGGAAGACGAAGCCGATCTTGCTGCCTCGGATACCGGCGAGCCGGTCGTCGTCGAGGGCGCCGACCTCTTCGCCGTCGAGGACGTAGCTGCCCGAGGTGGGGATGTCGAGGCAGCCGAGGATGTTCATCATCGTCGACTTGCCCGACCCGGAGGGGCCGATGATCGAGATCATCTCGCCCCCGCCGACGGCGAGGCTGACGCCGTCGAGGGCGCGCACCTCGACGGCGCCCATGCGGTAGACCTTGGTAACGTCGGTGAGGGTGATCATCACATCGGGCTCCCGCCGACGCTAACGGTCTTGACCGCCGGCTCCCGGGGGCCGGCCCCCGGCGCCGAAGATCTGGCGGAAGCCTTGGCCGCCGCCGAAGATCGCGCCGAAGATGCCCAAATCGCCGCCGGCGGTCTCGACGACGACGGTGTCGCCCTCGTTCAGGCCGTCGAGGACGACGACGTTGAAGTCGTCTCCATCGCCCAGGCTGACCGGCTGTTCGACGACCGCGCCGTCGCGGTGGACGAGGACCGTGGGCTGCAGGAAGCTGCCGCCGATGGCCGCCGAGGGGACGAGGAGCGCGTCCCTGGTCTCGCGGAGCACGACGCTTGCGGCGGCGCTCAGGCCCTCGCGCAAATCGACTCCGGGCGGGGCGTCGACGCGCACGCGCACGGGGAAGCCGACCACGCCGCCCTGCGTGCTGCCGGTCGTCTCGATGGAGGAGACCACGCCGGTTAAGGTCTGGCCGAGCAGGGCGTCCATGGTCACCGCCGCCTCGGCTCCGACGCTCAGGAAGAGGACGTCGATTTCATCGACGACGCCGTCAATTTCCGCCACGGACGTGTCGACGATCTCTACGGCGAAGCCCATAGGGGTCACCTCGTCCCCGGCTTCAACGTTGACGGTCTCGACGATGCCGCCGATGGGTGCGGTGATGATCGTTTTGGCGAGGTCCCGCTCGGCGCCGGCGAGGTCGGCCTCGGCGGTCGCGATTTCGCGCTCTCGGAGGGCGCGGACGAGCGGGTCGAGGCCGTTGAGTAGGTCGGCGAGGGCATCTTCGGCGTCGCCGAGCTTGGCTTCGGCCACCGAGACGTCGGCCTCGCGCTGCTCGATGAGGAGTGCGTCGGGAGGGGCGAGCATGTCGGCGAGCTTCGTCTCTTCGTCGGCGAGCTTGGCCTCGGCGGTGGCGACACGGGCCTGCTTCAGTTCGAGGTCGAGAGGGTCGGCGCTCTCGCCGAGCATGTCGGCGAGCTGGGCTTCCTCGTCGGCGAGCTTGGCCTCGGCGGTGGCGACGCGGGCCTGCTTGAGATCGAGGTCGAGCGGGTCGGCGGTCTCGCCGAGCATGTCGGCGAGTTGCGCCGCCTCGTCGGCGAGCTTGGCGGCGGCGGTGGCGACGCGCGCCCGCTTGAGTTCGAGGTCGAGGGGGTCGGTGCTCTGGTTGAGGAGATCGGCAAGCGTCTGCTCGGCTTGGGCCAGGTCTTCCTCGGCGGTGGCGATGCCGGCCTCTTTGAGCGCGATGTCGAGCGGGTCGGGGGGCGCGATGAGCATGGCGAGCGCCTCCTCGGCGTCGGCGAGGTCCTGTTCCTTGCGGGTCAGGTCGCGCCGAGCGTCGGTGATTTCCTGCCCCGCCTCCGCCGCCTCTATGGCGTCGCCGGCGTCCATGAGCGCGGCCCAAGCGTCGAGGGCCTCGTCGGAGACCGTGGCGCCGGGGGCGATGCGGTCCCTGAGCACCTCAGGGTCCAACAGAAGGTCGGCGTTCCCCAGGGACACTTGCGTTCTGGGGTCGAGAAGTTGGCCGGTGCTCGGGTGGGCGATGACGATTTCGGAGTCCACGAGCGCCTGGTTGTAGACGTTCTGGGCGGCTTCGAAGGCGTCCTCGGCCGCTTCGATCAGGGCGGGCTGGGCGTCCTCGGAATCGGTCAGCGACAGTTCGGCCTCCTCGAGGGCGGCCTCGGCGGCCTCGATCTTCGCCTGGGCGGCATCGATGGCGGCGGGGGTCGGCGGCTCTTGCGCCTTCGCCAGCGCCTCTTCGGCGTCGGCGAGCTTGACCCTGGCCGCGGCCACGGCCTCTTCCTGCTTGCGAACCTGCTGCAGGTCGAGGGACGGCTCGGCGTCGGCGAGCGCCTCCTCCGCGTTCTGCAGGTCGATCTCCGCCTGGACGACGGCTTGGCGCTGGGTCACGACGGCGAGGTCGTCCGCGTCGGCGACGGCCTGGGCGTCGGCGAGCGCCTCCTCCGCGTTCTGCAAGTCGACCCTTGCCTGGACGACGGCTTGGCGTTGCGTCAGGACGGCGAGCTCGTCGTCGCCGGCGACGGCCTGGGCGTCGGCGAGGGCTTCCCCGGCGGCCTGGAGGTCGTTCTTCGCCTGGGCAATGGCCTGACGCTGGGTCAGCAGTTGGAGATCGGTGAAGGGGTTGCGGGCATCGTCGAGGGTCTCGCGGGCGGCGTCGAGGCCGGCGCGGGCCTTGACCACGGCGGCCTCGGCTTCGGTGACTTCGACCCCGGTCGGAGGGTCGAGGCGGGCCCGGGCCTCGTCGAGGGCGACCCTGGCCTTCGCCGCGTCCTCTTCGAGTTTGGCCAGGGTTGCGGTGTCGAGCGCGGCGAGCGGCTCACCGGCGCGTACCCGCCCGCCCTCTTCGACGAAGACCTCGCCGACCGTCCCGCCGATCTCGAAGCCGACCCGCTCTCGGTTGGGGAAGAGGACCGAGCCGTTGATGTCGACGGCGTCGATCAGGTCGCCCCGGCTGACTGGGACGAGCTGCTGGTTCTCGGTCAAGGCCGTGGCGGCGGGGGAGTCGAAGCCGCCGGTGAGGGTGAAGGCGCCCAGGCCGGACCCTATCAAGGCAACGATGAGGGTGAGGGACTGCCAAAGCCGGATGGGGGCGAAGAGCGAGATGGCCCGCTGCATGTGTTGTGCTCCTTGGAGAGGCGGATGCGCGGGGGCGCGCGAGGGATTGGCGAAGCGTTCCCTACAGGTTTACCCGGCGAATATCGAGAGAATGTCGAGGGGTGTGCCAGGCACGTGCGCGGCCCGCAACCGTGGGGGACGTTGCGTAACCTTGACTCGAATGAAGCGCAGCGCCAGAGGGGGAGCGGACGGGCGATTCGCGAATCGCCCCTACAGGGGAGCGAGCGGCCGCATGGGTCGCCTTCAGGGGAGGCGTAGCGGGCGTTGGGCGGCCATTGGTGGCGATGAGGGGGACCCTCATCTCAATCTTCTCCCAGGGGGAGAAGAGGCCGGAGGAGACCACCGCGCCCCGCCCCGGCCCGCCCTCAGTCCCTCCCAGAGGGAGGGAGGCTTAAGGTGGGGTGCCTGCCCTCAGTCCCTCCCAGAGGGAGGGAGGTTTAAGGTGGGGTGCCCGCCCTCAGTCCCTCCCAGAGGGAGGGAGGTTTAAGGTGGGGTGCCCGCCCTTAGTCCCTCCCAGAGGGAGGGAGGTTTAAGGTGGGGTGCCCGCCCTTAGTCCCTCCCAGAGGGAGGGAGGTTTAAGGTGGGGTGCCTGCCCTCAGTCCCTCCCAGAGGGAGGGAGGTTTAAGGGGGCGCCAGAAAGGCGGGAGGCCCCGGGGGGCGTCCGGATGGTTGGCCGCCGGAGCGGCGTGGCGGGACTAGTAGTCCCTGCGGCCGCTGCCGCGGGGGCGGGCCTGATTGACGGTGAGGGGACGGCCCTGGAGCTCCTTGCCGTTCATCGCGTCGATGGCGGCCTGGGCCTCGGTGTCGTTGGCCATCTCGACGAAGGCGAAGCCTCTGGACCGGCCGGTGTAGGGATCGGTGATGACGCGGACGGCGTCGATCTTGCCGTAGGCCGAGAAGGCGGCTTCGACGTCTTCTTCGGTCGACTGGTAGGAGAGATTCCCGACGTATATGTTCATATGGCGCCCTTTCCTATGGCGAGGTTGGTCCCCGGGAAGCAAGCGCCACACGAACCCCCTAGCGGCCCGTTCTCTCTTGATCTCAAGTAGAGGGAGCGAAGGTCTACGGACGTTGCGATCAGCCAGGATTCGGCGAGAGTATAGCACACGCCCGTAAAGGCAACCCCGGCCCACCGCTCCGGCGATGGTAGGATGCCTCGCGTGTCTTGACTGGCGTTTTCTTCAGGTGAGGGGGTTGAGATGGCCTTCGGTGACAGCGACTGCGACACGATACTGCGCGACGCGTGGCGGGATTTCTGCTCCCGGCTGGCCGACGCGGGCGAGTCGATCTTCCGCGACCCGGCCCCGGCGGATGCGTTCGAGCGGGTCACGGGATTCCACTACGCCTCGCGCCTCATTCCGGCGGGGCTGCTGGCTGCCGTCGAGCACCGCGACCCGCTCTTTCCGCAGTTCTTCCGCATCATGTCGCCGGAGCGCAAATGGGGCGGCGACAACCCGGACTGCCTCTACCTGCGTGCGGCGATCGACGGGCGGCATGCCTACCGGATCGTCGGCCACCGCGGCGACGCGGCCTACGCGGTGATCACGGTGCAGGAGCCGATGTCGGCGTCGGCGGCGGGAGACGTGCGAGGGACGGATCTGCTGCTTGGGAAGGCCGTGGGTCAGATGCTGGCGAAGGACCTGCAGGTGGAGTGGGACGGCTCGTTCGAGCTGGTGCTGAGTCCGGAGGAGCACGCGGGCAACTGGATCCGGACGACGTCCGACACGGACACGGTGCTGATCCGGCAGTTCTTCGGCGCGTGGCACCGGGAGTCGCCGATGACGGTGCGCATCGAGCGGGTCGGCGGGGAGGGCGCGCCGTCGCCGCTCACGCCGGAGGGCCTGGCGCATGCGCTCCGGGAGGCGGCGGAGATCGTCCCCACCACCATCGACTACTGGAGGGATTGGCACCAGCGGTTCCGGGAGCATCCCAACCGGTTCATCTCGTCGGTCACGCAGGCGAAGCACGGGGCGGGGCCCGGCGGCATCCTGCTCCACTGCGGGTGGTTCGTGGAGCCGGACGAGGCGATGGTGATCCGTCTGCAGCCGCCGGAGCGGTGGGACTACTGGGAGATGGAGATGGACAACTACTGGATGGCGAGCCCCGACTACCGGTATCGGCTCGTCTCTACGAACTCCCATCATGCCGCCGCCGAGTCTGACGGATCGGTGCTGGTGGTGCTGGCCCACGACGACCCCGGCGTCCCGAACTGGATCGACGCTAGCGGACATAAGGAGGGGCACCTGACGCTCCGCTGGATGCAAGTGGACGAGGCGCCGGTGCCTGACGTGGCGGTGGTCAAGCGGGCGGAGCTGTCGTCGGCGTTGCCCGGCGACGCGCGGCGCATCGACGAGGCGGGTCGCCGGGAGCAGCTTCGGCTGCGCCGCATCGGGGTGGACCGGCGGTTCCGGGTGTAGGTGGGGGTGGGCCGGGGCCGCGGGGCCGGAGGTTGGCGCACCCCTCCCGGCCCCCCGCCCTCACCCCAACCCTCTCCCAGCGGGAGAGGGCGAAGACCGCCCCGCCCCTGCCCTCTTCCGGTCTCCCCCAGAGAGGGAGAGGTTTAAGGTGCTCCCCCTGCGGGGGAGGGTTTGGGTGATGCCCCACCCCGGGGTGGGGCGAGGCGCCTGAAAAGGCCGTTGGCGGTGATCATGGGCCCCCTCATCTCAATCTTCTCCCGGGGGGAGAAGAGGCCGGAGGGGACGAGCCCGCCCTCAGTCCCTCCCAGAGGGAGGGAGGTTTAAGGCGGTCTCTCCCAGAGGGAGGGAGGCTTAAGGTGGCCCCCGCGTAGCGGCGGCGGGGTCACAGGGGCAGGGAGCGCCCGGCTTCCCGGAGGCGCCGGCGGCGGTCGTCGGCGTCGGGCATGGCGCTATGCACGTGGTCCCAGAAGTCGACGGAGTGGTTCTGGTGCGTCAGATGGGCGAGCTCGTGGACGACGATGTAGTCGATGAGGGCGGGCTCGAGCATGATGGCGCGCCAACTGAAGCGCAGCGTGCCGTCGCGGGCGCAACTTCCCCAGCGCCGGCGCTGGTCGCGGATGAGGACGCGGGGCTTTTCTCCCCGGCCGAGCCGGGGCCACCAGCGCTCGACGCGGGCCGGGATCCGCTCGGCGGCCCGGGCCTGGTACCAGGCGATGATGGCGCGCCGGATTCGTTCGGAGCGTTCCTCGCCGTCGAGGGTGGTCAGCGCGGCGACCCGGAAGCGCCAGTGATCGAAGCAGACCTCGGGCGAGGGTGCGCCGGCGGGCTCGACCAACACGCGGACGTCGCGGCCAAGATATGGCAGCGTCTCGCCGCCGGCGAAGCGCTTGGGTGCGGCCGCCAGCCGGGCGTTGGCGGAATGCTTGATGATCCAGGCCGCTCGCTTGCGCACGAAGGCCCGCAGCTCGCGGTCGGGCGTTTTCATGGGCGCGGCGACTCTGACCCCGTTGCCGTCGACCGTGACCTGGATCGTCTTCTTGCGCCGTTTGCTGCGGCGCACCTGGTATTCGATGGTCGTGTCGCCGAACCGTACGCGGTCCCGTTCCGTCACCGATCACTCCTCCGGCGGGCCGGATCGACGGCCCGGCTCGCCGGCACGGTGCTCCACTCTGCCGTGTTCCGGCAGGGTTTGCAAAGGGCGCCGGTGGGAGAGGGAGGCCCCCGCCCCGGCCCTCTCTCAGTCTCCCCCAGAGGGGGAGAGGTTTATGGTGCTCCCCCTGCGGGGGAGGGTTTTGGGTGATGCCCCTCCCCAGGGGAGTGGGGCGGGGTGCCTCGAAAGGCGGTTGGCGGTTGTGAGGGGGCCCCTCATCTCGATCTTCTCCCGGGGGGAGAAGAGGTTTCCGGAGGGGCCCGCCCTCAGTCCCTCCCAGAGGGAGGGAGGCTTAAGGGACTCCCCCATGGGGGAGAGGGTTGGGGGCGGAGGGCTGTGCCATAATCGCGGCATGGAGTCGGAGGCGGGGGAGCGGACGGAGAAGACGCTGACACGGTCCGTGGAGGACCTCCACGGGCGGCCGGTGGAGTATGAGCTGCCGGTGGCGAGTTTTCCCACGACGTCGGGCGTGATCGTGGTGAACTGCCCGGGCGCGGGGGAGTCGAAGGAGGGGTACCGGGAGCGGTACCTGAAGATCGGGGCGCGGCTGCAGGCGAGGAATACGGCGTCGCTGCTGACGTACAACCCGCCGAAGCCCGACGGGCAGTTCCTGCACCCCAGCGAGCCGTACTGGTACCGGGGCGCGAGTTGGAACCGGATCTCGGTCGAGGGCATGGCCCACGTGATCGAGGACGCGCTGGAGGAAGCCGAGGCGCTGTGCGGCAGCCCGACGCCGACGGTGCACCTGTCGGGCTTCTCCGCCGGAGGCTCGGTCTGCGGGGCGGTGGCGTACCGTTACCCGCAAGTCGAGCGACTGCTGCTGATGTCGGCGTACGACAGTGTGGCCGACTACTTCTACGAAGGGATCAAGTACTTCCGCGGCGAGATCTACCTCACCTACGGCGTCGAGGACGCCGTCGCGGGCGGGATGGCCTTCTTCCTGCAGTACCTGGCGCAATCGATGAAGGCGCTGCACGTGCGGGCGGTGCCGGAGTGCGGCCACGGCTTTCGCGGGGCGCGCAACAGCCAGGTGCTGGCGAAGGCGTTCTCGTGGGCCCTCGAGGGGGACGAGTCGTACCCGTCGCCCGACGGCGTGGAGCCGCTGTACGACGACGAGCCCGACCCGGCGAAAGAGGGCGACTAGGCTGGCGCGGGCTCCGCGGCGAGGCTTCCGGCGAGCTGCTCGCCGATGATGCGCTCGGCGTCGGCGACGATGGTGTCGATGAGCTCTTTCACCGTCGGGATGTCGTGGATGAGTCCCTGCACCATCCCCGCGGTCCAGAGGCCGTGCTCCTTGTCGCCGGTCTCGTAGACGACCTTGCCGCGCTGACCGGAGACGAGGTGGGCGACGTCGTCGATGGTCGTGCCCGGGTTGGACTGGATGCCGAGCACCTCCTGGCTGATGGAGTTGCGGGCGACGCGGGAGGTGTTGCGGAGGACGCGGTTGACGAGATCTGTGGCGCGCTCGTCGTTCTCGACGATCTGGCGCTTGACGTTCTCGTGGATGGGGCTCTCCTTGGTGCACATGAAGCGGGTGCCCATGTTCATGCCGTCGGCGCCGAGGGCGAGGGCGGCGACAAGGCCGCGGCCGTCGGCGAAGCCGCCGGAGGCGATGATGGGGATGTCGACCTTGTCGGCGGTGGCGGGGATGAGGATGAGGCCGGGGATGTCGTCTTCGCCGGGATGCCCGGCGCACTCGAAGCCGTCGATGGAGATGACGTCGACGCCGAGCCGCTGCGCCTTGAGGCTGTGGCGGACGGCGGTGCACTTGTGGATGACCTTGATGCCGTGTTCCTTGAAGTGGTTCAGGTGCTCCTCGGGGTTGTTGCCGGCGGTTTCGACGATGTCGATGCCGGAGTCGATGATGACCTGGCGGTACTCGGCGTAGGGCGGCGGCTTCAGGGTGGGGAGGATGGTGAGGTTCACGCCGAAGGGCTTGTCGGTGAGCTCGCGGCAGCGGGCGATCTCGTTGCGGAGGTCTTCGGGCGTGGGCTGGGTGAGGGCGGTGATGAAGCCGAGGGCGCCGGCGTTGGCGACGGCGGCGACGAGCTCGGCCCGTCCGACCCACTGCATGCCGCCCTGGACGATGGGGTACTTGACGCCGAACATCTCGGTGAAGCGTGTCTTCAAGGGGGCCTCCAGGAAAAACGTCGGCGTACACCCTAGCAGATTGCGGTCTGAAGGGGGAGAGGGTGCGTGCCCGCCCTCAGTCCCTCCCAGAGGGAGCCTTTGCGTGACTCAGGACCGAGCAAAGAGCAGCGCCCTGCGGGCGCTCGCGCGCCTGACGGCGCGCGCCCTCTCTCAAATCTCCCCCAGAGGGGGAGAGGCCGGAGGGAGTGGGCGACCACAAGGGTCGCCCCTGCGAGGTGCCTTCGCTCTGCTACTCTTTGCGGGAAATTTCGCTGGCTGAGAGAGGTTTGCGATGCAGAAACGGTGGGGACTTACCGTGCCGCTGGACGGGTTCACGCTGGCAGAGCATGCCGAGGTGGCGCAGGAGATGGAGGGCCTTGGGTATACGGATGCGTGGTCGTTGGAGGTCGACGGGGTGGACATCTTCTCGCCGTTGATCGCGGTGGGGCAGGCGACGGGGATGCGCGTGGGCTCGGCCATCGTGAATGTGTTCACCCGAGGTCCGGCGACGCTGGCGATGAGCGCGGCGGGGGTGGCGGAGGCGGTCCCAGGGCGGTTCGTGCTCGGCGTGGGGTCGGGCTCGCGGCCCATCGTCGAGCTGTGGAACGGGGGCCGCTTCGAGCGTCCGGTTACCAGAGTCAGGGAGACAATTGGATTCCTGCGTTCGGCGTTCGCCGGCGAGCGGGTGACGATGGAAGGGGAGACGGTGTCGGTGCAGGGGTTCAGGATGACGCGGCCGCCGGCGGGACCGGTGCCGATCTACGTCGCGGCGCTCCGGCCGGGCATGCTGCGAGCGGCCGGAGAGGCGGCCGACGGCGTCATCATCAACTGGCTGTCGGCGGAGGACTCACGGCGGGCCGTGGCCGTGGCGCGAGAGGCGGCGTCGGCGGCGGGGCGCGACGCCGGCTCCTTCGAGATCGTGGCCCGCCTGATGGTGGGCATCGACCCGCCGTCGCCGGAGACCGACACCTTCCTGCGGCGGCACATCTGCGCCTACCTGACGGTGCCGGTCTACCGCGCCTTCCATGTCTGGCTGGGGCGCGAGGAGGCGTTGACGCCGATGTGGGAGGCATGGGACTCAGGCGACCGCCGGGGCGCGGTCGCGGCCATCCCGCAGGAGGTCATCGACGACGTGATCCTCCACGGCTCGATGGAGGAGATCGGCGCCCACGTGGGCCGGTACCTCGACGCAGGGGTCGACACCGCCGTGCTCCGCCTCATCACGCACGAGACGGACCCGGCCCGCCTCCAGGAGGTGCAACTGGAGGCGCTGCGGGCGTTGGCGCCAGGGGTGGGGTAGTTGCATGCGATGCTTGCGTTGCTAGTATTGCATGCACTAAGATGATTGCACCTTGGGAAAGGGGCCCCGGGCAATGGCGACGATAACCGTACGAAATCTGGAAGACGGACTGAAGCGGAGGCTGCGCATCCGCGCGGCCGAGCATGGCAAGTCCATGGAGGAAGAGGTCAGGGATATTCTCCGGGCGGCGCTGGAGCAGGAGCCGGCCACGGAGAAGGGCCTTGGGAGCCGTATTCGCGACCGATTCGCTCCTCTCGGCGAATTCGAGCTGGAACTGCCGGTCCGTGAGCCCATACGCGAACCGCCGCAATTCGACTGAGCCGAGCTCTGATGATCGTACTCGACACCAACGTCGTGTCGGAGCTGATGCGCCCTAAGTCGGGCTCCATCGTCGTTGATTGGACCGATCAGCAACCAATCCACAGCCTCTACCTTTCGGCGGTTACCGAAGCTGAACTGCGTTACGGCGCTGCGATCCTGTGTCAATGCTAAGTTAGATTTGACCCTTTTCCGCTAAGTTAGAACTGACCCACCTTGTCGTTAAGTCGCCTCCTTTCTGGCAAGCAAGAGTGCCTGTTGGATTTAGACGTCGCCGGAGCTAGCGGCTTCAGGCGATGTCGATAGCAGTTGATGGGAGGCGAAGAGTCCGGCCTGCCTCTTGCCTTTAAGCCGGTAGCTCTCGCCTCGGATGTTGAGGACGTGGCTGTGGTGCAGCAGCCGGTCCAGGATGGCCGAGGCGATGACGGTATCGCCCAGAAGCTCACCCCACTCGGCGAAGCCCTTGTTGGAGGTGAGGATGATGCTGCCCCGCTCATAGCGAGCCGACACCAGGGTGAAGAAGGCGGTGGAGGCGTCCCGGTCGTAAGGCCAGATGCCGAACTCGTCCACGATGAGTAGCTTGGGCGACAGGTAGACCCGCATGCGCCGTTGGAGGTTGTTCTCCACCCTGGCCTTCCTCAGGTCCTCCATCAGGTCGTAGGCTCGGACGAAGTAGGCCCCCTGGCTCTTCTCGATGGCCTTGAGCGCTAGGGCCACCGCCAGATGGGTCTTGCCCACACCTGGCGGTCCCAGGAGCAGCAGGTTGGTGGCTTCAGCGACGAAGGACAGGCCGGCCAGTTCCCGCACCTGTCGCTCGTCGATGGAGGGCTGGAACGAGAAGTCGAACTGCTCCAAGGTCCGGTGGAAGGGGAGGTGAGCCAGCTTCGTCCTGGTGGACATGTACCGCTCCTTCCGGGCGGCCACTTCCACGCCGAGTAGCTCTGCCAGCATCTCGGGGTAGGTCAGTTTCTTGGTGGCCGCAGCGTCCAGGGAGTTGTCCAGGGCTTCGACGGCCTGCTTGAGGCCCAGCGTCTCCAGGTGCTGGCGAGCCTGTTCCAGCGCGATCATCGCCCACCTCCCACCGCTGCCAACTCGTACACCTCCAGGGAGCGGCGCTCCACCTGGCCCACAGGGATCTGCACCGCCACGGCTTCCTTACGAGGACGATCATCGCCGCCGGGCAGTCCGTCCCACTGGCCCGGCAGTGTGAGGCGCTGACCGGTCCGCTGGGCTTGGGGATGCACCGCCAGCCGCACGTCGCCCGACCAGACCTCCACCGTACCGGCCCGCACACCCACCTGGACCGTCGAACCCGCCCAGCTCCAGGGCACGCCGTAGCGAGACCTCTCCCAGTGGACGTAGCCGTCCCTGGCCACCTTCCGCTCCTCCCGCATGTAGGGCGCAAGGCCCGAACGCGGCGGCAGGCTGCCCAGGTGGGCGAGCTCCTCAGCCAGCATCTCTCGGGGGACCCGGTGCGTCGTCCCATGGACTCGCCGATTGGCCACCGCATCGCACCACTCCAGGGCCTGGCGGTTCATGTCTGCGTCGTCGGTGAAGCGGACACCGGGCCACAGGTTGCCCCGGACGTACTTCACGCCGCTCTCCACCTTGCCCTTCGTCTGCGCTCGGTAGGGTCGGCACAGACGGAGGTCGAAGCCCATTCGCAGTGAGAAGTCCAGCATCCGGCTGTTCCACTCCGGCCTGCCCTCCCTGTCACGCCCCAGGACCACCACCTTGGCGTTGTCGTACAGGCAGCGGCGGGGAACACCACCGAAGTACTCGAAGGCGTTCAGATGGCACCTGATGAAGGTCGCCACGTCGGCGCGCCGGACGAACTCCACGTAGATGGTCCGAGACCAGCTCAGCACCATCACGAAGGCCCAGACCCGGTGCTTGCGCCCGTCCTCTCCGACATAGGCGAAGCTGCCCCAGTCCACCTGTGCCTGCTCGCCTGGCGCCGTCTCGAACCGCACCGTCGCACGGGGCTGACGCGGCCGACGCCGAGGCCGCACGTAGTTGGTCAGCGTCGGATAGCTGCCGTCGTAGCCCAACTCCCGGATCTCCCGCAGCAGCACCACGCAGTTGTCCACTCCCGCCGACAGCCGACCATCTATGTGACCCTTGTATGGGTCCAGCTTCGACCCCTGCTTCTCTCGCCGCTTGGCCTTGGGCACCTCGTCGGAGCGCACGTACTTGCGCACGGTGTTCCGGGAAATCCCCAACTCCCTCGATATCCCTCGGATCGAGCTTCCATCGCCCTTCAACTCGTATAACTCTCTCACTAACCCACCTCCTATCATTTGACTTGCTGCACCTCCTAATCGGTTTCCCGACGAAGATGCGTCCGCTATCGGGGTGGGTCAATTCCAAATTAGCGCTACTGGGTCAGTTTAGAGTTAGCACTAACACCTGCCGTTGGGTCAACGCCGGGAGCGACTCCTAGCCGAGATCGAGGACATGCTTGACCAGAGCTTTGCGGGACGCATCCTCTCGTTCGACAGCGGTGCCGCCCAGGCCTACGCCACGATAGCCGCCGCGCGCCGAACGGCCGGGCGCCCTATCAACCACGCCGATTGCCAGATCGCGGCGATTGCTCGTTCCAACGGGGCGTCAGTGGCAACCAGAGACGTTAACGACTTCGAGGGGTGCGGTATCGAAGTGGTCAATCCCTGGGTACAGGGATAGTTTCGTGAACACTACCCGAGGGGATGGTCAATCGCTGCCAGCAGGAGCGCCTAGATACATGAAGAATCCGTCCCATCCAGGCCGCAGCATCAAGGAGAATTGCCTTGACCCTCATCGCCTGAGCGTCACCGAGGCGGCCAAGATGCTGGGCGTTGCCCGCCATACGTTGTCGCGCGTACTCAACGGCCACGCGGCAATCTCGCCGAAAATGGCCATTCGCCTAGAGAAGGCCGGGTGGTCCGACGCTGAATTCTGGCTGCGCCGACAGGTTTCCTACGATCTCGCGCAGGCCCGTCAGGGTGGCGAGGTGCCAGCCACTGGTAGAGATATCTACAGAGCTATTCGGGCCCATGTTGAGCCGCTCGGCGGCATCGAACTGGAGCTGCCGCCCCGCGAGCCGATCCGCGAACCGCCGCGGTTCGAGTAGTCAAGGTTGGTGGAGACGGGGGAGAGTCGAACTCCCCGTCCAGCAGACCCCTGTCCCAGCACCTCTACGAGCGTAGCCGTTGTTCTAGTGTCTCGCCCTCCGGTCGCTCAAACGGCGTTGCGCCGGTGGGCCAGCGGATGATCTTGAGCGGGCCGTCTCCGCGAGCGGACCGCAGCACCTCGATTTGTCGTCGCCCAGCCTTTGGCCTCGAGGAGGGCCGCCGGTGGACGTAGCGGCTAGGCCGCTAGGGCGAGTTTGCGTTCGCCAGTTATGGGGTTGCCGCCTGATTTACGAGGTTGACGGCACCTCGGCTCGCAGTACTGGCAGGTCGATCCACTGTCGAACCCGCGCGTCCCCATGTGGACTACCGATTATATCAGGGGTGGGTCGGCGCGCCTAGCGGGTTTGATCGCCTGTGGTGGTTGTGAGGGGGCCCCTCATCGCAATCTTCTCCCGGGGGGAGAAGAGGTAGGACCTCCCGGCCCCGGCCCGACGCGTCCTGTGGGCGCGTGCCCTCTCTCAGTCTCCCCCGAAGGGGGAGCAACTGTGTTGAATGTCAAGGGTTCTAGACGGCTGGGACCTCCTTTCACGCGTGGGAGGGGTCCCATGCGGTTCGGTGCTTGAGCATGCTGTTGAGGATGAGGAGGAGCTTGCGCATGCAGGCGGTGAGGGCGGCCTTCTTGGCCTTGCCCGCCGCGCAGAGGCGGAGGTAGAAGGCCTGTATGAGGGGATTGTGGCGGGTGGCGGCGAGGGTGGCCATGAACAGGGTCTGGCGAGCCGGCGCCCGACCTCCCCAGACGGTGCGGCGCCCGCGGAGCGCGCCGCTGTCGCGGTTAAACGGGGCGACGCCGAGGAGGCTGGCGATCTGCTTGCCGCTCAGTTCTCCGAGTTCAGGGACCTCCGCCAAGAGCGTGGCCCCGAGCACCGGGCCCACGCCGGGGACGCTCCTGAGCAAATCCTCCCGTTCTCGCCATGCCGGATTCTCGCGGATGCGCGTGCGCAGCTCCTCGTCAAGCGTGTGCAGCTCCTTTTCCAGCCAGGCGATGTGGCGCTGGATGTCCTTGCGGACCGGGCCTACGGCGCTGCTGAGCCGATTCTTCTCGGCGGTGATCATGGTGACCACCTGCCGGCGGCGCTCCAAGTGCGCCTCGAGCGCCTGAGTCGCTGCGTCGGGAAGACGGGTGGGACGCGGCCGGACGGCCTTGCCGAAGTGGGCGATGACCTCGGCGTCGAGCCGGTCGGTCTTGGCGAGCCGCCCGCTTGCCTTGGCGAAGTCCCGCACCCGACGTGGGTTGACCACCGCCGTGGGGAGCTGCGCCGCGGCGAGTCCCGCCGCGACCGGCCGGTGCAGGCTGCCTGTCGACTCCAGCACCACGAGCGTCGGCGCCTGCGGCTTGAGCGCGGCGGCCAGTTCGTCGATACCCTGTGCCGTGTTGGGGACGCTCCACTGCGTCCCGTCCGGCAGCACGGCGATGTCCAGCACCGTCTTGGAGACGTCGATCCCCACGAAGCGCTCCTCTGGCTCCACGATTCCTCCTTGGCCCTGCCTTGCAGATTCGGGCTTTGCATGCCCTGGCAACTGTCCGGGCTCTTCCTTGGAGTGAGGGCGGCGACCCACGCTCTCCCACGGTCTTCTTGGACCAGAGGTTTATCGGTCTACCGCCCCCTTCCTCAACATACAAGGTTTGGGGTGCTGCTCCAGGGAGGTGGTAGGAGGGGAGGGTGATTCGTGAATCGCCCCTACAGGGGAGCGACGGTGGACTTCGACGCCGTGGCGGTGATCAGGGGGCCCCTCATCTCAATCTTCTCCCGGGGGGAGAAGAGGTAAGACCACCCCGCCCTGCTCGACGCGCCCTGCGGCGCGTGCCCTCTCTCAGTCTCTCCCAGAGGGAGAGAGGCCGGAGGGGAGAAGACCCCGCCAGGCACCCCTGGGCGACCACAAGGGTCGCCCCTACTGGGACGACTCCCTGCCGGCGTCGCGGGTTGCACAAAAGGTTTCTGGAGGGGAGGGGGTACGGCGTTCTAAGAAGAGGTGCGCATGGTGTCGCGGATGCGGCGTTCGGCGTCGCGTTTGGCGATGACCTGGCGCTTGTCGTACTTGCGGCGGCCACGGGCGAGTCCGAGCAGGAGCTTGACGCGGTGGTCGCGGATGTAGAGGCGCAGGGGCACGATGGTCATCGACTGCGCTTCGGCGCGGTGGCCCCAGTCCTCGATCTGCTTCTTGTGGAGGAGGAGCTTGCGAGGACGGGTCGGCTCGTGGTTGTTGAGGGAGGCGTGCCGGTACGTGGCGATGTGCGCCCCGTAGAGCCACATCTCGTTCTCGACGCGGCGGGCGAAGGCCTCGGCGATGTTCACCCGGCCGGCGCGCACGGACTTGACCTCGGTGCCCGTGAGCACCAGGCCGGCCTCGACGGTCTCGGCGACCTCGTAGTTGAAGCGCGCGGCGCGGTTGACGGCGACGACCTGGTAGCCGTCGTCGGCCTGCTGCGGCTTCTTGGCTTTCTTCTTCTTGGAGGGCATGTCAGGACGCCTTGGCGATCTCGGTCCGTAGGAGCTGCAGGGCCGTATCGAGCTGCACGTCGGGGCCGTCGCCGGGCTGCACGATGACGTCGGGGGTGACGCCGATGCTGCCGATCTGCTGCCCCGTGGGGGTGTACCAACGGGCGATGGTGACGAAGACGCCCGAACCGTCGCTGAGCTCAATGGGCTGGTTCACTACGCCCTTGCCGAAGGTCGGGAGTCCGACGACCTTGGCGCGGCCCCGCGACTGGAGCGCGCCGGCGGCGACCTCGCTGCCGCTGGCGCTGCCTCCGTTGACGAGCACGACCATGGGGGTGTCGACGGCGAGGCCGCCCTCGCGGACTTCGTGGTCGGTGCGGTCGCCGTCGGCGTTGATTTCGTACATAACGAGGCCGTCGTCGAAGAACTCGCTGACGATGTTGACCACGGAGTCGATGACGCCGCCGGGATTGTTGCGCAGGTCGAGGATGATGCCGCGCGTCTCCCGTTGGTCGAGCTCTTGGAGGACGCCTTCGAATTGCTCGTCGCTTGGGCTGGTGAAGTGGGAGAGACGGATGCGGGCGATGCCGTCGAGGTCGTAGACCTCCACGGTGCGGCGCTCGATGGTGTCGCGTTCGACTTCGACCAGGACCAGCTCTTCCACGCCGGGGCGGCGGATGGTGAGCTTGGCGATGGAGCCCTTGAGGCCGCGGACGAGGTCGATGGCGTCGCGGAGGGAGAGGCCCGCGAGCGGGGTGCCGTCGACCTCGACGAGCACGTCGCCGGCGAGGACGCCGGCCCGCTCCGCCGGCGAGTCGGGCAGCGGGGAGACGATGGTGGGGAGGCCGTCGACCATGGTGACCTCGGCACCGATACCGGAGAAGGCGCCTGTGATGAGCTCGCCGGTGACGTGGCCGTACTCGCGGGGAGCGTGGTAGCCGGTGAAGGGGTCGTCGAGTGCGGCGATCATGCTGATGAGGGCGCGCTCGTTGAGGTCTTCGAGGTCGACCTCGTCGCGGGAGAAGTAGCTCTCTTCAAGCGACTCGTAGACGGCGAGCAGGCCGTCCATGCCATCCAGTTCCATCGTGGAGAGGATGATCCGGGGGTCGAAGCCTTCGGAGGAGACGCCGAGGCCGTCGAGGAGGCCGGTGACCGCGCCCTCGTTAAGCGCGGTGAGGTCGAGGTTGTCACGGTCGACGTGGTGGTCTTCGAGGACTTCGAAAACCTCGATGGTCTTGGCCATGTCGCGCTCAGCTTCGCTGGGGCCAAACAGCGAGCAGGCCGTCGCGGTCAACGCGGCGGCCAAGACGACGGTCAGCAGTGTGAGACGCCGAATGCTCATGGGACACCCAGGGAAACGGGACGGGGGCACCTCCATTATACGCCGCGACACCGTCTTATCGGCGTTGGAACGGGCGATTTCGGCGTTTCGCATAGCTTTTCGCCTTGGAGGCTTCGCGCCGTGTTCGGCAGGTGTGACATCGGGGTCTGGCCCGTGCGTCATGGGGGTCGCTATGATGGCGCGGCTCTGATGGAGCGAGAGGAAGCGGAGGGTGACCCGCGGGGAAGGAAGCAAGGGAGTAGAGTATGACGACGCAACCGATTAGGACGACGGAACCGATCAGGATGATGGAGGCGGCCCCCGCCTCGATTGCCGTGGACCGCGACACCGAACGCCTTGCCACCTTCTACGAGGAGCATTCCTCGGTGGACTCGATCGTGCGGGCGCTTTCCGCCGAGCGAGTCGACGTGGCCGGACTGAGCGCCCGCGACCTGTACACGCGCGGCCTGGACTGCCAGAACCTGGGCGGCTTCGCGGTGCTGGAGCACGTGGCGGAGGTAGCGGGGGAGCATGCGCGGCTGGAGTCGTCGCACCGCGTCCTCGACGTCGGCAGCGGTTTGGGCGGCCCGGCGCGGTACCTGGCCGACCGGTTCGGCTGCGCCGTGGACGGCGTCGAGCTGCTGCAGCTTCGCGTCGACACGGCCCGGCTGCTCTCGCAAATGGCCGGAGGGGCGCAGATGGGCGGCGGAGGGCGGGCGTTCGACCGTGTCCGGTTCGAGCAGGGGGAGGCGACGCGCCTGCCGGCGATCGAAGGGACGTACGATCAGGCGTGGGCACTGGACGTGACGGTCCACATCCGGGGCAAGGCGGCGCTCTTCGGTGAGATCGCCCGCGTGCTCAGGCCGGGCGGCCTGCTGGTGCTGCACGACCAGCCGGGGCCGCTGCCCAAGGCCATGGCCCCGCTCACGCGCCGGGCTCCGTACCACGCGCCCTCGCTGCCCCATCTGGTGCGCTGTGTCGAAGACGCGGGTCTGCGCGTCATCGAGTGGCGCGACACGACCGAGCTCGTGCGCGGCCAACTGGCGGAGCGCTTAGCCTTCCACGAGTCGCGGCCGGCATCAGGCGACGGCGCGTCGCGGCGGCGTCACGAGCGGCGGATCGCGCGGCTCACGGCCTATGTGGAGACACTGTCCGGCGAGGGCCGGACGGGAGTCCTCATCGCGCGCAAGCCGTCGTAGCGCGGGGCCGGCGGCGCGTTGACAGTCCGCCGGAGCAAATCTAGGCTACCCCTGGACTCGGCGGGGCCGCACCGCCGCGAGGAGGCGCCGATGAGCGACGTCGTCGTCGGCATCACGTTCCACCCCAACGACGAGGTGCGGCGCATCATCCTCAAGGTGTCGCCCCGCGTGCGGCTGGTCGACATAAGCCGCCTCTGCCGCGAGGAGGCGTCGTCGGAGGAGGCTCGCGCCAAGCTCGACGAGGCACTGGCCGACATAGAAGTGCTCTTCATGGGCGCGACGCCGCAGTCGCTGCCCGAGCGGGCGCCCAAGCTGAAGTGGGTGCAGTTCCTGGGGACTGGCGTCGACCGGCTGGGTCGCGCCGGCCTCTTCAACCAGTCGTTCGTCGTCACGAACGTCACCGGCACCAACGCCCTGGCCATCGCCGAACACTGCTTCATGTTCATGCTGAACTTCGTGAAGCGGACGAAGCCGACGCTGGCGAACCAGGCGAAGCACGCCTATGACCGGTCGTTGCGGCCGGACTTCCTGGAGGGCAAGACGCTCGGTGTCCTGGGTCTGGGCGCGATCGGGCTGGAGACGGCGCGGCTGGGCAAGGCTTTCCGGATGAAGGTGCTGGGGATGCGGCGGAGCGTCCGCGAGCACCAGCACAACGTCGGCGACCTCGACGATCTGTACCCGACGTCGATGCTGCACGTGCTGCTGGAGCGGAGCGACTTCGTGGTCGACGCGCTGCCGCTGACGGCGGAGACGACGCACATCCTCGGCGCGCCGGAGTTCAAGGTGATGAAGCGCACCGCCTACGTCATCAACGTGGGCCGGGGGCCGCAGATCGACGAGGCGGCGCTAGTCGAGGCGCTCAAGCAGGGCGAGATCGCGGGGGCGGGCCTGGACGTGTTCGAGCAGGAGCCGCTTCCCGCCGACAGCGAGCTGTGGGACATGGAGAACGTCCTCATCTCGCCCCACGTTTCGGGCGACCTGATCGATAACCGCGAGCGGGCGGCGCGCTTTTTTGCCGACAACCTGAGCCGGTACATCGAGGGCGGCTCGCTGCAGAACGTGATCGATCCTAGCCGCGGGTATTAGGGGTAGGCCACCCCCTTTCCGCCCCTCCGACGTGCCTGACGGCGCGTGCCCTCTCTCAATCTCCCCAAAGGGGAGAGGCTTTAACGTGCTGCTCCAGCGGGGAGAGGTGGGGGACGGGCGCGTCGCGACGCGCCCCTACAGGGGAGGGGACGGCGGGTTTCGATGGCGGTTGGTGGTGATGAGGGGATGGGCGACCACAAGGGTCGCCCCTACAGGGGAGGGCGTCGGCAGGCGCCCTGGGTTGCGCAGAGGTCTTCGTGAGGAGAAGAGGTAGGACCCCGCGTCACCTCTGGGGCGCTAGGTGGGGGCGGGTTGGCGGCCGGGGCCGATGGTGCCGACGTTGTGCATGTCGCGCATCTTGAAGTAGGCGGCGACGGCCAGGACCGCCAGCAGCGCGCCCATGCCGAAGACGGTGTAGGCCGTCGAGGTGTATTGGGCTATGACGCCGGCGATGAGGGCGCCGAGCGGGGTGATGCCGAACTCCATCATCAGGACGCTGGCCATTCGGCCGCGCATGCGCTCTTCGACGTGCGTCTGGACGAGGACGTTGTTGAACGAGAAATAGAACATGCTGAAGGCGCCGGCGAAGAAGTTGGCGATGAAGGCGACGGCGTAGGCGGTGGAGAGTCCGAGGACCATCACGCTGACGCCGAAGAGGAGTCCGATGACGATGAGCAGCGCTCCGCCGCGGCGGATGGGGCCCATCGAGGCCAAGGCAAAGCCGGCAATCAGGGATCCGATTCCCGCGGCGCTCATCAGGAGCCCGAACTCACCCGGGGCCGCGTCCAGCGTGTCTTTGGCGATCACGGGAACCAGGGCGGTGTAGGGGAGGCCGATGGCGATGGGAAGGATCGCGAGCACAAGGAGGCCCCGCATGGTGGCGTTCCCACGGACGTAGGTGAGCCCGCCGAGGAAGTTCTGCACCAGCGTTTCGGCGCGGGTGCCCGCGTCGGGATCGGTGCGGATGCGGATTGCCAGCGTGGTCAGGGTGCAGCCCGCGTAGACGAAGACGAGGATCACGTAGATCCACTCGAAGCCGAGGAAGGCGAGCAGCAGCCCGCCGACGGTCGGCCCGAGGGCGCGGGAGACGTTGAAGCCCATGGAGTTGAGCGCGATGGCGTTCATCAAGTCGCCGCGGGAGACGAGGCTGGGGACCATGGCCTGGCGAGCGGGGTTGCTCAGGGAGAACGAGGTGGCCCACGCGATGATGAGCAGGTAGATGTGCCACAGGGCGAGCGTGTCGTTCAGGGCCAGGACCAGCATCGTCGCGGCGGTGCCTATCGGCGCAAGCTGCGCCCCGGCGAGCACCATCCGACGGTCGAGCCGGTCGGCAAGCACCCCGGCGAGGGGGCTCATGATGAGGTTGGGAACGGAGCGGATGCCGTAGAGCGCCGCGACGGCGAGGACGGAGCCTTCGAGGTCT
The DNA here is from genome assembly GCA_965207995.1 of Dehalococcoidia bacterium. Classification (GTDB taxonomy): domain Bacteria; phylum Chloroflexota; class Dehalococcoidia; order SHYB01; family SHYB01; genus DAOUKH01. The sequence continues at coordinate 394,602 of CBDBNG010000001.1, read as the reverse complement.
TCCAGGATGTACCAACTGAGGGCGACCATCTCCATCCACTGACCGGCGCTCGCGCCGAGGACGCCGAAGATCAGCAGGCGGTAGTCGCGGTAGCGGAGGGAGCGGAAGGTGTCGCGGCGGAACGAAACGGGGGCGGCACGGGGCCGCTCCCGTCTGGGAGGCCGCTTGGAGGATCGCGAGGTGCTCGTTGGTTTCGGTCCCGGAAGCGCGGGGAAAGATTGAAGGGCAGCGGTACATTAGCCCGTCGGTGGGGGGCGTTCAAGGCGTGGGAGCGTTGCGGGTCGGCGGAAGGCCCCGCCCCGGCCCTCTCTCAGTCTCCCCCAGAGGGGGAGAGGCTTAAGGTGCTCCCCCTGCGGGGGAGGTTAAGGTGATGCCCCGCCCCGGCCCTCTCTCAGTCTCCCCCCAGAGGGGGAGAGGCTTAAGGTGCCCCCTGCGGGGGAGGTTGAGGTGAAGGCCCCGTCCCGTGCCCTCTCTCAGTCTCCCCCAGAGGGGGAGAGGCTTAAGGTGCCCCCTGCGGGGGAAGGTTTAGGTGAAGGCCCCGTCCCGGCCCTCTCTCGATCTCGCCCAGAGAGGGAGAGGTTTAAGGTGCTCCCCCACACGGGGAGGTTGCGGTGACGGTTGTTGCGGGGGAACGGGCGCGTCGCGACGCGCCCCTACAGGGGAGGTGGGCGGCGGGTTTCGATGGTGGTTGGTGGTGATGAGGGGACGGGCGACCACAAGGGTCGCCCCTACATGGAGGGTCCCGTGACGCCGTCGCGGGTTGCGCGAGGGTCTGCCGCGGGAGAGGTTGGGTGGATGCCCCACCCCAGGCCCAGACGCGGGGGTCAGTGGTCCGGGGGCTCGCCCTCCAGCCCTATCTCCTGGAGTAGCCTTGTCCCAAACGGGGCTTTGGGGAGGTCTCTGAGGTAGCTTCTGCAGATTGGATCGTTCCTGATCTGCTCCAGGGCTTTCGTCATGTCATGGTCTAGGAGGGCCCTGAGGGCAGCGTCGGCGACGGCCTCGGCCCTTGGCGTCATCAGGACGTCGTCACAGAGCAGGACCGCGGCGGCGGTGCGAGAGGAATCCGTAACGTCCTCGGCGAACCCCGTCGAGACCTTCTCGGCGGTGATGGCCATAGTGAGCGCGACGCCGGCGGCAAGCAATGGCTCGACCTCCGGCGGACATTCCTCGATAGCACCGATGCTCAGGTAGGTCTTTCGGAGCGCCGCGTTCCCCGCCACCACCATTGGGGCGAGGGCATCCGCCAGGGAATCAATGACTTCGTTGTCGACCCCGGTAAGGAGGCAGACCTCGGCGGCGATGGCGATGTCCCGAAGTTCGTCGCAGGTTTCGTAAACGTCTTCCACGGCGGGGAGCCCTGGGTTGCGTCGCGTCATGGCCGCCTCCTTTGAGCGGGCGCATGATACCCCGCCGACGCGCCCTATGGGCGCGTGCCCTCTCTCAGTCTCCCCCAAGAGGGGGAGAGGTTTAAGGTGTCCCCCTGCGGGGGAGGGTTTAGGTGAAGGCCCCGCCCCGGAGGACTTCCGGCTTCCGAAGGGAGAGAGGGGAAGGCGGTGCTACAATCGGGGTGTGGCGGCTTGATGTAAGGATGCCGTCCCCGGATAGTCCGCCGCTTGGAGGCCGCGCTTGAACTGCCCAAGGGACGGGATGACGCTCACCGTGGTGGACCACCGCGGCATCGAGGTCGACCGGTGCGGCGAGTGCAAGGGTCTCTGGCTCGACTACGAAGAATTGGGGATGCTCGAGGACAAGGTCTTCGACCTGGGCGATCTGAAGGGCTCGACGGTGTACAGTCCGCGGACGGTCGACCGGGCCTGCCCCCGGTGCGGGAAGGACTTGATCGAGTTCCAGTACCACGGCAGCCGTACCGAGCTCGACATGTGCCCCGACCACCACGGCTTCTGGCTCGACGAGGGCGAGGACAAGCAGGTCCTCGACTACATGCGCGAGCGCAAGCGGGCCCTGGGGCGCATTGCCGCCGCCGAGCGGAGTTGGCATACGGCGCGCCTGGGCGGCCGCGACTCGTTCTTCGACAAGGTCAAGCGCTTCCTGGGCATGTCGTAGCGTGGGGGGCCAGCTGGCTAGGGGCGGCCCCGCCCCGGCCCGCCCTCAGTCCCTCCCGGAGGGAGGGAGGTTTAAGGTGCTCCCCCAGAGGGGGAGGTTGAGGTAGATCCCCGCCCCGCTCTTTGCGTCTTCCCCAGATGAGACCCTTGCGTAACGGACGTGGGCGGCTCCGTGTACGTTGGCGCACCCCTCCCAGCGCCCCGCCCTCACCCCAACCCTCTCCCAGCGGGAGAGGGGGAAGACCACCCCGAGCCTCCTGTTTCAGGCTGCGGAAGGGTTGTGCAAAGGTCTCCACGGGGAGAAGGGGAAAGGTCAGCCCACCGGCCCGCCCTCAGTCCCTTCCAGAGAGGGGAGAGGCTTGAGGTGCTCCCTTGCGGGGGAGATTGAGGTAGATCCCCGCCCTCGATTTCGTTCAGTCTAGCCAGAGGGCTGGCGCCTACGGGCGTGAGCGCTTGGGTTTGGGCTGCGGCGTGAAGAGGATGATGACGGCCGAGGCCGCCGTGGCGGCGAAGAAGGCCCAGATGGCGAGGTCGTAGCTTCCGGTGCGGTCGTAGATGAGCCCGGTGACGGGCGGGCCGAGCATCATGCCGACGATCATCAGCGTGTTGAACATGCCGCCGATGGTGGCGAAGAAGCGCAGCCCGAAGTAGTCGGCCCGGATCGCGGTGTTCAAGTTAGCCCCGCTGCCGCCCCAGGAGACGGCGTAGACGAGCGCGAAGGCGACCAGCTGCCAGAAGTCCTGCGCGGTGAACAGGATCGCCAAGGCCCCCAACTGCACCAGGCCGAGCACGGAGGCGAGCACGTTCTTGGGTACGTAGTCGGCGAGGACGCCGAGGCCGAGTCGGCAGGGGATCGTGGCCACGCCGAAGATGACCAGCAACAACGCCCCCTGGGCGCCGGAGAAGCCCTTGTCCTGGATAAGCGCTATGAGGTGAGTCGAGATGGAGGCGACGACGAACATGCGCAGCCCGAACCAGAACACGAGTCTCCAGAATGCCGCCGATCCCAAGGCCTCTCGCGGCGTGAAGTCGGCGCTGGGGGCGTACGGCTCGGGAGTGGGCTCCGTGGGGGGCGGCTCCCCGTCGGGCAGCTGCCCTATGTCTTGGGGCCGGTCGCGCATCACGAAAAGCGCGACGGGCAGGCCGATGGCGAGGATCACGACGGCGGCGGCGCGGGCGGCGATCCGCCAATCAAACTCGTCGGTGAGGAACTGGAGGAACGAGGCGAAGAGGGCGCCGGCGCCGAGGCCTACCGTCGCTATCGAGAGTGCCGTGGTCCGGCGCCGGTGAAACCAGTGACATACTGCCGTGATCGACGGCGTGAAGATGCCGAGACTCAAGCCTGGAGAGATTAGGATCGGAAAGACAAGGAAAGCAAAAAGGAGGCTCGGCGCGAGGCTGAACAGGAAGAAGCCGAGGGCGAAGATGGGGATGCCGACCAGCATCATGCGCCGTGAGCCGAACCGGTCGACCAAGTAGCCTAGGAAAATGGCAAGGACCGCCTCGCTCCCGGTTGCGGCGGTGAAGACGAGCGACACCATCAAGGTGCTTGCGCTGAACTCTTCGGCGAGGGGGCGCAGGAAAGGCGAGAAGCCGTGGATGTAGAAGCCCCCGCCGAGGTTGGTGAGCAGGAAGGTGCCGCCGACCACCCACCAGCCGTAGAAGACGGGACGCCCGTGGAACCTAATCTCGGGCGGTCCGATGCGACGCCGTCGTTGCTCCAAGCGGAGCGCCTCCCTAGCTCAGGCGGTGGTCTGCAGGGAGAGCGGGGAGCCGCCGGGCGCCCGTGGCGCTCACCCTGTACAGGCTTCGATAGGTGACGGTACCATAGACCGCGCCCGCGGCTCGCGGCAATCACATCGCCCCGGAGGCCTCTTTTGAGCGATCGCGTCCTCTCCTTCATCGGCGGCACCGGACCGGAGGGTCTGGGCCTGGCGATCCGTTTCGCCCATGCCGGCTACCCCATCATCATCGGCTCACGAAAGCAGGAGCGCGCCGACGAGGCGGCCCAGACGGTGCTCGAAGCCGTCCCCAGCGGCGACGTGCGAGGGATGGAGAACGCGGCGGCGGTCGACGCCGGCAGCGTCATCTTCATCACCATCCCCTACAACGGACAGCGCCCCACCCTGGAGTCGCTGCACGAGGTCATCGGCGACAAGATCGTCATCAACACCGTCGTGCCGCTGGCCTTCGAGAAGGGTCAGCCGGTGCGGTACATGGACCTCGAGGACAACTCGGCGGCCGAGGAGTCGCAAAAGCTGGCGCCCAAGGCCAGAGTAGCGGGGGCGTTCCAGAATCTGAGTGCACCGGCGTTGATGGACCTGAGGCACACCGTGGACGCCGACGTGATCGTGTGCAGCGACGACGCGGACGCCAAGGCCATGGCGATCGAGCTCTCCGAGAAGATCGAGGGCGTGCGCGGCGTCGACGGCGGAGCGCTGGAGAACTCGCGGTACGTCGAGTCGATCACGGCGCTGCTGCTGAACATAAACCGGCGCTACAAGGGTGCGCACTCCATGGTGAAAGTCTCCGGCGTCTAGGCGCGGGCCATGCCTGTTCCCGAGCTACGTATCTTCGGCGTTGAGGGGCTGCCCGAAGTCCATGAAGGCGACGACGTGGGCGCGATGGTCGCCCAGGCGGCCGCGGCGGGCGGCGTCTCTATCGAGGCGGGCGACGTCGTGGTGGTGACCCAGAAGATCGTCTCGAAGGCCGAGGGGCGCGTGGTCGTGCTCTCGGACGTGACGCCGTCGGGGTTCGCCGAGAAGATCGCGGCGCGGTACGACAAGGACGCGCGGCTTGTCGAGGTGGTGCTTCAGGAAAGCAGCCGCGTGGTGCGCATGGACCAGGGGGTCATCATCACCGAGACACGGCACGGCTTCATCTGTGCCAACGCCGGCGTCGACCAGTCGAACGTGGAGACGCACGGCGAGGTCGCGCTGCTGCCGCTCGACCCCGACGCCTCGGCGGCGGCGATCAGAGACGCGATCGCGCGGGAGGGCGGCGTCGACGCCGCGGTCATCATCTCCGACACCTTTGGGCGTCCCTGGCGCGAGGGCTGCACCGACGTGGCCATCGGGGTCGCCGGCATGGAGGCGCTGGTGGACTACCGGGGCGTGACCGACCCCGCCGGCCATGAGCTGCGCGCCACGGTCATCGCCGTCGCCGACGAGCTCGCCTCCGCGGCGGAACTGGTCATGGGCAAGCTCGACCGCGTACCCGCCGCCATCGTCCGAGGCTACTCCTACGAGCCCGGCGGCGCGGGAGCCTCGGCCCTGGTGCGACCCTCTGAAGGCGACCTCTTCCGCTAACCGTTCGCTCGACGCGAGGAAGGGACTCCCGCGTGCAGATATACGTCGAGGTCGAGGACAACGAGAACTCCTACGGTGTGCCGCTGCGCACCTTTCAACTGAAGGGGACGGCCTACCCGGTGCGCCAGGTGAAGATGGACACGCGGGCGGGGACGGGCGTCCCCTGCTGGGTGGTGGGGTGGAGCAGCGAGGGCGACGGGACGCCGGCGGACGGCGTCGAGTGTGTCGCCGTCGAGGACTCGGGGGCGGCGGTCTCCTACCTCGTGCACGGCGGCGACTGGGGCCTCCGCTTCCAGCCGGTACGCGACGACGGCTCGCCGCCGGCGCCCTGGCGCCTCGACGACCCCGACCAGTTCGGCGAGCCGTATTTGCTGCTGGCGGACGAGTCGGACGTCATTCGGGCGTAGGTGGGCTTAGGGGGACTTTTGAAGCACTATTGGGGCGTTGCTCTTGGGCTGATGGGCTTGTTGTTGCTGCTCGCGGCTTGTTCGGATTCGGAGGCCCCGACGGCGACCCCTCGCGTCATCGTGCATACGGCCACGCCAGGGCCGACGGCGACCCCGCGCGTCATCGTGCATACGGCCACGCCAGGGCCAACGGCGACCCCGCGCGTCATCGTGCATACGGCCACGCCGCGGGTGATAGTGCACAGGGTGACGCTCGGCCCCGAGTCTACGATGAGGCTTGAACAGGTCAAGGCACGCGGCAGGCTCTCCTGCGCTGGCCGGAATGATTTTCCCGGATTGGGCCACGTGGACTCGGATGGAAACCTCGTCGGCTTCGACTTTGATCTGTGCCGGGCCGTCGCGGCAGCTGTTTTGGGCGAACCTAACGCGGTCCAGTTTCGACTGATCACCGCTGCGGAGCGTGGCCCAGAAATCCAATCCGGCGAATTGGACGTGCTTGTCCGGCATGTAAAGTGGACAACCTTGCGCGACGCCCAGTGGGGGAACTTCACACACATCATGTTCTACGACGGTCAGGGGTTCATGGTGCGGGGCGACTCCGGCTTTCGGAGCGCCCTCGACCTGGACGGGGCCAGCGTTTGCGTCACCGAAGGCACGAAAGAACGGGACCTGATGGACTACTTCACCAGGAACCGCATGGCCGTGGAAACCGTGACGTTGAGGGGCCTTGACGAGACGCTCGTGGCTTATGAGGAAGGGCGTTGCGACGCGGTGACTAGTTACAGGTCGACACTCGCTGCAGTCAGGGCCCTCGACTATTGGTTGACGAGCCCCGGCGAGCACGTGATTCTACCGGAGACCATTGCCAAAGATCCGACGGCTCCCGTCGTTCCCCACGGCGACGACCAATGGTTCGACATCGTGAAGACCGTCATGTATGTGTTGATCAACGCGGAGGAGATGGGCGTCACTCAGGCGAACGTGGAGCAAATGAAATCCAGCGATGATCTCCGGATCCGCCGGATGCTGGGGGTGGAGGGGACCTTCGGTCAAGCCGAACTGGGTCTCGACGCCGACTTCGCGGTCGACGTGCTCAGGGCCGTGGGAAACTACGGCGAGATCTACGACCGCAATATGGGAGCGGGCGGCTTGAAGCTCCCGCGCGGCGATAACGAGCTGTGGACCAACGGGGGGCTGATCTACGCGCCTCCGCTCTGGCGTGGGTAGGGGGCACGATTCGTCTGTTGGGACGCCGGTGTGCGCTAAGGCGCGCCAGCGGCGCGTTCGGGGGTCATGCGGCCTCGATGTCGGTGAGTTCGAAGTCTCGGCCCTTGAACAGAAGGGGCTCCCGCACGGCTTCCGCGAGCGCGTAGGCGAAGCAGTCGCCGAAGTTCAATCCGGCTGGGTGGTTGCCCTTGCCAAATCTCCGCCAGGCCCGGCGCGCCGCCTGCGCATGCTCTGGCGTGACCGGCTCCAACTCAATCCCCGCCTCCTGCAAGAAGGCATCAAGTTCATAGCCGGATGCGGGGCCGCTGCGGCTTTCAAGGACGATGGTCGTTTCCAGGAGCGTGGCGACCGACATGCGACGGGATGGTGCCGTCGTGATGGCCCTAGCAAAGCGCTCCGCGTCCGGCTCGTGGAACAGGACCGCGAGGACCGCCGACGTGTCGACGATCACTTGGGCAGCCCGCGCTCGTCGTAGAGGAAGTCGCCGTGCTGGACGGCGGAGGGGCCGTCGCCCAGCGTGCTTGCACAGCGTTGTCCGATGGCGAGAAGCCGCTGAACGCGGGCCTCGGTGCCGCGCTCCCTCTTCTCGCGCTCCAATCGCTCCTTCAGGGCCACCGTGATGGCGCCCGTCATGGTCTCCCCGGTAAGGCGGGCCAACTCGCCGGCGAGATCACACGTCTCTTTGTTCTTGATGTTGAGGCTCAACGCGGCCTCCTTGCGTAGGTAGATGTATGGAACATAAGTCTACCATGCAACCTTCTTACCGTCCTGTGCAGCCGCACAGGGGCGCCGCCGGCGTTCGGGGTCCGGTGTCCGTCGTTGGCTACCCGGCCCTGGCAAGCTCCAGCATGCGCTGGTACATGGCGGCTGAATCGAAGGCGCCGCTGTTGTCGTTGATCCAGTCGTCAACGACGCCGCTGGTCGCTTCGCGCCACTGGTCGAGCTGGGCGTCGTCGAGCTGGACAGTGATGATGCCGGCGGCGGCGTTCACCTGGGCCGCGGCGGCGTTTCCCTCGTCGTAGTGCGCCGCCGCAGCTAGCGAGAGTTTCTCGCCCGAGAGCTCCTCTACGGCGGCCTGCTGCTCCTCGGAGAGGCTTTTCCACGTATCGAGATTCATCGCGAGGAGCGACGCCACGACGTAGCACCCGCACTCCGTGCCGCTCTGCAACACGTCAAGGAGATCATGTGTCCTCAAGGATGCTGCAACCGTAAGGAGGCCGTCGATTTCGCCCGCCTTCAAGGCGTCCCGCAAGTCCGGCGCGGCCATGTTGACCGGCGTCGCGCCCAGGGCTCGGATTACAGCCGCTTGCGCCGGGCCCGGCGACCGGAGCGTCAGCCCGGCGACGTCGGCGGGCGTGGAGGCGGTACCCTCGGCGAGCCACAGATCGCCGGGAGTAGTTGTCCAGAGACCGAGTAGCTTCACGTCGGCGTATTCGTCGCGCAGGGCTTCAACCTCGTCGTACAGGGCGTGCAGGACCTTGGTGCCCTTCACTCCACTCCCGAAAACGAACGGCATCTCGATGACGTCGGTCGCCGGAAAGCGCCCTGGGGAATATCCCTGGACCGCCCACCCGATGTCCTGGCCGCCTGCGACGACGTTCGCGTAGGTCTCGGCGGCCGGGCTGAGGGCCTGCTCGGCGTGGAACTCAACAGTGACCGAGCCATCGGTCGCGGCGCGCAGGTCTTCGGCCCACGGATCGAGTACCTGCACGCGCAGCGGGTGATCGGCGGGGAATGGGTAGCCGAGCCTGAGCGTGACCGGGTCGGATTCACCGCCGCCGCATGCCGCCGCCACCAGGCCGAGCACAAGCATGAGGGGGATCAGCCGGGTCAGTCGGGAGGTCATTGTCGTGATGCTCCTTGTGTCACTTGGGCGGGCAGGACCAGTTTTCGTGTTCGAATCCACGCCCTGCCGTGCGCGGCGAAGTTCGGCAGGAAGTATAGCGACAGGCCGCCAGCGCCGCGTCCGGCGGCGTAGACGGCTTGGGAGTCGTCCGCGGGCGGAAACGGCGCGCTGCGGGCCGCTGGCGTTCACGAGCTCGGCGAGGGTCTAGCGCCGCCTTGGCGTCCTTTATGTAAACGAACCCCCTCTTCCCTGTGCGGTCGCACATAACAACCATTAGGCGACACAGACAGAAGTGGGATTATGTAACGAAGGGGCGTGGACGTGGGGTTGGGCGGGTGTTTGGCGTCAGGGCGCGGTCAGAGCGGCGCTTTGCGGTGCGAACGGCTTGGGGGGCGTCGAGGGCGGGGAACGGCGGGCTACGGCGGCGTGGGGCGTCGATGCGAAGGGCTGGTGTTCAGGCGTGCTGCTTGAGCAGAAGGCGGAGCCTCTGGTAGTAGATCAACGCATCTCCGCCATCGCCCCGTAAGCTGTCGAGCTCGATGCGTTCCGAGGAGGGGTACTCGACCATCGGCTTGACCACGAGCTCGCTCGGGGGCTGCTTTCCATTGGCATGCCGCATTAACGCTAGCATTGTCCAGATCTGGTGCCCTACGCGCCGGAGAAAACCATGTGCTTTGGCCAACGTCGCAAATAGCCCGATGATGTCGATGAGATCCCCGTGACTTACGGCTTTGTCTGCGACCATGCATTGGTAGGGGTAGCGGACGTCCCTATTCGCGATGGTCATGGCCTCGCCTAGGTAGACCTCGCTTACGGGACCAAGTCGGCCGTCTCCGACTTGCCGGACGCCGAAGGTAGCGTCTGGCGTCGTGTCTAGGGCGTTCCAGAGCATTCGCAGTCGTTTCCTTGCAGGTCTGCGGCAAGGCCCCGCCACTTGCACAAAGAAGCCCTTGAGCCCAGATACCAGGAAAGCCCGTACCTGTTCGGCATCTCCAGAGCCGAGCACCAGCACCTCGGCCCCTAGCTTCTGGTAGTCACGGTATTTGCGTTCGTCCATTGCGCTGGAGTGAACCACCTCTATGGCGAGGGGCGGCCTTCCTCTCCTACGGAGAAGAATGTCGGGGCGACGAGACCCAATCGTCTCCTCTACCCCTATGTGGGTAACCGCCTCGAGAAGGTTCAGAGTAGTTGGCCAGCGTGGCATCTCCGGGCACCCGCAAGAGCCTGCGTCTGACCCGTGGGCGACGCAGAACCGTTCCCGCTCACCGGCACACTCTGGGCAGTGCTCCAACACGAAGGCCGGGTAAGGCATTCCAACCGCGAGGCTTTCTCGCAATTGCTTTGCCAGAAAGTTCTTGATCGTCCAGTGAGGCAAACCCTCTGGGCTTGCCTCCGTCCCCATGTTCGTCAAGGCCAGACTCCCCTTGCGGGCCCCTTCGTCGCTTCGTCGCGCTAGCGCACTCCGATGCCCCGTGACGGTTGGCGCGGGGCCCCTCATCTCAATCTTCTCCCGCGGGAGAAGAGGTTTCCGGAGGTGCCCGCCCTCAGTCCCTCCCAGGGGGAGGGAGGCTTGAGGGGCGGCCTGCGTGTTTGCCGAGTCCCGCTACCCCTTGGCCAAGCCGCTTTTCGACCGCATGGAATCCACGGTCATGCCCATGATGGCGCTGCCGGTGGTGAGCTCGGAGTGGGCGTGGGCGAGCTGGTGCATGTCGAAGACGGCCTGCATCGCGGTGCGCTGACCCTGGTGCTCCATCGTGCGGTTGACGGACTGCTTGGCCATGGCGAGGGCGAAGGCGGGCATCTGGGCGATCTGGCGGGCGAGGGTCATGGTCTCCTCGACGAGGTCGTCGAGGGGGACGACGCGGTTGACCATGCCGAGGCGGTGGGCCTCGTCGGCGCCGACGAACTGGCCGGTGAAGAGCATTTCCTTGGCCTTGCGGTGGCCGAGCTCCCAGGGGTGGGCGTGGTACTCGACGCCGCCGACGCCCATGCTGACCACGGGGTCGCTGAACTGTGCGTTGTCGGCGGCGATGATGAGGTCGCAGGGCCAGCAGAGCATGAGGCCGCCCGCGATGGTCTTGCCGTGGACGGCGGCGATGGTGGGCTTGGGGATGTCGCGCCAGCGCTGGCTGAGGCCGAGGTAGAACTCGGATTCCCACCAGTAGCGGTCGGCGGCGCCCTCCCAGTCCTGGGCATTGTTGGCGCGCCAGCGCTTGGCCTCCTCGCTGCCGATGTCGTGGCCCGAGGAGAAGTGCGGCCCGTTGGCCTTGAGGACGATGACCTTGACCTGTTTGTCCTGCTCGCCCATGCGCCAGGCTTGGTCGAGCTCTTCGAGGAAGCCCTGGTGCTGGGCGTTGCGGGTCTCGGGTCGGTTGAGGGTGATGACGCCGACGTTGTCGTCCTTTTCGTAGATGATCCAGTTGAGGTCCGCCATCTGGCTCCTTTCGGGTGTTCCGGCCGCCGGAAGGGGTCGGGAGGCCGGAGGTGCACGGAAGTATAGCACCGGCGGGTGGCGTGCCCCTGCCCTCTCTCAGTCTCCCCCAGAGGGGGAGAGGCTTAAGGTGCTCCCCTACGGGGAGGGTTAAGGTGAAGCCCCGCCCAGGGAAGTGGGGAGGGGTGCCTTGCAAAGGCCGCTGGTGGTTGGCAGGGGGCCCCTCATCTCAGTCTTTTCCCCAGGGGAGAAGAGGTTCCGGATGGGCCCGCCCTCAGTCCCTCCCAGAGGGAGGGAGGCTTAAGGTGCTCCCCCCTGCGGGGGAAATTTAGGTGATGCCCCGCCCCGGCCCTCTCTCAGTCTCCCCCAGAGGGGGAGAGGCCTAAGGTGCTCCCCTGCGGGGAGGGTTAGGGTGAAGCCCCTCCCGAAGAGTAGGGAGGGGTGCCTTGCATGGCTGCCGGCGGTTGGCAGGGGGCCCCTCATCTCAATCTTCTCCCGAGGGAGAAGAGGTTAAGTTAGAATCGCGGCCTTCAGGAGGGGCGCGATGCAGAAGATGATGATCGAGGCGGCGATCAACGAGCTGGCGTCGAAGCGGCACAACCCGAATGTGCCGTACGGGCCGGAGGAGATCGCCGAGGACGCCCTGAAGTGCATCGAGGCGGGTGCGACGATCGTCCACTTCCACGCCCGCCACCCGGAGACGGGGGCGCAGCTCTGGACCGACGCCGAGGTCTACGGCGAGGCGATGGCGATGATCCGGCGGGAGCGGCCCGACGCGCTGCTGTACCCCTCCTACCCCGGCGCGCGGTCGAAGGAGGAGCGTTTCGCCCACATCGGGGCGCTGGCCAACGACCCGGCGGCGAAGCTCAACCTGGCGACGTTCGACGTCGGGGCGACGAACAACTCAGGGGTCGACCCCGACACCGGGGCGTTCCGGCCCGCCGGGACCTACGTCAATAGCCACGACGACCTGATCTACTTCATGGAGCAGTCGCGGGAGCTTGGGATCGCGTTCAGCCTCGGTGTGCGGGACGTGGGCCACATGCGGCACGTCAACGAGTACCTGCGGATGGGGCTCGCCTCCGAACCGCTGGTGCTGAAGATCTTTATGTCTACCGGCAACGCCCAGGGGCCCTATCCCAACGTCAAGGGCCTCTTGATGTACCTCGACATGATTCCGCCGGGCGTCGACGCGCACTGGTTCATCACCATGTTCCGGTCGCCGGAGGAGGCGGGCCGGATGTACATGCTCGCCGCCGCGATGGGCGGGCACATCCGTATCGGGCTCGGCGACACGCCGGTGATCGACGGGCGGCGTCCTACGAACGCGGAGCTGGTGCAGGAGGCCGTCGACCTGGCGCACAAGGCGGGCCGCGAGGTCGCCACGCTCGCCGAGGGCAGGGCGATGATGGGGATGGTGGCGTAGCGCCCATGCAGATCCGCTTCGACGGCAAGACGGTCATCATCACCGGCGCCGGCAGGGGCATCGGGAAGCGGGCCGCCCTGCGCTTCGCCGACCTCGGCGCGTCGGTCGCGATCTGCTCCCGCACGCAGTCCGAGATCGACGCTGCGGCGAGCGAGATCGAGGGCGCCGGCGGGAAGGCGCTGGCGCTGGTCACCGACGTCGCCGACGAGGGACAGGTCAAGACGTTCGTCGAGCGCACCGTGGAGACGTTCGGCGGCGTCGACGTCTTGATCAACAACGCGGCGATTCTCGGAGCTCCTGCAGGCTATGCAGTCGATCTGGTCGATATGCCGGTCGAGGACTTCGACCTTGTCTACGGGATCAACCTGCGCGGCCCCGCGCTCCTCGCCAAGTACGCCATGCCCCATATGATGCGGCAGAAGAAGGGCGCCATCATCAACGTGTCGTCGGACGTCATCCGCAGCGGGATGCGGGGCCGCGCGCACTACGCGGCAATGAAGATGGGCGTGATCGGGCTTACGTACTCGCTTGCGCGGGAGGGCGCCGAGCATGGGATCCGTGCCAACTGCATCGTTCCCGGCTCCGTAGCCACCGAGATGCTGGACGGCGTCCAGCAACGTGTGGCGAGGGAAGAGGGTGTGACCATCGAGGAAGTGCGGGCCCGCTTCGCCGCCGTCTCCCCGGAGAACCGCGTCGTCAGCACGGACGAGGTCGCCGACCTGATGATCTACCTCGCGTCCGACGCGTCGAGCGGCGTCAATGGGCAGAGCCTGTTCATCAACGCCGCCTCGTATATGCAGTAGGCGGGGGCGCCCCACCCCGGCCCTCTCTCAGTCTCCCCCAGAGGAGGAGAGGCTTAAGGTGCTCCCCCTCTGGGGGAGGTTTCGGTGATGCCCCGCCCCAGGGACGGGCGCGTCGCGACGCGCCCCTACAGGGGAGGGGAGAAGACCCTGCCCGCACCCCTGGGCAACCACGAGGGTTGCCCCTACACGGATGATCCTCTGCCGGCGTTGCGGGGTTACGCAAGGGCCTCCGCGGGGAGAAGAGTAAGACCGCCCCGCGTGCCCGCCCTCAGTCCCTCCCAGAGGGAGGGAGGTTTAAACGAAGCGGGCGGGGTCGATCACGTCCATGACGCGGCGGGAGTGGGCTACTTCTTTGGCGATCTTTTCGTTCCACTCGTCGGTCCAGGACTGGGGGATGACGTCGCGCCAGTGGGGGCCGTCGAGGGGCTCGCCCTCAGAGCGCATGCCGCCGTTGACGACGTCGGCGAGGAAGACGGTCATGTCGCCGCCGTCCATGGCGTTGATGACACGGCAGTCGAGGAAGCCGAGGCAGTCGTCGAGGACCGGGCTGCCGGTGACGCCCTTGGAGTAGGCGAGGCCGGCCATCTTGTCGCCCTCGTGGCCGCTGACGAAGCCCATCTCGTGGACGAGGTCGAGCTGGTCGCGGCGAGTGAAGCAGAGGGCGAAGGCGCCGCTCTCGACGACGAGGTCGTGGGTGAGGTTGGTCTTGTAGAGCTGGACGACGACGCGGGGGCGGTCGGCGACGATGGACGCGCCGCCGATGGAGACGGCGGCCTGGGCGTTGTCGCGGGCCCCCGACGAGGCGGTGACGATGGCGATGGGGGCCCAGAGGCGCCGCATCATGGGAGCGATCTTGTCGTAGTTCATGGTCTCTTCCACCTGCCCCAGGCGGCGCGTCGTGCTTCAGGTGACGGGCCGTCCGGGGGTGTTGGCGCTGTATAATACCCCCGCTATGCGATTCACCAAGTATCACGGGGCAGGGAACGACTTTCTCGTCGTCGAAGCCGACGGCGGCGCGGCCGATTGGTCGCCGTTGGCGGTGGCGATGTGCGAGCGGCACACCGGCGTCGGCGCCGACGGGCTGCTGGTGGTCGAGGCGTCGGAGAAGGCGGCGCACCGGATGGTGCTGTTCAACGCCGACGGCTCGGAGGCGGAGACGTCGGGGAACGGCATCCGCTGCTTCGCGAAGCACGTGATCGAGGAGCTTGGCGCGCCGAGCGACCCCCTCATCATCGAGACGCTGGCGGGCATCCACGAGATCACGCCCCGCTTCGAGAACGGGAAGGTCGTCGCCGCCCGCATCGGCATGGGCGCGCCGCGGTTCGACCCGGAGCAGATCCCGGTGGCGCTGCGCGGCGTCGACCGGGTGATCGACCATCCCCTCGAGGTCGGCGAGGCCAGCCTGACCATCACCAGCCTCTCCATGGGCAACCCCCACGCCGTCGCGTTCATCGACGAACCGGTGGAGGCGTGGCCGCTGGAACGGGTGGGCCCGCTGGTGGAGCGCGACCCGTTCTTCCCCCGGCGGGTGAACTTCGAGATCGTCAACGTCGAGAGCCCGGAGCGCGTGAAGGCGCGGGTCTGGGAGCGGGGCGCGAGCGAGACGCTGGCCTGCGGCAGCGGGGCGTCGGCGATCGCCGTGGCGGCCCGGCTGAAGGGGCTGGCGGGCGAGTCGCTCGTGGTCAGCCTGCCCGGCGGCGACCTCAAGATCGACTGGGACGGCGAGGGCGAGGTCTGGCTGGAAGGGCCAGTCGCGCGCGTCTTCGCCGGCGACTGGCCGCTGTAGCGCGGCTGTCTAGCGCCTCTCTGCTCCGCCCCTCCGACGCGCCTGTCGGCGCGTGCCCTCTCTCAGTCTCCCCCAGTGGGGCCTTTGTGTGACCTTGGGCCTATCCCCGCGAGGCTGCTCGGAGGATCGGGACGGGCGATTCGTGAATCGCCCCTACGGGAGAGGGTGGGCCGGTTTCGATTGGCCGTTGGTGGTTGTCGGGGGGCCCCTCATCTCTATCTTCTCCCCACGGGAGAAGAGGAAAGACCGCCCCTATGGGACGAGGACGGCGCGGGTGATGGCGGGGCGGCGGGCGTCCCACTCGGCTTGCTCGAAGGCCTGGTTGATTTCGTCGAGCTTGAAGCGGTGGGAGACCATCTTCTTGAAGGGGACCTTGTCCTGGCTGCGGGAGAGGAAGTCGAGCAGCATGGGGATGACGTCGGGGGTGTAGGCGACGGAGCCGACGATGTGCTTGCCGGTGAGGACGAGGGTGGAGGCGTCGAAGGTGACGGTGTGGCCGGGGAAGTAGAGGCCGATCTCGACGAAGGTCCCGCCCTTGCGCAGCATGGCGACGCCCTCGGGGAGCAGCTCGGGGCGGCCGACGAGCTCGATGACGGCGTCGGCGCCGAGCCCGCCGGTGAGGTCCTTGACTCTCTGGACGCGCGTCTCGGGCGTGTTGAACTCCTCGATGTTGATGGTGTGGTCGGCGCCGAACTCCTCGGCGAGCTGGAGGCGGTTCTCGAGGCGGTCGAGGACGATGACGTTGTAGGCGCCCATGTCCTTGGCCATGGCGATGGCGGTGAGGCCGAGTCCGCCCGCGCCCTGGATGACGACGGAGGAGCCGTGGCCGACCCTGCCCTGGATGAGGCCCTGCGTCGCGGTGCCCATGGCGCAGTTGATGGGGCCGAGGACTTCGTCGTCGATCTCGTCGGGAACGCGGTAGAGGGAGCGTTGGGGGTGGACGTAGTAGTAGTCGGCGTAGGTGCCGACGAAGTAGGGCCAGTCGCCGACGCCGGGCGGCGCGCCGCGCTGTCCGATGCAGAGGTTGGCCTCGCCGTGGAGGCACATGCGGCAGCTCCCGCAGTGGGTGCCCATGGTGTGGATGACGCGGTCGCCCTCCTTGAGGGGGACGCCGGCGGAGTCGGTGGTCACGCCCTTGCCGAGCTTGTAGACGACGCCGGTGCCCTCGTGGCCCATGACGCGGCCCGCGGGCGGAAGGGGCCAGCCGGTGGTGTCGCCGCGCCAGGTGTGGAGGTCGGTGCCGCAGATACCGGCCTGGGTGATCTGGAGGAGGACGTCGCCGGGCTCGGGGTCGGGGACGTCGTACTCGACGATCTCGAACGGCTTGCGGTATTCCCTGAGGACGACGACTCGACCCTTCATGCACTACCTCCCGGCGCTGCGCCGCGGGGAATTCTAGCCGAAGCGCGCCGGCGTGGGGTAGGGAAGGTCAAACCGACGATACGGGGTAGTCCGTGCAACCGCAGTTTGGTAGACTCCGCACCATCCACCGGTGAGGAGAAGGCGTTGGTACAGTCACTTGAAGGAATGGATCTGATTGACCGTGTACGGGAAGTTTCAGGCCGCGCGCAAAAGCGGCTCGACAAGATTGAAACCGAGGAGGCGACCAAGAATGCCTTGGTCATGCCGTTCATCAACCACGTGCTCGGCTACAACGTCTTCGACCCAGGCGAAGTCGTACCCAGTTCACTGCCGATGTCGGCACCAAGAAGGGTGAGAAGGTCGACTACGCGATCTTGCATGACGACGCGCCTATCATTCTCTTCGAGTGCAAGAGGTATGGCGGGGAGTTGGACAAGGACCATGCCTCACAGCTGTACCGCTACTTCAGCGTCACGCAAGCGCGGTTCGGCGTCCTAACCGATGGCATGATCTATCGGTTCTTCTCCGACCTTGAAGAGCCGAACAAGATGGACGGCAGGCCGTTTTTCGAGTTCAACCTGCTGGACTTCAGCGACGCCGAAGTCGAAGAGCTTCGAAGGTTCACCAAGGCATCCTTCGACCTCGACCAGATACTCAGCACCGCAAAGGATCTCAAGTACACACGGGAGATAAAGCGGCTGCTGGCAAGGGAGTGGGCCGACACTTCTGAAGACTTTGCACGCTATTTCGCAGGTCAGGTCTATGACGGCCTAAAGACGAAGGCGGTAATCGACCAGTTTGCCCGCGTTACCAAGAAGGCGTTCCATCAGTTCTTGGCCGACCGGGTCAACGATCGTCTGAAGTCCGCGTTGAAAGGCGATGCGGAGGAGGAGGACGTGCCCGAGCAGACCGCGTCCGAGCCCGCGGTAGAGGATACGGCCGCACCCGGCATCGTAACTACCGAGGATGAGTGGCAGGGCTACTTCGTAGTCAAGGCGATCGTCAGTCAGGACATACCAGCCAGCCGCGTCGCCATCCGCGACACGAAGTCCTACTGCGGTGTGCTACTCGACGACACTAACCGTAGGCCAATCTGCAGGCTCTTTTTCGATGGCGAGCAGAAATACCTGGGACTCGTGAATCCGGACAAGTCCATAGAACGCGTGCCCATCGAGTCGGTGGACGGCATCTACGAGCACGCTGCCCGCCTGCGTGAGACCGTCCGTAGATACGATTCGGCTTAGCGGATAGAGCTGCGGTGCGGCGCTAGGCCAGCTTGGCGCGGGCCTTGGCGATGTCGTAGGTCGTCTGGAGGTTCATCCAGGTGCGCGCCGAGATGCCGAGGGCGCCCTCGAGATGCAACGCGGTCTCGGCGGTGATGGCCTTCTTCCCGTTGACGATCTCGTTGATCGTCTTGAACGGACGCCCGGCGGCCTTCGCGAGCGCCGACTGCGTCATGCCCCGCTCGGCGAGCTCTTCGGCGAGCAGGGTCCCAGGGTGCGCCGCGACCTCCAGCGTCGGAGCCGTGGGGCCGTAGACCCTGCGTCCGCCTAGCGCGGTCTCCTTCGCTCTAGTGGTCATGGTAGTCCTCCACCGATTCGATCACGCATTCGGTCTCGCTTGGGACGGTAAACACTAGCCGCCAGTTTTGATTCAACTTGAGGGCCCATTCTCCGACACGCACTCCCTTGAGTGGATGAATCCTGAGCGATTGAATTTTCCTCAACTCCGAGAAGGTCGGTGTGGCATGGATAACGTGAAGTCGCTCAATGTAGCGCCTTCCCAAATCTCCGAACTGCCGAGTGGCTTCCAACAGGCTCTGCGCAGATGCTTGGAGTTTCCTAGAACCATAGTAGACATCCATTCACCGGATTCCTTGCGGTGCCACACTATAACACATAGTGCAATATTTACCCCTTAGCTCTAGCCCAACACCGGGTGGCCGGGGATGACGCGGTCGGTGAAGCCGAAGACGCCGCCGAAGGCTTCGTCGTGGTCGAGCTCGAAGGTGTGGGGGCCGCGGTCGCGGATGGTGAGGCCGAAGCGCTCGGCGTGGTCCCTGGCGGCGGCGAGGTCGCGGACCTTGAAGGTGAAGGCGTAGATGATGGGGCCGTGCTCGGCCATGTGCTTGCCGATGTCGGACTCCGGATCGATGGGGTGGGCGAGCTCGATGATGGAGTCGGCGATGGCGTAGTAGCGACTCTGCGTGCCCTTCGCCTCGTAGCGCTCCTCGTGGACGAGAGTGCAGCCGAGCAGGTCTTCGTAGAACCGCGACGCGCCGTCGAGGTCGGCGACGGCGACGGTCGAGTGGCTCAGGCCCTCGACGCCGAGGGGGTGCCGGTCGCTCCAAAAGGAGGCGTCCCACCAGGGCCGACGGCGGGGATCGTGGAAGTCGGGGTCTTCGCCGATGAACTCGAAGAGGGTGCCGTAGGCGTCCTTTGGGTGCGGCACGAAGAAGCGGAAATCCTCGTCGGGGAGCTCGGTGACCTGCCGGCCGCCGGGGAGGGCGACGCGGACGCCGTTGTCGAGCAGGTGCTGGGCGAGGCCGCGGAGGTCCTCGACCCAGAAGGCGATGTTGATGAAGTGCGGACCGTGGCGCTTAAGGAAGCGGGCCGAGGGGGCGTCGCCGTTGGGGTCGACTGGGGCCAGCGTTTCGAGAGAGAAGGTGCCGCCCATGAGGTTTGCCCCGTTACGGCTGCCCTCGAACTCCAGGAACTGCGCCTCGTAGACCCAGCTTCCCAGGAAGTCGTGGTAGAACCTGCCCGCCTCGAGCACGTCGGGCACGATGTTCGAGCCGTGGAAGAGCTTGACGATCTTGAACATGGACGCCTCCTGCCGGCGGAAGCCGCCGGGCGCTCGGCGCATTCTACCCGCTAGTCGGCGTAGAGGACGACTGGCGCGGGGATGGTGGGCGGCGGTGTGTCGGCGACGAGGCCCTTGTCGTACAGGTCCGCTATCCGCTCCTCGGACAGCCCAAGCAGGCCGCGCAGGATCTCGGCGTTGTGCTCGCCGTAGAGGGGCGAGGGCATCCGGATCCGCGCCGGCGACGCGGAGAGTTTCCACGGCGCGCCCGGCATCGGCCAGAGGCCCATTTCGGCGTGGGGGACGCGCTCGTAGAAGCCGCGGGCGTGGAAGTGGAGGTTGCTCACCAGCTCCCAGTTTTCGAGCACGGGCGCGGCGGCGATGCCGTGGCGCTGGAGCAAATCGGCGGCTTCGTGGTGGTCGAAGCCGGAGGTCCAAGCGGCGATGGCCTCGTCGATCTCGTCGTGGCGGGCGCGGCGCACCTCGACGGAGGCTAGCGCGGGGTCGGCGAGGGCGGGGTCGGCGATGAGCGCCGCCAGACGCGCCCACTCCTCGTCCGACCGCGCGCAGAGCGCGACCCAGGAGTCGTCGCCCATGGTCGGATAGCAGCCCTGCGGCGCGTGGAGCCGGTGCCGGTTGCCCCGCCGTTCGGGGAGGACGCCGGTCGCCTGGTATTCGATCAGGGGCTCGGAGAAGAAGATGATGCCGTTCTCTTCGAGCGAGAGGTCGATGTATTGCCCCTCGCCGGTGCGGTCGCGGTGTTCGAGGGCGGCGAGGACCGCGGCGGCGGTGTGCGCGGCGGTGATGGGGTCGGCGTAGAACATGCCGGTGTGATAGGGGCGGGCCTCGTCGCGGTAGCCCATGACGGCGGAGAGGCCGCACGAGGCCTCGATGTTGGCGCCGTAGGCGACGTAGTCGCGCGCCGGGCCGGTGTGCCCGAAGGCGGAGATGGCGGCCATGATGAGGCGGGGGTTGGCTTCCCGCAGGGTCTCGTATTCAAGGTTCAGGTTGGTCATGACGCGGGGGCTGTTGTTCTCGATGAAGACGTCGGCCTCCCGGATGAGGTCGAGGAAGACGGCGCGGCCCTCCGGGTCGGCGACGTCGAGGGTGAGCGAGCGCTTGTTGCGGTGCAGCTTGTTGAAGTAGGGCGACCGGTTGTAGTGGTGCTTCAGCGGCTGCTTGCCGGGGTAGATGACGGTGCGGCCTAGGGGACGGTTGGGGTTTTCGACCTTGATGACGTCGGCGCCGAGGTCGCCGAGGAGGCGTCCGGCGTAGGGCCCGGCCCAGTTGCCGGTGATCTCGACGACGCGCACGCCGGTCAGGGGGAGCTTGGCGGCGGCGTAGCCGTCGGGCGCGGCGGGGCGGGGGCGGGGAGCGCGGTCGGGCCAGCCGACGGCGGTCGCTAGAGACGGAGCGGGCCGGCGGACCGATGCGGGACTCCGGCTGAGCTTGTAGGGGAAGCCGGGAAAGGTCATCGGCTTGCCGTCGTCGCCCTCGATCCACCAGTCGCGGGCGCGAATGACGGGGGAGCGCAGCAGGTCGGCGGCGTCGTAGACCGGCGTCGCCGGGATGCGAAGCTCCTGGGCCTGGGCGAAGACTTCCTCCTTGGTGTGGGCGAGGAGCCAGCCGGCGACCAGTTGGGCGAGGAAGTCCTCGTGCTCCTTCCAGCCCTCCCGGGTGGCGAAGCGGGGGTCGCCGGCGAGATCCGACCGCTCGACGAGGGTGAAGAGGGCCGGGTCGAAGCGCGGCGTCATGAAGCGGACCCAGCCGTCGGCGCAGCGCAGCGGCTCGGCCTTCTTGCGGCGCTCGACGATGCCCTGGTGCGTCCAGTTGCCCAGCGTCCAGATGTGGGCCGAGAGCAGGGCCTCGACGGCGGAGACGTCGACGTGCTGGCCGCGTCCCGTGATCGCGGCCCAGCGCAGCGCCGCAAGTGATGCCACGGCGGCCTGCGCGCCGGCGTGGAACATCGACTGGTTGTAGGGCACCATGAGCGGCTCCCTAGCGGCGTCGCCGCCGAAGAAGAGGTAGCCGCCCAGGGCCCAGTCGACGATCTCCTCGCTCTCCCACTGGGCGTAGGGGCCGTCTTGGCCGAAGTGGGTGATCGAGGTCAGGGTGAGCGCGGGATTCGCCTGGGCGAGGTCGTCGAAGGCGAGGCCCATGCCGGCGAGCTCGCCCGGCTTGCCGCTTTCGACGACGAGGTCGGCCGCGGCGGAGAGTTCGCGGAAGCGGGCGCGGCCCGCCTCGGTTACCAAGTCGACGGACACCCGTTCCTTGTTGCCGCCGAGGTAGGCGAAGAGCGCACCGGCGCGGTCGGCGGCGCCGGCGGTCGGTGGCACGTGCCGGAGGGGGTGGCCCGCCGCCGGCTCCCCGATAAGCACGTCGGCGCCGAGGTCGGCGAGCAGGCGCGTGCAGTACGACCCGGCGATGTTGCTGCTTATGTCGAGGACGCGGAGGCCCTCCAGGGCGAGCGGCGGCATGGCGGGCGCAAGGATACCGGAAGGGCGGCTATTCGGGCGAGGGCGGGCGCGGCGGCGTTGCAATGTCTTCGGGGTAGTACTGCTCGCGGGCGGGCATGAACTTGGCCACGAGGAGCGCGCCGAACACGGCGATGCCGCTGCCGGCCAGAATGGCGTAGCCGAGGGCGTCGGCGAAGGCGGCGCGGGAGGCGAGATCGAGCGCCGCCCCGGCGGACCCGTCGAGGGCTCCGGCGATACGAACGGCCGCGCCGACGGAGTCGCCGGCGGCGGCGACTTGGCCCGGAGGAAGGCCCGCGATGCCGTCGAGGGTCTCCGATATGTTGTTGGAGTAGAGCGAGGCGAAGATCGAGCCGATGACGGCGACGCCCAAGGCCCCGCCGACCTGCCGCACGACGTCGTTCATCGCCGAGCCGACGCCGGCGTCGGCGCGGGGTACGGCGCCCATGACGGCGTCGGTCGAGGGCGCCATGATCAGTCCCATCGACGTGGCGATGGACAAGATCACGGTGCCGATCACCGCGTACGGGGTGTCTACGTCGTAGATGTTGATCACGGAAAGGGCGCCGGCGAGCATGAGCAGGCCGAAGGCGACGGTGCGCTTGGTGCCGATCCGCTCGTTGAGCCGCTCCCCGGCACGGGAGCCGATGGCGACTCCCGCCGCGATGGGGAGCATGGCCATCCCGGCCTCCAGCGGAGAGAAGCCTTTGACGAATTGCAGGTATTGCGTCATGCCGAACGCCATCCCAAAGAGGGCAAAGAAGGCGCAGCCGAGCGCCGCGGCGCCCGCAGAAAAGCGGAAACGGCGGAGGAAGCGGAAATCGAAGAGGGGATGGGGCGTGCGAAGCTCGTAGACGACGAAGACGATGGCGAGCAGGACGGAGGCGGCGAATCCGGCGATCACCAGCGGGGCGGTCCACCCGAGCTCCGGCGCTTCGATGATCGCGAAGACGAGGATGGCGACGGAGGCGGTGGAAAGCACGGCGCCGGGGACGTCGAGGCGCCGGGGGACGGCGTCCTTGCTCTCGGGCACCAGGCGCACGCCAAAAGCGAGTGCGGCAAGCGTGAACGGGACATTGATCAGGAAGACGGCCTCCCACGAGAAGGTCTCGATCAGCGCTCCCCCGACCAGCGGGCCGAGGCCGACGCCTATGCCGCCTACGGCGGCCCAAATCGCGATGGCCTTGGCGCGTTCGGGGCCTACGACGAACACGTCCGTGATGATCGACAGGGTCGACGGCATGATCATCGCGCCGCCCACGCCCATGCCGGCCCGGGCCGCGATGACGTGCCCGGCGCTCTCCGCGAAGATGGCGCTGAAGGCGGCGGCGCTGAAGACTATGAGGCCGAGCCGCAGCATCATGGCCCGCCCGTGGCGGTCGCCCAGGCTTCCCATCGTCAGCAGCAGGCCGGCGAAGACGAGGATGTAGGAGTCGACCATCCACTGGAGGGTGGATGCGCCGGCGTCGAACTCGCGCTGCAGCGTCGGGATGGCCACGTTCAGGACGGTGTTGTCCATCCCGATGATGACGAGGCTCAGAGAGAGCGTCCCCAGCGTCCACCAGCGGAGGGGGCTTGCTCGAAGCTCTTCGGCGGTGAGGGCGCGGAGTGCGATCAACCTGCTCCCCCTGCGCCGGCGCCCTGGCTCGCGCCGGCGTCGTCGCCGTAGTCCTGGTGGCGGGAGGGCATGAAGCGGGCGATGAAGAGGGCCGCGAGGAAGGTGACGCCGCCGCCGGCCATGATGGCGATGCCCATGGCGTCGGCGAAGTTGGTGCGGGCGGCGAGGTCGAGGGTCGCGCCCGCCGGGCCGCCGACGTCGGAGGCGATGGTGGTGGCCAGGCCCACGGCGTCGGAGGCGACGTCGATCTGGTCTGGGGAGAGCTCGCCGAGGTTGTCTAGCGTGTCCGCCATCTTGCCCGCGTAGAGGGAGGTCATGATTGAGCCGATCACGGCGATGCCGAGGGCACCGGCGATCTGTCTGGCGATATCGTTCACGGCGGAGCCGACGCCGGCGTCGGAGCGCGGCGAGGCGCCCATGATGGCGTCGATCGACGGCGGCATGACGAGGCCCAGCGAGAACTCGTTGTAGAAGATGACGAAGGCGATCACGGCGAGGGGAGTGCCCAGGCTGTAGAAGCCGATGGCGGTGAACCCGCCGGTCAACATCAGCAGGCCCAAGGTCACCGACCCCTTGATGCCAACCCTCCCCACGAGGCGCTGTCCAACGCGCACACCGGTAGGGAACCCCACGGCAATGGGAAGCATCAGCGCGCCCGCCTCCAACGGGGAAAGCTCCTTCACAAACTGCAGGTACTGCGTCATACCGAACATCATTCCGAAGAGGGCGAAGAACGAGAGACCGAGCGCGGCGACGCCGGCGGTGAAGAGCGGACGGAGGAAGAAGCGGAGATTGAGAAGGGGATAGGGGGTGCGAAGCTGGTAGATGACGAACGCCGCCCCCAGCACGGCAGCCGCGGCGAACCCGCCGAAGACCGTCGGGTCGTTCCAGCCATGGGCGGGGACCCGGATGATGGCGAAGACGAGGATGGTCGTGGCGGCGGTGGAGAGGGCGGCCCCGGGGAGATCGAGGGGGCGGTAGGCGGGGTCCTTGCTCTCGGGGACGAGCCTGAGCCCCGAGAGCAGGGCGGCGAGGGCGACCAGAATCGTGACGATGAAGACCGCCTTCCAAGAGAAGGCGACGATCAGCGCCCCGCCGGTCAGGGGTCCGACGCCGACACCGACGCCGCCGATCGCCACCCATATCGCGATGGCCTTGGCCCGCTCGGGGCCGGCAAAGATTTCGTTGACGTTGGAAAGCGCGCAGGGCAGGAGCATGGCCCCGCCCGCCCCCATGACGGCCCGCGCCAGGATCAGCTGGAAGGCGCTTCCCGAAAAGAGGGCGCCCAGAGAGCCGAGGATAAAGACGACGAGCCCCAGGCGCATCAGCCGCGCTCTCCCGAAACGGTCGCCGAGGTTGCCCATAGTGAGGAGGAGCCCGGCGAAGGCGAGGATGTGGGCGGTCGCTATCCACTGGAGCATGGAGGCGCTGGCGTCGAACTCGCGCTGCAGCGTGGGCAGCGAAATGGCGAGGAGGGTGTTGTCCATCCCCGCGATGACGGCGCTGAAAGAGAGGGCGCCGAGCGCCCACCAGCGCAGGCGGCTGCCGCGAAGATCCTCGATCTTGAGGGCGGTCAGCTTGAACACGCGGGCCTTGCCGTCATCGCGGCTCGGGCGCTATGCGCCGCCCTCGAGGAGGACGCTCCGCACCTGGGGCCAGGCCCGTTCGAGGTGCGCTTCGAGCCGCTCCTCGTCGAGGCTTTCGGCGTAGGGGTAGTCGATGACCACGAAGGGGTAGTCGGGGTAGCCGTGGCGTTTGGCCATGGTGCGCCCGATGGTGAGGATGAGCTTGTCGGGGCCGATGGCGGCTACGGGGATGCCGCGGTCTTCGAGGCGGGTCGCGTCGGCCGCAAGGGCCGACGAGCAGGAGCCTCAGTCGCCGACGCCGGTGATGACGGCGTCGCAGGAGGCGGCGATCTCTTCGAGCAGCTCCGGCGGCATGGGCTCGCCGTGGTAGACCTTCTGCCGCCACGACGTCTCCAATGGCTCGTACTCCTCGACGAGCCGCTCGCGGATGCGCGTCAGGAGGCGGTCGCCGTGGACACGGTGGTTCCAGAGGATGCCGACGCGCTTGCCGTCGAAGGTGTCGAGGCGCGGCGCGAGCCGCGGGCCGCTGTCGCCGGGCTCGGAGACGGGGACGTAGACTTTCATCGCGGTGCTGCTTCTCGCCAGCTACTCCTTGATAGCAACGGTTACCGGCTCGGTGCCCTGAGGGTAGGGGCCGACGTAGGCGCCGTAGTTCCCCGCCTCGCCGCCGCAGGCCATGATGAGGAAGTCGAGGGTGCGGTCGTACTCTGCCTGGGTATAGAGGATATCGATCAGGGCCGGGTCGTGGCGCATGGGGATGAGGTTGGTGTCGTCGCCGGACTCGATGGGGGGAGCGGTGGGTGAGAGGCGCGTGCCGTAGCGCTCCCAGCGGCCGTCGACCTTGAGGCTGGCCACCGAGCGGCGGGTGTGCTCGGTCAGGTAGGCCTTGACGTCGTCCTGCGTCCAGCCGACGTCGATGAAGTGCTGCTGGAAGACCGGCGCCATCATCACCACGAACGTCCCCAAGGTGAAGAAACCGTAAGCGATGCGCTGGGCGATGAGCTCGCAGAGGTCGGTCGGGTCGGTGAAGTTGGGGGTGACGAACTGGAGGACGCCGTCCATGGTACCGACGACGGTGACGGCGCTGACGCCGCCGTCGAGTCCGCGCTGCTCGTGGACGCGGGGCCAGGGGCTGTCCTCGCGCTCGGCGGCGCAGAACGACCAGCGGTTGGGGTTCCCCATCGTGCCGCGCTGGACGCCGCCGACCTTGGCGCCGAAACAGTTGGCCATGGTCAGGCTCACCGCCCGGCCGATGGTGGCGTTGGCGCGGTTCCCCGTCGGACCGAGCAGGTACTGGCCGGTGTTCATGCCCAGGCGCTCGACGATGGGGCCGTTGACGATGACGAGCGGCCACGGGCTGCCCAGGCTCGCCATATGGTTCATCCGGAAGGCGGGGTCGGTCAGGCCCTCGAAGGCGGCGACGAGCACGGGCATGTACTCTGGCTTGCAGCCGGCTATGACGGCGTTGATCGCCAGCTTCTCGGCGGTGAGGGCGGAGGCGCGGGCCTCGTAGGAGCCGATGACGTCGTCGGGGTCGAAGGCGGCGTGGGCGAGACAGGCCTCGATGCGGTCCTGGGTCGGGGCGACGATGGGGAGGCCGTCGGTCCATCCCTGCTCCCAGAAGTACTCCATGGCGGCGTACTCATCGGTTACGTCAACCGTGCTCGACCGCAGGTCCATACCGGGCGCCTCCCCGCCGACTCAACCGATGAATTGTAGCAAAGGGGGATTTCAGTTTCGTAGGGAGGTTCAACCGACGCGGAGATGGCAGGCTTCATGGCTTTGATGGCGGTGAGGGGGCCCCTCATCTCAATCTTCTCCTGGTGGGAGAAGAGGCAAGACCGCCCGGCCCCACCCCTCCGACGCGCCCGTCGGGCGCGTGCCCTCTCTCAAATCTCCCCCAGAGGGGGAGAGGCTTAAGTCGCTCCCTAGAGGGAGAGGCGCTCCGGTGGCGCGGGGGCGGCGATTCTCTTACCATGCCCCCGCTATGCAGCAGCCCTGCGACGGGATCACCGTCGTCGACTTCAGCCAGAGCCTTGCCGGGGCGCTCGCCACGATGTTCCTCGCCGACACCGGCGCCGAGGTGATCACCGTCGAGCCGCCGGGCGGCGATCCGCTTCGCGAGCATCCCGCCTACCTTCAGTGGCGGCGCGGCCAGAAGAGCGTGGTCCTCAACCTGAAGTCGGAGGAGGACCGCGTCACGGCACGCAGGCTCGCGGCGCGGGCCGACGCGGTCATCGAGGCGTTCCGTCCTGGGGTCGCCGAACGGCTCGGCATCGGTTACGAGGCGCTGTCCGTGGAGAACCCGGGGCTGGTGTACGCGGCCATTCGGGGCTTCGGCGAACGCAGCCCCTACGCCGGACTGAAAGGGTACGAGGGGATCGTCGCGGCGAAGGCGGGGCTGCTGCTGGGGCGGCGTCCCTGGCGGCGCGAGGGGCCGATGTTCGACGCCATTCCTCGTATGACCCTGGGCGCGGCCCATCTGGCCGCTCAGGGCGTCCTGGCGGCGCTGTGGGCCCGCGACCGCACCGGCCGCGGAGCCCGCCTCGAGGCGACGCTGCTCGCGGCCGCGGCCGCGCACTCGCTCAACGGCTGGCTCATCCCCGTCGGCGAGGAGGCCGCCTATGCCGCCAAGGCCGAGGCGCCGTTGCAGTACTCCACGCCCCACGACGCGGCCACGCTGGGCTACACCATCGGCGAATGTAAGGACGGACGCTGGTTTCAGGGCGCCTCGACGACGGTCAAGATCTTCCGCAGCTTCCTGAACGTCCTCGGGCTCGGCGAGGTCTGGGACGAACCCGGCATGGCCGACATCCCCTACACCTTTCCCAGCCCCGAGGCGAAGGAGGCGCTGCGCGCGCGTATCAAGGAACGCCTGCGGACGAAGACCTCCGGCGAGTGGGCGGCGTTGTTCCTCGAGGATGGCGGCTGCGGCGGCGAGCACTTCGCGACGGTCGGCGAGTATATGGAGCACCCGCAGGCTAAGCATAACGGTATATTGGTCGAGGTCGACGACCCCCGCGTCGGGGGCATGAAGCAGATCTCGCCCTTGGTTGCCTTCCGCGACACGCCGTCGCGGGTGCGCAGCCCGGCGCCCTTCGTCGACGAGCACCGTGAGGACGCGCTCGCCCTCACCGACCGGCCGCTTTCCGGCGCGGGCGGCGGCGGTCACGCGCCGGGATCGCCGCTGGAGGGCGTCACCGTCCTCGAGCTGGCGTCGTACTACGCCGCGCCGTTCGGGGCGACCCTGCTCGCCGACCTCGGCGCGCGGGTCATCAAGATCGAGCCGCCGAGCGGCGACCTCATGCGGCGGCTGCCGGAGAGCTCGACGAAGACGATCCAGGGTAAGGAGAGTATCGCCGTCGATCTGAAGACGGAGCGTGGGCGCGAGATCTTCCACCGGCTCGTCCAGCGGGCCGACGCGCTGATGCACAACTTCCGGCCCGGCGCCGACAAGCGCCTCGGCCTCGACTACGAGACGGTGTCGGCGGTGAACCCGCGCCTCGTCTATCTGTACGCCGGCTCCTACGGCTCGTCGGGGCCGTACCGCCGCCAGCCGGCCTTCCATCCCACGGTGTCGGCGGTGGTCGGCTCGGGAGTGCGGGCCGCGGGCCGCGGCAACCCGCCCATGGACGCCGCCCACGGCGACCCCGACGCCGCGCTCGGCGTGGGGACGGCACTGCTGCTGGGCCTGCATGCGGCGCGGCGCAACGGGAAGGGCCAGTACCTCGAGACCCGGATGATCACCACCGGCGCCTATGAGGTTTCCGACGCGCTCTTCGACTACGACGGCTGCCCCGAGGAGCCGACCGTCGACCCTGATCAGCAGGGCTTCCACGCGCTCTACCGGCTCTACCGGACGGGCGGCGACGGGTGGGTCTTCCTCGCCTGCCCCAGGGAGGACGAGTGGCAGCGGCTTTGCGGCGCCATCGGGCGGGCGGATCTGACATCGGACCCGCGCTTCGAGTCACGGGACGCGCGACGCGGGCATGACGACGCCCTCGCCGCTGAAGTCGAAGCGGCGCTGGCCGGAGGGACGGCGGAGGAATGGGAGCGGCGGTTGACCGAGGCCGACGTGGCCTGCGTCCAAGCCGATGGGGCGCGGTGGAGCCGGTTCTGGCTCACCGAGCCGTGGATGGTGGACCAGGGTCTGCGGACGACGACGTCGCACCCCCAACGCTTCGAGAAGCCCCACTACCGGCACGGGCCCTCGCTCCGCATCGACGGTATCGACCTCCCGGCCGGACCGGCCGCCTGCATCGGCGAGCACACCCGGCCCATCCTGGCGGAGCTTGGCTACGACGAGACGGCAATCGCCGCGCTGGAAGGGGACGGCGTGGTGCTCGACCAGGGGCCTTGGGTCTGAAGGGGAGCTAGGAGGGCCGCTCGACCGCCTGGGTGACCGACTGGCTCATGTAGCCGGCGCCCCAGGGGGAGACCACGATTGAGAAGCCGCCGGCGTTGCCACCCCCGACGAGCATAATCACGCCGTCGGGGCTGCTGACGATAGGCCGGAGGTCGACGTCTTCACCGCGCGCCCGCGCCTTGATCTCTTTCACGCTGCCATGCGCCTCGTGGAAGAGCGCCTCCATCGCCTGGCGCTTCGTCCAGCCCGCCTGACGGAACCGCATGACGTGCTCGGGCGACCAGACGACGACGAACTCGTTGTGGTTCGCCCCGGTAGGACGCATCGCGTCGGCGGCGGAGGCGATCAGCCCCTCCGGCGTGTTGCTGGAATGGTCGATGAACTGCGTGGGGCTGTGCGCGGCGTAGACGGTGATCGCGCTCTGGGCGGGGTCGAGGCCGCGCTGCACGTGCAGGGGCTCCCAGGGGCTCGCCTCCTCGTCTTCGGCGATCACGAAGCTGTACTTGCCACCGAAGCCGAAGGTCGAGCGGTCGAGGAGGCCCGGCGTCCCGCCGGTCACGTTCATGATGATGAGCCGCACCGCCCGGCCGATGGTGGCGTTGGGACGGAAGCCGGGGCCGAAGAGGTTGACCCCGTGGTTGACGCCCAGCTCCTTCGCGATGGGCCCGCCGACGACGATGAGCTGCGCCGAGCCGCCGGTGCTGGCGATGCTGCCGTGCCAGTTGAACTCCGGCGTGGTCATCGCCCGGATGACGGCGTTGATCACGGGCATGTACTCGGGGAGGCAGCCGGCCATCACGGCGTTGATGGCGGCCTTCTCGGCGGTGATCACGCGGCCCCGCGTCTCGACGACGCCGAGCACGTCGGTGGGCTGGTTCCCCGCCGCTTCCAGGAAGGCGGCGACGCGGTCTTGGGTCGGAGGCACGACGGGCAGGCCGTCGGTCCAGCCGCGTTCGTAGCAGGCTTCGATCGCGTCGTGCAGATCGACGTCGACGCGTTCGGATGTCAGCGCGTCCGCGGCCATGCGCCGCTCCTTTCGGGCCGCCGCCGGGTCCGGGCGGCTACTTGGCCAAGAGCAACTCGATGATGCCGGGGAGGGCGGCCTCGGCCCGCTCCCGCACTTCGTCGCGGGTGAGGCTGCCGAGGGGATGGGGCAGCGTGATGAAGGGGTAGTCGGGCACCCCTTGGACGCGCGCCATCGCCTTCGCCGTCGGGATGAAGGGCTCGGTGCAAACGACCGCGGTGGGGATCGATCGCCGTTCGAGGGTTAGTCCGTCGTGCAAACTGCTCGACGAGCAGGAGCCTCAGTCTCCGATGGCGGTCACCACCACGTCGCATTGTTCGATGAGCTCGTCGAGCGTGTCGGAGGGGGCGGGCCGCGACACGTCGGGCTTGAAGGTCCGTACCACCTCGGCGAACTCGTAGCGCTCCGAGAGGAGCTGTTCGATGTCGTCGAGGAGGTTGTTGGCGTTGAGCTTGTGGTTGTCGAGCAACCCGAGCACCTTGCCGTTGAGGGTGTCGGGGCGCTCCGCCATGCTGGCGTCCACCGGCAGCGGCGGACTCGTCGGATCGAGCATCGAGACGCGGGCCATGCGGCGCCTCCTTCCCGGCGGAGCGTCTGTGCACACGGCCCCGCCGCGCCGCAATTCTACCCCGCCGCCCGCGCCTCCGGCCACCCAGCCCTGCGATTGCAAACGGGGCCGCCGACTCCTACCCTGTTTGCGCACGGCTGCATGCAACGGCTGGGAGGACAGCGATGCCGATGGGACGGATCGTCCAGGTCAACGTCAAGCCCGAGGGGGCGGGGCGACCCGGCCTGCCCAAGAAGCCGGTCGACTCCGCGCGGCTGACCGCCGAAGGCGTCGAGGGCGATTTTAATCACTACCGCACCCGCGGACGGCGCGGCGACCCCGACTACGCCGTCATGCTCATGACGGTCGACGCCATCGAGGACATCAACGGAGAGGGCTGGCCGGTACAGGCGGGCGACATCGGCGAGAACGTCACCGTCGACGGCGTCCCCTACGCCGACCTCGGACCGGGGCGGCGCGTGCGCGTCGGCGGGGCGATCGTCGAGATCACCGAGCCGGCCACGCCGTGCGCCAACCTGTACACGCTGCCCTATGTGGGCGAGGAGCGCGGCCCCGCTTTCCTCAAGACGATGCTGGGACGCCGCGGCTGGTACGCCCGCGTGATCGACGAGGGGGAGCTTGCACCCGGCGCCGACGTCGATCTGCTCGGCGACAACGACTAGCCGCCTCCCTTGCGTACCGCGCCGGATCGGCGCTATCGTACGGGTAAGCAAGAAAGGAGGTGGTCTATTTTGAAACATGCTCAACGGACTAGCGAGGTGTTTACCACGTAGCGGAAACCGGAAGAGGACACGCTGACCGGTATTCCGGTGCGGAATACCAGGTAAGCACTGGGGCCCCGAAGCTCTCGGTAGAAGTCCGCCGAGACGGCCGCAAGGCTGAAGCGCTTCGGGGCCTTTCCTTTTGAACGATGCACGAGGAACAAATGGCGGGCCCGCGGCGTCATATGGGCAAGCGCATTCTTCTACGGGGAACCACCATGCGAGCCCGATTCCTCTTCCTCGGCCTTCCCCTAGTTTTGGTGCTTCTCGCGGCGGCTTGCGGCGACGACGCGCCCACTCCGACCTCGGCGCCGCCCACGCCATCGTCCACGCCCTCGCCGGCACCATCGCCGACGCCGCACATGGTCGAGACGCCGACCCCTGAAACGAGGGAGGTCCGCGCTCCCATCGACGGCGTTGGGCTCCACATCGCCGAGTCCGACCCGCCGCAGTATTTCCTTGAGATCCAGGCCGGCCTGCCCGACGCCTGCCATAGCTTCGACCGGAAGGAGATGCAACGCTCCGGCACGGAGATCACGGTTACGGTCATCAACCGCGTGGTGACCGGCGATGTCGCCTGCGCCGAGATCTATAAGACCGAGACCCACTCTGTCGCCTTGGGGAGCGACCTTGAACCCGGCGCCACCTACACTGTCCGCGTCAACGACGAGACGCTGACCTTCACGGCGGAATCGGCTTCCGCGCCGTCCGCCGTTCCGAGGACCACGCTGATCGCGGCCCCGGCGCCCATCGAGCGTGTCGACGTCTACGAGCTGTTCCTACTCGGCGCGCGGCACTACGTTCTCGACATCACCTCCGGCCTTCCCGATGCTTGCCACACGTTCTACCGGATCGACACGCAGCGCGAGGGGACGGAAATCACGGTCTCCGTCATCAACAGTGTCGTGATCGGCGACGTCGCCTGCGCGCAGGTCTACGGGACCGAGATCAACGTGGTGGCCTTGGGGAGCGACTTTGAAGTCGGTGTGACCTATACCGTCCGGGTCAACGATTGGGAGACTTCCTTCACGGCGGAGGCGTATTGGGACGAGGTCGAAGCGCCCATCGAGGACGTAGGGGTCCAAGTCGTGGGACCGGACCCGGTGCAGTACTTCCTCGACGTCAGGGCCGGCGTTCCCGATACCTGCCATGCGTTCGACCGGATCGAGACGCAGCGTGAGGGCACGGAGATTACGGTGGCCGTCATCAACCGCTTGCTCACCCGTGACGCCGAATGCACGGAAATCCACAGGGTCGCGCTGCACTCGGTGGCGCTGGGTAGCGACCTCGAACCCGGCACGACCTATACGGTCCTGGTCAACGAACGGGAGATCTCCTTCACTACGCAGGCCGC
Source organism: Dehalococcoidia bacterium (assembly GCA_965207995.1). Lineage (GTDB taxonomy): Bacteria > Chloroflexota > Dehalococcoidia > SHYB01 > SHYB01 > DAOUKH01. Next base: position 361,390 of record CBDBNG010000001.1, on the reverse strand, counting down.
GCCGGTCGAGGTCGATGCGCCTATCGAGAACGTGACGGTCCACCCGCTCAAGTCCGACCCGCCCCAGTACTTCCTTGAGATTCAAGCCGGCCTCCCCAACGCCTGTCACACGTTCGGGCGCACCGAAGTGCAGCGGTCGGGGAGCGAGATCACGGTTTCCGTCATCAATCTGATAGCCGTCGTCGACGCGGTGTGCGCGGAGGTCTTCGAGCCCGCGCCGCACCTGCTGCCACTCGGCACCGACTTCGAACCCGGCGTCACCTACACCGTTCGGGTCAACGACTGGGAGACTTCCTTCACGGCGGAGGCCGTCAACATCGAGGTGAACGCTCCCATCGAGGAGATAGAGATCCTCGTCTTGGAGACCGACCCGCCGCAGTACTTCCTCGAAGTCACCTCCGGCCTCCCCGACGCCTGCCACGCCTTCGACCGCATCGAGACGGAGCGGACGGGAACTGAGATCACGGTCACCGTCGTCAACCGCGTCGCCACCGGCGACGTCATGTGCGCGCAGGTGTACGAGACCGTGTCAAACACCGTGGAGCTCGGGAGCGAGTTCGAGTCGGGGGTGACGTACACTGTCCGCGTCAACGACGAGACGCTGACCTTCACGGCGGAGTGGCCGGCGGCGGTCTTGCCTCCCGCGTTGACGCTCGCGCCGGGGCGCTGCTAGGATGCGCCGGCCTTCTCTTCTGAAGGCGCGGGGCGCCGATGAGCATCAAGGACAAGTACGCGATCGCGGGCTTGGGCGTGACCAAGCAGGGCAAGCTGCCCGACGTCACGACGCGCGAAGTGGCCCGCGAGGCCATGGAGCTGGCTCTCGCCGACGCTAATCTGAAACGAGCCGACATCGACGGCTTCATCTACCAGTCGGGCCTCGAAAGCGACACCTACGACTGCCGCTACCTGGGCATCTCGCCGATGAACTTCTGGTCGATGCAAGCGGGCGGCGCGACGGCGGGCGCGACGGTGATGGCCGCCATCGGCGCCATCGAGGCGGGGGTGGCCACGACGGTGCTCTGCATGGGCGCGTCGCGGCTGCGCAGCGCGAACCTGCGTCTGGGAGCGGTCGCCTACGGCTACGCGCAGACGTGGGGGCTGGTGAGCCCTATCGCCAACCACGCCCTGAACGCGACGCGCCACATGGCGGTATTCGGCACCACGCACGAGCAGCTGGGGAGCGTCGCGGTGACGCAGCGCGAGTACGCCTGCATGCGCCCCGAGGCGATGGAATACGGCAAGCCAATCACGCTCGACGACTACTTCGCCTCGCCGTGGATCGCGCACCCCTTCCGGCTGCTCGACTGCACCCGCGACACCGACGGCGGCGTCGCGCTCATCGTCACCAGCGCGGAGCGGGCCCGCGCCCTCACCGACAAGCCGGTCTACATCATGGGCGTCGGCGCGGGCTGCAACATCCAGCGGTGGCACGACAAGACCGTCTACCAGGGCCTCGACTGCTCCCGCCCCAGGCAGTCGGCCTTCCAGACGGCGGGCATCACGACGAGCGACGTCGACGTATTCGAGTGCTACGACGCCTTCACCATCAACGTGATCATGCAGCTCGAGGGCTACGGCTTCTGTGCCGAGGGCGAGGGCGGCCCCTTCGTCGAGGCCGGCGAGACCAAGCTCGGCGGCAAGATGCCCACAAACACCGCCGGCGGGCAGCTCTCCGGCTGGTACGCCCAGGGGTTCACGCCGCTGACCGAGGGCATCCGGCAGATGCGCGGCGAGTGCGGCGACGCCCAGGTCGAGGGCGCCGAGATCGCGCTGGTGACCGGGCACGGCGGCAACGCCGGCGTCCACAACACCTGGAATCACTCCTGCCTGGTGCTGCGGAGGTAGCATGACCACGACACCGCGGCCCAAGCCCGGCCCCGACGAGCTGTTCACCGACCCCCGCGACGACGAGTTCTGGGAGGGCGTGCGGCGCGGCGAGCTCTTGGTGTTCAAGTGCGGGGCGTGCGGGACCTGCTACTGGCCCGCCACGTCGTGCCTCGACGACTGTCCCATGGACGGGATGCGCTGGGTCCCCGCGAGCGGGAAGGGCGTCCTCCACACCTTCACCGTCTACTACCGCGCGCTGAACCCGGGGTGGAAGGACGACGTGCCCTACAACGTGGCCGTCGTCGAGCTGGATGAAGGGCCGTTTATGTTCAGCAACGTCGTGGGCGTGGAGAACGACGCGCTCGAAGTTGGGATGCGGCTCGAAGCGGTGTTCAACGAAGTGCGGCCCGGCGTCACGCTGCCGCAGTTCGCCCCGGCGTCGTCGTAGCGCCCTATCGGCTCTCCCCGTAGCGCCTAATCTCCGGCGCGACCTCCTTGGCGAAGTGATGCACGCTCGCCTCCGCCAGCGCCGGGTCGCCAACCCACGCGATGGCGAAGTACTCGACGCCGGCGTCGACGTACCCCTTCAGCGACTCGATGCACTGCTCGGTGGGGCCGATGAGGTAGTACTTGTTTCCCTTCTTCGCGCCGGGGTTCGTCGGGTCCTTCGACACGTCGTAGGCTGCGAGGTCGGTGAGGCCGATGAAGACGAGGAAGGCGCGCTCGATGGAGGCGGGGTCGCGGCCACGCTCCACGGCCTCCCGCTGCATGGCGGCGAGGCCGTCGGCGTAGCGGTCGGGGGTCATGAGGTAGGGGAACCAGCCCGCGCCGTGCGACGCCGTCCGCCGGCGGCAGGCGGGACCACGTCCTCCGAACCAGAGACGGGGGTGCGGCTGCTGGACGGGCCGGGGCAGCAAGGTGACGTCCTCGAAGGGGTAGAAGCGGCCGGTGTGGGTGACCGACTCCTCGGTCCACACCCGCGTCAGCACCTCGATGGCCTCGTCCATGCGCGCCCCGCGCTCCTGGGGCGGGACACCGCTGGCGAGCCACTCGTTGGGATACTCGCCGCCGACGCCGAGGCCGGCGATCAGCCGTCCGTCGGAGAGCCGGTCGATGTGGGTCAGTGCCTTGGCGACGGGGATGGGATGCCTGAGCGGCAGGAGGAGCACGCCGGAGATCAGGTCGACCTTCTCGGTGAGCACCGCGGCGGCGGCGAGCTGGGTCAGGCAGTCGCCGATGGGCTGGCGCGTCATCACGTGGTCGCCGGTCCAGAGGCCGTCGTAGCCGAGATTCTCGGCCTCCGGCGCGGTCCTGCGAAGCTCGGAGCCGGGGCCTCCGGTCGTCACCGCGAACTTGATGGGGCTCATGCTTGCGACTCCTCTCCTCCTCCGAGCAGGTCTTCGACGATGAAGTCGTTATGGTGACCGAGCGGGACGGCGGGCGCCAGTGGGGGCAACGGAGCGCCTTCAAAGCGCCACGGCGGGCGCATCACGGCCTGCTCGGCCAAATCTTCCTGCGGCACGTTGACGAACACGTCTCTGGCCATCAGATGAGGGTCGGCTGCGATGTGGCGCGCCGACCGGTAGGGCATGGCCGCGACGCCAACCTCCTGCAGCAGGCGCGCTGCCTCCTCCGGCGACCTTGCCGCTGCCCACGACTCGATCGCGGCGTCGACCTCGGCCCCCGGGGGACTGTCGCTCAGGTCGGGGCGGCCGATCGCGTCGCAGAGGGCGGCGAAGTCGGCTTCCTCGAAGACGGCGATGCTCACCCATGCGTCGTCGCCGGCGCAGCGGTAGAGGTCGTGGACGAGCGCGCCGTCGAGGCGGTTGCCGGTACGCTCGGCGACCCGGCCGTTCATCGAGAAGTCGGCGATCTGCGCGCCGAGGCTGTTGCTCACCACCTCGCGCGCCGAGATGTCGACGAGGCGCCCCCGGCCCGTCTGGCGCCGGTCATAGAGCGCGGCCAGGATGCCGAAGGCCAGCGCCGCGCCGACGCGCAGGTCGATGCTGTCCCCCAGCGCGGCGGGAGCGGCGTCGGGGTAGCCGGTCAGCGTGCCGAGGCCGCCCTGCACCGAGAAGATGCTGGCAAAGCCGGCGTAGCGGCTCTCGGGGCCTGTCTGCCCCGCACTCGACACCGTGCCCACGATGATGTCGGGCCGGACGCGGCACAGCGACGCGTAATCGAAGCCCATGCGCTCAAGGACGCCGGGGCGGTAGCTCGCGGTCAGCACGTCGCTCACCGAGACGAGGCGGCGCAGCAGGGCCGCGCCGTCGGCGGCGCCGAGGTCGGCGGCGAGGCTCAGCTTGTTCAGGTTCAGATCGTTGAACTGCGAGGAGACGGGACTCGTGGTGCGGCGGTAGAAGCCATGACGGCTGACGTCGGGGCGGGCCGGCCACTCGACCTTGACGACCTCGGCACCCAGCCAGCCGAGCTGCAGCGAGGCGTAGGGGCCGGCCCCGGCCCAGGTCAGATCGACCACGCGGACGCCCTTGAGCGGCTGCACGTCTACCGTCCCCCTTCGAGCAGGTGGTTATGTTCGCCCAGACGGGGCGAAGGACCGGGCGGAGCCGGGTCGGCGGGGAACGGCAGACCGGGCAGGGCGAGGGGGCCTTCCGCCGTGGGGACGTCCTCGAAGAAGCCCCGGTGCTCAAGCTGCCGCGACTCAAAGAGGTCGGCGACGGTGCTGAACGGGCCGACGGGCACGCCGTCCTCCGCCAGGCTGCGGTAGACCTCCTCCTTGGCCCGCGTCGACAGCGCCTCCGCCAGCGCTGCCTGCAGCTCGTCCACCGCCGGCCCTAGGCCGCGAGCGGCGAAGTCGAAGCGGTCGTCGGTCAGGAAGCGTTCCAGGCCGAGGCGGCGCAACAGGGCCTCCCAATGATGCGCCCCGGAGGGCAGTACTTGAATGAAGCCGTCGGCGCAGGCGAAGGTGCCGCTTCCGGCGTAGCGCGCCGAGAACCGGTCGAGCTCGACCCCTTCGAGCCAGGCGACGTGGCGGATGCGGCCCAGGGCGACGATCGACTCGTACTTCGAGACCTCGATGCGAGCGCCGCGGCCCGTCGCCTGCTGTTCGAACAGGGCGGCGACGGCGGCGGTGGCGGCCGTCCACCCCGCGTCGTACTCCGAGATGGGCGCCTGGGGCTGGACCGGCGGACGGTCGGGGGAGCCGCCGGCGATGCCGCCGCCGGGCAAAACGCTCGTCTCGCCGGCGGCGTGCACGAGGTTGAGCGGCTCGGCGCGGTAGCCGGCGTACGGCCCCGGCCCGCCGAAGGTCACGATGCGGAGGTCGACGAGGCGGCTGGTGTCGGCCTCGCGGCCGGCAGATGCCGGCGACACCGGGCTCTCGTCCTGGATCAGCAGGTCGGCGTTGTCGAGTAGTCGCGTGATCGCATGCCAACCTTCGTCGGTGGCGGGGTCGGCCTCGACGCCGAGCTTGCCCGCGTTCAGATAGGCGAAGAGGCCGCCGGCCTCCAGATTGGGCTTGTCTCCGCGGAAGGGGCCCGCGCGCCTGGCGGGGTCGCCGATGCCGGGGCGCTCGACCTTGACGACCTCGGCGTCGAGCCTGGCCAGCAGCCGCCCGCAGAAGGGGCCGGCGATGCGCTCGGCGCACTCGACGACACGGACTCCCGTGAGCATCGCGCCGTCCCGGCTAGTTCTCGAACCTGGGCATGACCTCGGCGGCGAAACGTTCCAGCGACGCCATGATCTTCTCGTGGGGGATCTTGCCCGTCTGCACGATGAAGAGCAGGTCGTCGAAGCCGTTCCCTTCGTAGCGCCGCGCCTGCGCCGTCACCTCGTCGGGGTCGCCGATGCACCAGCCGCCCTTGCCCATGCCGCGCTTCTTGTAGCGGTCGAGGTCCCAGACCACGTCTTCGGGCACCTTTTCGGCGGCCTCCCTGGCGTACTCGTACGACTTGACCTCGCGCCCCCGCCAGCCGGCCTTGATCTTGCTGATGAACGACGTCTGGTACCACGCCGCGCCGGTCGCGCCGACCTCGACCGCCTCCTCCATCGACTCGCCGCAGTACATGGGCGTGAAGCCCGCGATGCGCTCGTTGACGAAGGCGCCCACCGGCTGGGCGCCGGCGACGAGCTCGCGGTAGCGTCCCAGGCGTTCCTGGAGCCGCTCGGGTTCGTCGGAGGTGAAGCAGAGGACGCCGAGGCCCTTGCCGGCGGCGATCTCGAAGCTCTCCGCCTGAGAGCAGGCCATCCAGATCGGCGGGTGGGGCTTCTGCACGGGTTTGGGGATCACGTTCCGCTCCGGCACGCTGAAATACTCGCCCTCGTGGGAGAAGCGATCCGTCTCCCACATGCGAGGGATCATCTCGACGGCCTCTTCCCACATGCCGCGGGTGTGCTCGGGGTCGACGCGGAAGCCGTCGAGCTCGATGAGCGACGACGCGCGCCCCGTGCCGAACTCCACGCGCCCCTCGCTGATGATGTCGAGCGCTGCGATGCGCTCGGCGACGCGGACGGGATGGTTGAACGGCGACGGCAGCAGCACCACCCCATGACCCAGGCGTATCCGATCGGTCTTCATGGCGCAGGCGGAGAGGAAGACCTCCGGCGCCGAGCAAACGGAGAGCTCTTCGAGGAAGTGGTGCTCGACGGCCCACACCGTCTCGAAGCCGAGCTTGTCGGCGAGCGCGACCTGCTCGATGGCCTCGTGCCACACGTCGGACTCGCTGCGTTCGTGCCACGGCTTGGGGTTGGTGAGCTCGTAGAGCAGGGAGAATCGCATGGAGGTGAGCCTTTCCGTTCGACGCTACCGGGTTGCCGCGTCGGCCAGTTCCTGGTACCGGAAGCAGTGGGTGAGGTGGTCGTTGACCAGCCCGGCGGCCTGCATCATAGCGTAGATGATGGTCGAGCCGACGAAGGACATGCCGCGCCGCTTCAGGTCGCTGCTGAGGGCGTCGGACTCGGGCGAGGTCGCCGGGACCGCTGCGCTCTCCTTCCAGGCGTTGACGATGGGCCTGCCGCCGACGAAGCTCCAGAAGTAGGGGTCGAGGCTGCCGAACTCGTCCCGGATGGCGAGCGCCGCGCGGGCGTTTCGCCTGGCCGACTCGATCTTCCTGCGGTTCCGCACGATGCCGGGATCTTGGAGCAGGGCCTCGATCTTGGCGTCGTCGTAGCCGGCGACCGTCTCCATGTCGAAGTTGTCGAACGCGCGCCGGTAGCCCTCGCGCTTGTGGAGGATGGTGCGCCAGCTCAGGCCCGCCTGCGCCCCGTCGAGCACGAGGTGCTCGAAGAGCGCGCGGTCGTCGTGGACGGGCTCGCCCCACTCACGATCGTGGTATTCGATCATGAGCGGGTCGCGGATCGGCCAGTGGCAGCGGGTGGGCTCCACCGGCCGGCGCTATTCCTGCTGCGCGGCCATCTGCTGCGCGGCCATCTGCTGGATCATCTGCAGCTGCTGCCCGGCAATGACCGCCATATGCGTCGAGGTGCCGCCGTCGATCACGAGCATCTGGCCCGTGATGTAATCGGCGTCGTCCGAAGCCAGGAAGACGACGCCGTTGGCCTGGTCTTCAGGCTCAGCGATGCGGCCCCAAGGCACGCCCCTGCCCGCGCCCTCCGCGGCCCTGGGGTCGGCGAGGCCGGGGTCGATGTTGGTGCGCGTGCCGCCCGGTGCGATGCAGTTGACGTTGATCTTGTAGCCCGCGAGGTCGATCGCCGCCGACTTGGTCAGCATCAGCACGCCTCCCTTGGAGGCGCAGTAGTGCGACTGCGCGGGCAGCGCCACCATCGCATTGATGGAGCACGTGTTGACGATCTTGCCGGGCTTGCCGTTGTCCACCCAGTACTTGGCGGCGGCCTGGATGCCGAGGAACGTCCCCTTCAGGTTCACGCCGAGCACCCGGTCCCATTCCTCTTCCGGCATGTCCTGGACGGGGCTCCACGAGAGGATGCCGGCGTTGTTCACCATGATGTCCAGGGTGCCGTAGGTCTCGACGGCCTTGTCGACGAGGCCCTGCACGTCGCTCTTCTTGGTGACGTCGGCGATGACCGTCGCACACTCCCCGCCAAGTTCGGCGACGATCTCGCCGGTCTGCTTCAAGCCATCGTTGTTGACGTCGGCGAGGACGAGCTTGGCGCCCTCCTCGGCGAAGCGCTTGGCGACGCCCCGGCCGATGCCGCTGCCGGCTCCGGTCACGACCGCGATCCTGTTCTCCAGTTTCATGGACCTCTCCTTATGTGACCTGTGCTGCGGCGCTAGGCGACGGGAGCCTTAGCGAACTCGGGAATGACCTTCTCGCCCCAGATCTCGACGGTGCGGACCAACGACTCATAGTCGTTGTGTCCCGGCGAGAGGCTGAGCACGATCTGGGTGATGCCCGCCTCCTCCGCCTTATGCAAACTGTCGACGATCCGCTCGGGCGACCCCGAGAAGACCGCGTCCCTGGCAAGCATGTCGTCGAGGCTCGACGGCCGCTCGTGCGGCACGTCGCCTTCCTTCAAATCGAGGGTGCCGCCCGCCGCGACCGGGAAATAACGGTTGAATAGCTCGCCGGCCCGCATGCCGCTGGCGACCCACTCCTCGATGACCTGCCGCTCGTCGTCCTTGTCGGTGGCGACGCCGCCCACGACCCAGAGCGCGTTGTAGTTCAGGACGTCGCTGAAGCGGCCCTTCGGGTTGTTCCAACCCTCCTGGTACAGCTTGACGCGTTCGGCGATGTCGGCCAGCCCGGCGTAGGCGAACATGAGGGCGCCGACGCCGCGCTCGCCGGCCTCCTTCGAGGTGCCGGGGTTGGTGCAGGCCATCCACAGGGGCGGGTGCGGCTTCTGCACCGGGTGCGGCACGACGACGCGTGGACCGGGAATCGTGATGTACTCGCCGTCCCAGCCCTCGAACTCTTCTTCGCGCCAGATCTTGAGGATGCAGTTCAGCGCCTCGACCCAGACCTCCTTGGCCGCCGCCTGCTCCATGGGGACGCCGTCGAAACCGATCCACTCGTTCGGCCCGCTCCCCTTCCCCGACCCGAACTCAACGCGCCCGTTGGAGATCAGGTCCAGCGTAGCGACGCGCTCGGCGACGCGGATGGGGTGGTTGATCTGCTGCTGCAGGTCGACGATGGCGTGCCCGATGCGGATGTTCTTGGTGCGGGCGGCGATGGCGGCGAGCTGCATCTCCGGCGAAGAGGAGTGGCAGTACTCGTAGAGGAAGTGGTGCTCCGACATCCAGCAGTAGCCGAAGCCGGCGGCGTCGGCGCGGACGGCGAGGTCGAGCTCCTGGGCGTAGATGCGCTCCTCTTTCCCTTCCGTCCAGGGCTTGGGGACGGGCGCACTCAAGAAGATTCCGAGGTCCATGTCGGCTCCGTTACCTGAGATTCGGCCCCGGAGGGGCCGCGTATGCGTCCGGCATTGTGGCGGCGGGCGAGGACATCTGCAAGCAGTCCGGCCTAGGCGACCACGATGGGGTTGATCGGGCTGCCCATCCCGCCGGTCACCACCAGCGGCGCGCAGGCGAAGAAGCCCTCGTACACCTTGTCCTGGGCCAGCTCTTCGAGGTTGAGCAGCTCCATCATGATCCGCCCGTCGTTGCGCAGCATCTCGACGTGCACGCTCATGAACCGGTTCTCGTCGAACGGGATGCCCTCGACGGCGTAGTTGTCGGCGCCGACGGCGGCCACGTCGTGCTTTCGCATGAACTCGACGCCGTCGAGTCCAAGGCCCGACTGGCCCATGCCGCGCGCCGCGAGGGCCTCTTGGTCGTTGAAGAAGGCGCCGACCCAACCCGTTCGGATGAGCACGATGTCGCCGGCGCGGACCTCGACGCCCTGCGCATCGGCCGTCGCCTCCAGGTCGGCGGAGGTGATGAAGGTGCGGTCCTCGCCCAGCAGGTTGACGCCGTAGTGGCCGGCAACGTCGAGGAGGACCATGCGCCCCGCGACGGCCTTGATTTTGTCGATGCCGAGCTTAGTGGCGCCGATGTTCGGCTGGGCCGTTTCGGGCCCGAAGCCGTTGTACATCGCGCCGTCCCACCCCGCGTGGCAGAGCGGGTCCATGTGCGTCTCGTTGTGGGACGCCATGATGAGCATGTCTTCGTTCACGAACAGCTTCTCCGCGAAGGGGCCGAACTCCGCGTACCGGCCCACGTCCGAGGGGTGCACCAGCGAGAGGCGCATCGGCGCGCCGCGGTAGTCCAGCGTCGGCATGCCCATCTGCTGGATCGGGAGCCCGAGGTTATAGACCTTGCCCGACTTTATCGAACCCGCAGCGGCCTTCACCACCTCCGGCGTCAGCAGGTTCAGCGTACCCCGCTCGTCGTCGTCGCCCCAACGTCCCCAGTTCCCGATGGACTCTTTCGCTTGCGTCATTGGTGGGTCCCTCCTCCAGGACGGTACGCTAGCATTATCGCGTAGGGATTCGGCGGGTCAACTCCGACCGGGCCGCAAGGCCCGGCGCCTCCCTGCCATCGACTACGACGGAGTCTGCCGGGCGGATTCAATAGCTGATCTGCCCCAGCGATCGCTCCTCCATCTCATCGAGGAAGGCGGAGACCACCTCGCGCCCGAAGCCGGCCCGAACGATCGGGCTGAACCGCCGCCGCGGCCGTAGATGGGCGAGCCTCGGCTTCGGCTTCATTCCGGCGAGGTCGGCGGCGAGCTCCTTCGCCGTGTCGAGGTCGCCCAGCTCATCGACCAACCCGTGCTCCTGCGCCATCCGCGCGGTGAAGAGCTCGCCGGTGGCGACCTCGCGGACTGTCTCCTCGCTGAGGTCGCGCCCCGCGGCGACGACTTCGACGAAGCGGTCGAAGACGTCGCCCAGGAGGGCTTGCATCTTGCCGACCTCTTCGTCGGTCGGCGGACGCCAGGGCCCGTAGAGGTCCTTGTGCGGCCCCGTCTTTTGGATGGAAAGGCCGATCCCCACACGGTCGATAAGGCGGTCCAGGATGGGCCGCGCGAAGATGACGCCGATGGAGCCGACGAGCGCGTTTTGGAGCGCCACGATCTTCTGCGCGCCGTTGGCGATGTAGAACGCTCCCGAGGCGCCCATGCCTCGGATGTAGGCCACCACGGGCTTCACCTCGGCGACTCGGGCCACGCCGAGATAGATCTCCTCCGACGCCGACGCCGCCCCGCCGCCGGAATTGATCGCCAGTACGAGCGCGCCGATCCGCCCGCTGTCCCGCGCTTTCTCCAGGAGCGGCAGATGCACCGACGGCTCGATGCCGCGGCCCACCATGCCGTTCATCTCGATCAGACCGACCCGTTTCCCTCTTCGGAACAGTCCCATGAGTCCCTCCTTCTGAACGCTGCTTGCCGGAGTCCGGCACGATTCTAGGTCAGCCGCGGGCGGCGCGCATTGACAGCGTCCGCGGGGCGGGGCTAGGCTCGCAGCCGGTTGCGACGATGCGCTTCGGTCTCATATCCGACACCCACATCCCCGAGGCTGGCCCTCACCTGCCCGAGCAGGTCGCCCATGCCTTCGAGGGCGTTGACCTCATCCTGCACGCGGGCGACATGCACGTCATCGACGTGATCGACTGGCTCGAAGCCATCGCGCCGGTGATCGCGGTGCGGGGGAACGGCGACGCGCCCGACCCCTGGAACAAGCTGCGTCCCGGCGTCCCCGACGACCCCCGCGTCCACGAATCCACCGTGCTCCGCTACGAAGGCTTCGCCCTCGGCGTGACCCACGCCTTCCCCACCGTCGACGAGGCCCCATGGAGCAGCCATGAGGCGACCATGGGCCGTCTCTTCGGAGAGAAGGTGGACGTGGTGGTCTGCGGCGACACGCATGTCGAGAAGATTTACCAAGACGACGACCTCTTCCTTGTGAACCCCGGCAGCCCGACGCTGCCCCACAACCTCACCGACCGCCTGGGTACGGTGGGCATCCTGGAGCTGAACGAGGGCCGGCCGCCTTCGGCGCGGATCATCGACCTCCGGGACATCGAAGCAAGGAGCGCGGAATGAAGCTTGAAGGCAAGGTGGCGATCGTGACCGGCGCCGGTCAGGGAATCGGCCGCGAATACTCGAATGCGCTGTCGCGGGAGGGCGCGAAAGTCGTCGTAGCCGAGATCAAGGAGGAGACGGGCCAGGCCGTCGCCGACGAAATCAACGGGCTCGGCGGCGCCGCCACCTTCGCGCACCTCGACCTGGCGAGCGAGGCGTCCTGCCTCGAGGTCGCGGCGGCAGCGAAGGAGCAGTACGGCGGTGTCGACGTCCTGGTCAACAACGGCGCGATCTACCACAGCATGCGCCCCGACACATTCATGAACGTCGACCTCGACTACTTCAACCACTTCATGGCGGTGAACATGACGGGGCAGATGCTCATGACGCGGGCGGTGCTGCCCTCGATGCAGGAGCGCGGCGGCGGCAGCGTCATCTTCCAGTCGTCCGGCGCCGCCTACCGGGCCGCGAGCAGTCCCTACTGCCTCTCCAAGCTGACCGTGGTCGGCCTGACGCGCGGTTTCGCCAGCGAGCTCGGCAAGTTCGGCATCCGCGTCAACTGCATCGCCCCCGGCGTCATCGACACCGAGGCGACGCGGGTCACCGTCGGCGAACCGGTCATGGACATGATGGTGAAGCAGCTTCCCTTGGGGCGGCGGGGAACGACCGACGACCTGCTCGGCATCCTCATCTTCTTCGCCTCCGACGACAGCAAGTTCGTCTCCGGCCAGGTCATGCTGGTCAACGGCGGCGACGACCACCGGCTCTAACTCGAAAGAAGGCCACCGCCCATGACGATGGACAAGAACGTCGACAGCAAGATCACGCCGGAGGCGCTGGAGCGGGCGCGGAAACGCATCGGCGACGTGACGCCGATCGCGCACCCCTTCAACAACGAGGCGACCCGCGACACGATCCGGCACTGGGTCGAGGCGCTGGGCGACGACAACCGGCTCTGGACCGACCCCGAGTACGCCAAGGGCACCCCCTACGGCGACATCATCGCGCCGCCGAGCTTCCTGTTCAGCTGCAACCAGGGGCCGGCGTGGCGGGGCGCCACATCGGGCGGCTTCCGGGGCTTCCCCGGCGTCCACCGGTTCTGGTCGGGCGACTCATGGGAGTACTTCGAGGTGATCCGGCGGGGCGACACGATCCTCGGCGAGACGTACATCAAGGAGTTCATCGAGCACCCCAACTCGCGCATCGGGGGCGGGCTCGCCGTCGAGGACGTGGCGATACAGACCTTCTTCAACCAGCGCGGCGACAAGGTCGCCGAGCACGAGCTGCGCTTCTTCAACACGGAGCGGCGCACCGCGGCCAAGAAGGGGAAGCACCGCGAGTTTACGGAGCACGTCTGGAGCGAGGAAGAGATCCAGCGCCTCTGGGCGGACATCGACGAGGAGAAGGTGCGGGGCGCGGAGCCCCTCTACTGGGACGACGTCGAGGTCGGCGAGGAAATCCCGCCCGTGGTCAAAGGCCCCCTGAGCCAGTGCGAGATCGTGGCCTTCAACACCGGCTGGGGCGGCCCCTTCATTCTCGCCAGCGAGATCGCCCAGCGTTACGCCCGCGCCCACCCCAAGGCCAACGTCCCCGACCGGGACACCAACGCCCCCGACTTCCCCATGCGTGCCCACTGGGACCGCGGCTTCGCTCGCGAGGTCGGCGCGCCCTCGGCCTACGACTACGGCGGCCAGCGCATCGCCTGGATCATCCACGGCCTCACCAACTGGTGCGGCGACGCCGGTATCGTGCGGGGCATCGACGGCAAGCTCACCGGCTTCAACGTGCAGGGCGACGCCACCTGGTGCAGGGCGCGGGTCACGGACAAACAGATCGTAGACGGCGAGCCGCTCGTCTTCCTCGACACCTGGGGCGAAAACCAGGACGGCCGCGTCACCGTCACCGCCGGCGCCAAGGTCCGCCTCCCCAAGCGCGGCTAGGCGAAGCGGGGCGCGACCTTCTCCTGGAAGAGGTCCAACTGCTCCAGGTAGTGCTCGACGCTGTCCGACCTGAACTGGGCGTTGTAGACCGTCGCCCCCGCTTGCTGGAGCCGTCCCAGGCTGTCGATCATGACGTCGATCTGGCCCGGTTGTGTTATGTCCACCGCCGGCTCGAACGACAGCGAGATGTCGAACGGCTCGGTGCGCGAGGTCCATTCGGGCCACGATCTCGCCCGCGCGATCATCTCCCCGGCCTGCTCGGTGGTGAGGCCGAACGGGTCCCAGCCCTGGCCCGACGTCAGAGCCCGGCGCAGCGATAGCGCGGTGCGGCCTCCTAGCCAGATGGGCACCCGCTCCTGCACGGCGTGGGGGTCGATGATGAAGTCGTCGAAGGCGTAGAACTCGCCCTCGTACTTGGGCTGCTCTTGGCCGAGCGCGGCGCGCAGCGCCTTCAGCGCGTCGGTGTAGATGGCGCCGCGGTTGTCGAACTCGGCGTCGAGCAGGTCGAACTCCTCCCGCAGCGAGCCGACGCCGACGCCAAGAATCAGGCGTCCCTTGGAGAGCTTGTCGAGGGTGCCGTAGCGCTTGGCCACCGCCAGCGGATGGTGGTAGCCCAGGACGATGACCGTGGTGAACAGCTTGATCTGATTGGTGACCGCGGCGAAGAACGACAGTGTCGCCAGCGGGTCGTAGTAGCGGGCGCCGCGAATCTTGGCGACCTCGGTGGGGATGCCGACGTGCTCCGGGCAGGTCAGCCAGTAGTAGCCAAGCTCGTCCGCGGCGGTGGCGATGCGCTTGAGCTCGTCGGGGCCGGCGTCACGCTCCCACGTAATGCGCCGGCGGGGGTGCAGCGACGTCACCGGCGTGGCGACGCCGAACTTCATGGGCTGGTCGGCCATGGCGGGCCTCCCTTCCTCGATTCGTTGGCTTCTTCTGACGGCGCGATGCTACTACGGCGGGCGGCGCTAGGCGAGGCCCTCGCGTGGCGACCACCCCGCTTCGGCAAGGCCGCGCCTGATCTGGATAAGGAGGCCGGGGCCCCGGTAGACGAGGCCGGTGTAGAGCTGTACCGCGTCCGCGCCCGCGTTCAGGAGCCGCAGCGCGTCGTCGGCGCCGAAGACGCCGCCCGCGCCGATGATGAGGAAGTCCGGCGGCGACACGGCCCGCAGCCGTTCGACCGCGTCCACGGCCCGCCCGAAGATGGGGCGGCCCGAGAGTCCGCCTTCGAGTTCGCGGGCTTCGTCGGAGCGCAGCGCGGGGTCGAGCGAGGTGTTGACGGCGATGGCGCCGTCGACGGCGCGCCGGAGGCAGACGGCGGCGGCCTCGTCGATCTCCGACGCGGTCAGGTCCGCCGACAGTTTCACTAGGAGCGGCTTCGGCGGCGTGCCCCGCGCCTCGTCGAGGGCAGCGAGGAGACCGTCGAGGGCCTCCGGCGACTGGAGCGAAGTCAGGCCCGGCGTGTTCGGCGAGCTGACGTTGACCACGAAGTAATCGGCGACGGCGGCGACCGCCCGGAGGCAGGCTACGTAGTCCTCCGCGGCGGAATCGAGGGAGGTGGCCGCGTTCTTGCCGATGTTGACGCCGACGGGCGCGCGCCTGGGGCGGTGACGGGAGAGGTTCGCCGCGACCCGGTCCGCGCCCCGGCTCGGGAAGCCGAGGCGGTTCACCAGCGCGTCACGGGAACGGAGGCGGAAGATGCGCCGTCCGGGATTCCCCGGCTGCGGCTTCGGCGTCACCGTCCCCACCTCGACGAAGCCCGCGCCCAGCGCCTCGGCCATGCGCGCCACGCGGCCGTCCTTGTCCCAGCCCGCCGCGATGCCGACTGGTGCTGAGAACCGGAGCCCCCGCCACTCGAAGCCAAGGCCATCGGAATCCCCTCCGCTGATGCGTTCCACCAGGGAAGCACCGAAGGGAGCGCGTTGGAGGGATGCCAACAGGGAAAGCGTGAAACCGTGGGCCCGCTCGGGTTCGAGGCGGGCGAGGAAGGGCCAGAGGAGGCGCCGGTAGAGGCTCATGCCGCGGCTCCATTATATGGCCGCGGCCGGCAGTCGGGCGCCGGACCGGCTAGACGGCGACTGCGTGCGGGACCGGGTCGCGCCGGAGGATGCGGTGGATCGTCCGGGTGCTCAAGCCGAAGCGGTTGGCAAGCTGCGGCACGCCGAGCGACTCGCCCAGACGGGCCTCGAGGATCGCCACGTCGCGGCGCCGGCGCTCCTCGCGCTGGATCCAGCCGGGGTCGTCATAGCGGCACTGCGGCAGGGGGCAGGTGAGACATGAAGGGTAGAGGTCGCAGCCGTTGTCGTCATAGCTGGTGAATTCGGGGAGTCGGTCTAGGACGGGCTCGTTCTTTCGCATCGCCGGTAACCTCCGCTGCTTCCAATCCATCCGTGTTTGCGTTCGTTTCTTGTGTTTCGCTCAGCTAAGGTTTCTTCAGAAAGCTAGGCGGCCCGCCGCATTGGAGGCGCGACGCGCTCCGCCGCTCGCAGGAACAGGCCCAGACCCACGACGTAGGCGTCGTCTTGCGGGCCGTGATCGAGGGTGAAGCGGCCACCGCCGGTCCGCGCCCGCGCTCCGACCACCTGCGCCTCGAAGTCGTGCCGTTCCTGGGAGTGGTCCTGCCGGTAGACGTGGATGCCGCCGTTCGCCGCGGCGGTCCTCAGCGCCTCCGCCAGCCCGTACCGTGCTTCCGGCCCGTCCGTGACCGGGGCCGCGAGGCATCCCCACGTCCGTTCGACCGCCGCGACCAAGCCGGCGAGGGAGTTCCGTCCGTCGACGGTGGTGCGGGTATGGTCGACGATGAGGAGCGGGCCGCTGTCGATGGACAGCTCGCCGATGGTGACCGTCGCCGCCGGCGCCCCGCCGGGAGCGGAAGGGCGGCTCACCACGATGGAAGCGGCGTAGCGCCTGCCGGGCTCGGGAGCGGACTGCCGCTCGTGGTCACCCTGCAGGTTGCGGCGCTGACTTAGAGAGAAGAGCCGCCCGCTGCGTCCGCCCTCTTCCGGGAGCAGGCGCGGGCCGCGCGGCTCGTCTACGTGCCGCGCCGGAAGGCTCAGGACTTCGGCGCCGAAGAGCGCCGGTTGAAGGGAGTCGTCCCTTTGTTCGCGCCGCTGTGTCGTGATCGCCATGCCGTGCCTCCGCACCGTGCGTATTCCTGAAACGGAACGTGCGTTCTAAGTCTGTGATGTCACGGTAGCACGTGCGTTCTAAACATGTCAAGCGTTTTTGGAACGCCAGTTCGTAATTGGTCTCGTCAACAGGGCTGACGCAAGAAAAATTCGTGCCGCCCGCAAGGCCCGCGGGGGGTAGAACGGCAGATCGGCGGGACGTTAGATTTCTCTCGCGAAGTCTTGGATTTCGAACAGTCGACGGTGCGAGAAGGTAGTGCGCTGCGTGGCGCCGGCCTTAGATAGAATCGGAAAGCGCCCTCAGCCGATTTCGTAGACGCCGTCGGGCAGGGGCTCGTCGTCGACGCGCTCCTCGACCGCGGCGAGGAGCTTGCCGATGCCCCAGCCGTGGAGGGCGGAGGCGAGCACCACGCCCTCCTCCGGCGGTCCCGCGCCGTCGAAGAGGCCGGCGGCAGCCTCGTAGAGCTCGGCCTCGCTCCGCGCCTCGGGGAGGGCGAGATCGGCCTTGTTCAGGACGAGCACGGTGGGCCGGTCGGCGAGGCCCAGCTCTTCGAGCGTCCGCGTCACCACGTCGACCTGCCCCGCGGCGTTGGGATGGGTCATGTCGACGACGTGGACGAGGACGTCGGCCTCGGCGATCTCCTCGAGGGTGGCGCGGAAGGCGGCGACGAGCGTCGTGGGCAGCTTGTTGATGAAGCCGACGGTGTCGCTAACCAGGAAGGGGCTGCCCGACGGGAGCCGGGCGCGGCGCGTCACCGGGTCGAGGGTGGCGAAGAGCTGGTCGCGGACGCGCACGTCGGCGCGCCCGATCTGGTTGAAGAGGGTGCTCTTGCCCGCGTTCGTGTACCCCACCATCGAGACGATGGGGATGCCCTGCTTCTTGCGCCGCTCACGGTAGAGCGAGCGGCGGTTGCGCACCGACTCGATCTCGCGCTTCAGCCTGGCGATGCGGCCCCGGACGAGGCGGCGGTCGGTCTCGATCTGCGTCTCGCCCGGGCCGCGGGTGCCGATCCCGCCGCCGAGCCGTTCGAGGTGCGACCACTGCCCCGCGAGCCGGGGGAGCAGGTACTCGTGCTGCGCAAGCTCGACCTGGAGCCGCCCCTCGCGCGTCTGGGCGCGCTTGGCGAAGATGTCGATGATGAGCGCGGTGCGGTCGATAACCTTGACCCGCGTCGTGTCCTCGACGACGCGCTGTTGGGCCGGGGTGAGCTCGTCATCGAGGATGACGACGTCGGCGTGCCGGTCGCGGGCCGCTTGGGCGATCTCCGCGAGCTTGCCGCGGCCGAGATAGGTGTTGGTGCGCTTCTGGAGGCGCTGACCGAAGACGGCGACGACCTGGGCGCCGGCGGACCTGGCAAGCTCCCCCAGTTCGTCGAGGGAGTCATCAAGCGACAGCACGGCGCGCTCGGACTGCACCGAGACTCCGGCGAGGACGGCCCGCTCGACCGGCGGGCGCGTTGGCGTAGCGCGTTTGGCTATACCGCCGCTCCTTCTTTTCCGCGGCTCGTCAGGCGAGCTCCGCGATGCGCCGCACCCCTTCGTCGAGCTGGTCGTCGGCCAGCGTCAGGGAGAGCCGCACGTAGCCCTCGCCGTACTGGCCGTAGCCGCTCCCCGGCGTCACCACCACGGCGGCTTCCTCGATGAGCTTGGCGGCGTAGTCGGCGGACGTGTACCCCTCCGGGATCCGCGCCCAGACGTAGAGGCTGGCCTGCGGCGGCACGACGGACATCCCGATCTTGGTGAGGGCCGCGACGAGCTTGTCGCGCCGCCGCTGGTAGACGGCGACGTTCTCGGCGACGCAGTCCTGGGAGCCGCGCAGCGCCTCGATGGCCATCAGTTGGACCGCCTGCGGGATGCCGGAGTCGAGGTTCGACTTCACCCGCATCAGCGCGTTGATCAAGCCCGCGTTGCCCACGGCCATGCCGACGCGCCAGCCGGTCATGTTGTAGCTCTTGGAGAGCGAGTGGAACTCGATGCCCACGTCCATGGCGTCCTTCGCCTCCAAGAGGCTCACGGGACGGTAGCCGTCGTAGGCGATCTCGCTGTAGGGGGCGTCGTGGCAGACCGCAATGTCGTACTTCTTGGCGAAGGCGACGAGGTCGTTGTAGAAGCCGATGTCGGCCACCGCGCCGGTCGGGTTGTTGGGGTAGTTGACCCAGATGACCTTGGCCTTGCGGGCGACGTCCTCGGGAATCGCGCCGAGGTCGGGCAGCCAGCCGTTCTCCTCCTCCAGCGGCAGCCAGTGCGTCTCGCCGCCGGCGAACATCGTCCCGATGGAGTAGACCGGGTAGGCCGGATCCGGCACGAGGGCGATGTCGCCGGGGTCGATCAGGCAGAGGGCCATGTGGCCGATGCCCTCTTTGGCGCCGATCAGGGGCAGCACTTCCGTATCGCGGTCGAGGGTGACGCCGAAGCGCTGGCCGTACCAGTCGGCGACGGCCTGGCGCAGCTCGGGCAAGCCCTCCGACTCCGGGTAGCGGTGGTTGGCGGGCTCGTCCGACGCCGCGTGGAGCGTGTCGAGGATGCGCTCCGGCGTTGGCAGGTCGGGGTCGCCGATGGCGAAGGTGATGACGTCGATGCCCTGGGCGCGCTTCTCGTTGATCTTCTTGCTGATCTCGACGAAGAGGTAGGGCGGAAGCTGTTCGATGCGGTTGGCGAGCTTCATTGATTCTCCAGAAAGGCGATGTTCACGGGCGCGGCCTTCCGCGCCGCGCCCCATGATAGCCCACCAGATTCGAGGGGTGAAGGTTAAACCTCCCTCTGGGAGGGACCACCTTAGACCTCCCTCCCTCTGGGGAGGGACTGAGGGCGGGCAGCGGCGGGGTGGTTTCCCCGCTATCCCCCGGGAGACCTTCGCAATATGGGGAGCAGCGCCCTGCGGGCGCTCGCGCGCCTGACGGCGCGCGCCCTCTCTCAAATCTCCCCCAGAGGGGGAGAGGGAAGACCGCCCCGCGCCACCCGACGCCTACCCGCCCTCCCCTGTAGGGGCGATTCACGAATCGCCCTGGGGCGGGGTGTGGTCTTCCTCTTCTCCCCCGGAGACCTTCGTAAAGCGGGGCCGGTTGTGGAGGAGCAGCGCCCCGTGGGCGCTCGCGCGCCTGACGGCGCGCGCCCTCTCTCAAATCTCCCCCAGAGGGGGAGAGGGAAGACCACCCCGCGCCACCCGACGCCTACCCGCCCTCCCCTGTAGGGGCGCGTCGCGACGCGCCCTGGGGCGGCGTGGTCTCCCTCTTCTCCCCCGGAGACCTTCGTAAAGCGGGGCCGGTTGTGGGGGAGCAGCGCCCCGCGGGCGCTCGCGCGCCTGACGGCGCGCGCCCTCTCTCAAATCTCCCCCAGAGGGGGAGAGGGAAGACCGCCCCGCGCCGCCCGACGCCGGCCCACCTTCCCCTGTAGGGGCGCGTCGCGACGCGCCCGTGCCCCTTTGCCACCCGCGAACCCGTCGCCGTCCGCAGCGATCGTGCCGGTCTCCGCTCTCTAACCCTGCTCGCGGATGCGGAGCATCAGCAGATCGCCGGCCTGCCAGGGCGGGTCCGCGATGCTCCAGGTGTGGTTCGACGCCGCGGTGGCGCCGCCCACGAGCGACCGCGACACCGATCCGTCGAGGGCGATGAAGTCGAGCGCGTGGCCCGACAGCGACGCCGCGGAGCTCAGCTCCAGCGTCAGGCTGCCGTTCTGCCACTTCAGCGTCTGGAGCGCCGTGCTCACCCCGCCCACGGTGAATGCCGCCGGCTCAAGCGCCCCGTTCGACGTGCCCGCTCCCACCGCCGTCCCGATGGCCACGGGGTCGAAGAAGGCCTCGTGCACCGTCCCGGTAGGCGCGGTGACGGTGACGAAGACCTCGAACCGCCTCTTTGCCGCCTCGGGAATGGCGTCGCAGAGGATTTCACTATGAAACATGTAATACGTGTTGAACTTGTATTCCCCGGCGGGCAGCGGCCGCGCCGTGTCGAACGCTCCCGACCGCCGCGGCACGAACAGGGCCCGGTCGCGGCCCCCGGCAAAGAACTCGCCCGCCCTTCGAAACCTCGGCTCCAGCTCCGGACCGTTTCGGTAGGTGTGCGCCTGCACCCCGGCGGGTCGGCCGGAAGCCATGGATTCGTCATATCTGCTGTAGGGGTAGGTCCCGTCCGGGCGCTTCTTGGCGTTGGACCGCCGCTCCCACTTGTGCTTTTCGTAGATGCAGGCACGGTAGGCGTCCGATCCGCCGCCGGCCGCGACCTCACGTTCCACACCGGCGATCTCCGCCTTCATCTCATCCAGCGTGATCGTCGGCGTGCCCCCAGACTGGCCCGACGCCCCTCCCGCGCCCGCGGCCGCGCCCGCATCCAGCAGGAACCGCTGGGTACCGGATGCCCCGGATGCCCCGGATGCATCGCCCGAAGTCTCCTCGGGGAGCCACGTCTTGTCCCACGGACTGTCGATGGAGTACGCGCCGGCGTCTAGACGAGTGACGTGACCCAAGACGTAGCGCCCCTGTTGCGGAAAGTCCGGCAACCACGGGGGATCGGCCCGTAGGAAGACAATCGCATCTCGCGCATCCCACCGCGCGTCGCGACCGGCGACAAGGGTCGTGCCGTGCTCGCGGGCGAGCTCCGCGGAACCAAGAGCGAGCGAGAGGTCATCGTCGTACGCCACCGCTATGATCTCGCCGCCCCCGCTGCCCTTCAGGTATTCCAGCACCCTGAGCCGGTGCTCCATCGTGCCGACGTGCGTGCCGGGCCACTCGTTGCATGCGGGATGCCAACCCGCCGCCCCGGCGGCAACCGACTGCAACCGCACCCTGGCGACCACGTCGGACCTCGCGATGCGTTCCTTCAGCGAGGTAGCGCCCGAAGGGAAGGCGGCATCCTCCAACCCGCGGCATGCCGCGTGGGGGGAGGGGTCGCCGGCGGTGCATCCCTTCAAGCCCAGCACGAGAGCCAAGACGATTGCAACGCCAACAAGCGAATATCGGAGAAGCGCAGCGCGCGCCGTCATGCGTGAGTCTCTGGGAACGCCACCTTAAACCTCTCTCCCCCTGGGAGGGACTGAGGGCGGGCAGGGGCGGGGTGGTCTCCCTCTTCTCCCCCGGAGACCTTCGTAAAGCGGGTCCGGTTGTGGGGAGCAGCGCCCTGCGGGCGCTCGCGCGCCTGACGGCGCGCGCCCTCTCTCAAATCTCCCCCAGAGGGGGAGAGGGAAGACCGCCCCGCGCCACCCCTTAAACCTCTCTCCCCCTGGGAACGCCACCTTAAACCTCCCTCCCTCTGGGAGGGACTGAGGGAGGGCAGGGGCCGGGTGGTCTCCCCCTCTCCCGCTGGGAGAGGGTTGGGGTGAGGGCGGGGCGTGGAGAGGGGTGCGCCAACGTCAACGTAGCGCACCGCCCGACGCCGGCCCGCCTTCCCCTGTAGGGGCGTGTCGCGACGCGCCCGCTTTCCTACAACCGGAGCCCCGGCGCGGCAGCGAACAGATCTGGCCCTAGCCAGGGGTCACGCTACGTTGGGCAGGCGCAGCCACGCGCTCTCGCCGTTGGCGTTGCGGGACTGGATCTCGACCTCGTAGGCGCCCGAGCCAAACACGCCGGTGATCTCCCTGTTCCCAGTCGGAAGGCAGTCACCATTCGCACTCCACCTGCAAGTGATGTCATAAGGTGGGGAGTGCAGCAGAACGTAGCTCCATGCCTGCGAACCCACCGGGCGGTAGCGCACGCGATAGTCGTAGATCGCCGCGCCGCCCTCGTAGGGCACAACAAACCAGGTCGCCGACAGGACACTTCTGCCCGTGCGCGTAATCTCCGCACTTGTGACCGGACCGGGAAGGCCGGTGTGATCAGGTGCGACTTCTAATGTCACGACAGGAGAGTTCTGGCCACGCAGAACGCCTACTGGGTCCTCATATGACCCGTAAACTGTATAGGTTGTATTCACCTCCCTATATTCGATCGTAACCTCCTTGGCGGCCGGCTCCACGGACATGCACCGGAGCAAATCTCCCGTCTCAACGCCGTTCACAATCTCGACCGTTGCCATGCACGGCCGCACTCTGACCTGATAGGTGCCGTAGGGGAGACCGGTCAGCTCGTAGCGAGTAAGGGTCGGGTCAACCCGCACACTCGTCCAGCCATCGTAGACGCCATGTACGCCTCGCCGGTACTCAACAATCACGGAGTCGAGCTCCTTGTTCTTGAACACCCTCTTGTCTGAGGCAGTCTCACAAGAACTCTGGGTAGACCCATCTGCGCACACGTTGAAAGTCTGCCCGATCTGCTTATGGGCGACTGGAGACCAACTCATCACTATCTTGCCGTCACCGCCGGACGCTCCAAGGTAGCGAATAGCTCCCGCTGCGTTTATCCGAACTAAAATCTGTGAGCTGATCGTCGGGAATTCGTAAGTATCCGTAGCAGGTAGCTGGCCATGTTCGTCCCGCGTACACAGCGCTGGCCTGACGCTACAATCGACGGTTACCCCGAAGGTCGTTGCTAAAGCAGCTACGTCATAAACGCCTCCCCCATAGACGTTCAAGGAGACCAGCGTACCAGGTGGGCAGTTTATCGTGCCGTTGTTGACATTGCAGGTAGCAGACGACTGAGCATAGTTGGTGCGCGTCGTCATAAATATCCTGCCGATTTTCAGATTCGTGACGGGGGAATCATCAATGAACCATATTCTGTGAGGGGTAGTCCTGCTTCGTGCAAAGACTTCCCGACCCCATAAGACCTGGCTTTGCCCGTCTATCGTCGCCTGCGTGCCTGCCTGAACGTAATACTCGCCGTAAGGGAGATCCTCTAGGTAGACCTCCCATACCCAGATATCGCGGTTATTGTCTGACCTTTTATACTCCGGCTGTTCGCAAGGCTTCGGCGAGCACACCACTATCGCCGGCAGCGTAGTCCAATCAGGGGAGGTCGCTTTCCTGTACCGCAGGAGATATCCGTCAAGAGAATCGAGGTGACTTTCGTTGGCATCCAGCCAAGTAGCTCTTACCAATCCAGGGCCGTATAGAGTAGCACTAAGACTAGGAGGGGCTCCGGTCAGTCGGAAACCTACGACGTTGCTCGTCGTGGTCCACGCAGCGTCCGGCTCAGCAACACTCCGCCCCCGGCCGTCGACGGCCCGCACGCGGAACGCATAGTCCACGCCATACTGCGCCCCCCCATGGTGGTACTTTCGGTACGATGTCGGGCCCGGGACCCGTTGAGACCCCCACGTGCCGCCATCCTCCCTGACGTCGACGAACCACCCGCCGGCGTCGCAGAACACATAGCCGTTGTCGACCGTCCACGAGAGGCCGATCTCGTAGGTGTCGACCTGCGCGGCCGTCAGGTTGACGGCGCAGTCGAGGTCATGCGCCGACGTGTTCTGCGGCACCGTCGAGTCCACCTGGAAGTTCCGGTTCGGGCCAAGCGCCGGCGAAGGGATCGTCCAGGTCTCAGCAGCGCCGAGGGTGACCGCATTGGCAGGGAACGCGATGCCATCGTAGGACACTTCCCTGGTGCCATCCGGACAGGTGTAGTTCGGGTTGGCATCTCGGTTGTAATCCGTCCCGCCAACAACCCACAAAAACCGTGCAGTAGATCCAAGGCCGTAGTAATGCCTCGCGCTCACGGGGTCGGAATCGGAGTCCAGCAGGAGCCGCAATTCCGTCCGCTTGCCCCTTTGAGGGACATTGCCGTCAGTATTGGGATCCCCCACATTGAGCGCCCGGTTGAACGTCACATCAATGTAAACCTCGTCGCACAGCCCGAAGACCCTGTCGGTACCCGGCCCCAGGTCATGCTCACCCTCTTTTTCAACGATACTGATCTGGGTGACAACCAGGGTCGGGTGCAACGGCGGGGGCGTGCCCGGAGTGGGCGTCGCCGTTGGCGTCGCCGTCGGAAGCGACTGCGGGCCCACCCTCCGTGTATTCGACGGCGGAGCCGGCGCGAGCTGCCAGTTCACCTTGTGCTCGGGGTCATGGTCCAGCCCTGTGTGCGTCAGTACCGCGTTGGTACCCGACGACGACCGGATCGTGCCGCCGTTCAGCGACAGGCTGTTCGCCAGGACGGCGATGCCCTGCGTCGAGTAGTTCGGCTCGACCACCGTGTACACGAACAGCACAAGGTCGCCGACGGTGCCCGTGTAGTTGACCGTCTTCTCGCCCCAGTCGGCGGGGTCCATGTCAATCTTGATCTGCGGCGTTCCGGTAACGGTCACGTCCTGGCTGAACCGCACCGTGATGATGATCCTCTCGCCGAAGGCGTAGGTGTTATCGGCCCCCGCGTTCGACGTGACCTCCACGCTCGTCACCGTGGGCGCGCTCTGCGCCCGGACCGTGCAGCCAATGAGAATGGCCGCGACCACCGCGGCCAGGACGACCGGCAGCGCGGCGAGCCGAGCGCCGCGAGCCCTAGCTAAGAATCCCCGTCCCACGTCACCCTACCTTCGCGACACCGGCTCTAACTGGGAGGGCGGTCGTTGAGCGAATCGGCCAACGCCGCCTCCGGCACCGCGTCGGAGGACGCCCGGGATACTACGGGGGGGGGGGGGGGGGGGGGGGGGGGTTGTCGGCATCGCAACACCAAAAGCCCCAGCTGCGCGAATGGCACGCCGGGCCCGATTTAATGCGCGGACACTATACCATCCTCGTGTAACTTTACTGTTACTTTTCGACCAATTAGTTATGACTTTTTATCAATATATTCGCGAAACGGCATGGTTGGCCCTGTTCGCGCCGAATCCACCGGCAAATCAGGGCGCCGAGCGTTCGGTCCGCCCCTACGGACGGGGATCGGTGTCCGGCGCGGGCAGCGTCTCCAGGTACTTCAACCCCGACCCGGTGTTCAGCAGCAGCGCCTCCTCGCCGGGCGCGACGTAGCCGCCGGCGACGAGCTTGGCGAGCGCTGCCGCCGTCGCGGCGCCCTCGGGGCAGACGAAGATGCCCTCCAGCGACGCGACCCGGCGCATCCAGTCCACGATCTCCTCGTCCGACACCGTCACGGCGCCGCCGTTGCTCTCCCGCAGCACGCTGAGGATGAGATAGTCGCCGATGGCGGAGGGCACCCTGATGCCGGCGGCGATCGTTTGGGCGTCGGGCCAGGGCTCGGCGTGGTCGGCGCCGCTGTGGAAGGCCCGCACCAGGGGCGCGCAGCCCTCGGACTGCACGCAGAACATCCGCGGCCGCGGCCCGTCGAGCAGCCCCATCGCCTCCATCTCCTCGACGGCCTTCCAGATGCCGACGATGCCGGTGCCGCCGCCCGTCGGGTAGACGATCACGCCGGGCATGCGCCAGCCCAGCTGCTCGGCGATCTCGTAGCCCATCGTCTTCTTGCCCTCGGCGCGGTACGGCTCCTGGAGCGTGGAGACATCGAACAGGCCGCGCTCCTCCGCCGTGCGGCGCGAGAGGGCGCCGGCGTCGCCGATCAGCCCGTCGACGAGGATGAGCCGCGCGCCCATGACCTCGACTTCCTTCTGGGTGGCCTCGGGAGCGTCGGCGGGCATGAAGACGTGGGCCTCCATGCCGGCCCTGGCGGCGTAGGCGGCGAGCGCGCCGCCCGCGTTGCCCGCGGTGGGCACGGTCAGTCCCTGCACGCCGAGCTCCTTGGCCTTCGACACCGCCGCCGACATCCCCCGCGCCTTGAAGGACGCCGTGGGATTCACCCCCTCGTCCTTGATGAGCAGCGGGCCGCAGCCGATCTCCCGGCGAAGGTGGTCGGCGGACATCAGGGGCGTGTAGCCCTCGCCCAAGGTGACCACGTTCGCCGGGTCACGGACCGGCAGCACCTCGAAGTAGCGCCACATCGTCGGCTCGCGGCCGGCCAGGGCCTCGCGGGTCATGCTTCGCCTCGCGGCCTCAAGGTCGTAGCGCGCGTACAGCACCTTGCCGCAGTCGGGACACGTCCGGACCGGCTCGCCGGCATCCCCGGTCCAGGAGCAGGCGGTGCATTCAAGGTGCGTCAGACAGCTCTTCATGCTCGGGGAATTGTACCCACAGACACCTTCGCCCGCCGTTAAACCTCCCTCCCTCTGGGAGGGACTGAGGGCGGGCACGCGAAGGCCCCTCATCTCAATCTTCTCCCGTGGGGAGAGGAGGTTCCGGAGGGGACCACCACGCCCCACCCCGGCCCTCTCTCAGTCTCTCCCAGGGGGAGAGAGGCTTAAGGAGCGCGTCTGAGAGGGGGACGCCCGAGAGGAACGCGCGTCCACACGGGGCGCCTACGGGAGGGCGAGTGCTTTCAGGCCGCCGGGAATCAGAGTTCCTGGAACTCTTTCCAGTCTATTCCCAACTGGCCGATTGCTGAGCGCAGAGTTCCCGCTTTCAGATCACGCCTGCCCCAGTTCGGCAGCGTGGCATCCCTTTGCGTTTGCGGGTTGAACCATCTTCTGTGAGAACCCCCGCCCCGCCTCGGAATCTCGTAGCATCCAAGCTCCGCCAGCTTGCGGGCGGCATCGCGGTATCTCACGGCACAGAGACGATGGCCTCGATAGACACCGGCCCATTGGCGTCGTCGACGTAAATGCTCGACGGCAACGGACGCCCCCGGTCCTCGTAAATCTCCACTACCGCTGCAAACGCGTCCTCCGCATTTGCCAGGGCCTCGGCCATGGTGTCGCCCTCCGTTATCAACTCCGGCAGCAACGGAGAGGTAACGGTGTACCCCCCTTCGGGCTGAGGCTCCAGGACCAACGGTATCCTTGCTATCATCTTGCTTTGATCGACAACCCCGAACGGCGCTCTACGACGAATGCCATTCTATCCACGGCGGCGATTCCCGGCAACAAAAGAGGCACGGGCAGTGGCGGGGTTGGCGGGTGTAGATGAGCCGTGGACGTTGTCGGCAGGGTCTCCGGCAAGACCGGCGGGAGAGGGGGGCAGCCTGCCTCGCCCCACTTCCCCTGGGCGGGGCATCGCCCCAACCCTCCCCCGCAGGGGGAGCACCTTAAACCTCTCCCCCTCTGGGGGAGACCACGTTAAACCTCTCTCCCTCTGGGAAAGACTGAGAGAGGGCCGGCGGGGTGGTCCCCCCACGCGCAGTTCTACGAAGGCGCCCCGCCACGCTACACTCCGAGCATGGACGTACTTGAACAGGTGCGCGCGCACATGGCCGGTCTCCCCGACGGGGTGCGGGCGCACGTCGAGCAGGTGCGGCGGCACGCGGTGGCGCTCGCGGAGTCGCACGGCCTCGACGTCGAACGCGCCGACCTCGCCGCCGCCTCCCACGACGTCTGTCGCATCGTCAAGGCCGCCGACCTGCTCGACATGGCGCGCGGCTTCGGCATTCCCGTGACGCCCATCGACGAGGCCTTCCCCGTCTTCCTCCACGGCCCCGTCGGCGCCGAGGTCCTGAAGCGCGACTTCGGCCTCGACGACGAGGAGGCGCTCGACGCCGTCCGCTATCACACCATGGGCCGCGCCGGCATGACCCCGCTGGAGCAGGCCGTCTTCCTCGCCGACAAGCTCGACCCCTCGAAGATCGGGCGCTACCCCTTCCTGCCGGACGTCGAGGCGGCGGCCCACCGCGACCTCGATGAGGGGGTGCTCCTCTTCATCGACCGCCAGACCGCGGCCTTCCTCGAGCACGGCGACCTCGTCCATCCGGGGATGATCGACGCCCGCAACGACGCCCTGCTCGCGTTGAAGACGCGGGCCGAGTCGCGCTAGCCGCCGCCTCCGCCGGCCCCGAACAGCAGGCCGAGCACGATGAAGCGGAGCACGAAGCCGGGGAGCACGGCGAGCGCGGCGCGGAAGGCGGGGATGCCCAACGTCCCCTGTACCGCCATGATCATCGTCACCACCATCCAAAGCGTGACGACAAGGCCGAGAACGCTTCCCACCCCGGGAATGCCGATGAAGAGGAAGAGCATCCCCGGAGCGGCGGAGAGTCCGAGCCCGCCGATGAGCGGAGCGGCCAGCCTCGCGCGCTCGTCCTCTGGCGCGGCCATGATCCCGAGCACGTAGCCGCTGACCGCTTGGAGCAGCCAGACCCCGGGCATCGCCACCAGCGCCGAGAGCGCGGCCACGATGTTGCCCCCGCTCCCCGCCTGCTCGATGAAGGCGCCAATGAGCAGCGCCACCGTCGCCATGACGACGACGGTGAACCCCTGCGCGATGGCGACCGGGTCGGCCCGAAGCTCCTCGTAGACCTCGCGGTCGAGCAGCGTGGCGCGGTACATCCGCGCGAAAAGCATCGGCGACTTGGCCCCGCCGCCGTCAGGCCTAGCCACGGGCGGCCAACTCCTTGCCGCACTTCCGCCAGGAGGCGGCGCGGTCCTCGTTCTCGGTGCTGCAGCTTGGGCAGAACATCAGGGAACCCCAGTGGCGGATTCTAGCGCCGCGCCGCGCCGGACGCCAACGGCGCGCCTAGGAATCCGCCCCGGCCCCGCCGGCGTACCTTGGCCAGGAACACGGGCATCCTTCCGTTGTACCGAATGGTATACTGAACGGCGCTTTGCGCTGCGCGGGCGGCCCCCGCCGTAGCGAAGGACCGAAACGCTCTTGATCGAAGTCGAACACGTCAGCAAGTTCTTCGGCGATTTCATCGCCATCGAAGACGTCACCTTCGAGGCCGAACGCGGCGAGATCCTCGGATTCCTGGGGCCCAACGGCGCCGGGAAGACGACGACGATGCGCATCATCACCGGCTTCACCCCGCCCAGCGAGGGCACGGTCCGCGTCGCGGGCTTCGACGTGCTCAACGACTCGCTCGAAGCCCGGCGCAACATCGGCTACCTCCCGGAGACCGTCCCCCTCTACACCGACATGACGGTGCGGGACTATCTCGACTTCATGGGCAGCCTGCGGCAGATGACGCCCGAGGAGCGCAAGAGCCGCTCCGACTACGTGATCGAACGCCTCGCCATCGAGGATTACGTCAACACGTTCATCGGACGCCTGTCGAAGGGCTACCGGCAGCGCGTGGGTCTGGCCCAGGCGATGCTCCACGAGCCTACCGTCCTCATCCTCGACGAGCCCACCATCGGCATCGACCCGGTGCAGGTCGTCGAGACCCGCGAGCTTATCCGCGGCCTGGGACAGGACCACACCATCGTGCTCAGCACCCACATCCTCCCCGAGGTCAGCACGATGTGCGAGCGCGTGGTGGTGATCAACGAGGGCCGCATCGTGGCCGTCGACAAGCCCGACAACCTCTCGGTCCTCCTGCGGGGGTCGGAGCAGGTCCGGCTTGAAGTGCGCGGGCCGACCCGCGACGTTTCCACCCGCTTCCGCGATCTCAACGGGGTGCGGCGGGTCGAGCGGAGCGACCTCGGCGGCGGCGTGTACAGCTACACCCTCGAGTGCGAGCCGGGTTCCGATCTGAAGGAAAGCCTGGCCAAGCTCGTGATCGACCAGGGCTGGGGCCTGCAAGCCTTGGAGTCGGCCAGCATGAGCCTGGAGGACATCTTCCTTGAGCTGACCACGCGAGAGGGGACTCCTACCGGTTCCGGCGAGACAGAGACTTCATGAACGCCCTGCTCATCGCCAAGAAGGAGCTGCGCACCTACTTCGCGTCGCCGATCGCGTACGTGATCATGGCCGCGTTCCTATTCTTCACCGGGCTGCTCTTCATCGACAGTCTGAGCGGGCCGTTCCGCGAGGCGGCCATGCGGGAGTTCTTCTCCGGCCAGGGCACCGGGGGCATCACCACCGGCACGGTCACCGGGGCCTTCGTGCTTCTCCTTCTCGGCCCCGTGCTCACGATGCGCCTCTTCGCCGAGGAATCGAAGCTGGGCACGCTGGAGCTCCTGCTCACCTCGCCGGTGCGCGACTTCGAGGTCGTAGCCGGCAAGTTCCTCGCCGCGCTGGGCATCGTGGCCATTCTGCTCGTCCTCACCTTGTACTACCCGATCATGCTCTTCGTCTTCGGCGATCCGGAGTTCGGCCCCGTCTTCTCCGGATACTTCGGCCTGGTCCTGCTGGGCGCCTTCTTCATCTCCGTCGGCCTCTTCGCCTCGTCACTGAGCAGCAGCCAGATCGTCAGCGCCGTCGTCGGCCTGGTGATCCTGCTGATGTTCTGGTTTATCGGCGAGGCGGCCGACTTCTTCCGGGGCCAGCCGGAGACCATCCTCCAGTTCGTGTCGCCGCGCTCCCACTTCGAGGACTTCGCGCGCGGCCTCATCTTCCTCGATTCGGTGATTTACTTCCTTGGCCTCACCGCCATGTTCATCTTCCTCACCGTGCGCAGCCTCGAGACCAGGAGATGGCGGTAGATGGCGAAGAAGCGCTTTAGCGCCCTCTCCGACACCCTCACCGAGTACGTTGGGAACACCGCCGCCGCGGCCCTAGTGGGCTCCGCGATGGCGCTCGTCGCCGCCGCGGTGCTAGCCCTCGTGGCCCGCGACCTGCGGGGCGCGGCCCTCGGCCTCTTCATCGTCGGCCTGGTGCTGCTGCTGGCGGCCTTCGCCTCCGGCTACTCCCAGGTCCGCGCCGCCGTCATGACGCGGCGAGGCTTCTACGGGCTCAACGCCACGGCGATGACCCTGCTCTTCCTCGCCCTCGCAGCCGTCATCATCTGGGTAGGGGCCCAGAGCAACGCTGCGTGGGACGTGACCGCGACCCGGCAGTTCAGCCTCGCGCCGCAGACCGCGTCGATCCTCGACGACCTCGACAAGGAAGTGCACGCCGTCGCCTTCTTCGTGCCCGGTGACGTCAACCAGACCGCCGTCCGCTCGACGGCACTTGACCTGCTGGAAGAGTACAGTCGCCAGTCGGGGCTCTTCTCGTTCGAGGTCGTCGACCCCGACCTGAACCCGGAGACGGCGCGGCGCTACGGCATCAACCCCAACAGCGAGCCGGGGACCGTGGTTTTCTCGTCTGAAGGCAGGATCCAGCCGGTCAACACGCTGATCTTCCAGTCCGAAGGCGGCTTCATTCCCAACCTCAACCTCGAGAAGGACTTCAGCCAGGCCATCCTCGCGGTGACCCGGGCCCAGCAGAAGGTCGTCTATTTCACCATCCGGCACGGCGAGCGGAACATCTCCGGCACCGACGACGCCGGCTACGGGCTCGCCCGCTTCGGCATCGAAGGCGACAACTACACCGTCCGCCCGCTGGACATCGTCACCGCCGGCGCGATCCCCGACGACGCCGCGGCAGTCGTCGTCGCCGGCCCCCAGCGCGAGTTGCTCGAAGAGGAAGTCGGGCCGCTGAACGACTACCTGCGCGGCGGAGGCAACGCCCTCTTCCTCCTCGACCCCAACCCGCCGGCGAGCTACACCGCCATCCTCGAAGAGTGGGGCGTCACCATAGGCGAGGGCACGGTCGTCGACCTTGCCAGCTCCGTCTCCAACAACACGCGCGCGCCCTTCATCGGCGAGAGCGGCTACAGCCTCCACGAGGCCCTCCGCCAACCCGGCGATGAGATCTACAACGACGTGCGCTACACCCAGATCACCCACCCGATCGACGACTTCAGCTTCTACGACCACGCCGCGGCGATCATTCCACTCGCTGATCAGGCTGCCGACCTCGATGCCCCCAACATCTTCTATGCGGGGAACGAGATCACCATCGCCCCCTTCCTCACAACGACACCCATTTTCAGTTGGCTGGAACGGGACCCGGACACGGAGAGCCGCGACGACGATGAACCCGCCGGCCCGCTTGCGATCGGCGTCACCATCGATGCCGCCGCCCCCTTCGGATCCCAACCCGTCGAAGGTGCGCCCCGCACCAAGATCGTCGTGATCGGCGACTCCGACTTCGCCAGCAACCGCTTCTTCAGCTCCTTCAGCAACGGCGACGTCCTGCTCAACTCGGTGAACTGGCTAACCGGCGACTTCGACCTCATCTCGGTGCGCCCCAAGCTCCGCGACGCCCGCCTGCTCATCGTCAATCAGGACGAATGGAACTTCATCCGCTGGTCGAGCCTCCTCATCCTGCCCATCGTCGTCGGGTTCGCCGGGGCCTTCGTCTGGTGGAGGCAGCGCTAGAACCGGCAGAACCGACCCGGGCCGCCGCGCGTAGCGAGTTAAGACCAACCGGCGCCATGACCGAACGGCCTATCTCATGAACTACCGCCTCACCATTGGACTCGTCGTCGCGCTCGCCATCACGGCGGCCGTCTCCGCCATCATCGTGACCAACAACGATCCCGGCGTGCCCGACCGCGTCCGAATCCAGCGCGAGTTCTGGTACACGATCGACGACAACTCGATAAACCATGTCTCGATCCGCACCGGGGCCCAGGAGCAGACCTGGGTCAGGGACGACAACCGCCGCTGGTTCTTCGACGTAATCGACGGCGATCCCGTCGACCGCGCACGCTGGGGCGGCGTTACCCTCCTGCTCAGCGGCCCGCAACACGTCCGCGAGCTGGCCGGCGCGGCCGCTCACCTCGACCGCTACGGCCTGGTCTCCCCCGACACCGTCATCCGCATCGGCGTCGCGGGCGATGTGACCGGCGTCGTGGTCCGCCTCGGCGACCGGACGCCCGACGGCGGGGAAAACTACGCCCAGAAGGACGATGACCCAGGCGTCTATCTGATCGACTCCACCTGGGCCGAAGCGCTGACGAAGCTCGTGCGCGAGCCTCCCCACCAGACCCTCTGGGGCGCCGACAGCGTGGTGGAAGGGTTCAACGTCGAGCACCAGGGCAGCGAGCAGACCTGGGCGCTGGACGACGAAGGCAAATGGCGCTTCGACTCGCCGGAAGGCGACCTCGTCGACGAGGAAGCTTGGGAGAGCACTCTCGAGCTCCTGACCGGCCCCCGCTTCCGCTACGAGGTCGAGGAAGCGCCGGAGAGCCTCGCACCCTACGGGCTCGACGAACCTGTCGCCGTGGTCACCTTCCTCTTCAGGTCCGAATCGCCGGTCGAGTTGCGTCTCGGTGCCCAGACGCCCGACGGCGCGCGCCAGTACGCCCAGATCCAAGACGCCGAGTCCGTCATCCTGGTCGCGAGCGATTGGGGCGCCGGCCTCGCCAACCTCATCCTCGACCCACCGCCCATCGCCCCTCCCGCCGAAGATGACGAAGACGCCGCCGAGGACGCCGACACCGACGCCAACGGCGAAGCCGCAGACGCCGACAGCGACGACTCGGCGTAGGCGGACGGCCTGCGCAGTGCCCCTAGGGGCGCCGCCCCTTGAGTGCCCGTCCCCCTCCCCTGTAGGGGCGCGTCGCGACGCGCCCGCCCCCCATTACCAGATGTGGTTCGCCGAAGTCCGCCACCATTGCCGCGGCGGCCTAAACCTCTCTCCCTCTGGGAGACACCCCCTTAAACCTCTCTCCCTTTGGGAGAGATTGAGAGAGGGCCGGGGCGGGGCTTGGCGGTTCCCTCCGGAACCTCTTCTCCCCACGGGAGAAGATTGAGATGAGGGGCCCCCTGACAACCGCCACTGGCTAGGCACCGTCAGGGCCCCGCAAAACCGGCCCCGTCCGCCGCGCGTAGGGCCTCAAGAGCAACCGGAGCCCCGACCGAACGGCGCATATGACCAAGCACCGCCGCGCAATCGCCTTCGTCGTCGTACTGGCCGTCGTGGCGGCAGTCTCCGCCATCATCGTGGCCAACGACGATCCCGACACGCCCGACCGCATCCGCATCCAGCGCTCTCCTTACGGGTGTGGACATTCCTTCCACGACGACGACTTGATCAATTATGTCTCGATCCGCACCGGGGCCCAGGAGCAGACCTGGGTCAGGGACGACAACCGCCGCTGGTACTTCGACACGACCGACGGCGACCCCGTCGACCCCGCCATCTGGCGCGGCGTCACCCTCCTGCTCTGGGGCCCGCAGCACTGCCGCGAGCTCGCCGTCGCCGTCGCCCACCTCGACCGCTATGGCTTGGCCTCACCCGAAACCGTCATCCGGATCGGCATGGAGAGCGTAGGAATCCGGTGGGAAGTGCGCCTCGGCGACAGGACACCCGACGGTGGGGAACACTACGCCCAGAAGGACGATGACCCAGCGGTCTATCTGATCGACTCCAATTGGGGCGACGCGCTGACGAAACTCGTGCGTGAGCCGCCCCACCAGATCCTCTGGTCCGCCGACAGCGTGGTGAAGGCGGTGAGCGTCGAGCACCAAGGCAATAGGCAGTTGTGGGCCGTCGACGACGAGGGCATCTGGCGCTTCGACTCATCTAAAGGCGACCCCGTCGATGTGGAGCGTTGGGAGTCTGTGCTCGACCTCCTCACCGACACACGCTTCCGCTATGAGACTGAGGGTCCGCCGGTGAGCCTGGAACCCTACGGCCTCGACGAGCCCGTCACCGTGGTCAGGTTTTACTTCAAGAACTATGGGCCCGCCGAGGTGCGGCTAGGCGGACAGACACCCGACGGCGCGCGCCAATACGCCCGGATCAACGGCTCCAATCCGGTCATCCTGATCGACAGAGGTTGGGGCGACACCTTCGCCAACCTCATCCTCAACCCACCCATCGCCCCTCCCGCCGAAGACAGCGACGACTCCGGCGAGGCGTGCCGGAAAGGGCCTGGGCCGGGAGGTCCTGCCTCTTCTCCCGTGGGGAGAAGATTGAGATGAGGGGCCCCGCGCCAACCGCCAACGGCTGGCACGGGGCGCCAACCGCAAGCCTCTCCCCCTGTGGGGGAGATTTGAGAGAGGGCGCGCGCCGTGAGGCGCGCGAGCGCCCGTAAGGCGCTGCTCCCACCCTTCGTCAGCGGGCTACGCTTCCTCGATCGCGATGGTCTTGATGCGGTCGCCGGGCTCGCGGGCGGAGCCTGGGTCGCGCACCGAGATCGCGTTCACCACGTCCATGCCCTCCGTCACCTTGCCGAAGACGGCGTGGCGCCCGTCGAGGTGCGGCTGCGGCGCGAACGTGATGAAGAACTGGCTCCCGTTCGTGTTTGGGCCTGCGTTCGCCATCGACAGCGTGCCGGTCTCATGCACGAGATCGGGATGGAACTCATCCTCGAAACGGTAGCCGGGCCCCCCCGTGCCGGTGCCGGTGGGGTCGCCGCCCTGGGCCATGAAGCCGGGAATGACGCGGTGGAAGGTGACGTCGTCGTAGAAGCCGTCCCGGGCCAGGAAGACGAAGTTGTTCACCGTCTTGGGCGCGCGGTCGGCGAAGAGCTCGACGCGGAACGAGCCGTTCTCCAGCTCGAACGTCGCGGCGTAACTCTTGCTCGGATCGATGGACATGGCGGGCGGTTGGTTGTACGACACGGAAACTCCCTTCAGGACTAGCGGCCTTTTCGGAGGGGCCGGAACGAGGGCCTTCGTCGGCCCTAGACCTCTTCGATCAGAATCGTGTAGATCACGTCGCCGGGTTCGATGGCGGTGGCCGGGTCGCGCGGCGAAATGCTGTTGACTACGTCCATGCCCTCCACGACCTCACCGAACACCGCATGCCCCCCGTCGAGGTGCGGCGTGGGAACGAAGGTGATGAAGAACTGGCTTCCGTTGGTATTGGGGCCGGAGTTCGCCATCGAGATCACACCCGCGTTGTGGACCAGGTCGGGGTGGAACTCGTCGTCGAACCGGTAGCCGGGGCTGCCGCCGCCGGTGCCGGTTGGATCGCCGCCTTGGGCCATGAAGCCCGGAATGACGCGGTGGAACGTGACGCCGTTATAGAAACCGTCCCGCGCCAAGAATACGAAGTTGTTCACGGTGCGCGGCACTTGGTCGTCGAAGAGGCGCAGCCGGAACTCCCCGCGCTCGGTGACGAAGGTCGCGTAGTAGTCCTTGCTCGTGTCGATGACAAGGTCCGGCGGGCCGTCGTACTCCTGCGGGCCCGCTGTCGGCGACGGTCCCGCCGAGGTGTCGCCCGCCGCCGCCGTGGGCGTGGCCGTCTCCACGCGGAGCGGGGTCGGCGTGGGTTCGGGGTCGTCGCCGCCGCAGGCGGCAACGAGCACGGCCGTGGCGAGCAGCATGGCCGCCCCAAAGATCATCCTTGAACGAAGCGCGGCAAAGGGGACGCGAAGCATCGGGGGAGCCTCCGGGAGAGCGGGCCGCACGGCGCCGCTCGGCAGTCTGTTTCCTTCAGGATAGCGTCCGGCCATCAGGGGCCGGCGGCGTCCTATGATAGCATGGCGCCGCCTTCCGTTACTCACCCGAAAGCACCGCCATGAAAGCCGTCGTACTGGAGCAGCCCGGGTCGCCCGACGGCCTCCGCCTCCAAGAGGTCGAGACGCCGCGTCCCGGCCCCCGCGAGGCGCTCGTCAAGGTCGCCGCCGCCGGCGTCTGCCACCACGACGTCGCCGTCATGCGGGGGCAACTCCGGCGCGGCGTCAAGGAGCGCCTCATCCTCGGCCACGAGATAGCCGGCGTCGTCGAGAAGGTCGGTGCCGAGGTCGGCGACCTCGTTCCCGGCGAGCGCGTCGCCTCGATTCTCACCAACAGCTGCGGCGTCTGCGATCGCTGCCGCGCCGGCCGCGAGCACCGCTGCCTTCAGGGCCGTGGCATCGGCCACGGCGTCGACGGAGGCTACGCCGAGCGCGTCGCCGTCGCCGCGGCGAGCCTTGTGCGCGTCCCCGACGCCGTCCCCCTGGATCACGCCGCCATCGCCGCCTGTCCCATCGGCGTCGTCCTCCGCGCTGTCCGCGACCTCGCCCAACCCCAGCCGGGAGAGACCGCCGTCGTCACCGGCGCGGGAGGCGGCATCGGTATCCACGGCGTCGGCATCCTGAAGGCCAAGGGAGCCCGCGTCTTCGCCGTCACCACGTCGCCGGCCAAGGAAGCCGCCCTCCTTGAGGCCGGCGCCGACCACGTCATCGTCAGCCCCGACCTCGACTTCCACTGGGAGGTCCTCGCCCTCACTGAAGACGCCGGCGCCGACGTCGTCCTCGACTCCCTCGGCTCGCGGGCCTTCGACGCCGCCTTCCAGAGCCTGGGCCAATACGGGCGGCTCGTCTTCATCGGAGAGATGGGCGATGGGCAGGTCTCGCTCAACCCCGCCGAGCTCCTGTTCAAGGACGCACGCCTCATGGGCATGACCGGCGCCAACAAGGCCGACCTCATCGAGGCCCTCACCTTGATCGACACCGGCGCCGTCCGCCCCGTCGTCACCCCCTTCCCCCTCGCCGACGCCGCCCGCGTCCACCAACTCCTCCTCGACCGCGCCCTCACTGGCCGCGCGGTGCTGATCCCGTAGGGGCGGCGGCGTGGCGCCTCAAGCGCGGTAAGCTTCGCGGCGGTGTGCGACTCGCACCACCAGGACGACAAGCTCGCCGTCCAAAACCTCGTAGACGATGCGGTAGTCGCCGACCCGCAAACGCCGCAACCCGCGCAATCCACCCTTGAGAAGTGTGCCGGCCAATGGGTGATCACCGAGCCGCTCTACGGCAGCGACTATGCGGGACCGTGCCGGTTTCGGAATGCTCGCAAGCTCCTTGGCCGCGCTCCCCTTAATCCTGAGCGAGTAGCTCACGCTTGACTTCATCCCAGTCAAGAACAGGGTCCGACGGGTCCCGCAGCCGGTCGAGCGCCACGGAAAGGTCGTCGAAGTCCTCCAGATACCTCTCCAAGGCCAGGCGGACCACATCGGCTCGGCTGCGCTTGAGCTGCGCGGCAGCCGCGTCGAGCGACAGGGCCAGTTCGTCCGATACGCGAGCCGTGATTTGCGTCATCGGAACCCTCCCGATGGACTAGAGAAGTCACCTAATGTCAAAGCCATCGTGTGCGATTACAGTACTCGCATAGGCATCCTCGGTCAACGACACCCGCCCGTTTGACCCCGCGCCGCGTCCTCCTTATCCTGGCCGCCGACCACGGAGCCCCGACGATGCGATCAACCACCTACGTCAACCACATGAACTTCGCCGTGCCGCCGGAGAACCTGGACGCGCTCGACACCTGCATCGAGGCGGTTCTGCCCTGGCAGCGTTACGTCAAGCGCGACGACCTCGTCGGCTACCGCATCGGCGCCGGCGACGATTCCGGCTGCGTCTTCGTCCGCCCTGTCGAGGCCTGTGGAGAGATCGCCGCCGTGATGAAGCGGGTGCGCCGGAGCGTCCCCGACCTCGACCGCGCCCTCGTGTCGTTGGAACAGAGTCCCGCCGACTTCGCCGACCACTTCGGCTTCAGGGTGTCGAGCGTCGAGGAGTGGGAACGACTGCTCGCCGGCTTCGAGTCGGCGGCGCGCGACCATCCCGAATGGCAGCTCACCGTCGTCGACGTGCACCGCCCCGGCGATTCCGACGCGCTGACCGACCGCATCTATCAGGCCTGGCTCCGCATCGGGCTCCTCGGCCCCCTTCGCAACACCTTCGAAATGCAGTGCGAGAACCCCGCCGCCGAGCCGGCGGCCTAGACCCACCTACCCACACGTAGCCGTGCGAACCGAACCTCTTACCATCCCCAACGGCGACGTCGTCCTCGAAGCCGAGCTCGTGCTGCCCGATAGCGGCGCGCCTTTCGGCGGCGTCGTGGTCTGCCACCCGCACCCCCAGTACGGCGGCGACATGCGCAACAACGTCGTCGTCGCCATCATCCAAGGATTGCTGGCCCAGGGCATCGCCGCCCTGCGCTTCAACTTCCGGGGCGCCGGACGCAGCACGGGGACCTACTCCGAAGGAGTGGGCGAACGCGACGACGCCCTCGCCGCCTTCGCCGCCCTCCGGGAGCACGATGCCATTGATCCGGTGAGGGTCGCCATCGCGGGCTACTCCTTAGGCGCCAACATCGCCCTCTCCCTGGCGCCCTACCTCGACGACGCCCTCGGCGTCGCGGCGGTAGCCCCGCCTCTGCAGGGTCTCGCGCGTCCCGACATCCTTGACTACGCCAAGCCGAAGCTCATCGTCGCCGGCGACGGGGACGCCTTCGCCCACGCCGACGAGGTCCGCGCCGTCGTCGAGCGCATGGAGGGCGAGGCCCACCTCCGCGCCCTCGCCGGGGCCGACCACTTCATGGGCGGCTACGAAGCCGACATCGCCGAAGCCGTGGGCGCCTTCTTCTCCACCCTCCTGGAACGCTCCCCTTAAGCCTCTCTCCCTCTGGGAGAGACTGAGAGAGGGCCGGGGCGGCGCGGTCTCCCCTCTTCTCTCCACGGGAGAAGATTGAGATGAGGGGCCCTCCGATCCCCTGTAGGGGCGATTCGCGAATCGCCCGTCCCCACCCCCGAACGGCCTCGCGGGGCTTGGCCAAGGCTAGGAAAAGCCGCTCTCCCTCTGGGACAGACTGAGAGAGGGCGCGCGCCGCCGCGTATACTAGAACCGTTATGGACGACCCGCCGCGCTCCTCCCGCCGGAGCAGGCTCATCCTCGCCGCTTTCCTCTTCGCCCTTATCGTCGTCTTCGATCAGGTCACCAAGTTCGTGACCCGCGCGCGGCTCGACATCGGCGAGATCTGGCCCGACTGGCCGGTGCGCTTCACCCACATCAAGAACAGCGGCAGCGCCTTCGGCCTCTTCGACGGTCAGACCTTCCTCCTCATCATCGCCTCGATCGTGGCCATCGCCTTCATGGTCTATTTCTTCCGGCAGGCCGCCGGGTCGAGTTTCGTCATCAGTGCCGCCATGGGCATGATCCTCGGCGGCGCGGTCAGCAACCTCGCCGACCGCATCCGCGACGGCCACGTCACCGACATGATCGAGTTTCCCCACTACCCCGTCTTCAACGTCGCCGACTCTTCCGTCGTCATCGGCATCGTGATCATCGTCCTCCGCGTCCTCCTGGCGTCCAAGGCCGACGGAGAGCGCGCCGGTCCGGCGCCGGAAGGCCCCGGCTGATGCCGGAGACGCGCTCCTTCACCGCGCCGCCGGGGCGGCCACGAGTCGACGCATTCCTGGGCACGCAAGCCCCCGATCTCTCCCGCTCCTACGCCAAAAAGCTCATCGCCGACGGTCTTGTCACCGTCAACGGCTTTGAGACCAAGCCCGCCTACGCGCTCCGGGGCGGCGACCTCGTCTCGGTGGTCATCCCCGACCCCGAACGCCTCGACCTCACGCCGGAGCCCGTCGACCTCGCCGTCGTCCATGAGGACGCCGACCTGATCGTCATCGACAAGCCCGCGGGCATGACGGTGCACCCCGCCCCCGGCCATCCCCGGGGCACGCTGGTCCACGCCCTGCTGGCGCACTGCCCCGACCTCGTGGGCATCGGCGGCGTCGAGCGACCC
This sequence comes from Dehalococcoidia bacterium, assembly GCA_965207995.1. Taxonomy (GTDB): domain Bacteria; phylum Chloroflexota; class Dehalococcoidia; order SHYB01; family SHYB01; genus DAOUKH01. The sequence continues at coordinate 320,630 of CBDBNG010000001.1, read as the reverse complement.
GGCATCGTCCACCGGCTCGACAAGGACACCTCCGGCCTGATCGCCGTGGCGAAGAACGCGGCCGCCCACCGCTCGCTCACCGGCCAGTTCAAGGCGCGCACCGTGTCGAAGATGTACCTGGCGCTGGTGAAGGGACGTCCCAAGCCTTCCGAGGGGAGCATCGATGCGCCCTTGGGCCGCGACCCTCGTCACCGCAAGCGCATCGCCCCCGTCGACGGCGGACGTGAGGCCAGCACCGGCTACCGCACCGCCGCCGTGTTCAAGGGGGTAACGCTCCTCGAGGTCCGCCCTCTCACCGGCCGCACCCACCAGATACGGGCGCACCTTGCCTCGATCGGACACCCGCTCGTCGGCGACGCCCTCTACGGCGGCAAGTCGCCGCTGCTGGCGCGGCACTTCCTCCACGCCGCGGGGCTCGAAGTCGACCACCCAAGGACGGGCGAGCGGCTCGCGCTGGAGTCGCCCCTTCCCGCCGACCTCGCGGCGGCGCTCGACGCCCTGACGCCGTTGACACCTGAAAAAGGACGCCCCTATACTACCCGTTGAGCCCAGCGCCGAACCTGGGCTCATTTCGTGAAGAGAGGGGAGGTGAGAGCGTGGTCGAAGTAAAGCTCGGACCCGAAGAAGCATTCGATTCGATGCTGCGCCGCTTCAACAAGCGCGTTCAGCAGGACGGCATCCTGGCTGAGGCGCGCCGGCGCGAGCACTTTGAGAAGCCAAGCACCAAGCGCAAGAAGAAGGAAGCCGCCAAGCGCCGCAAGAGCGCCCGCCAGAGCCGGCGGCAATCGTAGATGGGCCTCCGCGAACAGCTCGACGCCGACCTCAAGGAGGCCATGCGCGCCCGCGACCGCACCCGGATGGACACGGTGCGGCAGATCAAGTCCACGGTCGACACCGAGGAGAGCCGCAAGGGCGCGGAATTCGACGACCAGGCCATCGAAGAGGTCATCACGCGGCTGGCCCGCCAGCACCGCGAGAGCATCGAGGTCTTCCGTCAACAAGACCGCGCCGAGCTCGCCGACAAAGAAGAGGCCGAGCTCGCCCTCCTGCTCGCCTACCTCCCCGAGCAGCTCACCGCCGAGGACATCCGCGCCCTGGCGGAAGAAATCGCCTCGGCGGTCGGCGCATCCGGCCCCGCCGACAAAGGCAAGGTGATGGGCCAGCTCATGCCCAAGGTCAAAGGCCGGGCCGAAGGCAAGCTCGTCAACCAAACCGTCACCGACCTCCTCGCCTCCCTGTAGGGGCGACCCTTGTGGTCGCCCCCTCCCTAACCCTCTTCTCCCCCCGGAAGCCCTTGCATAGACCGTGACGGCAGCAGGGGATCATCCATGTAGGGGCGACTCTTGTGGTCGCCCAATCCCTGATCACCGCCACGGCCCATCGAAGCCACCGTCGCTCCCCTGTAGGGGCGATTCACGAATCGCCCGCCCCCCAAACCCTTTCCCCCTCTGGGGGAGCCGCGTTAAACCTCCCTCCCTCTGGGAGGGACTGAGGGCGGGCCGGGGCGGGGTGCGGCGGTCCCCTCCGGCCTCTTCTCCCCCTGGGAGAAGATTGAGATGAGGGGCCCATGATCACCGCCACCGGCCATCGAAGCCGCCACCGCTCCCCTGTAGGGGCGATTCACGAATCGCCCGTCCCCATCCCCCGAACCGCCTCGCGGAGGCAGGCCCCACCCCTAGCGCCCCCGCGCTACAATTGACGGCGAAGCCCCATGCGATTCGGCGTCATCGTCTTCCCCGGCACCTGGAGCGACCGCGACTTCGAGCACGCCCTCGGCACGGTCCTCGGCCACGACGTCGACCGCGTCTGGCACGAGGACACCGACCTCTCCCCCTACGACTGCATGGTCGTCCCCGGCGGCTTCTCCTACGGCGACTACCTCCGCGCCGGCGCAATCGCCCGCTTCGCCCCCGTCATGGGCGCCCTCGAGCGCTACGCCGCCGACGGCAAGCCGGTGATTGGAAGCTGCAACGGCTTCCAGATTCTCTGCGAGGCCGGACTCCTCCCCGGCGCGCTCGTCCGCAACGAGCACCTGGAGTTCCGCTGCGAGTGGACACACATGCGCACCGAGACCACCGCCAGTCCCTTCACCTCGCGCTGCGGCCCCGGCCAGGTGCTGCGCATCCCCATCGCCCACGGCGAGGGCCGCTACTACGCCGACGACGCCACCCTCGCCGACCTCAACAGCAGCGGGCGCGTCGCCTTCCGCTACTGCACGCCTGAGGGCGACGTCACCGCGGAGGCCAACCCCAACGGCTCCCTGCAGAACATCGCTGGCGTCCTAAACGAGGGGCGCAACGTCCTCGGCCTCATGCCGCACCCCGAGCGCTGCTGCGAGGCCATCATCGGCGGCGAGGACGGCCGCCTCATCCTCGAATCCATCGTCGACAGCGTCCTCCACCCCGCCGTGTAGACCTCTGCCCCGCAGGGGGCCACCTTAAGCCTCTCCCCCTCTGGGGGAGATTGAGAGAGGGCGCGCGCCCGCAGGGCGCGTCGGCGGGGCTCCGGGCGGGGTGGTCTTCTCCTCCCAGGAGACCTTCACACAACCCGCGACGCCGGCAGGGAGACCTTCCATGTAGGGGCGACCCTTGTGGTCGCCCAGGGGCCGGGTGGGGCGGTCTTCCCTCTCCCCCGGAGACCTTTGCTCAACGCGCGACGGAGGCGGTCGCCCTCCCCTGTAGGGGCGCGTCGCGACGCGCCCGTTTCCCAATCCCCGGAGCGGTCTCGTGGAAGCCCGCCGCCCCCTACTTCAACAACTCCCGCACGTTGAAGTCCGGGTCCCGAAGCTCGTCGAGGCGGCCGCCGAGGTCCTTCTTCCGCCGGATGAGCCGCTGAAACACAGGGAACTCTCTCGCGGGCGTGTTCACAGAGAAATATGCTGTCATCCGGTCCTCCTTCAGGTACAGCACGGTGAACGACCCCGCCTCCAGGTCGCCGCGGACGACCGATGTGTCCGACTCACCCTCGTCGCCCGCCGCCTCCAGGTGCAGGTCGAAGATGTCCGACCACACGTACGTCAGGAGGTCGTAGCGCATCTCCTCGCCGGCCATGTTGGCTCCCGCGACCTGCCCCGAGTATTCGGCGTGCCCCCAGTGCTCGACGCGGCGGCGCTTCTCGAAGATGGGGTCGGGGTAGTTCGCCACGTCCCCCGCGGCGAACACGTTCGGCGCCGAAGTGCGCATCTGCTCATCGACCACGACCCCGTTGTCCACCTCCAGTCCGGCGCCCTCCGCCAAGCCGGTGTTGGGTCGGATGCCCACACCCACGACGGCGAGGTCGCAGGCCACGGACGTTCCCCCGGCCAGGACGGCGCTCACGCTGCCGCCGTCGCCCTCGAACCCCTCGACGGGGCTCCCCATCAGGAATTCGACGCCGCGCGCCTCTGAGAGCTTTTGAACGTGCGCCGCGAGGTTTCTGTCGGCGAACCGGGGCCAGATCGCATCGGCCATCTCGACCACGGTGACGTCGAGGCCCATCTGGCGCAGCGACGCCGCCGTCTCCAGACCGATGAAGCCGGCGCCAACCACGACCGCCCGCTTCGCCTCCTTTGCGGCCGCACCGATGGCGTCGGCGTCGCCCGCGTCGCGCAGGTAGTAGACGCCTGCTAGGTCGGCGCCGGGGACGGGGAGCCGGACCGGCGATCCCCCGGTGGCCAGCAGCGCCTGCTCATAGGAGTAGACCTCGCCGTTGTCGAGCGTGGCCGTCGAGGCCGCCGCGTCCAGCGATGTCACCGCCGAGCCGAGCACCGTCGTCACCCGCAGCTCCTCGTAGTCGGCGGCGGAGGCGAACTCGAGGGCTTCAGTCGCCTCGCCGCGCAAATACTCCTTGGACAGCGGCGGCCGGTTGTACGGCAGCAGCCTTTCCTCGGAGACCAGCGCGATCGAGCCCTCGGCGTCGACGCGCCGGATCTGCTTCGCCGCCTCGGCGGAGGCCAACCCGCCGCCGATCAGGAGGTATTTGACGGATGGCATGAGGTCTCCTTGCAGTATTATTGCGTTACGGTTTGCTTGTGTTCTTTCTGTTACGTCGCTTGCGTCCCGTTATCGGGCCGACGAGAGCGCCGGGGTATCTTCGCCACGCCCCTCCGGCCCTGTCAAGGCGCACGAAGGTGGCCAATTCCGGCCCGTTCGACCGCCAGCGCCGCAATCCGCCGCCCGATTTCCAGCGACGCCGTTGCCGCCGGCGAGGGCGCGTTCCGCACGTGGACGGCCCGCGCCGTATGCTCGATGCGGAAGTCGTCGACGAGACGCCCCTGACGGTCGACGGCCTGCGCCCGCACCCCCGCGCCGCCGGGCTTCAGATGCTCCGCCCGCGTTTCAGGCACCAACGCCTGCAACGCACGGACGAATGCCGCCTTGCGCAGCGACAGGTACACCTCCGTCAGGCCCGTCTTCCAGTAGCGCGCGCCCATCCGCCAGAAGCCGGGGTAGCCGAGCATCCCAGCGACCTCACGGAGATTCACCGACGCCTTGCCGTAGCCCTCCCGCGCCAGGGCCAGCACCGCGTTCGGTCCGGCCTCGACCCCGCCGTCGATGGTGCGCGTAAAGTGCGCCCCCAAGAAGGGAAACCTTGGGTCTGGCACCGGATAGACCAGGCCCCTGACCAGACTTCGAGCCTCCGGCGCTAGGACAAAAAACTCCCCACGGAAGGGGATGACGCGGGTATCGGCGTCGCCGCCCATCATGCGGGCGAGCGCATCGGCGTAGAGTCCGGCGCAGTTCACCACCACCCGGCCGGTGACGTTGCCCGCCGTGGTACGGAGCTCGACGCCCTCCGGCGTCTCGGCAAAGCCCACCACCTTCGCGCCGAAGACGACCTCGGCGTCCGCCCGCCGCGCCCGCTCCAGGTACGCTTCTGTGACGCGAGTGAAGTCGACGATGGCCGTGCTCGGCGAATAAAGCGCCTTGACGCCCCGCGCGTGCGGCTCGATCTCCCGCAGCCGCTCGGGGCCGATCACCTCGACGCCGGGCACCCCATTCGCCTCCCCCCGCCGCCGCAGCTCCTCCAGCGCGGGCAGCTCCGCCTCCGACGTCGCCACGATCACCTTGCCGGTCACTTCGTGCGGCACCGACTCCCGCTCGCAGAACGCCAGCAGCGCCCGCGCTCCCGCCACGCACGTCGCCGCCTTCAACGAGCCGGGCCTGTAGTAGATGCCCGAGTGGATGACCCCGCTGTTCCGCCCCGACTGATGGACCGCCGCCCGCGCCTCCTTCTCCACCACCGCCACGCGCAGCCGCGGCCTCCCCTCGGCAAGCTGCATCGCCGTCGAAGCCCCCAGCACCCCCGCCCCAATCACGATCACGTCATAGTCCATCAGCACCGCCCCGGCCCATTATGTCGCAAGAAGGCCGCTCGCTCTCTGGGCGCGCTGCACCGAGGGCGGTTAGGCTAGTGACGGGTGTTGGCGGCTCCGAGGTGACATTGTGAAAATCGTCTGTTGGAATATGAAGTGGAACAGCAACCGCGACGAGGCGTGGGCCTTGCTGCGCGAGATGGATGCCGATGTCGCTCTCTTGCAAGAGGTGCGTAAACCGCCGGCCAGCGTCGATGATTGGGCCGAGGCCAACCCCGGACCGTGGCGAATCGCCGGAAGCTCGGTTCAGTGGCGCTCTGCCGTTGCTCGCTTATCGGATCGCGTCGATGTCGAGTGGATCGAGGCCAAATCGATCGCTGAAGCAGACGCTCATGAATTCGCCGTCAGTCGGCCTGGCACCATGGCCGCTGCCATTGTCACTCCTAAATCCGGCAGCCCGCTTACCGTCGTTTCCATGTACGCCGCCTGGGAAAACTGCACGAGCTACTCCGGGCGCCCTTCCGCTAAGTTGGCCGCCGGGTCGGCGCATCGGCTGATCTCCGACCTCACCAGGCTCGTCGGTCGGCGGACGCGATTGATTGCATGCGGCGACCTCAATATCTGGCGGCGCAGCAGCGACCGTCCGACACCGTGGGCACCGGATGGTTTTCCCATGCACTACGGGACCATCTTCGACCGCATGACGGCTATTGGTGTGCCCTTCGTCGGTCCCAAGGCGCCGCATGGACGACAATCCACCGACCCTGAGAAGCGCGAGGCCGGCGACGTCCTCACCTTCTACATGCCGCAAGAAGGGAAACCGGAGAAGGCGACCCAGCAACTTGACTTCGTGTTCGCCACAGACAACATTGCCGACCGCATCGCCGTTCGTGCACTCAACGGAGTCGACGATTGGGGCCCAAGCGACCACTGCCGCATCCTGATCGATCTGCCTGATTAAGGCCGCCTGTTGGTCGTCGTCTCCTGGAAGAGTCCCTACGCGGCAAGCGAAACCCGCCTCCGGCTAAAGCCCGTCCCCCGCAGCCCCTCCCCGCTGGAGCAGCACGTTAAAGCCTCTCCCCCTCTGGGGGAGATTGAGAGAGGGCGCGCGCCGCCGGGCGCGCGAGCGCCCCTAGGGCGCTGCTCCCCCTCCGCCGCCGTCGCGTTGCGCCCAACTTCACCGCCCCGTAGAATCGCGACGACCCCTGTAGACGTGCCTGAGGAGGCTTGCCGGTGCGACAGGCCCGCTATACCGACGACGGCCTGGAAGTCGTCGAAGTCGAGCCGCCGCCCTTGCCCGACGACTGGGTGCGCCTCAACGTCGCCTCCTGCGGCATCTGCGGCACCGACCTGCACGTCTACCAGCAGCACGCCTGGTTCGGGCGCGGCGTCTGCCCCGGCCACGAGTTCGCTGGCTCGATCGCCGAAGGCGGCGCGGGCCTCGCCGACGCGCTCTACGCCGTCGACCCCACCATCCACTGCCGCACCTGCGAGTATTGCCTTGGCGGCATGCCGCAGTTCTGCGACGGCTATCGCACCATCGGCATCTTCGTCGACGGCGGCGCCGCCGACTCAGTCGTCGTCCCCCGCTACACGCTGCACCCCGTCGACCCGTCGGTGCCCGACCACATCGCATCGCAGGCGGAACCGTTGGCTGTCGGCGTTCGGGGGATTCACGTCGGCCCGCTCGAACCCGACAGTCGAGCCCTCGTGCTCGGCGCGGGGGCCATCGGACTCGTGACCGGCCTCCTGGCCCGCGACCGGGCGCGCCGCGTCGCCATCACCGCCCGTTACCCGCACCAGCGCGCCTGCGCTGAGGGGCTCGGACTCGAAGCTCTCGGAGAAGACGAAGCCGAGGACTGGTCGGCCGAGAACGCGCCCGACGTCGTCTACGAGACGGTCGGCGGCACGGCGGACACCATCCTGCTGAGCATGCTCTGCGCCCGCAAGGGCGGCACGATCGTCGTCCTCGGCTCCTTCAACCGCGAGACCGTCGAGATCTCGCCCCTGCTCTTGCTGTCCAAGGAGCTCCACATCACCGCCTCCCTCGCCTACGGACGCACCCGCCGGGGCTCCGAGTTTGGCGCCGCCGTGGCCATGCTCCCCCGCTACGCCGCCGAGCTCGAGCGCCTCTCCACCCACCGCTTCCCCCTCGACCAAGCCGACGACGCTTTCAAGGCCGCCCTCGACAAGTCGAACGAGTCGATCAAGGTGACCATCGTTCCCTAGCCCGCCCACCATGCCGACCTCCGCCCGAAACAAAAGGCAGGCACACCCATAGCGGAGCCGTCCGTCGGGAGAGGGCGCGGCCCGATCTTCTTCGGGTGGTACATCGTCGGCGCCTGCTTCACCATCGCTACGATGGTGGCGACCACCGTCTTCGGCATGGGGCTCTTCTTCGCCGAACTCCGCGCCGCCTTCGGCTGGAGCGCCTTTGCCACCTCGGGAGGCTTCTCCCTCCAACGGCTCCAGGGGGGCGTCCTCCAGCCGCTCTCCGGCTTCGTCGTCGACCGTGTGGGCACGCGGATCATGTCCTTCCTGGGCGTGCTCCTGGTCGGCGTCGGCTTCGTGCTCTTCAGCCAAGTCACCCGGCTCTGGGAGTACTACGCCGCGCTCTTCGTCATCTCCGGCGGGATCAGCGTCGGCGTCGGCACCGCCTTGAACGCCTCGGTCGTCAACTGGTTCCGGCGCAACCGCAGCAAGGCGCTCAGCATCGTATGGAACGGCACGCCGGCGGCCGGCGCCCTCGTCATTGGACTGGGGCTTTTCATCGACAGCTACGGCTGGGAAGCCGCCGCCTTGATGGTGGGCCTGGTCATCCTCGCGGTCGGCCTTCCCCTCAGCCTCCTCATCCGGCACCGCCCCGAGCCCTACGGCCTCCACCCCGACGGCGACCTCCCCGGCGCTGCCACCGGTGTCTCCTTCGTTCAATCCGGCGAGTCCGGCCTCACCGTAGCCGAGGCCCTGCGCGGCAAGGAGTTCTGGATCCTCTCCCTCGGCATGGCCGTCGAGTTGCTGGCCATCCAGGCCATCGTCATTCACCAAGTGGCGCACTTGGAGGAGTCCGGGTGGACGCGGATAGAGGGCGCGTTCGTGGCCTCGGCCATGGCCATCTGCTTCCTCCTGGGACGGGCCCCCTACGGTTTCATCGGCGACCGCTTCGACAAACGGTGGGCCTTCTTCGTCGTGCACATCCTCGTCGGCTTTGCCATCGTCGTCCTCGAATACGCCACCAACTTTTGGATGGTCGTTCTCTACGTCGGCGTTATGGGAGTCGGCCACGGGGCCTTCGTCCCCCTCCGGCTCGCCTCCGTCGCCGACTGGATGGGCACCGCCCGTTTCGCCTCGATCATGGGCCTCGTCGAGTTCCCCGCCATCATGACCGGAGTCATCGGCCCCCTCTTCCTGGGCGCCATCTTCGATTGGAAAGACGAGTACCGGATCGGCCTCTTCGTCTTTGCCGCCCTGCTCTTCCTCACCGCCCCCGTCTTCCTCCTCCTGCCCAAGCCCAAGTTCACCGGCCGCCCCTGATCCCTGTTCCCCGGAGACTTAAGCCTTTCTCCCTCTGGGAGCGCCCATTAAACCTCTCCCCCTCTGGGAGGGACTGAGGGCGGGCCGGGGCGGGGCGCGGCGGTCCCCTCCGGGCCTCTTCTCCCCCCGGGAGAAGATTGAGATGAGGGGCCCCCTCACAGCCACCATAGGCCATCGAAACCCACGACCCCTCCCCTGTAGGGGCGATTCGCGAATCGCCCGTTCCCGTCCCCCGAACAACCTGACGTCCCCAGTCCGGCGCCACAAACGTTGCCACAAGCCGAACAGCCAACCCTTGACCGAACCAGGGCGCTTCAGATAGCGTTAGTTAGGAGTTTCTGGTGAAGAGCGATCTGGTCCTGAGCGTCGTCGATCAGTCGCCGGTGCGCCGCGGCAGCACCGCGGCGGAGGCGCTTGCGGAGTCGGTGAAGCTGGCCCAGGCGGCGGAGCGGCTCGGCTACGCCCGGTACTGGGTCGCCGAGCACCACAACACGGGGACGTTCAGCGGAGCGGCGCCGGAGATTCTCATCGGACAGATCGGCGCGGCGACGAACAGGATCAGAGTGGGGAGCGGCGGCGTCATGCTCACGCACTACGCCGCCCTGAAGGTGGCGGAGCAGTTCACGATGCTGGACTCCTTCTTTCCGGGGCGCATCGACTTGGGCATCGGCCGCGCGCCCGGCAGCGACCGCTACACCGCCGCCGCCCTCTCCGACCCGCGTCCCCTGGCCGACATCCGCGACTTTCCCCGCCAGGTGGGCGACCTCCTCGGCTTCCTCCACGGCTTCGACGACCCCGACCACCGCTTCCGCAACATCCGGCCCCAGCCGGGGCAAGACTGTGAGACGGCCCCCGAAGTCTGGCTCCTCGGCTCCTCCGACTACAGCGCGCGCCTCGCCGCCAGGCTCGGCCTCCCCTTCTCCTACGCCGACTTCTTCGGCTACACCGGCGATCAGGGGCCGTTCATCGCCGAGATCTACCGCGACGAGTTCAAGCCCTCACGCTTCTGCGCCGAGCCCAAGCTCAATGTGACGGTGCAGTTGCTCTGTGCTCCGACCCGCGAGGAAGCCGTCTTTCTCGGAAGCAGCCGCAACCTGATGCGCGCCGCGCGCTACCTCAACCTCCGGCTCAAACCCGGCCTCTATCCGCCGGAGGAGGCCGCCACGTTCGAGTTCACCCCCCAGCAGATGACCTACATCTCCGGCCGGTCCGGGGGGCCGCAGCAGGTCGACGGCAACCCCGAGGACGTCCACGCGCGTCTGATGGAGGCCGCCGCATCGTATAAGACAAATGATGTGGGTATCGTCACCAACTGTTACCATTTCCAAGACCGCGTTCGCTCCTACGAGCTGATCGCGCAAGTGTGCGGACTAGCGTCCCGGGCCGGCGAGGAAACCGGCGCGGCGGCTGCCCTGACAGAAAGGACAAACTAGCAGTGGCTCCTCCAGACAAACGAATGGCGATCGTCGGATACACAGGCTCGGGGAAGAGTCACTTCGCCGCGCTTCTCTACATGCACCTCGTCCGAGTCGCGGCAAAGCGGCGCATGGAGGTGCTCATCGATGTCGACTCGAACGAGTTCGACATCGCGGGCTGCGCCAACAGCCTCCGCGCGGGCGTGCCCCTGCTCCCCACGCCGCCCGACAAGATCTTCGAGGCGCGCCTCGACCTCAAGTTCCCCGGCTTCTTCAGGAAGAAGCGGCTCGCCATCCCCCTGATGGACGTGGCCGGCGAGGCCCTTTCCGCCACCATGAAGATCATGAGCGAGAGCCGCGGGCAGATCGACTACCAGAGCCTGATGGCCGAGGCCCAGAACCAGTTCAACATCCCCTCGGAGGAGCTCACCCACATCCACGAGAGCGTCTTCCGGGCCGACGCCCTCTGCTTTGTCTTCAGCCTCGTCCGCGAAATGCGCGAGGGCTCCGGCGACATCGAGTACCGCCGCTTCTACCAGAACCTCCGCGCCTACAAGGACAAAAACGACCTGCCCCCCGTCACCTTCGCCGGCTTCATCTTCACCAAGGCCGACGAGGTTCGCTACGAGCTCGGCAGGATCTTCGGCAACGAGCCCACCGCGGCGCAGCTCGCCGCGCACTTCGTTCCCACACTGAACGTGGAGGTCAGCTCTTCCGTCTCCGAGCCGCTCCAGCACTTCCTCAGCTACACGGAGTGGCGCGTGCCCCCCGACGACGCTACGGGGAAGGAGGGCGAGTTCAAGATTGTCGTCGATCCCATCACCTCTGAGCGCCTCCCCGTTTACCCGGAGGAGAGCTACGACCACTTGGTCGACTGGCTTCATCATCTAGCAAGGTGATCATCCGCGGCCACGCCATCATCTCGTTCCTCCCCGAGGGACGGGTGCAGCGTCTTCTGCCGGAGATTCAGCCGACTACGAAGCTGTTCTCGCAGTTTCTCCGCCAGTTCTTCGACGACGTCCAAGGCGGCCAATTCCGCGGCCTGCAGCTCGGCGAGAGCGGCTACGCCAAGGTCGACGACGACGGCCATTTGGTCGCCCTCATCCGGTTGGAACGCATTGTCGACGCCTACCGCCGCCCCGCGCCGCACCTGCACGCCATCATCGTGGGCCGGGACGAGCTCTACTCGCACGACGACGCCCCCCGCCCTTGGGACTGCGACGCCCTCTTCTTGGACTACCCGACCTTCCGCGGCATGGACGAGACCCAGATGCGCCAATGGGCGGCGGGGCTCAACCGTCTGGAGGCGCGCGGCTCGGGCAACCATCCCGACCCCCGCACGTTGCAGATGTTCCTCGATTGGCACGGCCACCTACGGCTGAGCCCCCGCGGGGCCCGCGCTCCGGCCGTCGCCGAGTGGTTCCTCCGCTCGCTCCCGCCCTTCATCGAACGGGAGCTCAACTATGTCACCGACGTCGCCCCGCGGCACGACGCCAACATCAACCTCCACCTCATCGTCTCCACCCTCGCCGCCCGCCAGAATGATTGGCTCGACGATGCGGGACTTCAAGGAGCGCTGGCCAAGGCCGAGCCGTTCAGCGGTCCGCTGGACAGACTAGAGCGGCAGTTGAAGCTCCTGTTGCAGGTGGAGGCCTTCCAGGAGAACCTCGCCGCCCTGCTCGCGCTCGCCGCCGCCACGCAGACTGCCGCGTCGCCTGAGGAAGCCTTCACCGCCACCGCCCGCCGCGGCCTGCACGGACACAGCGCGGAAGAACTGCGCGCGCGGCTCTTGCCGCGCAAGGACGCGCTCCTCGAGTTCGGCGGGAACTCCGCCAAGACCTGGCTCGGCCAGCTAGCCGTTATCGGCGGCTAACGCTCGATTACCCGCACCGTCCACGGCCCGTCCGCCTGGATCGCCAACACGTAGTTGCCGTAGGGCAGGTCGTCATCCGTCTTGTCCGTATTCGTCGACGAATACACGGTCACAGGGCGCCTGAGGTTGTTGAAGGACGCCTGCCGGGGCGGTATCAGCTGGGCCGCGGTCCCGTCGTCGGCGATCAGCCGTGCCGAGAAATTCGACCCGGTATGCGTGACGTCGAATAGGAAGTCAGCGGTAAACGGGTTCCCGCTGGTCATGTTGAACGGCCCGATGACCTGGTCGCCCGATCCTGTCACGGCCGAAATCGACGGCGGCGCCAGCTTGGGGAGGAACACCCGTACCTGCCAGGCGCCGTCGCCCTCGACGCGGACATTGAACGCCGAAATCTCGGAGGAATGGTCCTCGAACCGGTTGTCGCGGTAGGACAGCGCCCGCACGCCGCGATAGGGACCCCTCGTCCGGTCGGTCGTCAGGAGCAGCTCGTAGTCCTCGCCAACGGCGTCCACGACGAAGATCTTGAAGCTGTCCGAGCCTTGATAGTCGATGTCGAACACCACCGGCGCGCCCCTCGCTCCCGTGTACACGAAGGGGTTGCCCGTGGTCTCTGAGCCGCTCCCCGAGTAGTCCCGAAGCACCGTCTCGAACGGCACCGTCATCGCCTGCACGGCGACGGCCGTGGCCGGCGGCGTGTTCGTCGGAGTCGGCGTCGGCGTGTTCGTCTCGCTCGGCGTAGGCGAAGGCGTCGGGGTATTCGTGGGCCGTGGCGTCGGCGTTGCGAGTGGCGTGGGCGTCGGCGTCGACGTGACGACGACCGTGACGATGATCGGCGTGGGTGTCGGCTCCGGCGTCGGGGTCTCGGTCGGGAGCGGCGTTTCCGTCGGCGTGGGCGTCGGCGTCGGCTCCGGTGTGGGTGTCGGCGTAGGCGTGGCGGTCGGTGTCGGCGTGGGAGTCGGCGTCGGAATCGGCGTCGCCGTTGGCGTAGCCGTGGGTGTCGCTGTTGGAGTCGCGGTCGGCGTAGCCGTCGGCGTCGGTGTGGGAGTCGCCGTCGGCGTCGCGGTGGCCGTCGGCGTTGGCGTCGGCGTGATCGTCGCGGTGGGCGTCGGGACCGGCGACGGCGCTGCCCTGGCGGTCGGCGTCGGCGTTTCGGTCGGGGAGGGACCCGCCAGCGGCGACCACGGTATCGTGAGCAAGGCAGCGAGCACGATGGCCACGATCACCGACCCAATTAGGGTCATCGCCGGGAGGGGATTACGGCCCGCCCACCTGCTGATCTTGTCCGAAAGAAGGGCGAGACTCCAAAGGATCCGGTTGCCGCCCCGGCTCGGTGGACCTATCTGGAATAGCCCTGGCACGTTTAACCGTTACGTCGAGTTGAAGGGAGTCCGTATTCGGCCGAAGCTGAGGGTCGCGCAAACATCGGAGCGGGGCCGGGCCTATCTGAAGAGTAGCTGCTGGGGAAGTCCGATTCTTGCCGCAATCAAGTATAGCATAAGGGACATACGCTCCCCGGTCGTCCCTGGGATTCATGGAGCCACGGGTCGGGATCGAACCGACGGCCTGCTGTTTACGAAACAGCTGCTCTACCACTGAGCTACCGTGGCGGGACGGCGCACCGCAGCGCCGGCTAACAATTCTACACCCTGCCCCGGCCCCCCTGGAGAGCCGCCCCTTAAGCCTCCCTCCCTTGTAGGGGCGATTCACGAATCGCCCTCCGGGCCTCTCCCTGCTGGAGCAGCACGTTAAAGCCTCTCCCCCTCTGGGGGAGATTTGAGAGAGGGCGCGCGCCATCAGGCGCGCGAGCGCCCGCAGGGCGCTGCTCCCCCGCAGCCCCGCCATCTCCGTTGACACCCTCGAAGCGAACCCTTTAGGCTACGGCCCAACCCGATGATGTCCGCTGTGGTAACCAGGCAAGGGGGAGCCGTGGACTACCGCGTAATCGACGCCGACAGCCACCTCAACGAGCCCGACATCTGGCAGGAACGCGTCCCCGCGGCATTCAAAGACCGCGCCCCCAAGATGATCGACCTTGAGAACGGCGTGAAAGCCTGGTCGTTCGACGGCGGCAAACGCGTTCAACAGATCCAGCTCACCGCCACCGCCGGCCTCGAAGTCACCGACTACGACCAGCGCGGCCACCCCTACGACCGCATACGCCCCGCCAGCTACGATCCCCACGCCCGCCTGGAAGAGATGGAGCTGGACATGCTCCAGGCCCAGGTCCTCTACCCCAGCGTCGCCCTCACCGGCGCCCACACCTACGGCAACGACCCCGATCTGCAGCTCGCCTGCGTCCAGACCTATAACGACTGGCTCCTCGACGAGTTCTGCTCCGTCGCCCCCGACCGCCTCGTCGGGCTCGCCCTCGCGCCCATGACCGGCGTCGAAGACCTCCTGCTCGAAATGCGCCGCACCGCCGAGAAGGGCGCCCGCGGCATCATCATCAGCACCTACCCCAACGGCGGCCCCACTCCCACGCCGGAGGACGACCGCTTCTGGGCCGAAGCCCAGGACTGGGAGTACCCCCTCCACATCCACTTCGGCTTCTTCGGCGGCACTCCACCCTCCGGCGCCTCCGGTCAGGCCGGCCCCACGCCCACGCGGGGCGCCGACTACATGGTGGGGGCCTTCACCTCGCGCCTCGGCATGCACGTCTTCAAGCCGCTCGCCGACATCGTCTACGGAGGCCTCTTCGAGCGCTTCCCACGCCTCAGGGTCGTCGCCGTCGAGACCGGGATTGGCTGGATCCCCTACTACCTCGACAGCCTCGACGACATCTTCCTCCGCCACCGCTTCCACACCTCGACGCACCTCAAACGCATGCCCAGCGACTACTTCCGCGAGAACATCTGGGCCACCTTCATCACCGACCCCCACGGCATCGAGAACCGCCACGCCATCGGCATCGACCGCATTATGTGGTCCACCGACTACCCGCACTCGCAGACCGATTGGCCCCACTCGATGCGTACCGTCGCCCACGAGATGCGCCAGGTCCCGGAGGACGAGAAACGCCGCATCATGTGCGACAACGCCGCCGAACTCTACAGACTGAACGGGAGCTAGGCCCGGGCGAGGCCTGGCTCCCCGCCGCCGGAGGGACCTTCGTGAAAGCCATCGTCCTGGCCGGCGGACTCGGCAAACGGCTCCGCCCCCTCACCGACACCACCCCGAAGCCGATGATCCCCATCGCGGGGAAGCCGGTCCTCCTCTGGCAGATGGAGTGGCTCAAGCGTCACGGCGTCGATTCCTTCGTCCTCTGCATCGGCTACCTAGCCGACCGGGTCACCGACTTCTTCGGCGACGGCTCGAAGTTCGGCATCCGCGTCGACTACGTCTTCGAAGACCAGCCCCTCGGAACCGGCGGAGCCCTCCGCAACGCCGCCGCCCACTTCCCCGACGGCGAGCTCTTCTTCGCCTTCAACGGCGACGTCATCAGCGACATCCCGCTCTCCGACGTGCGCCGCCGCTGCGAGGAAGGCGCCGCGGACGGGGCGCTGGGCGCGATCGCCCTCGCCCCCTTGCCCTCGCCCTACGGCGTCGTCGAGACGGACGCCGACGGCCTGATCGCGTCGTTCACCGAAAAGCCCCGCCTGCCCGACTACTGGATCAACGCCGGCATCTACTGCCTGCACGCGGACATCGCCGGCTACCTCCCCGAGGTCGGCAGCATCGAGCGCGACGTCTTCCCCAAGCTCGCCGCCGAGGGGAAGCTCCTCGCCTCCAAGCACGCCGGCTGCTACTGGCAGTCGATCGACAGCCCTAAGGACGTCGAGGAGGCCGCCGCCTTCCTCGGCAGCGAGAGCCGCTGACCCACCCGCGTTACGGAGGCCCTCATGCGCTTTTCGGGAAGGCTCGTCATCATCATCGCCCTGGCGGTCACCGTACTGCTCGTCAGCAACATCACCGCCATCAAACCCGTCTCCCTCTTCACCCTCCCCTTCGACTTCCTCGGCGACAACCTCTATGTCGTCTCCGCCGCCATCGTCTGCTTCCCGCTCTCCTACATCATCAGCGACGTACTGACGGAGGTGTACGGCTTCCGCGTCGCCCGCGGCGTCATCTGGCTCGGCTTCGTCTGTAACCTCATCATGGTCTTCTTCTTCTGGCTGGGCGACATCATCCCCGGCGCCGGCTTCTGGGAAGACGAGAGCTCCTTCGAGACCATCCTCGGCGCGACCGGCTGGATCTTGCTCGGCTCCTTCACCGCCTACCTCGTCGGCGAGTTCAGCAACGCCGGCGTCATGGTCGTCCTCAAGAACAAGACGCAGGGGCGCTTCCTCTGGCTCCGCACCATCTCCTCCACCGTCGTCGGCCAGGGCGTCGACTCCATCATCTTCTTCACCATCGCCTTCGGCGCCTCCGGCTTCTGGATCGGCGACGACGGCTCCTGGAACCCCATCTTCCGGGCCGCCATCTTCGCCTGGGTCGCCAAGTCCCTTTACGAGATTGCCGCCACGCCCATCACCTACGCCGTCGTCGGCTGGCTCAAGCGCACCGAGAAGATGGACGTCTACGACAACCCCCGCTCCCTCAACCCCTTCGGCATCTTTGGCGAACGCGAGGGCGACTCCATCAACGCCGCCAACCGTCCCCCCGCCGAAAGCGCAATCTAGCCCTCCCCTCCTTAAACCTCCCTCCCTCTGGGAGAGACTGAGGGCGGGCACGCCACCTTAAACTACTCCCCCTTTGGGAGAGCCCCACCTTAAGCCTCTCTCCCTCTGGGAGAGACTGAGAGAGGGCACGCGCCCGCAGGGCGCGCCGGCGGGGCCGGGTGGTCTTCCCTCTTCTCCCCCCGGGAGAAGATTGAGATGAGGGGCCCCCTGCCAACCACCGCCGGTCATCGAAGCCAACCGTCCGCGACTCCCCCTCCCCTGTACGGGCGCGTCGCGACGCGCCCGTTCCCCCATAACCACCACCCCGCGCTAGCAGTCGATGGACGAGACTGCTAAAATAGCCGGTGGCGCTGCGCCAACGACGCGGCCCAAAACAGTTGAAGACGGTAGTAGGAGGATCGAAGCGTGGCTACGAAGACGAAGAAGGGCGTCGGCATCTCCCCGCTCGCCGACCGCATCATCGTTCGCCCCAGCGAGGCGAAGGAAGAAATGCGCGGCGGCATCATTCTGCCCGACACCGCCAAAGAGAAGCCCCAGGAGGGCGAGATCGTCGCCGCAGGACCCGGGCGGGTCACCGACGACGGTGAGCGCGTCGCCATGACCGTCAAGGTCGGCGACGTCGTGCTCTATTCCAAGTACGCGGGCACCGAGTATAAGGACGGCGACGACGAGCTCCTCATCATTCGAGAGAGCGACGTCCTCGCCACCATCGGCTAGGGACATTACGGAGGCAAAAGAGAACGATGCCAGCAAAGAAGATCAGCTATTCGGAGGATGCGCGCCGCGACCTCATCACCGGCGTCGACGCGCTCGCAAACACGGTCAAGGTGACGCTCGGCCCCAAGGGCCGCAACGTCATCCTCGATAAGAAATTCGGCCCCCCCAACGTCTGCAGCGACGGCGTCACCATCGCCAAGGAAGTTGACCTTGAAGAGCCCATGGAGAACATGGGCGCGCAGCTCCTGAAGCAGGCCGCGACCAAGACCAACGACATCGCCGGCGACGGCACCACCACCGCCACCGTTCTCGCTCAGGCCATCGTCCACGAGGGCTTCAAGAACGTGGCCGCCGGCGCCGACCCCATGGCCATGAAGCGCGGCGTCGAGGTTGCCGTCGACGCCATCCGCGACCAGATCAAGAAGGTCTCCACCCCCGTCGCGGGCAAGGACCAGATCGCCCAGGTCGCCTCCCTCTCCGCCCATGACAACGAGATCGGCGGCCTCATCGCCGACGTCATGGACAAGGTCGGCAAGGACGGCGTCATCACCGTCGAGGAGTCCCGCGGCCTCAACTACGAGACCGAGTACGTCGACGGCATGCAGTTCGACCGCGGCTTCGTCAGCCCCTACTTCGTCACCAACACCGACCGCATGGAGACGGAGATCGACGACCCCTACATCCTGGTCACCGACAAGAAGATCTCGGCCGTCGCCGACATCCTCCCTGTCCTCGAAAAGGTGCTCCAGGTCTCCAAGAACATCGTCATCATCGGTGAGGACATCGAGGGCGAAGCCCTTGCCACCCTCGTCGTCAACAAGCTCCGCGGCACCATGAACGCCCTCACCGTTAAGGCCCCCGGCTACGGTGACCGCCGCAAGGCGATGCTCGAAGACATCGCCATCCTCACCGGCGCCGAGGTCATCACCGAAGAGGCCGGCCGCAAGCTGGACGCCACCGGCGTTGAGTCCCTCGGCAGGGCCCGCAAGGTGACCGCCGACAAGGACAACACCACCATCGTCGAGGGCCGCGGCGACGAAGAGGCCATCAAGGGCCGCATGGCCCAGATCAAGGCCCAGATCGAGACCACCACCTCCGAGTTCGACAAGGAGAAGCTCCAGGAGCGCCTCGCCAAGCTCGCCGGCGGCGTCGCCGTCATCAAGGTCGGCGCGGCCACCGAGGTCGAGCTCAAGGAGAAGAAGGCCCGCGTCGAGGACGCCCTCTCGGCGACCCGCGCCGCGGTCGAGGAAGGCATCGTCCCCGGCGGCGGCGTCACCCTCATCCGCGTGCAGCCCGTGCTCGACAAGCTGAAGGGCCGCAACCACGACGAGCGCGTCGGCATCAACATCGTCCGCCGCGCCCTCGAGGAGCCCCTCCGCATGATCGTCGGCAACTCCGGCGGCGAGGGCTCAGTCGTGGTCCAGAACATCCGCGACGCGGACGATGCCCAGTACGGTTTCGACGCCGAGAAGATGACCTATGGCAACATGGTCGACCTCGGCATCGTCGACCCCGCCAAGGTCACCCGCGCCGCCGTCGAGAACGCCTCCAGCGTCGCGGCCATGATCCTCACCACCGAGTCCATGATCACCGACGCCCCCGAGCCCGAGGGCGCCGCCCCCGCCATGCCCCCCATGGACTACTAGCCTCGACGCCCCCGCATTGAGAGAAAGAAGACCGCCCCGGAGAGCCGGGGCGGTCTTTCCTTAACCCCTCCCCCTTTGGCGGACGCCTTCGCCTTAAGCCTCCCTCCCTCTGGGGGACGCCTTAAACCTCTCCCCCTCTGGGGGAGATTGAGAGAGGGCACGCGCCCGTAGGGCGCGCCGGCGGGGCCGGGAGGTCTTACCTCTTCTCCCCCCGGGAGAAGATTGAGATGAGGGGCCCCCTTATCACCACCACAGGCCATCCAAACCCGCGGCCCCTTCCCCTGTAGGGGCGATTCGCGAATCGCCCGTCCCCCATCCCCTGGGCGATTACTCAGGGGTTTCCTACGGTCTTGAGGCGGGCCTAGCTGTTGTATGCCTCGAATAGGCAGCGCATTATGAAGAGGGGTTCTCCTAGCAATGAGCACTCTAGAAGCTGACCCGGGTTCCTGCTGAAATAATCAACCACCCTATCCACCAAGCCCTCAGGAATGAGCGCGAGAACATCCTCGCTGATGAGCGGCGACCCTGCCGTCGGGATCGGCCTTGGAGCGGGCGTGGGTCTAGGCAGGGGCGTCGGAGCGCTCGTCAACCTTTGCCGGGCTATAGCCGTAGCCGCGACCTGGTAGCCCTGCTGATAGGCCCTATCGGCGTCTCGCGCTGCGGCGGTCGCGAGGTCCCTGTTGGCAACGGCTACCGAGGTCGCAAACGCCTCGAACCCTGGGACGATCGTGGCTCGCGCATCCCCATAGCCTTGCTCATAGGCCCCGGCCACGGCGGTCGCCACATCGGCTTCCGCGGTCTCCAACGCCGCAGCTACGGTCGCGCTTCTATCCTCGTGACCTTCTTCATACCCCGCCGAATTCCCTAGTGTCCAGCCGGAATAGCCAGCGACCCCGACTATTGCTATCACACCAATTGTCCAGGCTAATTGTCTAAGATCCTTCTTTGTGGCGGGAGATAGGTCTTTCCACTTCATTGCGAGCGGTCGTCCTTTTCTGGTAAATGCGAGCGCCCGCCTACGTCTCCGTCGCCCCCCGCGGCACCGCGCGGTAGTCGTCCGGGCTCGGAACGCGGTCGGTGACCACGTCGACCACGAACGGCTTGCCCGACGCCTGCGCCTGACGCAGCGCATCCGGCAGGTCCCTGCTGTCCGTGACCTGGACCCCGTCCGCGCCGAAGCTCTTCGCCAGCATGGCGTGGTCGATGTCGGTGAACTCCGACACGATCACCCGGTCGCCCTGGTGCTGCCGCACCATCCCCAGCGACGAGTCGTTCATCACCACGCACGCGACCGGGAGGTCGTACTGCACCGCCGTCGAAAGCGCCTGGACGGCCATCATGAAGCCGCCGTCGCCGGTCACGGCCACCACCGGCTTCTCCGGCCGCGCCAGCTTCACCGCCAGCGCGGCAGGCAGCGCCCACGCCATCCCCGCCGTCCCCCCAGGGGCGAACACCGACCCCGGCGACCGGCTCTGGTACATCAGCGACATCCACACCCGGTTGTTGCCCGCGTCAAGCGTGATCAGCGATTCCGGGTCGAGGTGCTCGTGGAGCAGCCGGATCAGCCGCTGCGGCGTCACCGGCGACGACTCCTCGAACATGGACGGGTCGTCGTAGTAACCCGCTGCATCCTTCATCGCCGACACCGCGCTGGCGCGCCGCTCGGCGGTGTCGCCGCCGTCGAGCGCGCCCGCCGCCGCGACGATCTGCTCCATCACCGCCCCTGCGTCGCCCACCAGCCCCACGTCGACCGGGAACGTCCAGCCGGTGTTTCGGGGGTCCACGTCGATCTGGATGATCTTCTGCGCCTTCGGGTTCCACACCGTCGGCTTCTCCCGCAGCGTGTCCTGCCACCGCAGCATCGCCCCGATCACGAGCACGACGTCGGCCTCGGCGACGGCGGTATTCGCCGCCTTCGTCCCATAGACGCCGGCCATGCCCAGCGCCAGCGGGTGCGTCTCTTCAAGGATGCTCTTGCCCTTGTACGACGTCGCCACCGGCACGCCCCACGCTTCGGCGAAAGCGCGGATGCTCTCCGCCGCGCCGCCCATGCGCGCGCCGTTCCCCGCCACGATCACCGGCCGCTTCGCCTCCGCCAGCAGCGACGCCGCCTTCTCCACGTCCCCCGGCATCGCCTGCGTCCGGCTCATGTTCAGATAGCCCGCCGTGTCGTGGATGAACGGCGGGTGCTCCAGATCGACCTCGCCCATGATCGACGCGCTCCGCATCACCACCGCCGTCGGCCCCGGCCGCCCCGAGATCGCGTGCTTCAGCGCGAGCTGCGTCCCGATCGCCGCCTCCTTGGGCGTCGTCGCCACCGTGGTGTACTTCGTCATCGCCTTGAAGATCGCCGGCAGGTCGACGCTGCCGTACTCGCCCGCTCCCGACTGGTTCGACGGGTGCTGCGCCAGCTCGGCGTCGGAGGTATCGGTGAGCACCAGCATCGGCGAGCTGCTCAGGAAGGACTCCATGATCCCGAACGTCGCGTTCGACCCCATGAACAGCCCCTGCCCCATGATCACCGCCGGCCGCCCCGTGATGCGCCCATACGCGTCCGCCATCACCGCCGCCGTCCCCTCGTGCCGCACCAGAATCGGCTTGATCGAAGAGTCGTACAGCGCATCGAAGATCGCCATCGTCCCGCCCCCGGGCAGCCCGAAGACGTATTCCACCCCCGCCTCTTCGAGAATCTGCACGATTTGGTCCTTCGCCTTAGGCATACCAACTCCCTCTCCAACGCCAACGCGGTGGGGATGCAAACGCGCGCCAATGCTAGGTTCGCACCCCAACCCTGTCAACGAACAGCACCCGCACCACAGACATCCCCCGCGAGAGCGCCGGCCTTAAACCTCCCTCCCCTTGGGAGGGACTGAGGGCGGGCCGGGGTGGCGAGGGGAGGTCCCCCCCCCCCGGGAGAAGATCGAGATGAGGGGCCCCCTCACAACCGGCACCGGTTTTCACAGGAAGTCCACCCTTGCCATTCCCTACCGCACCCGGCATACTTGCCGGTATGGTAATGGTCGAAAGAAGTCACCATGCGGCGTTTCACCGATGAACGCGGCAAAGAAGTCCGCCTCACCGACGAGCGGCTCCGCCACATGCTGCGAAGACACCCGGAAATGGCCTTTCAGATCCACCGATTCGCCGAGACCCTCGCCAAGCCGGACGCCGTGAGCGTCTCGAAGTCCAGCCCCACGGTCCAGCTCTACTACCGGCTCTACCCGGACCTGAAAGCGAGAAACCGCTACCTCTGCCTCGTGGTCAAGCGGGACGGCGAGGACTCCTTCATCCTGACCGGCTACCTCGACCGGAAGATCAAGGGAGCATGAACATGAACAGCAAGAACGTGTCCGTTTGGTACGACGGAGATGGAGATATGCTCGAAATCCTGTGGGCGTTCCGAGAGGGCTACTTCACCCCCACCGGCGACGACCGCATCCTCAAGCGGCTCGACGACGACGGCGAAGTCATCGGCTTCCTCATCCACGAATTCAGTACCTTCAAACAGCCGGCTCCCGTCGAATTCGAGCTGACTTCCGAGACACCCCACGACGACGTCGCCAACGTCACCATCCGCCGGGCCGCCGCCGAGTTAGGCGTCTCCGACCGCCGTGTCCGTCAGCTAGCACGCGAAGGGCGGCTCCGGGGCGCAACCAAGATCGGCCAAGAGTGGCTGATTCCCACCCCCGTCGAGGTTATTCCGGGGCGCCGCGGCCCCGTCGGCGTCGCCGGACGCGCCGACCCCAACTAGAGCCCCTCCCCCACCTTGACAGCCCCGCTGGACGCGCCAGAATAATCCCCCGCAGACTCTGCGAGGAGGCTCCCCCCTATGCCGTTGCCCCTGGAAGGCGCGCGCATCCTCGACTTCACCTGGCTCAACGCCGGCGCGAAGGGCACGCGCCACCTCGCCCTCTACGGCGCCGACGTCGTCCACATCGAGTGGAAAGGCAAGCTCGACGTCCTCCGCACCAGCGGCCCCCACCACAAGATGCCCGGCGACGACTCCCCCGGCACCGATCCCGGCTACTCTCAGCTCGACGTCGCCAGCGTCAACCGCGGCGCAAGCTTCAACAACAACCACGTCGGCAAGTGGGGCATCTCCCTCAACATGCGCGATCCCAAGGGCAAGGAGGTCTTCCGGGAGCTCCTGCGCGTCTCCGACGCCGTCGTCGACAACTTCACCGCCGCCACGCTCGCCGACTGGGGCTTCCCCTTCGACGAGATGGTCAAGGTCAAGCCCGACATCGTCTACGTCCAGGCCCCCGGCTTCGGCTTCCAGGGCCCCTACCGCGACTACCGCTCCTACGGCCCCACCGCCGCCGCCGTCTCCGGCCTCACCTTTATGTCCGGCCTCCCCGACCGCTACCCCGTCGGCTACGGCTTCTCCTACATGGACGTCTGCGGCCCCTATTTCGTCGCCATGGCCACCATGATGGCCCTCCGCCAGCGCGACCGCACCAAGAAGGGCGTCTGGGTCGACTCATCCCAGAGCGGCCCCGCCTTCCTCCTCACCGGCACGTCCATCATGGACTGGTCCGCCAACGGCCGCTCCTACGAGCGCACCGGCAACCGCTCCCCCTACGAGGAGGCCGCGCCCCACGGCGCTTACCGCTGCAGTGGCGGGGAGGAGTCGTGGATCGCCATCGCCTGCCGCGACGACGCCGAATGGGAGGGCCTCGTCGCCGAGATGGGCGGCCCCGAGTGGGCTGCATCGCCCCAGTTCGCCACCCTGACCGACCGCTACCAGAACCAGGACGACCTAGACGCCCACATCCAGGCCTGGACCTCCCAGCAGGAGCGGTACGACCTCATGGAGCGGCTGCAGGCCCGCGGCGTCCCCGCCGGCGTCTGTCAGAACACCCGCGACCGCTACGAGGTCGACCCGCAACTCGCCCACAACAAGTACTTCGTCGAGGTGCCCCACTCCGAGGTTCCCAACTACGACGTCGAGGGCCACCCCGGCCGCTTCTCCGAGACCCAGCCCACCCCGTTCGGGCAGAGCGGCCACGGCGCCAAGTGCTACGCCGAGGACACCGAGTGGTTCTACGCCGACGTGCTCGGCATGCCGACGGAACGCATCGCGCAGCTCAAAGCCGAGGACGTGATCTGATGACCTCCGCACCCCAAGATCTCGGCTTCTCGCTCGAAGGCGTGCGCGTCGTCGAGCTCGCCGACCGCCGCGGCGAGTTCTGCGGCAAGCTCCTCGGCCATATGGGCGCCGACGTCATCAAGGTCGAGCCCCCCGGCGGCGCGGAGACCCGCCGTCTCGGCCCCTTCTACAACGACGAGCGCGACATCGAGAAGAGCATCTTCTGGTGGCACTACAACCAGAACAAGCGCAGCGTCGCCCTCGACCTCGACACCGCCGGCGGCCGCGCCGCCTTCGACAAGCTCCTCGGCTCCGCCGACGTGCTCCTCGAGACCGTCAAGCCCGGCGGCCTCGCCCTCGCCGGCACGTCGTGGGAGGAGGTCAACCGCGACCATCCCGGCCTCATCGTCCTCACCATCTCCGACTTCGGCCTCGACGGCCCCTGGTCCGACTTCAAGGCCAACGACCTTGTCGCCCTCGCCGTCGGCGGCCAGATGATGGCCTCCGGCTACCCACAGCTCGACGACGGCTCCTGGGACACGCCGCCCATCGCCCCCCAGATGCACCAGTCGACGCACATCACCGGCTGCCTCGGTGCCATGGACACGCTCGCCGCCCTCTACTGGCGCGAGCACGGCGGCATCGGCCAGCGCATCGACCTCTCCCTGCACGCCGCCGCCAACAGCTGCACCGAGAACTGGCTGTCCTGGTACATCATCGGCGGCAACGTCGCGCCCCGCCGTCCCCAGTTCCCCGAAATGTTCACCAACGACGGCAAGTACATGGTCGTCATGCTCGGCCTCTTCACCGGCGAGTGGGAGCGCATCGTCAGCCTCCTCGAGGAGTACGGCATGGCCGAAGACCTCACCGACCCCGCCTACTCCGACCCCAACCACCGCAAGAAGCTCAGCTCCCGCGCCCACATCGACCAGATCATCCAGACCTTCCTCGCCACCGAAGACTCGGAGACGATCTTCCACGCCGCCCAGCGTCACGGCGTCATCTGGGCCCCCATCCGCGAGCCCCACGACAGCATCCGCGACGAGCACTTCTTCGACCGCGGCAACTTCGCCGAAATCGACCACCCCGAGCTCGGCCAACGCTTCTGGGACTCCGGCTCCCCCTGGGTCTCCGACCAGCTCAAATGGAAGACCGGCAAACGCGCCCCCCTCCTCGGCGAACACACCGCCGAAATCCTCCGCGAAATCAACGCCGCCTCCTAACCCCGCACCGCTCCCTCCCCTCCGGCCTCCCTCCCCTTGGGAGGGATTGAGGGCGGGCACGCCACCTACGCCTCTCCCCCTCCGTGCGCCTCCCCACATCTCTCTCCTTCTGGAGACCTTGCGTAGTTCGTCGGCAAGCCGAACGATGGGTGGCACGGGGCGGTCTTCTCCCTCTCCCGCACCTAAAAACCTCTCCCCCTCTGGGGGAGATTGAGAGAGGGCACGCGCCCGCAGGGCGCGCCGGCGGGGCCGGGAGGTCTTACCTCTTCTCCCCTCGGGAGAAGATTGAGATGAGGGGCCCCCTGATCGCCACCACAGGCCATCGACGTCTGCCCCCGTCCCCTGTAGGGGCGATTCACGAATCGCCCGCCCCTAGCCCCCCGAACCGCCACAAGGGATTCGGCCAAGGGCCAACTGCCATGAGAGAGGCGGCGGCGGCGCTGGCGTAGGCCGCGACACCTCCCTCCGCCTCGCCTCTGAGAGCGCCAGGGTCGTTGGCCTTTCGACGGTCCTCACGCGGGCGCCCGTCGCCCGGATGCGAGCACCACCACGAAGATGCCGCTTGCCACCAGGGTCATGGCGGGACCGGCCGGCAGATTGAAGTAGTAGGAGACGTACAGTCCTGCCACGGCGGCCGCGGCCCCCAACGCCGCGGCCGTCATCATGATCGAAACGAAACGCCTCACCAACAGAAACGCCGTCGCGGCGGGTATGACCAGCATCGCCATGACAAGGATAATGCCCGCCGCCTGAATCCCAATCACGATGACGAGGGCAAGCATAATCAGAAAGACGTAGTCCAAGACGTTCGCGCGCATGCCGACGACCTGCGACCCCAGGGGGTCGAAGCTCGCAAAGAGCAGCCAGTGGTGGAAGGCGAAGAGCCCCAGGATGACCATCACGGTCACCCCGAGGGACACGTAGATGCCGGTGGCGGTGATGGCCAAGATCTGCCCCAGAAGCAGGTCTTCCACGTCGATGGCGAGCGTTGTCACACTTCCCAGCATCACGAGGCCCAGGGCAAACGTCGTCGCAAAGAGAATGCCGATGGAGGTATCCGAGGTGAGGCCCGCGCGCCGGCTCACGGTCCTCACCAGCATTGCAACGGAGACCCCTGTTGGGACGGCCGCTATGGCCGGGTTGATGCCGATGATGTACCCAAGCACCATGCCCGGCAGCACGGCGTGGGCGAGCGCGTCCCCAATGAAGGCAAGGTTCCTCGTGACCACGTACGCGCCGACCAGGGGACACATCACGCCCACGAGGATCGAGCCGATAAGGGCTCGCACCATGAACTCGTACTCAAGTGGCGCGACGACGAAATCGATCACGTCGTCCCGCTGCCGCTCCCGTCCATCGTGAGGCGTACCCCGTGGGCGCCGTAGAGCTCCTCCATGACCTCGGATGTGAACACCTGGTTGGGAGGGCCGCAGGCGCACACGTGGCGGTTCAGACACAACACCTGGTCGAAGCGGCCGGCAAGGTTGGTCAGGTCGTGCGTCGCCAACAGGACGATGCGCCCCTCGTCCCGCAGCGTTTGGAGGACCTCGACAATGCCCTCCTGGGCGCCGATGTCAACCCCGCTGAAGGCCTCGTCCAAGAGGAGAACGCTTGCCTCCTGGGCCAGCGCCCTCGCGACGAACACTCGCTGCCGCTGCCCTCCCGAAAGCTCGGTCATGAGCGCCGATCGATGCTCCAACAGGCCCACGCGGCCCAGGCACGCGTTCACAAGCTCGCGGTCGCGCTTCCCGGGCCGCCGGAACCATCCCAGTCTGCAGCACCGGCCCATCATCACGACGTCCGTCGCGGTCACGGGAAACCGCCAGTTGACGCTCTCTCGCTGAGGCACGTAGGCCAACGCTCCACTTCCCAGCTCCGCGCGGTGCAGGGTCACCTTCCCCCGGCGGACCGGCAGGAGTCCGGCAATCGCATTGAACAACGTGCTTTTGCCGGCTCCATTCGGTCCTACGACGCCCATGAGCGTCCCCGCGTCTACGTTGAAGGAGACGCTGCTCAGGGCCTGGTACCCACCGAGCTCAACCGTCACGTCTTGCAGTGACATGCTGGCCCGGTGGGCGTTCGGATCGGTTGTCACTTCAGTGCCTCAACGATGCGTTCCACGTTCGTTCGGAACATGCCGAGGTACGTGCCGGCGCCGCTGCCCTCTGCCCCAAGGGATCCTGAGTAGAGTTGCACCACGTTTGCGCCGGTCTCCGCTGCTACGGCTCGTGTCAGCCGCTCGCTGACGGTCGTCTCGCCGAACAGCGCCGGCACGTTGTGTTCCCGTACCACCTCGACCAGTCCCGCAATGTGCTCCGCGGAGGGCTCCACGTCAGGCGCCAGAGAGGGTATCACGAGTCCAACGACCTCAAACCCATAGAGGTCGGCGAAGTACGAGAGGCTGTCATGCGACGTGACGAGCAGTCTGCGCTCCGGCGCAACCATACTGACCTGCTCTTGGGTCCAGGAGTGAAGCTCGTCGAGCTGCTCCCAGTATTTCGAGGCGTTCTCGAAGTAGAAGGTCGCGTTCTCACGGTCGATAGCCGCAAGCCGGGTGGCTATTTCGTTGACGGCAATCTTCACCCGGACCGGGTCGAACCAGAAATGAGGATCGTGCGGGCCGTGGTGGTGGTGTTCATGGCCGTGCTCGTCTTCCTCATGGCCGTGCTCGTCTTCCTCGTGCCCGTGCTCGTCCTCTTCGTGGCCATGCTCGTCTTCCTCGTGCCCGTGCTCGTCTTCCTCATGGCCGTGCTCGTCGTGGCCTTCGCTGGCGACTCCGAGGAACGCCAGGCTCGACGGCGCGCCGCCGACCTCCCACTCCTCCTCGATCTCCATATGTTCGAGGTGCACGCCCAGGACGTGGCCGCTGTTGGGGTCGGCGACGTACATCCACTCGCCGACGACGATCATGGCGGCTCTGCCCGACTCGCCCGGCTCGACCAGGTCCGTCGTCGCGACCAAGTCGCCGTCATGCGCGTCCAGCGCGTGCAGCACACCGTCCGCGCCGAGCACGTAGAGGACTTCGCCGTCGCTGGAGAACTTCGCGGAAAGGCTCGGCTCGCTGAAAACCTGGCTCATTTCGCCGTGCTCCACGTCGATCAGCCAAATGCCATCGTCGGCGAAGCCCTGTTCATCGCGGTAGGAGGCCTTGCCGAAGAAATGCTCGACGTGGTGGTGCCCGTAGACCGACCCGATCCGAGAGGCTTCGCGCATCTCCGGCGGATTGGCGATGAAGTCGTGCTCGTACTCCCCGTCGTGGGCGTGGAGGAAGAGCACGCCGCCGACGCATCCAAAGGCGGCGCCATGCTCATTGTGCGACTCGCCGTGCATGCCCGGGCATGACCGGTTGCTGGCGTCATAGACGACCTGATCGTTGAAGTCGCGGACTTCCACGCCCACGGGCAGGGTGCTGTCGGTGTTCTCGGGGTAGTCGGGATTCTGCGTGGTGACGATGACGTGCTCGTCCGAGATGACCAGCGCCGCGCCATGCTGCGCGCCGGCCTCGAGCACGACCGGCTCATAGTCGCCGCGTGCGTTCGTCAGGTCCGCCTCGTTGATCAGGATGGCATGACCGTTGATGTCGGCGAAGATCGCGGTCCAGCCGTGGCTGTTGACGTAGTGGACCGGCTGCTCGTCGGCGATCTCCAGCGCATGGCGGGAGACGGGCTCGGTGACGAGGTCGTAGTGGTCCCCGTGCTCGACCAGGAAGACGCCGCCGTCGAAGAGGTGAATCCGGTCGTCGCCCTGTTCCGGCCCACGGGCGAGGACGATGCCGTAGCGATGGGTGGGGCTGGACTGCACCGTCGCGCGGGGCGCGGCGACTGAGAAGATTCCACTGTCAACGTCATCGGTCAAAAGATCGACGACGGAAAGGTGCGCTTCTACCGCGTCGGCAACGAGCAGGCGCCCCTTGATCTCGCCGTGGTCGTCGTGCCCTTCGTCATGGCCTTCGTCGCCATGGTCGTCCTCGTGATCGTCATGGTCGTCGTGCCCATCGTCGTGGTCTTCGTCACCATGGTCGTCCATATGATCGTCGTGATCGTCATGCAGGTCGGCCGTAGCGAACTCCAGTGGATCGACAAAGTCGCCAAGCGCGATGACCTTGGACTCGTCCGCGCTGGCGTTATGTACCAGGTCATTCAGCCATTCGGCCTCCAGGCCCAGACCGACGGTCAACACAAGGTCCGCGTCGGCCACCCTGGCAACGTCGCGCGCTCCCGGCTGGAATGAGTGCGGATCGCCGCCCACCGGCAGCAAGCTGAAGACCTCTACACGGTCTCCACCGATCTCCCGGGCCCAGTCGGCCACGAAGTTGGTGGTTGCCACCACCCGGACCGGTGGGGCCGGCGTGGCGGTCGGTGCGGCCGTTGCTGTGGCTGCGGCGGTCGGTACGGCGGTTGCAGTGTCCGCGACGCTTGGTGCGGTGGTAGCGGTCGGCTGCGGCGCTTCTGTTGCCGGCGTGTCATCGTCACTCGAGCAGGCAACCAAGAAAGCCGCTCCCAATATGACGAGGCCCACAGCCAACGCCCGAACCAGATGTCCGAAATACCTATTGCGACCTAGTAACATTTTCGCTCAAGTCCTCCTAGAGACTTTCTCTTGCTTAAGGGATGGGGGAATCGGGATCAGCCCGTGCCGCGATAGCTATTCCGTAATGCGACTTCGTATCACTCTGTGGCCTGCGGCAACCGGGAACGCTTTTGGGCAGTGAGACAAAGTATCAGCCAGTGCGCGTCCTGTCAACAGCCAATATCTCGTCTACACCCTTCCCCCTCCGGGGGAAACCACCTGAAACCTCTCCCCCTCTGGGAGAGCACCTTAAGCCTCCCTCCCTCTGGGAGGGACTGAGGGCGGGCCCCTCCGGAAAGCTCTTCTCCCCCCGGGAGAAGATTGAGATGAGGGGCCCCCTGATCACCGCCGCACGTCACCGCACCCCACCGACCGCACCCTCCGCATCCCGTAGAGGCGATGCACGAATCGCCCGCACCCCCGCCTGCCTCTCCCCCTCTGGGAGCGCCCCATAAACCTCCCTCCCTCTGGGAGGGACTGAGGGCGGGCCCCTCCGGAAACCTCTTCTCCCCACGGGAGAAGATCGAGATGAGGGGCCCCCTGATCACCGCCGCACGTCACCGCACCCCACCGACCGCACCCTCCGCATCCCGTAGGGGCGATGCACGAATCGCCCACCCCCCCCCACCACCGGAGCCGTTACGCAAACGCCTCCATACGCACTACCATAGAGACGCCCCGCGACTCCCCCCAGGAGACCCACCACCATGCGCAGACTCGAAGGCCGCATCGCCCTCGTCACCGGCGGCGCCGCCGGCGTCGGACGCGCCACCTCCCTCCGCCTTGCCTCCGAGGGCGCCAACGTCGTCATCGGCGACATCGACCTAGCCGGCGCCAACGCCGTCGTCGAGCAGATCGCCGAGCTCGGCGGCGACGCCAGGGCCGTCGAGGGCGACGCCGCGACGCTGGCCGACTGCGAGCGCATGGTGGGCACCGCCGTCGACGGGTTCGGCGGGCTTGGCATTCTGGTGAACAACGCCGGCCTCCCCTCGCGCTACAACGAGGGCACCAAGCACGAGATCTGGGACCTGGGCATCGAGCAGTCGCTCTCCTCCGTCTACCGGATGAGCGAGACGGCGATGCCCCACCTGATCGAGAGCGGCCACGGCGCCATCGTCAACGTCTGCTCCATCGCCGGCACCAAGATGGGCATGCCCGTCGCCTGGTACGCCTCCGCCAAGGCCGGCGTCACCGGCCTTACCCGCTCCCTGGCCGGCGCCTACGGCCCCAAGGGCGTCCGCGCCAACGCCATGTGCCTCGGCCTCACCCGCACCGGCCGCGTCCGCAGCCTCTGGGGCAACCCCGCCTACCACGACCGTTACGTCGACCACGTCCCCCTGGGACGCGTCGGCGAGCCCGAAGACGCCGCCAACGTCGCCGCCTTCCTCGCCTCCGACGACGCCGCCTACGTCACCGGCGAAATCCTCACCGTCGACGGCGGCTGGAACCTGCTGTAGGCGGGCCCGCTTCCTCCGGCTGAGAAGGGGGAGCGCGCTGCAGTCGCGCGACGCCCGCCGGCGTCTCTCCCTTCCCAGCCCCGGTCGGTTCACTTGCCATGCCGCCAGAGGGACGGCGAGCTCGCACCCGCCCCTCTCGCCATACTCCGCGGTTCTCCCGCCACCCTTCCGCCGTCATGGCGTTCTCGGCGGAGGGCCCGGCTCCCGCCTGCGGAGGCTGAGCCGGCACAAACATATGTTCTGGTTCATACGGTATACCGCCGCGCCGGGCGCGTCAAGCGCCGCGTGGCACAGGGGCCGGTGGTGGGTGGCGTGTCGTAACCGCATCGCGCCGGCCAGGTCCCACGGCCGCCCGTGCACTGCTATGGTGGGGTCCGTGACCTTGTCGAGATTTCGGGCTGAGAGGAAGCCGGAATGAAATCAAACGAGCGCATCAAGGTGCTGGTTGTAGACGACCACTCCATTGTTAGGGAGGGGCTGAAATACGTCCTGGAGCAGTCTGGCGAGTTCGAGGTTGTGGGGCAGGCGGGGGACGGCGTGGAGGCAGTCAGAGTGGCCGCCGAGTTGTCTCCAGACTTAGTAGTGATGGACGTCATGATGCCGAGGAAGGACGGAGTGGAAGCTTGCCGCGATATTGTGGATTCCGCCCCCGGGACGCGTGTCGTCATGCTGACGGTCGCGAACGAGGAAACGGCGGTGCTGGAGGCGGTGGCCGCTGGCGCAACCGGGTATCTTCAGAAAGAAACCGACAGGGAACGGCTTCTGTCGACGCTGCGAGGCGTGTTCCGGGGAGAGCTTCGTTTGCCCGCTGAGGCGGTGCGGGGCGTGGTCGCGGCGGTCCGCGATGCCTCAGAGGCGGGAGATGCGGCCGATGCCGCCGGGCTGACTGCGAGGGAGCGGGAGATACTCGTCTCTTTTGCTGGGGGCATGTCGTACACCCGGATAGCGGAACGGAGAGGCATCAGGCCGGTGACGGTGCGGAACGCCATCTACGGCATCCAGCAGAAGTTGGAGGTCACCTCGATGCAGGGTCTGGTGCTTTGGGCGGCTCGGAACGGGCTGCTGGATGATTATGCCCCGGAGCGTTAGGGCTATGCGCCCGGGGAATCAGCAGTGTTCGGAAATGGAGATGGCTCGAGGATCCCGCTACAGCCGGGCCGTCCACCTGGTCACGTCGGCGGCAAGTGTCGTTGGCATGATGGGCTGGGAGCGCGGCGACAGCGACCCGGACGGGTTGAGATTCCTCGCGAGGACTTGCGTATGGGCACGCTGGTGCATCCTCGTCTTCGGTCTGCTGTGGGTGTACCGGCCTGAGGATTCGCTGGAGACCTATGCACCGTATGTGCCGGGATTCTTGCTGTACTTAATGCTGAACGGATACACGCACTACCGGCTGGCAACGAAGAAGACCGTAACACGGCGTTGGATTCTGGCAAATGGGATGCTGGATGTAGTCATACTCTCGAATGCTGTGGCCCTAAGCGGAGGATTCAGTTCCTCCTTCATATACTTGCTGCACTACCCTCAGCTTGCCGGGTACGCGATGATTCTCACGTCCTTTTGGCTGACGATGGCCGGCGCGACCTTTGTGGCCCTCCTGTATCTGGTCATCAGCTTGACTGTCGGGGACGGCATCGACATTGCTGCGGCGGAGGAACAAACCCTGCTCGCCCGGATTGGCGTCATGTATGCGGTGGCCGCACTTGTCAATGTCATCGCCAAGTTCGAGCGAGTGAGGTGGAGGCAGGCCGTCGAGCGCGAGCGCGACCTGCAGCGTGAGCGGGTCGAATTTTCCCAGACGATTCACGACACCACAGCTCAGTCGGCGTACATGATCGGTCTCGGCATCGACACCGCAAAGGTCCAGGCCGGGGACGCCAACCCGGAATTGGCCGCCACCCTCGAGGCGACCTCCCGGCTGTCCCGCTCCGCCATCTGGGAGCTGAGACACCCCATCAATATGGGCGGCATCTACGAGGGTCGTGCGTTGAGCTCCGCTCTCAAATCCCACGCCGCCAGTTTCACCAACATCACCTCCGTGCCCTGCGAGTTGACGCAGACTGGAGTCGAGCCGTCCCTCCCCACCGAAACCAGGGGCCTGCTCTTCTCGATCGCTCACAACGCGCTCACCAACGCCTACCGCCATGCCCAGGCAACCAGGGTGGCGGTCCACCTCGCGTGCGAGAAGGAGGAAGTGCGGCTGTCGGTGTTGGACAACGGAAGAGGGCTTCCCAGCGACTACGCGCGGCGCGGCCACGGCTTCGCGAACATGGACGGGGACGCCCTGCGATTGGGAGGCCGTCTTGTCGTCGAAAAGAAGGGCGCTATGGGCGGCGCGACCGTGACGTGCGTGATTCCGCGGGGGCGGCGCTTAGCCATTCCGCGGTAACGGCTCGCAGAGCTATTAGCGGCCAAGTCCCAGTGTTCCTGTTCCCCAGCCGGCGCGGCGCAAGTTGACTGAGCAGGGCGCTTGGCGCGCGCGAGCCACGAACATTTGACTGCCTTAGATAGGGCAAATGCCCCCGGCCATCCAGGGCATTTGTTACTTGTTTGCCGCGATCCTTGACCTTAACGTCGGCTCAGGCGGTTCCAGAAGGAGTCCGGCCTGTCCTGGTCGGACATCGCCCGCCGCCTGGGATACACAGGGATAACTTCATTGCTCCATGCGAGAAACAGGAACGCGGAGGAGATACGTAATGAGATTGCTGATCCCGTTGGCCATCTTTGTCCTTGCCGCCTGTGCCGGTGATCCCCCTTCATCCACACCTACTTCTCCCACGGAGACTCCAATTCCTACAGCCACCGATGTTCTTCCTTCCAGCCTGGATGAGTATCTGGCGTTCTGCGGGGAGCTAGGGGCAGCAGAGATTGACTTTGACACGTATGACTCCAAGCAAGAGTTTATTGCCGACTTGGACATTTACATCACGCAAATCGAGGCGGTGCAACCGCCGCCGGAAGTGGCCGATTTTCACAATCTCATACTCGCTTTGCAGAAGGCTGGCAAGCAAGCTTTAGAAGATGCTCCCCCACCAGGACAAGAGGAATCATTGACTACATACCTCATCGACATATTGTCGAGTGTAAATCCGGAGTACCAGCCCAAGATCACGGCGGTCATCGATGCTATGGATGAGGACATAGTCGACCGTTTGCTTGAAGCCAATTGTATCTGAACATCACGCCCTCCAATGTCGCGACCAAAGCGCCCACCCTGCCCAAGTGGCCGCGTGGACAGCAACCATATGAGATTGCTAGGTTTTCGGTGGAGGCAGGGGCGGATGTCAACGCCAAAGGCCTGTGGAGCGACCCGTGGATGAGCAATCTTATCGACAACGCGAACCGGACACCTGCCAGGTGAACGTGGAGGCAGGTAGAGCGAGTGGCTAGGGTCCCTGGAAGGATGACCACCGTGAAATCCCCCCCGTCGCCCGTCCGCCGACTCGGCTTCCTCACGGCAGTTCTGCTCATGTGTGCCGCGCTAGCCGCCTGCGGGGGCGGCGACGGAGACGCTGCCACGTCAGCTCCTGCTCGGACCGGCTCCGCAGTCTCCCTCGACGAGTACGCTGCGCTGTGCGGCGAGTCGGAGATAGACCTTTCGGAGGAAGCTACCTACGGAGAAATGTCCGCGGCCGTGGGGGAGTTCATCAAGCAGATGGAGGCTGTCGACCCACCGTCTGAAGTCGCCGACTACCACAACGCGGCGCTGGACTTCCAAAGAGACCTGAAGAAGGTCTTCGACGACTACGAGGGTTCCAAAGATGACGTGGTCGAGGACGACGTCTTCTTCGGCGACGTGTTCTCGCTGTTCTTCCGATACGAATCGAGGCTGAGCGACGCCATTGGCAGCATGTCTCCGGAAGCCCGTGCCCGCTTGGCCGAGGCCGGCTGCATCGATGATGAAGAGTTCGCCGAGGACACTGGTGGTAGCAGTGATAGCGCTGGCGCTGCCGAAACGCCGGCGGGAAGCAGCGCGACGCCAACGCCCACCGTGGCTGTGGCTAGGCCAACGGTCGTCCCGGCAAACTCCGGCATGACCCTCGAGGAGTACGCCGTTTTCTGTGCCGAAAACTCCGCGGACGACATTGCAGAGGATGTCACGTACGGGCAGATATCGCAGGAGATGGCCGCCTCCATCGCGGTCATGGAGTCGGTCGTACCGCCACCGGAAGTCGCCGACTTCCACGACGGCACGGTGGACTACGCAAGGGCCATACAGGGTCTGGCGGACTCGCAGCCCAAGGATGACGTCGTTAACCCCCTTCTTGTTCCTTATTCTGTTGCCCCAACTCGAAGAGCTTGAGGAGACCATGCGCCGCGTCGCCCCCGAGGTGCTTCAACTGTTGGACGAAACCGGCTGCATCGACCTAGATGAGGCCGTAGCGGAGCCCCCGACACCGACGCCCCCGCCGCTTCCAGACCGGCCGGCGAATGTCACCTATTCCGTCGAGGGCGACACGATACGCCTCACCTGGGATCCGGTGGCCGGCGCCGGCTCATACAACGTCTACCATGACCCCCGTTTCGCCGATCTGTGTAGCGTGCGTCGCGGCGACCCCTCCTTCTGCGATGAGTTGGCCTCCGGCCTCACAACCGCGTCCTACGTCCACGACGACCCCGCGTACGCCGACAACTACTACTGGGTCATTGCCTGCAACGAACACGGGTGCTCCGAAGTCGACAGCGAGAATCCCGCTACGCCCATCGTGCCAAGGGCGGGCCAACCCACGAACGTCAGCTATGCCATCGAGGGCTCGACGATCCGCGTCACCTGGGACGCGGTGGACGGCGCCGACTTCTACAACGTCTACTACGATGATTTCTTCGACGATGCCTGCCGCGTAGACAGCTTCGGCCCCGGCTTCTGCGACGAGTTGGCGTCGGGGCTGACAACCACGTCCTACGTGCACACCAGCCCCGGTCCCGATGAGAACTACTACTGGGTCGTCGCCTGCAACAGGGGTGGGTGTTCGGAGGTTGACAGCGAGAACCCGGCCACCCCGTAAGATCGGCCACGGCGGCCGTGTCATCGGACGGTCCGCGACCTGCCTGGACATTGGCGACGCCGCCCGGGCCTCGACGCCTGGGGCGCCGCGGACTTGCGGGGGGAAACTATTCGGCGCGCCAGGTTAACGGTGTGAGGATGGCCTGGATTGCAGCCGCCGTCGCTCTGCTCACGGCGGCGTGGGCGTGCACCGTCCCCGCTCCGGGGCCGGAGCGGGCCCTCGCCCCGGTTCCCACCCTGGAGGCCACGCCGGAATGGGCGCCCGCGTTCCCCCCTCGCGGCCTGTACGTGGTGGGCAGGACCGAGTCTTCGCTGGCGGTGGTGTGGAACAGCATCAACCGCGCGACACACTACGACGTGCAACGCAGCGACTCTGCGGACGGCGACTTTGCCATCGTGGCGACCGAGGTGGCTGCTCTCGGTCTTGTGGACGAGAGCCTGCAGCCGGATAGCGTCTACTACTACGTGGTGCGGGCGTGCAACCACCTCGGATGCACTGAGTTCGACGACGACCCCGTGGCGGGCATCACCGAGTCGCATGCCGACGTGAATATCCCGGCGGCCCCGGAGGACGTTCGAGTCGTCAGGAAGATGGTTGAGATCTTCCCTGACGTTGACGAGGTGACCTGGACCGCGGTGGAGGGCGCGACCTACTACGAGGTGTACAGAGCAGGCGACCTGTTGACTGAGGTAAGTGCGCCCTTGACCCTCAGTCAGCACACAGACCTAGGTCGCTCCCTCGATCTCTCATTCGGCGCCTACTACCAGGTCCGCGCGTGCAACAAGGCCGGCTGCTCCCCCTTGCCGGAGTAGGACATCCCATCTGGTCGCGGGGCCCTCCCCTACAGGGGCGCGTCGCGACGCGCCCGTCCCCTCCGGCCTTCCCCGTCGGTGGTGTATCGTAGAGCCCATGCCGCCGATCCCCGCCGCCATCGCCTCCATCCGCGACGAGACCCCCACCGTCAAGCGCCTCGTCTTCGACCTTGGCGGCCGGCCCTTCCGCTTCCTGCCCGGGCAGTGGATCGACTGCTACCTGCACCCCGGCCCGGACGCGCCGGTCGCCGGCTACTCGATGACCTCGTCGCCCCGCGACACCTCGACCATCGAGATCGCCGTCAAGCGCGTCGGCGACAACCCCGTCACCAACCACATCCACGCCCTGGCCAAGGTCGGCGACACCCTGACCATCGACGGCGGCCACGGCGACTTCACCTACGTGCCCGGTGATGAAGGTGAAGGCGGCCCCATCGTTGCCCTCATCGCCGGCGGCATCGGCATCACCCCGCTGATGAGCATGCTCCGCGCCGCCGACGAGACACCCGGCTCAGCCAACGTCACGCTGGTCTACAGCGCCTCCACTCCCGACGAGCTCGCCTTCCGCGACGACATCGACGCCATCGTCGCCCGCAACCCGCGAATCAAGGCCCACTACACCGTCACCCGCTCCGGCGCCGGCTGGGACGGCCCCCGCGGGCGCATCGCCCCGGCCACGCTGCGCGATCTCGGCCTCGGCCCCGCCAGCCGCTACTACCTCTGCGGCCCCGAGCCCTTCATCCGGGCCGCCGACGAGGCCGCGACGGTGCTCGGCGCGCCCCCGTCGCAGGTCCGCTACGAGCTCTGGAGCTAGGTCTGCCAGGCGCCGCTTGACACTGTCGGAAGCGCCCGCCACTCTAGTCCGGCGATCTCCCAGGAGCGCCCGATGAGCTATCAGACCCTGACGTACCAGAAGGACGGCCACAAGGCCATCGTCACCCTGAACCGGCCCGACCTCCTCAACGCCATCAACCTCGACATGGAGGAGGAGCTGATCGACCTCTGGCGGGAGGTCCGCTACGACCACGACGTCCGCGCCATCGTCATCACCGGCGCCGGCGACCGCGCCTTCTGCGCCGGAATGGACGTCCGCGCCGAGCGCCGGCGCGACGCCACCGAGACGAGCCCCATCAGACGCGCCGGGCCGCGCCCCGCCAGTTTACTCACACCTAAACAAAACGACTGTTTCAAGCCCACCATCGTCGCCGTGAACGGGGTCTGCGCCGCCGCCGGCTTCTATTTCGTGGCCTACGGCGACATCATCATCTGCTCCGACAACGCCACCTTCGTCGACCCCCACAGCAGCAACGGCCTCGCCCCCGTCGTCGCCCAGGTCCTCTTCGCCTACCGCAACATCCCCTACTCCTACCTCATGCGCCTCGGCCTCATGGGCCGCCACGAGCGCACCGGCGCCGCCAAGGCCCTCGACGTGGGCCTGGTGACCGAGGTCGTACCCCAGGCGCAGCTACTCGAGCGCGCCGTCGAGATCGCCGACATCGTCAGCAGCAACGCGCCCCGCGCCAGTCAGGCCCTGGTGAAGGGCGTGTGGGAGTGCCTCGACCTCGGCCTCAGCGGCGGCGTCAACCAGGCCTGGTACATCGCCGAAATGCACGACCAGTACAGCGGCGAGGCCGCCGAGGGCGTCCGCGCCTTCATCGAGAAACGCGACCCCGACTGGGACGCCGTCCAGCCACCGCCCAAGTCCGAGTAGCAACGTGAGCCTTCTCCCTCTTCCACCGGAACACCACCGCCTTAAACCTCTCTCCCTCTGGGAGAGACTGAGAGAGGGCCGGGGTGGAGTGGGGTGGTCTTCCCTCTCCCCCTCTGGGGGAGATTTGAGAGAGGGCGCGCGCCGGTAGGCGCGCGAGCGCCCGTAGGGCGCTGCTCCCCGCCAACCCCAGTCAAACAGCCGTCCCCCAAGGAGCAACCGATGATCTCCCCCACCTCCACCGTCACCATCAACCGGCCCGTCGAGCAGGTGTTCGCCTACGTCGCGCGCGGGTACGTCGAAAACCACCCCAAGTGGGACGACGGCTGCGTAAGCTCGAGAAAGACCTCCGACGGCCCGCTCGCCGTCGGCTCCACCGGCGTCGAGGTGCGCAACGACGGCGGCCGCGAGGCCACCTACGACTTCACCATCACGGCGCTCGACGAGGGCCGCCTCATGGCCCTCGAGGCCGAGTCGAAGGAAGCCCTCTTCTGGTTCTCCTACACCTTCGAGGACAGAGGTGAGGAGACCGTCGTCACCGCCGCGCCCAGGATGAAGATGAAGGGCCTCGGACGCCTTTTCGAACCCCTGATCGCGGGCAACTTCCGCAAGCAGCTCGACGCGAGAGTGGCGGAGATGAAGCGGCTGGCGGAGTCGGAGGCCTAGCCCCTTACATGCTGGCGAAGAAGCCCTGGTAGGCGGCGACCGCCTCAGATGGGCCCGACGCCTTCACTCGCCCCGACTCCACCGCCTCGACCAAGTCCATGCGCCCCACGCCGGCGAGGATGTAGGCCTCGGTGTCGGTCTCGAAGACGACGTCGGGCTCGCGCTCGGGGTCGCGCAGGTGCTGGAAGGAGTCGCCCTTGACCAGCACGTCCCACGTCGAGGGCGGGTCGCTGAGCCGCCAACGGTAGTGAATCGGCGCGGGGAGTTGGCGCTTCTGGAAGCCGAAGCCGCGCCAGCCCGCAACGTAGCCCATGATCGCCGGGAACGCCTCAGCCGGAAGGTGCGCGTCTGGCCGGACACGCGACTCCATGTCCCAGCGGTGGAAGATCGTCTCCCCGACGATGGTGCCGACGGTCGTCTTGACGTTGCCCTGTCCGCCCCACGCGCCGGGGGAGGACTTGTCGGCGTCCTCGTCGGTCAGCGGGGTGAGGACCGCGATGAGCTTCGCCGCGTTCTCGGTCAGTTCGCGCGCCAGCCCCTCATCGCCGACCTCTTTGCGGCGCTCGACGGAGTCGGCCCGCACCTGGTCGTGCCGCGACGGGTTGGGGAGGCTCCAGTCTGCGCCCGCATCCCCCTCGCCGCGAACCATCGCGGGAATCAGCGCGGCCCACATTCCAGCGCCGCTGGCTAGGTGCGCCACCACCTCGCCGACCTCCCAGCCGTCGCACGCGCTCGGCGTCCGCCAGTCCTCCGCGCTCAACCCTTCGACGAACGGCACGAGGCGCTCCATTTGCGCGATGCTCTGCTCTCTCAGCAGTCCAAAGGGGGTCGGCATAGCCCGCGTAGGCTACGCGAGCGGCGTCGGCGGCGCAAGGCTGGGGCAAGTAGGGTCGTGCTAGAATCCAGGCCGTTCCCTGCGAGGAGAAACGTGGCTCGATATGGCATAGACGTTCCCGAGAAGTGGACGTCACCGAAGATCCTGGAATGGGCTCGCACTGAGATCGGGCTCACGGAGCACGAAGCTGCGAATCTGATTGCCGCAGAACCCGCAACCATTCGTTCGTGGGAGCGTGGAACTCTCGCCCCGACCTTTGACGAGTTGCGGAAGCTGGCCGAGCTCTACGACTGCCCGCTTGGCTATTTCTTCCTCGACTCCCCACCCACTGCTGCGCAGAGGAGCCTCGACTACCGCGGTCTGGACCAAGGCAAGGCAGACAGACTTCGTTACGAGACGAGACGGCAACTGCGTCGATTCGTTTGGCTCACCGACTACGCTCGGACCCTCATAGCCTCGCTTGAAGTCGACTGGCCTGTTTACGTACCGGAAGTTGACTCGCACGCGGCACCCGAAGATGTGGCCGAGCAGGCCGTCGCGAGCTTAGGTGTGACGCCGGAAATGCGCGCCGGGTGGCCAACCTCCGAGGATGCGTTCAACGGTTGGAGGGCGGCAATTGAGGAGCAAGGCGTCCTGGTCTTTTGTTTGAAACTCGAGTCCGGCGACATGCGCGGCGTGTCGCTGTGGGAAACGGACCATCCACCGGCAATCTTGGCCAACCACTCCGACGTCGAGGCCGCTGCGGGGCGCATCTTCACGCTGCTTCATGAATACGCCCACTTGCTGCTGAGACGAGCGGGCATCGTGTGTGACTTCAGGGGTAGCGGTGAGCAACGACGCAACGAGACGTTTGCGAACAAGTTCGCGGCATCTGTGCTTGTCCCAAGGAGGGCCTTGGAGAAACGATTATCCGAATTGGACCTCCACAATCCACGACCCAACTGGGGAGAGTCTACCCTCGACAAGATTCGGGAACCATTCCACGCCAGCCGAGACACCATACTGATCCAGTTGGAAGAGATGGGTCTAGCGGAGGAAGGAACATACCGGCACAAACGGGCCGCGTGGGATATGCGGCGACCATTCGGTCGTGGGCGACCCAGACCAGGGCTCACGAAGGCTAGGCGCCGATACCGGGAGTTCGGACGCAACTTTTCACGGCTGCTCGGCCTAGCGGATCGAAGCGAGGCAGTCTCCCGGTCGGAGTTGGCTAGCCTTGTCGACATGAAGGTCGAGCGGGTGGAAGAGTTCCTCACTTTGGCGGCCTAGCGTGCCCAGCCCAGCCGGCCCAAGCGAAGTCTACTGCTGCGATGCGGATGCTCTGATCACCATCAGGGACGCCAAACTCCTGCGCCAACTCGGCAATCTTGCTCGCAGCGGCGTTGTCAAAGTCCCCCAAGCGGTATACGAAGAGGTTACGACCTCCACAGGGAGCAACCTCTCCAAACAAATCTCCAGATGGAACAAATCGGCGAGCGTGATCACACCGGCCGACATGCCAATTCTACTGCTCATCCCAGAGATTGAGCGGCGATATGGGAAACCCTTTAGTATCGGGGGCCATAGCTATCGGGGACTGTGGGCTTCGAAGAGAGGGCGAAGCGGAGCAGACTCCGCCCTAGTAGCAACGGCGAAGGCCAACCAGTGGACCGTCATCTCGAACGACCACTCAGTCCATGGCGCCTGCCTCTTCGAGCAAATTGCCTGCCGACGATGGGAAGAACTCGCCCGCCAGATGCGTCCTCCCCCACGACCTCCTCAGCCGAGATTGATATAGCGTTATGTCCACGGAGCCTGGCATGGAGATGCCTGGGGTGGAGTCACCGAGGGAGACCGGGCGCGGGCTTCCCGGCTTTCCGGCCGCGCCGCTGCCGGCGGACCGGTTCGGGCGACGGTTCCGGGTCGGGATGGCGTTGCTGCTCCTCGCGATGCTTGTCCTGTACTGGGCGATGTGGCGGTGGGAAGAGACGGCCTGGTTCGCCAAGGAAGACGGGATCGTCGAGTACGCCACCGCCGCCTTGCTGGCGGTGGGCGCGCTCGCCTGCGTCCTCGCGGGACGGCTACTGCGCCGTATGGGACACCGGCACCTGGCCTTATTCCACTACCTTGCCGCCCTCGCATTTGCCGTCGGGGCGCTCGAAGAGATCTCTTGGGGGCAACGCATCTTCGGCTGGGAGACGCCGGGGGCGATCTCCGACGTCAACCGCCAGGGCGAGACGACGCTGCACAACATCTCGTGGCTGGAGACGCCGGTCTATACCGCCGTGGCGTGGATGTCGATCGCGGCGCTCGCGGGGGCGGCAGTCCGCGTCGTCCTCCACCTGGGACGCCGCGTCACGACCGCCGACCTCATCCTGCCCGCCGCGGTGACGGTGCCCCTGGTCGCGATCAACCTGCTGTGGACGTCCGACGCACTGCGGGACGTACTCCACGCGCTGCCCTACCGCGCCGACGGGTCGGAGTACGGCGACTTCGCGTTGGCGCTCGCCGTGGGGCTGTTCGGGTTCGGTGCGTGGCGCCGTGCCGCCGCCCTGCGGCGCGAGCAGCCGCCTCCGCCCCCTACCAGGACGTCTCAAGAACCTCAGACGCAATAAGCTCGCCGACCTCGTCCTCGGTGAGGCCGACCATCTCGCGCAGCACCTGCTCGTTGTGCTGGCCGACGGTGGGGGCGGCCCACGCCAGCCGCCCCGGCGTCCGCGACAGGGTGAACTGGACGCGGTCGTAGGGCATGGGGCCGCACTCGTTGTGTTCGAGCCAGGTGAAGTAGCCCTGCTCCTTGAGTTGCGGGTCGGCCCAGAGGTCGGAGGCCTTCTGCACCACGCCCGCCGGCACGCCCTCGGCTTGCAGGCGGCGCATGACCTCGTACCGGTTGAGGGTTGCCGTCCATGCGGCAATCTCGCGGTCAAGGTCCGCCTCGTGCTCCTTGCGGCCCGCCATGGTGTCGAAGCGCGGGTCGGCGGCCCACGAGGGCGACCCCATGGCCCGCCACAGACCCGCCCACTCCTCGTCGCTGGTGACGGCGACGGCGCACCACGACTCGCCGAACGGGTTCAGTTCGTCCTTGGCCTCGGGAGTGCAGGCGTAGACGTTGTGCGGCGCGTACTGCGGGTCTCGGTTGCCGTCGCGGTCGGCGACCCGGCCCGTCAGCTGGTAGTCAAGAAGCTGAGGTGCGAGGTAGTGGACGGCGCACTCGTACTGGGAGAGGTCGAGGTGCTGCCCCTGTCCGGTCCGCCGCCGGTGGTCGAGGGCGGCGATCACCGCCGCGACGCCGTTCGGCGGGTTCACGAAGTCGGTGTAGGCGCCGTAGACGCCGGCGGGCTCGAGGTCGGGCCAGCCGGTGACGTGATAGAACCCCGCCAGCGCCGCGGCCAGGTTCCCGTAGCCGCCGTAGGAGGCGTGGGGCCCGGTCTGCCCCTGCTGGCAGGTGCTGTAGTAGATGATGTCGTCCTTCAGCGTGCGGACGTTGGGATAGTCCAACCCCCAGCCGCGCATGGCCCTCGGCGTAAAGCTCTCGGCGAGGACGTCGGGTTGCCACGTCGTGATGATGCGCTTGATGAGGTCGCGGGCCTCCGGCTTCGACATGTTGAGGCCAAGGCCGTACTTGCCGGTGTTGAAATTGGCGGGGAACTGGCTCCTGTTAAAACCCGGCTTACCGTCCTTGTAGGGCGGGACGCTGCGGGCCGGATCGGGCCGGCTGACCGACTCGACGCGGATGACCTGCGCCCCGTGGTCGGCGAGGTACTTCATCGTGATGGGGCCGACGCCGACCCACGACATGTCGAGGACGCGCAGCCCTTCGAAAGGTAGG
Source organism: Dehalococcoidia bacterium (assembly GCA_965207995.1). Lineage (GTDB taxonomy): Bacteria > Chloroflexota > Dehalococcoidia > SHYB01 > SHYB01 > DAOUKH01. The sequence continues at coordinate 276,363 of CBDBNG010000001.1, read as the reverse complement.
GACGTGCTTCCGTTGGCCTTGGGCCGGTTGGCCGGCGCGGGCGGGTTTGCCGCGCCGAGTATCTCGGCGTCATGCTCCCCGACCGAGGGCGCGCGGCGGACGATTTCGATTGGCGTCTCGCCCAACTTGATGTAGGGGCCGGGGAATTCGAGCGCGTCCCGCCCCGCCGCCGGCTCCATGGACTGCCAGTACTCCCGCGCCGCGAGCTGCGGGCTCTCCCGGATGTCCTGCACCGTCTGGCAGGGCGCCAGCATGATCGAGTCCGCGATTGCGCGGTCGAAGAGCTCCTTCTTCGTCTTGCCGTCGAAGAACTTCTGGACCCGCCGCTGCACGTCGAGGAAGTCGACCACCTCAGGGTCGTCGGGCCCCGCCATGATCAGTGCCTGCAGGTCCTGCGCCGCCCAGTCGCGTTCCACCATCTCCTTCGAGGCGTAACCTTCCTCGTCCAGCCACGTCACGAGGGCGCGCATCGAGCCCGCTGACACCGTCCCGCCAAGGGCGAGCGCGCTCAGCGTTCCATCCTTGCAGGAGTAGACCCAGCGCGTCTCGAGGTTGCCGTAGTGGCGGACGGCCCCGCCGCGGTAGACGTTCTCGTTCACCAGCGCCGGGTGCGCGTTGGCGTTCATCAGCGACCATGCCACGGCGACCTGCATCGACACGTCGACGTGCTGGCCCATGCCGGAGCGGGCGCGCTCCCACAGCGCGGTCATCGTGCCCGCCGCACCCTGCGCGCCCGCGAGGAACTCGCACTGCGGCGCGGAGATGCGCACCGGCGGCCTCGACTGGTCGCCGCACAGATAGGAGAGTCCCCCCATCGCCGACGCCGTCAGGTCGGTGCCCTTGTACTGGGCGTAGGGCCCCGTCTGCCCATACGGCGTGATCGAGGTGTAGACGAGGCCCGGATTCACCTGCGACAGCGCCTCGTACCCCAGGCCGAGCCCGTCCAGATAGCCGGGCCGGAACGATTCGACCAGCACGTCCGCGCTCCGGATCAGCCCAAGAAGCTTCTCCCGTCCTTCATCGGACTCGACGTCGATGACGACCCCACGCTTGTTGCTGCAATACGACCACCAGAAGAGGCTGTTCTCCGCCCCGGGCTCGTCGCCAATGAACGGCCCCCGCCCCCGCGTCGCACTCCCCCCCGGCGGCTCCACCTTGATCACGTCGGCGCCCAGGTCGGCGAGCACCTTCCCGCACCAGTTGAACCCGCCCTCGCTCAAATCCACGACACGGTAGGGCGCCAGTGCCGATCCGGGGCGGCCGGGGTTGCTGGACATCACGGCTGGCTCTGCCTCCATGCTCCTTTACGACCTCGGCGAGCGGGAAATCCGGACTCGCCCGCCTTGTACGGTTACTATGGCACGGTGTTCTAGGGCCTCCCGATGCTGGTCTATTAGCTTCTCGACCATTTCGATTCGCCGGGCCATCCGAACATCAGGTAGCCGCATCAATCCGGCGTGGGAAACTCTGCGCAGGTAAATGAGCTCCCCGAAATCCTTATCCATCGTGACGAAGACCCGGTTCTCCGAGTCTGCCAACTCAAGCAAAGCCCTGTCTCCAGGATCCGGGTCGACGCTTTGCGCCTCAACAACATCGTGTCCGTTGCTGCGCAGCCACTCCGCCAATCGGCGTCCAGCGCATCGGTCTACCAGGAATCTCACGACTCAGCAACTGAGACGGCAGCCAGCGTGTCGCCTGATATGACTGTGTGGGCGTAGGCGATGCAGGCGCGGATGTCGTCCGGTTCCAGTCCTGGGTAGTCTGCCAAGAGTTCCTCTTGAGTAGCCCCTTGGCTTAGGAGGCTCAGGATGAGTTCAACCGATATCCGCATATCACGGACTATTGGTTTCCCTCCAAACACGTCGGGCCGGGCCGTGATGCGCTCCAAGAGTTTCCCGTTACCTGACATGGGCCCCCTCCTAAATCATGCTCTGGTGGTCAGCACGTAGCATCATTCTATCCCTAGCACTATTGAAGGCGGCCGTAGACCACCCCTAACCAACCCGCTACCCCCGCGCCACGACCGCCTTCTTCTTGGCCCAGGCCGCGCGGGCCCGGCTCCACATACGGCAGTGGGAGCAGACCTCGCCGGGGGTGGGCTCGCCGCACTCGCCGCACTCGTTGAGGGTGACGGACTCCGTCTCTTGCAGCACCGGCCGCAGACGGTCGAGGAAGCCGTTCATGAAGGACGCTTTCACGCCCGGCGACTCCAGCTCGATGGCGTTCAACGCCTCCTTGAACAGGATCGACTTGGCGCCGGCGGCGTTGGGGCACTCCTCCTTGATGTAGTCGATGCCCCGCAGCAGGACGTAGCTCAGCGTCTCCCGCTCGGTGAAGGTGTAGAGCGGCTTCACCTTGCGCACGAGCTTCTCGTGCGTGCTCTCCAGGACGGGCGACTGGCGCGCCAGGTACTCCGTCTGCCAGTGCAGCACGTTGCCCATGAGCGTGGCCGCCTCGTCGTCGAGGTTATGTCCGGTGGCCAGCACGTCGTAGCCGAGCCGGTGCGCCGTCTCGTTGGTGACGTAGCGCTTGGTCAGGCCGCAGCCGGAGCAGGGGACCCGCTTCAACGCCTTCGACAGCTCGGTGACGCCGATCTCGCCGCCGCCCAGGTCGCCCCGGACGTCATGGATGATGAGTTCGCCGTCGACCCGCTCGGCGAAAGCGACGCTCTTCTCCTTCGAGCGCTCCGAGTACTGCCCGATGCCGAGATCAATGTAGAGGCCGGCGGTGCTGTAGCCGAGGCGCATCAACACGTCCCAGAGGGCGAGGCTGTCCTTGCCGCCGGAGACGGCGACGAGCACCTTGGCGTCGGGGCCGAACATCCGCTTCGACTTGATGTTCCGCGCCACGTGGTCCTGGAAGAAGTCGAGGTAGTGCGGGGCGCAGTAGGCGGCGTTGTGCCGCCGCATCTCGACCTGGGCCCGCTCGGGGCACTTCCGGCACCGCACTAGCCGCCTCCCGAAATCGCGGAGATCACTTCGATGGTGTCGTCCTCACGGACGTAGGCGTCGCGCGTCAGCAGGTCGGAGCCCTGCACCACGACGACCGCCTCCGGGTTGAGCCCGAGCTCGCGGAGCACGTCCCGTACCTGCCGGTTGCCCGCCACCTCGACCTCACGCCGCCGGGGCTGTCGAACAATCACCTTCAAAGGGCCTGCTCCCCCCTTCTTGACTCGATTATAGAGGATGCGCCGGACCGCCGAACAAAATGCTCGACACGCCGCCCACCTTAAGCCTCTCCCCCGCTGGGGGAGACTGAGAGAGGGCCGGGGTGGGGCTCCGGGAGGTCTCCCCTCTCCCCCTCGGAGACCTTTGCATGACTCCTCGGCAAGCCTAAAGACGGGTGGCGCGGGGCGGTCTTCGCCCTCTCCCGTTGGGAGAGGGTTGGGGTGAGGGCGGGGGGTCGGGAGGGGCGCGCCAACGTCTCCCCCACGGGAGCGCCTTAAGCCTCTCCCCCGCTGGGGGAGATTTGAGAGAGGGCGCGCGCCGTCAGGCGCGCGAGCGCCCGCAGGGCGCTGCTCCCCCACTCGGCCCGCGGCTACGCAAAGGTCTCCTAAGGCCGAACAAATGCCGTCGCCATGTCGCGAAGACCGCACGAGGGTGCGGCCAAAGGCGCGCAAGAGGTGCCCAAAGATGACCAGACGTGACCCAAAAGCGCGCAAAACGTGCCCAAAGATGGCCAAACGTGGAGCACTTCCACCACTCCCGCACACCGCGTCTGAAGTGGCGCGCTCAAAATAAGGGCAAAAACGCTCATGGCGCTCACGAACGTTCACGAACGTTCACGACGTCGCCTGAAGTGGTGCGCTCAAAACGTTCAAGAACGCTCACCAAATTGCACGACACAACCCCCCGCGGGGCGCGGAATTGCGGCGAATGGGGCATCATAGGCCGATGGGCCTCTTCGGACTCTTCGGCGACGGGCGCGACGGCCTTAGCCCCCTCGACCTCCGCGCCCGCGGGCGGGAGCGCATGGACTCGGGCGACTGGAAGGGCGCGACGGGCGACCTCACCGCCGCCCTTCAGAAGGAGCCCGACGACGCCGAGACGCTGCACCTACGCGGCATCACCTTCCACATGCGGGGCAGGGACCGGGAGGCCCTCGCCGACTTCGACCGCGCCATCGAGCTGCGCCCCAGAAGGGCGGAGTTCTACATCAGCCGGGGCTGCGCCCACGACGACCGGCGCGCCCACGACGACGCCGTCCGCGACTTCGACGAGGCGCTGCGCCTCGACCCGGACGAACCCCGCGCCCTCAACAGCCGGGGCATCGCCCACCTGAACCGGGGCGACTTCCACCGCGCCGCCGACGACTTCGACGCCTGCATCCGCCTCGAACCGGACGAGCCGTGGAGCTACTTTTCCCGCGCCATGGCCTACGACCAGGCCCACAAGTTCCGGCTCGCCATCGCCGACCTCGACTTCGCCATCGGGAAGGACCACCGCACCGCCGAGGCCCACTTCCAGCGGGCGCTGGCCTACGCGGCGCTAGGCGACGAGGAGCGGTCGTCCGAGGACGCCGCGGAGGCCGTCCGGCTCGGGCTGGACGAGGCATCGGTGAACCAGCACCTGTCGTACCGGAAGAAGCGGCACGCGGAGGGGAACGAAGGTGGCGGCTAGCTGGTGACCGCGCCTTCCGACGCGCTCGACACCAGTCGGGCGTACTTGGCGAAGACGCCGGAGGTGTAGCGGGGTTCGGGGGGCGTCCAGCCCTTCATCCGCTCCTCGATTTCGGCGTCGGAAAGCTCGACGTTGAGCTCGCGCTTCTCGATGTCGAAGACGATGGAGTCGCCGTCGCGTACGGCGGCGATGGGCCCGCCCACGGCGGCTTCCGGCGCGACGTGGCCCGCCATGAGGCCGTGGGTCGCCCCGGAGAAACGCCCGTCGGTGAGCAGCGCGACGGTCTCGCCCAAGCCCTCGCCGACGAGCGCGGCGGTCACGCCCAACATCTCCCGCATCCCCGGCCCGCCGCGCGGCCCTTCGTAGCGGATCACGACGACGTCCCCGTCCTTGATGTCGCCGGCCTTCACGGCGGCGAAGGATGCCTCTTCGGTGTCGAAGACGCGCGCCGGGCCGCGGTGCAGCATCCGCTCGTGCCCCGCGAGCTTGACGACGCACCCCTCCGGCGCCAGGTTGCCGTGGAGGATCGCCAGGCCGCCCGTCGGCTTGATGGGGTCGCTCAGGGGCCGTAGGACCACCTGGCCGGGGGTCTCGACCGCCTCCGCGGCCTCCTCGCCAATCGTGCGGCCGGTGACGGTGACCTCGTCGGGGTGCAGGAGGCCGGCTTCCAGCAGTCGGTTGGCGACGAGTGCGATGCCGCCGGCGGCGTACATGTCCTTGGCGACGTAGCGTCCGCCGGGCTTGAGGTCGGCGAGCAGCGGCGTCTTGTTGCAGATGACGTCGAAGTCGTCGATGTCGAGCGAGAGGCCCGCTTCCTTGGCGATGGCGAGGAAGTGGAGGACGCCGTTGGTCGAGCCGCCGGTGGCGGCGATGGTGGCGATGGCGTTCTCGATGGAGTTGAGGGTGACGATGCTGCTGGGCCGAAGGTCACGCTCGACGACGTCCATGATCAGGCGACCCGCCTCGTAGGCCCCATCGTCCTTGGTGGGGTCCATGGCCGGCACGCTGCCGGTCCCCATCGGTGCGATGCCGAGCGTCTCGATGGCCGTCGCCATCGTGTTCGCGGTGAACTGGCCGCCGCACGCGCCCGGCCCAGGGCAGGCGTTCTTCTCGATCTCATAAAGCTCCCCGTCTGTGATCCGGCCTGCGGAATGGGCGCCGACGGCTTCAAAGACCTCCTGAATCGTTATGTCCTGGCCGCGGTAGACGCCGGGCATGATCGACCCGCCGTAGAAGGCGACCGAGGGCAGGTCCATCCGGCACAGCGCCATGATCGTGGCGGGGATGGTCTTGTCGCACGCGCTGATAGCGATGACGCCGTCGAGCAGATGGCCCCGCACGACGAGCTCGATGGAATCGGCGATGACCTCGCGGCTGATCAGGGAGGCCTTCATGCCTTCGGTGCCCATCGCGATGCCGTCGGAGACGGCGATGGTGTTGAACTCGATGGGGACGCCGCCCGCGTCGCGCACGCCTTCCTTCACCTTCTGCGAGATGCGCCGGAGGTGGAAGTTGCAGGGCATGACCTCAATCCAGGTGTTGGCCACGCCGATGAGGGGCTTTCGGAAGTCGTCGTCGGTCAGGCCGGTGGCGCGGAGCATGGCGCGGGCCGGGGCCCGGTCGGGGCCGTCGACCAGCGTCCGGCTCGGGCCGCGGACGGGGGCTAGCGTCGTCATCGATCACCTCGGGAGCAGTCGTTGCCCTGGCCGGAAACCAGGGGCAAGTTCAGTGTATCGGGCCGCGACGGAGCGTCAAGGACGGCGGGGCGAATGGTGCTTCGGTGTGACACGTGGGTATTGCCCATAACCGTCCGCCGTCTCTACCCTCCCGCCGCACTCTCTCCAATCCCGGAGGCTGAATATGCTCGCCAAAGTACGCAGCTGCGCCGTCGTGGGGCTCGAAGGAGCCCCGGTAGAGGTAGAGGTCGATATCTCGCGGGGCCTTCCCCGCTTCAACGTCGTGGGGCTCCCCGACGCGGCGGTGCAGGAGGCCCGGGAGCGCGTGCGGAGCGCGGTCCGCAACTCGGGCGGCGAGTTCCCCCGCACCAGGCTCACCGTCAACCTCGCGCCCGCCGACCTCCGCAAGGCGGGACCGGCCTACGACCTCCCCATCGCGTTGGGCGTCCTGCTCGCCTCCGGCCAGGTCGAGGCCGACCTTTCCGACACGCTCGTGATCGGCGAGCTGTCGCTCGACGGGAGCCTGCGCCACACGCAAGGCATCCTGCCGATGGTGTCGCTGGGGCAAGAGCTCGGCTTCAAGCGGGTGATCGTCCCCGCGCAGAATGCCTCCGAGGCGGCGCTGGTGGAGGGCGTCGACGTGTTGCCGGCGGAGAGCCTGTCGCGGCTGGCGTCGCACTACCGCGGCGACGACCCGATCACGCTCACGCTGCCCACGGAACGGCCGGAGCCGCAGATCGAGGACGCCATGGGCCACGTCGACTTCGCCGACATCCGCGGTCAGGAGCACGCCAAGCGGGCACTCGAGATCGCGGCGGCCGGCGGGCATAACGTCATCCTTTCCGGCCCACCGGGGAGCGGCAAGACGCTACTGAGCCGCGCCATGCCCGGCATCCTGCCGGCGCTGTCGCGGGCCGAAGCGCTTGAGGTGACGAAGATCTACAGCGTGGCGGGGCAGCTTCCGACGAACGAGCCGCTGGTGAGCGTCCGCCCCTTCCGGTCGCCGCACTACACCATCTCGAACGCGGGTCTCGTCGGTGGCGGGCGCTGGCCCCGGCCCGGGGAGATCAGCCTCTGCCACCGGGGCGTCTTGTTCCTCGACGAGCTACCCGAGTTTGGCCAGGCCACGCTCGAAGTCTTGCGCCAGCCGATGGAAGACAAGATCGTCACCATCAGCCGGGCGCAGGGCACGACGACGTTCCCCGCCGGCTTCATGTTGCTTGGTGCGATGAATCCCTGCCCCTGCGGCTACTACGGCGACCCAGGCAAGGAGTGCACCTGCACCGCCGGCGCCGTCGCCCGCTACCAAAAGCGCATCAGCGGGCCCCTGCTCGACCGGATCGACCTGTTCGTTCAGGCCCCGCGTGTCGAGTACGAAAAGCTCATGGACCGGGAAAGGGCCGAGTCGTCCGCCACGGTGCGGCGGCGGGTCGAGCGCGCCCGCGAGCGGCAGCGCGCCCGCTGCGAAGGAGAACGCTTTGCCTGCAACGCGGACATGGACGTGACGGAGACCCGCAAACACTGCGTCCTCGACGACGCCGGAGAGTCGCTGTTGGAGACGGCGATGGAGCGCTTCCAGATGTCGGCGCGCGCCTTCAACCGCACGTTGAAGCTGAGCCGCACCATCGCCGACCTCGCGGGCGAAGACGACATCACCGCCGCCTACGTTGCCGAGGCCCTCCAGTACCGCTCGCGCGGCTTGGGTTAGAGAGCGCAGCGTTCAGACGAGATTCGTGCGGAGCGGCTGAACTCTCTCCTGAAGCGGTGCTACAATTTAGGGGCGCTGCCACCCGCAATCCCTGCCTGGAGCGCCGAGCCATGCCCAACGCGCTGACGCGAGCCACCTATACGATCTCAGACGCGCTCATTGAGCGAATGGTGCTGGAGCCGGTGGAGCTTCCGGGTGGGCTCGCCGGGTTCCAAATGGCGCGGTCCGGCTACCTCGACAACCACACCATGGCGGAGCAGGGCTTCCCAGGAAACTCGGCCGAGGGCTTCGCTCGGATCGGCCGGATCACCGGCTTTCTCGCCGAATACGCCAACCCCGCGGCGGGTAGCGGCGCAGGCCCGGGCGTGGACGTCGCCGCCGGCGCGGTCGTGCACCTCTTCGACCGCGAGGACAGCGTGAAGGTGTGGATGCACGACATCTTTCTGCGCCAGTTCCAGGAGAACGTGGGGGAGTCGAACCGCGACGGCAGCGAGCTCGTATCCGTCGAGAAGCTCGACGCCCACGGCTTCGCCGACGAGGCCGTGTCGTTGCGGGCGACGCACCGCGGCACCGCCGGACTGGTCTCGTCGACCGTCATCGACTTCCGGGTGGGTCGGTTGCTCGGCGTCGCCTTCGTCGTTTCGACGGGCGACCTCGAACGCCTCGACGTGACCACCGACCTCGCGCTCGCCTTGGAGCGGCGGATGGTCTCGGTCACGCTGGGCGGCTAGCGTCGGCTCAGCCGCACTCGACCCACCGCCCTGCTTCAGAAGACGCGCGGGCGGCGTCCAGGAGCCGCTGGCTCCGCCATCCGTCCTCGAAGCTCGGCTCGATCTTCTCCCCGTTCGAGAGCGCGGCCACGATGTGGTTCGTCCAGGCGAAGAACGGCTTGTAGTGCTGGTCGCCGGCGACGGGCGGGTCGGGAAGCTCCTCGACCTCGACCGCGGCCAAGGCCTCGCCCTTCTTCGCCGCCAGGAGCCGGTCGCCGTCGAGAACGAGCGTGCCGTCGGCGCCGTGCGCTTCGAGGCGCATCGCACCGGTCCCCGTCGGCGCTGCGGCGCTGGATAGGAATGCGCCCAGCGCGCCGTTCTCGAAGCGGAGGGTCAGGAAGAAGGTGTCGTCGGCGTCGGCGACGATGTGGTCGGGCTGGTCGATGGGCTTGTGTTCCTTGGCGAAGGTCTCGAGCGTGGCGTTGACGGCGACGATCTCACCGAAGAGCCACCGCATGGCGTCGAGGGTGTGCGAACCCGACGCGCCAAGCCAGCCGCCGCCGGTCTTCGCCCCATACCACCAAGAGGCGGTGCGTCCTTCCGTCCAGTGCACGAAGTTGCCGAAGGATGTCGTGTGGACGTGGTTCAGGCTCCCCAGGAAGCCGTCCTGAATCATCTCGCGCATGCGGACGCGGGCGGGCGTGGTCCTGAACTCAAAGTTGACCATGTGGGCCACACCCTTGGCCTCCGCCGCCTCCCACATTTCGCGGGCTTGGGCCTCGTCGAGGGCGAATGGCTTCTCGCAGAGCACGTGCTTGCCGGCCTCGATGGCGGCCATGGCCCCGGGATAGTGCAGGTCGGGCGACGTGACAACGCTGACGAGGTCGACGTCGGGAAGCGTGGCGAGCTCGCTGTAGTCCGTTACGGCGTGGGGAAGGCCGAAACGGTCGGCCACCTGGCGGGCGCGGCCGGCGTCGTGGCTGCAGACCGCCGTGACGCGGGCGCCGGGCGTGTGTTGCCAGAGCGGAAGCTGCACGCGAACCCCGAACCCCGTTCCAATGATGCCAACGCCGATTTCGTCCTGCGCCATCATCCGCCTCCTTCAGGGGAGGGCCGTATTATAGCGGGCCGTTTTCCGTTGACCCCGTCTCCGGCGAGACCCTACAATCGTTTCGCGGTCGCAGCGGACGCCGCAGCCGCTTCCCGTCCCATCCGCTACGCCCCGCGCGCTCCTCTTGGCCGCCCCGCCCACGGCCGCCGGACTTGACCGACATGCACTTGATGTACTTCACAGAGCAGCCGATGAACGCCTACCCGGAGGACGAGGGGCGCAGGCTCGGCTACACGTCGCTGCTCTTCCCCAACGAGTACTTCGACGCCGATGCGGCGAGCCGCCTCTACAACGAGCGGCTGGAAGAGTACGCCTACGCCGAAGAGATGGGCGTGGACGGGATCATGCTCAACGAGCACCACAACGCGCCGTTCTCGATGTCCACCAAGGCCAACATCATCGGCGCCGCGCTCGCCGCCCTCACCGAGCGCGTCAAGCTCGTGATGCTGGGCAACCCGCTCCCGCTGTCCGACGACCCGGTCCGGCTCGCCGAAGAGCTGGCGATGATCGACCTTATGTCGAAGGGGCGGCTGGTCTCCGGGTTCGTGCGCGGCGGCGGCGTGGAGAACATCGCGGCGAACAGCAACCCGGCCTACAACCGCGAACGGTTCAACGAGTCGCACGACCTGATCATCGAGACGTGGACCAAGCCGGGGCCGTTCCGCTGGGAGCGGGACCACTTTCACTACCGCTGCGTCAACCCGTGGGCCGCGCCGCTGCAGAAGCCGCACCCGCGCATTTGGGTACCCGGCATCTCGAGCAAGGAGACGATTGAGTGGGCCGCGGGTCACCGCTACCCCTACATCGCGTTGAACCTGAGCCTCGACGACACGCTGAAGGTCTGGGACATCTACGACCAGGCCGCAGAGCGCGCCGGCTACCGGGCGGGGCCGGAACAGCGCGGCTACCTGATCCGCTGCCACGTCGCCGACACGGAGGAGAAGGCGGAGCGCAACGGCCGGGAGTTCATGTGGATGCAGGGCGAGTTCACCGGCCTCGTCCATCCGATTTGGTCGGCGCCGTCGGGCTATCTGGGGCCGTGGGCGCGGCGCGCCCTGGCGAAGATGCGCTCCGGCGCGGGCTTCCGTCCGCAGGCCGACTATGAGGCCCAGGTCGACGCCGGCCTGATCATCACCGGCACGCCCGACCAGGTCATCGAGCGCCTCAAGGTGCTGGTCGCCAAGGCCAGCCCGTCGATCCTCGCGCTGTGGGGCAACGACGGCCACGTCTCGCACGAAGACTCGATGACGTGCATCCGGCTCATGGGGCAGGAAGTCATGCCCGCGATCCGCGAGTTCGGCGACGCCCTCGGCCTGCGCAGCCCCTTCGAGCTCGATACGCCGGTCAGCCTCGCGGCTACACCCGCGGAAGAGCTCCGTCCCGTCCCCGCATAGGAATCACCCTCCCCGCCTCCACTCGCGTGTCGAAATTCGTCACGTTGCGGAGTACAATGGGGATGCAGGATGCCGGGCGATCAAGGGGGCGGTCGTGAATACGCTGAACGCCATGCGGGCTGAGGGGCACGAGCAGGTTTCCTTCTTTTCGGACCCAAGCTCCGGGCTTCGCTGCATCATCGCCATCCACGACACCACGCTGGGACCGTCCCTCGGCGGGACGCGGATGTGGCCCTACGAGTCGGAAGCCGACGCGCTCGCCGACGTGCTCCGGCTCTCAAAGGCCATGACCTATAAGTCGGCCGCCGCGGGTCTCGACCTCGGCGGCGGTAAGGGTCTCATCATCGGCGACCCCCATCGGGACAAGAGCGAGGCCCTGCTGCTCGCCTACGCCCGTGCCGTCGACGCGCTTGGGGGGCGCTACATCACCGCCGAGGACGTGGGGACGACCCCCGCCGATCTCGAAGTCGTGATGCGGGCTACGCGGCACATGGTGGGCCGTCCGCCGCACGCCGGCGGGAGCGGCGACTCCGCGCCTCCGACAGGCCTCGCCGTCTACGAAGGGATGCGGGCCTGCGCCGCTGATGTCTACGGCTCGCCGAGCCTGGAGGGACGCACGGTGGCGATCCAGGGGTTCGGCAAGGTCGCCTCTTACCTTGCGGGCTACCTCATTGAGGGCGGCGCGCGCGTGGTCACCGCCGATCCCTACCCGGGCGCACAGGAAGCGGCGAGAAAGATGGGCGCCTCCGTCGTCGGCATCGACGACATCTACGACGTCGAGTGCGACATTTTCTCACCCTGCGCCTTGGGCGGCGTCCTCAATGCAGATACGATCCCCCGGCTGCGCTGCGGGATCGTCGCGGGCAGCGCCAACAACCAACTGTTGACGCCGGAAGACGACGAACGGCTCCACTCCGCCGGCATCCTCTATGCGCCGGACTTTCTGATCAGCGCCGGGGGCATCGTGGACCTTTCGTTCGAGCTGTACGGGTACGACCCCGTGGCGGCGAAGCGCGCCGTCGCCCAGATTGGCGAACGTGTCGCCGAGGTGATCGCCGAGGCCAAGGCCGAGGGCGTCACCACCACCGTCGCCGCCGAGCGGATGGCGGAGCGCCGGCTCGAAGCGGCCCGCGCTCCTCGCGCCGCTTAGTCCGCGCACCGAGCAGGCCGCGCCCGTATACTGGGGCCGAAACCCGCCGAAGGCGCGCCCATGGGCCGGCTACCCAGGTTCGAACGACTCACCGACTGTCCGCCGCCACTTGCGGCCGCGGCTGGGTTGGCGTGCCGACCACACCCTTTCTTCCTGGACTCTGCAATGCCCATCGGCGCGATGGGCCGGTACTCCTTTGCCGGCTGCGACCCCACCGCCGTCTTCACCGCCCGTGGGCGCGACCTCACGCTCTGGACGTGCAACGGTACGCGGCGCTGGCAGGGCGACCCGATCGATGCCCTGGACGAACTGCTGGAACGGCGGCGCATTGCGCCCGGCGACTATCCCGTCCCCTTCACCGGCGGCGCGGTGGGCTTTCTCAGCTACGACCTCGGCCGCGCCATCAAGCGCCTGCCTGACCTCGCCCGCGCCGGCTTGGGTGAGCCCGACGTCTGGCTCGGCTTCTACGACGAACTGATCGCCTACGACCTTGACGCCGGCGAGGCCTATCTTGTGCTCAACGGCGACGGCGACGGCGGCGCGTTGCGGGAGGCCCTCCGGTGTCCGTCTTCGTCGGACACCTGTCCCCTGGAAGACGACGAACCCGTCAGCAACTTCACGCCGCAGGGGTACGCCGCCGCCATCGGGGAGATCAAGCGGTTGATCGCCGGGGGCTACGTGTACCAGGTCAACCTGTCGCAGCGGTTCGAGGCTCCGTGGAGCGCGCCGCCTTGGACGCTCTACGAGCGGGTCCGCGCACTCAACCCCGCGCCGATGGCCGCGTACCTAGACTGCGGCCCGTTCGCCGTGGTCAGCGCATCCCCGGAGCGCTTCTTGCGCCGAAGCGGGAACGTGATCGAGACGCGCCCCATCAAGGGGACGCGGCCGCGCGGCGCGGCGTCCGACCTCGACGAGGCGCTGGCTGCCGAGCTTGCGGCAAGCCCCAAGGACCGCGCCGAGCACATCATGATTGTCGACCTGGAGCGCAACGACCTGGGGCGCATCGCCGAGGTGGGCAGCGTGTCGGTCGACGAAATGATGGCGTTGGAGCGGTTCCCCTCCGTCCATCACCTCACTTCGACGGTCCGCGCCGTGGCGCGGCCCGACGCGACGCCGGGCGCGGTGCTGCGGGCGGCCTTTCCCGGCGGGTCGATCACCGGCGCGCCCAAGATCAAGGCGATGGAGATCATCGAGCGCCTGGAACCGACCCGCCGGGGGGTCTACACCGGCGCCATCGGCTACTTCGCCGACACCGGCGACTTCGACCTGAGCATCGCCATACGGACCATCGTCGCGCAGCAAGGACGGGCGTATCTGCAAGTGGGCGGAGGCATCGTGGCCGACTCCGACCCCGCCGCCGAATACCAGGAGACGCTGGACAAGGGACGGGCGCTGTTCGCCGCGCTCCGGGGCGGCGAACCTGTTGTGACCCCCGCCGGCGCGGCGCTACAATCCCGGCGCTCCAACGCCCGGCCCGCCGCCGTGCCCGAGGCCGCAAGGGGCGTTCCCACGCCATGAACTCCACCCCAATGGACCGCGCGCTTGAGTTGGCCCGGGGCGTCCTCGGTGGGGTGTCGCCCAACCCTGCCGTGGGGTGCGTCATCTTGAAGGATGGCGAGGTCGTCGGGGAGGGCGCCAACGATCCTCCCGGCGGGCCGCACGCGGAGATCGTCGCTCTGCGGCAAGCCGGCGAGAGCGCGCGCGGCGGGGTGATGTACGTCACCCTCGAACCCTGCTCGCACTACGGGCGGACGCCGCCGTGCGCCGACGCCGTCGCCAAGGCGGGTCTCGCGACCGTTCATTCCGCGGTGAGGGACCCCAACCCACTCGTCGCGGGGAAGGGCGTCGAGCGGCTGCGCGCCGCCGGCATCGAAGTGATCGAGGGCGAAGGCGAGAAGGAGGCCCGGCGCGTCAACGAGGCGTTCATGAAGTGGGTCACGACCGACCTTCCGTTCATTTGCGTCAAGTTCGCGATGAGCCTGGACGGCAAGATCGCCACCACCACCGGCGACTCCCGGTGGATCACCGGCGAGCGGTCCCGCGCCGAGGTCCACCGCCTGCGCGGTCTCGTCGACGCGGTGATGATCGGGGCAAGAACGGCGCGCATGGACGATCCGCTCCTGACCGCCCGCGGCGGCAGCGGGGACGGCGAGACGAAGATGCGCCAACCGCTCCGCGTGGTCGTCGACGCCAAGGCCTCGCTCTCTCCACAGGCTCGGATGCTCAGCGAGCCGGGCCGGACGCTGGTCGCGGTCACGGAAGGCGCACCGGAAGCCGCCTGCCGCGCCCTGACGGAGGCCGGCGCGGACGTCGAGGCATTCGCGGCCACCCCGGACGGGGTGAACCTCGAGGCCCTGCTCCGGCACCTGACGATGCACGACGTCACCTCGGTGCTCGTCGAGGGCGGCGGCGGTTTGATCGGTTCGCTCCTCGACGCGCGACTCGTGGACAAGGTCATCGCTTTCGTGGCGCCCGTGCTCGTGGGCGGCGCGGACGCGCCCACGCCCGCGGCAGGTACCGGTGTCGATCGCATCGCCGATGCCCTCCGTCTCCGGGACGTAGAAGTTACAGAGTTGGATGGCGACGTTATGATTACCGGCTACCCGGGTCAGGGCGACTAGGGGCTGAGGAAAGATGTTCACGGGAATCGTCGAAGAGGTGGGCCGCGCGGCGGGAGCGCCCGAGGGGGAGCTCTTCATCAAGGCCGCCGTGGTGCTCGAAGGGACGAAGCTCGGCGACAGCATCGCGGTGAACGGAACGTGCCTGACGGTGACACGGCTGGAAACGGACGGCTTCGCCGTCGACCTTGCGCCCGAGACGCTGCGGCGCACCAACCTGGGGGCGCTGACCGCCGGGGCGGCGGTCAACCTCGAACGTTCGCTTGCCTTCGGCGGGCGCGTGGGAGGACACCTGGTGCAGGGCCACGTCGACGGGGTCGCCGCCATCGAGAGCATCGAGCCCGAGGGCAACGCGTCGATGGTGCGCTTCCGGCTGCCGGGAAAGCTCGCGCGCTACGTTACCGAGAAGGGGTTCATCGCCGTCGACGGCGTCAGCCTCACCGTGGTCGGGGCCGGCGACGACTGGTTCAGCATCACGCTCATTCCCTTTACCGGGGAGCACACCAACCTCGGCGCGAAGGCTGCCGGCGATCCGGTGAACATCGAGGTCGACATCCTGGCCAAATACGTCGAGCGGCTCGCCGACGCACGTCTGCGCTAGCCCGCCCGACGGGGGTTCCACTCCTGTTGGGACAGGCGGGGCTATAATGGGGGGCGCCGCGAGGGCGGCGTCGAGGCCGAAATGCCGCTAGCAAGCATTGAAGAGGCCCTGGAAGATCTGCGCCAAGGGCGCATGATTATCCTGGTCGATGACGAAGACCGGGAGAACGAAGGCGACCTCGCCATGGCCGCCGAGGCGGCGACGCCCGAGGCGATCAACTTCATGGCGCGGTGCGGCAAGGGGCTGATCTGTGCCCCGCTCGAAGGCGCCCGCCTCGACCACCTGCAGATCCCCATGATGGTGCCCGACGCGGACAACACCGCCGCCCTCGGCACCGCCTTCACCGTGTCGGTCGAGGCCAAGCACGGCACCACCACCGGCATCAGCGCCCACGACCGCGCCACGACGATTCAGGCGCTGGTCGATCCCGAGACCCGTCCGATCGACCTCTCCCGGCCGGGGCACATCTTCCCGCTGCGCGCCCGCGACGGCGGCGTCCTGGTGCGCGCGGGGCAGACCGAGGGAATCGTCGATCTTTGCCGCCTCGCCGGCATGCAGCCCGCCGGCGTGATCTGCGAGATCATGAGCCAGGACGGCACGATGGCCCGCCTGCCGGAGCTCGAAGAGTTCGCCATTGAGCACGACCTCAAGATCGTCAGCGTCGAGCAGATCATCGCCTACCGCCGCCGCCACGAGAAACTCGTCGAGCGAATGGCCGAGACGGCGATGCCCACCAAGTTCGGCCGCTTCACCGCCTACGCCTACCAGAGCGCCGTCGACCACGACCAGCACGTCGCCCTTGTCCAGGGCGACATCAGCGACGGCGAACCCGTGCTGGTCCGCGTCCACAGCGAGTGCCTCACCGGCGACGTCTTCGGCAGCTTCCGCTGCGACTGCGGCGACCAGGTGCAAATGGCGCTGCGGGCCATCGCGCAGGCCCAGCGGGGCGTCCTCGTCTACATCCGCCAGGAGGGGCGCGGGATCGGCCTGCACAACAAGCTCAGGGCGTACGCGCTCCAAGACGACGGCCTCGACACGGTCGAAGCCAACCTCGCGCTGGGCTTCGCCCCCGACCTGCGCGACTACGGCATCGGGGCGCAGATCCTGGTGGACCTCGGCGTCAAAGAGATGCGCCTGATGACGAACAACCCGCGCAAGATCGTCGGCCTGGAAGGCTACGGCCTCCGCGTCGCCGACCGCGTGCCCGTCGTCGCGCCGCCGAACCCCGACAACATCCGCTACCTCGAAACGAAGCGCGACAAGATGGGCCACATCATGCCGGGCGTGGCCCCGTTGGCCGAGTGGCTCGTCGACGAGGACTAGCCACGTGAGCCCCGAACGGGACGCGGACGGGCCGCGCTTCGCCATCGCCGCCGCGAAGTTCAACGAGTTCATCACCGGCAGCCTCATGCGCGGCGCGCGGGAGGGGCTGGCGGCCAACGGCATCGACGAGGGCCGCATCGACGCGGTGTGGGTGCCCGGCGCCTTCGAGCTGCCGCTGACCGCCAAGCGGTTGGCCCAGACGGGTCGCTACGCCGCCGTCATCTGCTTGGGCGCGGTGATCCGCGGCGACACCCCGCACTTCGACTACGTGGCATCCGGCGCCGCGCACGGGATCGTGCAGGCCGGGCTGCTCACCGACGTTCCCATCATCTTCGGCGTGCTGACCACCGACACGGTGGCGCAGGCGATGGAGCGGTCGGGCGAGGGTCCCGCCAACAAGGGCTACGACGCCGCCCTCACCGCCATCGAGATGGCCGGCCTGCTGAAGGACCTGTAACGCCGCTAGCGCCGCGGCGTCAGCCACAAGGCGGGGAACATCAACAGCACGGCGGGGCCGATCAGCAACGGCCCCACGCTCCCCGCCGTCAACACGGTCAGCACGAAGAACGCGGCGGCGCAGGCCATGATGCCGAACTGCGCCCCATTGCGCCCCGCCAGAAAGAGCCGCGTGGAGAAGAACGCTGCCGCGCCGAGCGCCGCCGACGCCAGCAGCACGGCGAGCGCCTCCCCCAGCTTGCCCGCCTCGGACGCGCTCACGCTCCGTGCCACTCCCTCCGCAGTGACGGCGTCGAACAGTGGGAGCAGGACGAAGACGGGGCTGACGACCGCCCATAACGAGGCAGTCCACGCCATCGCGGCGAGCAGGGCCTGCCCCTTGGACCGGGGTCCTTCCACGACAGGTGCGGCGGCTAGCGCTCGCCGCCGGAGAGTCCGATGGACGGCGACGGCTTCGCCCCGTCGCCTCGGCGGCGCTTGGGCGGGAGCGCGGCGATCTCGCTTCGGAGGGCGGCGAGTCCGTCCAGGCCGTCCCTGGCTACCTCCACGATGAGCCCGGCGGCGCCCGCGTCGCGGATTGCCGTCAACGCGTCGCGGTCGGGCGCGGCGGGCGTCCTGACGAGGAGCGGCTTCGCCGTCGCTCGCGCGGCGCGGAACAGCGGCAGCAGGTCTTGCAGTGAGGAGGGCGATCCTGGAATGTCCACGGCGATGGCATCAACGGGCAGGGCGTCGAGCGCGCGCAAGACTTCGTCGGACGTATCCGCGCCGAGCGCGAGCACCGCGTCGGCGTCTTCTCGAAGGGCTGCTCCCAAGGCGCCGGCCATCGTGAGCACCACGAAGTCGCCGTCCGCCTCATCGGACGTTCCCACCGGCACGGCGCCGCCCACGTCCCCGGCCTTGCCGCCGCCGACGATCAGGGCGTCGGCGCCGCGGTCCACCGCATCGGCGGCCTGCGACGCGTCGGCGAGGACCGCCACGAGGGCCAATGGCCCGCGTCCTTCGTCTCCGCCGGCGGCAAAGCCGAGGCGCGGCCCGCCGGAGGCGGCCACTTGGTTCAGCTTATCGAGCAGTTTGCCCATGAAGTCACCCGTTTCTGGAGGAGCGTGCCGGCCCGGGGAGCGGGTTATCCGTCAGGTGAGAGAAGATGCGAGAATAGACGCATGGAAGGCCGGGCAACCATGATGCTGCCCTCAACGAGGGCATGTCAACCGGACGCGGGAGCGTAGCGGTGGACAGCGCCTCCCCGCTTTCGCTCGTCGGCGGCGCGCCCCTCGTCGAGCTCCGGCGCCTCTCACCCAAGCCCGGCGTCCGCATCTTCGGGAAGATCGAGGGGCAGAACCCGACCGGCAGCATCAAGGACCGGATCGCCCTCGCCCTCGTTGAACGGGCGGAATCCGAGGGCCGCGTCGCTCCCGGCGACACCATCGTGGAGGCGAGCAGCGGCAACACCGCGATCGCGCTCGCTTTCGTCGCCAAGCAGAAGGGCTACCGCGCCCATGTGGTGATACCCGAAGGCGTTGCGCCGAGCATCGGCGACCTGCTCGGCCTGCTGCAGGCTGAGGTCACCTGGTGCCGGATGGAGGGCGGCATGGGCCATGCCATGGAGGTCGCTGCCGGCCTCGCCGCCGCACACGGCTACAAGCTCCTCGGACAGTTCACCGACCAGACCAACGCCGACACGCACTACACCTCCACGGGCCGCGAGATCGTCGAGGCCCTGCCATCCGTCGACGTCTTCATCGCAGGCATCGGGACCGGGGGCACGATCATGGGCGCGGGACGGCGTATCAAGGAGCGCTGGCCCCAGGCACAGGTCGTCGGCGTCGAGCCCAAGCTAGGCGAGCGCCTGCAGGGCATCAAGAACCTCGACGAGGGCTTTATTCCGCCGCTCCTCGACCTCGCCATGTTGGACGGACGCTTCTTGGTTGACAGCGCCGCCAGCTTCCAACGGGTTCAGGATCTCGCACGGGCCGAAGGCCTCTTCGCGGGCGCCTCGTCCGGCGCGGTGCTCGACACCGCCCTCCGCGTGGGGGACCGCATGGACGAGGGCGTCATCGTGGCGATGCTCGCCGACAGCAGTTGGAAGTACCTGCCGGCCCGCCCCTGGCGAGCCGCGGACAGCGAGCGCGCCGACCTGGACGAAATCCATTGGTGGTAACCGGGGAATTGGCCCGCTTTTGAGCCGCATGGTAGGCTTAGACTCGTGCGCGCGCTGGAGGCGCGCCGAGGCAGCACTGGCTAGGACGGCGGTCGCGACCGCCGTAGGAAGAGGAGGCAACTATGGCTATCAGACTAGGAGACGACGCGCCTGACTTTACGGCGGAAACGACCGAAGGGAGCATCAGCTTCCACGAGTGGCTTGGGGACGGCTGGGGTGTGCTAATGTCGCATCCGGCGGACTACACGCCGGTCTGCACCACGGAGCTCGGGCGCGTCGCCAACCTCAGGTCGGAGTTCGACAAGCGCGGCGTCAAGGTGTGCGCCGTGAGCGTCGACCCGGTGGACTCGCACGAGGGCTGGATCAAGGACATCAACGAGACGCAGAACGCGAACGTGGACTTCCCGCTCATCGCCGATCCGGACCGCAAGGTCGCGTCCCTGTACGACATGATCCACCCCAACGCGGACAACACGTTGACCGTCCGCACCGTCTTCGTGATCGGCCCCGACAAGAAAGTGAAGCTGACGATCACCTATCCCGCCTCGACGGGCCGGAACTTCGACGAGATCCTGCGGGTGATCGACTCGCTGCAGCTGACCGCCAACTACCAGGTCGCCACGCCGGTGGACTGGAAGCACGGCGAGGACTGTGTGGTCGTCCCGGCTATCAAGACCGAGGACATCCCCGACAAGTTCCCCAAGGGCTTCAAAGAGATCAAGCCCTACCTGCGCACCACTCCGCAGCCGAACCTCTAGGCAGCGGAACCGACAGCGACGGCAAGAGAGGGGCGGTCTCGGAACCGCCCCTCTTTTTGGAACGCACCGGCATGGAAATCGGCATCATCGGGCTCCCCCGGAGCGGCAAGACCGCCGCCTTCACCGCGCTCACAGGAGTCGCGCCGGCGCCGGGAAGCGGCAAGGCCAACCTCGGCGTCGCCCGTGTGCCCGACGCCCGGCTCGACCGCCTCGCCGAGACGTTCGCGCCCAAGCGCGTCGTCTATGCCGAGGTGTCCTACGTCGACTTCCCCGGCCTGCCCGAGGGCGCCCAGCGGCGCGGCATCGAGGGCGAGCAGCTCAATCGCCTTCAAAACGTGGACGCGCTCCTCAACGTCGCGCGCGCCTTCGACAACCCGGCCGTGGCCCACCCCGAGGGCAGCGTCGACCCCTTCCGCGACATCGAGGCAATGGAGCTTGAGCTCGCCTTCTCCGACCTCGCGATCCTCGAGCGGCGCGCCGCTCGGCTGGAGTCGGACGCGAAGTCGGACAAGCCGCAGATACGGGAGGCGGCCCGGAGGGAGCGCCAGTGGCTCGACGGTGTCAAGGAGGCTCTCGAGGCCGGCGAACCCTTGCGCGCCCAGGAGACGACGGACGAGCAGGAGCGGTGGATGGCGAACTTTCAGTTCCTCACCGCCAAGCCGGTCCTGCATGCGCTGAACATCGACGAGGGCCGTTTGGGCGAGGCGGCGAACTTGGAAGCGGAGCTCGCGGCGCACGTTGACCGGCCGAACTCAGCGGGCTTCGTGCTCGCGGCGGGACTCGAGGCCGACCTAGCCCTCATGAGCTCCGGCGAGGAGGCCGAATTCCGTGCGTCGCTCGGTGCGGGCGAATCGGGCCTCGCCCGTGGCATCCGCTGCTCCTACGACCTCCTCGGGCTGGTCTCCTTTCTGACGGTCGGCGACGACGAGGTGCGGGCGTGGCCCGTTCCGGCGGACACCCCCGCCGTCCGCGCCGCCGGCAAGATCCATTCAGATCTCGAACGCGGCTTCATCCGGGCCGAGGTCGTGCGCTACGACGACCTGGTCGACGCGGGGTCGATGGCCGAGGCGCGCCGCCGCGGCGTCCTGCGAACGGAGGGCAAGACGTACCCGGTCCAAGACGGGGACGTCGTGCACGTTCTGTTCAGCGTCTGAGGGACGCCTTCCACTCGCCTACTCGATGGCGAAGACCACCTGCACCCAGATGCTGATCTCCTGTTCCCCGGCGCTGATGGACGTCGACGCGTCGGCGGCGAACATGGCTTCGGGGACCGCCGCTCTGAAGACCGCTGGCGAGCCGCCCTGCTGCGAGACGTAGATGGCCTCGCCGAGGGTGACGTTCATCACCGACGCGATCTGCTCGGCCTTGGCGGTGGCGTCCTCAAGCGCGAGCTTGCGCGCCTCGACTTCCAAGGGCCGCGGATCGTCCACCGAGAAGCCGATCCCGTTGATGCGGATGGCGTCGCCGCCCGCTTCCGCCGCGTCGTCGATGATGGAGCCGACGTTGTCGACCTCCCGGATCGTTGCCGTGGCGAAGTTCGCCACCCGATAGCCGACGATCTTCGGCGTTCGTTCGCCGTTCTTTCCTTCCTCGTACACCGTGATTGGCTCAATCGAGAAGTACGACGTTTGGATGTCCCGGTCGGCGACGCCGTTGGCGCGCAGGCTGGCGATCACCGCGTCCATCGCCGACGCCGCCTCGGCGCGGGCGGGGGCCACGGTGTCGGCGCGGGCCTCGACGCCGAAGCTCAGGTTGGCCACGTCGGGCTCGGCGGTGACGGAGCCTGCGCCGTCGACCCAGATGCCGGTCTGCTGCACTGCCGATGGGCCCTGCTGGACGACGACCGGCGCCGGCGGGGCGGCTGTGGGGGCGTCTGAGTCATCTGCGGTGCAGGCGGCGGCGACCAGCGCGGCTGCACCAAGCATCGCCAAGATCATCAGCCCGCTGCGCTTCCATCCTCGTAGCAAAGACATCGTCATCCTCCTTTATGTCGCGTCGCTTGCGCGAACTTCCTTTCTTCTTCAGTAACGCCACTCATTTCCACAGGTACGACCATGCCCCGAACGCCAGGATGGCAGCGAGCAGCACCGCCGCCGCGATTTGCAGGGGCAGCCAGGGGAAGCCGCCGTCCGATTTCGATGGGGGCGGCGGGTGTTGGGCGCCTTTCGGCCCTTGAATGCCTTGGGGAACAGGCGTGTCAGACACTCCCCGAGGTCCGGCGACGCCGTCGGCGCCCGGTGAAGGCTCTGGCTCCTGCGAACCCTGTCCGCCACTCGCTCCCCGCGGACCGGCTGGACCTGCTACCCCGTCCCCGCCATCCGCGCCTTCCGTACCGGTCCGGCCAGGGGGGCCTTGTGGGCCACGCAACGCGGCCCGGTCGTCGTCGACGTATTCGCGGAGGACGGCTTCCAGTTCAGCGACGTTCCCCTCAGCCGCGCCGGGGTTCAGCGTCGCCGCTACTCCGGCCGCCGTCGGCGCTGGCGTCGCGGCTATCATCGGGGTTGGCATGGGGGCCGGCGTTGCCGTCGGGGCAATGGTGGCAGTAGGTGCTGAGGTCGCGGTGGGTGCCGGAGTCACCGTAGGCGCTTGAGTGGAAGTGGGAGCACCGTCGGCGACCGCCTTGGCAACCTCCGTCGGATCGATTTTCGAAGCCGACACGGCTTCGGAGACTGGTGTGTCGCCGGCGCTCATTGCCACCATGGGCGTCGCAGTGGGCTCGGACACAATCAGCATCGGCGCCGGCGTCGCGGTGGGCTCCGCTTGTGGGGTGCTGGTGGCAGCCGGAGCCGGCGTTGCGGTAACGACCACCATCATGGCCTCCGGTGTGGCCGTGGCTGCGGGCATCGCCGTCGGAGGCGGCGGCATCGCAGTCGCTTCAAAGGCGGGGGCCGGCGTGGGTTCCCGCATCGCCGCGGCGTCGGACTCCATGGCAGCCGGCGCCGACGTGGGTGTCGCAGCCGGTGCCGACGTGGGTGCCGGTACCGGCGTGGACGTTGCCGCGGGCGCCGGCGTGGGCGTGAACGCCGGCCCGGCGGGGCCAGCGGGGGCAGCGGTGATCGGCGGGGCGGGGGCGAACTGCGGGGGCTCGTCACCGGCCGGGCCGCCGTCGAAGAGGCCCAACGTGCCTCCGATGATGGCAAAGACGAGCAGCGCCGCCGCGCCGGCCACCGCTGGGACGAACGCCGGGAGGCGCCGCACCGGCTCGGGTGCGGCATCCTCGACCATTTCCGGCGTGAGCCGGAAGCTGCGGCGCGGCTCGACTTGCGGCGCGGCGCGGAGGGCGGTCACGGCCTCGCGCATGGCGTCAAGCTCCCTCCGTGCCCCCGGCCACCGGTCGAGGATGCGTTGCAGCTCCGCCGCTTCTGCCTCGGAGAGCCGCTCGTCGATTGCGAGCGAGAACAGCTCCCGCCAGCGCCGACGCCGCGGTGTGAACAGCCGAAGTATGACTCTGATCACGCTTCCACCCTCACTCATTCAGACGATACTGGGCCGGCAAGAGTTCCGGACTGGCCCGAAATGCGTCGCGAACTTTCTCTCGCGCCCGGCTGAGCCGCGACTTCACCGTCCCCAGCGACGACGCCACTGCGTCCGCCGTCTCTTCATAGGAATAGCCTTCGATGTCGACCAATACCAGCACCGCCCGCTGGTCGGGCGGCAGGGCCGCCACCGCCGTCATGATGGCGGCGTTCAGCTCGGCGTCGGACGCGGCTTCTTCCGGCGAGCGTCCGGGGCTGGCCGGCTCCCAGGCGCCCGCTTCGAGCATGGACTCGAGCGATGCCCCGGCCTTTCGTTTCGTGGCCCGGAGCTGGTCGCGGCAGACGTTCGCCGTGATACGGAGCAGCCAGGAACGGAAGTTCCCGCCGCGAAACGACCGGATGCTCTTGAACGCGCTGATGAAGGCGTCCTGGGCGGCGTCGTCCGCGGAAGCGGGGCCCACCATACGGTACGCGAGCCGGTAGACCCGGCTCTGGTAGCGCCCGACGAGCTGGTTGAAGGCGTCGAGGTCGCCCTCGCGGCTCAGCGCGATGAGCTTCTCGTCATCCATTGAAGACCGGCAGAGAGTCCATTGGGAGAAGACGTCGTGAACGTCGGTTAGAGGCCGGGTCGGCGCCGCCGCGGTTCCGGCTTACCCTATAATGTACGACATGGACGAGCCCTCCAACGAGCCAGAGGCGCCCGAAGGGCCAGAGGCTGCGGACGACCAGGCCTCCGGCGTCCCCGAAGAGGGCAGTTCTGAAGAGAGCAGCTCCGACGGCGGCACCGCCGAGGCCGCCGGCACTGACCGGAAACGTGCTATACAAAGCGTGCTCCTCACGCTGCTGCTCGCGGCCATCGTTTTCGTGCTCATCTACACCTCCTTCCAGAACTATCAGGTGGAAGGAACGAGCATGAGCCCGAACGTCGAAAACGGACAGTTCATCATCGTCAACAAGGCCGCGTACCGAAGGTTCGACTTCACGCCCATCTCCGATTGGTTGTTCTTCCTGGACCGGGACAAGGACGGTTATGTCGAGCCCTTCGGCGAGCCGCAGCGCGGCGAGGTCGTGGTGTTCAAGCGCGACGCCGATCCCGGACGGAATTTCATCAAGCGAGTCATCGGCATGCCCGAGGAGACGATCGAGGTCTGCGGGCAAGGCAACGCGGCGAGCGACCTCTGCCGAGGAGCCCAGCCCGGCTCGGTGTTCATCGACGGCGTCCGGCTCGACGAGTTCTACCTGCCGCGTCTCGGAAACCGAGGCGTACCCTCCACGTACATCCAGGCCGGCCACTACTTCGTCTTCGGGGACGAACGGGTAGGCAGCTACGACTCCCGGGCCTGGGGCATGCTCCCCCGAGGGAACATCATCGGCAAGGCCTGGTTCTCGTACTTCCCGTTCGACGAGGTAGGCATTGTCACCTCGCACGATCCCATCCCCTAAACCGTGACTGGCCCCCTAGGTCCTCCCGTGTCCATCGACTTCGCCGCCATGGACCGGGCGCTCAGCCCCAAGACCGTGGCCGTGCTCGGCGAGCGCACCTCCCGCGCGCACATGTTCCTTCCCGCGCTGCGCCGCTTCAAAGGCCCGCTCTACGCCGTCCAGCCCGACCCCGACGAGGCCGGACGGCTCAGGGAGATGGGCTTCGACTGCTACCCCACGCTCGACGCCATCGGGGGCCCGGTCGACTACGTCATCGTCGCCCTCTCCCGCAAGTACGCCGCCGACGGGCTGCGCGAGTGCGCCGAGGCCGGCGTCGGCGGGGTCTGCATGTACACCGCCGGCTACGCGGAGACGGGCGGGGCGGACGGCGTCGAGGCGCAGGCCGAGATCGAGCGCATCGCCCGCGACGCCTCCCTCGTCATGCTGGGGCCCAACTGCATGGGACTGCACAACCCCGGCCGCGGCCTCTGCTATCTCCCCTTCCAGCCGGTCTACGACGGCGGCTACGTCGGCTTCGCCAGCCAGAGCGGCTCGCACGGCAACTTCTTCTCCATCGCCGCGCCCGACAACGGCCTCCCTCTCAGCAAGATGATCAGCTTTGGCAACGGCGTGGTGCAGGAAAGCACCGACTATCTGGAGTATCTCGGCCAAGACCCCCAGACGCGCGCCATCGTCCTCTACGTCGAGAGCGTGAAAGACGGGCGCCGCTTCCTCCGCGTGCTGCGCGAGGTCGCCGCCCGCAAGCCGGTCATCATCTGGAAGGGCGGCCGCACCGAGGACGGACGCCGGGCCGCGGCGTCGCACACCGCGGCGCTGGCGGAGTCGATGGCGTTGTGGCGGGCGGCCGCCCGTCAGACCGGCGCGGTCCTCGTGACGTCGATCGAGGAGGCCCTCGACACGCTGCAGGTGATCATGAAGCTGCCCGAGCTCCGCGGCCCCGGCTGCGGACTTATCGGCGGACAGGGCGGGCAGTCGGTGGCCATCGCCGACGCCTTCGCCGAGCACGGGCTCCGCGTGCCGCCGCTCTCCGACGCGTCGAAGGAGGCGCTTGGCGCCTACTTCAAGCTTGTCGGCGCCTTCGCCGCCAACCCCATCGACCTCGGCATGAACATCGCCGACATCGACCGCACCCTCGACATCCTGGAGGCCGACCCCGGCATCGACCTCATCGGAATGCAGATCGGCATTCTCTCCAACGAGGAACGTCACCAAGGCATTCGAGCGGCCCACGTCCGCTCAATCAAGCGCACCTTCGGGCGCGGGCGCAAGCCCGCCGTTGCCATTCCCTACTCGCTGCTGCCCTACGAGCACGCCGAAATCTTGCGCGAGACCGAACGGGAGCTCCGCGATGCCGGCATCCCCTGCTTTCCCAGCTACCACAGGGCTGCGAAGGCTATCCAAAACGCCGTAGGCTACCACCAAACCCGCCGCGCCATCGCCGTCGGGGGCTAGGCTATACTCCGTGAAGGCCGCGATCTGGAGGCGCAGCAGCGATGCCGCAGAGCAATCACAGCGCGTTGGGGCAGGGCCTCAAGCTCTACACCGACGGTATGCGCCGGTTGGTGAAAGAGCGCCTCATCGCAGCATTCCCCAACAATTGGTGGAAGACCGGCGTGCTCGACGTGCTCCATCCGAGGCAGCGAGACAGCCTCAACAACGAACTCCTTAGGAACCCGGACATCGACAAGGCGGAGCTGATCGGCGTCGGCGAGATCGAGCAGGTGGTCACGAGGCACTTCGATCGTGTGTTCAGGGACTTCCACGACTACAAGCGGACTCGTTCATGGCTCGCGCAGGTGTCGGTGGCGCGCAATTCGTGGGCACATCCGTCCAGCGGCGACATGTCCGCCGACGATGTCGCTAATGACCTCTACAACATGATCCGGGTCCTGAAAGCTGCCAAGCTTGCTGAAGCCAAAGAAGTAGAGGCTATCTACAAGGACGTGCTAGACACAGGGCAAGCCGACGCTCACCTGGCTACGCCCGAAGCAGCGGTGAAGCCACACGATCCTTCGCCAGAGCCGAACCCGAACCCAGTGGCGCCATGCGCCGAGATAAAGCGCATCACCAGAGTAACGATACGCAGAAGGTGGATAGACAAGGGTTTGTGTCTGGAGTTCCCGGTCAAAGGGATCACTTACCGGATCCCTCACGAGACACTGGTCCAAATCGTTTCCGAGGAGACACCGTGGCTAGAGAGCAGGTCTTGGAAAGTCGACGGCTGGTACAGCAGCGCAAACCCGTCGAAAGCGATGGTCAAGCGTCTTCAGCCCTTTGAAATCAAACCGCCGACGCTAAATGTGCGCCAGTCGGACAAGCCGGAGTCGACTGGTGTGCAGCATCACGAGGACACGTCCCAGGACCAGCACGAATTGCCACCATTCGTTGAGGACGAAACTCCACCAGCGGACGATGAAACGACGGCGCGCCTCCCAACCGACGGTACCCATACCGAGATCCAGTGGCTCCTGCTGAAACTAGGTAGCGACATGGGTCGTGATGTGTGGGTGGCAAGCAATGACCGCGGCAAGTCCTTCAACAACAAACCTTTCATCGACATTCCGAGGCTGCGCGCCAGCTTACCCCTCGCATTCGACCGTAGGACATCCCGAACAATCGAGATGATCGATGTTCTTTGGATTCAGGGGAACAGCATCCTGGCAGCTTTCGAGATCGAACACACGACATCGGTGTATTCCGGCCTGCTCAGATTCTCCGACCTGCTCGCCCTGCAGCCGAACCTTAATGTCCCTCTATACATCGTTGCGCCCGATGCCCGCCGGAGGAAAGTCATCGACGAGGTCAATCGTCCGGCATTCGACAACTTGCCGACGCCACTGCGTGAAGTCTGCCGGTTCATCCCCTACGAAAAACTCAGAAGAGGCATCCCCCGAGACGACTCAGTGGTGCGCAACCTAAACCCGTCATTCATAAGAGAACTCTCGGAAACGTGCACGAGAACTGAGAGCCAAGGAAGGCGCGGATGAGTCCGTACGCGAACTACAAGAAGGGCGCCATCGTCGGGGCCTACGAGTATCCCCTGCGGAGCGCCCCCGGCAAGACGGCCAACCAGGTGCAGGCCGAGTGCCTCTTCGCCGCCCTGGAAGACGCCGGCCTTGGCATCGGCGACGTCGACGGTCTCTGCGCCACGCGCGTCCCCGGGATGCAGCCCATCGCCTTCGCCGAATACCTGGGACTCCGCCCCACCTTCATGGACTCAACCGCCGTCGGCGGGTCGAGCTTCGTGCTCTACCTGCTGCACGCCCTTGACGCCATCGCGGCGGGGCGGGCGAACTGCGTCGCCATCGTCTACGGCAGCCTCCCCACCACCGAGGGGCGCAAGATCGGCGCGCGGACGGCGGCCTCCGGCGGCGGGGAGCAGGCCGTCACCGACAGCTTCGAGGCGCCCTGGGGCATCCCCCTCATCGGGACCTACGCCCTCAGCGCGCAGCGGCATATGTACGACTACGGCACCACGCCGGAGCAGCTCGCCGAGGTGGGCGTCACGATGCGCCGCCACGCCGGCCTCAACCCTTACGCCAAGTACCGCGACCCCATCACCGTCGAGGACGTGGTCAGCTCACGGCTCATTTGCGACCCGCTTCACCTGCTCGACTGCTGCATCATCAGCGACGGCGGTGGCGCGATCATCGTGGCAAGCCCCGAGGTCGCCGCCCGTTGCAAGACGAAGCCGGTCTACGTCATGGGCGGCGCGGAGGCCCAGCAGCACACCAGCGGCGGCTACCGCGACTTCACCGTCTCTGCCGCGGCGTGGTCGGCCCCTGCCGCCTTCGAGCAGGCCGGCGTCTCCCACGACGACATCGACTTCTGCATGATCTACGACGCCTTCAGCATCAACGTCATCCTGACGCTGGAGGACGCCGGCTTCTGCAAGAAGGGCGAGGGCGGCGCCTTCGTCGAGAACGGGCGCATCGGGCTCGGCGGCGCGCTGCCGATCAACCCCGACGGTGGCGGGCTCTCCTCCTGCCACCCCGGCATGCGCGGCATGTTCCTGCTCGTGGAGGCCACCCGGCAGCTTCGCGGCAACTTCGCCGGCACCGAGCGGCAGGTGCCGGACGCCAAGATCGCGATGGTCCACGGCATCGGCGGGTTCATGGGGACCCGCCACAGCGGCATCACCGCCATCCTGACCAACGAATAGGCGCGACCCTGGAGGAACGACCATGGCCGACTACGTCAAGCCGCTCCCCGTCCCCGAAGTCGAGACCGAGCCGTTCTGGGCCGCGTGCAAGGAACATCGCCTCGACATCCAGCAGTGCGACGATTGCGGCAAGTTCGTCTTCTATCCGCGCGCCATCTGCCCGCACTGCCACAGCACGAGCCTGACCTGGCGCACCTCCAACGGTCTGGGCAAGGTGCACACCTTCTCGGTAATTCGCCAGAGCGCGGCTCCCGGCTTCCGTGACGAAGTGCCCTACGTGGTCGCCGTCGTCGAAATCGACGATGCGGGCGGCGTGCAGATGATGTCCAACCTGGTCAACGTCGACCCCGCCGACGTGCACATCGGCATGCCGGTCAAGGTCCGCTTCGAGAACGTCACCCCAGAGATCACCCTGCCGAAGTTCGAACCGGCCTAAGGACGGGGCGGGGCCTCCACCAGTCCCTATCAGTGGGCATCGCGCCCCGCGCACGCTGTACAATTGAACCGCGTCTAAGGCGCGGGCCGGTAGCTCAGTGGTAGAGCAACTGACTTTTAATCAGTAGGTCGTGGGTTCGATCCCCACCCGGCTCACCAGGCCAACGGTTGCTTGGCGACGCAGCTACACCAGAGGCGAGAATAGGATGTCCATTTGGAGCACGATTCGTGCCGCTCTTTCGGGAACCCCTCCGATGCCTCCCGCATCAGCCACCCGATCAAGTGGCCCACTGCGGAGCCCTCACTACCAGGATACCAACGGAGGTCCGGACGCACTGACCGCGGAGCGGAGCGCCTTGGTGGCTTTGTACAACGCTACCGACGGGCCCAACTGGAAGAACAACACGCATTGGCTGAGCGACAGGCCGTTCGACGAATGGCATGGCATTACAGTCGATGACTATGGTCGTGTTCTAGGGCTGGATCTCGGTGGTTCTCTGCAGCCGAGTTCTATACCGAATCAGATCCGCGTTCTCTCCCTTCTGCAAGAGAGGGCCACCAACAAGACTCTTGGAGAACGACTGGACGCAGTCTCTGAAATGTTGAAGCATCAGGACTTCAGCGGTAACGGGCTGTCGGGATGTATCCCACCGGAACTCGCCAACCTTTCCAAGCTGCAAGATCTTTGCCTCGGTGGAAACCAACTGACGGGACCTATTCCCCACGAACTCGCCAACCTCTCAGACCTACAGACTCTCACTCTAGCCGACAATCAACTCACTGGACCCATACCACCGGAACTCGCCAACCTCTCAAACCTACAGGAACTGGATCTCAATTCCAACCAGCTAGCTGGGCCCATCCCGCATGAACTCGCCAACCTCGCCAACCTGGAGAAACTGTGGCTTGCTGGCAACCAACTGATGGGGCTTATCCCACATGAACTTGCCAATCTCTCCAACCTGCAGGACTTGTGGCTCGCCGACAACCGGCTGTCGGGATGTATCCCACGTGAACTTGCCAATCTCTCCGATCTGCAGGACTTGTGGCTCGCTGACAACCAGTTGACAGGGCCCATTCCCCATGAAGTCGCTAACCTCTCCAGCCTGGAGAACTTTTGGCTCACCAGCAACCAGTTGACAGGGCCCATCCCTCCTCAACTCGCCAGCCTTTCCAGCCTCAAGCGGCTGGAACTCGCCGACAACCGGTTGACGGGGAGCATACCCCCTCAGCTTGGGAGCCTCTCCAACCTCAGGAGGATGGAACTCCAATTGAACGAACTCGCCGGGCCCATTCCTTCTCAACTCGCCAACCTTTCCAACTTGCTGTGGCTAGACCTCAACTCGAATCAATTGACCGGATCGATCCCTCCTGAACTCGCTAGCCTCTCTAGCCTGCAGCATCTCGACCTTGGCTATAACCAGTTGACCGGACCGATTCCACCAAGCCTGATGAAGCTAAAGGCGTTGAGCACCCTTTGGTTCCACGACAACCCGGGGCTTTGCGCGCCCCGCGACCCCGCATTCCAAGCGTGGCTCCAGGAGATTGACGATGTGGAGGGCGACACCTGTCCTGAATAGAACTTCCGCGCGTCAACCCTTCCCGTCTCGCCATCGATCCTCTTCCTTCCTGGGCTGATGGCGCTTCGCCTGGTCAAGGACCGGTCGTGGGTTCGATCCCCACCCGGCTCACCAGGTTTCCACGCCCCGTTCGGCGCGACGGGCGACGGCCTTGACCAGCCCGCCGAAGATCCAGGCGTGCAACGGGTAGAGGACGTACCAGTAGGCCAGGCCCACCAGCCCTTTCGGAATGAAGGCGGCCGTCTGCTCTAGCTGGGTGGCGCCATCGGGAGCATCCCAGACCTCGTACTGAAGCCAGGCACGACCGGGCAGCTTCATCTCGGCGCGCAAGCGGAGCAGGCGGTCTGGCTCCAGGGCATCGACTCTCCAGAAGTCGAGGGCGTCGCCGACGCGCAGATCGTCGGGGTGGCGCCGTCCTCTGCGGAGTCCGGCGCCGCCCAATAGGCGGTCCAGCGCTCCGCGTAGACGCCAGAGCCAGTTGGCGAAGTACCAACCCCGGGCGGCGCCTATGCCGGTGAAGACGCGGTAGACCTCAGGGGCCGGAGCCGCGACCGTGCGGCGGTGGCGCTCGACGATCATCCCTTGGCTTGACTCTAGTCGCACCGCCTTCTCTGCTTCGGCGGGCGCGCCCGCCGCGTCGCTCCACGCGGTATCTATCCGGCCCTCGTCGAGCTCCTTCATCACGCCGGCGATGGCCGAGGCGTAGTCGCGGGGTTCAACGTGGGGGAACAGCGTGCGGGCGAGGTTGTCGGTCACGACGATGTCGTTGCGGAGGCCGTCGACGAGCGGCTCGGTGATCCTCGCGGGGATGGGTGTCATCCAGTGCACCCAGTAGGAGGAGAGCCGCGGCGTCAGCACCGGCACGGGGACCAAGAAGCGCCGCAGGCCCCGTGCCTCGGCGTAGCCGAGCATCATCCCTTTGTAGGTCGTAACGTCTTTTCCGCCGATCTCGATGATGCGGCCCTCGCTCTCCGGAACGCTCAGGGCGGAGACGAGGTAGTCCAAGAGATCGTCGATGGCGATGGGTTGGATGCGTGAGTAGATCCACTTGGGACAAACCATGACGGGGAGGCGTTCCACAAGGTGGCGGACCATCTCAAAGGAGATGCTGCCCGCCCCGACGATGACCGCGGCACGGAACTCCGTGACCGGGACGCCGCCTTCACGGAGCGCTTCGCCCGTCTCCTGCCGGGAGCGCAGGTGCCGGGAAAGGTCGGCCTGCGGGTCGCCAAGACCTCCGAGGTAGATGATCCGGCCGACTCCGGCTTCCTTCGCGGCCCGGCCAAAGTCCCGGGCGGCTCGAAGGTCCAGTTCATCGAAGCCGGAGCCGCTGGACATGCTGTGGACGAGGTAGTAGGCAACGTCTACGCCGGCCAGTGCTTCCGAAAGGAACGGCCGGTCGAGCACGTCGCCGACGGCGACCTCGACCTGGTCCGACCAGGAGCGGGATCGGACTCGGGCCCCGCTGCGAGCGAGTACGCGAACGCGATGGCCTTCCTGGAGCAG
Source organism: Dehalococcoidia bacterium (assembly GCA_965207995.1). Classification (GTDB taxonomy): domain Bacteria; phylum Chloroflexota; class Dehalococcoidia; order SHYB01; family SHYB01; genus DAOUKH01. The sequence goes on along the minus strand of CBDBNG010000001.1, from coordinate 243,479 downwards.
GCGGGGGGCCAGCCTTCCGCCGATATACCCGGTTGCGCCGGTGACGAGGACTGTCTGTTGGACCATTGATGGGGAGTGTATCAAGTGCCGTCGGAAGTTCGTCGGCCGTGGCGGGTCCCTTACAGGGCTATTGACTTCTAGCTATGGTATGATGCACGCGTTCCGAGAGCGACGTACGGGCCCGGCCCGGTATCGGTACAGCAAGCTCGATCAGTGCGAATTGCGAGGTAGGTAGAACACCTTCGACGACCACCCCTGGCAGTGGCCAACCTCGCAATCTAAGAAAGCCAGAAGTCCAATCCCCGCTCCACCGCTCCAACCTCGACCGTCGAAGGTTCTGCTCATAGAACCTCCGAATAAGCTGGTGGTCGGCTTTAACGCCACCGTCATGGTCGAGCCGCTCGGCCTCGAGTACCTCGCCGGCGCCATCGGCGACATCGCCGACGTCTGCATCCACGACATGCGGATCGACCCCACGCCTTTGAGCGACGTGCTGCGCCGCTTCACCCCCGACGTGGTTGGGCTGCGGCAGAACTACATGGTCGACGCCGACTCCGTGAAGGAAGTCGCCCGCGAGGTGAAGCAGATCGCGCCCGACGTGCCGGTCGTCGTCGGCGGTCACCACGTCAGTCTCTGCCCGGAAGACGCCTTCTCGCCCGACGTCGACGCGATTGTCGTCGGCGAAGGGGAATGGACCTTCCGCCGGATGGTGCAACAGCTTCAGAAGTCCTGCCGGCTCGACACCGCCGGGGTCATTCACCGCACCCGCTCGGGCGAGTACGACCGCTCCAACATCGAGGTCGTGGCCAAGAGCGCGCTGAAGCAGTTCGATTCGCCGACGATGAACGAGCGCCCCCAGCCGGCGCGGCATCTGGTGGACCATTACCGTCCCGACTACTACTTCCTCTACCACGAGCGGCCCTACTCCATCGAGATGGCCCGCGGATGCGTCTACCGCTGCAACTTCTGCTCCGTGCACGAGTTCTTCAACGGCACCTTCCGCGTCCAGGGAAACAACCGGACGCTCGATGAGCTGGCGTCGCTGCCGCCGAACTCCTGGATCAACGTCGTCGACGACCTCGCGATCCAGGAGCCGCCGGGCGCGGCGCGGCGGCACAACCCCAACGCGCCGGACCCGATGGAGCAGCTCGCCGACCAAATCATCCAGATGAACATGGGGCACCGGTATTGGATGCAGGTGCGGGCCGACAACGTGGTGCGGAACCCGCGCAAGTTCGAGAAGTGGGCCGAGGCCGGCCTCGACACCACGCTGATCGGCCTCGAATCGTTCGATCAGAGCGACCTGAACTCGGTGAGCAAGGGCACGAAGTCGGACGACAACCAGAAGGCCATCGAGATCCTGCACTCCTTCGGGGTACGGATCTGGGGCGCGGTGATCATCTTCCAGGACTGGTCGGAGCACAACTTCGAGAACCTGAAGCGCAAGGTCCACGAATACAACATCGAGTTCCCCCAGTTCACCATCCTGACCCCGTTGCCCGGCACCGGCCAGTGGACGACGACCGAGCACAAGCTGGTGACGAAGGCGCACCAGTTCTTCGACTTCCTCCACAGCGTCTTGCCGACAAGGCTCAGCCCGCAGCGGTTCTACGAGGAATACGCCGCACTATGGCGCACTGTCGGCGGCGGTGGCGTGAGCCGGGCCAAGAAGATGCTGAAGGAAGTCTCGACGACCCGCCGCAGCGTCGCCCGCTTCCTCGGCCAATATGGGACGCTCTCCGCGCTTCCCACCTACCGCACGGGCATCCAGCTCCTCGAAAAGAGCCTCGCCGCCCGCCCGCGCGGCCACTCTCCCGCCTAGCGGCCTCGGCCCCTCTCCTCCCGCTCGCCGCCCCGTGACGGCCGCCTGTGACACGTCCCCTTTGACGGCCCGGCGGCGGCGCTGATACTCTAACGATAGCGAACGCACGTTCTTAGCTGAGTCCCGTGACGGCGGTCATCGGCCGCTAGCCCGCCCTTAGAGGGGGCGGAGGCACTGCCTCTAACAGTGCAAAGGGGCGAAGCGGAAAGAACGCCGGCTGTGGCCCGTGAGGGTCATGCGCCGGAATTGCCGGAAACGGCGGGCGGATTGCGGGAGAGACAGGGCCATTGCCCCTTGCCGGCAGAGGGAGACAGGGCCATTGCCTCCTGCGGGATTGCGGACGCGGGACGAGCCCCGGTGACGCAAGGCCTCCCTACGGGCGGAGGCGGGAGCGCTAGCCGAAGACCCCTTGCTCGACGAGAGGGACCCACTCCTCGTCGGGGATGTGGAGGAGCTCGGTGAGGACGTACTCGGTGTGCTGGCCGAGCATCGGGGCCTCGGAGTAGGGGTCGGTGTCGGCGTCGGAGGCGATGACGGGGGTCTGGCGGCGGGTGGTGTAGTCGCCGATTTCAAGGTGGTCGAAGTGCTTGTAGAAGTTGCGCGCCGCGAACTGCTTGTCCTGCTCGAGGTCGGCACCGTCGGAGACCACGCCGGCGGGTACGCCGACGGCCTGTAGCGACTCCATCACTTCTTGCGGGGAGCGGCCCCGCGTCCACTCGCCGAGGCGCTCGTCGATCTCGCGGCGGCGTTCTAGGCGTGCCGCCAGGGTGGCGAAGCGGTCGTCGCGCAGCGCTTCGTCGCCGACGACGTCCACCAGCGCCCGCCACTGCTCGTCGGTGAAGACGGAGATGACGCACCAGCGGTCGTCGCCGGCGCAGGCGTAGGCGTTGTGGGGCGCGGCGTAGGTCGAGTCGTTGCCCCGGCGGCCGGCGTCGCGGTTGTTGAAGGAGTAGTCGAGCACGGCGGGTCCCAGGAAGTGGATGCCGCCTTCGACTTGGGCCATGTCGATGTGCTGGCCCTCGCCGGTGCGGCGGCGATGGTCGAGCGCGCCCATCAGGGCCGCGATCGCCAGGGGCGGGCCGATGAAGTCGGTGTAGGCCACCGCGCCGAAGGGGGAGCGGTCCGGGAAGCCGGTGATGTTGCAGAAGCCGGCAAACCCCTGGATGTGGAAGCCAAGGCCGTGGTAGTGCGCCAGCGGCCCCGTCGCGCCCATGGACGACATACTGATCATGATGACGTCCTTGTTGAACTTGACGATGTCCTCGTAGGCCAGGCCCCAGTTGCCCATCGCGTCCGGGGCGAAGTTCTCCACGACGATGTCGCACCAGGCTATGAGCTTCTTCGCGATCTCGCGGGCTTCGGGTTTGGTCATGTTCAGGCCGAGGCTGAGCTTGCTGGAGTTCATCGCAGCGTAGACGGCGCTGCGGTTGATGCCGGGCTTGCGGTCCTTGTAGGGCTGGAAGGTGCGCATGGCGTCGACGCGCCGCGCGCTTTCGACCTTGACTACCGTGGCGCCGTTGTCGGCGAGATAGCGGGCGGTGAACGGCCCGGCGATGGCCCACGTGAAGTCGACCACCTTCAGCCCTTCGAGCATGCGCGGCTTGCCCACTAGACCACCCCTGCCTCGCGGAAGGCGATGAGCCGTTCGTGGGAGAGGCCAAGCTCCTCGACGTAGATCTCCGCGTTGTGCTCGCCGATGAGGGGGGCCCGCCCGCGGACACGCACCGGCGTCACTTCACTCTTCCAATAGTTGCCGGGGTACTTAGCGGAGCGGCCAAGCTCCGGGTGCTCGATCTCCTGGAAGTAGTCGCGGGCGGTGAACTGCGAGTCGGACATCATGTCGCCGACCGTGTTCACCGGATAGAGCATGAGCCCGCGCTCGATTGCGCCGCGCACCAGCTCGGCCTTGGTGTGGGTGCGGAAGAACTCGCTGAACTGGACGTTCCAGACGTCCATCATCTCCGGCGTTATGTCGTTCATGTCGATGTCGACCCACTTGACGTCCCGGAGGCCCGTTTCCTGGCCGTCCTCTTCGGCCCAATCGATGATGCGATGGGTGCGGCGGCCGACGGGCTGACCGGTAAAGAGGCGCCAGGCGGCATAGCCGTCCTTGCAGGGCCAGATGAGCTGCATCTGGACGTCTCCCCGCCGCATGGCGGGGCCGACGCGGTTGGTGCCGCGCTTCCCTTCGATGAGCCAGTGCTGGAGCACCGGGTCGACGATGAGCATGATGGCCTCTTGGATGGAGAGGTCGAGGTGCTGGCCGCCGCCGGCGGTCTCGCGGTGGTGGTAGGCGGTGAGGGTGCCCGCCGCGCCGTAGGCCCCGCCGTGGTTGTAGGCCTGATCGAGGCTCATGCGGATCGGCGGCGAGTCCGGGTAGCCGTTCTCGGACATGAAGCCGCCGAGCGCCATCAGCACGATGTCGGAGTCGACGTAGTCGCGGTACGGCCCCTCCTGCCCGAAGGGGGTGATCGAGGTCATGATGAGGTCGGGCTTGACCCTGCGAAGCTCGGCGTAGCCCAGGCCGAGGCCTTCAAGGTAGCCGGGGTCGAAGGACTCGAGCAGAATGTCGGCCTTCTCGAGCATGTGGCGGAGGAGGCCGCGGCCGTCCTCACTCTCGATATTGAGCGTGATGCCCCGCTTGCTGGTGTTGTAAGCGAGCCAGGTGAGGCTGCGATTGCGGTCGGGGACGTCGTCGACGAAGGGGCCGCGGTCGCGGGCGGGGTCGCCGCCGGGCGGCTCGATCTTGACGACGTCGCAGCCCATGTCGCCGAGCACCTTGCCGCAGAAGTGCCCGCGGACGTTGGTCAGGTCGAGGACCCGCAACGGGGGCAGGGGGTTGGCGGCGGTCGGCATACGGGGTCTAGGGCAGGGAGACCGTGGCCGATCCTGGGGTGGTCTTCTTCCCCTCCCCGTTCTCGACCCAGACGTCGAGATCGACGAGCTTCTCGCCGTCCTCCTCCCGCTTGGCCTTGACGACACCCCTGGCGGTGAGCGTCTCGTTGACGGGATCCATGCCGCGGAAGGAGACCTCAAGGCGGCTCACCCAGCCCGCGCCTCCGCGCCAGTTGTCGAGCATGTTGGCGATGTAGGCCAGCTTGAGGTTGCCCATGACGATCACGTCGGGGAGCTTGGCCACGTTCTTGGAGAAGTCGGGGTCCATGTGGATCATGACGAACTCGTTGTTGGCCGCGGCGAAGCGGTTCAGCTCCATGTACCCGGCCTTGACCGAGTAGGGCTCAAGCTCGTCGCCTACTTGTACATCGTTGAATGTGCGCGCCGTCATTTCGTTGCTCTCCGGAGGCGCCGGGCGCCTAGCCGTTGAGGTCCTCCTTGCCGTACATCCAGATGAGGGTCATGCGGGACGTGAGGACGTCCGCGCCGTCCTGGTTGGTGAAGTTGCCCTCGAAGGTGACGAGGAGCATTGCGCCCCCGTCGTCGCGTGGGCTTTCCTTCAGGTTGGCCAATTTGCCCCGGCCGGTGAGCGTGTCGCCGGGACGAATGGGCGCCTTGCGGATGTATTCGAGCCCGCCGTTGAGACCGACGCGGTACTTGGGCAGGGCGTTCTTGACCTTGTCGTAGATGCCGCCGATGAAGCCGAGGCGCGTCCCGAAGCTGGGAGGAGCGATGATGGAGCCGTACTCGGAGGCTCCGCCGGTGGCCTCGTCGTAGTAGGCCGGGTCCGGCTTGTTGGGCCACGCGATGGCGGTGGCGAAGTTCTGAATATCGTGCTTCTCGATCTCAACGACGATGGGGTCGGACTCGACGTCCTTGAGCGCTTCGGCCTCGGGGGTGATCACCAGGGGCATTGAGCCTCTCCTTCTTTGCAGCGCGGCCCATGATAGCCCGCAGGCGATAAGGTGGGCAAGGAAACTGCCGGGACAAGAACGGCAGCGAGGACTACACCCGGAAGCGGTTGAGGAAGCCCAGCTTTGCCTTGCTCGCGGGGCCGGCGCGAAGGCCGCTGAGGAACTCTTTCTCGCCCCTCTCCAACTGCTTCAGTGCTGGCTCGGGCAGGTCCATGATTTGTCGAAGTTCATTCAGCCGCTGCGGCAGGGTCCGGGCGACCTCGTTGCGCACGCCTCGTATGCCCTGAAGGGTTTCCAGTATCGCTTGGGAGAGCACGGAGAGGGCGGCATAGTGCGCATAGCGTTCGTTCGCCTCGACGGCTCGCCGCAGGTTGGCTCCGGCGACCTTCAGGGCCTTCAGGGTCTCGGCGTCTCGTGCCACGTTGTTCCTCCCGGCGTCGCGGGTCAGTTGCGGCGGAGGTAGAGCAGGAACTCTTCCTTGCCGACTTCGCGGCCTTCCTTCAGGCAGAGGATGGCGTATTGGCTGAACATGCGGGCGAGGCCGGCGTTCTCGATGGCGTCGACGCCGAAGACGACCTTGGGCGGCGAGTCGGAGAGGTCGATGGCGAAGCGCTGACCGTCCTCGCGGTCGACCTCGAACTCAATCGCCACGCCCGACGAGGCTTCGATTTTCGCTTTCAACTCGGTGATGAATTCCGCGTCTTCCATGACCGCCGCCGGGGCCCTGCGGGGTCCCTACGCACAGTACCACATCGGGGCCCCGTGCTAGAATTGCCCCACCCAGCCGGTTACGGCCCTACAGAAGGGCATGAGTACGGCGGGGCGGTCCGCGCATGAGCCCGAACGACACCCCGATAGAGCGAGATGGCGGCGCGCACGTCGCGGCGCACGGCGTCGGCGTGCGCTACCCGTCGCGGAACGGCGGCGTCGAGGCGTTGCGCGGGACGAGCCTCGAGGCGGCCCGCAGCGAGTTCGTCGCGATCGTCGGGGCGAGCGGCTGCGGCAAGACGACGCTGCTGCGAACCCTCGGCGGCCTACTCGCACCCACCGAGGGCGCGATCGAGATCGGCGGCGCAGCGCCGGACGTGGCGCAGGCACGAAAGGCTATCGGCTTCGTCTTTCAGGACCCGTCGCTGCTCCCCTGGCTCGACGTGGAGCGCAACGTGCGGCTTGCCCTCGAGGTCAACGGAGGCGGAGAGGACGCCGACGATGCCGCGGCTCGGTCTGTCGAGCTGGTGGGGCTGGATGAGTTCCGCAATTTCTACCCCCGGCAGCTTTCGGGCGGGATGAAGCAGCGGGCGGCCCTGGCGCGGGCGCTGGCCATCGGTCCCGAAGTGCTGCTGCTCGACGAGCCGCTGGGCGCGCTCGACGAGATCACGCGGGCGGCAATGCGCTACGAGATCCTGCGCCTTTGGGAGCGCTCAGGCGCGACGGCGATCATGGTGACGCACAGCATCGTCGAGGCGGTTGCGATGGCGGACCGGGTGCTGGTCATGGACGGTCCGCCGGGACGCATCGCGGGGGAGGTCTTAGTCGACCTACCCCGGCCCCGCGAGACGGCCGTCGAGCGCAGCGAGGCCTTTCTCGGCTATGTCGACGAAGTCCAGCGACTGCTGGAGCTAGGAGCGGCCTATGGATCGGCCGCTTGAGCGCGCCCGCGCGTCGGCGCCGGAGGGCGTGGACGCGGGGCGGCTAGCGCGCAGTCTGGGCGCTGCTTTGTGGAACTCCGCGGCGCCTGCCGCGGCGTACGCCCTGCCGCCGGCGCTGGCCTTGGTTCTCCTGGGCCTGGGATGGGAGCTCTACGTGCGCATCGACGGGACGCCGGAATACATACTGCCCGCGCCGACGGTGGTGCTTGACCGGCTCTGTTCCGACTTCGGCTTCTTCGCCTCGGAGGGACTGACGACGACGTGGCGGGCCGTCGCCGGATTCGCCGCCGGCGGTGCAATCGCCGTCGTGCTCGCGGCGCTGATGGCGCACTCGCTCTATCTGGAACGGACCATCTACCCGCTGGCGGTGCTGGCGAAGGTGACACCGCTGGTGGCGGTGGCTCCGCTGCTGGTGATCTGGTTCGGCTTCGGCGCGGCGCCGAAGGTGGTCATCGCGGCACTGCTCGCCTTCTTTCCATTGCTGGTGAACGGCGTCATCGGGTTCCGGTCGGTGAACCCCGGCGCGCTGGACTTCCTCCGCTCGCTGCGGGCGTCGCGGTGGGAGGTCTTCTGGCGGTTGCGGGCGCCGAGCTCGCTGCCGTACCTCTTCGCCGCGGTGCGGATTACGATACCCTTCGCGATCATCGGGGCGATGCTTGCCGAGTGGTTCTCCGGCGACTCCGGGCTGGGCAACGTGATCAACGTCTCGCAGAATAACCTCGACATGCCCACACTCTTCGGGGCCGTGATCACGCTCATGGTAGTCGGACTGCTGTTCACCGCCGCCGCCGCGCTCGTCGAGCGGCGGGCGCTGCACTGGCACGAATCGACGATGGAAGGGGACTCCTAATATGCCGTATACCGTGCAGGCGTTCGTCGCCGACTGCGAGGCCATCACCGCCAGGGATCTGAGCGATGAGGAGGCCGTGGCGGCGGTCGAGCCGCTGGTGGCGAAGCTCATCAGCCGCCCCGACTGTCTGGCCGATCTGGGCGGCGAGGCGTTCCCGAAAGAAAACGTCAACATCCACCTCAGCGACCGCCTCTTCGTCCAGGCTGTCTCATGGAAACCGGGGACGGTGACGCCGACGCACAACCACACGACGTGGGCGGTGATCGGAGTGCTCCGAGGCACGGAGCGCAACACCGTCTACCAACGCAAGGACGACGGGTCGGCGCCGTGGCGGGTGGAGATCGAGGCACAGGCGCCAATCGAGGCGACGGCGGGGAAGACGGTGACGATGCTCCCGCCGAACGACATCCACTCGGTCGCGATTGAGGACGAGCCGGCGTTGGCGGTCCACGTCTATGGGGCGAACATCAACAAGTCGTGGCGCTGCTCGTTCGACCCGGAGACCGGTGAGGTGCAGCCCTTCTCGCCTGGCAGCGCGGCGAAAGACTAGCGCGCCAACAGAGAGCGGCGTACGGCTCCCAGGGGTGGCTCGTATAATGAAACGAGCCGATTCTCCCCGCGAGGTCCCGCCGTGCCTCCCGCGCCGCCGCACAGCATCGAACGTCTTCGCCGCGCCCTTGCGCGGCGGATTCTCATTGCCGACGGCGCCATGGGGACGAGCATCCAGGCGCTCGGGCTCGGCCCAGACGACTTCGGGGGCGAGGACTACGACGGCTGCAACGAACGTCTGAACCTCACCCGGCCCGACGCCATCGAGGGCATTCACCGCGGCTTCCTCGAAGCCGGGGCCGACATCATCGAGACGAACTCATTCGGCGCGATGCCGATCGTGCTCGCCGAGTACGACATAGCGGAGGAGGCGGAGGAGATCGGACGCGCCGCCGCCGAAATCGCGCGCCGCGCCGCCGACGCCTTCGCCACGGAGGAGCGGCCCCGCTGGGTCGCCGGTTCCCTCGGCCCCACGACGAAGAGCCTCTCGGTCACCGGCGGGACGACGTGGGACGAGCTCGTCGATTCCTACCGAACGGCGGCCGCCGCACTCGGAGCGGGCGGCGCCGACTTTCTGCTCGTGGAGACGTCGCAGGACCCGCTGAACGTGAAGGCCGCGTTGGAAGGGATCGACCAGGCGCGGGCGGCGACCGGCCTCGACCTCCCCGTGGCCCTCCAGGCGACCATCGAGACGATGGGGACGATCCTGGGCGGGCAGGACATTGAGGCCTTCTACACCAGCTTCGCCCATCACGATCTGCTCTGGATTGGGCTGAACTGCGCCACCGGGCCCGAATTCATGACGGACCATGTGCGCACGCTGGCGGCGATCTCGCAGTTCCCCGTCGCATGTCTTCCGAACGCCGGGCTTCCCGACGAGGACGGCCGCTACAACGAGACGCCGGAGATGATCGCCACCGTGCTGGAGCGGTTCGCCGGCAACGGCTGGGTCAACGTGCTCGGCGGCTGCTGCGGCACCGTTCCCGAACACATCGAGCGCATCGCCCGCGCCGCCGAGTCGAAGTCGCCACGGGCGGCCGAGGTACCGTCGGTCACGCGGCTCTCGGGCTTGGACACCCTCATCGTCGACGAGGACACGCGCCCCGTGCTCGTCGGCGAGCGCGCCAATGTGCTGGGCAGCCGCAAGTTCCGCCGCCTGGTCAACGAAGGCAGCATCGAAGAAGCGGCGGAGGTGGGGCGCAACCAAGTCAGGGGCGGAGCGCACCTGCTCGACGTCTGTCTTCAAGACCCCGACCGCGACGAAATCGAGGACGTAACCGTCTTCCTCGGCGCGCTGACGAAGAAGGTGAAGACGCCGATCGTCATCGACTCCACCGACGCGGCGGTGATCGCGGAGGCGCTGAAGCTGACCCCGGGCAAGTCACTGATCAACAGTGTGAATCTGGAGGACGGCGAGGAGCGCTTCCAACAGGTCGTTCCGCTGGCGAAGCGCTACGGCGCGGCGCTCGTCGTCGGCTGTATCGACGAGGACAAGGAGCAGGCACAGGCGATCACCCGCGAGCGCAAGCTCGCCATCGCGCAGCGCTCACACGACATCTTGACGGGGAAGTATGGCGTGGCGCCGGAGGACATCGTCTTCGACCCGCTGGTCTTCCCCGTAGGCACGGGCGACGAGAACTACATCGGCTCTGGTGTGGAGACGATCGAAGGCGTCCGGCTGATCAAAGAGGCCCTGCCCCGTTGCAAGACCGTCCTGGGCGTCTCCAATGTCTCGTTCGGACTGCCCCCGGCGGGGCGGGAGACGCTGAACTCGGTATTCCTGTACCACTGCGTGCAGGCGGGCCTCGACATGGCCATCGTCAACACGGAGAAACTGGAGCGCTACCCCAGCATTCCGGAAGATGACCGGCGGCTCGCCGAAGACCTGATCTTCTGGCGCGGCGACGACCCCATCGCGGCCTTTGCGGCGCATTTCCGCGAGCGCAAGCCGGTGGCCACCACGGAGGCCCGAGCCGCGCTTCCACTCGATGAGCGGCTGGCGCGCTGCGTCATCGAAGGCACCAAGGAGGGCCTGACCGACGACCTTGACCTCGCGCTGGCCGAGCGTCCGCCGATGGCGATCATCAACGGGCCGCTCATGGCGGGCATGGAGGAAGTGGGGCGGCTCTTCAACGACAACCGGCTCATCGTCGCCGAGGTGCTGCAGTCGGCGGAGGCGATGAAGGCGGCGGTGACCCACCTCGAGCCGCACATGGAGAAGGCCGGCGGCTCGGTGAAGGGCAAGATCATCCTCGCCACCGTGAAGGGCGACGTCCACGATATCGGCAAGAACCTCGTGGACATCGTGCTGTCCAACAACGGTTACGAGGTGGTCAACCTCGGCATCAAGGTGCCGCCGCAAGACCTGATCACAGCGGTGCAGCAACACGCGCCCGACGCCATCGGACTGTCGGGGTTGCTGGTGAAATCCGCGCAGATGATGGTGGAGACGGCGCGCGACCTGACCGATGCCGGCGTCGACGCGCCGATCCTCGTCGGCGGGGCCGCGCTCTCCAACCGCTTCACACGGCTGCGCATCGCGCCGGAGTACGACGGCTTGGTCGCCTACGCCCGCGACGCGATGGACGGTCTGGGCCTGGCAAATACGCTCATGGACGGCGAGCGACGCGAGGACCTTGCGTCGCGCCTGCTGGAGGAGGGCGAGACGCTCGCCAGTGAACAGAGGCCTCGGACCGTTGAGGCCGCCCCCGCCAGGGCGGAGCGGGCCGCGTCGGTTCGGGCCGACGTCGACATTCCGACGCCGCCCGACCTCAAGCTGCACGTGCTCAGCGACTACAACCTAGACGAGATCTTTTCCTTCATCAACCCGCAGATGTTGTACGTCCGGCACCTGGGCTATCGGGGCCGGTTTGCCGAGGCGCTGGAACGGGGCGACGAGAAGGCGCAGCGCCTTCGCCGGCAGGTGCGGGAGGTCGAAGAGGCCATGCTCGCCGCGCCGGAGATCAGCGCCCGCGCCGTCTTCAAGTGGTTCCCCGCCCAGTCCGACGGCCGCCAACTGCTCATCTACGCGCCAGACGGGGAGACGGTGATCGAACGCTTCCTCTTCGGGCGCCAGCGCGAGGGCGACGGCCTGTGCCTGGCCGACTACGCCGCGCCGGTGGAGTCGGGGCGCATGGACTACGTGGCGATGTTCGTGACCACGGTCGGCTCGGTGCGTGAGATAGCGGACCGGTGGCGCGACGAGGGCGAGTATCTGAACAGCCACGCGCTGCACGCGCTGGCTATCGAGTCGGCGGAGGGCTTCGCCGAGCTCGTGCACCAGCGGATTCGTCAGGCGTGGGGGTTTGCCGACTCGCCGGGGACCACCAAGGAGATGCTGTTCAAGGCGCGGTACCGCGGGAAGCGGTACTCCTTCGGCTATCCCGCCTGCCCGCGGCTCGAAGACCAGGAGAAACTGTTCCGCCTGCTCGAAGCTGAGGAACGGACGGGCGTCGCGCTGACCGAGGGCCACATGATGGACCCCGAAAGCTCGGTGAGCGCCCTCGTCTTCCACCACCCCGACGCCAAGTACTTTAACCTGTCGGAGGCCGACACTGAGGCCTTGGAAGGGGAGTTCGCGCCCGCCCGCTAGTCCTTGTGAGGCGGCGGCGTGCTATGGTTACGCCGCCGAGGCGGGAGCCCTTGGCGCAAGCCCTCCTTAGGAGCGCACCGACATGCCGCCCGTCTTGGAAGGCATCAAGGTCATCGAGATCGGCAACATGCTCGCGGCGCCGGGGACGGCGGCCTACCTCGCCGATCAGGGCGCCGACGTCATCAAGGTGGAGTCGCCGATGGGCGACGAGGCCCGCCGCATCGTGACGCAGGGCGGGGACGTCGGCGATAGCCCTCCCTTCCTTGCCGTCAACCGGAGCAAGCGCGGCATCGTCGTCGACATACGAAAGCCCGAGGGCCGGGAGGTGGTCTTCGACCTCGCTCGCGACGCCGACGTGCTCATCCAGAATTTTCGACCGGCGGTCACCAAGCGGCTTGGGCTGGGCTACGAGGTCTTCGAACGGTTGAATCCGCGCATCATCTACGTCGAGCTTTCCGCCTACGGGAAGGAAGGCCCGTATGCGTCGAAGATCGCCTACGACATGCTGGTGCAGGCCGTCACCGGCATGATGCACCGCTCCCTGCCGGACGGGACGCCGCTCGGTACGGGCATCATGACCTCCGACACGTCGGCCCCGATGCTGCTGAGTTACGGCGTCGCGCTGGCCCTCTACAACCGGGAGCGGACGGGCCACGGGCAGAAGGTCGAGACGTCCCTCATGCACGCGGCGATCGCGTTGCAGGCCGTCGAGCTCGTCGAGCCGGAGTCGCGGCGCGGCAAGGGCCGGCCCGCCTGGAACCAGGCGGTCTACCAGCCCTACCTCTGCGCCGACGGTGAATGGCTCATGCTGGTTGTGGTCACCGACGCCGAATGGGCCCGCTTTTGCGAGGCGGCGAATCTCGAGCACCTCGCTGCCGACCCCAGCTACGCCGTCTCGACTGGCCGGGCGGAGCACAGCATCGAGCTCTACGGCGTGCTAGAGGCCGTCTTCGCCAGCAAGCCCCGCGGGGAGTGGATACCGCTCCTCGACGCAGCGGACATCCCTTACGCGCCCATCGTCAAGCGCGAGGAGGTGTTCGCGTCCGAGCAGGTCGAGGCCAACGGCATGATGACGGACGTGATGCACCCTGAAGCGGGCCGTACGCGGCTTCTGGCTCCGCCGACGCGCCTGTCGAAGAACCCGCCGCGCATCACGACGCCGGCACCGCTCCACGGGCAGCACACCGATGAGGTCTTGGCCGAGTACGGCTACGACGCGGCGAAGATCGCGCGGCTGCGCGAGGCCAAGATCATTCTCTAGGCGCGGGCTTCCACGCCTTGTCCGGCGGCGGTATCCTCGGAGCCTCAGGAGGGCGGCCATGATCCTCGAAGGCGTGAAGGTCATTGAACTGGCGACGATGTGGGCCGCGCCCGGCTCGGCGCTCTACCTTGCCGACCAGGGCGCCGACGTCATCAAGCTCGAGCCCCCCGACGGGGATGGGTCACGGAAGCTATTCACCAGCCGGGCCCTGGGGAACGAAAGCCCCTCTTACTTCGCCATCAACCGGAACAAGCGGTCCATCTGCGTCGACATCAAGACGAAGGAGGGGCTGGAAATCGTCGACAAGCTGGTTGCCGAGGGCGACGTGTTGATCCACAACTACCGCCCGGCCACCGCCAAGCGGCTTGGGGTCGCATATGAGCGACTGTCGGAGATCAACCCGCGGCTGATATACGTCGAGCTTTCCGGCTACGGCAAGCAGGGCCCCTACGCCGACCGCGGCGGCTACGACTTGATGCTCCAGGCGCTGACCGGCATCATGCACCGCCGGGTCCCGCCCGACGACACGCCGATCGGCGCGGGCGTCTGGGCCACGGACTGCTCGATGCCGATGATGCTGGCCTACGGAATCGCGCTCGGCCTCTACAACCGCGAGCGCACCGGCAAGGGAACGCGGCTGGAGACGTCATTGATGAACGCCGCGCTGGCGATGCAGCACGTCGACCTGGTGCAGACCTCGCGGGACAGCGACTCGGGAGGCGAACGCGCCGGCGCCGACCAGGCCGTCTTTGCCCCTTATCTCTGCGCCGACGGCCAGTGGATCCTTCCGGTCGCGCTTAGCGACAAGGAGTGGGTGCGCATTTGCCACGCGATGGAGATTCCGCACCTTGCCCACGACGAGCGCTACGCGACGGCGCAGTCCCGTGCCGAGAACTCGGAGGACATTTACGGCCTGCTCCACGGCCTTTTCGAGACGAAGACCCGCCAGGAGTGGCTCGACATCTACCGCGACCACGACGCCCTAGCCGTCCCGATCATGGACCGCGCCGACGTGCTGTCGTCGGAACAGGTGACGGCAAACGGCATGCGGCTCGAATTCGACCACCCCACCGCCGGGCATGTGGTCAGCGTCAACACGCCGCTGCGCTTCCCCGAGCAGCCGCCCGAGTTCCGGCGGCGGCCCCCGCTTCAGGGGGAGCACACCGACGAGGTGCTGTGCGAGCTCGGCTACAACGAGGCGGAGTTGTGCAGGCTGCGGGAGACGGGCATCGTCAAGTGAGGCCCGCGCGTCCCCTGCTTCGCCTCTTACTCCTGAGCGCCCTCGCCGGCGCTGCTGCGCTCGCCGTGGCGGCCTGCGGCCGGGTCGAGTTCCCAACACCGGAACCGGGCGAGCGCCGCATCGAGGTCGACCTGCGCAACTTCGAGTTCCGGCCCGGTGTGATCGAGGTCGAGGCCGGCGAGATGATCGGTTTCGAGCTTACCTCCTCCGACATCCGCCACACGTTCAACGTGCCCGGCACGGGCATTGAGGCGGAGGTGCGCGCCGGTGTCCCCGTGCTCGAACGCTTCACGTTCGAGCGGCCCGGCGAGTACACGGTGATCTGCACCATCGCCGGTCACGCCGACGCCGGCATGGTCGGCAAGATCGTCGTCCGCTAGCGGGCGGTGGTAGGATTTGGCCGCACCTCGGCGGGAGGGAGCGGCGCGGATGACGGACCCCATCGTCTTCAAGGGCCTCAAAGTCCTCGACATGTCCTGGATCGGCGTTGGCCCGCTGACGATGCGGTACCTGGCCGACTTCGGGGCCACGGTGATCCGCGTCGAGTCCGTCACGCGTCCCGACAATTCGCGGACGGTGTCGCCGTTCAAGGGCGGCCAGCCCGAGTTCAGCCTCGGCCAGTTCAACGCAAACTTCAACACGAGCAAGCTCGACCTTGGGCTAAATCTCGCGGTGGAGGAGGGGCGGGACGTCATCCGCCGCCTCCTGCGGGAGTGGCAGCCGGACGTGCTCGCGGAGAGCTTCACGCCGAAGACGATGGGCAAGTGGGGCCTGGACTACGAGCAGGTCGACGCGATGCGGCCCGGCATCGTCTACCTCAGCACCTGCCAGCAGGGTCACACCGGTCCGCACCGGGACTTCGCGGGCTACGGCACGCAGGCGACGTGCCTGGCCGGGTTCCACTCAGTCACCGGCTGGCCCGACAAGGAGCCGGTGGGCCCCTACGGCGCCTACACCGACTTCGTGAACCCGCCGAACGCGCTGGTTGCAGTCTTGTCAGCGCTGGAGTACCGCCGACGCACGGGCAAGGGCCAGTACCTCGACCTCTCCCAGTTGGAGTGCGCCATCCATTACCTCGCCCCCGCGGCGCTCGACTACACCGCCAACGGCAGATTGCCGGGGCGCGTGGGCAACCGCGACCCGTACTACGCGCCTCACGGCGTCTATCCCTGCGAGAACGAGGACGAGACCCGCATCGGCGGCGCTTGGTGCGTCATCGCGGTGGGCGACGACGAGGAGTGGCGCTGCCTGGTGCGGGCGATGGGGTCGCCGGCGTGGGCTGTTGAGGAGCGGTTCGCTACGGCGGCGGGCCGGCGCGTGCACGAGGACGAGATCGACGCCCGGATCGCGGCGTGGACGCAGGGCTTCACCATGCACGATCTCATGCGGCGGCTCCAAGAAGCGGGCGTGCCTTCCGGCGCGGCGCAGGCGGGAGCCGACCTCTGGACCGACCCGCAGCTGAAGCACCGGAACTACTTCCGCTGGCTCGACCATCCGGTGAAGGGCCCCATGCCTTACGAGGACGTACAGGCGATTCTGTCGAAGACGCCGGGGAGGCCGCGTTGGGCATCGCCTCTGGTGGGCCAGGACAATGGCGAGGTACTGAAGGGCATCCTCGGCATGTCCGACGACGAGGTCGCCGGACTCGCCGAGCGGGGCGTTCTCGAGACGGCCTAGCTTGCGCTAGCTGGACGCGCCATAGAGCCGCAGTGCGTTGTCCCGCAAGACCTGTCGCTTCAGCTCCCCGGTCATGTCGTCGCGGCTCGCCATCGCTTCGACCGATCCTGGGTAGATCGCGTCGAAGTGGGGGAAGTCGGTCGAGAAGACGAGGGTGTGCGCGAGCCCGCTGTCGACGAGGTGCGGGATGAGCTCGTAGTCGGGCTCGACGCCGAGGAAGCACTGCCGCTCGAAGTAGAAGCTCGGTTTCTCGTCGAGGCCGGGGTAGAACCGGTGCCACTTTTCGTAGTGCTCATCCATGTGGTGCAGCCAGAAGGGGGCCCAGCCCCCGCCGTTTTCCAGGAAACCCATGCGTAGCTTGGGATAGCGCTGGAAGACTCCGCCGGTGATGAGCGCCAGGGTCGCCGCCATGTGCTCGGCGGGGTGCTGGAGCGCGTGCGCCTGCATCCAGTTATGGGTGCGGTCCCAACCGATGGTCGGCATCTCGACGCCGAAGCCCTCGTGGACGCCGATGCCCATGTCCATATCCTGGGCGGCGGCCCAGATTGGGTCGTAGTTGGGGTGCTCGAAAGTGATGCCGCCGATCAGGTTGGGGCGCAGCATGATCGTCGCCATGCCCCGCTTCCGCACCCGCTCGATCTCCTCCAGCGCGAGCACGAGGTCTTGCTGAGGGATGATCGCTGCGCCACGCAGACGGTGAGGGTCGGTAGCGCAGTAGTCGATGAGCCAGTCGTTATAGGCGCGCGCCAGCGCCATGGCGAAGCTGGAACTGAGCAGCGCCCAGGGCAGACTCAGCATCTCGCTGGGGTAGAGGTAGGCGATGCTCACCTGGTCGGCGTCCATTGCCTTCAGGCGGTCATGGGGGTCGGCGCCGCCGGCATTGCGGCCGTCCTCGACGCTGATCGCGCTCAGGTCATCGAGCTTCCAGCCGCCCGGCGTCATCAGCCCGCCGAGACTGCTCTTGTCCTCGGAGCCGGGATAGGGCATGGGCAACTTGTAGACCCGACCCTCGCAGAGGACGTTGCCCTCTTGGTTCGGCTCCCGTATCGGCTGGGGCGCCCAGTCCCAGTACTTCTTGGGCAGGTACGGCTTCCACCAGTCGTAGCTGCCGAGGACGGTGTGGCCGTCGCCGTCGACCGTCTCGTAGTCGACGAACGGGCGAAGCCCTTCGTGGGATTTCGTCTCCGCGGTGGTCATCGTAGACGTTTGCGGCTAGGAATGCTCCGGTCCGTGCTTGCGTCCCAAGAATGCCACGCCGCGTCAAGGGAAGACGGCGCCTCCTCTGCCGTACGGCAGGCCGAGGTCAGAGGGCGAGGTCGATCGCCTCCCGAAGGGTGGCGGCACGGGCGAGGTCAAACCCGCCATTCTCGGTGACGCCGGCGGAGGAGGCAGGGATGAGGCAGGAGTCGAAGCCGAGTGTCCTCGCCTCACGAACACGGCGGTCCATCTGGGTCACGGGGCGGAGCTCTCCGCTGAGGCCCACCTCGCCGGCGGCGACACGGCCGCGGGTGACGGGGGCGTCCCGCAGGCTGGAGGCAATGGCCAGCGCGACGCCGAGGTCGGCGGCCGGCTCGGTGATGCGAAGGCCGCCCACGACGTTGACGAAGACGTCGCAGGATGAGAGGTTCATCCGCGCGTGCTTGCTCAGGACTGCCGTTAGCAGGGCCAGCCGCCCCGCGTCGAAGCCATTGGCGATGCGCCGCGGCGCGGGCGATGCGGTGGGCGTCGCCAGCGCCTGCACTTCGACCAGGAGCGGACGGGTGCCTTCCATGGTCGGCACGATGATTGAGCCGGGGCCGGCGTGCTCGCGGCGCACGAGAAAGGCCTCGGAGGCGTTCTCGACCTCGACGAGGCCGGCGTCGCGCATCTCGAAGATGCCCACCTCGCTCGTCGAGCCGAACCGGTTCTTCACCCCGCGCAGGATGCGGTAGGTAGTGGTGCCTTCTCCCTCCAGGTAGAGGACGACGTCGACCATGTGCTCCAGCAGGCGCGGCCCGGCGATCGCACCGTCCTTCGTCACGTGCCCCGCGATAAGCGTGGGCACGCCCGAAGTCTTGGCCCATTGAAGGAGCCGGAGGGCGCATTCGCGGACTTGGGCGACGCTCCCGGGCGCGGCCTGCGCGTCGCGAACGAACATGGTCTGCACGGAGTCGATGATGAGGAGCGAGGCGTCGCGCACCGAGTCGAGCACGGCGTCGAGGTCGGTCTCCGCCATCACCCGCAGGCGGCGGCCTTCCACGCCGAGGCGGTCGGCCCGCAACTTGATCTGGTGCGGCGATTCCTCGCCCGACACGTACGCCACCGAGCCATGCTCACGGGCCACTTCGTCGGCAACCTGGAGGAGCAGCGTGGACTTGCCGACACCCGGGTCGCCCCCGACCAGCACCAGCGACCCCCGAACGATGCCGCCGCCGAGGACGCGGTTGACCTCGCGGCCAACGAGCCGGAGCCGGTCGAACTCGGCGGTGTTGACGTCGGCGAGGTCGATGGAATCGACGTCGATTGGGTTGGGAGTACCGGCGGCGTCGCGGGCCGTCAGCGAGTTCCACTCGCCGCAGTCGGCGCAGCGGCCCATCCACTTGGGGGCGGCCGCGCCGCACGCCTGACAGACGTACGTCGCGCGCCCGTTGGCCTTCGTCCGTACACTGGTCGCCGCCATGAAGCCGCCTCCGTCCCCTTGGAGATGCGTGGGGATGCACCGCGGCGCATCGTAGCGGGCGGAGCGGCACTCGCGAAATGCCTCGGTGTCACACCCCGGCGGCGCGCAGCATGGCGTCGAGGCGCGGTGAGTAGCGCCGCAGCGACGCGATGGTGCGGACTTGCCCGGTGAACGGGAAGGGTTGGCGGCAGATGTAGGAGACGGCCTTGCCCGCGATTTCCGGCGGCCACATCGGCCGGACCGTTTTCAGCTTCAGGAGCTGTGTCGTGCCCGGCGTCTCGATGTTGCCCTCGATGCGCAGCGCGTTCACGCAGACTCCGTGCGGTTGCACCTCGTGGGCGAGCGTCGCGCTGAGGCCCTCCAATGCAGCCTTCGACGCGCTGTAGGCGCTGGTTTCGGCACGCGGCCGCACTGCGGCGATGGAGGAGATGTTGACGATGTGCCCCGATCCTCTCTCCATCATGTGCGGCAGCACGGCCTTGGAGCAGATGAACGGACCGAGGGCGTTCACTCGCAGCACGAGCTCCCACCGGGAGCGCGGGAAGTCGGCCACCGGCGCCGACCAGTTGGTTCCCGCGTTGTTGATGAGGATGTCGATTCGGCCGAAGCGCCGCAGCGCTTCATCCGTCATCGACGCGACCGCCGCCTCGTCGGTCACGTCAAGGTCCACGGGCAGGGCGCGGCGGCCCCGCTGCTCGACCATCGCCGCCGTCTCCTCGATGGTTCCGGGGACCGGCTCGCGGCGCGCCGCCACGACGACGTCGGCGCCCTGCTCGGCAAGCTCGACGGCAATCGCCCGCCCGATGCCGCGACTGCTTCCGGTCACGATCGCGACGCGTCCTTCGAGTTCCTCTCGCATGGCCGGCATAGAGTACACCCCTTCCTTATGTTGAGGACGGCCCGCTCCGTTCCACTTCCGTAGGGGCCGTTCCAGGCCAAGCGGGCCGTTCAAGGGCGGCGCCGACCCGACGGGTGCGTTGCGCCCAACAATAACGCAAAAACTGGGCTCATTTTTCGTTGACACGGCAATTTTACGGCTCCTAAAATGGCCCCAGCCCGTCGGATCTCCGCCCTCACCTCACCGAACTTGGGGATTGCTACGTGGAAGGCGTCAAGGAGCTCATCGAGCTGCAACGGCTCGACACTGAACTTCAGTCGAAGAAACGCCGCTTGGCCGAGATCGAGGCCCTGATGAACGGGAATCAGGAGCTCCGGCAGGCCCGGGCCGTTCTCGAGCGGACGCATAGCCAATTCCGCCAACTGGAAGCCGACCAAAAATCGGTCGAGTGGGACGTCGACCAGACCCGCGACCGCATCACGCAGGTCGAGCGCCGGTTGATGGGGAACCAGGTCACGAACCCGCGCGAGCTCGAAACGCTGCAGCGCGAGATCGAGAATCTGCGGAAGCGCCAGAACGAGCTCGAAGACGCGACCCTCGAAGCGATGGAGAAGGTCGAGCGCGCCCGGCCCATCGTCGAGGCGCGCGAGAGCGCGGTCGCCAAGCTCGAAGGGGACTGGAGCGCGGCGCAGTCCGCGATGGGGTCCGAGCGGCAGGAGATCGGGACCGCACTCCCCACGCTGGAAGAGGCGCGCGCCCAGGCGCAGGCGTCCGTTCCCGTCGCGCTCCGCCAGACCTACGACCGGATAGCCGCCAAGAAGGGCGGAGTCGGGCTTGCCAAGCTCCAGGGATCGACGTGCACCGAGTGCCGCGTCGAGATCCCCCGCGCGCACGCCGGGCGGGTCCGCGCGGGGCAAGAGCTGGTCGCCTGCAACAGTTGCGGGCGGCTCCTCTACATGTGAGTTCTACTGCGCGCGCGGGCCGGGAGCGGCCGGCGCGGATGCGAAAGGTTGTGAACGCATGATGATGCGGCGCACGATGGCGGAGGACGCTGCGGCACAACGCCAAGGGGCCGAATCCGCGGCGGCGCGGGCCGATCAGGAAACGCTGCAGGCCGTGGGATTTTTCTCCGCGGGCCCGGCCTCGGAGGGCGCCGGGTTGTCCGAGGAGCAAGAGGCGGCCTTCCAAGACTTCTGCACCCGCATCGGCGCCGACGCCGTCACGATGCTGGCCGCAGCACCCAACGACCCTTCGGTCTACCGGGACCTGCTGGAGCACGTCGCGGCCTTGGACGGCGACGTCGCCGTCGTGGCCGAGGCGCTCGACGTCTTCGGCCCACGGCCCGAGGACGCAGCCCTCGCCGCCCTCGAAATCGAGCGGCTGGGCGGGCGCGTCGAGGTACTCGACCAAGGCATCATCGACGCGAAGTTCCTGGCGATGAGCGTCTGGCCTCGCGTCCCAGGTTCGGCGAGCATCGGCGAGCGCATCAAGAAGGCGATGCGGAACCGGGCGATCCGCGGTGAGGGATTGGGGAAGCCGCCCTACGGGTACCGCATCGGCAAGAACCGCAAACTCGAAGTGCACCAGGAAGAGGCGGAGACGGTCAAGCTCATCTACACACTCTACACCCAGCAAAACCTGGGGATACGGCTCATCGTGCGGCACCTCAACGAGGCCGGCATCCCCACCCGCAAGGGCGGCGCCTGGAGCCTCGTCACCGTACGCGACATCCTCCGAAACCGCGCCTACCTGGGCACCTATAGCCGCTTCGGTCTGCGGGTGCCGGGCAGCCACCCTCCCATCGTCACGCCCGACATGTTCCGTTGGGCGCAGGCGACGCTGGACGAACGCAAGCCGAAGCGGGGCAAGTCGCAATCGGCGCCGTTCCTGCTCTCGGGCATGATCTACTGCGGCTTCTGCGGCCAGGACGACAAGCGGATGGTCGGCGTCACCCGGCGCCAATCGTGGACGCGCCGCAAAGACGGCGTGAAGACGGAGAAGCAGTACCACTACTACCAGTGCCAGGCACGCACCAACCAGAGCATGTGCCAGTACCACACGACTCGCGCGCAGGACCTCGAGAACGACGTGCTCGAGAAGCTCCGCGGCCAGCGGGGCCGCATCGGCTCGCTGAAGGGGCGGCGGCCCGCGGCGTCGGCGCAGGCCCTGCGCAAGGAGCGGCAGCAGACGGAAGCGAAGTTGAAGACGACGGAGCGCCGCATCAAGCAGGCGGCGCAAGCCGTCGGCCGGGACTCCGCAAGCCTGGCCGAATTCGACCGCCGCACCGCCGAGCTCGTCGACGAGCGGCTCGACGCCCTGGCGACGCTCCGGCAGCTCGACGGCGGCGGACGCACCCCTCGCGACGGCGCCACCGCGGGAGAGCGGGCCGTGAAGGCCCTCGACTCGCTGGCCGAGATCTGGGAAGACGGCTCCGTCGAGGACAAGCGCCGCCTGCTCGGCCAAATCATCGACCGCGTCACCATGGACGACGACGGCGTCGACGTGAAACTGAAGCTCGGCTAGCCCTACGTCGCTCGGTCCAGTCCCGTTTCTAGACACCCCTGGGGCGGTCTTGTATGCTTGCGCCGCCCTGCGCGGGGCCCCTTCTGGAGGGCCGGTCCCGCCCGCGGCGTCATGTTCTCTCTCTGGAGGCGGCGATGTCTGAGGACGCGGACGTCAAGATCGGCTATCCCTTGTTTGGCCTGGGGCCGCGGTCGTGGGCCGCGGTGTGCGAGAAGGCCGACGAGTGCGGCTTCGAGTCAATTTGGATGCAGGAGCATCTGATCTTCCCGACGGAAATCCCGCCCACCTATCCCTACTCCGCCGACGGCGTCCCGCCGATCAACCCCGACACCCAGCTCTACGACGTGTGGGTGTCGCTGTCGTACATCGCGGCCCGCACCAGCAAGATCCGGCTCGCCACGAATGTCTTCATCATCCCGCTGCGCGACCCGATCGTGACGGCCCGGGCGGTGACCACGCTCGACCGCCTCTCCGGCGGCCGCCTCATCATCGGCGGCGGTGTCGGCTGGCTGAAGGAGGAGTTCGAGATCGCGGGCCAGGAGTGGCACACCCGCGGCAAGCGCACCGACGAGATCATCGAGATCTGGCGCAAGCTCTGGTCCGAAGAGACCATCGAGCACCACGGCGAGCACTATGACTTCAACCCGGTACGGTTCTGGCCGAAGTCGGCGCAGAAGCCCGGCATCCCCATCCATATCGGCGGTGAGACTGCTCCCGCGATGCGCCGCGCGGCCCGGCTCGGCGACGGTTGGATCGGCGCCGGCGGACACGACACCGAGAGCATCAGGCAACGCGCCGAGCAGCTCGCCGAGCTGCGCAAGCAGGCGGGCCGCGACCACCTTCCCTTCGAGATCACCGTGGGCAGTCCAGCGGCGGGCGCAGGAGCAACCCTCGACATGGTGAAGGCCGCGCGAGATGCGGGAGCCCACCGCGTCGTGGTGTCGCCGCCGTGGCCACCCGAGGGACGGCTCTCCGTGCAGTACGTCCAAGACTTCATGCAGCGGACCGGCGAGGAGATCATCGCCAAGCTCGACTAGCGCCGCCGACCTCCTTCGCGTTAAGAGGAGACCGACCATGCCGCCGACCATCCCCTCCGAAGAAGAGGTCCTCGGCTACTTCGAGTCGTGCAGCAACTGGGGGCGCTGGGGCGGCGACGACGAGCTCGGCGCGGTCAACCACATCACGCCGGAGACGCGCAAACGCGCCGCCGCGCTGGTGCGCGAAGGCATCACCGTCAGCTGTGGGCGGCCGCTCTCCAAGGTCATGGAGCCCGACGTCACCAACCCGTTGGTCCACTTCATGACCGGCACGGGCGAACCCTGGACGGCAGGCAACGGCGAGCCCGGCGTGATGCAGATGTCGAGCGATTTCATCGGCATCGCCTTTCACGGCCTCACCGTGACCCACATCGACAGCCTGGCTCACTTCTTCTGGAACGGCCGGATGTACAACGGCCTCTCCTCGGACGCGGTGACGACCCGCGAGGGCGCCACCAAGCAGTCGATCGACGTCCTGAAGGACGGCGTGGTCAGCCGCGGCGTCCTGATGGACATTCCGCGCCTGCGCGGCGTCGACTGGCTCGAGCCAGGGTCGTTCGTCTTCCCCGAAGACCTCGAGGCGGCGGAACGCGCCCAGGGCGTCGAGGTCGGGCCCGGCGACATCCTTCTGACCCGCGTCGGCTGTCTGCGCCAACGCAACGAGCAGGGGCCGACGGCTGACCACTTCCAGGCCCGCGCCGGGCTCCACGCCGCCTGCCTGCCCTGGCTCCACGAACGCGGCGTCGCCATGCTGGGGTCGGACAGCGCCCAGGACGCCTACCCCGGCGGCTACGAGCGGGTCCCCATGCCGATTCACCAAGTGGGCATCGTCGCCATCGGACTCTGGCTCATCGACAACTGCGACCTCGAAGCCTTGTCCGAGACCTGCGCGCGGCTGGGACGCTACGAGTTCATGATGAACGTGAGTCCATTGCGGGTCCCCAACGGCACCGGCTCGCCGGTGAACCCGACCGCAGCCTTCTAGGCGCGCCGCACTTCCTGACGCGAAGAGAGGGGGATTTCCATGCTCGCGAGAGTGGCCGTAGGAGTGCTGAGCCTCGTCACCGTCATGCTGTTGGCGGTGGTCGCCTGCGGGCCCAAGCCTCCCAGCCCACCGCTGCTGGACGCCATCGACCAAGGGAAAGCGGAGGTCGTCCGAGAGCACATGGAGTTCGGGACGAACCCAAACGAGACCTTCATTCCGCCGGGCGTTCCTTTCGAGGGGGCATCCGCCCTCCACACGGCGGTTCTCAGCAACAGCAGGGAGATCGCGCAGATCCTCCTCGACAACGGCGCGGACATCGATATCAGGGCGAAAGACCAGTTCGCCGGGCCGCCGCTTGAGTGGGCGGTCTTCTTCGGGATCAAGGACATGGGCGTGTTCCTCGTCGAGTCGGGTGCGGACGTGAACGCCAAGAACGCCATCGGGACGACGCCCATCGACGCCGCCGGCGCCGATAACTCTTTTGTCTCCGGGGAGAAGCTCGAAACGCTCAACGAGGGTCGGGCCTTCCTCAAGGAGTTCCTCCGCGCCAATGGCGGCAAGTCCGGCCAAGCTCGTATTTCCTTGCTCGACGCCATCGATCGGGACGACCCGGACGCCGTACGGGAGCACTTGGAGTCCGGCATCGACCCGGACGAGTCGTTCGTTCCTGCCGGCATCCCCTTCGCCGGGGCATCCGCCTTGCACATCGCCGTGCTGAAGAACAACCGAGAGTTGGTGAGCATCCTCCTGGAAAATGGCGCAGACATCGACATACGAGCGCGGGACGACTACGGGGGGTCGCCGCTCGAATGGGCGGTGTTCTTCGGCGTCAAGGACATGGCCGTCTTCCTAGTGGAGTCTGGCGCGGACGTGAATGCCAAGAACGTCGTCGGGACGACCCCCATCGACGCCGCCGACACGGACAACCCCTTCGTCGCCGCGGAAGACCTGGCCGAGTTCAAGGAGAACCGGGCCTTCCTCAAGGAGTACCTGAGCGCCCGAGGCGCGAAGTCCGGCGAATAGCATCTGGAGCGGTGCTCGCGACCGGAGTCCTGGCAAGTGACTACGCTGAGTGGAGGCAACTACAGAAGATTGAGGGTGGGGAGTCATCGCGGAATCTTCGGCATTGAACGGATCGAAGATGCAAGGATGATCATCCTGCGGATTCGGCATAGGAGAGAGGCCCATGGTTCGTGAGAAGACCGTTACGCTAACCCGGAGTGAGTACGACGCCTTGGTGCAGCGCCGTGACGAACTCGAAGACAGGCTGGCTGCCGTCGATGCCGACGATGGCGTACGGATCCCTCACTCGGTAGCTCTCACCGTCATGGACGGAGAGAGCCCCATGCTCGCCTTCCGAAAACACCGCGGCGTCACGCTCCGGCAACTGTCTGACAAGACAGGAGTCGCCGTGAGCTACCTTTCCGAAATCGAGCGTGGCCGCAAACGGGGCTCCGCATCTGCCCTAGCCCGAATCGCCGGTGCGCTCGGCACCACTATCGACGCCCTGCTCGTCGAATAGCGTGGGGGAGGCGTCAACTGCTCGTGCCGACCTGCGCTTGGCCCCGCCTACAGGGGCTTGAACTTGATGATGACGTGGCCGCCGGCGTTGGCGGCGGCGGCGGTGCGGGCCATGCGCTCGGTGTGGTCGGCGCCGTACTTCTTCTCTAGAAGCGGGACCATCTGCGACACCCACTCGTCGCCTTCCATGACGTCGGCCTGCATCGGCAGGCGGTCTTCGCTGTCGGGGGCGCCGATGGCCACCATCACCCGGTTGCTCGCCCGCACGTCCCAGACCTCGGACGACGAGTCCGCCGTGAGTGCGTAGAGACGCTCGCCGTCGTGGACGAACCAGAGGGGGAAGGTCGCGGTCCGGCCCGCCGGCCTCTGCGTGGTCATGAACAGCTCGGCGGAGGACTGTGTCTTGTCGGCTAGCTCGGCGAGCGTGGGCATCGCTGCACCGCCTTCCAGGAGAAATCGGCGGTGAGTATACACGACGGCCGGTTAACGGCCCGAAATTGTGCGAGGGGCGGCCCTGTTCGGCAACCACCCCTCGGCTTCGTTATCGGTGTGCGGCTCGATGGCCCGCTGCTGTTCCGCTGTACAGACCCGATGCTAGCCGCCGCCGCGGCGCCCCGCGTGACACGGCGATTACGTTTCTGTTTCATCGGCGTTTAAGGTCTGTTTCACCAAAGTTACGACCGCGGAAGGCTCCTTCGCGCTTGACACACCTTCACGCTTCACGGATAGTTGCCCCACCTTCAAGAGGGAGGCCGCAATGACGCAGACTCCGACCCAAGCCCTGCCGCGCTTCACCGCCCGCATCGACCACTCCGCCCTGCCCGCACCCATCAGCATGGCCTTCCTCGGTCTGATCCAAGCGATCTGGGACCACGGCCAACTCGACGGGCAGCTCCGCGAGATGATCAGAGTGAGGTCCGCCTATCTCGCCAACTGCCGCCAGTGAAAGATCACCCGCACTGCTGAGGGTCAGCAGGCAGGACTCACCAACGCCAAGGTCGCCAAGGTCGTCGACTACGAAAACTCGGACCTCTCCGAGCGGGAGAAGATGGCCCTTCGCTACGCAGACCTCGTCAAGTACAACCCCCAAGGCGTGACCGACGAGTTCATGAAGGAGCTCCAGCAGCATTTCTCCGACGCAGAAATTTGCGAGATCGGTTACATCCTCTTGGCCTACGGCGGCGCCCACAACTTCCTCTCCTCGATAGGCGAGGATGTCGTCGACGAAAACGGAAACAGCCTCGTACGCGATGACGGGATCTTCGGGAAGGAAGGCTTCCCGCTCGTCTTCAACACCCACCAGGCCCAGACGGTCTACCAGGACCCCGAGCACCGCAGTCTCGATGCGTCGCTGCCCGAGACGCCGTTCCTCACCGACGCTCCGGCGCCGGAGGTGCAGCCCGACCGTCCCAGCAGCCACAACAGCGAGGTCCGCTAGCCGCTCCACGCCTTGACCAGCGCCCCGTTCTTCGCCAACCAAGTCTTCTTTCTGACGGCAGTCGGGGTGTGGGCAGGCGCGATCGTCGTCCTTTCGGCGGCGGCCCCCGTGGTCTTCAAGATTGAAGACTCACGCGACCGCGCCGCCGAGCTTGTTGGGGCGCTACTCGCCACGGTCAACAGGCTGAAGCTGCTTTGCGCCGCGATCATCGCCGCGACGGTCATTCTGGAGTACGTGCTCTGGCGCGACGGCGTGAGCGGGCGGCTCGCGGCCCGGTACGGCCTCCTGGGCGGCGTCGGGGCCATGGCGGCCATCGCCGCGTGGATCACGACCCCGGTGCTGCGTTCCCTAGGTGAGCGCGTCGGCTCGTTCGACCGCGACGAGCGTTCGGCGGCTCGGCGCCGGTTCGGCGACGTCCACACCGTCAACTCGACGGTGACCGCAATCGAGCTTTTCGCCCTGATTGCCGTCTTCTACACCATCTAGCGGCGACGCCGCCGGCTCAGGCGAGGTCCTCTTCGAGGCTCGTGCGCACCTCGGGGGCGATCTTGGCACGCCGCTTGTAGTTGGGGTGGTCGATGCAGAGGTAGGCCGCGTCCTCGCCGGAGCGGAAGCGCCGCGCTTGTCCCTCGGTGAAGGGGAAGCGCACGAAGTGGACGGCGCTGATCTTCTCCTCGTTGCTGCGCCCCTCTTCGAATGCGGCGTAGACGCGCTCCCCGCCGAATTGGAGCCAGACGCGTTCCGGCTCGTCGAGGCCCATGAGCCGGTCGAGGACGGGCTTGATGCGGCGCTGGTCGGTTATCTCGATGAGCAGCGTGGCGCTCAGCTCGTTCTCGTCGGGGATGAGCGTGTTGTAAACCTCGATCTCGTCGGCGATCCGGTCCTCGTGGACGATGCGCTCGGCGCGCATCATCTCCTGGATCTGGAAGATCATCGTGTCGCGGTTCTCGAAGACGAAGGTGAGGTTGCGGCCCACGCCGACGCGGCGCCGTTTCTTCAGGTCGATGATTCGCCGCCGGAAGCCGTCGCGGGCCTTCTCGTACTCGATGATGTCCCGGACGTCGGCGCGTTCGATCTTGCGCATCGTCTAGATCCCGTAGGCCTGTCTGAGGGCCTCCATCGAGTGCACCGGGCGCTGGCCCGCGCCCTGCTGGATCTGCTCCGCCGCCAAGGGGCAATCGGAGACGAAGAGGTCGGCCTCGGCGTCGTTCATGTCGTCGAAAAGCCGCTTGCCGTACCGCAGGGAGACGTCATGCGAGTCCTTCTTCATCCCCCAGGTGCCGTCGTGGTGTGAGCAGCGCTCGACGACCTCGACCTCCGTCTCCGGCACCAGGCGCATCAGGTCGGCGCCCTTGTTGCCGATGAACTGCATCCGCTGGTGGCATGGGGCGTGGTAGGCGACCTTGCCCAGCTTCGCTTGGAAGCCGGTATCGAGGTCGCCGTCGACCTTGAGCTTCCAAAGGTACTCGCAGATGTCGAAGGTGTGCTCGGCGACGCGGCGCGTCTCTTCGCACTCGCGGAGCTGCGGCCAGTCGCGGCGCAGCATCATGCCGCACGACGGCCCCGGCGTGACGATGTCGTACCCGGCGTCGATGGCCGCCAGAAGCTCGGGCAGGTTGGCGTCGATCTTCCGCTGCACGCCCCGCTCCAGCCCCGCGTCCATGAAGGGCATGCCGCAGCACTGCTGCTTAGGGACCATCACGTCGATGTTGTTGTGGGTGAAGACCTCGGCGCAGGCGATGGCGGCGTCGGCGCCCCAGTAGTTCAGGTAGCAGGTGTAGAAGAGGGCCGCTTTGCGCGTGGGCTTGTTGAGCTTGGCGCGGAGCCGTTCGCGGTTCTTGCCGAACCACGAGGCGAAGGTCTGGGACGAGAAGAGGGGCAGCGCGGCCTTGCGGTGGACGCCGACGGTCTTCTCGGCGGCGAAGCGGAGCGGGGCGATGCGGTTGGCCATATTCGCCAGCGGGGCGGTCTTCGACCCCATGCCGCCGAGGCGGTCGGTGTCGGCGAGGAGGCGGTCGCCGAGGCCGACGCCTTCCTTGCGGGCGTTGATGAAGTTGGCGCGGAGGAAGAGGGCGGGGACGTCGAGCTGGTAGTCGTGGGGCTCGGTGTAGGGGCAGCGGAGGTAACAGAGTTGGCACTGGTAGCACTGAGCCTCGACGGGGCGCAGCGCTTCGCGGGTGAGGGGTTGGTCGTTGTCCTCGGCGGCGTCGGTGACGTCGAAGAGGGCGGGGAAGGCGGGACAAAAGTTGAAGCAGAGGCGGCAGCCGTGGCAGACGTCGAACTGGCGCTTCTGTTCGGCGAGGAGCGCCGTCTCGTCCCAAAACTCCGCGGACTGTACGCGTAACTTGCTCACGTTGACGAAGCTCCGCTGTGCGCGCCGTGCGACTTGCTCGCGAGCACGTTCATGTTCTTATGGGCAGACAAACGCCCCGAAGGCGGGCCCCCGGGGCGTTTCGTCGTTGGTCTCCGCATGGCTGCGGGAGGCCGGCTACATCGCGTCGGCCGGCTCCTTGCCCGCGACCTTGCTCAGGCCCTGGTTGAAGCGCCCCGCGTGCGACTTCTCGGCGCGGGCCAGCGTCTCGAACCACTCGGCCAGCTCGTCGAAGCCCTCGTCACGGGCGGTCTTGGCCATGCCCGGGTACATCTCGGTGTACTCGTAGGTCTCGCCGTCTACGGCCGCCTGGAGGTTCTTCTCGGTGGTGCCGATAGGGTCGCCGGTGGCGGGATCGCCGACCGACTTGAGGAAGTCGAGGTGGCCGAAGGCGTGGCCGGTCTCGGCCTCGGCGGTGTCGCGGAAGAGGCCGCCGACGTCGGGGTAGCCTTCGATGTCGGCCTGCCGCGCGAAGTACATGTAGCGGCGATTCGCCTGGGACTCGCCGGCAAAGGCGTTCTTGAGGTTGTCGAGACTCTTGGTCCCGTCTAACGATTTGGCCATAGGGGTGTGCCTCCTACCTGTTGGCTCTCGCTACGATGGATTTCGGACGGGTAAATTATGGTGAACCTCCCCCCGAAATGCAACCGCGCCGGCATCTCCTCGCACGGCAAGGTTAACGCAAGAGAGGCCCCGGCCGGGGCCTCTCCTCGCTGACGTATGTCGAGTCTCGCAGCTGTCGTGCGTTTAGGAAACGACCGCCGCGATCCTTATCGCGATGATCGCCGCGCCTGTGAGCAGGATTCCCGCGACCACGGTCTTGTGGGGCGATTCGAGGAAGGTCTTACCGTTGATGACGGTGATCCCGGCGATGAAGGTGAGCACCGACACGATCGGCTTGCCGATAGGTGATTCGATGAAGTCTTCGATGCTGTTCATGGGTTGGCCTCTCCTAATTCCACAGCGCGGGCAGGTGAATCGCCGCGGCCATGAAGAAGATCATGGGGACCGAGAGCATCGTGTTGGTGCGGGACGCCAGCAGCGTCTTCCGCGCCCACGACGGGTCGGGCGCCTCGCCGGCGTTCGCCGCCGCGATGACCTTCTTCTGGTTCGGCCAGATGATGAACCAGACGTTTCCGGCCATGATGAGGCCCATCACCCCGCCGATGGCGACGGAGTAGAAGCGGGTCGTCTCAAAGTAATTGTGGTCCTGCACGCCCTTGCCGATGATGAACCCGAGCCCGAAGAGGACGGTGAAGAAGGCCGCCCAGCGGAACAGGAACAGCACCTGGGGCACCAGCACTTGTATGGCGTTGGTGCGGGCCGCGGCATCCATCTTCGCGAAGGAAGGCACCTGCGCGAAGTTCAGGTAGTAGAGGATGCCAATCCACGTGATTCCGGCGACGATGTGACCAACGCGGTCTAGATCGAAGAAGATCTCCCAGAAGAGATCCATACGCTCCCCCCTTTCCGGTTGTCCGAAGCTACCGATTACGGAAGGCCGTTTCAGGTGTGCCGCATAATGCCGACCGCCCGCGTTATTGTCAAGCGGCGGCGAGGGTGGGGGCGGTGGGCATGCTCCTCGGCCGTTCTTCGATCATTGCGGCACGCTAGTATCTGCTCTGCCAATTGGTCACTCGCGCATCGACCCACCGGAAGATCGGCGTGAAGAAAAAGTCGCGCGCCACGATCAAGACCCCAACCGCGACCAAGAAGGCGGCGAGGGCCCGAATGCCATTGGCTGCAGGGTCAACCCACGATCGAGAGTACCCACTGTGAAACAGGGATAGCACGTCTATCCCAACCTCGGAAACGCATAACCCCAACAGCGCGCAGCCCGCTCCATATAAGAACTTCGCATTCATGTGCATCCCTCCTTGGCGCCGATCATATCGCTTGCCGCCGCAGACGGGGGAACTGTCAGGCCGATGGGTAGTGGCGCGTGCCCTCCCTCAATCCCTCCCAGAGGGAGGTTTAAGGGACTCCCCCAGAAAGGGGAGGGGGCGGGCGATTCGGGAATCGCCCCTACAGGGGACGGAGGCGGACGTCGACAACCGGTGGCGGTTGGGAGGGGGCCCCTCTCAATCTTCTCCCGCCGGGAGAAGAGGCTGGACCGCTTAGCGGACGACGATTTCGCCGATCATGCCGCCGGCTTCGTGGCCGGGGATGGTGCAGAGCAAGCGGAACTTGCCCGCGGTGTTGAAGGTGTAGCGGTGAGTCTCGGTTTCGCCGCCGTCGACGTCCCAGTCGATGCCAAGGGCTTCGACGGTAAAGTCGTGCTCGATGTCCCTCGAGAAGAGCTCGAACTCGACGGTCTCGCCGACGGAGAACTCGAAGTCTTCCGGGATGAAGTCGAACGAGGTCATTTCGACAAAAATTTTGGTGACCGGGCCGCCGGGAGTCGCGGTGGGGGGAATCGGCGTGGGGGTGGCCGACTCGCCGGGGCAGGCGGTGAGGACGAGCGCGGAGGCGAGGATGGCGGCCGGCACGAGCAGTCGGGGGCGCGGGAAGCGAGGCATGGGGGGTACGGGGCTCCTTGGTCTAGCAGGGCGTTCCGGCTTGGCGATGTAGTCCACCCTTCAGGATACACCCGCCCGCCATCGCCCGAGGCTACTCCGGAGTGAGGCCCAAGACCAAGTCTCGCAGCGTGACAAGCCCGCGGGGCGCCCCGGCGTCATCGACCACCAGCGCGCGGGAGACGCGAAATTGCACCATCAGCCGCACCGCGTAGCGCGCCAGCATCTCTGGGCGGACCGACAGCGCCGGCTTCGCCATGACCTCGTAGACATTGACCCGCTCCGGCGCGCGGTTGCGCGCGATAACCTCCCGCGCCAAGTCGCTCACGGTGATCAGCCCCAGCTCGTCGTCGTCGTGGCGGCGGTTGACGACGAGCGAGCTGATGTGCAGCCGCTTCATCGTCTCCATAGCCTCGGCCACCGTGGCCAGCCCGTCGATGGCGTGGACCTCCGGCCCCAAGATATCGAGTACTCGTATCGCCCTGTTATCGCCCTGATCGTTCATAGCGTGCCTTCCAACTCCTCCATCAGCGTGGGCAACTGGGTTGAGAGGCCGACGACGTCCTCAACGGCGATTTGAAAGGCGACGCCGGCGCCGTGCTCGCGGTCCATTTCGCCGGCCGCCGCGATACGTTCGAGGATGTCCCGGGCTCTCGGTTCCGCCACCAGGAACAGCACCACGTCCCGGCTCGCGGTCAGGTCCAGCCCGAGAAAGGTCTTTGCCGGTTCCAACCCCTCGCCGCGCACGCTGCTGATGATGGTGGCGCCCGTCGCGCCGCCCGCCCGCGCGGCGTCAACGATGTGGTCCGTCTTCTCCTTGCTCACCAGCGCGACGATCAGCGCCATCTTCATGTCTTCACCTCCTGGCGTTCTCTCCGGGTGCGCCAGCGTTCCACCCGTTCGGCGGCGATGGCGTAGCCTAGCACCGACATGATGGGGAAGACACTGGCGAAAGCGATGAGCCCGAAGCCGTCGATGAGTGGGCTGCGCCCGGGGACGCTGGCGGCAAGGCCCAGCCCCAGGGCCGCCACCACCGGCACCGTGACGGTCGAGGTCGTGACGCCGCCGCTATCGTAGGCCAGCGGGATGATGGTGCGGCGGCTCAGGTACGTCAGCACGATGACGACGACGTAGGCGGCCAGAATGTACCACGGGAGCGGCGAGCCCGTCACGATGCGGAAGCATCCCAGGGCTACCCCGGCGGCCACGCCCACTGCCACCGCGATGCGCAGCCCCCAAGCGTTCACCGCGCCGCCCGAGACCTCCTGGGCCTTTAGCGCGACGGCAATGAGGGACGGCTCGGCCGCCGTCGTCGCAAACCCGATGGCGGCCGCGAAGAGGTACACCACCCAGTAGTCCTCCCACCGCACCACGCCCGCCAGCGCCGATTCCCCCGCCATCTCCGTGAGCTGCCGCGCCATCGTCTCGCCGATGGGGAACAGCGCCTGGTCCAGCCCGATGAGGAACAACGCCAGCCCCAGCAGCACCATGACCGACCCGGCGGCGATGCCCCTGACGTTGGGCACCCTGCGCCGCAGCACGCCCACCTGGAACACCACCAGGATGACGACGATGGGCGTCACGTCCCGCAGCGTATACAGCAGGGTCTCGCCGAAGAGCGCCAGCCACTCCAGCATCACGTCACCATCCCGTAGCCCAGCACGCAGATCATGGGGGTGAGGCTGGCGAAGGCGATCAGCCCGAAGCCGTCGAGCATGGGGTTGCGCCCCCGGATGGTGGAGGCGAGGCCCACTCCCAAGGCGGTGATCAGTGGCACCGTGATCGTGCTGGTTGTTACCCCGCCGGAGTCGTAGGCCACGCCCACAATCTCCTCCGGCGCGAACAGGGTCATCACCATGACCAGCACGTAGCCGGTGATGATGAAGCGGTGGATGGGCCAGCCCTTCAGGATGCGCAGCACCCCCAGGACGATGGCGAGCCCGACGGCAATGGCCACCACGAGGCGCAGCTCGAGGGCATACCGGTCCTGGGCAGCCTGGCTGCCGCCGATGAAGTCCGCCTCCGCCGCCACCTTCGCCGCCTCCGCCGCCACGGCGATCAGCGCCGGCTCGGCCACGGTGGTGCCGAAGCCGAGACAGAAGGCCAGCGCCAGCAGCACCGTCGCGCTTCCCTTGCGGGCCAGCCCCTGCGCCAGCGCCTCGCCCAGCGGGAACAGCCCGCTCTCCAGCCCCTGGATGAACAACGCCAGCCCCAGGACTACGCACACCAACCCGACCGCCACGCTTGCGACGTCGGGGAAGGGCTGTCGGACCACGACGATCTGGAAGAAGACGATGACCGCGACGATGGGCGCCAGATCACGAAGGGCGCCCACCAACTGCTTCGCCATGGTCAGCGCAAAACGCGGCAAACCATGCTCCTTGCGCGTGGCTGCATAGGGTTCGATGGGCCTGCGCGGCGCCGCTAGACCGTACAGAACGGCCCGCTACGGGTCAATGTGGTTGAGCGGGGGCTAGACGACGCCGGCGGCGCGGAGGCGCTCGAGGTCGTCTTCGGTGAGGCCGATTTCGGCGAAGACTTCGGCGTTGTGCTCGCCGATGCGGGGCGCTGCCCTGAGGTATTCGATGGGCGTCTCGCTCATCTTTATGTAGGGGCCGGGGACGGCAAAGGTGGCGTCCATGCCGGGCTGGTGGACCTCCTGCCAGAACTCGCGGAAGGCGAGGTGCTCGTTCTCCAACAGGTCCTGCATGTTATTCACGGGGGCGAGCAGGAGCTTGTCGCTCACCGCGCGGGCGTAGATCTCCCCCTTCGTCTTGGTGGCGAAGAAGGCGGCGACCTCGTCCTGGCACCGCTCGAACTCGCGGGCCAGCTCGCCGCCGACGGTCATGATCTTGAAATAGTCCATGTTTCGCCAGTCACGCGACTTCAGGAAGTCGGACGCCTTGCCCTCCGAGTCCATCCAGCGGATGAGCGCCTCGGTCGAACGCCAGGCAACGTTGCCGCCCGACACGGTGCCGACGACGTAGCCATCGAGCGTGGGGAAGACGTCGCGGACGGTGAAGTCCGGGAACCGCTTGGTGCCGCCGCCCCGCTCGATGTTGACGCCCATGAGCAACGGGTTGGCCGCGGCGTTCATCAGTACGCGGATCACCGCGGCCTGGATCGAGACGTCGACGTGCTGACCGTCGCCGGTGGCGTGCCGGGCGAAGAGCGCTATCATCGAGCCGGCCGCGCCCTGCGCCCCGCCCTGGTGCTCCGCCTGCGGGACGGAGACCCGCGCGGGAGGACGGTCGGCGTCGCCTGCGACGTAGAGCGCGCCGCCCATGGCCCACAACACCATATCGGTGGTCTTGTACCGGGCGTAGGGCCCGGACTGGCCGAAGGGCGAGATCGAGGTGTAGATGATGCCGGGGTTGAGGGCGCTGATCCGGTCGTAGCCGAGGCCGAGGTCGCGCATCGTGCCCGGCATGGACGATTCGAGAATGAAGTCGGTCGTGGCGGCGAGGCGGGTGAACAGGTCCTGCCCTTCAGGTTGTTCGAGGTCGAGCGTCACGCCGCGCTTGTTGAGGTTGTAGGCAGTCCAGTAGAGGCTGTGCTCGGGATGTGGCTCGTCCCGGTAGAAGGGGCCGCGCTTGCGCGTCGGGCTGCCGCCGGGCGGCTCGATCCGGATGACGTCGGCGCCCATGTCGCTGAGCAGACGTCCCGCCCAGTTGACGCCGCCCTCAGTGAGGTCGAGGACGCGGTAGGGGGCGAGGGGCGAGCCGGGGCGGCCCGGCGGGTCGGGGAGGTCGGTCATCGAAGGTCCTCCGGCGTGGGCCGGATTCTTGGCGACGGCGCGGTGGGTGTCAAGGAGCGGGGCGGGTTACGTCGACCGGCGGCCTCGGCGCATAATGCGGACATGTCCAGGGAAGCAGTCCACGTTGTCGTCACTACCAGCGTGACCGACGAGCTGATCGCGCGCATCGCGCGGGTCGACGCGCGGGTGCGCGTGGCCGACGCGGCGGCCACGCTGTTGGAGGAGCTGCCGACGGCACTGCGGCCCATGCAGCAGCCCGCGCCCGATCGAAGCGGCGGGCGCTCGCTCAACGCGATGCTGGCGGAGGCGGAGGTGGTCCTCGCCGCCCGACGCCTCCCCGCCGACGTAGGCCGCCGCTCGCCCAACCTGCGCTGGATTCAGCTCCCCATGGCGGGAGTCGAGCTCGCCCGCAACCTCGACGTGTGGAACGACCCGAACGTGGTCATCACCAGCGCGGCGGGGGTCAACGCCGTTCCCGTCGCCGAGTGGGTGATGACGCAGGCCCTGACCCTGACGAAGCAGGTGGGACGCATGGTCCGCGGCCAGCGTTCGCGAGCGTGGGACCGCTTCGAGCTTCCCCAGCTTCGCGGCGCGACAATGGGGATCATCGGGTTCGGGGCCATCGGACGGGAGACGGCGCGCCTCGCCGCCGTCTTCGGGATGCGCGTGCTGGCGGTCAAGCGCAATCCCGTCGAGGCAAGCGGCGGCGTCGAGGTGCTGCCGCCATCTGAACTTGACCGCGTACTGCTCGAGTCCGACTTCCTCGTGCTGGCCGTGCCCTCGACGCCGGAGACGCGGGAGATGATCGGCGCACGCGAGCTTGCCCTGATGAAGGAGACGGCCTACTTCATCAACCCGGCGCGCGGCGACGTCGTAGACGAGGCGGCGCTGCTGGCGGCGCTGGCGGAACGGCGCATCGCAGGGGCCGCCCTCGACGTGCTGCAGAGCGAACCGCCGGCGTCGGACAGTCCCTGGTGGGAGGTGGACAACGCGCTGGTCACCGCCCACGTTGCGGGCCTGTTCCCAGGCTACGACGCGGCGGTGGTCGACCTGTTCGTTGAGAACCTCAAGTGCTACCTCGACGGTCAGCCGCTGCGCAACGTCGTCGACCGGGCGCGGGCGTACTAGGTAGGCGTGCGGGAAGGACACACGTGGCATGAAGGAATTCGACGAATCGACCTACGGAGACCGCATCGCCGACGCGTACGACGAACTGTTCCCCCACCTGAACAGCCCGGAGTACGTCACCCCTATGGTCGACATGCTGGCGGGGCTGGCTGGCGACGGACCAGCCCTGGAACTCGGCATCGGCACGGGCCGGATCGCGCTCCCATTGGCGGCGCGAGGAGTCGAGGTCCACGGCATCGACTCCTCCGAGGCCATGGTCGAAAAGCTGCGGCAAAAGCCCGGCGGCGATGCAATACCCGTAACGATGGGCGACTTTGCGGAATTCGACCTTGAGGAGCGGTACTCCCTGGTCTACGTGGTCTTCAATACCTTCTTTGCGCCACTGACACAGGAAGCCCAGGTCCGGTGCTTCATGAACGTTACTCGCCACCTGAGCGACGGCGGTTTCTTCGTCATCGAGGCCTTCGTGCCCGATGTGGCCAGGTTCGTGGACGGTCAGAGCATCCGCGCGGGCAGGGTGACCGCCGGCACCGTGTCCATCGACATATCCCGTCACGATCCGGTCACGCAAAACGTTACGGCATCCCAGGTCCACATCGGGGAGGACGGGGTCCGCCTCTACCCCGTCAAGCTGCGGTATGCCTGGCCGTCGGAGTTGGATTTGATGGGGAGGTTGGCCGGTCTGACGCTGCGAGCTCGTACAAGCGACTGGCAGGGCAATCCGTTCACGGCCTCGAGCACCAACCACGTGTCCGTCTACGAACGGCGGTGAGGTCATTCGGAGGCTGGGCAAGCGTGGGGTGCTGCTCCACGGTGTCTCGCTGCGGCCCGGCAAGCCGACGGTGTACGCCTCATGTGACGAGGCGGAAGACGCCGGCGTTCCCCGCCAAAGGGGAAGCAGCGGCGATGGCCGAGGCTTCCCGGCTGAGGTAGTACCCAGTGCCCGCGACGGCGATGGTGACGGTGTCGTCTGCGAGCGCTAGCCGCCTCCCCTCAACCTCTCCCCTCCGGGAGAGAACTGGGAGAGCCGCGGCGGGGAGTCCCCTCTTTACTCCCCACCCGCAGGGGCGACCCTTGTGGTCGCCCGCCCCCTCACCACCACCAACGGTTATCGAAACCCTGCCATCCCTCCCCTGTAGGGGCGCGTCGCGACGCGCCCGCTCCCAATCCGCCAGCACCGCACCCGTCCCTTGGGGCAGGGCATCACCCTAACCACTCCCCCGCAGGGGGAGCACCTTAAACCTCTCCCCCTCTGGGGGAGACTGAGAGAGGGCCGGGGCAGGGTCGGATGCTCTTCCTTCTTCTCCCCACGGGAGAAGATTGAGATGAGGGGCCTCCTCATTACCACCACAGGCCTCAGAGGCCCGCCATCCTCCCCTGTAGGGGCGCGTCGCGACGCGCCCGTTCTCCTATCCCCCGTCAACCTCGTCGTTCGTCCGCGTCCCCTCCCTTCGCCCCCCCGCGCGCCACGCCGACCTTGACAACCCCCAACCCCCTCCCCTACCATCATCAAAGAACATATGTTCCCAGGCCCGCCATCCGCGAACGCGTGCGCGGAACGTGGGCCAACAACCCACGCCCAAAGGAGGACCGGCCCGACCGACCACATACGCCCACTTCTCGGTGCGGCGCTATCAGTGGACACCGCCACCGTGGCGATAATGTCCATCCCGGCCCGTCCTCCCAACGGACCATAAGCCCGGAGGGTCGTCCCGCCTCTCGCCGGCCACGTGGCGACGACCTGCCTCCGTAACCGCTACGGACGGCAAAGACCCCGCGCCGCCTCACACGCGGCCCGGGGGACCAATCCCCGTCTAGCCCACGGGGTGCGCGAACCGCCGGCCTCGCTTCACCCACCGTGGTGGACCGGACCGTCCGCTCCGTCGCCACAGGCGGCGCGCGCAACGACCGCCCCGCGTGGCCCGGCCCCCCAGGCCGTACAAATCAAAGAACGCCGCACCGAGAAACAATCGCCTAGCCAAGGCGGCCTCCTCCCCAAGGAGCGAGGCGAAGGGCCACCAACCCGGCGAAGGTCGCCGGACTCCGCGGTCTTGCATCGCACACGCGGCGCGAAAGCGCGAGGACGGTCAGCCGCGCCAACGGCCGGGCCCACGCTCGTCCGCCGGCGCGATGCGTGGTGAGGCGCTGCGCAAGGAACAGAGACCGCGAGTTCCGAGCGCCGCCGAACGGACGCTAGGGCTAGCCAACTCCGCTCGCCCTCCGCGGGGGAGAATCGGCGCTACGGGTCCTTGCTGAGGAGGAAGGCGCTGGAGGGGACGGGGGCCGCCGACGTGTAGAGGGAGAGCTCGACGTCTTTGACCTGGGAGGTCGAGGTGCCGCGGATCTGCTTGACGGCTTCGACCATGAGGTTGAAGCCGTGCAGGTAGACCTCGGAGAGGCCCGCGCCGCTGGTGTTGATGGGGATCTCGCCGTCGGGGAAGCCGATGGCGCCGGAGGCGGCGTAGGGACCGCCGTTGCCGCGCCCGCAGAAGTAGTCCTCCAGCAGAAGGAGGACGACGGTGCTGAAGGCGTCGTAGAGCTGGGCGACGTCGATGTCCTTGGCGTCGACGCCGGCGCGCTCGTAGAGGGCCTTGGCGGCGACGGAGGAGTCGGTGCGGAAGAAGTCGTCGTCCTTGTAGTAGTTGGTCATACCCGTCGTCATGTAGGCCATGCCCTGGGAGACGGCGAGGAGGTAGGCGGGCGGGTTGGGGCAGTTACGTGCCCACTCCGCGGAGGAGACGACGAGCGCCGCCGCGCCGTCGGTCTCCAGGCAGCAGTCGAAGAGGCGCATCGGCTCGGCGATCCAGCGGGCGTTGAGATAGTCCTCGACGGTGATAGGCTGGCGCATGACGGCGGCCGGGTTGCGGGTGGCGTTGTCTCGCTGGGTCACGGCGATGGCGCCGAGATGCTCGGCCTTGGTGCCGAACTCGTGCATGTGGCGTCGGGTGAGCATCGCCACCTGCTGCACCGGCGAGACCATCCCGAAGGGGATGTGGTACTGCTGGTGGCCGCCGACGAGCATCGACTGCTTCTCCCACGGCCTGCCGGCCTGGGCGCTGCTCGCCGAGAGCTTGCCCCGGTTCCGGGAGCGGAAGCAGAGGACGTGGTTCGCCTGCCCGGTGGCGACGGCCTGGGCCGCGAGGGCGATGGTCGCCGCGCCGCCTCCGCCGCCGTAGCCGGTCTCGGCGAAGAAGGTGAGGTCGTTGGTCCCGACGACGGAGTGCAGGGCCTCCTCGGTGGTGGCCTCCATGTCGAAGCGGACGATGCCGTCGATGTCCTTGGGGGTGAGGCCGGCGTCCTCGATGGCTTTGCGGGAGGCCTCGACGGCGGTGCTGAGCTCGGGGCGGCCGAGGCCCTTGGAGTATTCGGTCTGGCCGATGCCGGTAATCGCGGTCTTGTTCTTGAGACTCACGCCGCACCCCGCTTTCGGACGCGTCCGCCGTCCAGGAGAGGCGGCGGCTTGGTAGAAGGTCGGCGGATTATAGCGCGTTCGGCCCTGGGCCGTGAGGCGGCGCTAGAATGGCGGAAGATCGGCTGGCGACGAGAACAGGCGCGTGACCGAGTTTGTCTATTGCCCGCACTGCTCGACCCCGTTGGGACGCCGCCTGAGGGGCGGCGTCGAGCGGCCGGCCTGCGAGTCGTGCGGCTACGTTCAGTTCCGCAACCCCGTGGTTGGCGTTGCCGTGGTCATTGTGGAGGACGGGCGGGTGCTGCTGGGCCGGCGCGCTCCGGGCCGCGACCGGGCCGGGCTGTGGTGCATCCCATCGGGGTACGTCGAGTGGGGCGAGGAGATCAGGGAGGCGGCGCGGCGCGAGTTCCTGGAGGAGACGGGCCTGGAGGTTGAAACCGGCGAGGTTTACGCGGTCCACTCCAATTTCCACAATCCCGACTCGCTGACCGTGGGCGTTTGGTTTCGTGGACGTGCCGTCGGCGGACGCCTCCAAGCCGACGATGATCTGGACGAGGCAGGCTTCTTCGACCCGTCAGCGCTCCCCGGCCCGCTCGCCTTCCCCACCGACGAGCTGGTTATCGAGCAGATCCGCCGGGAGCTTGGGGGGTAGGGGCGCCGCCGGTTTCTTTACACCGTTGGGGGGTTGGTGGTATCCTGCAGATAGTTCTTGACCACTTTGGTCAGGAATTGGCACACCTGATACGTACCGACCGAACGCGAGGGGCTCTTGACAACCTCATCGACCAAGCCGGAGGCGCTTGTCCCGCAGGAGTACCGATTCGGCTTCACCGTCGACGTCGAGGCCGACGTGATCCCGAAGGGGTTGAGCGAGGAGATCGTCCGGACGATCTCGGCGAAGAAGGGCGAGCCGGAGTGGCTGCTGGAGTGGCGGCTCAAGGCCTACCGGCACTGGCTCACCCTGGCCGGCGAGGAGCCCACGTGGGCCAACGTGCGGCACCAGCCCATCGACTACCAGGACATCATCTACTACGCGGCACCGAAGTCGCCTGAGGATGGACCCAAGAGCCTGGACGACATCGACCCCGAAATCCTGGCGGCCTACGAGAAGCTGGGCATCCCGCTGGAGGAGCAGAAGCGGTTGCAGGGCGTGGCCGTGGACGCGGTCTTCGACAGCGTCTCCGTGGCGACCACGTACAAGGAGAGCCTGGAGAAGGCCGGGGTCATCTTCTGCTCCATGTCCGAGGCGGTGCAGAACCACCCCGATCTGGTCCGCAAGTACCTCGGATCGGTCGTGCCCTACAGCGACAACTTCTACGCCGCCTTGAACTCGGCGGTCTTCAGCGACGGCTCCTTCGCGTACATCCCGAAGGGCGTGCGGTGCCCCGTCGAGCTGATGACCTATTTCCGCATCAATCAGGCGGGATCGGGGCAGTTCGAGCGGACGCTGCTCGTGGCCGACGACGACAGCTACGTCAGCTATCTGGAAGGCTGCACCGCGCCGTCGCGCAAGGAGCACCAGCTCCACGCGGCGGTCGTCGAGCTGGTGGCCCTCGACCGCGGCGAGATCAAGTACTCGACCCTCCAGAACTGGTTCCCCGGCGACGTCGACGGCAACGGCGGCGTCTACAACTTCGTCACCAAGCGCGGCGCGGCCCGCGGCAAGGATTCGAAGATCTCGTGGACGCAGGTCGAGACCGGTTCCGCAATCACGTGGAAGTACCCCAGCGTCATCCTGCAGGGTGACGACTCCACCGGCGAGTTCTACTCAGTCGCCTTGGTAAACAACCGGCAGCAGGCGGACACCGGGACGAAGATGGTCCACGTCGGCCGCCGGACCAAGAGCAACATCGTCTCGAAAGGCATCTCGGCGGGACGGGGGAACAACACTTACCGCGGCCTGGTGAAGGTGAACGCCGGCGCCGACGGCGCGCGCAACTACACGCAGTGCGACTCGCTGCTCATCGGCGGGGCCTGCGGCGCGCACACGGTGCCCTACATCGAGGTGAAGAACCCCAACGCGCAGGTAGAGCACGAGGCCTCGACCTCGAAGGTCAGCGACGACCAGCTCTTCTATCTGATGCAGCGCGGGGTGTCGTCGGAGGACGCGCATTTCATGATCATCAACGGCTTCTGCCGCGACATCTTCAAGGAGCTTCCCTGGGAGTTCGCCGTCGAGGCCTCCCAGCTCCTGAAGGTCAGCCTCGAAGGCTCGGTGGGGTAACGACGGGATGAGCGAGCCGCTACTCGTCGTCGAAGGACTCCGCGCCTCGGCCAACGGCGTCGAGATCCTCAAGGGAGTCGACCTCACCGTGAACGCGGGCGAGGTACACGCCGTCATGGGGCCGAACGGCTCCGGTAAGAGCACGCTCGCCAACGTGCT
Source organism: Dehalococcoidia bacterium (assembly GCA_965207995.1). Lineage (GTDB taxonomy): Bacteria > Chloroflexota > Dehalococcoidia > SHYB01 > SHYB01 > DAOUKH01. Next base: position 200,465 of record CBDBNG010000001.1, on the reverse strand, counting down.
TGCCGGGCATCCCTCCTTCGAGGCAACGGCGGGGAGCGTCCGCTACGACGGCGCCGACCTGCTGGCAATGAGCCCCGACCTGCGCGCCCGCGAAGGGCTCTTCCTGGCATTCCAGTACCCCGTCGAGGTGCCCGGCGTACGACTGTCTCAGTTCCTCCGTTCCGCCTACAACGCGGTGCGGGTGCACAAGGGCCTGCCCGAGTGCGAGCTGCGCGAGTTCAACAAGCTCATCAAGGAGAAGATGAAGCTGGTTGGGATGAACCCCAAGCTGACGAGCCGCGCCCTCAACGAGGGCTTCTCGGGCGGCGAGAAGAAGCGCAACGAGGTGCTGCAGATGGCGGTCCTCGAACCGCGCCTCGCCTTCCTCGACGAGACCGACTCCGGCCTCGACGTCGACGCGCTGCGCACCGTGGCCTCCGGCGTCAACGGCCTGCGCCGCCCCGACAACGCGATGGTCGTGGTCACGCACTACCAGCGTCTGCTCGACTACATCGTCCCCGACCGCGTCCACGTGCTGATCGATGGACGCATCGTCCACTCCGGCGGCAAGGAGCTTGGCCTGAAGCTTGAAGCCGAGGGCTACGACTGGGTCCGCGAACAGCTTCCCGCGGGAGCGGAGGCCTAGCGATGGCCGCCGCGGCGGACGTCGCCGAGCGCTACCGCGCCGACTTCCGGGCGGAAGAAGAATCCAGCCCTGCCTGGCTCGCCGACCTGCGCAAGCGGGCCATGGAACGCTTCGCCGAGACCGGCTTCCCTACGGCGCGGCGCGGCAACGAGGCGTGGAAGTACACCAACGTCTCGCCGATCGCCAACGCCGAGCTCGGCCTCGCCCCGGCGGCGGATATCGCACTGGCGAAGGCGCTGCGCGGCGCACCTTCGCTGCGCGCCGCGCCGGACGGCCCGTGGGCGACGATCGTCTTCCTCAACGGACGCTTCGCACACGGCGCGGTGAGCGACCGCGGCATGCCGCTGGCGGCGGCGCTGGAGCGCGACGCATCCTGGGTCGAGGAACACCTCGCCCAGACCGCTTCGTTCGAGTCCGGCGGGTTCGCCGCGTTGAACGCCGCCTTTCTCGCCGACGGTGCCGTGGTACGCATCCCAGCCGACGGGCCGCCCGGGGCGGTGCACCTTGTCTTTATCGCGACCGGCGAGGCGAGCATCTCGCATCCCCGGGCGCTCCTTGTGGTCGAGCCGAACGCCCACGTTTCCATCGTGGAGACACATCTGCATAACGCCTCGGACCGGCAGGTCGCGAATGCGGTCACCGAGATCGAGGCGGGCGACGGGGCCGACGTCGTCCACGCCAAGCTCGTGCTCGGCACGCGCGGCGCGTCCCACGTCGGCTCCACGACGGCCCGGCTGGGACGGGAGGCACGCCTGACCTCGACGGTCTACGCCGGCGGCGCCGACCTTGTCCGTAACGCGCTCGACGTGCGGCTCGAAGGAGAGAGGGCGTCTTGCCGCCTCGACGGCCTCACGCTGACGCACGGGTCGCAGCACGTTGACAACCAGACGTCAATCGAGCACCTGTCCCCGCATACGACGAGCGCGCAGCGCTACCGCGCCGTGCTCGACGGGCAATCGCGCAGCGTCTTTTCGGGGCGCGTCCACGTCGCGGCCGATGCTGTCAAGGCCGACGCCGATCAGTCGAGCCGGAGTCTGCTCCTCTCGGAGAAGGCAGAGGCCGACAGCAAGCCGAGTCTCGAAATCTGGACCGACGACGTCCAGTGCCGGCACGGCGCGACGGTGGGGCAGATCGACGAGGCCGCCCTGTTCTATCTGAGGAGCCGGGGTCTCGGCGAGGAAGCGGCACGGCGGATGATGATCGAGGCATTCGCCGCCGAGATCGTGGCGACGGCGCAACCCCGCGAGCTCCGCGCCTATCTGACCCGCCGTCTCCGCCGCGAGCTCGCCAGGACGGGGGCGGCCGCATGACGATCTCCAACCACTCGACCGCAAAGGCCGCCCTCGACGTCGCGCGGGTCCGGGCCGACTTCCCCATCCTGCAGCAGCAGGTGAACGGTCGGCCGCTGGTCTATCTGGACAATGCGGCGACGGCACAGAAGCCGCAGACGGTCATCGACACGCTCACCCGCTACTACACGACGCTGAACGCCAACATCCACCGGGGCATCCACGCTCTGAGCCAGGCGGCGACGGAGGAGTACGAGGGCGCGCGGTCGAAGATCCGCCGCTTCATCGGCGCGCGGGAGGAACGCGAGATCATCTTCGTGCGCGGCTCCACCGAGGGAATCAACCTGGTGGCGCAGAGCTTCGCCCGTCCCCGCCTGTCGTCGGGCGACGAGGTGCTGATCACGGCGATGGAGCACCACTCCAACATCGTGCCGTGGCAGATCGTGTGCGAGCAGACCGGCGCCAAGCTCCGGGTCGTTCCCTTCAACGACGACGGCGAACTGGAGATGGATGCCTTCGAGGAGCTGATCGGCCCGCGGACGAAGATGGTCTCCGCCGTGCACGTTTCGAACGCGCTGGGCACGATCAACCCGGCCCGGGAGATCGCCGCCCTGGCTCGCGCCCATGGCGTTCCCGTCCTCTTCGACGGCGCCCAAGCCGCCCCCCACCTCCGCCTCGACGTGGCCGACCTCGACTGTGACTTCTACGTCTTCTCCGGCCATAAGCTCTACGGGCCCACCGGCGTGGGCGCGCTGTACGGGAAGGCGGAGCACCTCGAAGCCATGCCCCCTTACCAAGGCGGCGGCGAGCAGATCAAGTCGGTCACCTTCGAGAAGACCATCTACAACGACCTGCCCTACAAGTTCGAGGCGGGGACGCCGCACATCGCCGGCGGGATCGGGCTCGGCGCGGCCATCGACTACGTCGAGTCCATCGGCCACGACGCCATCGAGGCCTACGAGGCGGAACTGCTCGCCTACGGCACGGAGCGGCTCGCCGGCGTCGAGCGGCTGCGGCCGATCGGGACGGCGCGGCACAAGGCTGGCGTGCTCAGCTTCACGCTGGAGGGCATCCACCCCCACGACGTGGGCACCATTCTCGATACCGAGGGGATCGCCATCCGCACCGGCCACCACTGCGCGCAGCCGGTGATGGACCGGTTCGGCGTGCCGGCGACGGCGCGGGCGTCCCTCGCCTTCTACAACACCAAAGAAGAGATCGACGCCCTGGTCGAGGGGATCGACAAGGTCTTCGAAGTGCTGGGCTAGACGGAGCAGAGGAGAACGCGCCGGACGTGTCGGAGCTACGCGAGCTGTACCAGGAGCTGGTCTTGGACCACAACAGCAGGCCGCGCAACTTCCGCGAGATGGAGAACGCCACCACCCGCATGGAGGGTTACAATCCCCTCTGCGGCGACCGGGTGACGGTCTACGTCAAGCTCGACGGGAGGTGCATCGAGGACGTCAGCTTCCAGGGCTCGGGATGCGCCATCTCCCGCGCCTCGGCCTCGATGATGACCACCACTATCAAGGGGAAGACGATTGACGAGGCGGAGCGCCTCTTCGGCGCCTTCCACGAGATGGTCACCGGCGAGGGGGAGCCGGAGGATGACGACGACCTAGGCGACCTCGAAGTGCTGGCGGGCGTGGCCGAGTTCCCCTCGCGGGTGAAATGCGCGACGCTGTCGTGGCACTCGATGCTAGCGGCGTTGGAGGGTCAGAAGGAGCCGGTGAGCACCGAGTAGGCGGCGCCCCGGCGGGGAAGCGGAGGAGGAGAGCGATGCATGTGCCGATTAAAGTCGACTACGCGGTGCGGGCCCTCGTCGACCTGGCCCAACGAGCCGACTCGGGGCCGGAGCGCGCCGCCTCCGTGGCGCAGCGGCAGGGCATCCCCGAGGCCTACCTCGAACGGCTGCTCAGCACCCTGAACAAGCAAGGACTCGTCTCCAGCCAGCGCGGGCCGCAGGGCGGCCACGTCCTGGGTCGCGACGCCGCCGAGATAGACCTGCGCTCCGTCATGGAGGCCCTCGGCGACACCGTCTCCACGGTCTCCTGCATCGACGACCCGGGCTGCTGCTCTCACTCCAGCGCCTGCGGCCAGCGCGACATCTGGCGCGACATCGAAGACGCGGTGAACGACATTCTCGGCCGAACGTCCATCGCCGACCTTGCCGAGCGCACGCCAATCATCGATCCGGTACCGGGACCGGCCGGGCCGGCCGGGCCGCAAGCAGCGCCGGTCAAACTCCTAATCTAAACGGCAAGAAAGGCCCTGCGTGCCCACGTTCGACATCGTCTCCCGCGCCAATCTGACAGAAGTGGAGAACGCCGTCCAGGGTGTGCTCCGCGAAATCAAGCAGCGGTACGACTTCAAGGGCAGCAAGGCCCGCGTCGACCGCGACGGCGCCGTCCTGACGCTGCTTGCGGACGACGACCTGCACCTGCGGCAGATGCACGACCTGCTCCGCACCTACCTCGTGCGGCGCAAGGTCGACCCCGCCGCGGTGGAGTACAAGGACCCCGAACGCGCCTCGGGCGGCGCGCTGCGTCAGACCGCCGTCGTGCGCCAGGGCATCCCCGCCGACGAAGCCAAGCGCATCACCAAAGCGATCAAGGACTCGAAGCTGAAGGTGCAGGCCTCAGTACAGGGCGACGAGCTCCGGGTCAGCGGGAAGAAGCGCGACGACCTCCAGCAGACCATCGCGCTGGTGAAGGGCCTCGACCTCGACCGACCACTGCAGTACGTCAACATGCGCGACTAGCGAGGGCACCCCGAACCTCTCCCCCTCTGGGGGAGACTGAGAGAGGGTACGCGTCGTCAGGCGCGTGAGGAGCGGAGCGATGCGCGACTACCGACTCGTATCGGGCGACGGGCACGTCAACGAGCCGCCGGAGCTGTGGAAGGACGGGCTGCCCACCGAGTACGCCGACCGCGCTCCGCGCCTCGAGTCCTTCGACGAAGGCGACGCATGGATCTTCGAGGGCGCGCCGGCTCCGATCAACTTCGGCAACAACATCAGCGGCGGCCTGCCTCCTGAGCAGTGCGTCCCCTGGAAGCGATGGGAGGACGTCCCCCGCGCCGGCTACGACCCCGAGGCGCGCCTCGAAGCGCAGGACCTCGACGGCGTCGACGCCGAGGTCCTCTACCCCACGCCCCGGCAGTCGATGGCGGTGTGGGCCATGGCTCCCAAGGATCCCAGCTTCCACCTCGCCCTGCTGCGCGCCTACAACGACTGGCTCGCCGCCTACTGCGGACACGCCCCCGACCGTCTGGTCGGCGCGGCGATGATCCCCACCCTGGGTATCGACGCCGCCATGGCGGAGTTGGAGCGCGCCCTGGCCGAGCCCGGACTCCAGACCCCGATGCTGACGCAGTGGCCGTCGTCGGAGGCAACGGTCTCGCCCGACGACGACCGGTTCTGGGCGGCCATGGCCGAGATGGGCCAGCCGGTCAGCATCCACATCAGCGTCTCGCCCGGCGTCACCGGCGACAACGACCCGAACCGGACCGGCCTCACCGCCCGCGGCGAGCTCCGTCACACCGCCACGCCCAACAACTGCCTCGAGCTGATCAACGACGGCGTCTTCGACCGCTTCCCCGACCTGAACGTGGTCTTCGCCGAGTGCGACTCCTCCTGGGTGCCCTACGTCAAGGAGCAACTCGACAACCGCTTCCAGCGCATCAGCCCGACGTTGCGCCCCAAGATCAAGGAGCTTCCGAGCTACTACTTCGACCGCAACATCTTCACCACCTACATCACCGACTACTACGGCGTGGTGAACCGTCACTTCATCGGCGTGAGTCAGATGATGTGGTCGAGCGACTACCCGCACCTCGGCGCGGACTTCCCCAACTCCTGGCGCGTCATCGACGAGCACTTCGCCGATGTCCCCGACGACGAGAAGCACGCCATCCTGGCCGGCAACTGCGTCCGCGTCTACCGGATTGGGGAGGGGGACTAGAACGGCGGGCGGCGTTAGCCTTCCCTACGGGAGGAGATGGCTGAGCGCCTCACGGGGCCCGACAGCGGGGATGGGGGAACGGTTGTAGTCCCCGACGTTCCTCGTGACAATGTGCCGGGCACCACAAGCGCGGGCGGCGGCGACCTGCATCGCATCCTCGAAGTCAGCCATGGGAAGCTCGGCGGCGTAGCGGATGGCCTCGGTATCGGTAGGCGCCACAGCCACGACTCGAGTCAGGTGGACGATGAAGTCGCGGGTGCGGACGCCGCCTCGCGCCGGAGCCACGAGGTAGTAGAGGTTGGAGACCGAGTGCCACGCGATGGCGGCGCTCTCCGCGCCCCGCTCAATCCTCTCCAATAAGTCCGAGGCTGGCCCAGAGTGGGGACGCCGGTCGAGGGCGACGTCGATGAGGACGTCGGTGTCGAGCAGGATCACTGAAGGTACTTCTTGGCCAGGGCGTCGTAGCGCGGGTCGTTACGTTCGGCCGGCTTGAACCGGCCCCGCCACTTGGCCGCAAAGGACGGTGCATCGGCCCCGGCAACCTCCCTAAGCGACTGCTCGATGAGCGACGACAGCGAGACGCCCTGGGAACGCGCGTACCGCTTGGCCTTAGGGACAAGCTCGGCGTCCACCGTAATGGTGAGTTTCTGCTTCATGGTTCAATTGGCGCTTTTGACCAGCAATACGTATGCTACAGCACACTATACGTGCATTGCGGACACCCTTCAACAACGGATGCGCCTCTCCGTCCCACCTTGACACCCCCTCCCCAGCGGGCGTATCGTTTTTTCTTGATAGGCAAAGGCTGCGAACGAGAGGAGTAGCCCGCGAGCGGGGCCGCAGAGAGCCGGGGGTTGGTGGAATCCCGGCGCCGGCGCGGTGGGTGAATGGACTCGGGAGCTGCGCACCGAACCCTCATGGGGGCGTAGGCTGCGACGGAAAGGGCACCGTTACCAGAGCCCGGGGCATCGCCTTTACGTCGAAAGACGCGGGGGCCGCGCCCGGCAGAGTGTCCCCGGTCCGCCGGGGGAACGAGGGTGGCAGTCGCGGGTAAGACCCGTCCCTTGAGGGATGGGTCTTTTGTTGTTAACGACGGAAAGCGAACGGAGAGCGATGGAACGCAAGCGCATCTTGACCGGCATCCGCCCCACGGGGGCGCTCCACCTTGGCCACTACGTGGGGGCCCTGGAGAGCTGGCTGCGCCTCCAGCGCGAGTACGAGTGCTTCTTCCTGATCGCCGACTACCAGGCGCTGGGCGACCACGCCGACGACGTCGACGGCATCCGGCAGTCGGTGATCGACGTGGCGATGGACTGGCTCGCCGTCGGCCTCGACCCCAAGGACAGCGCCTTCGTCATCCAGAGCTACGTTCCGGAGCACGCCGAGCTGACCATGCTGCTGAGCATGATCACGCCGCTGGCGCGCCTCCAGCGCAACCCGACCCTGAAGTCGGAGTCGGAGCGCGTGGATCAGGAGACGTCGGGGCTCTCCGTCGGCTTCTACACCTATCCGGTGAGCCAGATCGCCGACATCCTGTTGCCGAAGGCGCACCTGGTACCGGTGGGCGAGGACCAGATGCCGCACATCGAGATGACGCGCGAGATCGCCCGCAAGTTCAACCGGCAGTACGCCGAGGTCTTTCCCGAACCGAAGGGCTTGACCGGCCGCGTCCCCCGGCTCGTGGGCACCGACAACCGGGGCAAGATGAGCAAGAGTCTGAATAACTGCATCTTCCTCAAGGACGACGCCGACACCGTCACCAAGATGGTGCGGAGCATGTACACCGACCCCACACGCCTGCGGGCCACCGACCCCGGCCACGTCGAGGGCAACCCCGTCTTCATGTATCACGACGCCTTCAACCCGGACACGGAGGAGGTTGACGACCTGAAGGACCGCTACCGGCGGGGCGCGGTCGGCGACGTCGAGGTCAAGCAGAAGCTGACCGCCGCGTTGAACACGTTCTTGGAGCCGATCCGCGAGCGGCGCGCCCACTACGAGCAGCACCCCGACGAGGTCCATGAGGCCCTGCTCGACGGCACGCGCCGCGCCAAGGCCGTAGCCGAGCGGACGATGGACGACGTGCGCTCCGCCATGGGGATCAGCGCCTACACCGGCGGGGGAGCGTCGTGATGCATTACCCGACGCTGGAGCAGGTCCGCGCCATGCGGGGCGAGGGGAACCTCGTCCCGGTCTACCGCGAGATCCTCGCCGACATGGAGACGCCGGTCTCGGCCTTCCTCAAGGTCGCGCGTGGACGCTACTCCTTCCTCCTCGAAAGCGTGGAGGGGGGCGAGCACGTCGCCCGCTACAGCTTCATTGGGACGGAGCCGCGCAAGGTGTTGCGCACCGGCCCTGATCTGCCGCCGGCCAACGGCGGCGTGCTCACGGAAGACCACGGCGCGGTCGACCCGCTGAAGGTGATCGAGCGCGAGCTTGCCGGCTACCGCCCCGTGGCCGTCGAGGGCGTGCCACGGTTCCACGGCGGGGCTGTCGGCTACCTCGCCTACGACACCGCCGCCTACTTCGAGCGGCTGCCCCAACCGGCGCCCGATCCCAACGGCCTGCCCGAGGCGGTGCTGATGCTGGCCGACACGCTCGTGGTCTTCGACCACCTGAAGCACCGCATCCTCGTCCTCTCGCACGTCCAGCTCGACAACGAGCCCGACCCGGACGCAGAAGCCGCCCGCTATGCCGAGGCGACGGCACGCATCGACGAGATCGTCGACCGCCTCGCTCAGCCGCGCGGCCGCCCGACGGTCAAGGACGGCGCGGCGCCGGCGGCGGAGATGGAGTCGAACATGACCCGCGAGGAGTACCACCGCGCCGTCGAGAAGGGGCGCGAGCACATCATCGCCGGCGACGTCATCCAAGTCCTGCCGTCGCAGCGCCTCCACCGGCGCACCAACGCCCATCCCTTCGACATCTATCGCGCGCTTCGCGGGATCAACCCGTCGCCTTACATGTTCTACGTCGATCTCGACGGCTTCCAACTGGTCGGGGCGTCGCCGGAGACACAGGTGCGGCTCGAAGACGGCGTCATGACCGTGGGCTGCATCGCGGGGACGCGTCCCCGCGGCGCGACGCCGGAGGAAGACCTCGCCCTGGAGCGCGAGCTGCTGGCCGACCCCAAGGAGCGCGCCGAGCACGTCATGCTCGTCGACCTCGCCCGCAACGACCTGGGGCGGGTGAGTCACGTCGGTGGCGTGTCGGTGAACGCGCTGATGACCGTGGAGCGCTACTCCCACGTCATGCACATCGAGTCGAACGTGACGGGCCGGATACGCGAAGACCGCACCTGTTACGACGCCTTCCGGGCCTGCTCGCCGCTGGGCACGGTCTCCGGCGCCCCGAAGATCCGCGCCATGGAGATCATCGCCGAGCTCGAACCGCACCGGCGGGGACCCTATTCCGGGGCCGTGGGCTACTTCGGCTTCGCCGGGAACATGGACACCTGCGTCGCCCTGCGGACGCTGGTTATGAAGGACGGCGTGGCCTACGCGCAGGCGGGCGGCGGCGTGGTCTTCGACAGCGACCCCGAGGGCGAGTACCAAGAGACGCTGCACAAGGCGGGCGCGCTCATCCGGGCCATCGACGCCGCCGAGGCGATGGACCTGCGTTACGGGCCGCTACAGCAGCGAGGGCAGGAGGCGGCGCGATGATCCTCCTCATCGACAACTACGACAGCTTCACCTACAACCTCTACCAGTACCTACGCGAGCTTGGGGCGGAGGTCGAGGTGCGCCGCAACGACGAGACGACGCTGGTCGACATCGAGGCGATGGGGCCCGACCGCATCGTGATCTCGCCGGGGCCGGGCACCCCCGAAGACGCCGGCATCTCCAACGACGTCATCCGCCACTTCGAGGGGCGGCTGCCCATCCTGGGCGTCTGCCTGGGGCACCAGTGCATCGGCGCGGTCTACGGCGGGAGCATCGTCGGGGCCGGCGAGATCATGCACGGCAAGACCTCAGAGGTGCGGCACGACGGGCTCGGCGTCTTCGCCGGCCTGCCCCAGGACTTCGAGGCGATCCGCTACCACTCGCTCGCCATCGACCCGGCGACGGTCGCCGACTGCATTGAGGTCACCGCCCGCACCAGCCGCGGCGTTATCATGGGCGTCCGCCACAAGGAGCACGCCATCGAGGGCGTGCAGTTCCACCCCGAATCGATCCTGACGGGCGTAGGGAAGGACCTCCTCACTAACTTCTTGAACCTGGAAGAGCGCGGCGGGAGCGGCTGACGTGGTCACCGAGGCGCTGAACAAGATCGTCGAAGGGGGCTCGCTCGACGCCGCCGAGGCGGAGCGCGTCATGGCGTCGGTGATGGCGGGCGAGGTCTCCCCGGCCCGGCTCGCGGCGCTGCTCACCGCCCTGCGCATGAAGGGCGAGAGCGACGACGAGATTCTCGGTTTCGCCCGCGCCATGCGGGCCGCCGCCGTGCCCGTCGCAGCACCGCCGGACGCCATCGACACCTGCGGCACGGGCGGCGACGCTTCGAACAGTTTTAACATTTCGACCGCCTCGGCCATCGTGGCCGCGGCGGCCGGGGCCACCGTCGCCAAGCACGGGAACCGGAGCGCCTCAAGCAAGTGCGGCAGCGCCGACGTACTCGAAGCCCTGGGGGTGAAGATCGCGGTCACGGCGGAGCAGGCCGAGCAGTGCCTGGAGCGGGTGGGGATCGCCTTTCTGTTCGCGCCCGCCTTCCATCCCGCGATGCGGCACGCGGGCCCCACACGGGGCGAGATCGGCATCCGCACGGTGTTCAACATCCTGGGGCCGCTTTCCAGTCCGGCACGCCTGAAGCGTCAGGCGCTCGGGGTGGCAAGCCCCGACCTTGCCCCGCGCATGGCGGCGATCCTCGGCGGCCTTGGCTGCGAGCGGGCGCTCGTCTTCCACGGCAGCGACGGGATCGACGAGATCACCCTCGCCGGCCCCACGATGGTCCACGACCTGCGCGGCGGCTCGGTGACTTCCTATCAGATCACGCCGGAAGACCTCGGCCTCGCCGGAGCGCCCAGCGACTCCTTGGTAGGCGGCGGGCCGGAGGAGAACGCGGCGATTCTGCGCTCCCTGTTCGCCGGCGAGACCGGCCCGAAGCGCGACGCCCTGCTCGCCAACGCCGCCGCAGGACTGGTCGTGGCGGGCAAGGCCGACGACCTGTCCGACGGAGTCGCGCTGGCGGCGGAGGTCATCGACAGTGGTGCAGCGGCGTCCAAGGTCAACGAGTTCGCCGCCTTCACCCAGATGTTCGAGGACTAGCAGTGGCCACCTACCTCGACGCCATCGTCGAACGCAAGCGGGCCGATCTGGCTGACGCCAAGGCCGCAACGCCGCTCGCCGACCTGAAGGCGCGTGCGGCGGACATGCCGTCGCCGCTCGATTTCCGAACCGCCCTCGACGCCCCGGGCATCCAGGTCATCGCCGAGGTGAAGAAAGCGTCGCCGTCGCGCGGCGACATCGCCCCCGCCGCCGACCACGTCGCGACCGCCCGCGCCTACGCCGGGGCGGGGGCCGCCGCCATCTCCGTCCTCACCGAGGAGCCGCACTTCAAGGGACACGTGTCGTATCTGTCCGACATCAAGGACAGCCTCGGCGAGTCCTGCCCGCCGCTGCTCCGCAAGGATTTCATCGTCGATGCGTACCAGGTCTACGAGGCGCGTGCCTACGGGGCCGACGCACTGCTACTGATCGTGGCGTCGCTGACCGACGACGAGCTTGCCGAGCTGATGGGGGCCGCCGCCAACATCGGCCTGGGGTGCTTGGTCGAGGTCCACGACGCTGAGGAGGCGGAGCGCGCCGCAGCAGCGGGTGCGGCGGTGGTCGGCATCAACAACCGCGACCTGCGCTCCTTCGTCACCGACCTCGAGACGACGCGGCGGGTGCGGCCCCACGTCGGCGAGGGCGCAACGGTGGTGAGCGAGAGCGGCATCAAGACCAACGAAGACGCGGCGCGCCTCGCGTCCTGGGGCGTCGACGCGTTTCTGATCGGCGAGGCGCTGATGACCGCTCCCGATCCCGGCGCGCTGCTGAAGACGTTCCTCATACGCGACTAGGGACGGCGGCGATGACCTACGTCAAGATCTGCGGTATTTCGCGCAAAGCAGACGCCGAGGCCGCCGCCAGCGCCGACTTCATCGGCCTCATGTTCGCCGAAAGCCCTCGCCGCGTCACACTGGAACAGGCGCGCGGGCTCGTCGAGGCTGTCCGGTCGCATCCCGACCCGCCCAAGGCCGTGGGAGTCTTCGCCAACAACTCGTTCGACGAAGTAAACGAGACCGCCCGCACTCTTGGGCTGGACTACGTCCAGATCAGTGGCGACGAACCCGACGACTATGTCCGGCGCGTCGAGGCGCCGGTGATCCGGTCGGTTCACCTCGAAGCCGGCGCGGGGCAACGCCCAAATGCGGCGGCGCTCGCCGCCCGCCTCGACGCCCTGCGCGCGCTGGGAGCGACCCCGCTGCTCGACGCCAAGGTGGACGCGCGCTACGGGGGCACGGGACGCCGCTTCGACCACGCCGCGGCGCGCGACGCTGCCCGCGAGCACGACTTCCTGCTCGCCGGCGGCCTCACCCCGGAGAACGTCGCCGAGGCCGTCGCTGGCGTCCGGCCGTGGGGCGTCGACGTCTCCAGCGGCGTCGAGACCGGCGGTGTGAAGGATGCGGCTAGGATCCGCGCCTTCATCGAGGCGGTGCGGGGCGCGGACGCGCGATCTGGCTAGCGGCCTTAGCCAGCAGCAGGCGGAGCCGGTATAGTACGCGCGACGTTATGTCTGGTTTGCTCGATAGACGCGCCATCCTCGAGCGGATCGCCGCTGAGCCGCCTCTGATCGAAGGGTTGGTCAACCCGGAGGTACAGGTGCAGCCCAACGGCGTCGATCTGACCCTGCGGAGCGTGGCGTCGTACAGCGGGGCGGGCGCCGCGGACTTCTCCAACGAGCGGCGGACGCTGCCCGAGGAATCCCTGTTGCCGTTCGACGGGGACGACGCCGTCATGCTCACGCCGGGGTCGTACCTGGTTCGGTTCAACGAAACGGTCAACCTGCCGCTGGACCTTGCCGCGCTGGGGCGCACCCGCTCAAGCCTGCTACGGGGCGGCGCTGCGCTCCACACCGCGGTCTGGGACGCCGGCTATTCCGGCCGTTCGCAGAGTCTGCTCACCGTGTACAACCCGAACGGCTTCCGGCTGTACCGGAACGCCCGCATCATGCAGCTCGTCTTCGTGACGCTGGAGCGGCCCGCCGATGCGGGGTACAGCGGCGTTTACCTCGGCGAGCACACCGGGACGCCGTGATCTACCACCTCATGCGCGCCGCCGACGTCGAGGCCGCCCTCGCCACGGCGGAGATCGCGCCCGCGAGCCTGGCCGCCGAGGGGTTCATCCATGCCTCTGAGGACGAAGCACAGGCGGTCGGCGTAGCGAACCGGCTCTACGCCGGCGCCGGCGACCTCGCGGCCCTGGTGATCGACGAGGGCCGCGTCCGTGCCGAGATCAAGCGCGAGGCGGCGTCGAACGGCGAGCGCTATCCGCACATCTATGGGCCGTTGGAGCGGAGCGCCGTCGTCGGGGTGCGCCGCCTCCGGCGCGGCGACGACGGTCACTTCGTAGGATTCGAGCCGGAGGTTTAGCCGCTCGCCTAGCCGAAGGTGCGCCGGTAGCGTTCTTCGAATTCGGCCGGGGTGAAGTCGTAGCTCTGCGTCCCCTGCACCTCAACGGCGAACGAGGCCACTACTGTCCCTAGCTTGGCCGAGTCGACCAAGTCGAGCCCGCCGAGCATCCCTTTGATCAGCCCGCCTCGGTAGGCGTCGCCGGCGCCGGTGGGGTCGGACGGTGGGGCGGGGAGGGCGACGGCGGGAAGCTCGGTCTCGCCGTCTCGCGTCGTGATCGTCGAGCCGTGCTCGCCGCGGGTCGTGATCACTGCGCCGCATCGGTCGAGAAGCCGGCCGCGGTCCATGCCGGTGCGTGACATGACCAGCTCGACCTCGTAGTCGTTGGCGATGAGGACCTCGGCGCCCTCGATCATCGACGCGAGGGCGTGGTCGCTCCACAGAGGGAGCGACTGGCCGGGGTCGAAGATATAGCGCATGCCCTGCTCCAGGAAGGCGGCGCGCCCCCGCTCCATGTCGTCGAGGTTGCTCGCGCCGGCGATCCCGATCGCGCCGCGGGCCTCGGCCGGTTCGATCTCGATGCGGCAGGGGTGCTTCAGCGCGCCGGGGTTGAACGCCGTGATCTGGTTGTCGGCAAGGTCGGTGGTGATGTAGGCCGATGCAGTGAACTCGTCATCGGCGACGGTGATGCTCTCCGTGTCGATGCCGTGCGTCGACAGCCATTCGAAGTAACGCTCGCGGTCGCGGCCGATGGTGGCGAGAATGACGGGCCGCTCGCCGAGCTTGACGAGGGCGTAGGCGATGTTGCCCGCCGTGCCGCCGATGTACTCGACCAAGCCGTCCACGGTGAACGAAAGGTTCAGCATGTGGACCTTGTCCGGCAGGATGTGGTCGCCGAACCGGCCGGGGAAGTCCATGATCCGGTCGTAGGCGATGGAGCCGACGATGTAGACGGGCGGGGTCACGGCTATCTCTCAATCTCACCCAAGGGGAAGAGCTTACGCGGCGCGGGCTCCTACAACTTGGTGAGCGGGCCTTCCTTAGTGGGGTCGGTGCGGCCCGCGGTGACCTCACGGAAGGTGTCGGAGGAGCGTTCGATGCTCATCAGGCCTGGGACGGTCTGCGCGTAGCGGAGGGCGGAGTGCTTCTCCATCTCGGCCTGGTTCTCCAGGAAGCCGAGGGTCAGGCGCACGCCGTCGGCCCGCATCGCCACCATCTCGGCGGCGAAGGCGAGCGCCCCCTCCATGAGCTCTTCCGAGGGAAAGACACGGTTCACCAGGCCGATGGCCTTGGCCTCGATGCCGTTCACCTGCATCCCGGTGAGCAGCATCTCCTTGGCCTTGGAGTGGCCGACCAAACGGGTGAGGCGCACGGCCGAGCCCCACGCGCCGATGCCCGCGCCGGTGTTCTTGAGGTGCCAGTCGGAGATCGTCGCCGTCGCGGAGGCGACCCGGAAGTCGAACGGGAGGATGAGCTCGAGCGCTCCGGTGGTGCAGAAGCCGTCGATGACGGCGATGGATGGCTTCAGCATGTCGTCGATGCGGTTCATCACCGAGTTGGCCAGCCACTCCGGTGTCCGGCCGACCTCGGCGTAGGCCTTCAGATCGGCCCCGGCGGAGAACCAGGGGCGGCCGTCCTTGCGCGGCCCGCCGGTGAGCATGTAGACGCGGATGCCGTCATCGGCCTCGATGCGCTCCAGGGCGTCGCCGAGCTCCTCGAAGACGATCCGGTTCAGCGCGTTCAGCCGCTCTGGACGGTTGAGCGTGATGAGGGCGACCCGGTCGCGGGCCATTTCGAGCTTGATCGTCTCGTAGGTGGCGATGGTCTCGCCGGCCATGGGCGCCTCCTCCGTTCCCTCGGCAGGCCTACCGGCCTTGGGTGATCTGGAGGTACTTGCCCTCGGTGCGGACCGACGGCGCAATGACGACCTCGCATTGCTGCAAGTCCTGAACCGTGTAGGCGCCGCAGTAGCCCATGCAGGTGCGGAGGGCCCCGATGTAGTTCTCGGTGCCGTCGGAGGTCGTCGAGGGGCCGAAGAGGATCTTCTCCAGGGAGCCCTTCGAGCCGACGTGGACGCGGGTGCCGCGCGGCAGGTCCATGTGTGGGCTGGCCATGCCCCAGCTGTAGCCCCGACCCGGCGCCTCGTCGCAGGCGGCAAGCTGGGAGCCGAGCATGACGCCGTCGGCGCCGCTGGCGATGGCCTTGCAGAGGTCGCCGCCGGTGCGGATGCCGCCGTCGGTGATGATGGGGACGTACTTGCCGGTACGGCGCAGAAACTCCTGCCGCGCCGCGGCGACGTCGAGGGTCGCCGTCACCTGTGGGACGCCGACGCCGATCACCTCGCGGGTGGTGCAGATTGCGCCGGGACCGACGCCCACGAGGAGGCCGTCGATGCCGGTCTCCATCAGTTCGAGGGCGGCGCTGAAGCTGACCGCGTTGCCCACCACAACGGGAACGCGAAGCTGACTTATGAGCTCGGAGATGATCAGACCGCGGGGGCTCTTGGAAACGTGCCGCGCCGTGGTCACCGTCGACTGGACGACGACGATGTCGGCGCCGGCCTCGACCGCCGCGGGGGCGAAGCGTTTGGTGTTCGCCGGGGTTACAGAAACGGCGGCGAGGCCGCCGCCGTTCTTCGTTTCCTCGACCCTTTGGCCGATGAAGCGCTCCTCAATGGGGCGCGCATATGTTTCTTGAAGTATTGCGGTCGCTTCCTCCTGGGGCACCGAGGCAATTGCTTCGAGCACCTCATTCGGGTTTTCGTACCGCGTCTGCAGGCCCTCCAAGTTCATGACGGCCATGCCGCCGAGCTTGGTCATCGTGATCGCCGTCTCCGGCGAGGAGAGGGCGTCCAAGGCCGCGGCGACGACGGGAATCTTCAGCCGGTGCTTCCCGATAACGAGCTCGGGGTTCGCCTGCTCGGGGTTGATCGTGACGTCGCCGGGGACGATCGAGACTTCGTCGAAACCGTACGCTCTGCGAAGGGGCTTGAACTGCGGCCGCTCCATCATTCCTCCTGGAAGGATCAGCGCGAAGGCTCAGGGCGGCGTCCGGGGGAAGTCGGGTCGGCCAAAGACCGGCCCGGCGGCCCGCGTCCGGGGCCAAGAGTCCGGCTTTTGACGGTTGATTATACGCCTATGGTTTTCAGGACGTCAACGAATTTCGTCACCAATTTTCGACGAGTTAT
Organism: Dehalococcoidia bacterium; assembly: GCA_965207995.1. Lineage (GTDB taxonomy): Bacteria > Chloroflexota > Dehalococcoidia > SHYB01 > SHYB01 > DAOUKH01. The sequence goes on along the minus strand of CBDBNG010000001.1, from coordinate 183,796 downwards.
GTTGACCTCGCGTAAGCCTGCGTCTGCCCCCGCCTACAGGGCCATCAAAGTCAGATGTCGCCCCACGTTTTGCAGTTACGCAAAGGTTCCGTGCTCCAGGAACTCACGTACCAGCGTCTCCGCATCCTCGACGTGGCCGTCTTTCGTTGCATCGACCCACCGGATGCGCTCGTCGGCAGGCTTGAACCACGTGTACTGACGCCGCGCGAAGCGGTGCGTGAGAAGTTGGATGCGACGCGCGGCCTCGTCCAGGGCCAGATCGCCCTGCACATGCTCGACCATTACCGGATAGCCGAGGCTCGACATAGAGGGAAGCGACGCGTCGAGGCCGCGCTCCAGCAGTCCGCGCACCTCGTCGGCCCAGCCGGCGGTGACCATCGCATCAACCCGCGCGTCGATGCGCCGGTAGAGTTCGGGTCGCGGCACGGTGACGCCGATGACGAGCGTCCGGTACGGCGACGGCCCCCGCCCTCCGACCTCGGAGAAGGGCCGCCCCGTGGCGCGGCTGACCTCGATGGCGCGCACCAGCCGTCGCGTGTTGTGCGGGTCGATGCGCGCCGCCGATACGGGATCCAGCGACTCTAGCTCGCGCAGCAGGCTCTCCGAGCCCTCGGATACGGCCCGCGCGCTCAGCTCGCGGCGCAGCTCGGGGTCAGGCGGCACCTTGGGCAGCCGGTAGCCTTCCAGCAGCGCACGGACGTAGTGTCCCGAGCCCCCGACGAGCAGTGGCAGGTGACCTCGTTGGTCGATCTCGGCAATAGCGGCGGCGGCCTGCTCCTGGTAGAGAGCGACGCTGAATTCCGCGTCGGGGTCGACGACGTCGATCAGGTGGTGCGGGATGCGGGCGAGGTCGACGGCCGTGGGCTTCCCCGTGCCGACATCGAGGCCCCGGTAGACGTGGCGGCTATCCGCGCCGACGATCTCGGCGCCGAAGCGGGGCGCGAGCGCCATCGCCAGCGCCGACTTGCCGGCGGCGGTCGGCCCAACGATCGCGACGAGGGGAATCAGGCGCGCCACGCCGGCATTGTACGCGGTGCCTAGTCCGAGGCGGCTGAGGCCATCGGCATGACGCCCTGTTTTTCGAGGGCGGTCTGCATGACCTCGTAGTAGTGGTAGCCGGGAATCATGGTGCGTCCGAGGATCATGGTCGGCGTCTTGTGGATGCCGGCACGCTGGGCGGCCTTGACGTACTCAAAGGTGCGCTGGCGGTGCTCGCCCTCGGCGAGGGCGCGGTGGAGGTCTTCGGGGTCGAGGCCCGCGCCCTCCGCCGCCGCCTTCAGCGTCTCCACGTTGGCGATGTCCTTGCCTTCGACCCACAGGGCTTCGAAGACGCCCGCCTTGAAGGGCAGCGCCTTGTCGTACTGCTCGGCGTAGGTCAAGGCCTCGAAGGCGAGGAAGCTGAACTGCAGCTTCTCCGGCGACCGCATCTTCGCCGCCCGCTCCGGCGACAGCTCCTTCATCCACTCGCGCATCGCGTCACGGCGCTCCGAGCTTGACCCGTGGGCCGGCTGCCCTTCAGGCGGCACCTCGGGGTGGAGCCAGTGCGGCTTCCATTGCGGCTTGACGCCGTACTCCACCGCCAGCCGGTCGATGTTGTCCTGGACGATGTACGACCAGGGGCAGACGAAGTCCGCGAAGACGACGACGGGGACCTCGGCGTTGCTCTTGTAGCCCTTCTCTTCCACTGCCTCGCTCATGACCCCTCCTTCGCTCGCGGTCCCGTTCGTCTTCAAATAGCTTGCGCCATCGCCTCGGCGGCTGCAAGGGCGATGCCCTCGCCGGTCAGCCCGCCTTCGAGCGCGTTCGCGTCGAAGGTCAGGAAGATCAACGTCGCGCCGTCGGGGCCCGCCTGTACCGGCTCGGGGCGCTCCTCGCCGAGCGTGTACCGGAAGCCGGGCGGGCCGAGCTCTCGCCCGTCGGCGATCATCGAACCGGAGAGCACAACCTCGTAGCGGCCGTAGGGCGCCGACTCGACGGGCACGTCCAGCCCCGGCGCGCATTCGAGCATCACGACTTCCGGCCCATGGGCGTGCGGGATGAGCACCTTGTAGCGCACGTCCGGCGCGCCGTCCACCGACGTCCACTCCATCTCGCTGTCCAGTCCTTGCAGGACACGGCCCGCAAGGTTGATCTCCCGCCGCGCGGTGAGGTTCCCCATCGTCATCAGCCCACCTTGCCTGGGGTGGAGGACGAGGACGTCGTGACCTTCACCCACGGAGAACGGCCCGTAGGGCGTGTTGTGGTCGGTGTAGTGGACGCCGACGGGCCGCAAGTTGAGCGCGTCCCGGGAGAAGTTCATCGCCCCGCCGATCAACAGTTGGAACTGCGCCGTCAGGTGCATGTGGGCGTAGACGGAGAGTGTGGGGTCGAAGCGGAAGCGGATCGCCTCCGGGCCGCCCTCCTCGCCGTCGAGGAGGACCTGGCAGTTGAAGGTGATACCCTCCGTCGCGCCCCGGCGCCATGGGGTCGTGGCGGGGTCGGCGAGGTAGGTGACCAGCGCTCCGCTTTCCGCGGTCCGTTCCAACGGCCTCTCCTTCAGCCGATTCTAGGCCCGCCCCAAAGGGGACGTCAAACGAAGAGGTGCCGGCTTAGGCGCGCGCCGCAGCCGCCTCACGGGCCAGGGTGAGGAAGGAATCGGCCTGAAGGCAGGCGCCGCCGACGAGGCCGCCGTCGATCTCCGGCATCGCCATCAGGCCAGCCACGTTCTCCGTGTTCACGCTGCCGCCGTAGAGGATGCGCACCGCAGCGGCGAAGGAGCCTCCGTAGAGGTCGCCCAGGATGGAGCGGGCGAAGGCGATGGTCTCGTTGGCCGTCTCCGGCGTTGCCGCCCGGCCCGTGCCGATAGCCCACACCGGCTCATAGGCGACGATGAGGTCGCCGGGGTCTTCGACGTCCTGGAGCGCGCCGCGAAGCTGCCGTTCGATGACGGCTTCAGTCATGCCCGCCTCTCGCTCGTCGAGGCGCTCGCCGATGGCCAGGATGGGCACAAGGCTGACGTCAAGGGCGGCGAGGACCTTCTTATTGATCAGTTCGTCAGTCTCGCCGAATATCCAGCGGCGCTCCGAGTGGCCCAGGATGACGTGGGAGGCGATCTCCTTCACCATCGCGGGGGCGATCTCGCCGGTGAAAGCGCCGGCCGCCTCGTGATGCATGTTCTGCGCCCCGGCTTGTACCGGCCCGCCCCGCACGAACTCGGAGACCCTGGCGAGCCAGATCGAAGGAGGGCAGACTATCAACTCGACGCCGTCGATGCCGCCGGCGCCCTCGGCGATGCCGGACGCCAGTGCGACGGCCTCGTCGAGCGAAGTGTGCATCTTCCAGTTGCCCGCCATCACCGGCGTCCGCATGGCCAGACCTCTCCTTTGGTCATGGGCCGCTACGCCCCGAACTTCGCCAGTTTCCCGGCGTTGGCCAGCGCCAGCGGCAGGGCGTCCTTGGCAGGGAAGCGGCCCAGCAGGCCGCGGGCGCAGGCGCGCTCGGAGAAGCCGCCGGCGTCCGGGCCCTCCATCCCCGAGTACCGGGAGTGCAGCAGGAAGGGCACCGGGTGCCAGCTGTGGGCCGCGAAGATGGACGGCGTCGAGTGGTCGCCGCCGATCATGAGGACATCGGACTCCAGCTCCAGGACGCGAGGCAAGCAGCGGTCGAGCGCCTCGATGGTGGCGACCTTCTTAGCGAAATCGCCGTCCTCGCCGGCGGCGTCGGTGGCCTTGTAGTGGATGAAGAAATAGTCGTGCCGGTCCCAGAGCCCGGCCATGGTGTCGATCTCGTCGTCGAACGTGGGCCCCGTGTCCACGACGTTCATCCCCACAATGCGCGCCAGACCGCGGTACATCGGATACGTCGCGATGGCGACCGGGTCGAGGCGGTAAAGCTCGCTCATGGAGGGCACGGTGGGGAACTGCGAAAAGCCGCGCAGCATCACCATGTTCGCGATATCGCGTCCGCCCAGCAGCGACCTCGCCTTTTCGACGAACTCCGCGGCGGCAGCGGCCATCTTCTCCGATCCCGGGGTCAGCGCCTCGAAGGGGAGCGGCGGCACGCCGAGCTTCTGCGGGTCGGACTCGGAGACGTCGTCTTCCAGGCCGTCGCCCTCGAAGACGGCCACGAACCGGTACTCTCGCACCGGGTAGACGCGGACAGCGCAGCCGTCGAGCTCGATGGTGTCCAACTGGGCCGCGAGGGGGGTGGAAAGCTCGGTCGCGATGCGGCCGGCGCGCCGGTCGGTGAGGTTGCCGTCGGCGTCGACGGTGCAGAAGTTGCCGCGCGCCGCGATCTGCCCCGGCCCCACGTCGAGGCCGATCCCCAGCGCCTCCATGATGCCGCGCTTGATGAGATAGGTCTCGGGGTCGTAGCCGAAGAGCCCCAGATGCCCCGGCCCACTTCCCGGCGTGATGCCGGGCCGCACCGGGACGGTCAGCCCGAGGGCGCTCCGCGCCGCCAGCGCGTCGAGATTGGGCGTGTCCGCCGTCTCAAGCTCCGACTTGCCTGTGTCGGGGTCGGGCAGGCCGCCGAGGCCGTCGGCGACGAGTAGCACGATCTTGCTGGACGTCTTTTCGGCGGCTTCCGAAATCATGTCGGGCGTCATGCAGACCTCCCGTTCGGTCTATCGGTCGGGGAGCGCGGCCACACCTGGCAGCGTCTTTCCTTCGAGCAGCTCCAGCGACGCGCCCCCGCCCGTCGAGACGTGGGTGACGCGGTCGGCGAGGCCGAGATCGTAGACGGCCTGCGCCGTCGAGCCGCCGCCAAGCACGGTGGTCGCGTCGAGGCCGGCGATGATCTCGGCCATGCCCTTGGTGCCCGCGGCAAATCTTGGCATCTCGAAGACGCCCATCGGCCCGTTCCACACCACCGTGCGGCAGAGGCGCAGCGCCGCGCCGAACGACGCCAGGGCGCGGGGCCCGATATCGAGCACCATCCAGCCGGGCTCGATTTCCGTCGCGGCGACCGTCTTGGCGCAGGCGTCCGCGGCGAACCGGTCGGCCACGACCACGTCCTCGGGCAGCAGCAGCGATACGCCTCGCTCCTCCGCCCGCCGCTCGATGCCGGCGGCGGCCTCGATCATCTCCGGCTCCAAGAGCGAGTCGCCGATCTCATAGCCGCGCGCCTTGAAGAACGTGGCGGACATCCCGCCTCCGACGATCATGACGTCGACCTGCTCCGCCATGTGCTCCAGCAGCGCCAGCTTGTCACTGACCTTGGCCCCGCCGGAGACGGCGGCGAGCGGGCGCTCCGGCGACTCGACGATGCCGCCCAGCGCATCCAGCTCCTGCTCCATCAGCAAGCCCGCCGATGAGGGCAGGTAGCGGGTCACCCCCTCCGTCGAGGCGTGCGCGCGGTGCGCCGCGCCGAAGGCGTCGTCGACATAGACGTCGGCGAGCGACGCCAGTGCCTTGGAGAAGGCGGGGTCGTCGGCCTCCTCCTCGGCGTGGAAGCGGAGGTTCTCCAGGAGCAGCACACCGCCGGACGGCGCCGTGCCGACCTCGCACGCCGCCGCAGGCCCTACGCAGTCCGGGGCCAGCGGTACCGGCGAGCCAAGCAACTCCCCCAGCCGTGCCGCCACGGGCGCCAGACTCAGCTTGGGGTCGGGCTCGCCTTTCGGCCGGCCCATATGTGAGCAGAGCACCACGGTCGCCCCTTGGTTGGTCAGATAGCGGATGGTGGGGAGCGCGGCGCGGATGCGACTGTCGTCCGTGATGGCGCCGGAATCGCGGTCGAGCGGCACGTTGAAGTCCACGCGGACGAGGACGCGCTTGCCGGCCACGTCGACTTCGCGAAGGCTCCGCTTCCTCATCCGGCGCCCTCGGGGGCGGCTTCGATCTCGAAGTCGTACCGCTCGATCACGGGGTTGGCGAGCAGCCGTTCGCACATCTCGTCCACCTCGCGCCGCGCCGCCTCCTCGCCCGCCGCCTCGACCACGATCTCGATCAGCTTCCCGACGCGCACGTTGCGCACCGACGAGAAGCCGAGCTTCTCCAAGCCGCCCATCACGGTGAGGCCCTGCGGATCGTTGACCATCGGCTTCAGCGTGACAAAGACGCGGGCGGCGTAGGCCGTCACGAGGGAAGCTCCTCCCCGGTGAGCCGTTGGTAGACCTCGCGGTAGCGGGCCGCCGTGCGCTCGACGATGTGGTCGGGAAGCTCGGGCCCGGGCGGCTCCTTGTCCCAATCGGTCGACGCCGTCCAATCGCGGGCTATCTGCTTGTCGAACGAGTCCTGGCCGCGGCCCACGGCGTACTCGTCGGCGGGCCAGAAGCGACTCGAGTCGGGCGTCAGGACCTCGTCGATCAGCACGATCTCGCCGTCGAGCATGCCGAACTCGAACTTGGTGTCGGCGATGATGATGCCCCGCTCGGCCGCATAGTCGCGGGCCCAGCCATAGACGTCGAGGGTGTACTGGTGCAGGCGGTCGGTGAGGTTTTGACCGATCAGGTCGGCCATCTGGGCCAGCGAGATCAGCTCGTCGTGACCCTCCTGCGCCTTCGTCGTCGGCGTGAAGAGGGGCGTGTCGAGGCGCTGGCTCTCGCCGAGCCCCTCCGGTGCGGGATTGCCGCCGATGGTGCCGCTGCGCTTGTACTCGGCCCAGCCAGACCCCGCGAGGTAGCCCCGCACCACGCATTCGACGGGGAGCGGATCGACCTTCTTCACGATCATCGCCCGGCGCGCGATGTCCTCGGGAAGATCGGGGTAGTAGGCGCCGGCTTTCTCGGCGTCGCGCCCCATTGCCAGCATGTGGTTGGAGACGATGTGACCGGTGCGCTCGAACCAGAACCGGGACAGTTCGGTGAGCACGACGCCCTTCTCGGGTATCCCCGTCGGCAGCACCACGTCGAACACTGATATGCGGTCGGTGGCGACGAAGAGCAGCGTATCGCCAAGGTCATAGATGTCACGTACCTTGCCTTGCTTGCGGGGTTGGGGAAGCTGCGTCGAAGTGAGCGTGCTCGGCATGCGGCCGTCCTCCTGCTTTCGGCGGGTCAGAGCCCGAAGCGGGCGTAGACCTCGTCCACGTGTTTCAGATAGTAGTCGTAGTCGAACACCCCGGCGATCTCCGGCGCGGGGAGGACGGCGGTGACCTCCTCATCGCCTTGGAGCAGATCGCGCAGGTGCTCGCCGGTCTCCCACGCTTCCATGGCGTTGCGCTGCACCAGCTTGTAGGCCGCCTGCCGGGTCATCCCCTTGCCGATCAGGGCGAGGAGGACGCGCTGCGAGCAGACCAGACCGCGGCTCCCTTCCAGGTTCGACCGCATGCGGTCGGGGAAGACGCGCAGCCCGCGCATCACGAAGGTGAAGGTGTCGAGCATGTAGTCGAGCGCGAGGCAGGAGTCGGGCAGGATGATCCGTTCCGCCGAGGAGTGGCTGATGTCCCGCTCGTGCCAGAGCGCGACGTTCTCCAGGGCGGCGGTGGCATTCCCCCGCAGGACGCGGGCGAGGCCGCAAACGCGCTCGCAGAGCTCGGGGTTGCGCTTGTGCGGCATCGCCGACGAGCCGGTCTGGCCTTCCCCGAACGGCTCCTCGACCTCCCGCACCTCGGTCTTCTGCAGGCCGCGTATCTCGGTGGCGAACTTGTCCAGTGACGCCCCAATGAGGGCGATCGTCTGGACGAACTGGGCGTGGCGGTCGCGCTGGGTGATCTGCGTCGACGCCTTGGCGACCTCGAGGCCCAGCCGGCGGCAGGTTTCCTCCTCCACCGAGGGGGGAACCGTCGCGTGGCTCCCCACGGCGCCCGAAATCTTGCCCACCGCAACGTTGCGCCGAGCATCCGCCAGCCGTTCCTCGTGGCGCGTCATTTCATCGACCCAGACGAGCAGCTTCAGGCCGAAGCTCGTCGGCTCGCCGTGGACACCGTGGGTACGTCCCATGATGAGCGTCTTGCGGTGTTCCGCGGCCCGCTCGATGAAGACCTGCTTGAGCTCGGCGACGCCGGCGGCGAGCAGGTCGGCGGCGGCCCGCATCTGCAGCGCGAGGGCGGTGTCCTTGACGTCGTTCGAGGTCAGGCCGAGGTGGACGAAGCGGCTCTCCGGCCCCAGCGAGTCGGCGACCGAGTGCAGGAACGAGTTGATGTCGTGGCGCGTCTCCGCCAGGGCGCGGTTGATGCCGTCGATGTCGTATCGCGCGCCGCGGATCTTCTCCATCGAGTCGGCGTCGATCTCGCCCTCGTCGGCCCATGCCTCGCAGACGGCGATCTCGACTTCGAGCCAGGTGTCGTAGAGGGTGGTCTCGCTCCAGACGCGCGCCATTTCGGGTCTGGAGTACTTATCGATCATCGGTGGACCTCGGCCGCGGCCTCCGGCATCGCCGGAGGGGTTTCTATTTTATACCCGGCCGTCCGGCGCTTCGAGCATTAGCCCGACCGCAGACCGGCGCGGTAATCGTCGTATTTCTTGCGGATCTCCGGATGGCTCGCGCCCAGAATCTGCGCCGCGAGAAAAGCCGCGTTCCGCGCGCCCCACGACCCCACCGCCACGGTCGCCACCGGTATCCCCGGCGGCATCTGCGCGATGGCGTAGAGCGAGTCGACGCCCTTGAGCTCGCTGGTGGGCAGGGGCACGCCGATGACGGGGCGCGTCGTCCATGCCGCCGTCGCGCCGGGGAGCGCGGCGGCCCCGCCGGCGGCGCAGATGAAGACCTCCACGCCCGCCGCTTCGGCGGCCAGGATGTGGTCGCGTAGCTTCTCCGGCGTGCGGTGCGCCGAGATCACGTTTACCTCGTGCGCGACGCCCATCTGGTCGAGCACCGCCGCCGCCTCGTCGACGTACGGCTGGTCCGTCTTGCTGCCCATCAGTACCGAAACTAGCGCCATCTGACTCCCTTTCGCTTATGTCGTTCTTCCGTCATCAAATCCGTCCGCCGCTCGACGCGGCCTCACTCATGACTTCCTTTCGTCCTGTCCCCGCACCCGGCTGCGCCTCGACGGCGCGGGCGGCGATGTCGTCGCGGTAGTGCGCGCCGTCGAAGCCAATGCGCCGCACGTTCTCGTAGGCGCGCGACCGCGCCTCGGCGACACTGTCGCCGAGCGCCGCCACCAGCAGGACGCGGCCGCCATCGGTGAGGACGTTAGCAGCATCACGTCGAGCCCCCGCATAGAAGACCGCCGCCGACTCGTCCACGTGGTCGAGGCCATCGATGGGCTTGCCTGTCTCATAGGAGCCGGGGTAGCCGCCGGAGGCCATCACTATGCCGACGCAGGGACGTTCGTCCCATTCCAGCGTTATGTCGTCGAGCCGGCCATCCAGGGCGGCCTCGATAACGTCGAGCAGGTCCGTCCGCAGCCGCGGCAGGATTACCTGGGTTTCAGGGTCGCCGAGGCGGCAGTTGAACTCCAGTACCGCCGCCTTCCCCTGGTGGAACATCAGGCCGGCGTAGAGCACCCCGGTGTAGGGGCGGCCCATTTCGGCCATCTGCCGCACCACCGGCGCGATCACCGTGCGCTCGACCTCGGCCACGGCAGCGTCGTCGAGGAACTCCGGCGGGCTGTAGCTGCCCATGCCGCCGGTGTTGGGGCCGGCGTCGCCGTCGAAGACCCGCTTGTAGTCGCAGGCGGGAATCGTCATCAGGACGTGCTCGCCGTCGCAGAAGGCGAAGACGCTGGCCTCGACGCCGGGCAGGCGCTCCTCGATCACCACCCGCGACCCCGCCTCGCCGAAGGCGCGGTCGACCATCATCGCGTCGACGGCGGCGAGCGCCTCCTCAGTGCTGTTGGCCACGACAACGCCCTTGCCGGCGGCGAGGCCGTCGGCCTTCACCACCGGCGGCTCGTCGAGGCCGCGTACGTAGGCCCTCGCCTCGTCGGGGTCGTCGAATGCGCGCCCTTCGGCGCACCGCACCCCCGCCGACTCCATGACGGAGCGGGCGAAGGACTTGCTCGACTCGATCTCCGCCGCCCTTTGGGTCGGGCCGAACGCCCGTACGCCGGCGGCGGTCAGGGCGTCTACGGCGCCCGCGGCGAGCGGCGCCTCCGGTCCGACGACGGCAAGGTCGATGGCGTGCTCTTTGGCCGCGGCCACCAGCGCCGGGACGTCCGTCGCGTCGATGGGCAGGTTCGTGCCAAGCTCGGCGGTGCCTGCGTTCCCCGGCGCGGCGAAGATGGCGCCGATGCGCGGGCTCTGGCTCAGCTTCCAGGCGAGGGCATGCTCGCGGCCCCCGTTGCCGATGATGAGGACGTTCAGTTCGCTCATTTCCGGGGCGCGGACAGGCGCGGCGCTACTCCCACTCGATCGTGCCCGGCGGCTTGCTCGTGATGTCGTAGACGACCCGGTTCACGCCCGGCACGTCGTTGACGATGCGGTTCGATATCTTGGCGAGGAGGTCGTAGGGCAGGCGGGCCCAGTCCGCCGTCATCGCGTCCTCGCTGGTCACCGCCCGGATGGCGATGACGTGGCCGTAGGTACGGTGGTCGCCCATCACGCCCACGCTCGAGCTGCCCGTCAGGACGGCGAAGGTCTGCCATAGATCGCGGTAGAGCTTCGCCTTCTTGATCTCGTTCATCACCACCCAGTCGGCGCCGCGCAGCGTTTCGAGCTTCTCATGCGTCACCTCGCCGATGATGCGGATGGCGAGCCCCGGTCCGGGAAACGGCTGCCGGTAAACCATGTCTTCGGAAAGCCCCAGCGCCAGGCCGACCTCTCGCACCTCATCCTTGAAGAGGTTCCGCAGCGGCTCGATCAGGCTGAGCTTCATCTCCTCGGGCAGGCCGCCGACGTTGTGGTGCGTCTTGATGGTGACGGCATTCTTCGACGACGCGGCGCTCTCGATCACGTCGGGGTAGAGCGTGCCTTGGGCGAGGAAGTCGGCGTCCTTGATCTTCGCCGCCTCTTCCTCGAATACCGCGATGAACTCCCTGCCGATCCTCTTGCGCTTTTCCTCCGGGTCGATCACACCGGCGAGGCACGTCAGGAACCGTTCCCCCGCCTTGCTGTGGATGATGTTCATGCGAAGGTTGTGGTCGAACTGCCGGAAGACCCGCTCCGACTCTTCGAGGCGCAGCAGGCCGTTGTCCACGAAGATGCACGTCAGCTGGTCGCCGACGGCCCGGTGGACGATCGCCGCCACGACGGTGGAGTCGACGCCGCCGGACAGCGCGCAGACCACGCGCCCCGTTCCGACCTGGGCGCGGATCTTCTCCACCTGTTCCTCGATGAAGTTTGCCGGGGTCCAGTCGCCGGAGCAGCCGCAGAGGTTATAGAGGAAGTTGTGAATGACCTCCTTCCCCTGCTGGGTGTGGACGACCTCGGGGTGGAACTGCAGGCCGATCAGGCCGGCGTCGTTGCCCATTACCGCGACGGGGCTGTTGTCGGTGAAGGCGAGGCTGCGAAAGCCCTGCGGCATCTCGGCGACCTTGTCGCCGTGGCTCATCCAAACCGGCACCGACGAGGGCACGTTCTCGAAGAGGGGGAAGTCCTCGTCGTTCTGGTGCAGGACGGCGTGCCCGTATTCGCGGCGCTGGCTGGGCTCGACTCGCCCGCCGAGCTGGTGCGCCATGAGCTGCATCCCGTAGCAGATGCCGAGCACGGGGACCCGCTGGTCGAAGACGCCGGCGGGGGCGATCGGCGCGTCCTCCTCGTAGACGCTCGCCGGGCCGCCGGAGAGGATGAACCCCTTGGGGTTCAGCTCCTCAATCTTCTCCCACGGCGTGTCGTGAGGGAGGAGCTCGCAATAGACGTTCATCTCGCGCACGCGGCGCGCGATCAGCATGCTGTACTGGGAGCCGAAGTCGAGGACGACGACGGTCTCCTGGCGCTTCGTGGGAGGAGGGGGAGAGGAGACGGCCTCGCGCCGCTCCTTTTCCTTCGCAATTCCCAGATATGTCGATACTTCGACGTCCCCGCTGACGGAGACACGTGGGCCCTGGTCTTCGACCGCTCGCTCCACCGAGCCCTCCTGGGAAAATGGGGGCCTAGCGTAGCACCTGTGCTATACTCAGTCAAGGAGTCACAGGCGTGCGCCAACAGATTGAGACCGCTCTTTTGGTCCTCCAGCGGGGCGGCCTCGTCGCCTACCCAACCGACACCGTCTACGGCCTCGGCGCCGACGCCGCAAACCCCGACGCCGTCCGCCGCGTCTTCGCCGCGAAACGGCGCTCCGCCGACCTTCCCTTGCCCCTCCTCGCCGCCGATCTCGACATGCTCCGCCGCGCCGCGCCCGGCGCCTCCGAGGACGTCCTCGCGCGGCTTTCCGCCTTCATCCCCGGCGCGCTGACCATCGTGGCCCCCGCCGCCCTGTGGGTGCCCCCAGAGGTGACCGCCGGCGGGCCGTCGGTCGCCGTCCGGGTGCCCGGCCACGATCTCTGCCGGGCACTCTGCGCCGCCCTGGGCGGCCCCATCGTCGGCACCAGCGCCAACCTTTCCGGCGGGCCCACGCCGCGCACCGCGGAAGAGGTCGTGGGCCAACTCGGCGATAGCGTAGACTACGTGATCGAAGGCGAATGCTCAGGCGGCGTGGAATCGACGGTGCTCGACCTCACCGTCGACCCTCCCAACGTCCTGCGCCACGGCGCCATAGCCGAGGAAACGCTGCGGCAGGCCCTGGGTACCGCTCCCGCGGCGAAGTATCACCAGTCATGAGCACCATCAGGCCTGCCGCGCTCGACCAGTACGGCCCTATCATCGAAGCGCGCCTCAAGCGGGCCGTCGGGGAGCGGGGGGCGCTGATCTCCCAGATGCTGAATTACCAGCTCGGTTGGACCGACCGCGCCGGCCTCCCCGCCGACGCCGGCTCCGCCGACCGGCCTCACGGCGTCCTTTGCCTTCTCGTCGCGGAGGCCGCGGGCGGCTCGCGCGACGCCGCCATGCCCGCCGCCGCGGCTATCGAGCTCGCGCGCGGCTTCTACCGCGTTCACCGCGACCTCCGCGAGGGCGACCCCGGCCCTCCCGACCGGCCCGCCCTCTGGTGGACTTGGGGCCACGCGCAGGGGATCAACGCCGGCGACGCCCTCTACGCCCAGGCCCGCCTCGCCCTCATGGACGCTGCGGAATCCGGGCTTTCCGCCGAAGCCGTCCTCGACGCCTGCCACATCCTCGACCGGGGCTGCCTCGACGTGGCGCTAGCCCAACACACGCTCATCGAGCTCGAAGACCAAGACTCGCCCGATCCCGCCGATTACGCCAGCATCGTCGAGCGGACCGACGGGCGGCTCGCCGCCACTGCCGCCGCTCTCGGGGCAGCCGTCGCCGGCGCCGGGGATGAGGACCGCGAGTCGGCGGCCCGTTCCGGGGCCTGTTTCGGCGCGGCTTGGCGGCTGCGGGTGGAGATCGACGGCCTCACCGCCGGCGGGCGCACCGCCGCCATCGAGAGCATCGGCAAGGGCCGTACCCTTCCCGTGATTTACGCCCTCGCCAACGCCTCCGGCGCCGACCTCGACGCCATTGAGCGCGTCCGCGACCACGCCGGCCCGCTCAGCGACGAAGACGTCGACGCCGCCGTTGCGGCCATCGAACGCTGCGGCGCCCGCGCCCACGTCGAGGACCTGATCGACGGGCTGACGCGCGACGGCCAGGCCGCGCTCGCGCAGTCCGGCTTCCCCTCCGAGAGCGCCGAAGCCATCACGGCACTCGGCCGCTACTACGCCGAGCCCAGGACTCCCAGGACATCGCTATGACCTTGGACCCGCGCCCGCACGCGAACAGCATCCTGGGCCGGGTGGGCCAACACCTGCGGCGCACCTTCATCGCGGGCCTGCTCGCGCTCATCCCGCTGGCGGTGACGTTCATCGTCCTCCGCTTCGCCTTCACCACGCTGGACGACGCCGTGCAACCCCTCGTGGAACGCGCCTTCAACCAGGAGATTCCCGGCGTCGGCATCGGCCTCATGATCGTCACCATCTACCTCGCCGGCCTGGTCATGGCCAACTTCATCGGGCGCCGCCTCGTCGGCTACGCCGAGAACGTCATCCTGCGCGTGCCCATCGTCCGCTGGCTCTACAACCTCACCAAGCAGGTCATCGACTCGCTCTCCGTCTCCGGCAGCGCCAAGCTGCGGGTCGTCCTCGCCGAGTGGCCCAAGAAGGGCACCTACACCATCGGCTTCCACACCAGCACCGTCCAAGGCGAGGACGGGCGCATGTACCACTCCGTGCTCATCCCCACCACGCCGACACCCCAGACAGGCCTCATGGCCTATCTCCCCGAGGACGAGGTCATCGCCACCCAGCTCACCGTGGCCGAGGGCATCAAGCTAGTCGTGTCGAGCGGCGTCCTCTCTCCAAGCGACCTCATGCAGCACATCCGGGACGCTCCCGAACCGCCCCTCACCCAGGACGTGGAGGAACTCGAAGCCGTGCTGTCCGACGATCTCGCGGAGGGCTGGACGAAGCACTAGCCGGCGTTCTAGCGGTCCAAACCTCTCCCCCTCTGGGGGAGATTGAGAGAGGGCACACGCCCTGCGGGCGCGTTGGGGAGTGGCGCAGCCGCGCCTACGACTCGATAACGCCCTTGGTGCTCGGCACCGCGCCGCCGACGCGGGGGTCGATGCGGGTCGCCGCGTCCAGCGCCCGCGCCAGGGCCTTGAACAGGCACTCGACCTTGTGGTGGTCGTTGGTGCCGCGGATGACGTCCGCGTGCAGGTTCAGACGCGCCTCGCGGGCGAACGTTTCCAGGAAGTGGCGCACGAGGTCGGTAAGCAGGTCGCCCACGACCTCGATGCTGAAGTCGGCGTTGATCACCGCGTAGCCCCGGCCGCTTATGTCGACCGTGACCGTCGCCAGCGCCTCGTCCAACGGCGCCGACGCCGTCGCCATGCGGACGATGCCGCGCTTTTCGCCCAGTGCCTCGTTGAACGCCTGGCCCAGCGCGATTGCGACGTCCTCGACGGTGTGGTGGCCGTCGGGGTCCATCGTCGCCTTCGATTCGACCCGTAGGTCGTTCACCCCATGCCGCGCGAGCTGCGCCAGCATGTGGTCGAGCATGGTCAGGCCGGTCGAGACTTCGGACTTCCCCGATCCGTCGACGTCGATCTCGACGGTGACGGCGGTCTCGCCGGTCTCGCGGTGAACGGTGGCGGAACGCATGGCGGGCTAGTAGAGGTCCTCGTAGGCTCGGAGCGCCCAGATCACGGCGTCGGTGTCTTCAGGGCGGCCCACACTTATTCTAACGCAGTCGCGAATCCGAGGAGCGTCGAAGTGCCGGATGAAGATGCCCTGCTTCCTTAGCTCTTGCTGAATCTTGACCGCGTCGCGGTCCACCAGCGGGCAGAGCAGGAAGTTGGCCCGTGAGGGAATGACGTCGACGAAGTCCAGGTTCAGCAGCAGGATTTCGAGGCGGTCGCGCTCGTCCACGATCTTCGCGACGTTGTCCATCAGATAGTCCACGTCGTCCAAGGAGGCAACGGCGGCGGCCTCCGCAGCGGCGTTGACGCTGTAGGGCGACCTCGTGCTCATCAGCGCGTCCATCACCTGTGCGGGGAAGAGGCCATAGCCGATCCGGAGCCCGGCGAGCCCCGCCCACTTGCTGAACGTGCGAAATACCGCAAGGTTCTCCCGTTGGGGCACAAGGTCTGCGACCGTCTCGCCGCAGAACTCGTAGTACGCCTCGTCTACCACGACCAGAGGGCCCACGTCGAGCAGGCGCTCCAAGTCCTCCCGCGGCGTCAGCGTGCCGGTGGGATTGTTCGGATTGGCCACGTAGACGACCTTGGTCTCGGGCCCCACCGCGGCGAGCACCGCGTCGACGTCGATCGAGAAGTCATCCCCGCGGGGCACGTCGATCACCTCGGCGCCGACCAGCCTTGCGCTCGAACTGAAGAAGCCGAACGTCGGCCCCGCCGTCACGACGTTGTCGCCGGGCCCGGCGATGAGCCGGAGCAGCAACTCGATGAGCTCGTCCGAGCCCGCGCCGGCCAGCACGTGCGCCGCGTCCACGCCGGTGTACTCGGCGAGAGCGTCGCGGAGCCGGCGTTGCTCAGGGTCGGGATAGATATGGTGGCTCGCGAGCTTGGCGACGGCCTCCGTCGCCTGCGGCGAGCAGCCGTAGACGTTCTCGTTCCCGTCGAGCTTGACGATCGAGCCGTCGGGGCGCGTGCCGTCACTCTCCTGCCCGCCGGGGACCATGATGGGAACGTAGCCCGTCATCCCGCGCAGATGGGGCCGCAGCAGCCGGTCGAACCCGCCGGAGGTCATCGCCGCTCCGCTCCTTGCCCGCGACGCAGCTCGGCGGCGCGGGCGTGGGCGGTGAACCCCTCGGCGCGGGCGATCCTGGCCGCGGCCTCGGCCAGGCCGCCGCTGCCGCCATCGATGCCGGCCACGCTCACCGTCCGCAGGAAGTCATGGACGCCAAGCGCCGAGGCGAAGCGGGCGGTTCCGCCGGTCGGCATGACGTGGCTCGGCCCCGCGACGTAGTCGCCCAGCGCCTCAGCCGAGTCGGCGCCGGCGAAGACCCCGCCGGCGTTGCGCACCCGGTCGAGCGCCGCCAGCGGATCAGCGACGAGCAGGCACAGATGCTCGGGTGCGAACTCGTTGGCCAAGTCGATGGCCTCGTCGATCGAATCGACCACGCCGATGAGTCCTTGCCCCTCCAGGGCAGCGCCCGCGGTCTTGGCGCGCTCCAAGTCCTCAAGTTGCTCGGCAACGGAACGGGAAACCGCCCCGGCGAGATCCTCCGAATCTGTGAGCAGCACCGGCGTGGCCAGCACGTCGTGCTCCGCCTGCGCCAGCAGGTCGGCTGCGGCGGCTTCAGGCCGCGCCGACCCGTCGGCTACGATCAGCGTCTCCGTCGGCCCGTGGAGGCCGTCCAGCCCCACGGCGCCGTACACGCGGCGCTTCGCTTCGGTCACGAAGATGTTCCCCGGCCCGCAGATCACGTCGACGCGCGGCACCGACTCCGTCCCATAGGCCAGCGCGGCAATGGCCTGCGCTCCGCCGACCTGGTAGACCTCGTCCACACCGGCAATATGACACGCTGCGAGGACGATCCCCGCCACCGCGCCGCCACGGGGCGGCGTTGCCACGGCGACCCGCTCGACGCCGGCGGTCTTGGCGGGCACGGCGGTGTGCAGCACGGTCGAGGGGTACGACGCCGTCCCCCCCGGCACGTAGATGCCCGCCGAGGCCACCGGGGTGAACCGTTGCCCCAGCCCCGTCTCGTCGTCGTACCAGGACTTGGGCCTGGTCCGCTCGTGGAAGGCGCGGATTCGCTCGGCGGCGAGCCTTAGCGCGTCGAGTAGGTCTTGCGGCGTCCCCTCGTAGGCGCGCTCGATCTCCTCAGGCGGCACGCGCCAAGAGGACGGCGCTTCGCCGTCGATGCGGCGGGCGTAGTCGGCGAGGGCGGCGTCGCCGTCCCGCCGCACGTCGGCGATGATGCGCTCCACCGCCTCGCCGACGGTGAGCGGCTCGCCAAAGATGCGCCGGATGCCCTCGGCCAGGTGCTGCGGAGGCGGCCCTTCGTCCTGTGGCGTCCGTGTCAGCAGACTGCGGACCTCGGACGCGCCGCGCACGATCCTCACGGCGCCACCCCTCCGTTCAGATAGGCGTGGGCATTGCCCAGGAACGCCTGGATGGCCTCCTCGCGAAAGCGGCGCTCCTCCTCCCCCGTGATGTGCTCCCGCACCCGTTCGATGAGCCCGGGCAGACCCTGCACGATGCGCTCCGCCTCCTCTTCAGTCGACTCGGGCCGGACGCGGTGCACGAAGCCGCGGAAGCGCTCCCACGGCAGGTCGCGCCCCGACCGTTCGATCACGATCGACTGCCACTCGCGGAGGTGGGCCTTGTCGATGAAACCGACGTCCACCGACTCGTACGACCCCTTGATGCTCTCCAGCGCCCCCTCCAAGTCTTCGATGTTCCTCCGTTCCCGACGGTCCATGTCGAACTGGAAGGCGCGGTCCATGACGTTCACCAGCGGCTCGTCGCTCAGCGGCGCGCCTTTGCCGAAATAGCCCCGGTACATCTGGCAGATCCACGACTCGTCGACGTTGAGGTGCGTCATGTAGCCGAGCATGAAGGCGACCGTCTCGCGGGTCAGCGCCTCCGACGGCGCCAGGCCGGGGTGCTCGGCGAACAACTTGCGTATGCCGGCGCCCTCGACGTCGCGCGTCAGCTCAAAGAAGTGCGTCGTATCGCGCCGCCAACCGAAGAAGAGGCGCATGTCGGGCGACGTCGCGCCAAGGAGAAAGCTTCCGCGGTAGTCGTCCACCGCGGGATGCCCCAGGCGCTTCGCGCATTCGAGGGCGAAGCCGATATGCAGTCCCAGGTTTGGCATGGCCTCAGCAGGGTAGGCAGGCGGCCTACTCGCCGGACCCCCCGGCGAAGGGCAACACGACGGAAGCCGCCAACGCGGCCGCCAACAGGAAGGCCATGATCGCCACGGCCACGCGAAAGATGCGGCGCTGGCCGAGCGGCGTGTAAGGCGCCGGACCCGCGCGTCTTCGCCGGGCTCGCCGCCGGTTCATCGGCCCGGCCCCGGCGCGTTCATGCCGTCGCCTCTGCCACGCCCACCGCCTCCCGGAGCCGTTCGAACGCCTTGCACTCCTGGTCGAAGACGTAGTAAGCCGGCGTGACCACGACCCCGCTCGCGCCGATCTCGCGGAGGTAGTCCACGCCCGCGGTCAATTGTGAGATCTCGACGACCACCGACACCGCGAACCAACTCCCCCCGTCCTTACTGAACACGTTGGCCGCCGTCGGACCCTGCATGCCGGACACGGCCGGGTTCCGGTTCACCAAGGCCGCGACCGACTCCATCGAGTCGCCTTGAATGTTGGCAATGATGTTGTAGAAACCCTCGGCCCGCAGCCGCGCCTCGATGAGCTCCAGCACCGTCTTGGCCGCGGCCAGCTTCTCCGCCGACCCGCGTAGCGCGCGGCGGTTGGCGATCATGCACGCCGACGACCTCGTGATGACGCCGTCGTCGAGGGGGCGCAGGTTGTTCTCGCGCAGCGTAGCGCCGCTCGAGGCGAGGTCGCTCACCACGTCGGCGGTGCCGATCATCGGTGCGGCTTCGATGGCCCCGTTGATGTGCACCAGCCGGTGCCGGACGGCATGTTTGTCGAGGAAGCGGCCCACCTGCCGGTGGTACTTCGTCGCCACCCGGAGCGGCGCGCCGGTGGGGGTACGCTCGGCGCGGACGGCGAGGTCGGCCATCGTCCGCACGTCCTCCCAGGTGTTCGGCGCGGCGACCACGAGGTCGGTGTGGCTGTACCCCAGGGTCTCCAGAGCGATGATCGAGTCGCCGTCCTCGTCCCGGTCCTCCAGATAGCGCTCGTAGCCGATGATCGCCATGTCGACGTCGCCGGCGTCCAGTTCACGGGGAATGTCGACCGACCGCTGGAACAGCGCCTCGACGCCGGGGACGCTCGCGATCTTGCCGACGTACTGCCGCGCGCTCGCCCGCCGCACCGCCAGGCCGCACTTCTCCATGAAGGCGAGCGTGTCGCCCTCCATCATGCGGTCGCTGGGCAAAGCGAGGCGCAGCGCGCCGCCTCTGCGGTTCATGGCGCACACCTGTTGTTCATCGAATCGGGACCATCGAGCCCAAACACCTTCTCAATCCCATCTATCTTACCCCCTCACCCAAGCGGAACACGGCCTCCGGGCGGCGTTCTCCCGGCCTCTCCGGGGGGTAGCGGTGCAAGGCCGCGTAGTGCGGCGTCGCTCATGGACGTTCGTGGAAGTTGGTGAGCGTTCGTGAGCGTTCGTGAGCGTTTCGGGCGCGGCCACTTCTGTTAGCGGCCCGCGGAAGTCGTGAACCTTTGGTGAACGTTCGCGAGCGTTTGGGACCGCTGCGGCACCGGCTACTCTGTTGCGCGGCGTTGGCCGGGACGGCGTTGGCCGCGATCTTGTCACATTTTTCCGGCGGCTACGCCATCGTCAGCGTGTTTCGGCCGCGGTTGCACCACGTCTCGACGACGATCGCTCACCGCCCCGTGCCTATCGGCGCGCCGGCAGGGCGCCCCTATCGCGGATTTGGGATGATCAACACGGGGTCGCCGGAGGCGCGGACCATGGCCTCACCGACACTGCCCATCAGCCACCGGGATAGACCCGACCGCCCGTGCGTCGTCATCACGATGAGGTCGTTCGGCGTCTCCTGGGCGAAGGTTAGCAGTGCCTGCGGAGCCGACCCCTGCAAGATCTTGATCCGGGCGCGCACTCCTTGGCGCTTCAGGCGCTCGGCTACGGCGTCGAGATACTCCGCGGCCGCGGGCACCACCTGCGCGTGGACGTCAGCAAGGCCCATGTAGCCGCCGTAGGCATACGATGGGGAGTCCAGGCTGACCGCCCTAACGAGCAGGAGGTCCGTGGAGAGCGCCCGCGCCAACTGCGCGGCAAAGGACAGAGCGCGCTCGCTCAGGTCCGAACCGTCGAGCGGCACCATAACGGTGCTTAGCGAGCCTCCTTGAGTTGCCACGTATTCCTTGGCCCGCTCCGGCGTTACCGTCAGCACCGGCAACGTCGACGCATGCACGACCTTGTCGGTCACGCTCCCCAAGATGCCGCGGGCGATGGCATTCCGTCCATGCGTAGACATGGCGATGATCCCGCACCCTTCCTCGTCGGCGACCCGCAGGATTTCCTCCGCCGGGTTTCCGATGCTGGAGCGGACGCCGACCGTGATCCCCTGTTCTCTCAATCCGGCGGCAACCCCTTCGAGTTCATCCGCCGCGTTACCCGTGGCGGCGCTTTCGATCTGGTCCCTGTAGAGGACCCCGGTCTCGCCGGACTCCGAGCCCGTCCCTGCCGGGCGCTCAGCCGTTCCGGGCGGGTAGTGAATCGCCGTAGGATCGACGACGCCGAGGAGCAAGAGCGGCGCGTTGCCCCTTCTCGCCACCTCGGTCACGTAGGGAAGGATGCCCGCGGCCACGTCGGTCCCATCGAGGGGCACCAGCATGGGCCGGGACAACAAGCCCTGGGCGCCCTCTTGCGCGTTCTCACCGTTCCCCATAGCGGCACCTCGACTCCGTCCGGCGGCGTTTCCGGTCCTGCACTACCTCTATCCTACTCAACATCACGCCCCCGCGCCTTGCCTGCGCCCCGTCGTGGGCCTAGAGTGCGGCCGGGGGATGCGGGCCTACCCTTCTAGCCCGGACGGGAGGTTTGAGTGGACCGGCGAACCGTCTTCCTCCTCGGATGCATCCTCGCCATGGTCGGCGGCGGCGGCGTCCCCGGCCCCGCGGGGACAACCATGCTGGTGCTCGGCATCCTGATCGCCTTGGGTGTTGCCGCCTCCGCTTTCTTCAAAGCCGCCGACCGTTGGTCGGAAGGAGCCGAGACGGGAACACCCAGGAGCGGGCCGTCGAGCTACGGTCGGCTCGGGTCGTTTTCGCGGCGCAGGAGCACGTCTAACAGAACGTCCTTGCGCGGAGGCATCTCGCGCCCCAGCAAACTGCCGCGGTCGAAGCCCAGCAAGCCGCCTGTCCCGGAAAGAAAGCCCGAGCCACCCAGCCGCCGACTGCCGGGCTAGGGAGCGCCGGCCTTCGCGGTACGCATCCGCTCTCTCCGGTTTAGCCCTTCTGTTACAATGGTCGCAGGCGCTCGATGCCGCACCAAGGCCTTCTACAGCAGCGGACCCTCACCTCTCCTGTTTTTCGTCTTTCTGCCCCGCGCTGAATTACTTGTGCCGCCCCTGGGTTAGGAGTTCTGTTTCCACATGCCTCTAGCATCCGTATCCACTCGTCCGCGTTTGTCCGGCCGTAGACGCCGGCACCAGGCCGTCTGCACCGAGTGCGGCGCCTCCACCACCGTCCCCTTCCAGCCGAGCCAAGACCGGCCGGTGTACTGTCCCCCCTGCTTCAAGGACCGGCGCCGCGGCTCTTCCTCCCCTACAAGTGACTCTCTTGCTCCGAGCAAGCCGTCAGCCGGCGCCGCTCCCGCCGCTTCCTCGGCGTTTCCCGCGATGGCCTTGCGTGCCGCCACCAGAGCGGCGCTCTCCCGCATGGACATAGCAGAGCCCACACCGATTCAAGAGAAGTCGATCCCCCTCCTCCTGGAAGGACGGGACGTGATCGGCCAGGCGCGCACGGGGTCTGGGAAGACCCTGGCGTTCGCGGTCCCCATGGCGGAGCAATGCGACCCGTCCCTCAAGAAGGTACAGGCGCTAGTGCTGGTCCCCACCCGCGAGCTTGCGATCCAGGTGGCCGGAGTCACCGAGGCCATGGCCTCACCACAGGGTCTGCGCTGCACGCTGCTCTACGGCGGCCGGTCGTTGAAGCCGGAGCACACGGCGTTGAAGAGCGGCGCCCAGATCGTCGTCGGCACCCCCGGCCGGACGCTGGACCACCTCCGGCAAGGCACGCTCGACCTTCGCGCGGTCCGGTTCCTTGTGTTGGACGAGGCAGACGAAATGTTGGACCGGGGTTTCGCCCACGACGTCGAGGCCATCCTCGGCGGGACGCCTTCAGACCGGCAGACGGCGCTCCTGTCGGCGACGATGCCGGAGTGGGTGGCGAAGACCGCAGCAAAGCACCTGCGGAACCCCGTGCTCGTAGAGGTGGACGCGGACCTGCAAGCCCTGCCCGCCGTGAAGCATCTCGTCTACACGATTCAGAAGAGCGACAAGATCGGCGCGCTCCAAACCCTCTTGGACGAGCGTGACGGCGCGTCGGTCCTCGTCTTTGGCAGGACCAAGCACGGCGTGAAGAAACTGACCAAGCAGTTGGACGCGCTGGGCTACCCGGTAGGGGCGCTCCAGGGAAACCTCAGTCAGAGCGCACGCGAGCGGGTGATGACGGAATTCCGTTCCGGCGCCACGCCCATCCTCGTGGCGACCAACGTGGCCGCCCGGGGGTTGGATGTCGATGGCATCGGCCAGGTCATCAACTACGACCTGCCCGACTCCGAGCAGCTCTTCACCCACAGGGTCGGACGCACCGGCCGCATGGGCCGCTCCGGCGAGGCCGTGACCTTCATCACGCCGGATGAAGAGAAGAAATGGCGGGAAATCGACCGCGGCCTGGGCAGCCGCTTCACCCGGAAGCCGTGGAATCCCGCCCGTAGCGCCGTGCAACGCCAAGAGGACACGCCGCGGCACCCGCGGGTGAGGCCCCTCGGCCCGGCCTCCCAGCGGCGCAGGCCCGCCGCCAAGGCGGACAGACGCGCCGGATAGCCACCTGACGCTCGGCCGGCTCACGCAAGCAGAGCCCTTAGCACCGGGGTGGCGCGGACGCGCCGAGCCCACCCGCCGCGCCGTTCTTGACACCGTTCCGGCCCATTCCTATCCTCAACCCCGGCGCTGCTCCGAGAGCGGCCCCTGCCGGAGGAGCCCCGTGACTCAACAACAGCAGGTTCCCGAAGTCAGCGACGAGCTCAACGCCTTCGTCGGCAAGACCATGCGGCGCCAGGTATCGCACCCGGTCACTGAGTCCGACATCCGCCGCTGGGCGATCGCCGTCTACTGGCCGGAGAAGCCTCCGCGACTCTTCTGGGACGACGAATACGCCAAGACGACCCGCTTCGGCGGCATCGTCGCCCCCGACGAGTTCAACCCCTTCGCCTGGCCCATCGACCCCGGCGAGACACTGCTGACCGACGACGACCTCGCCCCCGCCATCAAGCGCATGGGGATCGGCATGAACATCCTCAACGGCGGCGGCGGGAACACCTACTTCGAACGCGTCCGCCCCGGCGACGTCATCACCGCCGAGACGGTGCTCGACCAGGCCTACACCCGGCCCGGCCGCCTCGGCGTCATGCTCTTCCTTATCCGCAAGACCACCTGGACCAACCAGGACGGCAAGAAGGTCCGCGAGTCGCGCGGCATCGGAATCAAGTACTAGCCCCCCAAGGAGCCAACCGTGGGCATCGAAGACAGCCTCTACTTCGAAGACGTGACCGAAGGGCAGCAGGTCCCCTCCTTCACCCGCGCGCCGAACCTCATGGAGTGGAACCGCTACGCCGCGGTCAACGACGAGTTCGTCTACATCCACATGGACGTCGACAAGGCCCAGGCCGCCGGCATGAAGGACGTCTTCGGGATGGGCAACCTCCGCCTCGCCTACCTCCACAACATGCTGCGGGACTGGATCGGCGTCACCGGCGACATCCGCCGCGTCGACGTGCAGCACCGCTCGCTCAACTACAAGGACGAGAAACTCATCTGCAAGGCCACCGTCACCAAGAAGTACACCGAGGACGGTGAGAACCTCGTCGACCTCGACCTCGAAGTCGAGAACCCCGAAGGCAAGAACGCCACGCCGGGCACCGCAACTGTGGTGCTGCCCTCAAGGGGCTAGCCGTCGCAAGCAGTCTCCTCTATCTCTGCGGTGCGCCGGGGCCGACGGCGGCGCCTGTCCGGGAACCCTCTCTACTGGCGCTCGAATAGCTCGACGACATTGCCGGCCGGGTCATGCACCATGCTCGCGATGCCTCCCCCTGAGTAAGGTACGCGTTTCGCGGGGCTCGCCAGATTCCCCCCGTTGGCCAGCGCTCGACGAGTAGCCTCTTCGCAGTCGCCTACTTGGAGCGACACATGGGTACGAGACGGCAACTCGCCGGCTTCGGCCGGAAAGAGGGCGAAGTGGAAATATGGGCCTTGGAACGAATACTCGGCGTGATGGTAGGACCCGTGCGCGTCGACCTCTAAGGGAATTCCAAGGGCCCGGTAGAAGTCGACGCAGCTGTCGAAATCTGAAACAAACAAGCCGATCATTTGGACGTTGACTGTCGCACTCATGGAATCACCCCTCTAACGCGGGACGGTACCGGCAAGCGGAGCTGATTCATACAGGGTTCCCGTCTTCAAGAAACGCCATGATATAGTGCGGCCATGAGATGGGCCATGTCGCTCCTGGGCGTGCTCCAATCATATGGCCCTCCCCTGCGGGCAGACTGAGAGGGGACCCATGGACTACCGCGAAGCCGTCGCCTGGAGCCTCGGCCGCACCCTGACGATCATCAAGAACGCCGCCGCCGACTTGAGCGAGGAGGAGGCGGGCTACCGTCCCTGCGCCACCTGCAACTCCATCGCCTCGACCATCATCCACTGCGGCCGGGCGGTCGACACCTGGACCACCTCGGCACTAGGTGAAAAAGACGACATCTGGATGACCCAGGGATGGGCGAAGAAGTTCGGCCTCCCCGACGACGACCGCGGCTGGACCTACGACACGCTGCCGCCCGCCAAACGGGCTCCGGTTGCCGATCTCCCCGCCTACTTCGAGGCGACTCACCGCCGCTTCCTCGACCTTGTCGCCAACGTCCCCGACGAACGCCTCACCGATCCCGTCCAAGGACGCCGCTTCAGCCTCCCCCTCGAGAAGCTCTTCTCGCACATCGTCACCGAGCTTGCTCAACACGCCGGCCAGATCGACTACCTCCGCGGCATGCTCGGCAAGGACTCGGCGATCACCGGCACGCCCCCGCCCAAGCCGATTGGGTAAAACGGGCAGCGCCGCAACTTTGCGAGTCGTCCCTCGGACCGGATATACTGTGCTACACAGATTCTGTGAAACTGTGGAACTGTGTCATGAAGAACATCACCGTATCCGTCGACGAAGAGACCCACCGGCGCGCCCGCATCCGGGCGGCGGAACTCGGCACGTCGGTGTCGGCGCTCGTGCGCGGTTACCTCAGCAGCCTCATCTCCCGCATGGCCAGCGAAGACGAGGCCAATCGCCAGGACGTTGAGACGCCCGACGAACGCCGTCGCAGGCTGCTTCGAGAGGTGCTCGCGGATTTGGACGCAAAGGGCGCAGGGCTAATCATGTCCGAGAATCTACCCCGCGACGCCCTGTACGACCGCGATGCGCTTCGTTGACACCAACGTCCTGCTCTACGCGGTAAGCCTGTCACCGGAGGACGCCGACAAGCGGCGCCGCGCCCGCGCGCTGTTGGACGAGTCCGACCTCGCCGTATCGACGCAGGTCCTCCAAGAGTTTTACGCTCAGGCCACGCGGCCCACCCGACCGGCTCCGATGACGCACGACGAGGCGCTGGCGTTCTTGGGCCCGATCTTGGATTTCGAGATACAGCCGGTAACCCTCGACATCTTCCGCTCCGCGGTGGCAATCCGCCAACGTTTCGGCCTCTCTTACTGGGACGGCGCGATCCTCGCCGCAGCCCGCGCCCTGGGCTGCGACGCCGTCTACTCCGAAGACATGAGTTCGGAACAGGACTACGACGGCCTTCGGGTCATAAATCCGTTCGGGGCCCGGTAGGCCATAGGGCTTTCCTGCTGCCTTCCCGTGGTGTATTATTGGTGTATGTCGCGCACCAACGTGGACATAGACGATCGGGCGTGTGCCGAAGTAATGCGGCGCTATCAACTCGCGACCAAGCGTGATGCGATCAATCTCGCGCTGCAAACGCTTGCGGCCGAAGCCCTGTCGATCGAGGAAGCTCGCGCACTCCGAGGGGCCGGCTGGGAAGGCGATCTCGAAGTGCTTCGTTCCAGCCGGGCGCTGTGATCCTGATCGACACCTCCGCCTGGATTGAGTTCCTGCGGAATACGGGAAGTACCGTCTGCAGTCTCGTCGACGAACTGCTGGCAGATGAATTCGCCATCTGTGACGCGGTACGGATGGAGGTTCTCGCCGGAGCGCGGGACGAAGCGCACTTGCTGAGCCTTCGGCGCCTACTGGCCCGAGCGGCGGTTTTGCCAACGCGAACGGCTGACTACGACAACGCCGCCGCCCTCTATCGCCGCTGTCGGCGACAAGGGGAGACAGTCCGCAAGCTCATCGACTGCCTGATCGCCGCCACCGCCATACGCGCCGGAGTGCCGATCCTGCATAGCGACTCCGATCTCGACGTGCTTGGACGTCACACGGCTTTGCAAGTCTATGACCCCGTCGACCGCTAGCAGGTCACTCGCCCGCCGGTTCTCTCGGAGGCTATTCGCTTGACACTCGCGGTGCGTCCGCCAAGTGCTAGCCGCCCGCCGCCCGCTGCTGGTAGCGCGCCCTCGTCTCGGCGGCGTGGCCGGGGGACATGAACTGGATGAGGATGCCGTCGGGGTCGACGAAGAAGCCGGGGCGCGGCGACTCCACGCCCATTCCCACCAGCCGGTCCGTGAGCGCCGCCAGGTCTGAGACGCCGATCGCGAAGTGCGTCACGCCGAGGTCGTCGAGGAGGATGCCCTCGCCGTGGGGGTCCTTGTACTCCGTCAGGGAGACGGTGATGCCGCCGCCGGTGTCGAGCGTGACCATGCGGTGGCCGTCCCGGGGAGTGCGGTGCGCCAGGTTCATGACGTCGCGGTCGTGGGGGGCGACGACGTCGAGGGTCACGCCGAAGCCAAGCTGGTCGCGGTAGAAGCGGAGCGACCGCTCCATATCGGAGACGGTGACCGTGATGTGGTCGACGCCGGAGAATTCGTAGCCGTGCGGCATGATGCCCCCTAACCTGTTCGTTCGTTATGTGTTCGCTACGCGGTTCATCCGAAGTGAGAAAGCGCCGACTCGTCCACGTCGAGGTTGTAGAGCCCGATGGCGTTGTCCATGAGTATTTTCCGGGCGGGATGATACACCGCCGGTGGGGAACTGGGTGGCGTATACTGGGGTCGGACCGAGAGGGCCGGGTGGCCGCCCGCCCGCGAGGGCGGGAGGAAAGTCCGAGCTCCACCGGGCAAGGATGCTGGGTAACTCCCAGGAGGGGCGACCCTACGGATAGCGCCACAGAAACATACCGCCCTTCTTCGGAAGGGTAAGGGTGCAATGGTGAGGTAAGAGCTCACCGGGGCCACGGGTGACTGCGGCCTCGGGCAAGCCCCATCCGGAGCAAGGCCAAGTAGGAGGACCATGAGCGCCCGGCTCGTCCTCGGGTTGGCCGCTCGACCCCGCCGGCAACGGCGGGGCTAGATAGATGGCCACCGCTCTCGGCCGCGGGAGGAAGGCCCTTCGAGCCGTAAACCGCCGCCGCGGGCACAGAACTCGGCTTACAGGCCCTCTCGGCCCGGACCCCGGCCTCCCCCGGGGTCCTCTCTTTATGTCTAGCCGTTGACCCTCTCCCAAGCGCCGCCGTATCATGAATGCGCGCCGGCACGGCCCGCCGGCGAGCCGCCGTAAAGGAGCCCGCTTCACCGCCCCCGCCCGCCCCTAGGCCGCCGCGCCGAGGGCAGGGCGCTACCCAGGGAAGCAGACGCCATGCACGACGCGGGACTCGATCAGCTGTGCATCGACACGATGCGCGCCCTCCCTATGGAGCAGGTCGAACGGGCCATTTCGGGCCGACCCGCCGTCATTACCGCCCTCGAACGCCGCCACTGGCTGGCAAAGGCTATACAAAACAGCGAAGGAGCATGATGACCAACGCGATCCAAGAGACCGGACGCCTCGGCCAATCGATCTGGTACGACAACGTGCGGCGCGGCCTCATCGTCTCCGGCGACTTGGAACGCCTCATCGACTCCGGGGTCTCCGGCCTCACCTCCAACCCCTCCATCTTCGAGAAGGCCATCGCCGGCAGCGCCGACTACGACGACGCCCTCCGCACCCTCGCCGACCAGGGCGCCACGGTCGACGAGACCTACGAGGCGCTGACCATCGACGACATTCGCATGGTCGCCGATCTGCTCCGTCCGCTCTACGACCGCACCGGCGGCGCCGACGGCTACGCCTCCCTCGAGGTCAGCCCCGACCTCGCCCACGACACCGAGGCCTCGATCGAGGAGGCCCGCCGCCTCTTCAAGATGCTGGAACGCCCCAACGCCATGATCAAGATTCCGGCGACCCCCGAGGGGATGCCCGCCGTCCGGCAGCTCATCAGCGAGGGGATCAACGTCAACGTCACCCTCATCTTCTCCCTCGCCGCCTACCGGCAGGTCATCGAGTCGTACCTCGCCGGCCTGGAGCAGCTGGCCGAGTCGGGCGGCGACGTCAGCCGCGTCGCCTCCGTCGCCTCCTTCTTCCTCAGCCGCGTCGACACCGCCGTCGACGCTCAGCTTCAGGAGCGCATCGACGCCGGCGCGGACGACCTGGAACCCCTGCTCGGCCGCGCCGCCATCGCCAACGCCCAGAAGGCCTACGGGATGTTCAAGGACATCTTCGACAGCGAACGCTTCGCCCACCTCAGGGAGAAGCAGGCCCGCGTGCAGCGCCCCCTCTGGGCCAGCACCAGCGCCAAGAACCCCGCCTACGACGAGCTGCATTACGTCGAGCCCCTCATCGGGCCGCACACCGTGAACACCCTGCCGCCCAACACCATCGCGTCCCTGCTCGAAAAGGGGCAGCCCGAGGCGCGCCTCACCGGCGACGTCTCCCACGCCGACGACGTCCTCGACGGCGTCGCCAAGGCCGGCGTGGACATGGACGCCGTCACCGACAAGCTGCTCGCCGACGGCGTGACCGCCTTCGCCGACGCCTTCGACTCCCTGAAGCGCAACATCGCCGACAAGCTTGCCGTGCTCCAGTCGGGGAGCGCCGACGGCTTCCTCGCCGCCCTCGGAGCGCACCGGCCCGCCGTAGACGACGCGATTGGCCGCCTGGATGCCGACAGGGTGATGGAGCGCATCCTGGCGAAGGACCACACCGTCTGGCGCGACGACCCCACCGAGATCGCCGACCGCCTGGGCTGGCTCGACGCCCCCGAGACGATGGCGAAGCGCGTCGGTGACCTGACCGCCTTCGCCGATGAGGTGCGCGCCGAGGGCGTCGAGCACGCGGTCCTGCTCGGCATGGGCGGCAGCAGCCTCGGCCCCGAGGTCCTGCGCCGCACCTTCGGCCCTCAGGACGGCTACCCCGGCCTCATCGTCCTCGACTCCACCGCGCCCGCCTGGGTGCGGAGCGTGGCCGACGCCATCGACCCGGCGCGAACGCTCTTCATCGTGTCGTCCAAGTCGGGCTCCACCGCCGAGGTCCACGCCTTCTACCGCTACTTCCGCGGCCTCGTCGAGGAGGCCGTCGGCGCCGAAGACGCGGGCGCCCACTTCGTCGCCGTCACCGACTCCGGCACGCCGCTGGAGAGGCTGGCGAAAGAGGAAGGATTCCGCCGCGTCTTCACCAACCCTGCCGACTTCGGCGGCCGCTATTCCGTGCTTTCCTATTTCGGCCTCGCTCCGGCGGCGCTGATGGGCCTCGACCCCGGCGAGCTGCTGGGACGGGCCGCCCGCATGCGCGACACCGCAGGCGCGCCCGCCGCCGAGAATCCGGCGGCGCTGCTCGGCGCGGCAATGGGCGCGCTCGCACATCAGGGCCGCGACAAGCTGACGCTCCTCACCGGACCCGGACTGGAAGGCTACGGCCTCTGGGTCGAGCAGCTGCTTGCGGAGAGCACCGGCAAGGACGGCGCCGGCATCGTCCCCGTCGACGGCGAACCCCTCCTCGACCCCGCCGCCTACGGCGACGACCGGCTCTTCGTCTACCCGCGCCTGCAGGGCCAGGACAACCGCGACCTCGACGAGGCCGCGAACGCGCTCGTCAAAGCAGGCCACCCCGTTCTGCGCCTCCACCTCAACGACGCCTACGACCTCGGCGCGGAGTTCTTCCGCTGGGAGCTCGCCGCCGCCGTGGCCGGCCACATCTTGAACATCCAGCCCTTCGACCAGCCCAACGTGCAGCAGGCCAAGGACATGACCAAGCGGATCCTCGACGCCTACCTCGACACCGGCGCGCTGCCCGATCCCCCGGAAACGCCGGCGCCCGGCGCACTGCTCGCGGAGGCCAAGTCCGGCGACTACGCCGCAATCCAGGTTTACGGCCCCCAGACCGCCGAGACCGACGAGGCGGTCGCCGCGCTCCGCCGCCGCATCGCCGAGACCCACAAGATCGCCACCACCGCCGGCTACGGCCCCCGCTACCTCCACTCGACGGGGCAGCTGCACAAGGGCGGCCCGGCGAGCGGGATATTCCTACAATACGAACCCCCGCAGGGGGACGACCTCGACATCCCCGGCGAGGGCTACAGCTTCGGCGTGCTCGTCAGGGCCCAGGCCGTGGGCGACCTGCAGGCGCTCCTCGACCTGGGGCGCCGCGCCGCCCGCGTCGAGGACGCACCCGCGGCCGCGGTCTAAGTGGCGGGACTCCACCCGCCGGAGAAAGGCGGACGTCATGGAACTCGGAATGGTCGGCCTCGGACGCATGGGCGGCGCCATGACGGCGCGCCTCCTTAGCGGCGGCCACCACGTCACCGTCTTCGACCTCGACCCCAAGGCCGTCGACGCCGCCCGCGAACGAGGCGCCCAGGCCGCCGACTCCCTGGAAGACCTCGTCTCCAAGCTTGCGGCGCCGCGCGCCGTGTGGGTCATGGCCCCCGCCGGCGACGTCACCGAGCGGATCATCGCCACGCTCGCGGACGCGCTCTCCCCCGGCGACGCCGTCATCGACGGCGGCAACGCCGACTACCGCGACAGCATGCGGCGGGCCGCCGAGCTATCCGAACGGGGCATCGACTTCCTCGATTCGGGCACCAGCGGCGGCATCTGGGGGCTCGAAGGCGGCTACTCGCTCATGGTCGGCGGCCCCGCCGAGACCTTCACCCGCCTCGAACCGATCTTCCAGACCCTGGCCCCGTCGCCGACCACCGGCTACGGGCGGGTCGGCCCCGCCGGCGCGGGTCACTTCACCAAGATGGTCCACAACGGCGTCGAGTACGGCCTGATGCAGGCATACGCCGAGGGCTTCCAGATGCTGAAGGCCAAGGAGGAGTTCGGCCTCGAAGTCGATAAGATCGCCCAGATCTGGCGCTTCGGCAGCGTGGTGCGCTCCTGGCTGCTCGACCTCACCGCCGAGGCGCTCGCCGAAGACCCGGAGCTTGCCGACATCGCCGCTTACGTCGAAGACTCCGGCGAGGGGCGATGGACGGTGCGTGAGGCCGCCGACCTCGGCGTCCCCGCGCCCGTTCTCACGCAGTCGCTCTACGAGCGCTTCCGGTCGCGTCAGGAGAACTCCTACGCCGACCGCGTGCTCGCCGCCATGCGGAACAAGTTCGGCGGCCACGCCGTCAAGGCGGCCGAGAAGGGCTAGCATGGCCTCGGAGAAGACCAGCGTCGTCATCTTCGGCGCGAGCGGCGACCTCGCCAGGCGCAAGCTCATACCGGCGCTGTTCGAGCTCTACCGGAAAGGGCGCCTCCCGGCCGAAACGCAGGTCCTCGGCTTCGCCCGCACCGACTACTCCGACGACGCCTTCCGCGCCTACGTCTCGGAGCAGGCACGCGACCTCGCCGGCGTCGACGACACTTCATCCGACTGGCAGACCTTCCTCCAGCACGTTCATTACCAGCACGGCAGTCTCTCGGCGCGCGGGGACCTCATCAAGCTCCGCCACAAGCTCGTCGAGGTCGAGGGCGGCGACCCTAACGCCAACCGCCTCTTCTATCTCTCCATCGCCCCCAGCCTCTTCGACGACACCGTCATGGGCCTCGCGATGTCGGGGCTGGCCGCGGAGACCGGGGGCTGGCGGCGGCTCGTGGTCGAAAAGCCCTTCGGCCGCGACCTGCGATCCGCCCAGGAGCTCAACGCCAGCCTGCTTCGGGTTTTCAGGGAAGACCAGGTCTACCGGATCGATCACTACCTGGGCAAGGAGACGGTGCAGAACCTCCTCGTCTTCCGGTTCGGCAACGCCATCTTCGAGCCGGTGTGGAACCGCAACTACGTCGACAACGTGCAGATCACGGTGGCCGAGAGCGTCGACCTCGCGGGCCGCGCCGGCTACTACGACAACACCGGTGCCACCCGTGACATGCTGCAGAACCACCTGTTGCAGCTCGTCGCGCTCGTGGCGATGGAGCCGCCCCCGAACTCGGAGCCGGAGACGCTGCGGAACATGCGCGTCGAGACCCTGAAGGCCATCCGGCGGTGGTCACCCGACGGGGTGCGACAGCACGCCGTCCGCGGACGCTACCGGGGCTACGCCGACGAACCCGGCGTCGCACCCGACTCCGCCACCGCCACCTACGTCGCGGTGCGCCTCTTCATCGACAACTGGCGCTGGGAGGGCGTACCGTTCTACGTCCGCACCGGCAAGGCCATGGCGCGCAAGGAGTCCGAGATCGTCGTCCAGTTCAAGCGTCCGCCCCAGCACATCTTCGAGGGCGGCGGCGCGCAGCCCAACGTCCTCTCCTTCTGCCTCCAGCCCGACGAGGGCGCGCTGCTCCGCTTCTCAGCCAAGGTCCCCGATCAGGGCATGGCCACCCGGCCCGTCGACATGGCCTTCCACTACGGCGCCGCCTTCCCCGGCGAGCCCATCCCCGACGCCTACGAGCGCCTGCTCCAGGACGCCATCGAGGGCGACCCCAGCCTCTTCATCCGCTCCGACCAGATCGAGGAGTCGTGGCGCATCGTCGAGCCGTTGCTGGAGGGCGCGTCGCCCGCGCCTCTGCGGGCGTACGAGCGCGGCTCCTGGGGCCCCGACGCCGCCGACGCGCTCCTCGCCCAGCGCAACCACGCCTGGCTGCGCGTCTGCGGCCACGGTGAATCCAGTGACTGACATCCACCTCTTCCCCGACGCGGAGGAACTGGCGCAGGGGGCCGCCGCCTTCGTCGCCTCCGCCGCTGAGCAGTCCATCCGCAAGCGGGGTCGGTTCGTCATCGCCCTCTCCGGCGGGTCGAGCCCGCGCCGGCTCTACGAGCTGCTCGCAGAAAGCGAACAGGACTGGCCGAACTGGCACGTCTTCTGGAGCGACGAACGAAGCGTCCGGCCCGATCACGCCGATAGCAACTTCGGCATGGCCAAGGAGACGTTGCTCAACAAGGCCGCCATCCCCATCGGAAACGTCCGCCGGGTCCAGACGGAGCACCCCGCCCCAGTCGCCGCCCGACGTTATGAGGACGCCATCCGCGGCCTGCTCGGCGGCAGCAAGCCCGCCTTCGACCTCGTGCTGCTCGGCATCGGCGAGGACGGGCACACCGCCTCGCTCTTCCCCGGCGACCCCGCCGTCCGCGAGCGCGCCAAGCT
Organism: Dehalococcoidia bacterium; assembly: GCA_965207995.1. Lineage (GTDB taxonomy): Bacteria > Chloroflexota > Dehalococcoidia > SHYB01 > SHYB01 > DAOUKH01. The sequence continues at coordinate 150,052 of CBDBNG010000001.1, read as the reverse complement.
GGTGACCGCGTGCCACATGGAAGGCTCGGGGCCGGCGCGGGTCACCTTCACCCTGCCGCTGATCAATGCGGCCCGGCGGGTCGCCCTTCTTGCGACCGGCGAGGCCAAGGCGGCGATGGTGCAACGTGCCATAGAGCCGGGCCTGCGCGGCCCCGACATCCCCGCGGGGCTTGTGTCGCCGACGAAGGGCTCGCTGCACTGGTTCCTGACCCAAGATGCCGCCGCCGACTTGCGGAACATCCCGGTATGAGCGGCGACTACCCCGACATCCGCGACTACGCCCTCATCGGCGATACGCACTCCTGCGCGCTCGTCTCGCGCATGGGGTCCGTCGATTGGGCCTGCTTCCCACGCTTCGATAGCGGCTCGGTTTTCGGCCGCCTCCTCGACGCCGCGAAGGGTGGTTACTTCTCGATCGCGCCCACGTCGGAGTACACCGCGTCGCGGCGCTACCTCCCCGAGACGATGGTGCTGGAGACGACGTTCGAGACCGCCTCCGGGACGGCCGTCCTCCACGACTTCATGCCGGTCAATCCCATGACCGAGGGGCACCCCAACGAGGTCTTCGAGAACCAGGGGATCTGCCGCGTCGTCAGGTGCGAGCGGGGCATGGTCGACCTCGAAGTGGTCTGCCAGCCACGGTTCCAGTACGGCGCGGTCGTGCCGCACACGTCGCTGGTGGAGCCGAACGTCGGTTACGCCCACGGCGGCATCGACGCCCTGGCCTTCCTCAGCGCGACGCCGGTGACACTCGACGACAACACCTTTCGCACGATATGCAGCCTGAAGGAAGGCGAGAGCGCGGAGTTCGCCGCCCATTACTCCTGGCGGCAGGAGTATTCCAGTGAGCACTTCATGTACGACGGGCTGGAGGGGCTGCTGGAGGCGGCGAAGGCCTATTGGAGCGACTGGAGCAAGGCCTTCAACTACAAGGGGCTCTACCAGGAACAGGTGCTTCGGAGCGCCCTCACCCTGAAGGCGCTGACCTACGCCCCGACCGGCGGGATCGTCGCCGCGGCGACGACGTCGCTGCCCGAGGAGGTCGGGGGCGAGCGCAACTGGGACTACCGCTACACCTGGATCCGCGACGCCACGTTCGCGCTCTACGCCCTGAACCTCGTGGGATTCGTCGACGAGGCCGACGCGTTCAAGCGCTGGCTCAAGCGGGCCACCGCGGGCCGCGCCCAGGACCTGCAGATCATGTACGGTCTGGCCGGGGAGCGCCGCCTCGCCGAGTTCTCCCTCGACCACCTCGAAGGCTACCGCGGCTCGCGTCCCGTCCGCATCGGCAACGGCGCGCACACCCAGCTCCAGCTCGACATCTACGGCGAAGTCCTCGACTCCGCCCACCTCTACCGGAAGTACTGCGGCGAGTTTGACGACGAATACTGGCAGTTCTGCCGCGACCTCGTCGAGTTCGTCATGGAGTCCTGGCGCGAGCCCGACGAGGGCATCTGGGAGACGCGCGGCGGACGGAAGCACTTCGTCTTCTCCAAGGTCATGTGCTGGGTCGCCCTCGACCGCGCCATCCGCGCCGCCGACGCGATCGGTTGGGACGACGATGTCGAGATCGAACGGTGGAAGGCAGTCCGCGAGGAGATCAAGGAGGACGTGCTGCGCCACGGCTATGACGAACAGGCCGGCGCGTTCGTGCAGTCCTACGGCAGCGCCAACCTCGACGCCTCGGTGCTCATGCTGCCCCTCGTCGGCTTCATCAAGGCGTCCGACCCGCGCATGCGCTCCACCATCGAGCAGATCGAGCGGGGCCTGACGTCGCCGGAGGGTTTGGTCTACCGCTACAAGGACTTCGACGACGGCCTCTCCGGCCACGAGGGCACCTTCACCCTCTGCTCCTTCTGGCTCGTCGACAACCTGATCTATCTGGACGAGCTCGACCGCGCCGAGGCCATGATGAACAGTCTCTTCGGTTACGCCAACGACGTCGGCCTCTTCAGCGAGGAGATCGGCCCCGTGGACGGCGAGGCCTTGGGCAACTTCCCCCAGGCCTTCACCCACATGGCGGTCATCAACACCGCCGTGCAGCTCTACCGCGCCAAGCAGCGGCGCATCGCGCGAGAGGCGAAACGGTCCTAGCTCGGCGGCGCGTGGATGCGCTCCAGGACGCGGACGACCGCCGGCGGCGCCAGATCCTTCCACGAGTCGTCGCCCGCCGCGATCCGCCGCCGTATCTCGGTCGCCTCGATCCCCTTCTCGACGCCGGGGTCGAGCACCTCGACCTCGTACCCCTCGGCGCGAAGCCGGTCCACCTTCGACTGCTCCCAGGGCGAGAAGACGCGCACGAAGTGGCGCAGCTTATCCGCCGGCGGCAGGTAGAAGCGCCACTTGGCAGGCTCGCTGATGTGGAACGGGATCACTCGCACGCGTTCGAGGTCGGCGCCGGCCTCCGTGAGGACCGCCACCACCATCTCCATGCGCTCGAAGTAGGTGTACGGGTTGTTCTCCGCGCGGTGACGGTGGCCGCTGGCGGCCTCCTCCCTGATCTCGCCGGGGTCGGGGTTGGTGATGCCGACGATGAGCCGTTCCGACCGTGCCAGGCCTTCCAACGCGTAATGCCGGTGCTCGTTGTGGAACGGCTGAAAGCGCCCGTGCACCATGCCGTACTCGGCGCGCCGGTAGCCGTCGGGAAGAGGCTGCGAAGCCACGCTCAGCCTCCGCGCCGGTGCGCCACCAGCGCCGCCGCGCCGATGAGTCCCACGTCGTCGCCGAACTCGGACAGCACGATGTCGAACGGCTCCAGGAACGCGGGGAAGGCATGCTCCCGCACGCGCGCCTCGACGATGGGGCCGAGCAACTCCCAGTTGTGGAGCGCGACGCTGCCTCCCAGCACGATCCGCCGGGGATTGAAGGCGTGGACGAGGCTCACCAGCCCGAACGCGAGGTCGCGGGCCGCCGTTTCCATGACACCGGCGGCGAAGGCGTCGCCCGCCGCGGCGGCGCGGAAGACGTGCTCCGCCTCGATCGCGTCCGGTTTGCCGAGAGCCATCGCCCGCAGCGAGGTCTGCGCGCCGCCCTCAAGTCCCGCTCGCGCCCGCATGGCGATCGCCGTCCCCGACGTCATCATCTCCAGGCAGCCCGCGTGCCCGCAGGGGCCGGTTTCGACGCCAGGCTCGCCGATGGAGTCCTCGACCTCGCGGTCGACAATGAGGTGGCCCAGCTCGGGGCCCAGCCCGCGGTAGCCCGACAGCAGCGTGCCCTGCGAGATGACACCGCCGCCAACTCCGGTGCTCACCGTGAGATAGATCAGGTCGCTCATCCCTCTGCCCTGTCCGAAGATGTACTCGCCTAGGCAGGCGACCGTGGCGTCGTTGCCGATGAGCACGGGCCCGTCGAAGCGCTCCGCCAGCATGTCGCGGAAGGGGACGACTCCCCAACTCTGGAGGTTCGGCGGGTTGTAGAGGACGCCGACCTTGTCCAGCGGCGACGCCACGGCGGCCCCGAGGCCCATCGCCTCGGCAAAGCCGTGCTTCGCCAGCAGCCCGCGTCCCGCCTCGACGATGCGGTCGGCCACCCGCTCCGGGCCGTCCTCTTCACGGTTTGGCTCGCGGACCCGTTCGATGATCGCGCCGGTCGGCTCGACGAGCCCCACGCGCAGGTTCGTGCCGCCAAGATCGACGACGATGATGGGCGGCCCGGCGTCCATGACCCTTCCGGCGGCGCCGTTAGGCTCCCACGCCGAGCCCGAAGCCCATGCCATGCATCCAGCAGCAGCCGCCGGTGTGCTCGGTGACGTACTCGTAGGCCGTCGTCGCCGCCAGCGCGCCCTGCGCCGCCGCGGTGATCGCCTGCTTCAGCTCGCCGGAGGCATCGGTGATGTCGCCGGCGGCGAACGCCCCCTCCACGTTGGTGCCCATGTACTTGTCGACGACGATCTCGTCCTTGTCGTTCGTGTTGATGCCCAACTGCCGGGCCAGCTCCACGTTCGGATTGGCCCCGATCTCGATCAGCAGCCCGTCCACGCGAAGCTCGCGGGCCCCCTCGACCTCCCGGTCGAGCACGATCGACTCCAAGTAGTCGCCGCCTTTCAGCTCCACCACGTTCGCGCTCGTGACCGGCACGATATTCGCCTGCTCCTGCATCTTGGAGAGGTTCACCGGTTCCGGCCGCGAGAATTCGTGTCCGCGATGGATGACGTAGACACGGTCGGCGTACTGCGCCACCAAAGTCGCGCCCTTTACGGCAGCGTCGCCCCCGCCGACCACTGCGGCGGTGCGGCGGCGGTAGAGCGGCGCGTCGCACGTTGAGCAGTACGACACCCCTTGTCCGACCCACTGTTGCTCGTGCTCGAGCCCCAGGGTACGGCGCTCCCGTCCCATTGCCAGCACCACCGACTTGGCGAGGTACGCGTCGCCCTCGTCGTCGCGGGCGGTGAAGCAGTCGTCTCGCCGTTCGATGTCGACCACCTTGGCGTCGACCACCGGCACGTCGTACTTCTGCACCTGCTCCTTCATGCCGAGCATCAGGTCGAAGCCTTGGACCTCGACGTGCCCCGGGTAGTTCTCGATGAGGCCGCCGGTGGCGGTCTCGCCGCCGAACGTCTGCCCCACCACGATCGTCTTGACCTGATAGCGGGCGGCGTAGAGCCCCGCGCTGAACGCGGCCGCTCCCTGCCCGATCACCATGATGTCGTACTCGGATTCCGCCACACGCGACCTCCTACCCAGTGCTACGCGGGCCCTGACCCCTCCGGTTCCGCCGGCGCTAGGCCCGGCCCTCTCATGATAGAAAAGCCGGGCGCCGCCGCGCTACCGTGAAACCCCGGCTCGGCCCGTCCTACAGGTCGGACAGCGACAGCCAGCGGTCGCGGACGCCGCGGTCGCGCAGCGCCTCCGACGCCGCCGTGTAGGGGTCGCGCTCGCCCGCCTCGACCTGCCGCAGCAGGTCTTGGAGCACGGGGGCGTCGTCGAGCATGGCGTGGAAGGCGCCCGCGAGCTTCTCCTCCACGCTCTTGACGAACTGCGCCCGGCGACGGCGCTTCCGGCGACGCTCCTGCTCCCCCGACTCCGCCGACGCGACGCGGTGCCGCTCGATGGCGTCGCGCACCTCGGCGACGCCCGTTCCCCGGTGCGCTTCCGTCAGCAGCACCGGCGCCCGCCAGTAGGTCTCCTCGTAGATCAGCGTCAGGCTCTGCTCGATGTCGGTGGCCAGCTTCTCCGCGCCGCCGCGGTCGGCCTTATTCACCACGAAAATGTCGGCGATCTCCATGAGGCCCGCCTTCATCGTCTGGATCGTGTCTCCCGCCTCGGGCACCAGCACCACGACCACCGTGTCCGCCGTCTCCATGACGTCGAGTTCGGTCTGCCCCACGCCGACGGTCTCGACGATGACGTAGTCCTTGCCCGCCGCCGCGAGCAGCGACACCACCCGTTGCGCCACGCTGGGAACCCCGCCACGGCTCCCCCGCGTCCCCATGCTGCGGATGTAGACACCGGGGTCCTTGTAGTGCCCCTCCATCCGGATGCGGTCGCCGAGCAGCGCGCCGCCGGTGAAGGGACTGCTGGGATCGACCGCCACGATGCCCACCGTCGCGTCGTCCTCGCCGCCCCGGATGTTGGCCGTAAGCGCGTCCACCAGCGTGCTCTTCCCCGACCCCGGCGGGCCGGTGAAGCCGACGCAGTAGGAGTCGCGCCCCCGCTCATCCGTGCCGGACAGGGCGAGGCTGAGTGCGCGCGACGCGTCGGGGCTTTCCCGTTCAATCAGGGTGATGAGCCGGGCGAGGGCGAGTTTTTCACCTTGCAGAAGCCCCTCGACGAGGGTCTCGATTGGAGGCAACGAGGTCTCCGATCAGGCGGCGGCTTCAGGAACCGAATCCCAGAATACGGGCCGCCTTTTCCGGGTGTCAACGGCCACCTCAACCCTCTCCCCCTCTGGGGGCAACCACTAAGCCTCTCCCCCTCTGGGGGAGATTTGAGAGAGGGCACGCGCCCAGAGGGCGCGTCGGCGGGGTGGGGCGGCGACGCGAGGAACCTACGCGAAGGCGAGCAACCTCGCCGGGTTGTCCACCGTTATCGCCCGAATCGCATCGTCCGAGAAGCCCTTACGCCGCATCTTGGGAACGATGTACTGAAGAATGTGGCCGTAGCCGTGTCCGCCGTAGCGAACAAGCCGGTGCTTCGTGAAGATGTCGTGCCCCATGACGATCCTATCGGAGTAGCCGGCGTCGACGGCGCGCCGTATGAAGTCCAGCCTCTGGGCGTCGCTGGGCATGTCGATTTCGGCGTTGGGGTAGTACGACCCCTCATTGCCGAACAGGTCCCACTCGAGGTAGCAGCCCGACGCGGCAATGCGCTCAACCGCGCCGAACTCGAACACGGTCCGGTCGAGATGCGCCATGACCACGCGTGAGACATCCGCGCCGCCGTCCGCGAGGACTTCCAGGATCTCCAGCGGCGCATCAGTATGCCGCCCCGGATGGACCGCTACCGCCGCGCCCGTCTCCCTCTGGGCGATCGCCGCCGCCGACAAGGCCTTGCTCTCGTTCGGGGCGAGGGGCCACGTGCAGCCGATCTCGCCGATGATGCCCGCCTTTACGCCGCCGTCTCCGGCGCCTTCGGCGATGTCGCCGACAATCTCCCGCGCCAGGTCCTCCACGCTCCGGTCATCCATGTCGCCAGGATGGGCCGCTCCCACGTAGAAGCCCGCGCCCATGACGATATGCACACCAGATTCGCGGGATATCCGGGCCAGCGCGTCGGGCGAGCGTCCAATGCCCGGCGTGGTCGCCTCGACGATCGTGCCACCGCCGGCTTCCTTGTACTTCCGGACTTCTCCTATGGCTGTGTCCAGGTCCGTCAACCGGAGGTTGGGGCGGTTGCTGTAGTAGTTGCGCCGAATCCATCCCAGGTTCTCCAGGGCCAAGGGCACGTCGGCCAGTTCGGGAGACGGCGAGTCCTGCGCCGGGCGATACATGCGGGAGAAGTCGGCGTAGAGGTGTTCGTGGGTCGTGGTTGCGCCGAGTTCCGATGGCGGTACGGGGCCCAGCACGGTCTGGACCAGACCCCGGTTCCCTCCTGACGGCATGGCGCGGCTCCTCGTAGTATGGTGGCGGGCAAGCGTACCACGGCCCTTTTGGAGTACGAACCGGCCCTCCCAAGGGAGCCAGACAAGGGGGAGCTTCCGGCATGAAGTTCGCGGCGTTCACCACCGTGGCGGGTTCCGCCGGAGAAGCCGCCACGGCCGACGCGCATATCGACAACCTCCGGCAGCAGACCATCCTAGCCGAGGAGCTCGGCTTCGAGGCCATCTGGCTCGGAGAGCACCACTTCGGGCCCTACGGGTTGGGCGACTTGCCGAACCCAATCTTGCTCGGCGCCGACCTCGCGGCGCGGACGTCAAAGATCCGCATCGGCCAGATGGCGAACATCGCCCCGTGGTGGCATCCCATCCGGCTCGCCGAGGACCTCGCGATGCTGGACAACATGACCGGCGGCCGCGTCGAGATCGGCTTCGGCAGAGGCATCTGGCCCTACGAGGGGCCGCAGTTCCATCCCAACGCCGACCCCCGCAAGGACAAGGAGAACCGGGATCTGTTCAACGAGATGGTGGAGATCGTGCGGGAGATCTGGACCAACGAGTATTTCTCCTACCGCGGGACCAACTTCACCTTCCCAGCCGAAGGCACCGTCTTCTCGCACCCCCGGTATCCGTCCAATCCCGTCTGGCAGGACGGGGAGCGGGTGACCAAGCTGCGGGTGACGCCGAGGCCCTACCAGAAGCCGCACCCGCCGCTGTGGATGACCGTCTCCACCGACCGCTCGGTGACGACCGCGGCCGAACTTGGACTGAAGGCCTGCTACTGGCAGCCTCCGCCGCTGAGGATCAGGCAGCGGATGGAGCTCTACGCCCGGGCCAGAACGGAGCGGGAGGGGAGACCGTTCGCTCTGGGAGAAGACCAGGCGGTGATGCGTTCCACCTACGTCGCCGCTTCGATGGAGGAGGCACGGCAGGATGCGGAGGAAGGCATCATGTCCTCATTCATCTTCAACGATCCCTTCCGGGGCAGGCAGGTCTTCACCAATCCCGACGAGGTCCTGGCCGATGAGGTGAAGCTGGACTGGGACTTCCTGGAGCCGCGCACGCTGCTCGTGGGTTCACCGGAGAATGTGATCGAGAGAATCCACGAGTTGCAGGAGGTCTGCCATCTGGACTACCTCCTCGTCGAGTTCTCCCACATGGGGATTCCCTTGGGTAAGACGCTGAAGAACCTGGAGACCTTCGCAACGAAGGTGATGCCGCGGTTCGCCGGTGCGGGCTGAAGCATGAGCATTCCCCGCACCATGCGCGCGGTCGTCCTGACGGCGCACGGCGGGCTCGACAAGCTCGAGTACCGCGAGGACTGGCCCACGCCGTCGCCCGGCCCCGGCGAGGTCCTGATCGCCGTGGGCGCCTGCGGCCTGAACAACACCGACGTCAACACACGGACCGCCTGGTACTCCCGGCACGCCGAAGAAGGCACGCAGGACGTGCAGGGCGGCTGGGGCGGCGCCATTACCTTTCCGCGCATCCAGGGCGCCGACGTCTGCGGACGGGTGGCCGCGCTCGGCGCCGGCGCTCCCGAGGCCCTGCTCGGCAAACGCGTGCTGGTGGACACGTGGTTACGCGACTGGGACCGGCCCATGGACATGGAGCGGTGCGGCTACTTCGGCGCGGAGATCGACGGCGGCTTCGCGGAGTACACCGTCGTCGACGCGCGCAACGTCCACCCCATCGAGACCGGCCTCAGCGACGCTGAGCTCGCTACCTTCGCCACCTCGTGGATCACCGCGGAAGCCATGTTGGAGCGGGCCGGGGTAGCCGCCGGCGACGTCGTCCTGATCACCGGCGCGTCCGGCGGCGTGGGGACGGCACTGGTCCAGCTTGCCGCCCGGCGCGGCGCGAAGACCGTCGCTCTTTCCGGCGAATCGAAGTCTGCCGCCGTGAGCGCGCTCGGCGCCGGCGCCGTCTTGCCCCGGTCTCCCGAAAACCTCGCCGCAGCGCTCCGCGGCGCCATTGGGCGGGAGGACGTGGACGTCGTCGCGGACGTTGTGGGAGGGCCGCTGTGGCCGCAGCTCATCGGCGACCTGCGGCGCGGGGGACGGTACACCTGTTCCGGTGCGATCGCCGGCCCAAAGGTCGACTTCGACCTGCGCACCTTCTACCTGAAAGACCTCACCTTCACGGGTGTAACGATCGCCCCGCCGGAGACCTTCCCTCGTCTGGTCGGCTACATCGAGCGCGGCGAGGTGCGCCCCGTGCTGGCCGCCGTCTACCCGCTGCGCGAACTCGTGCGGGCCCAGGAAGCGTTCTTGGCCAAGGAGCACGTCGGCAACATCGTCGTATCCGTCGCAGACGCGTCTGGGGACGTCTGCTAGCATGTTGTGACGAGGAGGTCGAGAGGGAAGCGGGAATTCCCGCCGTGGGGGAGAGAGAAATGAAGATGATTGCAAACGTACGGGCCCGATTCTCGGACGGGGCACTCAGACCGCTTGAGCCGCTCGACCTCGAAGAGGGCGCGGATGTGATGGTGTCGATTGAAGGTCTTCCATCTCCTGAGCGCACCATTGAGGCGCTGAGAGCGTCCGCGGGCGGCTGGGTAGGGCTGCATGATCGAGAAGAGCTGAAGCGGATGATCTACGAAGCCCGGCTCACCGGATCTCGCGAGAAGCCAGTGTTGTAGACCCTGCGGTGCGGTACCTGCTGGACACGGATTGGGCCATTGACCATCTGCATGACGTAGCGCGGGTCGTCCGGCGACAAGAGGAGTTGGCCCCTCCCAGCGGAAACCCTTGCGTAATCCGCGACGCCGGCAGGGGATCGTCCCTGTAGGGGCGACCCTTGTGGTCGCCCACTCCCCGATCACCACCAACCGCGATCGAAACCCGCCGCCCCCTACTCCGATCGCCGGATTGCGCGGACCGTGTTCCAGAGGTAGACGAGCCAGATGGGCAGCGCGGTGATGGAGAGCGCCAGCTTCTCACCCGGCTCGTAACGGTCGGCGGCGGGGTCGAGGACGGCGTAGCGCAGGGTCTCGAAGACGGCTTGGGGCAGGCTCACAATGGTGATGATGCCGAAGATCGCCGTCAGCAGCACCAGGTAGATGCGGTTCAGGGGGCCCGCCCGGTCCTCCGGGGTCTCAATCTTGCGGCGGCCGAACATGTGGGCCGCCCACACCAGGGCCCCGATGATGGAAAAGCTGATACCTTCGATCAGGCCCTCGTCCAGCGCGCGGTCCAGCCCCAGGCGGTCTCGCTCCTCCTTAATCCGGGTGTTCTCTTCCTGCCGCTCCGCGAGGATTTGGCTTAGCGCCTCCAACTCCTCATCGGAGAGGTCCCCCCGGTCGGCCAGTTCCAGAGGATGCTGAGGTTTCGGAACACTGTCTTCGGGCAGCTCGACCCAGACGGGGGAGTAGCTGAACTCCTTGCTCGAAAGGCCGGCGGCCCCCGCCTTGATGAGCTCCGACGCTCCCTGGGTGAAGACCAGCAAGCCGGCGATGATGCCCACGTACAGGTAGATCCGCACCAGGGCGCGGACGTCGATGGTCAGCGGCGCGCCGGTGCGCAGGCGTGTGATGAGGTGGAAGGCCCCACCGACCAGCACGGCTAGGCCGACCAAGATTCCAAACGAGATGAGCACGACCCAGACGATGTCCATGCCCTACAGGGTACCGCACCGCGAAAGGGGCAGCGCGGCGCCGTCGTTATGGTAGGATGACGCCCTGGAAGCCATGCGACGCGACCCCGATGCCAGCCCCATCCCCGCCGCGTCCGACGGCGCTTCCGGCGGCGGATCGTGCCGGTAACCCAGGAGATGCTCGACGAGGTGGCCCTCAGCGCCGCCGAGTACGAGATGATCGTCGACCGGCTCGACCGCGAGCCCAACCCCCTTGAGCTCGGCATGTTCGGCTCCCTCTGGAGCGAGCACTGCGGCTACAAGCACTCCAAGGCGCTGCTGCGCCGCTTCCCCAACACCGGCCCTCGCGTCATGGTCAAGCCGGGCGAGGAGAACGCCGGCGTCGTCGACATCGGCGGCGGACTCGCCGTAACCATGAAGATCGAGTCCCACAACCACCCCTCGGCCATCGAGCCCTACCAGGGCGCGGCGACGGGAGTCGGCGGCATCGTCCGCGACATCTTCACCATGGGCGCGCGGCCCATCGCCCTGCTGAACTCGCTGCGCTTCGGCGCGCCCGACCAGCCCCAGAACCGCCACCTCCTCCAGGGCGTGGTCGCCGGCATCGGCGGCTACGGCAACTGCCTCGGCATCCCCAACGTCGGCGGCGAGGTCTTCTTCGACGACGCCTACGGTGAGAATCCCCTCGTCAACGCCATGTGCGTCGGGCTCCTGCGCCACGACGACCTCGTCTCCTCGACCGCCAAGGGCGCGGGCAACTCCATCGTCCTCGTCGGCGCCGAGACGGGCCGCGACGGCATCCACGGCGCGTCCGGGCTCGCCTCCCGCTCCTTCGAGGAGACGAAGGAGCTCCGCTCCGCGGTGCAGGTCGGCAACCCCTTCCTCGAAAAATGCCTCATTGAGGCCTGCCTGGAAGCCGCATCCCTGCCCGAGGTCCTCACCATGCAGGACCTCGGCGCGGCCGGCCTCACCAGCGCCGCCATCGAGTCGGTCGCCAAGGGCAGGCTCGGCCTGAAAATCGACGTCGCCAAGGTGCCGCGCCGCGAGTCGGGCATGACCCCCTACGAGGTCATGCTCTCCGAGTCGCAGGAGCGCATGCTCGTCATCGTCGAGCGGGGCCGCGAGGACCGCGTCCGCGGCATCTTCGACCGCTGGGGCCTCACCTCCACCATCATCGGCGAGACCACGGACGACGGCCGCGCCAGAATCTACGACGGCGAAGACCTCGTCTGCGACGCGCCTATCGCTCACCTCGCCAAGGCCCCCGAGTACACCCCGCCCGCCGCCGAGCCCTCCTGGCTCGCCGCTCTCCAGCAAGCCGATCTGTCGCAGCTGCCCGCGCCCGGTATGTCCACGAACGACGCCCTGCTGCGGCTCCTCCAGAGCCCCAACGTCGCCAGCAAGCGTCCCGTCTTCCGGCAGTACGACCATCAGGTCATCGACAACACCGTCATCCCGCCGGGCACCGACGCCGCCCTGCTCCGCGTCAAGGGCACCGGCAAGGGCCTCGCCTTCACCACCGACGGCAACGGCCGCCTCTGCTACCTCGACCCCCACGCCGGCGGCGCGATCGCTGTCATGGAGGCCGCCCGCAACCTCGCCTGCGTCGGCGCACGGATCGTCGCCGTCACCGACGGCCTCAACTTCGGCAACCCCGAGAAGCCCGAGGTCTACTACCAGATGGAGGGCTGCATCGACGGCATGGCCGACGCCTGCCGCGCCCTGGACGTCCCCGTCATCAGCGGCAACGTCAGCCTCTACAACGAGACCCGCGGCGAGCCCATCTATCCCACCCCCATCGTCGGCGCGCTCGGCCTCATCGACGAGATCGATCGGCGCTGCTCGCCCGGCTTCCAGCACGCCGGCGACCTCGTCTACGTCATCGGCGGCGTCCAGGGCGAGCCGGCCAACCTCGCCGGATCGGAGTACCTCGCCGCCGTGCACCAGCGCGTCGAGGGCCGCCCCGCCATCGACCTCGAACGCGAGCTCGCCGTGCAGCGACTCTGCCTCGACGCCATTGCTGAGGGCAAGCTCCGCTCGGCACACGACTGCTCCCTCGGCGGCCTTGCCGTCGCCGTCGCCGTCTGCTGCATCGCCGGCGACGTCGGCCTCGAAGGCGGCGCGCTAGACACCGGGGCTACGCCGCAAGCAGAGGCCGCCGCCCTATTCGGCGAGGCGCAGTCCCGCATCCTCGTTTCCGTGAACCCGGCCGATGCCCCCTGGCTGGAAGCCGCCGCGAGCAAGGCCGGCGTCCCGCTGGACCGCATCGGCGAGGTCGGCGGCGACCGCCTCCGCCTCGGCTCTGTCGACGCCCCGGTGGCGTCCTTAGCCGAAGCGTGGAACAATGGACTCATGCCGGCGATGCAAGACTAGCCGGACGCCGCGAACGGCGCGCGAGGGAAGACCATGAGCGATACCACCGAAGCTACCACCAAGAAGGCCACCTTCGGCGCGGGCTGCTTCTGGGGCGTCGAGGCCGCCTTCCGCGAGATCGACGGCGTCACCCACACCGCCGTCGGCTACATGGGCGGACACAAGCTCGACCCCACCTACCGCGAGGTCTGCTCCGACCGCACCGGCCACGCCGAGGTCGTCCAGGTCGAGTACGACCCCAACAAGGTCTCCTACGAACAGCTCGTCGACACCTTCTGGAACGTCCACGACCCCACCCAGCTGAACCGCCAAGGCCCCGACTTCGGCTCGCAGTACCGCACCGTCATCTTCTACCACGACGACGAGCAGCAGCGCGTCGCCACCGCCACCCGCGACGCCCTCCAGGCCGCCAACCGCTACGCCGGCCGGCCCGTCGTCACCCAAATCGAGCCCGCGGGCGACTTCTGGATGGGCGAGGACTACCACCAGCAATACCTCGAAAAACGCGGCCTCGCTTCCTGCCACGTCTCGCTCCAGTAGCCGCCGCCTGCCAACTCTTTCTTGTGCCGACGCGCGCCCCACGCCTATAATGAAACGCGGCCTTTCGGGCCGCCGCTTCACGCTCTCAACAGGACGGCTTTCCATGCAAGTGCTCTTTGTCGAAGACGTTCCCGGCACCGCCTACGCCGGCGACATCAAGAACGTCAAGAACGGTTTCGCCCGCAACTATCTGCTTCCCAAGAAGCTCGCCGTGCTCGCCACGCCCGACCAGATGAACCGGGTGGCCCGACTTCAGGCAGCCGCCTCCCAGCGCCGCGACGTCGCCGAGAAGAACATGTCCGCCGTCGCCGAGAAGATCGAGGGCGCGGCGATCACCATCGAGGTCCGCGCCGGCCGCAACAACCGGCTCTATGGCTCGATCACCAACGCGATGATCGCCGAGGAGCTGACCGAGATCGCCGGCCAGGAAATCGACCGCCGCCTCATCCTCACCGAGCCGATCCGCCAGCTCGGCTCCTACGAAGTCCCCGTCAAGCTCGGCTTCGGCTTCGAGCCCACCGTGAAGGTGCGTGTCGCCCCCATCGGCGGCGCCCTCGACGAGGAGGCCACCGCCGAGGAGGTCGTCGCCGAGCTCGAAGCCGAGGACGAGGCCGAGACCGGCGCCGAAGACGCCCCGGCCGAGGAAGGCGAAGAGGCCGCGGCGGAAGCCGAAGAGACCGTCGAGGACCCGCCCGCCGAAGAGTCTTCCGAGGAAGAGGAAGTCGCCTCCGAAGAGGAGCCTACTGAAGAGGCGCCCGCCGTGACGGCGGAGCAGGACGAGCCCGAGGCCGAAGCGACCGAGGACGAAGAACCTCAGACTTCGTAGGGAGCGCCATGGTTAACACGGATCGTCTGCCGCCCCAGGACGTGGAGGCGGAGGAGGCGGTCGTTGGCTCCCTGCTCATCGACGGCGACGCACTCCTCAAGATCGCGAACGTCCTCGACGCCGGCGATTTTTCCGTGCCCCGGACGAAGGCGTGCTACGACGCCTGCCTCGCCCTCTTCAACCGCAGCGAGGCGATCAACCAGATAACCATCGCCTCCGAGCTCGACCAGCAGGGCGTGCTCGAAGAAATCGGCGGGGCGATGTACTTGAGCCACCTCGTGGCCAAGACGCCCACCTCGGCCCACGTCGAGCACTATGCCCGCATCGTGCACCGCGTCGCCATGATGCGCCGCCTCATCGAGGCATCCGACGCCATCGCCGCGGTCGGCTACGAAGGCGGCCCCGACGTCGACGCTGCCCTCACCCAGGCCGAGGACCACCTCTTCAAGCTCCGCACCGGCGAAGGCGGCCGCGACTTCGTCGCCCTGAGCGACATCCTCGACCAGTACCTCGTCGACCGGCGCCAGGAATCGGAGCTCCGCCCCGACGCCCCCGAGATCATCCCCACGGGCTTCCTCGATCTCGACAAGCTGCTCGGCGGCCTGCAACGCTCCGACCTCGTGATCGTCGCCGCGCGGCCCAGCCTCGGCAAGAGCAGCCTTGCCCTGAACGTCGCCTACAACGCCGCCAACGCCAGCGGTGCGCACGTCGCCGTCTTCAGCCTCGAGATGGGCAAGGAGCAGCTTGCCGACCGGCTGCTGTCCAGCGTCTCTCAGATCGACGCCTACCGCCTGCGCGAGTACCGGCAAGGCCGCCAGTTCGACACCGAGGAGGGCAGCCTGATGCAGGCCATCGGCGAGCTGGCCGAGCTGCCGATCTGGGTCGACGACACCCCTCTGCTCAACGTCGTCGAGATGCGGAGCAAGGCCCGGCGTCTCCACCTCGAGCGGGGCCTCGACCTGATCATCGTCGACTATCTGCAACTGATGCGCGGCGACAGCCGCGTTGGCGCCGGAAACCGCGTCCAGGAGGTCAGCGAGATCTCCCGGTCCCTGAAGGGACTCGCCCGCGACCTCGACGTGCCCGTCGTCGCCCTCTCCCAGCTTCGCCGCGGCGTCGAGATGCGCCCCGAGCAGCGTCCCATGCTCTCCGACCTTCGCGAAAGCGGCAGCATCGAGCAGGACGCCGACGTCGTGATGTTCATCTACCGCGAGGACATGATCCACAACGCGGAGCAGTGGGAGAAGCTCCACCCCGACCGGCCCTACCCCAAGGGCATCTCCGAGATCATCGTCGCCAAGCACCGCCACGGCCCCATCGGCATGATCAAGCTGTGGTTCGACGAGCGGATCACCACTTTCCGCAACACCCAGAAGGGCGTCTAAGCCGATGGACGGCTTCTCCGGCTTCCCCTCCCGCTCCCAGAAGACGGCAATCCCCAACGCCTTCTTTAGCGACGTCCTCCCCCTCATCGACGACGATGACGAGCTCCGCGTCAGCCTCCACCTCTTCCGGCGGCTCGCCCTCAAGAAGGGCTACGTCCGCTTCGTGACGCAGGCCGAGCTCGCCGCCGACCTCGACCTCATGTCGGGCCTCACCAGGGCCGGCGCCGACCCCGCCAAGGCGCTCGCCAACGGGTTGGAGAAGGCCGTCGCCCGCGGCGTCTTCCTTCATCTGCCGCTGGACGAGCCCGCCTCGACACACCACCTATACTGGCTGAACACCGACGCCGACCGCAGGGCTGTCGAGCGGGTCCGGCGCGGCGAGATCGACCTGGGCGCCATGCCCAAGGCCGACCCCCCGCCGCGAACGCCGGAGCGCCGCGACATCTTCTCGCTCTACGAGGCCGGCGTCGGGGTCGTGTCTCCGCTGATCGTCGACGAGCTCAAGGAGGCCGAGGAGGCCTACCCGAGCGAGTGGATCGTCGAGGCGTTCCGCGAGGCCCAACGGCTGAACAAACGTAGCTGGCGCTACGTCCAACGCATTCTGGAGAACTGGGAACGTCAAGGCGGACCGGATGGAGAGCATCGGAGACGTCCTCGGAAACTATCGCCGGAGACCGGGACAGAACGGCAAGAGCCGGCCCGCCGGTTCGAAGACGTCGTCAGGCGAAAATGAACCCGCGCCGGCCGGGCCCCCGCCGGCCTGCGATATCTGCGGCGACATCGGTTGGGTGCGCCGCGACGTACCCGTGGGTCATCCCGACTTCGGCGAGATCTTCCCTTGTTCCTGCACCCTGGCGCGCTTCGAGTCGGAGCGCCGCGACCGCCTGACCAAGCTCAGCAACCTGGGCGCCCTCGGCGGCGTGACCTTCGACTCGCTCTCCTCCCTGGGAATCGAGGGCGCGGCCGTCGACCAAGCCCGCGCCTTCGCGGCGTCGCCCGCGGGCTGGCTCGTCCTTCTCGGCCCCACGGGGAGCGGCAAGACCCGCATCGCCGCCGCGATCGCCAACCAGCGCATCGACGCCGGGGAGCCCGTCTTCTTCGTCACCGCCGCCGACCTCCTCGACCACCTACGCTCCACCTACGCCCCCGACAGCGACCTCGCCTACGACGAGATGTTCGAGCAAGTGCGCTCCGTTCCTCTGCTTGTGCTCGACGACCTCGGCGACGAAAGCGCCACCCCATGGGCGAAGGAGAAGCTGGCACAGGTCCTCACCCACCGCTACAACGAGCGCCTTCCCACCGTGATCACGACGCCCGGGCCGGTCGACAGGCTCGACGAGCGGGTCGCCGGCCGGCTCGCCGACACCGCCGTGTCGCGCATCGTGCGGCTCCGCGGCCGTGGGCCGTCGGAGGACACCGTCGACGTCCTCGACTTTCAGCCCTCGGGGATGACGTTCGAGAGCTTCGACTCCGCCGGCGGGGGGCTGGGGAAATCCGCCAGGGAGAACCTCCAAGCCGCCCTGGCGACCGCCCGCGGCTTTGCGAAGCATCCCGAAGGCTGGCTCGTGTTCACCGGCACCCACGGCTGCGGCAAGACACACCTGGCGGCGGCCATCGCGGCCCACCGCCGCGAGCAGGGCGACAACGTCACCATGGTCCTGGTGCCCAAACTCCTTGACTACCTGCGCTCGACGTTTGGACAGCCAAGCCGCGAGGCGTTCCAGACCATCGACCGGCTGGCCCGCACCGACCTGCTGGTGCTCGACGACTTCGATGCGTCGGTCATCACCGAATGGGCCTCGGACACGCTCTATCTGATCTTGAACCAACGCAAGCTCGCCGGACTTCCCACGATCGTGACGTCGACCATGGATACGGAAGAAGACGTTGACCCACGGCTATGGTCGCACTTCAGCGACATGCGGCTGACTATTCTGTTCAAGATCGAAGCCCCCGACTACCGGACGGGGCGGGCCTACGCGGCCAAGCCTCCGGCGGCCTCGACGCGCCGCCGCACCTCCAAACCCCGTAGAAGCTGAGGGTCCCGCCGTTGCAGTACTACTGCGTCTTCTGTGAAATCATCGCGGGCCGCGAGCCCGGCACCATCCGCTACCAAGACGACGAGGTCATCATCTTCGACAACATCCTCCGGTGGGCCCCGGTGATGATGATGGCCATGCCCAAGGAGCACATGGCCCAGCAGGACCTCTGGAAGAGCGGCATGATGCAGAAGGTCAGCACTGCAGCCGTCAACCTCGCCGAAGAGCTCTGCCCCAACGGCTTCCGCCTCCTCTCCAACTTCGGCCCCGACGCCCTCCAGACTCAACACCACGCCCACCTGCACGTCCTCGGCGGCTTCCACCTCGGTCCGTACCTCTAATTTGCCCATCCCACCTGTTGGATTGCTATCCGAAACGCAAATCTTTGCCTGCCTGACGTAAGGAAGAGCCCCTTAAGCCTCCCTCCCTCAGGGAGGGACTGAGGGCGGGGAGTGGGGAGGGGTGCACCACCGTCCACGGAGCCGCCAACGCAAAGCCCACTCAAAGCCGACCACCCACGCCGCTTTTGACACCACCCCACGCTCCCCCTACCCTGACGCCCACCAGACCTGACTCCACACCGGAGGACCCCCATGGCGGGCGAAGCCCTGACCTCCCCACGGCACGACGTCGACGGCCTCGACGACGCCATCGAGCTCTTCTTCGAGCGCGGCTGGACCGACGGCCTCCCCATCGTCCCGCCGACAGAGGAGAAGGTCGCCGCCTTCGTCGACGCCTCGGGGCGAGCCCCGGACGACATCGTCGGTGAGTACCCCTCGCGGCGGCGCGTCATCACCGTCGAAAAAGCCGCCATCAACGCCGTCATGGCCGGCTGCAAGCCGGACTACTTCCCCGTCGCCCTCGCTTTGCTCGAAGCGCTCTGCGACGAGCGCAGCAGCATGCACATCCCCAACGCCACCACCGGCGGGGCGGCCCTCGGCTTCATCGTCAACGGCCCCGTCATCGAGCGCCTGGGCATGAACTTCCGCGGCAACGTCCTCGGCCCGGGGAACCGGGCCAACTCCACCATCGGACGCGCCCTGCGCCTCGTGCAGATCAACGTGCTCGGCTCCGTGCCCGGCGCGGGCAACGCGGAGGAGCACCGGCCCATCCTCGACCGCGCCACCATCGGTCAGCCCGCCCGCTACGCCGGCTATCACATCGTCGAAAACGAGGTCGACTACCCCTCGCTGAACCCGCTCCACGCCGACCGCGGCTACGAGCGCGAGCAGAGCGTCGTGACCCTCTTCTCCACCAACGGCCACGTCCAATACGGCCTCTCCGCCGCCCAGGACGCCGATGAGACCATCGCCATGCTCTGCCAGTACCTACGCGGCTCGGGCAAGATGAGCGCCGCCGGATTCACGGTCGTCATCTTGCCGCCGGAGTGCGCCGACCACTTCGTGCGGGCCGGCTGGTCCAAGGCCGACATCCGCCAGGCCATCTTCGAGAGCACGCGCCGCACCGTCCGTTGGGCCAAGGAGAATGGCTGGGGCGTCAGCGGCGGGCTCGGCGAGCGCATCGGCTCGCCCGTCGTCGAGGGCGACGACGAGCGCTATGTCGCCGCCGGCGCAACCCCCGACGACATCTACGTCGCCGTCTCCGGCGCCTACGCCGGCGCCTTCGTCCACTGCCTCTTCCCCTACGGCGGGGCGCCCGTCTCGCGCGTCATCGAGGGCTACTAGGCTATAATCGCCACGAAGCGCGGCAGGGGAGGAACGCCATGGTCGTAGCGCAGCGTCTCACCGTCCTGGAGCCCACGGCGGAGTCGATCGCCGAGATGGAAGGGCTGGCCCCGCGGCTGCCCACCCTTGACGGCAGGAGGGTCGGCCTCTACAGCAACCGGAAACTCAACGCCGACCGCCTCCTCGACATGGTGGAGGAAGAGCTGCGCTCCCGCTACGAGCTCGGCGGCGTCGTCCGCGGCGTCTACCAGGGCATGCGGGTGATGAAGCGCGACGAGTGGCGCGACGTCGAGGACTGCGACGTCATCATCCTCACCCACGGCGACTGAGGCTCCTGCAGTTCGAGCGGTCTGCTCAACAGCATCGAACTCGAGAAGATGGGCGTCCCCTCCATGCTCATCGGCACCGACCGGTTCCGCGACGTCTGCAAGGCCATGGCCAAGATCGGCGGCATCCCCGACATCGAATGGGCCGAGGTCGCCCACCCCCTCGGCAGCCTCACCGAGGAACCCCTCCGCGAGCGCGCCAAGCTCGCCGTCGACCAGTTCGAGCGCATCGTCCTGAAATAGCGCCCGCACCGCTTTGGCGAGCACCTCATGCCTCCCTCTGGGAGGGACTGAGGGCGGGCCGGAGCGAGCCTCCCCTACTTCGCGTTCAGCGCGTTGAGCGCCGACCCCGCCTTGAACCACGCGATCTGCTCTTCGTTGAGCGTGTGATTCAACTCGATGGCCTGCGACGAGCCGTCGCTGTGGTGGATCGTCGCGGCCACCGGCTTGCCGGGCGCGAGGTCGCTCAACCCCGTGATGCTGATCTCGTCGTCCTCAAGGACGGCGTCGTAGTCGTCGGGGTTGGCGAAGGTGAAGGGCAGAACGCCCTGTTTCTTCAGGTTCGACTCATGGATGCGGGCGAAAGCGCGGGTGATGATCGCCGCCGCGCCGAGATAGCGCGGGCTCATCGCGGCATGCTCGCGGGAGCTGCCCTCGCCGTAGTTCCAGTCGCCGACGGCAACCCAGCGCCGTCCCGCCGCGCCCAGACCGCGGGCGATCTTGGGGAAGGCGACGCCGGTATCGCCCGTCAGCGGGTCGCGCCCCTCGCCGGTCTCGCCGGTGAAGGCGTTGACCGCGCCGAGGAAGGCGTTGTCGCTGATCTTGTCGAGGTGGCCCCGATACGCGAGCCACGGGCCCGCCGGCGAGATGTGGTCGGTGGTGCACTTGCCCTTGGCCTTCAGCAGCACCGGCAGACGCTCGAAGTCGCGGCCGTCCCAGGCGGGGAAGGGCGTCAGGATTTGCAGCCGGCCGCTGTCAGGAGCCACGCGCACGTCCACGGCCGCACCGTTCGCCGACGGCGCCACGAATCCCTGCGAGTCGCTGAGGAAGCCGTCTGGCGGCACCTCAGGGGCCGGCGCGGGCGCCTCCAGCATGAACGGCCCGTCCTTCCCCTCCAGGCTGTCCGTGAGCGGGTTGAAGGAGAGGCTGCCCGCCAGGGCGTAGGCCATCACGATCTCCGGGCTGGCGATGAACGACAGCGTCTCGGCGTTGCCGTCGTTGCGCTTCGGAAAGTTGCGGTTGAACGACGAGATGATGCTGTTGCGCTCGCCGGGCTCGATGTCGCTCCGCTTCCACTGGCCGATGCACGGCCCGCAGGCGTTCGCCAGCACCGTCGCGTCGACCGACTGCAGGACCTCCATCTGCCGGTCCCGCTCGATGGTGGCGCGCACCTGCTCCGACCCCGGCGTCACCAGGAACGACGTCTTGACCTTCGCGCCCTGGTCGCGCGCCTGCGCCGCGATGTCGGCGGTGCGGGCGATGTCCTCATAGGAGGAGTTGGTGCAGCTTCCCACCAGCGCGGCCGAGATGTTGTCGGCGTAGCCCTCCGACGCCACGTCGGCGGCGAGTTTGGAAACCGGCCGCGCCAGGTCGGGCGTGTGCGGCCCGACGACGTGCGGCTCCAGTTTCGACAGATCGATCTCGACCACCATCTCGTAGTAGCGCTCGGGGTCGGCCTCCACCTCGGCGTCGGCGCGGAGCAAGTCCGAGTTCTCGTCGGCCAGTCTGGCGAGCGCCGAGCGCTCCGTCGCCTCCAAATAGGTCGCCATGCGACGGTCATAGGGGAAGATCGAGCACGTCGCGCCAAGCTCGGCGCCCATGTTGCAGATCGTCGCCTTGCCGGTGCAGCTGATCTGCTCCGCGCCCGGCCCAAAATACTCGATCACGCGGTTGGTGCCGCCCGCCACCGTCAGCAGTCCGCAGAGGTAGAGGATCACGTCCTTGGGCGCGGTCCAGCCGCTGGGCGCGCCGGTCAGCTTGACGCCGACGACGTTGGGGTGCAGCACTTCCCAGGGGAAGTCGGCCAGCACATCGACGGCGTCCGCGCCGCCCACGCCCGCCGCGAACATGCCGAGCCCGCCCGCATTCGGCGTATGCGAGTCCGTGCCAATCATCATGCCGCCGGGAAAGGCGTAGTTCTCCAGCACCACCTGATGGATGATGCCCGAGCCGGGCTTCCAGAAGCCCGCGCCGTAGCGCTGCGCCACCGACTTCAAGAATGCGTAGACCTCGTTGTTCTCCTCCTGCGCCGCCGCCAGGTCCTGGCTAGCGCCGGTGCGGGCTTGGATGAGATGGTCGCAGTGGACGGTCGTCGGCACGGCGACGCTGTCCTTGCCCGCGAGCATGAACTGCAGCAGCGCCATCTGCGCCGTCGCGTCCTGCATCGCGATCCGGTCCGGCTTCAGCTGGAGGTAGCTCTGGCCGGCGACTAAGTCCTCCCCATGGGGGTCGTCGAGATGGCCGTAGAGGACCTTCTCCGTCAGGTTGAGCGGCCGGCCCAGCCGTCCCCGGACGATGTCCAGATTCGCGCGCGTCCTCGCATACGATTCCGCCACAAACTCGGGGGTGGACTCAATCGCGACCATCTGCTCCTCCAATCGATTCGACCCAAGGCCGACCGTCGTCCGCTTTAGCGCGGGCGGTTCCAAGAAAACGGGCGCCACTTCGCGGACATGGCGCCCGTTGCATTCAATCGCTCCGCCGCGCGGCGCCGGAGGCGCCCCGCGCTATTCGAAGTAGTTCTTATTGATTTCGATGTAGTTCTTCCACTGGTCCGGCGTCGCGTCCTCCTCGAAGATCGCGTTCACCGGGCACACCGGCTCGCACGCGGCGCAGTCGATGCACTCGTCAGGGTTGATGTAGAGCATTTCGACGTCGTCGAACTCGGGGTCGCCTTGGCGCGGGTGAATGCAATCGACCGGGCAGACCTCGACGCACGCGTGGTCCTTAACCCCGATGCACGGTTCGGTAATGATGTACGCCATCCGATGAGAGCCCCTTCTGACTGGAAAGTGGTGTGTCCACCCACCAGTGTATATGCTGGCATCGCCGGGCATCAAGAGCCGCCGCCTTCGCGCGCCCGCTGCCAAAATGGTAGCATCCCGTCGAACGCTGACCGCGGCTCTAGGTGGCTTCAGTAGAAGCGACCATGTTCCCGAAGGAGTCGGTACGCCGACGTGGACTTCGACACCTACGACCTCGAACCGGCCTTCTACGACGAGATGTTCCTGCCCGACGGCAGTCCGCGGGAGCATTGGCGGCCCGTGCATGAGCTTCTGACGCGGCTCCCCGCCGACCGGTTGGCCACGATTCAAGACCGCTTCTCGCGCTCGTTCGAGAACGAGGGGATCACCTTCGCCGTCTACGGCAACGAGGAGGCCCAGGAGCGCACCCTGCCCGTCGACTGCGTCCCTCGGGTGCTCTCTGCCGCCGAGTGGAGCCATCTGGAGGCGGGTCTGACCCAGCGCCTGAAGGCCCTCAACCTCTTCCTGGAAGAGATCTACGGGCCATCCGGCGCGAATGGCGCTCACGGGGAGCCGCGGATCGTACACGATGGCGTGGTCCCCGCCGACATGATTCGCGGGTGCCCGCAGTACCGGGTCGAGATGCGCGGCTTCTCCGCGCCCCATGGCATCTGGGTCGCCATTTGCGGCACCGACCTGGTACGCACCAACGACGGCTTCATGGTGCTGGAGGACAACCTTCGCGTCCCCTCCGGCGTGTCGTACATGCTGGCGAACCGGAAGGTCGCCAAGTCGAGCCTGCCCCGCCTCTATCGAAGGTCGCGTGTGCGGGAGGTGTCACACTACGGAGGCCTGCTCCAGGAAACGCTGCGCGAGCTCGCACCAAAGGGGCAGTCCGACCCGTGCATCGCGCTGCTCACCCCCGGGGTCTACAACTCCGCCTTCTACGAGCACATCTTCCTGGCCCGCGAGCTTGGGGCCGAGTTGGTGGAGGGGCGCGACCTCCTCGTCAACGATGGCTTCGTCTACATGCGCACCACGGAGGGACTGCAGCGCGTGGACGTGATCTACCGTCGGGTGGACGACGACTTCCTCGACCCGCTCGTCTTCCGGCCCGACTCCCTTCTTGGCGTGCCCGGACTGATGCACGCCTACAGGCTGGGCAACGTGACGCTGGCGAACGCGCCCGGAACGGGTGTGGCCGACGACAAGAGCGTCTACGCCTACGTCCCCGACATGGTCCGCTACTACCTAAGCGAGGAACCCATCCTCGCCAACGTCGACACCAGGCTCTGCCGACGGCCCGAAGACCTTGAATTCACCCTGGACAACCTGCAGGACCTGGTGGTCAAGCGGGTGGGCGAGTCCGGAGGCTACGGCATGCTTGTCGGCCCCCACTCAACGGCCGAAGAGCGCGACGCCTATGCTGATCAGTTGCGCGCCGATCCGGCCGGCTTCATATCACAGCCGGTGCTCGACCTCTCCCGCGCGCCATGCCTTATCGACGGCCGGTTCGAGTCGCGCCACGTCGACCTCCGCCCGTTCGTGCTGCAGGGACGCGAGACCCGCATCGTGCCCGGCGCGTTTTGCCGCGTCGCATTGCGGAAGGGAAGCCTCGTGGTCAACTCCAGCCAGGGCGGGGGCGGCAAAGACCTCTGGGTGCTCGAGGACTGACCCATGCTGGCACGCAGCGCACAGGGCCTCTACTGGATGGGCCGCTACCTGGAGCGGGCCGAGCACCTATGCCGCCTGCTCCGGCTCGAGACTGAGGCGCTGGTCGACCGGCCTCCGCGGCAAATCTACTACGGATGGAGCCGGATCTACGGCAGCCTGAACCGGCGGCCTCCCGGCGAGGTCCTCGAGGTCGGCGACGATGCCTTTACGTTAGCCGACGCCTACACCTTGACGGACGACCTCACGTTCGAGCGCTCCAATCCCTACTCGGTATGGAGCTGCTTCGCGCTGGGGCGGGAGAACGCCCGGCAGATGCGTCACTGCATCAGCGCCGAGATGTGGACCCGGCTCAACCTCGCCTATCTCCGCGTGCAGAAGCTGAGAGTCCGGGACATCTGGAACTCCCCGGAAATCTTCTACGACGAGCTCGTGGCCGAGCTCGCAACCTTCTCCGGCGTCGCCGGCGCCACCATGTACCGCGACGAGGGCTGGCGCTTCCTGCAGATCGGCCGGTTCATCGAACGTTCCCAGCTCTCGTCCTCGCTCCTGCTCACGCAGCTCGACACCGCGGCGAACGTCGCAGATGAAGCGGACGCCGACTGGACGGGCCTGTTGCGCGTATGGCACGCCTTCGAGGTGTACAACCAGCGGTACAGCGTCGAGGTGCGGCCGAAGCAGGTCATGGACCTGTTGGCGACCGACCCCAACCTGCCCGACTCACTGTGCCGGTCGCTGGACAGGGTGGCCTCAGACCTCAACACGCTCGGCCCCGGCCCCGACACAGCCTCCAGCGCCGCGGCGGCGCGGCTGATAGGACGCATGACGTCGCTCATACGCTACGACTGGCCCGACCGCGAAGACCACGCGGACCTCCTTCGCCAAGTCCTGGAGCACGGAAGGGAGCTGCACCACCTCGTCGCCTCGGCCTACTTCGACTACCCGGTAGAGGACTTTCGGGCAGGCTGACCGTGCAGGGCACGACCCGCTACGAGATCAACCACGTCTCCCGGTACTCGTACTCCGTGCCGGTGCGGGGCTGCGTAATGGCGCTCTGCTTGAAGCCTCGGGACGACGCCGGCCAACAACGTCTCGGCTTCGAGCTCTCGACCGCGCCTCCCTCGTCTATCAACAGCGAGCGGGACATCTTCGGCAACACCAAGCACGTCCTGAACATCCATCGCGAGCACGATGCCTTGGAGATAACCGCCTGGTCCACGGTGCAGACCGTGGCTCCGGCCCCGCCCTCAGGCCCCCTTGGGACCGGCGCTTGGGGAGAAATCCGCTCGTGGCGGGACTCCTTCGCCTATTGGGATTTCACGCACCCCAGCGCCGTGGCCCGCCCCTCCGCCGCTCTCGACGGCTTTGTGGGGCGGGTGGGCATCAAGGCGGAGGGCGACCCGCTGGAGGCCCTCACCGGGCTCTCCGAGACGCTGCACCGCAGCTTCGAGTACGTGCCGGGGAGCACGTCGGTGGCCTCGCCGATTGACCACATCCTGGAAAACGGCCTGGGTGTCTGTCAGGACTATGCGCACGTGATGATCGCCATTGCCCGCTCCTGGGGCGTGCCCACTCGCTATGTGTCGGGCTACGTCCCGGTGGAATCGGGCAGTGAGGCATTGGCGTCGGCGTCCCATGCCTGGGTGGAATGCCTGCTGCCCGGCTTGGGATGGACCGGCTTCGACCCCACCAACGGCTGCCCGCCCGGGGAAAGCCACGTGCGTGTGGCGGTGGGCCGCGACTACCAGGACGTCGCCCCGACGCGCGGCGTCATGCACGGCGGCGGCGAGACCGAGCTGGAGGTGGACGTGCAGATGAGACTCTTGGAATCCGGCTCTTGACAGGAGTGAGACAGTTTCATTGCACAAGAATTGTTGTGTTCGGACAGATGCGGGGCATCCTTTCAGGCTTCGTCCCGCGACGTAGGGGGAATTCGATGCGGTCTATGCTCTGGAAACCACTGATAGTGCTGGCTCTGCCGCTGCTTCTGGTGTTCGCCTGCGGTGGGGACTCCGACGAGCCGTACAAGATCGGCGCGATGGACGCGCTCAGCGGGGTCGCTGAGTCCTATGGCAACCCGATCCTCCAAGCCAAGCTCCTGGCGGTCGAGGAGATCAACGCCGCCGGCGGCATCGACGGCAGGATGCTGGAGCTCATCGTCGAGGACTCCAAGTGCGCCGCGCAGGACGCCATCACCGCCTACAACAAGCTGACCGACGTAGACGGCGTGAAGATCATCCTCGGCGGCACGTGCAGCGGCTCGACACTCGGCGCGGCGCCGCTGGCCGAGGAAGAGGGCGTCGTCATGCTCTCTGCCTCGGCGACCAGCCCCGACATCGCCGGCGCGGGCGACTACATCTTCCGCACCGCTATCAACGACCTCCAGCTGGGTATCGACATCGGCAACACGCTCTGGGTCGACGGCATCCGCAGCATCGCCACCATCACCGAGTCCACGGACTACGCGGAGGGCGCGCGGAGCACGTCCGTCGCGCGGTTCAAGGAGCTGGGCGGCAGCGTGGTCGCGGAGGAGGGCTTCTCCTCCGACGTCGTCGATTTCCGCAGCCAGCTGACGAAACTGATCAACGCGAACCCCGACGCGCTCCTCTTGGCGGCGCAAGGCGAGGCCGCCGGGGGGACCATCATGAAGCAGGCCCGCGAGCTGGGCTACGAGGGGCCGATCTACTCGGAGATCGTGCCGTCGCAGCCCGAAGCCCTCAACATCGCGGGCGACGCCGCCACGGGCCTGAAGGCCATCATTCCCAACCCCGACTTGACCACCGCCACCGGCAAGGAGTTCCTGACGAACTTCCGCGAGCGCTACAACACGGTCGCGACGCTGCCCTGGTTCCAGGGTTCCGCCTACGACGATGTCTACATCGCGGCGGAGTGCCTGAAGGAGACCGGGGACGACCAGGACGCCGACGGCTTCAGGGACTGCCTCTACGAGCTGACCTATAGCGGCGCAATCGGCGACAACTACAGCTTCGACGAGAACGGCGACGTCGTCGGGCTCTCCAACGTTGTCATCGAGGTCCTGCCGACGTCCGAGCGGACTGAGGAGAATGGCGGCTTCCGGGTGCTGGGCCCCGCCGAGACACCCTAGGGAGGCTGCCGGCAGGAAGACCGGGGCTTCAGGCACCTGACCGGAAACGGTCGAGGCGCAGAAGCGAGATATCGTGGGCCGTCTCGCCCTGCGTGGCGAGGTCGGCCATGATCTCTCCTACGACGCTGCAGAACTTGAAGCCGTGCCCGGAAAACCCGGCGGCGAAGAAGACGTTCGGAGAGCCGGGGAGCGCGTCGATGATGAAGTGCTCGTCGGGCGAGTTGGTGAACATGCAGGCCTTCAAGGCCATCGTCGGCCCGTTCGCGTCGGGGAAATAGCGGGCGACCGCCTGACGCAGGGCCGCTTCATCATCGTCCCGGCAGTTCCTGTCTAGGTCCTCGGCGGTCGTCGCCTCATTGAGGTGGTGGAACTTGCCGATCTTGAAACCCGGCACGCCGAACACCGGGAAGGAATAGTAGTTCCCCTCCTCGAATTCGCCGATCACGACCGGGAGCGCGCCGGGCGCATAAAGCTCCGGCCGGAGCGGCTGGAACCACCCCATCACCTGGCGCTCCGGCGTCAGCAGGCGGTCCAAGGACGGCACTAGCGGGCCCGTCCACGCGCCGGCGCTGATCACTAACGATCCCGCCTCATACGACCCACGAGCCGTCTCGACTCGCACGCCGCTGCCGCTGCTACTCCACTCCAACACCGCCTCACGGGCCCGCACGTCGGCCCCGCGCTCTAACGCGGCGCTGACGTGGTTCACGATGCACCGCTCCGAAAGCAGGAAGCCGCCGTCGGGCTGGTAGACACCCATCCAACCCTCCGGCAACCGGCAGCCGGGAAACCGGCGCGCCACTTCCGCGCTTGTGAGCGGCTCGTGGGGCAGATCGTGCTCCCCACAGGAGCGAAGGGAGCCCTTGACCACCTCGCCGTTCTCTGGCCCTGTGTCCAGGGAGCCGACGACGTGAAGCAGCTGCTCCCCGCTCGCCGCTTCCAACTCGCGCCAACGCTCGTAGGAGCGCCGCAGCAACGGCACGTACGAAGGGTGCTCGAAGTAGGCCAGCCGGATGATCCGGCTCACGCCGTGCGACGAACCGAAGTCGTTCGGAATGTCGAAGCGTTCAAGTCCCAGCACGCGCAGGCCGCGGCTCGCCACCTCGTACACCGTCGCCGAGCCCATGCCGCCGACGCCCACGACGATGACGTCGTATGTGCCATTCGCCTTCATCCGAAGGGGGGCCTCGCGAGCACTCTCCGCGGCGTCACGCCCCCGCCGCCTTGGACTCGAGGCACTGGAAGAAGCGGTCGATCTGCGTCTTGGCGACGTTAGACATCAAGCGTTGGCCGGCCCGCGCCAGCACGCCCGTCACCTGTACGTCGCCGTCGAAGCTGAGCGTCGTCGCCCCGTCCTCCTTCGCCGTGAGGACGACCCCGCCCTCACCCCTGACGTTCGTGCGCGCCCCGGAGCCCTGCACCACCATCCGGTAGGACGACGGCGCCGTCTTCTCCACCACCTCCAACGTCGCCTTGTAGGAGCCGGAGACGACGCCAACGCGCACCGACACCTCGATCTCGTAGTGGTCCGGCGCAAGAGTGTCGAACGACCGGACACCCGGCACGCACTCCCGCACCGCGCCCGGGTCCATGAGCGTCTCCCACAGCCGTTCGCGGGGGATGTCGAAGCGGTAGCTGCCGTCGAGCTTCATGCAGGCACTGTAGCAGGGGACGCAGGGCCGCGCGAGGGTCGCGGCGGACTGCCTCGAACGGGCCGTATCTGCTACACTCCGCGCTATCAAGGCGCGCGTGCGCGAATCCCAAGCGGCAACGGGAGGCGAAGCATGGCGGGAGTTCCGGTAGAAATCACCATCAACGGACGGTCTTACAGCGGCGAGGTCGAGCCCCGTCAGCTGCTCGTGCACTTCATTCGTGAGAACGCGGGACTGACGGGGACAAAGGTCGGGTGCGACACCAGCCAGTGCGGCACCTGCACCGTGCAGCTCGAC
The DNA here is from genome assembly GCA_965207995.1 of Dehalococcoidia bacterium. GTDB lineage: Bacteria > Chloroflexota > Dehalococcoidia > SHYB01 > SHYB01 > DAOUKH01. Next base: position 120,563 of record CBDBNG010000001.1, on the reverse strand, counting down.
GGCGCATCGGCGAAGGCGTGCACGGTGCTCACGGTTCAGGCGTCGGGCTCCTCGGTCAGAACGATCGAAGGGCTTGCCGGCGACGACGGACTGCACCCTCTGCAGGAGGCGTTCTGGAACAAGCACGGGCTGCAATGCGGCTTCTGCACGCCGGGCATGATCATGGCGGCGGAGGAGCTGCTGCGGACGAACCCCTCGCCCACACGCGAGGAGATCCGCCACGGCCTGGAAGGCAACATCTGCCGTTGCACGGGCTACCAGAACATCGTGCGGGCGGTCGAAGAGGCCGCCGGCGCCATGGGAGGGAGTTAGGCCATGACCACACGCGTATTCAGTTCCGGCATCCGCCGCCGTGAAGACCCGCGCCTCATCACGGGGCGGGCCTCGTACACCGACGACATCACCCTGCCCGGGATGGTGCACGCGGCCATCCTCCGCAGCCCCTACGCCCACGCCAACATCAAGTCCATCGACACCGACGGCGCCGCGGCCCAACCCGGAGTCCTCGCCGTCTACACGGGCGAGGACACGGACGGGGTGCTCAACCCCCTCCCGTGCGCCTGGCTCATCCCCAACTCCGACCTCAAGACGCCGGCGCATCCCGCCATCGCCAAAGACCGCGTCCGCTACGTCGGCGACGCCGTCGCGGTGGTGGTCGCCCAGTCCCGCTACGCAGCCGAGGACGCGCTGGAGCACATCGAGGTCGACTACGAGCCGCTCGATGCCATCATTAACCCAAAGGCAGCCGCCCAGGACGGCGCGCCGAAGCTCCACGACGACGTCCCGAACAACATCGCCTTCACCTGGGCGGTGGCCGGCGGCGACGCCGACGCGGCCTTCGCCGAAGCCGACGTCACCGTGAGCGACACCATCACCCTCCCGCGGCTGATCGCAAACCCCATGGAGCCCCGCTCGGCCATCGCGCAGTGGGTCGGCATCACCGGCGACCTCACGCTCTGGAGCACGTCGCAGAACCCCCACATCGCCCGCTTCCTGACCTCCGTCGTGACCGGCGTCCCCGAACACAAGGTCCGCGTGATCGCGCCGGAGGTCGGCGGCGGTTTCGGAAGCAAGATCCCCTACTACGCCGACGAGGCGATCGCGTCGTTCTGCTCGATGCGCCTGGGCGTGCCGGTGAAATGGACCGAGACGCGGAGCGAGAACTACCAGATCACGACTCAAGGCCGCGACCACATCGAAGAGGTCGAGATGGCGGCCACGGCCGACGGCAAGATCACCGGCCTCCGCACCACCGTCTACGCCGGTCTCGGCGGCTACCTCTCGACCGCGGCTCCTGGCGTGCCGACGATCCTCCACGGCCTGATGTACTCGGGCGCCTACGACATCGCCAACATCGGCGGGACCGTCTACGGCGTCTTCAACAACGGCACGCCCGTCGACGCCTACCGCGGCGCGGGCCGTCCCGAAGCGACGATGCTGATCGAGCGCCTCGTCGACCTGCTCGCCGCGCGGCTGGAGATGGACCCCACGGAGGTGCGCCGCAAGAACCTGATCCCCAAGTTCGAGAACGGCCACGACGTCGCCACCGGCATCACCTACGACAGCGGCGACTACGAGGCCACGCTCGACGCCTGCCTTAGCGCCGCCGGCTACGAATCCCTACGCGCCGACCAGGCGAAGGCGCGGGAGGAGGGCCGCTGCGTCGGCATCGGCGTCTCCACCTACGTCGAAATCTGCGGCCTTGGCCCTTCACAGGTCGCGGGCGCGGTCGGCTTCCAGGGAGGTCTCTGGGAGAGCGCCATCGTCCGCTTCCACCCTACGGGCAAGGTGAACGTGATGGTCGGCTCCTCGCCGCACGGCCAGGGAGAGGAGACGACCTTCGCCCAGATCATCGCCGAGGAAGTCGGCGTGGATGTGGACGACGTCGAAGTCATCCACGGCGACACCGACCTCACCCCAATGGGCTGGGGCACCTACGGCAGCCGAACGACGGTGGTCTCCGGCGCCGCGGTCACGCTGGCGGCGCGCAAGGTCAAGGAGAAATCGAAGGCCCTCGCGGCCCACCTCCTGGAAGCCGCCACGGAGGACATCGAATACGAGGACGGCCGCTTCTTCGTCCGCGGCTCCCCCGACCAGCACAAGACGATACAGGACATCGCGCTCATGGCAAACGTAGCCTGGAACATGCCCGAGGGCATGGAGCCGGGCCTTGAAGCCAGCTCGTTCTACGACCCCCCGAACTTCACCTACCCCTTCGGGGCGCACCTCGCGGTGGTCGAAGTAGACCCCGCGACGGGTCAGATCGACCTGCAGCGCTACTACGCGGTGGACGACTGCGGTGTGCAGATCAACCCGATGATCGTGGAGGGCCAGGTGCACGGCGGCGTCGTCCAGGGAGTCGGGCCTGCCCTGTGGGAGGGCGCCGTCTACGACGACGACGGTCAGCTCCTCACGGGAACGATGCTCGACTACGCCCTCCCGCGCGCCGACGCGCTGCCCGACATCGAGGTGCAGTCGAACACGACGCCCTCGCCGCACCATCCGTTGGGCGTGAAAGGCGTCGGCGAGGCCGGCACCATCGCGTCCACGCCTACGGTCTATAACGCCGTCATGGACGCCCTGCGGCCGCTCGGGGTTACCGCTATCGACATGCCGTTGACGCCGGAGAAGGTCTGGCGGGCGATCGGCGACGCGCGGAACGGAGGCTAGGCATGTATCCGGCACAGACAACCTACCAACGCGCCAACTCGGTGGCCGAGGCGGTGCAGGCGCTCGCCGGCAACGAGGGCGCCAAGCTGCTCGCCGGCGGGCATAGCCTCATCCCGTTGATGAAGCTGCGGCTCGCCGGGCCTGTGGTGCTCGTCGACATCGGCCACATCGACGCCCTGAAGGGCGTCACCGCCGACGGCGACGGCCTCTCCATCGGCGCATTGACCACGCACGCGGAGATCGCCGCGTCCGGCCTCGTGCGGGAGCGCGCCCCGCTCCTCGCCGAGGCGGCGGGCGTGGTGGGAGACCCCGCCGTGCGCAACCGCGGCACCATCGGCGGAAACGTCACCCACGGCGACCCCGCCTCCGACCCGCCGACCGCGCTGCAGGCGCTGGGCGCCACGTTCAACGTCACCGGCCCCGGCGGCGAGCGCGGCATCGCGGCGTCCGACTTCACGACGGGCCTGCTGGAGAACGTACTCGAAGAGAACGAGATCCTCACCAGCGTGTCGGTCCCCGCCGTCCCGTCCGGCTCCGGCTCGGCTTACGTCAAGTTCCCCCACCCGGCCTCCCGCTACGCGGTGGTCGGAGCGGCGGCGATCGTGTCCGTCGACGGTGGCCGATGTTCATCAGCGAGCGTCGTCGTCGGTGGCGTCGAGGCGACACCGGTACGGGCCACGTCCGTCGAGCAGGCGCTGGTGGGGTCGGACTTGGGCAGTGCGGCGCTCGACGCGGCCGCGGCGGCCGTAGCGAACGACCTCGGCGGCGACCCGATGAGCGACATCTTCGCCTCGGCGGACTACCGTAAGGCCATGGCCGAAGTCTACGTGCGCCGCGCCATCGCGGCCGCCGCCGCGCGGGCGGGCTAGGGCTTCCGTTGCAAGAAGGTCGCTGACCTTGACGCAAACGCCCACCGCCTCCATGCCGGCGTCGGTCGACGCCCTGCAGGCGACGCTGCAGAAGGAGTTGTACGTCGCCGACCGCGCCTTGGCGATGTCCATCTACCTCGCCTTGCGGCTGCGGCGTCCGCTTTTCCTCGAAGGCGAGGCCGGCGTCGGCAAGACGGAAGTCGCGCGCGCCCTCGCCTCCGCGCTCGGGGCTCGCCTCATCCGGCTCCAGTGCTACGAGGGGCTGGACGTCACCCAGGCGGTCTACGAGTGGAACTACTCGCGCCAGCTGCTGCACATCCGCCTGCTCGAAGCCGAGGGCGGCGTAGACCGGAAGGACGCCGAACGCGAGCTCTTTAGCGAAGAGTTCCTCATCAAGCGGCCGCTCCTGCAGGCGCTTGAGGGCTCAGGCCCGACCGTCCTCCTAATCGACGAGCTCGACCGCGCCGACGAAGAGTTCGAGGGCTACCTCCTGGAGATGCTCGCCGACTTCCAGATCACCGTCCCGGAAGTGGGCACCTACACGGCGGACGAGCCGCCGATCGTCGTAATCACCTCGAACCGGACGCGCGAAATACACGACGCGCTGAAGCGCCGCTGCCTCTACTACTGGATCGACTACCCCGACCTCCAGAAGGAAATGCAGATCGTGCGCAGCAAGGTCCCTGAGGCCGAGCAGAAGCTGGCGGAGCAGGTCACCGCCTTCGTCCAAGAGCTTCGGGGAACGGAGCTGTACAAGGTGCCCGGCGTCGCCGAGACGCTCGACTGGACGGCGGCCCTGGTGAGCCTGAACGAGCGTGAGCTCAGCCCGTCGGTCATCGACGACACCCTCGGCGTCATGCTCAAGTACCGCGAGGACGTCCAGGCGGTGCGCGGCGAGCAGACCCGGGCGATCCTCAACCGCGCGCTGCACCGCGGGATCCGGCGCGGGGGCCGGCGTGGCTAGCGGCGAAGCCGGCCACCTCCTCCACAACCTCCTGCTCTTCGGCCGCCTCCTGCGCCGCCTCGGCCTCGACGTCCACTCTGGACGGATGCTCGACGCAATCCGCGTGCTGGAAGAGATCGGCGTCTCGCGCCGCGCGGACGTCCGGGCGGCGCTGCGCACCCTCCTGGTCCACCGCAGGGAAGACCTTCCCGTCTTCGACGAGGCCTTCGACGTCTTCTGGCGTCAACGCAAGGACAGGATGTCGTCGCTCGACCTGCGCTCGATGGGCGAGCAGCGCCGCTACCGCAGGGTCGAGGCGGGACCGCCTCCGCTGGGGCAGTCGGATGCCGGCTCGAATGCGGAGGAAGCGGACTCAGAAGAGGGCTACGACCGGATCGACCTGACGCAGACCTTCAGCGTGCGCGAGGTGCTGCGCCAGAAGGACTTCGCGGAGTTCACTCCGGGCGAGATGGCCCAAGCAAGGCTGTTCCTAGCCTCGCTCGACTGGAACCCCGGCGTCCGGCGCGCCCGGCGCAAGGAGCGGGGAAGGGGCCCGTGGCTCGACCTGCGCCGGACGTTGCGGGAGAGCACGCAGTCGGGTGGCGAGCTCCTCCACCTAAAGCGCCGGCGGCGGAAGGAGAAGCCGCGCCGGCTCGTCGTGATCTGCGACGTGAGCGGCTCGATGGAGCGCTACACGCGGATGTTGCTCCACTTCATCCACAGCCTCTACGGAGGGCTGGAGAACCATGTCGAGGCCTTTCTGTTCGCGACACGGCTCACCCGCGTAACCAAGCAGTTGGGGCGGCGGGACATCGACCAGGCTGTCGCCGACGTCGCCAAGGCGGTCCCCGACTGGTCGGGCGGGACGCGCATCGGGGCGGCGCTCAAGGAGTTCAACTTCAAGTGGGCGCGCCGGTCGTTGGGCTGGGGCTCCATCGTCCTCATCGTCTCCGACGGCTGGGACCGCGGCGATCCCGGCGCGCTGAGCGACGAGATGGCGCGTCTGCGGCGGAGTTGCCGGCGCTTGATCTGGCTGAACCCGCTGGCGGGAAGCGCGGAGTATGAGCCATTAACTCAGGGGATGCGGGCCGCGGCCCCGTACATCGACGACCTCCTGCCGGTGCACAATTTGGCGGCGCTTCTGGACTTGGCGCACCATTTGAACGCCCTGGGATCGAGTTGGCCGATGCGGAAGCAGTCTCCCGCACCAATGGCGGAGTTGGCGGAGGCCGTAGCGGCGCCGGTGCAACGCTCGTGGCATGCGGACGCCAACCCGTCGTTCCGCCACCCCATGTGGGGGCGCGGCGAACAAGGCCGCGACCCGTAGGGCCCCGCCGGTCGGGTAGAATCTCTCCATCCGAGATGTGGGCGGTGACGCGATGCCCGGTATGGCAACGATGGGCAAGCGGCTGAACGTGTGGAGATATGTCCTCGCCGCGGCGGCATTGGCCGCCGTGGTTGTCCTCCTGACCTCGTGCGTCGGTGACGGCACCGTCCGGATGGGAACCGAGGGCGCCTATCCTCCCTACAACTTCATCAACGACCAGGGCGACGTCGACGGCTTCGAGCGGGAGTTGGGCGACGAGCTGTGCCGCCGCGCCGACCTGGAGTGCGAGTGGTTCACCAACGCCTGGGAGACCATCATCCGCAACCTGATGGACGGCAGGTACGACACCATCATCGCCGGCATGAGCATCACCGCCGAGCGGGACGAAGTCATCGACTTCACGCAGCCGTACATCCCGCCAATCCCGTCCGTCTATCTGGCAGCGGCAGGGGCCGGCGACGAAGTGGTGGACGGCAAGATCGCGGCCCAAGTGGCCACCATCCATGCCGACTATTTGTCGGCTTCCGGCGCAACGTTCGTCGAATACGAATTGGTCGGACAGCTGATCGAGGCCGTCCTCAGCGGCGAGGTGGACGCCGCCCTCGTCGACCGCGAGTTCGCTCACACCGTCATCGCCGAGCATGGCGAACGGCTGGTCGTCGTCGGCCCCGGCGTCCCGCTCGACTCCGGCATCGGCATCGGCCTCCGCGAGGACGACACCGACCTAAAAGCCAAGCTCAACGAAGCCATAAGCTCCATGAAGGCGGACGGCTCCCTCAACAACCTCATCCGCAAATGGTTCGACGACGACGCCGACACCTTCTGACCGACCCTCCCACCGCGCTCGGCCCCTCTTCATCGGGCTTGCCTTTAACCTCTCCCCCTCTGGGAGGAACCACCTTAAACCTCCCTCCCTCTCGGAGGGACTGAGGGCGGGCACGCGCGGCGCGGTCTCCCCCTCTCCCGCTGGGAGAGGGTTGGGGTGAGGGCGGGGAGTGGAGCGGGGCGCGCCCCTCCCCTGTAGGGGCGACTCGCGAGTCGCCCGTCCCCTCCGGCCTCTCCATTCCTGTGGCGGCAACTGTGACACGCGCCCTTTGACGGCCCGCGTCGCCGCTGCTAATCTAACGATAGCGAACGCATGTTCTCGCGGGCCCACAATGGCGGTCCACCGGCCACCAGTCCGCCCTTAGAGGGGGCGAAGGCACTGCCTCTAACAGTGCATGGGCGTGGCGAGAGAACGCCGGATCGGCCCCTAGGCCGTCTTGCTCGGAGCGCGCCCGAGCAGGACGGCCGTCTAGGGAGGCCGTGGGCAGGCCGTTCGAGCCTGCGGGCGGGTTGCGGGGCGGTGTCTCCCGCGGCGGGCCACGCAACGCTCCTATAATGGGAGCAAAGGCGGGAGGGGCACCATGCGCATCGGCGATCTCCAATTCGACTTCCTGATCGACGGCTCGATGCGGATCGACGGCGGCGCCTACTTCGGCGTCGTGCCCCGCGTCCTGTGGGAGCGAGGGGCGCCCCCCGACGAGCGCAACCGCGTCACCCTCGACATCAACTGCCCCCTCATCCGCGCCGGCGGCAAGAACATCGTCGTCGATACCGGCCTCGGCCTGAAGCATCCCGAGAAGCTCCAGAACCAGTTCGTCATGAAGGCGGGACGGCTCCTCGACGAGCTGCGCGGCCACGGTCTCGAGCCCGCCGACGTCGACTACGTCGTCTTCAGCCACCTGCACTTCGACCACGCCGGCGGCGCCACCTACACCACCCCCACCGGCGCGCTCGCCACGACCTTCCCCAACGCCCAGTACCTCGCGCAGCGGGCCGACTGGGAGGAGGCCACCCACCCCAACGAGCGCAACGGCGCGGGCTACTTTGAGGCCGACCTCGCACCCCTCGAAGGAAACCGCCAGCTTGAGCTCCTGGACGGCGACACCGAAATCGTGCCCGGCGTCCACTGCAAGCGCACCGGCGGCCACACCGCGGGGCACCAGATCGTCCTCCTCGAAGTCGAAGGGCGGAAGGCCTGCTTCTTCGGCGACCTCATCCCCTCGGCCGCTCACCTGCCCATGCCCTACGCCCAGAGCTTCGACCTCTACCCCATCGACACCCTCAACGCGAAGCGCGACCTCCTGACGCGGGCCTACGACGAGCAGTGGCTGGTCCTCTTCGATCACGAGATCGAGCACAAGGCGGGCTACCTGGACCTCAACGAGCGGGGACGCCACATCCTCCGCCCCGTCGAGGCGTAGCCGAGGGCGCGGGGCGCCGCCCTAGAAGAAGCGGCGGCGGAAGAGCGCAAGGAAGCGGTCTTCGTACCGGTCGAAGACGCCCCACCGGTCGAGCTCTTCCTTGAGTTCCTGCGGGTCCCCGTCGCGGCGCGACTCCAGGCGCCGGAACATCGTCTCGATGCTCTCCACGGCGGCGCGGGGGAGCCCGAATCGGGGATCGGGCTGGAGCATGCCGCGATCCTCAAGTTCGCCCACATTACCGGGAGCCGAGGCCGCGGTGTACTCATAGATGAACTTCAGCAAAGCGACGTCCCACAGCTCGTCCGGCCCCCGCAGCACGACGGCCAGGCTCTCCTGCTTGCGGTCGAGGTCATCCTTGACCCGCTCGGCCACGCCGTCGGGGTCGCCGCTCAGGATGTCCATCTTCTCTGACTCGTTGCGGTAGGAGTACATCAGGCCCGGCGAGCTCGGCCCAAGCTGCGAGGCGAGCATCCGGAACATGCGCTGCGCCTCGTCGCCGAAGCCCTGCACGTTCATCAGGTACGAGGGCGTCACCACCTCGGGCTGCCGCGAGATCAACTTGCCCTCCCGCAGCACCGACTCGGCGTCGCCTCCGGCGAGCTCGCGGTAGACCGGCTCGGTGACCATGAAGTACCGAAGGTTGGTGACGCCGAAGGTCGCCAACTGCTGCTTGGGGGGACGCACCACCCTCGATTGCTCCAGGGCGGCGATGATGCGTTCGTCTTCGTTCGACAAGCTAGCGCTTCTTCGCCAGGGCCCGGATCTCGTTGCGGTAGCCTTCGAGGTGCCCCTCGTACTGCTGGTCGAGATGCAGCCGGACGCGCATCCACTCCTGCTGGAACTCGGGCATCGTCTCGATGTTCCCCGGCGGCGGGCCCGACGCGCCCCGCTGGCGCATCACCTGCTCCAACTGCGCGGTGAACTGCTGTTTCAGCTGCTGCATTGCCTGCTGGCGCTGCTGCTCGCCGTAGGTCTTGAACTGCTCGCCGACGTAGGAGACGCGCTCGGCCACCTCCTGGACGCCGGGGGCGCCAGCGAGCAGGCTCTTGATGCCGCTCAACGCCCGCGCCGTCTCCCGCTCCGCGGCCTCGTGCTTGGGCAGCTGGATGCTCGCGGTGAGCACCTCGACGGCGCCCTCGATCATGTAGGGCCGCTCCTTGGCGTCGGCCTCGGCAATCGCCGAGTTCAGCGTCTCCTCGCCCTTGAGGTAGGCGGCGGCGATCTTGCGCCCCTTGGGCGCTGCTTCCCACGAGAGCCGCTCCTCCTCCGTGGGAGGAGCAAGGTTCATGCTCTCGACCTTCTCCATCGCCTTCTCGAAGGCGCTCTTGATTTCGTCGGACACCGAAACGCTCCGGACAAAGGGGTGAGGACACGCCCATTATAGCAAGGGGACGGCCTTTCCTTCCTGTTGCGCGATTGACAGGCCCGCGCCGCCTTCCTACGATTCCGCTCAACTCCCGCCCCGAGGCCCACCCATGAGCGACGACGTCCAACACTTGATCGACCGGCTCGCCATCCGGGACGTGCTGGCCTCCTACTACCGCGCCATCGACCGCCGCGACTGGGACGCGCTCACCGGCGTCTACGCCGAGGACGCCCGCTTCAGGTCGCCGCCTCGCCTCGAGCAGAACGGCCGCGACACCATCATCGCTTCGACCAGCCGCGTCGCCGTCTACAAGCGCACCTACCACTTCATGGGCAACCACATCGCCTGGATCAACGGCGACGACGCCGACGCCGAGACCTACGCCGTCGCCCGCCACTACTACGACAAGGACGGCGAGGAGCAGGAGTACGTCATCGGCATCCGCTACCTCGACAAGCTCCAACGGCGTGACGGGCAATGGCTGATCGTCGACCGGCTGATGCGCTACGACTTCCTACGCGGGGAGTCGCTCCTCCACCCCGGCACCAAGGTGGGGTAGCGGCACGGCGCCGTCCCTGCGGTCATGCCCGTTGCTTCCCTGTGTGATATTCTCCGTGCCCGCATCCGCAACGCCCGCGTCACTGAAGGAAGGAGGCGTCGGTCATGACTGAATGGCTTGGGATCGAGCACCTCTTCGAACTGTCCGGGTGGGAAGCGGTTGCGGGGTTCCTGACCCCGCTGGCGGTCTGCGCCGCGTTCTTCCTCGCGCAGGTCATTCTGCCGGGAAGGTCGGTCCCCGGCTACGTCGTCAACCCGGAGACCGGCGCGCCCCGCAAGTACCGGCTAAACGGCATCCTCGTCTTCGTCCTGGCGGTGCTTCTGTGGGCTTTCGAGCTCATCGGGCCGCGGGACTGGTTCTTCCGCTCCGCGGTCTATGCCCTGGCCGGCGGCACGGCCCTCGCTCTTGCCCTTTCGATCATCGCGGTGTTCACCCAACCGCAGGGAGCGGTTAAGAACCCGATCGCGGCGCTCTGGTTCGGGCGGGCCCAGGAGCTCACGTTCTTCAAGGACCGCTTCGACGTCAAGATGTACCTCTATGTCGTCGGCGGGACAATGCTGGCGCTCAACGCCCTCTCCGGCGCCGCCTACCACCACGACGTGTTTGGCGCCGACGCCAACCCCGGCGTCTACATGTACGCCGCCTTCTTCACCTTCTACATCTTCGACTACTTCATCTTCGAGCGCGTCCAGCTTTACACCTACGACCTGATCCACGAGCGGCTCGGCTTCATGTTGATCTGGGGCGGCCTCATCGTCTACGGGTGGCTGTACATCCTCCCGCTGTGGGGCATGGCCGCCTACCCGGACCCCGGCTTCTCGACGGCGTGGACGTATGTCTGGCTCATCGGGACGGCCGCGTTGTTCCTCGTCGGCTGGAGCATCGGGCGCGGCGCCAACCTGCAAAAGTACACGTTCAAACGCTGGCCCGACCGCAAGTTCCTCGGGATCATCGAGCCCAAGTACATCGAGGCCGGCGACCGCAAGATCCTCTGCAGCGGACTCTGGGGCGCAGCCCGCCACTTCAACTACTTCGGCGAGGGGCTCCTTTGCCTCTCCGTCGCCTTGTCATTCGGCCACTTCGGCGTCCTCTGGGCCTGGACCTACATGATCTTCATCGTCACCTTCTTCACCTTCCGGCAACATGGCGACGATAAGCACTGCGCCGAGAAATACGGCCCCGAGAAGTGGGAAGAGTACAAGGCGCGCGTCCCGTATCGGATCCTTCCCGGCGTCTACTAGGCGCACCCTGAACCTCTCCCCCTCTGGGGGAGATTTGAGAGAGGGCACGCGCCGCAGGCGCGTCGGAGGCCGAGGGTGGAGCGGGGTGGCCTAGGCGTAGTCCGTGCCGCGGATGAGGCGGCCGGGATAGGCGCCGGTGTGCTCGGCCCCTTCGACAACGGGAACGCCGTTGACGACCGTGTGCTCGATGCCCGTGGCCTTGATGACGATGCGCTCCTCGCCGTTGGGAAGGTCGGGCACCTTCTCCTTGGGCAGCGCGCCTATGGTGTCGGGGTCGAAGACCATGACGTCGGCGGCGAGGCCGGGCTCCAGGCGTCCCCGGTCGGCGAAGCCCATGTACGCCGCCGGGAAGCCCGTGAGCTTATGGACGGCCTCTTCGAGCGTGAGCACGCCCTTCTCGCGCACCCACTGGCTGAACACCTGCGTCGAGTACTCCGCGCCCGCGATCATGTTGAGGTGCGCGCCCGCGTCGGAGACGCCCAGGATGGTGTACGGGCTGCGGATGATGGAGGCGATGGCCTCGGGGTCGGTGTTGCGCGTGCCGCTGAAGGTGAACTCGGTCTCCAAGTCCTCCGCCAAGGCGACGTCGATCATGGCGTCGAGGGGGTGTTTACCCATGCGGAGGCCAAGCTCCCGGAGGGTAAGGCCCTTCAGGTCGGCATGCTCGGCGCGCTTGGGGCCGGTGAGGATCGTCGCGTCCCAGCGCACCGGCTTCGGGCCCGACTCCCACGCGGCGTCGATGCCGGGCCGCATGCCGTCGCGGTAGGCGGGGTCGGCGAGCAGGGCCTTCTTCTCGGCGTGCGGTTTGGGGAGGACCTCCAGCCATTCCGGTAGCACGGTAAGGACGAGGTTGTTGTCCTTCAGGTCGAAGTCCTGCGTCGTGGGGCGGCACGAGCAGACGCCGTAGACCTGCCCGCCCTCCTGGTGCGTCCGCTCCATGAAGGCCAGGATCTCGCGCCATCGGCCCTCCGGCGCCTGTGGGTATTGGCCGAGCTCGTTCCAGCTCAGCACGCGGCCCGACGTGCGGGCCCACCGCGCGATATCCACCTGGTCCTCGTCCGGGAGGTTCGTTCCCGAGCGGGGCGCGATCTCGATCTGACCGAAGCCGTGCTCGCCGACAACGTCCACGAGCGCGTCGATTTCCGAGACGGCGGAGAAACGGCTGGGGACGGGGTTGCCCTCCCAGTCGACGTGGGCCCGTGAGATCGAGGTGGTGAAACCGACCGCGCCGGCCGCCAGAGCCTCACGGAGCAGGCCGCACATTGCCTCTACCTCTTCCGGCGTTGCCTCGCGCTCCAGCGCGTCGGACCCCATGACGGTGTAGCGGAGCGCGGAGTGCCCCACCTGGCAGGCGGCGTTGAGCCCCAGGGTCTGCCCCACGCGTTCCATGTACTCCTCGAAAGAGCGCCAGTCCCATTCCGGGCCCTGCTGCATCGCGCCGAGGGACATGCCCTCGACGCGCGCCAGCATGCGCATGATGTAGTCCTGGTCGTCGGGCTTGCAGGGGGCGATGGTGAAGCCGCAGTTGCCCATGACGACGGTGGTGACGCCGTGCCACACGCTCGACGTGAGGAGGGGATCCCACAAGACCTGCGCGTCGTAGTGGGTGTGGATGTCGACGATGCCGGGCGCGATGACAAGGCCCTTCGCGTCGATCCGGCGCTTCGCCGCGCCCGAGACGTCGCCGACTTCAACGATCTTGCCGTCGGTGACCGCCACGCCTCCGGGGAACTCCGCCAGGCCCGTACCATCCACGATGCGCCCGTTCTCGATGACGAGGTCGTACGCCATGCTCGAAACCTCCACGCCGTTGCGACCGGCCCGCGCATGATACGACGCAGAGGGCGCCGGGGCTACGCCGTTGTACCCGCTAGCGCCGCTGAAGCGCCCCCACTACAATGGCCGCGCGCCCGCACCCGGCGGGCCGGGAGTCGCCACGATGCCCTTCCGAGACATCCACACGTTGCTCGACGACCTCATGTTCGGCGAAGGGCCGCGCTGGCATGCGGGCGCCCTCTGGTTCTCCGACATGCACGCCCACGAGGTCGTCCGCGTCGAGCTAGAGGGCGGCCGCGCCGACACCGTGGTCCACGTGCCGAACCGTCCCTCCGGCCTTGGCTTCGACCCCGACGGGCGTCTGCTCGTCGTCTCCATGACCGACCACAAGCTGCTGCGCCACGTCGACGCCGGCCTCGAAGAGGTCGCCGACATGAGCGCCCTCGCCGGCGGCCCCTGCAACGACATGGTCGTCGACGCGAAGGGCCGGGCCTACGTGGGCAACTTCGGCTTCGACACCTTCGCCGGTGCGCCCCAGCAGGACACGGTGCTCATCCTGGTCACGCCGGAGGGCGACGTCCGCGCCGTCGCCGACGGCCTTTCCTTCCCCAACGGAATGGTCATCACGCCCGACGGCAAGACGCTGATCGTCGGCGAGACGCGCGGGCTGCGCCTCACCGCCTTCGACATCGAGGACGACGGCTCGCTTTCCAACCGCCGGACGTGGGCCGACCTCGAATTCGGCCCCGACGGCATTGCGCTCGACGAGGAGGACTGCATCTGGCTCGCCACGCCGCGGGGGCCGGGCTTCATCCGCATCGCCGAGGGGGGCGAGGTCAAGGAGACCATCGAGTCTGACATGCTGGCCATCGCCTGCGCGCTCGGCGGCGAGGACCGCCGGACGCTCTTCCTCCTCGAAGCGAAGGAGGCGAACCCCCAGAAGATCAAGGGCCGGGGCAACGCCCGCATACGCTATACGCGGGTCGACGTGGCCGGGGCGGGCATCCCCTAGATGCCGCTCAAGTTCACCGACCGGGCCCGCGAGGCGCTCGCCGCCTTGCTCGACTCAGAGGAGCACGAGCCGGGCCACCTCATCCGCATGGTCTCGGACATCTACGGCGGATTCCACCTCGTCTACGGCGAGCGCAAGGAGACCGACCAGGTCGTCGAGTTCGAAGGGCGGCCGATTCTGGTCATCGACGCCTCAATCAGCGAGCACCTCGTGGAGCACATCGAGGGTGACACGATCGACGTGGAGATGACCGACGACGGCCCGACGCTGCGCGCCATCTCCTAACCGCTTTTGACGCTCCGCGGCCCCGCGCGTACACTCGGCCCATGACCGTGACGGCCACCATCTTCATCCATGGGCGCGAAGGGACCTTCGACCAGTTCGACGAAATGGCGGAGGCGACGGAAGAGGCGGAGGAGGCCTTCGCCTTCGACTGGAGCGAGGGCCGCCTGATCGAGTGGGGCACGTCCGGATTCAGCGAGGCGGCCCGCCGTTCCACTGCCGCATCCGTCGGCATCGGAGCCGCGGTCACCAAGGCGGCGGGGCAGCTTCTCGATCAGATCGACGCCTGCCGGCTCGCCTCGACGCGCGTCGTCGGGCACAGCAAGGGCGGCGCGGTGGCCCTGCAGGCCATCGTCGAGATCATCAAGGGGCGGCAAAACCCCGGCATCACGACGGTGACCACGCTCGACCCTTCGATCTCGAAGCGCGCCAGCCTCGGGATCCGCTTCAACGCGTGGGCCTCGAAGTGGCCCTGGCTCCACGGGCGGCTCTCCGGCGAGCCCCGCTTCGACCTCCTCGATATCGGCGAGATCCGCCGGTTCCTGCTGAGCAAGCGGCTCCCCGCGCCGCTCACCGCCGCCGGCATCACCCTGTGGAACCTGCGGTTCACCCGCTGGTCGTCCGAGATTCCCGGCGCCCACAACCTCTACATCGGCGGCGGCCACCGGTCGGCGTTCAAGCATCCCCGCGTACTCGAAGCGATCCGCCGCTAGGAGCGCCGAGTACCGCCCGCTTCCGCATCCGACGACACCGGCCTAGAGGAGACAGCCGTGGCGATCACGCCGTTCACCATCGACATCCCCGATGAGGACCTCGCCGACCTGAAGCGCCGCCTCGAAGAGACCCGCTGGCCCGACGAGATCCCGGACTCGGGGTGGGACTACGGCTCGAACCTCGCGTACGTCAAGGAGCTCTGCGAGTACTGGCGCGGCGTCTACGACTGGCGTGCCCACGAGCGGATGCTCAACGAGTTCCCACAATTCAAGGCCGACGTCGACGGGCTCGGCATCCACTTCATCCACGTCAAGGGCAAGGGGCCCAACCCCATGCCGCTGGTGATCACCCACGGCTGGCCCAGCTCCTTCTTCGAGATGTACAAGGTCATCGGGCCGCTGTCCGACCCTGCGACCCACGGCGGCGACCCCGCCGACGCTTTCGACGTCGTGGCACCCTCGCTGCCCGGCTACGGTTTCTCCGACCACGCCCGCGAGCGCGGCATGGATACCAGGGCCATCGCCGCTCTTTGGGTGCAGCTGATGGAGCAGCTTGGCTACGACCGGTTCGGTTCCCAGGGCGGCGACTGGGGCGCCGGCGTCACCACCGCGCTCGGCGTCAACCACCCCGAGCGGATGATCGGGGTGCACCTGAACATGGTCACCGCCCAGATCGACGAGGCGAAGCTCACCCCGGAGCAGCGGGAGTGGTGGGAAAACCTGAAGGCCTACCGGCAGGAGGAGTGGGGCTACGTCCACCTGCAGGGAACGAAGCCGCAGACCGCCTCCTACGGCCTCAACGACTCGCCAGCCGGGCTCGCGGCGTGGATCGTCGAGAAGTGGCGGCGGTGGAGCGACTGCGACGGCGACGTCGAGCGCAGCTACACCAAGGACGAGCTGCTCACCAACATCGCCATCTACTGGTTCACCCAGAGCATCGGCTCCTCGATGCGGCTGTACAAGGAGACCTTCCGCGGCTCGACGACGCCGCGCCCCTCGCCCCGCATCGACGTGCCCACCGGCGTGGCCACGTTTAAGGAGGCGAACCGCCCCCCGCGGGTGCTCGCCGAACACGCCTACAACCTCAAGCGGTGGACGGACATGGAACAGGGCGGCCATTTCCCGGCGATGGAGAACCCCGGCGGCCTCGTCCACGAAGTCCGCGAGTTCTTCCGACCCCTGCGTGGATAGCTAACCAAAACGCGAACCAAGGAGGCGTTCCATGCCTATCGATGGACTCGGAGTCGTATCCCGCGCCGCGGGCGAGCCGGCGCTGGTCGAAGACATCGTCATCGACGATCCGGGGCCCGGCGAGGTGCTGGTGCGGGTCCAGGCCAGCGGCGTCTGCCACACCGACCTGCACTACAAGCTGGGGAACATCACCGACGAGTTCCCCTTCCTGCTCGGCCACGAGGGTGCGGGCATCGTCGAGGCCGTCGGCGAGGGCGTCACCGAGCCCGCCGTCGGCGACTACGTCATCCTCGCCTGGCGCGCCCCCTGCGGCTCCTGCCGGTTCTGCGCCATCGGGCAGCCGCACCTCTGCTCGGCCAGCCTCAACGCCGAGCCCCGCATGAAGACCAAGAGCGACAACCTGACGTTGAACCCCGCCCTCGGCATCGGGACCTTCTGCACGCACACCGTCGTCGCCGCCAAGCAGGCGGTGCCCGTGCCCGAAAGCTGTCCTCCGCCCCAGGCGTCGCTCATCGGCTGCGGCGTCATGACGGGGGTTGGCGCGGCGCTCTACTCGGGCCAGGTGCGCCGGGGGAGCACGGTCGCGGTCTACGGCTGCGGCGGCGTCGGCTGCAGCGTCATCATGGGCGCCAAGCTGGCGGGAGCACGCACGATCATCGGCGTCGACATCGCGGCGAACAAGCTCGAATGGGCCAAGGAGTTCGGCGCAACCGACGTCGTCGACGCAACCGCGGGCGACCCCGTGGAGGCGGTCAAGGCCCTGACCGGCGGCAACGGCGTCGACCACTCCTTCGAGGCCGTCGGCACGCCGCAGACGTTGCTCCAGGCCCTTTGGAGCCGCGACCTCGCCGGCACCTGCACCCTCATCGGCGTGCCCAGCCCCGACATGGTGGTCGAGGTCCCCATGCTCCAGTTCTTCGGCCTCGGAGGGGCGCTCCGGGTGAGCTGGTACGGCGACTGCCTTCCCTCCCGCGACTTCCCCATGCTCGCCGACTGGTACGCCAAGGGCGCGCTCGACCTCGACCGGGTGGTGACGCGGCTCATCAAGCTCGACGAGACGGAGCCGGCCTTCGAGGCCATGGAGCGGGGGGAGACGCTGCGCTCGGTGATCGAGCTCTAGCGCCTCTCTCGGCCCTGGCTGAGATGCTCAGCGCCGCCACGGCAAGGGCCTGACTCTGCGCGTCCGCAGAGCAGTTCAGGCCGCCGCCGTCGCCCGCCACGGCCTGGGCCCTGTCTCCCGCGCGTCCGCGGGGCAATTCCGGCCGTTGCCGTCGCCCGCCAGTGCTGCGGCGCCCATCTCTCACGCGTCCGCGGGTGTCGCCACTGCCCGGCAAAGAACGTTCGTTCTTATTTGATGATAGGCCGCGGGAGAGGTCGTGTCAAGGGGATGGTGGCGGATGACGCTAGACCTTTGCGTACCTTGGGCCTACCCCCGCGAGGCCGTTCGGGGGATAGGCACGGGCGATTCGTGAATCGCCCCTACAGAGGAGGGGACAAGACCCTACCCGCACCCCTGGGCAACCACGAGGGTTGCCCCTACATGGACGGTCCTCTGCCGGCGTCGCGTGTTGTGGAAGGGTCTCCAGCGGGAGAGGGTGAAGACCGCCCCGCGCCACCCGTCTTTTTGGCTTGCCGGGGAATTACGCAAGAGTCTCCCGAGGGGAAGGGGAGAAGACCCTACCCGCACCCCTGGGCAACCACGAGGGTTGCCCCTACATGGGCGGGCCTCTGCCGGCGTCGCGTGTTGTGGAAGGGTCTCCAGCGGGAGAGGGTGAAAACCGCCCCGCGCCACCGGCGACCACAAGGATCGCCTCCGCACGGATTAAGGGGTTACTCCCACCACATCTTGTTGGGGGCGTCGCCGGTGAGGATGCGGGCCATGAGCCGGCCCAGCCGGACGCTGTAGTTGGTGCCGCGGTCCTCGGGGTAGATCTGGGTGGTGTTGGCCAGCCAGAGGTCTTCGATGGGCGTCTTCAGCGAGGGAATCTGTTTGGAGTAGTCGAGGCCGATGATGGGCTGGGCGGCGTTCTCGCGGTGGTAGCTCCACTCGATGACCGACGACTCGTCGAAGTCCGGGGCGATGCGCTTGATGGCGGGCACGTAGTTCGCCCAGAGCTCGTCGGGCGACATGTCGTAGAACTTGTCCTCGCGGGCCACGTAGTTGGAGAGATAGACCAGATGCCGCCCGCCGTACAGCGACTTGTCCACGAAGTTGGTGTGCTCGATCATCCCCACGAACGGGATCGTGGGGTCGGCGATGTTGATCCAGTAGTAGGGCGTGAGCGGCCGGTCGAGGTGCATCACGATCAGGATGGCCGCCTCGTAGCGCACCTTGGTGAGCAGCGCCTTGTAGTCGTCGGGCAGCTCGGGGACAAGCGCGGGCACGACGTAGGAGGGCGAGGTGGCGAGAATGGCGTCGAAGTTGCGCGTCTCCTCCTTGCCGTCGCGCTCGACGACTAAGCCCGTCGCTCGTCCGTCCTCGACGACGACACGCTTCACCGTCGCCGGGTAGTACAGCTCGCCGCCGCCATCGGGAATGGCGCGCTCCAGCGCCTCGAAAATCTCGGCGAAGCTGCCCATGGGGTAGCCGAGCCGCTCGCGTCCCCGCAGTCCCTTGTCCCGTGACGTGGTGCGAAGGTAGATCTTGCCCCAGAGCCAAGCCATCGAGACCTCGTCGGCGTGGTCGCCGAACTTGCCCCGCAGCAGGGGGCCCCAGACCACGTCCAGCGCCTTCTGCCCGATGCGCTTCCGCAGCCAGTCGCGGGCGGTGACGTGCTCGTACTCGCGGGGCCAGTACTTCTTGCGCTGGAGGAAGAGGGTGACGAAGCCCAGGCGCAGGCGCTGGAAGAGGTTCAGCGGCTTGAACCGGAGTAGGTCGAGCGGCGTGGTGAAGGGGTGAATCTCGCCCTGGCTATAGAAGCCGACGCTCGACTCGATCCACGCCAGCTTGTCGCCGAGGCCGAGCTCCTCGATCAGCTCGACGATCGACGTGTCGCTGCGGAAGAGGTGGTGGTAGCCGCGCTCGAGCCGGCCGCCACCGACGTCGAAGGTCGACGCCTGCCCCCCCAGGAACGGAGCCCGTTCGTACACGACGGGCTTGTGGCCGCGGCGCGTCAGTTCGTATGCGGCCGACAGTCCAAGCGCGCCGCCGCCAATGATCCCGACTTCCATCAATTCCTAATTTTACACCAGGGAAGCGCGGGACCCGGCCTCGCTAGAGCAGCGCCCCGCCGACGGGGGCGAGGTGGGCGACGTCGTTGACGCCGATCACCAGCTTGCTGTCGTCGACAAGGCTGACTGTGGAGATCGAGGTGTTCTGGAGGCGGAAGCGCATCGCGCCGTCGAACGGCAGGTCGAGGATGTAGCAGAGGGCGGCGTTGATAAAGCCGCCGTGGGCGATGAGGGCGTAGGCGCCCCCGTCGTCCTTGACGGGGCCGGAGAAGACCTCGGCGATGGCCGTGGACGCCCGCTCGTAGAGCTGCACCGCGCTCTCTCCGCCTTGGTGCTCGTAGCCGATGGTGTAGACCTTGGTGCGCTTCAGAAAGTTCGAGGCGCGCCGCCGGTGTTCCTCAGGGCTCTGCTCAAGCCGCTCGCCGGCGTCGATCTCGCGAAAGCGGCTGTCGAAGGTGATGGGCAGGCCGGTGCGGGCGGCGACGGCCTCGGCGGTCTGCCGCGCCCGCGCCATCGTGCTCGAATAGAGGGCGCTCAGCCCCACGGAGGCCAGCCGCTCCGCGAGCAGCTCCGCCTGCCGGACGCCGAGCTCGGTCAGGCCGTCTTCGGCGCCGTAGAGGGCCTCGCCGTGTCGTATCAGTAGCAGTTCCAGCGTCTTCCTCCTGGGGTCGCCCCACCCCTTCCCTCTCTCAGTCTCCCCCAGCGGGGGAGAGGCTTAAGGCATCCCCTTCGGGGGAGGTCTAGGTGCAGCCCCGCCCCAGCGTTATCCCAATTCTCCATTGGAAGAAGGGGCCGGAGGGATTCTACTCCGCCGCCGGGTGGTTTGGTATAAGATGCGCCCGCGTTGGCCAGCGGCGGTGCGGCGGACGCCGGAGAGCCATGGGAATCGACGACATCGTGGGCGTCATGCCCGTGCTGGAGCGCCACAGTTTCGACGTGGCGGCCCTGGAACGCTACATGGCCGCCAACGTCGAGGGCTTCTCCGGCAAGGCCGAGGTCGAGCAGTTCCGCACCGGCCAGTCGAACCCGACCTACCGCATCACATCAGGCAGCCGCCGCTACGTCCTGCGGCGCAAGCCGCCGGGCAAGCTCCTGCCCTCCGCCCACGCCGTCGACCGCGAGTACCGCGTCATCACCGCGCTCCAAGAGAGCGGCGTCCCGGTGCCGCGCAGCTACGCGCTGTGCGAGGACGCCGAGGTCATCGGCACCGCCTTCTACGTCATGGACTACGTCGAGGGCCGCATCCTCTGGGACCCGTGGCTGCCCGACGCCCCCCGCGACGAGCGCCCCGCCCTCTTCGACGAGATGAACCGTGTCATGGCCCTACTCCACCAGGTCGGCTACGAGCAGGTCGGACTGGGGGACTACGGGCGGCCCGGAAATTACTTCGAGCGCCAGATCAGCCGGTGGACGCGCCAGTACCGCGCCTCGGAGACGGAGCGCATCGAGGCTATGGAAAGGCTCATCGACTGGCTCCCCGACAGCATCCCGGCCGGCGACGAAAGCTCGATCGTCCATGGCGACTTCCGTTCCGCCAACGTCATCTTCCACCCCACGGAGCCGCGGATCACCGCCGTGCTCGACTGGGAGCTCTCCACCATCGGCCACCCCCTCGGCGACTTCGCCTACCACTGCATGCACCGGCGGCTGCCCCAATCAGTCGACGGCATGGCCGAGCTCGACCTCGCCGAGCACAACATCCCGCCCGAGGACGAGTACGTCGCCGCCTACTGCCGGCGCGCGGGCCGGAAGGGCATCGAGAACTGGGACTTCTACGTCATCTTCAACATGTTCCGGCTGGCGGCGATCAACCAAGGCATCGTGGCGCGCGCCATGGCGGGCACGGCGTCGAGCGAGCAGGCGATGGAGAAGGGCCTGCGCGCCCGGGGCATCGCCGAGGCCGGATTGCGCGAGCTGGAACGCATCGGCGGCTGAGCCGCGGCAAAGGAGCACACCCGTATGACCGGCGAAGCAGCGATCTGGCAGGAGTCGCCGAAGACCAGCGACCTCCGCGAGCGGCTCACCGACTTCATGGAGCGCCGCATCTACCCCAACGAGCCGGTCTACGAGCGCCAGCTCGACGAGGTCGGCCGCTGGCAGCCGCCGCCGATCCAGGAGGAGCTGAAAGCGGAGGCGAAAGCGGCCGGCCTGTGGAACCTCTTCCTCCCCGACTCGGAGCGCGGGGCGGGCCTCTCCAACCTCGAATACGCCCCGCTCTGCGAGATCATGGGACGTTCGCCCATCGCGCCGGAGGTCTTCAACTGCTCGGCCCCCGACACCGGCAACATGGAGACGCTGGAGCGCTTCGGCACCGAGGAGCAGAAGCGCCGGTGGCTCGACCCGCTGCTCGCCGGCGAGATACGGTCGTGCTTCTCGATGACGGAGCCGGACACCGCATCGTCGGACGCCACGAACATCCAGAGCACGGTCCGGCGCGACGGCGACGAGTACGTGATCAACGGCCGGAAGTGGTGGACCTCCGGCGCCCTCGACCCCCGGTGCAAGATCATCATCTTCATGGGGCGCGCCGACCCGCCGCCCTCCAATGAGCGCCACGGTCAACACTCGATGATCTTGATCCCCATCGACACGCCCGGGGTGAACATCAAGCGCCACCTGAACGTCTTCGGCTACGACGACGCCCCCCACGGCCACGCCGAGATCGTCTACGACAACGTGCGCGTCCCGCTGACCAACATCCTGCTCGGCGAAGGGCGGGGCTTCGAGATCGCGCAGGGCCGCCTCGGGCCCGGCCGCATCCACCACTGCATGCGCGTGATCGGCGTGGCCGAGCGCGCCCTGGAGAAGATGTGCCGGCGCGCGCAGTCGCGTTCGCCGTTCGGCAAGCCGCTTTCAGAGCAGACGGTCACCCTGGAGCGCATCGCGGAGAGCCGCATCATGATCGAGCAGGCGCGGCTCCTGACCCTGAAGGCCGCCTACATGATGGACACCGTGGGCAACAAGGAGGCCCGCCTCGACATCGCCCTCATCAAGGTCGCCGCCACCACCATGGCGTGCAAGATCCTCGACTGGGCCATCCAACTCCACGGCGGGGGCGGCATGTCCGACGACTTCGGCCTCGCCTACGCCTACGCCCGCACCCGCGCCCTGCGTCTGGCCGACGGCCCCGACGAGGTGCACCGCAACCAGATCGGCCGCCTCGAGCTCCGCAAACACCGCGACTCCTGACCCGAAGGAAGGTGCCACGCCCATGACCGTGATGGTGACCGGCGGCGCCGGCTTCATTGGCCGGCGGGTCTCGGACCTGCTCATCGCTCGGGGCGAGCAGGTCGTCCGCTTCGACACCATCGCCGGGCCGCCCGCCGAGGGCGCAGTCGACGTCCGCGGCGACATCACCCAGATGCCCCACCTGCTGGAGGCCATCGGCGACCACGGCGTGACTCGCATCGTGCACCTGGCCGCCCTGCTGCCGCCGGTTACGGAGGAGCGGCCCCACACCGGGCTGCTGGTCAACGTGCAGGGCGCGGCGAACGTCTTCGAGGCAGCCCGGTGGGCCAAGATCGAGCGCGTCGTCTACGCCAGCTCCATCGCCGTCTACGGCGACCAGTCGCACGTCGGCGACCGCGCCCTCACCGAGGACGACCCCTCGCAGCCCTACAACGTCTACGGCCAGACGAAGGCGGTCAACGACTTCACCGCCGCCCGTTACCGGGATCGTTGGGGCCTCGACCTCCGCGGCATCCGCATCTGCACTGTCTTCGGACACGGGCGCACGACGGGACTCACCGGACTCATCGGCGGGCTGCTGATCTCACGGCCGGCCGTCGGCCTCCCGGTCGAGATACCCGTCGACCCCGCCGAAGCCTCGTCGATGATCTACGTGGAGGACGCGGCGGAGGTCTTCACCCGCGCCGTCCTGAGCGGCGACCTGCGCAGCCCGGTGTACAACACGGGCGGCCATCTCGCGACCGTGCAGGAAGTCGCTGACATGGTCGCCGAGATCATCCCAGGGGCGAAGTTCAGCTTCGGCGAGGCCAGAGTGCCCCACGTCTACCTGGTGGACAACAGCCGGATGCTCCGCGACATCGGCTACGAGCTTCCGCCGCTGCGGCAACGCGTCCTCGACCACGTCAACGCGGCCCGCGCCGAGGCCGGTCTCGACCCTGTTTCGGCTCCCGCTAGCTGACGGCGTCCGCGGCGGGGCTCGTCGGCTTCTCGATGAACCGGGGGATCACCTGCTCGCCGAAGAGCCGTATCGAGGTCATGATCTCCTCGTGCGGCGTCCGGCCTGCCTGGAAGATCGGCATGAGCTGGTCGATTCCGAGCTGGGCGTAGCGCTCGACGGTGCGGGCGCAGGCGTCGGGGTCGCCGGCGCAGAATGAGCCGCCGTCGATGAGGGCGTCGGCGTCGGCGCCGACGACGCGCTCGGCCTCGTACTTGTTGCGGGTGAGGTGGTACTGGTAGTCCTTGGGGACGAGGGTGGGGTCGACGCCCGCCCAGTCGTTGGAGTGCCGCATGCGCGAGTTGGAGAAGTACCAAAGGCCGGCGTCGCCGCCCAGCTTGCGGGCCTTCTCGTTGTCGAGGTCGCAGTGAGCGATGGTGAAGGCCGAGACCTGCTCGTTGACGAACTTTCCGACGGGACGGGCGGTGCGGGAGGCCTCGCGGTAGGTCTGGATGCGCCGCTGCATGTCGCCGGGGTTGCCGATGGTGAAGCAGAGGGCGCCGAGGCCCTTGTCGCCGGCGGCCTGGAAGGTCTCCTCGCGGGTGCACGCGACCCACATGGGCGGGTGCGGCTTCTGCACCGGCTTGGGGATCACCTCGCGGCGGGGGATGTCGTAGTACTTGCCCTTGTGTTCGAAGACCTCCTCGGTCCACATCCGCGGGATGATCTCAAGCGACTCCTCCCACATGCCGAGGGTGTCGTTGATGTCGACGCCGAACGGGGTGAGTTGGTAGGGGGTGCCGGAGCGGCCGGTGCCGAACTCGACGCGCCCGCCGCTCATGATGTCGAGGGTGGCGACGTACTCGGCCACGCGGACGGGGTGGTTCACCGGCAGCAGCACGACGGCGTGGCCGAGCCGCATCGTCTTCGTCCGCTGGCTGACCGCGCCGAGGAAGACCTCGGGGGAGCAGGAGTGGGCGAACTCGGTGAGGAAGTGGTGCTCGACGAACCAGACGTACTCGAAGCCGACCTCCTCGGCGAGCACGATCTGGTCGAGGGCCTCGCGGAAGATGTCCGCCTCGGTCTTGCCGTCCCACGGCTTGGGGAACTGGAGCTCGTAGAGCATCCCGAACTTCATGGCGTCCCTCCGACCCCGGTCGCCGCAATCTTACGGCGCTGGCCCTCCCTGTCAACGCAACGGCGGCGAGGCTGCTACACTCCCCGTCAACGACGCGGGCCGCGCCGGCCTTGAAGGATCGCGCATGAAGTTGAAGGACAAGGTCGCCATCGTCACCGGCTCGAGCCGGGGCATCGGCAAGGCCATCGCCAAGCTCTACGCCGCCGAGGGCGCCAAGGTGGTCGTGACGGGGCGCTCCGAGGTCGAGACGGAAAAGCTGGCGGGCAGCATCCACCTCACCGTCGAGGAGATCCGGGAGGCCGGCGGCGAGGCGATGGCGATTCGCTGCGACCAGCGCTTCGACGACCAGGTCTTCGGGCTGGTCGAGCAAGTCGAGGCGGCCTACGGCCCCGTCGACATCCTGGTGAACAACGCCGCGGCCAGCGTCATGACCACCTTCCAGGAAATCTCCGTCAAGCACTTCGACCTGATCATGGACGTGAACGTGAAGGGCTACTTCCTCTTCATCCGTGCGGTGCTGCCCGCGATGCGGGAGCGGGGGAGCGGCGTTATCATCAACATCAGCTCGGGTGCGGGCCGGATGGCCGTCGAGTCGCCGCGCAACTTGGTCTACGGCATTTCCAAGGCCGCCGAGGACCGCATGACCCTCGGCCTCGCCGCCGAGCTGCGCGAGCACGGGATCAGCGTCACCGGCCTGATGCCCGCCCGCGCCGTGCTCACCGAGGGCGCCATCGCCTACTTCAAGGGCAACGTGCCCGAGAACTGGGGCGTCGGCCCGGAGAACATGGCCCAAGCAGCCCTCTACCTCGCGCAGCAGACCCCGGAGACGCTCACCGGCTGGGTCGGCGAAGACGAAACTCTCCGCGACCAGACCGGCGCCTGGTAAACCCGTCATCCGCAAGGCATCCCGATGCTTTTGATCTTCGGAGGCCTCCCTGGCGTGGGCAAAACCGCAGTCGCAGCCGGACTGGCACGAGCCATAGGGGCTGTGCACCTCCGCATCGATTCCATCGAGCAGGCGCTGCGCAACTCCGATGTGGCAATATCGGGGCCCGAAGGATATGTGGTTGCCTGTGCGGTTGCCGAGGACAACTTGCGGCTAGGCCACACCGTCATCGCCGACTCCGTGAACCCGGTGGAGGTGACGCGGACCGCTTGGCGAGGAGTCGCCCGGCGGGCAGACAAGCCATGCATCGAAATCGAGATCGTGTGTTCCGACGAGGCGGAGCACCGGCGCAGGGTGGAGTCACGGTCAGCCGACATTGCCGGCCATCGATTGCCCACTTGGCAGCAGGTGTGCGACCGGAACTATGAACCCTGGGACGCGGGTATCGTGCTAGACACGGCGGAGCAGAATATCGACGCAGGCGCTTCAGCGCTGCGGAAATCGCTGGAAGACTTTGCTGGGAAGCCTGTAGGCTTCGACAGCTAGGATTCATAAGGAGGCGGCAATGAGGAGATCGACGACGCTGCGGAAGATGCTGGATGGGCCGGAGATCATCGTGTTGCCCGGCGCCTACGACGCCCTCTCGGCCCGGCTGGCGGAGCAGGCCGGCTTCGACGCGGTCTTCACCACGGGCTTCGGCTTCGCCGCGGCCACCCTCGGCGCGCCCGACTACGGCTTGATGACCATGTCCGAAATCATGGACCGCACCCGGCACATCGCCCGCGCCGTGTCGATTCCCCTGGTCGCCGACATGGACACCGGCTACGGTAACGAGCTCAACGTGATCCGCACTATCGAGGAGTGCGTCGAGGCGGGCGTCGCCGGCGTGATCCTCGAAGACCAGCAGTGGCCCAAGAAGTGCGGCCACTTCGAGGGCAAGCGCGTCATTCCCGCCGAAGACCACGCCTCCAAGCTCAAGGCCGCCGTCCACGCTCGCGGCGACGACGACCTCATCATCATCGCCAGGACCGACGCCCGCGCGCCGCTCGGCTTCGACGAAGCGGTCCGCCGCGGCAACCTCTACCGCGACGCCGGCGCCGACGTCGTCTTCGTCGAAGCGCCCCAGTCGGTGGAGGAGCTGTCCGGTATCGCCGCCAACGTGCCCGGCGCGCCGCTCTTCGCCAACATGATCGAAGGCGGCAAGACGCCGTTGCTCAGCTCGGCGGAGCTGCAGGCGCTCGGCTTCAAGATGGTCGTCTATCCCCTCTCCGCCCTCTTCACCGCCGCCCACGCCATCGGCAACATCTACCGCGCCCTCAAAGAGGAAAAGACGACGAAGTCGCTGCAAGACACCCTCGTCTCCTTCCACGACTTCGAGAAGATCGTCGGCGTCCCCCACTACAAGGAAATCGAGCAGAAATTCGCCGCCGGCAGCGGCAGTTGACGGCAAGCCATATCTCAGATATGGTTTCCCATATGAAGACCACGCTGAACATCGACGATACCGTGATGCAGCGCCTGCGGGAGGAGGCCGCGCGCCGAGGGACGACGATGTCCGCCCTGGTGGAAGCGGGCCTCCGCCGCATCCTCGACGACGGCCCCGAGCCGGACGCCAAGCTCGACGATCTGCCGCCGCTGCCTAGTTGGCATGGCGGTGCACCGCTGGTCGACATCTCCAACCGCGACGAGCTCTACCGGGCCATGGAAGAGGACTAACGGGTGCTCGTCTTCGACACGAACATTCTCGTCTACGCCGCAAATGTCGACTCAGAGTTCCACGACCAATGCCGTCGGCGCCTTGAGGAGGCACGTCGCGATCCGTCCCCTGCATTTCTCACGTGGAGCATTTGCTACGAGTTTCTCCGAGTCAGTACCCACCGACACACGTTCCCCTCGCCGTGGACAGCGGCACAGGCTTGGAGCTTTCTCGCGGGACTCCTGGCCTCTTCGGGAATCACCCTTCTCCATGCCACCGATCGGCACGCCGCGGTCCTGTCGCAGACCTTGTCGGAGGTGCCGGATATCCGCGGCAATGTGGCCCATGACCTGCACACGGCTGTACTCATGCGCGAGCACGGCATCAGCCGCATCTGCACCCGCGACACCGACTTCTACCGCTTCCCCTTCTTGACCGTGGTCGATCCGCTGCGATAGCTGCCTGCACAAAGGCGGCGCAGCGGAGAACAAGTGGCGCGCCCGAAGGGACTCGAACCCCCAACCCTCAGATCCGAAGTCTGATGCTCTGTCCAGTTGAGCTACGGGCGCGGGTGAAACGCAGCGGCGATAGCCGCGCTTTCATTATAGACCGGCGGGTGAGAACCGAAGCCGGAATTGATGGGGTGGGCGAAGGGACTCGAACCCTCGATCTCCAGGGCCACAACCTGGCGCCTTAACCACTTGGCCACGCCCACCGAGCGGCCGAAACTCGACCGTCATCCAGTGTAGCCCACAGAGGGCGCGGACGGAACCGGCCGGCCTCCGTCCGAAGGCGAAAGACTACGCGGCGCCGCGCTTGCGCTTGGGAGCGATCACGTCGAGCAGGTCGCCGACGGGGATGTTGCGCTCCAGCTCATGCCGCAGCGGCGTGCCGGGGTTGACGCGGTACACGTTTCGCCGGCCCTTGCGCCGCCGGTCGAGGTAGCCGCCCTCGACCAGCTCGCCGACGATCTTGAGCGCCGTGCGTTCGGTGATGCCGATCGCGATGGCGATCTCACGGGCCGTGCTCTGCTGGTGCTGGGCAATCCAACTCAGCACCAGTGCGTGATTGGTGAGGAACTTCCAGTCGGACCCGCCTGCCTTCATTGCGCCCCAACCCTTCCACGGTTTCCTGAAGTGCGACTCATGTACAAGAATTGCATTATAACATCGGGCAAGTAACTTGGGCAACAGGAAAGTGCCAGCCGGACAAGGCGCACGTTACCCTGTCGGGAATGGTAACCGAAACGCAAGACCTACGCCGAGTCGAGCACGAACTGCACGAGCGTACGCACCGGCACGCCGCTCGATCCTTTTGGTGTATAGCCGTCCGTCGACGCGGCGCGCGCCGTGCCCGCGATGTCGAGGTGCACCCACGGCGTCTTCTCGCTGAACTCGGCGAGGAACAACGCGGCGGTGATCGACCCGGCGTTCCGCCCGCCAGTGTTCTTCACGTCCGCTACGTCGCTCTTGTTCTGCTTCTTGTACTCGTCGAACATCGGGAGCTGCCACATCTTCTCGCCTGTCGCCCGCGATGCCTTGATTAGCCGGTCCACCGTCCGCTGGTTATTGGTGAAGGCCCCGGTGGCGACCTTGCCCAGCGAGACCAAGATCGCGCCGGTCAGCGTGGCTATGTCGATCATCGGAGAGAGCCCGATCTGGTTGCCGTAGCTGAGGGCGTCGGCGAGCAGAAGTCGCCCCTCGGCGTCGGTGTTGTCGACCTCAATGGTCTTGCCGTTCAGCGCGGTGACGATGTCGCCCGGCTTCTGCGCGGTCGACGAGGGCAAGTTCTCCGCCGCGGGCACCAGACCCGTCACATTGATCTTGGGTTTGAGCAATCCGATGGCGCGCATCGCCCCGATCACCGCGGCGCCGCCGGACATGTCGGTCTTCATCTCTGCCATGCCCCCCGCCGGCTTCAGCGAGATGCCGCCGGAGTCGAAGGTGACGCCCTTGCCCACCAGCCCGATGGCCTTCTCCGAGTCAGGGTCGCCCTTGTACTCCAGGATGATAAACTTTGGCGGCTGCGCGCTGCCCTTGGAGACACCAAGCAGCGCCCCCATGCCCCGCTCCTCCATCTCTTCGCGGTCGAAGACGGTTATGTCGAGCCCCGCGTCCACCGCGGCCCGCTCCGCCCGCACCGCCATGTCGGTCGGGGTCATGTGGTTCGCCGGGCTGTTGCTCATGTCGCGGGCGAGCATGGCGCCCTCGGCGATGATGCGGCCCCGCTCGATCCCCGCCCGTATGGCGGGGAGCTTGCTCCGCGCTCTTTCCACGATGCTGAGCCCAATCACGCCATCCTTCTTGGGCGGCTTGCCGGGACGCTGGTACTCGTACAGGCCGAGGAGCGCTCCCTCGGTCACCGCCTGCGCCGCCACGCCGGCATCGAGTCCGCCCTCTCCCGCGCCGTGCAGCACCGTGGCGACCCGTTTCGCGCCGACCCGCTTCATCGCCCGCATCGCCGCCGCCGTGGCCCGCCGCGCCGCCTCCGCGTCGAACTCCCGCTTCCGTCCCAGGCCGACGACGACGACCCGTGACGCCGGTACCTGCCCGAAGACGTGAATCGTGGTGACCTGCCCCAGCGTTCCTTTGATCTCGCCAGCCGAGACGAGTTTCGAGATCGCGCCGTCGAGGGCGCTATCGACGGCCCCCGTGACGCCCCCGGGCTTCTTCACCCCCTGAAAGAGGTTCACGATCAGGGCGTCGGCGCGGACCTTGGTGGCGTCCCTTGCGCTCGCTTTGACTCTCATCAGTCTTCCTTCCTCCGGGCTCTCGGCATCGCCGGCCCTCGCCGGCGCGTGTTTCGCTTCCTAAGACGCGGGGTTCAGTACCTCGGCGGCGATTTCCTTCACCGCATCGGAGGTGTCTCCCGACGTATCCACCCGCCGGTGGGGCCGTGCTATGGGCTCCCGTGTCCGCCGCATCCGCCGGCGCACCGCCCAATCGGCGAGGCCTTCGCCGCGGGCCGCCCGCTCTTCCAGGCGCCGGCGGGCCGTCGCCTCAGGGGCTTCGACGCGGACGACGATCAGCCGCGCTCCGGTGCGCTCGGCGATCGCGTACACCGCTTGGCGGTGGACTTCGACCAAGTTTGTCGCGTCCATGATCACCGCTCGCCCTTCGCCGAGAAGACGTTCGACGAGTGCGTGGCAGACGTCGAAGACGCGCCGGTGCTCGGCGGGAGTGAAGCGCGGCTCTCCGGTGAGCCGGAGCCGGACGGCGTCGGACTCGACGATCTCGGCGCCGCACGCCTCAGCGAGCCGGCGGGCTAGGTACGACTTGCCGTCGCCGGGGAGGCCGGACAGCAAGACGAGCGTGGCGTGCGACCCGGGGGGCGCCGTGACAGGTGGCGCGGGGTAGACGAGGGCGAGGTCGGCTTCGACGGTCGAGCCGGCGACCGACGCCACGGCGCTAGGAGAGCCCGCTGAGGGCGTTCTGCGTCTCGCGGCTCGCCACGGCGCGGTAGCTTGGGCTGCCGCGGCCCACCCTTGAATCCAGGAAGGCGGGGACCAGCAGCAGGATCACCGCCAGCGCGGTGGAGAGGAAGAGGGCGGGAAGGCTCATCGCGCCCGAGATGTTCTGCGCCGCGGCGATGAAGGCCACCGGCGCGGCGATCATGAGCGCAGCGATCTTGAAGCGGCGGCGGCTGACTCGGACGAAGATCATCGGCAGCGCCGCCAGCATAAGGAAGACCATCGCTACCACGCCATCGGCCCCGGCGTGGAACAAGGTGGCCTCGTAGGCAAGCGCGCTCCCTTCCATCTGCAGGGAAAGGAGCCAGCGGACCAGAATCGGGATGGGCAAGAGCATCAGCGAGGCGTAGGTCCAGTCCAATCGCACGACCTTCACCAGCACCGACACCACCATCCAGAGGGCGAGCGCGGCATACACAAGCAGGCCCGCGAGCGCCCAGAGGGGAAGCTCGGCATTCCCACCGGACACCAACGCGGTGGCGTCGCGCCAGAAGGCCCCGGCGGCGATGAAGCCCGACCCTATCGGCAGCACCAGCGAGAAGCCCGCCCACGGATACATCCACGGCGGCTTCCCTTTCCACCAGCCCAGCAGCGTCACCAGGACGCTGACCGTCATGAAGGCCGCCAGCCAGGCCAGCGACGTCCACAGGTGCAGCGCGAAAAGGAAGGCGACGGCGATATAGGGCACGCTGGCGATGGCGGCGCCGACCCACGTACCCAGGCCATGCACGTTGTACATCTCTTCGGCGACGAGGCGCGGCGAGCCGAACGTGCGCGTGGCCTCCCGTACCGCCGTGTCGCGCGGGCGCCCGCCCTCCTCGAACTCTTGGACGCGTTCTTCCAAGTGCGTGTAGATCTCGCGTAGCACCTGCTTCTCGCGAAGCGGGTTCAGACGAAGGTGAACGCTGATCTCTTCCAGATAACGGACGAGGCCTGGGATCATATGAGTCTCACCGCTACGAGCTGGGAGCCAGGACCATCGACACGGCCTTCGAGAAACCTGCCCAGAGGTCGACGCGGGACATGAGGGCCTGCCGCCCCTGGTCGGTGAGCGCATAGTAACGGCGCTTCTTGCCGGAGGGCGACGGCATCCACTTCGCCTCCAGGAGGCCGTCTCTTTCGAGGCGGTGCAGCGCGGGGTAGAGTGTGCCTTCCTTGAACTGGAAGTAGCCGCGGCTCCGCTGCTCCAACTCCTTCACGATCTGGTAGCCGTACATCGGCGCGTCGGCGAGCAGGGCCAAGAGCAGGGACTCGGTGTTCCCCTTCAGCAGTTCTTTGGGGTAGGCCATGAGAGCCGCGCCTTTCTTGAAGTCGAGCGTAGAGATACGATAGTCATCGTCCTATCGTCCGTCAACCTGACGGCGCGCCTTCTTTCGACGAATCCCCGGACGGCGGCGAGACGTATGGACGAAGAACGGAGCATGCAACGGGACACCCCCCGCTAGCCGGATGTGCGACAATGACTCCCAGTCACAATCCACCGAAAGCGGCGGCTGACCCCACCTCCAGCCAGATGCACCCAGCGGCGAACAGCCTATCCCCGGCCGGAAAGAGCCGGAACGTCCCCCGCTTCCTCATTGCCGTCCTTGCCCTGACCCTCGTGGGCGGCGTGCTGATCGCCTGCGCCGCAACGGAGCCGACGGCCGAGCCGACCACGCAGCCGACCGAACCGCCGGCGCCGGTAAGCTCGGTGGAAGACGACCTCCGCGAGCGCATCGCCGCTCTCGAGGCCGAGTCAGAACAGAAGGACTCCCGGATCGAGCAGCGCGACGATCAACTCAACGACATTCGCGCGGAGCTGGACGACATCCGGTCACAGCTCGACGAGCGCGACGCCGAGCTCACCCGGCTGCAGCGCCGCATCGAGGCCGCGCCGGAGACCCGCTCCGCCTTCCCCGGCATACCCGACGTCGAACGATTCGCCGAACAGATCGAGGCCGACCGTCTCCTGCTCGTCGAGATGCGGAAGGAGCTGCCCGACGAGCGCCGGGAGGCCTTCGCATTCTGGAACAACGTGAAGGACCTTGCCGCGGTCTCCGATCCCTCCCTCGTAGCCAAGGCCAACAACGTGATCACCGCCCTCCCTGCCTATTTCAATTTCTTGGAGACCGACTTCGACAATCAGCAGGACGCCGTCCTGACGTTCCAATTGACCGGCGCTTCGGACTACGAGACGGCCTCCGACGAGTTCTGGCGCTCCTTCGCGCTCTCGCTCATTGACCGCCTCACCATCGTGTCAGACAACGTGGAGCGCTAACCCGACGCAAGTCCTTCCACAGCCACCGCCTGTGGAGCCCGAAGCTAGACCAAGGAGCAACACGATGCGGCTGGCCCGCCCAACGTTCCCGCGCCCCCTGCGCTTTATCCTGACCCTGGCCCTCGCGGGGGCCGTCGCCGCGGCGGCGAGCGTCGCCGCTCCCGCCGCCGGCGCCCAGACCGCCGAGGGACGGGAAACGGCCTCGGAGCCCGGCTTCCTCTTCAGGCTCGACGGCAACCCTTCACGCATCTTCACACCCGAGGCGGTGTGGGAAGTGGTCACCGGCAGCATCGGCCTCGAGCTCGGCAGCCGCTTCGAGGTCTCGCCGAGGGGAACGGCCACCACGAACCTCCAGGCCCCATCGGCGCAGGCCGGGGGCGCGCTCGTGCCGTTCCGCGACCCCGCTCCCGCGTTCAGCCGCAACGTGCTCGTCACGCGCGACTTCAGCAACTCCCCCATCCAGACCGAGCCCCACATCGCCGTCAATCCCAACGACCCCGACCACGCCGTGATCGGCGCGATCGACTACAGCTTCCCCAGCGTCGTCGCCTACGTCACTTTCGACGCCGGCGAGAACTGGGAAGGCCCCATCCAGATCCCCTTCCTGCGCGACGACATCTTCGGCGCCGGCGACCCGGTCATCGCATTCGACCGCGAAGGCAACGTCTACATGGTCTCGATCTCCCTCGGCGTCGAGGAGTTCACCGTGGGGACCGCGATCGGCCTCGCCCTGATCTCGTCGATCCAGATCGCCAAGTCGCAGGACGGCGGCTTCACCTGGGACGATCCCATATCGACCTCACGCAGCATCATCGACACGCAGTTGACGGTCGACGCGGAGCAGAAGGCGCGGGGCCAGGTCCATATCTCCTTCCTCGACAAGCCCTGGCTCGACATCGGCCCCGATCCGAACAATCCCGACACCGACGCCATCTACGTGACCTACACGCGGTTCAACGTCATCAACAGCGTCCTCTATTCCGACGAGTTGCCGTTGCTCGCCACCAGCGAGGTGCAGAGCAGCATCGAGCTGGTGCGCTCCACCGACGGCGGCCTCACCTGGTCGGACCCCGACAACGTCAGCCCGGTGGTGCGGCGGGTCTCCGGCGACACGCCGGGCGCGGGCGATGCCAACGCCGTCGGCCTCAAGCGCGTGGTGCAGGGCTCCACGCCCAACGTCGCCGACGACGGCACCGTCTACGTCTCCTGGCTCGACTCGACCGACGACGAGTCGCAGGAAGGAGTCGGCGAGATCTACGTGGCGCGCTCGGACGACGGCATCGCCTTCAACGATCCCGTCCTGGCCGCCACCATCCGCGAGGCCGGCTACACCCCCCGCATTGGCAACTTCCGCTATTGGGGCACCTCGTTCCCGCAGACCGCCATCGGGCCCGACGGCGCGGTCAACGTCGTCTACGGCGGTCTGAATCCGGCGATGCCGATCGACGACGGCGATGTCTACTTCATCCGTTCCGAGGACTTCGGCGACAGTTGGTCGCGCCCGGTCACGCTCGGCGGCGACCGGGGCGCCTCGCTCCAGTTCTTCCCCACCATCGACGTCGACGGGGAGGGCGGCATCCACGTGATCTGGGCCGACATGCGCGACAGCCCCGAGCAGGCCCGCTACCACATCTACTACACCCGCTCCGAGGACAACGGCGAGACGTGGGGCTTCGGCGACGAACGCCTCAACATTCGGTCGGACGACGCGCGCGTCACCGACTTCCCGTCGAACCCGAACAAGGGCTTCCCCGGCGGACGGTTCATCGGCGACTACATCGCCGTGGCCGCCGCCGGCGAGGAGGTCTACCTCGTCTGGCCCGACACCCGGTTGGGCGAGTTCGGGCCGACGAACCAGAAGATCGGCTTCGCGCGCCGGCAGGCCATTCCCTCGCCGGAAATCTTCATCAGCCCGCCCTCGGGCCCCGGCGGCCAGCAGGTGACGGTGCAAGGGTTCAACCTGCAGCCCGACCTCAACGTCTTCATCCAAGCCGGAGGGGTCACCATCGCCACCGAACGGACGAACGCCAGCGGGCGCTTCACCACCACCCTCTTCATGCCGGTGTCGAGCGAGGGCGCGCAGAACGTGCGCGTCTTCGACGAATCGGGCAACTTCGCCCAAGCGTCCTACTACACCGACTTTGGTTTCGGCGACATCCAGAAAGAGACCCAGGCGCTCGCCGAGGCCATCGAGGGCCTTGTGGCCAGCGCGCCGGCGACTGGCGCCGACCCCGAACCGGAGGCGACGCCGGAGCCGTCCGGCGAGTTCGGCGTCGGCGACAACGGCGATAACGACGGCAAAGGAAACGGCGGCTCCGAGTGGTGGGTCGTGCTGCTGGCCGCGCTCGTCGGCGCATTGGCCGGCGGCCTGATCGCGGGCGGCATTCTGCTCCGCGCCGCGAGAGGCGGCGGCGCGCCGCCGCCTCAGACCCCAAGCCCGCCGGATACCCCGGCAGCCCCGGCGGCGCCCGCGCAGCCCGCCATGGCGCCGGAGCCGGAGGCCGCGGCCCAACCGGATGCACCAGCGGAGCCGGAAGCAGCGCCGGAGCCGGACAGCCCGGCGCAATCCGATGCCCCGGCCGAGCCCGATACGCCGGCGGATTCGAGCGAAGAGAGCCGAGGAGGGAGCTAGGCAGATGCGACGGACCTTCCTGATCAAGGGCCTTCCCGTTGTGCTCGCCGCGATGCTCGTGGCGGTGGCCTGCTCCGGCGGCGGCGAGGAGCCAACGGCCGCGCCCACGGCCACGCCTGAAGAGGCCGCCCCCACCGCAACCAGCCCCGCGCCCGCCGCGACGCCCGTCCCCACCGCAAGGCCGGCGGCCTA
This sequence comes from Dehalococcoidia bacterium, assembly GCA_965207995.1. Taxonomy (GTDB): domain Bacteria; phylum Chloroflexota; class Dehalococcoidia; order SHYB01; family SHYB01; genus DAOUKH01. Next base: position 84,804 of record CBDBNG010000001.1, on the reverse strand, counting down.
CAGCCCTCCCCACGAGCGGCCCGGCCCTGCCGTGGACCGCATCTTCTTCAAGAGCTTCTTCGTCGACCGCGCCCCGCTCGACTTCCAGAACGGCGAAATGGACTTCTACCTCTTCGGCCTCAAGACGTCGGGCGCCGCCGAGCTACGCGGCGAGCCCGGCATCCGCCTCGAAGAGGCCCCCGCCACGACTCTCTCGATCGTGCTGAACCCCGCGCCCGCGCCCGAGGGCCAGCTCAACCCCTTCTCGATCAAAGAAGTGCGCCAGGCCGTTCAGCAACTGGTCGACCGCGACTTCATCGCCAGCGACATCTATCAGGGCCAGGCGCTCCCCATGCTGACGCACCTGAGCCCCACCGACTTCGACTACCTCACCGTCTTCGAGGCCGTAAAGGAGTCCGACTACCGCTTCGATCCCGAGTTCGCCCGCGGCGTCATCGACCGGGCCATGACCGGCGCCGGGGCCGAGAAGATCGGCGGCGTGTGGAACTATGACGGCGAACCGATCCGCCTCAAGTTCATCGTCCGCGTCGAGGACGAGCGCCGCGCCATCGGCGACCTGCTGCGCGCCGAGCTCGAGCGCGCCGGCTTCCTCGTCTCGCCCTCCTACCAGGAATTCGCCCCCGCCGTCCTCAACGTCTACTCCTCCGACCCGCAGGCGTTCCAGTGGCACGCCTACACCGAGGGCTGGAGCCGCGGCGCGCCCCAGCGCTACGACTTCGGCACGATCAACCAGATGCTCGCCCCCTGGCAGGGCAACATGCCCGGCTGGCTCGCCTCCGGCTTCTGGCAGTACCAGAACGACGAGCTCGACGACCTCGGCCAGCGTATCTTCAGGGGCGAGTTCAACGGCGTCGACGAGCGCAACCGGCTCTACCGCCGCATGACCGAGATCGGCCTCGACCAGTCCATCCGTGTCTGGGTCGCCACGGTCAACAACAGCTTCCCTGTCCGCGAGGAGGTCGAGGGCGTCACCGCCGACCTCGTCGCCGGCCCCAAGACGGCCCGCTCCATCCGCGAGTCCTACATTCCAGGGCAGGACGAACTGACCTTGGGCAGCCTCTGGGTCTGGACGGAGCGGTCGACGTGGAACCCCGTCGGCGGCTTCGGCGACCTCTACAGCAGCGACATCTTCCGCCACCTCGTCGATTCGCCCATCTCGAACCACCCCTTCACCGGCCTTCCCACGCCCTACCGGGCAAGCTTCGACGTCGAGACCGCCGGCCCCACCGGCACGCTCTCCGTTCCGAACGACGCCGTCGCGTGGGACCCGGTGAACAACGTCTGGGCTCCGGCCGAGGCCACCCAGGCCACCAGTAAGGTGACCTTCGACTTCTCCAACTACTTCCGCTCGAACTGGCACCACGGCCAGCCCATCACCATGGCCGACGTGATGTATTCCATCGCCCAGCAATATGAGATCTCGTACGACCCCGCGAAGTCGGCCATCGAGTTCGCCCTCGGCGCGACGGCCCGGCCCTATCTCGACACCTTCCGCGGCTACCGCATCGCCGACGGCAACACCTTGGAGGTCTACCTCGACTTCTGGCACTTCGAGGAGAGCCTCATCGGCTCCTACGCCAGTCCCTCCGGCCTGACGACGCCGTGGGAGCTGCTGGCCGCAATGGACGAGCTCGTCTTCGAGGCGCGCCGCGCCGCCTACAGCGACACCACCGCGGCGCGCTTCAGCGTGCCCTGGATCAGCCTGGCAATGAAGCAGGACGCCAACCTCGTCGAGCGCACCCTCGTCGAGTTCAACAACGACGCATTCGTGCCCGCGGGCGTGTTCGTGGTCAACGATCGCGCCCTCGTCAGCGCGGAGGAAGCCTCGGCCCGCTACCAGGCGGCCATCGACTGGTTTGACGAGCACGACATGCTCGTGATCGGCAACGGCCCCTTCTCCCTGCAACGCTACGACCCGCCGGCCCAGTTCGCCGAGCTTGAGGCCTTCCGCGACCCGTCCTATCCGTACAAGCCCGGCGATTTCTACCTGGGGAGCGCCCCCCGCGTCGACATCGTCCGCGTCGAGTCGGACGACGTCGAAAGCGGCGTCGACGCCTCGGTATCCGTCGAGGCGCAGGGGCCGGGGCGGCTCGGGCTCCGCTACGTCTTCTTCGACCCCGCCGCCGGCAGCGTCGTAACCTCCGGCGAAGCCGACGCCGGCGCGGGCGTCCTGACGGTGCCGCTCCCCGGATCGCTGACCGCCGATCTCGAACCGGGCCTCTACCAGCTCTTCGTCGCCGCCTACTCCGACGAGGTCGTCAGCCTCACCGAGCGCCGCATCGACATCGAGATCATCGGCTGATCCGCCGGGTCGCCCTTCTCTGTAGGGGCGATTCGCGAATCGCCTTCCCCTCGGACCTCTCCCCCTCTGGGGGAAATTTGAGAGAGGGCGCGCGCCGTCAGGCGCGCGAGCGCCCGCAGGGCGCTGCCGGAGCAGGCGCCCCCGGACACACACCCCTCCGCGGGGCGGTATCATGGCGCTGAGATCATGACAGTCCTCAAGCCGCTGGCGGTCCGCTTGCTTACGCTGGTGGCCGTGCTTTTCCTCGTGCTCGTGGCGCTCGTCGTCACCCTCGGCGCCACCGGCTTCTCCGACCGCCTCCTCGAGGCGCAGATCGGCGAAGACCTCCGCGCCTTGCGCGTCACCCTCTCCCAGACGATCAGGGACCCGGAACAACTCGAGGAAACACTCGACATCCGCCGCCAGGAGCTCGTCGAGTTCTACGACCTCGACCAGAGCTGGGTGCGGCGGCTCCCCGCCACCGTCGCCCGCGTCATCACCCTCGACCTCGGGGAGGCGCGCTCCCTGAAGAGCTTCTCCGGCAGCCGCGAGGTCTCCGACATCGTCTGGGACCGGCTCCCCAACACCGCGCTGCTGCTCACCACCAGTCTCGTCATCACCGCCGTGCTCGGCCTCGCGCTCGGCGTCAAGCTCGCGACGCGCGTCGGCACGAAGCTCGACCGCGCCGTCTCCTACTTCTCCGCGGTCTCGTTCGCCATGCCCGCATGGTGGATGGGGATACTGATGATCCTCATCTTCGCCTTCAAGCTCGACATCCTGCCCTCCGGCGGCATGTACAGCACGCCGCCGCCCGAGGCCGGCTTCTTACGCTTCGTCGATCTCCTCAAGCACTCCATCCTCCCCGTGATCACCCTCGTCCTGGTGAGCGTGGGGCCCTACATCTACTCGGTTCGCACCATGACCATGACCGTGGCGCAGGAAGACCACGTCACCATGGCGCGGGCCAAGGGCATGCCCGAAGGCATCGTCAACCGGCGGCACATCCTCCGCGTCGCCGCGCCGCCCATCGTGACCGGCCTGATCCTGGGACTCGCGGGGTCACTCGGCGGCTCCATCCTCGTCGAGACCATCTTCAACTGGCAGGGGATGGGCCGCCTCTACTTCGACGCCGTGGCGGGGACGCCCGACGAAAACGTCATCGTCGCGCTGACCTTCGTCTTCACCCTGCTCTACGTCGCGGCGCGCTTCATCCTTGAGGTCCTCTACGTCATTCTCGACCCACGAGTGAGGTACTCCTCATGACGGGGCGGAACATCTTCAAGGAGCTCCTCGACACGTGGCCGGGCAAGCTCGGCATCGGCCTCTTCGCCGTCCTCGTCATCCTCTCGCTCTACGTGCTGATTCGCTTCCCCTTGAGCTGGGGCGAGGAGACATGGAGCGACCCCGCGCAGTGGGCCGACAACCCCGGCGCGGTGCCCCCCATCTGGTCGACGGCGCTCACCACGCGCGCCGACGTTCCCCACCGCGACTACGTCGTCGGCGAGGCGACCGAGGTGCGCCCAACGCAGTCCGGCGAGCTCCGCACCTACATCGCCACCGTCGAGTACGACTCCGACCGCCCGCCGACGTTCACCAACTTCTCCGTGAGTGGCGTCACCTTCTACGACCGCCCTCCGGTCCTCACCGTGTCGCTGGTGCGCCCCGACGACAGCACCGTCGTGCTCTTCCGCCAACCCGTCCGCGGCCCCCGGGAGGACGAGTCCGCGCCGTACCTGCGCTTCCACGAAGACGCGCTGCGGGTGAACCTCTCCTCCCAGCCCTCCGCCGCCGACGCCGTGGTCGACTTCATGCGCGACGAGTACGGCGCCAGGTTCCGGGCGTCGGAGCTGGCCCAGGACCTCGACCGCGCCTTCTTCGGCGTCCCCGACGCTGAGGCGCCCGGCGGCTTCGCCCTGCTCAAGGGCGCCTACGAGCTCCAGCTGCGCGCCTCGTTCCAAGACCCGCGCGACTCCTTGGAAGAAGCCCGCTTCGTGATCGGGGGTACGGTCTTCGGATTGATGGGCACCGACAGCCTGGGGCGCGACCTGACCGAAGGGCTGCTCTTCGGCCTTCCCGTGGCGCTCTTCATCGGCCTCATGGCCTCCGTGGTCACCACCGCCATGGGCACGGCGCTGGGAGTGATCAGCGGCTACGCCGGCGGCCGCACCGACCTTTTCATCCAACGCCTCGCCGACCTTGTCGCCAACGTGCCCCTCCTGCCGCTCCTCATCTTTTTCGTCTTCGTGGTCGGCTCGAACCTGTACCTCATCATCGGGCTGCTCATCATCTTCAGTTGGCCCGGACTCACCATTCTCGTCCGCTCGATGGTGCTGCAGCTTCGGGAAGGGCAGTTGGTCGAGTCGGCCATTACGATGGGGGCGTCGAGGTGGCGCATCATGTACCGGCACATCTTCCCCCAGATCGCTCCCTTCATCTTCGCGCAAATGATCTTCTTCGCGCCCGCCGCGATCCTCGCCGAAGCCGGGCTCAGCTTCCTCGGCCTCGGCGACCCCTCTATCCCCACCTGGGGCCAGATACTCGAAAGCGGCTTCCGCACCGGCGCGGCCTTCCTCGGCTACTGGTGGTGGATCATCCCACCGGGGGCGCTCATCATCATCACCGCGGTGACCTTTATGCTGATCTCCTTGGGCATGGAGCCGGTGGTCAACCCGCGGCTGCGGCGAGGGCGCTGATGGCCTTCCTCGACGTCCGCGGCCTTCGCCTCTACTACGGCACGCCCCGGGGCGACGTGCGCGCCGTCGACGGTGTCAGCTTCGTCATCGAGAAGCCGGGCGAGGCCGTGGGCGTCGTCGGCGAGTCCGGCAGCGGCAAGACGAGCCTCGCCCTCGCCCTCATGCGCCTCCTCCCCGCCAACGTCAGCGACAGCGGCGGCTCGGTCACGCTCGACGGAGAAGACCTGACCGCGCTCACCGACGAGGACTTCCGGTCGCGCATCCGCGCCCGGTCCATCGCCATGGTGGCCCAGGGAGCGATGAACTCGCTGAATCCCGTCTTGCGTGTCGGTGGGCAGATCGTCGAGCGGATGCTCGCCGACGGCACGGTTCCCAAGGACGAGGCGATGGAGCGGGCCGCCGAGATCGTCGAGATGGTGGGGCTACCCCGCGAGATTCTCGACCGCTACCCGCACGAGCTCAGCGGCGGGATGAAGCAGCGCGTCGGCATCGCCACCGCCCTCGTTATGTCGCCCCGCATCGTCATCCTCGACGAGCCCACCTCGGCCCTCGACGTCAGCGTCCAGGCCCAGGTGATGAACCTGCTCAAGCGGCTCAAGGCCGAGCAGTCGCTGGGGATGATCTTCATCACCCACGACATCGCCCTCGCCAGCGACCTCTGCGACCGCATCGTCGTCGCCTACGGCGGCGAGCACGTCGAGTCCGGCGTCGCCGACGAGGTCATCCTCGACCCCAAGCACCCCTACACCCAGAAGCTGCTCGCCAGCATCCCGCGCATGGACGGCGCCGAGAAGCCGGAATTCCTCGAAGGGTCGCCGCCGGACCTCGTCGAGCCGCCAGCGGGGTGCCGCTTCCACCCGCGGTGCCCCCACGCCTTCGACCGCTGCGGCGCCGAGTCGCCGCCGCCCTTCAACGTCGGCGAGTCCCGGAGCGTGCGCTGCTGGCTCTACGCCCCGGAAGAGCCGTCCGCCGACGCGCCCTAGACGTCGGTCGGCTTGTCCAGCTCGACCTCCGTCAGGTACCAGGACTCCTGGGCCGAGAGATACCAGCCGCTCACGTAGGGCTTCACCAAGACGCGGTCGCTGGAGTACCCCAGCGGGATCGCCGCCGTGTCCTCCAGCATCAGCCGGTTCGCCTCCTCGTAGAGGGCGATCCGGGCGTCCTGGTCCTGCTCCACCCGCGCCCGCTGCAACAGCCGGTCGACGGCGGGGTTCGAATACCGCCCGCTGTTGTTCACCGACCGGCTGTGGAACAGCACGTCCAGGAAGTTCTCCGGGTCGGGATAGTCGGCCACCCACCCGTACTCGAAGACGTGCGCCTGCGACTCGGCGATCTCTGCGCGAAGGTCGTTCGTCGCCGTCCCAATAAACGCTATCCCGACGCCCAGATGTTCCTGCCACATCCCCGCAATGGCTTCGTGCTCGGGAGCCACAAAGGAGCCGAAGACCTGGTACCGGACCGCCTCGAAATCGTCCACGTCCGCGATAGCCTCGTCCCAGAGCCGCTTGGCCTCGACGGGGTCGAAAGGAATCGGCTCAAGGTCCTCGGAGAAGCCGGGCATGCCCGGAGGCAGGAAGCCGACCGGCGGGGCGAGGTCGAGCCCGATCTCTCCGGTGTCCACGGCCATCGCCAGCGCGCGGCGGGCGCGGGGGTCGTCGAACGGCACCACCCGGGTGTTGAAGCCGACGTAGAAGATGGTGAGGCTGGGGACGACGCGCAGCTCGCCGTGCAGGGGATGCTCGGGGTCGTTCACCTCTTCGCCTAAGGTCTCGCCCAGCGACGTGACGTCGAGCTCCCCTGCCTGATAGCGGAGGAACGGATTGCCGTATTGCCAGATCACCACGCTCTCCACCGACGGGACGCCAAGGTGGCGTTCCTCGTGGCGATCGAGGACGAGCACGATGCCGGGGCGCCAGCCGCGCACCTTGAACGGGCCCGTGCCGTCGGGAGTCAGAGCCCAGTTTTCGCCGGCCCCCTCGACGTTGTCCCGGTTCAGGATGAAGCTGGCGGAGTGCGTCATTTTGGCGAGGAAGTAGGGCACGGGGTCGGTGAGGGTGAAGCGGACCGTGTCCTCGTCGATGATCTCAACGCCCGAGATTTCGTCGGCCTCGCCGTCGAGCTTCTCGTCGACTCCCTCGATATCGGCGATGTAGAGGCTCGCGATGCGGGAGCCGGTCGCCGGATCTGCCGCCCGCTCGATCGACCACTTCACATCCTCGGGCGTGACGCGCTTGCCGCTGTGGAATACCGCGTCGGGGTGGATATGGAAGTCATAGACCAGCCCGTCGTCCGAGATGTCCCAGCTTTCCGCCACCGCGGGAACGACGCGCAGGTCGCGGTCGAGGCTGACGAGGCCGCTGAAGATCTGGGCCGCATAGCGGTACGAGGAGATGTCTCCGATGAGATGCGGGTCGAACGTCTGCGGCGCGATCGCGTGCATCACCAGCGACCGGTCGAGCCGCGCCCCGAACGGACTCTGCGGGCGGAGGCGGAAGCTCTTGGCGATGGCCTCGAACTGATCGCTCCGGGCCTCGAAGTCGGCCGGGACCGACATGACCAAGACCTGGTAGATGTGCGAGCCGCGGCCCACGACGTAGAGATGGGCCCGCAGCGATGTTTCGACGGTTAGGTCGAGGACGTAGGCGTAGGCTTCGGTGCCGTCGGCGAAGGTGACGGGGCCCTCGGAGACGACCTCCGGTTCGACCTCCGCCAGAAGGTCCAAGGCGATAGCGCCGTACTCCTCGTTGGTCCCCAACTCTCGAGGCAGGAGCACCTCGACGCTCATTCTCGGCACGCCGAACTCCGGGTCGCCGGCGCGCACCAGCACGCTCTGCGGGTCCGTCTCCCACGCCTCGGGCACGTCGATGGCGAAGCCGAACAGGTCATTCTCCACCGTTTCCAAGTTCCCGATCGGCCGGGGCGCGGCCGTCGGGGCCGGGGTGGGCTCCGGCGTCGCCGTGGCGCGGGGCGCCGTCGTGGGCGTGGACGTCGCCCCCGGCTCGGGCGTCGGGGTGAGCGTCGGGAAGGGCGTCACCGTCGGGAACGGCGTCGCGGTCGCGTCGGGGGCCGCCGTCGCCTCGGGCTCGGACGTGGCCGTGGGATCGGGCGGCGGCGTGTCGGTCGGAGCCGCCGTCGGGACGGGCTCCGGTTCGGGCGTGGCCGTCGGGTCCGCGCCGGAGCACGACGCCACGGCCAGAATGACGGCAAGCGAAACGGTAAGGAACGGAATCAGGGGGACTCTGCGCACGGAATGGCTCCTAACTCGGAGTGGCGTAGTGTTCTTTCAGGAATACGCTTCAATGCTATCATGCGGTTGCATCGGCGAACGGAAAAACGGGGCGGAAGAGCCCCCACGGCACACGAGGCGGCCAACGGCGCATGGGCGCGACGAGCGAGAACGGGAACGGCGCCGCGGGAGACGCCGGCGGGCCGCTGCTCCGCCTCGACCACGTCGACATCACCTTCTATGCCCGCAAGGGCTTCTTCGGCCGCACCGCGATCCGCGCCGTCTCCGACCTCTCTCTCGACATCCACCGCAAGGAGACCGTCGCCGTCGTCGGCGAGTCGGGCAGCGGCAAGACCACCCTGGGCAAGGCCTCGTTGCGCGTCGTCAAGCCCGCCCGCGGCTCCCTGTGGTTCGACGGCCAGGACATCACGGCCTTGGGCGAGGAGGAAATCAAACCGTTCCGCCGCCGTGCGCAAGCCGTCTTCCAAGACCCCTATTCCAGCATCAATAGCTTCATGAACGTGGCCCAAATCGTGGAGGAACCGCTCGCGATCCACGAGGCCGGGAGCAAGTCCCAACGGGAGGAACGCGTACGCGACGCGCTCGAATCCGTCCGCCTCACTCCCGTAGACGCCTTCGTGAGCAAGTTCCCGCACACGCTCTCAGGCGGGCAACGGCAGCGCGTCGGCATTGCGCGCGCCCTCGTCATGGAGCCCGACTACGTCGTCGCCGACGAGCCCGTCTCCATGATCGACGCCTCCAGCCGCGCCGAAATCCTCTACCTCATGCGCGACCTCCAGCGCCAACACGGCAACGCCTTCCTCTACATCACCCACGACATCGCCAGCGCCGCCCACTTCTCCGATCGCGTCGCCGTCATGTACCTGGGACGCATCGTCGAGCTCGGCCCGCCCCAGGCCGTCATCGGCGACCCCCTCCACCCTTACACCAAGGCGCTCATCGCCGCCGTCCCCGAGCCCGACCCCTCCAACCGGTTCCGTCAGCGCGAGGTCGTACCCGGCGAGCCGCCTTCGCCATCGAACGTCCCCCCGGGGTGCGCCTTCCACCCCCGCTGCCCTCGGGTAATGACCGGTACCTGCGAAACCCGCATCCCGGAGTTGGCCGAGGTGAAGCCCGGCCACTTCGTCTCCTGCTTCCTCTACGAACCCGACGCCGCCTGACCGCGCCCGCCGTTGCGGCCTTGGGACGGCGCGGCTATTCTGGCCCCGCCGTGCTCCCCTTCGACAACATCAAGGTCGTCGATCTCACCACCCGCGCGCCGGGGCCCTTCTGCTCGATGGCCCTCGCCGACATGGGCGCCGACGTCGTCATGGTGGAAGCGCCCGCGGGCGTGGGCAGCCAGGGAGGCCCAGGCCCCGACGAGGTCCGCGAGGCCGCCTTCGACCCCCTCCGCCGCAATAAGCGCAGCATCGTCCTCGACCTCAAGCAGGCGGACGCTCGACAGGTGCTCTACGACCTCGCCGCCGGCGCCGACGTTTTCATGGAGGGCTTCAAGCCGGGCACGGTCGAACGCCTGGGAGCCGATTACGAGACGCTGCGCGGCGTGAACCAGCGGCTCGTCTACTGCTCCCTCTCCGGCTACGGCCAGGACGGCCCCTACCGCGCCATGCCCGGCCACGACGTGAACTACATCTCGTTCGCCGGCGTCCTCGGCAGCATGGGCTCGCGCGACGGCACGCCCACCATCCCCAACAACATCATCGCCGACTTCGCCGCCGGCGGACTCCTCGGCGCATTCTCGATCGTCACCGCGCTCTGGGCTCGGGAGCGGACCGGACGCGGCCAGTACATCGATCTCTCCCTCACCGACGGCAGTCTCTACCTCAACCCCATGGTGATGAAGAACTTCTTCATGCACGGCGAGGTGACCCGGCCCGGCCAGGCCTTCCTCAACGGCGGTGGCCCGGACTACCGCGTCTATCGGTGCAAGGACGGGCGATTCCTCTCCGTGGGCAGCCTCGAGTTCAAGTTCTGGCGCAACCTCTGCGAGGCGCTGGAGCGGCCCGATTGGATCGACCGTCGGCGGTCCGAGCCCGCCGCCGTCGCCGCCGAGATGGACGCCCGCTTTGCCGAGCGCAGCCGCGACGAATGGTTCGACCTGCTCGGCGGCCTCGACCTCGCCATCGGCAAGGTCTACGCCATCGACGAGGTCCCCGGCGATCCGCAGCTCCGGCACCGCAACATGTTCGTCGAGGTCGAGGCCCAGGGAGGTCTGACCACGACGCAGACCGGCATTCCGACGAAGCTCAGCGACACTCCCGGCGCCGTTCGCCATGAGGGCCCACCCGCCGGACGCGACACCACGTCCGTCCTCGCCGATATGGGACGGTCCCAAGCGGAGATCGACGCACTCATCTCCACCGGCGCGGCCCGCCGGTTCTCCGGCTGAAGCCGCCCCATTCCGGACCTAGAAGGAGCATCGAATGACCTACGACAAGGACAAGACCGCCGTCCTCATCATGGACTACCAACGCGAGATCGTCGCCAACTACGCCGGGGACGACCCGGAGATCACCACCCGCGCCGCCGCCGTCCTTGCCGCGGCCCGCGCGGCGGGAATCCTCGTCGTCCACGTCATCGTCGCCTTCCGCCCCGGGCACCCCGAGATCGCGCCGCGCGGCTTTTTCAAAGCGATCAAGGGCGCCGGACGGCTCGTGCTCGGCTCGCCGGAGGCCGAGATTCACCCCGACGTCGCCCCTGAAGGCAACGACCTCATCGTAACCAAAAAGCGCATCGGTGCATTCGCCGGTTCCGACCTCGATATGCTCCTTCATGCCCACGGCATCGAGCACCTCATCCTCCTGGGCATCGCCACCAGCGGCGTCGTGCTCACCACCGTCCGCGTCGCCGCCGACATGGACTTCGAGATGACCGTCGTCGCCGACTGCTGCGCCGACATGGACGAGGAGGTCCACCGCGTACTCACCGGCAAGGTCTTCGCCCGCGGCGCCGAGATCACAACCGCCGCCGACACGGTCGCCGCACTGGGCCAATAAGGACAGACGAAAGGACCACCCCATGCCCCGCACCGGATTCGCCTTCCCGCTTGCCAACCATACCTCGGTCGTCGTCGAGGTCGCCAAGGCCGCCGAGGACCAGGGCTACGAGAGCTTCTGGCTAACCGAAGGCGGCGGCAAGGACGCCATCAGCCAGTTGGCCTACGTCGCGGCCCACACCCAGCGGATCGCGCTCGCCACCGGCATCATCACCATCTTCTCCCGTACGCCGGCCATGGTGGCGCAGACCGCGCACGGCATGGCCCAGCTCAGCGGCGGACGCTTCATCCTCGGCCTCGGCACGGGGCACAAGGCCTCGGTCGAGGACGGCCAGGGCCTCGCCTTCTCCAAGCCCATCTCCCGCATGGAGGACTACGTCGCCGTCCTGCGCCAAGCCCTCCGGGAGGGCCGCGTCCAGCACGAGGGCAAGGCGTTCAGCGTGCCGAACTTCGAGCTCCGCATCGGCGCCGACGAGCCGCTGAACGACGTGCCGGTCTACATCGCCACCCTCGGCGGGCCGGGAGCGCAGCTTGCGGGCCGGGTGGCCGAGGGCGTCGTCCCGCTCCTGGCCAGCCCCATGGGCATCGGCGCGCTGCGCGAGGACATCGTGAACGGCGCGCGGTGGGCCGGGCGCGAGCTCAGCGACGTCGACGTCGCCCCGTTCATCATCGCCGTCGCCGGCTCCGACTCCGCCCTCGTCGAGAAGACCCTCCGCGCCAACGTGGGCCGCTACGCGCGGATGCCCTTCTATCAAAAGATGCTCCGCGTCAACGGCTTCGGGCCGGAAGTCACCGCAATCCAGCAGGCACAGGCCGACGGCGACCACCACCGCATCCCCGACCTGCTGAGTGACCAAATGCTCGAGGAGCTCACCCTCTCCGGTCCCGCCGACCGCTGGCGCTCGACCCTCGAGCGCTACCGCTCCGCCGGCGCCACCCAGCCCATCGTCTACGCCGCCCCCGCCGGCGACCCCCGCGAGTCCCTCCTCGCCGCCGTCCGCACCCTCACCGCCGCCGATCTCGCGGAGACAGAGGGAACGAGCTAGGGACTACCGGTCGGCAAGCGATGTGAGGAGCTTGGGCGAGCCCGCCTTGATGTCGTTGAAGCGCTGCTCCGCGCCGCTCACCACGCCGCCCCAACCCGGGAGGATGTAGAAGCGCTCCTCGCGAATCGCGTCGAAGACCTGATCAGCCACCTGCGCCGGGGTCATCTTAGGCATCTCTGCCGTGCGCGCCTCGATGGCGTGCTCGGCCTCAGTTTTCTCCGTGATTCCCTCGTCGAGGTCCGTCGGCATGTTGCGCCGCGACTGCCGCAGCCCGGTCGCCACCATCTCCGGCGCGAGGACGGAGACGTGGACGTTGGAACCGCGCAGGCCAAGCTCGTGGTAGAGCGTCTCGGAAATCGACGCCACGGCGTGCTTCGTCGCCTTGTAGACGCCGACGCCGGGCGAAGAAACGAAGGCCACCGAAGACGCGGTGTTCACGATGTGGCCGCCGCTCTCCTGCCCCAGCATGAGCGGGGTGAAGACTCTTACGCCGTGGATCACGCCCCAGAGGTTGACCCCGACGATCCACTTCCAGGTGTCGACGGTGTTCTCCCAGATGGGCGTGCTGAGGTAGGTGGCGACGCCCGCGTTGTTGAACGCCAGGTCCACCGACCCAAACGCCGCGACGGCCTTGTCGGCGAGCGCCTGCACGTCGTCGAAGGAGGTCACGTCGACCTTCACCGAGAGCGTCGACGCCCCGGCCGCTTCCAGCTTCGCCGCCGCGTCGGCGAGGGCTTGGTCCTCGATGTCGGCGACGACGACCTTCATGCCCTCCGCGGCGGCCCGCTCGCACAAGGCGAAGCCGATACCGCTCGCGCCCCCGGTCACCACCGCTACCTTGCCTGCGAAGTCCTTCATAGCCGCCTCCTGCCGGGGTTGCGCCTCCCGTCCAAGCCAAGGCCAGCGCGGGAGCAACGGCGAGTCTATCGACGGCCTCAACAGGTGTCAAACGAGCGCGCATCCCTGTGCCCGCGCCGCCCGCATCGACGCCCGTTCCGCCCCGTCGTATCATGGACTGACACCGCACCACAGGAGCAACGGAAACCGTGGGCCTCCAACCGGGAATCATCGAACCGCCCCAGAAGCACGCCACCGTGCTCGTCCTCGACCTCGCCGACGCCTCCGCACTCCGAGACGCCTTGGAGACGCTCACCGAAGACCTCCACGAGCGCCTCCACGACTGGTACGCCGACGACGGCCTCTCGGTCACCGTCGGCTACGGCCTGCCCCTGTTCGACAAGCTCGGCGGCAGCGCGCCCGCCGGCCTCCGGCTTATGCCGGGATGGGAGGGCGACGACTTCGACCCGGCGGCCACCCAGGGCGACGTCGTCGTCCAGATCTGCGCCGACGAGCGCTCGACGACCTACCAGGTCGAGAAGAGCGTGCTGGCGCAGCTCGGCGGCGCGCTCACCTTGAAGGAGCGGCACGTCGGCTTCGGGCTGCCCGAGTCGCGGGGCGTGCTCGGCTTCGTCGACGGCACCGGCAACCCCAAAGGCGCCGACCGGGTTGACGTCGTCGCCATCCCGGACGGCGAGTCCCACGCGGGCGGCTCCTTCCTCGTGCTGCGCAAGATCCGGGAAGACCTCTCGCGATGGGACCGGCTCACCGTCGACGACCAAGAGCGCATTGTCGGAAGGAAGAAGGCCGACAGCGCCAAGCTCGACCCGCCGGAATCCACCCCGCGCACCAGCCATCGCCTGAAGTCGAGCTACCGCGACGCCGACGGCGAGGAGGTCGAGATCCTGCGCCGCAGCTTCCCCTTCGACGAAGGCGGCGAAGCCGGGCTCATCTTCATTGCCTTCGTCGCCGACCTGCTGCAGTTCGAGCAGGTCAAGGGCCAGATGGTGAGCGACCACACCGGCGCCGACCAAGTGGGCACGGACGCCATCGAGGACTTCTACACCACCGTGAGCGGCGGCTACTACTTCGCGCCTCCCGCGCCCGACGGCGACGGATCGCTGGGCGACGTCCTCTTCTGAGCGCGCCGGCCGTGTCCTCCCCGGCCCGCCCGCAAAGTCTCCGCTTCGGCGTCCTGCCCCGCGACCGCATGCGGCGCACGGCGTCGCGCTGGCACGACGAGTCCTTCAGCGGGCTAACCTTCGCCCTGACGCCGTCGCGGACGCCGCCCGTCTCCGTCGGCGCCGCGGCCGCCGACGCCATAACCGGATCGCAGAACGGCGCATTCCTCTTCTACAGCGCCGCCGAGTCGCACCTCGTGATCCCGCCGTTCCCCGTGGAGCGGGCCGTGGAGCGGGAGGGCTGGCATACGGGGCCGCTGCTCAGCCATCTCGACCGGCCCCGCACCGTCGCCGTGCTCCTGCTGCGGCTGGGCGGCTTCGCCGTCGGCGTCTTCGAGGGCGAGCGGCTGACCATCTCCAAGGTTGGCTCGACGTTCGTGAAGGGGCGGCACAAGAAGGGCGGCAGCTCGTCGGGGCGCTTCGCCCGCCGCCGCGAGGGTCAAGCCCGCATGCTCTACGACAAGGCATGCGAGACGCTGCGCGAGAGGATCGAGCCCGTCTTGGACTCCATAGAGCACTTCACCGTCGGAGGCGACCGCCTCACCCTCACCGACTTCGAGAAGCGCTGCCCCTTCATGCGGCGACTAGAGGGGAGGCGGCTGCCTACGGTGCTGAACGTACCCGATCCGCGGCTCCGCGTGCTCGAAGGTGTCGGGCGCGAACTCTACTCGTGCCGGGTGGCCTCGTTCACTCCGCCGCCGGTTCGCGGAGCAGCGCTTTGAGGAAGTCCTGCACGGCAACGATCCCCACCACGCGGCCGCCGTCGACGATGGGCATGTGGTGAATTCGCTCGCGCGCCATGCGCTGCGCAAGCCGCCAGACCGGTGTCTCTTCGTCGGCCGTGGACACGTCCGGCTCCATCACCTCCGAGACCGGACGGTCGGCGAGCTCGGCCAAGGTCTCTTCCATATGTTCGGCCGAAAGCAGCCGCCGCATCATGGTGTAGGCGCCGCTTACGGGTCGGATACCCTCGCGCAACGTGTAGTCGTTGTGGCTCAGAATGCCCACCAGAAGGCCGTCCTCCAGCACGGGAAGCGCCCCGGCTCCGGTCTCGACCATGAGCGCCGCCGCATCCCGCACCGTGGCGTCGGGACCGACGGTGATCACTTTTTTGGTCATGATGTCGCGTGCGGTGAGCATGAGGTTTGGCCCTGGTCGAAACACCTCTGCGGGAGTCTCTTCCATTGTACCGCGCATGTAATCATGTTATGACAACTGCTGGGCAGCATTCCCCGTCGAGTGACCCATGCCGCGTGCTAGAATGGCGAATCCGGCTGCGCCGGCGCGCCATGAAGTACGGTCCTGCTCTTCAACTACCCGCGGAACCGCATCGAGCCTAAGCCGCGATGCCCGAACGCATCCTCGTCGCCGTCGCCTGGCCCTACGCCAATAGCTCGCTGCATCTTGGGCACGTCGCCGGCTGCTACCTCCCCGCCGACATCTTCGCCCGCTACCACCGGCTGAAGGGCAACGACGTCCTCATGGTGTCCGGGAGCGACTGGCACGGCACCCCGGTCACCGTCCGCGCCGACGAAGAGGGCAAGACCCCGCGGGAGATCGTCGAACACTATCAGGCCGAGTTCGAGGACTCGTGGCGGCGGCTCGGCATCTCCTGGGACCTCTTCACCTCAACGGGGACGGCCAACCACGCGGCCACCACTCACGAGATTTTCAACCAGCTGCTCGACGAGGGGTACATCTACAAGGCGACGATGTCGATGCCTTATTCGGTGGTCGACGAGCGCTTCCTTCCCGACCGCTACGTCACCGGCGCCTGCCCCCACTGCGACTTCGAGGCAGCGCGCGGCGATCAGTGCGACGGCTGCGGCCGCCAACTCGACGCGAAGGACCTCATCGGCATTCGCAGCGCCATCTCCGGCGACACGCCCGAGTTCCGCGACACCGAGCACTTCTTCCTCAAGCTCTCGGCCTTCCAGGAGCAGCTCGAGGCATGGGTCGCGGAGCAGGAGCACTGGCGGCCCAACGTCCGCAACTTCACCCTCGGCTATCTCCGGGACGGTCTGCAGGACCGCGCCGTCACCCGCGACCTCACCTGGGGTGTCCCAATCCCGCTCGACGGCTACGAGAGCAAACGCATCTACGTCTGGTTCGAGGCCGTCATCGGTTACCTTTCGGCCTCCAAACAGTGGGCGCAAGACCGTGGCGAGCCCAAGGCATGGCGCCCATTCTGGGAGGACGGGTCCCGGGCCTACTACTTCATGGCCAAGGACAACATTCCCTTCCACACCATCATTTGGCCCGCCATGCTCATGGGCTTCGGCGGCCTCGCGTTGCCTTACGACGTCCCGGCCAACGAATACCTCAACCTCGCAGGGTTAAAATTCTCCAAGAGCCGCAACTGGGCGGTCTGGGTGCCCGACTACCTCGACCGCTTCGACCCCGACCCGCTGCGCTACGTCCTTACCGCCATCATGCCCGAGTCCGCCGACGCCGACTTCCGCTGGCAAGAGTTCGTCCGCCGCAACAACGACGAGCTCGTCGCCACCTACGGCAACCTCGTCAACCGCGTCCTCAGCTTCACCCACCGCGCCTTCGACGGCCGCATCCCCGACCCCGGCGACCCCGGCGCCTTCGACGAGTCGACGCGCGAGCTGGTCGCCGCGTCGGACGGGGCGCTCGAGCGCGTCGACGAACTGCTCGGCACGACCAAGTTCAAGGCGGCGATCAACGCGGCGATGGGCCTGGCGCACCACGGCAACCGCTACCTGGAAGAGCAGTCGCCGTGGAAGACGGTGAAGACCGACCGGCAGGCCGCCGCGACGGCGCTCTGGGCCGGCTGCTACACGATAGCAGCGCTCAAGACGGCGCTGTATCCTTTCATGCCGGGCAGCTCACAGCGGGTGCACGAGTACCTGGGGTTGGACGGCGCGGTTGAAGACGCCGGATGGGTCCTTCAGCCCCCCGTGGCCGGCACGCCGTTCGAGCGCCCCAAGCCCCTCTTCCAAAAGCTCGACGAGGCGGAAGTGGCGAAGGAGATGAGCGCCGTCGGCGCCGGCCAGGATGCCTGAAGAACCGCGCACGCGGGACACCATCGCCTCCATCTACGACCCGGTGCGAGACGAGCTCGCCCAGGTCGGCGACATGCTCAACGAGATGAGCAACGCTTCCCGGTTCGACGGCCACAGCGACATGCTCAGGCGCCTCCTGAGCCATCGAGGCAAGCAGCTCAGGCCCACGCTCACACTGCTCGCCTCGAAGTTCCACCCCCACGACCCCAAGCTGTCGATTCTGATGGCAACCGCCGTCGAGCTCCTGCACATCGCCACCCTGGTCCACGACGACACCGTCGACGAGGCCGAGTTCCGGCGCGGCCACCCCACCGTCAGCTCGTTGTGGGGCCGCAATGTCGCCGTCCTGCTCGGCGACTACGTTTTCGCCAAGTCTGCCACCTACGTCTGCGACACCGGCAACGTCCGCGTGATGCGCCGCTTCGCCGAGACCATCATGGCGCTCTCCGCCGGCGAGCTTCGCGAGTACCTCACCAGCTTCGACGCCGGTCAGACGCAGGAAGACTACGAGGCCCGCATCAGCGACAAGACGGCCTCCCTCTTCCAAACGGCCTCGGAGGCGGGCGCCGTACTCAGCGGCGCCCCTGAAGAAGAGGTCGCCGCGCTCAGCAGCTATGGCTGGAACCTGGGCATGGGCTTTCAGGTGGCCGACGACATCCTCGACTTCGAGGGGTCGGAGGAGACCGTCGGCAAACCGCTGAAGAACGATCTCCGCCACGGCGTCATGACGCTTCCCGCGATACTACTCACCCGCGAGCGTTCCAACGAAGGCGCCATCCAAGCCGTCTTCGACCACCGCAACGATGCCGCCAAACTCGACGACGCCGTCGAACTCATCCAGGGTTCACCCGCCATCAAGCAGGCGTACACCGTGGCCCAGGACTACTGCGACCGCGCCCGGAGCGCCCTCGCCATCTTCCCCGACGTCCCAGCCAAGGCCTCGCTGCTCAAGCTCTGCGACTACGCCATCCACCGCCGCGTCTAACGCCCGGTGTGTGCTACACTTCACCTCCGGATTCACCCTGTAGAACCGCCGCCAAATGCCCAGCCTGCACGTCATATCGATGGATAAGGGTGAGGGCCGCACGACCCTCGCCGCCGGACTCACCGCCGTCCTCGCCTCCCGCGGCGTCACCGCTTCCTATTTCAAGCCCGTCGCCATTGACGACGGCGTCCCCGACGCCGACGCCGCCTTCGCCGGCGTCCAGCCGCCGGTATCCGCCTCGGCCGACGAGTTGGCCGCGGGCTTGGGAGATCACGCCGACGCCGTCGGCAAGGCCCACAAGCAGGCCGCCGGGACCGATCTCATCGTCGAAGGGCTGCCCGCCGGGGGCGAGCTTGCCACCGCCGCCGCCGAGCTTGCCGGCATTGTCGACGCGCCGGTAGTAGCGATCGTCAGCTACCACCGCGACGTCGATCTCGACGCCATCGCAGCGCTCAAGTCCACCTTCGGCGAACGCCTGCTCGGCGTCGTCTTCAACACCGTACCGCCGGCGGGCGAGCGGACGGCCCGGGAGGAGGCCGCGCCCGCGCTTGCCGAGAAGGGCGTCGAAGTGCTCGGCTACATTCCTGAGGACCGGCGGCTCCTCAGCTTCAGCGTCCAAGACTACGCCGACGCCCTGGAGGGCGAGGTGCTGAACGCCGGGGAGCGGACCGGCGAACTCGTCGAGCACGTTTTGTTGGGCGCGATGATCGTCGACGCCAGCGGCCCCTACTACGACCGTTACGAGAACAAGGCGCTGGTCACCCGCACAGACCGACCCGACCTCCAGTGGAACGCGATCAACGAGCGCACCAAGTGCCTCATCCTGACCGGCGGCGGGAGCCCCATCGCCTACGTCCGGGACAAGGCTCAGTCCTTCGACGTGCCCCTCGTCGTCGTACCCAACCATACTCCGGAGACGATCGACGGCATCGCCGCCTTCGCCGCCGCCCCACGCTTCCACTACCCGCAGAAGCTCGAACGTGCCGCCGAGCTCATCGAGCGCCACCTCGATCTCTCCAAGCTCGGCTTCTAGCCCCTTCTTCCTCACCTTCCTCCTTCCGTCGCGGCCGCCCAGAAGAAAACTATTGAATCCGCGCGAATTGGGGATATAATTGCTGTTCGTGACCCAAATCCTAAAGGGGGGCAGGTGATTGAATGCATTAGGTACGCACCTTCTCGTCGAGCTTCGGGAGAGCGACCCCGTTCTCCTAGACGATCTTTCCTTCATTAGAAGCACACTCCTCACCGCCGCCCACGACTTGGGCGTCACGGTACTCACCCACAACTTCCACCAGTTCTCTCCTCAGGGCGTCACCGGCATCGTCTCGATTGCCGAGTCCCACATCAGCATCCACACCTGGCCCGAGTTCGCCTATGCCGCCGTCGACATCTTCACCTGCGGCGCTTCGTTCGAGCCCCGCCGCGCCGCCGAGGAGATCGCCCGCAAGCTCCGGTGCAAGGACCCCGAGTTCATCGAGGTGGCGCGCGGGCGGCTTCCCGTCGCCGCCCACTGATGGCGGAGAGGGCGGGCCCGTCCGGGCTCCCAGACCTTCCGCCGGGGCAGGCGTGGTACACCGAGCCGGTCCGCGCGAGCCTTCACCATAGCCTGGTCCTGAAGCGCGTCCTCTTCTCGGGCACCACCGCCTTCCAGCGTGTCGACATCCTCGACACCGACCCCTTCGGCAAGACGCTCGTCCTCGACGGCAAGACGCAGTCTGCCGCCGCCGATGAGTTCATCTACCACGAGGCCCTCGTCCACCCCGCCCTGATCGCCCACGACGACCCCGCCGACGTCTTCATCGCCGGGGGCGGCGAGGGCGCCACGTTGCGCGAGGTCCTCGCCCACCGCACGGTGCGCCGCGCCGTCATGGCCGACCTAGACGGCGAGCTCGTCGACCTCTGTCGCAAGCACCTGCCCGAGTGGCACGCGGGCGCATTCGACGACCCGCGCACGGAGCTCGAGGTCGGCGACGCCCGCGCCGCCCTCGAACGCCGCGGCCCCGAGTTCGACGTGATCATCATCGACGTCACCGACCCCACCGAGTCAGGGCCGTCGCTGCCGCTCTTCACCGCCGACTTCTACACCATGGCGGCACAACGACTGAAGCCGGGCGGCGTGCTCGTAACCCAGGCCGGTCCCGCGACGCTCGGCATGACGCGGGCGCTGACCGCAATCCGTCACACCGCCGCCCAAGCGTTCACGAGCGCCGCCGCCTACGTCGCCGAGGTGCCATCCTTCGGCGGCGCGTGGGGCTTCGTCATCGCCGCCGAAGGCTCCGATCCAGCCGCCCTTAGCCCCATTGAGGTGGACCGCCGCATCGCCGAGCGCGTCGAACGCCCCCTCCGCTTCTACGACGGCCAGGCCCACCGCGGCATTTTCGCCCTCCCCAAGTGGCTGCGGGAGCGCCTCACCGCCGAGCGCCACGTCATCCGCCCCGACGCCCCGGTCTACATCGACTAGCGTCCGCGGGCCGCGCCGCGCGCTCGTTGCCAGCCTTCCGGCGCGTCACGTAAAATGAAAGACCCCGGGCCGAAGTGGCGGAACAGGCAGACGCGCTGTGTTCAGGGCGCAGTGTCCTTACGGGCGTGTGAGTTCGAATCTCACCTTCGGCACCACTCTATTTTCTAGATGGGCTACCTTGACGACAACCCGGCGGGCATAGCGGTGAAGCTGCAGGCCAGTGCATGAGCAACGGCGCGTCTTGTGGGAGTCGACGCTCGCCAAGCAAGAACGCGGCGAGGATGTTCCCGTCGAGGAACACAACGCGCTGCTATCGAGAGACCTGTTCAAGGGCCTAACCGAGGCTGAGGCGCAAGAAGAGGCCGACTACGTCGTCCGCTACCTCCTGCACGGCTTCGACATGTCCACGATTCCCTGGCGGGGTTCCAGAGAGGCGGAGAACTGGTTCGCAATGCGTAGTTGGGGTGAGGGTAATGGGGAAGGATGGGATTGGGGAGAGGAACGACAGGCCGAGAAGCTCCGAAACATGGTCGAGGCCAGCGCGCGTGATCCCGACTACTGGGAGGCCCTGAACCTTATCGCCGCCCGCCTCCATGAAGAGGGGCAGCCGTTCCCCGCCCCTCTTGCGAAGTGGGCGGCTGAAGTGCACCGGGGCGAACGCACTGCCCCGCCGAAGCCCCAGGCCCACAAGGGTCAACCACCCTACGCCAACGACAACCGAAACGCGACACTCGCCTACGTCTTCAGTGTTCTTCTCTACCTGGGGCTGCCAAAGATGATGGGCTACACCGCCGTAGCCGAGGCGTGCGACATCGAGGAACGCACCGTGATGGATGCGATCAAGAAGGCCGGAGAACAGGACGGCAGGCTCCCTGCACCTTGGGAGTGCTGGCCGTTCAAGGGACGACGCTCCCGCAGTTGAAGGCTATCGCCGGATAGTCTGGTAACGGAACGCGCAGTGCCCGCGCTACCTTTGTGCATGTAAGTCACACCTAAGGAGCGTATGGGATGAGTCGTCTTTTCCGCCGAGCCGAGGTCGAACAGCCTGTTCTCCCTGACGACTCGGGCCTCATCGAACTAGACCGACGCCTCCGTGACGTGGAGGCCAAAATCAACCAGGCGTCCGGAGTGTTAGGCGTCATCCGGTGGGTTGTGCCTCGCCTTCTGAGTCTGGGGGCCGGTGTGGTCATCTTCTTGCTGGGTCAGTCGTCAGGCGGCTAGCCGCTTCCCGCACAGACACTCGGCCCTTGACCGACCGCACCGCCAAGCCGTAGCGTCAATCATGGGCTTGTCCATCCAGGTGGAGGGCGGCCCCCTGACCGATTCCCTTGCTCTGACCGGAGGTTGCTGCTGAAACGCTATGTCTACGACGACCCAAACGAGGGCGGCAGCGTCGTCGTTCGACAAGGAAGCACGCGACAGGAACGCTATTCGTACCGGTTGGCCGCGATCCGCGAACACCCCGGCGCCACCCGGACGTCGCCGCCGCCCGACGAGAACCCGGCCTGGTACATCGGCGACGGCGGACAGTGGCGCAAGGACCCGGTGCGCGGGTGGGCGTGGCAGCGCGAAGGCATGCACGCGGTCGTCGGCGTCCTGGCCGGGCTGCTGATCGTCGCCGCGCTGTTCGGCCAACTTCCTCACGGTCTGGCGCTGGGGGCGGTCGGAATCATGTTCACCGGCTTCCTGGCGTACGAGATCACTGAGGGGCTCCGCATTCGCGATTGGGCCTATCGCGACGTCGGCGGGTGGTTGACGGGCTTCAGCGTTTGCGTGTTCGCGGGCGCCCTGTGGTCGCTCTTGGTGTAGGGCTAGCACACGCAATGCCCGCCACCTGCTTCCGCTAGAATGGCCAACGCAACGTCAGCGTCGCCCCACAAGCAACTTCATGGACTCCTGCGACATCGTCATCATCGGCGCGGGAACGGCCGGAATCTCGGTCGCGCTGCGGGCCCAAGAGCTCGGAGCGAACGTCGTCGCACTCGAACGCGGCCAGGAGCTTGGCGGCGCGGCAGGGATTCGCTTGTCGGGCGGCGCCTTCCACCTGGCGATGGGACCCATGGACCTGGAGCCGGAGGCCATGCTCGCCCACGTCAACAACGTGACCGGCGGCGAGATCGCACCCAACCTCGCGCGGTTGGTCGCGGACGAGTCGAAGCCGAGCATCGAGTGGCTGGCGAGCCAGGGCGTCCCCTTCAAGCCGCAGGGTGGCGAGCACGGGAAGTTCACCATCGACCCGCGCGGGCCGTCGCAACCGGGGAGGGCGTTCAACCGAGCGGCGGCGCCCGACCTCGCCATGCGGAACCTGCACTTCAAGTTCATCCAGCAGGGTGGCGCCATCTATTACGGAGCCAGAGCCCAGTCCTTGGCCCGATCGAGCGATGGCAGCCGGTGGGTCGTCGGCGCCACGGGAACGGCGGCCGGCGACCTCCAGATCGAGGCGCCCACGGTCGTGATCGCCGACGGTGGCTTTCAGGCCAACCCTGAACTGGTTGACCGCTATCTCTGGCCTAAGGCCAGCAAGGGCTCGCTGCGGGCGCTCCTCACGGCGACGGGCGACGGCTTGACCATGGCCCAGAAGCACGGGGCCTACGTCGCGGGGGAGGGCCGAGGGGTCTATGGGCACATCCTCCACCGCAACGCGGCCTCCGACGAGAATTTTCTCCCATACCCGATGTTCGACGAGCTGTGCTTGAAGGCACCCGTCGTCGACGAGCGGGGTGTGCTCTTCGAGCACGGGGCCGCCGATGGCCCCGACCTCACGGCCAGAATGCTGGCATCGGCCGACCCCGCCGGGTACTGGGTCGTCCTCGATGAGCCGCTATGGACCGGACCGGCCAAGGGCGGCGGCCCCTACCATGCCAGCGTCAACCCCGCCATCGAGGAGCGCGGCGGCAGGGTCGAGCGCGGGGGCACGGTGGAGGAGCTGGCCCAGCGGTGCGGCATGAACCCCAAGTCGTTGACGGAGGGGGTCGAGCGCCACAACGCGACCGGCGCCACGAAGGTGGCCACGCCGCCGTTCTACGGCATCCCGGTGAGCCCCGGAATCACCTTCACCTTCCCCGGTATCGCCATCAACGAGAAGACCGAGGTGCTGCACCAGTCCGGCGGCGTCATCCCCGGGCTCTACGCCGCCGGCTGCTCCGCGGGAGGGATCCACGGCAAAGCCGGCGGCGGGGGATACCTCGGCGGCCTCGGCATCGCCTTGATCACCGGGAAGGTCGCCGCCGAGTCGGCGTGCGCCTACGCGCTGCGGCAGGGCGGCGTCAGCTAGGTTGTGAGGGCCACGTAGCCGCGCTCGATCTCGCGGTGAAATGCCTCCGGCAGACGCGCCCAGTCGCGCACTTCGACGATGAAGGGGATGGTCGAGTCTCGGAGGGCTTCCTCCAGTCCGCGGAGAGCGTCCAGCGGAATCGGCCGCAAGTCGCCGCCGCGGAGTACGAGATCCAGATCGCTCCCCTCATGACCACGGCCATCCACGCGGCTTCCGTACGCCCACACTTCCACGCCGGGAACGTGCTCGCGCAGCAGGCGTTCGATCTGCTCCCGGTGCCGGGGGTTCATGTCGAGTCGGAGGGTCATTCGCTCTCCCCGGCCAGCGTTCGGGACAGCGCCTTGGCGTCCTCGATGAAGCTCGGTAAGGCAGCCAGAACTTCCTTGGCGTAGCCTTCGCCGTAGCGATGGGCGGCGTCGTTCCGGTAGTCGCGGTAGCGCAGCCATCGCTCGCATTCGTCTCCCGTGATCAGGACGTGCTTCGCCGCATGGCGGAAGATGTCCTTGAACGCAAGCCGGTCCGCGTCGCGATTGGATGCGAAGTACTCCCGCAGCCGCCTCTTCAGCAGCGCGCCGCATTGCTCCTCGATGAGCTCGAATTCCTTCACGCAAGCCGAGCGATAGATGCGGTGGGCGACGTCGTCGGGCGCGTGCCGCGACAACAAGTTGTAGGCGCTTTCCAGCGTCTCGATGCAACGGTCCAGATAGTCCGTATTGATCTTCATGACGATGCCGCCCGGTTGACCGCAAGGATATCGTATACCCCGCTACCGGCGGACGGCCAGCTAAAGGAGAAAGGAAGACGGCATGGACACGGCAACGGCGCGGGCGTTCTTAGACGGGCTCGTCGATCCCGCCCGGGTACAGACGCTCAGGTACTCGCCGATCATCAAGGCCGGCAAATACATGCACGTGCAGGTGCCCGAGTCGCTGCGGGAGGGCGAGCCGATCACCCTGGTCGAGGTGGAGAGCGCGGCCGAGGTCGGCGCCATCCTCAAGAAGGCCAACGACAGGGAGACGCCGGTCTACGTCCGGCAGGGCGTCGGCGGGGTCACCATGGACGTCATCCGTCCCGAGCCGCCTGGGTCGCTCGTCCTCGACCTGCGCCGGCTGAAGTGGATACGGCCGAATCTCGACGGCGGCTACGTCGAGGTCGGCCCTGCCGTGCCGGAAAGCGCGCTCAACGAGGCGCTCGCGCCGCACGGCTTCAGTTACCCCGAGTTCGTTGGGCCCGTCACCTGGGGCGGCCTCGCCGCCTCGAACACCAGCGGGCGGTCCGTCGACCCTTACTGGGGCAAGCCGGGCGACTACCTCATGGGCCTCGAGGTAGCCCTGCCGACGGGCGAGGTCATCTGGACTGGGACGCGGTCCCACCGCAGGCCCTGCGGCGTCGACCTCACGCGGCTCTTCGCCGGCTTCCAGGCGATGGCCGGCGTCATCACCAACCTTCGGCTGCGGCTCGTCCCCACGCCGCGCAACACCCGCTGGGGCGTCGTCTACATTCCGACCGTGGAAGACGCCGGCCGCACCGTGGCCCGGCTCTACC
Source organism: Dehalococcoidia bacterium (assembly GCA_965207995.1). GTDB lineage: Bacteria > Chloroflexota > Dehalococcoidia > SHYB01 > SHYB01 > DAOUKH01. The sequence goes on along the minus strand of CBDBNG010000001.1, from coordinate 59,230 downwards.
GGCAGGGGGTCCCTCCGCCTCGCCTTATGGAGCTTATGGACGATCAGTTCCTCGAGCTCGGCGGACTTACCAACGAGGACCGCGACGCCGTCATCTTGATCGGGACCGACGGCTGGACGGAGGTCGAGGCCCAGGCGAAGCTCGACGCCATCTTCGAGGTCGCCCGCGCCGAAGGGGCGCGGAGGACGGAGCAGGTTACCTACGAGGCGTTCCAGAACTTCGTGGGCTTTCGCAACGTCGGCGAGAAGGCCGACCTCATCAAGGAGCTCGGACTCTTCCCGCTGCTCGGCGGCGTCATGGACGGGCCGCTCGACGCCATGGCTCCCTGCATGGAGGCGGCGGGACGGATGCTCGACGAAATGTGCGCCGCGAACCCCGGCCTCTACGGCGTCCGCATCGGCCACATCGGCGGCGGCACTTTTCACCCTGTCTTCTTCGCCCCGCAGTCGTGGGAGTTCGACCGCCTCCAGGCCCTATCCGCCGAGATGCACCAACGAATGTTGGAGCTCCAGTTGGAGTTCGGCTGCACCACCGGCGAGCAAGGGGTCTTCCCCCAGCACTACGAGTGGTTCCAGCGCTACTACGGCCCCGAACACGCCGCCGTCGTCGGGCGTGTTCGCGACGCCCTCGACCCGCGCCACGTCCTCAACCCGGCGCGCTTCGAGCGTCCCATCTACCGCGCGGGAGCGTGAGCCAGCACGCCTAACGGAAGTGCGGCATGACCTCGGAGACGACCAATTCCAGGCAGCGCCGTCCCTCTTCGGCAGGCATCCCGCCCATGAGGGGACGGAAGTTGAGCACCGCCCCATCGGGGTCGGCGGCCTCCATGGCCTTGCCAAGCTCGACGACCTGCTCCGGGGTCATCACCTCGTCGGTCCCCTTGCCCCGGAGGTCATCGGGGTTTTCGACGGCCTGGAAGGGGCCGTGGCGCAGGCCTGCGGCGAACTCGGCGTAGCTGTTGGCGGTGTGCATGGCGTGCGGCCCGACGATCTTCCATGCGGCCTCGGGGTCCTTGGCCACGTGCAGGAAGTTTCGGGGCGGACGGGGCGCGTCGGCGGGCGGAATCGGGCCGGGGTCCTTCCCCTGCGCCCGCAGCTCCTCCCGGTAAAACTCACTCAGGCGCGCCGACACCGGCGAGTAGCCGTCGGCGATCCGTGCGGCGCGCCGCGCCGACGCCGGAGAGGCGCCGCCCATGATGATCGGCGGGCGGGGCTTCTGCACCGGCTTGGGCACGACGTTCACGTTCTTCAGCGTCCAGTACCGGCCCTCGTGGCTAAAGGTCTCGTCGGCCCAGCACTTCTTGATGATCTCGACGCCTTCCTCCATGCGCCCCGGCCGCGTCTTGATTGAGATGCCGTAGCCTTCGTACTCCTCGTTGCGGTAGCCCGCGCCAACCATGAGCTCGAAACGGCCCCCGCTGATGATGTCGACCAACGCGCCGTCCTCCGCCGTCTGCACCGGGTGCTTCAAAGGGAGCAGCACCAGGCTGATGCAGATGCGCATCTTCTTTGTGCGGGCGGCGACAGCCGCGGCGGCGACGAACGGCGACGGCAGGTAGCCGTCCTCGACAAAGTGGTGCTCCGACAGGCCGATCCGTTCGAATCCTTGGCCGTCGGCCCATTCGACGAGGTCGAGAAAGTCGGAGTAGAACCGGTCGAACGGCTTGCCCGACCACGGGGGATTCCGAAGATCGAAGCTCAGCTCGAAGCGCATAGCACACTCTCCGCGCCGGGAATGTTGGTGGGGTCGGGGCGCGGAGGGATTATAGCGACAGCGGGAACTTCAGCTAGCGCGCCGGACGCCCCTTTGTTATAGTGGAGCATGCGTCTAACAGGAGTGAGACCCGCGTCGCCGGTTTCGCTCCGCCCCTCGCGCGCTCGTAGCTCAATAGGACAGAGCGCAGCCCTGCGGAGGCTGAGGTTGTGGGTTCGAATCCCGCCGAGCGCGCCAGCTTTTCTCCCGGCTATTCCGCCGCGTCGCGCCCCTGGTACTCGACGGAGTCCGGGTAGAAATCGAGCCAGGCCCAATCGAAGGCGCTCGCGGTCGGCGCCCGCTGCAGCCCCAGACCGCTCAGCGGCCCCTCGACGGCCAACCCGAGCGCCGCGTCCCACACGCTCCCCGTTTCTACGTCGCGCAGGCGCGGGACCTCGCTGCTCACCGCCTCGAACGTCAGCACGCGGTCGCCGAGCCGGCGCACGAACGCGTGGACGTTCCCGCCCGCCGGCGTGAAGAGGGTCACGGGAACCTCGCCGACGAAGTCGTTGACCACGACCTCCTCCTGAAGCGTGGGGAACGGGTAGTGCTTCGCCGCATCGTCGAGCGCGATGCCCACGACGAAGTCGGGGTCGAACTCGACGCCCGTGAGGGGCGGCGGGTAGTAGCGATCGTCGGCGAGCACCAGGCTGCCGGGATGGTCGGCCCTCCATTCGCCCCAGGTCGTCAGGCTCATGGGGAGCTGCTCCAATCTCGCGCCGCGCAGCTCGCCGTCGATGGCCAGACCCCATGGCTGGGCCCACACGCTTCCCGTCCTCCAGTCCCACCACGTCATGGCGTTCATGAAGAGTGCGCCGTTGTTGCCGAACTTCTGGGTCTCTCCGTCGATCCGCCGGTCATGCACGAGACCGGTGTAGCAGAGCGGTCACCACGTGACCAGGACCGGCGTGCCTCCCACCACGTCGTTCACCATCTCCCGGATATGGAGAATGGAAATGGGGTACGCCTTGGCCTCACCGTTGATCGCGACGCCCATCACCAACTGTTCGTCGCCTAGGCGAGTCCGCCCTGCCGCCTCGAACACGGGATCGTAGACGGGCTCGATTTCGTCAGTCTCGAGGACTTGGTAGAGCCGCCCCAGGTCGATCTCGGGAAGGTCCGGGCCCACCGTCACCGTCGGCGTTGGAGGAAGCGATGTGGCGGTGGGCGTCACCGGCGGCGGGAGTGGCGTCGCAGTCGGAGGCTGGGTCGGCGGCTCGGCGGATACGCACGCGGCGAAGACGATTAGGGAAGAGACGACGGCAGCGATGAGTCTCGCGCGGAACATAGCCTCTTTATACACCCAACCTGCCCCGCAAACGTGGTCTGCCGGCCAGCGAGCGTTGACAGGCACGCGCCGCCGCCGGTACCTTCGAGAGGAGGTACGTTTGCGGAGGCCGAGGCGATGCCCGACGGCGCGGGGGGTCCGCCCACCATCACGACCTTGGACGAGCTCGTCGCGGCGGTCCAAGCCTGGTTCGGTTACGACAAGATGGAGACGTCGCCGTTTCCCTCGGGGGAGCCGCCGGCGGAGGCAGCCCTCCGCTGGTACCGCGACCGCCTCGAAGTCGAAGTCGTCGGCCCGAACCGCTACGAGATGACCTGCCCCGGCTGCCGGTCGCGTGTCGCCTTCGCCGCCGACGACCTCTACACCTGCGAAATGTTCGACTATGCCTATTGGCGATTCTGCCCCGACTGCTCGGCGGTCGTGGCGGGCCAGTCCACCACGGGCGCTTAGCTCAGCCGGTTAGAGCGCTTCCCTTACAAGGAAGAGGTCAGTGGTTCGAGTCCACTAGCGCCCACCATCACGTCCCGATTTGCGAACTCCGCCTTTGAGGGCGATTTCAGCGGAGTCCGCACCACCCATAGGAGAGTCTTCCGGCATCGGTATGGCGTAGATGATTGCCGCCCGTCCGGGCTTGACCTGTATCTCCTTGACGAAGGAGTGGACGAAGGCTTTGGTCTCGGTCAACTCGCTGGTCGCGAGGAACTCGCCCATCTCCTCTGCGAAGGTGGCTATGGTGTCGGTTGAGTCCAGGTATTGCCGCCGCTCAGTGAGCACCGCCCTTGCCTCGTCTGCGGCGCTCTCCAGACTCTCCTTGCGCCCCCGCAGTTCCACGATGTGATCCGAGGCGGCGGCCACGTCCACGCTGTCGCTTGTGGATATGAAGTGCCAGACGCGTCCCAGTTGCTTCTTCACCTCCTCAAGCTCCGCGTCGATGCTCTCCAGCTTCTGACGGTGCTCCCGTGCCGCTCCGTCCATCTCCTCGTCCAGCAGCTTCACCAGGTCCCTGATGTTGGACTCGGTGAGGATGTTGGAGCGAAGCTCATCGACGATGGTGCTCTCGATCTTCTTGGCGTTGAGCCTGGGGGTCTTGCAGGCGCCGCTACCCCTCTTCATGAGGGACTGGCAAACGTAGTAGGTGTACTTGCCGCTCTTGGCCTCGGATGCGGACATGGCCCTGCCGCAGGTCTCGCACTTGAGGATGCCGCTGAGCAGGTAGGGACTGGACGTCCGCCTGGGGTTCGCCCGCTTGGGTGCGCGGGAGTCGAGCAGTTTCCTCACCCGCTGGAACTCCCGCTTGGAGATGATGGCGGGGTGCGCGTCCTCCACCCTCACGGGCGGCTGGCCGTCCTTGGAGCTGATGCCCCACACCACCGCTCCCGTGTAGGCTTCGTTATCCAGCATGGTGTGAATGGTGGTCTTGAGCCACCTCTTGCCGTTCATGGTGGGGATGCCCTCTGAGTTGAGGGTCTTGGTGATGTCGAGGATGCTCCTTCCCTTCAGGGCCATGTCGAAGATGCGGCGGACCACAGCGTCTGCGGGCGGGTTCAACTCCAGCTTGGGGCGCTTCTTGGGACCGTCCTGGACGTAGACCCTCCTGTAGCCGTAGGGGGCGTAGCTGGTGACCCAGAAGCCGCGAGAGGCCGCTTCTCTCATCCCCCTGGTAACCTCCTGCGCCAAATTTTCGCTATAGAATTCATCTACGGACTCGATTATCGCCTCCATGAGCCTGCCGGTTGCCGAGTCGTCGGCGTGCTCGGTGATGGAGACGACGCGGATGCCGCGCCTGCGGAGCATGGACTTGAAGGCGACGGCGTGCTCACGCTTTCTGGTGAACCTACTAAATTTCCAGACCAAAATCTCCCTAAAAGGGGCTTCGGGCTTGCCCGCCTCGTCCAGCATCTTCTGGAACTGGGGCCTATCTGCGATGCGTCCGCTCTCTGCCTCGTCCACGTACTCGCGGACGACGAGGTAGCCGTTCTTCTCGGCGTGGTCCCTGAGCGCCCTTAGCTGTGCCGCCACGGACAGGTCCACGTCCTGGCGGTCGCTGGAGACCCTGGCGTAGAGGGCCGCCGGTATCAGATCGAGCTTGTCGTTCATTGATTCCTCCTCCCTGTGTCTGTGTCGTCGTGCTTGGCAGTCGTGCGGGAGCGCAGCCGTTGTAGCCGCTCCCGTCTTCGCCACTCCCGCTCCTCCATGAACAGGCGTATACCCTGCCGGAGGAGCTCGCTCACGGAGAGGTCGTCCTCCTTCATCACCCGCCTGACCTGCGCTTCCATCTCCGGGGGCAGCGAGAAGGTGATGGTCTTGGAACGCCTGGGAGTGGTCATGCTCTCTCTTGTTGCCTTTATATGTAGTGCTTTGTCTTACTATACATCACTGAGCAACCTGGCCTCAACCCTAGAGCACCTGGTGGGAGTGAGGGATGCGCTCGAAGCAGGCGCGGCCCAGCTGCGGGGCCAGCACCGAGCGGTCTCTGTACGGCACGGCGACCAAGGCTATCTTGGCTACTCTTCCGTACCAGACCACGGGCCTCGCCGCAAGGGTCACGTCGTCATTCCGCCACAGGTCGTAGCCGCTCACCCGCTCCACGTAGACGGGTCTGCCGGTGAGGATCACCCGCTCGGTCACCGATCCCGGCGTGGGCGGAGCGCCTCTGCGGGGCAGCAGCCCCCGCAGGGAGGACAGGGGCCGCTTCTGCATCCTCAGCCTGAATCCCGGCGTCCGCGCCACCACTTTCGCGGAGAAGTCGCCGAGGGTCGCCGTCGGCGGCCACAGGCGCGGGTCTCCCTTCTCCCTGTGCTCGTACAGGACCGCAAGGAGGGGCTGGTGGCGCATCACCTCGGCCAGACGGATGGCGACGGACGAGTAGGCGCGCTGGTACATCCCCTGGAGGGCCACCACGTCGAACCCCGACGCCTCGGCGAAGAGGGAGAACACGTCCGGGGGCATCAGCGCGGCGGCGGCGAACCGGTCGGCCTGCCAGCACACCCTGCGCGCGGGTGCGGAGCCTGAGTGCAGGTCGCACAGGGTCTCGTCGATGATCTCGAAGGTCTCGTGGAGGACGGTGTGCTCCTTGGAGCCCTCCCACAGGTCCTCCCGGTAGTGGATGTCGTAGCCGCCGCCCGGCGAACTGAAGTGGATGCCCTTGACGTCCAGGCTCTCCCTGCATTTGCCCGACACCTCCCCGAACCCGGCCTCCTTCAGCAGGACGGTCAGCTCGGGCACGGTGGGATGGCCCGACAGATTGAAGTAGCGCACGAAGCGGGCGGCGATGCCCTCGGGGTCCAGTCCCCGCTCCAGGGCGTCGTCCAGCAGATTGATGCAGAAGTCCACTCTCGTTCCGTTCATTCCAGCAGCCTCTTGTTGGCGAATCGTTCGTACATCTCGACGATGAACCGCTTGGTCTTGAGAGTGATGGGGCCGTCGGGCCGGGTGCCGACGCGGAAGACGGGGTCGGCTAGGACGTACTGGTAGGCCCGGTCCACGTCCATCGCCTCCTGGCTGTAGGGGTCGATGTGGTCCTCCCTGCCCACCCGCTTCATGAGATCCCTGGGGTCCACGTTGTAGAGGTCGGCCAGCTTGTAGATCAGGTTGGAGCCGGGGTTCCGGTCGCCTCGCTCTATCTGGGAGAGGTAGGAGGAGGAGACGCCGATGCGCCGGGTGATGTCCCGCAGGCTCTGCCCTCCCCGCAGACGGCGCAGGAGCGGGCCGATGGGCTCGTCGCTCTCGATCTTTTGGCGATCTTCAACGTCCTGTTTCTCCTCAAGTTCATCCATGTCGTCTCCTCTTTGAGTCCGCAGGTGCGAACAGCTTTGCGCACTCCGCATCCTGCTAAATCACTGCTAACTACCCGCTAAATCATTGTTACAAGATTGCGAGCGATTGTCAACAAGTTGCCCGTAAAGGCTCTGATAGCGCCGTTTTGTCATTGTGTTGACCATCGGTATATTGCTACACTTACGCATGCAGAACAACATAGCTAATACTGTAATGAGTATACAGCACCGGCGCTCTCCAAGGCCATGCCTTCATTGCAGCGCCGGACTCTGGTAGAGAGATGGAACGCGTGAGTAGCAGGGGCAAGCGAAAGCTAACCAAGAATCAGGAGCGCAGGCGCATCGAGGGCCTGCGTATGCTGGCCCGCATCATCGCCCGCCACTACCTGGTCAATCCCCACCTGTACCGCAACGGCGCTGGCGGGAAGAAGACCCGGAAGGAGGGCGCGGCGTGAGTCGCAGGCAGCCCGCGTTCCGGGTCAGGCTCGATCCCCACAAGATGTGGGCCATCCTCAACCGGCTCAACATGAGCCAGAACGAGCTGGCGCGTCTGGTCGGCACCTCGTCCAGCTACCTCTCCCAGCTCATGTCGGGGCACCGCTGCCCGTCTGCGGCCTTCCGCAAGAGGCTCATGGACGCCCTGGGCGTCACCGACTTCGACGACCTGTTCTACCTGGAGGATGTCGAATGAGGCCCAGCTCCGTGCCGCCGCGCCACCTTCTCTTCTGCGACACCTCCGTGCCGGAGGACTTCGGCGCTCGCCTCGAAGCCTTCAAGGAGGCCACCTTCCTCACGTGGGAGGGTCTGGCCGCGTGCCTGGGCGTGGACCCCCGCCAGCTTCAACGGTGGCGAGACGGCACCAGTCCCAGCGGGGACGGGATGTGCGCGCTGGTGAAGCTGGCGTCCCGCATCCCCGGTGGGCTTTACATCCTCTTCGACGTGCACGCCATCCCTCCCGTCGGCTGGGTGTTGCAGCCGCCCCTGGCCGCCGGTTCCCAGCGTTCGGCAAGCGGCGGAGAGGATTAGGGCGATGGGCGTGCAGCGTCGGGTGCATGGGCTGCCCGTCGTGTGGGTCATGCCGCCGGACTTCCCCGAGCGGATAGCGCTGTTCCAGAAGAGGAGCGGTCTGTCCACGCGAGCCCTGGGCCGCCTTCTGGGAGTCAACCCCGACCGCATCAGGAAGTGGAAGAGCGGGGAGGTGGCCCCCAACCATATCCATCTGTTCGCCCTCTTCACCATCGCGGGAGCGATGGGACTGCGGGATGGGATTCTGACGTGCCCCGACCGGGACATGGCCGAGGGATTGGACCCGGACGCGGTGCTGGCGATGAGGCGGACGTAGAAGCCCTCTCAAACCGGGGCCTCGTAGCCCCCGCTCCCGTCGCGAGCGTTCCGTTGACAGGAATCCGGTTGCCCTTTCCGACCCGTAAGGTGGACAATGGGCGCGGCGTCATAAACGACGTGAAGGCGCTCACCGACCGCTTCGGTTCCCGCAGCTACGCGGATGTCCCTTCCTCTGAAGGACCAGATCGAGACCCGGGGGAGGTTCGAGCAAATGTCCAGGGGCAGAAAGAAGGTTTGCCGCGAGTGCGGGCGGATCTACGTGCGGCTGCGGGTGCGGACGAATCCCACCCTGGGCTGGTGCGGCCCCAACTGTTACCGGAAGTCGTACTTTCGGCGAAGGAAGGGCAAGGCGAAGGGCGAAGCCCCGGAGCCGGTTGACGACAGCGCCATTCACGACCCGCAGGTGCTGGAGGCGCTCGCCCACGTGCTACGGGAAGAATCTTCGCAAGAGGGAGCGGCCGCGTGGGAAGCGAAGGCTGAGGAGACCCATGAGACCGGAGCAACGAGCATCGACGTCGTGGCGGACCGTGCCCTGGTCGCGCAGACGCGGCTCGGCGAGGACGGCCGGATGGAAGTCGAGTGGGTGGGTCGCTGCTGGGCGTGGCTGACCGAGGGCGAATCCCCTTCCCTCGTGGACGTGGCGGTCAGGGACGGTGAGATCGTCAAGCTGCTGGAGCCGGGACAGGTGCGGCGCGTGCGGGCGACTGAACGGACCATCGAGACGCCTGAGGGCGAGGTCGGCGGACTGGAAGTATGGATGGAGTTCAGAGGGTTCAGGGCGGAGCCCGAACCGGAACTCAGAGCGACGGCCAGAGGGCTCTGGGAGGGAGGGAAGGTCCGCATAGCATGGCGGTCTTCACGTGATCAGCCGGGCAAGATCGGCACGCTGTTGCGGTTCCACACGGGAGTGGTGGAGGTGGACGGCAAACGGTTCGGCACAGGACTGGACAGCCTGGAGCCGCTGGACAGTGCGGACGCGCCGCCGCACCTCACAGGCGAAAGTCGAGCGAACGGTGAAATCGAAGAAGAGGACGATGTCGTCGAGTTGCTGCTCGACGTCGTGGCGGACCGTGCCCTGGTCGCGCAGACGCGGTTTGGCGAGGACGACCGGGTTGGGGTCGAGTGGGTGGGCCGCTGCTGGGCGTGGCTGGGGGAAGTCGAGGCCCCTTCGCTCATGGATGTGGTGGTCGTGGACGGAGAAGTCGCCAAGCTGCTGGAACCGGGGAAGGTGCGGCGCGTGCTGGCGATTGAACGGACCATCGAGACGCCGGAGGGTGAGACCGACGGCTTGGAACTGCGGTCAGAACTCGGGGCGGAGCCTGAGCCGGACCGCAGAGCGGCGACCAGGGGATTCTGGGAGGGAGGAAAGGTCCGGGTGCCACCGGAGCGTCCCTGGGATGGCGAGGAAGGCAAGGTGGGCACGCTGCTGAGGTTCTCCGCGGCCACTGTCGAGGTGGACGGCAGAAGGTTCGTCATAGGACCTAAGGACCTGGAGCCGCTCGACGGCCCGGATGGCTCGCCTACGGTACAGGGAAGCAGTTCCTGACTCGGGTTCCCTCCGCGTCTCTCCCTACCTCACCTTCGGACGATGCCCTGGGGGTCTGTCCTGGACGCCTCGTGGTTGAGGGTGTCTTTGAGGATGCCGAAGGCCAGGTGGAGGCTCAATTCCGCCTCCCTTTCGGAGGGCTGCTCCTCCTGCTTGAGCAGGGCGTGGGCTATGAGGTCGGCCATCTGAAGCAGGTCGTCGTCCTCGGAGCTTCGCAAGGAGGGGTCGCCGATTATGCGCTCGATGGGTATGTCGCCGATTCGCCCGGCGTCCTCCCCCACCCCGTGGCGGCTCCTGGGCCTGCCGTAGAGCTGTTCGACCACCCACTCGCCGTCGTCGTCGAAGACGAGGTGGGCGTAGCGGTCGTCCGCCGAGACGGAGGCGTCGATGCGGTCGAGGAGCCGGTCAAGGCTGAGCCGCTCGTAGCCCGGCACGTCGGCCTTGCGCAGGCAGACGTTGATGACCTCGATGCCCCCGCGATGGGTGGCGGCTCCCCTGATGACGCGCAGACCGTTCATGAAGATCTCGGCCCCCTGCTCCGGGGTGAGCCTGCGTCCGGTGTTGTCGATGCGCACCCCCCTGCCCCTGTCGGCCAGCAGGTCGCGGGGGCTCAGCTTCAGGCGGGTGGGGACGTTGTAGTCGCCCGCCATCGCGTAGCGCCAGTCCTGGAAGCGTCCGTGCAGCCGGTTCCATCCCTCGGCGTCCACGCCCAGGGCGGAGCGGACGTAGCAGGCGGGACCCTCGGCGTCGTCGATGTAGTAGATTCTCATGGGCGTCGTGCTCCTCGGTTGTCGGTTGGGGGATGCACCGGCTCGTGGCCGCCGCCGGGAAACAGCCAGACGCGGCCCAGCGGCCCCTCCCGCTCCAGCAGCTTCCGGTGGGATACCAGCAGGGGGATTTCCACGCCCACCCGCTCCATCTCCTCACCGGCGATGCGCAGGAAGTGAGTGGCCGCCAGCTCGTCGTGGAAGACCACCAGCACGTCTGGACGCGCCCCGTGGTCGTCGGCGGGCCGGTGGGAGGAGTAGTAGCGCAGGTAGGGGGCGATGCGCGCCGCCATGGTGACGGGCCGCACGGCGCGGCGCTCCCACTCCAGGAAGAAGGACCAGACGGCGTCTCGCCATCGCAGCACGCCGAAGGCGTCGGGGTGGACGGAGCGCAGCCGGTCGGCGTGGCGGAAGTAGCGGGATGCCCTGCGGGGCGGGTCGAGCTGGACGATCTCCCTGGATCGTGAGCGGGCCTGCCTCGCCAGGGCGGCGATGAAGGCGTGGACGGAGTCCGTGTGCTCGATGTTCCGGAGAAGCTGCCTGCTGCGCCTGCCGGAGACGTTGCGCCACGAGAGCGGGGCCTCATCGTCCAGGGGAGCGACGCTCCACCGCTTCCTGGCAGCTCCCACCGAGGCGCGGTCCCTGCGGGCCAGCGTCGCCAGCCCCCGGTCAGAGGCGGCGAGACGGCGGCTGCCCTCCATGCGGATGTCCAAGACCAGGCCCAGGACGCTCAGCCGTCCGACGACCTCCGAGAGCCTGGAGCGCCTCAGCCCCATGACCGCGCCCAGATGGGCGGGGGCGAGCCAGGGCCAGTCGACGCTGAGGTCCAGGGCGCGCTTCTCGACGGGCGTCAGCGTCGCGGGAAGCATCCAGTCCTCTCCGGCCGCATCTCCGAGTTCCGTGGGGAGTGAGGCCCTCGCCGTCGGCGGCTCATCGGGCCAGGAGCCACTCGGCCCGGTGTGGCCGAGGCACTCTCGGAGGTCGAGGAGCGTGTCCCCGGAGGGGGTGCGCCAGACGGCCGCTCCGGCCCCCGCCGAGGCCGCGTCCCGTTCCAGTGCAAGGTAGGAGACGAACGGCGCTCCGGCCATCAGCCTGCGGGCGTGCCTGAGCCGCGTCTCGTCGGGCATGAGCAGGAGCGTCGCGGCGGGCTGGGTCCCCTCCCTGAGCCGCCAGAGCCGCTTCGAAACACCGGTGCGGTCGGTGGCCGCTCCCTGCCTGACCACGGCGATGACCCGCCCGTCGGGAAGGGCTATGGCGGCGTCCATGGGCATGGCCCGGTACCAGCGGAGGCGGACGGGGTGGGCGAGGTCGGAGACGGCGGATGCCAGCCGGTGGACGACCGCCACGGCGTCCAGCCGCTCCAGGAGCGCGCGCCGCCACTGGTTCGAGACGGGACGGTTGCGGAGCAACCCGTCCACGCTCTTGCCCTCCTCGTCAGCCAACCGGCGCAGCCCGGCGGCGGTGAGGCAGTAGCGGCGGGTCGGCGCAATCAACTCCGAGGCGTGGGGGGCCGATGCGACCAGCCCGGCCCACTCAAGGCTCTCGACCGCCTTGTAGACCGCGCCCCTGGACCAGCCAGAGACGGCGACCGCCTCCAGCCGGTCGATGAGGGGCATGTGGGAGAGAAGACGCAACAGGTCGGCTTCGATGGGACTCATTCCTCGGCCTCCCCTGCCTCCGCGTCCTGAGCCTCTTCCGCCCCCTCCACGTCGTCGGCGTTCTCGGCGGACCTGCCGGTGGGCGGCTGGAAGTGCTTGCTGCGCTGCTCGCTCCGCCCCAGGTCCCTGGGCGCGTCCTTCTTCTCCTCGGTCGAGGCGCTCCTGTCCTCACCGGCCTGCCTGCCTGCCTTGCGGAACTCCTCGGCGCGCTCTTCGGCCCCGGCCTGCTGCGCGGCGATCTCCTCGTCGGTGGTCAGGTAGGAGGCCGCCTCGACGCGGATGCGCTCGGCGACGGCGGGGGCTCCGTGCTCCGGCTTGCTCACCATCATGGAGAAGGTGGGCATCCGCTCCGTTCCCACCGTGGCTCGGACGTAGCACTGGTGCACAGGCAGCGATACGATGTCCTCCTCGCTCACCCGGTCCTTGCCCAGCTCCCACACAAGCTGCCTCGCGTCGTTGCCCGCCACCTGGAAGACGGCGAGGCAGCCCACGTTGGCGAGCAGGGTGTCGCGCATGGTGAGGGAGAGGTCCCCCAGCTTGGCCAGGCTCTGGGTGGCCAGCACGAAGCTGGCCCCGAACTTCCCAAGCTCCGAGAGCATCGACTCGTAGTCCACGCCGGGCATGGACTGCATCTCGTCCACGACGACCAATGCGCCCCGTCTCTGCTCAGGCGGCAGGTCGCCCTGCTCCCGTATCACCGCGTCCACCAGGTTGAGAAGCGACGCGCCCACCAGGGCCGCCACGTCCCTTCCCGCCTTGCCCTGGGCGGTGTTGACCAGCAGGACTCCGCCCTCCCGGATCACGCTACGCAGGTCGATGGTGGAGCGGGGCTGTCCCAGGATGGCCCTGGCCCGCTTGGAGGAAGCGTAGTAGTTGAGGCGGGTCTGCACCGGGGCCAGGGCGTCGGCCCGGGTCTCACCCCGCCACCCCTTGAAGTCCCTGCGCCACCACCGGATGAGGTAGGAGTCGGAGACCTGCTTGAGCACGCCGTTCTTGAACTCCTCGTCGGCCAGGAGCGTGAGCGCGTCCAGAATGGTCAGTTGCTCGTCGTCGGCCGTGTCGGGGCGCTCGTTGACCTCGTGGAGGGTCTTGACGGTCTGCTCCAGGATGGACTGCATCCTCGGCCCCCACTGGTCCCACAGCCCCTTGGCGATGCGCACCACCGAGTCGGCGGTGCGGTCGCGGTCGGCAAAGATGCGGGCGTCCAGCAGGTTGATTCCGGGCGCCCCCCGCTTGTCGGACAGGTCGATGACCTTAACCCTGTCGATGAGCGACTCCGGCACGTGTCTGAGCAGCGCCTCCACCAGGTCGGCGTGGGGATCGACCACCACGATGGCGTCGCCGTCCCTGCCCGCCGCCTTCTCCCGCATCTTGTGCCGGACGATGTGCTGCATCAGTGTGGACTTGCCCATGCGGGTGCGGGCCACGTAGAGGTGGTGGCGTCTGAGCAGGTCGTCGGGGAAGTGGATGGGGCGGGCCTTGCCCCCCGTGGTCTCACCCACCGGCGCGCCGCCCCGCACGCCCCTGGCCGATGGGATCAGCGCCCGCGAGCCGGACCGCTCCACCAGCGGCGTCTCGTCCCTGGCCCCAGGCGGGTGCCACAGCGCCGCCGCCTCGCGGACCCCCAGGACGCTCCGCCTGCCGAACAGGCCGGGGCCTGACGGGTGTAGCATTGACCGATCGGGCACGACGGGCCGGACCCTGCCCACCTTGAACCGCGCCCCAGCGGGATGGTCGTAGTGGCGGTAGGCGGCGGCCACCGGCTCCAGCAGCGCCTTCGCCCGCCGTCGGCCTTCGTTCGCATTCTCCGTCGCGGGCAGGACCGCCGTCACCTGTATCTCTCCGTCGAAGGCGATGCGGGAGACCTTTTCGCGTATCAGCAGCGGGTCGTACACCCGGTTGCGGGCCTTCTTCCACTTGTGCCACAGCCAGCCCCCGGCGATGAGCGCGGCGCTGACCCCGATGCCCGTCAGAATCGCCTTCCACGCCTCGCCCGCCTGCACCCACAGGTAGCCCCGCAGCGCGGCCAACGCCGCAACGCCCAACACGGCCATCGTCACCCCGTCGGTCTGGAGGGGCCGGGTCTGGTACTTGTAGGAGGGCTCGTATCGCTCCGGCACGGGCTTCTTGTGGGCCTTCTCCATGTGCGCCTGCGACCAGTCCGGCCCCAGGGAGTTCAGCTTGAGCTGGGCCACGACGCGCTCGTCGTCCCCTAGGTTGGACAGCGCGCCCAACAGGGCGATGAGGGGGTCGGAGCCGGGGTCGAGGAGGTCGTCGTCCCGGAAGGTGCGCAGGGGCACGTAATCGGGGCCGTCGGCCCGCAGCGTCATGCTCCACGCCTGCTCTCCCTCGTCGAGCCTGAGGGGGTCGTCCTCCGGCTCGACGTCCAGGATGCGGGCCTGGGGGTAGTGGGCGCTTATCTGGCCGCGCACCACCTTGTCGTCCAGGCAGCGGGCCATCAGCGTCACGCCGTCCATGTCCCCGGCAAGCTCCAGGGAGAATGGCTCCGGCACCGCGATGGACTGGAGCAGGTTCTCCACCCCCAGCAGGGTGCGCTCACCCGTCCTGGGCGGCGTCACCGCAAGCAGCACTGGTTTTTTCTTCCCCTCATCGTTCGTCAGCCACTTCATCGGGTTCATCTTCATGGTTCTCTTCCTTGTATGTTGAATTTCGTGTGTCACAATCACTTCACATTGGTGGATCGGGGTGCGGCAGACCGTTCTCTTCCTGGTCTTGTAAGGCCGTGAGAAAGCGAGGGTCGCCGCACCCCCCACGCTTTAGAGCCCGAACAGTTGCCTGGGCCAACCGAGCCCGCATCGTGCAAGGACGGGCCATGACTCGTAGGAGGTGCTCATGGAGCAAGAAGCGATCTACGTAGGCATCGATGTAGCCAAGGCCCAGGTGGATGTTGCCGTCCGTCCGACGGACGGCAGATGGGAGGTCCCCCACGACCAAAATGGGATCCGCAAGCTGGTCTCCCGGTTGAAGGCCCTTGACCCTGCCATGGTGTTGCTGGAGGCGTCCGGTGGCTTGGAGTTGCCGCTGGTGGCTGCTCTCGCAGCCGAGTCGGTGCCTGTGGTCGTCGTCAACCCCCGCCAGGTGAGGGACTTCGCCAGGGCAACCGGGAAACTGGCCAAGACCGACTCGCTCGACGCGGCAGCTATTGCGCACTTCGCCGAAGCGGTCCGTCCGACCGTGCGCCCTTTGCGGGACGCCGAGACCCAGGCCCTCAACTCTCTGGCTGCCCGAAGGCATCAGGTGATGACCATGCTGGTCTCGGAGAAGAACCGACTGAGCGCTGCCACCGCTGCCGTCCGTCCCCGCATCGAGGCCCACGTTGAATGGCTTGAGCGGGAGTTGGACGATTTGGACGAGGGTCTGCGGCGGACTCTCCGCCAGAGTCCCGTGTGGCGCGAGAAGGACGACCTCCTGCGCACCGTCCCCGGCGTGGGAGAGCAACTCTCCCTCACCCTTTTGGCATACCTGCCGGAGCTGGGCACGCTGGACCGCCGGCAGATCGCCGCCCTGGTAGGCGTGGCGCCCTTCAACCGGGACAGCGGTACATTGCGAGGCAAACGTACTGTATGGGGCGGCCGCTCCCGGGTCCGCGCCGCCCTCTACATGGGAGCGTTGGTAGCCAGCCGCTTCAATCCCGTGATCCGGGACTTCTACCAGCGGCTGCTGGCCGCTGGTAAGCCGAAGAAGCTGGCCCTCACAGCCTGTATGCGCAAGCTGCTGGTTATCCTCAACTCCATACTCAAGCATGGCTCACCCTGGCGCGATCTGACTCCGTCGATCGCTTCTCATTCCTCTTGACTTTCAAGACAGTTGCTTTCTCTATTCGGATCGTCGGCCGGCTCGTAATCGCTTCTGTATCCGTCGTTCATCGGTCTCGTCTCCTTTCTTCGGCCTCTATCGGGCCGCTTCGTTTCCTGTTCAATGTCCTTATCTGTGTTTGCCCGGCCTCCACTCAATTACTGCTGTCTCCTCCGGCGTGGCCTCGATGCGCACGGGGAAACGGTGTCCCCTGGCCAGCAGCAGCCCGTCACCACGGGGGCAGGACAGCAGCCAGCGCTGGAGGTCCTGTGGCAGGTCGAAGGCGTCGCCCACGGTGGCTATCGCCGCCGCGTCCTGCTGGAGCAGCAGCTTGAAGGCGGCGTTCTGAAGAAGCGCCCTTCCCGAATGGCCGGTGATGGTGCGAGAGGAGTCCTCGCTGAGCAGGTCCTGCACGTCCTGAGTGATGAACTGCAACCCCAGCCGGTGTTTTCTTGCTCTCTTCGCCATGCTGACCATGAAGGCCGCGCCCTCCGGGTGCTGCATGATGCTCCACACCTCGTCCACCACCAGCAGGCGGGGCTTGGGGTCCTGGGCGGCCGCCGCCCACACCGTCTCGGTGCAGACCATCGCGGCGGCGGGTCGCAACTCCGGCTCCAAGAGCCGCAGGTCGAACACGGTGACGAGAGCTTCGCTCCCCAGCAGGTCGTCCCCCTCGTCGGAGAGGAGGTTGCGCAGGCTGCCGGTGGCGAAGGGTCTCAGCAGGTGGGCTATGTCCGGCGCTTCCCCTTCCAGGTACGAGTAGAAGTCGCGGAAGCCGGTGCGCTGCCTGTGCTGGGCGTAGTAGCCGGCCAGGGCGTGGTCCAGGGAGGCCCTGCGCTCCGCTCCGAGGCTCTCGCCCACCATGACTTCAATCAGACGGCGCAGGCTCCCGATGCGCTGTAACAGCTCCTCGTCGTCTCCCCGGTCGATGACGAAGGGGTTCATGCCCTGGCCCTCAACTCCGGGGGACAGCACACGGCCTCCGGCGGCGCGAGCCATGTCCGCGTACTCGCCCTCCGGGTCGATGACGTAGGCGGTGACGCCCCTGGTCAGACCCCTGAGCACTCCGAGCTTCGTCGCAAAACTCTTGCCGCTGCCCGATCTTGCGAGGACGGCGGTGTTGGCGTTGAGGTGGGTGCCGTCCCAGGGGTCGTAGACCACCGGGGAGCAGGCCCGCATGTCGATGCCGTAGAGGGTGCCGTTTCTTGTGTCCAGGTCCGGCGGCGAGAAGGGGAAGAGCCTCGCAAGGCTGGACGTGTCCAGGGTCCTCCACTCGGCCACGGCGTTCAGTCCCAGGGGCAAGGTCGAGAGCAGCCCCTCACGCTGGCGGAAGGCCAGGTTGTCCAGCTTGCCCAGGGTCGCGGCGAAGTGGGCCTTCGCCCGCTGCGTCATCTCCTTCAGCGAGTCCTCGTCCCTGGCGTGGAGGGTCACGGATAATGAGGAATGAAATAGACGCTCTCTTCCCCGCTGCACCTCGTCCCTGAGCCTTGTCACGTCCTCCAGGGCGATCTCCGCGTCCGGCGACATGGTTCTGCCCCGTTTGAACGAAAGGCTTTGCGCAGACTCGAAGCGGACCTTCTGCCACTCCAGGGTCCTCGCCGCCTGCTCGGCGGGTATCGGCCCCAGGTGAATGGACAGGTCCATGGGCGCTCCCGCCGCCATCAGTCCTTGCAGGAACCCTGGGGCCAGCGATCTCGGCCACTTGCCCAGGTGAAGGGAGCGGATGAGATGCGTGCCAATGCGCATGTCGCGCCGGTTGATTTCGACCTCGGCGTTCGCTCCCTCGTCGAACTCGGCTGGAGACCCGCCCAGGACTGCCGATACGAAAAACATCCGAAGCTGCCTGCCCCTGAGCGGATGCACGGACAGCCCTGACCGCGCCAGCAGGCCCCGCAGCTCGTCGACGCGAGTGTGCTCGCACACGGTGTAGAAGCGCCGGTCGAGGATGCCGTCCCGCGACTCAAGGTCGGTGAGTAGTCGTCCAAGAGACTCGGCCGCCGCTTTCGTCTGCGGCGGCAGGTAGTCGGGTTGGGCCTCTTGCAGCTTCTCCTTCAGACCGCCAAGGCGCGGCGGGTGCTGGCGGATGAGAAGCTGGACGGGGAAGTCGAGGGCGTTGAGCGCCCCGGCGAAGGCCCCCAGCTTCGGCTCGTCGATCTCAAGCCCCATCACCTCGCACACGCCGATCTTCACCCCGTCCAGCCTCACCGGGCCGTCCTCCTCCAGGTGCGACAGCATGAAGAAGAGGGGTATTTCGGGTATGGGCTTGGGTGCGGGCTGTTCCGGCTGGAGAGCGGTCTCCTGTTCGTTGCCCGCACTGCCCAGCCGGACGACGCCCTCCTCTGAGGGCTGCCGTTCTCCGCGTCTCGTCAGTTTCTGAAATAACTCTTTCAATTCGTTTGTTTCCTTTTTTCGCTACGGAACTGGAATGGGGATGACGCCGTGCTTCAGGAGCGCGGCGACTCCCTTGGCGGACAGCACCAGCACCAGGCCGACGACGGCCATCACCACGGCGGTCCTGGCCCTGCCGCCTCCCCGCTCCTCCGCGCCCTCGGCCATCAGGACGAAGCCCGCCCAAACGATGGCGAAGACGCACAGTCCGGCGGCGGCGTATGCCATCGCGGTCAGCACCGCGTCGAAGGCCGCGAGCATCTCCCGCTCCTCCGCCGGGGCCGCGCCGGTGGTCGCCAGCGCAACCCCGGCCAGAAGGATCGCCGTCAGCAAGCGCCTCACCAGGGCCACTCCCATCCCAGCCGCTCGAACCAGTTGCGCAGGCCATTGGCAGGCGTCTGTTCGGCGGGCGGGTCCTCCGGCTCCGGCTCCGGCAGAGTCAGCAGGGCAAAGGCGTCGTCGGACCCGATGCCGGACGCAAGGGAAAGCGTTTCCTCCCTCGTCCTGGCTATGGGTGCTCGGTCGGTCGTTTCGGCCTTCACGTGTTCGGGGTGGACGATGGTGAGCGTGACCTGCTTCGGGATCGTCGTGCCCGGCACGTGGGCGTGGGCATAGGCGGACACGGTGTGGTCCGTCGTGGTACCGTCGTCGTGGGTGACGGTGATGGTCTCGCTGTCGCTGTCGGAGTCGCTCGCCCCCGGCCTGTACAGGCTCACCGTCTCGGTGCGCTCCTCCGTCCGCTCCGGGTGGTGGGTGAGCGTCGTCAGCGGAGGAATGGGGACGCTGAGGCTGGCCTCAAGGCTCACGTCCACGCTCACGGCGTGAATGGCCTGACCCATCGGAACGGCGAGCCGGAAACTCGTCTCACCGTCGGGGACGAAGGGGACGCTGGCGGTCGACGCTCCGGTGGTTGCGACCACCGTTCCCGTAACCGCCGTCACCGCGGCGTCCATCAGCGCCGTCTCGGTGACGCTCTCATGTCCGGCCACCGTCTGAAGCTCGACCGGCTCCTTGATGTCGGACACGCACACCGACTCGATAACGCCGGTGACGGCCCCCGGCGTCCAGCCCAGGGAGGTCATGCTCAGGTCGCACAGCTCTCCCTCGACTTCGGGGAGCGGGTACGGGATGCTGTCATGCTCGACCGTAAGCGCCCCGGCCTGCCCCAGCGTGTCCTCCCACGAGACGGTGATGGAGGGCACGGGTCCGTGAAGGGGGAGCGAGTAGTCGATGCTCTCTCCATCGGCTAGGCTCGCAGAACCCCAGAATCGGAGGGTCGTGCCCTGGCTGCCGCTGAAGGCTCGCACCCGGATGTCCAACTCCGTTGCCGCTCTCAGCGTCACGGCGGCCCGGTCGCCGGACACGGTGAGGGATTCGACGAAGATTCTCCGACCCTCCACCGGCTCTTCGACCTCGAAGTCGATCTCGTCCCGCCACGGCTCATGTCCGTCGGCAAGGACGGCTTGGGGGACGGTGACGACCGCCGCGAGAGCGACGGCCGTCACCATTGCCAGGAAGTGCTTCGGGAGCTTCTTGCGACTCCGGGCCTTACGGCCCTCACTTCCGGTCCCGTTGTTGTTGACGCTCTCCCTGTCCACCCGTGGCCTGCGGCCCCTGCCGAACCAGCGGTGGGGACGAAAGGGTTTTCTCTCCCCGCTGCGCTTCCGCTTCCTGCGGCGGCGCAGGCTCCTGAGGGCCTTGCCCGCCCGCCTCGCCATCAGGCTCAACGGGCCGGGGCCGCTCCTCACAGGGTGCACCGGCGCGGGCGGCTCAGGGCGCACCAGCTGGGACACAGGCCCGGCGTAGACCCGCGCACCCAGCCGGTACTTCAAAAGGTCGGCGGCCACCAGCGGCAGCCGACGACCTCCTATCTTCCCCACGACAACGGCGATCCCGATGAGGCCGAACAGGACGGCAATGGCCATCCGCACCTCGTTCGGCCCCACCGGGGCGTAGCGGTATGCGCCGTAGGACAGGGCGCACACCGCCACCACCGCCACGACCTGCGGGAAGGTGAACCACAAAAGCACCCTGTCCTCGGCCTGCACGTGGGTCGGTACCTCGTGTTCTCTCATTGTTTTCTCCTTCCCGTCCGGCTAGTTCTTGGGCTCAGGCGTGGGCGTGGCCGGGTCGGGCACGGTGACTTCCACCGGGGAGCCGACGACGGCGTTCATCACCAGCTCCACGACGCCGTAGGCGACCATCGCCAACACGACGCCCGCCAGGGCGGTCATCATGGCGCTCTTGCCACGCTCCATCTGGTGGGGCGCGCCACTGGCCGTCAGGTACAGGTAGGCCCCGTAGATAAAGAAGCCCACGCCTATCGCGCCCACGACGCCCAGCAGGATGCCCACCAGGTTGCTAATGGTCTGTGTAAGGTCTTCCATTGTTTTTCTCCTCTCTGTCTTTCTCTACCGGGCATTCCTAGCCCGGTCTTTCGTCTGTCCCTATCGGTTCCGCTCTTTCGCTCATCTACCTGCACATCGCGGCCACCTCCTTCTCGTTCTCGATTGGGGCGGGATCCTTCGCCCGCGCCTCATGGGTTCTCGCCTTCTTTGAAAAATCACTCGCTGGCGCTCCTGGGGGCATCGCCGCCTGCGTCTCCGCCGCCCGACGGGGTCGCCATCGAAGCCGCCGAGTTCAGGCCGCCAGCCGCCGCCGACAGCCCCGCGCTGGCAGCGACCGCTCCCACCGCAACACCTCCAGGCCCTCCCCCCGCTCCCCCGGCCATCAGCCCGATGGTCCGGGCCGACCGCACCATCGACGCGGGCAGGTTCATCCCGAAGTAGAGGGTGGAGAGCCAGGCGTCGAAGGTCCCGGCGTTGCCCAGCAGGCTGGGCACCCGGGTCGCCATGTAGACGAAGGCCAGACTCATCAAGAGCTTCCAGACCAGGTCCTGCACCGGCTCGAAGGCCGCTATCTGCGCCACCTCGTTCAGGAACCCGAACCCCAACGCCAATGCGATGAGCTGGATCGCCTGCTGGAAGGTGGTCGTCATGAAGAGCCTGAGCCAGTGGCGCCCCCAGCCCGCCGTGTGCGGCAGAATCCACAGCCCCAAGGCGATGGGGGCCAGGGCCAGGAGGATGTCGATCAACGCAAGGCGCAGGATCATCTGCACGATGACGTAGAGGACGAAGAAGCCGTAGACCAGGTAGAGAAGGGCCAGCAGCAACGCCATGCCCACGCTCCCCGCCTGAACTGCGGTGAGCAGAGTCTTGAGGGTGGAGCGGAGCATGTCCCCGGCGGTGACGTTCAGTGATACCGCGACGAAGCCGGACACGGCGTCGGCAACGTCGATGACCAGCGCGCACCACCACAGGGACGACGCGGCGGCCACAAGCCCCAGCACCAGACGGGGGACCATCTCCCGCCACCCTGTCTGAGACCTTCCCAGGTGCTCGCTCACGATGAGGGAGAGGCCCATCCAGCCCAGGATCACGATTAGCGCGCCCGACGTGACGGCCCAGACGACCATCCACGCCTGCTGCACAAGGTCGTGTCCGTAGGTGAGAGATTCGGGAGTCCCGGTGAGGATGTCGCTCATGGGCTAGCTCCCCTCACAGTTGGCGGCGTCCTCGCCCGAGGCCCGCTCAACAACCCCGCACAGCGTCCCGTGGACTCCCTCGATTACCCAGCCGGCTGCGGCCCTGGCCCAGCGAGAGGGGTTGAGGGCGCTCAGAATCTTGTCCCAGATGCGCCCCGGCTGGTGGATGGGGACGACGGCGTAGAAATCTCCACGCTTGCCGTCCTCGGCGTGGGCCAGCATGACCAGCAGGTAGGCCCGGTCGGGGTCGAGGTCGGGCTGCTCGTCCAGCTTGGGGTACTCCCAGGAGTACTCCCATCCGTCGCTTCTCTTCTTCTCGCCGCCCCGGACCCGGTACATGGCGCTTATCCAGTCGCCGGTGTCGGCATCCCGGACGGCGTAGAAGAGGTCGGCCAGCTTGCGGTCGAAGAGGGGCCTTGCAACGAACTCGCCGCCCTTCTTGCGCTCGACGAACTCCTGGTCCTCGTTGACCAGGGCGATGTCGCCTGCGGGCGGCGACTGGGCTAGGGCGAGGTTGCTCGTTGGTACGGCGACCAGCGCCGCCAGCAGCAGCGCTGCGGCCAGGGGTATCAGTCTCCTGGCCCTACTAAAGGATCGCCGGATGGTCGAGCGCCGTTCCAAGTTGATGGTCTCCTCACAGATGGGGTCGTGATGTCTGCCATCGAGTCTGAGGAGCCGGAAACGGCTTAGGAATGGTGCGTGAGGGGGGTCAGTTCGCTGGCCCGGGTCTGTGTACTGACCCCCCTCACAGGGCGTGACAAATGGCGGGCCGGGTGTGGTGTGATACCCGTGTACAGGGAAAGGACTCCGGTGAACGGGGAGCAGGCTGGGTCGTGGGCAAGCTGCTACAGGCGGGGAAGACCCCCCTACCGGACGTAACCTGCGAGCACTTTGTCTCCGGGGTTCGCTCCACGGTCATGGGGCAGCCGCAGCTAGGAGATGGGTCAAGCGGAACATGGCGTTTGCGGAAGTTATGGGTCAGCGACAGCTACGGAATGGGTCAAGTGGAACATGGAAGAAAAACGGACGCCAAACGAGCGACAGACCGAATGGTCGGGGGCTACCCCGAGCCTGGAGAGTCCCCGGCAATTGCAGATGACGGCCCTGCTGAACGACCTCATGGACGAGTTGGGCCAGGTGAAGGCGGCGCGGAAGCTGGGCATCGGCCGCAAGACGCTGTGGCGGTGCAGGAAGAGGGGGAGGCTCACTCCCCGGCTGTCCGCCGCGCTGGAGCGGCTGTTGCTGGAGCGGGACCTGTCGGCTGCGATGAAGCAGGGTAAGCGGGTGACGGAGTTGGAGGAGCAGGTGACGGAACTGCAAGGGGAGATTCAAGCCTCCCGTGAAGACGCCGAGGGCCGGAGCGACGGGCTGCGGGAGGAGCACGCCATGGGTATGCGGCACGTGGAGCGGCGGCTGGTGGCCCTGGAATCGGCAGGGGCCGAAGGCGGGCGGGTCTCTTCGACCCCCACGGAGACGGACCGCACGACGCGGGGGTACGCGCCGCCCAGGACGTATCCCCAGCTGGTGACCCTGGAAGCCGAGGATGGAGAGGAGAGGGTCTATGGCAAGGCCACGCCGGTGATCGTCGAATGGCGGGAGGCCAGGAACGAGCACCGGGGGACAACTCAGGCCGGGACGGCGTTGGCCAGGGCGGAGGCCAAGGCCAGGATGCTGACCCTGGAGATCGCTCTCATCGAGGAGCACGGGTTGACGCTGCCCCCGGCGTCCTATCCCTGGGACCAGTTCGACCAGCGGGATCAGGCGTGGCGAAGAAGGCAGTCGTTGGGGGATGCCCGCGTGGAGCGGAACCGGGCGCTGCTGCGACTGTGGCTGCGGCGGATACTGAGCTGCGGGCTGTGGAGAGAGTAGGACCTTCCCCGCACCCTGCGAAACGGGAGCTAAGCCAGAGCGAGCAATGTGGGCCGAAAGGCCCCCAAACCCTTCCATTTGCCCGACGGCGGGGCGATAATCGAGTCAGTTTCTGGCTTTTTCCAGCGTTTCGCGCCTGAGAAACCTGGAGGGTCCATCCCCGACCCGGAGCCGCCCGACGGATCGAGCCCTGCTCTCCCGACGGCGTTCCACGAGGGACAAGCGCCTTCCCGCTGCGTGAGCCGGCACAGGGGTCGAGCACCGCTCCCCCGACGCCGACTCGGAAGACGGGAGACTCCGTAGCGAGTACGGAGAACATTGGTCGGAGTGCGCCCTGCGCCCGGCCATTCCCCACGCCTGCGGCGCAACCGTCACGCGGTTGGGTCGCAGCTTCCATGCACGCCGTCCTGTGATTACCCCGCAGGGCTGCGTCGCTCTCTCACCGCGCCGGTCTCGGACTGAAATTCAGGCCGGTCTCATCCTCTTCAACGCAGCTCCTCCAAGTCGCTCCCCCGTGACGTGACCCCGGGCCGAGTTGCGTCCATCTCATCCCCTTCGTCCCCGCGTCCGGCATCCGACCGTGGGCGGAGTGCGTCTTGCGCCGAACGAACCCATCAAACACGACCCGCACACGGATGCCGCGCGGGTCAAGAAGCTCAAAATCAGGAGGTGCGTATGCACGTTGATTAAACGGTAGGCGAGGTCGGGGTTTCGGAGTTGCTTCGGCAGCTTCACGCTCCGGCCTCTCGCAAGGAAGGCCCACATAGCAGTTGGCGAGCACAGCGCCGCTTCTCCGTCCACGAGGAGCGGCGCTTCTCTTTGCCCGAACCAGGGCGAAGGCAAGGCCAGCACAAATACCCACGGAGACAGTCCCGGCATTCGGGACAACCAATTCGAGCGGGACTGTCTCTACCCCACGGGGGTGGTAGGCCGTCCCGCTTCTTCATTGAAAGGAGAAGCGACATGACGACGGCAACCACCACGACGATCAACTCGACGAAGACAACGAGGAATGCGGCAGCGTCCGAAGAGCGCAGGGGCAGGCCGGAGAGCGAGCTGAGGGCCGCCGCCAGGAAGCGCGGCCTCACCTTGAAGGAGCTTGCGGCCCTGATGGGCGTCAGCGCAAGCCACCTCTCCCAGGTCGGCACGGGCAAGAAGCCCTGGACCCCCAACCTGCGGGAGAAGGCGATGGCCGTGCTGGGAGAGGTCCCTGGGCAGGGGATCGTCTACCGACAGACCCGCGAGGTAGATGCAGAAAGTACCTTCATCCGGGAGCGCGCACGCGAGATAGGAATCACCATGCTGGAACTGTCCGACCGGTCGGGGGTCTCCTACGGCTACTTGACCCAGGTGGCAAGGGGTCGCCGGAACATGGGACCCAAGGTGCAGGCCAGCATCGAGTCGGCGCTTGGGGTGGCGGCCAGGGTCGCCCCCGCCCAGCTCGCCAACCGCCAGGGTGACGTGATCGAGAGTGAGGCCAGCAGCTTCATCCGGGAGACCGCCCGGGCCCTGGGCATGACCATGAGAGAACTGGCCGAGAAGGTCGGTGTGTCCGCCGGGTACCTCAGCCAGGTGTCCAGAGGGCACCGTAGCATGGGGGTGAAGCTCCAGGCCAGGGTCGAGGCCATGCTTGGGGGACGGGCGAAGGTCGCGTCCGCCCAGTGTCCCAACCTCGACCAACAGGCCGTCTGGGACCGGATGAAGGAGCTCGACGTCAGCCAGAACGAGGTGGCGCGTAGGGCGGGCATCAGCTCCGGCCACCTCTCCCAGATCATGAACGGCAGAAGCACCCCGTCAGCCGTGGTACTCAGGAAGCTGCACGGGGCGCTGTTCCGGCGGGCGGAGGACTCGGAGCGGGTGATGCCCGTGGCCATGAAGGTGCTGGGCTGGAAGAAGGGAGAGCGCAGCGGCATGGTGGTGCACGGCGCTCGCGGACGCGACGGCACGGCCAGGGGCGGAGCGGTGCGCGTCGGCGGGCGCGTGCCCTGGGGCGCGGAGGTGGAGTACGCCTTCCGCACCGGGTACGACGGCGCAGGGAAGGTGTCGGTGGAGCACGTGGTGGCTCCCAGCTACGCCGCACTGCTGGTGCAGCCTAGACCGGCGACTGCTTAGGTACAAGAGAGGGAGGCTATCCGAATTGGATGGCCTCCCTCTCTACCGGCATGTCTGTCGTCCCCACCTCTTCACCTCCATCAATGACCGTACTTTGTTCTGCTCTTGGAGGCTGTTTATCCGCTGCGCTGATGCCGGATCAAGAGGGATCAAGAGCATTGACTGATTGAAGTGCATAGTCTTATATTCTCATTGTAGCTTGTGGGTTTTCCTTCCTAAAGGAGATGGTGGAACATGGCGTCTGAAGAGGGCTGGGTCAACATCGGAGAGGTGGCTGCCCATTTGAGCGTGGGCAAAGAGTCCATCTACCGTTGGATTTACACCAAGGGCTTCCCAACGCGCAAGGTCGGACGGCTCCTGCGATTCCGGCTCTCTGAGGTGGACGAATGGGTGGAAGCCGGTGGTGGCAATGAGCCAGAGACTCGCCCCGCCGGAATGCTGACTCCCAATGGCGGAGAGGAAACCCAAGCGGGAACATCAGAGAAGAAGGAGTAACGGCCTCAATGCCGCGTATCTTCGACAACCTCTCGCCCGGTTACAGTCTCCTGCCTGCGTTACAGGAGACTCTGAAGCTCTCTTCCAGAGCAGACTTCTGCGTAGGCTATTTCAACCTGCGCGGTTGGGGCGGGCTTGCGCCGCAGGTAGATGGCTGGAGTGACGGTGACGGGCCGTGTCGCGTACTCATCGGGATGCAGAGACTTCCGCACGAAGACCTACGGGATGCCCTGAGTTTAATCGATAGGCCCTCGGGCATGGACAACCAGACGGCGCACCGTCTGAGAGTCCAGTTGGCCGAACAGCTTCGCCAGCAGCTCACCATCGGCGCTCCTACCAATGCCGACGAAAGGACCTTGCGACAACTGGCCGCGCAGCTTCGCGCCAAGAAGGTCGTAGTCAAGCTCTTTCTCGGTCACCCGCTACACGCGAAGCTCTACCTCATGTTTCGCAACGATCCCATCAACCCCATCGTGGGCTACCTGGGAAGCAGCAACCTGACCTTCGCCGGTCTGTCGGCACAGGGCGAGTTGAACGTGGACGTGCTTGACCAGGACGCAACGGTGAAGCTCAAGCAGTGGTTCGAGGACAGGTGGAACGACCGCTTCTGCGTGGACATCACGGACGAGCTGCTCCAGATCATCGAAAAGAGCTGGGCGCGGGAGACCCTGATACCTCCCTACCACGTCTACCTGAAAATGGCCTATCACCTCTCCCACGAAGCTCGCGCCGGCCTCGCTGAGTTCAGGATTCCCAAGGTTTTCGGCGACCGGCTCTTCGACTTCCAGGCCGCAGCGGTCAAGATTGCGGCCCATCACCTGAACAAGCGCAACGGGGTTCTCATCGGGGACGTGGTGGGACTTGGCAAGACGCTTATGGCCACCGCCGTCGCTCGCATCTTCGAGGACGACTACGGGTTGGAGACCCTCATCATCTGCCCGAAGAACCTCGTCCCGATGTGGGAAGACTACGCGTACCAGTACCAGCTTCGGGCCAGAGTGCTATCCCTGAGCCGGGTGCTCGGCGAATTGCCCACCTTGCGCCGTTACCGCCTTGTCGTCATCGACGAGAGCCACAACCTCCGTAACCGCGAGGGCCGCCGCTACAGAGCCATCCAAGAGTACGTTCGAGCCAACGAGAGCAAGTGCATCCTTCTATCGGCCACGCCCTACAACAAGACGTACTTGGATTTGTCCAGCCAACTCCGCATCTTCGTGGAGGAAGACCAGGACCTGGGCATCCGCCCCGAACGACTCCTGCGTGAGTTGGGCGAGGTGGAGTTCGTCCGGCGCCACCAGGCTGGACTCCGCACGTTGGCAGCCTTCGACTTCAGCGAGTACGCCGACGACTGGCGAGACCTGATGCGCCTCTACCTGGTGCGCCGCACCCGTAGCTTCATCCAGGACAACTATGCCGAGACGGACCAGGAGACTCGCCGTAAGTTCCTCACCTACGAGGACGGGACCCGCTCTTTCTTCCCTACGCGCGTACCTAAGACAGTCAAGTTCGCCATCGACGACTCCAACCCCGATGACCAATACGCCAAGCTGTACTCGCCGAAGGTGGTCGACATAGTGAAACACCTGCACCTGCCCAGGTACGGCCTGGGTAACTACGTGCTCGATAACCCGGAGACACCACACAGCAAGAAAGAGGAGGGTCAGATCGACGACCTTTCGCGGGCTGGCAAGCGGCTCATCGGATTCTGCCGCACCAACCTGTTCAAACGCCTGGAGAGCAGTGGCGCGGCCTTCCTGCAATCGGTCGAGCGTCACGTGCTCCGCAACTACGTCTTCCTCCACGCCATCAGGAACGGCCTCCCTTTGCCGCTTGGCACGCAGGATGCCGAGATGCTGGACTCGCGATTCACCGACGAGGACGCGGACCAGGCGAAGGGCGCTCTCTTCGACCCTGATGACGACGATCAGGAGGAAGCGGTCGAGAAGACCGGCAGCGCTTGGACTACCTCCGACTTCGAGGCGAGGGCTGCCCAGATTTACGTTGAGTACGAGGGCCGCTACAGTCGCCGATTCAAGTGGCTCCGCGCCGATCTATTCAAAGGTTCCCTTGAAAGCGAGCTTCTTTCGGACTCCAACGCGCTCCTGGACATACTCCAGACCTACGGAGAGTGGGACCCCGCCAAGGACGCAAAGCTCGACGCGCTCAATTCACTGCTGACGAAGACATTCCCAGACCGGAAGGTGCTGGTGTTCTCTCAATTCGCCGACACCGTTTACTACCTGGAAGCGCAGCTCAAGAAGAGAGGAGTTGCGGACATGGCAGGAGTCACCGGCAGTTCCGCCGACCCCACGGACTCGGCATGGCGATTCAGCCCGGAGAGTAACCAGCGGCCGGGCCAGAGCAAACCTGAGAGGGAGCTTCGCGTCCTAGTCGCCACCGACGTGCTGAGCGAGGGCCAGAACCTCCAGGACTCCCACGTAGTTGTGAATTACGACCTGCCCTGGGCAATCATCCGTCTCATCCAGCGTGCTGGCCGCGTCGACCGCATCGGACAGAAGGCGGAGGAGATTCTCTGCCACTCCTTCCTACCGGCCGAGGGTGTCGAGCGCATCATCGACCTGCGCGGCCGGGTCCGGGAGCGGCTCAGGGAGAACGCCGAGGTGGTCGGCGCAGACGAGGCGTTTTTCGAGGATGAAGACGACGATCAGGCAATCCTCAACCTGTACCACGAGCGAGCCGGCATCCTGGACGGTGACCCGGAGGGCGACGTAGACCTGGCGTCCCACGCCTACCAGATATGGAAGAACGCCATCGGGTCAGACCCGCGACTGGAGAAGGCCGTGGCTGACTTGCCGGACGTCGTCTTCTCCTCGCGTGAGCACGCGCCCATTGCTCAACGGCCCGAAGGCGTGCTGGTGTTCATGCGCACCGCCGATGGCAACAATGCCCTGGCATACGTGGACCGCGATGGACAGAGCATCACCGAGTCGCAGCTTGAAATTCTCTCCGCCGCCGAGTGCAAGCCTGACACCCCGGCTCAGCCTCACCACGAGAGCCACCACGAGCTTGTTGCCGAGGGCGTCAGGCACGTCGTCATGGAGGAGAAGCGAGTCGGAGGCCAGCTTGGACGGCCCTCCGGCGCTCGCTTCCGCACCTACACTCGCCTGAAAGCCCACGCCGACGCCATCAAGGGTCAGTTGTTCGACGTGGAAGCACTTCACAAGGCCATCGACGACATCTACCGCTATCCTCTGCGCCCGTCGGCAGTGGACACCCTGAACCGGCAGCTCCGAAGCGGCGTCTCCGACGACCAGTTGGCCGAAATCGTCATTTCGCTGCGTGAGGAGGACAGACTCTGCCTGACGGGGGACGCTGCCGTCGATGCCCAGGAGCCTCAGATCATCTGCTCCCTGGGCCTATTCGATACGGAGGGCGACTCCTGATGCCAGTCTCGATTGAAGAGCTACGCCCCCATCTACGGGCTTTCGACTTCCCGCGTCTCTTCGTCGAAGGGCTGGGATGGGACCACTACCCCACGGAGCCGTTCGTCGTCCGAGTCAACGACCGGGACTACACGATCAACCCAATTGCGGAGAAAGCGGGGTTCGCAGTCTACGAGTGCGATTCCAGCGTCGACAACAACGTCCCCCAGTACCCGGTCCGACGCAAGATTGAGAGCGAGGTTGCCAAGCGCACATTCGAGCACCTCATCATCTTCACCGACCCGGGCCGTAAGGCGCAGGTCTGGCAGTGGGTCAGGCGAGAAAGCGGTAAGCCTGCCGCCTGCCGCGAGTACGCCGTTACTACGGGCGCAAGCGGAGACCACCTACTCCAACGCCTTCAGCCTTTGTTCGTCTCCTTGGATGAAGAGCCGTCGCTGAACATTGCCCTTATCGCCTCTCGGGTCCGGGCGGCATTAGATGTCGAGAAGATTACCAAGCGCTTCTACGAACGGTTCCAGAAAGAGTTGAAGACATTCGGGAACTTCATCGATGGGATCACGGCCCAGGGCGACCGTGACTGGTATGCCTCCCTCATGCTCAACCGCATGATGTTCGTCTACTTCGTCCAGAAGCAGGGCTTCCTAGACGAGGACCACGACTACCTGCGCAACCGCCTGAAGATGGTCCAGGAGCAGAGCGGCAGTGGACGCTTCCAGCAGTTCTACCGCCTCTTCCTCCTGCGGCTGTTCCATGAGGGTCTCGGCCAGCCCGAAGCCCAACGCGCTCCTGACCTGGCCGCCCTTCTTGGCAGGGTGCCCTTCCTCAATGGCGGCCTCTTCGACGTACACGATCTGGAGCGAGACAACCCGGACATCTCCATCCCCGACAAGGCGTTCGAGCGGGTCTTCGACTTTTTCGACGGCTACCGCTGGCACCTGGACGAGCGGCCATACCGGGAGGACAACGAGATCAACCCCGACGTGCTTGGATACATCTTCGAGAAGTACGTCAACCAGAAGCAGATGGGAGCCTACTACACCAGGGAGGACATTACCGGCTACATCTCACGAAACACGGTAATCCCCTCCTTGTTCGATGCCGCCAAGAAGGAGTGTCCCGTGGCCTTTGGGCCGGATGGCGGTGTATGGCGCTTGCTTCGGGACAACCCGGACCGATACATCTATCCTGCCGTCGGCCACGGCATGGCATGGAACGCGGGACAGCCGGAAGACCCCAAGCGCCTTGAAGCGCCACTTGACCTGCCAGACCATATCGCCGCGGGCATAGACGACGTACCCAAACGCGGAGGATGGAACCTCCCTGCGCCAGACGACTACGCGCTCGCCACCGAGACATGGCGGGAGGTTGTAACCCGCCGCACTCGATTTGAAGAGGTTCGCGCCAAGCTCGCATCGGGGGAAGTGCAGGATGTAGACGACCTCATCACACTCAACCTTGACGTCGAGAGGTTCGCCGGAGATGTAATCGCGCAGAGCGAGGGACCCGAATTGCTGCGGGCATTCTGGCACGCTCTCTATGGCAACCGCGAACGCAGTGACACCGGAATCTCTGTCCTGGACCCCGCCTGCGGCTCCGGCGCGTTCCTCTTCGCCGCGCTGAACGTCCTTGAACCCCTCTACACCGCCTGCCTGGAGGGAATGCGGGGATTCTTGGACGACGCCGAAAGATCTGAGCGCAAGCGCAGTCCTGAGCACCTAGGGGACTTTCGCCGCATCCTGGAGCAGGTAGAAAAGCACCCAAGCGAGCGATACTTCATCCTCAAGTCCATCGTCCTGAACAACCTCTACGGCGTCGACATCATGGAAGAGGCTGTAGAGATATGCAAGCTGCGTCTCTTCCTGAAGTTGGTCGCTCAGTTGGAGAGTTACGACCAAATCGAGCCGCTGCCGGACATCGACTTCAACGTCCGCGCCGGCAACACGCTGGTCGGCTTCACGTCACTGGACGCTGTGCGGCAGGCCATGACGGTCATGCCCAACGGCCAGCACCGGCAGGTGTTCCCCGAAGACCAGGCAGCCCTCGACCGAATCAATGAGGAAGCCGAGACCGCGAGCGCCGCCTTCAACCAGTTCCGTTGGCAGCAGACCATGCTGGGTGGAGAGGTAACTTCCGCCGACAAGCAGGCCCTCCGCAACCGCCTCCGCAGCCTCGACGACGAACTGGATCGCCACCTAGCTCGAGAGTACGGCATCGACCCTAGCAAGCCCGCTGCCTACGGCGCTTGGTGCGCCAGACATCAGCCCTTCCACTGGTTCGTCGAATTCTACGGGATCATGGGCAAGGGCGGCTTTGATGTGGTGATTGGTAACCCGCCATACGTCGAGTACACCAAGGTCAAGGGTTTGTATTCGGTTCGTGGCATGGTGACCGAAGAGTGCGGCAACTTGTACGCAATGATGATGGAACGGTCACTCACAATCCTGAGCAATGGCCGATTTGGCATGATTGTCCCGGTGTCTGGCGCATGCACCGATGGGTTCGCTCCCCTGAGAAGCTGTCTCGCGAGTGCTGGCGGTATGGTTGTAAGTCACTTCAATGACAGACCCAGCAGACTCTTTGACGGGATCGAGCACTGCCGACTTTCCATTTATCTCCTAAACGTCGGCTCCAGTGCAAGAAGGGTGTTCTCAACCGCCTACAACAAGTGGCAAGCCACGGAAAGAGGCACACTGTTCCAAAGGCTGACTTTCATCGAGTCCACTGGAACTGATTCCAATGGTCTTCTGCCTAAGTTTGGGGATCCTATCGAGATGTCGATACTTCGGAAGTTCAATCGTAGGCCTCTAGCACCTGCGAGCAGATCCGGGCAAGAATCAATCTTCTATACGAGGAAGTTGAGCAGCTTCGTGCAGATTCTAGACTTCGTTCCAGCAATCTATGACGCGGCCGGCAAGCTGAGGAAGCCCTCTGAACTAAAGGAGCTCAGATTTGACAGTCAGGTCAGCAGGGGCGCTGTGCTGGCGTTTCTTAATTCGACTCTCTTCTATTGGCTGATCACCTTGTTTTCTGATTGCAGAAATCTGAACAAGCGGGAAATCGAGATGACGCGGTTGAGTCTCGATGACGGTGATGGGGTTCGACGATTGGCAGACCTCGCCAAGGAACTCATGGAGGACATACAGAACCATTCGGAGATGTCAACGATCAATTACCGCACCAGGGGAAGTCTGACAATTCAGTCCACGTACCCACGGTTGAGCAAGGAGACTATAGACGATATCGACCGCGTTCTGGCGAAGCACTACGGCCTCACTGAGGAGGAGTTGGACTTCATCATCAACTACGACATCAAGTACCGCATGGGGCGGAGTGACTAGTGGCGAGGCTTTGCAATATGGACCAACTGACTGACTACAGTGACAGTAGGAACAAGGGCTTCTGCGTCCATTGCGGGAACGGGCTGGGACCCGATGAATCCAATCGGGACCACGTTCCGACTCGGGGACTCTTGAACCCTCCGTACCCCGAGAACTTGCCCGTAGTGGAAGTGTGCCGACAGTGCAACTCTGGATTCTCGTCGGACGAGGATTACCTCATTGCCTTTCTCGGCTCGGTGCTCAGCGGCTCCACCAGACCAGACCCGATTAGATTTCCTGTTGCCTCCGGCATATTGACCCACAGCCCCCGATTGGGCAGCCGGATTGACCGGTCCCGAACAGTTCATGGGAACCTGTGGGGTGACGTCGAAGTCTTGTGGGAGCCTGAACTCGACCGCGTCGAGCGGGTCATCGTGAAGAACGCCCGCGGGCACGTCCTCTACGAACTCGGTGAACCGATGCTTCAGCAACCGTCTCACGTGTCAGTTTGTCCGATTCAGACGTTGACAGCTCAACAACTTGAGCAATTCGAGAACGTCCCGCATGGCACAGGTTGGCCGGAAGTGGGCAGCAGAGCGATGCAAAGGGCATTCGTCATCCACAGCCCTGGAGTTGCTCAAGAAGCCTACTTTGATGGCTGGCAGGATGTTCAAGACGGCGTTTATCGCTACGCCGTAGCTCAAGTTCCAGAAGGAATCCTGGTGAGGATGGTACTGCACGAATACCTTGCCTGCGAGGTAGGTTGGGATGAATAGGGCCGCCGCAAGAGAACGGGCTGTGATTCAGCGGACAATCGATGCGTCCCTGATGGTATGGCCATCCGAGAGTGACCTCGCCGACGAAGATATATTCTCACGAGGCTACATAGACGTACGCGGGGCGACGTGGGAAGACGTCCGCACGATGCTTGAGGAAGAGCATAAGGGTCTTGCACAGCCAGGAGCCGGAGTGAATCCTGGCATTGAAGTAGTGAATCTCAACGGTGAAGAGACCTATCTCGACCTTGGCGTCGGCGCAGCGGTGTTCGCCCTTTCAGCGGCGAATTGTGCTCCCATATCGAGCTGCTCCGGTGGTCCCGGACACCATGAACCTTATCCACTGGTTGCCTTCTATTGCCGCAAAGGCCGTGTGCGCAATCTACTGAAGGCGGCTGAACTTGCAAACTGCGGGTTGGTCAATGGGGCCGAAGGTGCGCTAGTCGTCTATGCGGAAGACGTTGGAGGCTTGTTGACCTTCGCAGAAACGCTCGTTGAGATGAAGGATAACTTGAAGCCGCTCAGTAAGCCGCGTCTCCAACGGAACAAGCCGTCCGCCCAGGCCGACATCCGACAACTGACTCTTGCATTGGCTCATGAGTTTCCCGTGGAGGAGTCCGTCGATGTGGTCGTCAGCCAATCGCTGGTGTCAGAACGGCGGTCCGTGGTTGACATCCTGAAAGAAGTGCCGGGAGGCCTGACTTTCAAGATGGCGGCCGACGTTACGGCCCATATGTAGGAAGAGAAGGAACTATGGGGCCGTTGTACGACGACTAGTTTGTGAATGAAGGAGGGCAAGCAGATGCAAAAAGCGCTGCATGTACGGACGACTGTACAGCCTGGGGGAAAGATAGAGATCGTAGACCAGGGGCTTCCTGTGGGGGAGTCCGTCGATGTGGTCGTCAGCCAGTCATCGGTGTCAGAACGGCGGTCTGCGGTTGACATTCTGGCCGAAGCGCCGGGGGGATTGGCTTTCAAGACGGCGGCGGAAGTGGCGGCCTACTTGAAGGAAGAGAAGGAATCATGGGGCCGTTGAGGCTGCCCGCCGGCGGGCTGGTCTACGTCGACGCCAATGCGATCATCTACAGCGTAGAACGGATTGAGCCTTACCACGGTCTGTTGGCTCCGATGTGGGAAGAGGCCAAGGCAGGCCGGTTCATTCTGGTAAGCAGCGAGTTGGTTGCATTGGAAACCTTGGTCAGACCCCTGCGAGACGGCAACTCCCGTCTTGAGGCGCTTTTTCGGTCCATCCTTGCCGCTGCGGAGATGGACCTCATCCCCGCTACCCTGGCAACTTGGGAAGATGCCGCTCGCATCCGCGCCGAGACGGGCTTAGCGACACCCGACGCACTTCACGCCGCGACGGCTCTGAGTGCTGGCTGCGCTGCCTTCATTACAAACGACACCGACTTTCGCCGCGTCGAGGGCTTGCCCTTCGTCATCTTGGACGATCTGGTCGAGACGGAAGCGGACGCATGACCGTGCCAGACGATAGGTTCAATGAATACTGCGAGGCATTGCTCGCACAGTACGCCCGCAGGAACACGCAGACTGTCACTCAGCGTCTGGAAAACTTGTGTGGGTTCCTCAGGCAGAAGGGCGATGTCGTGCAAACCATGTTCGGCGGTTCGGTGCGGAAGGGCACTTACGTGACCGGCCTCAGCGATGTCGACGCTCTACTCATAGTGAACCAGTCTTCGCTTGTAAATCAGCCTCCTGCAAGAGCCATAGAGTACGTGCGGGAGACCATCCAGGATCGGCTTCGGCAGAATACCGTAAGCGCGGGCAATCTAGCGGTGACGGTCAGCTACTCCGACGGGACGGAGATTCAGATACTGCCCGCCTTACGGACCAATACTGGCGGCGTTCGGATTGCCAACCCGGGGAGCAACCAGTGGAGCAACGTGGCGCGGCCTGATGACTTTGCCCGGAACCTCGCCAAAGTCAATACGGCGAGGGACGGCAGAGTAGTTCCGGTAATCAAACTTGCCAAGGCGATGGCGGACTGTTTCATCAGCCGTCCCAGCAGGAAGATCAGTGGCTACCACATGGAGTCTCTAGCAATCGACGCGTTCAAGGGCTATCAAGGACCCCTCGACCCGAAGAACATGCTGATTCACCTATTGGGGCACTCGATGGATGCGGTAAAGAGTCCGATCAAAGATTCCACGGGGCAGTCGAGATACGTGGACGAATATCTTGGCCCGGCAGATTCTGGAACTCGCCAGCGGGCCTCAACGTACTTTGGACAGATGCGCGCCGAGGTCAAGCGCTGCAAGACCAGGACAGCGTTCAACGCCCTGTTCTGCATAGGGAACTAAGGCAGACGGGGGCGGCATGGTGAACTTGGAGCTACTACCGGAAGTCAAGTCGAAGGGCAACCTAAGCCTGCTTGACGAGACCCTTACGGCCATGTTCTGCTCCAATCGCTGCCCCGGCAATCTCATCCTGAAGACCTATGACCTTGCCAGAGCCATGCGCGATGCCGGCGTTCCCGTCATCGGCGGCTTCCAAACTCCGATGGAGCGGGAATGTCTGCGTCTGCTGCTTCGAGGAAGTCAGCCGGTGGTCGTCTGCCCGGCCCGCGGCATCGACAACATGCGAATCCCTCGCGAATGGCGCCCAACTCTAGACGACGGCCGCCTGCTGGTCCTGTCGCCCTTCCCGGCCACAGCCCGACGACCGACCGCGGAGCTCGCAGCCCAGCGCAATGATCTGGTAGCCGACCTCGCCCAGCGAGTCTTCATCGCTCACGCAGCACCCGGAAGTAAGACTGAAGCCTTTGCCCACAAGCTCGCTGAAACGGGTAAGCCTCTGCTGACGCTGGACAGCCCTGGTAACGCGAGCCTGCTGGGGATGGGAGCGAGAACAGTTCAATTGGTTGGAGAATATGCGGACCGCTTCGACCAGTACGTCCGCAAGCACCAGTCTGCCGGGGTGAAGGGAGATTGATTGCCGTCGCGAATTTCTGAGGCGTCAATTCCTCCGTGAGGTAGCACTCGTCAACATCCCATGCTCTGATATAGGGGCCTACTTGCTCCGTGAGACCCTCAAGCTACGTGACCCGTCGGTGGCTTGAAGATTCATCTCGTTCGCAATCTCAAGAGCCTTGGAGATGGTCTCTCTCCGCTAACTGCCTCAGAATGGCAGTCCTAGAGTCCTCAACCACGTTTCCCCATTGCTCGCCCTCGCGCCTGCCTCAGGTCGTAAGCCTCCTGCATACCGAGCCACCTATGTCTGCGGGAAGTTGCGTCGTAGCCATTCTGAGTCGTTTGGGCCCGGCCTAGCCAGATTAGAGGCAAGTTCGTTTACAATCCTCAGGGCATGTTCATCCTTCATCGCAGCCACCCAACGATATACCGCATTCTTGTCATCCTTGAAAGAAAGACCCCCGGCTCTCTTTGTCGCGATAACCTTCCCAGACGTTTCTTCAGGCGTGAATGTAGGCAATTCGAGACTCCTAGATCCCGCTCGGACAACGAGCCAGACCCATTCGTTCTCCAATCCTTCATCTCTGAGGACTAAATTGTATTTGCTATGCTCTTCCGCAATGGACAGCGAAAGTAAAGGAAAGGGTCTGCTTCCCCTCAAATGAACGGAATCGCACTTCGGCTGGAGGCAAACAAAGTACTTCCCGTCGCGTTTACGAAACAGAACTGTCCCTAACGTCAAATATGGATGTTTGTCTGTGTACACATTTCTTGTATTCATCAAAGAAGCGAGTTTGAAGTTTGCTTGCCGAGCCATCTCCTGATAGCTATCATCATTAAGGTTCCCTTCTCTAGGTAGTAGAGCTTGCGTTCCGTCGCTTCTCAGCACTTCAACCAATTCGTCCACATCCTTCCTCGACACCCCTTCCGGACGACCGTTGTAGCCCGCGCCGCGAGTCAAGACTCGACTCCATGCATCGATCGTGCTCTGTCCCCACTTCAATAAGCCGCTCACGTTGACGAATGCATCTTGTCCATAGTGACTCAGCCACCTATCTATGGCATTGTCTCCAACTTCCGCACCTACTTCTTGGTCTTCGAGAATTGCCAACAACTCCGAACCCAGTATCTCAATGACATGGGATTCGGCGTCATTAGTATCATCTAGCAATGCTCGATGGATAAGGAATGCAGGGTCAATGTCATTCTCAAAGGTAGCAAGCAACTGATGGGCACGCTCTCTCAAAGCCGCTAATCCACAGAATGCTACGTTTCGCAGTAACCCACGCGTTAACTGTGAGTACTCCTGTACCAGCCGATCTGCCAAATCACGTCCCGCTATTGGATCACCTACAGTTGCTCCAGGGTTCTTCGGAATGACCACCAAGCGGAATGGACCTTTGGACAGCCAATCAACGTTCGGTTGACCAGCCACCTCTGCAGGCAACAGGTTGAATCCTTGATATCGTTGCCGCACCAAAGTCTTCAGCTTCTCCAGAATTCGAGTTGTATTTGGTTCTCCAGTATAGATTGCAACTAAGCGTAACCTACCCCCGGCAGTTTGGTCTCGTTCAATAATTCTCCGAATCACTCTTTGCGCCAACTGAGGCTTGCTCCAATTCCGATTGCCGCTCATCCACCAATCGAGAACCAGGATGTCTGCCCTTTCTGCAGCCTCGCAAAAATCGTTCACGAAAGTATCTTCTTCTCCTGCACCATCGATATCAGGGACTAACGGGGCACACATTAGGCCCAGTTTGGCAAACCCTCTAACAACCTCTTTAGCGTCTAAAGACTCCGCGCCAGCCAATACCTGGCCAGCGGCAGGCAATTCAACGTCGACGGATTCAGGACCAGGGGTCTCCAAAGCAGATTGCCGTCTACTCAAAATACGCGAAGGCCCCATGGAGGCTCGGTCGTCCAGCAAAAGGACATTACGAAGAAATCGCTGTGCGATTCCTCTCGATTGGCTGGCGTAATCGAGCGAGCTATTGACTCCGGTCATTAACTGCCTCCAGAGGAGCTATCCTGAATGTCACTCCTTCACCATTCGGAGGGTCGAGAATCTCAATGTCATAGTTAACTTGCCTCAACTGACTCCTTGCGATATACAATCCAAGCCCCATTCCTCCAGGTTTGCGAGTGAAACCAGCTTCAAACACTGCTTCACGATCCAAGGCAGAGATTCCGGGCCCGTTATCACGGACTAGCAGAGCATCTCCCTCGACATCGAAGCTTATAACACGTCCAGATTGCCGACGTTGTAGCCAGTACATCGCGTTGTCAACTAAATTAATGAAGACAGGATAAAACGTAGAGGGGTAGCTGACCAGAGAATAGTTCTCAAAAGCCGTTGCCTGCTCTAGTCTTATATCGTGTTCGGCAAACCGCGTAGCAAACAATTCTTCGATGAAGTTGTAGATGGCCGAACCCTTGATTTCAGAAAGGGTTCTCCGTGAGCGACGTTGCAGTGGCGTGAGCAATCGCAAATAGCTATCCAAATGGTCAAAATTGACTCGGATGCCTTGATAGACTTCAGCCAGGTCTTCGTTCCTTACCGCCCAAGACCGGAGTCTCCCCAGGTTAAGGCGTAGCGACCGGATGACGGCTTGGAGCTCATGATCAATGATGCCGATGGTCATTCCTAGTTGCACATACTCCAAGTCTCTGAAGGAGTCGTGCCTTAAGGAATCTATGTCCTCCTCCATAGCGCCGACGACATCACCTTGGGTGATCAGTGTTCCTGATTCGTCCGGGTGGACATTCACAATGGCGAACTGCTTCCTTATGTCGTCTATTATGCGGTGCTTGGCCTCACTCAAGATTGATATCTCGGACGTCATCGAAACCGCCAAGCTCGCCAGCTCGCTGTCAGACAACAAGTCAAGGGAGCTCTCTTCCACCCTGGAAACAATCATGTCAAGGGTGTTCCTAAGTTCTATGGCTTGCGTGGATAACGCCTCCTTTGCCATTTGAGAGACTCGGTCGACCTCTTCAGAGGCCTTTTGGGTATCGGAATCTAAAGCGGTTACCTCTGACTCGATCAAGCGGTCGAGACGATCCTTCAGAAGTCTCTGACGGTCAGAGGCGAGGCCAGATATCTCGCTTGACTCCCACAGCATCTCTTCGACCCGGATCGAAGCAGGCCTTAGTACCCGGTCCTCCTTACTGGCAAACAACAGACCGTACTCGTTCAATTCCCGTCGCAACGACTGGTTGGCTCCGAATCCCTCAGGCTCGGGGGGCCTGTACCTTGCTCGTAAGTTCTCGATCTCATTTACAGCCGTTAGGCTCGCCGCCACGATAGCCCCTTGCCTTTCCCTGGGGTCTAGAAGAGCAGCACTATTGTTTAAGTCCGATCCCAGTCTTTCTATGACTTCTTCGACACGGTCCTCGAACGTTCCAGACTCAACGTCAGACTTAATGCGGCGCAATTCACGGACAAATCTTGATCGGACAGGAGCAACTTCCTTGTCCCTTAGTCGAGCTGCCTTGGCTTGACGGCTAAGTTCCTCTCGCTCCACCTGGAAAGTGCCGCTAGGAGAATCTTCGCGGAAGAAATCGGCAGCCAGTTGTGTAAAAAAGTGCTCTAGGATATCTCTAAACTGCCGAAACGCACGGTTCTCCATGAAACCTTCGCGTCCCGCTTTCTCCTGCAGCCTATATCTTCGGTCGTTTGAAAGTTCTATCGTCCCAAACATCCGCCGATAGGAGAAAAAATAGGTGGCTGCCCTTCTAGAACGTCGTTCCTCGAACCTCAAGAAATCGACGTCCGGATCGCCGTAGGGAAGGATCCGGATCCCATTTCGGTAGATGTATAGCCCGCCCATCTCATCCAGCTTGCGGTTGAGGTTACGCCAATCCTCTACATACATGCGCGTCTCGAACTCTTGACCCTGGACATAGGCTAGATTCAAATGAAATGGCCCGCAGTCGGCCGTTTCGCCTCTACCTTCCGGCCACGAAATGACATGATTGTTTACTGCGTTGCCGTACACAGAGACAGTGCCTGTGAATTGTCCCCGTTCATCAAACCTGCCACTAATGTGATGATCCGCAGAAGCGAATTCTTCGGGGGTGAAGAACTCTTCGCTGCCTATTATCGGCACGCGTACGTCCATTTTGGGATAGTAATAGAACTCGGTACTTATGGGTGGCTGGACATCTTCGTGAACCATCGTGTTCGTGAAGCCAACCAGCATATTGCGCAGTTTCAGCCTTGCTGCTCGGGTCCCTACCGTTCTAGCACGCTGTCTCTCCTCCAGGGCCTCATTGAGGACACTGTCAACGGGGTGAATGTAGAACTGAGTGCCAAAGCCAGCATTACTCAAGGTCGAATCACCGAATCTTGCTTGCATGGCAGCGGGATCGAAATCGAATCCATCCAATTGTTGCTCGATTTCCTTGATTCTTGCCTCGTCCCCGGTACGCCGCAGCCGCTTGAGATTCTGCCTGACTTCGTCCACCATGCTGGCTACAGTGGCCTTGTTTGGCAATATCCCGTGGTCAAACTCCCTTAACGGAACTACTATTTCATTCAGAGACACGCCCGGGAGTTCAAACAAAGACCAGTTAACGAAAACAGCAACCATCTTCGGTGATTCTCTAACTCGCTTTGCCCGACTAAGCAGCAAGACCTGTGGCCCGATTACCCCTATTGCGAGGCGACCGATGCCCTTCTCTCCAACCGTGTTCCGGTGCTCCAAGCCTAGTTCCTTCGCTATGGCGGACAAGTCCCCTTTCCTGTCTCCGACCTTACTGTCGGTGCCCAGTACCAACCACTTCTGCTCTATGTCCTCCCTGGTCATACCTAGCCCATTGTCCCAGAGAACCAATAGGTGTTCAGGCTGGTAGTATTCGACGACTACACGATCTGCGTACGCATCGTACGCGTTCTTAAATAATTCGCTGATGGCATTCGGAATGCCCGCAATCTGCTGGCGTCCCAGCATATCAACGGTACGAGCGCTAGCCGTGAATTGTGCCGTGACCTGATTCATAGAATTGCTCATCTAGCGGACCGAAGCTCTCCAAGGTGTGCCAATAGGGCTTCTGTCCCTTCATAAAGCTGGCATTCCCAAATCAAGAGCACTGTCCAGCCCATCTCCCGGAGCCTCGCTTGATTCGCGGCGTCCCTCGCTTCGTTACCATCTAGTTTGCGATTCCAGAAAGCTTGGTTGGAAGTCGGGCGGCGCCGTCCTTTGCGGCAATTGTGGCAGTGCCAGAAGCACCCCTGCACTAGCGCTACAGTGTCGTAGCGACGGAACACTAAGTCTGGTGTCCCTGGCAATTCCCGAACATTCAGCCGATAGCGAAACCCAGCGTCCCAAGCCGCCCTGCGGACGAACACTTCTGGTGACGTGTCCCTGCTCTTGACACGGGACATTAGCTCTGAACGCCTTTCCTTTGTCAGAATATCGCTCATGACCGCCTCAACTTGCTGGGTTGACATGCTTCCGAAAACGGCCTTGCCAAAGGTTCAGAAGCCACTTCGCCATGTAGGCCGACAGCTTGGGGGGGACTGCATTGCCTATCATCCTGGCAATGGTGTCCATACTCTCACCATGAAATACATACTCGTCACCGAACGATTGAAGAATGGCGCCTTCGCGCAACGACAGGCCACGAACTTGCTCTTCGTCATAGTGCCCGAATCTTCCGTTCGAAATGCTGTGGAACCTCGTTGTCAAGGTTGGTGAGGGACGGTCTGGATGCATTCGGGTGTACACGTCCCCGAAGCCCTTCTTACCTTTGGCGGCAAGTCTGCGATGGCAAGGTAGCGACAGGTCACCGAACTGGGTCTTTGCGAGCCCCCAGTTGGCCTCTCCGGGTTTGACAGACATGAGACGACGGCGATTGACTTCGGTGATATTTCGACAAATGTGATTTGCAACGTCGTCGGATTCCTCCCCTGCCTCCAAGTCGGGAAGATGGTCGAGAGCTCCCCTCGCGGAAAGAGTCGGAGCGTCGGGATCAGCAGTAGGCACCGGCAAATCCTGTACCAGGTCGGCTGGGCTCTCGACGCGCATCGCCAGCAGGACCGATCGTCGCCGATATTGGGGCACTCCGAAGCGCGACGCGCAGACTCGATCCTCACCTACGGCATAGCCGAGGTTTCGCAACTCTTTCTCAAAATTGCTCCAAATGTGGCTGAACTTACCAGTCCTGATGCTCGCCACATTCTCCGAAATGATCATTTCGGGTCGGAACTCTCTGATGAACCCTATCGTCTGGTACAATAGATTCAGGTCGCGTTCGCGGCTCTCGGTTCGGTCGACCGTCATTCGACGCTGTATGAATCGGGTGAATGATTGACATGGCGCACAAATGACGAACAGCAACGGTGAGCTCGGGGCCTCGGCGCGAAAGCGCGGAATAAGAGACTTTAGCTCAATCCAGATTTCCCGCTGTTGCCCTGTAGGATGGTCCGGGCTGCGAGGAAACATGTCGAGCGCCAGATACTTCGGCTTACGTCGGTCAAGAGTGGTGTTGCGATTGTTGTCCTCGTAGGAGGTACGGTTCGTCTCGTCCTTGTCGATGCCGCAAATCACATACCCACCTGCATCCAGAAGCCCACGGGTAGTACCCCCGGCTCCACAATAGAAGTCCACAGCCAAGAAGTCGGGAATCTTGGTGCCTGCGTTCATGGTTGTCCTAGAGCCTTCCATTTCCTTGACTCGGTCTCTCATGGCATCGTAACTTGCCAGTCTTAGGATCGTAGCTGTTTGCAAAGACGACGAGAATATCGCGAGGAATGAACCACTGGGTTCCCCTGCGTAACGCTTTCA
Organism: Dehalococcoidia bacterium; assembly: GCA_965207995.1. GTDB lineage: Bacteria > Chloroflexota > Dehalococcoidia > SHYB01 > SHYB01 > DAOUKH01. Next base: position 15,660 of record CBDBNG010000001.1, on the reverse strand, counting down.
GGCGTCTCGACCTTATGTTTCGTCTAACCGTCTCCTCACTTACGTTGAGGTAGGACGCTGCTTGGGGTACGGTAAGTTCCTCGGGCATATACATGGCTCGATTCCTCGTAGACTAAAGACCCTGCTGTAGTATACTACAGCAGTCATTGGACGTCTCTATCAGTTCCAACCTCGCGCCATTGGGATTCAGTAACTGCGCTCAGGAAGACAGTTGCCACGAGGTCGTCCCGCGTTGCCGGCGCTTGTTCCGAAAACAAACGATGCGGGCCAAGAGTGGGGGTGCCGTCACGAACGGCTGCAGGCCTGTACTGGAATCTGGAGGCGGCTGGGCATTTCTGTGGTGCGGATAACCAGCGGACCGAGGCTGGCGTGCTGGGTGCTGTACGTCGCCCGGTCATCTTCGCCACCCTCTACGACGCCCAGCTCATCTAGACCGCCTTCAACATCGTCTCTGAAGTGGTCAAGTCATCGCCAAAGCAGTCGATTTCGCCTGGATCCCGGGCGCGGGACTAGGTCTGGGCTGACCTCGGTGCCTCGGCTACGCCCTCTTCTATGCCGCCCCGCCCTGGCTATCTGGTTCATCCGCAACTGGGTCCACCTGCTTGTCCGAAAGGAGGGCGAATCCGTCCGCGTCCACTCGGAGGTCATCTGGCTCGTAGTCGCCTTCCTAATCCCTCGTATCCTAGCCACCACTGGATGGCGGCTCTGACTGACAGTGAATCTGCCATTGCAAGTCTTGTGCACACGTTGACACAGCGCCGATAATGGGAGAGGGTTGTCCCATGGGCTGGCGGTGAGATAGGACCATCTGGAGAAATGAGGGAGCCTCCAACCGGATGGGCGGAGGCTCGTTAGAGCTATCCGGATTTGACGGGGCCTTGCTTAGATCAGGACTTCCCAGCGAAAAGTTCGCAAATCGGTACGCCTTGGCCCACCACCGCTTACGGTAGATACCGCCATCTTCGAGATGTCGCTTGGCAGCCTGTCGGCGCACCAAGGACTTGCGATACCTGTAGTGTGACGCCTAGTGACGGGGAAGCGTGAGCGCTGGTCACTGGAGGTCTACTCTCCTCGCGTCTCCCCATCCGCCATGCGATAGCCTGTCAATAGCCGACGCGAGGCTTGTAGCAACTTGCGTCGGGCTGACCGCATCCTAATCCCGCTTCCGCCCCGTCCTCATCAGGTCAGCGCTGACACACCCGTGCATTCCCGGCCCTAGTCTGCCCCATATCCTACTTGAGGCACTTAAGGACCCGCTCGGGAACGGGGCTGCTATCAGGACGTTATTGAAGCACTGGAGGTATGTCGGCGTTGCAGTCGGTCGTCGCGCTGGGCCTGCTCTTGGTGGCGTTTCTCACATTCCCGGACCGCAACGCGCTGGTTGCCAAGGGGCCCATGAACACTGGCCACGAGGGATTGGGCTGCCAGGAATGCCACTCAGCCGTAGCGGGCACCGCCGCGCAGCAACTGAACTCCAACGTCTACGACTGGCTGGGCCTGCGGGAGTCCACCATCGGTTTTGGCTCCGAGGATGTCGGTAACGCAGCCTGTCTGGACTGCCACGAGAGGCCTGACGACCGGCACCCGATCTCCCGCTTCCTCGAGCCGCGCTTCGCCGATGCACGGGAGCACATCGAGGCCCACATGTGCGTCGCCTGCCACACCGAGCACCAAGGGGTGCGGGTGACTCAGCCCACCATCGGTTTCTGCACCCACTGCCACCAGGACACCTCGTTGGAGGACGACCCTATCACCCCCACGCACGCCGGGCCGCTTCCGGCGCTCTTCCTGCGGGAGACTGCCAAGGGTCTCTGTCGTAGTCCGGTTCCCCTGTATCTCTTCCTCGGCTCGGACTTCCCGATCAATGACGCCAACAAGTTCACCGGCTTGCAGACAGAGCACTTTCAAGTCATCAGGCGCACCGGCGAGCCGCAGTTCTTCCTGGACCCGGATATCGGCTTTCAGACCGCCATGTTCTCGGACATCGCCTCGGCGGAGGCGTGCGTGGTCTGCCACAACAGCGACCCGAACTCGCCCAAGACCGACTGGCAGGTGGGTGACGTCATGGGTGCGACCACCTGGTCATACCCGGAGGACGAAATCAGCATCAGCGAGGCGCTGAGCCTGGTGCAAGCCCTGCGCCGGAGCGTCCGTGAAGCCTATGTGCACTACCCGGAGAAGGTTGCCACCTTTGCCGACCCTCCACCTGTGGGAGACCTGTGGCCCGCAGAAGACTATTTCCTTCCATCGGCAGATGTCTTCATGGCGGAGGTGGAGGAGAGGACGTCGGCCCAGACCCTTCGCTTGCTGCTGGAGGCGCAAGACATGGGGGAGGAGCGATGACAACGGGGCGAATCCGTGGATGAATCTCTGGGGGAAACTGCCGGCAGCGCCGCGAGCCGGGGAAGACCCGTTCGTGCTGGCCGTCACCGTGAAGATGGCGTCGCCGACACCGGCCCAACCAAGTGGCCCGAAATCGCATTCTTGCCGCTGGGTAGTGGATCTTGGACTCATTCTCGTTGCATTTAGGGTAGCCCCCCCCCTGCCCTGCCCCCCCCCCGCATAGTAAAATGAGTATGGGTAACTATATGGTGAAACGCTCCATAGACTGGGCACGGATTGCATCTATCGTAGAATTCAGCACACCGGCGGAAGCCTCGCGAGAGCGCCAAAGCCGGTCTGGATGGCACACGCATTGGCTGGGCCTGTTCCTGATCGTTGGCGCCACCCTTGTCGGCCTGTTCGCCAGTGACGTCTCGGCCCAGCAGGGCCCAGACCGTGTCCCAGTGACAGTATCCCCGACCAGCGTCACGATTCTAGAAGGCGGACCGGCCCAAGACATCACGCTAACGATACCGGCAAATTCCGGAACCCGAGAGCGCAAATTTTACTATACCTTTATTCCCTCGATCGACATCACCGAAACTTACGGGTCCGCTGGTATATATGGACAAGACTTCACGGCGAAGGTTGGGGGAAACACTGTCGTTCGGCAGGGGACTATAACGCTTAGCGGCAGTTCGGAAGAGGCTCGCACCGCAACCATATCCTTGGAGGCAATCTGGGATGGTATAGCGGAGAAGCCGGAAAGGTTCGCAATTGATTTCCAACCCTTCAACTTTTCGGATCCGGAAGTTAGTTTTCCCAACAACAAGATAACGGTCACTATCACCAACCGGCCGCTCCCCGTCAACGTGGCAAACGACCGAGGCAAGGAGGACTGGGACGACGGCGCCACAGAAGCTGCCAAGAAGGACGGCAAGGTCGTCTTTCGGGTTGAGTTGCCGACCGCGCCACAGGGCGCCGCTCAAACCGTCAACTACGCCATCACACCCGACGCCCCACCCGATTTCAGTAATGCCGCCAGCGCCGGCGACTACACGCCGCCCGCCGGCGGCGCATCGGGAACACTCTCCTTCCTGGACACCAAGGTACAGGAGATTGTTGTCACCCCGGTCGACGACAATCTCGTTGAGGGGGTGGAGGCTTTTACCCTGACCCTCAGCAATCCATCCGGCAACTTGGAGTTTCCCGACCAGGACGGCGACGGAACTCCGGATACAACCCTCAAGGCCTACGGCTTCATCGAAAGCGAAGACACCGTCGACGTCACGATCCGCGGCGGCACGGTGGCGGAGGGTGAGGCTGCCCGGCTGCCCGTCACCCTGGCGCGGGCGCTGCGGCCCGGCGAGCATGCCAGCATCCTCGCCGAAGTCGTCGAGCCAACGGGCAGCCATTGCGCCAGCGGCGAAAAACAAGCGGTGGAGCACGTGGATTACCGGGCAGTGAATTCACAGCGCTTCACCTTTGGGCCAGGAGACCAGACCAGGCACTTCGAGGTCTATACCCGCCGGGATGTTCTGGATGAGAACGACGAATGCATCCTGGTGCTCTATGGCAATGCCGAAGGGTTGCGGGCGGTCGACGCCGACGGCGGCCAGCCCATAGTAGAGACCGACGCTGACGGCAATGAACATCGCTATTTCCTGAAGGAACTGACCATCACGGATGACGACGACCCGCCAATCGTGTCCGTGACCAGTTCGACGGTGAGGGAGCCCGACGAAGGGGAAACCGCCAAGCTCACCTACGTTGTCCGGCTGGACCGGTCCAGCGGCCGGACGGTCAAAGTGAACTACGCAAGAATCTCTCGGGCCGGAACCGGACTGCCTGACCAGGCCACATCGGGCACGGACTATGAGGCCCTGAGTTCCGGCACCCTCACCTTCCTGCCCGGCGAAACGCGAAAGAAGGTTGAGGTTACCGTCAAGGGCGATTACGAGAAAGAACCCGATGAAGTCGTGTGGATTAGCTTTACCAACGCGGTGAACGCCTGCTTCCGCGGCGTGCCTTCTTGCGGAGGCGGCGGCCTCATCTCTCGCGGCATCATCCTCAACGACGACGACCCGGTGGAACTGACGGTTGCCGTGGATGACGCCACGGTGCTGGAAGGAGTCTCGGCCGTGGTTCGTCTCACCCTCTCCAGGCCCGTGCCCTACGATCTGTCCGCCAACTTCAAGACCAAAGACATTACGGCGACGGGAGGGGTTGATTATCGAGACCTGAGCGGCACGGCCTTTTGGATCCATGTCCCGAAAGGCCAAACCACTGGTCGCAAGGCGATTGGAGTTCATGACGACGGGATAAGCGGCGAGGGTCTGGAAACCTTCACCCTGGAGATTGAAGCCGGGGCCAGCCTTTTCTTGCTGGGCGTTGCGCCAGAAAATGAACGTGTCCGAAAACAACTGTTCGGGGTCAACTACGAGTATGCAGACCTGGCGGCCAGCGTCTCCATGCCCACCATCACCATCGTGGACCGGCCCGGCCTGTCGCTGACGGTCCTGGAAGACAAGGTCACCGAAGGGCAGCCGGCTCACGTGCGGGCCACCCTCAGCGATCCGTCGGCCACCGACGTCACTTTCACCTGGAAGACCCAGGACGGCGGCAACGGCGCCGACGACGCCCACACCGCCAAGGCAGGCAAGGACTACACGGCGCGGACCATGCAGTCCGCCACCATCCCCGCCGGTGAGACCAGTATCGACTTGCCCGCGGTGCAGACGCTGCAAGACACGATAGACGAGGGCGACCAGTACTTCACCGTGACGGTGGTCTCCGTTACCAGCGCCCTGCCCGACGACGCTGACGCGGTGGTGACCGTGCGTGACGACGACTCCCGGCCCTGGATGTCCATTGGCGACGCCGAGGCAGTGGAAGGCGGCAGCCTCGAATTCACCATCTCCCTGGACGCCGCCTCGGAGAGGCCGGTGTCGGTGATATGGGTGACGGAGGACGACACCGCCAGTGTCCTGGACAATGACTACGTGGGCGTTACGGCGCGGCAGACCGTCACCTTCGCGCCGGGCGAGCTGAGCAAGACCATCGTGGTGGATTCCCAGCCCGACATCGAGCCCGAGGTCGACGAGCAGTTCCGGATCCAGCTGGCCCACGCGCCCCATGCCAAGTTCCGGGACCCCACCGCCGTGGGCACCATCAAGAACGACGACACCATGCAGGTAGCCATCGCCGACGCCGCCCCGGTCACCGAGGGTCCCGGCGCCACGGCCGATTTCGTGATCAGCCTCAAGCCGGCCCAGACCTCGGCCGTGACCGTCCGGTGGGCAACGAGCGACGGGGCCTCGGGCCCACTCCATTCGGCCCGCAGCGGAGGCAACGGCAACCAGGGAGAGAATGACTTCACCGCCGCCAGCGGCTCCGTCACCTTCGCGGCCGGCGAAACCGAGAAGACGGTTTCGGTCACGGTCAATGACGACGATTTCATCGAGAACACCGAAGAGTTCCGGGTGACCATCAGCGGCGACGAAGCCAGCATCGACTTCAGCAACGTCGTCGGCTATGCCGAAATCGAGGACGACGACGCCCTGACCTGGGAGATCGTCGGCGTCCTCCCCGCGGCCCTTCCCGAGGGCACGACTGCCGACTGGGACGACGACACGATCTATCAGGTGAAGATCAGACGGACGGCGCATCCCGATGAAGTGAACTTTCCATGGGACGAGTTCGGATTTCAGGTGTGCGCCCTGACGCGTCCCAACCCCCGGAACCTCCCGGGAGGAGCGACGCCTCGGGGCCTGACTGTGGGCGCCGCCGGCAGCACGGATGTCTCAGTTGGCAAAATCGCCGACGGCGAGTTCCGGGCGAGTTTAGTGGAATGCCATGAGCGAACTCGAATTGGCGAGCTGGCGGAGATTCACACCGTACAATTTGGGGGAACACTCCGCGAGATTACGTTTGGTGTGCGGCCCCGCGGAGACAGTTTGGCAGAAGGCAACGAAACCCTGTCCCTGTGGCTCTATCCGTTCGTTGGGAGGGGGTGGAGCCTGTTCTCGCCTGACGCCCGGCTGGGGTTGGTGCTCACCACCACCATCATTGACGACGAGCGGCCCCAGGCGTCCGTGAGCGGCCCCGCCTCGGTGGACGAGAACGCCGGGCGCGCCCGGTTCACCGTCAGCCTTTCCAAGGCCCACACGCAGGCGCTGGAGGTGTTCGTCGACGTCAGGAACGGCACCGCAATCGCCGGAGAGGATTATCAGCCCGTCCGCGAAAAGATCACCTTCGCCCCCGGAGAAACGGCGCAGACGGTCGATGTCGTCATATTCGAGGACGGCCGGGCAGAGCCCGTGCCCGAGACCTTCACCGTTTTCCTGGAAGAGGCGTCCGCCGGGCTGAACATCCACCCCGTGGAAGGCGAGTCCACCGTCGAGATCAACGACTCCACCCAAACGGATCTTTACATCCCCGACCGGGTGGTGGACGAAGGGGAAACGGTTGACATCTTGTTCAATTCATCCAACCCGTTGACGCGTCTCGTAACGGGTCTGGTGTACCTGACAACTGCCGGGGTCAGCAATCCGGCAGCCGACGACGACGTGGACTACACCGGCTGGGAACGGGGCAGACGAATTACCGGATACGGGAGTTATCCGTCACGCACCGTTCTTATATTGTCGGGAACTCAATCCTGGAAATTGCCCGTCCCCACCACCGAGGACAGCCGCGTTGAAGCCGATGAAGACCTGGGGGTTTTGTTCTATATAGCTTCCGTCAATCCCCCGCAGCCTCGTTACAGGGGATATTTCCCCGTCGGTGGTAACCAATCGTACCGGATGCCCCGGATAACAATCCGGAACGATGACCTGGGTTCGGTGGCCGTCGGCGGTTACAGCGACGCGGAGCGACTGGAGGGTCTGGACTGGGAATCGCCCGTCCCAACGGTTTCCGGCGCTCCCCTGGGCCACGTGACCTGGACCCTGGAAGGGGACGACGACGCGCGCTTCACCATTGACGCGGACACCGGCGTCATCTCCCTGCCGGCCCAGGACTTCGATGACCCGAAGGACCAGAACACGGACAACGTGTACCAGGTAACCGCCCGGGCCACCGACGAAGACGGCAATAGCGATACCCAGGCCGTGCGGGTAACCGTCACCAGCTTCCCCATAGCGTCGGTGGCGGCCCCGGCGGCAGCGGTGGCCGAGGGCGACGACCCAACCAAGACGACTGCCCTGAACTTCCCGGTGAGCCTGTCGGCGGCCAGGAACAGCGACGCTACGCTAACCTACACCCTGGGCGGGACGGCCACAGGCGGGACGGCCGAGGAGGTCAGCGACTACACGACCCCGGACCCGCTGGAAGTCACCATCCCCGCCGGGTCTACCACGGCCAACATCGTCATCCCGGTCAAGGGCGACGTGGTGGACGAGGATGACGAGACGGTGACCGTTACCCTGACCGGGGCCGTCAACGCGGAGCTGTCCGCCACGGCCGCGGACCTGACGGCCACCGGCACCATCACCGACGACGATGCCCCGCCCACCCTGTCGGTGGCCGACGCCGAAGCGCCCGAGGGCAGCAAGGTGGCCTTCGAGGTGACCCTGAGCGCGGCCTCGGAGCAGGCGGTGACCTTCAAGTGGGGAACGTCCGACGACGCAACCGGGGCCAATCCGGCCACGGCGGGAACGGACTACACCGCGGTGACCACTTTGCAGACGGTGACGATCATGGCGGGGTCGACGACCGCGACTCTGGAGGTGGAGACCGCCCAGGACACGATGGACGAGGAGGACGAGACGTTCCTGGTGCGGCTGTCCTCGCCCACCGACGCCACCATCTCCGACGGCGAGGGCGAAGGCACCATCACCGACGGGTTCCAGATCACCGGAGACACCAGTTTCGAAGCGACCGAAAATGTTGCCTGGAGCAGTCCTGGCGACAGTTTCGTCATCTACGGCAATCCGCACGACGACGTCACCTGGACGCTTACCGGGGACGACGCCGACCTCTTCACCGTTGTCAGCATTTCATCAAGCCTTTCGGTACAGGCACAGATAGACCTGCCCGCCCAGGACTTTGAAGACCCCAAGGACAAGGACGGGGACAACGTTTACGAGGTCACGCTGGTGGCCACCGATACGAAGGGCCTGTCCGCTGCAACTGACGTGCAAGTCACGGTCACCAACGTAAGCATTGGCGGCGTTGTGTTTGACCCTCGCACGGCGGTCGATGAAGGGAATGCCGTCTCATTCACGGTGAGGGTCTTCTCGCTCATCGAAGATTCGACGCTGGAAAAAATCACCCTGGAATGGAACACGGCCGCGGACGCCGACGGCGACCATCCGGCGGACGCCGGCGACTATACCCCGGTGACAGTCCAGACCATTGGCTGGCCAGGCAGCAGGGGCTTAGAAGACGTCGTCGAAACGATCACCGTGCAGACCACCCAGGACGCGCTGGATGAGTTCGACGAGACCTTCCTGATCGAACTAAACGCCATTGCCAAGCATCCCGTTCATCCCCACGAAGTGGAATTCACCATTTTAGGCAATCGCGATGTCGTTAAGCTGGGTCCGAACGCCACGGCGAGCGTGACCGCGACTATCGTTGACAACGACGCCCCGCCCACCTTGTCGGTGGCCGACGCCGGCGCGTCCGAAGGGAGCAAGGCTGCCTTCACGGTGACGCTGTCGACGGTCTCCGCCAGGGACGTCACGTTCCAGTGGAAGACCGCCAACGACGCCGACGGAGCCAACCCGGCCGGGGCTACGGACTACACGGCGGTGACGGCCACGACGGCGACCATCGCGGCGGGGGACCGGACGGCGACCCTGGAGGTGCAGACCACCGGGGACGACGAAACCGAGCAGGACGAAACCTTCCTGGTGCAGCTCTCTTCTCCCACCAACGCGACCATTTTCGACGCCGAGGCGGTGGGCACCATCAGCGACAGATTTTCCCTGCGTGGAGCGGTAGAGCACCAAGTTGATGAGAATTTGGCGTGGCGCGACGAGTTCAGGGTTGAGGGCAGCCCGACCGGCGCAATCGCCTGGACGCTCGGCGGGGAGGATGCCGATCTCTTCACGGTGACTAACACGTCCACCGCCACCCCCGACGTGACCAAGGCCCAACTGTCCCTGGCCGCCCAGGACTTCGAAGACCCCAAGGACGAGGACGAGGACAACGTCTACGAGGTCACGCTGGTGGCGACCGACGAATCAGGCTTGGCCTCCAGACTGAACGTGAAGGTAACGGTAACCGACGTAATCAGGGCCAGTATTGTGCTTAACCCAGTCAAGCCGGTCGATGAAGGGGATGCCATCAAATTCCTTGTGCAGATTCAGCAGATAAAAGCGTTGGATGACACCGTCACCCTGGAATGGAACACCGCCACCGATCCCGACGGCGACCACCCGGCGGACGCCAACGACTTTACCGCAGTGACAAACGGGACCGTTACTTGGCCGGGAAACTACACTGGATTCGATGAAATCAACAAAACGATCATGGTACAGACCACCGAAGACAGAGTCGACGAGCACAACGAGACCTTCCTGATCGAGTTGAGAGCCAGTGTCCGAGGTTCTGTTCATTCCCAGGATCATCCCAACGAAGTGGCCTTTGTGTTGATCTCTGGAAACGATGACGGCATAGCTCGAGGTCCCAACGCCGCGGCGACCGCCACCGCGACCATCAAGGACGACGATGCGGCCACGGCGGTGGTCTCGGTGGGCGCGCCGGGGGCGGCGGTCATCGAGGGCGACGACCCAACCAAGACGACCGAAATGAGCTTCCCGGTGAGCCTGTCGGCGGCCTCGGGCAAGGTGGTGACCGTCACCTACACGCTGACCGGGACGGCGAGGGCGCCCGGCGACTACACGGAACCGGACCCGCTGAGCGTGAGCGTGCCGGCGGGGTCGACCACGGCCAACATCGTCATCCCCATCAGGGGGGACGTGCTGTACGAGGACGACGAGACGGTGATCGTGACCCTGACGGGGGCGACCAACGCGGCGCTGGACGAGGACGCGTCGGACCTGACGGCCACGGGGACCATCACCGACGACGACGAGACGATAGAGCTGTCGATCGCCGACCTCACCGTGGCCGAAGGCAAGACGATGGTGTTCACAGTCAGCATAAGCAGGATCGCGCCTACGGATGTGTTCGTCGGGTGGCGGACGAGTCCAGACAGCACCGGGGACCACCCGGCTGAACAGCAAAAGGATTTCGTATACGACACAGGTATTGTCAGAATCAAGGCGGGCAACACCAGCGGCCGGCTCGCAGTGCGAACCGTCGGGGACACGCTGGACGAGCATGACGAGACCTTCCTCATAAAGCTCTCGCAGCCACGAAACGCCACCATTGTCGACGGCCAGGCCACGGGAACCATCACCGACGACGACGACGCGCCGACCCTGTCGGTGAACGACGTGAGCGTGGCCGAGGGGGGCTTGGCGGAGTTCACGGCGACCCTCTCGGCGGCCTCGGGCAAGGCGGTCTTCTTCAAGTGGAAGACGGCGGCGGACGCAGACGGGACCCACGCGGCGGGGGCTTCGGACTACACGGCGGTGGCGGAGACCGACGCGACCATCGCGGCGGGGTTCAAGACGGTGAAGCTGAAGGTGCAGACGGTCCAGGACACCCTGGGCGAGGAGGACGAGACCTTCCTGGTGCAGCTGTCGGCGGCGGCCAACGCCACCATCGCCGACGCCGAGGGCCAGGGGACCATCACCGACGACGACGACGCGCCGGTGGACGACGACGCGCCAACCGTCTCGGTCGCCGCGCCGGGGGCGGCGGTGCCGGAGGGCGACGACCCAGCCAAGACGACCGACATGAGCTTCCCGGTGAGCCTGACGGCGGCCTCGGGCAAGGACGTGACGGTGACATACGTCCTCGGCGGCAGCGCCAGTCCAGGCAGCGACTACATCAAGTCCGACCCTCTCAGCGTGACCATCGCGGCGGGTGCGACCACAGCCAACATCGTGGTGCCGATCAAGGGGGACATGCTGGACGAGGACGACGAGTACATCATCGTCACTCTGACGGGGGCGACGAACGCGAAACTGCCTGACACGCCGTCCCAAAAGGCGGCCATCGGCGACATCACCGACGACGACGGGACGCCGACGTTGTCGGTGAACGACGCCAGCGTGACGGAGGGGGGCACGGTCGCCTTCACGGTGACGCTGTCGGCGGCCTCGGGCAAGGCGGTGAGCTTCTCGTGGAAGACGGCGGCGGACAGCACCGAGGGGGCGCACGCGGCGGGGGCTGCGGACTACACGGCGGTGGGCACCCTGCAGACGGTGACCATTTACCCCGGGGGCCTGACGGCGACGCTGGAGGTGGAGACGACCCAGCCGAGGCCGCCGACAGCGTCACCGTGAAGACGGCCGTGCCCCCCTCCGTCACGCTCACGTCGTCCACCGACAACGTCGGCGTCCCGTCGTCGTCGGTGATGGTGCCCTGGCCCTCGGCGTCGGCGATGGTGGCGTTGGTCGCGTCCGACAGCTGCACCAGGAAGGTCTCGTCGGCCTCGTCCAGGGTGTCCTGGGTCGTCTGCACCTCCAGGGTCTCCGTCGTCGACCCCGCCGCGATGGTCACCGTCTGCAGGGTGCCCACCGCCGTGTAGTCCGAGGCCCCCGCCGCGTCGGCCCCGGTGGCGTTGGCCGTCTTCCACTTGAAGGTCACCGCCTTGCTGCTGGCCGCCGACAGGGTCACCGTGAACTCCGCCGTGCTGCCCTCGGCCACGCTCACGTCGTCCACCGATAGGGTGGGCGCGTCGTCGTTGTCGGTGATGGTGCCGGTGGCCTCGTCGTCGGCGAAGGTGGCGTTGGCCGCCGCCGACAGCTGCACCAGGAAGGTCTCGTTCTCCTCGTCCATGGTGTCCTGGGTGGTCTCCACTCCAGGGTGGCGGTGGTGTCTCCGGCGTCGATGGTCACCGTGGTGGCCGTCACCGCCGTGTAGTCCGTCGCCCCGGCCGGGTGGTCCCCGTCGGCGTCCGCCGCCGTCTTCCAGGAGAAGCTCACGTCCCGCCCGCTGGCCGCCGACAGGGTCACCGTGAACTCCGCCGTGCCGCCCTCCGCCACGCTCACGTCGCCCACCGACAGGGTCGGCGTGGCGTCGTCGTCGGTGATGGTGCCGGTGGCGGTCAGCTCCGCCGCCGTGTTAGAGAGGGCGGCGTTGGTCGCCCCCGTCAGGGTCACGATCACCGTCTCGTCGTCCTCGTCGAGGACGTCCCCCTTTACCGGAATCACGATGTTGGCCGTGGTGGAACCGGCCGGCACGCTCACGCTCAGCGGGTCCGGCTCGGCGTAGTCCCCGGGCGCCTCGGCCGTCCCGGTCAGCGTGTAGGTGACGGTGACCACCTTCCCCGAGGCCGCCGACAGGCTCACCGGGAAGCTCATATTCGTCGTCGTCGCCGGGTCGTTCCCCTCGGCCACCGCCGCCGCGGGCGCCGCCACCGAGGCCACCGCCGTGGCGTCGTCGTTGTCGGTGATCGTCCCCACGCCCTCGTCGCCGCCGTCGCTGAAGGTCGCGTTGGCCGCATCCGACAGCTGCACCAGGAGGTCTCGTCGTGCTCGTCGATGGCGTCCTGGGTGGTCTCCACCTCCAGGGTCGCGGTCCGGTCCCCGGCGGCGATGGTCGCCGTCGCGGCCGTCACCGCCGTGTAGTCGGTCGCCCCGGCCTGGTGCGCCCCCTCGGTGCTGTCCGCCGCCGTCTTCCACGAGAAGCTCACCGCCTTGCCCGAGGCCGCCGACAGCGTCACCGTGAAGACGGCCGTGCCACCCTCCGTCACGCTCACGTCGTCCACCGACAACGTCGGCGTCCCGTCGTCGTCGGTGATGGTGCCCTGGCCCTCGGCGTCGGCGATGGTGGCGTTGGTCGCGTCCGACAGCTGCACCAGGAAGGTCTCGTCGGCCTCGTCCAGGGTGTCCTGGGTCGTCTGCACCTCCAGGGTCTCCGTCGTCGACCCCGCCGCGATGGTCACCGTCTGCAGGGTGCCCACCGCCGTGTAGTCCGAGGCCCCCGCCGCGTCGGCCCCGGTGGCGTTGGCCGTCTTCCACTTGAAGGTCACCGCCTTGCTGCTGGCCGCCGACAGGGTCACCGTGAACTCCGCCGTGCTGCCCTCGGCCACGCTCACGTCGTCCACCGATAGGGTGGGCGCGTCGTCGTTGTCGGTGATGGTGCCGGTGGCCTCGTCGTCGGCGAAGGTGGCGTTGGCCGCCGCCGACAGCTGCACCAGGAAGGTCTCGTTCTCCTCGTCCATGGTGTCCTGGGTGGTCTCCACCTCCAGGGTGGCGGTGGTGTCTCCGGCGTCGATGGTCACCGTGGTGGCCGTCACCGCCGTGTAGTCCGTCGCCCCGGCCGGGTGGTCCCCGCCGGCGTCCGCCGCCGTCTTCCAGGAGAAGCTCACGTCCCGCCCGCTGGCCGCCGACAGGGTCACCGTGAACTCCGCCGTGCCGCCCTCCGCCACGCTCACGTCGCCCACCGACAGGGTCGGCGTGGCGTCGTCGTCGGTGATGGTGCCGGTGGCGGTCAGCTCCGCCGCCGTGTTAGAGAGGGCGGCGTTGGTCGCCCCCGTCAGGGTCACGATCACCGTCTCGTCGTCCTCGTCGAGGACGTCCCCCTTTACCGGAATCACGATGTTGGCCGTGGTGGAACCGGCCGGCACGCTCACGCTCAGCGGGTCCGGCTCGGCGTAGTCCCCGGGCGCCTCGGCCGTCCCGGTCAGCGTGTAGGTGACGGTGACCACCTTCCCCGAGGCCGCCGACAGGCTCACCGGGAAGCTCATATTCGTCGTCGTCGCCGGGTCGTTCCCCTCGGCCACCGCCGCCGCGGGCGCCGCCACCGAGGCCACCGCCGTGGCGTCGTCGTTGTCGGTGATCGTCCCCACGCCCTCGTCGCCGCCGTCGCTGAAGGTCGCGTTGGCCGCATCCGACAGCTGCACCAGGAAGGTCTCGTCGTGCTCGTCGATGGCGTCCTGGGTGGTCTCCACCTCCAGGGTCGCGGTCCGGTCCCCGGCGGCGATGGTCGCCGTCGCGGCCGTCACCGCCGTGTAGTCGGTCGCCCCGGCCTGGTGCGCCCCCTCGGTGCTGTCCGCCGCCGTCTTCCACGAGAAGCTCACCGCCTTGCCCGAGGCCGCCGACAGCGTCACCGTGAAGACGGCCGTGCCACCCTCCGTCACGCTCACGTCGTCCACCGACAACGTCGGCGTCCCGTCGTCGTCGGTGATGGTGCCCTGGCCCTCGGCGTCGGCGATGGTGGCGTTGGTCGCGTCCGACAGCTGCACCAGGAAGGTCTCGTCGGCCTCGTCCAGGGTGTCCTGGGTCGTCTGCACCTCCAGGGTCTCCGTCGTCGACCCCGCCGCGATGGTCACCGTCTGCAGGGTGCCCACCGCCGTGTAGTCCGAGGCCCCCGCCGCGTCGGCCCCGGTGGCGTTGGCCGTCTTCCACTTGAAGGTCACCGCCTTGCTGCTGGCCGCCGACAGGGTCACCGTGAACTCCGCCGTGCTGCCCTCGGCCACGCTCACGTCGTCCACCGATAGGGTGGGCGCGTCGTCGTTGTCGGTGATGGTGCCGGTGGCCTCGTCGTCGGCGAAGGTGGCGTTGGCCGCCGCCGACAGCTGCACCAGGAAGGTCTCGTTCTCCTCGTCCATGGTGTCCTGGGTGGTCTCCACCTCCAGGGTGGCGGTGGTGTCTCCGGCGTCGATGGTCACCGTGGTGGCCGTCACCGCCGTGTAGTCCGTCGCCCCGGCCGGGTGGTCCCCGTCGGCGTCCGCCGCCGTCTTCCAGGAGAAGCTCACGTCCGCCCGCTGGCCGCCGACAGGGTCACCGTGAACTCCGCCGTGCCGCCCTCCGCCACGCTCACGTCGCCCACCGACAGGGTCGGCGTGGCGTCGTCGTCGGTGATGGTGCCGGTGGCGGTCAGCTCCGCCGCCGTGTTAGAGAGGGCGGCGTTGGTCGCCCCCGTCAGGGTCACGATCACCGTCTCGTCGTCCTCGTCGAGGACGTCCCCCTTTACCGGAATCACGATGTTGGCCGTGGTGGAACCGGCCGGCACGCTCACGCTCAGCGGGTCCGGCTCGGCGTAGTCCCCGGGCGCCTCGGCCGTCCCGGTCAGCGTGTAGGTGACGGTGACCACCTTCCCCGAGGCCGCCGACAGGCTCACCGGGAAGCTCATATTCGTCGTCGTCGCCGGGTCGTTCCCCTCGGCCACCGCCGCCGCGGGCGCCGCCACCGAGGCCACCGCCGTGGCGTCGTCGTTGTCGGTGATCGTCCCCACGCCCTCGTCGCCGCCGTCGCTGAAGGTCGCGTTGGCCGCATCCGACAGCTGCACCAGGAAGGTCTCGTCGTGCTC
>OZ242299.1:2327500-2786635 GCA_965207995.1 Dehalococcoidia bacterium | reverse complement strand
CATCTTGGCCTCGAACAGCGGCATGATGACGTCGAAGGGCCGTGCGTCGTCCCGGTCCCGCCGCTCATGGATGTATGCGAGCTTCTCGGGAAGCTGCTCGCGGGTGACCTGCCACGGCTGCCAGCCGTCGCCGTAGGCCGCGGTACGGCGCATGGAAGGCGCCGAGTGGCCACCGATCCAAATGGGCGGATAGGGTTTCTGCACCGGCCTGGGGTCGAAAGCGATGCGGTCGAACTGAAAGTGCTTGCCCTGGTAAGCGGGCTCGTCGCTGGACCAGAGCTCGATCATTGCCTCGATCATCTCGTTGGCGATTTCGCCGCGGTTGGTATGGTCTCCGCCCATGATGGCGAACTCGCGGCGCAGGTAGCCGACCCCCAACCCGACGATGGCTCGGCCGCCCGACAACCAGTCCAGCGTCGATACCATCTTCGCTAGCTCGACAGGATGGTGATAGCCGAGCACGATGACGGTGTTGACCAACCGGATGCGTTGCGTCGCTCCGGCGAAGACGCCCAGGGTCACCAACGGGTGCGGCCAGCGGGGCCCCATAACGGGGACCATCTTTTCGAGCATGATCGCGTGCTCGGGAACGCCGAGAAAGTCGAAGCCGAGCTCGTCGGCCTTCCGTGCCACGCGCAGCATGTCTTCGGCGGTCGCCTCAGCGGCCCACGACTCAGCGGCGTTCGGCTGAAGCGTCACGCCCGGAACAGAAACGCCTATCTGCATGGGAACCCTCCCCGCCGCTCGGCGGCCCGGTGATTCTACTCAAAATTGAAGCGGAGCGAAGACCTGCCGGAACGTCCGAGCGAATGCGCCTCAAAAGGCGGCGTCCTCTGGGTGAGGGCAGAGGACGCCGGTGGGACACCCGTCCTGGAGGAGAACGGGCTCATGTAAAGCGCCCTGGAGGCGGTGGGCGCAGGTCGCCTTCGGCCCTTGGCTAGGGCAGGACCGAAGGTGTTACTTCATCGTTCGATATTCGCTCCCTTGCGGCAGGCTCCGCTTTGCCATCTATCCGCACTTATTGAAGCCACAGGCGTGGCACATCAGGCAGCCCTCTTGGTACGCAAGCACGCCGGAGCAGTCGGGGCAGGTGACCGCCGACTCCGGCTCCTTCCAGGCTTCGAGCTTGGCGCCCTGAGCAGCCTCGGCGTTCTCCTCGGCCTTGCCGGGGTTGAACAGACCGAGCTGCGCGCCCTGCATCGTAGGCTCGTTCCACATCTCGGCGGGCGTGCCGTCCTCGCCGGGCAGGTACTTGGCAAGGACGAGCGCCACGGCGTCCGGAGGCGAGGCGACCAGCACCCCATCGTCCCAGATCGGGTTGCTGGTAATGCCTTTCATGTGGTGAATGATGGCTTCGAGGTCGACGCCGGCGCGCAGACAGAGCGAGATCAGTCGCGAGATCGCCTCGAGGTGCGCCGCGTCCGTCGTGCCGGCCTTGCCCAACTGCGAGAAGACCTCGAACGGTTTTCGGGTGTCGTCGACGTTCACCGTGACGTACATCGTGCCGTTGCCGGTGCGTACCTTGTGGGTCATGCCCACCATGGCGCGCGGGCGCTCGCGGGGGCGGCGAGGCACGGGGCCGGAGGCGATCTCTTCGGCCTCTTGCAGGACGGCCGGCGAGTCCTCGTGGACGTCCGCCGTCTCGCCGCTGCGGGCCTTCTCCGTCTGCCCCGTGCTGAGCACCTGCATGCTCTTCGAGCCGTCGCGGTAGATCGTCACGCCCTTGCAGCCGAGGTCGTAGGCGAGGTCGTAGACCATACGCACGTCTTCGACGCCGGCATCGTGGCTGAAGTTGACTGTCTTGGAGACGGCGTTGTCCGTGTACCGTTGGAAAGCAGCTTGCATCCTGACGTGCCATTCCGGTGAGATGTCGTGCGACGTGACGAAAACCTGCTGCACCCACTCGGGGACGCCGGGCATGCCGCGCACTGAGCCGCGCGCCGCCAGCTCTTCCATCAGCTCGCTGCTGTAGAAGCCTTCACGCCGGGCCACCGCCTCGAAATGGGGGTTGACCTCGACGAGCCTCGTCCCGTCCATCACCGTGCGCACGTAGCTGAGCGCGAACAGGGGCTCGCAGCCACTGGAGCAACCGGCGATGATGCTGATCGTGCCGGTGGGCGCGATGGTCGTGCGCGTGGAGTTGCGGAAGCGCGGGCCATCGTTGTGCTCGTAGACGCTCCCCTTCCACGCCGGGAAGACGCCCCGCTCTTCCGCCAAGGCGATGGAGGCTTCGTCGGCCTTCTTTTGGATGAAGCCCATCACGTTCTCGGCGATCTCGACAGCCTGGTTCGAGTCGTAGGGCACGCCGAGCATGAGCAGAAGGTCGGCCCAGCCCATCACGCCAAGCCCGATCTTGCGGGTCCGCTTGGTGACTTCCTCGATCTTGGAAACCGGATAGCGGTTCATCGTCACCACGTTGTCCAAGAACCGGACCGACGTGAATACGGTCCGCTCCAAGCGGTCCCAATCGACCTCGACCGGATCCTCGAGGCCCGTTTCCTTGACCATCTTGGCGAGGTTGATCGAGCCGAGGTTGCACGACTCGTAGGCCATTAAGGGCTGCTCGCCGCAGGGGTTCGTCGCCTCGATAAGGCCCTCGTGCGGCGTGGGATGATCGGCGTTGATGCGGTCGATGAAGACGATGCCGGGATCGCCCGTCTTCCACGCGCTATTGACGAGCTGCTCGTAGACCTGGGCGGCGTTCAAGGAGCCCGCCACGCGGCCGGTCCGCGGGTTGAACAGCTCGTACTCTTCACCGGAACGCGCCTTCTCCATGAACCGCTCGGTCAGGGCGACCGAGATGTTGAAGTTCTGCAGCGACTTGTCGTCGTCCTTGACGTGGATGAACTTGAGGATGTCAGGGTGCTCGACGTTCAGGATGCCCATGTTGGCGCCCCGCCGCGTGCCGCCTTGCTTCACCACGTCGGTTGCCGTGTCGAAGATCTTGATGAAGGACACCGGCCCCGAGGCCACGCCGCCGGTCGAGCCGACGACGTCGTTCTCGGGCCGGAGCTGCGAGAAGCCGAATCCAGTACCGCCGCCACTCTTGTGGATGAGCGCGGTGTGCGTCGCCGACTCGAAGATGCCCTCCATGTTGTCGGGAACGGGCAGCACGAAGCAGGCCGAAAGCTGCTGGAGCTCGCGGCCCGCGTTCATCAGCGTGGGCGAATTGGGGAGGAACTCCAGACGCGCCAGCATCTGGTAGAACTCCTCCTCGATGGGCTCTATGTCGTGGCCGGGTTCCTCGACGCGGTCACCTTCGGCAAGGTTCCGCGCCACACGGCGGAACATCTCGTCGGGCGTCTCGACAATCTCGCCCTTCCGGTCCTTCGCCAGGTAGCGGCGCCGCAGGACCTCGAGGGAGTTTGCCGTGATCTCAAGACCGGGTATCTCGGACTCAACTTCGACAATGGGAGCGTGAAGCGCCTCTCCCCTCAATGGGGGATGTTCTTGGAGTACGTCGTGGGCGTAGCCGTTCAAGCCCGACGTCGCCGCTCGCAGTACGTCCTCAATGGGGTCACCGGTTGGACTAGAAGACATCGCTTTTTCTCCATCTCTACGCCCCGGGTTCCCCGGGGCTCGCTCTTCATGAAGCCTCTGATTGTTGTGTTACGTCCAATGCCTCGCAAGGGGGCCTTGTCACATAGGGGATGCGGGCCCGCGGCTTAGGAAAGGGAGGCCGGGCCGCTCACCCGTCCTCCGCAGCCTCGGGGCCGCCGGACGGCACGGCATCGGTGACCTCGTCCGGCGGCGCCTCGTCGGCCGTGACCATCCGCGCTCCTCGAGGCCGCCGCGGCCGCCGCCGCGCCGCGCGCGGCATCGGCTTCTCGCCCGGCAGCAGGGGAAGTTGCGCGGAGGTCGACCGGCTCTCCCGCGCCGCCATGAGCGATTCGATCTCGTCCCGGAAGTTGTCGATGTCGGCGAAGTCCCGGTAGACCGAGGCGAACCGGATGTACGCCACCCGGTCGAGGGCCTTGAGGCGGTCCATCACCATCTCGCCGATCAGCGACGACGAGATCTCGGCCCGGCCGAGATGCTGCACCTCGGCCTCCACGTCGGCGGTCAGCTTGTCGATCGCATTGACCGGCAGCGGCCGCTTGCCGCTGGCCTTGCGGATGCTCGCCGCCAGCTTCTCGCGGTTGAACTCCTCGCGGCGCTCGTCGCGCTTGACGACCTGCACCGCCGCCGATTGGACGCGTTCGTAGGTCGTGAAGCGCCGGTTGCAGCTCAGGCACTCCCTGCGCCGGCGTATGCCGTTCTCGGCTGCCCGAGAGTCGGTGACTTTGCTGTCCTCGTGGGCGCAATACGGGCACCTCACGCTGTAACACTCCGCTGATCTCGCTACCTCGCCGCCGCCAAAAGTGCCACCCTACGATCCGAAATGACGGCTCTCTTCAGTGAAACACGTTTCGGGAATGATCACTCAGGAATGTTTCACCGGAAAGGTCGTAAGAGGGTACTCACGACGAGGGCGAATGTCAAGCCCTTTCCCACAATCCATTGTACCTCAATGTGGGCTTCACTACCAGATAGCCTTGTCGACAAGCCATGCACATTCCCGAGAAACCGCGCACAATTTTCCGACCTTTCCCACACGAAACGCACGCCTCACGCACAGTCGCCGCCCGCCCCAAATGAGAAAAAGCGGGCCCGCCCTGGAGGGGGTGACGTCCCAGGGCGGGCCCGGAGGAGGGGGGCGTCGTTAGAACTCGATCGGCAGCTTGGAGTGGGTCTTGATCGGCTCCGCCTCTGCCGGCGACCGCTTGCGCAGGAACGGCGGCACGTCCAGGTCCGGATCGTCGGCCCCGCTGCCCCCGTTCATGAGGCGCTGGATCGTGTCCGGGCTGGCGAACGCCGTGCTCTGCTCCGACGGGAATCCCGTCGCGATGAGCGTGATCTTGACGTCGCTCTCCATCCGCGTGTCCGTCGACATACCGAAGAAGATGTCGGCGGCCGGGTCCACGGCCTTGCTGATGATCTCGGAAGCGGCATGGACCTCGGTGAGGGTGAGGTCGGGACCGCCGGTGATGTTGAAGAGCACGCCCTTGGCGCCCTCGATGGAGACGTCGAGCAGCGGGTTCGAGATCGCGGCGCGGGCCGCGTCCGTCGCCCGGTTGTCGCCTTTGCCGTAGCCCACGCCCATCATCGCCGAGCCGGCGTCGCTCATCACGGCGCGCACGTCGGCGAAGTCGAGGTTGATGTCGCCGGGCACGGTGATCAGATCGGAGATCGCTTGGATGGCCCGGCGCAACACCTCGTCGGCGAGCTTGAAGGCGTCGCCGATGGTGACCTTGCGGTCGCACACCGCCACCAATGCGTCGTTGGGAATGACCAGAAGGGTGTCGACCTTCTCCCGCAGCCGGTTGATCCCTTCCTCGGCGCGGGCGCGCCGGTGGGCGCCTTCCCACTCGAAGGGCCGCGTTACCACGGCCACGGTGAGCGCGCCGCTATCCCGCGCCACTTCGGCGATGACGGGCACGGCGCCGGTGCCGGTGCCGCCGCCCATCCCCGCGGTCAGGAAGACCATGTCGCTCTCGCCGACGGTCTCGACGAGGTCGTCGCGGCTCTCCTCCGCGGCTTGGCGCCCTTTCTCAGGATCGCCGCCGACGCCGAGGCCGCGGCTGACCTGGTCGCCGATACGGATGCGGAGCGGGGCTTCGGCACGCATCAGCGCCTGCGCGTCCGTGTTGACGCACACAAAGCTGACCCCGTTGACCTGCTCCTTGAGCATCCGGGCGACGGCGTTGCAGCCTCCGCCGCCCACGCCAATGACTTTTACGTCCGCCATCCCTTTGAATTCGCTCTGTCCGCCCATTGGTGCCACTCCCTCTGTGTTTGCTTTCGCCGGCTCTTGCATCCGGCGATTCCGCTGCCCGTGAGTCGGGCCGTTCGTCGTTGTCGTTTCCTTAGGCCGCCTTCTCCGTCACACCGCGTCCGGCCAATCAGGCCCGTAACCCTTCGACCTGCCCGAACAGGCGGAAGCCCTTCGGCCGCTCTGCTTCTTGCCGAGCTGGACCCAAGACCGGGTCCCGGTACGTCCGCAGCAAGCCGAGCAGCGACGCATGGGCCGGCCCTTTCAGATCGCTTACCGCGCCGCCCTCCCGGTAAATGACGCCGCCGCCGGACGCCTCGCCCACGCGGGCGGGGACACCGAGCACCTCGCGGGCAAGGTCGGCGATGCTGGGAAGCGTGGCGACGCCGCCGGTGAGCACGAGGCCGGCCGGGTGCTTCCATCGCCGCGCACCCATCGCCGCTGCCCAGCCGAGCTGCAGCAGCTCCGTTAGGCGGAGCCTTATGACTTCGAGCAGATAGCCCCGGCGGAAGCGCCGGTAGCCGCTGACCCCGTAGCAGGGGATGGTGACCTCTTCCTGCAAGGCCGCGCCCTCCAAGGACGCCGCCCCGTGATCGTGGAGAACTCCCTCGCCCACCGAGAACGACGTATTGAGTGCCGTCGCAATGTCGCTGGAAAGATGATGGCCGCCGACAGGAGCCGCCCCAGTTTGCAGCAGCATGTTGTTCAAATAAGTGGCCGCACCGGTCGTGCCCGCTCCAATATCCATATGGACGACGCCGGCCTCGGCCTCGGTCCCCTGCACGGCGGCGCGGCCCGCCGCCACGACGCTCGATAGGACCTCGTCGATCTCGACGCCGGCCATCCGGGCGGCCTGCCGAAGCCGCTCGACGGCTTCCTCGCCGGCGGTGACGACCCGCATCTCGGCTTGGACCAGCGCGCCCCGCATCCCCACCGGGCTGCGCCGGCAGAGATAGCCGTCGACACGGATCCCTCCGGGCGCGGCATGGAGCAGAACGCCGTCGCGGCCCGCGGCCTGCATTTGCGCCGCCGCGCGCGCCTCCGCCACGTCCCGCTCGGTAATCACGCTGTCGGTCCGGCTTACGGCAACTTCACCGACGGCGTTGAACGACCGGACGTGCACGCCGGAAATGCCGGCGACGATCAGGGCGTCTCGGACCTTCCGTTCCAGGCCGGCGGACGCCAACGCCGCCCGGATCGCGGCACCGGCTTCATCGACGTCCTCGACCATGCCCCGCCTCACTCCCATCGACTTGGCCCGGCCGAATGAGAAGATCTCGGCGCCGCGGTCGGCGGCCATTGCCGCGCCGATCACACGCACCATCGAAGTGCCCATGTCGATAGCCACCACCATCTCGGGGCCGTCGCGGCGCGGGTCTCTAGCCACAGCGGCCTCCACGCTCCGCGAGCTTCCGCGCGACGCGGAGCTTGGCGCTGCGGCTGCGCGGATTGCGCCCCTTCTCGGCGGCGCTCGGAACGATGGCCCGCCGCGTCAGCACCTCGAGCGACGGCGTAAGCGGGTGGCCGCCGCCGGGCGCTCCCGGCACGTGGGCGAAGTCGGCGGACCGGTCGCGGAAGAAGTTCTTCACGATCCGGTCTTCCAACGAGTGGTAGCTGATAACGGCGACGCGCCCCTCAGGTTTCAGCACGTCGACCGTGCCTTCCAGGGCCTGCTGGATGCCCGTGAGTTCGTCGTTGACGCAGATGCGCAGCGCCTGGAAGGTCCGCGTCGCCGGATGGATGCGATGCCGGCCGGGCGGGTAGGCCCCCGCGACGATACTCGCCAGCTCGGTTGTCGTTTCAATCGGACGTCGGGCGGCAATGCGGCGGGCGATGAGCCGGCTCTTGCGCTCCTGGCCGTACCGTCGCAGCACGCCGGCGAGCTCGTCCACGGCATACGTGTTCACCACGTCCTTCCCGGAGACCGGCCCCTCTTTGGAGAAACGCATGTCCAAGGGGCCTTCTTTAAGGAAGCTGAACCCTCGGTGCCCGGCCTCGAGCTGCATTGACGAGAGGCCCAGGTCGAAATAGACGCCATCGGCATTGAGGAAGCCGTGGTTGGAACATATATCGAGGAGGTCGCGGAAGTTGCCTTGCGCGAAGGTCGGGGACGGGTTGTAGGGAGTGAGCCGTTCGCGCGCAAGCGCGAGGGCGTCTTCGTCCGCGTCGATGCCGAGCAGACGTCCCTCGGGGCCACTCGCCTGAAGCACCGCGGTGGCATGTCCGCCCGCGCCCAGCGTGCAGTCCACGTAGCGGCCCCCGGACCGTACGGCGAGCCCCGTGACGAGCTCGGCCGCGAGCACCGGCTCATGCCCGGTCTTATGCGGACTCGCCATGGCCCCGCTCCAGCTGCTCCGCGATGTCCGAGAGGTTCCCCTGCTGGGCAAGCTGCTTGTCCCAGCCCTCGACGGACCAGACCTCGAAATAGGAGTTTTGCCCCACGATGACCACCGGCTGGTTGATGTCGATCCCAGCGAAGCTCCGCAGGTTCAGCGGGACGACTACGCGTCCTTGCCGATCAGGGGCCGCTTCAAACGCGCCGGAAAAGGTCAGCCGCTGCATGAGTCGCGCGTTCCGGTCATACCGGGAGAAACGCGAAACGCGATCGGCCTCGTCTTGCCATCTCGCCGGTGGGTAGGCCTCGATGCAGCCGTCCGGGCCCCGTGCGAGCACCATGCCGCTCTGCACCGTGTCGCGGAACTTCTGCGGCACGACGATGCGCCCCTGCGCGTCGACTCGACCCTCGAACGTTCCTAGAAGCAAGTGGCCATCCCCTCCGCCTAAGGCGGAACGGTTTCACCATTGAGACTCCGAAGTTCACCAATTAGCGCCAGTTTATACCAATCTCTACCTATCCATGTCAAGACATTCCACTATGGATTACCAAAACTCGCCTACGTCGAGGCTCGCGGGTGCGCTGGCCTCATGGGCGGAAGGCGGCCCTAGGGGTGACGCTGGAGACAGGAAGAAGAAGCCGCCCGACGCCGCGCTAATCGAGGCGGCGGATCTCGGAGCGGACGATGCCGAGATAGAGCGCGAACAGCACCATCACGGCTCCCGAACCGGCGAGAGCCCATCGAATGCCGGTGAACTCGGCGATTGAGCCGATGATCACCGCGCCGACGAGGTGCAGCCCGAACATGATCATCAGGAAGCTCAGCACGCGCCCGCGGTAGGCGTCGTCGACGTTCGTCTGCACCAGGATGTTGTTGATCGTGTTGTAGTTGGTGCTAATGGCGCCGAGAACGATCATCACTAAGATGGCGGAGGCCAAATTGGGCGACACCGCGAGCAGAACCACCGCAGCGCCCCATGCCACGCCGGTAACGATGTAGATTTTCCCCTTCGCCCGCATGTTCGGCCATGACGCGATCACGAGACTGCCGACCAGCGCACCGAGCCCGGTCATGCTGAGGAGCAGCCCAAACCCCTCCGCGCCCTGGCCGAGCACGTCGGCGACCGCGGGGAGCAGGTCCCGGAACGGCAGTCCGATGAGCGTCGCCCCCATCAGGCCGATGATCAGCCACTTCAATACCGGGTGGCCCAGCAGGTACCCGACCCCACCCTTGAAGGCGGCGATCGGCGACTCTTCGCTCACACGCCCAGGCGCGCCGTCCGACTTGATGAATAGCGTCAGGATCGTGACTGAGACGACGTAGCCCCCCGTGACGGTGAAGTAGACGGCTTGCTCGCCCAACCAGCCGATGAGCACGCCGCCGACGGCCGGGCCGATCAGCCGCATCGAGCTCATCGCTCCGGCGTTCAGTGCGAGCGCGTTCTGCAGGTGCTGCTTCCCCACCAAGTTGAAGACGAACGACTGCCGCGACGGCATGTGGAAGCTATTCGCCGCGCCGAACACTCCGGCGCTCACGAACAGGTGCCAGACCTCGACCAGGTCCGCCGCCACGAGCACGCCCAGCACCGCGCCGTTGGCCATGATCACGACTTGCATCCACACCATGATCGGCTTGTGGGCGAAACGGTCGGCCACGACACCACCGACCGGCGCGATGAACACTTGGGCGACGCCGGTCATGAGCAGGACGGCGCTGAGCATGAACTCGGATTCCGTCAGGCGCCAGGTCAGCCAGCTCGTCGCCACCAGCATGCTCTGGAAGCCGATGCCGCTGCCCACGAACGAGACCATGTAGCGCCGGTACTGCTGGACGCTGAGTGACTGGAAGGTCCCGCCCAACCGGGAGCGCCGCCTGCGTCTCTGGCGGGCGCCGGACCGGGCCGCGGAGACGGGTGACGACGGTCGCTTGGCCATAGGAGAAGAGCGCCCGGAAGACGGGTGCTCGGCAAGTCTAGCACGGCCCCATGACGCCTCCTTGCCGCGTTTGACGGTAGCGCGAGGCCATCTCTAGACTGAGTGCGGAAACTGAAGGGGAGACCCCTCGCGCCGAGGTCGCCGCCGTATGAGCACCGACACCGCGGACGCATCCCGCGCCGCCGCGCGCAACCCGCTCGGCCTGCCGCTGCGCAAGGCGGTCGTCTTCGCCGAGTCGATCAAGATCGAGCACAGCATCTTCGCGCTCCCCTTCGCCTACCTCACGCTCTTCCTCCTGTCCGAGGGCTGGCCCGACGCCGCCGCGTTCGGTTGGATCACTCTGGCGATGTTCGGCGGCCGGACGGTGGCGATGGCGGCGAACCGCCTCATCGACGCCGAGATCGACGCGCGCAATCCGCGCACCGCGGGCCGCGCAATCCCCATGGGAACCCTGAAGCGCGGCGAGATGGTCTTCTTCATCGCCGTGGCGCTGGCGCTCTTCCTGCTCGCCGTCTACAACCTCAGCGACTGGGCGCAGCGCCTCTGGCCCGCCGCCCTCGCGCCGCTCATCTTCTACCCATACCTGAAGCGGTTCACCTGGCTCTGCCACTTCGGACTGAGCACGGTCTACCTCATCGTGCCGCCCGCGGTCTGGCTCGCCGTCGCGGGCGACCTCCCCGTCGGCGCGATGCTGCTCGGCCTCGGCGCCGGCATGTGGGTGGCGGGCTTCGACGTCATCTACGCCCTCCAAGACATCGCCTTCGACCGCGCCAACGGCGTCCATTCGATACCGGCGCGGTTCGGCGTCGCCACGGCCCTGCGGACGGCCAAGGTCCTGCACCTGTCGACGGTGGCCTTCGTGGTCGGGGCCGGCGTTGCCCTCGGCGTTGGCCCGCTCTACTACGCCGGCGCGGCGGCGTTCTTCCTCTTGCTCGCCGCGGAGCACAGCCTGGTCTCCCCCAAGGACACCTCGCGGGCCGGGGTAGCCTTCTTTAACATGAATGGCATCATCAGCGTCGTCTTCTTCATCTTCGTCATGGCCGACGTGTTGGTGCGGGCATGAGCGTCTACGTCATCGGCGTCACCGGCGCGTCGGGCGCGCCCTACGCGGTCCGCGTGCTGCAGGGCCTGCTCGAGGCGGGCCACCACGTCAAGCTCGTGGTGTCGCCGGCCGGCGAGCGCGTGCTCGCCATCGAGTCGGGCGTCCGCTTCAGCGGTGTCCGGGCGGCGCGTCTAGAGCAGTGGCGCGAGATGCTCGGCGTCGAGGGCGGCGGCCTGGAGCTGCTCCCCCACCGCGACTTCTCGGCCTCCATCGCGAGCGGTTCCTTCGTCTTCGAGGGCATGGCCATCGTGCCGTGCTCAATGGGGACGGTGGGACGGATCGCGGGCGGCATCTCGTCGAACCTTATCGAGCGCACCGCCGACGTGGCCCTCAAGGAGCGCCGCCGCCTGGTAATCGTGCCCCGCGAGACCCCCTTCAACCGCATCCACCTGCGCAACATGCTGGAGCTGGTCGACGCCGGCGCCGAGATACTCCCCGCCATGCCTGCCTTCTACCACCAGCCGGCGACTATCCAAGACCTCGTCGACACCGTCGCCGGCCGGGTGCTCGACCGGCTCGGCGTCGAGACCGGCCTGCTCCGCCGCTGGCAGGGCGACCCGCTCGCCGAGATCGCCGCCATTGACGGCCCCGACGCCGAGGGCGGCTAGGGCGTGCCCCACCGCGACCTCCAAGCGTTCATCGCCGTCTTGGAGCGGGAGGGCGAGCTCCGGCGGGTCAAGGTCGAGACCGACCCCGAGCTTGAGATTCCCGCCATTGCAACGCGGCTCGTCCGCGAGGGCGGCCCCGCCCTCCTCTTCGAGCGGCCCAAGGGCTCGCCGTACCCGCTCCTTATCAACCAGCTCGCGAGCGAGCGCCGCATCGAGCTCGCCCTCGGCCGCCACCCCAAGGCGGTTGGCGAAGAGCTAATCGGCCTCGTCGAGCGGCTGAACCCACCTTCGCTAAAGGAGCTTTGGCGCTCGCGCGGCCTGTTGTGGAAGCTAGGACGGGCCTCCCGCCCAAAGAACGTCAGCACCGCCCCGGTGCAGGAGGTTGTCGAGCCGCCCGATCTGCACGGCCTCCCTGCAATCAAGTGCTGGCCGCAGGACGGCGGGCGCTTCCTCACCCTCCCGCTGGTGCGGACGCTGAGCCCGGCAACGGGCCGGAGCAACCTCGGCGTCTACCGGATGCACGTCTACGGCCCCGACGAGGCGGGGATGCACTGGCAGATTCAAAAGGGCGGCGGCTTCCACTACGCCGAGGCCGAGGCCCAAGGCCGTCCCCTGGAAGTGGCGGCCGTCTTGGGCGGCGACCCAGCCCTCTTCTTCTCGGCGGTGCTGCCGTTGCCGGAGACGATGGAGGAGCTGCTCTTCGCGACCATCCTCCGCGGCGCTCCGACCCCAATGGTCCCTGCCAGGACGCTCGCCATGCGCGTGCCCGCCAACGCCGAGTTCATCCTCGAAGGCGCCGTCGAACCGCACCTCCGGCGCTTGGAAGGCCCCTTCGGCGACCACTTCGGCCACTACTCCCACGCCGCCGACTTCCCCGTCTTCCGGGTCAACGTCACCACGCGGCGGCGAAGCCCCGTCTTCCCCGCCGCCGTCGTCGGCAAGCCCCCCGCCGAGGACACCATCCTCGGGTATGCCATCCAGGACTTTCTCAACCCATTCCTGAAACTATTGCACCCGGAGATCGAAGATCTGCACGCCTACGGAGAGACCGGCTTCGTGAACCTAGCCGCGGCCTCCGTCAAGTCGCGCTACCACAAGGAGCCGCTGAAGGTCGCGCTCGGACTCTTCGGCACCGGCCAGCTCTCGCTTACCAAGTGCGTCGTGCTCGTCGGCCCCGGCGTCGACCCCGCCGACTTCGACGCCGTCCTCCGCGAAATCCGCGCCAACTTCGACCCGCGCTCCGATTTCCTGCTTCTGCCCCGCGTGCCCTTCGACACCCTCGACTTCACCAGCTTCCGCATGCACGAGGGGAGTAAGATGGCGATCGACGCCACGCCCAAGCGCGACGGCGAGCCGCCGGGCCCGGCACGTCCGCTCGACCTGGACGCCCTTGGACCGGGCGTCGCCGGCGCGCGGCTGTGGGAGGACTGCATGTTGATGGTCAAGACCGAAGGCGAGGGCCGTCCCCTCGCCGAACGCCTCGCCGCCGACCCGCGGCTCGCCGGCGTGAAGATGGCCGCCGTCGTCAGCGCCGACGTCGACCTCGACGACCGGACCAGTGCGCTCTGGGGCATCTTCACCCGCTTCGACCCCGCCCGCGACGTCGTCTTCCCTTCGATGCGCATGGAGGGGGCCGCCGCGGTCTATGAAGGCCCCCTCGTCATCGACGCGACGTGGAAGCCAGGCTACCCCGACCCGCTGGAGGTCGACCCCGGCACCGCGGCACTCCTCGAGCGCCGCTGGAACGAGTACTGGTCATGAGCAAGCCGCCGAAACGCCAAATCGTGCTCATCACCGGCGCCACCCGGGGGATCGGGCGGGAGGCGGCGCTCCAGGTGGCGCGTCGTGGCCACACCGTCCTCGCCACCGGCCGCGACGTCGAACGCCTCGACTCCCTCCAGCAGGAAGCAGGCGCCACCGACCTCGCCATCGAAACGTCGCGCCTCGACGTCAGCGACGCCGCTGCGTGCGAGGCGTGGACGTCGGGCGCCATCGAGCGTCACGGGCGCATCGACGCCCTGGTCAACAACGCCGGCTACGGGCTCTGGGGCCCCTGGGAGCATGTCTCGGACGACGAGGTCCGCACCGTCTTCGAGGCGAATTTCATCGGCCCGATGCGCCTCTCCCGGCTCGTCATTCCCGGCATGCGCGAGCAGGGGTTCGGCACCATCATCCACGTAGGGTCGATGGCCGGCCAGGCGAGCAGTCCCGCCGGCGGGGCCTACGCCGCCACCAAGTTCGCCATGAACACGATGAGCCGGAGCATGCGTCTCGAAGTGGGACGCTTCGGCATCCGCGTCGTGCTGCTGGAACCGGGCATCTTCAAGACCGACTTCGTCCCGTCGCAGCTCATGGCCGAGGCTATGGACCGCGAGACAACCCCCTACGAGCCGCTCCGGCGTGAGGAGCCCCTGCCCGGCGGCCTCATTCCCTGGCCGGGGCCGGACCGCGTCGCCCGCCGCATCCGGCAGGTCATCGAGGCTCGCCACCCCCGCGCTCGCTACACGGTCGGCTACGACGCCTTCCTCGGCGCTATCGCGATGCGCCTCCTCCCCGACTGCGTCATCGACTTCGCCGTCCGCAAAGCCACCGGCTGGTAGCCGCTTCTCCTTCCAGAAGAAGCCGCAGGGCCTTCTTCGCAATGGCGAAGCGGGATGGCACCGTTATGTTATGCTGCGCGCCGCGGTTGTGAAGGCTCGGCGAGTGCATTCCCTAGCTGGAGGTTCTCATGGCGCAGAGTGAATCGCAGTCCCAAATTGGTGGCGCGAACTCCGACTATCCGGTGCAGTTTTCCGTCGACTACCAGGAGTCGAGCAATCGCCTGTCGGTGCTGGTCCGCATACTCCTGGCGATACCCATCCTCGTCGTGGGTGCCTTTATAGGCGGGTACATCGACACGGGAAGCCCGGAGCTGAACCAGGACTTGGCGCCTCTCTATGCCGGCGGCTTCCTGTTCATCGCGCCCCTGCTGATGATCCTGTTCCGCAAGAAGTACCCCAAGTGGTGGTTCGATTGGAACCTGGAGCTGAGCCGCTTCACCGCCAGGGTTGAGGCATACGTGCTCCTGCTCCGCGACGAGTATCCCTCCACGGACGAAGAGCAGTCGGTGCATCTCCAGATCGAGTATCCGAACGCCGAGACCGACTTGAACCGCATCCTGCCGATCTTCAAATGGCTGTTGGCCATTCCCCATTACATCGCTCTCGTCGTTCTTGGGGTCCTGGCCGTGGTGGCCACGATCCTGGCGTGGCTGATAATCCTGGTCACGGGCCGGTATCCCCGCGGCATGTTCGACTTCGTGGTCGGCGTGCTCCGATGGGGCACCCGCGTCGGCGCCTACGCCTTCCTCCTCGTCACGGACCGGTACCCGCCCTTCTCGCTTGAGTAGTCAGGGGGACGCGTCGCGGCTCGAACGTTTTTTTGGTGAACGTGCCGTGCGCGTCGTTGAGGTTTGGATTTCTAGGATTTCTTGGATGTTGGTGGGCGTTTGGGGGGCGGCCACTCCTGTTATCCACTCGTGAACGTTGGTGAACGTTCGTGAGCGTTCGTGAGCGGCCACTCCTGTTAGCCGTTCTTGGATTTCCAGGAGGTTGGTGAGCGTTTTTGGTCGGTGCGCCACGGGCTACTCTGTTGGGCGATGTTGGACGGGCCGTCGTTGGGCGCAGTTTGGGGCATGTTTGGTCAGCTTTGGCGCTATCGTGCACATGTTTTCGGCACGTTCCGGCAGGGATTTTTCACGGTCGCGCACGGTGCGCGTCCGCCAGGGGAGGGCGGAGGGGGGATGAGCGGCGGGCGCCATGGGGCCGGCGAAGGGTGGCATGAGCGCATGATAGAGGGCCGCGGGGGGGCCGGCGCAAGCGGCGGTTGTCACACGGCTGCCCTCACCGTCCTCATGTCCTGAACGGCATCCGGCACCCGGCCGGGCCTCCGCCCGAGGTACACGCACATGAGTAGGCATGACATGCGACGCCTGCTTAACACCTACCGCTGGGAGCTGTGGATCTTCATCGGCATCCCGACGGTTGCGTCCCTCATCGGCGTCATCTACGACTGGAGCGGTCTGCACTGGGCCGGCGATTCCGGCCTGGGGGACGCTCAAGCCGTCACGAGCCTGGCCGCGGCTGTCGCACTGGGTGTCTCCTATCCACGTGTCCGCCGCTTGGGAAGGCCAATGCTGGAGCTCTTATGGAGATCTTCGATCGCGGCGGCGGTTGTCTTGGGTATGGGTGGGATTGTGATCGTTTTGCTGTCTTATCGCCCCACTTTTGACGTCACTGACTTTGGCCGGTCTCTTGCGGTACAGGGCGTCATTCTGAGCTTGGTGAGGCTCTGGTTCGCGAGGGAAGCGTCGCGGATCAGTCTCGCGCATGCCTTCCTTTTCGTCGCCCTAACGGTGGCGACCGGCTCTCTGGTCACCCCCTTCACGATCGCATGGATGGACCTGCGGGAGGGCTACGACTTGTCCCTCGCGATGGCCGTGGTGGGCAACGCGGCTTTCTGGATCATGCTCGTCGTCACGGCAATCCTGATCTCAATCTGGGCGCTCACAACTTTCGACGGCATGGGCCGCACCACGCGCAGACGCGTCATCATAGCTTTGCTCGCACTGGGCGCGCTGGATGCGTTCCTGATCGGCCCGATCAGCCAACTAACGGTGCACGGCTACCGGTATGCAATTGACGTCGGCCTGCACCTAGCGGGGGCCCTCATCGTCACGCTCATCATCCTCGGCCTGACTTACCTGGTGCGCCTCCGGCACCCGACCGGGCCACCGCCCGCCGTAACCGCGACGACCTAGCCGTCAGCCCCGCGGCATGCCGAGGCCGCGCTGGGCATGATGCTGCGATTGACAAGTGACAGGCGACAGGAGACGCTATAGAGTACCGATGTGATCCAATCCTTCCGGCACCGAGGTCTCAGGGCGCTGTATAACGGTCGAGGAGGTCGGGTTGCCCCAGAGCATGCCCCAAAGTTGCGGCGCATCCTTGGCGTGCTCGACCAAAGCAGGACTTCCAGGGACATGGACCTGCCGGGGCTCCGGCTGCATGCACTGTCGGGCGAGCTTAGAGGTCACTACGCCGTGTCGGTGTCGGGGAATTGGCGGGTAACATTCAGGTTTGAAGACGGCCATGCCGTCGATGTCGACTACACGGACTACCACTAAGGGGTGAGTAGATGCCAATGCAGAATCCCCCCCATCCGGGCGAGATCGTGCGGTGGGAATGCCTTGAGCCGTTGGGTCTGACCGTAACGAGGGCGGCCAAGGGCTTGGGCGTCACGCGTCAGGCGCTTTCGGACTTGGTGAATGGGAAGGCGGGGGTCTCGGTAGAGATGTCCCTGCGCCTGTCCCAGGCGTTCGGCTCGACCCCTGAGACCTGGCTCGGCATGCAGACTGCCTACGACCTCTGGCAGGCCCGGCAGCGCGGGACGCAAATCAAGGTCGAACGGTTCGGCGTGTCCGCCGGAACCTAGCCCTCAGCCGCGCGGCATGCCGAGGCCGCGCTGGGCGATGATGTTGCGCTGGACCTCGTTCGCGCCGATGGAGACGGGGCTTCGGATCGTCTCGAGGTGGCCGTAGGCGGGCTGCCCGAGGCCGGGCAGGTGCGGGCTCATCGGCAGCAGTGTGCCATAGTGGCCCATGATCTGGGTGCCCACGCGGCAGATGCGGCGGATCATCTCCGTGGCCCACACCTTGTTGATGCTGGCCTCGGTGTTGGGCGCCTGCCCCGACTGTTGGAGCCAGACGATACGCTTCATCAGGCGCAGCCCCGCGTCGATCTCCGTCCGCATCCGTGCGAGCTCACGCCGCACCAGCGGCTCTTTCGTGAGCGGCGCGCCGTTCCTCCGCGTCGAGCGGCAGAAGTCGAGGAGCTCGTCGAAGAGCCGCTGCGCCTCGCCGTAGTAGAGGAAGCCGCTCCGTTCGAAATCGATCGCGGTCATCAGGTGGTACCAGCCGCGGTCCTTCTCGCCGACGAGCGCCGTCTTGGGCACGCGCACGTTCTCGAAGAAGACCTCCGCGTGGTCCCAGCCCGCGACCGTTGGGATAGGGCGCACCGTGATCCCCTCAGTGGTCATCGGGACGACGAAGAGGCTGAGCCCGCGGTGGCGCGGGACGTCGGGGTTGGTGCGGGCGATCATCCAGGCGTACTCGGCGCGCTGCGCGTGCGTGCTGAACGACTTCTGCCCATTGATGACGTACTCATCGCCGTCGGCGACGGCGCTGGTCTCGACGCCGGCCAGGTCGCTGCCCGCGCCCGGCTCGGAGTAGCCGAGCAGGAACTCAACCTCGCCGCGGGCGATCTTGGGGAGGAAGTAGCGGCGCTGCTCCTCGCTCCCGAACGCGCTCAGCGACGGCCCGATGATGTAGACGCTGTGGTAGACCCCCGGCGCGCGGGCGTAGGCCGCCTCGTAGGAGAGGATGGCGTTGTAGGCGCCGGGCAGCCCTTGGCCGCCGTGCTCGACGGGCAACGAGTAGCCGGTGAGTCCCGCCTCGGAAAGCTCGCGCTTGAACTCGCGTTCGAGGTCGCGGTCCGACCACTGCTGGTCCTTGAGGTCGCGCCCCCGCCGTCGGCGCTCAGGGGTCAGAGTCGCTTCCATGAAGTGCCTGACCTGCCGCTGGTATTCCTCCTCCTCCTTGGAAAACGCGAAGTCCATGACGTCTGCCGCCGCTCGGCGCTACCAGACGCAGCCCGGCGTATCCACGGCGAAGTCCGTCTTCATCGGCGTGGGTTCGCCGCCGGGGACGGGGAGTTGGACGGGCCCGCGCTCGCGGGAGGGCAGCAGCACCGACGCCGTCCCCGGCGTGCACACCTCGCCCCGCTGGTTCTCGCACCAGACTTCGAGGTCGACGACGTTTAGGTCACCCTCACGGCGCTTGCCGGCGACCTTCCCCCGCACCCACTGCGTATCGCCGTGGAAGTTGAACTTGCGCGTCTGGTCCGACTGCTTCCAGAGGAAGCCGTCGTCGCCCATCCAGTTGGTGCAGTAGTGGATGATCCACGACGTGCGCATCATCCCGTAGTCGTACGACCGCGGCGCGCCGACCTTGTTGGCGCGCTTGTCCTCCCAGTGGACGCGTTGGGCGACGTCGTAGTAGCCGTAGTCGTTCTTTGGATAGAAGGTGGGGATGCGCCGGCGGTTGAGGTACCCCAGCCGCAGCGGCGCGACCTGGAAGACGCCCCAGCCCCAGCCCTGGTGCCACCCGATGATTTCGACCGTCGAGAGCGGCCCCTTGACCATCGTCGGCATCTCGTCGGACTCGGACACGTCCTCCCAGTAGAGCGTGTCGGCGCCGCGGCGGAACTCGTTGGCGTAGGCCGCGTCGATCTCGTCGAGCTCCTCCTGCGTGTACGTCTTGGGCTCGACCCCCATGTACTTGCCCGTCTTCTCCGACGCCTCGCGCTCGGCGAACCAGAAGTAGTAACGGTAGACCGCCGCGAGCTCGCCGCGCTGGTTCAAGAACTCCTTGCGGTGGTAGACCACCGCCGCCTTCCCGCCGCCGAACCGGCTTCGCTTCTCTTCGATGTCTTCGATGAAGTAGTTGACGCTGAGGCGGTCGCCGGGCAGCACCGGCCGGAACCACTGCCAATCGCTCCCCGACTGGTACCACGGCACGCCGCGGAGGGCGCCCGCCCCGGCGTCGCGCACGTGCTTCGGGATGGGCGGGGCGTCGGTGGTTCCCATCGTGCTCACGAACATCGGCGGCGCAGGCGTCGTTCCCCAGCGCGTCGTCTTGGCGTATTCGGGATCGGCGTACAACGGGTTGTCGTCGCCGTACGCCGTGGCGAAGTGGCGAATGGTGTCCGCGTGGGCCTCGGTGTTGAACGGCGGCGGCTGCGGTATCAGGACGCCGATGCGGTTGCGGTAGCGCTGCACCCCGTCCTCGGTGATCCGGCCCCGCATCTCGTTGTCAACCGTCGCCATGCCCGCCTCCTCGCGGCCCTTGCCCGTCGATCGGGCGCGGCCATTATAGGCGGCGCCGGATACTGACATCCGCCCCTCGACAGCACATGCGTTCTAGCCTACGCTCTGACGATGCTGGCGGGTGACGAGACAAGCGCGGACATCGGCCGGGCGAGCGCGGCCCGCGGCGTCCGCTACGAAGAGGTCGAGTGCAAGAGCGTCATCAACCGCGTGAAGGGGATGCCCTTCAAGTGGTCGATCAACCCCTACAAGGGCTGCGTCCACGGCTGCCACTACTGCTACGCCCGCCGCTATCACGCATCCATCGACCTGAACGCGAGTGAGGACTTCACCGGCCTGATCCTCGTCCGCGCCAACGCGCCGGAGGTGCTGCGCGGCGAGCTCGCCCGCCGCTCCTGGAAGCGCGAGACTGTCGCCCTGGGCACGGCGACCGATCCCTACCAACCTATCGAGGGCCGCTACCGGATCACCCGCGGCATCCTGGAGGCGCTGCGCGACTACCGCACCCCGGTCAGCATCGTCACCAAGGGCACGATGATCGTGCGCGACCTCGACGTGCTCACCGACCTGGCGGGCCGCGCCGGCGCCTCAGTCGCCATGTCGATCTCCACGCTGGACCGCGAAACCTGGCGGCGGCTGGAGCCCGGCACGGCCCCGCCATGGCAGCGCCTGCGGGCGGTGCGGAGGCTCTCTGAGGCGGGCGTCGAGGCCGGCGTGCTTATCGCGCCGATCGTGCCCGGCATCACCGACACGTCGGACCACCTGCGCGAGTTGGTGAAGTCAGCGTCCGACCACAGTGCTCGGTTCGTCGGCTCGCGCGTCCTCGCGCTGCAGGGCTCGGTCAAGGACCACTTCCTCGGCTTCATGCGCAGCGAATACCCCAACCTGCTTGCCGAGTACCGCCGCCTCTTCCCCGGCGCCAACGCCGACCGTGACTACGCCTCGGCGACCGTCGGCTACGTCGACGGCCTGCGCCGCCTCTATCGCGTCGGGGAGCGCACCGCCCGCGACGTAGTCCGCCCGCCGGAGCAGCCCCGGCAGCTTTCCTTGGCGCTCTAGGCCCGGGGCGCGAGCGCCGAAAAAACCGCGTATTATGTCGTGTGACACGCGGGTATTGCCGAAGACGAACGCACGTTCTATCATCTCGCGAAATCGAGTACCGCATTGCGGCAGAACGAAGGCGAGAGCTAAGGAGCAAGCGTTGGACACCGAAAAGACCATGGACACCGAAAAAGACAAAGCGCTCGACGTCGCGGTAGCACAGATCGAGAAGCAGTTCGGGCGGGGCTCGCTGATGAAGCTCGGCGAGGTCTCCTCGAAGCTGAGCATCGCGAGCATTCCCACGGGGTCGCTGTCGCTCGACCTCGCCCTCGGCGTGGGCGGCCTGCCCCGCGGCCGGGTGATCGACATCTTCGGCGCGGAATCGTCGGGCAAGTCCACGCTCGCCCAGCACGTCATCGCCGAGGCGCAGAAGCTGGGCGGCAAGGCCGCCTACATCGACGCCGAGCACGCCCTCGACCCCAGCTACGCCGCCAAGTGCGGCGTCGACATCCAGGAGCTCTACATTTCGCAGCCCGACTTCGCCGAGCAAGCGCTGGAGATCACCGAGGCGCTGGTGCGCTCCGGGGCCATCGACATCGTGGTCGTCGACAGCGTCGCCGCGCTGGTCCCGCGCGCCGAGCTCGAAGGCGACATGGGCGACCCCCAGATGGGCCTGCAGGCCCGCCTGATGTCCCAAGCGCTCCGCAAGCTAACCGCGTCAATCAACCGGTCGAAGACCTGCGTGATCTTCATCAACCAGCTGCGGGAGAAGGTCGGCGTCGTGTTCGGGAACCCAGAGACCACACCCGGCGGCAAGGCCCTCAAGTTCTACTCGTCGGTGCGCATCGACCTGCGCCGGCTGGAGACCATCAAGCGTGGCACCGACGCCATCGGCAACCGCGTGCGCGCCAAGGTGGTGAAGAACAAGGTAGCTCCACCGTTCCGGGTCGCCGAGTTCGACATCATGTTCGCCCACGGCATCAGCAAAGAGGGCGACATCCTCGACCTCGGCGTCAAGCACGACGTGGTGCGGAAGAGCGGCGCCCACTTCACCTTCGGCGAGACCAAGCTCGGCCAGGGCAGGGAAACGGCGAAGAGTTTCCTGTCGGACAACCCCGACGTGTCCCTCGCCATCGAGAAGCAGGTGCGCTCCGCCGCCGGCGAAGCCGAGCCCCAGATCACCGCGCCCCCCAAGGTCGGCGAGGACGCGGTCGCCCTCTAGCATGGCCCATGGGAAGGAGCGGCGCCCGCTCGGCGCCGGCGCGCCTGCGGCGCGCACCCTCTCTCAATCTCCCCCAGAGGGGGAGAGGCCGGAGGGGGGAGCGCGCGGGCCCTACCCGGAGAACGCGGCGGCGATCTCCTGCGCCGTCTCCGCCCGGCAGCGTGAATCGGCGGCGATGCCGCCCAGGATCCCGTCCAACGCCGGGTAGCGGAAGGGCTGGCCGGAGACGAAGGGCGTGAGGCTGAAACCGAAGACCTGCGCGCCGCGCTCGTCGGCTTCCTCGAGCAGCGCCTCGCGGGACTCGGCGATCTGCCGCGCCCACACCGCCTCCTCCTGCGTGCGCTCGATGATGAGCTTGTAGTCGTCGAGCTCGTTGTGCAGCGGCAGGCACGTCATCGGCCCCGACCGCGTGCGCATCGCCACCGGCACCTGGTCGATCTCCCAATCGAGGCAGATGTCGAAGCCGTGCTCGACAAGCAGATCGGGCGTGTTGAAGCTCTGCTGGCGGGCCGGACTCAGCCAGGCTCTCGGCGTCAGGCCGGCGCGGTCGAAGGCGGCGCGGACTGCTTCGATGCGGCGGCGCTCCTCGTCCTCATCCATGGCGCCATGGTGGATGGCGTCGCCGTTCAGTCCCGCGGCGGCAATCTCATGGCCGTCCTCGGCGATCGCCGCCGCCAGCGGCGCGGCGCGGACGAGGAGGTCGGCGCTGAGGGCGAACGTTCCATGCAGCCCATGCGCCTTCATCGCGCGCAGAATGCGGAAGACGCCGACCCGGTTCCCATAGTCCCGCGTCGTGAAGTGCCGCAGGTCGGGGTACGGCGTCACCATCCCGTGGGGGTGGTTGAACGGGTCCTTCTTGGGGTTGATGGGATGAAACTCGCAGGCGACCACGATCATCACCGAGAGTTCTACTCCGTCGTCGCGGCGGAAGGGGGCCCGGTCCTTGGCAAGCCGCCAGTCGTAGCGGTCAATGTCTTGGCCGTGGCGGCGCAGCGGGTATTCCAGGTGTTCCTGCCCCAGGCTCATGCCACCGCCTCCGGCGCGAATCCGGTCCCGCCCGTCGCGACGCCTCGCGCGGCTACGTCGGCAAGCGTCTGGTCCCAGTAGTGTTCGCGGTAGTAGGCGGCGATCTCGACCGCCGTCGTGATCCAGACGTCGTCGCGGTTGGCGTCGGCGTGTTTGAGCGCCTCCTCGAAGGCTCGCAACCGGTGCGGCTGCGCCACGAGATAGGCGTGCAGCGGGATGCACATCACCGTGCCCGACTCCTCACCTTCCTCGAGTAGCTGATCAAGTTGCCGCTTCAGCGCGTCGGCGTAGCGCCACGGGTCCATGGCGAGGGCGCCATAGGTGATGACGTCGTTCACCTCCAACGAGTAGGGCATCGAGATCAGCTTGCCCGACTTCGTCTTGATCGGCTGCGGCTGGTCGTCCTGGAAGAGGTCGCAGGTATACCAGAAGTCATACTCCGCAATCAGGTCGAGGGTGCGCTCGGTGTGGGTGAGCGCAGGCGCGAGGTAGCCCCGGATGCGCTGTCCCGTCGCAGCTTCGACGGTGCGGATCGAATCTTCGAGAACCGCTCGCTCCTGCGCCTCGTCCATTTCATAGGAATAGCGAGTGTTGTAGATGCCGTGTGAGAAGAACTCCCAATCGCGCTCGTTGCAAGCCTCGATGATCTCGGGGCAGTGGTCGCACATCGCCACGTTCAGGCTGATGGAGCCGCGGACACCGTACTTGTCCATCAGCTCCATGAGCCGCCAGTGCCCGACCCGGTTGCCGTAGTCCCGTTGTGAGTAGCCCACCACGTCCGGCGACGGCCGCGGCCAGCCGGGGCGCTTGGGATTGCGCGGCGGGTTGAACTCGTAGTACTCGATGTTCGGCGCGACCCAGAAGGCGAGCTTCTTCCCGTCCGGCCACACGATCTTGGGCCGGTCGCGGTAGGGCCAGTAGTCGTACAGATTGGGGTCGCCGGCGGTCATGCCGTGCCCTCATAGGCCTCGACCCACGCCATGACCTCGTCGATTCCTATGACGTCGGCGTACTTCAGTGCCAGGTCGGTGAGGTTGGCGTAGTGGTAGCTCTCGTGCTTGTCGGCGACGCACTCCACGGGGACGATCGTGCGATAGCCGTGGGAGAGCGAGTCGACGGCGGTGGCGCGCACACAGCCGGAGGTCGACCCGCCGGTGACGACGATGGTGTCGACCCTGTGCCAGGTAAGGAAGCTGGACAGCGGCGTCTCGAAGAAGGCCGACGGCATCCGCTTGGTGTAGACCGCATCGACCTCCTCGTCGATTTCAAGCCGCTCGTCGAACCGGTGCCGGTCCGAGCCGTACTTGATGTTCTGCAGGCTGTCCGGTGTGTCGGAGCGGGTCCCCCACACGCCGGCGTCGCTGCCATCGGGCATGTAGGCCACGTGCGTCCAGACGACGGGGAGCCCCTTGGCGCGGGCCGCGTTGGAGAGCTCGCGCATGTAGTCCATCTGCTTCGGGTCGGCGACGTACCCGGTGTTGGGGTAGAGGTCGGGCCGGGTGTACGTCTTCTGCGGGTCGACGTTCACCACCGCCAACTTCTCCCCGAAGCCGAAGCGCGCCCGCGCCGGATTAG
The DNA here is from genome assembly GCA_965207995.1 of Dehalococcoidia bacterium. Taxonomy (GTDB): domain Bacteria; phylum Chloroflexota; class Dehalococcoidia; order SHYB01; family SHYB01; genus DAOUKH01. Next base: position 2,762,056 of record OZ242299.1, on the reverse strand, counting down.
CGATTACGTCTTCGAAAATCTCGCGGGCGGTCTTCTCCGTCCGCGCCATGGTGGACTCAGTACTCATCGCATTTCTCCTGCTCTGGGGCCTGCAATCCGCCCCCTTCCCCGTTTTGGCCTTTACGATAGACGGGCCGATTATAGCGCCGCCTCTCTACCGTGAACCGCGGGCCGCAACGGTGTATAATCCCTAACGGTCCGATCTTCTACAGCAGTCGCTTGGAGGCAAGCCTATGGGCGCGACGAAGATCATCTCGTCCGACTCCCACGTAATTGAGCCCCCCAACCTCTGGCAGGAACGGATGCCGAAGTCCTTCGGCGACCGTATCCCTCGGCTTGGCAAGGGCGAGGAGGCCGGCGCCGACGACTTCTACGTCGACGGACGTCCCATCGGCGTTCTCATTCGCAGCCTGACCGACGCGGGCTCCCGGTTCGAAGACCCCGAAGGCATCCGCCTCGAGGGCGGGATCGACGAGGTCCGCGCCGGCGCCTGGAAGTCAGGGCCCCGACTCAAGGACATGGACTTCGACGGCATTTACTCCGACCTACTCTACCCGTCGATCATTCTGAACTTCTGGAGCGGCGTGGCCGACTCGGAGCTGCTGCGCGGCATCTTCGTCGCCTACAACGAGTGGCTCGGCGAGTTCTGCTCCGAGAACCCAGACCGGCTCAAGGGCGTGGCCCAGATCCTCATCGACGGGGACGTCGAGGCGGGCATCCGCGACCTCACCCAAGCGGCGAAGTCGAACATGGGCGGTGCGATGATCAGCGTCTTCCCCCGCGCGGGGGAAGAATACACCGACCCAATGTACGACCCGTTCTGGGCCGCAGCTGAAGAAATCGGTCTGCCGCTCAGCCTCCATATCGGCACGGGCCGCGCTGCCGAGGGCGCCATCGGCGACAACAAGATGATCAAGATCGCCGCCACCGGCGCGCTCCGCACCAACATCGAGTACTGGGTGCGGATGTCCCTATGCAACCTCATCTACGCCGGCGTGCTCGACCGCTTCCCGAAGCTGCAGTTCGTCCAGCTCGAACATGAGCTCTCCTGGATACCCTTCTTCATCGACCGCATGGAGTGGTGCTACCGCGAGCGGCCGCAGCTCACCCCCTATCGATTCAAGGACGGCGCGACGCCGCGCGACCTCATGCGCCGGCAGGTCTTCCACAGCTTCCAGGAGGACGGCCTCGGCATTCAGCAACGCGACATCATCGGCGTCGACAACTTGATGTGGGGCTCGGACTACCCCCACGTCGAGTCGACCTTCCCCAAGTCGCGCGAAATCCTCGACGACATCCTCGCCGTTTGCTCGGAGGAGGAGAAGGAAAAGATCGTCGCCGGGAACGCCGCACGCATCTACGACATCTCGTTCAACTAAGACGGAACGCCAAGAAAGAGACCCCCAAGGAGAGGACGGAATCGATGGCCACGCAGACCAAGGTCATGTTGATGTCGGCGGACAACCACATCGTGGAGCCTCCCGACCTGTGGACCAACCGTATCGAGAAGAAGTTCCGCGACCGGGCGCCCCACGTCGTCCAGGGCGACGACCACGATTGGTGGTACGTCGAGGGGGACCAGTGCCTCGGCTCGATGGGCAACACCACCAACGCCGGCGCACGCTTCCGCACCGACAAGCCCCACGAGATACCGGCGGAGGGCCGCTGGGAGAGCGTGCTCCCCGGCGCTTACGACCCCCACGAGGCCATCAAGGACATGGACCTCGACGGCGTCTTCGGCGGCGTTATCTTCCCCACCCTCTGCGTCGGCGGCGTGTGGCGTACCGAGGACTCGGACCTCCTCTCCGCGATCTGCCGGGCCTACAACGACTGGATCGCCGAGTTCTGCAAGCCCTATCCCGACCGGCTGAAGGGCGCCGCCATGATCAACGTGGACAGCGTCCCCGAGGCCGTCGAAGAGCTCGAACGGTGTAAGGGCCTGGGCTTGAACTCCTGCTTCATCACCGTCTATCCGAAGCACGACCACCAGTACCACAACCCCGAGTACGACCCGTTCTGGGACACCGCGCAGCGCCTGAACATGCCCATCTCCCTGCACTCAGGCTCCGACCGCGAAGTCCTGCCCATGAACCTCTTCACCAAGGCCGACCCCAACCAGCCCCCAGGCGTCATCTATTCGACCAACGACTACTGGATCCGCCGCAGCCTGACCTCGATGATCTGGTCGGGCGTCTTCGAGCGGTTCCCCAACCTCAAAGTCGCCAGCGTCGAGAACGAGGCCGGCTGGGCAGGCCAGTGGCTCTACAAGATGGACCTGCTGCACCGCGACCGGGGCATGATGTGGCCGCGCTTCAAAGATGACATGAAGCCCAGCGACTTCTTCCACCGCAACTGCGCCATCGGATTCCAGGAAGACTGGGTCGCCGTGAGGGTGCGCCAGGCCATCGGCGTGGAGAACCTCATGTGGGGCTCCGATTACCCCCACACCGAGGGCACCTGGCCCGATTCACACCGTATCGTCCGCGAGGTCTTCAGCGACGTCACCGACGAGGAACTCCACAAGATGACGGTGACCAACGCGGCCAGATTCTTCAACATCGAGCAGCCCAACTAGCCGCGAACGCGCGAGACGGGCTGAGGGCAGAGACGAAGGAGGTCCCCGAGTTGGCTGAGTATGACGTGGTGATTCGAGGCGGCACCGTTGTCGAGGCGTCGGGCATTCCCCGGTACGCCGCCGACGTCGGCATCAAGGACGGCAAGATCGCCAAGATCAGCGGCCGCATTCCAGCGGGCGCTGCCGAGGAGATCGACGCCAGCGGCTGTATCGTCGCCCCCGGCGCCATCAACCTGCACACCCACTACGACGCCCAACTGAATTGGGACCCCTACGCTACCCTCGATGGCTGGTTCGGCCAGACGACCGTCAGCATCGGCCAGTGCGGCTTCGGCTTCGCGCCCACCCGCCCCGAAGACCGCGACCTCAACATGCGGATGATGAACCGCATCGAGGCCATCCCCCTCGAATCCATGCGCGCCGGCATGCGCTGGGACTGGGAGTCCTACCCCGAGTACCTCGACAGCCTCGACCGCCAGGGCCTTGGCATCAACGTCGGCTCCCTCTTGCCCTTCTCCCCCCTCCGCGGCTACGTCCTCGGCATGATCGAGGCCCGCAACCGGACTTCCGTCACCGAGAAAGAGCTCAATCACATGAAGGAGCTCTTCTATGAGGGCATGAAGGCGGGTTCCTTCGGCTTCGCCGCCGACCGCAACGAGGAGGACCGCAGCGAGGACGGCTCGGCGATTCCGAGCCACGTCGCCTCCGACGAAGAATACCTCGCCCTCGCCGAGATCCTCGGCGAGTTCGGCGTCGGCTGGATGGGCTGGACGATCGGCGTCTCGGCCAACCCCGAAAGACAGCAGGACCTGCTGACCCGCATGCTGCGCCTCAGCGGCCGTCCCCTTCACGTCGTCCTCGGGCACAACCCGGACGGCCCCGAATGGGTCGAACGCGCCCGCGCCGAGGGGCTCCCTGTCGCGCCCCAGAAAACGCCGATGTTCCCCGAGAGCCGGTTCACCCTCGCCGAGTTCAACCTCTTCGACTACATGCCCAGCTGGGTCGATCCCCTGGTGGGCACCGCCGAGGAGCGGAAGCGCAAGCTTTCCGACCCGGCCACGCGCGAGGCCATGAAGCGCGACGCCGCGGTGCCGACCTATCTCGGCCGCACCGAGTGGAGCACCGCCCGCGTCCTCGAGGTCGTCCACGAGCGCAACCACCAGTACGAAGGCAAGACCATCGAGAAGGTCGCCGAGATGATGGGCAAGCACCCCGTCGACGCCTTCCTCGACCTCTCAATCGACGAGGACCTCAAGACCGAGTTCGCCACCCGCGAGTTCAGCAAGGCCGGCGAGTCGACCGTCGACAAGGGCCTGCTCGACCCTTACACGCACATCTCAACGTCAGACGGCGGCGCCCACACCCGCTTCCAGGCCAACGCCCGCTGGCCCGTCGACTTCCTCGCCTACTGGATCCGCGACCGCGAGCTGATGACCCTGGAGCAGGCCCACGTCAAGATGAGCGCCTACCCCGCATGGATCGCCGGCTACACCGACCGCGGCCAGCTCACCACCGGCAAGGCCGCCGACATCATGGTCTACAACCTCGACGAGCTCGGCCTGCTCCACGACCCGCCGATCTACTCCAACGACTTCCCCGGCGGCGAACGCAGGCTCATTCAAAAGCCCAAGGGCATCCGCTTCATACTCGTCAACGGCGGCGTCACCTTCGTCGAGAACGAGTGCACCAACGCCCTGCCCGGCAAGCTGCTCCGCAGCTACGACATGGCGCGTTAGCGCGCCTCGCCGCTAAGCAGGGAAGGCCAGCAGGAGAGCCCGTAAGCCTCTCCCCCTCGGTACGCGCCGCCAGACGCGTCGGCGGCCGAAGGGCGCCCCTTCCTCGCGACCAGCTTACCTAACGGGGACGGTGTCTTGCGTGTAGCGGCAGGACGGTTCGGACCGATACTCGGTACATCCTAGGAACGAACCGTAACGGCCTTCCTTCTCGAAGAGGACGCCCATGCGGCATGATGGGCAGGCGGGCGGAGGATCGTCGCAGGCAGGGTTCGTGCACCAGCACGTAGGCGATGCGCTAACGATCACAGCGTAGCCGTCACTGCAGCTGGGGCAGCGGGGCGCGAGATACTTGCAGTCCGGATAATTCGAGCATCGCAAGTTCCTGCCACTCTGAGATGGGACCAGTCGACCGCTGGAACAATGTGGGCACTGCGGAGCGAAGTAGCCGAGCATTTGTAGCTCACCGGGCATCCGTATCAATTCCGTAACGAACGTCGAAGGTCTCGCTGAGTCTGTCACGAGATAGACCCCGATGCGTGCGCGAGTCATCGCTACGTAGAAGAGACGACGTTCTTCCGCGAAGGGATATCCCTTGCCGGAGACCGGGGGCAATACGAGATCGAGGAGCGGTTCGTCTTCCTTCGCAGAAGGAAATCCACGTTTAGTGAGGTCAAGGACCACAACATAGTCCGCCTCCATGCCTTTCGCACCATGGACGGTGCTGAACTCCAACTTTAGCGACTTGCTCCGGACCTGCTTAGGTAGGATTTCCCCGCTCGAGCGATAGCGTCCCAAGACAAGAACAGAATGTTCGCCATCCGGACCCGACTCCCTGATATCGTCCAGTGCGCGGAGCAACGCCTCCCGGGGGTCACTGTCAGCGACGATGATGATTCCTTCGTCCCTAACGGCGCTCGCTGACCGTAGCTTCCGCTTCGTCTGCTCCGGGTTGCGCTGGACAAACGCAGTTGATGGGCCGAGGATGCCGTCTCCGAAGCGGAAGGTCTGGGTCAACTCCCGGCTCTGCACATGACCAAGGTAGGCACCGCAATTCCTGACGAGGGCGACATCGCTGCCCGCGAAGCGATAGATCGACTGCCAGTCGTCACCCACAACGAAGTACGCGATGCCCCGGGTGGCCAAGGCTTGGAGAAGGGTCATCCTACCAGCAGAGATATCCTGAAACTCGTCGACTAGCACATACCTGTATTGCCTCTTTGACCTACCTTCCCGAAGGTAGCTCGCGGCAACGTGAATCAGATCGTGGAAATCCCGCGCCTGTTCCCGCTCAAGTAGCCGCTCGTAGGCGATATGGACCTGCTCGAAGACGTCGAGGAAGGCACCCTCACGCTGTTGGTCGAAGGTGCGAGCACGAAGTTCGTCGGACGTCAACCCGTTGCTCTTTACATGATTTAAGAATGCGGTCAAAAGCCTAGCCAACCAGGAAATGATGGTGCTGGCCAATCGCAGCACTAGGGCCGCGAGCGAACTGTGCTTGAACCTGACTCCAGCATCTTCGAGTCGCTTGCGCAGAGCAGGGATTAATGCCCCCTCCCTGTACTGCCAGCTATATGTCTCGATCAGCGTCGTGCCGTAGCGCAGATGAAGCTGCCTCTTCCATGCGACACCCTCGGCGTACTCCTCCCAGCTCGGCGGAGGTCTTCCCTGTTGGTCTAGTGCGAAGTGCTCAATGTAGATGTCATATTCTGGGAGATAGAAGTCTGGTTGATATTGGCGATGCCGCCGTGTCGCAGTCAGTTTTTCATACGGATCTTCGTAGCGAAACTCGATCCCGTGTTCTGTCAGAAAATTCGCAATGACGAGCTCTTCAAGGCTCTTGACCAAGTCTCCACTTAGAGTTCGCAATTCGACGCTGCGTACGTATTCCTGGTAGTCACCGATCGACTCGAATTCGAAGGGTGAATGATATGGTGAGGCGTGATAGGCAATGAAGTTCGCAACGCGCTTTGATTGCGCGGAATCCTGCAGAAGCGTGCGAAGGATGTGGTCGATTGCGGCTTCCAGTGCGCGGTCGTCCTCCGCAAGCTTCGAGATGGTCGGAGTGCGCCCGTCCACCTCTGCTATGACGCGGCGGCCGAGGCCATGGAACGTGGAAACCTCTACTGCTGAACAGTCGCGGGGGAGGCGGGAACGAATCTCCTCTGCCGCCTTGCGGTTGAATGCCAGGACGAGGATATCGCGCGGCGATACGTCCTGATTGCGGACGAGGTGGACGGCCTTGCCAACAATAACAGCGGTCTTGCCTGTTCCTGCGCCAGCAAGAACCAACGTGGCGTCTTCATCCGTGGCGATGGCACCAGCTTGTTCTTCAGTGAGGGGATCGGAGAACACTGTACGCGCGGCGGCGCGAACGTCGGAGATGCGGTCGGCGACGAAGAGCTTATTCGCCCGGCCTCGCGCTGCTTGTAGTTTGTTCATGGATTCGAAGGGCGCGAGACGATCAAGCGCAGCACTTTGCTCTCGTTCCAAGTGCTCCCGCACGAGCCCTGGGCACTGTTGCAGTAAGTCCGAAAGCATGAGATGAACCTCGGCAATCTCAGAATGCCGGAGGTAGCAGTCGCCCTCAAGAAGTTGGCCTAGTTGCCCGTCGACTTGCACCAGGTATGGACCCACCGACGAGGCGCATTTGGCGGCCTCTCTACGTGCTGCACTCTCAACCTGCAAGGCTTCGTGCTTGCTCAGACCACCGATGGAACGCTTGGTTCCGCTGGCTTCACGGATCGTCAGGCGGCTCCAGAACCAAGAGCGCCTTACCGCGATATCGTCGATAGACCCAATGGGGATCTCCGCCAGCGTGTTTCCAGAGCGTCCCGCGACCTCGACCGTTCCATTGGTCATCGAGACGCACGCCGGGCTCTGCCCGAAGATGCCGTAGGGCCAGACGCTCTCCGCGACAATCCGCCCTTCCGGCTGCCTGGCAGGATCACTCACGGTCGGTCACCAATTGAGTCCCAGCGGGTATGGTGTCCGGACTTCGCCGGCTCGCCGAAGGCCGCTACTCGGCCTGCCCGTTCCCGAGCGCCTTGACGATCGAGCCGGGCGTGATGGGCAGGTCCGCCATGCGGACGCCCGCCGCGGCGCTCACCGCGTTGGCCATCGTGGCCATGGGCGGCACGATGGGGACTTCGCCGGCGCCGCGCATACCGAAGGGGTGGGCGTCGCCGGGGACTTCCAACATCACGGTGTCGATGCGCGGCACGTCGAGGGCCGTGGGCATCCGGTAGTCGAGGAAGCTGGAGTTGGCCAGCCGGCCGTCCTTCGAGAAGTAGTACTCCTCGTTCAGTGCCCAGCCGATGCCCTGTACCGCGCCGCCCTGCATCTGCCCTTCGACGTAGCTCGGATGAACCGCCCGTCCCGCGTCCTGGAACGCGGTGTAGCGCAGGAGCTGCACCTTGCCCGTCTCCGGATCGACCTCGACGTCGGCGATGTGGCCGGCGAAGGCCGGGGCGACCTTGCGCCCCGTCGTCGTCGCGGAGACCGTGATCGTCCCCCCGAGCGCCATCTGCTGTGCGGCGAGGTCCTTGAAGCTGATGCGTTCGTCGGACTTGGTGTTGATGAAGACGCCGTCGTCGAAGGCCACGTCGTCGGGGGAGACCTCCCACATCGTGGCGGCGCGGGACGCCAACTCCTCCTTCGCCATCTCGGCGGCTTGGATGGCGGCCCGGCCGGTGTCCACCGCGGTGCGGCTGCCGCCGGTCACCCCCGTCCAGCCGATGGAATCGGTATCCACCACCACCGGACGGACGTCTCCGGCCTCGAGGCCAAGCACTTCGGCGGCCTGCATGGCCACCGCGGCCCGCGTGCCGCCGATGTCCACCGACCCGCTCAGGAGGCTGATCGTACCGTCGCTGTTGACGTTGATGGTCACCGACGACTGTATCGTGGCGTTGAACCAGTAACCGACGGCAACGCCGCGGCCTTGGTTGGGGCCAAGCGGCGCGGTGTAGGCGGGATGCTCCTTCATCGCCGAGAGCAGCTCGTCGCCGGCGAAGTTCTCGTGCGGCTTACCGCTCGGCATGCGGTCGCCCGGCTGGGCGAGGTTCTTCTCGCGCAGATCGAGGGGGTCGAGACCCAGCTCCAAGGCGAGCTCGTCCATCGCCGACTCGATGCCGAACGCCGCGATCGGCGCGCCCGGCGCGCGGTAGGCGGCTACCTTCTGCTTGTTGCAGACCACGTCGTAGCCGTCGACCGTCATGTTCTCGATGGCGTAGGGAGCGAGGCCGGTCATCGCACCCTCGCCGACGGGCGAGCCGGGGAACGCGCCCGCCTCGTAATACTGCTGCACGTGGGCCGCGGTGATTTTTCCGGATGCCTTCGCACCCAGCCTCACCCGGATATTGGCCGCCGAGGTCGGACCGGAACCCTCGAAGACCTCCCGGCGCGACATTACGATCTTCACCGGCCGACCGCTCTTGCGGGACAGCGCCGCGGCGACGGGGTCGAGGTAGGTGTCGAGCTTCCCCCCGAAGCCGCCGCCGATTTCCATCGGGATGACCTTTACTCGGCTTTCGGGTATTCCCAAAATCAGAGCCGTCTCCGACCGTATGGAGAACGGCCCCTGCGTCGACGTCCACACCGTGATCTGGCCGTCCGGCGCCGACCACACCGTCGAGGCGTGCGGCTCGATGTAGCCCTGATGCACCGATTGCGTGGTGTACTCCCGCTCGATCACCGTGTCGGCTTCGGCGAACCCGATGTCGAGGTCGCCGTCCTTGAACTGAATGTGGAACGACACGTTGCTCGCCTTGCCCGTGTCGCCGTCCTTGGCCAGAAAAGCCGAGATCGAGCGCGTCGTCATATCCTCATGTAGGAGCGGCGCGTCGTCCTTCAGAGCATCGTCGAGGGTCAGAACCGTGGGTAGCACTTCGTAGTCGACCTCGATATGCGCCAGCGCGTCCTCGGCCTCGTGTGGGCTGTCGGCGGCGACGGCGGCCACGGCGTGGCCCGCGTAGAGGGCCTTCTTCCGCGCCATGACGTTCTCGGCCAGCATGCGCGCACTGCCGCGAATCTCCGCAAAGTTGATGGGCTGGTCTTCGAGGATGGGAAAGTCGGCGGCGGTGACCACCGCGCGAACGCCGGGAAGGGCCTCCGCCTTGCTCGTATCGATGCCGCGAATCCGGGCATGCGGGTGCGGGCTCCGGAGCACCTTGCCGTGGATCAGCCCCGGCATGTCGATATCGGCGCCGTAGCGGGCCCGGCCGGTGACCTTGTCCAGTCCGTCGTGCCGGATCGGCCGCGTGCCGACAACCCGGAAATCGCTTTTCGGCGGCTCGGAGACGGTGGTCATGAAGGCTCCCCTGGGTTGTGTTGGATGTGCGCGAACGCGTCCTGGGCAAGATTATACCCCTCCCAATCGTAGCCTGGACGTTCGCTCCAACTGCGCGAGGCGGAAAGAGCGTATTCGGACCTCTGGGGAGTATACTTTGAAGGTTGGGAGGGGCCCCGCCGAGGCGGCCCGTTAGGAGGCGACTTGGAACCCATCGACGCCCTTGGTTACTGCGCCGGCGTCGTCGCCGTCATGTCCATGTTCCCCCAAGTCCGTCAAAGCTGGCGCACCCGCTCCACCGGCGACATCAACCTCCCCACTTTCTCCATCCTTACCCTCGGCAACTTCCTCTGGCTGCTCTACGGCGCCCTCATCGGATCGATCCCCCTCATCGTCGCCAACTTCTTGACGGGGAGCATGGTGGCCTCGATCGTGTACCTCAAGCTTCGTTACAAGTAGGCGCGCATCGTCGCCGCACCCCACCATGACCCGGTCTGCTGAGAACGATTCCCGCTCCCTTGGAACTGACGTAGCGGGGGGCAGCGCACCAGTCGCCGTACGCGTCGAGCAACGCATCGCCGCGCCGCCGCAGACGGTGTGGCAGGTGCTCACCGACGTCGAGGGCTGGCCCAACTGGCACGATGGCGTCATCGACGTCTCCGTCAAGGGGCCGGTGGAGCCGGGGACGCGCTTCGTCTGGCGCTCCGGCGGCTTCAAAGTCCGCTCTCGGTTCGAGACGGTGATGCCGCGCGAGCGCGTCGCCTGGAGCGGGAAGACCACGGGCGCCCGCCTCCACCATGCCTGGTCGATCGAGGCCCACGGCGAGGCATGCCTGGTCGTCAGCGAGCAAACGCTGCGCGGCTGGCTGCCTCGCCTCTTCCGCGGCCGCTTCCAAGCCTCGCTCCAAGCGGTCCTGGAAAGTTGGGTGCGCTCCCTCCGCCTCAAGTGCGAGGGAATGCAGATCGAACCCGTCCTGCCTTCCGAAGACGAGCCCGTCTAGCCGACCCGCCCCCACGCGGCGACGGACTCCGGCTCGATCACGAGTAGCGGCCGCTCCTCCAACGCCATCGCGCGGTACTGCGGGTACTTCTCCCGCAACAGCGCTAGGGCCCCGCTCCTCTCATCGCCGCGCTCCACGATCTCTGCGCGGCCCTGGACGATGACAAAGCCCAGCTTCGACCAGTCCTCATCGTAGTCGTCCACCACGATCGAGACCTGCGGGTTCTCCCGCAGATTCCTGATGCGTCGCAGCTCGCCCGCCCCTACTCGCTTCGGCTTCTCATCAATCGGCGTGTAGAGGAGGGTGCCGTCGAAGGCGTAGCAGACCGGAACCACGTGGGGCCGGCCGTCGGCGGTGGCGGTGGCCAGTCGTCCGACGCGGCGCGCCGTCAGGAAGCGGGCCTGCTCGGGAGTGAACGGCGAGGCGGACATAGGCGTCGGCGCCCATCCTATACTAGACCGGTCCCGCGGGGCCCTGCCCCTAGCCAAAGGAGCCGATTCGTGGAGATTCGCGCCGTCACCGCCGGACACCGGCAAGTCGCCGACCTCGACCGCGATGCCGTCGAGGCGGCATGCCGCCTGGCGGACGATGCGCGGGGCTGCCTGGAACGGGCAGGCTACCCGGTGCAAACGCTGCGGCTCGCCACGCAACCGATCAGCGAGATCACAAGAGAGCCGGACGAGGCGGTCGCATTCGCCCGGGCGCTCGAAGCTGCCGCCCGCGGCTCAGACGTCGGCTACTGCTCCATCGGTCCCATCGTCGCGCCTCCGCGGCGGGAGGCACCGGCCCTCATCAAGGCCGTCCCCCGCATCCTCGCGACCACCGAGGGTCTCTTCGTTTCGGTGGCGCCGGCCAACCTCGACGGCGTCAACACGCGGGCGGCGCGGATGGCCGCCGAGGCGCTGGTCGAGATCGGACGGCTTGACGATCAGGGAGCCGCGGCCCGCCGTTTCGCCATCGCCGCGAACCTGCCGCCGAACGGCCCCTTCTTTCCCACCGGCTACCACGACGGCGGACGGCCCGGCTTCTCCCTTGCCCTCGAAGCCGCCAACCTCGCCGTGGACGCGTTCGAGGGCGCGTCATCATTCGACGAAGCCCTCGACCGCCTGACCGCCGCGCTCGAAGACCACGGCGAGCGGATCGAGGCCGCGGTGACGGAGACCGCCGCGAAGCACGGGGCCGTCTTCCACGGCATGGACATCTCGCTCGCGCCCTTCCCCGACGCCGCCCGCAGCATCGCGGGCGCAATCGAGCGGCTCGGTGTGGGCCGCTACGGCGCGGGTGGGACCCTCTTCGCTTCGGCCATGGTCGCCGACGCGCTTCGCTCCGCCCGCGTGCGCCGCTGCGGATTCTCCGGCCTCATGCTCCCAATTCTGGAAGACTCCGTCCTTGCCGAGCGCCACCGCGAGGGCAGCTACACCATCGGCGACCTGCTGACATACTCGGCAGTCTGCGGGACGGGCCTCGACACTGTCCCCGTGCCCGGCGACGTCACCGCCGAGCAGGCGGGGCGCGTCTACCTCGACGTCTGCGCGCTCTCCGTCCGGCTCCGCAAGCCGCTCACCGTCCGCCTCATGCCGATACGCGGCAAGCGCGCCGGCGACCTCATGGCGTTCGACTTTCCCTACTTCGCGCCCACCACCGTCGCGCGCCTGCCCGATATCGAGAGCGACCGCACGCTCTTCAACATGGGCGACTGGACTGCGCGGGGCGGGTAAGCCGCGACCCTCACGCGAAGGCGTGCGCCATCTCCCGGGTGGAGGCCACGCCGGCACCGTCCACGCCCACCGCGATCACGCCGACTGAGATCTCGGCGGGGAACGAGTCGACCCCGGCCTCGCAGGCGGCCTGCGGCGTCATGCCTGTCCGCAGCAGCTCGTAGACCTCGCGGGCCAGCACGCGCCGCGCGATCTCCTCGCCGATGCCGGTGCAGGCAACGGCGCCATGCTCGCCCGCGTAGAAGCCGGAGCCGACGAGAGGTGTGTCGCCGACGCGGCCAAGGAGCATGGGGACGCTGCCGCCGGTCGACCCGGCGACGGCGAACGCGCCGTCCGGCCCCCGCACGACTGCGCCGACGGTGTCGCAGGGCTCCGGGCCGCCAAGCTGGGCTGGGAAGTTCCAAACGTTGGCCAGTTCGTCCGCGTTCCATCCACCCTCCGCTCCGCCGGAGGCGAGGTGTTCCACCAGACGGCGGTGGCGCTCCCGCGCCCGGTCGCTGGGCACGAGTTCGGCCTCGAGTCCCACGGCCTTGGCGAAGGCGGTAGCTCCCTCGCCGGCGAGGAGGATGTGCGGCGTGTCGGCGATGCGGCGCGCCACGAGCACCGGGTTACGTACCCGTCGTACCGCGGCGACCGCCCCCAAGCGTCCCGCCGAGTCCATGACCCCGGCGTCCAGTTCGATGGTCTCGCCATCGAGGCGTAGGACGGCGCCGCTGCCGGCGTTGAAGCGCCCGTCGTTCTCCATGACGACGACGGCCTCCACCGCCGCGTCGAGGGCGTCCGTCCCGTCACGTAGCTTGGCGGCGGCTGCGGCAGCCGCGGCCTCGCAACCGTCGTTGAGCGACGCCGGGGCGCCCGCGCCGCCGTGTACTACTATGGTTGCCGTCATTGCATCTCGTCCGTGCCGGATTCGGCATAGAATAGACCAACGCCCATAGGCCGGTTTAGGTCGGCGCACCCGGAGAGGAGACCGCTTGAGTACGAGCCACAAGGCGACGCTAATGGAGGGAGACGGCATCGGGCCGGAGGTGGCCGCCGCGACGCTGCGGGTGCTGGAGGCGGTGGGCGTCGAAATCGAATGGGACCGGCGGCTCGTCGGCGCGATCGCCCGCGACAGCCTCGGCGCACTGCTCCCCGAAGAGACCCTCCAATCGATCCGTGACCACGGCGTCGGGCTCAAGGCCCCGATTACCACTCCCGTCGGTGAGGGATTCCCCAGCGTCAACGTGGGGATCCGCCAGGCCCTCGACCTCTACGCCTGCGTCCGGCCCGTCAAGACGATTCCCGGGGTGCCCGCCCGCTACGACAACGTCGACCTCGTCGTCGTGCGCGAGAACACCGAGGACCTCTACGCGGGCAAGGAGCACGAGGTCGTACGGGGCGTCATCGAGAGTCTGAAGATCATCACCGAGGCGGCCTCGACGCGCATCGCCGAGTTCGCCTTCCGATACGCCATCGCCAACGGGCGCTCCAAGGTCACCGCCGTCCACAAGGCCAACATCATGAAGCTGTCGGACGGCCTCTTTCTGGAGTCAACCCGCGAGGTGGCCACGCAGTACCCCACCATTGAGTACACCGAGCTGATCGTGGACAACGCCTGCCTGCAGCTCGTGATGAACCCACACCAGTTCGACGTCATCCTTACCTCGAACCTCTACGGCGACATCATCTCCGACCTTGCCGCGGGGCTGGTCGGCGGGATCGGCGTGGTGCCCGGGGCGAACGTCGGCACGGACTACGCCGTCTTCGAGGCCGTCCACGGAAGCTGGCCAGAGGCCGCGGGCAAGAACATCGCCAACCCAACGGCGATGATCCTCACCGCCGCGATGATGCTCCAGCACATCGGGGAGCGGGAGGCCGGACGCCGCATCGAGGCGGCGGTGCATGAGGTGCTGCGCCGGGGCAAGGTCAAGACCGACGACCTCGGCGGCAAGGCCTCGACGGACGAGTTCACTACCGCGGTGGTGGAGATGCTCGACGCCGTCCCCGCCGCGGGGTAGGCGCGGCGCCGTTCCGCCGGAGCGGGCGGAACTCGCCACGCGTGCGCGCTCCCTTACCGGAGGCGCTGAACATAGGCTACCCATCGCTCCAAGGGCAGCACGTATGTTCGTTTCCTTAACGATAAGGCCCCATGACAAGGGCTGTCAAGTATCACCTTTCCTCGATTCGGCTGTGGGAGCGAGGAGAGGCGAGTCGCGAGGCGCTCGTAGGGGAAGGTATAGATTCTCGCAGTGACGAGATCGGGGCGCCTCGCGCAGCTGGTGCGTGGTGATGCCGGGCATGGCAGGGGCCTCGGGAACCCGCAGGCCGAGGGACGAGATGGAGCGAGGCGCGGCTATTTGAAGGTCGACGCATCCTTGCCCACCCATTTGAGGATGAGGGCGTTCAGCTCGCCGTCAGCCTTCATCGACGCCAAGGCTTCGTCGAGCTTGCCTTTCAGATCGCCGCCCTTGCGGACGCCGATGCCGAGACCCCGGTCGAGCAGCACGGATGGGCCCACGACCGCCAGCCGGCCCTCGTGCTCCGAAAGCCGCTCCACCGCATAGCCGTGGTCCACCAGGACGGCATCCACCTCGCCGTTCAGCACCGCATCGACGGCATCCACCTCGCCTTCAAGCGATACGAACGGCCTGCCCAACTCCGTGAAATAGTCGGAGTAGATGGTGTTTGCCGTCACGCCAACCGTGCCTTGGGCGGCCTCGTCGCCCGCGCCGGCCCTTGCCACGTACACGGAAGGGGTCGGTGGGTAGTAGGCTTCCGTGAAGTCGATCATCTCCTCACGTTTGGCGGTGATGCTCATGCCGGCGAGGATCGCATCGAACTCCTCCGCCACGAGATCGGGAATCATCGTTTCCCAATCGTTCAAGACCCACTCACACTCCAAATCGGCGCGCCGGCACAGCTCGTCTCCCAGCTCACGTTCAAGGCCGTCTATTTCACCCTCGTCGTTGATGAAGTCGAAGGGGTGGTAGTCGCCTCCGGTGGCTATCACCACCGTGTCTGTTCCCCGGCATCCGAGTAGCAGCGGGATGAGCGCCGCCGCCAAGAGCAGGGCAAGAAGTGCACGCATGAACCGGTCCTCCGCAGGCTTGGTCACTGGCGGGACGGCGCGGTGGAGTCCCGCGTCGACGGCCTGCTTGCGAGACGATACATGGCCGTAGCCACGACGTTCAAGAGCCGCCTTTTGGACTTGCACCACACGACAGCGGAGACTTTTGCAAGACGGGGCGCAGGCTGCGTTGACGTTGGCGCACTCCTCCCCACCCCCCGCCCTCACCCCAACCCTCTCCCAGCGGGAGAGGGGGGAGACCACCCACCGCCCCCCGGCCCTCTCTCTCATCTCCCCCTCGGGGGGAGAGGCCGGACCGGAGGCCGGAGGGGAGGGGGCCGCCGCGCCCCGTCCCGGGGACGGGCGATTCGTGAATCGCCCCTACAGGGGAGGGGGAGGCCTTTGCGTAACTGACGTTGGCGGCTCCGTGGTCGTTGGCGCACCCCTCCCGGCCGCCCGCCCTCACCCCAACCCTCTCCCAGCGGGAGAGGGGGCGGACCGCCCACCGCCCCCCGGCCCTCTCTCTCATCTCCCCCTCGGGGGGAGAGGCCGGACCGGAGGCCGGAGGGGAGGGGACCCCACGCGCACCCCTGGGCAACCACGAGGGTTGCCCCTACATGGATGATCCGCGGGCGTCGTCGGGGGTGTGCAAGGGTCTTAAGCGGGAGAGGGGGAGACCGCCCTCCGCCTCACACGAGCTGTTGGGTGGTGAAGGCGCGCATGGCGCGGGCCTCTTCCAGCAGGTAGTCGAGGAGGAGGCGGGCCTCGGGGACGCGCAGGTCGAGGGAGGAGATGGAGAGCGCCCGGTACATGACGCCGGAGCTGACCGTGGCCTCGACCGACTCGCCGACGGGCGGCAGCGGCGCGCCGAGCGATTCGGCGAGGTAGGGGGCGAGTTGTTTGCCCACCGCCGACGCGTGGGTGCGCGCGATCACCTTGCCCTGATAGCGGACGGTGAGGCCGCCCTTGCCGTGATAGAGCACGACGTCCATCGCACCCTTGGGGCGCTCGATGGACTCGCGGCCCCGTTCCAGCGCCTTCTTGCGGCTGATGGCCAAGGCGGCGCGTCCCGTTCCTAGGCGCCGAAGCGTTCGCCGGCTTGAATCCCCGACTCGGCGACGAACTCCGCGGCCTTCTGCTTCGGGGCGCCCTTGGGCCGGACGCGGTGGACGCGCAGCGAGCCTCCGTTCAGGGCAACGATGACCTCGTCGGAAGAGACCGACACGACCCCGCCGGGCGGGGCGGCGCCGTCGACCCCACCGAGCCGGCAGTCGAATATCTGGATCGGAGCGCCCCGGAAGGTGGTGTGCGCGCCGGGCTGCGGGTTGCAGCCGCGGACCAGGTCGTAGACCTGTTGGGCCGGCTGCGACCAGTCGATCGCCCCCTCGGCGTCCTGGCAGAGGCCCTCGTAGGTGGCCTGGGAGTGGTCCTGCTCGATGCGGGGAGCCTCGCCCGCCTTCACCAGCCGCACCGATTCCGCCAGGGCATCGACCCCCATATCGAACAGCTTGCCGAAGTAGAGCGAGCCGAGGGTGTCGTCGGGCTCGATCGCGACCTCGTGCTGGAGCAGGATGGGGCCGGTGTCGATGCCCTTGTCGGGCCAGAAGATCGTCAATCCCGTCCTGGTCTCGCCCTGGATGATCGCCCAGTTCATCGCGCTCGCGCCTCGGTGCTTCGGGAGCAGCGAGGGGTGGTACTGGACCGTCTGCAGCGGCGGCGCGAAGAGGACGCGCTCGGCGAGGATGTCGGTGACGAAGGCCATCACGTTGAGGTCGGGCGCGAGCGCTTGGTAGGCCTCGAAGACCTCGTCGCGCTTAAAGTCGCGCGTCCCGAAGACGGGGATGCCGCGCTCCTCGGCCGCGGCGCGCAGCGGGTCGGGGCGGCCGCCCTCGGGCGTCGCCGGGGCGGAGACGGCGACGACCTCCTCGCCGTCGTCGAGCAGGCGTTTGAGGACGGCCTCGCCGAAGGGGGCCTGGCCGATGACCGCGAGTCGCATAGAGCCGCTCCGAGAGAGGGGGTGGGGCGCGCCCCATCATAGCGGGCGGTTGGGGGGTGTCAACGGATGGGCGGCGGCGGGTTGTGTAGCTGGTGGCTCCAGGGGGAGCAGCGCCCTGCGGGCGCTCGCGCGCCTGGCGGCGCGCGCCCTCTCTCAAATCTCCCCCAGAGGGGGAGAGGCCGGAGGTGGGCGCCTGGCGGGGGACGGGCGCGTCGCGACGCGCCCCTACAGGGGAGGGGAGAAGACCCTGCCCGCACCCCTGGGCGACCACAAGGGTCGCCCCTACAGGGACGGTCCGCTGGCGGCGTCGCGGGGTTGCGCAAAGGTCTCCGGGGGGAGGAGAGGCCGGAGGGGACCGCCACGCCCCACCCCCACCCTCTCTCAGTCTCTCCCAGAGGGAGAGAGGTTTAAGGAAGGCGCGCCTGCGGCGCGCGCCCGCCCTCAGTCCCTCCCAGAGGGAGGGAGGCTTAAGGCGGGCTCGGTTGACCGGCTAGGGGGGCCATGCTGTAATTGGCGCGCTTGACCGTGCGGCGCAGCGCGGCGGGAGGCCCCACGATGGATATGACCGGCAAGATCGCCGCCGTTACCGGCGCGGCGAGCGGCATCGGCAAGCGGGCGGCGCTGCTCTACGCGGAGCATGGCGCCAAGGTCGGCCTCATCGACATCAACGGCGAGGGGGCCGAGCAGGTCGCCAGGCAGATCGAGGACAGCGGCGGCGAGGCGAAGGCGTTCGCCGCGGACCTGTCCAAGCGGGACGACGCCCACCGGGTCATCGCCGACATCGCCGCACACTTCGGGCGGGTGGACGCGCTGGCCAACGTCGCCGCCATCTATCCCCGCGCCAGCGTCCTCGACGCCACCGAGGAGCACTGGGACAAGGTCATGGACCTCAACGTGCGCGGCGTCTTCTTCACCTCGCAGGCGGCGATGAAGGTCATGACCGAACAGAAGGGCGGCGCCATCGTCAACATCGCGTCGGGGGCGGCCTTCCGTCCGCTGGAGAACATGGTGGCCTACTGCACCGCGAAGGCTGGTCTCCTCGGCATGAGCCGGGTGCTCGCGCTCGAGGGCGCGCCCCACGGCGTGCGGGTGAACACCGTCGCGCCGGGGCATACGGCGTCGGAGACCATCCTCACCTACAACACGGCGGAGACGTTGAACGAGATGGCGCAGGAGCTCGTCTCGAAGCGCTGGCTCGAACCCGAGGAGATCGCCCAGGGCGTCGTCTTCCTCTCCTCGGACGCCGCATCCGGCATCAACGGCGCGATCCTCAACATCAACGGCGGCAACTTCATGCCGTAGGCGGCCCGCCCGCGGCAAACTTCCATGACCGGCCCGGCCCTCTCCGGCCTTCGCGTCCTCGACCTGAGCGATGACGCCGCCGGGGCCTACTGCACCAAGCTGCTCGCCGATCTCGGCGCCGACGTCCTGCTTGCCGAAGGCCCCGATGGACACCCGCTGCGCCGGGCGGGGCCGTTCCAAGGCGGAACGCCCGACCCCAACGGCAGCGGCCGGTTCATTCACCTCTGCGCCAACAAGCAGCGCCTTCCCCTCGACCCGCAGGCCGACCCCGAACGCGTCCTCGCCCTGGCGGCGGAGGCCGACCTCGTCGTCGAGAACTTCCCGCCGGGACGCGCCGCCACGCTCGGCCTTTCGCCGGACGACCTGCGGCGGGACAACCCCGCCCTCGTCGTCGTCTCGATCACGCCGTTCGGGCTGACCGGCCCCTGGCGCGAATGGGAGACCGAGGAGATCGTCGAGTGGGCGCTGGGCGGCTATATGTACTTCGGCGGCGACCCGGACCGTGAGCCGCTGATGGTGCCCGGCCATCAGGGCCAGCTGCACGCCGGGCTGCAAGCCGCTATCGCCGCGCTCGCCGCGCTCTGGTGGGCGAGGGAGACCGGCGATGGTCAGCACGTCGACGTCTCGCGCCTGGAGTCGCTGTGGACGGCGCACTGTTGGACGACGACGGCCTGGACGCACGAGGGCTCCGTTCTTCGCCGCGCCGGCACCTGGGCCATCGAGTGCAAGGACGGCTGGGCCATCTTCATGCCCAACCTTTGGAACCCCGACAACTTCGTCCTCTTCGAGCGCCCCGACCTCCGCGACGACCCCCGCTTCGCCGACCGCCAGGCGTGGGCCGATCACCAACAGGAGCTCCTCGACGTGGCCCGCGGCTGGTGCATCGAGCACACCGCCGCCGAGGTTTTCGAAAGGGCCCAGGAGCTGCGCATCGCCTGCTCGCCGGTCTACGAGGCCCCGGCGCTGCTCGAACACGAGCAGCTCCGCGCCCGCGGCTGGTTTATCGGCCCGCCGTGGTCGGCGAGCGGCGTCGAGCTGCCGGGCTACCCGTACAAGCTGAGCGAATCGCCGCCCAGCCTACGGCTACCGCCGCCCAGGCTCGACGACGACGCGGAGGAGTGGACCGAGCGCGAGCCCCCTCCGCCGCCGCTACGCACCGCCGACCGCGAGCCGCTGGAGCCGGAGGCACCCGCGGCCACCGGGCCGCTGGCCGGCATCCGCGTCATCGAGTTGGCCGGGCACTGGGTCGCGCCGCTGGCGGGCCGCTATCTCGCCGACCTGGGGGCCGAGGTCATCAAGTTCGAGCCGGCCGACCGCCTGGTCACCCGCGGCACGCGCTACCCCGGCAGGCAGGTCTTCAAGTACCACTACAACCGCTCCTACTACTTCAACCAGATGAACCGCAACAAGTACGCCGGCACCTTGGACTTCAGCAAGGGGCGCGGGCAGGAGCTTGTGCGCGACTTGGTGAAGGAGACCGACGTCCTCATCGAAAACAACGCGCCGCGCGTGCTGCGCAACTTCGACCTGACCTACGACCGGCTGCGCCAGGAGAACCCGCGCCTGATCATGGCCTCGATCTCGGCGTTCGGGCAGACCGGCCCGATGCGCGACTACATCGCCTACGGGGCCAACATCGAAGGCGCCTCCGGCCTCGCCGCCCTCATGGGCTATCGGGACGACCGGACTCCGCATACGACGTCGCTCTTCTACGCCGACCCCGTCACCGGCGCGCACGCCGCGCTGGCTATTCAGGCGGCGCTCCATTACCGGCGGCGCACCGGCAAGGGCCAGCACATCGATCTGTCGCTGCTGGAGAGCGGGGCGGTCTTCTTCGCCGACGCCCTCCTCGACTACGCCTTCACCGGTGACGTGCAGCCCCGCCGGGGCAACCGCCACGCCCACTACGCCCCCCAGGGCTGCTATCCGAGCCTGGGCGAAGACATGTGGACCGTCGTCACGGTGCGGAGCGACGACGACTGGCGGCGGCTCCGCGAGGTGGTCGGCGACCCGCGGCTCGGCGACGTACGTTTCGCGACGGAGGCGGGCCGCCGCGCGCACCACGACGAGATCGACGGCCTGCTCTCGGAGTGGACGCGCGAATACGACCACATGGAAGCGACGGCATTGCTCCAGGCGGCGGGCGTCCCCGCCGCGCCGGTGCTGGCGAACTGGGAGATGGTGAGCAGCCTCCACGCCCACGAGCGCGGCTTCTACGTCCCCGTCGCGCACGCCGACATCGGCGTCTTCCCGTATCCGGGCATGCCGTGGAAGCTGTCGGCGACGCCGGGGTCGATTCGCCGCGGCTCCCCCGGCTTCGGCGAGCACAACCGGCTCGCCTACGGCCGCATGCTGGGCCTGGACGATGGCGAGCTGGAACGGCTCTACGCGGAGAAGGTCATCGCCGACTCACCGCCCGACGACCTCCCGCCGCCGACGCTGGTGCCGAAGACGTAGCCCGCGGCCCCCCTGGGAGGCGGGAGTGTCCAGGGGGTAGGGGGCGCCCTGCGGGCGCCCGCGCGCCTGACGGCGCGCGCCCTCTCTCAATCTCCCCCAGAGGGGGAGAGGTCGGAGGCGGGGCGTTCGTCCGCCGCAGCGCCCGCTTCGGCCTCGCTCCAAGTGGGGCCGTTGACGTGGTCGAACAGCTCCTCGACGTCGCGGGGCGGCGGGGAGGTGAGCAGGGTGACGGCCACGGCAAGGAGGGTCGCGGCGATGACGCCGGGGCCGGCCGGATTTATCTGCCAGAGTCCCACGTCCTCCATGAGTTCGATGGTCGCACTGAACCCCAGCAGGTCCGTCAGTGTTTCCGCTGCCTGGTATCCCAGGCCCATCGCCCACCACCAGGTGGAGACGATCGTGCCGGTCACGACGGCGGCCAGGGCCCCCCACCGGTTGAAGCGCTTCCAATAGAGGGCCAGGATCAACGCCGGGCCGAAGGCCGCGCCCATGCCGCCCCAGGCCAGGGATACCAGGGCGTAGACCGACTCCGGCGACACGATGGAGATCACGGCGGCGACGACACCCACCAGGAGCAGCATCCCCCGCCCCATCCAGACCCGGGACTTCGTGCGCATGGAGTAGGTGATCCGCTTGATGATGGGCGCGTCGTCGGTCGCGATTGCCGACGCCAAGAGCAGCTGGGAGTCGGCGGTGCTCATGACCGCGGCGACGACGCCGGTGAGCAGCAGGCCGGCGATCGCGGGATGGAAGAAGGTCTCGGCCACGATGAGGTAGAGCTTTTCGGCGTCGGGCAGCGGGATTCCCCGGTCCAGAAGAGCCGGAGCGGCCACGAGTCCCACGAGGAGGGCGAGGCCGAAGATGAATACGAGCCAGACGGCGGCGATGTTCCGGCTGCGCTTGATGTTCGCCTCCCGGTCCACCGCCATGAACCTGGAATGGATTCTGAAGGCTCCGAACGCTCCCAGTCCCCAGCCCAGGGAGGAGAGGAAGAACAGGGGGCCGAGACCCTGGTTGTCCTCGTCGGTGAAGGGGTTCCAGAACCCGGCCGCGGTGTCTTCCAGTCCATGAAATGGGTCATTGACCATAACCAGCAGGGTCACGGAGATAATGAGGAATCCGCCGAGCATGATCAGGGCTTGGAAGACGTCGGTGCGGGAGACGGCGAGAAAGCCGCCGATGAATGTATAGGAGACGACGGCAGCCAGAGAGATAAGCACGGCGACGTCGTGGCCGCCCCCGGCGTGGTCGAGGTCGAAGACGACCTCCAGCAGCTTGGCCCCGGCGACGAGGCCGGAGCAGACGTACAAGGTGATGAAGTAGAGGCTGATGCCCGCCGTCAGCGTTCGCAGCGCCCCGCTGGTGTCGCCGAAGCGCTTTTCCAAGAACTCCGGAATGGTGAGCGAGTTTTCGGTGGCCATCGTGTAGCGGCGCAGCCGGCGGGCCATGATCGTCCAGGCAAACCAGGCGCCGAGGACGAGGGACACGACCGTCCACAGATGCATCAAGCCCGCGGCAAAGGCGAGGGCGGGAAAGACGAGCATCGTCCAGCCGCTGGTCGTCGAGGAGGCGGCGCTGATGGCCGAGGTGAAGGCCCCAATCTTGCGGCCCCCCAGCACATAGTCGGACATGTCCGCCATCTGCCGCGACCGAGAGATGGCGATGCCGATAAGGACGGCAAAATAGGCGACGAAGACGAAGAGTATCCAGTAGACGCTAGACACCGGGCCGGTCCTTCAGGCGGTAGACGAACTTGAGGCCGGACCACACGTTTCTCCCGTGGTGAGGCCTTTGCGAAACCGGGGGTTGGCGGGGAGCAGCGCCCTCCGGGCGCTCGCGCGCCTGACGGCGCGCGCCCTCTCTCAAATCTCCCCCAGAGGGGGAGAGGTAAGAGGGGAGAAGACCCCGCCCGTACCCCTGGGCAACCACGAGGGTTGCCCCTACATGGATGATCCGCCGGCGGTGTCGCGGGTTACGCAAAGGCCTCCGTGGGGAGAAGAGGCAAGACCTCCCGGCCCCACCGATGCTTGAGCCCGCGGGCGGGTTACGCAAGCGTCTCCTCCGGAAGTGCGGCCTCGTAGCCGTCGGGCGCGCCGGCGATGGCGACGCGGGCTCCCGGCCGTATGCCGAGCTTCTCGATGAGGGGGCGTTTCGAGTAGCCGGCCATCGCCCCGGTCATGAGCAGGCGGGGATCACTTCTTCGCCCCACATCTTCAGGGCCTCCATGACCATGTCGTGCGGCATCCCGCCGACCTGAAACTGGCACATCAGGCGCGTCACGCCGATCTCCTCGAACTCCTGGACGATCTCGACGCACTCCTTCGGCTCGCCGCAGATCACGAGGCGCTCCGATTGGATGTAGTCCCAGTTGGTGTTCTCCCACCAGCGGGTCTCCATCTGGGCATGACGCTGGTGGTCGGCATCCGTTTTGGGGGAGAAAAACTCGACGAGCTTTTCGTAGTACCAGAGCTCGTAGGGCTTGAGGCGGTCGGCGGCGGCTTCGCTCGTCGCGGCGGTGTGGACGGGCACCAGGCAGTTGACTTGGAGCGGGCCCTTGTCGGCCTCGTGGCCGGCGTCCTTCCAGGCGCGGTGGGCAGCCGCGAGGTGCGGGGCGAGCCGGTCGATGGGCTGGACGGCGGTGGTGGGCATGATGTGGTAGCCCATCTTGGGGTAGAGCTCGTAGGACTCGACGCTGCCCGTGGCGGCGAAGATCGGCGGGTGGGGCTTCTGCACCGGCTTGGGAACGACGCTGATCGGCTCGGGGAAGTTGTAGAACTTGCCCTCGTGGGTGAACGAGTCGAGCGTCCAGCACTTCTGGATGATGTCCAGGCATTCACTCCACAGCTCGCGGTTGAGCTCCTTCGTCTCGCCCATGGCGTGGGGCTTGTCGAAGGTGACGAACTCGGGGGTGTAGGCGCCGCGGCCGATGCCGAAGTCGTAGCGGCCGTTGGTGAGGATGTCGACGGCGGCGATGCGCTCCGCGAGCCGGACGGGGTGCGCGATGGGCAGCAGCTGCACCGCCGTGCCCATGCGCATCGTCGTGGTGCGCTGAGAGGCCGCCGCGAAGAGTATCTCGGGGCAGGGCGAGTGCGAGTAGCCGGGGTTGAAGTGGTGCTCGACGGCGTAGACGGAGTCGAAGCCCATCTTCTCGGCGAACTCGATTTGGTCGAGGGCGTTGCGCCAGATGTCGCGCTCGGTGTAGCCCTCGTTGACTTCGAGCTCGAAGAAGATGGCGAACTTCATTGCGCCTCCATGCCCGCCCAGGGACCGGGGCCATTCAAGCACACGCCCCATAGCCGGTCAACGAATCGAGTCACGGCGCCGGTGTTATCCTTCACGGGCCAATTTTCGCAGCCGCGCCGGACCGTGCTCCGGCGCAGGGACGAAGGAGTAGCCGCATGCCCGCACCGCTCGATGGAGTCCGCGTCACCGATTTCACCCATTATCAGGCGGGGCCGGTGTGTACGTTGATGCTGCGCGACCTCGGCGCGGAGGTCATCAAGGTCGAGCCGCTCGACGGCGAGCCGGGCCGGTGGGGCGGCGCGAGGCCCACCCCCTTCGGCGAGTCGCTCACCTTCCAGGTCCACAGCCGCGGCAAGAAGTCGATGACCGTCGATCTCCGGAACGAGGACGGTAGGGAAGTGGTGCGCGACCTGATCCGCGTCTCCGACGTCGTCGTCGAGAACTTCCGGCCGGGGTCGATTGCCCGCCTTGGGTTCGGCTACGAGGACGTGGTCAAGATCAACCCGTCGGTGGTGATGGCGTCGATTTCGGGGTTCGGGCAGACGGGGCCGTACTCGACGTGGCCCGCGGTCGACATGGTGGCGCAGGCGATGAGCGGGCTCATGGAGATCAACGGCGAGCCCGGCGGCCCGCCGACCAAGTACGGCGCCGAGATGGCCGATTACAGCGGCGGCATCTTCGGCGCGCTGAGCGTGACCGGCGCGCTCTACCGCCGCGCCCTCACCGGCGCGAGCGAGTACGTCGACATGGCGATGCTCGACGCCATGGTCTATCAGCTCAACTATCACCCTATCCGCTACAAGTTCGCCGACATCCGCTACGGGCGCATAGGAAACCGCGTCGCGGGGAGCGGGATCGCCGGCGCCTACCGCTGCAAGGACGGCTACGTCGCCATCGCGCCGGGGGGCGATATTCGCTGGAAGCAGCTGACCGACGTGATGGGGCGGCCCGACCTGTTCGAAGACCCCCGTTACGCCACGGTCGACGACCGATGGGACCTCCACGATGAGCTCGACCTCGAAGTGAACGCGTGGACAGAGACGATGACCCTGGAAGAGGCAATGAAGAAGCTGCATGAGGCGGACCAAATCTGCGGCCCGGTGAACATGCTCGACGACATCTTCGAGGATGAGCACATCGCGCACCGGAAGATGCTCCCAGAGGTGGAGCACCCGCTACACGGCGCGCTGACCCTGCCGGGCTCGGTTTTCAAGATGCGCAACGCCACGCCGCCGCCGGTCGATTCGGCGGCCCCGCTACTTGCGGAGCACAACGGTTACGTCCTCAGTGAACTACTTGGCTATCCCAACGAACGACTGCGTCACCTGGAGCAGAACTACATCGTGATCAGCGAGACGCCCGCCGCCCTAGCCGACGGTTGATATGTCAACAAAGGGTGTCTATTTGCACGAATCGGGTATCATGGGTCGCAGCATTGCATCCTGCGCGGGTGAGACGCGCTCGTTGCAAGGTTTGACACTTCGAAAGCGGAAGCGGATAAGATAGACAGGTTGCGCCCGGCAGGCTAGGAATCGGGCGCAGGGGTCTGGGAACCGCGGCTAGGCGGGTTTTCGGACAGGAGTGTGACTATGGTGAGGAGTCGCCAGATGCATCTCGTAGATCTCATTCTCGAGAAGAAGGACCACATTGCCACGATCACGGTCAACCGGCCCGAGAAACTCGGCGCCTTTCGTGATCACACCAACTTCGAGATGCTGGAGGCGCTCGATGACATCGAGAACGACGACAGCATCCACGCCGTCATCTTCACGGGGCAGGGCCGCGGCTTCTGCACCGGCCATGACATGGGCGAGCCCCCCGAGCCTCCCGATTTCCGCCTAGGCCGCAACGCACGCGGCAAGAAATTCGCAGACGTCTGCAACGCGCTGCTGCACTCCCGCAAGCCGGTAGTGGCCGCCGTCAACGGCTGGTGCGCCGCCGGCGGCCTCGGCTTCGCTCTCTGCTGCGACATCATCATCGCGTCCGAGGACGCCAACTTCTATAACCCGCAGCTCGCGTTCGGCTATCCCAGCCTGCCCGGCATCGGGGCGCTGCTCTACCAGTTCGTCTCCGTGGCGTGGGCCAAGGACATGATCCTCGGCGCGCGGCAGGTCGACGCCCAAACGGCGGAGCGCATCGGCCTCGTCAGCCGGGTCGTCCCCAGCAACCAGTTGCTCGCCGAAGCCTGGGAGACCGCCGAGAAGCTCGCCGAGGTCCCGCCCGACATCATGGCCATGCAGCGGGAGATGATGAACCGCGTGTGGCTGGCGGGCACCGGTGTGGAAGTCGCTATGGCGGCCGGGCACCACACGGCCATCGCCGGCCACAGCCTCCCCGATTGGGAGGAGCGCGAGGCCAATTGGAAGAACATCACCCGGCCCGGCGGCTCGATGAGCAGCAGCTCGTCAAGCGGCGGCGGGTCCATGAGCCGCGGCGCGGCGCGCGGCGCGAACGGCGCACAAGGGAACGGGACGGCGCTCCAACGCACCGCCTCCGTTCAGTCCGGAAGGAGCGACTCTATGTATCGTCTGGGCGTAGACGTCGGCGGCACGTTCACCGACTTGCTACTCATCGATGAGGAGAACGGGGACACGTTCAGGGCTAAGGTGCCCTCGACGCCCGCCGACTCCTCGATCGGCGTGCTGAACGGCATCTCGAAGGTGTGTTCCGACGCGGGAGTCGATCCCCGGAACATCGGCCAGGTGATGCACGGCACCACGGTGGCGACCAACGCCATCCTGGAAGGTAAAGGGGCCAAGATCGGCCTGGTGACGACCAAGGGTTACCGCCAGCTACTCCAGATCGGGCGCTCCTTCGTCCCCGGCGGTCTTGCCGCCTTCATCGTGTGGAACATGCCCGACCCGCTCGCCCCGCTCGACATGACCGTTGAGGTCGACGAGCGCGTCGGGGCGCGCGGCGAAGTGATCGACCGGCTCGACGAGAACTCGGCACGGCAGGCGCTCCAGCAACTCAAGTCGCTCGGCGTCGAGGCGCTGACCGTCTCGCTCATCAACGCCTTCGCCAACGGCGAGCACGAGCGCCGCATCCGCGAGCTTGCGGGGCAGATCATGCCCGGCATACCGGTCTCGATCTCTTCGGAAATCATGCCGGAGATGCAGGAGTACGAGCGCACCCTCACCACGGTAGCCAACTCCTATGTGGCCCCCGTGGTCTCGAACTACGTGGGCAACCTGACCGGCGAGCTCGACAAGCAGGGCGTGGACGCCAACCTGCACATCCTGCGCTCCGACGGCGGCCTCGCCACCGCGGAAGTCGCCAAGAACGCGCCGGTAACGCTGCTCATGAGCGGCCCCGCCGGCGGCGTCAGCGGCGCGCTGTGGATCGCCGAGCAGGCGGGTTACAGGAATCTGCTGACGTTCGACATGGGCGGCACGTCCACCGACGTGGCCCTCGTCGAGAACGGCGTACCCCGCGTGCGGCGCGAGACCACTGTCGGCGACGTGACGGTCAAGGCGTCCTCGCTCGACGTTCGCAGCGTCGGGGCGGGCGGCGGTTCGATCGCCCACGTGCCCGAGCTCACCGGGGCGCTGCGCGTCGGCCCCGAGAGCGCCGGCGCCGATCCCGGGCCCGCGGCCTACGGCAAGGGCGGTGAGAGCCCCGCCGTCACCGACGCCAACCTGGCTCTCGGCAGGCTTCCCGCCCGTCTCGCCGGCGACATGGTCCTCGACCGCGCCGCCGCCGAGCAGGCCATCCAGCCCGTCGCCGACGCCCTCGGCCTCAGCCTCAAGGAAGCCGCCAGCGGCATCGTCGACATCGTGAACGAGAACATGTACGGCGCGCTCCGGCTCGTCTCCGTCGAGCAGGGATACGACCCGCGCGACTTCGCACTGATCGCCTTTGGCGGCGCGGGCCCGCTCCACGCCAACGCGCTCGGCAAGCTGATGAGCTCGTGGCCGGTCATCATCCCGCCGTCGCCCGGCGTGCTCTGCGCCTACGGCGACGCCACGACCAAGCTCCGCAACGAGGCGTCACGGACCTTCATCCGCCGCTTCTCGGAGACCTCGAACAACGAGATCGAGGGCGTGCTCAACGAGCTCGCCGAGAACGCCGCCTCCGTCCTCGACAGCGAAGGCGTATCGCGGTCCGACCAGTCGACGCAGTTCGAGGTCGACGTCCGCTACCACGGACAGGGCCTCACGCTCCCCGTGCCCATCGACGTGAACGTGTTCAAGAACGGCGGCCTCGCGACCGTCGGCGCCACCTTCGACACGACGCACACCCAGCTCTTCACCTTCGCGCTCGACGTCGAGCACGAAATCGTGAACCTGCGCGCCGTGGCCCAAGGTAAGGCAACCCTGGCAAAGGCGGCCTCGATCGAGCAGGGCGGCAGCGACCCCTCGTCCGCGAGGGTGGAATCGACGACGGTCTTCGTCGACGGCGCCGACCGCTCCGCCAACGTCTACGACCGTGCCCGGCTGAAGGCGGGCAACCGCATCGTCGGCCCCGCCATCGTGACCGAGATGGACTCAACGACACTCGTGCTCCCCGACCACGTCGGCGAGGTGGACCAGTTCGGCAACATCATCATCAACCCCGCGTAGCGCGTCCCGTTCGACGGCCCCGGCGTATCGTCCGGCTATCGTTAGGAGAGAGGTAACCAAATGCCCGCGACAATTATCGAGACCAACAAGAACCGCTTCAACGAAGTCGAGATCGACCCCATCACCCTCGACATCATCGAGAGCGCCCTGCGGAACGCCCGCTGGGAGATGGACGCGGTGCTCTTCCGCACCGCGATGTCGCCCGGCATCCGCGAGCAGCACGACGAGTTCCCCATGATCGCCAACAACGACGGCAAGATGGTCGTCGGCCAGTTCGGCTCCTTCATCATGGGCTTCCTCGACGCCTACGACGGTGAGGTGGAGGAGGGGGACATCTTCCTGACCTCCGACCCGTACTCCTGCGGCGGGGCCATCAGTCACGCCAACGACTGGCTGGTGATGAAGCCGGTCTACCACGAAGGCAGGCTCGTCTCCTGGGCCGCGATGTTCGGCCACATGACCGACGTGGGAGGGAAGGTGCCCGGTAGCCTGCCCACCGACGCCACCTCGATTTACGAAGAGGGGGTCGTCGTTCCCATCGTCAAGATCTTCAAGAAGGGCGAGCGCCAGGACGATCTCCTCAAGCTGATCCTCCACCAGGTGCGGATGCCCGACTGGAACCGGAGCGACCTCAACGCCATCATCGCCGCCGTACGCACCGCGGAGCGCCGCATCCTGGAGATGTGCGACCGCTTCGGCCCCGACACCTACATCACTGCGCTCGGCATGCTGCTCGAACGCAACCGCCAGGCGATGGCGAAGCTCATCCGCGAGACGGTCTCCGAAGAGACCCTGTACTTCGAAGACTACGTCTGCGACGACGGCATGGGCATGGGCCCGTACAAGATCGCCTGTTCGCTGCGCCGCGAGGGCGACAAGGCCATCTTCGACTTCGAGGGGACCGACCCGCAGTCCGAGGGGTCGATCAACTTCTACCTCAGCGAAGCCATGTTCAAGATGTTCGTCGGCGTGTACATGATCATGGTCTTCGACCCGCAGATCCTGTTCAACGACGGCTTCTACGATCTCGTCGAAGTGAACATTCCGGAGGGAACGCTGCTGAAGCCGATCAAGCCGGCGGCGGTCTCCTGCCGGACGCACGGCCTGGGCCGGATCTTCGACGTGATCGGGGCCACGCTGGGGCAACGGGCGCCGGACTTCCTCATCGCGGCCGGCTTCTCCGACAGCCCGCACCTGATGTACTCCGGCTACGACAAGAAGGGCGAGTGGTTCCAGCTCTACCAGATCGGCTTCGGCGGCATCCCCGGCAAGCCGTTCGGCGACGGGCCGGACGCTCACTCGCTCTGGCCCTCCTTCACCAACGTGCCCAACGAGTTCCTGGAGAGCTACTTCCCGCTCCGCATGGAGGTCAACGAGACCATCATCGATAGCGGCGGCTCGGGCTACTTCCGGGGCGGCAACGGCATCCGGCTGGGCTACCGCTTCCTCGAACCCGGCGAGGTCTCGATCCACGACGACCGCTGGCTCACCTACCCCTACGGGGTCAACGGCGGCGAGCCCGGCGGCCGCGGCACGAAGATACTCAGACACGAGGATGGCAGCGAGGAAGTCCTGCCCTCCAAGTGCGACCACGTCCTGGTGAAAGAGGGCGACATGCTCTTCTTCAACACCTGGGGCGGCGGCGGCTGGGGCGACCCCTACACCCGCGAGGTCGAGAAGGTCGAGACCGACGTGCGGCGCGGGCTCGTCTCGAAGGAAGGCGCCAAGCGCTACGGCGTCGTGCTAAACAACGACCTGACGGTCGACGCGCGGGCGACCGAGAAGCTGCGCGAGAAGCTGTCGAGGGAGCGGGGCGAGCCGGCGATGTTCAACCGCGGCTTCGACTCGATCGCCGAGCTGAAGGCGCGCTGCAAGGCGGAGACCGGCCTCGAGCCTCCCGCCGATCCGGTCTTCCCCGAGCACATTCTGCGCCGGGCAGCGGCGTCTCGCGAGGCGGCGCTCCGCTAGGGAGGAGCGCCCTTTGGGCGCTCGCGCGCCTGGCGGCGCGCGCCCTCTCTCAATCTCTCCCAGGGGGAGAGAGGTTTAAGGTACTCCCCCAGAGGGGGAGAGGCTTTGACGTGCTGCTCCAGCGGGGAGCGGCCGGAGGGTAGCGATGGCTGATCGCGACGCGCTGGGCTGGCGGGGCAAGTTCGCCGTACTGATGCCCAGCACCAACACGATCGTCGAACCCGACTTCTACCGCATGGCCGTCCCCGGCGTGACGGCGCACTGCTCACGCATCCACATCCGCGACATGTCGCTGGACTCCGACGACGCCTTCGAGCGTCTGTTGGAGGGCATCCGGCAGGAGATCGGTTTCGCCGTCGAGCGCGCCGTCACCCTGGAACCCGACTACATGGTCATGGGG
Organism: Dehalococcoidia bacterium; assembly: GCA_965207995.1. GTDB lineage: Bacteria > Chloroflexota > Dehalococcoidia > SHYB01 > SHYB01 > DAOUKH01. The sequence continues at coordinate 2,730,763 of OZ242299.1, read as the reverse complement.
ATGAGCGCGGAGACGTTCTGGGAAGGCGTCGAGGGCAACCGCCGGTTCAAGAAGCAGATCCAGGACCTGAGCGGGCGCGACGTCGCCACCGGCGCCGAGGCCTGCGAGCGCATCTTGGGCAACTTCAACGTCAAGCGCATCGGCGTGGTCACGCCGTACCAGCCCGTCGGCGACAAGAACGTCGTCCGATTCTTCAACGAGCTCGGCTTCGAGGTCGATGCCGTCAAGGGGCTGCGCTGCCCCACGGCCGTCGCCATCGCCGAGGTGCAGGAAGAGACGCTCCGGCAGGCGCTGCTGGAGGTGAACTCCGACCGCGTGGACGCGCTGGTGCAGGTGGGAACGAACCTCAGCATGGTCGCGCTTGCCGACGAGGCGGAGCGGTGGCTCCACAAGCCCGTGATCGCGATCAACGCCGCCACCTGGTGGATGGCGCTGCGCGACAACGGCATCGAAGACAAGATCTACGGCTGCGGCCGTCTCTTTAGAGAATTCTAGAGGCCCGGCCCCCGCGCTTGCGAGCGCGGTTAAGCTAGTACACGGACCGGCGGACTAGGGCCCGCCGCACCAGACCACGTTCGAGGAGTCATCATGCAGAACGGCGTATCGTACGAGCACCTTTGCCCCGTCTCGTTCATCCAGCGGAGCGCGATCGCGTATCCCAACAAGGCGGCGGTGACCTATAAGGACCAGACGCTGACCTACGCCCAGTTCTACGAGCGCGCCAGGAAGCTCGCCGGGGCGCTGCAGAACGTCGGCATCAAGAAGGGCGACAAGGTCGCCTGCTTCCTGCCCAACATCCCGCCGATGCTCGAAGCGCACTTCGGCCCGATGTACATCGGCGCGGCCATCGTGGCGATCAACATCCGCCTGTCCGCGCGGGAGGTCGGTTACATCCTCGACCACTCCAACTCGAAGGCGCTCATCTTCGACTCCGAGTTCGCGCCCGTCGTCCGGGAGGCGCTTCCGCAGGCCAAAGGGATCGAGACCGTGGTGCAGGTTGTCGACGAAGTCCCGCGCGCCGACGACATCGAAAGCGTCGACTACGAGGCCTTCGTCGAAGGCGGCTCGGCGGACACCGAGCGCGTCCACCTGGACTCCGAGTTCGACACCATCGCCATCAACTACACGTCGGGCACGACGGGGCTGCCCAAGGGCGTCGAGTACCACTCGCGCGGGGCCTATCTGAACGCACTCGGCGAGATTCTCGAGTCCGGGGTCAACCACCGGAGCTCCTATCTGTGGACGCTGCCCATGTTCCACTGCAACGGCTGGTGCCACACCTGGGGCGTCACCGCGGTCGGCGGGAAGCACGTCTGCCTTCGGAGCATCGACCCGCCCGAGGTCTTCCGCCTGATCGAGGCGGAGAACGTCACACATTTCTGTTGCGCGCCCACGGTCCTCACGATGCTCTATTCGTCGCCCGCCGCCCAGGGACAGGACCTCACCGGCGTGACGATCACCACGGCGGGCGCACCGCCGTCGCCGCTCCACATCAAGACGATCGAGGGGATGGGCGCGGCGCTGAACCACGTCTACGGCCTCACCGAGACCTACGGCCCCCACACCATCTGCCCCGAGCAAGAGGAGTGGGCCGACCTCTCCATCGACGACCGCTCGGTGGTGAAGGCGCGGCAGGGCGTCTCCTTCGCCATGACCGAGCCCGGCCTCCGCGTGGTCGACTCCCACATGCAGGACATTCCGAAGGACGCCAAGACGATGGGCGAGGTCATCATCCGCGGCAACAACGTGATGACCGGCTACTACAACGACCCCGAAGCCACGAAGAAGGCGTTCGAGGGCGGCTGGTTCCACTCCGGCGACCTCGCCGTGTGGCACCCCGACGGCTATATCGAACTGAAGGACCGCGCCAAGGACGTGATCATCTCCGGCGGCGAGAACATCTCGACGCAGGAGGTCGAGAAGGTGATCATGGAGCACCCCGGCGTGCTCGAGGTCTGCGTGGTGGGCGTGCCCGACGAGCGGTGGGGCGAGGTCCCCAAGGCGTTCATCACGACGCGGCCCGGCGGCACGGTCGGCGAGGACGAGCTGATCGACTTCTGCAAGGACCGGATCGCCCGGTTCAAGGCGCCGAAGTACGTCGAGATCGGCGAGCTTCCCAAGACGGCGACGGGCAAGATCCAGAAGTTTGTTCTTCGCGACCGCGAGTGGGCGGGACACGAGAAGCGCATTCAGTAGAGGCGCAATGCGGGCGACGACACGCTTCCGACAACTGCTGGAGCGGCCCGGCATCATCGTCGCGCCGGGCGCCTACGACTGCCTGAGCGCGGCGCTGATCGAGCGGGCGGGGTTCGACGCGGTCTACATGACCGGCGCGGGCACTTCTATCGCCCGGCTGGGCGCGCCCGACCTCGGCCTGGCGACGGCGGACGACATGACGCGGAACGCCGGAGCCATCGCCGGCGCGGTCGACATCCCGCTGATCTCCGACGCCGACACCGGCTACGGCGGCGTGCTCAACATCCAGCGCGTCATCCGCGAGTATGAGCGGGTGGGCGCGGCGGCGATCCACCTGGAAGACCAGGTCTCCCCGAAGCGCTGCGGCCACCTCGACAATAAAGAAGTCGTCTCGACGGAGGACATGGCGCGGAAGATCCGCGCCGCCGTCGACGCCCGCACCGACCCCGACTTCACCATCATCGCGCGGACGGACGCCCTCGCGGTCACCGGCTGGGAGGACACCATCGAGCGGGGCCAGGCCTTCGTCGAGGCCGGCGCCGACGTGCTCTTCGTCGAGGCGCTGCGCTCGCGGGAGGACGTCGAACGCGCCGCGGCGAGCTTCAACGCGCCGCTGCTGTATAACTACGTCGAGTCGGGCAGGTCGCCGCTGCTGACGGCGTCGGAGCTTGAGGAGATCGGGTACAAGATCGTCATCTTCCCCGCCTCCGGCATGCTCAGCGCCATCAAGGCCATCGAGATCACGCTGGACGAGCTGAAGTCCACCGGCGCGACGCACAAGGCCGACGGCCGCATGGTGACGCTGCACGACGCCTTCGAGCTCGTGGGGATGAGCGACATGCTCGCCCGCGACGCGCACTACTCCTGAGCGGGGCCGCCATGTCCGGCCCGCGCACCATGTACCGGAAGATCTGGGATGCGCACGTGGCGCATGCCGAGCCGGGCAAGCCCGACCTCCTCTACGTCGACCTGCACCTGATCCACGAGCTGCACCCCCACGAATTCGACGCACTTCGCGAGGCGGGGCGGCGGGTGCGGCGCCCCGACCTTACCGTGGCGACGGTGGACCACAACGTCCCCACCACCGACCGCTCGCTCCCCATCGCCGACGACATGGCGCGGGCCCAGATCGACGCGATGGAGCGGAACTCCGCCGAGTTCGGCGTCGAGTTCCACGGCCTCAACGACCCCGGCCAGGGGATCGTCCACGTCATCGGCCCCGAGCAGGGCTACACCCAGCCCGGCATGGTTATCGTCTGCGGCGACAGCCACACCTCGACGCACGGCGCCTTCGGCGCGCTCGCCTTCGGTATCGGCTCCTCGCAGGTCGAGCACGTCCTCGCACTGCAGTGCATCCCGCAGACGCCGTCGCCGGTGATGGAGATTCGCGTCGAGGGAATGCTGGGACGCGGCGTCACGCCCAAGGACCTCATCCTCGCCATCATCGGTGAGATCGGCATCGACGGCGCGACCGGCCACGTGATCGAGTACACCGGGTCGGCCATCCGCGGCCTCTCGATGGAAGGCCGCATGACGGTGTGCAACATGTCGATCGAGGCGGGCGCGCGAGCCGGCATGATCGCCCCCGACGAGACGACCTTCACCTATCTGGAAGGTAAACCGCGCGCTCCCCAGGGCCGCGACTTCGCCGAGGCCGTCGAGCGCTGGCGCGCGCTTCCCAGCGACGACGGCGCGCCCTTCGACCGGAGGGTCGAGATCGACGCCTCGGCCCTCGCGCCTTATGTCACGTGGGGCACGAACCCCGGCATGACGACGCAGGTTACCGGCAACGTCCCCGATCCCGACAGCCTGCCGTCGGAGGCCGAGCGCAAGGCGGCGCAGGCCGCGCTGGACTACATGGGCCTCCAAGGCGGCGAGGCGATCCAAGAGCTCGCCATCGACCGGGCCTTCGTCGGCTCCTGCACCAACGGCCGCATCGAAGACCTGCGGGCCGCCGCCGAGGTGGCCCGGGGACGCCGCGTCGCCCCGTCGGTGCGCGCTATGGTCGTCCCCGGCTCGACGATGGTGAAGCAGCAGGCGGAGGCCGAAGGGCTCGACCGGGTCTTCATCGACGCCGGCTTCGAGTGGCGCAACGCCGGCTGCTCGATGTGCGTGGCCATGAACGGCGACATGCTGGCCCCCGGCGAGCGCTGCGCCTCGACCACCAACCGCAACTTCGAAGGCCGACAGGGGCGCGGCGGGCGCACCCACCTCGTCAGCCCCGCCATGGCCGCGGCGGCCGCCATCGCGGGCCGCTTCGTCGACGTCCGCGACTGGGAGTAGCGCGCGGGCCGGCCCGAACCGACAGAGAAGCCGGAGGAATAACAACCTATGGCCAAGACCGAAAAGAAGGTGTCAGAGCTCATCGAGAACATTAGAAGCGGCGAACTCCAACTTCCAGAGATGCAGCGCCGGTATGTGTGGCGTTCGACCAGAGTCCGGGACCTGCTTGATTCACTTTATCGAAACTATCCCTCAGGAACGATTCTGCAATGGGAAACGGACGAAGATGTGCCCCTGCGGGAATTCGCCGTCGAGCAGCAAGGCAATCCGTATCGACGAAACCTCCTGCTCCTCGATGGTCAACAGCGGCTGACGTCGCTTTCGGCAGTAATCCGTGGCGAACCTGTATCCGTACGTGGGCGGAGACAACCGATTGAGCTGCTGTTCAACCTCGAGCATCCAGATGATCAAACTGTCGTAACAGAAGTGAACGAGAATGACGAGGATGACCTCGTGGAAGACGAGACCGACTCGACTGAGGATGAGCTTCAGCAGCGTTTCAACAAGATGACCTTCGTAGTTGCAACAAGGAAACTCGCCCAACTTCCCCAGTGGGTGAAGGTGTCGGATGTTTTCAAATACAGCGACGCCATGCTTCTGAAACAGGTCGGCGTAACGAATCTTGAAGACGAACGATACGACAGATATAGCCAACGGCTCGCTCGCCTGCGGGGTATCCGCGACTATGTCTACCGAATTGATGTATTGGAACCACACCTCTCCTACGAAGAGGTTACGGAGATCTTCGTTCGAGTGAACTCACTTGGTGCCAAACTGAGAAGTTCAGACCTTGCGTTAGCACAGATCACGGCGAAGTGGCGTAACTCTCTCAAGATATTCCAGGAGGCTCAACAGAAGTGCACTGAAGGTGGATTTGAATTGGACATTGGTGTGCACTTGAGGAACCTCGTTGCATTTGCTACTGGCCAGTCGCGTTTCCATAGGGTTGGCAATCTCAGTGTGGATGAACTTCAGTCAGCCTGGAAACACAGCCGCGACGGCATGGACTTTGCGCTGAATTTCTTGAAGGCAAATGCTGACATCGACAGCCCTGCTCTCCTCTCCTCTCCACTCATCCTGATCACGGTCGCATGCCATGGCCATCTACGCGCCTACAAACTGTCTCAGGAAGAGTCGGACCAACTGCGCTATTGGCTGCTAGTAGCCAACGCAAAGGGCCGCTACTCCCGCGGCTCAAGTGAGACGATGCTTGATCAGGACCTGGCTACGCTAAACGGTGGTGGCAACGCAACAATGCTCGTTGAACACCTGCGTCGCCAGGTCGGGCGCCTCAACATAGCGCCAGAAGAGCTGGAGGGACGAAACCAGCGGAGCGCTCTGTTCAAGACTATGTTCCTGGCCTTTCGCGCCGGCGGCGCGCAGGATTGGCGATCTAAGCTAAAGATCGCGCTCTCACATTCAGGAACGCAACACCGCCTACAGTTCCATCACATTTTCCCGAAGGCAGTTCTCAAGGGCACTTACACGACACGCCAAGCGGATGACATTGCCAACCTTTGCTTCATATCGGGCAAGACAAACCGACAGATCAGTGACAAGGCTCCTGCAGAGTACTTCCCTGAGATCAAGGATACGGCTGGCAAGAGTGTGTTCATTGCACAGTGTATCCCGACAGAGGATTCCCTCCTGGGAACACAGCAGTACACAGCGTTTCTCCATGAGCGCAGGAATCTGATTGCTAAACGACTGAATGAGTTTCTCGAAGCATAGGACTCATGCAAGAGCAAACCGCCTAGCCAACACTGCGACCCGCTGACAGTGTCAGGCTATTCGACGGCATTCGCGCGCCCCGAGCGGGCGGGGCGGTGTGGTAGGCTCTAGCGCGGCTGGGGAGCGGCGCCCTTCGGGCGCCCGCGCACCTGTCGGCGCGCGCCCTCTCTCAATCTCCCCCAGAGGGGGAGAGGTTTAAGGCGGCTCCCCAAGATGGGGGAGATCTAAGGAAGAGCGCATGGCTGAGTCGAAGTGGCGGAAGGCGCCGCAGTCGCTGATCGATACGTTCGAGGCGGTGATGCCCGGCCCGCCGGAGGTGGAGCGCCGCCAGATGTTCGGCTACCCCAGCTGCTTCGTGAACGGCAACCTGATGGGCGGGCTGCACCAGTCCGACATGATCCTGCGCCTGCCGGAAGGCGACCGCGAGGCGCTGCTCGCCGAGGGCGGACGGCCTTTCGAGCCGATGGCAGGACGAACGATGCGGGAGTACGTGGTCGCGCCCGCGACGATGCTCGACGACCACCCCCGCCTCCAGGACTGGATCGCCAAGTCGCTGGCCTACGCCTCCAGCCTGCCGCCGAAGGAACGCAAGCCCCGCAAGAAGAAGGCGAAGCGCTCGCAGCCATGATCGACCTCCTGATCAAGAACGCGCGCATCATCGACGGCTCCGGCGCGCCCTCGTACGCCGGCAGCGTCGCCGTCGACGGCGGCCGCATCGTGGGCACGGGCGACGTCTGGCGGGAGGCGCGGCGCGTCATCGACGCCGGCGGCCTCGCCGTCGCGCCCGGCTTCTTCGACATGCACACCCACTACGACGCCCAACTGCTTTGGGATCCCCTCTGCACCTCCTCCTGCTGGCACGGCGTCACCACCGTCCTCACCGGCAACTGCGGATTCAGCATCGCGCCGGCGGCGGCCCGCGACCGCGAGTACACCAAGCAGCTCTTCTGCCGCGTCGAGGGCATCCCTCTCGACATCTTCGAGCGCGTCGTCAGCTGGGAGTGGGAGAGCTTCGGCGAGTTCCTCGACAAGCTGCCCCCGCCGGGTGTCAACGTCGCCACCCAGGTCGGCCATTCCGCGCTCCGCCACTACGTCATGGGTCAAGAATCGCACGAGCGGGAGGCCAAGCCCGACGAGATCGCGGCGATGGCCGAGGTGCTCAAGCAATCGGTGCGCCAGGGCGCGGTGGGATTCTCGACGCTGAAGGCCGACTTCGAGCGCGGCCCCGACGGCGGGCCCGTCCCCAGTCAGTGCGCCACGCTCGAAGAGCTGCGCGCCCTCGGCATGGCCCTCGGCGAGCTCGGACGCGGCGTCATGACGATCTCACCGCACCCCGGCGCCGCCGACATCAGCCCAGAGTTCCAGAACTTCCTCATCGAGCTCAGCCGCGACTCCGGCCGCCCCATGGTCTGGAACGCCTTCCAGCACCGGTGGGACATGCCCGACAAGTGGAAGGAGCTGCTCGCCTTCATGGAGACGGCCGCGGAGCGCGAGGCCAGGGTCTACTCGGTCGCCAAGTGCCAGCGTCTCGACCTCGAGTTCGACCTCCGCAGCACGACGATGTTCAACTGGTTCCCCACGTGGGACGCCATCATCAAGAAGCCGCACGAGGAGAAGCTGCGGCTCTTCGCCGACCCATCGGTGCGGGAGACGTTGCGCGACGAGTACCTCAACCTGCCCGCCGAGGGCGCAGGGTCGATGGTGAACCGCTCGAAGATCGTGCACGTGCGCGAGGTGCGGCTGCCGGAGCACGAGGCGTACGTCGACCGGCGCGTCGCGGACATCGCCGCCGAACGCGGCGAGAACCTCGTCGACTTCATGCTCGACCTCGCGCTGGCCGAAGACCTGTCGACGCGCTTCGTCTACTACGGCCTGATGAACGGCGACATGGACGCGGTGAGCGAAATCCTGAAGGGGCCGTACTGCCTGCCCGGAGTCTCCGACGCCGGCGCGCACCTCGACATGGACTGCGGCGTCGACTTCACCGGCCGCTTCCTGGGCCACTGGGTCCGCGAGCGCGAGATCATGTCCATCGAGGAGGGCGTCCGCCGGCTGACCTCGATGCCCGCGGCCATCCTCGGCTGCCGCGACCGCGGCCTGGTCGCCGACGGGATGGCCGCCGACCTCGTACTCTTCGACCCCGACACGATCCAGGCGAAGCCGCGCGAGTGGCTGGACGACGTGCCGGGAGGCGGGCGGCGCATCGTGCAGCGGCCCGTCGGCGTCAAGGCGGTTTTCGTCAACGGCGAGGCGCTGATCGAGGACGGCGAGCACACCGGGGCGCGTCCCGGCAAAGTGCTGCCCGCCGGGGCGTAACCGGAAAGTACTACAGGAGGGCGCGATGGCGCGAGACGACACGGCACAGCCCAAGCTGGGCGACTACCTGGACGTGATGAGTCAGGCCATCTTCCAGAGCGGCATGTCGTGGAAGATGATCGAGCGGAAGTGGCCGGGGACGCACGCCGCCTTCCACGGCTTTGACATCGACTGGGTGGCGAACATGAGCCCCGACGAGGTCGACGCCCTAGCTCAGGACACCCGCATCATCCGGAACCGGCGCAAGATCGAGGCCATCGTGACCAACGCCAACCGGATGCTGGAGCTCGAACAGGAGCACGGCTCGTTCGAGAACTATCTGAAGAGCCACGGCGACTTCGAATCGACGCTGGCCAGCGTGAAGAAGAACTTCAAGTACATGGGCGACATCGGGACGTACTTCTTCCTCCACGTCGTCGGCTGCGACGTCCCGCCGCACGAGGAGTTCTGCAACCGGGCCAACTAGGCGCGGGGCAGGGTCGAGGAGGCGCACGATGCCTGAGCGGAGAGTGACACTGGACGTGGCGGGGCTGGCGATGGACGCCTTCGCCGCCGACCCCGACGGTTCGGGGCCGCACCCCGGCGTCGTGGTCATCATGCACGCGCCGGGGCTCGACGTCTTCACCGAGGAGATGGCGCGCCGGCTCGCGGGTGAGGGCTACGCCGCCGTCGCACCGCAGCTCTATCACCGCCAGGACCTGGCGACGGACGAAACGGGGCTGGAGCGCATGGCCAAGCTCCACGACGAGGAGCTGATCGCCGACGTCGGGGCCTGCGTCGAGCATTTCCAAGGGCGGAGCGACGTCACCGACGACGTCGGCATCATCGGCTTCTGCATGGGCGGGCGCATCACCTTCCTGGCGGCGACGGCGATCCCCGCCTTCCGCGCCGCGGTCCCCTTCTACGGCGGCCACATGGACATGGCGTGGGGCGGCGGTCCAACAGTGATCGAGCGGCTCGACGGCATCGCCTGCCCGGTGCTGGCCTTCTTCGGAGGCACCGACCCCAACCCGTCGCCGGAGATGATGCGGCGCCTCGACGCCGAGCTGACCCGCCTGGGCAAGGAGCACCACTTCCGCGACTTTCCCGAAGCCGGCCACGCCTTCATGAACTACACCAACCCCGAGTTCTACCGCGAGGCTGTGGCGGAGCAAGCGTGGGAGCTGACGCTGGAGTTCTTGGCGGCGCGGCTCGGCGGGAAGTCGTAGGCTGCCGGTTGGGTTGAGCGGCGGCCTGCGGCCGCCCGCGCGCCTGCGGCGCGCGCCCTCTCTCAGTCTCCCCCAGAGGGGGAGAGGCTTAAACGGTGTTCCCCCAAAGGGTTTGGCCTAGCGCAGACCCAGCCGGCTGAGGATGTTGGGCAGCGGCGGGTTGACCTCGAAACCGCCGTCGGGGTAGACGACGGTGGGGATCGTCCGGCCGCCTTCCTGCAGACGTTCGACCTCCGCGAGGGCGGCGGGGTCGCTGTCGATGTCCCTGCGGTCGTAGGGGATCGACGCTTGCTCGAGTGACCTCTCGAGCATCTTGCAGAAGCTTCACCAATCGGCGCCGAAGACGGTGAGCCGTTGGACGGTCGCCTGCTCGCTCATCTCGTTCCTCCTAGATGACGCCCAGGTCGGAGAGGGCGCTGAGCCGTTCGAGGGACAGTCCCATCTCGTTGTGATAGATGGCGACGTTGTCCTCGCCGAGGAGCGGCGCCCGGCGCCGGATGCGCCACGGGGTCTCCTGGAAGATGTAGGGCGCGCCGACGTAGGTGAAGGTCTCGCCGAGCTCGGGGTGCTCGACGTCGACGAAGAAGCCGCGGTCGTGCAGGTGCTCGTCTTCGAGCAGGTCGGACGGGGCGCGCACCGGCGTCCACTGCAGGCCCCGCTGCTGGCCGCCGTGGTAGATGTCGTTGGAGGTCAGCTTCTTGGAGAGGGCGCGCACGGCTTCGAGAAGCTGGGGCATGACGGTGGCGAGGTTGTCGGGGTCGAGGTACTTGTCCTCCATGAGGTCGCCGGCGAGGCCGTGCTCGTCGAGCCAGTCGCGCAAGACCATGAATTCTTCCAGTTTGACGCGGGGCATGAAGCAGTTGGCGTAGCGCCCGTCGCCGCACAGGTTTTGGACGTTTGGCGAGCCGTTCATGGAGGCGTGGCGGCCGGTCTGGCGTATGCGGTTGGCGCCGGTGTTGACGTAGTCGGGGAAGGCGCCCTCGGTGCAGAGGGCGACGGCCTCGTGGACGGCGAGGTCGATGTACTCGCCTGCGCCGCGGCGGCCGCGGTTGATCAGGGCGATGAGAACGGCGATAAAGGCGTAGTTCGCGCCCAGGTGCCAGGCATTGCCGCCGCCGGGAGCGATCGGCGTATTGAAGGGGTCGTCGACGAGGTCGTAGCCGCAGACTCCCATCTGACCGCCGGAAGCCATGAGGGTGAGGTCGGTGGCCTTCATGTGGCGCCACGGGCCCGACTGTCCGAAGGGCGTGATGGAGCAGTAGACAAGCGGCCCAGCGCCGTTGCCGGCCAGGTCGTCGTAGCCGAGACCGAGGGCGGGCATGACGCCGGGGTCGGCGGACTCGATGACGACGTCGGCGCTCTCGGCCAGGTCTTTGAAGAGGCCGCGTCCGTCGGGGGTGCCGAGGTCGAGGGTGAGGCTTCGCTTGTTGGTGTTGTACGTCCAGAAATAGAGGCTGCGGTTGAGGTCGGGCACGTCGCCGTAGAAGGGGCCGACGCGGCGGCAGCGGGAGCCTTCGCGGGGCTCGATGAGGACGACGTCGGCGCCCATGTCGGCGAGGAGCTTGCCGGTGAGCTGGCTCTTCTCGTCGCCCACCTCCAGGACGCGGAGGCCGGCGAGGGCCTGGGGTGTCTCGCCGCTCACGACGCCGCCTTCCGTTGCATTCCCTTGGGCCAGAAGACGTTCTCGCCTTCGAGGGCGTCGCGCTCGCCGGCTTCCATGCCGAGGAGGTCGTCGAAGACGTAGTCGTTGTCTTCGCCCATCAAGGGGCCGTGCCGCCAGAGCTCCCACGGCGCGTTGCGTAGCTGCATCGGCATGCCTTCGTAGATCTTCTCGCCGAGCAGGGGATGGGAGGCGGTGGCAGCGAAGGTGCCGCGGTGTTGCAGCTGCGGGTCGTTCTCGACGCGGTCCACCATGCTCTGCACCGGCGCGGATGGGACTCCGGCGGCCTGGAGCTTGGCCATGACCTCGTACTTGTTCCGCTCCTTAGTCCAGCCCTCGATCTTGAGGTCCATCTCCTCCTGGTGTTCGAGCCGGCCCAGGAGGGTGTCGTACTTGGGATCGTGGGCCCATTCGGGGTCGCCCATCGCCTTGACCAAGGCCCGCCACTCATCGTCGGTGTAGCAGACGATGACGCACCAGGCGTGGGCATCGCTCCCCTTGCACTTGTAGGAATTGTGCGGCGCGGCGTGGGGGCCGCGGTAGGTGTTGGCCAGCGACGCGCCGGGCCAGTGGGTGCGGTTGCCCGGCGGCATGCCTTCGCGGTCGGACTTGCGCCCGTTGACGGTGTAGTCGAGGAAGGCGGCGCCGGTCAGGGTGCAGCCCACGTCGACCTGGGCGAGATCGACGTACTGGCCGCGTCCGCTCTCGTGGCGGTAGTGGAGCGCGGCGAGCACCGCCATCGCGCCGTAGTAGCCGCCGGTGTGGTCCATGTAGGAGTAGCCCCAGCCCGCGGGCGGCTTGCCCGGCGCGCCGGAGATGAAGGTGAGGCCCGACACGGCCTGCACCGCGGGGCCCCAGGTGTCGTAGTCGCGGTGGCGGCCCCGGTGGCCGAACCCGGCCATGCTGACGTAGACGATGGTGGGGTTCACTTCCTTCAACTGCTCGTAGCCGAGGCCCCACTTCTCCAGAATCCGCGAGCTGAAGTTCTCGATGACGACGTCGGAGACGGAGATAAGCTCCTTCACGAGGTCCATGCCTTTGGAGCTTCTAACGTTCAACGTCGCGCTCAGCTTATTGCAGCCGAAGTTGTTAAAGTCGGTGCCGGAGTCGAGGCTGGGCGAGACATCAGGAGGAGAGGCGGCGAACCGGATTGTGTCGGGGCTGTCGGGCCACTCGACGCGGATGACCTCGGCGCCGAACATGGAGAGGATGCGGGTGGTCTGCGGGCCGGCACGCACCCAGGTGAAGTCGACGACTCTCAGACCGGAGAGCGCGCCTTCCTTCAGGATTCGTCCGAGCTCCACGCCAACCTCCGGCTACGCCGTCTTCCCGTGATAGCGGCTGCTTCGGAGCAGGCGGCCGGGCCGGGCCCCGGTGTCCGTGCCATCTTCGACCAGGGTCTCGCCGCCGACGATGACGTTCCGCACGCCGACGGCGCGGTTGGCCAGCCGGGTGCCGCCTCCGGGGATGTCGCGAAGGCGTTCTGCCTCCAGCGGCCCGACCTCGTCCTCTTCAAAAATGACCACGTCGGCGGCGAGTCCCTCGCGGAGGAGGCCGCGGTCGCGGATGCCGTAGACGGAAGCGGGCAGGAAGGTGAGGCGGCGCACCGCCTCCTCGAGCGTGATCAGGCCGGTGTCGGAGGCCCAGCGCAGCAAGGTGGTCGAATAGATGGCCCCGCTCATGAAGTTGATGTGCGCGCCCGCGTCGGAGATGCCGGCGACGGCGTGGGGGCTGTTGAGCATCGCGCCCACGGCCTCGGCGTCGCCGTTGCGCGCGCCGACGATGGCAAACTCGGTGGCGAGGCCCTCCTCGCAGGCGAGGTCCAGCATCGCGTCGACGACGTGCACGTCGAGCGCGGCGGCGGCGTCCTCAAGGGTCCTGCCGTTGAGCGGGGCATTGGCCGACGTCTTCGCGCGGGCCACGATGAGGTTGGGGAGGCTGCGGTAGGGCATCGTCTCGGTATCGGACTCAAGCTCGCGCTTCATGGCGTCGCGGACGTCGGCGCTTCGCAGCAGCGCCTCACGCCCGCCGACCGGTGTTGAGAGGATACGCCCCAACGTCGGGATGCTGCGGTAGTTGACGTGCTCGTCGGCGAAGCTCCAGGGGACGTCGAGCCGCTGGCATCGGGCCACGCCGTAGATGGCCGCCCCCTTGGCGGCGGCCTCCTCCATGAAGTCGACCTGCTTCCGCCACTGGCCGGGCAGCTCCCACACCTGGGAGAGCTCATTCCAGTTGACCGGGCGGCCGCTACGGAGGGCCAACTCCGTCATCAGGGCGCGATCGTTCTCGTCGAAGCCGTCGGGGTCGCGGAGCGAGGCGGGGACGATCTCGGTGCTTCCGAGGCCGAACTCGGCGAGGGCGCTGCCGATCTCGATGATCTCCTCTTTGGCGGCCTGCCGGCTGGGCACGGGTGTACCGTCGCCGGCGACGTGGCCCCGGCTCTGGGCGGTGCTGAAGCCGAAGGCCCCGGCGGCGACCGCCTCGCGGACGATGGCGCGCTGGCGGGCCGTCTCCTCGTCGGTGGCGGCGCGCTCTGCGGACTCGGGGCCGAGCACGTAGCGGCGGACGGCGCTGTGTCCGATCTGGGCCGCGACGTTGATGCCAAGCGCCTCCCGCTCCACGCGGTCGAGGAAGTCGGGGAAGCTGTGCCACTCCCAATCGAGGACGGTATGAAGCACTTCGAGATCGACGGCCTCGACGCGGGCGAACATGCCCATGAGGAACTCGCGGTCCTCGGGCTTGCAGGGTGCGAGGGTGTAGCCGCAGTTGCCCATGACGACAGTCGTCGCGCCATGCCACGGCGAGCTGGTAAGCAGGCCGTCCCACATGATCTGCGCGTCGTAGTGGGTGTGGATGTCGACGAAACCGGGAGCGACGATCGCGCCCTCGGCATCGATGACGCGGCCCGCGGGCTCGTCGAGGCGTCCCTTAGCGACAATCCGCCCATCGCGGACGCCGACGTCGGCGCGGTAGCGGGGAAGGCCGCTGCCGTCGATGACGGTGCCGTTCTTGATGAGGAGGTCGAGCATGGTCTGTGGGCTGGCGGCGGTTGGCATGAGTGTACTACAGGAGGGGAGCGGGTGGGATGCCCCGTCCCTGCCCGCCCTCAATCCCTCCCAGAGGGAGGAAGGCTTAAGGTGGGCCCCTGCGGGGGCGGTTTAAACATATGCCCCGCCCGCACGCTCGGCTGCGCCAGGGGGAGGCCGGAGACATCCCCGGCTATCGAACGGCGTTCACTTCGAGCTGCACGCCTTCGTGCTCCTGGATGCGGCTGATTACCTCGAACAGGTTGCGGGCGTGGGGATTGCCGGACGGTCCGAACATGCGCATCAGACTCTTGGGCGGCTTGTTCGTCAGCGAGCCTAGCTCCTCGAATCCGATGGTGGCGTTGATGTAGTCACGCAGCACGATCTTTCCCGTATCTACGTCTCCCGCAAGCAGGCACTCGACGCCTTCCTTGAGCAACGCCTCTCGAAATGCCGAATCCCGCTCGGCGCGGGCCTGCACGGTCTCCTTGAAGTCACGAGTGAGCGGCATTTGTTGCTCTCTGATCTCAATCACGTCCGAATGGTAACGTTTCCGTTACCAATATGCAAGGTCACATCCAGCAATCAGAAGGGGACCTCCGCGCCCCGCCCCGGCCCGCCCTCAGTCCCTCCCAGGGGGAGGGAGGCTTAAGGGGCTCCACCCGACATGGCACTGGTATAGTGGGCGCCGAAACTAGGAGGCACGACTCGTGAGGCCATCCGGGGAGACGGGCCATAGATTTGCTGCCATCGGGAGGACCGGTAGCGTTGGGCGCATCTTGGCGAGGCTCTGGAACAAGAGATTCCTCGCCTTCGGGTTGATGCCGGCCCTGGCGCTGGCGGCGGTAGCGTGCTCCGGCGGCGGAGATGACGACCCGTTCAGGATCGGCGTCATGGAGTCGCTAACGGGGCCTGGTGAGACCTACGGCACCGTGGCGAGCCAGGCCAAGCAGATGGCTGTCGACGAGATCAACGCCGCGGGCGGAGTCGACGGCCGCACGTTGGAGCTCGTCGTCGAGGACTCCAAGTGCGGCGCCCAGGACGCCATCGCCGCGTACAAGAAGCTGACCCAAGTCGAAGGGCTGAAGATCATCCTGGGCACGTCGTGCAGCGGCGCCATGCTGGGAGTCGCCCCGCTTGCGGAGGCTGACGGGACCATCTTGTTCTCGGGGTTGGCAAGCAACCCGGACATCGCCAAGGCCGGCGACTACATCTTCCGCACCCAGATCAGCGACATCGAGGTGGGAATCGCCACCGGGAATACCTTGTGGGCCGACGGGGTCCGCACGCTGGCGACCATCACGGAGTCGACCGACTACGCGGAGGGCATCAGGCGCACGTCCGTGGCGCAATTCGAGGAGCGCGGCGGCACGGTGGTGGCCGAGGAGCGGTACCTGCCGGAGGTCACCGACTTCAGGTCGCAGCTGACGAAGCTGATCGCGGCGAGTCCCGACGCGCTGCACCTTGCGCCGCAGTCGGAGTTCTCGGCGGGCACCATCGTTAAGCAGGCCCGAGAGCTGGGTTACGAAGGCCCCATCTACGCGGAGACGGTCTCGGTCGGGACGACCGCACTGGCGATCGCGGGCGACGCGGCGACGGGGATGAAGGCCATCACCGCGGACCTCGACCCGGACAACGAGAAGGCGCAGGAAGTGCTGGCGAACTTCAGGGCGCGCTACAACTACGTCACGCTGCCGTGGCACCTGGGTTCCGCCTATGACGACGTGTACATCGCCGCCGAATGCCTTAAGCAGACCAAGGACGACCAGGACGCGGACGGCTTCCGCGACTGCATGTACGAGATCACGTGGAGCGGCGCCATCGGCGACGACTACAGCTTCGACTCCGACGGCGAAGTCGTGGGCCTGTCCAGGGTCGTCGTGGAGGTCCTGCCGGTGGACGAGCGGACCGAGGATCGAAAGTACAGGGTGCTCGGACCCGCGCCCCGGCCCTAAGGCCGGCCTTGGGGGGTGGTCTTCCCTCTCCCCCTCTGGGGGAGATTTGAGAGAGGGCGCGCGCCGTCAGGCGCGCGAGCGCCCGCATGGCGCTGCTCCCCCACTCGGTTCAAGGTTACGCAAAGTCTCCCGGGGGGAGAAGAGGCCGGAGGTGACCTCCGCGCCCCACCCTTGCCCGCCCTCAGTCCCTCCCAGGGGGAGGGAGGCTTAAGAGGCTCCTCACAGGGGTAGGAAGGCTCAAGGTGGCCCCCTGCGGGGCGGTTTAGGCGTTTCTTGACAGGCATCCGGCCCCGCTTACAATGCTCGTGCCCCGATTCTGTTGACCTTTGGAGGCGCTATGCCCTGGCCAATGCGAGACCAGACCGCGATCGTCGGCATCGGCGAGACCGAATACACCCGTTGGGGCCAGATCGAGCGCAGCGAGTTCCAACTCTGCTGCGAGGCGATCACCAAGGCGGTGGACGACTCCGGCCTCCGGATGCAGGACATCGACGGCTTCGTCACCTACAGCGTCGACCGCAACAACCCCATGACGCTGGCGCAGACGCTCGGTATCAAGCAGCTCCGCTACGCCAGCCTGTACCCCGGCGGCGGCAACTCGACCTGCGGCGTGGTACACCACGCGGCGATGGCGATCTACAGCGGCAGCGCCGACGCCGTCGTCTGCTACCGCTCCCTCTGCCAGGGCCAGTTCGGGCGCTTCGGGCAGGGCGCGGCCCGGACGGGGGCGCGGCGTTACGGCGGCAACAACGCCTTCACCATGCCCTTCGGCGTGATCGCGGCAGTCCACCGGTATGCACTTCAGGCCCGCCGCCACATGTACGAGTTCGGCACGACCAGCGAGCAGTTCGGCCGCATCTCCGTCAACTCCTACGCCAACGCCCAGCGCAACCCCCGCGCCGTCATGTATGGCCGCCCCATCACCCTCGAAGACCACCAGAATTCCCGCATGATCGCCGACCCCTACCACCTCTACGACTGCTGCCAGGAGAACGACGGCGCTTGCGCCGTGGTGGTGGTCAGCGCGGAGCGGGCGAAGTCGCTGAAGCGCAAGCCGGTCTACATCGCCGGCGCGGCCCACGGCGCGGGTTACCGCGACGGGGGCGACGAGCACTCCCGCACCGCGAGCACGTGGACGTCGTCGGGACTGGTCGAGACGGCCCGCGACTGCTACGAGCGGGCGGGCATGGGGCCCAACGACATCGACGTGGGCCAGTTCTACGAGAACTTCACCGGCCAGGTGTTGATGGCCATCGAGGACTTCGGCTTCTGCAAGAAGGGTGAGGGCGGCCCCTTCATCGAGGACGGCAACATCGACTATCCCTCCGGCTCGCTTCCGATCAACACCAGCGGCGGCAACCTCGCGGAGGCCTACATCCACGGCCTGGAGATGGTGGTCGAGGGCGTGCGCCAGATGCGCGGGGAGTCGACGTCGCAGGTCGAGGGCGCGGAGACGTGCCTGGTGGTGGCGGGACCGGCGGCGCCGCCGTCGAGCGCGCTGATTCTCCGCAACTAGCCGGCCGCAGGAGCATTCCATGGGCAAATACTTCGAAGAGGGCATGCCGCTCCCGGCATTCGAGCGGGATACCCAGGAATTCTGGGAGGGCTGTAAGCAGCACAAGCTGCTCGTCCAACGCTGCAGTCAGTGCGGGGCCTACCGCTTCGCGCCGACGCCGGTGTGCGCGGAGTGTCTCTCGTTCAAGTACTCCTACGTTGAGTCGGCGGGCATCGGCGAGGTCTGGTCGTTCATCCTGGTGCCCCACGCCGTGCACCCGGCGGTGCGCGCGACGACGCCGTACAACGCGGCCATCGTGCAGCTCAACGATTGCGGCGGGGTCAAGCTGACCAGCAACGTGATCAACTGCAAGAACGAGGACCTCTACATCGGGATGCCGGTGAAGGTGGTCTGGGAAGACCGCGACGACGACCTCACGGTGTACCGCTTCGAACCGGCGGGGTAGGGGCCTCATCTCAATCTTCTCCCGGGGGAGAAGAGGCCGGACCTCCAGGAGCCCCGCCCCGGCCCTCTCTCAGTCTCCCCCAGAGGGGGAGAGGCTTAAGGTGGCCCCCTGTGGGGGCGGGTTAGGGTGATGCCCCACCCCGGAGAAGTGGGCAGAGGCTCCCCGCTCCATCTGTTCCAGGCCGCGGGAGCGTTGTGCAAGGGTCTCCGGGGGTAGAAGAGGTAGGAGATGCGGGTGCACGTGCCCGCCCTCAGTCCCTCCCACAGGGAGGGAGGCTTAAGGGACGCCCCAGTTCGCGCTAGCCGCGGCTGAGGAGGCGCATCTTGGCCTCGGCGGTGACGGTGACGTCGCCTTCTTGGTTGACGCCCCAGCACTCGAAGAAGACGAGGGGTTCGCCGTCGACGATCTCCTTGCCCTTGATCCTGGCGTGGCACCAGGTGGCGTCGCCGAGGACGTTCATCTTGACGAACTTGGCGTCGATGCCGCGGACCATGGAGTCGTCGCCGCCCCAGTTGGTCAGGGCGTTGATGAGCCAGGCGACGCGCTGGCCGCCGAAGTCGTAGGCCGAGCGGGCGCCGACCATCCGGGCCCATTCGCGGTCCCAATGCGCGCGCATGGGGAAGTCGGGGGCCTTGTTGTGGATGTCGGGGACGTTGGCCTTGGGGTGCTTCTGGACGGTGCGCTGCGCGATCTCGGAGGCCATGAGGAAGAGTCCGCCCCAGCCGGCGTGCCAGGCGACGACCTCGCACTGTGAGAGCGGCCCCTTCACCACCCAGGGGATCTCCCCGCCGACCTCGACGTCCTCCCAGTAGCGGGGCTCCGCGCCGCGGCGCTCCTCCTTCTCGATATCGGCCCACAGGCTTTCGAGCTCCTCCTGCGTCCAGACGTGCTCGCCCATGTCCTTGTACTTGCCGGCCCTGGCGGCGGTGGAGCGCTCGAAGTTGATGAAGTTCAGGCGGTGGACGGCGATCTTCTCGCCGCGCTGGTTGTAGAAGGTCTGGGTGGCGCTGTCCTCGATGGTGCGGCCGGCGTAGGCGCTCTTGTGCTCGATGAAATCAGTCAGGTAGGTCTCGCCGTGGATGCGGTCGCCGCGCTTGATGGGGTGGTAGTACTCCCAGGCGTCGGACGACCAGTAGCGGTGGACGCCGGTGAAGCCGCGGAAGCCGCCGGAGGTGCGCCCGCGGGAGAGCGGCCCCTGGTTGCAGGTGAAGAGGAAGCTCGGCGGGGCGATCATGTCGCCGTAGCTGGTGCCCTTGGCGTAGTCCTCGTCGTTCCAGAGGGGGTTGTCGTCGCCGATGCCGTTGGCGAAGTGGCGGATCGTGTCGTAGGTCGCCTCGGAGTTCCAGGCGTTGGTGATGGGGGTGACCTCGCCGATGCGGGCGCGGTACTTGGCGATGACTTCGTCGGTGAGCTTGCTGTCGACGTTCTGGTCGATGGTGGTCATGGTCGTGTCCTCGGTCGTGTGATCGTCATTTAGTGGGGCCAGAAGCGGGAGCGCGCCGCCTGCTCGAGCTCGGCGCGGAAGTCGGGGTGGGCAACCTTGATGAGCTCCTGCGACCGCTCGCGCAGGGTCTTCCAGCGGAGGTGAGCGACGCCGTACTCGGTCACCACGATGTCGGTCATGTAGCGCGGCACGGTGACCGCCGTGCCCTCCGGAAGCAGGGGCACGATGCGGGAGTGCTTGCCGTCGGAAGACGTGCTCGGCAGGCAGATGATAGAGCGTCCGTTGCGAGCCATGAGCGCGCCAAGTGCCATGACCGGCTGCCCGCCGGGGCCGGACCACTGGAAGGAGCCGAACGACTCGGCGGTGCCCTGCCCAGTGAGGTCCATCATCAGGCCGGAGTTGATGGCGACGAAGTTGTCGTTCTTCGCGACCGTCAGTGGGTTGATGACGTACTCGACGTTGTAGAGCTCGAAGAGCGGGTTCTGGTCGATGAAGCCGACGTCGTCGCGGCTACCGCCGGCGGCGGTGGCGATGCACTTGCCGGTGTGCAGCGTCTTGCGCTTGTTGGTGATGACGCCGCCCTCGATGAGCGCCGTGGTGCCGCGGGGGGTGATCTCGGTGTAGAGGCCGAGGTCGACGTGGTCGTCGAAGGCGCCGGCACGGGGCAGCCACTCGGTGACCTGGCCCAGGCCGAGCTGGATGGTGTCGCCCGACTCCACCAGCCCGCTGACGACTTCGGCGAAGCGCTTCGCCAGCGGGGGAATGTCAGTCTTGCGGGTGCGGGAGATCGTCCAGCCGGTGGGGGCCTCGTTCTCCACGAAGGCGTCGATCTCGCTGACGTGGACGAAGTTCTCGCCGTAGGTGCGGATGAGGCGGGGGTTGACCTCGGCGAGCACCTTCTTGGCCGTCTTGATCGCCATCGGCTTGTCCCAGACCGAGGCGCCGAAGCTGCAGAAGCCGTGCTCGTCGGGCGGGCTGACCTCGACCATGTAGACGTCGGCGCCGTAGCTGGGGTTCAGGCCGAGGCCGGGGGCGCTCTCGGCCATGTCGAGGTTCACGCGGTACTCGACGAAGCCTTCCTCGACGCCGGGCCGGGCCAGGTTGGTGACGATGCCCACCTGCACCTGGAAGCTCTCGCCCCAGGAGGCGTCGTCGAACATGCCGTTGTCACGGCCCGGCTGCGGGATGGTGAGCTTGACGTTCTGGAGCTCGTCCTTGCGCGCCGAAAGCGCGAGGCCGAGCGCCTCCGGCTCGCGTCCCCGGCAGATGGCGACGTGGTCGCCCGACTTGACGGCCTGCACCGCGTCCTCCGCTGAGCCGACGTGCCGCGCGTAGTAGTCCTTGGTGTCGACGGTGTAGTCGGGCGTTCGGGTGATGGGGACGTCGCGGACGCGGGTGTACATGCGCTGCCTCGCCGCGCCCTTCGCCGAGGGCGCGCGCCTTCTGTCGAAGTGAATCGTGGAGCGTAGGGAGTATATCGGCGCGCTTTTCAGGCGGCAACCGGAGGGGGCTAGGCGAAGACGGCGGTCTTGTTGCCGTAGGTGAGGACACGGTTGCGGAGGTGCAGGTCGACGGCGCGGGCGAGGACGACCTTCTCCAGGTCGGCGCCCTTGCGGATAAGGTCGGCGACGGAGTCGCGGTGGCCGACGCGGACGACGTCCTGCTCGATGATCGGGCCCTCGTCGAGGCCTTCGGTTGCGTAGTGGGCCGTGGCCCCGACGACCTTGACGCCGCGCCGGAAGGCCTGGTGGCGGGGGCGCGCGCCGGCGAAGGCGGGGAGGAAGGAGTGGTGGATGTTGATGATGCGGTGGCGGTAGCGCTCGATGGCCGCCGGGGTCAAGATCTGCATGTAGCGCGCGAGGACGACGAGGTCGACGCCGGCGGCCTCGAACCGGTCGAAGGCCTCGGCCTCCTGCGCCGGCTTGGTCTCAGGCGTAACGGGCAGGTGAACGAACTCGGCGCCGAATGTGCGGGTGGCCTCGCCGAGGTCGGGGTGGTTGCTGACGACGATGGGGATTTCGGCGCGCAGCTCTCCCATCCGCACCCGGGCGAAGAGGTCGTAGAAGCAGTGCGCCTGCTTCGAGACCATGAGGCCGATGCGCGGGATGTGGTCGGAGAAGTGCAGGCTCCACGACATGCCGAACCGGCCGGCGAGCACGCCGAATTCCCGCTCGATGCCGTCGCGGGACAGACCAAAGCCCTCGAGCTCCCACTCCACGCATTGCAGGAAGACGCCCAACTCGGTGTCGGTGTGCTGGTCGGCGTGGACGATATTGCCGCCGTGGCGGTAGATGAAGCCGGCAACCTCGGCAACCAGGCCCCTCTGGTCGGGGCAGGAAAGGAGTAGCGTCGCTGTGTGACCTTGAGCCGCCATAGGGTTAGCTTAGGGGCGGGCCGAAGGGGTGTCCAGCGCGGGCGGGGACCCCCGAGCCCCGCCCCGGCCCTCTCTCAGTCTCTCCCAGAGGGAGAGAGGCTTAAAAAGGGACACTCCCCCAGAGGGGAGAGGCCGGAGGGGCGCCGCATGGGTAGGTGTTCTATCCTCTAGGTACGGTTGGCAACCTGGACGGTAGTTTGCCGGTGAAGCTCTCGATCATCATTCCGGCCTTCAACGAGGCGGCCTACATCGGCGCGACCTTGGACTCGTTCGAGGCCGCCGTCGCCCACCTCCGCGCCCATTCCGGCGCCGAGGTCGACGTGATCGTCGTCGACAACAACAGCACCGACGACACCGCCGCCATCGCCCGGAGCAAGGGCGCGGCGGTCGTCGCGGAGCCGGTGCAGGGCATCTCTCGGGCCCGGAACGCCGGGGCGCGTCGCGCCGAGGGCGACGTGCTCGTCTTCGTCGACGCGGACGTAACCGCGCCGACCACGCTCCTCGACACCATCCACGCGGCGATGGCCGACCCGTCGTGCGTCGGCGGCGGCGTGGATGCGGAGTACCGGCCCCGGCGCCTCCTCGTCAGGCTTCACCTGCGGGCCTGGCGGCTGCTGGCGCGGCTACTGGACATGGTCCAAGGCCCCACGCAGTTCTGCCACGCGTCCGTCTTCGAGGAGGTCGGCGGCTACGACGAGTCGGCGTGGATCGGCGAGGACGTTGACTTCTACTGGAGCATGAAGCGTTTAGCCAAGCGGACCGGCGGCACCGTTCGCTTCATCCGGGATCCACGAGTGCGGCCGTCCAGCCGTCGCTTCGACACCTGGCCGCTGTGGAAGGTCCTGGTGTGGACGAACCCGCTCTTCATCGCGCTGTTCCGCCGCCGGAAGGGAATGTGGGGAGGCTGGTACGCGCGGCCGGTGCGGTAGGTGACAGGTCTCGATGGCCCGTGGCGGTTGGCGGGAACGGGCGATTCGTGAATCGCCCCTACAGGGAGAAGACCCCGCCCGCACCCCTGGGCAACCACGAGGGTTGCCCCTACATGGGAGGTCGCCTGTCGGCGTCGCGGGTTGCGCAAGGTCTCCGGGGGGAGGAGAGGCCGGAGGGGAGCAGCGCCCTGCGGGCGCTCGCGCGCCTGACGGCGCGCGCCCTCTCTCAAATCTCCCCCAGAGGGGGAGAGGGAAGATCACCCCGCTCCACCCGCTTTCCAGCCATCGGCGGGAGTTCTGCAAAGGTTTCCAAAGGGAGGTTTAGGAGTGCTCCCGGATCGCGGCGAGGAACGCCTCGCCGTAGCGTTCGACCTTGGCGGGGCCGACGCCGGATACCTTCAGCATGGCCTCGGGAGTCACGGGCCTGAAGGAGGCGAGGCCGCGCAGCGTCGCATCGTTGAACACCACGAACGCGGGCACACCCTGCTCCTCGGCGAGCCGGCGGCGCAATGCCCGCAGTTCCTGAAAGAGACCCTCGTCGTGGCCGGCCGCGCTCCTCTCGTCGGAGCTTCGCTCAGAGCCCCCGTCCCTTCGCCGTGGCGCCGAGTCGCCCTCGCGCACGTCCATCTCCAGACGTTGCCCGCTGCTCAACCACGACCGCCCATCCGACGTCACTCTGATGGCGCCCTGCGAGCCCTCTTCCTTGGACAGCAGGCCGCGCTCGACCAGCATCTCCGCAATGGTCCGCAGGCCGTTGCGGTCGTAGTCGTCGACGATGCCGTACACGCTCAGCCGGTCGTGACCGAGCCTGCCGATCCGCTTGTCGCGGCTGCCCAGCAGCACCCGGTTTACGTAGAAGATGCCGAAGCGCTCCCCGGTGCGGATTACCGCCGAGAGGATCTTCTGCGCCGGCTCGGTCACGTCCACGGGGCGGTACACCGCGAGGCACGAGTCGCAGCGCCCGCACGACTCACCTGCCATCGTCTCGCCGAAGTACGCCAGCAGGTACTTGCGTCGGCAGGCGCGGAGGCGGCCGTACTCGACCACCTGCTCCAGCTGGCGCTCCGCCATGTCGCGGACCGCCCCATCCTCCATCTGGTGAATGAAGTACTGCTGCTTGCCCCGGTCGCCTTCCGAGAAGAAGAGGACGCAGTCGCTCGGCTTGCCGTCGCGGCCGGCCCGGCCCGTCTCCTGGTAGTAGCCCTCGATGGACTTGGGCAGCGAGTAGTGCGCCACGAGCCGGATGTCCGGCTTGTCGATGCCCATGCCGAAGGCGATGGTCGCCGCCACGATGGGAACGTCGCCCTCGATGAAGCGCTCCTGGGCGCGGCGGCGCACCTCGGGCTCCAGCCCGGCGTGGTACGCCACCGCCCGATGGCCCTCGCCGGTCAGCCGTTGGGCGAGCTCTTCCGTCTCCTTCCGCGAGAAGCAATAGATGATGGCCGACTCGCCTCGCCGCTCGTTGAGCAGGCCGAGGAGGGCGTCGAAGGCCCGCTGCTTGTTGGGCTTCGGTCGCACCGAGTAGGTCAGGTTGGCGCGGTCGAAGCTCGAGATGAACCGCGGACAGTCGCCGAGCCTCAACTGGGCCACGATGTCGTCCCGCACCCGCTCCGTCGCCGTCGCCGTGAGCGCCATCACCGGCGTCTCGGGGAATCGCGCCCGCAGCTCCGCCAGGTTGCGGTAGTCGGGCCGGAAGTCGTGCCCCCACTCGCTGATGCAGTGCGCCTCGTCGATGGCGATCAGGCCGACGCGCACCGACTCCAGGAACCGCAGAAACTCGGACGTGGTCACCCGCTCCGGCGCGGCGTACAGGACCTTGAGCTTGCCGTCGAGCGCCGCCCGCTGCACGCGCCCGATCCTCTCGAAGTCCATCGTGCTGTTGATGAAGGCCGCGGGGACACCGTTGCCGCGCAGCGCGTCCACCTGGTCCTTCATTAGCGCGATGAGCGGCGACACCACCAGCGTCAGGCCGTCCATCGCCATCGCGGGAAGCTGGTAGCACAGCGACTTGCCCCCGCCGGTCGGCATGATGACGAGCCCATGCCGCCCCGCCAGCGCGTTGGCGATGATCGACTCCTGCTCCGGCCGGAACTCCTCGTAGCCGAAATAGCGCTTGAGGAGGGGGCGGAGGTCGGATGTGCGGTGCGGCGCGGTCACGGGATCGGCAGGCGTGGCGGTCGGGCTGGGTGACATGAGGGTAACGCGCTCCAGTGGTTAGTAGTCCGCGCGCATCATGGGGAGGTGCCTCACTTCGCGCAATGCCCGCGTGACGCACACTCGTGGGAGAAGAGGGGATGGACAACTCCCGCCGCTGGGTTGGAAACGGGTGGACTGGGGTGGTCTTCCCTCTCCCCCTCTGGGGGAGATTTGAGAGAGGGCGCGCGCCGTCAGGCGCGCGAGCGCCCGCAGGGCGCTGCTCCCCCACTCGGTCCAAGGCTACGCAAAGGTCTCCAGAGGGAGAGAGGCTTGAGGACGGCTGCGGCGTTGGCTTGCAGAACGGCGTCCGATAAGATGAGGCGGACCGCGGACGGGAGGGCGGCATGACGCAGCGGGCGTGCATCGCCGGGGTCGGCTACACCGAGCAGGGGCGCGTGCCCGGGCGCACCTACCTGGGCTTCGCCCTCGACGCGGCGCAGGCCGCGCTCAACGACGCCGGGCTCACACCCAAGGACATCGACGGGGTGATGACGCAGATCAGCGGCGACGTCTTCCCCGGCCAGATCACGCAGGGGCTGGGCATCGAGCCGGTCTTCGAGGGGATCGGCCTGCCCTGGGGGAACGGCGCGATGACGCTGCTCCACCAGGCGGTCCACGCGATTGATTCGGGGATGGCGCAGACCATCCTCATCGCCTACGGAAACTCGCACCTGTCGAACCCGCACGGCGGCGCGGCGCCGGGCAAGAACATGGCCGACCCCATCGCCGGCGTCTACGGGATGTTCGGCGCGCCGGCCAGCTATGCGCTCGTCGCCCGCGCCCACATGAACGCCTACGGCACCAACGAGGAGCACCTGGGCCACATCGCGATCTCCACCCGCGAGTGGGCGCTGCGGAACCCCATCGCCACCATGCGCGACCGGCCGCTGTCGATGGAGGACTACCTCGACGGCCGCTTCATCGCCGAGCCCTTCCGCATCTACGACTGCTGCCTGGTGAGCGACGGCGGCCGGGCAATCGTCGTGACCACCGAGGAGCGGGCGAAGTCGATGCGCCGGAAGCCGGTCTACGTCTCGGGCATGGGCCAGGGACACTGGCCGGGCGACCTGCTCAACCGCGACGACCTGACGACCTCGCCCGCCAAGATCGCCGGGCCCAAGGCGCTGGCGGAGGCGGGACTCTCGCTCGCCGACGTCGACGTCACCGAGTTCTACGACTGCTTCACCATCACCACGCTGATCACGATCGAGGACTACGGCTTCTGCGAGAAGGGCGAAGGCGGCCCCTACGCCGCGGAGGGCCACCTTGGGCCCGGCGGCTCGACGCCGACGAACACCAGCGGCGGCCTGCTGTCCGAGGTCTATCTCCACGGCTGGACGTCGCTCACCGAGGGCGTCCGGCAGGTCCGGGGCGACGCCGGAGGCGGGCAGGTCCCCGGTTGCCGCGTGGCGCTGGTCGGGGGCAACGGCGGCATCATCCAGCACCACCTCACCGCCGTCTTGACCGACGCGCCGAGCAACTAGCCGGCGGGCCGAGGAACGCGATATGACCACGAATCCGACGCGGCCCGTTCCCGCCCCCAACCCCGACCTCGACCCCTTCTACGCCTACTGCCGCGAGCGCGAGCTGCGCCTCCCCAAGTGCACGGCGTGCGGCGCCTTCCGTTTCCCGCCGGGCGCGACCTGCCCCAAGTGCACCGCCACCGGCCACGAGTGGCTTCCCGTGAGCGGCCGTGGCACGGTCTTCACCTGGATCGTGATGACGCGGGCCTACCACCCCGCGTTCGAGCCTCCCTACGCCGTCGCCATCATCGAGCTGGAGGAAGGCCCGCGCCTCTACTCGAACGTCCTGGGCGTGGATCCCCACGCCATCGTCCAGGGCATGCCCGTCCAGGTCGATTTCGAGGACCTGGACGGCGAGCACACCATCCCCGTCTTCCGGGCCGTGTAGCGGCTTGGCGCGCGCCGGTCTTTCCCCTCTCCCGCACCTTAAGCCTCTCTCCCTCTGGGAGAGACTGAGAGAGGG
Organism: Dehalococcoidia bacterium; assembly: GCA_965207995.1. Lineage (GTDB taxonomy): Bacteria > Chloroflexota > Dehalococcoidia > SHYB01 > SHYB01 > DAOUKH01. Next base: position 2,703,498 of record OZ242299.1, on the reverse strand, counting down.
CACGCGCCCGCAGGGCGCGCCTCCCACGCCGGCGGATCATCCATGTAGGGGCGACCCTCGTGGTCGCCCAGGGGTGCGGGCGGGGTCTTCTCCCCTCCCCTGTAGGGGCGATTCGCGAATCGCCCGTCCCTTCCGGCCTCTCCCCCGCTGGGGGAGACCTCCCGAAAAACCTCTCCCCCTCTGGGGGAGACTGAGAGAGGGCGCGCGCCGTCAGGCGCGCACGCGCCCGCAGGGCGCGCCTCCCACACCCACCGAACCTGACACGTAGACCGCATGCGCATCGACACGAGCTCGCCGAACTACAAGTGGATCGTCCTTGCCGCGGCGGCGATGGGCGTCTACTCGACGGTGATCGACATGGGCATCGTCAACATCGCACTGCCCACGATCACCGCGCACTTCGACGCCAGCCTCGCCTCCGTCCAGTGGATCGTGCTGGTCTACCTGGTCATCATCTCCGCCGTCCTGCTCCCCATCGGCAGCGCCTCCGACCGGTTGGGGCGCAAGAAGCTCTACGTCATCGGCTTTCTGCTGCTGGGCGGCGGGGCCGCGCTCGCCGCCGCCGCGCCGAGTCTCCCCTGGCTGTTCGGAGCGCGGGCCATCCAGGCCGTGGGGGCCGCGGCGGTGCAGGGTCTCAGCATGGCGATCTCGGTGGCGGCCTTCCCTCCCCAGGAACGCGGCCGCGCTCTGGGACTCATATCCACGGTCGTAGCGTTGGGGGCGGTGACGGGGCCGCCTATCGGCGGCGTGCTCGTCGACGCTTTCGATTGGCGCTCCGTCTTCCTGGTGAACACGGTCCTGGCCCCGATCGGCGCGCTCTTCGCGGTTTTCACGTTGCGGGAGTCGGCCATCGGAACACCGAGCGCTCAGGGCGGCAAGACGGACTGGGCCGGCGTGGTGACGTCGTCGACGGCCTTGGTGAGCATCCTGCTGGTCTTCAGCCGCGGAACCGAGGTCGGATGGACGTCGCCCTTCGTGCTGACCTTCGCCGCGGCGGCGGTGCTCTCTTTCGGCCTCTTCATCGTGGCGGAGCTGCGGGCCGAGCAGCCCATGATCGACCTCCGGCTCTTCCGGCGGGCGGCGTTCACCCTGGGCGGAATCGCCGGATGGCTGGTCTTCACCGCGGCCTCGACCTACGTCATGATCACGCCGTTCTACCTTCAGGGCGTGCTGGACTACCGGCCCCGCGAGGCGGCGCTCATCATGACGCCGACGGCCTTCCTTCTCGCGGTCGCGGGGCCGATAGCGGGGAGGCTCTCCGACAAGATTGGCCCGCGCATTCCATCGACGGCAGGCCCCATCATCGTCGCCGCCGGTCTCGTGGGCTTCTCGTTCGCGGGGACGGAGACACCCTTCTACGTGGCGAGTCTCGCGGCGGCCAGCCTCGGCCTCGGCATGGGACTCTTCTATCCTCCGAACACCAGCTCGGTGCTCGCCGCCGTCGAGGCCAGCCGCTACGGCGTCGCCTCCGCCTTCCTCACCCTGGTGCGCAACCTGGGGCAGATCACCGGGGTGGCAATGGCGGCGGCGCTCCTCGCGGTGGGCATCCGCGCCCTCGGCGTGGAACCCGACCTCGGCCCGCTCCGCGACCCCGACGTCGCCGCCAGTCCCGCGCTCATCGCGGGGTTCGTGGACGGCCTGCGGATGGCCATGCGCGCCGCCGCCGGGGTGCTCGTCGTGGGCGCAATCCTCTCGCTGGTCAAGCCGGCGCCGCCGCCCGTTGGTGACACGGTCGGAGAGAGCGCCCCAACGGGCGCAAGGGTCAAGCGCGAGAGCTAGGCGCCGGCGGTGTAGCCGACGCCAGCGAATTTCCCCGTGGGAAGGAGCCAGACCATTTCGGCCAGGGCGTTCTGCGGGTGCATGTGGCCGCTCTTGAAGAGACCGGGGACGGCGGCACCGAGGTTCCCCTGCGCCGCTCCGACATCGCCGTGCACATCGTAGATGGCCAGGAAGTTCGAGCCGAAGGGCGTCGGAGAGACCAGCTTCCACCGCGTCGCCGCGACAAAGCCGTCGATCCCCAGGATGTCGGGAATGTGGACGTCGTCGTACCACTGGCTCCACTCGTCCTCGCGGGCGCGGTCGCCGCAGAGGGTGCGCACGTAGAGGCGGGCGGAGAGGTCGGGCGAAGGGTCGGCGATGCCGGTCCACTTGCCGTGGGGCTCGAAGAAGTCGAGGCCCATGAGGGCGTAGTCGGAGAAGTGGCGGCCCTCGGCGCGCCACCTCGGCGCGTGCGCCGACGCCTTCTTCTGGTTCGCCACGATGTCGGGCCCTTCGACCTCATAGATGTTGACGTTCGTCCAACCCGAGTGGCCGGGGTCTTGCCGTTGCCAGCGGGTGGCGCGCCAGGCGGAGCCGGAGCCGACGATGTCCGGCAGGTGGATCGTGTCGTACCACTCGTCCCACTCCGCCGCCTTCTTGGGATGGAGCAGCCGCGAGTAGGTGAGATAGATGCCTTCGGTCCTGGACATTGCTGCGTCTCCTTATGGAAAGTAACGGGCCTCCCCGAATCGGGGAGGCCCTCTATGGTCGCCTGTTCGGGCCCGCGCTACACCAGGCCGTAGAGCTCCGCCGCGTTGTCGCAGACGATGCGGCGCTTCTCCGCCTCCGGGACGTTGACGAAGTGCTGCTCGATGGTCTGGCGCGAGTACGGGTAGTCGTTGCCGTGGTGGGGGAAGTCGGTCGACCACGACATGTTCTTCAGGCCGACGGCGTGGCGCATCTCGATGCCGATGCGGTCGACGATGAAGGTGGCGAGCCAGTTGTCCTTGACGTACTGGCTGGGGAGCTTCTTCAGCCCCCACTTGGCATGGCCGCGGTTCCGCCAGTAGCGGTCGTCCATCATCTCGGCGGCATGAGGGATCCAGCCGACGCCGACCTCGACGCCGACCATCTTGAGGCCGGGGAAGCGGTCGAAGACACCGTCGAAGATGAGGTCGACCATGAGGACGGGGAAGTCGGCGATGCCGGCGACGGCGCCGGTCGCCAGCGCGCCGCCCTTGGAGGCGACGTGGCCCGCGCCCTGGGAGGCGAGCCGGAAGTGGATGGAGATCGGCATTTCGAGCTCTTCCGCCGCGGCCCAGAAGGGGTCGTCCTCGCCGGTGAGCTGCTGGTTGCCGGTGGGCCACATGCCGATCACGGCGCCGCGGTAGCCCATGTCCTTGGCCTTCTTGAGCTCGGCGACGGCGGTCTCTACGCCAAGGTTGGGAATCTGGTAGACGCCGAAGAGCCGGTCGGGGTCGGCGGCGCAGAAGCCCTCGCTGAGCCAACGGTTGTAGGCATCGAGGCCGGCAAGGTGGATTTCAGAGTCGGGGTTCTTCATGAAGCAGCCGACGGCGCGCTGCGGCGGGTAGAGGAATTCGGCGTCGACACCGTCGGTGTCGAGGACCTCAAGCCGCGCCTTACCGTCGAAGACGGAGGGATGGACGTTGTCGCCGTAGCTGAGGCCCGTCCACTTCATTTCCTCCTTCTCGATGCCGACGCAGGCGACGAGCCCGAGAGGCGCGGGCGCCATGCCTTCCTGGTAGATCCAGGCGTCGCCGCCGTCCTCGTCCTTGACGAGCTTCGGCGCGTAGTCGAGGTATTTCTTGGGCAGCCAGTCTTCCCACAGGTTGGGAGGCTCCACCACGTGGGAATCGGCTGAGATGACTTCGTAGCTTCGTCCGGTCGGGGCCATTGGCAACTCCTTGGCCGGCGTCGGAACCTTCCGCGCGCGGCCGGTAAATCTGTCTGCAACTGTAGTGGCGGCCCTGGGGGCTGTCAATCAGGAGAAGGCGGTTTAGACGGCGGCGGTGACCCCCGGCGTGGGGGTGATGTCGGCCTCGGGGTCGAGGCCGAAGAACTCGCAGGGGTTTTCGAGGAGGATGCGGCGCTTCACCGCCTCGCTCTCGCCCGCGAAGATCTGGTCGATCCACTCCTGCGAGTTGGGGAAGGACCCCACGGAGTGGGGGAAGTCGGAGCCCCACATCAGGATGTCGATGGGCACGAAGTCGCGGAGCTTCAGGGCCAGCGGGTCGCGGATGAAGCTGAAGCGGCAGTGCTTGAAGATGTATTCGCTCGGCTTCATGGCGAGCGGGCCGTACCAGTGCTTGAAGATGCGGTAGTTGTCGTCCATGAACCAGACCAAGCTCGACAGCCAGCTCGCGTTCGTCTCCGCGAAGTAGAAGCGGATATCGGGGAAGCGGTCGAAGACGCCGGAGGCGATGAGCTGCGCGATGCAGTAGAGCGGGCGGAAGCCGCCGGTGCGCTGGGTGAGAGAGACGGCGTAGGCCAGCGACCCCGTCCCCGCCCCGCCGCCATACTCCGGGGGCGCGGGGTAGCCGAAGTTGCCGTGCGGCGAGATCCGCATCCCGATGTCGAGGGCCGTCTCCCAGAACTCGTCATCCTCCGGCTCCGGCGCGCCGCCGCCGTTGGGGAACTGCTGCAGCGATACGCTCTTGATCCCGATCGCGCCGCAGCGCTTGAGCTCGAGCACGGCCTGATCGATACCCTTCACCGGCACGACCCCGTTGCCGATGAGCCGGTCGGGGGCCACCGCGCAGTAGTCCTGGGCCAGGAAGGTGTTGTACGCCTGCACCATCGAGAGGTAGGCGTCGCGGTCGGCGACCCCGGTGAGGAACCTGCTGGCGAAGACGGGCGGAAAGAGCACCTCGCAATCGATGCCGTCCCGGTCCTGCTCGCGGAGGCGCTGCTCGGCGGGGCCGGCGCCGGTGGCGGGACTGCCGTCCTCGTTGAAGTAGGTGTCGTTGCGGAACTTGATCGGCTTGCCCGCGGTGATGTTCTGCCCGTTGTGGAGCAGGGGCATCCCCTCGATGACCCAGCCCTCGCCACCCTCGGACAGCGGCACGAGGCGTGGGGCGCGGTCGCGCCAACGCTCGGGGACATACTTCACGAAGGTGTCGGGCGGCGTCTCGACGTGCCCGTCGGCCGAAATCACTCGATACTTGCGGCCCATCCGGCCTCCTCCGCCTAGCTCGGCGTCGCGGTAATCGGCTTGGTCAGGTCGAGGTCGAAGAACTCGGCGGGGACTTCGAGCAGGATCTTCCGGCGGAGGTCGTCGGAGACGTCGGCCATGGCGGTGTCGAAGAACTCGGCGCTCTTGGGGAACGAGCCGACGGAGTGGGGGAAATCGGATCCCCACATGATGCGGTCCCACGGGATCAGGTGCTGCATCTGGAAGATGATCGGGTCGCGGACGATGCCGAAGTAGAAGTGCTTCGTCACGTACTCGCTCGGCTTCATCTGCAGCGTGACGCCGAACCAGTCCTTGAAGAGTTGGTAGTTATCGTCCATGAAGAAGAGGCTGAAGGGCAGCCAGCTCGCGTTGGTCTCGGCGAAGTACATCTCGAGGCCGGGGAAGCGGTCGAGGACGCCGGCGGCGATGAGCTGCGACATGCAATAGACCGGCGCGTGCGAGCCAGCGCGCTGGCAGAGGGCGCTGGCGAAGGGCTGGCTCCCGGTGCCGCGGCCCGCGCCGCCCATCGGCGCGCGGATGTCGCCGAAGCCGAAGTGCGGCGACAGCTTCATGTCGATGTCCAGCGCCGTCTCCCAGAACTCGTCGTCCTCGTCCGCCGGCGACCCGGTGCCGTTGGGGAACTGGTAGAAGGCGACCGACCGGATGCCGAGCTCCTTCACCCGCTTCAGCTCGGCGACGGCGTGCTTGATCCCGGAGACCGGTATCACCGCATTGCCGATGAGCCGGTCGGGGGCCACGGCGTTGAAGTCCTGGGCCAGAAAGGTGTTGTAAGCCTGGATCATCGAGAGGTAGACCTCGGGGTCGGCGATGCCCTCGAGGAAGCGCGAGGCGAAGACGGGCGGGAAGAGCACCTCGGCGTCGATCCCGTCCTGGTCCTGCTCGCGGAGGCGCTGCTCGGCGGAGCCTGCGCCGGTGGCGGCGGAGCCGTCCTCGTTGTAGTAGGACATGCCGCGGAACCGGATCGGCTTGCCGGCGATGATGTTCTGCCCGTTATGAAGGAGGGGCTGGCCCTCGACGACCCATCCTTCGCCGCCGTCGGGGAGATGGATCAGGCGCGGCGCGCGGTCGCGCCACTTTTCCGGCACGTACTTGACCCACGTTTCGGGCGGCGTCTCCACGTGCCCGTCCCCGGAGATGACCTTGTAGAATCGGTCCGCCATCGGCTCCTCCTGCGCGGCCGGCGGGCCCCCGCGGGCCCGTCCACCCGGTGCGTTGACTTCGAGAACGGCCTATTGTGGCCCGCCGCATCTTCGAGTGTCAACGAACCCCGCCCCGCGGTTGACACCGCGTCGAGGCCACACCTAGCATTGCGGCGGCCCGGAAGGGCCAAGGAGGGGGCGTGGGCGAATCCCTGAAGGGGAAGGTCGCGGTGGTCACCGGTTCCGGCGGCGGGATCGGGCGGGCCGTGGCAATGCTCATGGCTGCCGAGGGCGCGAAGGTCGTGGTCAACGACCTCGGCGCGCCGCCGAGCGGCGAGGGCGGCAGCCCCGCCATGGCCGACGAGACCGTATCCCTCATCCGCGGCGCCGGCGGCGAGGCCGTGCCGGTCTACGACACCGTCGCCACCATGGAGGGCGCCGGCAACATCGTCGGGACCGCCATCGACTCCTTCGGCCGCATCGACTGCCTGGTCAACAACGCCGGGAACACCCGCGTCAACATGGTATGGGACATGCCGGAGGAGGACTTCGACGCCGTCGTCCAGACCCACCTGAAGGGGACGTTCTGCACCGTCAAGGCCGCCGCGCCCTACATGATCGAGCAGCGGAGCGGCAGCATCGTCAACGTCGCGTCCGGGATGGCCATCGAAGGCGGTGCGGGCGTCTCGAACTACACCGCCGCGAAGGGCGGCATCATTGGCTTCAGCAACACGCTCTGCCTCGAGCTCGGCGTCTACGGCATCCGCGTCAATGTCCTCTGTCCTTCGGCAACGTCTCGGATGCGCGAGGCCGGGGTCGACTGGCTGAAGAAGTACCGCATCAAGCTGCCGCCGCGCCTGCGGGGCGCGCTCCGCGGCTCGCGCGAACCCAGCGAAGTCGCGCCGATCGTCGCCTATCTCGCGAGCGACGCCGCGCAGGACGTCAACGGCCAGGTCTTCTCCGCCGGCGCGGGCACCATCGGCGTCTATCAACGGTGGAGCATGGGTCCGTCGGCCTACAAGGAAGGCGGCCAGTGGACGCAGGAAGAGCTGGGCGGTATCGTGCCGTCACAGCTCCTCACCGGCGTGGAGAACCCGTCGCCGCCGCAGGAAGGGAAGATCGTATGGCCCTGGGTCCGGCCCTAGAGTTGCACCCAGAGCAAGCGCCGTAGGGAGTCCGTTGTCATGGCCAAGCAGGCGACACGTGTCGAGGTAGAAGGCGGCCCGGAGGCGGTCACCGCCTACCTGCGCCAGCGGCGGATGACCGACGGGCTGCCCGTCGTGCCGCCGACGGAGGAGCGGGTCGCGGCGATGATCGACGCCAGCGGCTTCGACGCGGCGCACGTGGTCGGCGAGATGGCCCCCCTGAACGCTCCGGCCAGCGTCGAGAAGATCGCCATCAACGCCGTCATGGCGGGCTGCGAGCCGAGCTACATGCCGGCGCTCATCGCCGCCGTCGACGCGTTCATGGACCCGAAGATGAACGCGCACGGCATCCAGACGACGACGAACCCGGTGGGGCCGATGATCTTGTTCAACGGTCCCATTCGCAACGAGATCGGCATCAACTACGACACGGGCTGCTTCGGCCCTGGCTCACAAGCCAACGCGACCATTGGACGCGCCCTGCGTCTGGTGCTGATCAACGTCGGCGGGGCCACGCACGGCGACGTCGACAAGGCCCCCCTCGGCTGGCCGGGCAAGTTCACCTCGGCCTGCTTCGGCGAGCACGAGGAAGAGTCGCCCTGGCAGCCGTTCCACGTCGACCGCGGCTTCGAGCCGACGGACAGCACCGTGACCATCATCCCGATCAACGGCATGTGGCCGATCACCGAGATGAGCCCGGAGAGCGAGCAGGTGCTGCATCACGTCACGTTCGGCATGGCCGTCAGCGGCCACGCGGCGACCGAGCAGCTGCCGGAGGGCTTCGAGAACGTACTCGTCATGAGCCCGGTCATCGCCAAGATGGTCGCCGAGGTGATTCCCGACAAGGAGGAGCTGCGGCGCTACATCCATCAGAACGCGCGGGTGCCGATGCACTTCCACCCGCCCTACCGGCGCGAGGCCGCGCGTCAACGCATGAACGAGATGGGCATCGAGTGGGACGGGGAGAACGTCCCGATCACTTTGAACGCGCGCCGCATCCTCATCATCTGCGCCGGAGGTCTCGGCGGTCTGCAGTCGATCGGGGCGTCCTGCATGCTCGGCATGTCGGTCACGCGCAAGATACCGAGCTAGCCGTACCCTGCTAAGGGGGGTTCGTCAAGGGCGCTAGGTCTCATTTGCGTGCACCAAGTAACATTGACCACGGCTATCCAAACAAGTATTCTCCCATGCGTGCGGATAGTCTCCATTCCAACACTTCAAGGGGGGCCGGAATGAGAACCAAGATCTATGCGTTAGGAGCGTTCCTCATCCTCGCGCTGGCTGCCGTGGCACTCGCTGCGTGCAACGGAGGCGAAGAGGAGGAAGAGGGGGGCAGGCTCCAAGAGGTACGGGACCGTGACAAGGTGATCTGCGCCAGCCGGAACGACGTCCCGGGCTACGGCCATCTGGACACTGCCGGCAACAACGTGGGCTTCGACATCGACCTGTGCCGGGCATTGGCCGCAGCCGTGCTGGGCGATCCCAACAAGATCGAGATCCGGCTGATCACCGCCGCCGAACGCGGCCCGACAATCCAGTCCGGCGAAGTCGACATGCTCGTCCGGACCGTCACCTGGACAACGTCGCGAGACTCCCAGTGGGGCAACTACGCCCAGACGATGTTCTACGACGGCCAGGGTTTCATGGTGAACAGCGTGGAGAACCCGAACGTGGGTAGCGCCCTCGACCTAGGCGGGACCACCGTCTGCGTCACGCAAGGCACCACGACGGAGTTGAACCTCCAGGACTACTCCACGCAGAACAACCTGGGAATCACCGCGCTGACCTTTGAGGACACCGACGCGGTGGTGGCGGCTTACCAGAGCGGGCAGTGCGACGCGTTCACCAATGACCGCTCCCAGCTAGCGGCCATCGGCAGCGCATTCGCGAACCGCGCCGACCACATCATCCTGCCGGAGACGATTTCGGAAGAGCCGCTCGGCCCGGTCGTGCCGCACGGCGACGACCAGTGGTTCGACATCGTGAAGACGGTGATGGCGATCCTCATCTACGGTGAGGCCTTCGACGTCACCTCCGGCAACGTAGCCTCCTCCGCCACTGGAGACACCAAAGTTGACCGCCTGCTTGGTCACGTAGGCTCGTTCGGCCAAGAGAGCCTGGGACTCGACCAGAACGTGGCGCAGACCGTGATCCGCGCCGTGGGCAACTACGGCGAGATCTATGGTCGCAACCTGGGCCCCGGCGGGATCGACCTTCCCAGAGAGAACGGCCGGAACGCGCTGTGGGCAGACGCGCCGTGCTCCGATTGCCCGAAGGGCGGACAGATTTACGCCGCACCGTTGCGGTAGCGCATTCCCATGCTCACTTGAGGCAGAGAATCAAGAGCGGATGAATAAAGGGGCGACCGACACTCGGCCGGCCGCCCCTTTCCTTTTTTAGGGCCCACATGGCGTCGATACCACGACAGCTGATGTACGAGGGCATCCCGGTCTGGCGGCACGCCAAGATCCTCAGGGCGGCGCTGCAGATCGTGTCCGCCATCTTGGTGGTGGGGCTGGTCGTCTGGTTCTTCACCAACATCAGCAACGCCATCGGGGACCGGAACATCCCCTTTGGATTCGAGTTCCTGAAACGTGAATACCTCACGCCCATCGGCCACCACTTCCTGCCCTACGACGCCTCCTCCGACTCCTTCGGCTACGCGCTCGTCGTCGCGGCCACAAACACGGTCTTCGTCTCGATCATCGGCGTCATCCTGGCGACCATTCTGGGCATCGCGGTGGGCGTCGGGCGCCTATCGGGGAACTGGCTGGTTTCGAGGATCGCTCTGACCTACGTCGAGTTCTTCCGAAATGTGCCGCTGCTGGTGCAGCTCTTCTTCTGGTTCTACATCATCCTGGCCCTGCCCCAAGTCCGGGACGGATACGTGGTCGGGGACTGGCTATACGTCAACAACGCGGGCATCTCGGCGCCCGGACCGTCGGCCTCGGATGGCGGCACGGCAGCCGTGTGGCTAGGTGTCGCCGCCGGCGGCCTTGTGCTGGGAGTGATCGCTCACCGCCTGCTTTCGCGGAGGGAAGACCTCACCGGCAAGCCGTCCTACCCGGTGATCGCCGGCCTCGCCACCATCGTGGTCGTAGGCGCGGTCGCCTGGGTAGTCATCGGTGCGATCGCGGGCGAAGCGCCATTCTTGGTCTCGACCCCGGCGCCGGAGGGCGATTTCGGGCGGATCCACGGCGGCATCGGCTTGCCGGGGGCGCTGATCGCGCTGCTGGCGGGCCTCGTCATCTACACGTCGGCCTTCATCGCCGAAATCGTGCGGGCGGGCATTCAGTCGGTGCGCCGCGGGCAGGTGGAGGCTGCCCGGGCCCTGGGACTCACACCTTCGAACTCGCTACGGTTCGTGATCTTTCCGCAGGCGCTGCGCGTCATCGTGCCGCCCACGATCAGCCAGTACCTCAACCTTACCAAGAACAGCAGCCTGGCCGCGGCGATTGGCTACGCCGAGCTGACCAACGTGGGCAAGACCATGACGCAGACCGCCCCGGCGATCTCCATCTTCATCCTGATCATGGCCATCTACCTTGCGATTAGTCTGACCTATTCGCTTGTTGGCAATCTCTACAACCAATACATCGCCTTCACGCACAAGTAGCCTCCCGGAAGAGCACCGCACCAAGCCATGACGACCACATCACAGCCAACACCGGCGCCGGTCCTCCCGCCTCCCCGCACCGAGGTGGGGATACTGGGATGGGTCCTCGCGAACCTGTTCAGCAACCGGTTCAATTCGGCGCTGACCATCATCTCCGCCGCGGTGATAGTGCTGGTCCTCTGGTTCGGGCTGCGTTGGATATTCGCGGACGCCGACTGGACGGTCATATCGACGCTGGGCGGGCTGATGTTCATGGGCCCGTATAACACCGATGCGTCCTGCCCCGGCAACGACTGCTTCTGGAGGCCGCAGGTATCGCTCCTGCTCGTCAGCGTGCTGCTGGGGATGGTGTGGGGCATCGCCGGGTCGCCCACGGCCAAGCGCATCTCTCTGATGGCGGCGGGAGTCCTCCTGCTCCTGGCCTTTCTCCCCTACAGCTTCGAGCGCATGGGCATGGACGTCCGCCTGCTGCTGGCGGCGAACCTGCCGGCGGTGGGCGTGGGGTGGGCCATCGCCAAATCGCCCAAGGCCATGCGCGGCGCTCTGATGGCGGCGGGGACCTTTGTGCTACTGGCCTTCTTCCTCTACAGCTACGAGTACCTGGACCTGGACGTGACCACCCTGCTGGCGGCGGTCCTGCTGGCGGCGAGCCTCTTGGCGCTAGGCGTGTGGTGGACCGCCGGATCACCCAGCACCAAGGGCGTCGCTCTGACGGCGGCGGGTGTCCTTGTGGTACTGGCCTTCCTCATTTACAGCTTCGGGCGCTTGGACCGCATAGTCATAGACGTGCGCTTGCTGCTGGACGCGTGCCTCCTCGTGGTGGGTGTGTGGTGTTGGGCCCTCGCCAGAAGCAAACCGCTCGGGATGGTCCCTTGGATCAGCGCCCTGACCGTGGCGACCTTCGTGATCACCGTGATCCTGCTGCTGGGCATCGAGGAGATTCCCGGATTCCAACCCGTCGCGGTCGGCAACTGGGGCGGACTGACGCTGAACCTGCTGTTGGCGGTGGCCGGCATCGGGCTTAGCCTGCCCATTGGCATCGCGCTCGCGCTGGGGCGCCGCAGCAACCTGCCGGTCGTCAAGCTGCTGTGCGTGATCTTCATCGAGATCTTCCGCGGCGTCCCGCTGATCACGCTGTTGTTCATGTCGCAGGTGCTGGTGCCGCTGGCCTTCCCAGTCGACGCCGTGCCGGACGCGCTGATCCGGGCGGCCATCGTGATCATCTTGTTCAGCTCGGCATATATGGCCGAGAACATACGCGGCGGCCTCCAGGCCCTGCACGCTGGCCAGGCCGAGGCGTCGCGGGCCCTGGGCCTCCCCGCCTGGCAGACGACGCTGTACATCTCGCTGCCCCAGGCCATCCGCAACGTGATCCCCGCCATCGTGGGGCAGTTCATAGCGCTGTTCAAGGACACCAGTCTGATCTACATCATCGGCATGCTCGACGTGGTGGAAATCAGCCGGGCCTTCATCCAGGGCAACGTGCAGTTCCTAGCCAACACGCAGGAGCTGTTCATCTTCATTGCGCTGCTCTTCTGGATCTTCACGTACACCATGTCGTACGTGAGCAGACGCGTCGAGCGGCATCTCGGAGTCGGTGTGCGCTAGCACCACAGTTAGGGGGCCGGTATGGCCACGAACGAAGCAACGGTAGAGAACAAACCGACGGTAGGCGCGGACGACATGATCGTCTGCCGCGACGTCCACAAGTGGTTCGGCGACTTCCACGTCCTGCGGGGCATCACGACCACCATCAAGCGCGGCGAAGTCGTCGTCGTCTTCGGCCCGTCCGGCTCGGGCAAGTCGACGTTCATCCGCACCATCAACCGGCTGGAGGAGCACCAGCGCGGCGACATCATCGTGGACGGCGTGGAAATGACGCAGGACATCCGCAACATCGACGCCATTCGCCGCGACGTCGGCATGGTGTTCCAGTCGTTCAACCTCTTTCCCCACCTCTCGGTGCTGCAGAACATCACCCTGGCGCCAATGAAGGTGCGTCACCTGCCGGACAAAGAGGCGAGGAACGTCGCCATGGAGCTCCTGGAAAGGGTCGGCATTCCCGAGCAGGCCGAGAAGTACCCCGCTGAGATCTCCGGCGGGCAGCAGCAGCGGGTGGCGATCGCCCGCGCCCTCGCCATGCAGCCGAACATCATGCTCTTCGACGAGCCGACCTCCGCGCTCGACCCCGAGATGATCAAGGAGGTGCTGGACGTCATGCGCGAGCTGGCCGCCTCCGGCATGACCATGATCGTGGTCTCCCACGAGCTCGGGTTCGCCAGGGAAGTGGCCGACCGCATGATGATGTTCGACGAAGGCATCATCGTCGAGGACGCCCCGCCCAACGACATCTTCAACAACCCGAAGAGCGACCGCACCAAGCTGTTCCTGTCGCAGATTCTGTAGTCGGTCCAGAGGGTGCCCGAACGCCGTTGACAGGCGTTTCGAGCGCCCCATATCATGGAAAGGCTCTTTGGAGCACACCCTCGCCGGGGCGCACGCGCCCCTTTCGCCCCGCAGCTTTCCTTTACGCCGAGGTGGTGGAATAGGTAGACACGCTATCTTGAGGGGGTAGTGGGCTTCACGCCCGTGCGCGTTCGAGTCGCGCCCTCGGCACCACCTCCATCCCTGCGCCGGCTGCGGCCGTGCTCGTCCCCGCCCGCCTCGACCCAACCTTGCCCTCGGTCGTCTCGCGGGTAAGATAGGCGCAAACGAGCCGGCCCCCCCCCGCCGCTCGTCAGAGTCAAGGAGACCCCCATGCTGCAACTCAGCGACCTGCTGCACGGCTTCGACGTCAAGCCGCTCGGCGACAACCGGTTCGAGGCCCCGCTTATCAACCACTACGGCCAGGCCGCGCCCGACCAAGAGAACCCCGCCAATGCCATCATCGGCGGCGGGCAGCTCCTGGGGCAGGCAATCGTCGCGGCCACGCGCAGCCAGCCCGAGAAGGAGGTCAAGACCGTCCACATGGTCTTCTCCCGTGCCGGTTGGGGCACAGATCCCCTGTACCTCATTCTCGACACCGTCCACGCCGGCGGCAGCTACGGCACGGTCGGAATCACCTTCGAGCAGAAGGGCCGCCCCATCTCCAAGGGCGTGGTGATGCTGACGGTGCCCGACCCCGACCTCATCCGCCACGCCAGGGAGATGCCGGTGATGGACGGGCCGGACCACGCCGATACCAAGCTCGACGTGAAGGGCGCGTGGGACCTCGGCACCATCGCCGGCGCCGACCCGTTCGCCCCCGGCGACAAGGGCCCGCCCGAGTACCCGATGTGGGTGCGCTTCTCCGGCGCCCCCGACGACAACGCCATCAACCAGGCGCTCGTGGCCTACGTGACGAACTTCCACCTCATCAGCGCGGCCATGCGCCCCCACGACCTCCGGCCGGAGCAGGCCCACACCGAGATCTCGACGGGCGTGAACAGCCACACGGTGACCTTCCACGATCCCGTCCCGGCCGGCGCCTGGTTCCTCCTCGATCAAGGGGCGCCCTACGCTGGCCGTGGCCGTGTCTACGGCCGCGGCGACGTCTTCACCGAGGACGGCACGCTCGTCGCATCCTACGTCCAGGACGCCATGGTCCGCGCCTTCGCCAAGGGCCGCTCCCCCGGCCAGACCGGCTCGGTGCTATAGGGGGGGTGGGTCGCTACCGACTGCCTGCGGCGAACTCCCCTACCCAGCGTAGATTCCTCACTGTGGGGCCTGCCGCGCGGACGAACTTCTCGTCCGCCGTCCACATCTCGCATTCGAGGATCTCCGCCAGCGCCAAATAGTGGGCGTCATAGACCGCGCCCTGGTCAAGTTGGCTCGCGAGCTCGAGTGCCCTCCGATGTAGATTGGTCGTTTCGTGCAACTCAAGCCGTGACGACAGCAAGTTCTCGATGAGCGCCGCAGCCGTTTCGACGGTCAATTCGCCTCGAACAACCCGCCGGTGAACCGCGTTGGCCGCCTCGAAGGGCATAAGGCGAGGGGCTGCCGGCCTGAGGTCCTGAGATTCCCAGAACCGAAGGAGCGCGAGAGCCGTGTCAGAATGCTCCTCCCGCACTAACCACTTGAGGGCGAGGCTTGCATCCACGACGACGAAACCGCTCACACGACGTCCTTGAGCTGGACGCGTCTGATTTCGCGGGCTTCCCGAATCAAGTCAGCCGAGCTTCCGCGCAGCACGCTGTCTCCGAAGTACTCCTCCTGGATTGCTTCGAAGCGGTCCGCGTCGGAGCGGTCCAAGGGCAGCCCGACCATGCCGTTGGCTTCGTCTGCCGCCAGTTCCTTGCCGATAGCAGTAAGACAGTACCGGCGCATGCTGACACCTCTAAGGGCGGCGACGGCCTTCAGTCGACGCTGCAACGGAGGATCCATATCGAGCGTGAGCCGCTTCTTCTTAGCTTCCACCGGTGATTCCTGAGTGTTGTTCATGCATGAACGATAGCGCAAATACAGAAACACGGCAAGACGTGGGCAAGTTCCTCCGACCGGCACCCCGCCTACGGCGCGAAGCCCAGCCGCGACTTCTGCTTCACCGCCGGGTTGGCGATGTTGAGGGGCCACTCGCCGCCGAGGGCGCGGAGCACCTCTTCCGCAATCTGGGTGCGGGCGCGGATCGTCGCCAGCGGTGAGTAGTGCGCCGCGTGAGGCGTGAGGATCGTGTTCGGCATCGTGCAGAGCGGGTTGTCGGGGCCGATCGGCTCAGTCTCGAAGACGTCGAGCGCCGCCCCGGCGATCTCTCCGGCCTCCAGCGCCGCGATCAACGCGGCCTCGTCGACGATGGGTCCGCGCGAGACGTTGATGAGGAAGGCCGTCTCCTTCATAGCCCGGAGCGCGTCGCGGCCGATCAGATGGCGCGTCTCCTCCGTCAACGGCGTGTGGACGGAGACATAGTCGCTCTCCGCGAGCACGCGGTCGAGGCCGGCCGGCGTGAGACCTTCTACGGTCAGCCTCTGCTCGTCGATATACGGGTCGTAGACCAGCACCTCCATCGAGAGCGCCTTGGCCTTGCGCGCGGCGGCGAGCCCGATGCGCCCCGCGCCGATCACGCCCAGAGTCTGCTGGTGCACCGATTGCACCCTCTCCATCGGCCAGCGCTTCCGCTCCGCCCACTCACCGCTGCGGACGCACTGGTCGAGCGGGGCAAGCTGCTTGGCCCAAGCGAGGAGGAAGGTGATGACGTGGTTCGACACCTCTTCGACGCAGTAGTCAGGCACGTTCACGACGGTGATGCCCTCGTCGGTCGCCGCGTCGAGGTCGACGTTGTCGACGCCGACGCCGTAGCGCACCACGACCTTGCAGTTGGACAGCGACGACAGCACCCGGCGGGTGATCGGCCCCATCCCGTCGAGCAGCACGTCGGCCTCCGCCGCGACGCGGATGACGTCGTCCTCGGTCACGCACCGCTCGCCGCGCAGCTCGACGCCCGCCTCACGCAGCAGCGTCGCGTCCGGGGTCGTCGCCTTCTCGGCGTCGATGAAGTCCATGGCGGCGATCGGTCGATCCGGCATGACGTACCTCTTCTAGGAATCGGCGGTCCCGCGCGGGCGGCCGCCTAGCCGGTCACGGTGTTGCGGAGCACGCCGACGTCGGTGACCTCGACTTCGACGACGTCGCCCGGGTTGAGCTGCGGCGGAATGCCCGGAGTCCCGCTGTAGATCACGTCGCCGGGGTCCAGGGTGACCGCCTGGCTGATGAAGCTGATGATGGTGGGGATGTCGAACAGCAACAGGCTCACGCTCGACGCCTGCTGCTCCTCGCCGTTGACCCGCGTGCGCACCTCGAGCTTGGTGGGGTCGAGGCCGGTGGTGATGAAGGGGCCGAGCGGCGCGAAGGTGTCGCTGCCCTTGCCCCGCCACCACTGGATGTCGTTGCCCTGCCACGGGCGGGCGCTCACGTCGTTGCCGCAGGTGTAGCCGAGCACGTAGTCGAGGGCCTCCTCCTTGGAGACTCCCTTGGCCCTCCGGCCCATGACGACGACGAGCTCGCCCTCGGCGTCGACCTTGCCCGAATCGGGCGGCAGCACGATGGCGTCGTCGGGCCCGATGACAGAGGTCGGGTTCTTGAAGAACGGCTCCGGTTGCGTGGGCCGCGTCCAGTTGGCGAGGTGCGACTCGTAGTTGAGCGCGATCGCCATCACCTTCCTGGGCTCGTGAGGGGCCAGCAGCTTCACTTGGTCGAGCGTGTGCTCGTGGTCGGTGATCTCGTAGTCGTCGAACGGAGTTGTCGTGATCTGGCGAACGCGGTCGCCTTCCACGACGCCGTAGGCGGTCTCACCGTGGGCAAAATACCGTGCAAACTTCATGCAAGCCTCCATGACGCCGCCAACGCGGCGCGCAGCATTATCGCAGATTCCCTAAGGGTGCGGGCGGCGTTCAGCCCAGCTTGAAGAGCCGGGCCGCGTTGCCCCAGAGCACGGCCTGCTTCTGCTCGTCGTCGAGGAGCGGGTCGTCGACCACGGTGTCGAGCTCGTTGGGGAAGAGTCCGGCAAGCTCGGGGCGCGGGTACTGGCTGCCCCAGAGAATCGTGTCCTCGCCGCACTCCTCGATCACCTCGGGCAGCGTCCGCTCCCAGGGATCGGCGGCGGCGAAGCCTTGGGACTTGAACAGCAGGCTTGGCGCCTGGGTGCTGGGCGCGTCGACGCCGAAGAAGCCGCCCCAGTGCTCGTCGACCCGGTCGAGCCAGTAGGGGATCCAGCCCACGCCCGCGCCGAGGTAGCCAATGCTGAGATCGGGGAAGCGCTCCAACAGGTTGTGCCCCATGAACGACATGAAGACCAGCATCATCTCGTAGGGGTCGAGCACGGCCTCGCGGCTGAAGAAGCCCTCGAAGCGGTCGGTGCCCATTTGGTGGAGGACGGAGCCGCCCATTTCACACAGCACCAGCGGGACGCCCAGCTCCGCCGCTTCGGCGTAGAGGGGGTCGTAGACCGGATCGTGGACACGGTGCCCCACGAGCTCGTTGGGGCGCATGAAGCCGGCGACGGAGCCGTTGCCGACGGCGCGGCGAAGCTCGACCGCGGCCGCTTCCGGGTCTTGCTGGGGGAGCAGGGCCACCGCTTTCAAGCGTTCGGGGCCGGCGCCGCAATAGTCGTGGAGCCAGTCGTTGTAGGAGCGGCAGACCGCCGACGCGAGGCCGGCGTCGACGTGGTCAGCCCAGATCGCATACATGCCGAAGGTGGGCAGGAGCAGCGCCGCGTCGATGCCCTCGCGGTCCATGTCGGCCAAGTTCGACTCGGCGCTGAAGTCGGCGGCGATGGCGTCGCGGTACGCCTCCCGGTAGTGGGGATGCGCCATGACGTCGGGCCGCTCCGCCGTCACCGGACGCCCCGACACGGTGACCGACCCGCCTTCGCGCCGCACCTCGACCGCGCCCGCGTGGGCCGGGTCGATGCGGCTCTCCCACAGGTCGGCGGGCTCGACGACGTGCCGCACCGCATCGAATACCTTGAACTGTCCCTTCAACACCGGCCTCCAAACATGCCGCGCTCGGCTGACACAGCAGCGTGCACGGTAAAGGGGCCGCGATGCCGGGTCAAGTGCCCGCCGCGCGGCAGGGCGCCGCTTTCGCCCCATGGCCGCGTTGGGTACCATGGCCCGGCGCGGCCCATCGAGGGCGAGGAGGCACCCCATGGACACCGGCCGGTTCAGCGGATTCACCGCCGAGATCGAGCGCGAGAACATCCTGCTCATCACGTTCGACGAACCCGAGCGGATGAACAGCATGACCCATTCGCTGAAGCGCGACCTCGTGGAGACGCTGATGCAGGCCCAGATGGAGGACGCGGTGCGGGTGGTGCTGTTCACCGGCACGGGCCGCGCCTTCTCCGCGGGCGACGACATCAGCGACAAGCCCCGCAAGCACGACAGCGGGCGGCTGCCCCAGCTCGCGCACGGCCACCGCGGCCCGCTGAGCACCTACGACTCCCTGCGGACCTTCTCGCAGCCGGTCCAGCTCGTCGTGCGGCAGTTGGACAAGATCAGCGTCGCCGCGATCAACGGCTTCGCCATCCAGACCGGCCTCTCGCTCGCCCTCGCCTGCGACTTCCGCGTCGCCGCCAGCGATGCCATGCTGGGCAGCGCCACGCTCCGCTTCGGCTACCAGCCCGACGAGGGGGGCCACTACCTGCTCGTGCAGCACCTCGGTGTGGGCAGGGCGATGGACTTCATGCTCCGCAACCGGATCGTCCCCGCCGACGAGGCGCTGCGCCTGGGGCTCGTCCACGAGGTCGCCCCGCGCGACGAGCTCATGGACCGGGCCTACGCCATGGCCGAGGAGCTGGCGAAAGGACCGCAGGTGGCGATGCGCCTGATGAAACGGGCGATCTACAACGCCGCCGAGTACACCTTCCACCAGGCGATGGACGACATCGCCACCAAGACCGCCATCTCCGACCACCACGCCGACGCCTCAGAAGGCCGGGCCTCGTTCATCGAGCACCGTAAACCCACCTTCAACCAGGACACGCCGTAGGGCACCACCTTAAGCCTCTCCCCCGCTAGGGGAGACTGAGAGAGGGCCTGGGCGGCGCGGGGCGGTCCGCCCCCTCTCCCGCTGGGGACCTTTGCACAACTCCGTGCACCGGAAAACGGGCTGCGCGGGGGCGGTTCTTCCCTCTCCCCCTCTGGGGGAGATTTGAGAGAGGGCGCGCGCCGCCAGGCGCGCGAGCGCCCGCAGGGCGCTGCCCCCTTTGCACGCTCGCGCTAGTCGATAACCCCGAGCTTGCGGGCGAAGTCGAGGCCCTGGCGGGCGGTGTGGATGTGGGCCTCGTCGACCATGCCGTCCTCGAAGCGGACCGCGCCGCGGCCCTCGGCCCAGGCCGCCTCCATCGTCTCCAGGGTCCTCCGCCAGCTGTCGATCTCCTCCGGCGTGGGCGTGAAGACCTCGTTGATGACGGGGACGTGGGTGGGGTGGATGCAGCTCATCCCAACGTAGCCCAGGTCGCGGGTCTGGTTGGCAAACGCGCGCAGGCCCTCGAGGTTGCCAATCTGGCTCCACTGGCCGCTCATGGGATAGGGAACGCCGGCGGCGCGCATGTCGAGCAGCACCTTCGAGCGGAAGTACAGCGATTCAAGGCCCTGCTCCGTCCAGCGGTAGCCGATGGAGCGGACGATGTCGCCGCGGCGGGAGACGCCCGACCCCATGTAGGCGATGCGCGGCGAGACCGTCGCGATCTCGTAAGGCTGGCGGATAGCCCCGGCGGACTCCAGCAGCGGCGTGATGACGATGCGCCCGTCGGGGAGGCCGCGCTCGCGCTCCAACTCGGTGAGGACGGCGTCGACCGCTGCGATATCGTCGGGGCCGCGCGTCTGGGGCACCATCACCCCGTCGAGGCCGGCGCAGACGATGGCCTCAAGATCGGCGCGGTTCTTCTCGGACGCCGCACCCGAAACGCGCACGATGCGCTGCGGCCCGGTGCCGCCGGTCTCGTCGAGGACGCGGCGGATGATCTCGCGGCCCTCGGCGATCTGGTCGGGCGGCAGAGCGCCCTCCATGTCGAAGATCAGCCCATCGGAGCCGTACTTGGGGGCGTCGCGCATCCAGTCCTCCCGGTTGCCGGGAACGAAGAGCAGACTGCGGATGGGCTTGGGATCGATCGGCATGGCGGGGCCTCCCTGAGTCTACGGGCTGTCGGGTGAACCTTACTCGCATCGGCGGTGTTTGCGTAGTGGGCTGTCCCTCCCTCTTTTGGGAAGCACCTTAAGCCTCCCTCCCTCTGGGAGGGACTGAGGGCGGGCACGCACCCGCAGGGCGCGCCGGCGAGGCCGGGCACGTTGCCCGCGGCGACGTTTGCACTACAATGCGAGGCGGCGGGGCGGAGCCCTGCGGCGGAGGTTGGCCCATGACGACGGCGCTCGAAGGCATGCGGGTGTTGGAGCTGAGCGTGAGCATGTCCGGCTCGATGGCCGGCATGTTCCTGACCGAGAACGGCGCGGAGGTCATCAAGATCGAGCCGCCCGGCGGAGACCCCACGCGAGGAAGCGCCGGCTTCCTGGTACGCAACCGCGGCAAGAAGAGCATCGTCATCGACCTGAAGACGGCCGAAGGGGTGGAGCAGCTCAAGCAGCTCGCCGCCACCGCCGACGGCGTGATCGAGGACTTCGCCCCCGACGTCGCCGACCGCTTGGGCGTTGGCTACGACGCGCTGCGCGAGGTCAACCCCAGCCTCGTCTACGCCTCGATTACGGCGTTTGGCGAGCAGGGCCCCTACCGCGACCTGCCGGGCTACGAGCCCATCGTGGCGGCGAAGACCGGTCGCATGATCTCGCAAGAGGGATTCCGCGACGGGCCGATCTACACGCCGACACCGATCTCGTCCTACGGCTCCGCCGCCATCGCGGTGCAAGGACTGCTCGCGGCGCTCTACGCCCGCAAGACGACCGGCGTCGGGCAGCGCCTCGACGTCAGCCACCTCGCGGCGCTCACCGCATACGACATGGGCGGCTTCCTCCACCGGATGCACTCCAACGCCGACGACGACGGCCCCGCCTTCGGCGTCATGCCCCTAGCCTTCATGACCGCAGAGTGCAGCGACGGCCGCTACATCCAGATGTGCAGCCGACAGCCCCACCTCTTCCGCAACTGGATGCGCGTCCTGGGGCTCGAACATCTTTATGACGACCCGGCGTTCCACCACATGCCCGACCAATTCCCCTCGCGCCGCGACCTCGAAGCCATCCTCGAGATGGTCGAGATCCGCATGAAGAGAAGACCTTCGACGAGTGGATGGAGATCTTCACCAACGACGACGTCGGCGGCGACCCCTTCCTCGGCGCGCAGGAGTACCTCGACCACGAGCAGACCATCGCCAACGGCCGCCGTCAGACCGTCGTCGAGCCGGGCCTGGGCGAGACGGTGCAGATCGGGCCGCTGGCGGTCCTTTCCGACACGCCGTCCATCTTCGGAACGCCCGCGCCAAGCCTGGGACAGCACACCGACGAGGTCGTCTCGGCGCTGACCACGGCCCCGCGTCGGATCACCGAGCCGACGGGCAAGTCGGTACGGCGGCCGCTTGACGGGGTCACCGTCCTGGAATGCGCCTACTTCTACGCCGCGCCATTCTCGATGACGCTGCTCGCCGAGCTCGGCGCGCGCATCATCAAAGTCGAGCCCAACACTGGCGATCCGATGCGCCGCAACTGGTCGTCGACCTACAGCAAGTCGGCGGCGGGCAAAGAGAGCGTGATCCTTAACTTGAAAACGGAGGAGGGCCGCGAGATCGTCCATAAGATCGCCGCCAAGGCCGACCTCTTCCTGCACAACTTCCGCCCCACCGGCGTCGTCGAGAAGCTGCAGATCGACTACAAGACGCTGAGCGCGATCAACCCGCGGCTCGTCTACGTCTACGGCTCGTGCTACGGGACCTACGGGCCGTGGAAGCACCGGCCTGGCTTCCATTCCTCCCCGAACGCCATCGCGGGGTCGGGCATCATCGAGTCGGGGGTTGGCAACCCGCCCAAGGACCGCGTCTTCCCCGACCCCGCCGGCGCCCTGGGCGTCGCCACGGCGGCCATGATCGGGCTGCACGCGCGGGAGCGCACCGGCAAGGGGCAGTACGTCGAGACGACGATGCTGAGCTCGCTGGCCTATGCGGTCTCGTCGTGGAGCTTGCAGTACGACGGCAAGCCCGCCGACCCGATCCCCGACCAGGGGCAGCACGGCTACAACGCCCTCCACTGGCTCTACGAGTGCGGCGACGGGTGGCTCTTCCTGATGTGCCCCAAGGAGGAGCACTGGACGGCGCTCGCCGAGGCCACTGGGCTTGCCGGCGACGCACGCTTCGCCACCGCGCAGTCGCGCATGGCGAACGACGAGGCGCTCCGCCAAGCGCTGACCGTGGCCTTCGCCCGGCGCCCGGCGGCGCAGTGGGAGGACATCTTGCTGCAGGCCGGGGTCCCCGCGGTGCGCGCCGACGGCACCGAGCACCACGAGTTCATGCTCAACGACCCGCAGATCCGGCTCAACGACCTCGCCCGCGAAGACGAGCTGCCCGAGCACGGCAAGTTCTGGCGCAGCGCGCCGGTCTACCACTTCTCGGACTACGAGACGCGCTTCGAGACGCCGCGTCCGCTGGGGTTCGCCACCGAGTCCGTCCTCCGCGAGTTTGGCTACTCCGAGCGCCAGATCGACGAGCTGAACGAGAAGGGCGTGACCACGGCGGTCGGCCACGGCCTCCCCGCGGTCTAAGGAGCCTGGAATGGAAGCGAACGAGCCCCGTCCGCTGCGCACGATTCTCTTCGTGCCCGGCAACAAAGAGGACTGGATGCGGAAGGCGGTGAAGTACGGCGCCGACGCACTGGTCTTCGACCTGGAAGACGCGGTGCCCGAAGCGCACCGCCCGCAGGCCCGCGAGATGGTGCGGCGGGTCACCGAGGAACTGGCCGCGCAGGGCCACACCATCTTCGTCCGCGTCAACGGCATCGACACCTACGAGGCGGGCGACGACATTGAGGCGGTGGTCTGCGCCGGGCTGCACGGCATCTTCCTGCCCAAGACGCGCGGCCCCGAGGACATCTTGGCCGCCGCGACGCTGCTCGACCATTTCGAGCACCGCGCCGGGCTCCCCATCGGTCGCGTGCTGATCAACCCCCTGCTGGAGACGGCGCAGTCGATCCGGCTGGCCTACGAGATCGGGACCGCGTCGCCGCGAGTCGCCTACATGGGCTACGGCTCCGCCAAGGACGGCGACGGCGCACGCGCCATCGGCTACACCTGGACGCCGGAGGGCGCCGAGTCGCTGCACATCCGCGGCTCGGTACTCGTCGACTCACGGGCGGCGGACGTCCCCTACCCCATCACCGGCCTCTGGCCGCACGTCGGCGAGCACGACGGCCTCCGCGCGATGGCGGTAGAGTCGAAGCAACTGGGCTACGACGGCATGATGTGCATCCACCCCAGCCACGTCCCCATCATCAACGAGGTCTTCTCGCCGACGCCGGAAGAAATCGAGGAGTGGAAGGGCGTCATCGCCGCCCTCGCCGAGGCCGAGGCCGCCGGCACCACCGCCATCCAGCGCGACGGCTTCCTCATCGACACCGCCATGGTCCGCGTCGCCCAAGAGCGCCTGGAGCACGCGAAGCGGCTGGGGTTGGCGTAGAGCGGTCTTTCTCCACGGGATCGGGCGAATGGCCAAGAGTCAGCGAAGGAAGCCTCCCTTTGGGACAGAGCAGGCAACAAACTTCCTTGCTTCCCTATTGCACCACAGTCCCAGGAAGGCCATTCTTGCCAACATTGCCATGCTGACGGCCATAGGCTTGTTTGTTGGTGTGGTTGTAGGAACCACCATCAGCCTAGGCACTGCCCACATCCCCAACAAGGCATTGCTTTATTCGGTAAATGTTGTCATTGCACTGTTGGCCAGGCTGATGTCGCAGTGGGTACTCGTCTTGGTCGGAAGGCCCATCGCCACCGGAATCGTCAACGCTATGCTGCAGAAGGCGTCCGGTCGGAGGGAAGAAGCAACGGTTAGGATCCCGCTGGCCGAGTTCGACCGCGGTTTGAGGATCGAAATAATAGCTGGCCTTACCGTGACCCTTGCAACGATCCTATCGACCGAAGCCATACACCCAGACTGGCTCACGGACCCCCTTAATGTGATCTGGCTCACCGGCTGCTTGGGACTCGCGGTAGGGCTCATCGAGGGGTTGTCTTTGCCGACCAATATCCACGTCTTGGCGCATGGCCGCCTTGACTAGTAAAGGGTTGTAGGGCGTACGAGCGTGGTAGCCCCTGCACCCTCCTCAATCTCTTCAAGGGGGAGCGGCTGAGGAAGCGCCCCGCGTTAAACCAACCCCGCCGCCGCCAACGACGCCGCATCCAACCCGAGCAGATCCCCGTAGGCCCAGGCGTTGTGTTCGCCGATGTCGGGCGGGGGGCCCTCGACGGTGGCGGGGGTGCGGGACAGCTTGATCGGGAAGCCGGCGACGGTCATGGTGTCTTCGCCGTCGCGGCCGACCTCGACGAGCATCTCGCGGGCGTGGACCTGCGGGTGCTCGGCCATCTCGGGGACGGTGAGGACGCGCGAGCAGGGGACGCGGGCCCCGTCCATGGCGGCGACGACCTCGTCGACGGTGCGCTGCCCCACCCACGCCTGGACGATGGCGCCGAGCTCGTCACGGTGCTCGAAGCGGCTGGGGTTGTCGCGGAGGCGGGGATCGTCGAGCAGGTCGGCGCGGTCGACGGTGCGGGCGAGCCGCCGCCACTGCGACTCGATGGCGGGGCAGATCATCACCGTCCCGTCCAACGCCTCGAACGAATCGACGAAGGAGTACCAGCTCCCGTTGCCGATGCGCCGCCGCGCCCGCCCGGTGTGGCGGAACTCGGAGACCATGGCCTGGGATATCACGGGGAAAACCGTACTGTCGAACAGGCCCACGTCGACCATCTGGCCGAGTCCGCTCGCGTTACGCTCCCAGAGCGCCAGCATGACGCCGAAGGCAGCGTTGTAGGCCGCGAGGAAGTCGCCGATCGCGACGCCGGAGCGCGTGGGCGGGCCGTCGGCCTGGCCGGTCAGGTCCATCATCCCGGCCGTCGCCTGGACGGTGACGTCGAAGCCGGTCTTCTCGGCGAACGGCCCCGTCTGCCCGTAGGCCGAGATGGCGGCGACAATGATCGAAGGGTTGGCCTCGGCGAGGGCGTCGTAGTGGAGGAGCGCAGCCTGCGGCGAGCCGGGCGCGTAGTTGTGGACGACGACGTCGGCCAGACGGACGAGGTCGCGCAGCAGCGGCATCGCCGCATCATTGCGCAGGTCGAGGGTGATCGCCCGCTTGTGCCGCCCGGTGCAGGCGAACCACATGGGCTGCCCCTGCGGGCCCATCACTCCAATCCGCCGGTCCTCCTCGCCTCCGGGCGCTTCGACGCGCACCACCTCCGCGCCGGCGTCGGCGAGCAGGGCGCAGGCCGTGGGCGCGGCGATGTAGCGCGAGAAGTCGAGGACGCGGATGCCGTCGAGGACCGGGCTCATGGGCGGGTTCCTTGGCGCACTATCTTGCACTTGAGGGTTGAGGGCCGGGGGCGGAGGCAGTATACATAGGGGGCCGCCGCGCCGACCGATTCCCAAGGCGCCGCGCCAGAGGTCGCCATGGCCGACGACACCGTCCGATCGCTTCAGGGAGTGCGCGTGCTCGCGTTCCCCGACCCCAAGCTCGCGCTCTGCTGCAAGCTCCTTGCCGATATGGGCGCCGACGTCGTCGCCGTCGAGCCGCCGGAGGGGTCGGCGCTCCGCTCCGCGCCGCCGCGCGCCGGCGGGGACGGTGAGAGCCTGCTGTTCTGGTACGGCTACTCCCGCGCCCGGTCGGTCGCGTGCGACCTTGCGTCGGCGGAGGGACGGGAACGCTTCGTCGCGCTCGCCGTCAAGGCCGACGTGCTGCTAGACGCACTGCCGCCGGGGCGGCTCGTCGAGCTCGGCGTCGCGCCCGAGGTGCTGGCCGCCGCCAACCCCGGCCTCATCCACCTCTCGGCCACCGAGTTCGGGGGCGACGGCCCGTTCCGCGACTTCAAGGGCTCCGACATCGTCGCCTGGGCCATGGGCGGGCTGATGGGGCTCACCGGCGACCCCGCCCGCGAGCCGCTGACCGCGCCCGCCCTCCAGGCCTACCACTGCACCTCGGTGTGGGCGGCCATCTCCGTGCTTGGCGCGGTCTACCGCCGTCGCAAGACGGGCCAGGGCGCCCGCATCGACCTGTCGGCGCAGGAGACGTCGTTCGACATGTCCGAGACGGCGCACTCCTTCTATTTCTGCAACGGCGAAATCGTGAAGCGCATCAACGGCGACCACCCGCTGGCAACGCCATTCAAGGTCTACCAGGCCAAGGACGGCCACGTCTTCGTGGGACTGTCGTCGCAGCAACAATGGCGCGCGATGATCGAGTGGATGAAGCTGGTGGGATACGACCCCGGCCCACTCGACGACGACGCGTTTTTCGAGCTGGTCAACCGCCGTCAACACCGCGACCTCATCAACGAGCGGGTGGGCGGGTTCGCCCGGCTCGTCACCGAGGAGGATCTCTTCCTCGGCGGCGCGGAGCGCGGCATTCCCAACGCGCCGGTGCGCCCGCCCGGTCAGACGCTGGAGGACGACCAGCTCCAGTTCCGCGGCAGCTTCGACGCGCTCGCCGACCCCCGGCCCGGCCACGAGGACGAGCGCCACTCACTGCCATGCCTCCCCTTCCGCGGCGAGGCGGGCCTCCAACTCCCCGAGCCGGGCGCGCCGCCACGGCCCGGCGAGCACACCGAGGAAGTCGAGGCCGACTGGTCGGAACGGACCGAATGGCCGGCGCCCACGGAGGATGAGCGGCGGATGCCGCTTGAAGGCGTCCGGGTGGTCGACTTCTGCTGGAACATCGCCGGCCCCGTGATGGGGCGGGCGCTGGGCGACCTCGGCGCTGAGATCGTCAAGGTCGAGCCCCGCGAGATCGGCGACCCCTCTCGCATGCTCGTGCCCTTCCGCGACGGCGAGCCCAGCCTCAACGGGAGCTACACCTTCCACGACATCAACCGCGACAAGCAGAGCGTCACGATCGACATGAAGAAGCCCGACGCCGCCGCCGTCGCCCTCGACGTGATCAACCACGCCGACGTGGTGCTCGAGAACTTCACCGGTGGCACGATGGGCCGGCTCGGCGCGGATTACGGGGCCGTCTCCAAGGCGAATCCCCGCGCCATCATGGCCAGCCTGACCGGCTTCGGGCAGACCGGCCCTCGCGCCTCGTGGCCGAGCTACCACCCGACGTCGTCGGCGCTCAGCGGCCTCACCTGGCTCTTCGGCTACGAGGGCGGCGGCCCGCTCGGCTTCGGCCACTCGCACATGGACTACATGGCGGGCTACCTCGGAGCATTGGGCGTGCTCGACGGACTCCTCCGCCGCGAGATCACCGGCCAAGGCGACCACGTCGACGTGTCGCAGCTCGAATGCGGCGCGACGCTCGTCGGCCCCGAAGTCCTCCAGTGGGCGGTGAACGGCGAAACGGCCCGGCCGGCGGGCAACCGCGCCGGGGCGCTCGGCGCGCCGCTGCAAGGCTGCTACCAATGCGCGGGGGACGACCAGTGGATCGTCGTGACGGCAAGCGACGCCGAGACGCTGGCCAAGCTCGGGGTGCTTGTCGGCGCAGATGACGGCTCGGTCGAAGCCGTCGAGCAAGCCCTCGGCGCGTGGTGCGCCCCACTCGAGCCGTGGGACGCCTTCTACCGCCTGCAGGCGGCGGGTGTCGCTGCCGGAGTCGTGTCGCACGGCCCCGACCTGGAGCGCGACGAGCACCTCGCGGCGCGGGGCGCGGTCGCCAGGGTCCCCCACCCGGAGCTCGGCGAGGCGCCTATCGTCCAGTGCCCTATCATCCTCGACGGCGAGCGGCTCACGGTGCACCGCCCGTGCGCCGTACTCGGCGAGCACAACGAGCCCATTCTGCGCGGCGTCGTGGGATTGAGCGAAGAAGACTATCTCGACCTTGTCGTACAGGAAATCATCTGAGTGAACGGGAACACGCAACGGTGACGGCTCTCCCCGAGTTCTCCATCGAAGGCAAGAAGGCCATCGTGACCGGCGCGGGCCGCGGCATCGGCAAGGCGATCGCGCTGACCCTGGCCGAGGCAGGCGTCGACGTCTGCCTGGCCGCCCGCAGCCGCGACGAGCTGGACGCGGTGGCGGAGGAGATTCGCGGCATGGGCCGACGCGCCGCCGCGATTCCCACCGACATCACCGACGAAGCCAGCATTGCGGCGATGGTCGACGGGGCGCTGTCGGAGCTGGGCGGGATCGACGTCCTGGTCAACAACGCGGGGGTCGCGGTGGTGAAGCCGCTGGTGCCGCTCCCCGGACTGAAGCCGGCGACGGCGGACAACTTCCCCGGCTTCTTCGAGCCCTACACCCTGGAGGAATGGTCGCAGGTGATGGACGTCAACCTGCGGGGCGCATTCCTCTGCATGCGGGCGGTCGGACCGCACATGCTTGAACGCGGCTCGGGCAAGGTCGTCAACATCTCGTCGATCAACGCCGACCGGGCGGGCCGCTACCGCTTCACCTACGACACCAGCAAGGCGGCGCTGAACCGCATGACGAAGTCGGTGGCCGTGGAGTGGGCCCGCCATGGGGTGCAGGTCAACGCGATCTGCGCCACCTACGTCGACACCGACCTCATCCGTGTGTCGATGGAGGACGAGCGGCTGCGCTCGAAGATCCTATCGGAGATTCCCATGCGGCGCCTCGCCGAGGCCCGCGAGGTCGGCCTGCTCACCGCCTTCCTCTCATCGGCGGCCTCGGACTTCATGACCGGCGCCTGCGTCTACCTCGACGGCGGCAGCACCTCTTAAGCCTCTCCCCCTCTGGGGGAGATTGAGAGAGGGCGCGCGCCGCTAGGCGCGCGAGCGCCCGCAGGGCGCTGCTCCCGACCCGGCCAACGTCCCGGAAGCGTCTCCGTTGCGAGAGGGGGACATCAGGGGCTGTGTTAAACTTCTTGAAGTCGAGACGGCGGCAGTGGCGCCTCCCTCCATGAGCACACCCCTAGAACGGATAGTCCTCACCGGATGATTGTCCCCGGCGACCTGTTCGGCGTCCTCCCTCTGTGGGTCCCGCTCTTCACTATCGGCGCCATCGGCATCGCGGCCGGTTCCCACGCCATCTACGCGCGTTTCGTGACGCCGGTCCTACTTGGGAAGCGCGAAGACCCGCGCTTCGACCACCCCCTGCAACGCCTGTGGGGCATGGTCCTTGTCGTCTTCGGCCACCGGCGCGTGCTGATGAGCGTGTCGTGGCGGTGGCGCGACCTGGCCGGCATCGGCCACTTCATCATCTTCTGGGGCTTCATCTCGAAGCTGGTCGGCTACACGCTCTTCCTCGTCCTCGACCCCATCAAGCCCACCAACTCGGCCTTCGTGCTCTCGCCGACCGGCCTCGAGGTCTTCTTCTGGTGGCTCGACATCCTGACGGTGCTAGTGCTCGCCTCGGTGATTTGGGCGGCGGTGCGGCGCTGGATCGGCCGTCCCAAGCGGCTCGAAGGCCTCCAGGGCTACGAGCCCGGCCTCATACTCATGGCGACGGGGTCGCTGATGCTGTTCCATCAGCTGACGCAGATCTCGATCGTGGCGGCAGCGGAGGCCAACCCGGCGGCCGTCGCCTACCTCGGCGGGGCCATCACGCCGGAGATCGCCGCCGGCACGCCGATTTCGGGGAGCATCGGCACGGCCCTGGGCTCGGCGGGCTTCTCCGCCTCGGCGGCGAAGACGCTGCACGGCATCTTCTACTGGGTCCACTTCCTCATCACCGTGGGCTTCTTTGTCTACATCCCGATGTCCAAGCACTTCCACATCATCGCCTCGCCGCTGAACGCCTACTTCCGAAAGCTGACCCCACGCGGGGCGCTGCGGCCCATCCCCGACATGGAGGAGGCCGAGGTCTGGGGCGCCAAGCACCCCCACGAGTTCACCTGGAAGGAGCTCGTCGATGGTTACGCCTGCGCCGTCTGCGGACGCTGCACCTTCAACTGCCCCGCCAACATGAGTGGCAAGCCGCTCTCGCCCATGGACCTCGTCGAGGGCGTCAAGCACAACCTCCTCGAGGTCGCGCCTGCCGTGGCCAAGGCGGCGACGCAAGAGGAACGTGAGCAGGCGTCCGACGAGCAGCCGCTCCTGGGACGCCACTTCACCGAGGAGTGGGTCTGGGACTGCGTGACCTGCGGGGCCTGTGTCCAAGAGTGCCCGGTGCTCGTCGATCACATCGACAGCATCGTCGACCTGCGGCGCTATCTCGTGATGACCGAGTCGAATATGCCGCCCACGGCGCAGCAGACGCTGCAGAGCTTGGAGACGCGGGGCCATCCCTGGCGGGGCACGCAGGCTTCAAGAACAGACTGGACGGACGGCCTCCCAGTCAAGAGCCTGGGCAACGGCGCGGGGCCTTCGGAGGCCGTGGACGTGCTGTTCTGGGTCGGGTGCACCGCCGCGCTCGAAGAGCGGAGCCAGGCCACCGCCCGGGCCATGGCCCGCGTCCTCGACCGAGCCGGCGTCAGCTACGCCATCCTGGGCAACGCCGAGGGCTGCACCGGCGACCCGGCGCGGCGCATCGGCCACGAGTACCTGTACGAGATCATGGCGCGGCGCAACGTCGAGCTGCTTGACGAGCACCAGCCGATGAAGATCGTCACCACCTGCCCCCACTGCTTCAACACCCTGAAGCACGAGTACCCCGACTTCGGCGGGGCCTACGAGGTCGAGCACTACGTCACCTTCGTGCGGCGGCTCATGGACGACGGCAAGCTGAAGCTCGGCAAGCCCATCGCCGCCAAGGTGACCTACCACGACTCCTGCTACCTGGGACGCCACAACGGGATCTACGACGAGCCCCGCGACATCGTCGCCGCCATCCCCGGCATCGAGCTTCAGGAGGTGCCCCTGCGCAACCGCGAGCGCGGCTTCTGCTGCGGCGCCGGCGGCGGGCACATGTTCGTCGAGGAGGGTTCCGGCCGCCGCATCAACCACGTCCGCACCGAGCAGATTCTCGAGACGGCCCCCGACAAGATCGGCGTCTCCTGCCCCTTCTGCCTCCAGATGCTGACCGAGGGCGTCGAGTCCGCCGGCAAGGCCGGCGAGGTAGAAGTCGTCGACGTCATCGAGCTCGTCGGCGAGTCGATGGAGTAGGCGCGCCTTGTGAACGGCCGCTTCCTCCCGTAGGCGAAGCACCTTAAGCCTCTCCCCCTCTGGGGGAGATTTGAGAGAGGGCACGCGCCCACAGGGCGCGCCGGCGGGGGCGGGAGGTCCTGCCTCTTCTCCCCCCGGGAGAAGATTGAGATGAGGGGCCCCTTTTCTACCGCCACGGGCTCTCGAAGGACGCCATCTTCGCACTCTTCCGTCCATTGGGCCGATGGCGTACACTGGCGCACTGAATGTGATGCAAGCGAAAGGGGACTCGGCATGAGCGAGATTCTCATCAAGGGCGGCACGGTCGTTGACGGGACCGGCGCACCCCGGAAATCGGCCGACGTACTGGTTCGCGACTCCCAGATCGCGGAGATTGGGCCTGGCCTGAGCACCTCGGGCGAAACGATCGACGCGGCAGGGCTTGTGGTGACGCCGGGCATCATCGACCCGCACACCCACCTCGACGGCCAGCTCATCTGGGAGCCGCGGGGCTCCTCGTCGTCCTGGCACGGCGTGACCACGGTGCTCATGGGGAACTGCGGCTACACGCTTGCCCCGGTGAAGCCCGAAGACCGTGACTACATCATTCAGATGTTCGGGCAGGTGGAAGAGATCGCGCCCAAGATCTTCCACGAGAACCTGCCGTGGGACTGGGTGACCACCGACCAGTATCTCGCAAGCATGGACAAGGGCCTGGGCGTCAACGCGGTGACCATGGTGGGCCACTCGACCCTGCGCTACTACGTGATGGGCGAGGCCGCCCTGGAGCGCGAGGCCACCGAGGCCGAGATCGCCGAGATGCGGCGCGTGCTCCACGACGGCATCGAGGCCGGCGCCTTCGGACTGACCACGTCGCGGGCGCCCAGCCACTTCGGCGCGCGCGGCGAGCCCGTCCCCAGCCGTCAGGCCGCGCCCGAGGAGCTCTACGCGCTGGCCGATGAGCTCAAGTCGCTCAACGCCACGGCCATGGGCCTCATCCCGCAGGGCCTCTTCGCCGGGATGAGCAAGGAGGACAAGGAGCTCATCTTCAACCTCGCCAAGCGGAGCGGCACGACGATCCAGCTCAACGGCGTCAGCAACTCCGACGCCTGGGACTTCATGGCCGACTCACGCACCAAGGGCGCCGAGATCTACGGCGTCGTGGCGTCGCAGCCCTTCTACAAGATCTTCAGCATCAACTCGGGCACCACGACCTTCAACAGCATGGACACGTGGTTCGACATCATGGGCAAGGCGCCGGAGGTGCGGCGCGCCCGCTTCGGAGACGCCTCGATCCGGCAGCAGCTCCGCGACGAGGTCGACGCCGAGGCCACGATGGACGCCCGCAACATGCGCCGCCCGCGGATCGTGTGGGACTACTTCACGGTGCACAAGGCAGCGTCCGCAGCGAACCGCGCCCTCAATGGCAAGACCATCCCGCAGCTCGCCGGCGAGATGGACAAGCACAAAGCCGACGTGCTCCTCGACCTCGCCCTCGCCGAGGACGGCGACACGATGTTCGAGATGCGCTTCATGCCGGAGGAGCAGTGGCTCGCCGACGAGTCGCGGGCGCCCCTGCTCAACCACGCCCACGTCTCGCCGATGAACTCCGACGCCGGCGCGCACATCGCCAGCGAGTGCAAGAGCGGCGAGGCCTCCTACTTCCTGAAGAAATGGGTCGTCGAGAACGAGGTGATGGACCTCGAGCACGGCGTCAAGAAGGTCACCGCCGACCACGCGCGGTGGATCGGGTTGACGGACCGCGGCGTGCTGAAGCCCGGCATGAAAGCCGACATCGCCGTCTTCGACCTCGACAAGCTCGAAACGCACTACAAGGAGCCGAAGAACGACCTCCCCGGCGGCGACACCCGGTGGGTGCAGAACGCCGACGGCGTCGAGCACGTCCTGGTAAACGGCCGGCGCACGATCGCCGGCGGGCAGGAGACGGGCGACCTCCCCGCGGTGGTGCTGCGGAGCGGCTGGTACCGCTAGCGCACCCCGGCGCGGCCCCATTCGATGCTGCAAGACGCCAAGGTCCTGATCACCGGCGCGACCGGCCAGGTCGCCTTTCCCGTGGCCAGGGCCTTGGCGCCGAACAACGAGGTCCACGCCTTGGCGCGCTTCACCGCCGAGGGCTCGCGCGAGCGGCTGGAAGCGCTCGGCATCCACTGCATCAAGGGCGACTACGCCCTCGACGACCTGGGCCACGTCCCCGGCGACTTCACCCACGTCCTCCACTTCGCTTTCCAGACGGGGCGCACGCAGCCGAGCTTCGACCACGCCATCAAGGTCAACGGCGAGGGCGTGGGGCACCTGATGTACCACACCCGGAAGGCCAAGGCCTTCTTCCACTGCGGGACCACCGCCGTCTACGGCGGCCCCGAAGCCCCGCCCTACGGCGAAGACAGCCCGCTGATGAGCCAGACGATGGCCTCCATGGCGCCGACGTACGGCCCGTCGAAGCTCTGCGGCGAGGCGGTGGCCCGCTTCGTCTCCTCCGAGTTCGGCCTCCCCACGATCATCGCGCGGCTCAACGTTCCCTACGGCCCCAACGGGGGCCTCCCCGCCATGCACATGAACCTGATGAAAGAGGGCAAGGAGATACCTCTCCGGGCGGAGCGGCCCAACAACTACAACCCGGTCTACGAAGACGACATCGTCTGGCAGGTGCAAGCCTTCTGCGAGGTCGCAACCAGCCCCGCCACCGTGGTCAACTGGTGCGGCAGCGAGACCGTCGCCGCCGAGGACTGGTGCGCGTACATCGGCGAGTTGATCGGCGCCGAGCCCGAGTTCCGCTACACCGACGACTTCATCGCGGGCAACAGCTGCGACACCACCCTCATGCACCAGCTCATCGGTAGGACGAAGGTCCCCTGGCGGGAGGGGATGCGGCGCATGGTCGAGGCCGCGCCGCAAGACCAACGCCTCGCCGTCGACTAAGCGGAGGTCTTCCATGAAACGGCTCGAAGGCAAGGCCGCCGTGGTGACCGGAGCGGGACGCGGGCTCGGCCGCGCCTACGCCATCGCGCTGGCCGCTGAGGGCGCCGCCGTTGTCGTCAACGACCTCGGCTCCGACCTCTCCGGCCACGGCGCTGACGCCACGCCTGCCGACGAGACGGTCGCCGCGATCACCACCGCCGGCGGCACGGCGATCACCGACTACCACGACGTCAGCGACTACGAGCAGGCGGGCGAGATCGTCCGCGCCGCCGTCGACACCTTCGGCAAGCTCGACGTCATCGTCACCAACGCCGGCATGGACCGCCGCGACTATCTCTACAACCTCAGCCCCGACGACTGGCGGGCGACCATCGACGTGCACGTGCACGGCCAGTTCAACTGCTCGACCCATGCAGCCCGGGTGATGAAGGAGCAGCGGTCGGGCTCGATCATCAACATCACGTCGGGAGCCTTCTACATGGGCGTCACCCGGCTGGGGGCGTATAGCGCGTCGAAGGGCGCCATCTTCGGGCTCATGCGCACCTTGTCGCTGGAAATGGAGCCGTTCGGCGTACGGGTGAACGCCGTCGCGCCGGGCCTCACCCAGACCCGCGCCGTCGATCACTTCCTCGAATCACTGCACACCGTGGAGGGGATGCCCAAGGAAGAAGTCAGTGCCTTCGCGGCGACCATCGCGCAGCCGGAGGACATCGCGCCGATCGTCGTCTACCTGGCAAGCGACGAGTCGAAGGACGTCACCGGTCTCGCCTTCGAGATGGAGCGGCAGAGCGTCGCCGTCATATCACCGATCAAGGAGCCGGTGCGGAACACGGACAAGGAGCGCTGGGACGTGGACGACCTCGCCGCGGCCGCACGGGAGATGCTCGCCTAGGCCATGAGCATCACCGAGGCTTTGCACGAATGGCCCTAGCCGCGGCGCGGGCGGCGGTCGCCGCCGCTGTTGTCTTGCTCCTCGCCGCGGCCTGCGCCGGCGGCGACCCGACGGCCACGCCGATGGTCGAGCCGACCGCCACGCCCGTCCCCCAGCCGGTCGATCAGGTCTTCACGCTCGAGAACAACGCCGACGAACAGTTCATCTTCCGCCTGCTCGACGTCAACGCCCAGGAGCTGCGGGTCACGTCGGACGGCGTCACCACGAACTTCGCCTACCTTCCCGCCTTGGCCGAAACCGAGGTCGCCATCGCCAACGGCGTCGACCTCGACACCTACGTCTTCGTCCTCATACGGGGAAGCGACACACTCGCCTTCCAGCGCGTCAGCAAGGAAGCCCTCGTCGACAACGGTTGGCGCTTGGTCGTGGACGCCGAAGGCTTTCGCGAGCCCCCGGAGTAACCTACGGCCGGTAGGCCGGGGGCGGCGGCAGGAACTCCTCGGGGGGCAGCTCCGCCATGACGCGGCGGTCGTAGAAGTCGTCGATCTGCTCCGCGCTGAGCCCAAGATAGTCGCCGAAGACGAGGCGGTTGTGCTCGCCGAAGTCGGGCGCGGAGAGGCGGATCTCGGTGGGCGTCTTGGAGAAGTGCCACGTGATTCCCGGATAGGGCCATGCCCCCATGGAACGCTGCGGCACGATGACGTAGAAGTCGCGGGCGTACGCGTGCAGGTTGCTCACCATCTCCCAGTTCATGAGCACCGGCGCGGCGGGGATGCCCGCATTCTGCAGGATGGCCGACGCCTCGTTGTGGTCGTACTCGAGGGCCCACTCCGAGATGACGGCGTCGATCTCGTCGTGGTGCGCGCGGCGCGACTCCTCGTTCGCGAAGCGCTCGTCGCGCAGGCGGTCGTCGCCGATTGTGTCAACGAGCCGCAGCCAGTCATCGTCGGAGCGCACGCAGAGGCTCATCCACATGTCCTCACCGATGGTGCGGTAGACGCCCTGCGGCGCGTGGACGCTGTGCCGGTTGCCCCGCCGCTCGGGCAGTTTCTCGTTCATCGTGTAGTCGATCATCGACTGCGGGAGGAATGAGATGCCGTTCTCCTGGAGCGAGAGGTCGATGTACATGCCCTCGCCGGTCTGCTCCCTACGGTGCAACGCGGCGAGAATGGCCGCCGAGGCGTGGGTCGCGGTGACCGGGTCGGCGTAGAAGTAGCCGGTGCGGTAGGGGCGCTCGTCGTCGGCATAGCCGGTAACCGAGGCGAGCCCGCTCGCCGCCTCGATGTTGGCGCCGTAGGCGATGTAGTCGGTGTTCGGCCCCGTCTGACCGTAGGCGGCAATCTGCAGCATGATCAGGCGGGGGTTGACCTCGCGGAGCACGTCGTAGGTCAGGTTGAGGTTCCGCATCACCCGCGGGCTGTTGTTCTCGATGACGATGTCGGCGTCCTTGACCAACTCCAGGAAGAGGTCGCGCCCCTCAGGCATCGAGAGGTCAGGCGTCACGCCGTACTTGCTCCGGTTCATCTTGCAGTTGTAGGCGACGCGGTTCCAGTGATAGCGGAACGGTTGATTGCCGGTGTAGTGACCCTGACGGGCAGCGATGCGCTGCGGCGACTCCACCTTGATGATCTCGGCGCCCATGTCGCCGAGGTTGCGCCCCGCCACCGGTCCGGCCCAGTTGTTGGTCACCTCGATGATGCGCACGCCCTGCAGGGGCAGCGGCATCTCCGGCTTCGGGTCGGGTTCGATGGGCTGGCGGAATGCACTAATCTTGGGAGCGGGCGCGCGGCCGCGGCGGCCCTCCGGCCACCCGTCGGCGTGCTCCCCGATGCGCGGCGCCGAGGCCCGTGGCTTCAGCGTCTCGCCGTCAACTAGGTAGGGCACGCCGGGCACGACGACCTTCCCCGCCTCCGGGTGGTCGATCTCCCACCAGAAGCCGCGCTCCTTCAGGTGGTCGGAGTTGGCGAGGTCTGCGGCGTCGTAGACCGGGGCGCAGGGGATGCGGAGGTCCTGGCCCCAGCGCCACACGTCTTCCTTCTTCTGGCCGAGGCACCACTCCCTGATGAGCTCGGCGACCTCTGGCTGCGCCGCCATCCAGCTCGCCCGGTCCTGAAAGCGGGGATCGTCCATCATTTCCGGCTTGCCGATCATGACGAAGATCTCGGGGCTGGCGGCCATCGTCAGGATGTGAATCCAGCCGTCGGCGCACTTCACCACGTCCGAGCCGGTGCGCTCCATGACCGCGCCTAGCTGCGTCCACATCGTGGTCGTCCAGATGTGAGCGGTGAGCATCGCCTCGAAGCTCGACACGTCGACGTACTGGCCCTGGCCCGTCCTCCGGGCCCACCACAGCGCGGCCAGCGAGCCGAGCGCGCCGTGGGCCCCGCCGTGGAGGTCGGCCTGCCGGTTGTGGACCATGAGCGGCTCGCGCTCGGGGTCGCCGCCGAAGTAGAGGTAACCGCTGAGCGCCCAGCCGACGATCTCCTCCGATTGCCAGTCGCGGTAGGGACCGTACTGGCCGTAGGGCGTGACCGAGGTCATCACGAGGTTATCGTGCCCGGCGCTGAGCCGGTCATAGCCCAGGCCGAGCTCGTCGATTCGCCCCGGCGCCATGCTCTCGACGACGAGGTCGGCGTCCGCCGCGAGTTCGGCGGCGCGGTCGCGGCCCGCCGGAGTCGCCATGTCGACGGCGACGCTCCGCTTATTCGACGCGAGGTAGATGAACAGTCCGCTCTTCTCGGCGTGAGGAACGCCGCCGGGGAAGGGCCCCTCGGCGCGCGCCGGATGTCCGCCCGGCGGCTCGGCCATGAGCACCGTCGCCCCCATGTCGGCGAGCAGCTTCGTGCAATAGGCGCCCGCCACGTCGCGGCTCAGGTCGAGCACGTTGACGCTCTCGAGCGGCAGGGAAGAGGGCATGGTGCGGCTACCTCGGCTTGGCAAGTCGTCCTTGGCCAGAACGTTCGCGGATTATACCCAAGGAGCGCGCCGTGAGGTTGCGGAGAATAGGCGGCCTATTCTCCGCAGGATATGCGGAGCATTTGGTATAATATCCGCAAATGCTGCGGAGTATATACATTCACGAGCAGCCCGAGTGGCCTCTACTGCACTGGCGGCAAGCGGACCTCACCGATCAGCTCGCAACGGTCCGGCATCGGCAGGGCCGCCTCTTGGGCCGTATGGAGTCCCTTGGCTTCGATCTTCGCCGGGAAGCTCTACTCACCGCGCTGACCGAGGACGTCGTAACGACCAGCGAAATCGAGGGTGAAGTCCTCGACCCAAAGCAGGTCCGGTCCTCGGTGGCGCGACGCCTTGGGATGGATGCCGCCGGGCTGAGCCACGTGGACCGTAACGTCGAAGGAATCGTCGAGTTGATGCTTGACGCAACAGAGCACTACGACCGGCCCCTGAGCCGGGAGCGTCTATTCGGTTGGCACGCGGCCTTGTTCCCCACAGGACGCAGCGGTCTGACGCGGATCAATGTCGGCGGCTGGCGTGACGACCGTTCGGGCCCCATGCAGGTCGTCTCCGGCCCCATCGGTCGGGAACGGGTGCACTTCGAGGCTCCCGCTGCAGCAAGACTCGACGAGGAAGTACAGATCTTTCTTGACTGGTTCAATACACCCGCCGCTACCGACGAGGTGCTCAAGGCCGGCTTGGCTCACCTGTGGTTCGTGACCATCCATCCCTTCGACGACGGCAATGGGCGTATCGCCAGGGCCATCGCGGACATGGCCTTGGCACGTTCGGAGAGCGGCCCGCGGCGTTTCTACAGTATGTCGTCCCAAATCCGCAGCGAACGCGCCGCCTACTACAGAATCCTGGAACAGACTCAGAAGGGAACGACGGACGTTACCCCCTGGATGGAGTGGTTCGTGACCTGCCTCGGTCGCGCAATCGAGGGCGCCGAAACGGAGGTCGGCGCGGTACTGGGAAAGGCCCGGTTCTGGGAACGGACCGTGGATATTCCAATCAATCCGCGCCAGCGCCTGGTCCTCAACCGCCTGCTCGACGGTTTCGAAGGCAAGCTCACGACGACCCGATGGGCACAGTTGACGAAGTCCTCCCAGGACACCGCCCTTCGAGACATTACGGCCCTCATGGAACTTGGCCTACTCGTTCGGAGTTCGTCAGGCGGGCGGAGCACAAGCTACACCTTGGCCGAAACACCATCGTCCTGAGCCGGTTCACCACTGTGCCCAGGCAAGCATGGCCCGCCGGCCCGCTTTGCTAGAATGGCGCCGCCCCCGGCATGGGCGGGGGCAAAGGAGAGCCGCGTGGCCCGCGCCGCCTCGAAATCCCAGGAAGTCCGCTCGAAGCTGGGGCATCCCGTCGTCGATGCCGACGGTCACCTGCAGGAGCTTGTGCCCGTCCTCAAGGACTACGTGCTCGACCGCCTCCGCGAGATCGGCGGCGCGTCGATGGTCGAGCAGTTCGAGCGCGCCGGCCTCACCTACCGGACCTCCGTCGCCGACCGCTGGATGGATATGACGTGGGAGGAGCGGCACCGCACCTGGACGTCCGTTCCAGCGTGGTGGGGCCAGCCCAGCAAGAACACCCGCGACCGCGCCGCCGCCTCCTTCCCCGGCCTGCTCGCCGAGCGCATGGACGAGCTCGGCATCGACTTCGCCGTCATGTACCCCAGCCACGCCAGCAACCTCCCCGACCTCGCCGACCCCGACCTGCGCCGGGCCGCCGTCCGCGCCTACAACAGCTTCTACGCCGAGCTCTACCGGCCCTACGCCGACCGCCTGACTCCCGCGGCCCTCATGCCGATGGACACGCCCGAGGAGGCAGTCGATGAGCTCGAGTACGCCGTCGGCGAGCTTGGACTGAAGGCGATCATGGTCCGGCCGGTCAAGCGTCCCATCGCGGACATCGCCGAGCGCGACCCCGGCATCGCCATGCGGGCCTACCGCCTCGACATGTTCGGCATCGACAGCCCCTACGACTACGACCCGCTCTGGCGCCGCTGCGTGG
Organism: Dehalococcoidia bacterium; assembly: GCA_965207995.1. Lineage (GTDB taxonomy): Bacteria > Chloroflexota > Dehalococcoidia > SHYB01 > SHYB01 > DAOUKH01. Next base: position 2,663,225 of record OZ242299.1, on the reverse strand, counting down.
AGCTCAAGACCGCCGTCGCCTCCCACGCCGGGGCGCAGGGTTGGGGCAGCCGCCGCTCCGTGTCGCGCTTCGTCTACAACCACATCGGCTCCTTCGCCGAAGGGTCGGAGGCGCTGTGTAAGTCGCTGTTCATGGGCGGCGTCAGCAAGCGCTTCCCAGGCCTGAACTTCGGCTTCTTGGAAGGCGGCGCCGCCTGGGCCTGCGCCCTCTACGCCGACCTCATCGGCCACTGGGAGAAGCGCAACGAGCAGCACCTCCTCGAACACCTCGACCCCGCCGCCCGCGACCACGCCGGCTTCCGCCGCTACCTCGACGCCTACGGCGATGACCGTGCCAAGCGCGCGGCCGAGCGTATCGAGGCCTTCTTCCGGGAGCCCGAGCCGCGCCCCGACGAGCTCGACGACCTCGCCGCCTGCGGCATCAAGAAGGCCGAGGACATCCGCGACCTTTTCGTCGACAACTTCTTCTTCGGCTGCGAGGCCGACGACCCGCTAACCACGTGGGCCTTCAACGACAAGGTCAACCCCTTCGGCGCGCGGCTGGGCGCCATGTTCAGCTCCGACTTCGGTCACTGGGACGTCCCCGACATGCGCGAAGTGCTCGCTGAGGCGTACGAAGCCGTCGAGAAGGGCCTGCTGACCGAGGACGACTTCCGCAACTTCTCCTTCGTGAATCCCGTGCGGTTCTGGGGCGAGGTCAATCCCGCCTTCTTCGAAGGAACGCGCGTCGAGGCCGAGGCCGCCCGCGTCTTGACCGAAAGCAAGCAACCGGCACGCGCCTAGCGAAGGCCCGCAGAGGAGGCTGCTCATAACCACACAAGAAGAGCTCTTGTACGAAGTCGAGGGGCGCGTGGCCCGCATCACGCTCAACCGCCCTGAGTCGTTGAACGCGTTGACGTTCGGGATGATGAAGCGTTGGCGCGAGGTCATGATCGCGTTCAACGAGGATCCCGAGCCGTTGGTCGGCATCGTGCGCGGGGCCGGCGACCGCGCCTTCTGCGTCGGCATGGACCTGAAGCAGCTCGCCGCGAAGCGCGCCGAGCCTAGGGATGAGCCGGTGACGCGCACCCCGCCGATCCCGATCATCCCCGACAAGCCGCTCATCGCCGCCATCGACGGCTACTGCATAGGCGGTGGCCTAGAGCTGGCGCTCCAGTGCGACATTCGCGTCGCCACGGCACGGTCGCAGTTCGGCCTGCCCGAGGCGCGGTGGAACGTGCCCGGCAGCTACGGCCTCCACATGCTCAACCGCATGATTCCCTTGGGCGAGGCGCTCCACATGCAGTTCACCGGCAGCCGCATCGACGGCGAGCGCGCCTACGCCATCGGCCTTGTCCAGCGCCTCGCCGAGCCCGACAAGCTGGACGACGAGGCGAATGCCGTTGCCGACGGCGTCCTGAGCTGCGCGCCGCTCGCCATCAAGGCGATCAAGCAGGTCGTCATGCAGTCGCGGCACCTGCCGCTGGCGGAGGCCTTCGCCTATGCCGAGCCGCTGGTACGCGGCCTCGCCAACACCGAGGACGCCAAGGAAGGCCCCCGCGCCTTCGCCGAGAAGCGCCGCCCCAACTGGAAGGGCCGCTAGGCGGGCGCCTCGGCCTCGATCTCCAGCAAGCGGTCCGTGATGCTGCCGCCGTAGCTCTTCGACGCGTCCTCGTCGAACTGGAGCATGACCAGCGTCAGCCCGTCGGGGCCGGCCTCGATCGCCGGCGCGGGCTCCGTGCCCTCCGAGTAGCGCAGGTTGAACGGCGTCAGGGTCGTCCCATCCGCGGTGGCGCTCCCCGCCATCACGATCTCGTAGCGGCCGTACCCAGCCGCGGGGAAGGGGACCTTCGCTCCGGCGGGCGCCTCGATCACCTCCGCCCGCAGACCCGTCGGCTCGCCGATCAGCACCTTCGTCTTCAGCCCGATCAGCCCCAGCAGGCCCACGCCGGCCCACTCGACGTCGCCCGCCGACCGCGCGATCTCCCGTCCCTCGTGGTTCGCCTCGGAGCGGTTCTCGGGCGTATCCATATATAACTGGCCCGCCGGCGTGGCGTGGAGCACGAACATCTCGTAGTCCTCGGTCGTCTCGAACGGGCCGTACGGCGTGTTGTGGTCGGTGTAGTGGACGCCGATGGCCGCGACCTCGAACGTCGGATAGGTGGCCTTGCCCCTCACGACCAGTTGGAACTGCGCCCCCAGGTGGTAGTGCGGGCGCACCTTCGAGCCGGGCTGATGGGAATGCGTCGCCTCGGGCCCGCCGTCGAGCCCGTCGAGGAGGATGCGCACCTTCAGCTCGCGGCCCGTATCCCGCACCAGCGTGCGGCGCGTTCCCATGCTCTCGTCGACGACGTACTGCTTCAGCATCGCTAAGCCATCCCGTAGAGGCGGCGGGGGTTGTCCCACAGGATCTTCCGCTTCGAGGCGTCGCCGACTCCCTCCATCGCCAGCACCTTCTCCGTCGCGTGCGGATAGGGAGCGTCGCCGTGAGGCCAGTCGCTGGAGAAGAGCAGCAGGTCGTCGCCGAGCCGGTCGATGACATCGGCGCCCAGGTACTCGTCGGCGTCCATCGAAATGAAGCACTGGCGGGCGAAGTACTCGCTCGGCTTGATGCTGAGCGTCGCGTGGACGCGCGGCCCCGCGTACCGGGCCCCCGCCGTCTTGACCAAGCCGTAGCGCTCGTCCAGGCGGTAGAGCAGCCAGGGAAGCCAGGCGCAGTTGCCTTCCAGGAAAGCGACCCGCAAGTCGGGGAAGCGTTCGAGGACGCCGGTGTAGATGATGCTCGCCACCGCCAGTTGATTCTCGATGGGCTGGGCCATCGTCCCTTCGAGGCCCCCGCCGTGGGGGTGGATGAAGCGGTTCCCCACGGCCGGCTGGTTGGGCGAGCTCGTCGCGTGGAAGCAGACCGGCGCGCGCGTCTCCTGGATGGCGTCCCAGAGCACGTCGAAGTCCTGGTGGAAGATGGCCCGCCCGTTGATCGGCTCAGGCAGGACGCAGAGGCCCACGTGGCCCAGCTCGCCGACGCAGCGGCGCGCCTCCGCGGCGGCCATCTCGGGGTCGTGCAGCGGAATCTGCCCCGCCACCTTGATGCGGTCGGGCGCATAGCTCGCATAGTCGGCGGCGTAGTCGTTCCAGGCCCGCGCGATGGCGAAGGCGTACTCCGGCTCCTGGCTCTCGTCGGCGAAGAGCGGGTTGGTGCGGAAGATCACGCCGAGATCGATCCCCTCGACGTCGAACGCCTCCACCATGCAGCTGGGATCGTAGTCGCGGGCCTGGGCGTCGGCGAAGCGAGGGTCGGGCTCGTAGGAGCGCGCGCCTAGGTAGGTCATGCGTCCCGTGCTCGCCTCCGGCGGCGGCGTGCGCACCATCGTGCCGCCGGCCGTGGTGTAGACGTACATCCCCGTCGAGACCCGCTCGCCGCTGCCCCTGGGGATGCGGTCGCCCCACTTGGGGTCCATGAACTTCTGGTAAAGGTCCGCCGGCTCCATCACGTGGATGTCGGCGTCCATCACCGGATAGCCGTTCTTCACTCCGACCTCCCTGCCGTCGCGGGCTCTGTTGTGGCCCCGCGCCGTATCGCGTAGGATGGCGCTCGACCCGCCCCGGAGCCGTCACTATGTCATCTGAAGACGCGACGCTCGCAGAATACAAGGCGCGACTCGCCAAGAACAAGGCGCTCGTCCTCGAACAAGTCGAGCACGTCGTCAACAGGGGCGACCTCGACTACCTGGACAAGCGCCAACACCCCCGCTTCGTCGCCCACGGCCTCGGCAAGGGGGACGCCGGCGGCGACGCCATGAAGCACCTCATCCGAACCTGGAAGACGGCCTTCCCCGACTGGAAGGACGAGGTCCTCGACGTCGTCGCCGAGGACGACAAGGTCGTGATCCGGCTCAAGGCCTCCGGCACTCACACCGGCGAGCTCATGGGCATCCCGCCGACCGGGGAGGCGGTGAGCTGGAACCTGATGGAGACGCTGCGCATCGAGGACAACCTCATCATCGAGCAGTGGGGCGTCTCCGACTTCGGCCTCGTGGTCGAACGGCTGCGCAAGGCCGCGCGCGCGAAAGCGACGGAGGAAGCAAGATGAACTTCGGACTGCTCTACGAGCTCGAAGTCCCCAAACCCTGGAAGCCGATGTCCGAGTACGACGTCTTCCACCAGGCCGCGGACCAGGTCGTCTTCGCGGAGCAGATGGGCTTCGACTACGTCTGGATCGTCGAGCATCACTTCCTCGAAGAGTTCGCCCACTCCTCGGGCCCCGAGGTCTGGCTCGGCTACCTCGCCGCCCGCACCAGCAAGATTCGCCTCGGACACGGCGTCGTGCTCTTAGAGGGCACGATCAACCACCCCATCCGCGTCGCGGAGCGCATCGCCACCCTCGACATCATGTCCGACGGCCGCGCCGAGTTCGGCACCGGCCGCGGCTCGAACCCCTTCCAGATCGAACCCTTCGGCGTGGACCTCGAGGTCACCCGCGAGGAGTGGGAGGAGGCCGTCGAGATCATCCCCCGGATGTGGGAGGACGGCTGGTTCAGCCACAAGGGCCGCTTCTGGGACATCGAAGAGCGCAACGTCCTGCCCAAGCCGATACAGAAGCCGCACCCGCCGATCTGGGTGGCCTGCCAGCAGCCGGCGACCTTCCCCATCGCGGGCAACAAGGGCATCGGCGCCCTCTGCTTCACCATCGGCCGCCCCGGCGAGCTGAAGGAGCGCATCGAGTCCTACCGCGAGGCGGCGGCCAACCCCACCGAGCAGGTCGGCAAGTTCAAGAACGACCAGGTCGCCGCCTTCACCGTGGCCGCCTGCGACGAAAACGACCTAGCCGCCCGCGAGCTGGCGGGGCCGCAGGGCGCCTGGTACTTCGACACGATCCGCAAGATCTACGACCCCGCCTGGCAGAAGCGCGACAAGGCCGTCCCCGCCAGCTACGCCTACCATGCCCTGAACGTCACGCAGGCCGACACCCAGCTCCTCCACAAGCAGGCGGACCTGAACTACAACGACCTGATCGACAACGGCTCGTTCTGCATGGGCAACCCCGACACCTGCATCAAGACGATCCAGATGTACAAGGACTCCGGCGTCGACCAGGCGATGATGTTCTTCCAGGTGGGCAACGTGCCTCACGAGAAGATCATGAACTCGATCCGCCTCTTCGGTAAGTACGTGATCCCGCACTTCAAGGAGGCGGCGAAGAAGGAAGCCGCCGCCGTGTCGTAGGACGGACCATGAGCGAGACCCCCGCCGACCACCCGCACGCCTTCGAAGAGCCGCCCCGCTGGCAGATCCCGTGGATTTCGCGCCGCCACGTCCTGCTCTACCAGTGGACGAACGGCGAAATCGGCGGCGAGCTCGGTCCCTACCCCGGCATCATCATCCACACCACGGGGCGCCGCAGCGGCAAGGAGCACAGCATCTGTCTCCCCGCGATACCCTACGGCGACGACTGTCTCGTCGTCGGCTCGTTCGCCGGCGCCAAGGGCCATCCGGCGTGGTACCTGAACATGCAGGCCAACCCGGAGGTCCGTGTGCAGTCGGGGCCGAGGGTCTACCGTGCCAGGGCCACGACCCTCACCGGCCAGGAGCGGGCGGAAACCTGGGCCTGGCTCACCGCCGAGTCGCCCTGGTACGCCGACTACCAGACCCGCACCGACCGCGAGATCCCGCTGGTGCGCCTCACCGAAATCCCGTAGGATCGCCCCTCGTGGGCGCCCGTTCGCTCTCGTAAGCCCAACAAGGAGGCCGGCAATGAAACTGGTCACGGGCATCCCCATCGCACTCTTCCTCAAGGACGCGCGCAGCGGCGAAAAGTCCACGATCGAGAAGGCCGTCCGCGAAATCGAAGAGCTCGGCTTCTGGGGCATCTCCATGCCCGACCACATCTTCCACCCCGGCCAGTCGCTGACCGGCCACACCGTGAACGAGAACCCAGGGTGGCGCTACGCCGACCCCCAGACCATGCTCGGCTACCTCGCCGCCATTACCGACCGCGTCAAGATCATGCCCCGCGTCCTCGTGCTCCCCTATCGCCAGCCGTTCGGCGTCGCCCACGGACTCGCCACTATCGACTCGCTTTCGGGGGGACGCCTCCTCTTCTGCCCCGGCGTCGGCTCCGACTTCACCGAGTTCGAGGTCATGCGCCTCCCCCGCAACAAACGGGGCAAGATGACCGACGAATATATCGAGATCATCTACCGGCTCTGGGCCAACGAGCGCGCCAGCTTCTCCGGCGAGTTCTACAGCTTCGAGGACGTCAGCTTGGTTGTCCGCCCCGTGCAGCAGCCGCGGCCCGAGGTCTGGGTCGGCGGCAGCAGCAAGGCCAGCCTCGCCCGGGCCGTCCGCGTCGGCGAGGGCTGGACCCCCACCTGCTACGCCTACCCCGCCATCCGGAGTTCATCGGGCCAGACCGAAGGCGGGCCCAGCGGCGCGCAGTCATCGAGCGTCTCGACGGGGCGGCTCGTCGAGCTCAAGGAATGGGCCGACGCCGAGCGGGAGAAAGCGGGCAAGCCGCCCCTGGAATACGTGATGAGCAGCGCCCCGCCGTTGAACTTCCTGCCGAAGTCCAAGAAGGCCCGGCGCGTCCCCATCTCGGAAATCGATTTCTTCACCTGCGAGGGCACCGTCGACGAGATCCGCGACGAGTTCCTCGCCTTCAAGGAAGCCGGATCGACCTCCTTCGTCACCAACTTCATGCCCACCACCATCGACGCCTACCTCGAAGGCGCCCGCCTTTTCATGAAGGAAATCGCCCCCGCCCTCGAATAATTGGCGCGGTTGCGCCCTCCCTACAGCCTTTCCCTTCGCCCACCCTCGGCGTCAACCGCCACTTGCGCGACGAATATCGTCGCCACTACTGGCCGACCTCACGCGATCGCCACCACACGCCCCCGGCGACGCCAAAGATTGACCAATTCGCGAATTCGTCGCAAATTCGCCAAAGGAGCCCTTGCGCTTTGGTAGCGAAAGGCGTACTCTTGCGCGGCTTTAATGTCGAAATCGTTCGGCCTCCTGGTTTGAGGCCGGACGGCAAGAAGCGACGGCCCGGCTTGAGGAAGGAAATATACGGGCCGACTAAGGAAGACGAGATGTTGTGGGAGAAAGCGTGCCAGAGGTGCAAGGGCGATCTGTTCGCGGGCAACGACGAGTTCGGCCCGTACATCAAGTGCGCCCAGTGCGGCGGTGAAGTGACCGCCGAGCAGGAGATGCAGCTCCGGGACGCGGCTTACACCAGCGCCGCAAGCTGATACCCTGCGCTCAACCCCCTCGGACCGAGGTAGCGGTTGAGCGGCCAGCGGTTCTCGATAGAAGTCTCCGGTAAGGGCGCGGTTAGCGCAGTCCGGACGGACGCACCCCAGACGGGAAGCGGACGGCTTTACGTCTACGCCCCCGGCGCGGGCGCCAACCTCGACGACCCCTTCGGTCGCTATCTGTCGGAACGCCTGCCCCCCGCGGGCCTGAGCGTCCTGCGCTTCCAGTTCCCCTACATGGAAGCGGGACGGCGCGCCCCCGACCGCACGCCGGTGCTGGAGTCGACCTGGCGCGCCGCCATGGCCACGGCGCGGCCCTCGGCGCGTGTCCTGCTGATCGGCGGACGCTCCATGGGCGGACGCATCGCCTCGATGGTCGCCGCCCAGGACGCCGGCGTCGACGGGCTCGCTCTCTTCGCCTACCCCCTGCACCAACCGGGCAGGCCGGACCGCCTTCGCGACGAACACTTCGGCGCGCTCAACGTGCCGGTGCTCTTCTGCTCGGGGACCCGCGACAGCTTCGCCACCCCCGCCGAGCTCGCCGCCTCCGCCGCCAAGGTCCCCGACGCTCGCGTCCACATCCTCCAAGCCGCCGACCACGGCTTCGCCGCCCGCAAGAAGGACGGCCGCACCCGCGAAGACATCCGGGCCGAGGCCGCCAACGCCCTCATTACCTTCGCCGTCGCGCTATATGAGGGGCAGCCCGGGGCGGTCTTGCCTCTTCTCCCCACGGGAGAAGATTGAGATGAGGGGCCCCCTCACAGCCACCAACGGCTACCGAAATCCGCCGTCTGCGCGTCAGCCGGTCCCGTCAGGAGCGCCGGCACACCAAATGAAGATGCTGCGCCAACGACGCGAACGGCTCCTCAGTCCGGCACCGCTTCTCCAAGGCGAGCACGCCCGCGAGACCCTGTTCGGTCAACGGTTCCTGGACGTGGTCGTGGAAGATCCGCACCCCCGCCCGGTGCTCGACCTCCAACCCGGCGGCGCTCAACCAGGCCCGGACGTCCCCTTCACGAAGGGGCGTGGCCCCATCCGGCCTCCGCCCAGCTACCGAGCCAAGCTCCCGCAGCGCAGCGCCGACCTCGCCACGCACCGCTCGCTTCAGCAGCGCGGCGTTGAAGTTGTAGAACAGCAGCGAAAGCCGCCCCGACGGCGCCATCAACGCAGCCAACTGCCTTGGCGCTTCCGCTGGCTCCGCCAGCCACTCCAGCACCGCGTGGCAGACCACGAGGTCGAATCGCTGTCGGAGCCGCAGCGCCAAGTCCTCGATCTTGGACTGCACGAACGTGACGTCACCCCCGACCCCCGCCTCTTCCACCGTCCGCCGCGCGATGTTCAGCATCTCCTGCGATGGGTCACAGAGCGTCACCCTGTTCCCCGCCTTCGCCATCCGCGCCGACAAGCGGCCGCTTCCGCCCCCGGCATCCACGACGGACAACCGGCCCTCGGCCAGCCCCGGAATCTGGACGGTCATGTCCTCCCAGAGCACCTCGCTCCTGATGAACCCCTTCGTGGTCCCGTAGATCGAGCGGTCCCACTCGACGCCCATCACGTCGAAGTCCTTGTCCTGCCTCACCGACTCGGGCAACGTTCCCCCTCCCGGCGGCCTCTTTCCTCCCCATAGTATGCGGCCCCGTCGCACCCCGTCGCGACACCGCCGTCTCGGTGCGAAAACCCCCATCGCGTATACTGGAAGAAGGACCGGCGCGGGCCAGGAGGCAGGCTCCCGCCGTCGACCAACAGAGGTGAGGCAATGCCGCAACGCGCCGTCTGGAAGGGCGCCATCAGCTTCGGCATGGTGGTCATCCCCGTCAAGCTCTACCCCGCGACCGAGCATCGCGACATCCGCTTCGTCAACCTCCACAAGGACACCCACACCCGCATCCGCATGAAGCGCTGGTCGCCCCACCACGACGCGGAAGTCACCCTCGACGACCTCGTCAAGGGCTACGAGTACACCAAGGACCAGTACGTCATCCTCGAAGAGTCCGACTTCGACGACCTCCCCGTCCCCTCAAAGCACTCCCTCGACATCATCAAGTTCGTCGACATCAAGACCATCGACCCCATCTTCTTCGAGCGCACCTACGTCCTCGAACCCGAGGAGCTCGGCCGCAAGCCCTACGCCCTCCTCCGGCGGGTCATGGAGGAAACGGGTCGGATAGCCGTGGGCAAGCTCTCCCTCCGTCAGAAGGAGCACCTCGTCACCCTCCGGCCCTACGAGAACGGCCTCGCCGTCGCGACCATGTTCTACGCCGACGAGATCCGCTCAACCGGCGAGATCTTCGACGACGAGGAGACCGACGTCTCCGACGCCGAGCTGCAGATGGCCTCCATGCTCGTCGACCAGCTCACCGGCGAGTTCGAGCCAGAGTCGCACGAGGACAAGTACCGCGTCGCCCTCATGCAGGTCATCGAGAACAAGCTCGGCCAGGGTGGCCCTGTCGCCGCCGCGCCCGAAGCGCCCAAGACGACGGTCGTCGACCTCATGGAAGCCCTCAAGGCCTCGCTCGCCGCCACCGGGCCCGAGCCCGCCCCGGCGCCCGCCGCCAAGCCCCGCTCCAAGGCCCGCAAGGTCGGCTAGCCGCCCCCGAGCCACCTCGGCGGCGAGCCCTCGACGCGCACCGCGAGCGACTCCGGGCGCCGCAGATCGGCCTCCGGTGCGTGCGGCACCAAGATCAGCGGGACCTCCGCGTACCGCTCGCGAAAGAAGCGCAGGTTCTCCTCCTCGACCACCGCCGGCTCCGGCGAGACCCCGCTGCAGACCAGCGCGTCGACCGCCAGTCCGCGCCGCGCCGCCGCCTCCAGGGTGAGTGCCGTGTGGTTCAGCGTCCCCAGACCCGGCCGCACCACCACCACGAGCCGCGCCCCCAGCCGCACCGCGAGGTCGGCGAAGTCGTGCTCCTCATCCACCGGCACGAGCAACCCGCCCGACCCCTCGACCAGCGTTACGTCGTGCTCCGCCGCAACTTCCGTGCACCGGCCCACGATCCCTTCGAAGTCCACATGCCGCCCCGCGCGCCGCGCCGCGATCGACGGCGCAAGCGGCTCGGGGAAGGCCGCCAAGGTCTCGATGGTCACGTCCACGCCTGCCAGCGCGGCCCGGTAGAAGGCCTCGTCGCCGTCGAGCTTGGGGTCGGCCCCCGTCTGCGCCGCCTTGAGCAGCGCCACGCTGCCCCGTTGCGACGCCCGCCACGCCAGCCAAGCCGACGCCACCGTCTTCCCCACGCCGGTGTCCGTGCCGGTCACCAGCACGACCTCACCCACGCATCGCCTCCAGCGCCGCCAGCACCTGCCGCACGTGCGCCTCGTCGTGCGCGGCGGTGACCCCGAAGCGGATGCGCGACCCTCCTCGCGGCGTCGCAGGCGGACGCACCGCCCGCGCCAGGATGCCCCGCTCCCGCAGGTGCTCCTCGGCGGCCAACGCCGCCGCCGGTTTGCCCAAGATCAGCGGCACGATCTGCGACGCGGAAGGTGAAGACGGGTAGCCCAACGACTCCAGCCCCGACCGCAGCGCCGCGCTCAGTCGCAGCGCGCGCTTGGCGAGCTCCGGCTCGGCCCGCGCGACGTCGAGCGACGCCGACGCCGCGGCCACGGCCGACGGTGGGAGCGCCGTGTCGAAGATGAACGTCCGCGCCCGGTTGACCAGATAGTCGATCAGGGCCGCGTCGCCCGCCGCGAAGCCCCCAATCGACCCCAGCGCCTTCGACAGCGTCCCCACGACCACGGTGCCCGTTCTCGCGCCGCGGGTTGCGAGGAGCCCTCCGCCGAAGACGCCCACCGCGTGTGCCTCGTCCACCACCAGCAGCGCCTCGTGGCGCAGTGCCGTCTCGGCCAACGCCTCCACCGGTGCGAGGTCGCCGTCCATGCTGAACACGCTTTCCGTCGCCACCAGACGGCGGCGCGCCGGTGTCCGCCGCAGCAGTTCGTCCAGCCCGTCAACGTCGTTATGTGGGAATGCGACCGTCGCCGCGCCCGATAGCTTCGCCCCGTCGATGATCGAAGCGTGGGCTCGCTCGTCGTAGAAGACGGCGTCGCCGCCACCGGCCAGCGCCCCGATCACGCCGAGGTTCGCTAGGTACCCCGAGCTGAACAGCAGCGCCGACGGCTGCCCCGTCCACGCCGCCAGCCGCTCCTCCAGCGCCTCGTGCGCCGGCGTCGAGCCGTGCAGCAGCCGCGCCGATCTCGCCCCCGCGCCCAAACTCGAGGCGGCCTCGTTCGCCGCCTCGATCACCTCCGGCCGCGACGCCAGCCCCAGGTAGTCGTTCGAGGTGAAGACGACGTAGTCGCGCCCATCGAGCGTGGCGCGGACTCCGGTACGCCGCTCCGGCGTGACCACCGACCGGCGCAGGCCGAGCCGTTCGAGGCGGACGTGCTCCGCGCGAAGGAAGTCAGCCCACGCCGGAGGCAGACCGCGCGGCGGCGTCGAGTCCATACCGGACCGCTTCGCAGATTTGCTCAAGCTCGCGCTCCTCGATCGACAGCGGCGGCATCACTACGATCGTCTCGCCGAGTGGCCGGACGAAGACGCCGCGGTCCCGCGCCGTCAGGCACGCCTGCCACGCCGCCGGCGCCGACGCGGCCTCCACCCCCGTCATCAACCCCTGCTGGCGGACCTCTGCCACCAGCGGGTGCTCCACGATCATCTCGTGCAGCATCTCGCCCAGCGCCGCCGACCTCCGGCCCACACGCTCCAGCACCGGCTCCGACTCGAAGATGTCCAGGCTCGCCAGCGCCGCCGCGCACGCGATCGGATTCCCGCCGTAGGTGTGCCCATGATAGAGCGTCTTGGCGTAGTCTTCGTCATCATAGAATGCGTCGTAGACGCGCTCCGTCGCCACCGTCGCCGAGAGGGGCAGGTAGCCCCCGCTCAGACCCTTCCCCAGCGCCATGATGTCGGGGATCACGCCCTCCAGGTCGCAGGCGAACATCGCCCCCGTCTTCCCGAAGCCGGTGGCCACCTCGTCGGTGATGAGCAGGACGTCGTGCCGCCGGCACAGGTCGGCGACGTAGCGGAGGTGGCCCTCCGGCGCGACGATGATCCCACCCGCGCCCTGCACCCGGGGCTCGACGACCACCGCCGCGATCTCGTCCGCCCGCTCCTCCAGCAGCGCCTCCAGCGGCTCGGTGCAGGCGAGCGTGCAGCCGGCCGGCGGCGAGCAGCGCCCGCACCGCAGCGAGTAGGGATTGGGGAAGCGCAGCGGCTCGAACATGCCCGCTTCGTAGGGCTTCCGGAACGGCCCGTCGCCGCCCAGCGACGCCGCGCCTAGTGTGTCGCCGTGGTACGCCATCTCCATCGAGACCAGCCTGTTGCGCTCGGGACGGCCCTCGTTCACCCAGTACTGCAGCGCCATCTTCAGCGCCACCTCGACCGCGCTCGCCCCGTCCGAGCTGTAGAAGAAGTGCGCCAGCCCCTCGGGGACGTGGCTCCTGAGACGGTCCGTCAGCTCCAGTGCCGCCGCGTGGCCGATGCCCAAGAGCGTGCTGTGCTGCAGCTTCTCCGCTTGCCGCGTGATCGCTTCGACGATGTGCGGATGCCCGTGGCCGTGGACGATGGCCCATAGCGACGCCACCCCGTCGATATACGCCCGCCCCTCGGTGTCGATGAGGCGGTTCCCCTCGGCCCGCTCGACGATCAGCTGCGGCTCGCGGTCGAACCGCGCCATCGGGGTGAAGGCGTTCCATACGCCCGCCCGGCGCCGCTCCGTCACTCCTCTTCGACCTCGAACCCCATGTCCGCGATCATCTGCAGCGCGTCCTTCGTGCTCTGCCCCGGCGTCGTCAGATACCCCTCGACGAAGATCGAGTTCGCCGCGTACAGCGCCAGCGGCTGCAACGCGCGAAGGTGCAACTCCCGTCCGCCGGCAACCCTGATCTCCCGGTGCGAGTGCAGCAGTCGTGCCAGGCACAGGATGCGCAGGCACTGGTGCGGGGTAAGCCGCCACGTCCCCTCCAGCGGCGTCCCTTCGATGGGGTGCAGGAAGTTGACTGGTATCGACTGTGGGTCCAGCTCGCGGAGCGCCAGCAGGACGTCGATCACGTCGTCGTCCGTCTCGCCCATGCCGAAGATCGCGCCGCTGCACAGGTTCAGACCCGCCGCCCGCGCCGCCTCCAGCGTCCGCACCCGGTCCTCGTAGCCGTGGCTGGTGACGATGCTCGGAGTGAACCGCTCGCTGGTATTCAGATTGTGGTTGAGTTGGTCGACGCCCGCTTCCTTCAGCGCCCGCGCCTTCTCCTCGTCGAGCAGCCCCACGCAGGCGCAGATCTTGATGTCGACCGCCTCGCGGATGCTCCGCGTCGCCGCGCTGAGATACTCCACCTCCCGCCACGACGCCCCCCGCCCGCTCGTCACGATGCAGAAGCGCTTCGCCTGCGACCGCTTCGCCGCCCGCGCCTCCTCCAGGAGCCGTTCCTGGCTCACCATTGGGTACTTCTCGATCGCCGCCGTCGACACCCGCGACTGCGAGCAATAGCCGCAGTCCTCGGGGCACAGCCCGCTCTTCGCGTTCATCAATACGTGCAAGTGCACCTTCAGGCCGCAGAAATGCCGCCGTACCCGGAACGTCTCCGCCAGCAGCGACGGCACCTCCGCGTCCGGCGCCCCCAGCACCGACGCGCACTCCGTCCGCGTCAACGTCTCCCCCGCGATCGCCTTATCGGCAAGCGCCGCGAAGCTCGTCGTCTGAGGCGTGGTCGTCATGGGTCAGGCGTCCGTCCGAAAATCCCTGCGGGGATGGGCCTAGCCGTTGGCGAACTACAGTATAAGCGCCACGCACTACGCTCGCCCTTGCTTTGCCCATCTACTCCCCTCTTGCACAAGAGTCCAAGCGGAGCCATGCTTCCTTGACCACCGTCGTCGTCCCTTGTCGAGCTTTCCCGAGGGCGCCCCTTGACCCACATCGATCAGCAGACCCGCCGGCGAATCATGCGCACCGGGCTCACCGCCCTCGACCGGCGGCGCGCCTGCCCCGGCCACGTGCTCTATACACCAATGAGCGGCGATGGCGAGGTCTACCTGATCGACCTCGAGGGCGAGACCGTGCACCGATGGGACCTGCCGCACCCCCCGGGCCCTTACGGCTACCTTCTGCCCAACGGCAGCCTCTTCTACCTCGCCCGGGTGTGTGACGAATCGTGGGGCCGCTTCCCCGCATGGAACCGGTTCAAGGGCGGCCTTATCCAAGAAATCGACTGGGACGGCAACGTGGTTTGGGAGCACCGCGATCCCGACCACCATCACGATGCCCGTCGCACGCCGTCCGGAGGGGCCCTATATCTGGCCTTGGAGCGGGTTCCCGACGGCGTGGCGGCCCGAGTCCGGGGCGGCGTCCCGGACAGCGGTGGGGATGGCATGTGGGCCGACCGCATAGTCGAGGTCGATGCCGCGGGCAGACGCGTCTGGGAGTGGAGCGCCTACCGGCACCTCGACGTCGAGACCGACGTCCTCCCCCACAACGTCGACCGGACCGAATGGACGCACGCCAACACCGTCGTTCCCCTGGACAGCGACCGGGTGATGGTGAGTCTTCGCCACATCTCCACCGTGGCCATCATCGACAAGCCCAGCGGCCGCATCGTCTGGAAGCTGGGTCCCGACGTGCTCTCTCACCAGCACGACCCAAGCATGCTGCCCAACGGCAACGTCCTGGTCTTCGACAACGGACCGCTCAGGCGGCGGACGCATCGGCCCTACTCCCGGGTCATCGAAATCGAGCCTGCGACGAACAAGGTTGTCTGGGAGTACGTGGACTCGCCCACCTACAACTTCTTCAGCCACGCTATCTCGGGAGCGCGGCGCCTGGTCAACGGCAACACGCTGATCACCGAGGGCAACTTCGGGCGGATGTTTCAGGTCACGAGCCAGGGCGAGGTCGTCTGGGAATACATCAACCCGCACTTCCCGAGCGGCCTCGACGGCGTGCCCGAGAACATGGTCTTCCGGGCGACCCAATACCCGCCGGGCTCGATTCCGGCCCTATCGCGGGGCTGACGGCTACGGGTGATGGACGATCTCGATGCGATGACCGTCGGGGTCGTGGATGATCAGCGAGTCTGAGCCGTCGTAGTCGCGCTTGCGGGGCTCGCCGTCGATGTCGACGTCGCTGGCCTGAAGGACCCTGTAGGCCTCCTCGAAGTCGCTGACCTCAAGGGCGAAGTGGCGCTTCGATTTGACCTTCGGCTCGGACAGCACCGTAACGTGAAGCTGCTGGCCATTCCTGAGCTCGAACCACGCGCCGTCATCGCGAATCTCGGGACGGGGAAGCTCGCGGAGACCCAGCACGCCGCCGTAGAAGCGGCAAGACCGCTCCAGGTCGTCCACGTATATCGCAACATGGTGGTAGCCCTGAACGTCGATCATGACCGCCCTCTCCCCGGCCCCTTCATTCTAGTCGGCGGCACAACCGGAACACCCTAGACCTCTCCCCCTAAGGGGGAGACTGAGAGAGGGCACGCGCCCGCAGGGCGCGCCGGTGGGGCAGGGTTGGGTGGTCTCCCCTCTTCTCCCTTGGGAGAAGATTGAGATGAGGGGCCCCGCGACAGCCACGAAGGGTCATTCGAAGCGCACCACTTGCCGCTTCGGCCGGGCACCAAACGCGGTGGTCTACCTCGAGGCCGCCGCGAACGCCAGCACCGCGTTCTGTCCGCCGAACCCGAACGCGTTCGACAGCACCAGCCGCAGCGGGGCTTGGCGCGCAGCACCGCGCACGCAGTCGATCACCAGGCCCTCGTCCGGCCGCTCGCAGTTGATCGTCGGCGGGACTGTTCCCGTCGCGATCGCCTTGACGGCCGCCACCGCCTGCGCCGCCCCAGACGCTCCCAGCATGTGCCCCGTCATCGACTTGATCGCCGTGACCGGGATGCCGCCCAGCGCCTCACCGAGCGCCGCCCCAAGCGCCCGGACCTCCGCCGCGTCGCCCGCCGGCGTGCCGGCGGCGTGGGCGAAAACCGCGCTCACCTCGCGAGGCTCCGCCCCTGCTTTCTCAAGCGCCCGCGACATGGCCCGCGCCGCCGCGGTTCCCTCAGGGTCGGGGCGCGTCTCGTGGAGACCGTCGGTCGTCGCGCCGTAGCCGGCAAGCTCGGCATAGACCCGCGCTCCGCGCCGTCGAGCGTGGTCGAAGCCCTCCAGCACCAGCGCCGCGGCGCCCTCCGCCAACACGAAGCCGTCGCGGTCGCGGTCGAACGGACGGCAGGCCTGCTCCGGTTCGTCGTTGCGACGCGACAGCGCCCCCAGCGCGTCGTCGCCGGCCAGGGTCAGCGGCGTGATGCACGCCTCGGCGGCACCCGCGACCATGATTGACGCGTCGCCCCGCCGCACGATCTCCGCCGCCTCGCCGATGGCGTGGCCGCCTGTCGCGCACGCCGACGCCACCGCGAAGCCGGGCCCTCGCAGGTCCAGCAGCATCGCCGCCTGCGCCGCCGCCATATTGCCCAACATCCGTGGAATCAAGAACGGGCTCGCCGACTTCGACCCCGCGCCCAGCGCCGCGGCCCCTTCCAGGGCAGACGTCTCGCCGCCGTGGCTCGACCCCAGCACCAGGCCCGCCTCATACGGGTCGTGCCCCTCGATGCCGGCGTCGCGCCACGCCTCCAGCGCCGCCGCCGTCCCGAACCACGCGTAGCGGTCGAGACGCCGCGCCCGCCGCCGCTCGACCTCCGCCGGCGGCTCGAAGTCCTTGACCTCGCCGGCAATGCGGACGGCAAACATCGAGGCGTCGAACAAGGTAATCGGGCCGACGCCGGAGCGCCCCGCGCACAGCGCCGCCCAGAACGCGTCCGTCCCCGTTCCCACCGGACTCACCACGCCGAGCCCGGTCACCGCCACGCGCCGGCTCATATCCGTCCCACCACACAGCCGTCCGTATGCCGAAAGGAAAGCGCCACCTTAAACCTCCCCCCTCTGAGGGAGACTGAGAGAGGGCGCGCGCCGCCAGGCGCGCGAGCGCCCAAAGGGCGCTGCTCCCTAAGGCCTTCCATCCTCGCCCCCGCCGTCTACCCTCGCGCCGACAGCCACGCCGCGGCCTCGGCGCGGTTCAGCTCCACCCACCGGGCATTCAGCTCAATGCGCTCCAGCGTCTGACGAATGGCGCGGGCCGCCGACGGCGCGGGGTTCGCCTCGAAGAAGTCCCGCACGTCGTCGCGGCGGGCCATCGTGGTGAACGCCCCGCCTGTCGACGCCAACCGGCCGATCGCGAACCCGCCCGACCCGTACCGCCGGTCGAGCTCCGCCCAGTTGGCTTTGATGAACTCCCACGCCAGGTCGCGCCCCTTCAGATTCCCCGCCAGCGACACGATGACCAGCACCGCGTCCTGAATTCGCACCTCGTCCGACAGCGACCGCTCCAGCGTCTCCGTCAGCAGCCCCTCGTCCTCGAAGCGCGTCAACGCCCCGAGCAGCCGCATCTTCTCCTCGCTGAGCGTCGCCGCCTTCTCCAGCTCCCAGAGCCGATCGTAGATCCCGCGGTCTCCGTATTGGGCGGTCAAACTGAAGACCACCGCCCGCAGATCGGGATGGAGGCTCGACTCGTCACGCAGATACCGCTCGAAGCGCTCCCGTGCCTCGTCGGCCAGGGCCTCGTCGCCGTAGTAGCCCCGCTGCCCCAGGACCGTGCTCCGGCGCAGCGATTCAAGGTGCCCCTCGCCCGGCCCCGCATCCCAGCCGACCTCGCCCGCGACGCGCTCGAACAGGCCGCCGGCGAAGCGGCGATACGCCCCCAGCGACGGTTCGTCGGCGAGCAGCGTCTCCAGCCCGCGCAGGTTGCTCGCCAGGTCGCCCCACACCGTGGCGTCGTCCTCTCCAACATAGGCCCCGGCCGCGTCGAGAAACCGCGTCGCCGGCGCGATACCCGCCCGCATCAGGGCGTAGGCGTCGTTCTGCACCCCCAAACGGTCGGGCGGCGGAATTACCCTGTCGGCGACGGCGCCGCACACGCGCGCCCAGTCGTCGGCTCCATAGTTTACCCGGTAGAAGCCGGTCTGCCCCGCGTTGATCTTGATCCAGCCTTCGCCCGCGGGCACGTCGATCACGCCGTCACGCGTGCTCAGCAGCGACGCCTGCACGTCCCCTTCCGGCGTCAGCGCCAGCACCGGCGTCTCCCACACCGAGGGGTCGTCTTTGCCGCCGCCGAGCAGGTGGCTGTAGAGGAAGCGCCGCTGCGACAGCCCGACCCTCGCCCCGTCGCCGGAGCGCTCGGTCGCCACGTCGACGACGGGATACCCCATCTGCTGCGTCCAACTGTTCATGATCCGCGTGACCCGCTCCCCGCTCGCCGCCTCCAGCGCCTGCCACAGGTGCTCCGTCCGCGCGTTGGCGTACTGGTGCTCGGCGATATAGGCCCGCAGCCCGTCGCGAAAGGTGTCGGCGCCCAGATACTGCTCCAGCATCCGCAGCACCGAGCCGCCCTTGCTGTAGCTGATCGCGTCGAAGATCTCCCGGATCTCCGCCGGGTCCTTGACCGGCACCTCGATGGGGTGCGAGCTCTCCAGGCCGTCGAGGCTCAGCGCCGCGTTGGTGTCCTGGCTCACGAACTGCGTCCACATCTGCCACTCGGGAAAGAGCACGTCGACGCCCTTGTCCCCCATCCACGAGGCGAAGCTCTCGTTGAGCCACAGGTCGTCCCACCACGCCATCGTCACCAGGTCGCCGAACCACATGTGCGCCATCTCGTGCGCCACGACCTGCATGATCCGCTGACGCGCCACCGCCGCCGATTGTCCCTCCTCGAACAGCAGCGCCGTCTCGCGGTAGATGATGCAGCCCCAGTTCTCCATCGCCCCAGCCGCGAAGTCGGGCACCGCCACGTGGTCCATCTTTGGCAACGGGTAAGGAATGCCGAAATAGTCGTTGAAATAGTGCAGGAGCTTGACCGAGTTCTCCAACGCGAACCGCCCCTGCTCCTCCTTGCCCCGCGTGGTGAACACGCGCACCAGCGTCCCGCCGGGCCCGGTCGCGTCCACCGACGCCAGGTCGCCGACCACGAACGCCAGCAGGTACGTCGACATCCGCGGCGTCTCCTGGAACCGCACCCGCTTCAGCAGCCCCTCGACCGTCTCCTTGGCCACCGGCATGTTCGACAGCGTCGTCAGGTCCTTGGGCGCCGTGAGGGTGACCTCGAACGTCGCCTTCAGCGACGGCTCATCCCAGCAGGGGAAGGCCCGCCGCGCGTCCGTGGCCTCGAACTGCGTCGTCGCCATGTAGCGCTTCTCGCCCTGCTCGTCGGCGTACTCGCTCCGGTAGAAGCCGCGAAGCTGGTCGTTAAGCACGCCGGTGAAGTCGCAGGCGAGCGAGGCCCGGCCCACCGGCAGCGTCTCGCCGAACGAGAAGACGGCCGTCTCCTCATCCTCATCGGTCTCCACCGACCCCGCGACGCTCCGCCCGTCGGCCAGCGTCACCACCGCCGACGCGATGTCCAGCTCGGCGGCATTGAGCGTGATCCGATCCGTCGCTTCCACCACCTCGATCTCGATGCTCACCGACCCGTCGAACGTGAACGCCTCCAGGTCGGGCGCCAGGTCGATGGCGTAGCGCAGCGGCTTGACGTTGCCCGGCAGTTTCTTCACGTCGCTCTCGTTCACGACCGTCTCCTTACCGCCGGAGCGCGGCGACCACGCCCGCGACGTTCTCGTCGTCGGCGTCCGGCGGCGGGTTGAAAGTGATCCGGTTGGCCACGCCGCCCCACCGTTCCTCGAAACGGTCGGCGATCTCGTCGTACAGGCCCACCGTGACGAACGTATCGAACATCTCGTCGGTCACCAGCTCCGCCATCTCCTCCCACTTGCTCTCCCTGGACAGACGGTGCATCTCGACGGCCTCCTCGGTCCAGCCGTGCAGACTCATGATGCCGCGGTAGGGCGGCGTCGAGCCGTAGAACGCGATTCGGCGGCGCAAGGCGGGCCGCTGTGCCTCGATCTCTTCCTCGTTCGCCCCCGCGATGTAGAACCCCTGCCCCACCAGGTCGAAGTCCTCGAACGTCCGGCCCGCCTTCTCCAATCCCGCCGCGACGTGCGGCACGATGACCTCCCGCGTGTACTTCGGCGTGTTGAACGAATGCATCCGCAGCCCGTCGCAGACCTCGCCGGCCAGCGCGAGGTTATAGGGGTTCAGCGCCGAGATGTAGACCGGTATGCGGGGGTGCTCGATGGGCTCCGGCGTGAACAGCGGGTTCAGCAGGTTGAACCGGTAAAAATCGCCAGCGAAGTCGAGCTTGGTCCCGTTCTGCCAGCAGTCCCAGATATGCCGCAGCGCGGCGATGTACTCCCGCAGGCGCGGGCCGGGCGAGTCCCACGGGACACTGAACCGCCGCTCGATGTGCGCCTTGATTTGCGTCCCCAGACCCAGCAGCAGGCGGCCCTTTGTGAAATCCTGCACGTCCCACGCCTCGTAGGCCACCACCATCGGGCTGCGCGGGAAGGCGATCAGCACCGACGTACACAGCGTCAGCCGGCTCGTATGCTCCCCCGCCAGGACCAGCCGGAAGAACGGATCGTGGTTCGTCTCCCCCGACGACACGCCGTCGTAGCCGAGCGCCTCGGCGCGCTCCGCCTCCGCGATCACGCCCTCCAGCGTCTTCGATGCCAGCGTGTAGTCGACTTTCATGCCGCCTCTGCTTCCGTGCAGCGCCCTACGATAGCATAGGATTCACGCCGCCCTCGCCGCCTTCCGCGAGCTCAGCGCCACGAGGGTCACGACGGCCACCGCCGCCAGCGTGATGGCGGAGATCCACCAGATCAGGTCGTAGCTCTCCGTAGCATCGAAGACGAATGCCGCGGCAAGGGGGCCGATCGCGTTGGACGTCATGTTGAACGCCGTCACGACTCCCCGGATCGCGCCCAGCGCGTCGCGCCCGAAATAGACCGGCCACACCAGCTGGTGCAGCGTCGTGTTCATCCCGAAGGTGATCCCGTACGCCGCGGCCCACATGAACGCCACCGGCACGCTGGCCACGTCCAACAAGAACAGCAGGCTCGCCGCCAGCCCCGCGTAGGCGGCGGCCAGCAGCGGCTTCACCGGGAAGCGGTCGGCGATGAATCCGGTGGTTAACCCCCCAAACAGCGTGAAGGCGGACCACGCCGCCAGCACGTACGTGCCCACCGATGCGCCGATCCCCTGGTCATCAAGGTAGGCGATCAGGTGGAAGTTGACCGCCGCCCCCACGAAGAAGGTCACCGTAGTCACGATCAGCAGGACGTAGAAGGGGCGGGTGGAGGCAGCCTCCCTAAGCGTGTAGCTCCGCTCCTCCCGCGTCGTCTCCGGCGCCCTGCGTCCCGCCTCGGCGAACGGGCCTCGGCGCGGCGGGCCCGCGTCGCCGTCGGGCCGCAGCCCCATGTCCTCGGGCCGGCGGCGCAGGAACAACAGGCAGGGCAGGAATCCCACCACCCACGCCACGATCGCCACCGACAGCATCGCCAGGCGCCAGTTGCTCGCCGCAAGGATGGCCTGGGCATACATCGGTGTGAGTCCGTTCCCGAAGCGCAGCCCCATGCCCGAAAGCGCGATGGCTTGGCCGCGCTTGCGCACGAACCACATCGACGTGCTCACCTGCACGCCAAGGTTCAGCACGCCCTGGACCACGACTCGCCCCACGATGACCGCGACGTAGAAGTGCCACAGCGCGCCGATCTGCGACAGCGCTGCCAGGCTTCCGCCAACGACCACGAACCCGACGGTCATCAGCCAGCGGGGGCCGTACCGGTCCAGCAGCGGGCCAATGAACACCGCGGTCAGCCCGCCGGCGATGGTGCCGATGGTGTTCGCCCCCGCGAACTGGAACCGCGTCCAGCCGAACGCTTCCGTGATGGGCTTGATGAAGACTCCGATGTTCGGGTTGAACTGCCCCGACATCGCAAAGCCGGCAGCGCCGATGACGGCGACGATCACCCAGCCGTAGAACAGCTTGTTCCTTCTCTTGATAGGGAGTCCTCGCCGGCCAACGCTGCAACGGAAGCGCCGCCGCAATCATACAAGACCAGCCCTGTTGACGCGGCGTTCCGTCTGATTTACGGTACACGCGGAAGCAGTCCGTGCCCCCAAGAAGGCGCGCGCCGCGCGCAAGACCGGCGGCCGTCCGAGCCGCGGGAGGCGTCATGTTCAAGCCCGTCACGTTCGAGCCCGAAGTCGAAGAACTCGTCCACTTCATCGAGTCCACGCCCCGCGACGACATCATCGAGGCCACCCACGCGAAGCTCGCCGACGGCGTCTCCCCCGAAGACCTCGTGCGCGCCGGCGCCCTCGCCGTGGTCCGATCGACCGAGCTGCCCATGGGGCACCACGGCGGCCCCATCCACCCCATCTGTGGCGCCCATCCCGTCGGCCAGATGGCCAAGCGCCTCGGCAAACCGTGGGCCGAGCTCGCCGTCTTCCAGTTCGTGGCCCTGTGCAACAAGCACGTCCACTCGCCGGAGCAGGGGCCCTACATCATGCCCGAAATGGCCCCCGCCGACTCCAATAATATCTTCATCTTCCGCGAGAAGAAGCTCGTCCCCGAAGAGGGCGGCGTCGACGTCACCAAGGAGACCTTCCGCCGCTCGATGCGCATGGCCTATCCGCCGGCGGCGGAAGCCACCATGCTCTACCTCCTCGAGAACGGCGTCACCGCGGGCGAAGTCCTCGACATCATCCTCGACCTCGCCGTCCCCAAGAACCCCAACGACGATCACTTCTTCCTCTTCCCTATGTACACCTGGCGGGCCCTCGATCAGATCGGCTGGGAGTACGCCCCCGTGCTGCTCCGCCCCGCCGTCCGTTACGAGTCCCGCGGCGGCGCAACCCCCAAGTTCGAGCCTATCGCCGCGCTCCTCGACAAGTACGAGCTCCTCGACCGCGACATCCCCATGACCACCACCACGGCCGAGACCGAGGCCATCGGCGAGCTCGCCGACCGCATCGGCTCCTCGACCGAGCTGGACGACATCCCCGAGATGATCGCCCAGGCCCTCGCCGGCGGTATGTCGCTCGAAGGCGCCGGCGAGGCCGTCTCCATCGGCGCGGCGGTCATCCACCTCCGCACCAGCTACGGCAACCCGATGGACACCCACCTGCAGACGGGCATCAACACCCGCCGCTACCTCCTCGGAATCGAAGGCGTCAGCCTCCGCAACAAGATCCTCGCGCTGCTCACCTGGCACACCGGCCCGGAGATTTCCTCCAGCCTCGGCAAGTTCGACTACGACCCCCGCGAGGACACCGCCGCGCTGCCGCCGCGCTCCCAGACCGAGCTGCTCGAAGCCATCACCGAAAGTATCGAGTCGCAGCCCCACGTCGAAGACCTCTCGGTCTTCAAGCTGCCCCATCTCGTCGCCGCGCCCCAGGTCCGGGAGACGCTCGCCCTCACCCAGCAATACCTCGATTCCGGCTACGACGTGATGGCCCTCTTCGACCGCCTCGGCGAGATCACCGCCCGCGACGACTTCAGCGAGATGCACGCCTTCAAGCACCACCAGGCCACCGTCGAGGAATACATCAACACCCGCGAGCCCTTCCGCTGGGTCCACCCCATGTCGGCGGCCAAGATCGCGGCCATCATCCACGGCAAGCGCCAGGGCATCTACGAGCAGGCCAAGGAGCTCATCGGCGTCTAGCCGAAGCCTCTCCCTCCCTGGGGGCAGCGCGTTAAACCTCCCTCCCTCTGGGAGGGACTGAGGGCGGGCAGGGGCGGTGGGTGGCGGATCCCTCACCCCCTGCCCTTCGTTGACATTCGCGGGGGCGCGTCCTACTGTGATGACGCCCCGAAACCCGCTCCGTTTCCCCTACGGACGCGCCCCACGAGGCCCCGGAGGTCGCCTTCCATGCCCGGCCCCTTGGACGGCATCACCATCCTCGACCTGACCATCTGGCAGAACGGGCCGTGGGCGACGGTGATGCTCTCCGACCTCGGCGCCGACGTCATCAAGGTCGAGCACCCCCTGACCGGCGACCCCGGCCGCGGCCTCCTCCCCGCCGGCGGCTCCAGCCGCGCCTCCTTCTCCTACTTCCAGGCCCTCAACCGCAACAAGAAGAGCATCACCCTCAACCTCCAGTCGGACGAGGGCCGCGAGGTCTTCTACCGGATCGCCAAGGACGTCGACGCCATCACCCAGAACTTTCGCCTCGGCGTCGTCGAGCGCCTCAAGGTCGACTACGAGACCGTCCGCAAGATCAACCCCCGCGTCGTCTACGGAAGCGTCTCCGGCTGGGGGCCGCTCGGCCCCGACGCCAAGCAGGGCGTCTACGACATCCTCGGCCTCTCGCGCGGCGGGCTGATGAACCTGCTCTCCGCCGGCGAGGACGCCCCCACCTACCGGGGCGCGGGCGCGGGCATCGCCGACCAGGTGGGGGCGATCACCCTCGCCTACGCCGTCCTCGCCGGACTCATGGCCCGCGAGCGCACCGGCAAGGGCCAGCACGTCCAGACCTCACAGCTCGGCGGCCAGATGCTCCTCCAAGGACTCAGCATCGGGCGCTACACCATCGCCGGCGACAAGCCCGAAGGCAAGCAGCGCGGCAGGGCGGGCAACAACCCCCTCTTCCACATCTACCCCGCCCGCGACGGCAAGTGGCTCGCCCTCGGCTGCGTCCAGGGCGACCGCTACTGGCCCGACGTCTGCCGCATCCTCGACATCCAGGACTTGGAGCACGATCCCAGGTTCAACGGCGCCAGCGAGCGCAACGACAACGCCGTCGAGCTCATGGAGATCATGGACCGCGCCTTCGCCGCCGAGGACCGCGACGAGTGGGTGAAGGCCTTCAACGACGCCGGCGTGCTCGCCGCGCCGGTGCAGGACTACGAAGACGTGATCCACGACACCCAAGTGCGCGCCAACGACTACGTCGTCGAGCTCGAACACCCCTCGGAGGGAACGCTGGTCCAGGCGGGCTGCCCCATCCGCTTCAGCGAGACGCCGGCCAAGCCCCGCTCGACGGCGCCCGAGTTCGGCGCTCATACTGAAGAAGTCCTGCTCGCCGCCGGTTATTCCTGGGACGACCTCGAAGGCTTTCGCGACCGCGGCGTGATCTAGGCCGCCATTATCGGAGGACGCCATGCAAGGCCCGCTCGACGGCATCACCATCCTCGACCTGACCATCTACCAGAATGGCCCCTGGAGCACCGTGATGCTCTCCGACATGGGCGCCGAGGTCATCAAGGTCGAAGACCCCGTCAACGGCGACCCCGGCCGCAACCTCACGCCCATGGGCCGCGCCGGCCGCCGCGTCCCCACTTACTTCGAATCGATGAACCGCAACAAGCGGAGCATCACCCTCAACCTCAAGTCCGACGACGGCCGCGAGATCTTCTACGATCTTGCCAAGCGCGCCGACGTGATCACCCAGAACTTCCGCGTCGGCGTCGTCGAGCGCCTCAAAGTCGATTACGAGACCATCAGCAAGATCAACCCGCGCATCGTCTACGGCAGCGTCTCCGGCCTGGGCTCGCGCGGCCCCGAAGCCACCCAGGGCGTCTTCGACATCCTCGGGCAGGCCCGCGGCGGCCTCATGGAGCTGCTCTCGATCGCCGACCCCGAGCTCTCCTACCGCGCCAGCGGCGGCCTCGCCGACCAGACCGGCGCCATCACCATGGCCTACGGCATCATGCTCGCCCTCTTCGAGCGTGAGCGCACCGGCAAGGGCCAGCACGTCGAGGTCTCCCAGCTCAGCGGGCAGCTCATGCTCCAGGCGCTCGCCCTCAACGGCTACCTGATGAACGACGAGATGCCGCTGCCTCGCCCCCGGGCGACGAACTACAACCCCTTGTTCAACATCTACCGCTGCAAGGACGAGCGATGGATCGCCCTCGGCGGGATCCAGCCCGACCGCTACTGGCCCGCGCTGTGCGAGGTCCTCGGCATCGAGGAGCTGCGCGACGATCCGCGCTTCAACGAAGTCCGCGCCCGAGGCCAACACGCCGGCGAGCTCATCCCCATCATGGACCGCGCCTTCGCCGCCAAGACCCGCGACGAGTGGATTGCCCTGCTGCGGGAGAAGGACGTCCTCTGCGGCCCCGTCCAGAAATACGACGACATCCCCAACGACCCGCAGGTCATCGCCAACGAGCTGCTCGTCGATTTGGAGCACCCCGAGGCCGGCCCCGTCACCCAGGTCGGCCTCCCCGTCCGCCTGAGCGAGACGCCGGGGAAGGCGCGCTCGACGGCCCCCGCGTTCGGCGCCCACACCGAGGAAGTCCTACAGGACCTCGGCATCTCCTGGGAGCGCATCGCCGAGCTCCGCGACCGCGGAATCATCTAGCTCTTCCCCGCCGCTTCGGCCGACGCGCCTAGCTGCCTTCGACGTCCGTCACGGTGATGGCGACCGTGGCGGTGTCCACGCCGCCGTTCCCGTCACGCGCCTCCACCGTCAGCGTGTACGACGTCGTCGTCTCGTAGTCCAGCGCCTTCCGGACCAGGACGAATCCCTCGTTCAAGTCGATGCTGAACGTCCCGGACCCGTTCCCCGCCGTGATCCAGTACGTGACCGCATCGCCGTCCGCGTCCGTCGCCGCCACCGTGCCGATGACCGAATAGGCCGACGCCGTCTCCGCCGCCGAGAAGCTGTAGCTGTCGGAGCCGAACACCGGCGCTTCGTTCGCCTTGGTCACCGTGACGGCGACCGTGGCCGTGCCCGTTCCGCCGTTCCCGTCCGCCGCCTGCACCGTCAGCGTGTACGACGCCGTCGTCTCCCGGTCCAACGACCCGGCGACCGTGATCGCGCCCGACGCCGAATCGATGGCGAACGCGCCGTCGCCGTTCCCCGCCGTGACCGAGTACGTCACCGCGTCGTCGTTGGCGTCCGTGGCCGCGACCGTCCCCACGGCCGTCCCCGTCGCCGCGTTCTCCGCCACCGAGAAGGCGTACGTGCTCGATCCGAACACCGGCGGGGCCGGTGGGACCGGCGTAGCGGTGGGCGTTGGTGTGGCCACGGGTGCGCCGGAGCGGATGCGAAGCATGAGCAGATCGCCCGCCTGCCACGGCTGGTCGGTGACGCTCCACGTCAGTGTCCTGCCGGAGACCGTCGCCGCCCCGCCGTCTAACGACAACGCCACCGACCCGTCCAAGGCGATGAAGTCCAGCGCGTGCCCCGACAGCGACGCCGCGGAGCTCAGCCCCAGCGTCAGGGTGTCGCTCTCCCACTTCAAGCTCTGGAGCGCCGTGCTCACCCCGCCCACGGTGAACGCCGTCGGTTTCAGCGTTCCGTTCGTCCCGTCCGCCCCCACCGCCGTTCCGATGGCGACCGGGTCGAAGAACGCCTCATGCACCTTCCCTGCGGGCGCGGTGACGGTCACGTTCCAAAAGGCTCCCGCGTCCTCAGAGCGGTAGTCACATGGCACGAAAGCGGTGTTCTGTGCACGGTAGAGAAATCTGTAAGACCCGGCGGGCAAGGGCCGCGCAGCCCTGAGGACTTCGGTAAAGCCATTGGTCGGGTCGGTATCGTCGTCGATGGTTACCGCGCTGAAAAGGTCGCGGTCCTGGCCCAAAATCCATCTGTTCCGGTAGGCCGTACGTGCAGGAGCTGAATCCGTACTCCTGTCCGTGAGCAGGGGGGTCGTGGCATCCCCGGAAGGGATCGTGCCATCATGCTCGAACTCTCCGGGCAACCCAGTGTAGACATCCCGATCGCGGTACCATCGTATGTGCGACAGCGCAAGCCGGACGCAGTCTTCATACCCGGGTCCCGATCCGGCGAGCCACGCGACCGTCGTGCGCAGCTCGTCGAGGTCGAGGTTTTCGCCACCGCCGCTTGCACCGCTTGCGCCGCCGCTCGACAGCGGGACCCACACGGGATTCCTGGAATTAACTGCGTAGCCTGCCGGCAGCGTCCCGGTATAGGAATGCTCCGGTCCCTTGGACCCGTAGCGCCACGTCGTCGTGTCGGTAAACGCGAACGACGAGGTCCCCGACGCTCCCTGGGCCCCCTGCGCGGGGGTTTTGAGGAACAGCAGGGCCTCCTGGCCGTCCCATGTCGTCGGCCTCCCGTCCGTGTCGGCGCTCACCGTGAACGTGCTGGGCCCCGTACCCTTGAGGTATTCGACGGCCCTGAAAGTCAGGCTGCCGGCCGCCGCAGACTGAAGGTTCGCCCTGACGACGACGTCCGAGAGCCAGATACGCTCCTCGATCGAGGCCGTGGCAGCCCCGTAGTGGCTACGGTTCTCTCCGGATGCGTGCACCTCTGGCGCGGGCGTGGGTGCCACGTCTCGGGGCGCGCAGGCCGCGACTGCCAGTAGGACGGCGATGAGCAGGACGATCTTGTGCATACCTGAGTTCCTTCCCTAATGGGAGTGCTCCGCGTCGACTATCCGGAAGCCGTACAGGTCGTGGTTCGTAGGAATTGGGACGAGGTTTTGGTAGTCGTGCGCCTCGCGCATGACGGCATCGAATGATACGGGCAGGTGGTCCAGCCCCAGGACATGACCAAGCTCGTGGGCCATGATCTCCGGGAGATACTTCTCAAAAAAACCGTCTTCGATTTTGGACTCGTGGATTTTCCACTCTCCCCCCTCAACTGGCGGTAGGCTGACCCATATGACACGGCCCTTCTCGAAGTGCGGGAATCCATCTCCGTCTGTCGCACACGCGAGGGGGAAGGGGTAGAGGGCACCAGCACCACACTTCTCAATATGGTCACCGTACTCGAAGTACTGGATCGTCACGCTTGGGGACGAAGTCGTCGGGGCGAAGTATGCCCAGCTGATACGGTCATGCCATGCGGCGACACCGGCCTGTGTGCCGACCCTGAGGGTGTCGACGTCGGTATCTTTGCCGGCCTCGCCCCTCTGGACCAAGTAGGTGGCTGATCTGTTCGGCTGGTGCGGTGCCTGCGAAACGCGCCCGGGCATCGTGATCGAGGTCCAGTCATCGTGGTTGAGCTTTCGCCTTACCTGCAGGACGAGGCCGGTCTCCGAAACGGCTCCGAGTTCGCAGCGGATCACCTCGACGGTGAACGTGCCCCTCTCCTGGCCCGCGATGTTCTGAAGTGGCCGCGCATTCCCGATGGTATGCTCCCAGCCCGTCGCGACCTTGTGGCCCGAGTATGACCTGTACGGGGGACACCCATCAATGCCGCCGTCCACGTAGGCCCCCGTCCTTGAGGGCCAGGTCAACAGGTTGAATTCGTAGTCCGCGAGATTGCTCCCCCGCACCCAGACCGTCAGCTTCGTAGACTCAAACACCCACCAGTCACTCTGGAACCCAACGGACTCGAAGGGGTACGGTGTGCTGCGGTCGTTCCTGCCGGACACGGACGCCGTCAGGCAGGGGTCTCGCATGACATCGTAATGCGCCGTGGGTCCGTACGCGTCCTTGTGGGTGACGCCATCGCCTCGGGCTTTGATCTTGAACCGCATCGACCCAGTCTGGTCGCAGGTGAGCGGGAAGGTATAGGACGTTGCTTCGGCCCCCAGGTCCTCGGCGTCGCCTGAGGGTCCAATGGGCATCCCTCCCTCCAGACTGACGTAGCTGACCTCATAGCCCTGGATGCCAGTCAACCCGGTCCACGTCAGGGACATGCCGTTAAACGTCCCGGTCGCCTTGAAGTTCGGGACGACGGGGGGCAACGGAAGCGTCGGTGCGGGCGTGCCCCCCGGCGGTGGCGTCGGCGCCTCCGTGATGGTGATGTCGAACTCCTCCTCGCAGGTATCACCGTCGGTGTCTTCCGCTTGGTAGGTCACGGTGTTAGTGCCGGCCGTGGCCGGGGTCCCACTGACGACGGGCGGTGATCCGCTGGAGCTCAGGCCGGCGGGTAGCCCATCCAAGCTGTAGGTCAGCGTCCCGTCTCCGCCGGTCGCGGCCGGCAGAGACAACGTCACCGACGCACCCACTTGATAGCTCCGGTCGGAGATGCTCGGGCAAGCCAGCGGCGGCGTGGCCGTCGCCGTCGGCGTCGCCGTCGGGACGGCGTCCTCGGCGTAGGAATAACCTGAATAGTCTGTCGATCCTCCCAGCGTCCGGTAGCTCCGGATGCGGTAGCTGTAGGTCAGGCCGTGGGTCAGGCCCGTCACCGTGTGGCTGGTGTCGCCGGAGCCCTTGAACGCCAAGTGGAACCAGCTGTCGCAGTCTCCCCTCGCGCCGTCGTCACTCCCGCTCGCGCCGCTTCCGCCCGCCCCTCCCTGCCCACAGGAGAAGGCGTCGTTCTCTTCGATCTCGTAGCCGTCGGCGTTCGCCGCGGCGCCCCAGGTCAGCGTGATGCTCGTGCCACTCGCGGTAACCCTGAAGCTTGCCCCCGGCGCCCGCTGCCTAGCTGCCTTCGACGTCCGTCACGGTGATGGCGACCGTGGCGGTGTCCACCCCGCCGTTCCCGTCACGCGCCTCCACCGTTAGCGTGTACGACGTCGTCGTCTCGTAGTCCAGCGCCTTCCGGATCAGGACGAAACCCTCGTTCAAGTCGATGCTGAACGTCCCGGACCCGTTCCCCGCCGTGATCCAGTACGTGACCGGATCGCCGTCCCCGTCCGTCGCCGCCACCGTGCCGATGACCGAATAGGCCGACTCCGTCTCCGCCACCGAGAAGCTGTAGCTGTCGGAGCCGAACACCGGCGCTTCGTTCGCCTTGGTCACCGTGACGGTGACCGTGGCCGTGCCCGTTCCGCCGTTCCCGTCCGCCGCCTGTACCGTCAGCGTGTACGACGACGTCGTCTCCCGGTCCAGCGACCCCGCCACGGTGATCGCCCCCGACCGCGAATCGATGGCGAACGCGCCGCCGCCGTTCCCCGCCGTGACCGAGTACGTCACCGTGTCGTCGTTGGCGTCCGTGGCCGCGACCGTCCCCACGGCCGTCCCCGTCGCCGCGTTCTCCGCCACCGAGAAGGCGTACGTGCTCGATCCGAACACCGGCGGGGCCGGTGGGACCGGCGTAGCGGTGGGCGTTGGCGTGGCCACGGGTGCGCCGGAGCGAATCCGCAGCATCAGCAGGTCACCCGCCTGCCACGGCTGGTCCGTCACGCTCCACGTGTGGGACGCCGCCGCGGTGGCGCCGCCCGCGAGCGACAGCGCCACCGACCCGTCCAGGGCGATGAAGTCGAGCGCGTGCCCCGACAGCGACGCCGACGAGGTCAGCACCAGCGTCAGGCTGCCGCTCTCCCACTTCAGAGTCTGGAGCCCCGTGCTCACCCCACCCACGGTGAACGCCGTCGGCTTCAACACCCCGTTCGTCCCGTCCGCCCCCACCGCCGTCCCGATGGTGCCGGGGTCGAAGAACGCCTCGTGCACCGTGCCCGCCGGCGCCGTGACGGTCACCGTCCAGTTCCAGTCAGGGCCCGGCGCGTAGTTGCAGGGCACCCAATAATGGAATTGAAAATGCTCCCCGAATGCATATGCGCCGTCCGGCAGCGGACGCGCGGTCGTGAAGGAGAGGCCGGTGTCGACGATCTGGACGTGAAAGCGGGTCGCGTCCGGGCCGACAAGCCAACTGTTATACCCCACGCCGCCGCCCAGCCTGCTATGGTGAAACTGAGTCCCCGCAGGTAGACCCGAGGCGATTTGTTTTTCCACCACGGTGGGAGCATAGGGTTCACCATAGGCCGCCTCGACGGCCCGAACCCATCTTTCGTTGCCGTATTTAGACTCGATGCACTTTTCGTAGCCTTCGATACCCGCGCCCTTCGCCAGGGTCGCAGCGACCGCCGAGACATGGGAGCGTAGCTCGCTCAGTGAAACGGTCGGCAGAGAGCCGTCATCGCCAGGCTCGGAGGCGGTCAGATATAACGGGTCCGCACCACCTGTCTGGCCGGAAGCCTGCCCTTCCGATTGGCCGGACGCCTCGCTGGCGGGCAGCCACGTCTTGTCCCCCCCGTCAAGCTCGTATCCTCCCAGTCCTGTCTCCGTAAATCGGAGGGCCGTCTCCGCGCTCGGCCCTCCCTGCCTTCCCTGCGCTCCCCCCGCCGCGTCCGCGCCGGTTGCCGAAACTAGGAAGAGCACCGCCTCCCGGTTGTCCCACGTTGCGTTCCTAGTCTGCGACCATAGTTGTGCAACTCCCAGGGCCTCGTCCCGCGTAAGGTAGGTGTGGCCGTCGACCACCTCCACCACGATGCTGGCAGCGCCGTTTCCCTTCAGGTATTCCGCGACTGTGAACCGCAATTCCAGCGCTGCTCGATAGGTCGGTGCGACCCCTTCGCCGCTGGGAATTGTTGTCACTGTGGCCGTCGCCGAGGAGAACGCAGCCCGGGCCACGACATCGGAGAGTAGTATGCGATGGTCAATCGAGGCGGGCGTTTTGGTGAGCACATCTAGACTATGCGTGTGGCTGCGCACCGCCGGGGTTGGGGTGGGGCTCAGCAGTGCCGCCTCCTGAGCTGGGGTAGGACTCGGCGGTGCTGCCTCCGAGGCCGGAGCTGGAGACGTCGGTTGCATTAATTCAGGAGGGCGAGGGCCTGAGGATTCGCCTTGGCTGCACGCTGCGACGAGAACCACGCCCAATAGCAGCAATGCCAACCGGGTGTACCATAACGAACTCATCGCCGAACCTCCAAAGGTGGGGCTGGGCCTACTTCTTCCGGTCTTGCTCTTCTATATCAGACGAAACCTGACCCGCGAAGGTTCCCCTATGGCCGTCACGTCGTTCGCACCAGGAGTCCTAGTCAACCACTCATCCCATTAGAGCGGCGGGTGATCCACGGCGATCATCCGCAGGCCTTCTTCGTCGTTTGGGGAAAGCGCGTCTTTAACGCTGCCGCCCATGACATCTTGGGGGTTCTGACTGTGTCCCAGTCCAAGCGTGTGTCCGAGTTCATGCATCATCACTACCGGCAGGTAGTAGCAGCACGACTTCGCCTTCTTTGCGCTGTCGATAGTCCACATGCGTTCAGTCCTGCCAGGGAATTTGGGTGGCTCCTCGATGAGCAGAGTCTGCTTGCCGGTATGCGGATACGTTCCGCTGGGGCGCACACACGCAATACTGTTGCACTGGTCGACGCCGCCGACGGCCTCCCCCCAATACCCTTTGACCGTCACGTCGGGGGAGATAGAATTCCTTGAGAACTGATAGCTCGTCCCTACGCCGTTCCAAGCGTCCTTCGCCGTATCAACGGCGGTCGCAACATCGCTCCCAGAGATCGGTGTAGTGGGTGGTGGCAGGATCACGGGAAACAACGGGAGCGCGAGCGCGTAGGTGACGCTATGATCATGTTCATGCCAAGATTGCCCCAAGACCGGTGTAAAGCCAGCCCTAAACTCGGGCCCAGGCAGCGGTGGCCCGGAAGACCGGGCCGATATCTCAATTGAACTTGCACCATTCCCGAGACCGCAACGGACCAAGGTAACTGTCGGTGTACTTTGATTCGCGGGCACCCAATCCGAAGTTGTGTAGTCCGGTCTTGTCCAGTCGCATACGTAGGGCCACGCATTGCTTACTTGGAATCCGGTACCCTGAGGGAGCTTTAGCCTGAATTCGTACCCGCTCGGGTTCGACCCGCCCGATGTCCCGACTTTCACTCTAACCCTAAGGACGTCCATGACCCTGGGCCACGTGAAGCTCTCGACGTTGATCCAAGGAAACGAGCCCTGCGCTCCCTCCATAGCCTCGACAACTACATTGAATGTCGGCGTAGCCGTGGGCGTGGGTGTGGCCGTGGGCGGTGGCGGCGGCGGGGGCGGTGGTGGATCCGTGATGGTGATGTCGAACTCCTCCTCACAGGTATCACCGTCGGCGTCTTCCGCCTCGTAGGTCACGGTGTGGTTGCCAGCCGTGGTTGGGGTCCCAGTCACGACGGGCGGTGAACCGCTGTAGCTCAGGCCGGCGGGTAGCCCATCCAAGCTGTAGGTCAGCGTCCCGTCTCCGCCGGTCGCGGCCGGCAGAGACAACGTCACCGACGCACCCACTTGATAGCTCCGATCGGAGATGCTCGGGCAAGCCGGGGTAGCGTCGGGGGTGGCCGTGGGCGTGGGATCCGGCGGGTCCGTAGCGGTGGGCGGTGTCGTGGCCGTCGGCTCCGGCGGGTCCGTGGCCGTAGGCGGTGTCGTGGCCGTCGGCTCCGGCCGCTCCGTGGCCGTGGGCAGGGGCAGCCCGTCGCAGCCGGTCTCCCGCCGGGCGCTGCCATACAGATCATCGCAGGGGTCTGCCGTGGCCGTAGGCTCTGGCGCAGGCGGCTCGGTGGGGTGGGGTTTCGGGCGGCAAACCGGCGCACCCAATGTCTCGTCCCAGTCGCATTCCTGCTCGTGCGTCCTCAGCGGCCCTGCGAGCGCCGTATCGGCGGACGGCCGAGATACGACGACCACGGCGAGCACGGTCACGAATAGCACAAGGCCGAAGGCCGCCGCCAGCGCGAACTCGTTCCTGGGCCGGTCCATACCATCCAGTTTACTTTATGTATTATAACCTATGCGTAACTTTTAGCCTAGCTATCTATAACTTTTTATAATTTTCGTAGGAACTGGCCTGTTCGCCATCAACCCTTTGACAGAGAGAACGTACGTTCTCTATCATCCTTCGTCCCCGATCGTTCCGGGACTCTCGCAACCGAGGAGGCGCCGTGCGGGTCGCCTGTGTGCTCGTCACACATCTGCGGGCGAAGATCGAGCTGCGGCGGCAGCCGCACCTCGACGGC
Source organism: Dehalococcoidia bacterium (assembly GCA_965207995.1). Taxonomy (GTDB): domain Bacteria; phylum Chloroflexota; class Dehalococcoidia; order SHYB01; family SHYB01; genus DAOUKH01. Next base: position 2,628,494 of record OZ242299.1, on the reverse strand, counting down.
AAGCCTGCCGTCATCGTCGACCGCGCGGGCGGCAGGCCCGTGGTCGTCGACTTCTTTCCGGCCGCCGCCGGCGTGAACCCAGGCATGACGTTGGAGCAGGCGCTGTCGCGCCACGCCGGCACCGTCGTCATCGAGGCCGACGAGCCCGCCTACCGCAAGGTCTTCCGCCGGATGCTCACCTCCCTTCAGGAGGTCGGCGACCGTGTCGAGCGCTCGGAGCTTGGGACCGCCTATGTGCAGATGGACGGTCTGGAGCGGCTGTACCGCGGGGAGGCCGGGATCGTCTGCGCGCTGCTGGACGCCGTCCCCACCTACCTGGCCCCGCGCGTCGGCGTGGCGGCCGCCAAGTTCCCGGCCCTCGTCGCCGCCCGGACCGCCGAGGCGCTCGGCGCGCGCCAGGTCCCCGAGGACGTCCGGGCCTTCCTCGCGCCCCACTCGGTAGACCTGCTGCCCGTTCCGCTCGACATCCAGACCGGCCTCAAGCGCTTCGGCCTGCGCACCATGGGCGACGTGGCCGCCATGCCGGAGGGGGCGCTCGACGACCGGTTCGGGCCGGCGGGCCGACGGGCCTGGCAATGCTCCCGCGGCATCGACGACAACCCCCTGGTCCCGCTGAAGTACGAGGAGGCCGTGGCCGAGCACGCCGCGCTCCCCTTCACCTCCTCCTCCATCGACGTCCTCTTCGTCGCGGTCGACGCCCTGCTGCGAAAGGCCTACGCCCGCCCCGAGATGCGGGGAAGGTACGCGGGCGGCGCCGCCGTGGAGTGCCTGCTCCACCGGGAGGCGGCCTGGGAGCGGACGTTCCGGTTCAAGCAGGCGGCGGGGAACTGGCAGAACGCCTCCCGCATCCTGAGGAGCCGGCTGGAGGCCGACCACCCCCAGGCGCCCATCGAGGAAGTGACTCTCGCCCTCTCCGACCTCACCGGCGACTCGGGCCTGCAGCTCGGGCTGACCGAGGAGATGCGGGACAGCCGGGAACGGCGGCTCGTCGAGGTCGACCGGCGGCTCCGGGGGCGCATGAACGGCGGCCATGCCCTCTACCGCGTGGTCGAGGTCGCCCCCTGGCACCCCGCACCGGAGATGCGCGCCCTGCGGGTGCCGATCGATCCATCGGGACGGCAGGAGATCGGCTCGCTCTCCGCGCCCATCGCCGTTGCGGTCCGGGAGCAGGCTGGCCGCCTGCCCGTGTCGGTCCGGCTCGGCGGACACTGGCGGCGAGTGGCCGATATCGAGGACACGTGGAGCTTCGACCTCTGGTGGATGCCCAGCCCGCTCACCCGCACCTACCACCGGGCGCGCCTCGACGACGGGTCGCAGATCACCCTCTTCCGCGACCGCGGCGAGCCCCGCTGGTACCGGCAGAGCGCCTAGGACCGGGCCCCCGCGCATGACCGCCGGTTACGTCGAGTTGCACGCCGCGAGCTTCTACTCCTTCGGCGTGGGCGCGTCGCATACCCACGAGCTGCTGGCCCAGGCGGGCGAGCACGGCTACCACGCCCTGGCCCTCACCGACGCCAACCTCTGCGGGGCGCTGGAGTTCGCCCGCCTCGCCAACAGCCTCGGCGTCCAACCGATCACCGGGGGCGAGCTGGCCCTCACCGACGGCTCCCGTCTCATCCTGCTGGCCGAGACGCGGCAGGGCTACGCCAACATCTCCCGGCTCTTCACCCTGGCCAACGCCGCCGACCGGAGGCAGCCCAGGCTCGACCCCGTCTACCTCCCCGAGCATGCCGGCGGCGTGGTCCTGCTGACCGGCGGCCGCGACGGACCGCTCGCCAACCTGGCGCTCGACGGCCGCCGGGAGGAGGCCGTGGGCCTGCTCAGCCGGTACCGGGAGTGGTTCGGCCCGGACGCGGTGTACGTCGAGGTGCAGCGCAACTTCCTCTCCGGCGACACCCGCCGCAACCGCGAGCTGGCCGCCCTGGCCGATGAAGCCGGCGCTCCGTTGGTCGCCACCAACGACGTCCTCTACCACGCGCCCGAGCGCTACCGGCTCCAGCACGTGTTGGCGGCGGCGCGGCGGAACGTCACCATCGATCAGGCCCTCCCTTACCTCCGCCCCAACCACCACCTGCACCTGAAATCTCCCGCGCGGATGGCGCACCTCTTCCGCGACCGTCCCGACGCTCTCGCCAACACCCTGAGGATCGCGGAGCGCTGCTCCTTCAACCTCGCCACCGACTTGGGCTACACCCTCCCCGACCCCGTGACGCCGGAGGGCTACACCGCCGAGAGCTACCTGGAACAGCTCTGCGTCGAGGCTGCCGTCCGCCGCTACGGCTCGGTGTCACCGCGCGTAGAACAGCGCCTCGCCGAGGAGATGCAACTGATCCGCAGGCACAACCTGGCCGGCTTTCTGCTCCTCTACCGCGAGATCGTCCTGCTCGCCCAGCAGATCATGGAGGAGAAGGGGCTGACCTCTCCCGAGACGCCCCTCGAGGAGCGGCCCCCCGGCCGGGGCCGGGGCTCATCGGTCGCCTTGCTCGCCGGCTACCTGATCGGCATCAGCCACGTCGACCCCCTCCGCTGGGACCTCACCCTGGAGCGGTTCATGTCGGAGGACATGACCATGCTCCCCGACATCGACCTCGACTTCCCCCGCGCGCTCCGCGACGACCTGATCGCGCGGGTCCACCGCCACTTCGGGCCGGAGTTCGCCGTCCTCGCCGGCGCCGTCGCCACCTACTCCATCAAGGGCGTCATTCAAGACCTGGGCAAGGCCCTCGGCCTGCCCAAAGAGGACCTGCGGCGGCTGTCCAAGCAGGTCGAGGACGGCGGCGGCGGACTCCTGCGGGAGGAGATGCTGGCGCTCCCCGCGTTCACAGAACGGGTGGACGCTCCGGGATGGCGCGACCTGGCGGCGCTCGCGCCTCAGCTGCTGCGCGCGCCCAAGGCGCTGGGCCAGCACGTCGGCGGCATGGTCCTCAGCAGCTCACCCATCCCGGAGATGGTGCCCATGCGGGCCGGGGCCATCGACGGCCGCTACATCATGGACTGGGACAAGGACAGCGTCGCCGACGCCGGCTTCGCCAAGATCGACCTGCTCTCCCTGCCGGTACTGGACCAGATGGAGGAGGCCCTCGACCTCGTCGAACGGCGCGAGGGGAAGCGGCCCGACCTGAGCAAGATCGACCCGGAGGAAGACGCCGTCTACGAGATGATCAGCGCCGGCGGGTCGAAGGGTGTCTTCCTCCTGCAGTCGCCCGCCCAGCTCAAGCTGGCGCGCCGGCTGCGCTCCCGCAACCTCCTCGACCTCGCCTACCAGGTCGCGCTCATCCGCCCCGGCGTCGGCGTGCAGGGCAGTGCCGTCTCCCAGTTCGTCGAGCGCTACCGGCACGGCGCGGCGTGGGAGTACGACCACCCGCTGGAGAAGCGCGCCCTCGAACGGGGCTACGGGATCATCGTCTGGCAGGAGCAGGTCATCCAGCTCGTCATGGACGTCGCGGGGATGAACGCCGCCCAGGCCGACGAGATCAGGCGGGCCTTCGCCAAGCCCAACGCCGAGCACCTGATCGACATGCACCGTCGGCGCTTCCTCGAGGGCGCCGCGGCGAACGGCGTCCCGGAGGACGTGGCCGAGAAGATCTTCGGCAAGATCAACGGCCACTACATGTTCCCCGAGTCGCACTCCCACGCCTTCGCGGTTACCGCCTACCAGGCCGCCTGGCTCAAGCGGCACTACCCGCTGGAGTTCTTCACCGCGCTGATGAACAACCAGCCCATGGGCTTCTACCCCGTCGAGACCCTCAAGGAGGACGCCCGGCGCTTCGGCGTCCCCTTCCTGAACCCCTGCGTGAACCGCAGCCGGGTCCGGTGCGCCCCCGAGGGTGGGGCGGTGTTGCTGGGCCTAGAGCTTGTGAAGGGCGTTGGGGCCGAGTCGGCCGCGGTCATCGTCGAGGAGCGGGCGCGCGGCGGCCCCTACTCCGGCGCGGGCGACCTGGTGCGGCGGACGGGCCTCCGGCCCGCGGCGGTGGAATCGCTGGCCGTGGCCGGGGCCTTCGGCGAGGTCACCCCCAACCGCAGGGAGGCCCTCTGGGACGCCGGCCTCGCCACTCGCCCCTCCCGCAACGGGCAGCGGGCCCTCCCCGTACCGACACAGGACGCCGTCCCCGAGCTCGCCGACTTCACCGACTACGAGAAGATGGCGGCCGAATACCGGGTCTTGGGCCTCTATCCCAGGGGCCATCTCATGACGTTTGTGCGGCCGGGGCTGAGTCCTCAGGTCCTGCCCGCCGGCGCCGTCGAGGGGTGCGGCGACGGCGAAGAGGTGCTCGTCGCGGGGTGGCCCATCGCCCGGCAGCACCCGCGGGGAAGGCATGGCACCGTCTTCGTCACCATCGAGGACGAGACCGGGGACGTCCAGCTCATCCTCTGGCCGCGGGTCTTCGCCCAATGCCGCGGGAAGCTCAGGAGTCAGGTTATACAGGCCCGCGGCGTCATCTCACGCTGGGACGGCACCACGAACATCATCGTCTCCAACGTCGAGACCGTCGACGCGAATGTCCCCATGCCCGACGCCCACGACTGGCGCTGAACTAGCTCACGCCGATCGCGGGACGGCTCACCTTGTTCGAGCGAATCACCTTGCCGGGGTACGACCCCTGGTGCTCCCGGTCTTTGATAAGCACCTCGCCGTTCACGATCGTGTACTTCACACCGTCGGGCACCGCGCTGAAGCGGTAGTCGCCGCCGGGGAGGTCGTTCGACATGTCCTTCGAGACGAGCCGGATCTTCGACGCGTCGAAGATCGCCACGTCGGCAGCGTAGCCGGGGCGCAGGATACCCCGGTCGTAGATGTTCCACACCGCCGCGGGCACGAAGGTCAGCATCCGGACCGCCTCTTCCAGCGAGAACAGTCCCTTGTCGCGGACGTACTCCTGCAGGAAGTGGGTGGCGTAGTAGGCCCCGTCGTCGCGGTCGAGGTGCGCGCCGGCGTCCGAGATGCCGAGCACCGCGTACGGCGACCGAAGGTCGCGCAGCATGCGTTCCTCTTCCTCGTCCGTCCGGCCCTTGTAGTAGCGGAAGAAGGTCTCCAGGTCCTCCTCCAGCGCCAGGTCGACGATGACATCCGCGATGTGCTTGCTCGTTTCCTTCGAGATCTCGACCACCGACTTCCCTTCCAGGCCGCGGTTCTTGTCGAGTTTCACCGTGTTCACGAAGATCGTCTCCCACGGCGGCGGCGGCAGGACGACGCCCTTGGTGCGGTCGGTGTTGGGGTGCTCGACGTCGTGGCGCATGGCGGCCCGCGTGTCGGGGTCGCGGAGCAGGCGCAGCCGCTCGTCCATGGGCGAGCGGAGCACCGCGCCCCAGGTGAGCAGCCCGTCGAGGATGGTCGTGTGCTTGAGGTTGAAGATACGGTCGAATGGCCTCGCCTGCAGCAGCCCGAAAACGCCGGCGCCGGCGTCGATCGCCTCTTGGATCAGGCGGCCCTGGATGATCACCGGGCGGCCGTTGTCGGCGGAGAGCCGGATGAGCAGCTTACGGTCGTCGGCGTTGATCCCCTCGATGGCGCTCCGGCAGAGGACCATGAGGTTGCCGGCGTTGGCGTCCCCGACGGCGCTGGCGAGCGTTTCGATCTCATGGTCGGTGGCGAGACGGCTGGGAATCGGCTCTTCGTAATAGCCGACGTGGCTCGACGCCTGCGAGGTCGAGAAGCCGCAGGCACCCGCCGCCATGCCCTTGGCCACCTCCATGCGCATGCGCTGGATCTCGTCGTCGTTGGCCTCGCGCTCGAAGCACTCCTCGCCCATCACGTAGCGGCGGACGGCGGTGTGGCCGATGTAGGGGACGGCGTTCACGCCAAGGCGCGCGTCGAGCGTGTCCAGATACTCCGCGTACGTCTCCCACGTCCACGGGACGCCGGCCTCAAGCGCGGAGAGTGACATTCCCTCCACCTTGGCGAACGTCTTCGTCATGTATTCATGCTCTTTGTCGCCGGGGCGGCAGGGCGCCAGCGTGTAGCCGCAGTTTCCCATCACCACCGTGGTGACCCCGTGCCAGGAAGAAGAAAGCGCCAGCGGGTCCCAGGTGAGCTGGCCGTCGTAGTGCGTGTGAGGGTCGATGAAGCCGGGCGAGACGATCAGCCCCTCAGCGTCGATGGTCTCGTTGGCCGGCGAGTTGATCCGGCCGATCTCCTGGATCAGCCCGTCCTTGATCGCAACATCGGCTTGCTGCTTGGGCAGCCCCGTCCCATCGATGACGGTCCCATTCTTGATCACGAGGTCGTACTGCATCCCAGTCCCCTTCCGGCGGGCCGTCCCGCCGTTGCGCCGCACTGCGCGGCCGGTCGTTCGCTTACGGAATTGTAACCGAATGCCCCCGCAATGGTCAGCGGTTTCTACGCCCCGCGGAGCCTGGGATCGAGCACGTCGCGGAGCGAGTCGCCGAGCAGGTTCGCCCCGAACACGGCGGCGGTGATCACCAGGCCGGGCCAGACGACGAGCAGCGGCTCGGTGCGGGCATGAGTGACGACTTGGCCCGAGAGCATCTGCCCCCAGGAAGCCTGCCCCGGCGGAATGCCGACGCCGAGGAAGGCCAGCGCCGCTTCGACGGTAATGGCGATGCCCACAATCGAGGAGGCCATGATCATCAGCGGCGCCAACGTCTGCGGCAACACATGGCGGGCCATGATGCGGATGTCGCCGGCGCCCAGCGCCCGTGCCGCCTCCACGTACTGCGATTCTTTCACGCTCAGCGTGACCGACCGGATAACCCGCGAGGTCGACGGCCATAGGAACGAAGAGATGGCGATGATGATCGTCAGCGTGCTCGCCCCGATGCCACCGACGATCGCAATGGCGAGGATCAGCCCAGGTATCGCGAGCCAGGCGTCGACCACACGCTGCGCGAACAGGTCGAGCCTCCCCCCGTAATAGCCGCTCAGGAGGCCCACGAGCAGACCGGCCATCGTCGCCAGCACGACGGCGCTAAGCGAGAGCCGGGTGGCCGTCCACGCCCCATGCACGAGGCGGCTAAAGACGTCCTTGCTCAGTTGGTCGGTCCCCAACAGGAAGAAAACGTCCTCGATGATGATGTCATCGACGGTGACGGCGTCGTCCGGTATTTCGGACACCGTACCGCTGGTGAAGGGCCCGCGAAGCCGAAGGCTCTCCGCCGGCATCTCCTCCGTCGCCATGGTCTCGTTGAACACCCGCTCGGGATCGTAGGGCGCGATGACGCCGCGGAATATCCCTATCAGGATGATGCCCGCGAGAATGGCGAGGCCGATCCCGCCGAGCGGCTTGCGGCGCGAGAACGTCCACAGCGTCGACGGGAGCGTTCGCACCCGGTCGAGCACCCATGCCGCGGGGTGGCGGGCCTGTTCCTGCAGTGGTGCGTTCGTGGTCATGGCAAGCCGCGCCTATTCGTACCGGATCCGCGGATCGAGATAGCCGTAAAGCAAATCCACGAGCAGGTTGATGATGGTGACGAAGAGCGCCACCAGCACCACCACGAACTGGATGATCGGGAAGTCGTTGGTATCGAGCGAAAGGATCAGCTTCTTGCCCACGCCAGGGAGGTTGAAGAGCTGCTCGGTGATCACCGTCCCGCTGAAGAGCACCGCGAACTGGAGGCCCGCCACCGTCACCACCGGCAGCAGCGAGTTCTTCACCACGTGCCGTGCCACCACGACCCGCTCGCGCAGGCCCTTGGCGAAGGCCGTGCGCACGTAGTCCTGGCGCAACACTTCCAGCGTGGCGGAACGCAGCATCCGGGCGATCACCGCCGCCGAGTTCAGTGCCAGGATCAAGACCGGAAGCCACAGCTTCCTTATGTTCAGCCAGGGATCCTCCCAGATGTCCGCGTAGTCCACCGGCGGACCCCAGGCGAAGGTCTCGAATGCGATCACCAGGGCGATGATCCCCGTCCAGAAGATCGGCATGGCGAGAAAGCCGATGCTGAAGACCCGCAGCAGATAGTCGAGCCACGTGTCCTGACGTATGGCGCTGATAATGCCCAGTGGCAGCGCCACGGCGACGGCAATGATGATGGTGGCGAAGGCAAGCTCCAGCGTCAGCGGCAGTGACGCCTTCACCACGTCGAGGACCTCTTCCTGCGTGCGGAACGACTCCCCCGGATTCAGGGTGAAGACGTCCGCCACCCACAAGCCATATTGCACAACGATGTTGTGGTCGAGATCGAGCTCCTCACGGAGCGCGTCGCGCTGCTCCTGCGAGAACGTGACCCCCGCGTCGATGCTGGGATCGGTCCCGAAGAACGTGTCCACCGGGTCGCCGGGCGCGACCCGCACGATGAGGAACACGAGAACCGACGCAAGGAAGAGCGTCGGGATAAAGAGGACGATCCGGCGGGCGATGTACTTCTGCATGGGCCGGCAACCAACGCGCCGATAGGGCGCACACCCTCCAGATCTGGTCCGGCGGGCCGGCAGACAGGGTCCGGTCTACAGGCCGAGCGTGCGCGAACTGTAGTACGCCCCCATTGGGAGCGTCAAGCACGCCGATGGCTCCCGTCGCGGGCTCCCCACCCGCGCATTGACAGAAGCGAAAGCCGCCTGCTATCGTGCCGCCACGAGCGCTTCGGCCCCCCGGCCCGGTGAGATTGACAAGGGGCCGAACGGACTCCCTCGCCTTTAGGAGGCACGTATGCTCAAGCGCCACCGCGGACTGTTTACGTTTGTCACCGCGCTCGGGGTCATGCTACTGATCGTCGCTGGCTGCGGCGGCGGCGACCCCACCGAGGCCCCCAGACCCACGGCCGCCCCGCAGCCGACTGACACACCGGCGCCGGAGCCCACCGCTATGCCCGAGGCCACCGCCATGCCCGAGGCCACCGCCATGCCCGAGGCCACCGCCATGCCGGAGCCCACCGCCATGCCCGAGGCCACCGCCATGCCCGAGGCTACCGCCATGCCGGAGGCCACTGCCGCACCAGAGCCGACCGAAGCACCCACGGTCTCGCCGACCCGAGCAGCCACCGCCACCCCCGTGCCGGTGCCCACCCCGGTTCCCGGCGTCGACCCGATCCGCGGCGGCACCTTGACCGCCGTGCAGCACCTCAATGGCCGCGGCGTCGATCCGCTGCTTCGCATCGTGCCCGGCATCGTGACCCCCGTCCGTCCCATCTACGACAAGCTCATCGAGCTGAGCAAATTCGATGGAGCATCCGCCGTTCCCGACCTCGCCAGCGATTGGTCCCTAAGCTCCGACGCCAGGGTCTACACCTTCAACCTCCATGAAGGCGTCAAGTTCCACGATGGCTCCGACTTCACGGCCGAAGACGTCGTCTACAGCATTGACCGGATGAAGAACCCTGAAATGTACGAGAGTAAGGAGGAAGGCGACGGCGGCGCCCCTTCAAGGCTGCGCGACCCGGGTAACATCGCTGCGATGGCCATCGTCGATAGGGCCGTCGCGATCGACGACACCACCGTCGAGATTCACCTCAAGGAATTCAGCAGCGCCTTCTTCAACCAGCTCCTCGAGCTCACCCGGACGCTCTACATCGTGCCCTCCGACATGAGGCCCGCCGACCTGAATGCACAGGGGAACGGCACCGGGCCCTTCCGTTTCGTCTCCAACGAGGCCGACGTGAAGTGGGTCATGGAAGCGAGCCCCGACCACTGGAAGACCGACGCCGCTGGAGGGCAACTGCCCTACCTCGACGCCATCGAGATCTTCATCATCTCGGACACGACCGCCATCATCGGCGCCTTCGAGGCCGGCAACGTCCTCTGGCAGCGCCCCGTAGTGACCAACCGCGTCGCCGGACGGGCCGACCAACTGCGTGCGACCATCCCCGGCTGGCAGAAGGCCGACATGGCGTCCACCCTGAACGCCCTGTTCTTCAACAACCGCAACCCCGCACTCAAGGACCCCCGCGTCCGTGAGGCAATCGACATGGCAGTCGACCGGTTCGCCGTCCGCGACCTCGCCTACGGCCCCGAGACCGCCATCGTCCGCCACGGCGTCGGCATCCCCGCCGAGCTGAACGGAGCATGGGCGCTCCCCAGGGAAATGTTCGTGGGGCGTCCCGGCTACGCGGACAACCAGGCCGACCGCGCGCGCGACGTCCTCGCTGCCCGCCAGCTCATGAGGGCCGCCGGTACAGCCCCGACAACCCGCTCAGGCTGCGGTTCGTCGCCCGCCTTTCGTCCCAGGAGGCCATGCAGATCGCCATGGACTCCCTCTCCGACATCTGGATCGAGCCCACCGAGGAAGGTCTCGTGATACCCGGCTCGAACGACTTCGACGAACTGCGCACCAAGAACTGGGACGTCGGCTGGTTCTTCCTCTTCTCCGGCTCTCCCTTCCCCGGTGCAAACATGCGCCTCCAGTACGGCCCGACCTTCAATGAAGAGGGTTACTTCACCGAGCCTTGGGACCTCGGCGGAGTCCCGCAGCTTTGGGACGACTTCCTGCAGGCCAGGACCTTCGAAGAGCAGTTGGCCATCGCCGACAAGATCCAGCTCGACTTCCTGGAGCGGCGTATCTTCGTCGGCCTCTTCCGCACCAAGCGCTTCCACTCCTGGTGGCCCGCGCTGCGCAACATGCCGTTGACCCAGTGCTGCACCGTCGCCGACGTCGTCGAGGACATGGAGCAATTCTGGGTCGACCGGACCTTCGCGCCCTTCGGTGAGGGCACCGACGGCGGCTCACCGAACTACATGCCCGGCAGGAACTGATCCGCGAACAGCGAGACGCTGAAGGAGAGGCGGTCCCCAGGGGCCGCCTCTCTCTTTGTAACGCCCTCACGCTTGACAGGCCGCGCGTCGCAGCCTAGCGTCGGAGGCCGCGACCCATGGACCTAGGACTCGAAGACAAGACCGTCGTCATCGCCGGCGGCGGCTCGAAGACTGGACGCTCTCTGGCCCTGCTCTACGCCGCGGAGGGATCGCGCGTCTTCCTCTCCGCCGACGACAAGGCCATGCTCGACTCCGTCCACCGCGACGTCGACGCCGCCGGCCTCTCGATCACCGCAGTCCACGCCGGCGCCGCCTCACGCGAGGAGGCCCAGGTGATCATCGACCGCGCCCTCGAAGAGACCGGACACCTCGACGTGTTGGTCGTCGCCATCGCCCGCTGGGCCGGCCGCTCCTTCTTCCTCGACAACGATCCCAAGACCTGGAGCGGCATCGTCCACACCAACTACATCGCCGTGCTCAACACCATCCACGCCGCGCTCCCTCACATGGTTCGGCAAGGATCGGGCAACATCGTGGCCCTCTCGTCCGAGGCGGGGCGCGTCGGAGAGTTCAAGGCCGCGGTCTACTCAGGGGCGCGGGCGGCAGTGATCGCAGCCTGCAAGTCGATCGCCAGGGAGGTCGCGCCCCAGGGCGTGCGCGTCAACGTCGTCGCTCCTGGCGCGACCCAGCCCGAGGGCACCCACATCGAGTCCCTCACCGGGCCATGGCGCGCCGAAGAGCGCGGTACCCCCGAGTACCGCCTGCAGCGCGCCACGTCGCACTACCCCCTCGGACGCCTCGGCTATGGCGACGACATCGCCAACGCCGTCCTCTTCCTCTCCTCCGACGCCGCCGCCTTCATCACCGGCCAGACCATCAGCGTCAGCGGCGGATTTACCATGCTCTAGGGACCCCCGCGGCCCTACAGCTGACGTCGAAAAGGCACGCGAATGACAATCCTCTCCTCTCGCCCCGCACCAGAGCCAAAGGCTTGCTGGAACACCTTCAAGCGAAGAGGCCTCTGCGCCCTGGCAGTCCTGGGCATGGTGACCGTCCTGGCGCTGACCGCTGGCTGCGGCTCGGACGACCCCACACCGCTCCCGCCTACCGCGGAACCAACGACAGCGCCGCCCACGTCCACCGCGACCGCGCAGCCCACGGCAGTGCCGAGCGCCACGCCGACCACCGAACCCGTGGCGCCAACCGCGACCAAGGCGCCGCCGCCAACCACGGAGCCGGCCGCGCCCGCAGACCCCACCGACGCATTCTTCGACCTTGGCCGCGTGCTGAACGTCAACATCGAGATCGCCCGCGAGGACTGGGACACGCTGCGCCATCAGACCCGAACGTTCGAAGACCTGGTGGAGGAAATCGAGAAATACCAGCTGTCCCGGCCCTTCGCCAACATCTACGACTGGTTCTCCGCCACCGTCACGGTTGACGGCGAGACCCACACCGAAGTCGGCGTCCGGAAGAAGGGCTTCCTCGGGTCGCAAAGCGACACCAAGCCGGCGCTCAAGCTGCGGTTCGACAAGTACGTCGACGGCCAGGCCCTCGGCGGCATCATCGAGCGGATGACGCTGAACAACAGCATCCAGGACCCTTCGATGATCAACACCTGCTTGGCCCTCCAGGTCTTCGCCGCGGCCGGTAACCCCGCCTCCCGTTGCAACTTCGCCACCGTCACCGTCAACGGCAAGGACCTCGGGCTCTACGTCCACGTTGAGGAAATCAAGGCCCCGATGCTGGCGCGCCACTTCGACAGCGCGGATGGCAATCTCTACGAGGGCACCATCAGCGACTTCACTCCCACCCACCGCGGCACGATCGAGAAGAAGACCAACGAGGACGCCAACGACTGGAGCGACGTCGACGCCGTGGTCGATGCCCTGCTGGACCCTTCCGACGCATGGCTTGAGGCCTTGGGCGACATCGTGGACCTCGACCGCTTCCTGACGTTCTGGGCAACGGAGGTGCTGGTGGGCCACTGGGACGGCTACACCGGCGACCGCAACAACTATCACTTCTACCGCGAGCCCGGCGGCAAGTTCGTCTTCATACCCTGGGGCGTGGACGACGTCTTCCATTTGAAGGACGACCCCAACCCCTTCGACATGATCAGTAACCCTCCGCCGTCGGTGCTCGCCTACACCGCCATCCCCAACCGGCTGTACAACCATCCGGACTGGCGGCTCAAGTACGCCAACCGCATGAAGGATCTGCTGGACACCGTCTGGAACGAAGACGAGCTGCTGGCCGCCGTCGACCGGATGGCCGCCATCGTGCAGCGGCACTCGCTCCCCGAGGCCGCTCCGGCCGCGGTCGCCGACGCCGAGCGCGTCCGGCAGTTCATCAAGAAGCGCAAGGCCGAAATCCTGGCCGACATGACACCGGAACCGCCGGACTGGCCCGAGCCGGAAGTCCCCGCCCTCCCCGAGGGCGCGGTGGAATCCGCGGCGCTCATCTTGGAGTTCGAAGCCGTCTTCGGCTCCAACAACAGCGCCAACCCCCTGGAAGAGGGCAAGGTCGCCGTGCTCCACTCCGACCCCGGCGACGTCTTGCCGCCGTTGGGCGTCATCGCCGGCGCGGCCACGCCCGACGAACAGAACATCCTGCCCGGCGTCGGCAATCTGGCGAGCATCGCATTCTTGGGCTACGCGCTCGATACCAACTCCATTGACGGCCTGACGATCGTGCTCCCCCGTGAACTGCTGGCCGACGGCACGGTGCTCCAACGGGGCGATGTGCGCATCGGCGGCGTCATGTGGAGCTTCGCCAGCGGAGCCGTCGAGCCCGCGTGGGTCGTGCCCCTCACCGACGGACGGCTTGAACTGGAAATCGCCGGCGACGAGCCCGGCGCCGTCATTCGCGGCCGTCTGTATGCCGCCGCGGGAGGCCTGCCTCTGCCCGGACCATCCGGTGACGGCATCGATGCGGTCGACGACGGAGACGCCGCACCGGCCAAGCTGGTCATCAACGAAGTCGCGGCCAAAGGCGACCCGCTGGACTGGTTCGAGCTGTACAACGCCTCGGACGCCCACGTCGCCCTCGCCAACTACGTCGTTGCCGACGACCTGGCCGACCCCACGAAGCGGGTGCCCTTCCTCGCCGACTGGGTCATCCCGCCCGGCGGTTACTTCCTGGTGGAGTTGGACAAGGACGCCTGGCCAGGCTTCGCCCTCGGCACCGACGAAGCACTGGGCATCTGGACGGCGGACGGCGTGCTCGTCGCCCAAGCCGACTGGGAAGAGGGACAGTCGGGCGAAGGAATGAGCTTCGCCCGCGTGCCGGACGCCACCGGAGAATTCCAGACGGTCGGAAATCCCACTCCCGGCACCGAGAACCAGCCGGACAACTAGCGGGAGATGTATCCTCGGCGAGCAGCCCCTCGCGAAAGTCTCGCCGAAGAAGGCGCACGGTCAACTGCCGAGCCCAAGTTCCTTCCTCACGTCCGCGGCAGCATGGAGGCGTTCCCTCCCTTTGCGAACGCGCTCGAGAGCATCCGCTGCCAGGTAATAGTCCTCGACCTCCTCGAGCCCACGCTCGATAAGCTCCCGCAGGTAGAAGGCCTTCGTACGCCCGGTCTGCGCGGCCAGGGAAGCAAGCCGCTGCTCAACATCGGACGATAGCCGGATAGTGAATGCCACGCTGTCCCTCAGTCCTGCTCTACAGCCACGCTACAGCTTCGCGATCACCTCGTCGCCGAACCGGTCGATGCCTTCCAGGCAGGCCGCGGCGTCGGCATCGCGCTTGAATGGGGTTAGCTTCAGGCGCGTCACGCCGAGGTCCCGGAACCGCTTGACGGCGTCGAGCGTGGGCGGGACGGCGGGCGTCACAGTGATGTCAAAGTCCTCCCCGTCGCGGCCATACCGTTTCCTGAGTTCGCTCAACCGCTCGAGGTAAGTGGGTAGCTCCTCCGGCGTGTACCCCATGCCGATCCAGCCGTCGCAGAGCTGCGCCGCCCGCCGGAGCGCGACGGGCGTGTGGCCGCCGTAGAGCACCGGTGGGTGCGGCTTGCGCACCGGCTTCGGGTTCAGCTTCACCTTGCCGAAGGAGTAGTACGTCCCCGAGTGCTCGACCACGTCCTCCGTCCACAGCCGCACCAGGATGTGCAGGATCTCCTCGGTGCGCTTGCCCCGGTTGTCGAAGTCGGTCTCGGTGGCGGCGGCCTCGTCGGGCATCCAGCCGACGCCCACGCCGAGCAGCAGCCGCCCGTTCGACAGCCAGTCCACCGTCGACAGGCTGCGCGCCAGCAGGTGCGGGTTGCGCAGCGGGACGATGTAGATTCCGGTGCCGAGGCCGAGCGTCGTCGTGCCCGCCGCGAGGTAGGTCAGCATGGCCGTCGGCTCCAGCCACGGCGACTCGTTGTTGAACGGTGGCCGGCCGGTGTCGTTATACGGGTACTGGGGCGGTATCGCCTCCGGGATGACCGGGTGGTCGGGTATCCAGATCGATTCGAACCCCGCGGCCTCGGCGTGCTGGGCGATGGCCAGCGCGTCGGACGGCGGCATGGAGAAGATTTGCAGACCTGCGGTCAGTCCGATGTGCATGGGGGCCTCCCGGCGCCGGAACGCGGCGCCGCCACATACTACACGCCCCCGCCTAGCGGTCGGCGGCCTCGTTGACCCTGCCCGTGGGCGCTCCTACAATTCCGGCATTCCTCAAGATGTGTGAAGGAGCGGACGATGCGGTACACCTGCATCTCGACCGACGACCACCTGCAAGAGAAGCCCGACACTTGGACGGCCCGCATGAGCGCCGCCAAGTGGGG
The DNA here is from genome assembly GCA_965207995.1 of Dehalococcoidia bacterium. Lineage (GTDB taxonomy): Bacteria > Chloroflexota > Dehalococcoidia > SHYB01 > SHYB01 > DAOUKH01. The sequence continues at coordinate 2,613,078 of OZ242299.1, read as the reverse complement.
CGACAAGATTCCCCACGTCGTTCGCGGTGACGACGGCGGCGACACCTGGTGGATCAACGGCGAACCCCGCGCCGTGAAGGGGCCGGGCAGCGTCCACGCCACCATGGCCGACCGCACCGCCAGCGCGGTCAACTTCGACGAGATGCCCAAGAAGGCCTACATCCCCGCCGAGCGCGTCAAGGCCATGGAAGCCGACGGCGTCGACGTCCACACCTTCTTCGCCAACGTCGCCGGCATCGCCGGCAACACCTTCTACAACGCCGACTGGCCCGCCGACTTTCGTCTCGACTGCATCCGCGCCTACAACGACTTCCAGGTCGAGGAGTACGCCGAGCCCTACCCCGGCCGCTTCATCACGCTCGCCCAGCTTCCCATGTGGGATCTCGACCTCGCCATCGCCGAGCTCCGCCGCGCCGTCACGCGCAAGATGAACGGCATCGCCATCGCATTCCCCCAGCAGTTCGGCTACCCCGATATCTGCGACCCCTACTGGGACCCCCTCTGGGACGCCGCCCAAGAGACCAGCATGTCGGTCAACTTCCACATCGGCTCCGGCGGGGCCCAGGGCATTTCTTTCCCAGCTCCCTGGGACGGCCACAACACCGTCACCAAGCTCTCCGACGGCTCCACCCGCACCATCTCGGCCAACATCATGGTGATGAGCACCATCCTCTTCTCCGGCATCCTCGAGCGCTTCCCCACGCTCAAGGTCGTCTCGTCGGAGAGCGGCTTGGGATGGGCGCCCTACCTGCTCGAAGTCGCCGACCACCAATGGCAGGCGCAGAACCTCAAGGAGCGCGGCAGCCTGAAGATCAAGCCCAGCGACTACTTCCACCGCCAGTGCTACATCAACTTCTGGTTCGAGTCCGTCGGCCTCCGCATGCGCGACGTCATCGGCATGGACAACATCATGTGGTCGTCCGACTTCCCCCACCCCACGAGCACCTTCCCCAAGTCTCAGTGGTACATCGAGCGCGCCACCGGCGACTGGCCGGAGGCGGAGCGCCGCCAGGTGCTCGTCGACAACGCCGTCAAGGTCTTCAACCTCAACGGAGGGTAGGCCGCGCTAGAAGCCGTAGAGCGCCCGCGCGTTGTCGGCGACGATGCGGGCGCGCTCGTCGGCGGGGACGTCTTCCATCAGGTAGTCGATCATCTCCTGCGACCGCGGCCACGTACTGTCGCCGTGCGGGTAGTCGCTCGACCACATGATCCGGTCGACGCCGATCAGGCCGCGGTTCATCACGCCGGCCTTGTCCCGCATGAACGTGAGAAAGACGTTGCGCTTCACCAGCTCGCTGGGCAACGTCTCCCGCGATAGGTTCATCCGGTAGAGGTTCCGCCGCCGGTCGAAGACGTAGTCCATGCGCTCCAGGTAGTAGGGCATCCAGCCGATGTCGTTCTCGGCGGAGACCACGCGGAGCTTGGGGAAGCGCTCGAACACGCCGTTGAACGTCATGTGCGCCAGCGAGCGCTGGATCGTGTCCGCCTCGCAGACCCCGTCGGCGGGGCTCCGGTAGATGGTCGACGCCCGCCGGCGCTCCGTCAGGATATGCAGGCTCACCGGCACGCCCACCGCCTCGGCGGCGGCCCAGAAGGGGTCGAAGTCGGGGTGCCCGTAGTGGCGTTCCTGGTCTTGGTACAACGCGATGCTCACCCCCGGCAGCCCGATCTCCAGGCAGCGTTCCATCTCGGCGATGGCGCTCGGGACGTCGTCCAGGTTGAGCACCCCGATGCCCTTGAATCGGCCGGGCACCTCCTTGCAGAAGTCGGCGAGCCAGTCGTTGTAGGCCTGGAAGCAGGCGTCCTGCAGCCCGGTGTCCTCGACCGCGAACAGCCGCAGCGTCATGGTGGGATAGAGGACCTCGGCCTGCACCCCGTCGGGTTCGATCTCGGCCAAGCGCGCCTTCGGGTCCCACGCCCCGCGGGGGACTTCATCCTCGCGGCCCTTGAAGCCGAGCTCCTCGCTGGGCCGGCCCGCGCTCGCCGCGCCACGCATCGAGATCAGCCGCATCCCCTCGCACATGTAGATGTCCCGGTCGTCTTCCTGGACGACGCGCGGCGCCCGGTCGCGGTACGCCGGAGCGATGTAATCGAGAAACAGATTGCCGGGCTCCACGACATGCGAATCGGCGGAAATGCAGGTCAACTCGGCCACGGGCCCCCTCCGGGGAAAAGCGCTTTGGAATGCGAAGGTAGCACCGCCCTTTCGACGGTGTCAACGGAAAAAGAGCGGCCCGCCTAGCCCAGCGGAATCTCGACGACGACGGCGCCCGTCGTCGGGATGTCGCCGCCGTCCTTCTCCAGCCACATGTCCAGGGTCACCACGCCCACGCCATCCTCTTCGGACTTTCCGGTGACCTTCGCCCGCACCGTCAACCGCTCCCCGGGAATCACCATGCCCCGGTTCTGATAGTCGATCGAGCGCAGCCGTCCCGCTGCCCCGGCCCATTTCGTCGCGTACTGGGTGAGAAAGGCCCCCTGCAGGTGCCCATGCACCAGAACGCCGGGAAGCGACTCCTCGTCGACCGAATACGGCGTGTCGAAGTGCGTGCGGTGCGTGTCCCACGTGATCGCGCTGAACATGAAGACCTGCACCTCGTTCGGCGTCTTCACCACCGGAGCCAGTTCCTGACCGGCCTCCACTTCCTCGAACCGCGGCGACGCGTAGCTCATGCTCCCTCCCCGAAAGGCGGCCCCATCTTATAACCGGGGCGCTCCGAGGGGTCAACCCGCGCCTGGTTTGCCGCGCACCCGCCGTTTGCTATCCTCCTACCATCCGCCCGCCGCGGGCCGACGAGGACGTCATGGATTTTCGCTTCACTCCAGAAGAAGAGGCCTATCGGGACGAGGTCCGCCGCTTCATCGACGACGAGATGCCCGAGGATCTCGCCCTCGCCGGAGCCCAGGGCGAGGCCGCCGACCCCGGCCTTGCCGAGCAGGTGCGCGCCCTGCGCATGAAGATCGGCGCCCGCGGGTGGATCGCCATGTCGTGGCCCAAGGAGTACGGCGGCCAAGACCGCCCCCTCACCTACCAGGCCATCCTCCGCGAGGAGATGTCCTACGCCCGCTGCCCTGGTATCGACCCCCAGGCCTACCAACTCGGCCCCGCCCTCATCGTCCACGGGACCGAGGCCCAGAAACGGGAGCACATCGGCCGCATCGCCAGCGGCGAGAGCCGCTGGTGTCAGGGATTCTCCGAGCCCAACGCCGGCTCCGACCTCGCCTCCCTCCAGACCCGCGCCGAGCAGGACGGCGACGACTTCGTCATCAACGGCCAGAAGATCTGGACCTCCAGCGCTCACAACGCCGACCACATCCACCTCCTCGCCCGCACCGACCCCGACGCCCCCAAGCACCGCGGTATCTCCTACTTCCTCTTCTCCATGAACTCCCCGGGCGTCACCGTCAAGCCCATCCGCCAGATGGACAACGGCCAAGGGTTCAACGAGGTCTACTTCGACAACGTCCGCGTCCCCCGCGACGGCCTCTTCGGCGAGCTGCACCGCGGCTGGTACGTCGCCACCACGACCCTCGACTTCGAGCGCTCCAACGTCGCCGCGCTGGCGGGCTCCCGCCGCGACTTCGACGACCTCATGGCCTACCTCACCGGCGACTCCTTCGGCCGGACCCTGCTCGCCGGGGCCCCGGTGCGCCACAAGCTCGCCGACATGGCGGTACAGATCCAGGTCTCCCGCATGCTCTCCTACCGCGTCATCGGGATGCAGGCCAAGGGCGAGGTCCCCAACATGGAGGCCTCGCTCGCCAAGGTCTACTCCGTCGAGGTGCGCAGCAACGTCTCGCTGGCGTCCATGGAAATCATGGGGCTCTTCGGCCAGCTCGACCCCGCCGGCGGACGCGCCATCCCGATGGACGGGGCCGTCGAGCGCGCCTATCTCCGCTCCGCCTGCAAGGTCGGCGGCGGCAGCCAGGAGATTCAGCGCAACATCATCGCCCAACGGGGCCTGGGACTCCCGCGCTAGCGAACAGGCGGCGCGGCCTGATGAACCACGCCGACCAAATCGACGCCGCCACGGCCGCCGTGATCAGGATGAACACCGGCGTCAGGTCGCTCGTCGTGATCTCCTCGACCGCGGCGGTCCCGACAAGCGCGCCGAGCGCCGCCGCTCCGATCAGGCTGCCCACGTAACGCCCCATCGAGTACACCCCGCTCGCCATGCCCGAGTCGGGCTCCTCGACGGACTCCACGGCGGCGGTCTGCGCCGCGGGAATCTGCAACGACAGCCCCATGCCCATGAGCAGCAGCGCCCCCACCACCGGCCACGCGCTCGTGTCAAGGTCCAAGATGAGCAGCAACGCGGCGCCTGCCGTCTGCAACACGCCGCCCACTATCGCCGGCCGTCGGCGGCCAAGGCGGTCCGCCAAGCGGCCCCCGGCACGAGCGAGCAGAAATACCGGCGCGGAAATCGCCGCCATGATGAGGCCGGTCTCGGCCGAACCCCGCTCCTGCACCACCTTGAGCAGTAGCGGTGCAACGAGAATGATGCCGTACAGCCCGATTGTGGAAAAAAGAATCGTGCCCGTCGCCCCAAGGAAGAAGCGGTTGCCGAACAGCCGGGGATCGGTGAGTGGCTCAACCACGCGGCGCTCGTTGACGGCAAAGAGCAGGACCAGCACGGCGGTCGCTGCGGCAAGCCCCGCCGTCACCCCCGGCGACGCACCGCCGGCAACGGTAAGCAGCGTCGCGAACACGATCATCGCCGCGCCCAGCAGCACCGCGCCCGCCAGGTCGAAAGGCGGACGTTCGCCCCGCTCGGCGGCCGACGGGAAGTAGCGGAAGGCGATGGTAAGACCCAGCACGACGAGGGGAACGTTCATCCAAAACATGGCACGCCAGCCGCCAAGGGCCATGATCCCGCCGCCCAGCGCGGGCCCCACTCCCGCCGCGAGGCCGGCCGCCGCCCCCACGACGCCGAAAGCCGCCGCGCGGCGCTCGAGCGGGAAGACCTGGCGCACCAACGCCGCCCCGGTAGGCAGCATCATCGCAGCCGTCACCGCTTGAGCGATGCGCGTCTCGATCAGCATCGCGAGGTCGACCGAGACCGCCGCAAGGACGCTCGCCACGCCGAACCCCAGCAGCGAGATCAAATAGACCCTGCGCCGCCCGTAGAGGTCGCCGAGCTTCCCGCCGATCGGCTGGACGACCGCCATCGCGATCACGTACGCGGTGATGGTCCACGTGACGGCGTCGAGGCTCGCGTCGAAATCGCTGCTGATCTCGGGCAGCGCCAGCGCCACCAGCGTGGTGTTCAGTGGCGCGAGCATCGTCCCCAACGCGACGCCGAAGAGGATGAAGCGAAGCGTACGCCGCTCGGCGGCGGGGGCTGGAGAGTCGGAGTCCTGGACGCGCGCCAACGATACCCTTTCGCCTCGCCATAGCCACCGCAAGCGAAGCGACCGGGGAGAGAGTATACGCTACCTCCCCCGACCGCTCCCGCCGCCTTGCCGGAAGCGCGGCCGCCGGGCTACCATTTCAAGGCGTTCCGCGACACCGCGCCCCTGAGGAGCCGACATGCGCGTTGGAGTGGCCGGCGACCACGCCGGCTTCGAGTCCAAGAAGCTCGCCGCCGAAATCCTGCGAAGCCTCGGCCACGACGTCGTCGACTACGGCCCCGCATCGTACGATGCATCGGACGACTACCCCGACTTCGTTTTCCCCCTCGCCGACGCCGTCGGCGCCGGCGAGGTCGAGCGCGGCGTCCTCGCCTGCGGCAGCGGGGTCGGCGCCACCGTCGCCGCCAACAAGGTCGCCGGCGTGCGCGCCGCCACCTGCCACGACACCTACTCCGCCCACCAGGGCGTCGAACACGACGACATGAACGTCCTCTGCATCGGCGGGCGCATCGTCGGCGCCGAGCTTGTCCGCGAGCTCATCACCGCGTTCATGGCCGCGTCCTTCTCCAAGGAAGAGCGCCACGTCCGCCGCCTCAACAAAGTCCTCGACCGCGAACGCGCCACGCCCTCGGCCCAGACCCCCTCCTGATGAGCGACCGCTGCACAACTCCCGCTGATGGTTGGAAGATGGGTGGAGTGGGATGGTCTTCCCTCTCCCCCTCTGGGGGAGATTTGAGAGAGGGCGCCCGCGCGCCTGCGGCGCGCGCCCAAAGGGCGCCGCTTTCGCCACAAGATTTCGCAGTAAGGACCACCAAGAACGGGAGAAGTCCATGTACGCCATCGTCGTGAACCTCGAATGCACCCCGGGCGCCGAAGACGCCTTCCGCGAAGCCGCCCTTGACGACGCCGCGAACTCCGTCCAGGAGCCCGGCTGCGTCCGCTTCGACGCCTACCAGGACCAGACCGATCCCAAACGCTTCGTCTTCGTCGAGGTCTACCGCGACGAGGACGCGTTCAAGGCCCACACCCAAACGCCCCACTACGCCCGCTGGGCCGAGGCCACGAAAGACATCCGCGCTTCCGCTTCCGTCGTCCGCTGCACCAACCTCTACCCCACCGACGCCGACTGGCGGTAGCCCGCGGGCCAACGGAGGCGATTTGCCCTCGCGCATCACCGCTTCCGAGACCGACGCCCTCCGCCGCGGCGCCGCCGATGTGCTCGCCGCCAACTTCAAGAGCGGCCGCGACGCCGCCAGCGGCGTCGACTACGCCTACGTCTGCCCTTCGGTGTCAGGCGGCTATCCCTGGCAGTGGTTCTGGGACTCCTGCTTCCACGCCATCGCCCTGAGCCACCTCGACCTCGCCGCTGCCCGGCGTGAGCTCCGCACGCTGTGGGCCGCTCAGGCCCCCGACGGCTTCATCCCTCACGTCATCCACTGGGGAGCCGGTCTCCTGCTCCCACCGGCGCACCTCCAATGCCGCCTCTCCTTGAGGCCGCGCCACAGCGCGCTCGTCCAGCCGCCGGTGCTGGCTCAGGCCGCGCTCAAGGTCGCCGAGCGCGGCGGCGACGACGACTTCCTCGCTGAGGCCCTTGATCGCTGCAAGCGCTACTACCTCTGGCTCCGTGACCACCGCGATCCCGACGCCGACGGACTCCTCTCCTGCATCACGCCCTACGAGACCGGCATGGACCACCTGCCCGCCTACGACGAGGCGCTCGGCGCGTCCAACCCCTCACGCCTTGGCCTGCAGGTCAGGCTCCGCCTCCTCGACGCCGCCAACCTCGTCTTGGGTCGCAACTACCGCCTCCCCGTCATCTTCGAGCGAAGCCGCTTCAACGTCGAGGACGTGCTCTTCAACTGCCTCTACGCCGAGGGACTCCGCTGCGTGGCCCGGCTCTGCGACATGGCCGGCGACGAGCCGGAGCGCGACTCCTTTCGCCGCCTCGCCGAGCGCGTCGAACGCGCCATCCTCGACCGCTGCTACCATGAGGACAACGGCGCATTCTGGCCGCTCAGCGACCCCGGCGGCCGGCCCCTGCGGACGCTCACCGTTTCCAGCCTCGCGCCGCTACTCCTTGAATCCCTGCCGCCGGAGCGCGCCGAGGCCATCGTTGGCCAACTGCGCGATCCGCGGCGGTTCTGGCCCGACTACCCCGTGCCGTCGGTGGCGATGACCGAGCCCAGCTTTCGGCCGAGCGAACGCTTCCTCATCTGGCGGGGGCCCACCTGGATCAACACCAACTGGATGCTCGTCCACGGCCTCCGCAAGCACGGCTTCGGCGACGAAGCCAACGACCTCGCCCGGCGCACCGTTGGTCTCACGCTCAAGTCGGGCTTCCGGGAGTTTTATAATCCCCATACCGGCGAGGGCTACGGCGCCAAGAGCTTCGGCTGGTCGACCCTCGTCCTCGACCTCCTATGACACCCGAGCGAATCCTTGTCTGAACCCGCCCGCATCCGCCCCTACGAAGCCGCCGACGAAGAGGCCGTCGACGCCCTGCTCCGCGCCGGGCTCGCCGAGAAAGCCGTCTTCGCCGCGCAGGTCGATCCGCCCGAAGACGAGGGCTACGTCGAGCACGAGATGCGCCTCCACCGGCTCAGCCTCGCCAACGATCCCGAAAACTGGATCGTGGCTACCGTGGAAGGTGACACCGCGGGCGTCGTGCGCATGCGTTTCCTGCAAGACCAGCACGGCCCCTACGCCACCGTCCGCGAGATACTCGTTGCTTCCGGCTACCGGGGCCGTGGCATCGGTCGCGCCCTGCTCGACGCCGCTATCGAACGCGCCCGTGAGTCCATCGCCACCCGCCTCTTCGTCAAAGACCTCAAGACCTACCCCGCGCTGCGGCTCTTCGAGCGGCGGGGCTTCCACGAGCTTGAAATGGTCCACCGTCTCGACAAGAACCCCAACCACCGCCTCCTCTGGTTCCCCACGCGCATCGGCCAGGCCAGCGGCCCCCCGTGGGGCTTCGGTCCCGAGTCGAGAAGCTGGTGGGTCGACGAGGGCGGCAGGCGGACGCACCGATGACGCAGGAAGAATTCGAGGACGCCGTAGCCGCGGCTCTCGAGTCGATGCCCGAGGACGTCGCCGAGCTCATCGAGAACGTCGACATCCTTGTCGAAGACTTCCCCTCGCGCAGGCAGATGCGGGAGAACGGCATCCGCAACCGCTACGGCCTGCTCGGCCTCTACGAGGGCGTCCCGCTTCCCGACCGGACCTACGGCTACGGCAACGTCCTCCCCGACCGCATCACGATCTTCCGCCGCCCCATCGAGGCCCACGCCTCCGAAGACTCGCTCGTCGAGGAAATACGCCGCACCGTCATCCACGAAGTCGGCCACTACTTCGGCTTCGGCGACGAGTGGCTCCACCACCACGGCCTCTAGCGGACGGCAGCGCGCCTACAACACCCCGTCCGGCGGCATCACCAGCACCTCGTCCTGCACCGCCGACGACGAAAAGGTCAGCGCGCCGTAGACAGCCTGCGCCACGTCGTCCGCCGTCAGCATGCGGGAGCGGTCGAAGTCGGCGCCGGCGGCGTCCCACAGCGGCGTGTCGACGGCGCCCGGCGTGACGGTGATCACCCGCAGCCCCTGCCGCCGCACCTCCATCGCCAGCGCCTTCGAAAAGCCGATCACGCCATGCTTCGAGGCGCAGTACGCCGTGCTCGCGTCGAATCCCTGATGTCCCGCGATGGAGGCGATGTTGACGATGTCGCCGCGCCCGGCCTCCAGCATCGGCGGAACGACCGCCTTGCACATCAAGAAGACCGACTTCAAGTTCCCATCGATGGTGGCATCCCAGAGATCCTCGGTGGTTTCGGCGAGCGGCGTGAAATAGGCCGCGCCGGCGGCGTTGATCAGCACGTCGAGGCGACCCAGTTGCTCCAGCGCGTACTCAGCCGCCGCCGATGCCCCCGCCGCCGTCGACACGTCCGCCGAAATCGCCGCCGTGCCGCCCAGCGACTTGGCCGCGGCGTCGAGCCGGTCCCGCGAGCGCGCCGCGATGCACACCGACGCACCGTCCTCGACGAAGCGCCGCGCGATCGCGAGTCCGATGCCGCTCGACCCGCCGGTAATCAGACATGCCCGGCCGCTCATGGACGCCATGCGCCGTTCCTCTCTTCCGTGGAATCCAGATGCCGCCGCGCTAAGGCCCAGGTGGCCCGCCGGTGAACTCGAAGGCGTTGTCGCGCGTCTCCACCAGCCGGACCTTGTGCAGACGCGGCTCGGCCGCTTGGCCGCCGCCCGCCGCGGTGCGGGGCCCGGCGTCGGCGAGCAGGTCCCAGATGCGGCGCACGATGTTCTCGCCCGTCGGCACGAGATCGACGTAGTCCTCGACGTCCAGGTTCAGGTGCCGGTGGTCGTAGCGGTCGATCACTCGCTCCCGCACCAGCGCGTCGAGCGCGTCGAGGTCGCAGCACATGCCGGTGACGGGATCGATGGGCCCGGCCATCGTGATGAACACCTGGTAGTTGTGACCGTGGCCGTTGTCGTTGGCGCACTTCCCGTAGATCTCGCGGTTCGCCGCGTCGGACAACGCATCGCTGTACAGCCGGTGCGTCGCCGAGAAGCGGTACCGTCGTGTCAGATAGACACTCCCCGTACCTTCCCCCGCTGTCCGCTCGGCAGTCATGCGCCGCCTCGGTACTCGACCGCGAGGTCCTCGTCCTCTCGCAGCAGAACGCTGTCGAGCGCCGACCCCGCGGGCAGGCGCGGCGCGATGAGGTCCCAGAGGGTGGCCGCGAGGTTCTCCGTCGTGGGAACGCGGTCCTTGAAGTACGGCATGTCGTGGTTCAGGTGGTGGTGGTCGAACTCGTCCAGAACGTCCTCCACCACCGCCTTCACGTCGACGATGTTGACCACCATGCCGGTGACTGGGTCGACGGGACCCTTGACCGTGACGTCGAGCAGGTAGTTGTGGCCATGCCCGTTGGGCCGCGCACAGGCGCCGAAGACCCGCTCGTTCTCCTCTCGCGTCCACTCGGCCCGGAAATACCGGTGCGACGACGAAAACTCGAAGGTCTTCGTGAGCGTCGTTTCGGCGGGTGCGGAGGCTCTGTTCATCCCATCAGTCCCGGCGCGCTATGCGGGCGGCTTCACCCATCCCACGAGCACGACGCCGTCTTCGACCTTCACCTCGTAGGCGGTGATGTCGTGGCCCGGCGGCGTGGGGTCTTTTCCGTCGCGGATGTCGTAGCTCCAGCCATGCCAGGGGCAGTCGACGATGTAGCCCCGGAGCTTGCCCTCGCCGATCGGCCCGCCCATGTGTGGACAGACGTAGTTCACCGCGTAGTAGCCGCCGTCCTCATGATGGAAGAGCGCGATGGGCTTGTCGTGCGGGCCGAAGACCAGCTTGCCCTGGCCCACGGGGATCTCGCCCTCGCGAGCCGCCTTGACGAACCTCTCCTCTCCCGCCACTGCAGACCTCCCGCCCTTCGACACCGACGTGGCCAGTCTACGGCCACCCCCGCAGTCCTAGCAAGGCGCGCGTTGCCCGTCGGCGCCTTGACGCCTAGAATCCGCCGCAGCCGCCCCACTGGAGCCGCCCATGACCGCCGCCCCCTGGCCCATTCACGTCCCCGACGGCGTCCTCGACGGCCTCCGCCGCCGCCTCGACCGCGTCCGCTTCCCAGACGAGCTCGACGACATCGGCTGGGACGACGGCACGCCGCTCCCCTACGCCCGCGAGCTTGTCGAGTACTGGCGCACGGCCTATGACTGGCGCGCCCAGGAACGGCTGCTCAACGAACGCCTCCCCAGCTTCCGCGCCGAAATCGACGGCCTCGGCGTCCACTTCGCCCACCTCCCCGGCGTCGGCCCAGACCCCTTCCCTCTGCTGCTCATCCACGGCTGGCCCGGCTCCTACTTCGAGATGTGCAAGGTCGCCGGGCCGCTCGCCGACCCCGCTGCCCACGGCGGCGACCCCGCCGACGCCTTCCACGTCGTCGTCCCCTCCATCCCCGGCCACGGCTTCTCCGACGCGCCCCGCGAGCCCGGCTTCAACGCCGATCGCGCCGCCGACGTCTTCCGCGGTCTCATGGTCGATGTCTTGGACTACACGCGCTTCGGGGCGCAGGGCGGCGACCGGGGCGCCTTCGTCTCCGCCGGACTGGGCAGCCGTCACGCCGACCACGTCGCCGGCATTCACCTCAACATGGGCCTCGCCATCCCAAGCCCCGAGGCCGAGCGCGGCCCCGAGGAGCGGGTCTGGCTCGAAGGCCAGGCGGCCTGGCGCGCCGCCGAGGGCGGCTACATGGGCATCCAGAGCACCAAGCCTCAGACCCTGGGCTACGGCCTCAACGACTCCCCGGCGGGACTGGCCGCCTGGATCGTCGAGAAGTGGCGGGCGTGGAGCGACTGCGGCGGCGATGTCGAGCGCCGCTTCACCAAGGACGAGCTGCTCACCAACGTCATGATCTACTGGGTCACCGGCACGATCCGCTCCTCGGCGCATTTCTACTACGAGCACCGGTGGCGGCCTCCCGTGGCCGTCCGTCCCGAGGCCATCGACATCCCAGCGGCGGCAGCCCTCTTCCCCGCCGACATCGGGCAACCGCCGCGGGTTGCGGTCGACCGCAAGTTCCCCGACCTCCGGCGCTACACCGTCTTCGAGCGGGGCGGCCACTTCGCCTCGATGGAGGAGCCAGACCTGCTCGTCGAGGACATCCGCGACTTCTTCCGGCCCCTCCGCGCCGCCTAGCCGGCTCGAGCAGCCCGCAACAGGTTTGACACCGCGCCGGGCCCGCCATAGAATCCAAGCGCGCGAGGCGGTCGAACACGGCTCACGATCGGGAAGATACCCATGGCGACCCAAGCATTTGTCCTCATTGAGACATCGGTCGGCAAGACCAAGCAGGTGGTCCAAGCCCTCGGCGGGATGAGCCAGGTCGTCCGCGTCGACGCCGTCACCGGTCCCTACGACATCATCGCCGTCGTCGAGGCCGACAACCTCGAAGGCATCGGCGAGGCCGTCACCAGCCAGGTACATACGGTGCCCGGCATCGTGCGCACCGTCAGTTGCCTCTCGGTGTCGATCTGACCACGACGCCGCCCCATTCCCGCCTCTTTCGCGCCGCTCGTTTGTCTACTCTTGCCTGGACGAAACAACCGCATATACTGTACGGGGCCTTTTCTGAGGCGCCCCTAAACGTGACGACAAAGACCCTCAGCCTCGCCGCGCGGCGGCAGGCGTTCACGATGCCTAAGGAGGAGATGGATGGACCTCGGTCTTAGCGAAGAGCAACAAATGATCCAGACCTCGGCACGGGAGTTCCTCGCCGAGAAATCGTCGAAAGAGGTCGTGCGCGCCATGGAGGAAGATGACCTCGGCTATCCGCCCGAGCTCTGGAAGGAAATGGCCGGCCAGGGCTGGATGGGCATGGTCTTCCCCGAGCAGTACGGCGGCGACGGCTTCAGCTTCCTCGACCTCGCCGTGCTCATCGAGGAGATGGGCCGCAACCTCACCCCCTCGCCCTTCTTCAACACCGTCGTCCTCTGCGGCATGCCGATCCTCGAGTTCGGCACCGACGCCCAGAAGGAAGCCCACCTCGGCAAGATTGCCGCCGGCGACGAAATCTGGGTCTACGCCCAGACCGAGCCCTCGGCCACTTGGGAAGCCTCGGGCGTCGAGCTCACCGCATCCAAGGACGGCGACGAGTACACCCTCAACGGCACCAAGCTCTTCATCTCCTACGGCGGCGCCGCCGACCAGCTTCTCGTCGTCGCCCGCACCAAGGAAGGTAAGGGCGAGGACGGCATCACCCTCTTCTTGGTCGACGCCAAGAGCCCCGGCATCGCCTACGAGTCGCTGAAGACTATCGCATCCGACCACCAGGTCGAGATCACGTTCGATAACGTCAAGGTCCCTGCCGCCAACGTCCTAGGCGAGGAGAACGGCGGCTGGGCCATCGTCGAGAAGATCGCCGAGTGGGGCGCCGCCGGCAAATGCGCCGAGATGGTCGGCGGGGCGCAGCAGGTGCTCGAAATGAGCGTCGAGTACGCCAAGCAGCGCGTCCAGTTCGGCCGGCCCATCGGCAGCTTCCAGGCCATCCAGCACCACTGCGCCAACATGGTCACCGACGTCGACGGCTCCCGCTACATCGCCTACGAGGCGATCTGGCGCGTGAGCGAAGGCATGGAAGCCTCCAAGGAAGTTTCGATGGCCAAGGCCTGGGTCAGCGACGCGTATCGCCGGGTCTGCGCCCTCGGCCACCAGATCCACGGCGGCATCGGCTTCACCAAAGAGCACGACATGCAGCTTTACTTCCGCCGGGCCAAAGCCGCCGAGCTCGCCTTCGGCGACGGCGACTACCACCGCGAGTTGGTCGCGCAGCACCTCGGCATCTAACCGGAACCAAGGTCTGACAAGAAGCCCGGCGCACGCCGGGCTTCTTCTTTACCAGGGAGGAGCGCCATGGCCGGCGACTGCATTTTCTGCAAGATCGCATCGGGCGAGATCCCCAGCGAGAAGCTGCACGAGGACGGCACCGTCTTCGTCATCGCCGACATCTCCCCGCAGGCGCCCGTGCACCTTCTCGTCATCCCCTTCGAACACCTTGCCTCCGTCGCCGAGGTCGGCGAGCACAACGCCGGCCTCATGCGGAACATGACCCTCATGGCGAACCGCGCCGCGCAAGCGGCCGGTGTCGCCGACTCCGGCTACCGCCTCGTCATGAACACCGGTGTCGAAGGCGGCCAGAGCGTCGCCCACCTGCACATGCACGTCCTCGGCGGCCGCCAGCTCAGCGGCCAGATGGGCTAGCGCCTCGGCTCCGTCCGCGTTGCCGCCTGCTAGAAGGGTGCGGTACACTGGGAGACGCGACTTCCAGAGGAAAGCAGTCATGTCACACAAAGCACAGATGAAGGGCGTCAAGAAGGTCCGCGGCGGCAAGCGAGGCGGCATCTCCCGCAAACGCGCGAACGACGGTCAGAAGACCCGCGAAATCCCGATGGAAGTCCTCACCGGCAAGGCCCCCTGGCCCAAGACCCTCGACGACAACAGTTAGCCCACCTCGCTTCGAGGCACGAAAGCCCCCGTCCTGACGGGGGCTTTGCTTTGCCCGAGTCCGCGGGGGAAAACGGAAACCCTCGTGGTATCCTCACCGCATGACTGGGCGCGTTGAGGGGAAAGTCGCGATCATCACCGGCGCCGCGTCCGGCATCGGACGCGCCACCGCACTCACCCTTGCCCGCGAGGGCGCCGCCGTCGCCCTCGCCGACCTCGACGCCGACGGCGTCCAGCGTGCGGCCGAGGAGGTTGCCGCCGCCGGGGGCGACGCCATCGGAATACAAGCCGACGCCGCCGACAAGGCCTCCGTCGAGCGCGCCGTGGCCCGCGCCGTCGAGCGCTTCGACGGCCTCGACGTCCTGGTGAACTGCGCCGCCATCGCGGCCGGCGGCTCCATCGACCAGGTCACCGAGGAGCAGTGGGACCGCGTCCTCGCCGTCAACCTAAAAGGAGTCATGTTCTTCTGCCAGGCCGTCCTCCCTCACCTGCGCGAGCGGGGCGGCGGCGTCATCGTCAACTTCTCCTCCGGCTCCGGCTTCCGCCCCTCGGGACGCAGCCTTGCCTACGGCGCGTCCAAGGCCGCCGTCGCCCACGTCTCCCGCAGCCTGGCCCACGACCTCGGCGCCGAGAACATCAGAGTCAACACCATCGCCCCGGGGCTCACCGACACGCCGATGACCCGCGCCAGCTTCAAGACCGACGAGGCCATGCACAAGGCGGCCACTGACTCCATCCTGCAGACCGCGATGGGCGTCTACCTCGAACCCGGCGACCAGGCCAACGCCGTCCTCTTCCTCGTCTCAGACGAGGCGCGCCACATCACCGGGCAGACCCTGCACGTCAACGCCGGCTCGTGGTTGTCATGACCCTCCGTTTGACCACTTCGACCCACCATTGGCGAATATCAACGAATATCGGCCCTCTTGACTTGCGAAAAATGTGACGATATTCGTAACGCGTTGCGTTGCCTTTCGCGCCGCAAGCGACCGAAAGACACGCGTCGCGCCCACCTTGTAGCACTTCCAATTATTTTCCCAGGCCATTTGTGTTTTTGACGTCCCTCGGCCGCGAGGCATAGCCTTAAATCGTCAAATCACACCCCGCGAAGCGGCGGGGAGGCGCAGAGGCGCCGGAGAGGTCTCATGAAGGTCCTGCGATCCACCTATGTCCACCCCAAGAACGGCGCCGCGGGCGCGGTGCAGGAGCTCCTCGACGAGCTCGACGGCTTCCTGTCGAAGCAGCCGGGGTTCATCGAGAGCTACGAGCTCGAGAACACCGGCTCGCTCGGCCAGGTCTCCGTCTGGGAGAGCCGCGAGGCCGCCGACCACGCCGCGACCCAGGCCCACACCATCGCGGTGCGCTCCCGCATCCACCGCCTCAGCCAGCCCGATCTTCGTGAGCAGCTCCTCACGGTGACCGGCGAGCGCCACGGCGCCTAGCCACCGGCGCACCGCCGGTACGAAAGAAGGCCCCCGTCACCTCCGGCGGGGGCCTTCTTCTTTGGCCGCCTTCTCCGCCACAACCCTCACTCCCTGCTGCGCTAGAATGCGCCCATGACCGTCCCGCCCCTCCCCCTCGTCCTGCAGCCCCGCGGCAACGACGAGTTCCGCCCCATCCCCTGGTCCGACCGCGACCTCGCCGCCGTCGTGCGCACCGTGGCCCGCACCGAGTCCGAGGGTTGCACCCCGCTCGGCCAGCGGCGGTTCGCCGAGAGCCGCCGCGGGACTGCCGCCGCCCTCCGCGCCATCGACGACGCCTGGGGCGGCGGCTACTACCACATCTCACCTGAAGCGGAGACCGACCCCGAAGCCGCCCACGCCGCCTTCGCCGGAGACGAGCTCGTCATCGACGTGCAGACGCACTACGTCGCGCGGCACCGCGCCACAGCCCCCGGCGTCGACGGCGTCATGGGCTTCATCCGCAACGTCGCCCCCGACCGCTGGAAGGGCCTCGACCCCCGCATCGACCTCGACTTCACCAACTACCTCCGCCACGTCTTCCTCGAAAGTGAAACGGCGGTGGCCGTGCTGACCTCGGCCCCTGGCGACGAGCGCCGCAACATCCTCACCAATCCCGAAATCGCCGGCTCCCGCGAGCTCGTCGACCGCTTCGCCGGCACCGGCCGCCTCCTCAGCCATTCCATCGTTCACCCCAACGCGCCGGGCGAGATCGACCGCCTCGACCGCATCAAGGAGCGCAACAAGCCCGTGGCCTGGAAGGTCTATACCGCCCACCCCTGGAATGGAAACACGGGCTGGCAGCTCGACGACGAGGCGCACGGCCTCCCCTTCCTCGAACGCAGCCGTGAGCTCGGCGTCGGCATGGTCTGCGCCCACAAGGGACTCAGCGCCCTCGCCCCCGCCGGCTCGCCCCGCGACGTCGGGCCCGCCGCCGCGGCCTTCCCAGGGATGAAATTCCTTGTCTACCACTCCGGCTACGAGACCCCCGTCGGCGGCAGCGAGGAAGGCCCCTACGACCCATCCGGCACCGGGACGGACCGTCTCGTGAAGAGCCTCGCCGACGCCGGCATCGGGCCCGGCGCCAACGTCTACGCCGAGCTCGGCAGCACCTGGTTCGTCCTCGTCCGCCGCCCCCGCGAGGCCGCCCACGTCCTCGGCAAGCTCCTCCTCGCCGTCGGCGAGGACAACGTCCTCTGGGGCAGCGACTCGATCTGGTACGGCTCCCCTCAACCGCTGATCGACGCCTTCCGCGCCTTCCAAATCCCCCAGGAGCTGTGCGAGCGCCACGGCTACCCTGAGCTCACCCCGCGCATCAAGGAGAAAATCCTCGGCCTCAACGCCGCCCGCATCTACGGCATCGACCCCGAAGCGGCCCGCCAACGCGCCGCCACCGACGACCTTGCCTGGGTCAAAGCCGCTCTCAACGAGTTCGAGGCCGCTCACCGGGAGAACCGTCACCCATAGGTGCCCACCATGCCGGAAGCACCGCTGTGTGGCCTTGCTGTGCCGTCGGTGCACCCCTTTCAGCAGTCTGCTATCCTAGCTCCCCGCTCCTTATTGAGACCGCGCGTTCACCTAAACGAGACGTAGCGCGGTAAGCCGAGACACCGACTTGGCTACGACGCAAGCAAACGAGATCCTCTACCAGCCTGACGAGAAGGTCCCGCCCATGGTGGGCCTTGGCCTAGGCTTCCAGCAGGTCATGGGCCTGTTGACGGGCATGGCGGCCTCTACGGCCATCATCGTTGCGGCAAGCGGCCAGCCTGAAGAGTACCTGTCGTGGATTTTTTACTGCTCGCTGTCGCTGTCCGGGCTGGGCGCCATTCTCATGGCCTCTCGGTTCTGGCGGTTGGGGGCCGGCTATCCGCTCAACGTCTCGAACGGGACCGCCTACATCGCCGTCGCCGTCAGCGCGTTGGTGGCCGGCGGGCCCGCCATGCTGGCGAGCCTCATCGTCTGTGGCGCGGCCTTTCAGTTCCTCCTCGGCTGGCGGCTCGCCCTCCTGCGCCGGATCATCACGCCGACGGTGAGCGGCTGCGTCCTCATGTTGCTGGCGGGCTCCGTCATGTCGATCCTGCTCGAAAAGCTGTCGGTGCCCCCGGAAGGCGCGCCTTCGGCCGCGGGTCCCCTCATGGCCGCGACAACCTTCTTCCTCGTCATCGCGATCCGCCTCTTCGGCTCCCCGAGATGGCAGCAATGGACGCCGGTCGTCTCGATTGGAGCCGGCTGCCTTGTGGCCGTGCCCTTCGGCCTCTTCGACGTGCAGCCCCTCCTCGACGCCCCTTGGATCTGACTGCCACTCGATGCACGGCCGGAGTTCGGTTTCAGCCTGGGCGCCGAGTTCTGGGGGCTGCTGCCGGGGTTCATCGTCGTGGCCCTGTCGACCACCGTCTATAGCCTGAGCGACATGCTCGCCCTTCAACGAGCCGCTTGGCGCAGGCCGCGAGCCGTCGACTTTCGCATGGTCCAAGGCGCGCTGAACGTCATCGGCATCACCAACCTCATCTCCGCGCTCCTCGGGTCGCTCCCCAACATGGCCCCGCCGGGGAACGCCGCCCGGACCGTCGTTACCGGGGCCGTCTCCCGCTACGTCGGCTACTACGGAGGGGCCATTCTGATCTGTATCGCCCTCCTGCCCAAGATCACTGCCCTCATTATCGCGGTCCCCGGCACGGTCTTCGGCGCCTTTGTCGTCGTGATGCTGTCGATCCTCTTCATGCAGGGCGTGAGGATGGTGGTCGACGACGGCCTCGACATGAAGAAGACCGTGGCCGTCGGCGTCTCGTTCTGGCTGGGTATGGGTTTCCAGAACGACCTGATCTTCGCCGACCTCCTCAGCGGGACGATAGCAACCCTGCTAGGCAACGCCTTGACCGTCGGCGCCATCTGCCTGATCGCCTTCACCCTCTTCTTCGAGCTCACCGGCTCCCAGCGCAGGCGGCTGAAGGTCGACTTGAACATCGCCTCGCTGCCCGCCATCGACACCTTCCTTCAGGAGTCCGCTTCCAAGGCGGGCTGGAACGAGGCTTCGACGGACCGGCTGCGCTCCGCCGGCGAGGAGACCCTGTCGAGCCTGTTGCCCCTCGAGGCCGATGAGGAGGACGCGGGCAAGCGCAGCCTGGCAATCAGCTCGCGCCGCGTCGACAACAAGATGGAGCTGGAGTTCGTGGCGGCATCCGACGAAGAAAACCTGGAAGACCGGCTGGCCTATCTCAGCGCCCAGCCCCAGATCGAGGACGACCGCGAGGTTTCATTCCGTCTGCTGCGGCACTACGCCTCGTCCGTCCAGCACCGCAAGTACCACAACCTCGACATCATCACTGTCGTGGTCGAAAGCAACCGCTAGCCCTACCCCACGAACGCCGACGCCACCGCCTCGAAATCCTCCAGCCGCGGCAGGAGCAGCGGCTCGTCGACGCCCGCCTCCCGATACTCCGCGATGCGCTCCTTGCAGCGGGCCTCGTCTCCAAGCACGTAGAACTGCTCGACCATCGCCTCCGGGATCAGCGCCGCCGCCGACTTCGTCCCTCCCTCCGCCGCCGCCTCGCGCACCCAGCCCGCGAGCGCCGGGTCGAAGTCGCTATCTTGCAACAGCAGCTCGCCGCCGTGGGGCTCCGACAACAGCCGTGCCACGCGTTCCTTGAACATCGGATAGAGCGAGGCAGGGTCGTCAGTCAGCCGCACCACAAGCATGCACACCACGTCCAGCGACGCCGGGTCGCGCCCCGACTCTTCCGCCGCCCGCCGCGCCGTCGCCACCGCCCACCGCACGTACGACGTCGGGCTGTAGGTATTCAGGATGAGCCCGTCGGCGACCCGCCCCGCCATCGCCAGCGCATTCGGCCCCGCTGCCGCCACATAGAGCGGCAGTCGTTCGGCCACAGGATGCACCCCCAGCCGGACGCCGCGTATCTTGTTCCGGCCCGCCTCGTCGTCGACCGTCTCCCCTGCGAACAGCGCCCGCAGCGACCGCACGGTCCGCTCCAGCTCCTCAATCGGCCGCTCGTGTGGAATCCCCAGCCTCCCCTCGATCACGTCACGGTCGCTCGCCCCCAAGCCCAGGATGAAGCGCCCGCCGGAAAGCCGGTCGAGCGTCGCCCCCGCCATCGCCAGCAGCACCGGGTGCCGCGAGTAGGCATTCGCCACACCCAGACCCAGCCGCAGCCGGCTCGTCGACGCCGCAGCGTAGCCCAGCGTCGCGAAGGCCTCCTCATGGCCGCTCCGCTCCGTCATCCACAGGCTGTCATACCCCTCGCGCTCCGCGATCTCGGCGTACCGCGCGAGCTCTGTTCCCGTTTCAAACCCGTGGTAGAGGACAAGTCCCAGCTTGGAGTCCATCATTCCGCCCCTCTAGAACGCCAGCGTGTCCCACGCCGACCACGACGCCGGCGACGGCGTCACCGGCTCGGGGTCGCCCAGCCTCTCCAGAAGCTCCGACACCGTCACCATCTCCCACGCATCGTACGCGAACATCGCCGCCAGAAACTCCCTCGGCTGCACCCGCCGCGTTCCATAGATGTCCGCCTCCACGCCGGTGAGCACGTAGGCCCGCCCCGCCGTGGCGCCCGCCGCCGACGCCAGGTCCGCCGGCGCATCGAACGACCCGTAGACCATCCCCTGGCTCAGCGACCGGTCGCGGAAGAGCAGCTTCACCTCGGCCGCCTCCAACCGGTACGCCCGGTCCCACGACACCGACCCCGGCCTACCCGAGTGCGACATCTCGTCAAGCAGCATCCACTTGAAGTCGAGGCGCGCCGCCGCCTCACCCACATTCCGGTCGTACGACATCTCCGGCGGAAAGAAGCCCGCGGGCGCGTAGACCTCGCCGAACGCCTCCCGCGACGCCTCGCCCGCGCGGGTCACCGTATCCTCGACCGCTTCGCTGCTCATCGGTCCCAGCACGACGCCGCCGTAGGCGCTCGCCGTCAGCTCCACGTGCCCCGACTCCGCCAGCCGCCGCAGCGCCCCGACTCCCTCCCCAAGCCCGGCCTCCTGCAGTCGCCCGATGAACGACCCGTCGACGTTGCACGTCAGGCGCGCCCGCGGGTGCGCGGCGATCAGGCCCAGCACTGGCTCGTAGCAGCGCTCCCACGCCCGGTGCAGAGCGGCGTCGGCCTTGGTCTCCGGCACGAAGAAGTTGATGAAGTGGGCCCAGAGCAAGCGGAGCGGCCTCGCGGCGGCGTGAAGTGCGCGTCATTCTAGGCGCGCCCTCTCTTTTCAGGCAACCGGACGGCGCGCCGTCCGCCCTCCTGGTATCATCCCAGCGCGGCGCACCACACCGCGCCCGCGAGAAAGGCCCGCATCATGAAGGTTCGCTTGGGCGTCGGCTTCCTCGGCTGGCCCTTCCCCAGGAAGGACCCCCAGATCCTCTGGGACTACATCGACATGGTCGAGGATTCCGCCGCCGACTCCATCTGGCTGGCCGACCGCATCGTCGCCCCCGCCTACAGCATGGAGTCCATGACCGTCATGGCCGCCATCGCCGCCCGCACCAAGCGCATGAAGTTCGGCAACAGCGTCCTCGCTCTGCCCCTCCGCAATCCCGCCGTCCTCGCCAAGGAAATCGCCACCGTCGACTTCATCAGCAAGGGCCGCATGCTCCCCGCCGTCGGTCTCGGCACCGACGCCCCCAACGAGTTCGAGGCCTGCGGGTCCGACATCAAGCAGCGCGCCGGCCGCACCGACGAGGCCCTCGACCTCATGCGCCGCCTCTGGAGCGAGGACAACGTCACCTTCGAGGGCCGCTACTATTCCGTCCACGACGCCACCATCGAGCCCAAGCCGCACCAGGACCCTATTCCCGTGTGGATCGGCGGACGCACCGAGCCGGCCTTCCGCCGCGTCGGACGCCGCGGCGACGGCTGGCTCACCGCCTCCCTCACCCCTGACGAGGTCGGCCACGGCATCGAGCGCATCCACCACTACGCCGATGAGGCCGGGCGCACCGTTCCCGACGACCACTTCGGCACCATCGTCAGCTTCCGCCTCGACGACTCCAAGGCCAAGGCCGTCGACACTGCGACCCCCTACGTGATGGGCCGCCTCCGCCCCGACATGGACCCCTTCGAATACTCCGCCGTCGGCACCCCCGACGACGTCGCCGCCATGATCCAGCGCTACATCGACAACGGCGCCACCAAGTTCGTCCTCCGCCACGCCGGCCCCCCCGAAGAGACCCTCGCCCAGACCGAACGCGCCGCCCGCGACGTCATCACCCACTTCCACCGCTAGCCTCGGCGATCGTGGGGTCTTCCACGTAGGGGCGACCCTTGTGGTCGCCCTCCTCTGTAGGGGCGAGTCGCGACTCGCCCGTCCCCCAACCCCCGGAGCGCTACGCAAACATCTCTTCAGTGAGGGACTGAGAGGGCGCTTTACGAAGACCTTCTCTAGAGAAGATTGAGAGGATGGGTGCTAGACTAGTCTTCCTCCTAGCGACTACTGTTGGCGAGAGAGAGCATGAGCGAGACACCGCAAAGACAAGACGCCAAGGCGAGCCTCAGCAAGCCCCCTAAAGCCAGGCTTGCCGATGGGTTGCGGAGCACGACGAAGCCGAGCCTTAAGGATCTGCTGCTCACATCTGAAGCGCAGGCTG
This sequence comes from Dehalococcoidia bacterium, assembly GCA_965207995.1. Lineage (GTDB taxonomy): Bacteria > Chloroflexota > Dehalococcoidia > SHYB01 > SHYB01 > DAOUKH01. Next base: position 2,590,662 of record OZ242299.1, on the reverse strand, counting down.
ACACGCTCACCCCACCGCGCCCCGAGCATCGTCACCGAGACCCTTTCACTGTCGAGTAGGCGGGCTGCGCCTTCCGCCCCACCGGCCCCTGTGCTAGTATCGCGCCGCCCAACTCTGGTACTGCACCACACCAGGTAGGACTCACCATGCGCCTCAAGGACAAGGTCGCCATCGTGACCGGCGCCGGCCAGGGAATCGGCCGGGAATACGCCAAGACGCTCGCCAACGAAGGCGCCAACGTCGTCGTCGCCGAGATCAACCCCGATACGGGCCAGCAGGTCTCCGAGGAGATCAACGAGCTCGGCGGCGTGGCCACCTACCTCCCCCTCGACCTCGCCCAAGAGCAGAGCTGCCTCGATCTCGCCGCCGCTACGGTCGAGCGTTTCGGCGGGATCGACATCCTCGTCAACAACGGCGCCATCTACCACAGCATGCGCTCCGACACCTTCAGCGCCGTCGAGCTCGACTACTTCGAGCACTTCATGGCCGTCAACATGACCGGCCAGATGCTGATGACCCGTGCCGTCGTCCCCTCCATGCGCGAACGCGGCGGCGGCAAGATCATCTTCCAGTCCTCCGGCGCCGCCTACGTCGCGGGCTCCAGTCCCTACGTCCTATCCAAGCTCGCCGTCGTCGGCCTCACCCGCGGATTCGCCTCCGAGCTCGGGCCCGACAACATCAACGTCAACTGCATCGCCCCCGGCCCTATCGACACCGAGGCCACCCGCGTCACCGTCCCCTCCCAGATACTCGACCACCTCGTCACCCGCATGCCCCTGGGCCGCCTCGGCACCCCCCAAGACCTCCAGGGCGCCCTCCTCTTCCTCGCCTCCAGTGACAGCGACTTCATGACCGGCCAGGTCCTCCTCATCGACGGCGGCGAAGACCGCCGCCTCTAGCCACGCCGGTCTCATGTTGTAGGGGCGATTCACGAATCGCCCTCCCCTCCGCCCCCGTGGGGTAACACGCCAAACCCTTCCCCTTCTGGGGAGCACCTTAAACCTCTCTCCCTCTGGGAGAGATTGAGAGAGGGCACGCGCCCACAGGGCGCGCCGGAGGAGTGGGGCGGGGCGGTCTTCCTTCTTCTCCCCTGGGAGAAGATTGAGATGAGGGGCCCCCTCACTACCACCAAGGGTAATCGAAGGCCGGCCGCCCTCCGGCCAGTCAAGCCGAGTTGCGCAAAAGCCCTGCCCTAGGCGAGACTGAGCGGCGGAGGAACCCACCCCATGCCCGACGCCCCCCTCACCGCCGACGAACTCGAGGCGCTGCGGCAGATCACCAGCCCCACCGTCTGCAACGCCATCGAGACCCTCGACATCCGCCCCCGCTCCGAAGGCTTCATGGGGCCGGAGATCACATGTCGCTTCCCTAACCTCGGGCCGATGGTCGCCTACGCCGCCACCGCGATCATCAGCGCCCGCATGCCGCCCAGTCCCAAGCCCCGCGCCGGCGTCGCCGAGCTCTGGGAGCACGTCGCCGCGACGCCCGGCCCCAAGGTGCTCGTCATCCAGGACATGGACTACCCCAACCCCATCGGCTCCTTCTGGGGCGAGGTCAACGGCAACATCTTCAAGGCCCTCGGCTGCGTCGGCACCATCACCAACGGCGGCGTCCGCGACCTCCCCGAGATGGAGGCCATGCCCTTCCACGCCTTCTCCTCCTGCGTCCTTGTCTCCCACGCCTACCACCACCTGATCGACGTCGGCGTGCCCGTCGAGGTCGGCGGGCTCGTCGTCAAGCCCGGCGACCTCCTCCATGGCGACGAGCACGGCGTCACCAACATCCCCATCGAGGCGGCCCGCGCCTTGCCCGAAGCGGCGCGGAAGGTCGAGGAGCGCGAGCGCCGCATCATCGACTACTGCAAGTCGCCCGCCTTCAACCTCGACGACTTCCGCGAGATGATGACCGGCGGCCGTTGACCGTTCGAGGACGCGCCCATGACGCACCCTCTCCGCTTCGGACTCGAAACCCTCACCGAAGGCGCGCCCTGGGACGAATTGCTCCGCGTCTGGCGCTTTGCCGACCACCTCGGCTTCGACAGCCTCTGGACTTCCGACCACGTCACGCCCTCGATCCTCCCCGACCCGGAGCTCCCCGTCTTCGAAGGCTGGACCGCGCTGGCCGCCCTAGCCGCCTCAACCCGGCGCGCCCGCTGCGGCGTCATGATCACTGGCAATGGCTACCGCAACCCCGCGCTCCTCGCCAAGATGGCCGTCACCATCGACCACGTCAGCGGTGGCCGGCTGAACATGGGCATCGGCTCCGGCTGGCACCAGCCCGAGCACGCCATGTACGGCTTCGACTTCCCCGGGCCCGCCGAGCGCGTCCACCGCATGGGCGAGGCCGTCCAGATCATGCGGGCGCTGTGGACAGAGGAGCGCCCATCGTTCGAGGGCCGCTACCACCGCATCGAGGACGCCATCTGCGAGCCCAAGCCGGTCAACGGCAACATTCCCATCTGGATCGGGGGCGGCGGCGAGCAGCTCACCGTCCGCTACTTCGCCCGCTACGCCGACGCCTGGAACTTCATTGCCGCGCCCGAAGACGCCGCCCGCAAGCTCGCCGTCCTCCGCCGCCACTGCGAAGCCGAGGGCCGCGACTACGACGCCATCGAAAAGACGCTGATGTTCATGAACATGCACATGACCGACGACCCCGCCGACGCCGCCCGCTTCCTCGAACGTCGGTTCGAAGAACGCTCACGCTCCGCCGTCGCCGACCGCACCCTCGAAGACCTCCGTCGCGTCCACATGGTCGGCGCCCCCGCCGACATGACCTCCCTCATCCGCGAGCACATCGCCAACGGTATCACCCACTTCGCCGTCCAAATCCTCCACCCCTACGACTACACCGCCATCAAGCGCTTCCACAACGAAGTCGCCCTCCCCCTCAAGCGCGAACACGGCCTCGCCTGACGACATCTGGGGACCACCTTAAACCTCTCCCCCTCTGGGGGAGACTGAGAGAGGGCACACGCCCACGGCGCGCCGGAGGAGGGGCGCTGGGCGGTCTTCCCTCTCCCCCTCTGGGGGAGATTTGAGAGAGGGCACGCGCCCAACGGGCGCGCCGGAGGGCAGGCCGGGGGCCGGGTGGTCCTACCTCTTCTCCCTTGGGAGACCCTTGCGTAGCCGGCGATGCCGGCAGCGGATCATCCCTGTAGGGGCAACCCTTGTGGTTGCCCTGGGGTGGTCTTCGGGGGCCACGTTCCACGTTTGAGGGCACGCGCCCAGCGGGCGCGCCGGAGGAGGGGCGCTGGGCGGTCTTCCCTCTCCCCCTCTGGGGGAGATTTGAGAGAGGGCACGCGCCCAACGGGCGCGTCGGAGGAGGGGCGCGGGGCGGTCTCCCCTCTTCTCCCCACGGGAGAAGATTGAGATGAGGGGCCCCCCGACGACCACCAACGGTCATCGAGATCGGCAACCTCAGAGCCCTACGCCTCCGCCAGCGCCCGCAGAAGCCGCGTCGTCATCAGCGCGGTGGCGCCGAAGATCAGATGCTGCCCGAACCTGTACGCGGGGAACTTGGCCCGCGACCGTCCTTTTGGCGGATTGGGGTGCGTCGCCCGGTTCGCGGGGTCCCGCAGGTGTGAAAGCGGGACCTCCAGCACTTCCGCCACCTCCAGTCGCGCCGGCGCGAAGGCGTAGGGAAACACCTCGACCCGTCCCACCACCGGCGTCACCAGGAAGTCTGAAATCGTAATGACGTCGTCCAGGCGCCCCAGCAGAGTCACGTCGGTGGGCGCGATGCCGACCTCCTCGTGCGTCTCGCGAAGCGCGGTCTGCTCCAGCGATTCGTCGGCGGGCTCGACGCCTCCGCCGGGAAAGGAAATCTCGCCCTTGTGGTGCTCGACCTCTTGGGTGCGCACCGTGTAGAGAACCATGAAGTCGGGCCCCGGGCCATACAGCGGAATCAACACCCCCGCGCGCGGCCGCTCACCCTCAACGCCCTGCCACCGCTTACGCCCACGCAGCCACTCCTCAAGCCGTGCGAGGTCGGCGGCGCCGCTCACCAATCCGTCTCCAACATCGCGCGAATCTTAGCACGGCCCCCTCCTCCCCTCTCGGCGGGTTTGAGAGACAACTCCTGTCGCCCGGGCCTGTCGCCGCCGGCAGAGTGCCGAGGGAGCGACCCGCTACCCCTGCCTTGTGCCATCCGCCCCTTCCCCATCCCTACCCCCGACGCCTACCATGGTTCCATGTACACACAGCCCAGCGGTGCCGGCCAACTACCGACCGCCCCTCCGTACGCGGTTCGATGGTTGTCCATGGGCGCGCGCTACAAGCTGCGGGGCCTCCCCACGATCCATGGGAAGCAGGGCTTCCTCGGGGAGTCCAAGCGTGTAGGCACACTGAGCGCCGGTCGTCGATCCGTCCGTGTCACCTGCGGCGAGATATTCGCCGGGTTCGACGGCGAGAAACCCAGTCAGCGCTTGCGCGAGGCGAGACTGCCCTTCAGTAAACGCCTTGAAGAGCCCCTTGACGCCGCCTTCTCCACGCGGCGGCGGGAGCTGGAAGGAGAGACGGGGAGAGCAAGCTCGGTCTAGTGATCCCGCCGGGCCCGTGAGGCTGGCCGCGCGCTGGCCGCTCCCTCTCACTCTTTGACGGGATCGACCCCCTTGGGCCCGGTGCGCCTTCCTCCACCTCTGCCCCATCCCACCCGAAGGCCGCGGTGCTATACTCCCAAGTCGAGCGTTCTTCTCCTGAACGGAACCGCCTATGCCGCCCCCTTGCCAGGGTCTGCGAGTCGTCGACCTCACCCGTAGCTTCACCGGCGCCCTGGCCACCATGATTCTCGCCGACGCCGGCGCCGAGGTCGTCAAGATCGAACCGCCGGAGGGCGACCCCAGCCGCGAGCACTACGCCGCACTCATGTGGCACCGCGGCAAGCGCAGCGTCGTCCTCGACCTTAAAACCGAGGAAGGCCGCACCGACGCCCAACGCCTCGCCGGCGCCGCCGACGTCGTCATCGCCGGCTTCCGCCCCGGCGTCGCCGCCCGCCTCGGCATGGGCTACGACCCCCTCGCCGCCGGCAACCCCGGCCTCATCTACGCCGACATGACCGGCTTCGGCCCCACCGGCCCCTACGCCGACGTCCGCGCCTACGAAGGCATCGTCAACGCCGTCGCCGGCCGCATGGACGTCCACTACGCGACCGCCGGCCGCGACCGTCCCGCCTACCAGGCGCAGTTCCTTACCAGCTACGGTGCGGCGCTCAACACCGTCCAGGCCATCCTCGCCGCGCTTTTCGTCCGGGAGCGCTGCGGACAAGGTCAGCGCGTCGAGACCAGCCTGCTCCGGGCCACGAACAACTACGACCTCAGCTACTTCCTCGGCTGGCAGCTCTACCACCGTGGCGAGTTCGACGGACCGTTCCGCTACAACGGCGGCGGCGTGCCTCCCTACATGACCGGCCGCTCCAGGGACGGCCACTGGATCCAATTCGGCAACCTCACACCGCAGACCCTCTTCAATTTCCTCAACCAGCTCGGCCTCGAGTGGACGCTGAGCGACGAGCGCTTCGCCAACCAGCCCGTCTTCGCCAACGCCGACGACCTGCGGGAGCTCCAGCGCCTCTGCCTCGCCGCTCTCCTCGAAAAGGACCTCGACGAGTGGATGCGCATCTTCATGGAGAACGACATCGCCGCCGAGCCCTTCCGCACCACTCAGGAGGGTATGCGACACCCCCAGGCCATCCACAATCGCAACATCGTCGACCTGCCCGACCCCGGTGTGGGGCCGACGAAGCAGCTCGGCGTCCTAGCCAAGTTCGGCACGACGCCGATGGAGATCGGTGCCCCCGCGCCCGCCGTCGGCGCCGACACCGCCACCGTCCTCGCCAACCTCGACGGCGCCGCACCGCCGGAGCCGCGGCCCATCTCGAACCCGCCGCGCGCACCGCTCGAAGGTCTCCAGGTCCTCGAGTTCGCCTCCTACATCGCCGGCCCCTACGCCACCGCCCTCCTCGCCGACCTCGGCGCGCGCGTCATCAAGGTCGAGCCCGTCACCGGCGACGCCTACCGCGTCATGAGCTTCCCCCGCATGTGCAAGACCCTCCAGGGCAAGGAGTCCTTCGCCATCGACCTGAAGGACGAACGGGGCCGCCGCGCTCTGCACAAACTGATCGAAAACACCGACGTCCTCCTCCACAACTTCCGCCCCGGCGTCCCCGAACGTCTGGGCATGGACTACGAGACCGCCAAGCGGCTCAACCCCGGCATCGTCTACCTCTACGCCGGCGCCTACGGCTCGACGGGGCCGCACTCCCACCGCACCGGCTTCCACCCCATCGCCGCCGCCATCACCGGCGGCCCGCGCTACCAGCTCGGCCAAGACCTGCCCACGCCGCCCAACGTCCCCCTCGACCTCGACGGCGTCCACGACATGAGCGACATCCTTCGCCGCGCCAACGAGTCCAACCCCGACCCCGTCGCCGCCCTCGCCAACTGCGCCGCCATTCTCATGGGCCTCTACCACCGCGCCCGCACCGGCGAGGGTCAGCACATCGAGACCTCAATGCTCAGCGCCAACCTCTACGCCAACGCCGACGACGCCCTCCAGTACGACGGCAAGCCCGACCGCCCCCACGCCGACCCCGACTTCAACGGCCTGAGCGCCGTCTACCGCATCTATCGCTGCCGCGAGGGCTGGGTCTTCCTGGCCTGTCCCCAGGACCACGAATGGGCCGCCCTCGCCGGCGTCCTCGGCGGGCCGCTCGCCGACCCCGCCTTCTCGACGAAGCAGGGCCGCCGGGAGCGTAACGCCGAAATCGCCGCCCTCCTCGAGCCCACCTTCGCCGAAGCCGCCGCCGAGGAGTGGGAACAACGCCTCCTCCACGCCGGCGTCCCCTGCGTCCGACTCGCCGATTCCGATAGCGGTCGCTTCATGACCGAGACTCCCTGGGCCCTTGAAGCCGGTCTGATGAAGCAGGTCGAGCACCCCTCACTGGGGAGTTACCTCCGCCACGCCGCCCCCTTCTCCTTCTCCCTCACCCCCGCCAACGAGGGCACGAACTGCTACATGGGCGAGCACACCACCACGATCCTTCAGGAGGTCGGCTTCACCGACGCCGAAATCGCCGCCATGCACGCCGACGGCACAGCCGTCACCCACCGCCCCTGACCTCGAAAGCCCAATTACCTCCCGCGTCGTATACACTCGTACAACCCTCATGGGCCCACCACCATGATCGAAGACCTCTCACTCGTCGCCCTTGTCGTAGCCTTCGTTGGGGGGATCGCCTCTTTCGTCTCCCCCTGCGTCCTGCCCCTCGTCCCGATCTTCCTCGGCCACCTCTCCGGCGTCTCGGTCAAAGACGGCCAAATTCAGGGCGGACGGACGACCTTCTTCCACAGCGTCGGCTTCGTCATCGGCTTCTCCATACCGTTCATCATCCTCGGCGCGACCGTCGGCGTGCTCGGCGGCACCGCCGGGGGCTACGGCGACCTCATCGCGCGCATCGCCGGCGCCTTGCTCATGGCCGTCGGCCTCTACATGGCGGGCGCGTTCCGGCTCCCCATCGTGCGGAATGTGCTCGGCCCGGTGAACGACTGGCTCGACGGCATCTACTTCCGCGAGCGCCGCATCCACGTCGGCGGCGAGGACGCCCCGCCCTCCTACTGGCGCTCCGCCCTCGTCGGCGGCGCATTCGGCGTCGGATGGACGCCGTGCATTACGCCCCTCCTCGGCGCGATCCTCACTCTTGCGTTCAACGAGGCCGGAAGCTCCATCAACGCTTGGGGCGCCGCCGGCGAGGCCGCCATCCTGCTCGCCTTCTATACCGCCGGCCTCAGCATTCCGTTCTTGATCACCGGCGCGGCGCTCGGCCAGATCACGCCGATCTTCAGGAAGCTCAACCGCTATCTCCCCGCGATCACCGTCGCCAGCGGCATCCTGATGGTGCTCATCGGCGTCCTCATCTTCTTCAATCAGTTAGCCAAGCTCAACGAGTACTTCTCATTCCTGGAGCGGTCCCCCGACGCAGTGGAGCGGCCCCTGGACGCCAGTGACACGTTCGTCATCTACCAGTCGCTCGGCCTGGCCGACACCCCCGGCGGCGACGCCGAGGCGGTGCGCGGCAAGCTCGCCCCCAACTTCCGCTTCACCTCCGACGACGGCGAGGAGTTCAGCCTCGCCGAGCTCCGCGGCCAGCCCGTCATCGTCAACTTCTGGGCCACCTGGTGCGGTCCCTGCCGCGCCGAGATGCCGGACTTGCAGCGGGTCCACGACACCCTCGGCGACGAGCTCACGCTCCTTGCCGTCGACCTCGCCGAGACGCCCGAGGCCGTGACCGCCTTCTTCGATGAGCTCGGCCTTGCCCTCAACGTGGTCATCGACGAAGGCCGCGTGATCGCCGACCAAGGCTATGGCCTCTTCGGTGTGCCCTCGACCTACGTCATCGACGCCGATGGCGTCATCGTCGCGACGAAGATCGGCCCCTACGCGGATCTCGAAGAGATCAACGGCCACCTCGAAGAGATCGGCCTGCACGTCGAGGAATAAGGGCCGCTCCCGCTCCAGGGGCGCACCTTAAGCCTCCCTCCCTCCGGGAGGGACTGAGGGCGGGCACGGGAGCCCTACAGCATCGCCGTCTGCACGCCGGCGGTGTGCAGTGCGAGGTCCAGCACTTCAAGCTGCAGCGTCGCGTAGCCGCCGAAGCGGTCGACCTTGAGCGCGAACACCAAGTCGAGGGCGCCCTGTACTGCCTCCGGCGGCGCCTCCGCGTTGAAGTAGATCGCGTTCCACGTCACCCGCCCGGCGCGGATCTTCAACCGTAAATGCTCCCCGCTCGCACCCAACGGCCGCGCGTCCTGCGCCTCGACGCCTCGGGCGAGGAACGTCGGCGGAGGGTTCCCCTGTCCATAGGGCTCGACCCGGCGCAGCGCCTTGATCGTCGGCCCGTCGATGCGGTCGAGCGAGACCTCGGCGTCGATGTCCAAGCGCGGCGCGAGCTCCACGTCCCGCAGCTCCTCGGCGGCCACCGCCGTCAGGCGCTCGGTGAGCTCCTCGAAACGCTCCGCCGCGACGGTGAAGCCCGCCGCCTGGGCGTGTCCGCCGTAGCGCAGGAAGATGCCGTCCGCATCCCGTTCCACCCGCCGCAGCGCCTCGATGATGTTGAATTCCGGGATGCTCCGGCAGCTTCCCCGCGTCTCCTCCGGCCCCGTCGTGCACACCACGGCGGGCCGGTAGTATTGGTCGGTGAGCCGGCCCGCCGCCAGCCCCACAAGGCCCGGCGGAAACTCCGCGTCCCCCAGGATGATGATCGGTCTCGACTCAAACGCCGCCCGCTGCTCCATCACCTTGTCCAGAATCGCGGTCGTGGCCGTCCGCCGCTCCAGGTTCTTCTCATCGAGCGCCTTGGCCAGCGCCGCGGCCTCCTCCTCCGACTCGGCGGTCAGCAGCTTGTAGCCGTCCTCGGCGTGCCCCATACGCCCCGGCGCATTGATGCGGGGAGCGAGGGCGAACGACACCGCCTCCGAGTCGACCCGGCCCGGCCCAATACCCGCAACCTCGATCAGCGCCTTGATCCCCGCATCTTCGGCGCGGTTCAGCGCGGCGAGCCCCTCCCGCGCCAGCGCGCGATTCCCCGCGGTCAGCGGCGCCATGTCCGCGATAGTCCCCAGGGCGGCGAGGCCTAGCAGCGACTCGCTTAAGTCCTTGCCCCCATGCTCGTACAGCGCCTCCACCAGCTTGTAGGCCACGCCGCAAGAGGCGAGGTCGCGGTACGCCGCCGGCTGCCCCGGCAGCTTGGGATTCACCACCGCCGCAGCGTCGGGAAGCCGCGCCGGCGGCGAATGGTGGTCGGTCACGATCGTGTCGACGCCGAGTTCGGCCGCGAGCGCCACCTCGTCCGCGTCGGTGATCCCGCAATCGGCGGTCACGATCAGGTCGGCGCCGGACTTCGCCAGCAGACGCACCGCCCCCTCGTTGAGGCCGTGCCCCTCCGCGACGCGGTCGGGTATGTAGGGCATCACCGTGACGCCGAGGCCCCGCAGGCCCTTGGTCAAAATGGCCGACGACGTGACCCCATCGGCGTCGAAGTCGCCGTAGATGGCGATCCGCTCTCCCTGCTCGACGGCCCGCGCCAGGCGTTCCACGGCGGGACGAAACTCATGGAGCAGCGACCCGCTTTCGCCCGCGGGAAGCGCCGCATCGAGGAACTCCGCCGCCTCTTCAGGACTACGGATCCCCCGGTTGTAGAGCACACGTGCCGCGATCGGCGGATACGCCGCCATGGCCGCGAAGTACGATGCGGGAGGTTCGGGATGCGTCCGCCAGAGGCGCTTCGGCCTGCCGCCCGGCCTCACGACCCGTCGGATTTACGAAAGACGAGGCAGCTATTGTGGCCGCCGAAGCCCAGCGAGTTAGACAGCGCCGCCCGCACCGGCCCCCGCTTGGGGATGTGCGGCGTATAGTCCAGGTCGCAGTCGGGGTCCGGCGTTTCCAGGTTGATCGTCGGCGGCACGACCCCGTCGCGGATCGCGAGCACCGAGAAGGCGGCCTCGACCGCCCCAGCAGCGCCGATCAGGTGCCCAGTCATCGACTTCGTCGAGCTGATCGGGATCTTGGGCGCTTCATCGCCAAAGACATCGTGGATCGCCATCGTCTCGAACTTGTCGTTGAGCGGCGTCGAGGTGCCGTGTGCGTTGATGTAGTCGATCCCGTCGATGCCCAAGCCTGCCCGCTCCAGGGCGCTCCGCATCGCCCGGGCCGCGCCCTCGGCGCGCTCCGCCGGCTGGGTGATGTGGTGCGCGTCGGCGGTGGCCGCGTAGCTCGCCATCTCAGCAAGTATCGTGGCGCCCCGCGCCTTGGCATGCTCCATCTCTTCGAGAATCAGGATGCCTGCGCCCTCGCCCAGGATGAAGCCGTCTCGGTCGGCGTCGAACGGACGTGACGCCTTGGTCGGCTCGTCGTTCCGCTTCGAGAGCGCGCCGGCAGAGGAGAAGCCGGCAAGCCCGATGGGCACCACACAGGCCTCGGCTCCGCCGGTGATCATCGCCGTCGCCTCGCCGCGCCGGATAATCTCCGCCGACACGCCGATGGCGTCGGCGCCGCTGGAACAGGCCGACGTCGTGCAGAAGTTCGGCCCCTTGGCCCCCAGCCGTATCGAAAGGTGCCCCGACGCCATGTCGGCGATCATCATCGGCACCAGGAATGGCGACACCCGGCCCGGCCCGCGGTCGTTCAGGTTCTTCACCTGGTTCGACAGCGTGCCGATCCCGCCGATGCCGCTCCCCACGATGCACCCCACCTCGGCGGCGTTGCCGTCCACGTCGAGCCCGGCGTGGGCCAGCGCCTCGATGGCGGCCGCCGTCGCCAGATGCACGAAGCGGTCGGTGTTCTTGGCCTCCTTCCGCTCCATGCAGGCTAGCGGATCGAAGTCCTTGACCTCGGCGGCGATGCGCGTAGCGAAGGGCTCGGCGTCGAACCCCGTGATCGTGTCGACGCCGGAGACGCCGGCGAGCAGCGCCTGCCACGTCGACGTTACGTCAAGTCCCAGCGGTGTCACAAGGCCGAGGCCGGTAACCGCCACGCGACGGTCCATCAGTCCACCATCCCTAGAGGAATACGGAGCGGCAAGGCCGCCGGTTGCCGAGCCGCGACTCGGGGTAAGATCCCCGCAAGAGAGCGCACCCTAGCCTCATCTCCCTGAAGTCGGAGTCCGGCCAAATCAGCGGCTAGTATAGCACCGCCCCGCGGCGCTCGCCCCGCTGAAGGAGTCTTGTCCCGCCGCCGTCCTCTACTGGAAGAACTTCCGGAAACCCCGCGCCGGCGACTCGTACCCCATCGCCTCGTAGAAGTGGTGCGCATCGTCCTTGCGGCGCCACGCGCTCAGAAACTGGAGCTTGTAGCAACCCGCCTCGACCACGATCTCCTCTACCCGTTGCAGCAGCAACCGCCCAAGCCCCGTCCCCCGACACGACTCGTCGATGACCATGTGCTCGATCACTGCCCACGGCCTGCCCCCATGCGTCAGGTTGGGCACGATGACCAGGACCACGCTCCCCTCGACCCTTCCATCGGCTTCCAGCACCAGCAGGCGCACCCCCTCGTGTGCCTTGATCTTCGCGAGCGCCTCCAGCGACTGCTGCCGGCTACCCGGCTCAGGAGCGTCGCCGCTGGGTCCGAGCTGGGCGTACAGCTCGACGATGCGCTCGATGTCGCGCTCCTCCGCGTCTCGCACCACTACCGTCATGGCCCGATTATAGGCTGCCGTATCCCAAGGCGGTTGGCGCGGCGAGTAGGCGGCGGCTATCATCTTCGCCACGGCGCTTCGGCGCGACACGCTTTAGGGAGTCCGGCATGGCAAGCGACCGAGTCCTCCTCGACGTCGACGGCGACGGCATCGCCACCATCACCCTCAACCGTCCCGAGCGGCTCAACGCCACCGCGCCCGGCATGCTCGACGAGATCTTCGACACCATCGAGCACGTCGCCGAGAGCGACGCCAGAGTGCTCGTCATCACCGGCGCCGGACGCGGCTTCTGCGCCGGCCAAGACCTGAAGGAGCCCCGCCAAGGAGTACCGCCCCTACTGAAGAAGCGCTTCACGCCCCGCACCGGTCAGGACAGTTTCGTGCGGGCGCTGCGCCACGCCCCTCAACCCGTCATCGCCGCGGTCAACGGGCCCGCCGTCGGCGTCGGCTTCTCCCTCGCCCTGGCCTGCGACCTCCGCATCGCCTCCACCCAGGCCAAGTTCGGCGCGGCCTGGCTCAACCGCGGCATTCCTCCCGAAGCCCTCGGCGCCTACACCCTGCCCCAGATCGTGCCCCTGCCCAAGGCCATGGAGATCATTTTCATGGGCAAGATGCTCGACGGACAAGAAGCCGCCGAGATCGGCCTCGTCAACGAGGTCGTCCCCCACGACAAGCTCTACGAGCGCACCCACGAGGTCGCCCTGACCCTCGCCAAGGGCCCGCCCATCGCCCTGGCCATGGCGAAGCGCGCCGTCTACCTCGGCCTGCGCCAAGACCTCGAGACCTTCGCCCAGTACGAGTCGTTCACCCTCCGCAACGCCTTCCAGAGCAGCAACCGCGAGGAGGGTATCCGCTCCTTCCTCGAAAAGCGCGATCCCGAGTTCGCCGGAGAGTAGCCATGCCCTTCGCCGACGTCCGCGGCATCCGCATCTACTACGAACGAGCCGGCGCGGGCCCGCCGCTCCTCTATATCAACTGGACCGGCGGCGACCTACGAGACGCCCGCATCTTCGCCGGCCCCCTCGAAGACGCCTTCGACGTCCTCGCCTACGACCAGCGGGGGCTCGGGCAGTCCGGCAAGCCCGACGCCCCCTACACCATGCAGGACTACGCCGACGACGCGGCGGCCATGCTCGACGTCGCCGGTTGGGACCGGGCGGCCGTCATGGGCGTGTCGTTTGGCGGCATGGTCGCGCAGGAGCTCGCCCTCCGCCACCCCGATCGCGTCGAGCGCCTCGTCCTCGCCTGCACCTCGAGCGGCGGCGCGGGCAAGCCGTCGTACCCGTTGCACGAGCTGGTGGACCTCCCACCGGAAGAAGTTGCCGCTTTTGGCGTGGGATTGATCGACTCGCGGCACGAGGGCGCCGACCCCACCGCGGCGCCGCCCGAAATCGCCACGCTGCTCGCGGCGATGACGAAGACGCGGCCCGCCTCTGACTCGCCCGAAGACATGGAGTCCGCCGCCGGAGCCCGCCGCCAGCTCGAGGCGCGGCGCGGCCACAACACCTATGACCGACTGGGGTCGCTCGCCGTGCCGACGTTGGTGTGCGGTGGGCGTTACGACGGGTTTGCCCCACCGGAGAACCTGGAGGCACTCGCCGGGGCGATTCCCAACGCGCGCCTGCAGGTCTTCGAGGGCGGCCACGTCTTCTTCTGGCAGGACCCCGCCGCCTGGCCCGCCATCGTCGCCTTCCTCAACGAAGGCGCCTAGCGTCGCCTATTCCCGGTCGTCGAAGAACAGGAACGGCATCCCGACGACCGGCTCGAATCCGCCCAGGCCGCCCTGGCACGTCCACGACGTGCGCCCGGCGCCGGGTGCGCACGACCAGGTCTGGCTCGAGACCTCGGGCAGGATGTTGCCGTGGCAGTACCAGGCCCCGGCAGCCAGACTGCACCGCCACGTCTCATCGTGGTACGTCTCCACGACGATGTCGCCGTTGCACGTCCACCCCGCGCCTTCCTGTGCCCCTTCACAGGTCCACTTCTCACCGAACTCCGTCCCAAACGCGACATTCCCGCTGCACGCCCATTGGTCCGGTGTCGGGTGCGTGCACGACCAGCTCTGTGTAAACAGCTCGCCGACGTCGATGTCGCTTCGGCAAGTCCAGAACACGTCAGGCACGCCCGTACACGTCCAGCGTTCCGCACCGGGCCTGTCGGCAAAGACCTCGCCTTCGCACCCCCACCGGCCCGCGGCCTCCTCGGTGCACGCCCACCCAAGCGCCGGCGGCGGCGGCGCCGTGGGCGTGGCCGTCGGTTCCGGTGTCGGTGTAGCCGTAGCCGTCGCCATGGGAGGCGAGGTAGCCGTCGGGTCGGGTTGTGGCGGCGACGTTGGCGGCGCGGGCGGCGACGTGGCCGTGGGCACGGCCGTCGGCGTCGACGTCGGCAAGACAAGCGGCGGCGCCGTGGGAGGAAGCGTCGCCGTGGGGTGCGGGGTATACGTCGGCTCCGGCGTCCACGTGGGTTCTGGCGTCCACGTCGGCGCAATCGTCGGCGTCGGCATGGGAGTCGGCGTTGGTGCAGGAGTCGCCGTGGCTGTCGCCGTAGGCGCCGCCGGCTCGGTCGGCGTCGGCGGCGTTGACGTTGCCGTCGGCTCGCCGGAAGAGCACGCCGCCACCGTCAGCGCGGCCACGGCCGCGACCATGATTGCCTTGGCCAGCACCGTCGCCTATCCCCCGCCGATGGCCGGGATGAAGTGAATCTCCGACGTCTCCTTGACCGGCTCGATGAGGCCCAGGTGCGTTGTCTCCCCGTCGATTGCGACGGCGAGCCCCTCCTGGATACGCCCCTCCGAGTCCATCAGGCGCTCCTTCGTCCCCGGGTGCGCCGCGTCTAGCGCATTGATGACCTGGCGCAACGTCGCCCCTTCGACAGTCACCTTGTCGGCGCCCCCGGTCAGGTCGCGCATCAGCGATGGAATGAAAACGATAGCCACGGCTGCGCGTCCTACGCTCCCTGCTGCTCCTTGATCGCCTTCAGCACAGCGCCCGGCGACATCGGCAGCTCCGTCATGCGCACGCCGACGGCGTCGGCCACCGCGTTGGCGAGGGCGGCCATCGGCGGCACGATCGATACCTCGCCGACGCCGCGAAGGCCGAAGGGATGGCCGGGGTTCGGCTTCTCGACGATCTCCGTCTCGATCATCGGCAGATCGAGGCTCGTCGGCATCCGGTAGTCCAGGAACGACGAGTTCGCCATCTCGCCGTCGTCCGTCCAGAAATACTCTTCGTTCAGTGCCCAGCCGATGCCCTGCACCGCGCCGCCCTGCATCTGCCCCTCGACGTAGCTCGGGTGCACCGCTCGCCCCACGTCCTGGAACGTCGTGTAACGCAGCACGGTGATCTTCCCCGTCTCCGGGTCCACTTCAACGTCGGCGATGTGCCCCGCGTACGAGACCCCGACCCCGCCCGGGTTCGTCGACGCCGAGGCCGTCACCGCCCCCTGCCGGAAGGACATCATGGCCAGTTGCTTGAACGTCTTGTTTTCCGCGGCGTCCTTCGGATTGACGAAGACCCCGTCCTTGAACTCGATTTCCTCCGGCGGCAGCTCCCACATCCGCCCCGCGAATCCTTTGAGTTGATCGACGATCTTGTGCGCCGCTTCAATCACCGCGATCCCCGTAGCGAACGCCGTGCGACTCCCGCCCGACGCAGCGGTGAACCCCACCGAATCGGTATCGCCGACGGAGGGCACGACATCCTCGGCGCTCAGCCCCAGCACCTCCGCCACCTGCATCGCCAGGGCCACCCGGGTCCCGCACAGATCGACGGAGCCGGTCACCATGTTCACCGTGCCTTCGGCGTTCACCGCCAGGGTCGCCGCCGAGTGCATCCCCCCGTTCCCCCAGAAACCCATGGCCACGCCGCGGCCGCGGTTCGGTCCTTCGAGCTTGCTGTTGTAGTGCTCCGACTCCAGCATCGCCTGCTCGACCTCTTCGCAGCCAATGGCCCCGTAGGGAATGCCGTTGACCTGCCGTCCCCCCTCCCGCTGCACGTTCTTGAGACGCAGCTCGATCGGGTCAATGCCGAGCTTGTCGGCAAGCTCGTCCACCACCTGCTCAATCGCGAACGCCGACTGTGGCGTCCCCGGCGCGCGGTAGGCCGCCACCTTCGGTTTGTTCACCACCACGTCATAGCCGTCGACGGCGAAGTTCTCGACGGCGTACGGCGCGATGCCGTACATGACGCCGGCCCCAACCGGCGACCCCGGATAGGCGCCGGCCTCGTAGGCCAGCCACAGGTCGGCTGCGACGATCGAGCCGTCCTTCTTGGCCCCGAACTTGGCCTTGACGTGCGTCCCCGACGTGGGCCCGGTGCCTTCGAAGACTTCTTTACGGCTCATGGTGAACTTCACCGGATGTCCCGTCTTGCGCGAGGCGATCGCCGCGACGGCGTCGAGATAGCTGGAGATCTTGCCGCCAAAGCCGCCACCCATCTCCAGCGGTATGACCTTGATCTTCGCCTCCGGGATCTGCAGCATCGCCGCTACCGCCATCCGGATCCCGAACGCGCCTTGAGTGGACGTCCAGATCGTGACGTGCCCGTCCGGCGTCCACGATGCCGTCGAGCTATGCGGCTCGATGTAGCCCTGGTGCACCGCCTTGGTGCGGAAGTCCCGCTCCACGATCACGTCCGCGTCGGCGAACGCCTGCTCACGGTCCCCGCCCTCGAACAGCAGCCGCGACGCGATGTTGCTGCGCTCGCCGGTGTCGGTGCCGCGGGTGAATCGCGCCGCCAGCGTGTGGGTCGTCATATCCTCGTGGATGAGCTGCGCGCCGGGAGCCATCGCCTCGTCCACTGTCATCAGCGGCTCCAGGGCTTCGTACTCCACGTCGATGAGGTCGAGCGCCTCCTCCGCGATGTGCGGACTTATCGCCACCACGGCGGCCACCGCGTGGCCCTTGTAGAGCACCTTCTCGCCCGCGAGGTCGTTATCCGCCATGATCCGCGGGTTCATCAACACCTCGGCCAGGTCGATCGGCGTGCTGCTGACGATGGGGTAGTCCGCGTTGGTGATGACGGCACGCACACCCTCGAGTGCCTCCGCCTTACTCGTGTCGATCGACTTGATCCGGGCGTGGGCGTGCGGGCTGCGCAGGATCTTGCCGTGCAGCAGGCCGGGAGGATGCACGTCGGCGCCGTAGCGCGCCTGCCCGGTCACTTTCTCCAGACCGTCGTGACGAATCGGCCTGGTGCCGACGACCTTGAACTCGGGTGCGGGGTCAGCGGTGGTAGTCATAGTTCCTGCTCCTCAATTGCCCGCAAGCCGTGGCGCACGGGCTGCTCACGCTCATTCGCCGCCTTAATGATAAAGGCGCCAGGCGCGCCAGGCGCGCCGGCGCCCCTTCGATCTGCTCCGTTCTACGTCCGGGCTCGCGCCCGGGGTCCGCTACTTGGCCTTCGCCATCTCCCCCGCCTGCATGACAGCGCGGATGATCTTGTCGTAGCCCGTGCAGCGGCACAGGTTCCCCGCAAGCCAGTGGCGGATGCGATGCTCGTCGGCGTCGGGTTCCTTCTCGAGTAGCGCCTTGGCCGCCACGATGAAGCCCGGCGTGCAGATGCCGCACTGCAGGGCGGCCTGCTCCAGGAAGGCCTGTTGCACGGGGTGCAGCCCCTCCGGCGAGGCCACGCCCTCGATGGTCAGGATGTCCGAGCCCTCGGCCTCGACGGCCAGGACGCAGCAGGCATCGACGATGCGGCCGTCCATGGAAATCGTGCACGCGCCGCAGTTGCCGTCGTTGCACCCTTCCTTGGTGCCGGTCAGCCCGATGACGTCGCGCAGCACTTCAAGGAGGCTCTGACGGGCCTCGACGAGGAAGTCGGCCTCGTCGCCGTTGATCTTGGCGTTGACGTGAATCTTCTTCGACATCTGCGGTTACGCCCCTTTGGCTCGCTCGACGGCCTTGCGCAGCGCGCGCTTCGTCAGCACCCCGACGAGGTGCACCCGCTGCTCGATCGTGCCGCGCATATCGGTGATGGGTTTCGCGACCTTCTTGGCCAGCTCCGAGGCCTCGACGATGTTCTCCTCCGTCGGCTCCTTGCCTACCAAGAACGCCTCCGCCTCCGACGCCACGACCGGCGTCGGCGCCACCGACGCCAGCGCGATCCGCGCCGACTCGATGGTCCCGTTATTGAGGACGACCGACGCCCCCGTGCCCGCCACCGCGATGTCCATCTCGTTGCGCGGGATGAACCGGAGGTAGTGGGACCCCTCGCCCTTCATCGGCGGGGGGAATTTGATCGCGACCAGAATCTCGCCGTCTTGAAGTACACTCTGTCGCGGCCCCGTGCAGAACTCCTCCGCCGGCACCTCGCGCCGCCCATTCGGGCCCGCGATAACGCAGACGCCGCGGTGGACGATGACCGAGGGAATGGTGTCCCCGCTGGGCGCGGCATTGGCGAGGTTGCCTCCCACGCTGGCCCGGCCTTGGATCTGGATGCCGCCGATCATCCACGTGGAGTCGAACAGCGCGGGATACGTCTCCCGCACCGCATCGTTCTCATAGATCTGATAGCAGGGCGCCGCGGCCCCGAGTGTCAGCCCCTCGCTCGAGATGGCAATCTCGGTGAGCTCGGGGATCTTCTTCATGTCGACCACGCGGTCGAGCTCGAAGACCTTGGCCCGCAGGTGAATCAGCAGGTCGGTGCCGCCCGCCAGCGCCCGCGCCTTGGCCCCCTTCTCCGCCATCAACCCAACCGCGTCCTCGACGCTGGTCGGAGCTACGTATTCGAAGTCTTTCAGGGCCTACCCCCTTCAGTAGGCGGTCTAAGGCGCAACATGCCCAGAGTCCACCTGAAAATGAGCACTCGGAAGGGTAGCACAACCCCTATACAGGCGCAATGAGAAAGACCACGCCTCAAGCCTCTCCCCCTCTGGGGAAGACTGAGAGAGGGCACGCGCCGCAGGCGCGTCGAAGGGGTAGGGCCGGGAACTCTTACCTCTTCTCCCCACGGAGACCTTTGCACAACCTCCGACGACACCGACGGATCATCCATGTAGGGGCAACCCTCGTGGTTGCCCAGGGGTGCGGGCGGGGTCTCCTCCCCTGTAGGGGCGATTCGCGAATCGCCCCTTCCTATCCCCCGAACGGCCGCACGGGGTAGGTCCAAGGTTACGCAAGGGTCTCCCACGGGAGAAGATTGAGATGAAGGGCCCCCCGACAACCACCAACGGCCATCGAAGCCCGCCGACCCCTCCCGTAGGGGCACCTCTTGTGGGTGCCCGTCCCCTCCGATCCCCTCTAGAGCGACCACATTACACCTCTCTCCCTCTGGGGAAGACTGAGAGAGGGCACGCGCCGCAGGCACGTCGAAAGGGTAGGGCCGGGAGGCCTTACCTCTTCTCCCCACGGGAGAAGATTGAGATGAGGGGCCCCACGCCAAACCGCCAATGGCCATCGAACCGCAGCCGACCGACCGGCCTACCGCCGCCTTACCAGCTCCGGCGCCAGGGCCAGCGCCTCCGCCAGCTTCGACGCGTCCTTGCCGCCGGCCTGGGCCATGTCGGGGCGGCCGCCGCCGCCGCCGCCGGCGACCTTCGCCACCTCGCGGATGATGTTGCCCGCGTGGTAGCCCTCCGCCGTTAGGTCCTTGCTCACCGTCGCCACGAACGCCGGCTTTCCATCAATCACCGAGCCGAGCACGATCACCCCGCTTTCGATCCGGCCGCGCAGCGAGTCCGCCGCGCCGCGCAGGGCGTCCATCGTCGACACCGTGACCTCCGACGCGAGCACGGCCACGCCGTCCACGTCCTGCGCCCCGCCCGCGAGCCCATCCGTCTGGCGCTTGGCGAGGTCGCGTTCCAGCGCCGACGCGCGCTTCCGTTCTCGGTCGAGGTCCTCCAGCACCGCGGCCAGCCGCGACTGAAGATCGGCGGGCGCCGTCTGCAACTGCTTGGCGAGCGACTCCATCAGGACGTGCCGATCCGACAGGACGCCCTCCGTGCCGCGCCCCGTCACAGCCTCAATACGCCGTGTGCCGGCTCCGATGCTGCCCTCGCTCTCGACGTGCAGCAGCCCGATCTCACCCGTCGCCGCGGTGTGCGTGCCGCCGCAGAGCTCGAAGCTGAACGGCTCCTCGCCGGGGGCGCCGATGCGGCAGGTCCGCACCACGTCGCCATACTTGTCGCCGAAGAAGGCCAACGCGCCATTGTCGATGGCCTCCTGGAAACCCATCTGTTCATGCAGGACGGGCAGGTTGTCCAGCACCCGCCCGTTCACCATCCGTTCGATCTCGCGAAGCTCGTCGCCGCTCACCCCCGAAGGATGGGAGAAGTCGAAGCGCAGACGGTCGGGCGCGACCAGCGACCCCGCCTGCCTCACGTGCGTCCCCAGCACCCGCCGCAGTGCAGCATGCAGCAGGTGCGTGCCGGTGTGGTTCCGCATCACGTCGGCGCGGCGCGCCGCGTCGACCCGCGCCGTCACTCGCTCACCGACGGCGACCTCGCCGTCAACGACCTGTCCGGCCTGGACGATGAGTCCCGCCACCGGCGCATGCGTGGCCTCGACGGCGATACGTCCCTGCAAGCCGGCGATGTCGCCCGTATCGCCGACCTGTCCGCCGGCCTCGGCGTAGAACGGCGTCTCAGCGAGCACGGCCTCGACGGCGTCGCCCCGTGCGGCCCGCTCCACCGGCGCGCCGTCCACGAGCAGCGCGACCAGCGTCGTCGTTTGCTCCGTCGCGGCGTAGCCGGTGAAGACGCTCGCATCGAAGTCGAGCCCGCGGTAGGCGTCGGCGGACAGCTTGTCGCCGAGGCCGAACTTCGCCGCGGCGCGGCCCCGCTCCCGCTGCGCCTCCAGCTCACGCTCGAACCCCTCGACGTCGACGCTCATCCCGTGCTCACGCGCCACGTCGATGGTGATGTCCAGCGGAAAGCCGAAGGTGTCGTAGAGCTTGAAGGCTTCCAGCGCACTGATGGTAGTCGACCATGCTTGCAGTTCGGCGAATTTCGCCTCCGCCTCATCGACCCGGTCTACTTCGAGAGCCAAGAAAGCCCTTGTTGTGATGTCCGATACTTCCTCTGCCGCAAGATATTGGCCTTGACGTTCTAGCGCAGGGCTATCTGAGTCGTAGGCCACGAAGCCATGAGCATCCAACACGCCCCCAGCATTATCGGACCCGGGGTTCCTCACCCTGGCGAATTTGATGACTTCGGGAATCACGGCACCATGGAACGCTCGATAGTCGAACATCCCCTTAATCACCTGTAGCCCCTGCTGGAGTGTGTGCCCGAAGCGCTCCTCCTCGGCCCTGATCACGCTGAGAACAGTAAGGCGTTCTCGCTCCAACTCCGGGTACTGAAGGGCCATCTTCCTAATGACAAGGCGGGACAGATCCCCCAAGAACGCGCCCTCGATCCCCGCCTTGCGGGCGAAGCGCACCGCGCGGCGCAGGATGCGGCGCAGCACGTAGCCGCGCCCCTCGTTCGCGGGCGTCACGCCGTCGGCGATCAGGAACGTCACGCTCCGCGCGTGCTCCGCGAGCACCCGCAGCGCGTAGTCCGTCTCCTCGTCCGAACCGTAGGACGTGCCCGCCAGCTTGGCCGCGCCCGCGACTAGGTAGTCGAAGGCGTCGCTCTCGTAGGCCGACAGCCGGCCCTGCATGATCGTCGCCGTCCGCTCCAGCCCCATGCCGGTGTCGATGTTGGGGGCGGGGAGCTTCGTCCGCGAGCCGTCGCGGTGGTGGTAGAACTGCGTGAAAACCAGGTTCCAGATCTCGACGAACCGCTCGCCGCTGTCGGCGGGCGTGAGATCGGCCCCGTACTCTTCGCCGTAGTCGTAGTGGATCTCGCTGCACGGGCCGCAGGGGCCCTCCTCGCCGGCGGGACCCCAGAAGTTGTCCTCGTCCCCGTAGCGGACGATCCGCTCCGCAGGCACGCCGATGTCGCGCCAGTAGCCCTCCGCCTCGTCGTCGTCGAGGTAGATGCTCACCCACAGGCGTTCCTCGGGCAGCTCGAGCACCTTCGTCACGAACTCCCACGACCACCCGATGGCTTCCTTCTTGAAATAGTCGCCGATGCTGAAGTTGCCCAGCATCTCGAAGAACGTGAGGTGTTTGGTGTCGCCGACGTTCTCGATGTCGGTGGTGCGGAAGCACTTCTGCGACGACGCCAGCCGAGGGTTCGGCGGCTCGGCTTCGCCGGAAAAGTATTGCTTGAACTGCACCATGCCCGCGCTCGTCAGCAGCAGCGTCGGGTCGCCCACCGGAATCAGCGACGACGACGGCGCGACGAGGTGCCCCCGCTCGGCGAAAAAGTCGAGGTAGGCCTTGCGGATTTCGTCGGTCGTCGTCGGCGGCGTCATCGTGCTGGCGCGAAGCGTGCGTGGAACGCCTTAATTCTAACAGTGCGAAGCGGCTCCCTTACGGTCTCCCAGCGGATTTCCAAGACATCGGGATGGCCTTCCCGCACTTCGCCATCAAGATGCAAGCGCTTCTAGCGCCCGTTTGACACTCCGCCGCGCCCTTCCGTACGCTAGAAGCGTGGCGCCGCTCCTCTATTCCTCTCCTTCGCCTCCGGTTGCGTGGTAGCCGGCCGCTCTCCCTTCGAGCTTGTCACCGACCGTGACCGGCTGGCGCGCGCCGTCAAGGCCGTCCTCCGCGAGCCCGTCGTCGCCCTCGACACCGAGGCCAACGGCTATCACCGCTACCCGGAACGGGTCTGCCTCATCCAGCTCGCCACGCCGAAGCGCCTCTACGTCATCGACCCCATCGAGATCGAGGATATGTCGCCCCTCGGCCAACTGATCGAAAGCCGGCGGGTCGAGAAGGTCATCCACGGCGCCGACTACGACATCCGCGGCCTCGACCGCGACTGGGGCTGGCGCGTCGCAAACATCTTCGACTCCAGCATCGCGGCCCGGTTCGCGGGCATGGAGAAGATCGGCCTCGCCGCGGCCCTTGAAGAATGTCTGGGAATCCACGTCGAGAAGCTGAAGCGGCTGCAACGCGCCGACTGGAGCCGCCGCCCTCTCAGCGAGGAGGCCCTGACCTACGCCGCGGAGGACGTGGCCCACATGCTGCCCCTTCGCGACGCCCTACTCGAACGCCTCCAGAATCTTGGACGCGCCGCCTGGGCCGCCGAGGAATTCGCCCGCCTTGAAGAGATCCGCTACTCGCCGCCCGACCCGCCCGAGGTGGCCTGCTTCTCCTACAAGGGCGGCCGCGACCTCGACGGACGGGGCCGCGCCATCCTGAAGGAGTTGGCCGTGGCCCGCGAGGCCGAGGCCCTGCGGCGGGGCGTCCCCACCTTCCGCATCATGCGCAGCGAGGACCTCGTCGGCATCGCCGCCGCGCCCGACGATCAGGAGAGCATCGGCAAGCTGCTGAAACGGTCGCATCCAGGATTCGCCAACCGTCTCCGCCGGGCCCTTGCCAAGGGGAGGAAGGCCCCACCCGACCCACGGCCCCGTTCCAGCGGCGCGCCGCCGCGCATGACGGCGGAGGAGCAGGCCCGCCTGAAGGAACTAAAGGAATGGCGGAATGCGCGGGCGGCGGAGCTTGCTCTGGACGTGTCCGTCATCTGGCCCGCCGCCAGCCTCGACCGGCTCGCCCGCGAGCCCGAGCGCCTGGCGGAAGAAGTCCGCGAATCCGACGTCCGCCGCTGGCAGGCCGAGCAATTCGAGCAAAGCCTCGCCCAGGTCTTGGCGAAGAAACGCGAACCCGCGGCCCCTAAACGCCGACGACGCCGCCGCTAGCCGGCTTCTGCCGCCGCCGATTTCGACGCCGCTGCGGCTCGGCCTGACTCAGCGGTCCACGCCCCTGCAACGGCCTTCGCGATCGCCGGCACCACGGCCTTGTCCAGCGCCCACGGGATGACGCGCTCGGGTACGGGGGTCTCCACCAGCCCGGCCAGTGCGCGCGCCGCGGCAACCTTCATCTCCATCGTGATGCGCGGCGCGCGGACGTCCAACGCCCCACGGAAGATGCCGGGGAAGGCGAGGCAGTTGTTGATCTGGTTCGCGAAGTCGCTACGCCCGGTACCCACGACCGCGGCCCCCGCCGCCCTGGCCTCCTCCGGCATGATCTCCGGCACCGGGTTCGCCATGGCGAAGATGATCGGGTCCTTCGTCATCGACCGCACCATCGCCGGCGTCATCGCTCCGGCCACCGAGAGGCCGATGAAGACGTCGGCGCCCCGGACGGCCTCTTCGAGCCCGCCGCGGACGTCTTCGGCGTTGGTGATCGCCAGCATCTCCTGCTTGATTGGTGTTAGGTTCTCGCGTCCCTTGTGGATCGTTCCCTGACTGTCGACGAGAATGACGTGCCTGGCGCCGAGGTGGAACAGGATCTTCGCCGAGGCCACGCCCGAGGCGCCTGCGCCGGAGAAGACGATCCGCACCTCCTCCAACGCCTTGCCGGTCACCTTCAACGCGTTCAGCAGCCCGCCCAGGATCACCACCGCCGTCCCGTGCTGGTCGTCGTGGAAGACGGGAATGCCGATATCTTGCAGGCGCTCCTCGATACCGAAGCAGCGGGGCGCCGAGATGTCTTCGAGGTTGACGCCGCCGAAGCTGGGCGCCAGCCGCGTCACCGTCTCCACGATCTCGTCGTCCGACTGGGTGGCCAAGCAGATGGGGAAGGCGTCGATACCGGCGAGCTCTTTGAAGAGGATCGCCTTGCCCTCCATGACCGGCATGGCGCCTTCGGGGCCGATGTTCCCCAGGCCAAGCACGGCGGAGCCGTCGGACACCACGGCGACGGTGTTGCCGCGGTTGGTCATTTCGTAGGAGAGCGCGGTATCTTCCGCCACCGCCAGGCTCACCGCTCCCACGCCGGGGGTGTAGGCAATCGAGAGGTCTTCGATCGTCTCCAAGGGCATCCGCGAGACGATGCCCATCTTCCCTCTCGTCTCTCTATGGCGTCGAAGCGCCTCGGCGTTGTAGTCCATGGTGCAAGACCTCAGGTGGTGGAAGCCGCAAGAGTCGGGATTCTAGCAGGAGGAAGCGCCGCGCGATACCTTACCCGCCGCCGGAGCGGCGCATCGCGGCGGCAACGTGCTCCATCGTGAGTGAGCCGACGAGGTAGCCCCCGTCGGCCACGAGCAGACGCTGCGCCTCCTGCTCTTGGAGCACTTCGAGCGCGGACTCGGCGGGTGCGGCGGCATCGACCGTCGGTATGGCGTCGAGCGGCGCGGTGATGTCGCCCACCGTGGTCGCGGCCCAACGCTCGCGGGGCACGCGGGAGATGTCGGCAAGGCTGAGCGAGCCGGTGGCGTCTCCCCGTTCGCCGACCAGGAAGAAGCCGTGGCCGCTGAGCGAGATGTAGTTGTCCACCAGGCTGCGCAGGTCGAGCCGCGGCGGAATCGTAGGAACGACGGTCATGACGTCGCGGACGCGAAGGCCGCGAAGGCCCGCCCGCGCCGTGACCTGCTCCACGCTCTGCTTTGCCGAAGCGAACAGGAAGAAGCCCAAGAGGATGAGCATCATGCCGCCGAAGACGCTGTCGAGGAAGAACGCCATGGCAATACCGCCGCCGATGAAGACCACTCCGACGACGCGCCCCAAATCGGCGGCGGCGCGGGTCGCCTTGACCACGTCGCCCTTGATCCCCCAGACCACCGCGCGGAAGATGCGGCCGCCGTCCATGGGGTAGCCGGGGATGAGATTGAACACGCCGACTAGTCCGTTGGCGTAGCCGAGGTAGTTGAAGAGCGCACTCGCGGGGGCGCTGGTATCGTGCAGCGCCCAGCCGGCGCCGAGGAAGATCGCGCCCAACGCGATGCTCACCGCCGGCCCGGCAATGGCGATGACCCCCTCGGCCATCGGGCGGGGGGCGTCCCTGCCAATCTGGGCAACGCCGCCCAAGAAGAAGAGCGTGATGCTGGTGACCGGGATGCCGTAGCGGCGCGCCGCCACGCTGTGGCCAAGCTCGTGGGCGAGGATGCAGGCGAAGAAGACCGCGCTGGCCACGACGGCTATGGCCCAGTACTGGCCCGCCGTCGCGTCGTAGCGGGCCGGGAAAAAATTCGTGGCCAGCGAGTAGCTGAACCACGCGAAGATGAACAGCCAGCTATAGTGAATCCCGATAGGGATCCCGGCTATCCGTCCCAGCCTGATCGACGATCCCAGGGCCTTGCTCGCTTTCCGTTCCGCTCAGGAAGTCACGCTTGGCGCATTATAGGCCCGCGGCTCAGCGCCGCCCTTGGGGCTGCTCCTACAGGACCTCTTGGAGGGCCGCTTCGAGCTCGGCGACCGTGGCGTACGCCTCAAAACGGTGCGACACCAACCCCGCACGGTCGATCACGAACGTCCACTCGATGCCGGGCAGGTCCCACTCGACCACCGCGGACGAAAGACGCGCCGCGTTGATGTCGTCCTGCGTCTCCTTGGGGTTGTCGAAGAAGTCGACGTGGACGAAGTTGGCTTGGCCGCGGCGCGCGTTCTTGAGCTCCTGCAGCGCCTCGACCTGCGGGCCGCACACGGCGTTGATGCAGAACGCCGGGCTTGCGAAGACGACCACCGTCGGCAGACCGTTCTCCACCGCCTCCGCCAGCGAGACCTGGTAGAGGTCGGCATCGTGGAGAGAGCCGGTGGTGAGGTCGTCGAATGAGCCGGACTGCTCCAGCGTTTTCGTCTCGCTGCGCGGGGCGGGCTCGCCGACGTCCGGCGCCCGCGTGCGCTCGGCAATGTCGATCTCGATGCCGACCCGCCGGAGCACGCCGTCGCGGTCCTCGAAATCAATGTCGAGGAGGTAGGCGCCGGCCTCCTCGAAGTCGATGTCCGTGGTGAAGAGGCCCCGCGCGCCGAGCGGCCAGGGCTGGTAGGTGGCAGTCAGGAAGTCGAGCGGCGGGCCGCTGCCATCACCCCGCCAGACCGTCATCTCCGCCGTCGGCGCGCCGACCACGCCCCACGGCGCGGTGACCAGCACACCAACGCGCCGCTCGCCCACGCCCAGGTCGGGCGTGCCGAGGACGGCCTGGAAGCCGTCGGGGCTCACCGGCCCGCGGATCAGGGGTTCCAAGTCGGGGCGGCCGGGATGGTCGCCGTCGGACTCCGGAGCCGGGGCGGCGGTCGCGGTCGCCGTGGGCGGCGCGGTCGGCGGCGGCGGTGTCGGGGTCGGCTCGCCGCCGGAGCACGCGGCGGCGATGAGCGTGACAACCGCCGCCATGGCCGCGACCGCGGCTACAGGCTCCACGCGAATCACGCCGTATCTCCCAGGAAGGTACCGAAGGTGTAGGCAAAGACGTTGAAATTGTCGGCATTCGAGCTGAGCTTCAGCTCGTGCTCGCCGACCTCGTCGATCTTCACGATGCCGTACATGCGCGGCTCGTCCACCCAGACGAAGCTATTGCCCTCGTCGTCCCACTGCACGTCGGCGCCGGCCTCGTCCCGAGAAAGCGGCCGGTCGTCGTAGGTCACGCGCACGTCGTAGGCCTCGCCACCCTCGGGGCTCATAACCGTGTTGACACTGGTCGCGAAGAAGCGAATCGCCAGATAGTCCTCGTAGTTCTCGGTCACGCGCCCGTGCGTCAGGCTCTCGAGCCCGTTGAACCACGCGCCCTGCAGGTAGATGAATTGGTTGGCATGGTCACCGGGGTCTTCGTAGAACATCACCACGTCGCGTTCTTCGAAGTACTCGACGTGGCGGACGTACGGAGGATTCCTCCGAGAATTCGCCGCGCCATAGTTGCGGTAGGTCCCGGCATAGAGCTCCCGCGTCACCGAAGTGCGGGCCGTCGACGCGTAGGCGCTCACGTCGCGGGGCGGGCGAGCTATGGTCTCGCCGCTGATCCCGCTCAGGTCCGCTCCCGCCTCCTCCAGCAGCGTCCTGATCCAGCGCTCCGTCTCGGCGTAAGCGCCCTCGCCGATGTGCGCGTAACGCACCTGCCCGTTCGCGTCGATCAGATACTTGGAGGGCCATGCCCGGTTCCTGAACTCGCGCCACGTCTTGAAGTCGTTGTCCTGCACGATCGGATACCGCAGATCGTGGTCGACCGAGGCCTTCTCCACGTTCTCCGCGACCTTCTCAAACTCGAACTCCGGCGTGTGTACGCCGAGGATCACCAGGCCCGCATCCGCGTACTTCTCATGCCAGTCCCGGAGCCACGGGAAGGTCCGGATGCAGTTGACGCACGTGTACGTCCAGAAGTCGATGAGGACGACCTCGCCCCGCCGACTCTCGATGGTGAAGGGCTCCGAGTTGATCCACGCGCCGGTCCCGGCAAGCTTGGGCGAGGGATAGGGCGTCGGCGTCGGCTCGCTCGGTGTCGGCGTCGGAGTCGGCGGTTCAGGCGTGGGAGTCGCCGTGGGCGGCTCGGGGGTCGACGTCGCCGTGGGCGGAGCCGGTGTATCCGTCGCCGCGGGCGGAGCCGGCGTATCCGTCGCCGCGGGCGCACTCTCCTCTCCGGAGCACGCCGCAACGATCATCGCCACGATTGCAATACCGACCACGGCAAGGAGTGTCTTGCTTCGAGCTTGCTTTAGCACGGCCCTATCCTTCCAGTCTCGTCATTTCTCAAGCGCGCAATGCCACGCCCACTGCTTGATTCTACGCCCGAATGCCCCCTTTCGGACGCATCCGGCGCGGGAGTAGAGGTTAGGGAGAGAGGCCCACGAAACACTCGAGGACGGCATCCGGGATGAACGCGGCGCGGTGCACGTCCGCGCCGTAGAGCCGGACGCCCTGGGGGGGCATCCGCCGCGGCTCCCGCTCGATTGCAGCCGGCGACGCCATCGAGAACGTCCACCAGTTTCCCGCGTAGGTGGCGATGGGCGCACCGTACAGTGCGGTGTGAGGAAAGACGGCGCCCAGCGCGTCCTGCACCCGCTTGATATGGGCGGCGTGAAAGTGCAGCGACTCCGTCTGCATCGCCACCACACCGCCCGGAGCGAGAATGCCCTTCACCGCCTCGAAGAACGGCTGCTCCGAGAGCTTGCGCGCCGGCCCCACGGGGTCGGTCAGGTCGCACAGCACCACGTCAAAGCGCTCGGTGGCCTCAGCCACGAAGTCCGCCGCGTCGCCGTAGACCACGGTGGCGCGGGGTGAATCGAACGACTCGGAGAGGGTGGGGAAGTAGGCCCGCGACACCTCAACAACCTCGGGGTCAAGCTCGGCGAGCGTGGCCGCCACGCCGGGATGCCGCAACACCTCGCGCAGCGTGCCGCCGTCGCCGCCGCCCACGATCAGCACCCGTTCCGGACCGGGATGGACGTGCATCGGCACGTGGACCAGCATCTCGTGATAGACGAACTCGTCACGCTCGGTAAGCTGCACCACGCCGTCGAGTACGAGCATGCGCCCGAAGAAGGCGCTGCGCAGCACCTCGATGCGCTGGTACGGCGTCGTCCGGCGGTGTAGGACCTCTTCGATCCGGTAGCGGTACTGCACCGGCGAGAACGGGTCCTGCTCCTCGAACCAGGACCCGGCCACCGTTAGAGCGCCTCCACCACGATCGTTTCCGGCGCGGGAAAGCCGTTGAACGTGGAGGCGTAGGCCGTCGTGTAGGCCCCCGCGTTGGGGATGACGACCCGGTCGCCGGCGGTGACCTCGGGCAGCAGCCCCTCGGTGGTGATCACGTCGACGCTGTCGCACGACGGCCCCGCGATGGTGCAGGGCGAAGGCGCCGCGTCGCCGACGGTCTCGAAATAGTAGGCGATGCCGCCCATCGCCTCGGCGAGGCCATGGAAGATCCCCACATCGAGGTAGACCCAGCGGCGGCCCTCTCGCTCGGCGATGCCGATGACCTCCGTCACCAGCGTTCCCGCCTCGCCCACGAGCGCCCGCCCCGGCTCCAGCCAGACCTCGACCGGCCACGGTAGGCGGGCGACGCTCTGTTGCACGATCGCCGCCACATCGCCCGCCGTGGGCGCGGGGCCGGAGGCGGACGCCACCGGCATCCCACCGCCGACGTTCACCACGCGCGGCTCGATGCCGTCGCGGGCAAGCTCGTCGAGCACGCCGGCGACGATTTCAAGCGCCGCTGCCCAAGACTCCGGCCGGCGGCACTGCGAGCCGACGTGGAACGTCACACCCGCGGGAACCAGGCCGCGCCGGGCCGCGCACCGCATGAGCTCGACGGCCTCGGCCGGACCCACCCCGAACTTCTTGTCCAGGGGCCAGTCACTGCCCTCGTTGGACACCACCAGCCGCACCGACACCTCGCAGCCCGGCGCGTAGCGCGCCAGCTTGTCGATCTCGGCCTCGGAATCGAAGCCGAAGTGCCGCACGCCGTAGTCGTGCGCGGCGGCCACGAACATGGGCGCCTTGATGGTGTTGCTGCTGATGAGGCGCTCCGCAGGAACGCCGGTCTCCGCCAGCAGCGCAAGCTCGGCCAGGCTGGCGATCTCGAAGCCGCAGCCCAGGCTCGCCAGCCTCGCCGCCACGCGCGGGTCGGGGTTCGCCTTGATCGCATAGAAAACCGGCGATCCGGTGAAGGCCTCGACGAAGCCTCGGTAGGCACGCTCGACCTCGGCAAGCTCGACGACCAGCGCCGGCGTCGAATCGACGAGCCGTCCGGCGCGTTCGAGCAAGCCGCGCGAGGCGGCGGTCACGTCAAGGGTCAGGGGAATGGCGGCAGACACAGGAGTGGCTCCCAAGCAACTACGGACGCAGGGCAGCCGGAATAGGATAGCACCAAGGCCCCCTCCAGAGAAGCATTTGTCCCGCAGGAGTTGTCCGTTCCAATCGAAGCACGCCCACGGCCTCTTCTCCCGGGAGTTCAGCTTCAACGTGGGCTGCACGTGGGGTTCGCCGCCCCATGCGATCACCGAACTGCTACGGCTCGGCGTCGGGCATGTCCAGCGGGAGCTGCGGCGGCGAAACGTGCGTTACGTCGAGGGCTTCGTATTCCGGTCGGCCGGACGGCATCTGCCGTGTCACGAGCTTAGCCTCGAGGATGTCCCCGTTGACAAAGGAAATCTCGCGACGCTCGACCTTCCCCAAGAAGACGGGGTCCAGAATCCTGACCTGGATCTCGCGGCCGTCGTCCGTGAGACGCCACAGGTTGTCTGGCTTGAACGTCAGGTTCACGATGCCGAGCCTGCGCGCAGCCACCGTGGCCGACACCGGGACCAGGGCGCTGTCCTCAGGCACAGGAGTCGCGGCAACGGCGGCAGCGTCTTGCTGCGTTAGCTCCAACGCCTTGTCCTTCTCACCATCCTCACAGAGCGACACAGTCTCGACGCCTCCCGTAAGGGGAGCTACAAGATCGCGAGCTGCGGCCTGAACGTCTTTGGAGTCGGTCAAGCCGACGGCCTCGGCACTGTAAGTGCGGTCTCCCTCGATGTTCAGAACCCTGACCCGTCCGCCAGTCTGCGGCTCTGTCTTAGGGGTTCGCCCTTTGAGCAGCTTCCAGATCGATAGCCCCTCAAGGACGATGTCTCGAATTTCTGAGGCGCCGAGCGCGACCACCATGGGAGTCGCCACGTCTTGAACTACGGCCAGGTCAACCACGAACGAGGCGCTCGGGGATAGCGCGTTGACCTCGACGGTGACATTCGCCGTGTCGCCGTTCAGGCTGCGATTGGCCTCGCGGAACAGGTGCGCTATGGCGATGATTGATCGACCCAGATGCTCTGCATTGATTGACCCGTCTTCTACGGCAGGGCCACGGAACACCATGTTGAGCTTTGCGGTCGTCATGCGGGGCCTCCCCGAAGGCAGCCATCCTAGCGCACGACGCAACCACGCTCGCATCCCAAGGGGCCCCTGCCCAATTCGATACCGCCGCCTCATGGGCACCCCGCGGGCCCAACCGCGGGGATGCAGCGGCTTCCGTGACGGATTCCGCAACCGAAACCGCCGGAGCATTTCCGTCGTTGAACCCTTGCAGCGCGTGTGGCATCCTACCCCCGCTTCGAAACCGGCCGCTTCCACCGCGAGAGGCCGCCGCGCTGGAGGTTCCCCATGCGCCTCAAAGACCGTGTAGCCATCGTCACCGGCGGCGCTCAAGGCATCGGCCGCGAGTACTGTCTGCGCTTCGCCCGCGAGGGAGCGAGCGTCGTGGTCGCCGACCTTCGGGCCGATCAGGCCAAGGGCGTCGAAGCCGAAATCGCCGAGCTCGGCGGCCAGGCCCTCGCCATCGAGGCCGACGTCGCCGATGAGGCGAGCGCCGAGGCCATGGCCCGGCAGGCCCACGAGCGCTTCGGGCGCATCGACGCCCTCGTCAACAACGCGGCCATCTACTACAACCTCGACTTGGGCAACGAGACCGTCGACTACCTGCGCAAGGTGCTCGACGTCAACGTGATCGGCATCCTGATCGCCAGCCGCGCCGTCTTCCCCTACATGAAGGAGCAGGGCGGCGGATCGATCATCAACATCGCCTCGATCGCCGCCTACTCGCTCCCCGGCGCGCGGCCCGGCGACAACTTCTCCGCCAACGCGTACGGCCTCTCCAAGTCGGGCGTGGTCTTCCTCACCAAGTCGATGGCGAAGCAGGGCGGCGGCCACAACATTCGCGTCAACGCCATCGCTCCCGGCGTCACCATGTCGGAGGCCACCAAGAAGGTCGTGCCCGACCCCTTCGTCGACGCCCTGAAGGGCGCATCGGCGATGAGACGTTCCCTCGAGCCCCCCGACCTCACCGGCACCGCCGTCTTCCTCGCCTCCGACGACAGCGCCCTCATGACCGGCCAGACCCTCGTGGTGGACGCCGGCGTGATCATGAACGGCTGACGATGCACGTCGTCGCCGCCGTCTACGAGGTCAAAGAGTCGGCGCACGTCGAGGCCTCGCCGGACGACGTCTGGCAGGCCTTCACCCGCATCAAGCGCTGGGCTCACTGGGGCGGTTCCTGGACCGAGACCTCCGCGCCCTCCGGCGACCCCTGGCGCGTTGGTGGCCGGCTCCGTCTCGTCGTCAAGCCTTGGTGGACACCGATCGCGATGGAAGCCGCCGTCGCCGAGGTCGAACCACCACGGACGGCGATCTGGGTGTCGAACGCGGGCGGCGTCGCCCGCCAGACCACGGTCCACTTCGACGAGGAGGGAACCGGCGTCCGCGCCGGCATCAGCATCCGGCAGGAAGGCCCGATGCAGTGGACGCTGCCCCTCATCTCTCCCACCTGGGCAGTCCGCCGCATGCTCCAGGAATGGCTCGCCGGCCTCAAGGCCGACGCCGAAGCGTAGCGCCCCCTCTCCCGTAGGGGCGATTCAT
The DNA here is from genome assembly GCA_965207995.1 of Dehalococcoidia bacterium. GTDB lineage: Bacteria > Chloroflexota > Dehalococcoidia > SHYB01 > SHYB01 > DAOUKH01. The sequence goes on along the minus strand of OZ242299.1, from coordinate 2,557,381 downwards.
GAATCGCCCTCCCCACCTGAGCAAGCGCCTTAAGCCTCTCCCCCTCTGGGGGAGATTTGAGAGAGGGCGCGCGCCGTCAGGCGCGCGAGCGCCCGAAGGGCGCTGCTCCCTAGCTCCACCCACCCTACGGCAGCGAAACGCGGCTGTCCCAGACTTTGACCAGCCCATCCCGTTCAAGCTCGCCGAGAAGGCCTGTAAGCCAAGATGCATCGCGCTCCATGAAGCCGTCCTTGATCGCCGCGCCAAGTTCGGCGAGTTCGGCGAACTCACCCGGCGGCAGCGCCCGGAGCCAATCGACAACGCGGCCCCGGTAGTAGCGGCGCGACCCCGCGAACGGAGCCTCGCTCTTCCGCGCTGGCGGGCGGCCCGCCGTCTGCCCTGCATCTTCACCGCCTTTCAGCGCGAAGGCGCACACAACGGCGAAGGGACAATCGCCGCACCTGGGAGCGGCGGCGGTGCAGACCGTCGCCCCGAGGTCCATCATCGCCTGGTTCCAGGCGTTGGCCTGCCCATCCGGCAGCAGGTCGGTGGCGGCGCGGCGAAGCGTGGCAGGCGGCGGATTCGACGCGCCGGCGAGCCGGGTCAGCACGCGCCGCACGTTCGTGTCGACGACCGCGACCTGTTCGTCGAACGCGAAGCAGGCCACCGCGGCCCCGGTGTACTCGCCGATGCCCTCCAGACGGCGCAGACCCTCCACGTCGCGAGGCAACCCGCCCTTAGCCCCCACCGCTCGGGCGATGTTGTGCAGACGCACCGCGCGCCGGTTGTAGCCCAGCGGCGACCACGCCCGGATCACGTCGCCGGCAGGCGCGGCTGCAAGTGTCGCGAAGTCGGGGAAGCGGTCGAGGAACTCGCGGTACTTGGGAATGACGCGGTCCACCTGGGTCTGCTGGAGCATGACCTCGGAGACGAGAACGGCGTAAGGGTCGCGGATGCCGCGCCAGGGAAGGCTGCGCCCGTTGCGGTCGTACCAATCGAGCAGCGCGGAGGCGTGGGGCCCCACCCGCCCGACCATCCCGGCCATGCCGGCCTTCCGAGCCGTGCGGCGAGTGCGCTTGCCCACGTCGGTTGAGAACCCTCCGCCGCTAGCGGCGGTCGAACTCGCGCTCGAGCTGCGCCGTGCTCATGTGGACGATGATGGGCCGTCCGTGGGGGCAGGCGTGGGGGTTGTCCGCCGCCTCCAGCAGACGCACCATCTCCCGCATCTCTTGCTCGGAGAGCGTCTGGCCCGCCCGCACCGCCGAGTGGCAGGCCACCGACGCCATGATCCGTTCCTCCCAGCTGTAGCCCCGCAGGTCGTCGGACTCCAGATAGTCGAGCACGTCGTGCAGCGCCCGTCCCGGCTCGACGGCGGCGAGACCGGCGGGCACCGCCCGGAGCAGCACCGCCTGCTCCCCGAACGGCTCCGCTTGGAAGCCGTAGCCGGTCAGCAACTCGCCGTGCTCGGCCACCAGTCCCTGCTCCTCCGGCGACATCTCTACTACCAACGGTTCGAGCAGGCCCTGCGACTTCACCTCGCCGCCGTCGCGGTCGCGGAGGAGCTGGTCGAAGAGCACCCGCTCGTGGGCGGTGTGCTGGTCGATCAAGTACAGCCCCTCGGGGCCCTCGCTGATGATGAACGTCGCCCCGAGCTGCCCCAACACTCGCAGCACCGGGACGCGCAGCGCGCCCTGGCCGGTCGCCGCTTCCGCGCGGGGCGCGGCCTCGCGCAGCCCCGAGATCGGCGCGGCCACCGGCATGGGCCTCGAAGCCGCCGCCTCGTCGAGTGGGGCGAAGGGGGAGGGTGACGCGGTGGCGATCACCGCCGCCGGCCGTGGCGCGGCCACGGCCTCTACCGCTTCGGTTACGGCGTGGCGGACGGCGGAGAAGATGGGTCGCTCGTCGCGGAACTTGATCTCCATCTTCGCGGGGTGGACGTTCACGTCCGTCTCCCCCACGTCGACGGCCACGTCGAGCACGGCCACCGGATAGCGCCCCGATCCCAGGAAGCCGCGGTAGGCCTCGATGACCGCGAACGCCAGCGTCCGGCTCTGGACGAGGCGCCCGTTGACCAGCAGCGTGATGAAGGTACGGTTGCCCCGGCTCAGTTCCGGCGGCGAGGTCAGGCCGACCACGTCGACCGCCAACCCGGAGGAATCGCCCCGCCACTCCACCTCGAGCATCCGGGCCGCCGTCCCTGCGCCGTAGACGGCGGCGAACGCGGCGCGGCGGTCGCCGTTGCCCTGCGACCGGACGCTCTCCTTGCCGTCCACGGTCAGGCTGAACGCCGTCCCCGGCCGGGCGAGCGCGTAGGCGCCGACCACGGACGCGATACGGTTCGCCTCCGCCGCGTTCGACTTGAGAAACTTGAGGCGGGCGGGTACGTCGCGGAAGAGGTTGCGCACCGAGATCGTCGTCCCCGGCGGGGCGGCCCGCGGCCCCTGCTCGATGATCTCGCCGTCCTTCACCCGGATCTCGGCGCCGCTCATCGACTCCGCCGTCCGCGACAGCAGCGTCACGTCGGCCACCGCCGCCATCGAGGCCAGCGCCTCGCCGCGGAAGCCGAGCGTGCCGATGCGGTGCAGGTCGGGCTCGTCTTCGATCTTGCTCGTGGCGTGCCGGGTGAAGGCCGCCTCCAGGTCGCCGGCTTCGATGCCCTCGCCGTCGTCGGAGACGCGGACAAGTGAAACCCCACCCCCGGTGGCCTGCACGTCGACGCGCGTGGCCCCCGCGTCGAGGGAGTTCTCGATCAGCTCCTTCACCACCGACGCGGGCCGCTCGATCACCTCGCCGGCGGCGATCCGCGAGACAAGCGCGGGAGGAAGCAGCCTGATCTTCATAGCCCTCCCCTACCCATCGCGCCCCTTCTCCGACTCGCGCCGCGCCGTGTCCTGCAGTTCGAAGAGCTTGGTGATGGCTTCCAGCGGCGTCAGCGAGGCGACGTCGATGTCGAGCAGCCGCTCGGAGACCTCTGAGGTGGGCGGCAGCAGCGCCGGCTGATCAGGGTTCGCCGGAGCGCTTCGCCGGCGGCGCGGACGTTGCCCATTCCCTCCGCGTTCCAAGCCCTGCAAGACGTCGCGCGCCCGGGACACCACCGCCTGCGGCATCCCCGCCAGCGTGGCCACGTGGACGCCGTAGCTCTTGTCCGCCGCGCCGGGCACGATCTTGTGCAGGAAGGCCACGTCGCCGTCCTTCTCGGCCACGGCGACATGAAAATTCTTGATGCCGGGCAGCGTCCCCGCCAGGTCGGTCAGCTCGTGGTAGTGGGTGGCGAACAGCGTCTTGGCGCCCAGCGCGGGGTGGTTGTGGATGTACTCGGCGACGGCGCGGGCGATGGAGAGCCCGTCGTAGGTGCTCGTCCCCCGTCCGATCTCGTCGAGGATGATCAGCGACCGCTCGGTCGCGTTGCGCAGGATCTGCGCCGTCTCCACCATCTCGACCATGAACGTCGACTGCCCCGCCGCCAGGTCGTCCTGCAGCCCCACGCGGGTGAAGATGCGGTCGACGATGCCGATGCGCGCCGCGTCGGCGGGCACGAAGCAGCCGATCTGCGCCAGCAGGACGATGAGCGCCACCTGGCGCAGGTAGGTCGACTTCCCCGACATGTTGGGGCCGGTGAGCACGACCACCCGCGCCCCCGCCCGCGACAGCTTCGTGTCGTTGGGCACGAACCCACCCTGCGGCAGAACGCGTTCCACCACAGGGTGCCGCCCGTCCACGATGTCCAGCTCGTCGCCGTCGGTGAGCGTCGGGCGGACGTAGCCATAGCGCGCCGCCGCAGCCGCGAAGCCGGAGTAGACGTCGGCCTCCCCTAGCGCGGCGGCAGTGGCGAGTACGGCGTCGCAGCGGGCCGCGATCCGCTCGCACAGACCCTTGAAAAGCGCCGCCTCGACGCCCTGAATCCGGTCCTGCGCGTCGAGGATGGTCGATTCATACTCTTTGAGTTCGGGCGTCACGTACCGCTCGGCCCCTGCCAGCGTTTGCCGCCGGACGTAGTCGTCGGGCACCTGTGCCTGGTTCGCCCGGCTCATTTCGATGTAGTAGCCGAAGACGCGGTTGTAGCCGACCTTGAGCGACTTCACGCCGGTACGCTCGCGCTCCTTGCTCTCCAGCGCCGCCAGATGCGTCCGCGCCCCGGTCGAGACCTCGCGCAGCCGGTCGAGCTCCTCATCGAGGCCCGACCGCAACACGCCGCCGTCGCTCAGCGCCGCCGGAGGATCGTCGACGACGGCCTCGGCGATGCCCTCGGCCACGTCGGCGCAGGGGTCGAGTCGCGCCAGCAGATCGTCGATGCCGCCGCCGCCCTCGTCGCCTTCAGGCGGCGCCAGCAATGCGGCGAGGTCGGGCACCGCCTCCAGCCCGCGGCGCAGCGCCGCCAGGTCGCGCGGCGCGGCCCGTCCGGCGGCGACCCGGCCCGCGAGTCTCTCCAAGTCCGGCATCGACTTCAGCAAGTCCGCCGTCCGCTCCCGCGCCAGGGGACGGTCGTGGAACCAGGCCACGACGTCGAGGCGGGCGTCGAGCGGCTCGCGGTCGAGCAGGGGCTGGCCCACCCAGCGGCGCAGCATGCGACCCCCCATCGACGTCCGCGTCTCGTCGATCGTGTTCAGCAGCGATTGCCCCTCGCCGCCCCAGCGTCCCGCCTGGCTGATCTCCAGATTCCGCCGCGTCTGCGGGTCGAGCGCCATGTAGCGTTCGGTGGAGTACGTGGAGAGCGAGACCACGCTCGCAACGGACGAAGGCTGCGTGCGCTCCAGGTAGGCGAGCACAGCGCCCGCCGCGGCGACCGCCAGCGGCTTGTCCGCGCAGCCGAACGCCTCCAGCGTGGCTACGCCGAAGCGCCGCTTTAGTCGGTCCTCGGCGTCATCGAAGTCGAAGTCGCGGTCGGGCGACTCAGTAGTGTTGATCGGTGACGGGACGGAAACCTGGTCGCCGGTGCGGACGAGCAGCTCGGCAGGGGCGAGCCGCCCGATTTCGAGGTCAAGACTGTCGGTGGGAAGCTGAGCGGCGGCGAATTCGCCGGTACTGACGTCTAGGTGGGCCAGGCCGACCGAGTACGCCTCGACCACCGCGGCCGCGAGAAAGTTGTTGCGCTTGCCGTCGAGCAGGTTCTCCTCGACGAGCGTTCCCGGCGTCACCACCCGCACCACGTCCCGCTCGACCAGGCCATCGCCGGGTTCGGAGGTCTGCTCGCAGATGGCGACCTTGTGGCCGGCGTCGATCAGACGCCCCAGGTAGTTGTCGAGGGCGTGGTGGGGAATCCCCGCCATGGGATAGCGCTTCCCCTTGCCCATCTCCCGCGAGGTCAGGGTGATGCCCAAGGCCGCCGAGGCGGCGCGGGCATCGTCGTCGAAGGTCTCGTAGAAGTCCCCGAGGCGGAAGAGCAGGATGACGTCGGGGAAACGCCGTTTTATGTCGAGATACTGGCGCCGCAGCGGCGTGTCGGACATGACGGGCGCATTGTAGCCCACGCCCCCGCCCTCCGACAGGGCCGCGCGGCGCAGCCAGGCCTTAAGCCTCTCCCTCTCTGGGGGAGATTTGAGAGAGGGCACGCGCCGTTAGGCGCGTCGGTGGGGAGGCGGAGGGCCCCCCTACAGCGGGAACTTCCAGGTGTCGGGAGCCGTCTTCGCGCTGAGCTTCCAGCGGGGGATGTTGTAGTCCTGCGACGGGTGCTCGTCCCAGTCGAGCTCGACGGGCAGGCCGATGGCGATGTCCTCTTCGGGGTCGCGCATCAATGCCGGGATCCGCGTCTTCGATCCGTCCGGGTTCGTCCCGTCGGGAAGCTCGACGATGGCGACGCAGTACGGGACCGCGGGCACCATGTGCCCCAGGATGGGCTGGACGACGACGTTGTAGGTGTAGATCTCGCCCTTGCCCTCGATCTCGGTGTACTCGACCTCCATCGTGCCGCACTCGCTGCAGGCCGGGAAGGGCGGGAACCACTTCCGGTCGCACGGCGAGCAGTAGGCGAGCATGAACTTCTTCTCTTTCGTGTGCTCCCACCACGCCGCGGTGTCCTGGTCGGGCATGATTTGGATGCGGCTGTAATCGGGTTGTCGGGGCGTGGAGCCGGGTTCCATGGTCATGGCGGACTACCCTTTCCTCAGGATGCAGGAGCTGGACATGGTCTCCATGCCCCAGCCCAGGCACGCCGCGATCTCGGCCTTCTTGACCTGGCGGCATCCATTGCTGCGGTCGTAGGTGTGGATCCCCTCATTCCAGCGCGGGCAGGAGTCGTCGGCCCGATGGCGGAGCTGGCGCACGTTCTCGATCACCATGCTGATCCCGTGCGTGTAGCCCTCGGAGAGGTGACCGCCAGAGAGGTTGTTCGGTCGCCCGCCCGGGTGGTCGATCTCCAGGTTGCCCTCGGCGACGTAAGGCCCGGCCTCGCCGCGCGGGACGAAGCCGTAGGCCTCGAGCTGGATCAGCGTGGTGAAGGTGAAGGCGTCGTACGACGACGTGATGTCGATGTCGTTCTGCGTGACCCCCGACATCCCGAAGAGACGGTCGCGCCCGTAGAAGCTGGCGACCTCGTGGATCACGTCGCGGCTGTAGTTCCACGCCGGGTTGTCCGCCATCGTGCGCGCCGTGCCGCCCATGATGAAGACCGGCGGCTGCTTCAAGTCCCAGGAGCGTTCGGCCTTGGTGATGATGAGGGCCGCCGCGACGTCCGTCTCCAGGCAGCAGTCCAAGAGGTGGAAGGGCTTCGACACCCACCGGGAGTTCATGTAGTCCTCGATGGTGATCGGGGCCGTCATGATCGACTTGGGATTAAGCAGCGCGTGCTTTCGGTGTGCGACCGAGATCATGCCCAGCTGCTCGCTCTTCAGACCGTAGTCGCGCATGTAGCGCATGCAGCTGATACCGAACTTCTGGGCCGGCGTCGTGAAGCCGTAGAGCGGTTCGAAGCTGTTGGGCGCGGTGATCGGGGTCGGCGGCATGGGGCCGCCCGGAGCCTGACCGCCCATGCGGCGGCCCGACCGGCCGTTCATCGAGCGGAAGACGACCATCGTGTTGCAATAGCCGCCGACGACGAGGCCGACCGCGTGGGCGATCAGCGCCTCGGTGCTCGAACCGCCGCCCATGATGTCGACCTGGTAGTTGAGGCGCATCCCTAGGGCGGAGGCGATGTGCATGCCCGACGTGGAGTCGGCGGCGTTGTAGCTCGTGATCCCATCCACGTCCTGGGGCCGGATGCCGGCGTCGGCGCAGGCGTTCTTGACGGCCTCGATGGCCATGGAAAGCGTGGTGCGGTTCGACGGCCGCATGTGGGGCGTCTCCCCCACGCCGACGATGCACGTCTTGTCGGTGAATTCACCCATCTATGGGGACCTCCTGAGTCTCAGCGGATCGCGGCGGCGCGCGCCGAGGCAAAGCCGGTTGCGTGGGAAATCGAGGCAGGGCGCAAAACGTTCGCACTGTAGCACCGGCCCCCCGCGCCTCGCAATAGAGGCGGCGGTGGCGTAGAATCGCCGCGTTGCGTCCGCTTCCTATGCAAAAAGTCGCCGTCGTCACCGATAGCTCTTCCTGCATCGCTGGGGAGATCGCCCGCTCCCACGGAATCGAGATCGTCCCCTACGACCTCGTGTTCGAAGGCAGGGTCTACCGCGACGGCGTCGACCCCCCCGGCGACTTCTACGGACTCCTGCGCAAGTCGAAGCGCCCCCCGACCACGGCGGCGCCGTCGCCGGGCCAATACCTCGAAGCGTTCGAGGCCGCGAGCAAGCGGGCGGAGTCGGTGCTCTGCATCACGCTGCCCGCCGGCCTGAGTTCGAGCCACAGCGCCTCGCAACACGCGGTGACGCTGGCCGGGGAGCACCTCCCCGGAACCGCCATTCGATCCATCCCCGCCCCCGCCGTGGCCGGCGGCCAGGGGCTGATCGCGCTCGAAACGGCACGGCTCGCCGCGGACGGCGCGTCGCTCGACGAAACCGCCGCCTTCGTCGACGACATCGCCCCCAAGGTCGACTTCTACGCCGTCCTCGACACCCTCGAATACCTGGCGAAGGGCGGTCACGTCCCCAAGGCGGCGGCGTGGCTCGGCGACAGGGTCGGCTTCAAGCCCGTGCTCACCGCCCACCACGGCAAGGTCGAGCGGCTCACCCAGGCGCGCTCCAAGGCGAGGGCCATCGAGCGAATGCTCACGATGATGCACGAGTCGAACCCCAACGGCGCACCCATTCGCGCCGTCCTCATGCACGCCGCGGCTCCCGAGGAGGCCGCCCGCTTCGCCGAGAAGATCCGGGAGCGCTTCGACTGCCGCGAAGTCCTCACCACCGAGTTCACCCCGGTCATGGGCGCCCATTCCGGCCCCGGCGTCGTCGGCGTCGCCTACCGCATCCTCGACCCCGCAACCGCCTAGGGCGCGGAGACCGAAACGGCGGTCGTGCGCAGCAGCGGCCGTCCATGTAGGGGCAACCCTTGTGGTTGCCCAGGGGTGCGGGCGGGGTCTTCTCTCCTCCCCTGTAGGGGCGATTCGCGAATCGCCCGTTCCGATCCCCCGAACGGCCTCACGGGGGTAGGCCCAAGGTTACGCAAAGGTCTCCCGCTGGGAGAGGGTTGGGGTGAGGGCAGGGCGCGGGGAGGGGGTGCACCGACCTCCATGGAGCCGCCACTGTGTCGCGGCCATCACGCTGAACCGGCCCTAGGCGCATAAACACGGTGAGCGACGGGTTGGGCCCCCTAGACCGCCACCCCGTGTCCCTGTGCCATCCCCTCCTTGCCCATGTCCGCCTTCGCTCCCTACCATGGGTCTATGCAGCCTCAGCCCACAGGCGTCGGCCAATCGCATACCACCGCTCCCTATGAGGACGGTCTAAGGCCGTGGGTGCGCGCGTCCAAGCGCGTCGACGAATTTCGATGCCGGTCACATCGGCATTCGTGCGAGGCGGCCCGGCGTGCCGGGAACAGCCTCGAAGAACTCCTCAATGGCCTCCGCGGCCAAGCGGGAGTTACAAGACCGCGCCCCGCTTGGACGCGAGCCTTGAAGAGCTCCTGCGAGGGAGTTACGAAGAGACGTCTGAGGGACAACGCTCGGTAGACGAATCCCCGCCGAGCCGCGCGGCCGCCTCGTTTGAGGACCGACGCTCCCCATCCGCTCTCTTTTTTTCGGGATTCCCCTAGGGACTCCCGTATCTTCGCCGGAAGCAGCGCTTTCGTGTAACCTTTCCTCCGAAAGCCGCAAGGTCCCAGTCAAAGGCGATTTTTTCATGCCGGACGTCCTGTTCGACATCTCCGACAACGTCGCGGTCATCACGCTCAACCGCCCCGAGCGCATGAACGCGGTGAACGACGGCCTTGGCCGCGAGCTCAACGCCGCTCTCCGGCGGGCCGGAACGGAGCCCGAAGCCCGCGCCGTCTTGCTCACCGGCGCCGGCCGCGGCTTCTGCTCCGGCCTCGACCTCAAGGAGCGCGCCCAGGGCAAAGGTGGCCGCACCTGGGCCAAGCGCCTTCGAGGGCTCGAGACCCCCAAGATCGCCCTCGCCCTGGACAAGCCCATCATCGGCGCGATCAACGGCCCCGCCATCGGCGTCGGCTTCGAGTACGCCATGCTCTGCGACTACCGCATCGGCACCCCCACGGCCCGCATGGGCGACGTCCACGTCAAGCGCGGCCTGGTCGAGGACTGCGCCGACCCGCTCACGCTGCCCCGCGCCGTCGGCGACGCCGCCGCCAAGAAGGTCCTCCTCACCGGCGAGGTCTTCGAGCCCGACGAGCTCCTCCGCCTCGGCGTCCTCAACGAGGTCGTCGAAGGAGACGCGCTGATGGACCGCGCGTTCGACCTGGCAGGGCGCATGGCGGCGAACCCGCCCCTCGCCGTGCGCATGACCAAGCACCTCCTCCGCATGGCGAACCCCTACCGCACCGAGCACGTCATCGACCAGTCGATGGTCATGATGGGCATCCTCCAGACCACCGACGACTTCAAGGAATCGGTCCAGGCCTTCGTCGATAAGCGCGAGGCCCGGTTCGGAGGCCGGTGACTCCATGGCGGACCGGCTCAGCGTCTGCGACCTGGGACTGGTCGACTACGGCGAGGCGCTCGCCCTGCAGCGCGCCCTCCGCGAACGCCGCCTCGAAGGCAGCGTCGGCGACACGCTCCTCCTCCTAGAACACCCGCCGACGATCACCCTAGGCCGCCGTACCGCGGAGGACGACCTGCTCGTCGACCATGAGGGCCTGCGGCGGCTCGGCTTCGCCGTCGCCGAGGTCGAGCGCGGCGGCCGCGCCACCTACCACGGGCCCGGGCAGGTCGTGGGCTACGCCATCGTCTCCCTCAAGGAGCGCTCCCTCTCCGTGCCGAGCTTCGTGGCGCTCCTCGAACAGACCGGGATCGACTACCTGGCGGGGCTGGGAATCGAGGCCGGCCGCCGCGACGGTTTCAACGGCGTGTGGACGAACGGCCGCAAGATCGGCGCGATCGGCGTCCACCTGCGCCGTTGGGTGAGCCTCCACGGCTTCGCCCTGAACCTCGACCCCGACCTGCGCCACTACGACGCCATCGTCCCCTGTGGCATCACCGACGCCGAGGCGACCTCCGTCCGCCGCGAGCTCGGCTCCGCGCCACCGATGAGCGAGGCAAAGCGGGACATCGCGGCTGCCTTCTCTCACGCCCTCGGCTACGCTGGCGTGGACTGGGTCGGCATTGAGACGCTGCCGGCGCGGCCGGCCGCCTAGAGCGACCGGCTCGGCCGCCACTCGATGAAGCGGCGGCTGGTGAGGAAGCCGGAGACGATGATGCCGATTGACGAGAGTACTGCCACAAGGAGCGCGGTCCGCATCGAGCCGGTGACGTCGGATATCGTGCCCACGATGACCGGCCCGGCAATGCCTCCCGCCAGAAAGAGCATGGTAAGCAACGCCGAGGCCAGCGCGATCTCACGCTGCGAGATGCGTGGGATCTCGAAGGGCAGCGCCAATATCAACGGGATGTAGCCCCAAGACACGCCGAAGCCGATCATCAGGAGCACCAGCACCCAGATGTCCGTGGTGTACAGCAGGCCCACGCAGCTAAGCGTCATGACGAGGCCGGACACCATGAAGAGAGCGCGGCGGGCGCGAATCCTCGGACCGAGCCAACCGATCCCGACGGCCACCGGGATCGTCACGAGGGAACCGAATCCGAAGAGAAACCCCGATGTTGTCCGGGCGACACCGTTGTCCTCGAGCATGAACGTGGGCCAGAACGTTGCCAGCGAGATCCAGTTGAACGTGGCGCAGAATGCCCCCAATCCGGCGATCCACAGGATCGGGTGCCCCAGGATGGCGCGGGGCGGCGGAGCCGGCCCGCGGGACTCCGGCGCCGACAAGTCTCGCTCTTTCCCCAGAATGATCCAGTAGAGCGCCGTGAAGGCGGCGAAGACCGTGAAGATGTAATAGGCGGCGCGCCAGTTCCCCGTCGCCTCCAGGATGAGCGGCGTGCCGTAGAGTGCGGCGAACTCGGCTATGCCGATGAGCCCGATGATGATGCCCTGCGCCAGCGGGACTTCGCGCAGGGGAAACCACTGCTGAATGAGCATCGCGCGGGCAGGCTGACGAATCGAGAAGCTGATGCCGAAGGCGATGCGGGCGAGCAGGAAGAAGACGAAGCCGGTGGCGAGCCCGTGCAGCAGGGTTAGGACGATCCCCGCGATGAGCGAGGCGATGACCACCTTGAGCGGGCGGAATCGAGTGAGCAAGAAGCCGGCAGGGAGGGTCACCAGGAGGTTGCCCACCTGCACCGATGAGCCGAGCCAGCCGCTCTGAGAAAGGCTGAGGCTGAACTCGTCGCGGATCTCGGGGAGCAGCAGGCCGAACGACAGCACGGGCAAGGTCATCGCCCACACGGTGAGGACCATGCCGGCGATGATGACCCAGCGGTACGAGCTCAGCGTGCCGCCGCCCGCCGTCTGGGCATTCCCTTCAGTCACGGCCATGCGAAGATTGGGGCTCTCAACGAAGCGTCTTCTCGTCGGCGGCCCCCGCCGGCGCATCCTTGCGGGCGGCCGAAGGGCCACCTTAGCATAGGGCCGCCAAAGCCAAAGGAGCGATCAGACTTGGAAACCGGCGTCGAGCCTTCTATTACACCCGAAAGCCTATTCGCGGACGTGAACGGCCTCCGGTTGCACTACGTCGATTGGGGCAATGAGCCGGCGCCGCCGCTCGGCCTGCTGCACGGACACGGCAGCAACGTCCACACCTTCGACCAGCTCGCCGACCGCCTGCGTCGCGAGTGGCGCATCATCGCACTCGACCAGCGGGGCCACGGCGACTCCGACTGGGCGGACGACTACGCCGGCGAGCACTTCGTGGCCGACTTCCAGACCTTCACCTCGACGGTCGGGCTAGAGCGCTTTTCGCTGCTGGGCCACTCGATGGGCGGGCTCGTCGCGATGGCCTACGCCGCCGCCAATCCCGACGCTGTCGAGCGGTTGGTCATAGTCGACATCGGCCCCGAGGTCGCGCGTGGAGGGACGGAGTCGGTGCGCCGCCAGACCGTAGAAGCCCCCGAAGAGTTCGACAGTCTGGAGGACGTCTACGCTTTCCTCCGCGCCTCCGACCCGGAGCCCCCCGACGACATGCTCCGCTACCGCGCCAAGCACGGCGCCCGCCGGCTCGACAACGGCAAGTGGGGCTGGAAGTACGACCGCGCGCTGCGGTCGCCCTCGGGGGAGTCCCGGCTCCCCGACCCCGAGCTGCTCTGGGCCGCACTCGCGTCCATCCCTTGCCCCACGCTGGTCGTCCGCGGCGAACGCAGCGAGATACTCGACGCGGCGGTGGCGGAGCGCATGGAGGAGACGCTGCCCCAAGGGCGTTACGTCGAGGTCGAGGACGCGGGCCACCGCATAACCCTCGACAACCTCGACGGCCTCGAACGCGAAGTCCGCGCCTTCCTCGCCGGGCCCTAGGAATTCCGTCTTTACCCCTCCGGTCACCCACCACTGGGGGAACACCTCAAAACCTCTCCCCCTCTGGGGGAGATTTGAGAGAGGGCGCGCGCCGTCAGGCGCGCGAGCGCCCGCAGAGCGCTGCTTGACACCGCATCAGCCCACTCCAACAATGCCCCCGGAGGGACGCCCATGATCCTCAACATGCTTCCCGTGACGGCCTTCGCGGAGAACGTCTACTTCGTCGGCGACGAAGAGACCAAAGAGGCCATCATCATCGATCCCGGCGGAGAAGCCGACCGGATTCTCGACGCGGTCGAGCAGCTCGGAGTCACGGTGAAGTACATCCTGAACACCCACGGCCACATGGACCACGTGGGCGGCGTCGCCAAGGTGCGCGAGGCCACCGGCGCCCAGTGGGGCATCCACGAGAACGACGTCGAGACGAGCCGCCGCGCCCCTATGGACTACACCCTGCGGCTCATCCCCGACTACGTCCCGCCCCCCGAGCCCGACTTCATCATCGCCGACGGCGACGAGTACCAAGTGGGCGGCGTCACGGTGAAGGTCATCGAGACGCCGGGCCACACGATGGGGAGCATCTGTTTCCACGCCGAAGACTTCCTCTTCGCCGGGGACACCCTCTTCAATGGCAGCGTGGGGCGCACCGACTTCCCCGGCAGCAGTCAGGAAGCCCTCATCGCCAGCATCCGCGAGCGGCTCTTCGATCTCGACGGCGCGACGGTGGTGCTGCCCGGCCACGGGCCCCAGACCTCCATCGAGCACGAGAAGACGCACAACCCGTTCGTCGGGACGCGCAGCCAGCTCTGGATCCCGTAGCGCGGCGGCCCTCGTGACCGGCCCCGCCTCGCCGTACCCTCAGGGCGCGTTCCGGCGCGCCGACGAGTCGGACGACCCGCTCTTCTACCGCGAGCCCCGCCTCGTCGTCCACATCGACGACTACGCCATCGAGGCGCTGCGGGGCTATTACCGCCAAGTCCTGCCCGCCGGCGGGGCCTTCATCGATCTCATGAGCAGCTGGCGCTCGCATCTCCCGGACGACGTCGCGCTCAGCCGGGTAACCGGCCTCGGCCTGAACCGCGTCGAGCTCGACGAGAACCCGCAGCTCACCGAGCGCGTCGTCCACGATCTGAACGCCGAGCCGGCGCTGCCGTTCGGCGACGGGGAGTTCGATGCGGCGGCGGTGGCCGTCTCCGTCCAGTACATGACGCGGCCCGTCGAGACCTTCGCCGAGGTCAACCGGCTGCTCAAGCCGGGGGCCGCGCTCCACATCATCTACTCCAACCGCATGTTCCCCACCAAGGCGGTGGCCCTGTGGCAGGCCCTGGGCGACCACGACCGGGCGGGCCTCATCGGCAGCTACTTCCGTCTCTCAAGCGGCTACCACGGCGGCGGCGAGTGGGACGACCCCACCTTCACCGACATCACCCCGCGGCTGGACTTCCCCACCGACCCGCTCTACGTCGTCGCCGCCCGCAAGCGGTAGCACACCAGTCAGGTCGGAAGGCCCGACCTGATCTAATGGTTCTCCGCGGTGGCCATCTGCGATAGCTTGTGTACAATTGTCATTGCCGTTTACTTCGTGTGCGGAGCATTAGCATGTCCACAGATGACACGATACTGGACCGTTGGGACATTACCGCCGAGGAACTCACTCAGGTCGTCGACCAAAACCCAAGCCTGCGCGGAATGGTAATGGGCTACCTTGCAGAACTGAAGCTGGAGAAGCTTTGGCTCTCACCTGACAAGGTAACTGAGGTCATTAAGCACGACGATCATGACAGAAAGAAAAAGGGAGACCGTGTAGTCATTTACAAGGAACGCGAGTTTATTCTTGAGTCCAAGTCCTTGCAGACTGCTACCATCCAAAGAACGAAGCAAGGTTGGACAGGGAAGGCACAGGTAGACGCGAGCGACCGTCGTGAGGTTACACTTCCGAACGGCAGCAAGGTTACAACCACGTGCCTTCTAAAGGGGGAGTTTCACATACTTGCCGTGAATACATTCTCGTTTGAGAACAAGTGGCGGTTTGCTTTTGCAAAGAACAGTGATCTTCCGTTGTCGAAGTATTCAAAGTATACACCATATCAACGCAAGCATTTGCTGGCGACGATGGTATCTGTCACCTGGCCGCCGAAGCCGCCATTCCGCGACGAACCTTTCACACTCATGAATGAACTCCTTTAGAAGCGCATTTGAGCTGCAGTCTTTCCGTACGGGACTTTTATGAATACTAGGAAGTAGGAATGGTTCTTTCGGGCATGAACCTGCTTCACTAGTCTGCTGACCCCAGGCTTGTTGGGCCTAACAACCACAAATAGATCCTTACAAAAGAATCCGATTTTACTGTATGCATTTATGATCTCGACGTGTGTGAGGTTCTGACGGTTCGCACTGACTTCATCCTGACATTTGACAATGAGTGTCCCACCATCCCTAAGCACTCTGTGAATTTCGCGGCCCCCATCAATGTATAGTTGGATGACTGCGGCATGCCATCGGACGCCTCTCTGCTCCGGCTCTTCGTGACCACTCGAATAGTGATCCCTAAATGAATTGTGGGTTCCTGCACCTGCCTTCGTCACGTTGCCGTTGCGGAAAAAGCCTTCCATATAAGGAGGGTCGAACACGACTGCATCGAAGGACTCGTCACCGTAAGGAAGTTTCCTACAGTCGACACCGTCTGCAATATCTGATGGGTGGAAGTTGTATTGATCGGTGTCTATGTTCTTCCAGAATACTCCTTTCCCATAAGTCACATCGGCAATCTTTGCTCCTTGGTCAATGTGAAGGCCAAGAACAATCGGAAAAACGTCTGCGTTAGTTCCGACATGCGCTGAGAAAACCAGGCTGGTTGTTGCGATACCGTCTGGAGCTTTTCTTCCAGATGGGGTGCCTGCCTTTGGCACATCTAGGTCTAGCCGTGGTTGGTCGCCGTTCATTCGTCGTTCCTCTCACCAAACTCGGTCTCAAGCAACTCTCGAATAGCGTTAGCCATTGTCACACCTCGCCGGGCGCAGTCCACTTTGATAGCGGCATGAAGCCCGGCAGGCAAATCAATAGTCAAGCGCTTGAGGTCCACGGCCAATCTGTGGTCGGGGGCCTGTTCGTGGTCGAGCGAACGTTTGGTCTGCGAAGATCCGTATTTCATGATTTAAGATTTTGCAGTTCTGGATGCTCTCTGTCAACCGTTGGCCCCCGCCGCTTTGGCTGCGGTTAGAAGAGAGCCTCCGAGGTAGTCTACCGTGACGACAGGTGGGATCAACTAGTCGATGTCACACCTGTCTCGCATCTCTTCCCCACCGACCCGCTGTTCGTCGTCGCCGCCCGCAAGCGGTAGCGGCGTGGCAGCGCCGTGACGTTGGTGCCGACGACCGTTACGGGCGTCCTGCGTCCCGCATCTCGCGCAGGTTGCCCTCACTCAGGTCGAGCAGGCCGATAGACTCACGCCGATGCCGGATGCGTTTCAGAAGGGCCTCGGCAGTCACCGGCCCACTTCGGAACGATGCGGCCAGCCTCGCCAGTATCTCCGCGCGCAGACTGCGATGGTTTTGCCTTGCAGCCGACTTCAGCGCTTGATGCAGATCGTCGGGAAGGCCGTGGAGCACCATGTTCGGCATGTCGGATCCCCTGTTCTGGCTGCGGTCCCCTCGTTGACAGCATAACGGTATCAATTCTGGACCAAGAAGAGGGGCCGCTTCGGGAAGCGGCCCCTCTTTGCACACACTCTCGTACTTGGCGGCTAGAGGAAGAGCGGCCCGAAGACCAACGAGACGATGGCCATCAGCTTCAACAGGATGTTGAGCGAGGGGCCGGAGGTGTCCTTGAACGGGTCGCCGACGGTGTCGCCGACGATAGCGGCCTTGTGGGCCTCGGAGCCCTTGCCGCCGTGCTGACCCGCCTCGATGTACTTCTTGGCGTTGTCCCAGGCGCCGCCGGAGTTGGCCATGGTAATGGCGAGGAGTGAGCCGGCGGCGATGGCGCCAACGAGCAGACCGCCGAGGGCTTCGGGGCCGAGGATTGCGCCGATCACGATCGGGGCGATGATGGCGATGAGGCCGGGCAGGACCATCTCTCGGAGGGCGCCCTTCGTGCTGATGTCGACCACGCGCTGGTGGTCGGGCGTGCCGGTCCCTTCCATGATGCCGGGAATCTCGCGGAACTGGCGGCGGACTTCGTTCACCAGCGCGCTCGCGGCGCGGCCTACCGCGCCCATGGTGAGGGCGGCGAAGAGCGAGGGGAGCAGCGCTCCGATCAACGCGCCCATCAGGACGTTGGTATCCCGGAGATCAAAGACGGTCGTGATGCCGCCGCCTCTGGCCTGGTCGACGACCGCGGCGTAGGCGGCGAGGAGGGCCAGCGCGGTGAGGACGGCGGAGCCGATGGCGAAGCCCTTGCCGGTGGCGGCGGTCGTGTTGCCCAGCGAGTCGAGTGCGTCGGTGCGGTTGCGGACCTCCTCGGGAAGCCCGGACTGCTCGGCGATTGCGCCGGCGTTGTCGGCGACCGGGCCGTACGCATCCGTTGCCAGGGTTATGCCCAGCGTCGAGAGCATGCCCACCGCGGCCAACGCGACGCCGTAGAGGTCGGCCAGCCAGTAGGCGAACCAGATGCCGACGACGATGGCGATCAGCGGGATCAGGGTGCTCAGCATCCCCAGGCTAAAGCCGTTGATGATGACCGTCGCCGGCCCGGTGTTGGCCTGGTCCGAGAGAGCTTTCGTCCACCGGTACTCGTAGGACGTAAACCACTCCGTCGCGGTGCCGATCACCTGACCGACGACGAGGCCCACCACGACGACCCAGAACAGGTCGAAGTCGAGGTCGAGGAAGCCGATGGCGAGGCCGGTCCCGATCAGGACGAGGGCCCCGGCGCCAAAGATGCCGCCGCGGAGGGCTTGGAGGAGCTTGCCCATGCTCGCGTCCTCGCCGGTGCGGACGAGAAAGGTGCCGATGATGGAGGCGAAGATGCCGATGGCGCCGACGAGGATGGGGAGCAGCACGATGTTGCTGTTGAACTCGTCGCCGCCGCCGGTGCCGCTCAGGGGGTTGCCGTTGCCGGTGACGAGGATCGCTCCGCCCGCGGCCACGGCCAGGGCGATGGCCGCGATGATCGAGCCGACGTAGGACTCGAAGAGGTCGGCGCCCATGCCGGCGACGTCGCCGACGTTGTCGCCCACGTTGTCGGCGATTGTGGCGGGGTTGCGGGGGTCGTCCTCGGGGATACCCTGCTCGATCTTGCCGACGAGGTCGCCGCCGACGTCGGCGGCCTTGGTGAAGATGCCCCCGCCGACGCGGGCGAAGAGCGCGATGGACGAGGCGCCCATGCCGAAGCCGGCCACGATGTTGGGGTCTTTGAAGATCCACCACATGAGCGTGATGCCGAGGATGCCGATGCCGACGACGGAGAGCCCCATGACGCCGCCGCTAGAGAAGGCGACGCGGAGGCCCTGATTGAGGCCCTGCTGCGCCGCGGCGGTGGTTCGGACGTTGGAGCGTACCGCGATGTTCATGCCGACGATTCCGGTGAGGCCGGAGGCGAAGGCGCCGGTGAGATAGGCCAGCGCGGTCGCCGGGATATCGCGGCTGGTGACGCGGCCCACGTTATCCAGCTTGTTCAGCACGTCGGCGTCGACGAAGACCCACAGCACGGCAAAGATCACGGCGACGAAGCCGGCGAGATACGTGTACTCGCGCTTGAGGAAGGCCTCGGCGCCCTCACGGATCATCCGGGCGATGTTCTGCATCGTCTCGTTGCCCGAGCTCTGGCGCATGACGAAGGCGATGAGCCAGAGTCCGAAGACGATAGCGGCGCCGCCTGCGATAAGGGCGATGACCAGTGAGGCTACTGACTGGCCGCCATCTTCCATAAGAGAATTCCTTTCTGGTTCCTGAAATCCAGTTCCGTCTATTTCAGCGAAAAAGTCTACCGTTGCACGCGGTACGCGTCAACGAATATGTCAACCGATACCGTCTGCTATGCTCCCGTCCACTCCCGGCCGCAGTCATGCCACCGCAAGACGACTCCCCACAAGAAACCGGACGCATCCCACCGCTGGCCTCGATGGGCTTCCGGGACTTCCGCTTGTTTTGGACGGCAAGCGTCTTCGCCGCCACCGGACGGGAGATGCGGCAGGTCGTCAACTACTACTTTGTCTACGAGTTGTCGGGCTCCGCGATTCAGCTTGGCCTAACGGGTCTCTTCCAGGCGCTGCCGATCATGGCCTTCGGACTGTTCGGCGGAGCGCTGGCGGACATCGTCGACCGCCGGCGGCTGCTGTTGGCAACCCAGCTCATGGGCATGGCCCCCGCCGTGGCCTTGGGTCTGCTGACCTTCACCGGCCAAATCGAGGTCTGGCACATCTTCGCGATGACGATGGTGACCTCGACGACACAGACGCTCGAAGCGCCGGGCCGCCTCGCCTACCTACCCAAGGTCGTCCCACGGAGCCACCTGCTCAACGCGGTCGCTCTGGAATCCCTGGTGATGCAGACCTCGTTCTTCGTCGGGCCACTCCTCTTGGCGACGGTCGCCGTCATCGGCGTCGACGGCGCTTACGCGCTCAACGCGGCCCTCTTCATACCCGGCATCCTGTCGGTGCTTGCGTTGAAGACATCGGGCAAACCCGAGGGGCCGGCGCCGTCCCGCTCGTTCGCCATGGTGAGGGAAGGGCTGCGCTTCATCATGAAGGAACGTGTCCTTCAGGCGATGCTGGCCATCGACTTCGGCGTCGTGCTGGTGGGCTTCTTCCGCCCGATGCTGACGATCCTGGCGGACAAGGTATACGGCGTGGGCGAGGTGGGGCTGGCCTTCCTCAACGCGGCGCCGGCGGTTGGTTCGATCGCGGCGGTGGTCACGATCCTCCTGTTGGGCCGGATTCGGCGGCAGGGGGCGTTGTTCGTCATCGCGGTGGCGCTCTACGGGGCAAGCCTGGTGCTGCTGGGGCTGTCGCCCTGGTTCTGGTTGGGCCTCATCGCCGCCGCCGCCCTCGGCTATACCGATTCGATCAGCGTTGCGATCCGGAACAACGTCACGCAGTTGGTCTCACCGGACAACATGCGGGGACGGGCCACTGGGTTCATGGTCATGGCCGCGACGCTGGGCAACGCGCTCGGCTCGATTGAGGCGGGGCTCCTCGCCGCCGCGATCGGGGTCGGAAGCGCCCTGACCTTCGGCGGGCTGGGGGCCATCGGCTTCGTCGTCGCCGCAGCCGCGGTGGGCTGGAGGGAACTCTGGCGCCACCGCGCCTAGCTGCCGGCCATCGCCGCCCGCGCCGCCGCTTTCATCACCTCGACAGGAGCGCTGCGGCCGACCCACATCTCGAAGGCCTCTGCCCCCTGGTAGACCAGCATCGGCAGACCCTCGAGGGAGCGCGCGCCCGCCGCCTCGGCGGCCTCGAGCAGCGGCGTGACCTCTGGGTTGTAGACCAGGTCGACCACCAGGGCCGCGGGCGGGATGCGGTCCGCGGGCAGGGGCGACTCGCCCTCCGCGCCGCCGTGCCGCATCCCGATCGTGGTCGCGTTGACGATGAGGCGGCTGTCGGCGGGGGCCTCGCCCCAAGGGACGGTCTCCACGGATGCGCCGGGCACGGCCTCTTGGACGTCGGCCGCGAGGGCGCCCGCACGCTCGGCGGTGCGGTTGGCGATGAAGATCGGAGCGGCGCCGGCCTCGGCGAGGGCGAAGGCGACGGCCCGCGCCGCGCCGCCCGCGCCGAGCACAAGTGCCGGATAGCCCGCGGGATCGAAGTCGGCGTCTTCCCGCACGGCGCGGAGGAAGCCAGGGGCGTCGGTGTTGTAGCCGGTGAGGCGGCCCCCAATGTTGACGATGGTGTTCACCGCGCCGATGCGACGCGCCGTCTCGTCGAGGTCGTCGACGAACCGGAAGGCGAACTCCTTGTAGGGGACAGTGACATTGGCGCCCAGGACGTCCTTGGGCCGCAGGCCGCCAAAGCGCCACTCGGCACGCTCGGGCGGCGTCTCCCACCGCTCGTAGGCCATGTTCAGGCGGTAGTGATCGAGCGCCGCCTGCTGAAAGGCGGGGGAGGCCGAGTGGCCCAGCGGGTAGCCGATCACCCCCATCCTGCGCAGGGGCGCGCTGCGTTCGGGTTGGCTCATGGCTCCATCTTACCGCCTTCTGAAGCCGCCGCCGTTGTTGAGCCCCGAGGCGTCCGGTATCATAGCGCCGCACTTCGGCAGGGGAGGTCGCCTTGGAGCAACGACGATTGGGGACGAGCGGGTTCACCGTGCCGCTCCTGGGGCTTGGTACGAACAACTTCGGCGGGCGTTCCGACGAGGCGGCGTCGCGGAGGGTGATCGACGCGTCCATCGACGTCGGCGCGAACTTCTTCGACACCGCCAACATCTACACCGGCACGGCCTCGGAGACGATCATCGGGAAGGCGCTCAAGGGGCGGCGGGATAAAGTGATCCTCACCACCAAGTTCGGCCTATCGATGGGATCGGGGCCCAACCTGCAGGGCGGCTCGCGGGGGCACATCCTCAGCCAGCTCGAAGGGAGCCTCCAGCGCCTCCAGACCGACTACCTCGACCTCTACCAGATGCACACGGTGGACCGCTCGACGCCCATCAAGGAGACGCTGCGAACACTCGACGACCTGGTGCGGTCGGGCAAGGTGCGCTACATCGGCTGCTCGAACTTCGACGGGTGGCACCTCGTCGAGGCGCTGCAGACCTCGCGGGCCCTGAACCTCAACGCCTTCGTGTCGGTGCAGCCCTACTACAACTTGCTCAAGCGCGGCATCGAGCGGGAGCTGGTGCCCGCCTGCGAGGCCTACGACATCGGCATCATCCCCTACTTCCCGCTGGAGTCCGGCTTCCTCACCGGAAAGTACCGGCCCGGCGAGGCCGTGCCGGAGGGCACGCGCTTGGACAAGGCGCCGATGTACCAGGCGCATCTGAACGAGGGCAACTTCGCGATCCTGGCCGGGCTGGAGTCCTTTGCGGAGGAGCGCGGCCACACCGTCGGGGAGCTCGCGATGGCGTGGCTGGCCGCGAGGCCGCAGGTGTGCAGCGTCATTTCAGGAGCGTCGACGCCGGAGCAGGTAGAAGCAAACGCCAAGGGTCTCGAGTGGAAGCTCACCGACGAGGACCTGGCGGCGATCGACGAGATCGTCCCCGCTCCCGCGTAGCGCCCTAGCGCCGGCGGCTCTCCAAATACGCCTGGAGCAGGACCGCCGCCGCCGCCGCGTCGCGTTCGGCGCGGCGCTTCGACGCCGAGGCGCCGGCCTCCATCATGCGGCGCTCCGCCTCGACCGTGGTGAGGCGTTCGTCTAGCGTCTCCACGGGCAGCGGCGACCGTTCGGCAAGCTCGTCAACGAACCGCTGCACGGCCCGCGCCTGCATCCGCGCGGCCCCGTCCATGGAGACGGGCATCCCCACCAGGATGCGCTCGGCGTCATGTTCCTGAGCGAGGGCGATGAGGCGCTCGAAGTCGCTAGCGCCACCCCCGCGCTCGACGACGGTGAGCGGCGTGGCGATCACGCCCAGAGGGTCGCTGATGGCGGTGCCGATTCTTCGTTCGCCGACGTCGAGGGCCAGGACGCGCATGGCGTCAGTGTACATCGCAGAGGCGCGCTCGACATGGGTTGAGCGCCGCCTCCAACGGGTTGACACAGGAAAGGAGCGGCGGGTATGTTAGCCGACGTTGTCCGGCGGCCGGTGAGGCCGTGGCCCCCGGACTCCGCGACACATGGCGGACGAGATCCTGATCGAAAAGAGCGGCGGCGTCGCCACCGTTACCCTCAACCGCCCCGACCGGCTGAACGCCCTCAACCGTCGTCTCCTTGGCGAACTCATCCCGCCGATCTGGGGCGAGCTTGACGCCGACCCGGACGTCCGCGCGGTCATCTTGACCGGAGCGGGCGACCGCGCCTTCTGCTCAGGGCTCGACGTGAAGGAACAGGCGAAGGGCCCGCCGCCCGAGGGAGAACGGCGTCCCCGCGGCGGCGCGCTCAGTCCCCGCGAGGCCCGTTTCAGCAAGCCCCTCATCACCGCGGTGAACGGTCTGGTGAGCGGCGTGGGGCTCGCCTTCGTCTCCGACGCCGACATCGCGATCGCCGCGGAGCACGCCTACTTCTTCAACCCCGGCGTGACCATCGGCCAGCTCGCCGTCTACGCGCCGCTGACCTGGAGCCGGTGGGTGCCCTTCCAGTCGCTCATGCGGATGCTCCTGGTGGGGAACAAGGAGCGCATCTACGCGCAGCAGGCGAAGGAGCTGGGCATCGTCACCGAGGTGCTGCCCGCGGCGGAGCTCATGCCCCGGGCACGCGAGTTGGCGGAGATGATCGCCTACAACTCGCCGCGCGCCGTGCGCGACGTGAAACGCATTATGTGGAACTCCCTCGACCACGGCCTGGAAGGCGCCTTCGAGGACGCGAGAAAGATCATGGACGCCTTCGCAGGCCACCCCGATTCCTACGAGGGTTCCCGCGCGCTCGTGGAGAAGCGGACGCCGAACTGGGCGCCGCTGGACTGATCCGGTAACCATTCGACGACAAACGCAAGCGAAAGGAAAGCAACCAACAGGAGGTACATCATGGGTGTAGTGGACGGCAAGGCGGCGGTGGTCACGGGCGCGGGACGCGGCATCGGCGCGGGCCACGCGAAGTGGCTGGCGAAGGAAGGCGCCTCGGTCGTGGTCAACGACATCGATCTGGAGGAGGCCCAGAAGACCGTCGACATTATCAACAAGGAGATCGGCACCGCGGTCGTGAACAACGATCCCATCGACACGACGGAGGGGGCGAAGAAGATCGTCGACCAGTGCGTGTCGGAGTTCGGGAAGATCGACGCGATGGTGGCGAACGCCGGCATCCTACGCGACCGGACGTTCCTGAACATGTCGGAGCAGGAGATGCGGGACATCTTCGACGTGCACATCCTCGGCACGTTCCACACCTGCCAGGCGGCGGCGCGCCAGATGCGCGAGCAGGGCCACGGAGGGGTGCTCATCACGACCACGTCGGGCGCCCACTACGGCAACTTCGGTCAGGCGAACTACAGTGGGGCGAAGGGCTGGATCGCCTCGATGACATACACGATGGCGATGGAGCTGGCGCGCTACGGCATCCGCGCCATCGCGGTCTCGCCTTCAGGCAGCACCCGGATGTCGGCGACGGCGCTGGGCCCGGGCGGCGTCCCGTCGCCTGGCGGAGCGAACTTCACCGACCCCGAGCTGAACGGGATGCAGGTGGCGTGGCTTTGCAGCGACGAGGCCAACTGGATCACCGGACAGGTCTTCGGCACCGGCAGCGACCGCTTCTTCATCATGCAGCAGCCGATGTACACCTACGGCATCGTGAAGCCCGGCGGCGTCCAGGTCGCCGACTTGCAGCAGCACGCCGAGCGCTTCTTCAAGGGCAAGCTGGAGAACTTCGGTCTGCCCAAGCAGCCCTACGCCTACTACGACGGCGTGAAGGTGCAGCCCCCGCGCAAGAAGTAGCGAATCGCTTTCGCCCCTCCCCCGCGGGAGAGGGGCGGGTTGAGGTAAGAGAGTCCGATGAACTTCCTCTGGGAGCAGGAGCTGGTGGACTTCCGGCACGAGGTCCGCGGCTTCATCGAAGAGAACTGGGACGGGGACGACGGCGAAGGCGAGGGCGGCAGCCTTTGGGCCACGCCCAAGCACCGCGAGTTCATCAAGAAGATGGCCCGGCGGGGCTGGGTCGGCATCGCGTGGCCGGAGCAGTACGGCGGCGCCGGCAAGCCCCAGATTTACCAGTGGGTCCTGATGGAGGAGCTCTCCCACGCCGGGGCGCCGCACACCGGCTCCGGCGTCGGCACCATTGGCCAGACACTGATGCGCCACGGCAGCGACGAGCAGAAGGACTACTTTCTGCCGAAGATCGTGGCGGGTGAGCTCGACTTCGCGCTGGGCTACTCGGAGCCCAACGCCGGCACCGACCTGGCGAGCCTCGAAGTCCGCGCCGACCGCGACGGCGACGACTACGTGATCAACGGCACCAAGATCTGGATCAGCGCGGCCCGCTACGCCGACTACATTTGGCTGGCGACGCGCACCGATCAGAACGCGCCGAAGCACAAGGGGATCAGCGTCTTCCTCGTGCCCTTGAAGCGCCCCGACATCGAGATCACGCCGATAGCCAAGCTCGCCGACATCGCCAACAACATGGTCTACTTCGACAACGTCCGGGTGCCTCGCACCGCCCTCGTGGGCGAGGAGAACCGCGGCTGGTACTACCTCGCCGAGGCGTTGGACTACGAACGCATCCACCTCTTTCCCTTCGGCCCCGTGCAGCAGGGCATGGACCGGCTGCTGGAGGCGGCAAAGGCGGCCCCGGCGTCCCTCAAGGCCACCCCCTACTGGAAGGTGCTGCGACACAAGGTGGCTGAAATGGCGATCGAGCTCTCGGTGCTCTACAAGCTCACCCTCCGGGTGCTCGACGTGGAGCAGCGCCAGCTCGTCGCCAACGTGGAGGCATCTGAGAACAAGCTCTTCGGCACCGAGCTCCAACGCAAGATGGCGGTGACGGCAAGCGAGGT
This sequence comes from Dehalococcoidia bacterium, assembly GCA_965207995.1. Classification (GTDB taxonomy): domain Bacteria; phylum Chloroflexota; class Dehalococcoidia; order SHYB01; family SHYB01; genus DAOUKH01. The sequence continues at coordinate 2,532,003 of OZ242299.1, read as the reverse complement.
GCTGAACCTCTACAGCCAGGTGCGGAACGACCCGAAATACCCCGGTCTCGTTGCCGGCGTCTCGAAGTCCTACGAGGGGACGCTCATCTCGCTGGTCGCCGGCGGCAGCAACGAAATCAACCGTTCCGTCATCGCCACCCGGGGCCTCGGCCTGCCGCGCTAACGCAACCCCGCGCGGAGCCCCGGGCAACCCTTCTTAGGGGCCTCTTAAGCCTCTCCCCCTCTGGGGGAGATTTGAGAGAGGGCGCGCGCCGTCGGGCGCGCGAGCGCCCGCAGGGCGCTGCTCTTACTCGGCCCGGATTCACGCAAAGCTTTCCACAGGAGAGGCCCCCAAGAAGGCAGCGCAGCTGCGTGCTATGCTTGCGCCGCCGTAAGGACAGGGGGCAGTCATGGCGGTCGATCTCATACTCAGAAACGGGCTGATCGCCGACGGGACAGGCGCCGACGCCTACCGCGGCGACGTCGCCATCGCCGACGGCCGCATCGCCGCCGTCGGCAAGGTGAACGAGACGGCCAAACGCATGCTCGATGTCGACGGCCTCGTGGTCGCGCCCGGCTTCTGGGACGTACACACCCACTACGACGCACAGCTCCTCTGGGACCCGGTGGCGACCTCCTCCTGCTGGCACGGGGCCACCACGGTGGTCATGGGCAACTGCGGCTTCAGCATCGCGCCGTGCAAGCCCGAAGACCAGCCGTGGATGATCAAGACGCTGGCCCGCGTGGAGGGCATGAACCGCGAGGTCTTGGAGCGCACGCTGCCGTGGCCCTTCGAGAGCTTCGGCGGCTACCTCGACGCCCTGGACGGCAATATCGGAGTCAACGCCATCGCGCAGGTAGGCCACACCGCGGTGAGGCGCTACGTGATGGGCACCGAAAGCTCGGAGCGCGTGGCGACGGACGACGAGGTCGCCCGCATGAAGCACGTCGTCGCCGAGTCGCTGCGCGCCGGCGGCATGGGCTTCACCACCTCGCGGGTCGCGACGCACTGGGACGGCGATGGACTCCCCGTTCCCAGCCGCCTCGCCACAATCGAGGAGTACTACGCGCTGGTCGAGGAGCTGCAGGCGATCAACGCCGGCTTCATCGAGCTCGCCGCGGGCCCCGAGTTCAGCCGCTACAGCGAGGAAGGCATGGCCCGCCTCGTCGAGCTGACACGGCGCAGCGGACGGCCCGTCTGCTGGAACACGATTTCTCAGTCGGTGAGCGAGCCCGAGGCGTGGAAGGAGCACCTCCGCATCCTTCGCGAGATGCGCGAGCAGGGGACGCCCTTCTTCGCGCTGGGCCACACCCAGCCCGACGACTTCGAGTTCACTTTCGAGTTCACCAACGTCTTCGACCGCTGGGCGACGTGGCAGAAAGTGCTCATCGAGCCCAAGGCCGTCAAGACGGCCAAGATGCGCGACCCCGCAGTGCGCAAGACGCTGCGCGAGGAGATGAAGCGCGACCCCTTCCGCGGCCTCCCCATGAACTGGGAGATCACGATGCTGGTGAAGTCGACCACCGGTCTCTACGCCAAGTTCGAGGGGATGCGCGTAACCGAGATCGCCGAGCGGCTGAACAAGGACCCCCTCGACACGGCCTTCGACATCGCGCTCGACGAAGACCTGACGACGCAGTTCCGGCAGCTCGACACCCGCAACGCCGACCCCAACGTCATGATGGAGATCCTGAAGGAGCCGCACGTCGGGGCGGGCTTCTCCGACGCCGGCGCGCACCTGATCACCGAGGTAAACACCGGCTTCTCCACCCGCCTGCTCGGCCATTGGGTCCGCGAGAAGCAGGCGATGCGTCTCGAAGACGCGGTGCGGCGGCTCTCGTCGGTGCAGGCCGAGGAGAGCGGCGTCGTCGACCGCGGCAAGGTGCTCGAGGGCTACGCGGCGGACCTCACCATCTTCAACCCCGAGACGGTCGGGCCGTCGGAGCGCACGTTCGTGAACGACCTCCCCGGCGGCGCGCGGCGGCTGGTCCAGTACGCCACCGGCGTCGAGTACACCCTGGTCAACGGCACCGTGACGATGGCCCACGGTCAGCACACCGGCGCCACCGCGGGGCGCGTCCTCCGCAGCGGCGACTACGCGGCCTAGCGCGGTAAGGCGATGACGCGTACCGACGCACCGGAGCCGATGGAGTTCGACGTGTCGCGCAAGCTCACCGACTCCATCGGCGACATGTTGGGCGCGGAGCTGGCGGCGGCCCGCGACGGCTGGAGTCTGGTGCGCCTCCACGTCGAGGAACGCCACCTCAACCCCTTCGGATTCGTCAACGGGACGGTCGGCTTCGCCCTCTGCGACATCGGCATGGGCTCGGCCATCGCGACCGAGATGCTGAAGCGCAAGACCTCCTCGGCGACGGTGGAGATCAAGATCAACTACCTGAAGTCGGTGCGCGGCGGCCTCTTGGAGTGCGAGTCGCGGACGGTGCACCTCGGCACACGGCTGGCGACGATGGAGTCCGACGTCCGCTGCGACGGCGAACTCGTCATCAAGGCTACCGGCACCTTCGCTCTGCTCGAATTGACCGGCGAGGTGCTGGAGCGGGTGGGCCGCTCGCGGCAACGCCCGCCATCGGGCGAAGGCCCGGCGCGTTGATAAACGGGGGCGCGTGTCCTATAGTGGAACGGCCCGCTGAAGTGTTTCAGAACCGAGGTCAAGACCCGACTCGGCTTTGAAGCCGGAGGATCCGTCCTTGCTTTCGCAGCCGCGCCGCACGCCGCTCCTCATCGTGCTCTCCGGGCCCTCCGGCGTCGGCAAAGACGCCATCCTCAACCGCATGCGGATCCTCGAACTGCCGCTGCACTTCACCGTCACCGCCACCACGAGGCCGATCCGGGACAACGAGCGCAGCGGCGTCGATTACCAATTCATCTCCGAGGAGACGTTCCGGCGCATGCTGGAGGAGGGCGACTTCCTGGAGCATGCCCAGGTCTACGGCAACTGGTACGGCGTGCCGAAGTCGCAGGTGCGGAACGCGATGTCGGCGGGCCACGACGTCCTCGTCAAGATCGACGTGCAGGGCGCGGCGACGATCAAGCGCCTCGCGCCGCAGGCGGTCATGATCTTCGTCGTCCCGCCCTCGATTCCCGAGTTGGAGCGCCGCCTGAAGTGGCGGCTGACCGAGTCCGCGGAGAGCCTGCGCCGGCGGATCGAGGAATCGCGCAGCGAGATGGAGCACATCGGCGCCTTCGACTACGTGGTAACGAATGACGCGCTCGACGACGCCGTCCACCAGATGAACTGCATCATCACCGCCGAGCGCTGCCGGATGCCGCCGCGCGTCGTCCGGCTCGACTAGGCCCCGCCAGGGCGAGAATAACGCGCACCGACGCCATGAGCGATCCCGTCCGCGTCCGCTACGCTCCCAGTCCCACGGGCATCCCCCACGTGGGCAACATCCGCACCGCGCTCTTCAACTGGCTCTTCGCACGGAACCGCGGCGGCGCCTTCATCGTCCGCATCGAGGACACTGACCAAGCCCGGCTGGTCGAAGGCGCGACCGAGGCAATCCTGGAGAGCCTCCGCTGGCTCGGCCTCGACTGGGACGAGGGTCCGACGGGCGACGGTCGCGGCGAGCGCGGCGACTCCGGCCCCTACTTTCAGTCCGATCCCGCTCGCCTCGAGCGTTACCGCGAGACGGCGGAGCGTCTCGTGGAGGAAGGCAAGGCCTACGCCTGCTACTGCACGCCCGACGAGCTCGCCGCGATGCGGAAGGAGCAGCAGCAGCGAAGCCTGCCTCCCAAGTACGACGGCCGCCACCGCCGCGACGCCGCGCTGCGCGACCGCCACGAGGCCGAGGGCCGCCCCAAAGTCATCCGGTTCGCTTCCAAGACCGACGGCGAGACCGTCTGCGACGACCTGTTGCGCGGCGAGGTCCGCTTCCGCAACGAGCTCCTCGACGACTTCGTGCTCCTGAAATCGGACGGCTTCCCCACCTACCACCTCGCACACGTCGTCGACGACCGCGCCATGCGGATCACGCACGTCATCCGCGGCGACGAGTGGGTGTCCAGCGCGCCGCGCCACGTCCTGCTCCACGAAGCCCTGGGATGGCAGCCGCCGGTCTACGCGCACCTGCCCATCATCCTGGGGCCCGACCGTGCGAAACTGAGCAAGCGCCATGGGGCGGCGGCGACGCTGGACTACCGCGACCAAGGTTTCCTTCCCGACGCCCTGACGAACTTCCTCGCGCTCCTCGGCTGGTCCTACGACGACAAGACCGAAATTTTCACCCGCGAGCAGCTCGTTGAGTATTTCTCGTTCGACCGCGTCGGTAAGGCCGGATCGATCTTCAACGTCGACAAGCTGCAGTGGATGAACGGCGTCTACATCCGGGAGATGGCGCCGGAGCGCCTGACCCCGCTCGTCGCCGACCGCCTGAAGCACGACCTACCCGAAGCCCTGCCAATCAACGAGGCCCACCTGGGGCGGGTCGTCCCGTTGGTCCAAGACCGGCTGAAGCTGTTGTCGGAGGCCCGCGAGCTCACCGAGTTCTTCCTGGTGGACGAGATCACGTACGACCCCGGCGACCTCGTGCAGAAGAAGATGGACGACGCGGGGACACTCCGCGCGCTGGAGGCCGCGGAGTCGCGCCTCGACGGTCTGCCCGGGTTCGACGCGCCCGAACTGGAGACCGCCCTGCGGGCGCTGGCGGAGGAGCTCGAGGTCAAGACGGGACAACTCTTCGGTACGCTGCGGGTCGCCTGCACCGGCGTCAAGGCCGCGCCCCCCCTCTTCGACACCATGGCCGTCCTCGGCCGCGACCGCTGCATGACCCGCATCGCCAACGCCATCGCCCTGATGCGGCCGCACGCCGAGGGCTAGGTTCCTGCCCGCCGCTGATCTCCGTCGCCCGCCGGTGGCGCGGGCGCGGGCGCGCGGGTAGACTAGCGCGGTATGCCGCAGACGGAGACAGCCACCCCGCACGCCGAAGTCCTGGAGAACGGAACCGAGGAACTCCTGCGCCGCTTCCGGGAGTCGGTGAAGGCGGGCGACGACTGGACCGCCGCGCTTCTCCAGACCATCGGGGAGTGGACGCTGGCCGAGGAGTCCGTCGACGGGCGGGAGTACCGCTACCTGGTGGCGGGCGAGGCCTTCGACTGGCGGCTGCTCGCCGAGCGCATCGTCCTCACCGCCTACGACTGCCTGCCGCCGGCCGAGTGCGACCGCCTCCTCTTCCACGGCGAGATGCCGCGGGCCGTCGGCGAGGAGGAGCTCCGCGAGGCGCTCGGCGCCGTCAAGCACAGTGCGGCGTCAAATTTCTGGTACGGCGTGCGCGTCGAGGAGGCCATCCTGCTCGCCGCCGAACGCGAGGTCCGCAAGTCTCGCTACGGCATGGGAAAGACGGACGACTCGAAGCTGGACGACCTCGCCCACCAACGCATCTACGGCAAACCCAGGCGCGAGCTGCTGGAGACCTACGCGGCGTCGCGCGGGCTACCCGTCCCCGAGTCGATGAGCATCGCTGAGCTCAACGAGTTCACCTATTGGCTCTTCAAGTACCGCATCGAGCACTCCGATAAGGCCCGCGTCGCCTCCGACACCAAGAAGGGCCTCCTCATGCTCCAAGAGCTCGCCGCCCCCCGCAGGAACGGCCGCACGCCGGTCTAGCCCTCCGGCAGGGGGCAGTGTGGCCGGAAGACCGGCCCCTCATGCTGAAGATCGTTTCCTGGAATATCGGCGGTTACCGCAGTCAGTCGTGGTCCGACCTTCTGACAATGGGCGCGGACATTGCGCTGCTTCAGGAGGCGAACTGGCCTCCGGATGACGTGCGTGAACGGATTCAGACCGACCCCGGACCTTGGGATACCGCCGGCGCCGAGTATAGTCGGCTGTGGAAGGCGGCCGTGGTCAAGCTGTCGGACCGCGTGCAGGTTGAGTGGATCGAAGCAAGATCGATCCCGGATGCGGGAGTGGAAGACTTTGCCGTGAGCCGGCGCGGCACCATCGCTGCCGCCTTCGTGACGCCGAGTAGTGGTCAGCCCATCATCGTCGTTTCAATGTATGGAGCCTGGGAGAGAGCAGTGGAACACCCGGGACTTCCGCCAACCAAGAGGCCGATTTGGGCCGATGGTTCAGTCCACCGCATCATCTCCGACCTAGAGCGACTCCGCGGCAGTTGGGACTTAGTTCATGACACTCATCGGCGCATCATTGCCGCCGGCGACCTCAACATCCTCTACGGCCATGGCGAGCATGGCAACGCTTACGCCAAGGCGCGCTACGCGACGGTGTTCGACCGTATGGAGGCCATCGGTCTTTCCTTTGTCGGCCCGCAGTCGCCCAACGGGCTGCAGGCAGACCCATGGCCTACAGAACTGCCCGAAGACAGCCTCAACGTCCCGACCTACCGCACGAAGAAGGACGACCCGGCTACGGCGACGCGGCAGTTGGACTTCGTCTTCGCGTCCGAGGAGATCAAGGATTCGGTGCGCGTGCGGGCGCTGAACGGCGTGGATGAGTGGGGGCCAAGCGACCACTGCCCCATCGAAATCGAGGTTGACACCGGCTAGCTCCCGCTGAAGGTCGGCTACCCACCGCCCCCTAATACCCCTTGACCGGGTCCACGCGATTCTCCAGCGGCCGGCCGTCGAGGTAGCGGCGGAGGTTTTCGCAGAAGAACTGGGTGGCGCGGTCGGCGTGGTCCTTGAGGCCGCCGGTGTTGTGGGGCGTCACCATGACGTTGGGCAGACCCCAGAACTCGCTGTCGGCGGGTAGCGGCTCCTGAGCGAAGACGTCGAGCGCCGCGCCGCCGATTCGGCCGCTCTTGAGCGCGTCGAGGAGCGGGCCCTCGTCAACGACCGCCCCCCGCGACACGTTGATGAAGAAAGCGCCCAGCTTCATGGCGTCGAATTGGGCCTTGCCGATCATGCCGCGGGTCTCGTCGGTCAGGCTGACGGCAACGACGACGTAGTCGCACTCGCCGAGCATCTCGTTCAGCCGGTCGGAGGGGAAGACCTCGTTGACGTGGGGCACGGCCTGGCCGGGGACGTAGCTCCGCCGGGCGGCGAGGACGCGCATGTCGAAGGCCGCGGCGCGCTTGGCGACGCTTCCCCCGATGCTGCCCGGGCCGACGATGCCGACGGTCTTCCCGGTGAGCTGGCCGTTGGCGTAGCGCGTCCACTCGCGGCGGGACTGGGCCTCCACGCGCTTCACCATGCTCTTCTCGTTCATGATCATGAACATCATGCAGGACTCGGCGATGGGCGGGCCGTTGATGCCGCTCGATGAGGTGAGCGCGACGCCGTGCTCGAGCAGGCCGGTCCCGGCGAGGTAGTCGACCCCTGCGCCGTACGCCTGAACCCATTTGAGGTTGGGCGCGAGCTCCAGCAAGTTTCTCGGTAGGCCCGCGCCGAGAATGACCTCGGCCTCGCCGATGTGGCGATCGAAGGCCTCGGGGTCGCCCTCGAACGTCATGGTGCCGCCGGCCTGGTAGGAGCGCATCATCTCGCGGGCGCGGGCGTCGACGTAGGGGGCGTAGACGACCTCGACACGCGGGTCGACGGCGGCGATGGTGTCGGCGTCGGCGGGCCGTCCGAAGTAGTGGCCTATGAGTACGTTCACCTTGTCCATCGGCTGCCTCGCTTTGACCGGCTCTAGGGGACGTTTGGGCGGCTGCGCGGCGATTATAGCAATGGCATAATGCGGGCGCTCAAAAGGGGAGGCACGGCATGGTAGTGGAACGGATCCGGCTCGACGGCAAGAACGCGATCATCTGCGGCGCGGGCGGAGGCGGCATCGGCTCGGCGACGTCGAAGACGCTGGCGGAGGCGGGCGCCAACATCGTCGCGGTGGACATCGACGGCGCGCGCGTGGAGGAGACCGTGGCCCAGGTCCGCGAGCTGGGCGTCCAAGCCCACGGCGTCGTGGCGAACGTCGAGACGAAGGCCGGCGCCGACCAGGTCGTCGCGGAGGCGGAAAAGGCGTTCGGCGAAATCCATTGTCTGGCGAACATCATCGGCGGGATGATGAGCGCGGCGGAGTGGAACGACCTGTTCAACTACGGCGAGGCGGAATGGGACGCCGTCTTCAGCCGCAACCTGAAGTACCAGTTCCTCATCATCCAGGCGATCGCCAACCACATGCGGCGGAAGGGAATCGCGGGCAGTATCGCCAGCCTGTCGTCGGTGAGCGGCTGGGCGGGGGCCCCGCATCACGGGCCGTACGGCGCGGCGAAGGCAGGGGTGATGGCCCTATCACGGACGATGGCCGTCGAGTTCGGCGGCTACGGCATCCGGGTGAACAACCTCGCGCCGGGGTCCGTGATCACGCCGCGCACCATGGCCGCGACGACCGAAGATGCGCGCCACAAGCAGGCGGCGGCCACGACGCCGATCCGCCGCGCCCTCGACCCCACGGAGATCGCGTCGGGGCTGCTCTTCCTCCTGTCGGACCTGTCCAGCGGCGTCTCCGGACACACGCTGGTCGTCGACGGCGGCGCAATCTCGAAGTTCCCCTTCTCGATGCCGCAGGGCGACGATCCCGACCCGAGCTCCACGTCGTTCTTCGCGCAGGCCGAGGAGTAGGGACGCGCCTACAGCCCCATGAGCTGGGCGACGCGCTCGCGGTGGTATTCGGCGTCGCCGAAGAAGGCCTCGGCGGACTTCGCGCGGCGGTACCAGAGCTGCATGTCGAGCTCCTTGTAGAAGCCGACGCCGCCGAGGATCTGGTGCCCGGTGGCGGTGACGTTCTGGTAGGCCTCGGTGCAGAGCGCCTTCGCCATCGACGTCTCCATCTCGTACGGCAGGCCCTCGTCGACGCGCCAGGCGGCCTCGTAGGCGCTGTAGCGGGCGGCGTCCATCTCGATGAGCATGTTCGCGGCGTGGTGCTGGATGGCCTGGAAGCTGCCGATGGGCCGGCCGAACTGGATGCGTATCTTCGAGTACTCGACGGCGTAGTCGAGCGCCGCCTGCATTCCGCCGGACATCTCGGCGCAGAGGGCGATCGTTGAGAGGTCGAGGACTTTCCGAATGGCGGGCCACGCGCCGTGAAGAGGGCCGACGAGCTGCGCCCCGGGCACCATCGTCTGGTTGAAGACGATCTCGGTCTGCTTGTCCTCGGCCATGGTGACCAGCGGGGTGACCCCGATGCCCGGCGCGGCGGCGTCGACGAGGAAGAGGGAGACGCCGTCGGCGGGGTCCTCGGAGTCGCGGGTCCTGGCGGCCACGAGGTAGTAGTCGGCGGAAGCGCCGTACTGGATGAAGAGCTTGGTGCCGTTGAGCGACCAGTCCTCGCCGCGAGGCAGGGCGCGGACCTCGACGCCGCCGGCGTCGTACGAGACGCTCGGCTCGGTGAGGCAGAAGCGGAACTGGAGGCCGCCGTCGAGGATGCGGGGTAGGTACTCCGCCTTCTGCGCCTCCGTCCCTAGCTCCAGCAGCGCGAGGCCGCTCTGCAGTACGCCGGTCTGGTAGGGGACGGGGCAGGGCTGTCGTCCGATCTCCTCCATCAGCACAACGAGGTCGGTCCAAGACCCTCCGCCGCCGCCGTAGTCCTCGGGGAAGATGAGGCCGAGCCAGCCCCGGCCGGCCATGGCGCGCCACATGTCCGGCGAGTAGCCGAGGTCGCTCTCTTCAAGGTCGCGGACGAGCCTGCGGTCGCACTCGGCGGCCATGAAGGCCTGCAGATCCTCGCGGAAGGCTTCCTGCGCCTCGCTGAATCCGAGGTCCATGCTTCGCTCCTTGGGCGCTGAGCCTAGCGGCCTTCCTCGCCGTTGCCGGCGTAGGCCGCCGGGCTGCCGATGAACCGGGTGCGGTTGAGGATGCCGGTGAAGTAGTACCACCGGCCCTCATAGAGGAACTTAGTGGCGTAGCGCGACTCGCCGCGGTCAACCTCGGCCACTTCCTGGTCGGTCAGAGTCTCGCCGGAAACGGGGTCTCGCTCCATCGGAGCCGCTCCTCTCTGGCTACCGGGGCATCCCCAAGCCGCGCTGGGCGATGACGTTGCGTTGGATTTCGTTGGCGCCGGCGCCGATGGTGCTGCTGAAGTAGCCGAGCACCTGGAAGAAGAAGACGCCGTCCACCTGCGCGTGGGGTGAGCCCTCGTCGAGGTTGCCGTAGTGCCCCAGAATCTGGTAGCCGGTGTTGGCGATCCGCTTACGAAGCTCGGAGCCGTAGACTTTGGTGACGGACGCCTCGTAGTTGGGGACGGAGCCGCGGCTCTGCAGCCAGGCCACCCGCATCGAGAGCCGGTAGCCCGCCGCAACCTCCGAGGCCAGCCGCGCCAGCTTCTGTCGGATCACGGGGTCCTGGCTCAGCGGCTTGCCGTCACGCCAGTGCGTCTTGCAGTACTTGACGAGCGCCTCGACCCAGCGCCGTGCTTCGCCGTAGGCCGGGAAGCTGGAGCGTTCCACGTCCAGGGCGGCGGCGACCTGGTACCAGCCGCGGTGCAGCTCGCCGACGAGGTCCGTTTTCGGAACACGCACGTTGTCGAAGAAGACCTCGTTGTGCCGCCACTTGGCCATCGTCCACAAAGGACGGACGGTGATGCCGGGGCTCTTCATATCAATGAGGAGGACGCTGACGCCCTTGTGCTTGGGGGCCTCGGGGTCGGTGCGGGCGGCGAGCCAGCAGTAGTCGGAGTCGTGGCCCTGGGTGGTGAAGATCTTCTGGCCGTTGATGACGAACTCGTCGCCGTCCTGCACGGCGGAGGTCTGCAGCGAGGCGAGGTCGCTGCCGGCGGAGGGCTCGGAGTAGCCGAGGCAGTAGCGGGCCTCGCCGCTGAGAATCTTCGGCAGATGGAAGGCCTTCTGCTCCTCGGACCCGAAGAGCATGAGCGGCGCGGCCACGAAGGAGACGCCCATATCGAAGGCGGGCGCGTCGGCGTAGGCGGCCTCGTAGCCGAGGATGGCCTGGTGCACCATGTCCTTGCCGCGGCCGCCGTACTCCTCGGGCCAGGCGACGCCGAGGTGTCCGGCCTCGCCCGTCTCGCGGCGCATTTCCCGCTCGAAGGGGATGCTCCAGCGGTACATCTGGGTGGGGTCGCGCTCGTCCTTGACCTCCGGTGCGCTCATCTTCTCCTTGAAGAAGCCGCGCAACTCCTCGGCGTAGTCCTGCTGCTCTTCAGTGAAGCGGAAGTCCATGAGACCAGCCGGGGCGCTAGGCGCCGGGGACGACGTGCCGCGGGCTCTTGCGCTTGAAGACGCCGGCCACGATGACGGTGGCCCGCCCCTGGCTGCTGGCGACGTAGGGCTCCTTCGAGGCCATCGTCTCCTTGAGGCCGGCGCTGAGTGCGGCGTAGTCCTTGGTATCGAAGAGGAAGGCGTGGAAGTAGTTGGCGGGGGTGTACATCGACTTCCCGTGCTTGAAACGGTAGCCGTTGGTGAAGCCGGGGGCTTCGAGGATCGCGGGCAGGTGGTGCTCGTTGTACCAGCCGTTGTACCAACCGTCGTGCTCGTCGGGTATCCCTGCGAGCATGACCTGCATCCCCTCAACCTCTGGCGAGGGCTGATCGCCGAGGCTGAAGATCAGCTCGTGGCCGCCGAGGTGAAGGCCCTCAGCCAGGCCTTCAGACATGCCGCGTCCCTCGCCGCGTTTCTTCTTAGCGACGGCCATCAGGTCGTCGAAGGCGGCGCCGGCGTCGGCGCGGTCGAGCTCGTAGACGTGGAGGTACTTGGGCTTGGCGTCGGGGTCGACGTTCTCGTAACGCGTCCAGGCATAGAGGCCGGGAGTTTCGGTCAGGTCGGGGCCGTGGACGTCGTCCATCCATGCGTTGAACGCGGCGTCGGCCTCCGGGCTCGTCGGCGTGGTCATGGCGATGATCACGCTCTTCATTCGTTTGGAATCCATCGGGTCTCCTTAGTTGCCGGCTAGATGGCCGCTGGCGGCGCCTTTGGCAAACACGACAGCGCGCTGTTCGGGGCCGACCGCGGCGTAGGCGGCGACGTGCCGCATGACGAGGCCGTCGTAGCGGCGCATGTGGCCGAGACGGCCGGGCAGCTCCTCGAACGCCGCGATGGGGTCGGGCCAGTCCGTCTCATAGACCGCCAGGTAGCGGCCCTCACCCTCGCTGGTCGACTCGTAGCGTGTGGCGGCGTAGTAGCAGCCGGTCTGGAGCACGTCGGGGACGTGCACCTCGTCGTACCAGCGGTCGAACTCCTCGTCGGTCATCGGCCCATCGTTGTCGGTGATGGCGACGAGAACGCCCGTGGGTATACGACCGGTCATGATGAGCTCCTACGCCCGGGCCGGGACGGCGCCCGACACCGTGGAATAGGTCATGGCGTACGCGGCGAGCAACCTGCGTTCGATGCAGTCGATGCGGTAGGCGTTCATCTCCTCCAGCGCCTTGACCAAGACATCGAGTTGGCCGACGGGGTCGGCGGCGTCGGTCTCGTAGACGGCGAGGTAGCGGGGGCCGGAGTCGGGGTCGGTGTTCTCGTACCGCGCCGCCGAATGGTAGGCGCCGGTGGCGAGGACGTCGGGGATGTGCACGTCGTCGTACCAAGCGTTGAACTCGCCGTGGCGGGCGGGGTCGGCGCAGTTGTTCAGGACGATGAGGACGCCGGTGACGGGCCTCCCGCCGGGGGGTGGACCGCCGATGCGCTTGTAGACGCCGACGTAGGAAGCCTTGAGCGCGCCGTGGATGCGGCCCTGGTCGCGCAGCCCCCCGGTGTGCTCGCGGTTGTCGACCCAAGCCGCGCCGGGGTCGTCGCGGTCGGTCTCGTAGAGGGCGGCATACCGCGGCTGCTCGTCGCCGCCCGCCGCGTTGGGGTTCTGGTACCGGGTGGCCCGGGGGAAGACGCCGGGATTGCAGACGTCGGGCAGGTGGACCTCGTTATACCAGCGGTCGAAGTCATCCTCTTGGGCGGGGTCGTTGCAGTTCACGAGCACGACCGCGAGACCGTTGGGACGTCTGCCTTCCATGGTGTCTCCTCCGTTGCAGCCGTGCCGCGCTATTCGGCCGGCGCTTCGATCCTCGAGAGCTTGCGGTACGTCTGCTTCATCACGACGTCGAGGCAGTCGATGGTGTAGGTCGAGCCCTCTTCGCGGCGCTCCGTCATGCGCCGTTGCATCCCGCCGAAGACCTCGACCGGGTCACGGGACATGTCGTAGATCGCCGCCGAGAGCGGCTCTTCGGGAGCGGCCTTGGGATTCTCGTAACGGCGGGCGCCGTCGAGGCCGGGCGTGCCGTTCTCGAGGACGTGCGGAATATGAAGGCCGTCGTACCAGGCGCGCCACTCGGCCTCCCGCTCGGGGTCGTCGCACCGGCTCAGCACAAGGAGGATCCCATTCACCGACCGCTCCCGCCTTCCCTCCAGAGTCGGGGCCATGCTAGACGAAGGAGGGTCGCCCTGCAACGCGGGGAGCCACACCAGAGCCTCTCCCCCTCTGGGGACTTTTGCACGACTCCCCGCCGATGGTTGAGAAAGGGTGGCGCGGGGTGGTCTTCCCTCTCCCCCTCTGGGGGAGATTTGAGAGAGGGCGCGCGCCGTCAGGCGCGCGAGCGCCCGCAGGGCGCTGCTCTTTACTGGCCCTTAGTTACGCGAACGCCTCCAGAGAGAGGAGTCCGGAGAGACTAGATCTTGCCGGTCACGTGGACGTTGATCTTCTCGAGCGTTTCGTTGAGCTCGCGGCCCATGACCCGGCCCCCGAAGAGGACGCTCTGCACCCAGGGGATGCCGATGCGGGCGGTCCAATGATAGGTGACGGTGACCTTCGCGGCGGCGCCTTCGTCCACCGATTGGATATCGACCGTGGTGGTGAAGTCACGGACGCCGACGACCTCGGAATCGTCGATGGTCTCGCGCCGGTGGGCGAGCGTGAGACGGTGCCCGGGCTCCCACTCGACGACCTCCTGCTCGACTTGGAGGTCGTGCTGGTAGAGCATCCGCTCCATGCGGTGACGCCGCCCGACCCCATCGGCGGGGCCGTCCACGTGCTGAGCGGAGACGACGCCGGGGTGCCAGGATGCGAGCCCCTCGACCGTAGAAATCAGGGCCCATATCTCGTGCGGCGCTGCGTTGATGCGTCGGTTGCGCGAGGCCTTCATCGTTCCGTCTAGTTGAAGCCGTACAGCCGGGCGGCGTTGCCCGCAATGATCTTGTGGGCCTCGTCCTCCGGGATGTCGCCGACGAGCCGGTCGATCATCTCCCGCGACTTCGGCCACGTGCTGTCGAGGTGGGGATAGTCGGTGGACCACATCAGGTTGTCGACGCCGGTGATGGCCCGCGACAGGATGCCGGAGCGGTCGCGCATGAAGGTGAGGTAGGCGTTCCGCTTCATGTACTCGCTGGGGAGCGTGTCCATCGGAATGACGAACGTGTGGAAGGGGCGGCGGCGGTCGAAGAGGTAGTCGATCCGCTCGGTGAAGTAGGCGGCCCAGCCGATGTCGTTCTCCGCGGAGACGATGCGCAAGTTCGGATACCGGTGAAAAACGCCGCCGAAGATCATGCGGGCCAGGGCGTCCTGGATGGCGAAACACTCGGTTGCACCGTTGGCGAGCCGGCTGACGCTGTCGGGAAGCTGGGTCGCGCGCCGCCGCTCGGTGAGGATGTGGAGGCTAATCGGCATGTCTGCGGCCTCGGCGGCGGCCCACAGCGGATCGAAATGCGGCTTGTCGTAGGTCGTCTCCGGGTCGGTGCTGACCGCGACCGAGACCCCGGCCAGCCCGATCTCCTTGCAGCGGTGCAGCTCGCCGACGGCGGCCTCCATGTCGTCGATCGGAATGAGGCCGATGCCCTTGAAGGTGTCGGGATAGGGCTTGCAGAAGTCGGCCATCCACGAGTTGTAGGCGCGGAAGCACGCGAGCTGGTAGGGAATGTCGGAGATGCCGAACATCCGCAGCGCGATCGACGGATAGAGCACCTCGGCTTCCACGCCGTCGGACGCGATCTCGCCGATGCGCGCGCTGGAGTCGTAGGCGCCCTTCGGGGCGTCGCTCTCGTAGCTGCCGAGGTTGGAGACCTTATCGACGGAACGGCCGGCGGCGGAGACCGCGCCGACCTGGATCAGGGCAACGCCCCCGTCGCACTTGAACACGTCCTTACCCTTCTCGCGTTCGCAATGCGGCGCCCGGTCCTTGAACTCCGGTTCGATGTAGTCGAGCCAGAGGTTGGGCGGCTCGATGACGTGCGAATCGGCGGAGATGATCTTCTTGGAGGTCATAGGGCGTTCCTCTTATGTCGGTGGATGGCGTACAGGTGGACGCGCTAGGCCACGCGGCGGCGCTTGTTGTTCATGAAGTCGACGAGAACGTACTCGCCGAGCTTGTCCGGCGAGGCGTAGAAGGCCCGCCCGCGGTTGATGCGGGTGAGCATGTTCACAAAATCGAGGAGGGGGTAGCTGTTCTCCAGCATGAAGGTGTTGATGGTGATCCCCTCCTGCGTGCAGCGGCGGACCTCCTTCAGCGTCTCGCGGATGGTCATCGGCGAGGGCGGGTAGCTGAACAGCGGCACCCCATGATCGAGGTGGGCGGTGGGCTCGCCGTCGGTGACCATGATCACCTGCCGCGTCCCGCCCTTGTGCTTGGAGAGCAGCTTGCGCGACAGCATGAGCGCGTGGTGCATGTTGGTGCCCGATATGCCGGTGTCCCAGCTAAGCTCGGCCATGTCGTCGTCGTTGAACCGGTGGGCGAGGTCGGAGAAGCCGATGATGTACAGCGCGTCTCGCGGAAACTTGCTGCGGATCAGTGTGTGAAGTGCGATGGCCACCTTCTTGGCGGCGGTGAAGTTGCCGTAGTAGCCCATCGAGCGGCTGCGATCGATGAGGAGACAGGTCGCCGCCTGGGTGGTGTGGTCGACACGCTGGACCTCGAAGTCGTCGACGCTCATGCGGAGCGGCGTCCCATGGCCCTCGCGGCGCACGGTGTTGAGCAGCGACTTTTGGAGATCGACGGCGAACTCGTCGCCGAACTCCCAGGGCTTCGTCTCGCCGTTGTGCTCGCCGCCGACGCCCCGGTAGCGGATCTCATGGGCCCCGGTGCGGTCCTTCCGGAGCTGGGCGAAGATGTCGCGGATTGCCTTGTCGCCGATCTTGCGGACGCCGCGGGGCGTCAATTCAAGCTTGTCGCCCTTCCGCCGGACGTAGCCGGCCTCCTCAAGGCGGCGCATCATCTCCTTGAGCTCTTCCCAGGAGCGCCGGGCCTCCTCGCCAAGCAGCTCAGCGAGCTTCTCCTCGTCGACGCGGTCGAGATCGCCGGGACCGCGGACGGTGTCGAGCTGGTTCTCCAGCGTATCCATCTGCTGGAGTTGGTCCATGAGTTTCATGGCCTCTTCCAGTGAGATCTCTTCGTCGCCGGAGAACCGGTAGCGCTGGCTGAGCTCGTCCGGAGGGGCGAGGCGGTCCATCATCGAGGCGAGCTGGGCGAGCTCCATCTGCATGTCCTCGTCGAACAGGCCCTCCATCATCTCCTGGAACTCGCGCCGCGTCTCCGCGTCCATGCTGTTGAGCAGCGATTCGGCCTGCGCCATGCGGTCCTGGAGTTGGTCGATGAGCTCGTCCATGTCGCGCGGCGGGTTGTCGCCGAAGGCGGGCCCGTACTGCTGCATGAAGCGGTCGAACTGCTCCTGTGACAGGTTGCCCTGCATGTGCTGCTGCATCATCTGGTTGAGGTCTTGCAGCATCTGCCGCATACCCGCCATCTGCTCGGGCGTCATGCTCTGCATCGATTGCTGCATATCTTGGAAATACTGCTGCATGGCCTGCTTCTTGAGCTCGTCCATCAGCTCTTCGTACTTCCGGCGCGCCTCCGGATCCATGAAGTCGTACTCGCCTAGCTCCTTGATCTGGCCGGCGGGTGACTCCGGGAGGTTGTCCAACGATTCCAGCCGCTTGTTGGCAAGCGACTGCATCATGTCGAGCAGATCGCGCTGGGAGGGATCGGACTCGGCCTGCTTGCGGGCATCGTCAAGGCGTTCGTCGATCCCCTTGCGCTCGGTATCGACGATGTCCTTCAGGCGCTCCTCGATGTCCTTCATCGTGGAGCTGAGGTCGTACTGCTGGAGGTACTGCTCCCGCCGCTTCTTCAGCCGTTCGAGCATTTCCTTGATGCCCTGGGTGCGCTGGCCGGAGCGGTTGTTCATGCCGCGCTGCATGAGGCGCTGAAGCGCGCGCATGACGCTGTTGTCGGCGAAGAGATCGTTGGAGATCTCGTCCATCACCTCGTCGGCTTGGATCTCGAACGGCTCCTGGGAGCCGTCCCAGCATGAGTAGCGTAGGCCTGTCATGAGTGAAAGGGCCTTTCGCGCCACGCCGGCGGCGGGCGCGAAATTTGGGCAATGATACGCCGCGCGCTCGCGGGGCGGCAAGGGAGGTCGCGGGCCTAGTTCTGCGACGCGGGGGAGTCGCGGTTGAGGAGGTCGACGCTGAGAGGGTCGTCGTCGAACTCGGCGATTTCGAGGGCCCCTGAGATCAGCTCCCCAACGCGGGCATCGGCCTCGCGGCGCGCCCGGCGCAGGGCGTTCTTAGCGGCCACGCCGCCGATGCGCCCGAGGCTCAGGATCGCCGCCGCCTGCACCTGGGGATCGGGGTCCCCAACGAGCGGGAGCAGGAACTCGACGGCGTCGTCGTGGCCCAACTCGCCGAGGGCGGCGGCGGCCTCGTAGCGAAGCTCGGGGTCTTCGTTCTCAAGCTCGCCGATGAGGGTGGGCATCCAGGCCACGTCGCAGGTGCGGCCCATGGCGTAGAGGGCGCTGGCTTGCACCTTGTTGTCCTCGTTCTCGTAGGCCTCCTCGATGAGGCCGGGGACGCGAGGATGGCGCATGGAGGCCAGCGCCTCGATCGCGCGGCGGCGCACCTCGACCGATTCGATCACGTCGTCGATGGCCTCGATAAGAGCGCCGCCGATCCGGACGCCGTCCCGCTCGGACAGCCTCCCGATCTCGGCCATGAAGGAGAAGCGGCCCAACGCCTGCGCGGCGGCGGCGCGGACCGGCTCCGAGGGGTCGCCGCGCAGCGCGCTCAAAAGGGGGCCGATGAGCGTCCGCTCCTCGCACTCCCAGAGCCCGGCGATGGCGCCGAGGCGCACGTCGTCGTGGTCGTCGTCGAGAGCGACGCGGAACAGCGCGTTGAAGTCGAGCTCGACGTTGTCCTCGGCCATCTCGGCGAAGTAGGCGACGGCGGTCAGGCGGTCCTCGTCCGCGGCGTCGGCCCACGCCCGCCTGAACGCGGCGAGCTCGTCGCCGGCGAGGTCGGACAGCTCGGCAAGGGCCGACCGGGTGAGCTGCGCGCCGGGGTCGCGCAGGGTGGCAAGCGCCTCTTCGACCGACATGTCCGGGCCGCCCCCTCTCTTCGCGGGCCTATTGCTTCGAGGGTCTCTATTGCTTGGAAGATACGGTCACGCCGTCGCAGCAGATGGGTGGGGTGGAAAGCGACCCGCCGACCCATTCCGCCTCGCCGCCAAGGTGGGCGATATCCTTCAGGGCTTCGTAGACGTTGCCGGAGATCATGGTGTCCTTCACCCGACCGGCGATCTCGCCGTTGACGATGCGGTAGCCGAGGAGGACGTTGCCGCCGAACTCGCCGCCGAGCACGTTCCCCTGCCCCGCGCCGAGCAGCTGCTCGACGAGCACGCCGTCGTCGATCGAGGCGATCATGTCGGCGGTGGCGACGTCGCCGGCGCCGACGAAGAGGACACCGGAGGAAGGGGCGGGCAGGCTCCCCAAGGCGCGGGAGGCGCTGCCGGTCGAGGCGGCCCCCGCCTGGCCGGCGGTCTGCAAGTCGAAGAGGAAGGCCGCGGGCTTTCCGCCCTCGATCAGGGCGGTGCGACGGGTGGGCACGCCCTCCGCGTCGGCGGGTGAGCTGCCGGGACGGAGGGGGACGGTGGGGTCGTCCACCAAGGAGAAGCGGGGGTCGAGCATCTGCTCGCCGAGCCGGCCTTCAAGGGGGGATGCCCCCTGCACCACCGTGCGCCCGTTGAGCGCGGTCATCAGCGGCTGCAGCAGCGCCGAGGCGACCCCCCGCGGGCTGAACATGACCTTCCCCTTCCCTGCCGGCGCGGGGGAGGTCTCCTTGGCGCGCTCGAACTGCTGGACCACCCGGCCGATCACGGCAGCGGGGTCGATGTCGGGCGAGGTCGAGGAGGCCCAGTCGCCGACGAAGAGCATGTCCGAGCCCCGCACCAGTGTGCCGTGCAGGGCCACCGCATAGGACGACCGCTCGTAGGCAGCGCTCCCGCCATTGGAGTTGGCGATCTCGACGGCCCCCACCGCGCGGGTGACGCCGGCCTCGCAAACAAGGTCGTCGTGCTGCTCGCGCAGGGCGTCGATCATCGTCTGGCCGGTCTGCACCATCTCCTCGATAGTGACGCCCTCGATCTTGGCGTCGTAGACGGGGACACCGGGGTAGGTCTCTGGGCCGGGAAGGTCGAACTTGGCGGCGGCGCCGAACTCGGCGAGCTCGACGGCGCGCTCCACCAGGCCGTCGACGTCGGCCCCGTCGTTGGTCGCGGAAAAGCCGATGCGCCCGCCGCGGACGATGCGCAGCGCCATGCCCGACGACTCCTTGGTCTCCAGCATCTTGAGGCGGTTGGCCTCGAAGCTCACCGGCGTCTCGCGCCGCTGGACGCGGTAGACCTCGGCCTGCTCAGCGTGCCGCTTGGCCTTGTCGAGAACTTCCTGGACGGCGGAGTGCATGGTCGCCGCCTACTTGCCGCCGACCAAGCAGTTGCGGATGCGGATGTGCGGGCTGCCGTTGGATACCGCGAGCGGCGACTGGCCGCTCTTGCCGCAGCCGCCGCCCTGGTTCATTTCGAGGTCGTTACCGATGGCGTCGATGTTCTCCAGCGTCTCGAACAGGTTGCCGGAGAGGACGACGGGCCGCAGCAGCTCCTCGACACGCCCGTTGCGGATGCGGTAGGCCTCGCCGGCCGAGAAGGTGAACATCTCCATGCTCGTCATGCCGCCATACCAGTTCTTGGCGTAGATCCCGTCGTCGATCTCCGACACGATCTCGTCGAGGGTCGCCTCCTGGGGCTCGATGTACGTGTTGGTCATGCGCACGATGGGCGGAAACTGGTAGCTGATGGCCCTGGCGTTGCCGGTGGGCGACTCGCCCATGCGCGCCGCGGTCTCCCGGGAGTGGAGCCTGCCCACGAGGACGCCCTCGCGGATGAGGTCCGTCTTCGCGGCGGCCACGCCTTCGTCGTCGTAGCTGAAGCTGCCTCGCAGGCCGGGGACGGCGGCGCCGTCGACGATGTTGAGGTGCTTCCCGCCGAAGCGCTTGCCCAGGACCATGATCTCCTGCAGGTTCTTGTTCTCGTAGACGTGGTCGGCCTCGGAGAGGTGCCCGAACGCCTCGTGGACGAAGACGCCGGCAAGTATCGGGTCGAGGACGACGGTGTACTCGCGCCCCGCCGCGGCGGGCGCGGCGAGAAAGTCGACGGCGCGTTGGGCCTCGGCGCGCACCTCGTCGTGCCGGCCCTCCACGACCGCGTAGTCGCCGTTGCCGCCAATGCTGAAACCGGCCTGCTGCACGTCGCCGCCGTCGCGGGCCATCGCCCGCACGTTGAGGATGACGTCAACCTTGGTCTGCTCGATATAGGCGCCGTTCGACGCGGCGAACACGACGTTCCGCACGCCGTCACCGTAGGAGATGGAGGAGCTGTGGATGGCGTCGGCCGTCGACCAGATGATCTGGTTGTACTCGTCGAGCAGCGCCTTCTTGTCGGCGAGCGAGACGCCGCGCGGGTCCTTCACCAAGCGGGGAGCGATGGACTCCTCGACCGGCGGCGCGGGCGCGAACGCCGACGTCTCGTTCCCGGCGATGCGGGCCTGCCGGACGGCAAGCCGCACCTGCTCCGCGAGGTCATCGTAGGAGTTGAACGAGACGAAGCCCCAGCCGCCATTGACCAGGGCCCGGGCGCAGCCGCCCTTGCTCCGGGTGCGGTTGGCCTCTTCCAGGTCCTTGCCCCGGTATTGGAGGCGGGTGGACTCGGCGTCTTCGAGCCGCAGCTCGACGTAGTCCGCGTCGTGGCCCTGGAGCGCCTGTTGGACGATGTCCCGCATGGAGAAACGCCTTTCCTGAGGAGGTCGCAAGCGCCGGGACCGCCCGGCGGCGACGGGTAGTATCGCACAAAGCACCCGGCGCGCGGCGACTGCCGGGGGCCGCATCCCTGATAAAATAACGGGAGTGAGCGCGGCGATGACCACCACGACGCGGAAGCGAAGCGCCCCCAGGCCGGCGCGAAAGAGTAAGTCCGGCCCGCCCCTCTGGGAGATCGGGGAGATACTGCGCCGCCTCGAGCCCGAGTACGGCCCGCCGAAGCCGCCGCGCGGCTACGACCCCGTCTCGGAGCTGGTCTACACCATCCTGTCGCAGCACACGTCGGACACGAACTCGATACGCGCCTACGACAGCCTCATCGCGGCTTTTCCCTCGTGGGAGGCGGTTGCGGCGGCGGACCCGGATGCCGTGGCCGACGCGATCCGCGGCGGCGGGCTGGCGCGGGTCAAAGCGCCCCGCATCCAGGCGATCCTCCGCGAGGTGAAGTCGCGGGCAGGCGAGTACGACCTCTCGTTCCTGTCGGCGATGGGGCTGGAGGAGGCCAAGGCCTGGCTCCGCGAGCTTCCGGGCGTCGGCCCGAAGACGGCGGGTTGCGTCCTGATGTTCTCGCTCGACATGCCGGCGCTGCCGGTGGACACCCACGTCTACCGTGTCGCCAAGCGCCTGGGCCTCTTCGGCGAGAAGGTCAACCCGGATCAATCGCACGACGCTCTTGAGGCGCAGATCGAGCCCGCCGACCGGATGCCCTTCCACATGCTCACGATTCAGCACGGGCGGGTGGTGTGCAAGGCGATGCGCCCCCGCTGCGCGGCGTGCGTGTTGGAGGAACGATGTCCGGCGAGCACGCTGAAGCCGCCGGCGGCGAAGAAGCGGAGACCAGCAGATGGATAAGCAGTTGCGAGTCGGCATCATCAACGTCACCGGGTACGCGGGCGTCGAGTTGGCGCGTATCCTCTGCCGCCACCCCAACGTCGAGCTGGCAGCGGTGACGGGCCGCAGCGCGGCGGGGAAGCGCCTCGGCGAGGTCTTCCCGCACCTGGCCTCCGAGGGCCTGACGATCACCGAGGACATCGAAGACGAGGTCGACTTCGTCTTCTCAGCGCTGGGCCACAAGGACAGCGCGCCGCGCCTGCTCGAGCACATCGAGGCGGGCACGCCGGTCTGCGACCTGAGCGCCGACTTCCGCCTCCACGACGCGGCGGAATACACCGAGTGGTACCAGGTCGAGCACCCCAAGCCGCCCCTGCTCGACTCGACAATCTACGGCCTGACCGAGCTGCACAAGGACGAGCTCCCCGGCGCCAAGCTGGTCGGCAACCCCGGCTGCTACCCCACGGGCGCCGTGCTGGCGCTCGCCCCGGCGGTGCAGGCCGGCCTGGTCGCGGGCGACATCGTCGTCGACGGCAAGTCCGGTGTGTCCGGGGCGGGCCGGTCCCTGAGCCTGACGACCCACTTCTCCGAGGTGAACGAGAGCGTCCGCGCCTACGCCCTGGACGGCCACCGCCACTACCCGGAGATCGTGCAGGAGTTGGAGCGCCTTTCGGACCGCGCGCTCAACATCACCTTCATGCCGCACCTCATCCCCATGACGCGCGGCATTCTCTCCACGTGCTACGCGCCGCTGGCCAGGAGCGCCGGCAACGGCACGAAGGGCGAGATCATCGAGCTGTACCAGGACTTCTACCGCGACGAGCCGTTCGTCCACGTCGCCGAGGAGCCTCCCCAGACCAAGCAGACCCTGGGCAACAACGACTGCCTCGTCTACCCGACCGTGGACCCGCGGACGGACCGCCTGATCGTCGTCAGCGCCATCGACAACCTGGTCAAGGGTGCGGCGGGAGAAGCGGTGCAGAACATGAACCTCATGATGGGCTTCCCCGAGAC
Source organism: Dehalococcoidia bacterium (assembly GCA_965207995.1). Classification (GTDB taxonomy): domain Bacteria; phylum Chloroflexota; class Dehalococcoidia; order SHYB01; family SHYB01; genus DAOUKH01. The sequence continues at coordinate 2,509,187 of OZ242299.1, read as the reverse complement.
GGCCGGACTGGAGCAGGTCGCCCTCTACCCGTAGGGGCGATTCACGAATCGCCCTCCCCGACCGCCCTCATTGAAGGGCCGGCGGAGCGGCGCGTAGAATGGAAGCCCGCGGGTATCCCCGCCCCCATCGTCTAGAGGACTAGGACGTCGCCCTTTCAAGGCGGAGACCGGGATTCGAATTCCCGTGGGGGCACCACAACCCAAGCCGGAGGCGAACGATGGCCTATTGGCTCTTCAAGTCGGAGCCCAACACCTACTCCTACGACGACCTGGTGCGCGACGGCGAGGGCGAGTGGGACGGCGTACGCAACTTCCAGGCGCGCAACTTCCTCCGCGACGAGATCAAGGAGGGCGACGGCGTCCTCTTCTACCACAGCAATGCCAAGCCCCTGGTGATCGTGGGGACGGCGGTCGTCACCCGCGCCGGCTACCCCGACCACACCGCCTGGGATGCCGACTCCGACCACCCCGACCCCAAGAGCACGCCCGACAAGCCCCTCTGGTACATGGTCGACATCAAGGCCGACGAGCGGTTCCCCGAACCGCTGACCGTGGAGCGCATGCGCGCCGAGCCCGGACTCGCGGGCATGCTCGTCCTCAAGCGCGGCATGCGCCTCTCTGTCCAGCCGGTCAAGCCGGAAGAGTGGGAGCTGGTGGTGAAGCTCGGCAGGTCCGGCGGGTAGGGGGCGGCCCTCAAAGACGACTCGGCAGGACGGCACGGTCATTGAACGTTCTACTGGGTGATAGCAAGCCGGACATTCAGGCTCTCCAAGACCTTGAACAGCGTATCCATGCGGGGGTTGCCCTCATGGGAAAGCGCCCGGTACAGATTCTGACGCCCTAGACCGGCTGCCTCAGAGATGGAGGTCATCCCCTTGGCGCGTGCGACGTTACCGAGGGCCTTGGCGAAGTATTGCGGATCGCCTTCTGCAAGGGCGGCATTGAGGTACTCGACCATCATTTCGTCGCTGTCGAGGAAGTCAATCACATCGAATTTCGTGAGTTTGACCATGTCTCCCTAGACCTCCTTTGCCATTTGCTGGGCCCGTCGTATGTCTTGCCTCTGTTGTGACTTGTCACCACCGAAGAGCAGGATTAACTACCGTCTCTCGCCGGTTCGTGTAGTAGACCCGGTAGCCTTGACCGACGTTGATTCGGAGTTCATTAACGCCGCCGCCAACCGACCTATGATCTCCAAAGTTGCCGTCCTCGACACGCTCAATCCGAGAGAGGATGGATGCTTTTGCCCGCAGATCTCGCACCGCATTGAGCCAAGCCTCGAAGGCTTCGGTATAGAGGACTTCCACGGCCGATATCGTCTCATATAACAGACACAATGTCCAAGTTAGGCAAGGTCTTGTCATGCAAGAAGGCTGGACACGCCCTGCGAGCGAGCGGGGGCGGCCGCTGATCATCGCCCACCGCGGGCTGACCTCGGCGGCCCCGGAGAACACGGTGGCGGCATTCAGCGCGGCGGTCGACGCGGGCGCGGATGGCGTCGAGCTCGACGTGCGGCTGTCCCGCGACGGCGAGGTGGTCGTCCTGCACGACCCCGGCCTCGAGCGCACCACGAACGGGACGGGGCCTGCGGCACGCCGCACCCTCGCCGAGCTAAAGCAGTTCGACATAGGCGGCCTTTCGGGCGAGCGCATCCCCACGCTGCGCGAGGTCTTCGACGCGCTGCCCGCCTCCTTCCTCACCATCGTCGAGCTCAAGCTCTACGGCGTGGGATTCTGGTCGCTGGCGTCGCGGACGCTGCAGGTTGTCGAGGAGGCGGGCCGCATGGAGACGGCCATGCTGGCGAGCTTCAGCCCGTTCTCTCTCCTGGCCGTACGGCTCATCGAACCCCGGGCGCTGCGCGGGCTCATCTGGAGCGGCGACCATCCCCCGCCGGCGCGGGGACGCTGGCTGAGTCCGCTGGCCGCGCCGCACTGGCTGAACCCCAACGAGACCGGCTTCTCGCAAGAACTGCTTCGCCGGGCCCATGACTGCGGACAGCGGGTGCTGGCGTGGGACGTCAGCGCGGGCGCAGACCTGAACGATCTCGCCGCGATGGGGCTCGACGCCGTGGTCACCGACCACGCGGAAGCGCTCGCGGCCCAGGTGAAGACGGCCTAGCGCTCCAGTAGCCGTTTGAGGTGGTCGACAAGCTCGCGCACCGCCTCGGCATCGGCGCTGGCGGGGGCCTGATCGAGATAGCCGCGCAGGTCCTCGATGGCCTCTTCGTAGCGCCCCAGGCGGGACTGTACTACGCCCCGGTCCCGCCGCTCCTCCGCAAGGTCGGGCCGCAGCCGGATGAGCATCGTCGCGGTGAAGAGCGCCCGCTCGTTGTCCTTGCGGCGCAGGTGGGCGACCTTGAGGTTGCGGAGCATGCGCGTGAGCATGTCGCGCTTGCCGATGGGGGCGAGGTACTGGTCGCTCCACGGCTCGTCGGGGTGGGTAAGGTCGCGGAAGCGCTGCACGCACTCCTCGCTGGAGAGCAAAAGCCCGCCGTGGAAGGCGTCCACGAAGAGGCCGGGCTCCTCGGCGTGGCGCATGAGAAAGTGGCCAGGCAGGCCGACGCCCACCATGGGCACCCCGATCCTCCGCCCCACCTCCATGTAGACCAGCGACAGCGTGATCGGGATGCCGAGCCGGCGCTTCAGCACCTCGTTGACGTAGCTGTTTCGCGGGTCGTAGTAGTCCTGCTGGTTGCCGGAGAAGCCGAGGTCGTCGAACAGGAAGCGGCTCAGCGCGTTGGCCGCGCCAAGGGGGGAGTCGCCGTTGGTAGCGCCCCGCGACGCGGCCCGCCCCAGCGAGTCGAACAGGCCGACTTCGTGGGCGAGGTCGAGGTCTGGGTATTCGGCGGCGGCGAAGAGCAGCGCCGTCTCGCCGAGGTCGATCTCGGCGTCGGGGCGCGCCCCCGCAGCATCGAGTCGTTTGAGAATTTCCGCGCGGTCCAACTGCGCCTCCGCGACGCGTGACTACAGGCTACACGGGGCCGGAGCAAGGGCGCAACCGAGCGTGACACAGGAAGGCGCCTCAGGCATAATGCCCCCGCCTGAAGGGAATCCACCCTCATTCCAACCCCCTCTGGGCGACCGCCTTAAGCCTCTCCCCCTGTGGGGGAGACTGAGAGAGGGGCGCGCCGCAGGCGCGCGGCGCCCACACAAGGAATTCCGTCCGGCACACCCTTCGAAACGGAGCGTACCCATGGCCGAAATCACCGGCGCAGACGTCACCGCCCGCGCCCTCCACCGCCTCGGCGTGGACACCATCTTCTACATCATCGGCGGCCCGATCACGCCCATCGCCGAGGCGACAGAGAAGCTCGGCATCCGCATGATCGATGTGCGCCACGAGCAGGCGGCGGCCATGGCCGCCCACGCCTATTCGCGCCTCATGCAGCGGCCCGGCGTCTGCCTGACGCCCTCCGGCCCGGCCACGGCCAACGCCATGCCCGGCGTGATGAACGCCCTCGCCGACGCGAGCCCGGTGATCGCCATCGGCGGCTCGACGGCCCTCTACCAGCGCGGCATGGGCGGCTTCCAGGAGATGGACCAGGTCGCGATGATGGCCCCGGCCTGCAAGCTATCCATCCAGGCCACGATCACCGGCCGCATCGGCGAGCAGCTTGGCATGCTCTACCGCCGCGCCATGGAGGGGTCCAAGGGGCCGGTCTACCTCGACCTCCCCGCCGACATCATCGCCAACAAGGTGGACGAGGAGAAGGTCCCGCTACCGTCCGAGCCCTACACCGAGAGCCGGCCCCAAGGCGACCCCGCCGATGTCGCCGCCGCCATCGAGCTGTTGAAGAGCGCGGAGAAGCCCGTCGTCGTCTCCGGCAGCGGCGTTATCTGGTCGGGAGCCTCCGCGGAGCTAAAGGACTTCGTCGACGCCACCGGCATCCCCTTCTTCACCACGCCGCAGGGCCGGGGCGTGATCCCGGAGGACCACGACCTCTGCTTCACCGCGGCACGCTCCCTGGCCTTCCGCGAGGCCGACGTCGTCCTCGCCGTGGGCACACGGGCGAACTTCATCCTGACCTACTTCCGGCCGCCGCGGTGGAATCCGGCCGCCAAGCTGATCACCGTCAACCTCGACCCCGACGAGATCAACCACAACAAGCGCTCCGAGGTCGGCATCGCCGCCGACGCGAAGGCGGCGCTGGCCCAGCTCACGGCGGAGGCCCAGGCCGCCGGCCTCTCGTTGGCGCGCGACTCGGAATGGGTGCGGGCGCTCGAGGCCAAACACGCCGCCAACGAAGAGCGGAACGACAGCGCCTGGAACTCGGACGCCGAGCCCATCCATCCCATGCGGATGATGAAGGAGGTGCGCGAGGCGATCGACCGCGACGCGGTGATCATCGTCGACGGGCACGACACCCTGAACTTCGGGCGGCAGTCGCTCCCCACGCACGAGCCGGGGCACCGGCTGAACGCGGGCACGCACGGCACCATGGGGATCGGGACCCCGTTCGCGCTCGGCGCCAAGGCGGCGCGCCCCGACAAGCAGGTCGTGCTCGTCTGCGGCGACGGCTCCTTCGGCTGGCTGGGCATGAACATCGACTCCGCCTGCCGCAACGACCTCCCCTTCGTCGCTGTCATCAACAACAACGGCAACATGACGGCCCGGCCCAAGAACCGCGAGCGGATCAAGGGGCACCTGTTGGGCCACAGCGACTACCAGAAGATCGCCGAGGCGTTCGGCGGCTACGGCGAGCGCGTCGAGCGGCCGGACGACATCCGCCCCGCCATCGAGCGCGCGCTGGCGTCGGGCAAGCCCGCCGTCGTCAACGTGATCACCGACCAGTTCGCCCGCTCCTCGACGTTCTCGGGATTCTTCGGCGAAGCGGGCGAGTACAGCTAGGCCCCGCCGTGGACGGCAAGCATGGTCGGATGGCTGGCGAAGCGCTTCTCCGAGTGTCCGCAATGCGGCAGCCCCAACGTGCGGGTGCCGTGGGGCCTCGCGGGGCGGGAGGCAGCCCGTCGCCGGGCCTGGGCGCTCGTCGCGCTCTGGCTCTCCTACGCGGCCTGGGCTATTGCCGCGGCGCTGACCGGCTCCCTCTGGCTCTGGGTCGCGCCGGCCGCCGCCTACGGCGCGGCGACCCTCCTCACGCTCCAACGCGCGGGCGCGGAGCGCAGGCGGCGGGAGTGCCTCGACTGCGGCCACGTCTGGAACGCCGAGCGGTAGGAGAGGGAAGGCCGCGATGAAACAGATCAAGCTCGGCGACCTCACCATCAAGAAGATCGTGGAGCGCGACCAGGGCGCCCACGACCCCCTGCAGTTCTTCGCCGCGGCGACCCAAGAGGCCGTCGACGCGCAGCGCGAATGGGCCGCGCCCTATTTCCTGACCGACGACGGGATGATGCGGATGAGCATCCACTCCTATCTCGTCGAGACGAGACACCGCAAGTTCCTCGTCGACACCTGCATCGGCGTCCACGGCGGGCCGGAGCAGCAGGCGCGGAACCAGATCGACGAAACCGTCTTCCCCCGGGCGCTGAAGGCGGCGGGGGCGACGCCGGAGGAGATCGACGTCGTGGTCTGCACCCACATGCACTTCGACCACACCGGCTGGAACACGCGGCTCGAAAGCGGCCGGTTCGTCCCCACCTTCCCCAACGCGACCTACATCTTCTCGCGCCCCGAGTACGAGCACTGGAAGGACGTCGAGGCCGGCGCGTGGAACGGCTTCTCGATCCACGAATGCGTCCTCCCCATCGTCGAGGCCGGCCAGGCGAAGCTCGTCGAGCCCGACTACGTGCTGGAGGACGGGCTGAGCCTGGAGCACGTCCCCGGGCACACGCCGGGAGCGGTCTGCCTCAACCTGGAATCGAAGGGCGAGCGCGCCGCGATGTTCGGCGACATGATGCACCACCCCTTACAGATCGCCGAGCCGGGCTGGACCCTCGGCGTGGACACCGATCAGGCGCAGGCGGCGAAGACCCGCACCGCCTTCCTCGAACGCCACGCCGACAGCAACACGATCATGATGGCGGCCCACTTCGCGGGCCCGACCATCGGCCGCATCGCCACGGTGCGCGGCGCATGGCGGCTCGACGTCATTGAGGACTAAGCACGGGCGGACGAGGGAGGAAACGAGCATGCTCAGCGACATGGCCAGGGGTTTCCTGGAGAAGAACGAAATGGGGGTCTTCACCACCTTCCGCCGCGACGGCGGCGCGCAGATGAGCGTGGTGACCTGCGGGCTCTACGGCAACGGCATGGCCTTCACCGCCGACCGGAACCGGGCGAAGATGCTCAACGTGAAGCGCAACCCGAAGTGTTCGCTGCTCATTTCTCAACGTGATTGGTGGGGCTACGTGGTCCTGGAGGGCCGCGCCGAGGTCATCGGCGAGGACAATACCGACCCCGAGGAGCTCCGCGTGGCGCTGCGCGACGTCTACCGCTCCGCGGCCCACAAGGACCATCCCAACTGGGAGGAGTACGACGAGGTGATGAAGGCGGACCGGCGCGAGATCATCGTCGTTGTGCCGGAGCGGGTCTACGGCTCCGCGCTGTAGGCAAAGGAGGATGAGATGAAGGCGGCGGTCTTCTACGGGGCCCATCAGCCCCTGGTCATCGAAGAGGTCGACGTGGCGGAGCCCATCGGGCGTGAGGTGCTGGTGCGCACGACGGCGAGCGGCGTCTGCCACAGCGACCTGCACTACGTCGACGGCACCGCGACGCTCCCCGGCGCGACCGTGCTCGGCCATGAGGCGACGGGCATCGTCGAGGAGGTCGGGCCAGAGGCGCGGTACGTCAAGCCGGGCGACCGGATCATCTCGTGTCCCTCGGTCTTCTGCGGCGAATGCGAGTCGTGCCTGACCGGCCATCCGGCGCGCTGCGACAACCGTCCCCGGCGCAGCAGGGCGGAGGGCCCGCGCCTGAGCAAGCAGGGCGAGAAGATCTGGCAGTTCGCCAACATTTCCAGCTACGCCGAGCAGATGCTGCTCCACGAGAACGCCTTGGTGAAGGTCGACGACGACATTCCCCACGAGATCATGGCGCTCATCGGCTGCGGGGTGACCACCGGCCTCGGCGCGGCGATCAACACCGCCCAGGTGCGACCGGGCTCCATGGTCGCCGTCTTCGGCTGCGGCGGCGTCGGCCTTTCTGCTATGCAGGGCGCCGTCCTCTGCGGCGCGCGCATGGTCATCGCCGTCGACATCAACGAGTTCAAGCTGCGCACCGCCATGGACCTCGGCGCGACCCACGTCGTCGACGCCTCGACCCGCGACCCGGTGCAGGCCATCCAACAGCTCACCGGCGGCGGCGTGGACTTCGCCTTCGAAGCACTGGGCCTGAAGCTGACCGCGGAGCAGGCCTACGAGTCGCTGCGCCGCGGCGGCGTGGCGACCATCATCGGCGTCCTCCCCGACGACGCCAAGATCGAAATCGACGGCCGCTCCCTGCTCACCGAGAAGAAGCTCCAGGGCAGCATCATGGGCTCCAACCGCTTCCGCTTCGACATGCCCATGTACATCGACCTCTACAAGCAGGGCCGCCTCAAGCTCGACGAAATGGTCACCCGCCGCGGCCGCCTCGAAGACGTCAACGAAGCCTTCCGCGCCATGAAAGCCGGCGAAGTCGCCCGCACCGTCCTCACGTTTGATTAGGGATGGCGGGAGACCCTTGCACAACCCGCGCCGTCCTCACCTTCGACCCGTAGGGGCAACCCTCGTGGTTGCCCAGGGGTGCGGGCGGGGTCTTCTCCCCCCTCCTTAAACCCCTCTCCCCCTGGGAGAGACTGAGTGAGGGCCGGGGCGGTGTTGGGAGGTCTTTGCTCTGCTCCCCTGTAGGGGCGAGTCGCGACTCGCCCGTCCCCTCCGCCCTCTCCCCCTCTGGGAGCGACCACCTTAAGCCTCTCCCCCTCTGGGGGAGATTGAGAGAGGGCGCGCGCCGCTAGGCGCGCGAGCGCCCGCAGGGCGCTGATCCCCGCCAACACCGTGTAGCGGCCTCGAACAGCGGCGGCTAGAATCTCCCCCATGCCGACCCACACACAGGAAGAAATCCTCAACGGCAAACTAGCAGAGTTGCTGACCGGTCAGGACGTGCCCGCAAAGCCGGAGCGGCGGGAGCTCGGCAAGCGCATGGATGTCGTCGCCGACGTCGACGGCCTCCGTGTCGTAATCGAGGCCGAGACCGGCTTTCGCCGCAAGAAGCAGGCCATCAAGGACGCCGACGCCCGTCTGAAGCAGGGCCTCACCACGCTCGTTTTCGCCCTCTGCTATCCGGACGGCGCCACGGAAGCGAGTCTCACGGACACGACCCTCACCTGGACGTTGCGCACGAAAGCAGGCGTTCCGGCAGCGTCGTGGTCGGAGGGCGGCATGCCCCAACTGGCGCACGCGGTGCGCCAGGCGCCGAACTCCTTGACCGACGCCGACAAGGCTGCGCAGATACTCTCCGACGCCCTCGACGCGGCGGCGCAGCGGTTGAGCACGCCGGCACGCCGCGAGCTGGCCCAAGCCCTTGACCTGCCCCGCACCAATGCCGGCGCGAAGGAGTCCGGCGACGGCTATTTCACCGCCGCGAAGCGAGGCATGCTGGTCGTGGCGACGGCGATGCTCTTCCATCACCGCGTGCAGCCCCATCTTCCCAAGGAAGGGCCGGACGGCTTCGACGGGGCTTGGCCCCCGCGCAGCGCGGCGGGCTGCATGGAAGACCAGGCGACCCTGCAGGCGCACCGCGAGGCGTGGTACGCGATTCTCGCCGTCGACTACCGGCCCGTGTTCGAGACGGGGCGCGTAGCGTTGGCGGCGCTGGACGCGCAGCCGGACATCGGGCAGATCGTCGGCAATCTCGCGAAGGCCGTCGCCCGCGTCGCTGAGATGGTGTCGGGGATGCGTCATGATCTTCTCGGACGCATCTTCCACCGGGTGCTCGATACCGCTCGCTACGACGGCTCCTTCTATACCTCCACCGCCGCGGCCGTCCTCCTCGCATCCCTAGCCATCCGTAAACAAGACACTGATTGGTCCGACCCCAACGCCGTCGAAAAACTCCGGATCTGCGACCCCGCCTGCGGCACCGGCACCCTGCTCATGGCCGCGGCCGAACGCATCCGCGACCTCCGTCACGCCGCCGGCCCTACCGATGCGGTCGCCGAAGAGATTCTGGCTCTCGCGCTCGTCGAGGATGTGCTCTGGGGCTACGACATCAACCTGACTGCCACGCATATGGCGGCCAGCACCCTGGGCATGCTCTCCCCGAGCACCAAGTTCAGCCGCATGAACATCTATCGCGTCATCCTTGGCATGAGTAAAGGGAACCCACGATTGGGGTCGTTGGAATTCCTAGCAGACCAGGCTCCGCAGTTGGCCGCTTGGCCCACGACGACGCAGCAGGTCGACGATCAAAACGCCGAACAGCCAGGCCGACCGCCGCCCATGGACCTGGTCATCATGAACCCGCCGTTCACGCGGGACAGCCTGCGGCATGACCAGTTTAGCGCCGCGGACGAGCGGGCAATCAAGAGGCGCGAGCAGGGAATCTTCGCAAGCCACCCTGCGAAGATGGCTGTGGACCTATCCGGATCGAGCACAGCATTCACGGTGCTCGGTGAAGAACTGCTCAAGCCTGATATTGGAGCCTTGGCCCTGGTACTCCCCGCCGTCATTCCGACCGCGCCGTCAGGGGCGGGACTTCGGAAATTCCTCGCAAGGCACTTTCACGTCGAGACCATCGTCACTTCGCACGACCCGGAGCGCATCTTCTTCTCCGAGAATACGACCATCGGCGAGGTGCTGCTTGTCTGCCGCCGCTGGAGCGGCGGTCTGAAGCCGCCGACCCGCGTCGTGAACCTTGCCAGGAATCCGTCAACAGCCGTAGAAGCGCTTGACACAGCCGCGCGCATTGAGCGTTCAGCGCAGCCCCAACCCCCTCTGGATGCTACGTTCACGATGCAGACGGCGGAAGCCGATCGCATCGAGCGCGGCGACTGGTACGCCGTCAACTTCCTGTCGCCCTACTTGGTGGACATGTACCGCTCGCTGTGCGAAAAGCCCTTAGGCGCTACCCCCCCCCCGCACGTATGTTCGATTTGGCCGATGTCGGGCCGGAAGGTCGCCGTATCCGAGATGCATACACGCAATCGGAGATGCCCACGGCGTCAGGACGGCGGGCTCTATGGCATCACAAGACCGACGTCGTCCAATCCATGCATACCGAGACGGACGTCCACATTGAGCCCAAACCGGCGCGGCGACATCTTGCCGACAAGTATTGGGACCAACGTAGCCGTCTCTTGCTTCCGCGCAGGCTGCGGTTGAATACGGCGCGTCTCGCCTCTGTCGTAATCTCTGAACCGACCGTCGGCTCGATGTGGAGCCCATGCCGAGTTAAGGATGGCGGGGATGCTACTGCCGAAGCGCTCTGCCTATACCTCAACTCCTCGGTTGGACTTTTGGCCCTGCTTGGCGGCCGCGACAACCGCGTGCCTTCCTATCCGTCGTTCTCGATTGATGCATTGCGATCGATCCCCGTCCCCAACTTCGCGGAGATTGATACCGGCGCCCGCGACTTTCTCGCAACCCGCTTCAAGTGGCTGCAAGAGATGGCGCTCCTCCCTCTCCCGCGCATGAACGAGGACCCCGTGCGCAAACAAATCGACGATGCGGTGACCGAAGCCTTGGGCCTCGATGCCGAATGGGTGGCGCGCATCCGCCGCGAGCTATCGCGAGAGCCGTCGGTCACCAACCGCCGCTACGGAACGTAGCCGCGGATCCGTCAAAACACCGTCGGATCACGCCAACAACCGATTCACCTGCCACAGCAACAAAGCCGCCGACGCCAGCGCCGCGGCAATCGCGAGCAACCTCTGCGCTTGGGCCACGGTGTCGGCCCGCCTTCTGCGGGCGACCCACTTCTGCATGTTCACTTGAACGCGGTCGAGCATGTCCATGTCGGGAAGGGCACCCGGCGTCAAATAGTGATCGGTAGCCATTTGACGCACAATGTCGTGCGCCAGCTCGTCGTTGACGCCCTCCAAGTCGGCGGTGGCCCACCAGTCCATATCGAACATGCCGTCGTCGTTGCGGCTCTTCATGATTCTCCTTCGTCGCGCGCGTCGGCAGCGCGCTCGGTCGCGACGGCCTTCAGGTAAGTCTCCCTTCAGTATATGTATGAGCGGGCCGTAAACACACACACAGGCGGCAGGCTGAGCGATGCCAGCCCCGCAACCCCACGACACCACCCCCTTGACACGCCCCACCGCGGGCGGGTACCTTAACGACATCGAACGTACGTTCTGTGCCCGTCCGGCGGCGGAGTGAGCCGCAGTCCCGTCAGTCGGGCGGAGCGCGTGGCGGTAGCCCGTCCGCCGGCGGAGCGAGCCGCGGTATCCCGCCTGGCAGCGGAGTGCACGTCAGTGCACGCCAGGCGGAGGAGTGAGCGGTGGCGCCCCGTCCGGCGGCGGGGCGAACCGCGGTAGCCCGCCCGCTGGGCCGAGTGAGCGAAAGTGCCGGAAATACCGGAGCTTGAGGCGGCGACGACGGCGCTGAACGCGCGGCTGGCGGGGCGCGCCATCGAGTCGGCGCGGGTGTTCACACCCTTCTCGGTGCGGCGTCCGACGAAGGACGAGTTCGAGTGGCTGCTGGCCGGCAACCGGCTGGTGGAGGCGTCGCGGCGGGGGAAGTACCTGCTGCTGCTGATGGAGTCGGGGCACGTGCTCGCCGTCCACCTGATGCTGACGGGCCGCTTCCAGTTCGTCGAGGGCGCGGCGCGGGAGAAGAAGCCCGGCAAGCGCGTGGGCTGGATGCTCGACTTCGAGCACGGCGTCCAGCTCCGCTACTTCGACTACAACCGCGACGGGCGCGCCTACCTGGTCGAGGTTGACGCGCTGCAGGAGGTCCCCCAGTTCGACAAGATGGGGCCCGACGCCCTCGACCCCGCCCTCACGTTCGAGGTCTTCTCGCAGCGGCTGAAGAAGTTCCCCGGCCAGATCAAGCGGAGCCTGGTCAACGCGGCCTTCGTCGCGGGGATCGGCAACGCCTACTCCGACGAGATCCTCTTCGCGGCCAAGGTCTACCCCTTCAAGAAGGCCCGCGACCTGACGGACGAGGAGCGGCGGCGCGTCTACGACGCCATCAGCAGCGTCTACGCCTGGGCCGTCCCCATCGTCGCCGAGCGCATGGGCGACGTCATCGAGGAGAAGCACCGCGACTTCCTCAAGGTGCACCGCAAGGGCGGCGAACCCTGCCCCGAGTGCGGCCACACCATCACCGAGGTGACCCCGAACCAGCGGATCACCAGCTACTGCCGGCCCTGCCAGCCGCAGTGGTAGGCTCTTCCGGCCTCTCCCCCTCTGGGGGAGACTGAGAGAGGGCGTGCGCCGCTAGGCGCGCGAGCGTCCGAAGGGCGCTGCTTCCTGCCCACCCAGAAGGGAAAGGTTTACGCTATCCCGTAGCGATGCTAAAATCCGAGATGGTTTTGGAGTCCTTAACGGAAGGGGCGGAGGCAGAGGCCGTGGGAAGCCCGGCGGCCGGTTGAGAGTGGAGTCTCGGCGCACCGCGCCAGGTCCTCCCCGATCAAGGGGAGTTGCACGTGCGATATCACCCGCGGGTCTCTCGGAACGAGAGATTTTTTCTTGCCCCCAACCTCCGGCATAGCTCGCCCCGAGACCGGCGCACTAACCAGTGAAGACACCCAGACGATGAGTACCCCCGCAAAGACGATTGCATGGGACGACGGCAAGGTCCGCTTCCTTGACCAGACCCGGCTGCCCGTGGAATCGGTCGTCCTTGAGATCGAGGACTACCGCGACATGATCGAGGCGATCCGGTCGCTGCGCATCCGCGGCGCGCCCGCCCTCGGCGTGGCGGCGGCCTACGGGATCGTGCTCGGCGCGCGAGAGGCGGCGCGGGACGCCGGGGCCAACGGCGCCCAGTTCGCCGACCGCGTCCGCGGCATGGCGCGCGAGATCGCCGAGTCGAGGCCCACGGCGGTGAACGTGGCCTGGGCGGCGGCGCGGATGGAGCGCACGCTGGGCGAGCAGCCCGAACCCGAGGCCGCCATCGCGGCGCTCCTCGCCGAGGCCGATGCCATCCTCGAGGAAGACCTCGCGGCGGGCCGGGCGATGGGCGCGCACGGCGCAGACCTCATCCCCGACGGCGCGACCGTGATGACCCACTGCAACACCGGCGGCCTCGCGACGTCGGGCTACGGTACGGCGCTGGGCGTCATCAAGTCGGCCCACGAGGGCGGCAAGGCCGTCCGCGTGATCGCGACCGAGACCCGGCCCCTGCTCCAAGGGGCGCGCCTGACCTCATGGGAGCTGGTGCGCGACGGCATCGAGACGACGCTCATCACCGACTCGATGGCGGGCCACTTCCTCAAGTCGGGCGCGGTGAACTGCATCGTGGTCGGGGCCGACCGGATCGCGATGAACGGCGACGTGGCCAACAAGATCGGCACGTACAGCCTCGCGGTGCTCGCCAAGGAGAACGGCGCGCCCTTCTACGTGGCCGCGCCGGTGAGCACCATCGACCCCGCCCTAGCCGACGGCGGCCAGATTCCCATCGAGGAGCGGCGGCCGGAAGAGGTAACGCGGTGGGGCGGCGTGCAGACCGCGCCGGAGGGCGTCAACGTGGCCAATCCCGCGTTCGACGTCACCCCCAACCGCTACGTCACCGCCATCATCACCGAGCGCGGCGTGGCCCGCGCGCCCTACGGCGAGAGCCTCGCCAGGATGGTGGCATGAGCGCGGGGCCGCGGGCGGAATTGGGCATCATCGGCGGCAGCGGCCTCTACGACATGGAGGGGCTGACCGACCGGGAAGAGGTGTCGGTCTCGACGCCATTCGGCGAGCCCAGTGGAACCATCGTCCTCGGGACCATCAAGGGACGGCGGCTCGCCTTCCTGCCCCGGCACGGAGCGGGCCACCGGCTGAGTCCAAGCGAAGTCCCCTTCCGCGCCAACATCTTTGCGCTGAAGACGCTGGGCGTCCATTCGGTTATCTCGATCAGCGCGGTGGGGAGCCTCCGCGAGGAGATTCAGCCCCTCGACATGATCGTGCCCGACCAGGTCATCGACCGCACCAAGGGGCGGCCGAGCACGTTCTTCTCCGGCGGCATCGTGGCCCACGCCGGCTTCGCCGACCCGTTCTGCTCCGACCTAGGCCGCATCCTCTACGAGGAGGCGGCGGCGGCCGGAGCACGAGCGCACCTGGGCGGCGTGTACGTCGCGATGGAGGGACCGCAGTTCTCCACGCGCGCGGAGTCGGAGCTCTACCGCTCGTGGGGCGGCGCGGTGATCGGCATGACCGCCCTTCCCGAGGCGAAGCTGGCCCGCGAGGCCGAGCTCTGCTACGCGCTGCTCGCCTGCGCCACCGACTACGACTGCTGGCATCCCGACCACGACGACGTGACCGTCGAGATGATCATCAGCAACCTGCTACGGAACGTCTCGATGGCCAAGGAGATCGCGCGGCGGGCCGCGGCGCGGATGGGCGAGCCTCAAGGCTGCCGCTGCCGCGAGGCCCTGCGCGACGCCATCGTGACGTCCCCCGAACTCATCCCCGACAACGTGCGGCGCGATCTAGCGCCGCTCATCGGCAAGTACGCGGAGGCCTCATGAGCACCGCATTGGACCGGTCATCGGCCCGGGCGGGGGCTGCACGGGGCGCCGCCGGCGGCATCGCGCGCTGTACCGCGTCCCCATCGACCCGGTGAGGAGACAGCAAGCGATAGTGAACCCAAGGAGTGACATTATGGCGGCAAACAGTCCGCAAGAACCGTTCAAGAGAATCAGCGTTTCAGAAGCGAAGGAGATGCTCGACGCCGGCGGGATCGAGCTGGTCGACGTGCGGCAGCCCGGCGAGTACGCGGCGGGGCACATCCACGGAGCGAAGCTCATTCCAGTGGACGGCTTGTTCGAGCGCATCGGCGAGGTCGCCGGCGACCGCGACGTCATCTTCTACTGCGCCGTCGGTGTGCGGAGCGCCCTGGCGTGCGAGATCGGCGCCGCGATGGGCCTGACGCGTTGCCACAACGTCGAGGGCGGCTTCGAGGCATGGTCGGGCGCGCAGTACCCGTCGGAGACCGGAGCGCCCGCGCTCAGCTAGCCGCGTTCCCCGGCCCACTTCGGGCGGGGGCTGAACGAGACCGGAGCCGGCGTGGGACGTGGCGAGCCTTGCGGCCTGCCGCCAAGCGCCGCGAAAGGGGTTGTATGCCCGCATACGACGTGAAGGACGTGTCCCTGGCGGATGCGGGAATCAAGCGGATCGAATGGGCGGCGCGGGAGATGCCCGTGCTGCGCCGCATCAAGGAGCGCTTCGAGCGCGAGCAGCCCCTCCGCGGGCAGACGCTGGCCTGCTGTCTCCACGTCACGACGGAGACGGCGAACCTGCTGTTGACGCTGCAGGCGGGCGGCGCCGACGTCTCGGTCTGCGCGAGCAACCCCCTGAGCACACAGGATGAGGTCGCCGCCGCCCTCGCGACCGTCTACGGCATCCCGACGCACGCGATCAAGGGCGAGGACAACGAGACCTACTACCGCCACATCTCGTCGGTGCTCGACACCAAGCCGACCATGACGGTGGACGACGGAGCCGACCTCGTGGCGGAGGTCCACCAGAGCCGAACGGAACTGCTGGGGACGATCGCCGCCGGCATGGAAGAGACCACCACCGGCATCATCCGGCTGAAGAGCATGGCCGCCGACGGGGCGCTGAAGTACCCGATCATCGCGGTCAACGACGCCGACACCAAGCACTTCTTCGACAACCGGTACGGCACAGGCCAGAGCACCATCGACGGCGTTACCCGCGCCACGAACGTCCTGTGGGCGGGGAAGAACGTCGTCGTAATCGGCTACGGCTGGTGCGGGCGGGGGGTCGCCTCGCGGGCGAAGGGGCTGGGCAGCCAGGTCATCGTCACCGAGGTAAACGCGGTCCGTGCGCTGGAAGCGGCGATGGACGGCTTCCAGGTGATGCCGATGGAAGACGCGGCAAAGATCGGGGACATCTTCATCACGGTGACCGGCGGGAAGTCGGGCATCGACGGCCAGCACTTCGCCGCTATGAAGGACGGCGCGATCATGGCCAACAGCGGCCACTTCAACGTCGAGATTAACATCGAGGCGCTGCAAGGCATGTCGGAGCGCCGCGAGGAGCTGCGCCCCTTCGTCGAGCAATACACGCTGGAGGACGGCAGGCGGCTGGTGCTGCTGGCCGACGGGCGGCTCATCAACTTGGCGGCGGCGGAGGGGCACCCCGCCAGCGTCATGGACATGAGCTTCGCCAACCAAGCGTTGAGCGCGGAGTACGTCGCCAAGCTAGACCAGCCATTGGAGACGGGCGTCCACCCCGTGCCGCCCGAGCTCGACCAAGAGATCGCACGATTGAAGCTGGAATCGATGGGGATGAAGATCGATGCCCTGTCGCCGGAGCAGAAGACCTACCTGGAGAGCTGGTCGGCCGGCACGTAGCCCGCCGCCGCAGTCCAGAGCTGGAGGAACCGAATGACGACCTTCATGGAATCACCCTCCTACCTGTTCACCTCGGAATCGGTGACGGAGGGGCACCCCGACAAGCTGTGCGACCAGATCTCGGACGCGATTCTCGACGCCGTCCTGTCGCGGGACGCGGACGCCCGCGTGGCGGTCGAGACGGCCACCACGACCGGCCTCGTGGCCGTGATGGGCGAGCTGACCACGGAGTCTTATGTCGACATCCCCAAGGTCGTGCGGGAGACGGTGCGCGAAGCGGGGTACGTCAAGCCCGAGTACGGCATCGACTTCCAGAGCTGCGGCATCATCGTCTCGCTGAAGGAGCAGTCGAACGACATCGCTCTGGGCGTGGACGAGTCGAAGGAAGCCAAAGAGACCGGCAAGGAGGACGACCTCGACCTCATCGGCGCCGGCGACCAGGGCATGATGGTGGGGTTCGCCTGTAACGAGAGCGAGCCCTACGAGCCGGGAACGTTCATGCCCCTGCCGATCTTCCTGGCGCACCGCATGACCCAGCGGCTGGCCGAGCTCCGAAAGAATATGGCCCTGCCGTATCTGCGGCCCGACGGCAAGTCGCAAGTCACCGTCGAGTACAGCCACGGCAAGCCGAAGCGGGTGCATACCGCCGTGGTGAGCACGCAGCACGCCCCCGAGGTCTCCCCCGACGTGATCCGGCGCGACATGGAGGAGGAGGTCATTCGCTATGTCGTCCCCCGACGTCTGCGGGACGACCAGACGAAATACTTCGTGAACCCCACCGGCCGCTTCGTGATCGGCGGGCCGACGGGCGACGCGGGCCTGACCGGCCGCAAGATTCTCGTAGACACCTATGGCGGCGTCGCACGCCACGGCGGCGGCGCCTTCTCGGGCAAGGACCCGACCAAGGTCGACCGCTCGGGCGCCTACGCGGCGCGATGGGTGGCGAAAAACCTGGTCGCGGCCGGCGTCGCCGACCGCATCGAGATCCAGCTTTCCTACGCCATCGGCGTGGCCCGCCCCATCTCAATCTCCATCGAAACCTTCGGGTCATCGAACCTCGACGACGGCACGATCCTCGACCTGATCGACCGGCACTTCGACCTCCGCCCCATGGCGATCATGCGCGACCTGCGCTTGCAACGCCCCATCTACACGTCGAGCGCGAAGTACGGTCACTTCGGGCGGAGCGACGTCACCTTCCCCTGGGAGGAGACAGCGCGAGCGGACGCCATCGCGAAGGATGCGGGGCTGGCGCGGGCGTCGGACCGTGCGTCGGAGAGCGCCGCTACCGAGGCGGGAGCCTAGCGCCAACAAGGAGCCGCACATGGGCGTCACGCCGATCAAGTTCGGCACCGACGGCTGGAGGGCCGTCATCGCCGAGGACTACACGTTCGAGAACGTGCGGGCGTGCGCGCAGGGTGTGGCTTCCCTTCTGAAGGCGAACGGCCTCGCCGACCGGGGCCTCGTCGTGGGCTACGACACCCGCTTCGGCTCTGAGGACTTCGCCGCCGCCGCCGCGGAGACCGCCGCCGCCCACGGCGTCGACGTGGCCCTCTCCAACCGGGCGTGCCCAACGCCGGCGGTCAGCTACAACGTGCTGGCGCGGAAGGCCGGCGGCGGGATCGTCATCACCGCGAGCCACAATCCGGGCCGGTGGAACGGCTTCAAGTACAAGCCCGACTACGGCGGCAGCGCCTCACCGGAGGTGGTCGCGGAGCTTGAGGGGCACATCGCCGATGCGCAGCGCAACGGGAACAAGACCGAGAGCGCGAAGGGCGCCGTCACCACGTTCGACGCAATCGGGCCGTATCTGGAGCAACTGAGCGGGCGGGCCGACCTCGACGCCATCCGACAGGGCGGCTTCGACGTGGTGGTCGACTCGATGCACGGGGTCGGCGCGGGGCTGACCGCACAGCTTGCCGGCGGCGGAAAGACGCGGGTAACCGAGCTGCGCGCCGAGCGCAACCCGGCCTTCCCCGGCATGGCGCAGCCCGAGCCCATTGCCCACAACCTCGAGCCGCTGACGGCGGCGGTCGCCGGTTCGGACGCTTCAGTTGGGCTGGCCACCGACGGCGACGCCGACCGGCTCGGCCTAGTGGACGAACATGGCGTCTTCGTCACGCAGCTTCAGACATTGGCGCTACTGGCGCTCTATCTGCTCGAAGTGCGCGGCGAGCGCGGGGCGCTGGTCAAGTCGATCACCACGACGAGCATGCTCTACCGGCTCGGCGAGATCTACGATGTGCCCGTGTTCGAGACGCCGGTGGGATTCAAGCACCTTGGCCCGGTGATGATCCGGGAGGGTGCCCTCATCGCGGGCGAGGAGAGCGGCGGCTACGGCTTCCGGGGGCACGTCCCCGAGCGCGACGGCATCCTCTCGGGCCTCTATATCCTGTCGATAATGGCGGCGCTGGGAAAGAAACCCTCCGAGCTCATAGACTATCTCTACGACCAGGTCGGGCCGCACCACTACGACCGCATCGACCTGACCTTCGACGCGGCGGAGAAGGACGCCATGCTGGCACGCTTGAACGCTGCCGCGCCCAAGGCGCTGGGCGGGGCCGAGGTCTCGTCCATCGAGACGCGGGACGGTTTCCGCTTCCTGCTGGCCGACGGATCGTGGTCGCTGGTGCGGTTCTCCGGAACGGAGCCGCTGATGCGCGTCTATTGCGAAACGTCGAGCCCTGCACGGGTGCGGGAGCTCTTGGCGGAGACCCGGGCGTTGACGGGTATCTAGCCCATGCAGCCGCTCGACGATCCCAGCGTCTACGCGCAGCTCGACCCAGGCGGGATGGGCCGGCTCATCGAGGCGATGCCCGACCACTGCGCCGAGGGCTACGCGGCGGCGAAGGGTTTCAACCTTCCAAGGGACTTCAGGAGGGCCGAGCGCGTGGTCGTCGCCGGCATGGGAAGCTCGGCGACCGCGGGCGACGTCGTCGCCGCGCTGCAGTCGTTGGACCGCGGCACGCCGGTCGAGGTGGTCCGCGACTACACCCCAGACTTCGAGGTGGACCGCCGCGCGCTCTTCATCGCGTCGAGCTTCTCCGGCAATACAGAAGAGACGCTCTCCGCCCTCGACTACGCCATGATCCGCGGCGCGCGGTGCCTGGCCATCACCACCGGCGGCGACCTGGCACAGCTCGCCGCGGCGCGCGGCGCGCCCCTCCTCACCTTCTCCTTCGAGGGCCCGCCCCGCAGCAGCATCGGCTGGAGCATCTTCGCCCTCCTCGGCATCCTCCAAGGGCTCGGGCTCGCCCCGGCGCGGGACGCGGGCGGCGCCATCGACGAGCTCCGTAAGCTCGGCGAGGCGGTCGACCCCAACGCGCCGATGGACGGCAACCCCGCAAAGCAACTCGCGGCCAAGATTGAGAACCGCGCCGCGTTGATCGTCGGGGCGCAGCACCTGCGCCCGGCGGCGCGGCGTTGGAAGACCCAACTATCGGAGAACGCGAAGTCGTGGGCCTTCTCCGAGGAGATGCCGGAGTTCGACCACAACACTATCCAGGGTCTGCGAAATCCGGATCCCGCCGCGGTGTTCGTCGTGCTGCTGCGTTCGACGCTCTACCACCAGCGCATCGCCGACCGCTTCAAGCTGACCGCCGAGGTACTGGCGCGGGAGGGCGTGGCATTCGAGCAACCGGAGGCCCGCAGCGAGTCGGCGCTGGCGCAGGTGATGACGGCGATGCTGCTGGGCGACTACTTCAGCTACTACGTCGCGCTGCTGCGCGGCCAGGACCCGTCGGCCATCCCCAACATCGATTGGATCAAAGCCCGGCTCTCGGACTAGCCAGGGGGGAACATGGACTTTCGCCTCTCGGCAGAGGACGAGGCCTTCCGGGCCGAGGTCCAACAGTGGATCGCGGACCACGCGCCGCCCGGCGGCTTCGGCGTGGACCGGGAGGAGCAGTTCGATCCCCGCTTCTGGGACCTGACACAGCAGACCGCCAAACAACTTGCCGAGAAGGGTTGGCTCACGCTCGCCTGGCCCAAGGAGTACGGCGGGCAGGGCCGCAGCGTCATCGAGCAGGCCGTCTTCCAAGAGGAGACGATGTTCGCCGGCGTCCCCGGCACAACGATGGGCATCGGCGGGACGCAGTGGGTGGGGCCGACCCTCATCCTGCACGGCAGCGACGAGCAGAAGCGCGAGCACCTGCCGCCCATCGCCAACGCCGAGGCGTGGTGGTGCACCGGCTACAGCGAACCGGGCTCGGGCTCTGATCTCGCGGCCCTCGAGCTGCGGGCGGTGAAGGATGGCGACAGCTACGTGCTGAACGGCCAGAAGACATGGACGAGCGCCGCGCATATCTCCGGCTGGTGCTGGCTGGCGGCGCGCACCGACTTCGAGGCGCCGAAGCACAAGGGCATCAGCGTCTTCCTCGTGGACATGCAGACGCCGGGGGTGCAGACTCGCACCATCATCAACATGGCGGGGCAGCATTCGTTCAACGAGATCTATTTCGACAACGCCCGCGTGCCGGCGGAGAACCTGGTGGGCGGTGAAAACCAAGGCTGGTACATCGTGGCCACGGCGCTCGACTTCGAGCGTTCCGGCATCACCTACGCCGCCTACTCGCGCAAGACGCTGGCCCTCATCGAGGGTTTCCTGCAGGAAGGCCGCGCCGCGGGGCAGGCTTGGGCCCATGACCCCATCGCGCGGCACATCGCCGCCGACGTCGCAGTGCAGGTCGCCATCCAGCGGAGCTTCGCCTACCGCGTCGCCTGGATGCAGAGCCGGGGGCTGGTGCCCAACCAAGAGGCGTCGGTGGCCAAGGTCTTCGGCTCGGAGACGCAGCAGCGCGCCGCGCAAGCCGCGGTGCGCATCGCGGGGATGGCGGGCCAGGTGAGCGACGGCGTCCACGCGCCCATGGAAGGCCGCGCGTTGACGCAATACCTGAGTTCGATCTCGGTGACGATCGCCGCCGGCACGTCGGAGATCCAGCGCAACATCATCGCCACCCGCGGGCAGGGGCTGCCGCGAAGCTAGCGCCCCGCCGACGCGCCTAGCGGCGCGTGCCCTCTCTCATTCTCCCCCAGAGGGGGAGAGGCTTAAGGTGGCTCGCGCTGAAGGGGAACCGGCGAGTCGCGACTCGCCCCTACAGGGGAGGGCGACCACAAAAGTCGCCCCTGCAGGGATGACCTGCTGCTGTCGTCGCGGGTTGCGCAAAGATCTCGAGGAGACAAGAGGTACGGACCCGCAGGCGCCCCGCCGACGCGCCTGCGGCGCGTGCCTTCTCTCAGTCTCCCCCAGAGGGGGAGAGGCTTAAGGTGACTCCCGCTTAGGGTGAAAGGGCGATTCGTGAATCGCCCCTACAGGAGGGTGCGGGCGGCCACAAGGGTCGCCCCAACGGCCGCGGCTCGCGAGGGTCAGGCGGCTAGCGCTTGGTCCACTGCGGCGCCTTGCGGGCGCGCTTGAGGCCGTACTTCTTGCGCTCCTTGATCCTCGGGTCGCGGGTGAGCATGCCCGCGTGACGCAGGACCGCGCGCAGGGCCTCGTCGGAGTCGAGGAGGGCGCGGGCGAGGCCGTGGCGAATGGCGCCGGCCTGCGCGGCGACACCGCCGCCCTTGACCTTGACCATGGCGTTGTAGCGGTTGGCGTTGTTGGTGACGCGCAGCGGCTCAATGGCGTGGGCCTGGAGCCTGGGAAGCGGAATCGCCGACTCAAGGGGCTTGCCATTGACGACCATGGCGCCGCTGCCGGGCACGATACGCACTTGCGCGATCGCTTCCTTGCGCCGGCCGGTGCCGGAGTTGTACTGCTGTTGGGCCTGTCCAGTAGTCATACGCCGCTCTCTCTATTCCGATTCGCCGGCGTCGCCGGTCTCTTTCGGCTTCTTGGCCGTGGTCCGCTTCTTCGCCGGCGCACGTTTTCTCGCCGGCTTCTTGGGAGCCTCGTCCGCCTCTTCGACGGGGGCCGCCTCCGCGACGGCCTCCTCAGCCTCTTGGGGCTCCTCGCCAGCCGGAGCTTCGGCGGGCACCTCTTCCGTGGCCTCGGCGACAGCTTCGACTTCGGCGGTCGCGGCCGCCTTCTTGGCCGTGGTCCGCTTCTTTGCCGGCTGCCGTTTTCGCGCCGGCTTCTTCGGAGCCTCCTCGGCCTCGGGGGCCTCTTGCGCCTCTTCGACCGGCGCAGCCTCGGCCACGGCTTCCTCGGCCTCGGGCGCCGCCTCTTCCTCGATCAGGTCCTCTTCCACGACGGCGGCGGCTTCGGCCGCTTCCATCTCGGCGCGGCGCGCGGCGCGCTCGGCCTTCGTCGGTCTCGGCTTCTTCTTCGGCTTGCCCACGCGGTCGGGGCGGGAAAGCTCCTTGATCTGCGCGCCGTGCGGATGGGTGTCCTCGGCGTAGACCTTGAGCTTGCGCAGGAGACGGCGTCCCAGGGGACCCTTGGGGAGCATGCCCCAGACGGCGTATTCCATCACGCGGCGCGGCGACTTCTCCATCATGCGGTCGAAGGAGAGCGCCTTGAGGCCGCCGGGGTAGCCGCTGTGCGAGTAGTACGTCTTGTCGGTGCTCTTCGCGCCGCTGACCCTGATCTTCGCCGCGTTGACGATGACGACGAAGTCGCCAACGTCCATGTGGGGCGTGAACGAGGGTTTGTCCTTGCCGCGCAAAATGTGGGCGGCCTCGGAGGCGACGCGGCCCAGCGGTCGGTCGGCGGCGTCGATGACGCGCCAACTCCGCTTGACCTCGGCGGCGCGAGGGGAGTAGGTCGTTTGTGTCGTATTCATGATGTTGGTCCGGCTAAGACTGTCTTTCGCGTTTCGTTCGCGGCGTTGCGCAGATCGTCCAGTTCGGGGAGCCGCACGGCGACGAGGGTGAGTCCGTGGGCGGGAAGCGTGGGGCCGGCGGCGCCTCGTACACCGCAGTCCCGTACCCGTTCGAGCTCGGCGAGGCCGACCTTGCCGAGCCCCACCTCGACGACGCCCCCGGCCATGCGCCGCACCTGCTGGTGGAGGAACGAGTCCCCGGTCACCCCGAAGGTGATGAGGTCGCCGTCGCGGGTCAACTCCGAGCGGGTGAGCGTCTTGCGCGTCCGGGCCTTGGGAGGGAGGTCGGGCCCGGCGAAGGGAGCGAAGTCGTGCTCGCCGAGAAAGAGCGCCGCGGCGCTGCGCATCGCGTCGAAGTCGAGCGGGGCGGGAATCCAGTAGGCGCGGTCGCGCATAAGAGGGGAGGGGGCGCGGCGGTTGAGGACGAGGTACCGGTATTCCCGGGCGCTGGCCCGGACCCGCACGTCGTAGTCCATGGGTATCTCGAAGGCATCGAGGATGGCGACGTCGTCGGGGAGGTGGTGGTTGAGCGCCCGCATGAACGTCTCGGGCTCATGGCGGGAGGCACTGCGGAACGTGACCACCTGGCCCGCGGCGGAGACGCCGGCATCGGTGCGGCTGGCGCAGGCGACGCGGAGATTCTCGCCGGTGAAGGCGGCGATGGCCCGTTCCAACTCGCCCTGGACCGTCGGCAGACCGGCCTGGAGCTGGAAGCCGTGATATTGCGCCCCGTCGTACTCGACGATCAGGGCGATCTTCTTAAGGTGCATCGCGGGGCTCGCGGCTAGACGAGCTCCACTTGCGCCATCGGCGCCATATCGCCCTTGCGGGGGCCGAGCTTGGTGAGGCGGGTGTAGCCGCCGGCCCGTTCCTCGTAGCGGGGCGCGATTTCGTCGAACAGTTTCTTGACGACGCCGGTATCGAAGATGAACGCCAGCGCCCGGCGCCGGTGGGAAAGGTCGCCCTTCTTGCCGAGGGTGATCATCCGCTCGGTAAGGCTGCGGACTTCCTTCGCCTTGGCTTCGGTGGTGACGAGCTTCTCGTGGCGTAGCAGGTCGGTGACCTGATTGCGGTAGAGCGCGCGACGGTGCGTCGAGCTTCTCCCAAGGCGCCGCCCTGCCATTCGGTGTCTCATTGCCAGTCCTATTCCGTTTCCGCTTCGTCCTCGGCTTCGCCCTTGTCTTCTTGGCCCAACAGCGCACGCAACGCGGAGAGGTCCTTCACCGGCTCGTCGCTGATTCTCCGCGGCCTATCCGGCTCGGCTTCCTCGCCTTCAGTCTCCTCGCGTGCCGGCGGCTCGTCGTCCGGCGCGAACGACCTCGGCAGCGCCAGAACGTCCACTTCCGCATCCGCCTCCTCGGCGAGCGCGGCCACCTCGGCGTCCTCGTCTGTGGTGGGGATGCCAAGCGCGTCGAGGCGTTCGTTGAGCTCATCGAGGGACTTCTGCCCGAAGTTCTTGATGGCGAGCAGCTCTTCCCGGCTCTTGTCGAGAATCTCGCCGACCGTGTCGATCTTGCTGCGCTTCAGGCAGTTCAACGTGCGCACGGAAAGCTCGAGCTTCTCGATCGGCATGTTGTAGTGCTCGCTCGACACGCCGGCGCGCAGGCCCTTGCGGCCCTCGTCCGGCTCTTGGCCGATCGTGGCGAACATGCCGAACGACTCGACGAGAAGCTGGGCCGACTCGCGCATCGCTTCCAACGGGCTCTTGGAGCCGTCGGTCCATATCTCGATGGTGAGCTTCTCGTAGTCGGTGATCTGGCCCACGCGCGTCTTCTCGACGTGATAGTTGACCCGTTTGATGGGCGTGTAGATCGCGTCGACAGGGAGCACACCGATGGGCTGCTCCTCAACGGGCGTGGCGGGCTTGTAGCCCTTGCCCTGCTCGACGTGCAGGTCCATGGAGAGCCGCGCGTCGGCGCTGCTGAGGCCGGCGATATAGGCCTCGGGGTTCACGATGTCGTAGTCCGCCGAGGGCTGAATGTCGCCCGCGGTGACCTGTCCCGGCCCCTGCACCTCGAGCCGGAGCGTGTCCGGCCGGTCGGAGTGGCCGCGGAGGCGGACGCTCTTGATGTTCAGAATGATCTCGGTCACGTCCTCGCGGATGCCGGGCAGCGTCGAGTACTCGTGCTGGACGCCTTCGATACGGACGGCGTGGACCGCTGAACCGACGAGCGAGTTCAGCAACACGCGCCGCAGGGCGTTGCCCAACGTCGCACCGAAGCCCCGTTCAAGGGGCTCGGCGACAAACTTGCCGTACTCGTCCGCCAGCTCCTCCGCCTCGATCGAGGGGACCGCGGGAGGGACTTCAATAATGGGGGCTTCGGGGCCTGGCTCAATGCCGATCGTCACGCTAAGCACTCCTACCGAGCGTAAAACTCCACGATCATCCGGTCGTCGACCTTCACGTCCATCTCGGACGGTTCGGGCAGCGCCTCGACCTTGCCGGTCACGGCCTCGGCGTCGAGCGAGAGCCACTTCGGCAGGGGTTTGCGCCGCAGGTCGGCCACGATGATCTTGTACAACTCCGTGTTTCGGGCGCGCTCGGTCCACCCGATCACGTCACCCTCCTTGACCCGGAACGACGGGATGTCGACCCGCCGGTCGTTCACCGTCATGTGACGGTGGCGAATGGCCTGGCGGGCCTGGGCCCGCGATTCGGCGAAGCCGAGCCGGTAGACCACGTTGTCGAGCCTGCGTTCCAGGAACTGGAGCAGGTGCTCGCCGGTCACGCCGGACTTTTGCGAGGCCTCTTCGTAGTAGCTGTAGAACTGGCGCTCGAGCACGCCGTAGATTGAGCGCGCCCGCTTCTTTTCTTTGAGCTGCACACCGTGCTCGGAGACGCGGCGGCGGCGGGATGCGCCATGCTGTCCCGGCGGATTGCTCCGCTTCTCGATGGCGCATTTCGGGGTGAGACAGCGCTCGCCCTTCAGAAACAGCTTCTCTCCCGCCCTCCGGCAGAGCCGGCAGACGGGGCCGGTGTATCTGGCCACCTTGCCTCCTTGGTCTTCCCTAGTCCGAAGCCTTAGACGCGGCGCTTCTTGCGCGCCCGCACGCCGTTGTGGGGAATCGGGGTCACGTCGCGGATGCTGGTGACTTGGATTCCCGACGCCTGGAGCGACCGGATCGCCGCCTCGCGGCCCGATCCCGGCCCGCGCACCATGACTTCCACCTGCCGCATGCCGTTGTCCATGCCGCGCTTGGCGGCTTCCTCGGCGGCGCGTTGGGCCGCGAAGGCGGTCCCTTTCCGCGACCCCTTGAAGCCGACGGCGCCCGAGCTGCCCCACGAGATCACGTTGCCCGCGAGGTCGGTGAGCGTCACCCGGGTGTTGTTGAACGTCGATTGGATATAGGCGCGGCCCTGCGGCACGTTCTTGCGTTCGCGGCGGCGCCCTCGTTGTTTCTTCGCCATGGTGTTTTTGCCTCAGCCGTGCCCGGCGGTCCTACTTCTTCGCGGCGCGGCGCTTGCCGGCGACGGTGCGCCTGGAGCCCCGCTTCGTCCGCGCGTTCGTCTTCGTCCGCTGTCCGCGCACCGGGAGCGCGCGCCGGTGACGGAACCCGCGGTAGCTGCCGATGTCGATGAGCCGGCGGATGTTCTGAGTGGTCTCGCGGCGGAGGTCGCCTTCGATCAGATAACCGCTGCCGTCGATGGCGGCGCGGACCCGGTTCAGCTCGTCCTCGGTCAGGTCCTTGACGCGGGGATTGCCATCGAGACCCACGCGCTCCACGATCTGCTTCGCCCGCGTGGGGCCGATGCCGTGGATGTACCGCACCGCGAACTCGACGCGCTTGTTATCGGGAATATCGACGCCCGCGACTCGAGCCATAGTTCCGACCTCTCGCTTCCGTTATCCCTGCCGCTGCTTATGCTTCGCGTTGACGCAGATGATGCGCAGCGTTCCCTTGCGGCGAATGACCTTGCACTTGTCGCAGCGGGGCTTGATGGATGCTCGCACTTTCATCGGCTTTTCCTTATCGAGCTACTTGAATCGATAGGTGATGCGGCCGCGAGCCAAGTCGTAGGGCGAAAGCTCGACGAGGACGCGGTCGCCTGGGAGAATCTTGATGAAGTTCATCCTGATCTTGCCCGAGACGTGCGCCAACACCTTGTGGCTGTTGGGCAGGTCGACGCGAAACATCGCGTTGGGCAGTGTCTCCGATACCGTTCCCTCGACTTCAATCGCTTGTTTTCTTGGCAAACCGTATGCTCCTAAGCTCTCCCTATCGCATAGTCCTTGTCGCGCCGCGCGGTCAGAATCTCTGGGCCGTCCTCGAGGATGGCCACGGTATGTTCGTAGTGCGCCGACAGCGCTCCGTCCTCAGTGACGACGGTCCAGCCGTCGGACAGCAGCCGCGTCTTCCAACCTCCCACGTTCACCATCGGCTCGATGGCCAAGACCAACCCCTTCCGTAGAAGCAGGCCCCGTCCCGGCTCGCCGAAGTTGGGCACCGACGGCTCCTCGTGGAGGTCCCGTCCGATTCCATGTCCAACGTACTCTCGCACCACGGAAAGGCCCCGCTTATCGGCGCAGGCCTGCGCGGCGGCGGAGACGTCGCCCATCCGGGCGCCCACGCGGCACCGCTCGATGGCTGCGTACAACGAGTCCTCGGCGCAGTCGGTCACCGCCCGTGCCGCTTCCGGGGCTTCGCCCACCGGAATGGTCACCGCGGAATCGCCGTGGAAACCGTCCACAATGGCGCCGCAATCGATGCTCAATATGTCGCCGTCTTTCAGCCTCCGATTCCCCGGAATTCCATGCACGACCTCTTCGTTGAGCGACGTGCAAATCGAACCAGGAAAGCCGCGGTACCCCAGGAAGGAAGGAATCGCGCCTTCGCCCGTAATCGTGTCGTAAGCGATGTCGTCGAGTTCTTTGGTAGTGACTCCCGGACTCGCCGCCGCCAAGACCCGGTCGATGGTCTTCGCGACAACTGCTCCCGCCCGGCGCATTACGTCGATCTCGGCGTCGGACTTAATGATGACGCCAGTCGGCTTGATGCGGGGCTGCTCCACTCTCATGAAAACCTTTCTATTTTAGGACATCCACGAGATCTTTGCCTACTTGCTCGATACTGGCCTCACCGTTGACCTCCACCAACCGGCCGGCGGCGCGGTAGTGGTCGATCATCGGGGCCGTCTGTTCTTGGTAGACATTGAGGCGGCGCCTGGCGGTGGCTTCGTCGTCATCAGCGCGGCCGCGTCCGGCGATGCGCTTCAGGAGCTCCTCGTCGGAGACCTTGACGTAGACGATCTTGTCGATGCCCGCGGCGCCGGCGCCGTCGAGCGCAACGTCGAGCGCGTCGGCCTGGTCGCGGTTGCGGGGGAAGCCGTCGAGGATGTAGCCCTTGGCGCAGTCGGGCCGTTCGATGCGGCCCAGAATCATCTTGATGGTGACCTCGTTGGGGACAAGCTCGCCGCGCTCCATGTACTGCTTCGCCAGCAGGCCGAGCTCGGTGCCCTGCTCCTGCTCCTCGCGGAAGAGGTCGCCCGACGAGATATGGGCGATGCCGAACGCATTCGTCAGCGTCGCCGCCTGCGTGCCCTTGCCGGACCCCGGCGCGCCTACCAGGATGATGCGCACGGCAATCCCTTTCGTCCGGGCATGGTGGTCCGCGCCGGACACATCATCGGATGAAGCCCTCGTAGCGCCGCATCATGAGCTGGGCCTCGAGCTGGCGCATGGTGTCGAGGGAGACGCCGACGACGATAAGGAGGGCGGCGGCGCTGAGTCCGAGCTGGCCGACACCGGCCAACCCTTGGGCGAAGAAGGGCATGATGGCGACGAGGCCCAGGAAGATCGCACCGCCGGTGGTGATCCGGACGATCACGCGGTTCAGATACTCCTCCGTGGGGCGTCCGGGCCGGATGCCCGGCACGAAGCCGCCGTTCTTCTGCAAATTCTCGGCAAGGTTCTGCTGCTGGAAGATGACCAACGTGTAGAAGAAGGTGAACGCCACCACCAGCAGGAAGGTCAGCAGCCAGTAGAGCGCACCCGTAGGCGCGAACAGGTCCTGCACCGACCGCGCGAAGCTCGAGAGGCCCGTGCTTTCCACCCCGACGAAGTAGCTGGCCACGATCGAGGGAAAGATCATGATCGAGAAGGCGAAGATGAGCGGGATCATCCCCGCCGAGTTCACGCGGAGCGGTATGTACGACGATCCCGCTTGGCGGTACATCCTCCCGCCGCGGAAGAGGCTCCGTCCATACTGCACTGGAATCCGCCGCTGTCCTTCGGTCACGACAACGATGGCGTAGACGATCGCGATGGCGGCGATCACGAGCAGCACCACGCCGCTGGTCACGCCCTCGGCGTCGAGGAGCTGTTGTGAGATCGAGGGCAGGCTGGCCACGATGCCGCCGAAGATGATCAGCGAGATGCCGTTGCCGATGCCCTTTTCCGTGATGAGCTCGCCGAGCCAGACGAGGAACATCGTCCCCGCCACCAGGGAGAACAGCATGGCCACGGTGCCCAGACTGTCTTCGCTGCTGAAGCTCACCCCCGAAATGACGCCATAGCGCTGGAGGAGGAGCAGTTGGCCGTAGCCCTGGGCGAAGGCCAGCGGAACGGTGAGCCAGTGGGTGTACTGGCTGATCTTCTGCCGGCCGTATTCGCCCTCCCGCGCGATCGCTTGCAGGCGGGGAATGACGGGCACGAGGAGCTGCATGATGATCGAGGAGGTGATGTATGGGTAGACCCCCATCGAGGCGATGCTCAGGTTTCGCAGCGCCCCCCCGCTGAAGAGGTCGAGGAAGTCGAACAACGCGTTGCCTTGGAAGACGCGGTCAAGCTCATCGGCGTCGACGCCGGGAACGGGGACGTTCGCGACGAAGCGGAAGACGACCAGCATCGCCAGCGTGAAGAGGATCTTGAAGCGCAGGTCCGGTTGGCGGAACGCGTCCCCGATCGCGGAGAGGAAGCGAACGCTACTCGGCTGGGCCTGTTGCTGCTGCACCGATCACCTCGACCTTGCCCTTGGCCGCTTCGATCTTCTGCTTCGCCGAATCGGAGAACTTGTTCGCGCTCACTTCAAGCGCCTTGGTGAGATCGCCATTGCCCAGAATCTTGACGGGCGTCTTGAGCGTGCGGACCAGCCCCTTGGCGAGAAGCGCCTCCGGCGTCACGACGGTCCCGTCGTCGAACCGCTCCAGGGAGGCTACGTTGACCACCTGATACTCGACCCGGAACGGGTTTCGGAAGCCGCGGTGATGCGGCATGCGCTTCACAAACGGAAGCTGGCCGCCCTCGAACCCGGGCCGGATGCGGACGCCGGAGCGCGCCTTCTGGCCCTTCGAGCCTTTACCGGCGAAGGTCCCCTTGCCGCTGCCGACGCCGCGGCCCAGGCGCTTCGCCGGCTTGGCGATGGCCGGTCGTTTGAGCTCGTGTTCTCTCATAGCGTATCGACCTTCACCAGATGACGGACCTTATGGACCATGCCGCGCACCGAGGGCGTGTCCTCTTTCTCTACCGAGTGCCGGATTCGGCGGAGGCCCAGCGCCTTGACGGTGGCGCCCTGGTCCCTTTCGTAGCCGATAGGGCTTTTGACTAAGGTAATGCGGAGCTTCCCCATGATTCGCCCTTATGCGCCCGCCTCTGGTGCAGGCTGCTGCCCGGCGGCGGCCCGTGCCGCCGACTCGGCGCTGGCGAGGGCCGCGCCCACGGCGCCGCGGGGCTCGCGGTCGCGCTCACCACGCGGCTCGCGGTCTTCGCGAGGGCGTCGCTGGGCGGGGCGGGGCGGTCGTGGCGAGCGCGGCTCAGGCGGCGGCGACGCCAACTGTTCCGCCGCGAGCGCCTTGCGCGCCTCGACGGCATTTTCGGGTATGCGCATTTCGTCCAGCGCCATGAACGTCGCCTTCACCACGTTGATGGGGTTGCGGGAGCCGAGCACCTTGCTCAGCAGGTCGCGGATGCCCGCCGCCTGCGCAACCGCCCGCACGCCCGCGCCCGCGATCACGCCCGTGCCGGGCGCGGCGGGCTTCAGCACGATCTTCGTCGCGCCGAACTTGATGACGCGCTCGTGCGGGATCGTGCTCCCCTTCAGCGCAAGTTTGACCATATTCTTGCGGGCGATCGTCGTGCCCTTCCGCACCGCCTCGGGGACCTCGCCGGCCTTGCCCAGGCCGATGCCCACCGAACCCGATCCGTCGCCGACAACGACCATCGCGTTGAAGCTGAAGTTGCGCCCGCCTTTCACGACCTTGGCGACGCGCTTGATGCTGACGACGCGCTCCTGCAAGCCCATCGCGGCGAGCTCGCTGGTGCGGTCTCTTCGTTGCATAGTCAAAAGACCAGGCCCCCTTTTCGCGCCGCCTCGGCCAAGGCGCGCACCCTGCCGTGATAACGAAAGCCGCCGCGGTCGAAGACGACCTGCTTGACGCCGGCCTCCGTGGCGCGCTTAGCGAGGATCTCGCCGACTTTCGTGGCGCGTTCGACCTTGCGCCCCGACGCGGCCCGGAGGGGCGCTTCAAGCGTGGACGCGGCAGCGACCGTCGCCCCGCGGGAGTCGTCGATCACCTGTGCATAGATATGGTTGAGGCTGCGATAGACGGCCAGCCGGGGGCGCTCCGTCACGCCCCGGACCCGCTGCCGCACCCGCCGGTGGCGCACGATTCTCGCCTTCGTCGCCGTTCTTGCCCGTTGCGCCATTTCCTCTTGGTCCTCTTGCCTCGTCGTCTCGCTCTGCGATGCCCGGCGGGCTAGAGCTTCTTGCCGCCCTTACCCGGCTTCAGTTTCACGTTCTCGCCGGCATAGCGGATGCCCTTGCCCTTGTAGCGGTCGGGAGGCCGCAGTTTGCGGATCTTCGCCGCCATCAGCCCCACGATCTCCTTCTCCGCCCCTCGGACGTGGATGCGCGTCTGGCCTTCGACCTCAAGTTCGATCCCTGGCAAAGGCCCAACGTAGACCTGATGGCTCAGCCCCACCTGGAGCTGAACGCCCGGGCCCTGCTGCGACGCGCGGTAGCCCACGCCGACGATGTCCAGCGACCGCTGGTAGCCCTCGCTCACCCCGATGACCATGTTGTTAATCAACGACCGCGTCAGGCCGTGGAGCGAGCGGGCCGCCTTCTCGTCGTTCTTCCGCGTCACGACGACGGTGCCGTCGCGCTGCTCGATGACCACGAGGTCGCTGAACTCGCGTGAGAGCTCGCCCTTGGGGCCCTTGGTCTTGACCACCGAGCCATCGACCTCGACGTTGACACCGGCGGGGATGGGGACGGGCAATTTACCTACACGTGACATGGCGCTGAATCCTGATTACCAGACGACGCAGAGCACTTCGCCCCCGACCTTCTCACGCCAGGCCCGTTGGCCTGTCATGATGCCTTTCGGGGTCGAGACGATGGTCGTACCGAGTCCGCCGTACACGCGGGGAATCTCGTTATGGCCTGAATAGATGCGCAGCGACGGCTTGCTGACGCGCTGCAACCCGGTGATCGCCGGCGTGCTCTTCTCGCCGTAGATGAGATAGATCTTGAGCTGGCGCTGCGGCCCGCCCTTTTGTGCGGCGAAGTCGCGGACGAAGCCTTCCTCTTTGAGGATGCCGCAGATGGACTCCTTCACCTTGGAGTATGGCACCGTCACGGACGAATGCCCCGCCGAGGAGGCATTACGGACGCGGGTGAGCAGGTCGGCGATTGGGTCGGTATTCACGGTTCAACTACTGCCTTGTCTCTACCAGCTTGCTTTGCGGACGCCGGGGATCTCGCCCCGCAGGGCCAGCTCGCGGAAGCAGATGCGGCACAGCCCGAACATGCGGATGTAGGCGCGGGGACGCCCGCAGCGATTGCAGCGGTTATGTCCCTGCACCCCGAACTTGGGGGGGCGCTTCCACTTCTCGATCTTGCCTTTCTTGGCCAACGATTCCTCCGTTGCCGCCCCTACGCGGCCGCCTCTTCGGTCTCCCGGGCGAAGGCGAACCCAAGGTGCTTCAGCAGGGACTTCCCCTGCTCGTCGTTGGGTGCGCTGGTGACAATCGTGATCTGGAAGCCGCGCAGCCGGTCGATGCTGTTGTAGTCGATCTCGGGAAAGACGGTCTGCTCGCGGAAACCGATCGAGTAGTTGCCCCGACCGTCGAAGCCGTGGTTGGGCGCGCCGCGGAAGTCGCGTATCCGGGGCAGCGCCACGTTGATCAGCCGGTCGAGAAACTCATACATTCGCGCCCCGCGCATCGTCACCATCATGCCGATGGTCATTCCCTCGCGGATCTTGAACGCAGCCACCGACTTCTTGGCCTTGGTAGTCACCGGCTGCTGGCCGGTGATCGTGGACAGGTCGCGCTGCGCCGCTTCCAGCGCCTTGGCGTTCGTAAGCGCCTCGCCGAGGCCGATGTTCACTACGACCTTCTGCACGCGGGGCGCCTGCATGATGCTGGACAGCGAAAACTCCGAGCACAACGCCGGCACGATCTCCTCGCGGTAGCGCGCCGCCAGACGCGGGACGTAGGCCGGCGCAGCGGCCTGCGCGCCGTTCGTCGCCTCGGCAGCCTTCTCGGTCTCTGCGGCCTTCGCCTTCGAGGCGCGCGACTTGGCCCCGCCCTTCTTCGGTGCGGCTTTCGCCTTGGCAGCACGGGCCTTCGGCTTCGCTTTGGGCGCCGCCGCTTCTTTCTTGTCCTCTTCTTCCGCCATAGCGTTCCCTATTCGATCTCTTGGTTGCACGCCTTGCAGACACGCATCTTGCGCCGCCGGTCCTCGCCGCCCTCTCCGAACTTGATGACGCGGATAGCGAGCCGCCCCGCCTTCGAACACGCCGGGCAGATCAGCTTGACCTTCGACGCGTCGACCGAGGCCGGCATCTCGACGATGCCCGCTTGCCGCACCGTGGGGCTGGGCCGCACGTGCTTCTTGATCGTGTTCACGCTGTCGATCACCAAGCGGCCGTGCTTGCGGTCCACGCTCAGGATGCGGCCCTGTTTGCCGCGGTCCTTGCCCCGGACCACCACGACGTTGTCATTTCGTCTCAGTTTCATATCGCTAGAGGACTTCCGGAGCCAGGGAGATGATCTTCATATAATTGCGCTCGCGGAGCTCGCGGGCCACCGGCCCGAAGATGCGCGTGCCCTGCGGATTCGACGCGTCGCGCAGGAGGACGGCGGCATTGTCGTCGAACCGTATCTGCGACCCGTCGGGCCGGCGCACCGGCTTCGACGTCCGCACCACCACGGCGCGCACGATCTCGCCCTTCTTGACCGCGGCCGCGGGCTGGGCCTCCTTCACCGAACAGACGATGACGTCGCCCACGCGGGCGTAGCGGCGCCCCGTTCCACCGGGAATGTTGATGCATTGGACTTCCCGTGCGCCCGAGTTGTCGGCGACACG
This sequence comes from Dehalococcoidia bacterium, assembly GCA_965207995.1. Taxonomy (GTDB): domain Bacteria; phylum Chloroflexota; class Dehalococcoidia; order SHYB01; family SHYB01; genus DAOUKH01. The sequence continues at coordinate 2,474,706 of OZ242299.1, read as the reverse complement.
AAGGCGGCTCTCCTTCTGAATCATGCGGCGCCGCCCTTCTTCCCGTCGTCCGGCTTCTCTTCCTCAGCGGCAGGTTCTTCGCCTTCGGCAACCGGCTCTTCTACCTCAGCCTCCTCCGCCTCTTCAGCGGCGGGTTCTTCGGCTTCGGCTTCGGCTTCCGGCTCTCCGGCCTCGGCCTCGTCCGCCTCTTCAGCGGCAGGTTCTTCGGCCTCGGCTTCCGGCTCTTCCGCCTCGGTCTCCTCCGACTCTCCAGCAGCAGGCTCTTCAGCCTCCTCCGCCTCTTCAGCGGCAGGCTCTTCGGCTTCGGCTACCGGCTCTTCCGTCTCAGCCTCTTCCGCCTCTTCAGCGGCAGGTTCTTCGGCTTCGGCAACCGGCTCTTCTACCTCAGCCTCCTCCGCCTCTTCAGCGGCGGGCTCTTCGGCCTCGGCTACCGGCTCTTCCGTCTCGGTCTCAGGCGCATCGGCAGGAGCTTCCGCAACGACGTCGTCCGCCGCCGCGGTCTTCGGCAGCTGCTCCATCTCCTCGACAAGGGTCGCATCGACCTCCTCGGGCGCGAGGTCGACCTGCTCGCCGCGGGCCAGGATTTCGACGATCCGCCACCGCTTGTCCTTGGAAAGCGGCCGCGTCTCGATGATGCGGACCTGGTCGCCCTCGCGGGTAGCGTTCTTTTCGTCGTGCACCTTGAACTTGCTCAGCCGCCGGATGGCGCGCCCATAGACCCGGTGCCGCTGCGACCAGGGGACGGCGACCACGCGGGTCTTGTCCATCTTGTCGCTGACTACAGCGCCGACGCGCACCTTCCGTCTGCCTCGTTCTTTCGCCATGTCTATCCTTGCGGCGTCTCGGCAATCAACTCGCGCTCGCGGAGCACGGTCATCATCCGCGCCACGGTGCGTCGAGTCTTCCGAATCGCATTGCTATCTGAAAGTTGCTGCGTCGCCTTCTGGAAGCGCAGGTTGAACAGCTCCTTGCGGGTGTTCTCCAACTCTTCCCGGAGCGCCTCGGTGGTAAGCTCTCTGACCTCTTCGATCCGCATGGCCTTATCCCGCCGCCCCGTGCTGATCGGCGCGCGACACGATCCTCGTCTTGATGGGGAGCTTCGCCCCGGCCTTTCGCATCGCCTCGACGGCGACATCTTCGCGCACACCGGCGAGCTCGATCATCATCTTGCCGCGCCGGACCTTGGCGACCCAATGATCGACCGCCCCCTTGCCGCCGCCCTGCCGCACTTCCAGCGGCTTCGAGGTGACCGGTTTGTCGGGGAAGATGCGGATGATGACATCGCCGCCGCGCTTCACGTGGTGGGTGATGGCGCGGCGGGCCGCCTCGATTTGGCGCGCCGTGATCCAATGCGACTCCATCGCCTTGAGGCCGACGTCGCCGAACTCCAGCGTCGCGCCCGAGTGCGCCGTCCCGCGCATCTTGCCGCGGTGCGCCTTGCGGTATTTAACTCGCTTCGGCTGCAGCATCTTTCTTCTCTTCGGACTCGTCTGCGGCGGGCTCCTCGGCAGCAGTCGGCGCCTCGGTGGCTTCCTCCGCGGGTGCGGTCTCCTCGGCAGAGGCCGCCTCCTCTGCGGGCGGGGCCTCCGCCGCGGGCTCCGCTTCCTCCGCGGACGCCTCAGGCGCGTCGGTGGGCTCAGGCTCGGGTTCCTTCATCTCAAGCGCGCCGAGACCCTCGTCCTCAAGGTCGGGCTCCGGCTGACGGACCTCGGGAAGGATCTCCCCGCGGTTGATCCAGACCTTCACGCCGATCCGGCCCATCGTTGTCGCCGCTTCGGCGATCCCGTAGTCAATATCGGCGCGGATGGTATGGAGCGGCACTTGCCCCTCCATCTCCTTGTCCTTGCGGGCGATCTCGGCCCCGCCGAGCCGTCCGCCGATGTGGATCTTGATGCCCTTGGCGCCGGCCTGCATGGTGCGGCTCGCCGCCTGCTTGATCGCCCTGCGGTACGACAACCGCCGCTCGATCTGGTCGGCGACGTTCCGCGCGACGAGATAGGCGTCGAGCTCCGGCTGCCGCACCTCCACGATGTTGATGCGGACGCGCTTGCCGCTCGACGTCTCGAGCTCTTTCCGGATCTCCTCGACGCGCTGACCGCCACGACCGATGACGATGCCGGGGCGGGCGGTGTGGATCGTCACCACCACCTCGTGGGCGCCCCGCTCGATCTCGATGTGCGAGATGCCCGCGTCTGGGTAGCGCTTCCAGATGTCGCTCCGGAACCGGATGTCCTCGCCGAGCAGGTCGCGGAACTGGGCCGGCTTCGCGGCGAACCACTTCGCCTGCCAGTCCTTCACCGCACCGAGGCGGAAGCCGATCGGGTGTACTTTCTGGCCCACGCCTTAGGCCTCCTCGTCGTCCACGGTAACGGTGATATGGCTTGAACGCTTGCGGACGGTCCCGGCGCGGCCCCGCGCCATGGGCTGGTACCGCCGCAGCTTCATCCCCTCGTTGGCGGTGATGTTGACCACGCGAAGGGATTCGGGGTCCATCTGATAGTTGTTCTCGGCGTTGGCGGCAGCCGACTTGACGGCCTTGGCCACCTCGTGCGCCGCGGGAGTCGGCAGGAAGCGCAGGATCGTCAGCGCCTCCCCAACCGGGCGGCCGCGGACGGCGTCGACGACCCGCCCCAGCTTCTTGGGCGAGAACCGAATGTTCTTTGCGACCGCGCGGACTTCCACGATAACTCCGATGGCTCGTTTAGCGCACCGCCGACGTCCGTTCGCTGCGGCCCTTGCCGACGTGGCCGCGGAACGTCCGGGTCGGGGCGAACTCCCCGAGGCGGTGTCCAATCATGTTCTCGGTGATGAAGACGGGTACGTGCCGGCGCCCGTCGTGAACGGCAATGGTGAGCCCGACCATGTCGGGCATGATCATCGAGGCCCGCGACCACGTCTTGATCACGACCTTCTGCTGCGAACGGCCCGCGGCCTCCACGCGCTTGGCGAGTTTGGGCTCTACGTACGGCCCCTTTTTCGTCGACCTCGACACGTCGTCCTACTTCCTGCCCCGGCGCTTCACGATCATTGAGTTGCTGGGCTTCTTCTTGCTCCGTGTCCGGTAGCCGAGCGTCGGCTTGCCCCACGGCGATTTCGGGCTTGGCATGCCGATGCCGGAGCGGCCCTCGCCGCCGCCGTGCGGGTGATCGCGAGGGGTCATGGCGATGCCCCGAACGCGGGGACGGCGGCCCTTGTTGCGCATGCGCCCGGCCTTACCCATGTTCAGATTCTTGTGATCGACGTTCCCCACCTGGCCGACAGTAGCCATGCATGCGCCGAGGAAGCGGCGCGTCTCACCCGAGGGCAAGCGCACCAGCACGTAGTTCTCCTCTTTGGCGAGGAGCTGAGCAGAGGTGCCTGCCGACCGGACGATCTGCCCGCCCTTGCCCAAGTGCATTTCGATATTGTGGATACGCGTCCCTGTGGGGATGGACCGCATGGGAAGCGCGTTGCCCGGCTTGATCTCGGCGCCCTGACCGGCCTGGACGGCGTCGCCGACTTTCAGCCCTACGGGCGCGAGCATGTAGCGCTTGTCGCCGTCGACGTAGACCACGAGCGCCAAGCGGGCCGAGCGGTTCGGGTCGTACTCAATGGCGGTCACCTTACCGGGCACACCGCTCTTGTCCCGCTTGAAGTCGATGATGCGCAGCTTACGCTTCGAACCGCCACCCCGGTGGCGCACAGTGATCTTGCCCCGCGCGTTCCGGCCCGCGTGGTTCTTCCGCTTGGCCTTGACCAGCGATTTCTCGGGCTTGCTCTTCGTGATTTCCTCGAAGGTCGAGCCCGACATGCCGCGGCGGCCGGGGGAGGTTGGTTTGTATTTTCTGACTGGCATGAGAAAGATCTATCCGCCGGCGAAGAGCTCGATTCGTTCGCCCTTGGCCAACGTCACCACCGCTTTGCGCCACGACCGCTTCGCCTTCATGCGCGGGCCGAACCGCTTCCGCTTGCCGTGTATCGACATCACGTTCACTTGGGCGACCTTGACGCCGAACGCGGCCTCGATCGCCTCCTTGACGCGGGCCTTGCTGGCGTCGGCGGCAACCTCGAACGTATACCGCCCATCCTCGGCGAGCGCGGTGCTCTTCTCGGTAATAACCGGGCGTCGCACGACGTCGTGGAGGCTCATGACGCCGCTCCGTCTTCGCCGTCGGAGGGCTTGTCATCGGACTTCTTCTTGGCGGTCTTAGCCCGCGCCGAACGGGACCGGCTACGGGCGGCAGGGGCGCGGCGGCGGCGCGGCGGCGCCTCCTCCTCTTCAGCCTCTGCCGTTGCAGCTTCCTCCGCCGGTGCGGCTTTCGCCGCGGGGGCACGGCGGCGGCGTGGCCGTGGAGTCTCTTCGGCTTCAGGCTCGTCCTTTGCGGCTTCTGCCGCAGGGGCCCGGCGTCGGCGGCGCGGCCGAGGCGGCGCTTCTTCGGCTTCGGGCTCCGGTTCCGGTTCGGGCTCGGGTTCCGGTTCGGGCTCGGGTTCCGGCTCGATCTCGACCGGCTCCTCGATGGCCTCCGGAACCTCTTCTTCCTCGACCCCCATATCGGGGACGCGCTTGCGATCGATCTTGCGCCGCGCCCAGATGCGTTCGGCGGCGCGTACCGCTTCGACGGTCATCACGAGGAACTGATACTTGAGCAAATCGCCCACGTTGAGTTGGGCGGCGGGGACGGTTTTGACGCGGTCGAGGTTCTGCGATCCCCGCGTCAGACCCATGTCGGGGTTCTCGGTGACGATGAGTACGCCGCTGCCGCCGATGTCGAGCGCATCGAAGAACGCGACGACTTCCTTCGTCTTGCCTTCGAGCTTGATCTCTTTGACCACCGCCAACTCGGAACCCCGCTGCTTATCAGAAAGGAGGCACCGGATGGCCAAGCGGCGCATCTTCTTGGGCATCGCCTTGGTGAAGCTGCGCGGGCTGGGGCCGAAGATCACACCGCCGTGCCGCCACAGCGGCGACATGCGCGTGCCCACTCGGGCGCGGCCCGTATGCTTCTGGCGCCACGGCTTGCGGGTCGACCCGCTCACCTCGCCGCGCGTCTTGCTGCTCGCCGTCCCCTGCCGCTCGTTGGCGCGCTGCCGCACGAGCGCCTGATAGACGACCGACTCGTTCATCTCGACGCCGAAGACGGCCTCATTGAGGCCGAGCTTGGCGACCTGCCGGCCGCGGACGTCTTTGACGGGAACGCTAATCGACATCGCTACGACTTCTTCCGCGCCTTCACCGCTTGGCGGACCATGACGAGGCCGGTGCTGATGCCGGGGACGGCGCCCCGCACCATGATCAAATTCCGCTCCGGTTCCACCTTCACCACGCGCAGGTTCTGTGTCGTCACGCGTTCGTCGCCCATGTGGCCGGCCATGCGGAGGCCTTTGAAAATACGGCCCGGCGTGGTCCCCGCCCCGACCGAGCCGGGGGCGCGGTGCCGGTCCGACTGGCCGTGCGTCTTGGGGCCGCCGGCAAAGTGGTAGCGTTTGACGCCACCGGCGAAGCCCATCCCACGCGACCGGCCAACGACGTCCACCTTCGAGCCTTCCTCGAAGATGCTCACGTCGAAGGTCTGCCCGACCTCGTACTGCGCCGCGTCGTCGACGCGCACCTCGCGGAGCACGGCGAACTCGCCGGTGCCCTTCAGGTGCCCCTGCGCCGGCTTGTTGTGGCGCTTCTTATGGCCAAAGCCGAGCTGCACCGCCTCGTACCCGTCGTTCTGGCGGGTCTTGACCTGCGTCACCGTGCAGGGCCCCGCCTCGATGGCGGTGACCGGCGTCACCGAGCCGTCCTCTTCCGAGAAGACCTGGGTCATGCCGATTTTCCGTCCGATGATCGCGTTCATGGTGGCGGGTCCGCTTACAGCTTGATCTCGATATCCACGCCGGCGGGCAGGTTGAGCCGCGTCAGCGCGTCGATGGTCTTGGAGGTAGGTTCGAGCACGTCGATGAGGCGCTTGTGCGTGCGCATCTCGAACTGCTCGCGCGAGTCCTTATCGATGTGCGGCGAGCGGATCACGGTGAACCGCTTGATCTGCGTGGGCAGCGGTACCGGGCCCGCCACGGCCGCGCCCGTCCGTTCGGCGGCCTCCACGATCTGGGTCGCCGACTGGTCGAGTATCCGATGGTCGAAGGCCTTGAGCTTGATCCGGATCCGTATGCGTTGCCGCGTCGTCGTCATTGTGTTTCGCTATCCGTTCCTGTCGTGCTCAAGGCCGGCGGCTAGCGGGCTAGGTGGACCTGCCCGGTAATCTCCGCCGCGATTCCCTTGGGGATTTCTTCGTACCGGTCGAACTCCAGCGTGTGCGTGGCGCGCCCCTGCGTCAGCGACCGGATCGCCGTCGCATAGCCGAAGGTCTCCGACAACGGCGCCGCCGCTTTGACCGCCTGCGTGTCGCCGACGCCCTCGATGTTCTGGACGCGGCCGCGGCGGCCGTTGAGGTCGCTGAGAATATCGCCCAGGAAGTCGCCCGGGGTGACCACCTCGACGGACATGATCGGTTCCAGGAGCACCGGCGACGCCTTCCTGACCGCGTCCTTCACCGCCATGGAGCCTGCGATCTTGAACGCCATCTCGGAGGAGTCCACGGGATGGGAGGAGCCGTCGACCAGCGTCACCTTGACGTCGAGCACCGGGTAGCCCGCGATCACGCCGGTCTCCAGGGCTTGCTTGATGCCCTGCTCCGTTGGCCGGATGTACTCGCGGGGGACGGCGCCGCCCACGATCTTGTCCACGAACTCGAAGCCCTTGCCCCGCTCGTTCGGCTCGATCTCGATGACGACGTGGCCGTACTGGCCGCGCCCGCCGGTCTGCCGGACGAACCGGCCCTCGGCCCGCGCGTTCGACGTGATCGCCTCGCGGTAGGCCACCTGCGGCTTGCCGACGTTGGCGTCGACGCTGTGCTCGCGGCGCATCCGCTCGACCAAGACTTCCAGGTGCAGCTCGCCCATGCCGGAGATCACCGTTTGGCCCGTCTCGTTGTCCTGCCGGACCTGGAAGGTGGGGTCCTCCTCGCCGAGCTTACGCAGGCTCTCGGTGAGCTTGTCCTGCTCGGCGCGGCTCTTGGGCTCGATGGCGACGGAGAGCACCGGCTCGGGGAACCGGATCGTCTCCAGCACCACCGGGTGCGAGGCGTCGCAGAGCGTGTCGCCGGTGAAGGTGTTCTTGAGGCCAACGGCGGCCACGATGTCGCCGGTGACCGCCTTGTCGGCCTCCTCGCGGTGGTTCGCGTGCATCTGCACCAGCCGCCCGAGTCGGTCCTTGCGCTCCTTGGCGGAGTTCAGCACCGAGGCGCCGGCGTCCATCGAGCCGGAGTAGACCCGCAGCCACACCAGCCGCCCCACGAAGGGGTCGGTGACCACTTTAAAGGCCAGCGCCGAGAATGGTTCCTCGGCGCTGGGCTCGCGGGCCTCGGGGGCCTCGTTGTGCGGGTTCGTACCGGTGACCGCCGGCACGTCTTCCGGGGAGGGCAGATAGTCGATGACGGCGTCGAGCAGGGGCTGGATGCCCTTATTCTTCAACGCCGTCCCCATAAAGACGGGGACGAGTTGGTTCCCGATAGTGGCCGCGCGCAGGGCGCGCTTCAACTCCTCGACGCCGATCTCCTCGCCATCGAGGAACTTCATCGTCAGGTCGTCGTCGGTCTCCGCGATGCGCTCCACGAGCTCCTCGCGTATGGCCTCGACCCGCTCCACAAGCTCGGCAGGCATCTCCGCGGGCTCGGGCGGAGAGCCGTCGCCGGGAAAGATCATCGCCCGCCGGTCGATCACGTCGACTACGCCGCGGAAGGCCTCCTCGGCCCCGATCGGAATCTGGGTGACCGCGAGCTGGGCCTTCAGCCGGTCGCGGATGGAGTCGAGCGTGCGGAAGAAGTCGGCGCCGACACGGTCCATCTTGTTGACGAACACCATGCGGGGCACGCGGTAGCGCTCGGCCTGCCGCCACACCGTCTCCGACTGCGGCTGCACGCCGGCCACCGCGTCGAAGACGACGACGCCGCCGTCCAGGACGCGCAGGCTGCGCTCGACCTCGGCGGTGAAGTCGACGTGGCCGGGCGTGTCGATGATGTTGATCCGGGTGTCGCGCCAGTGGGCCGTCGTCGCGGCGGCGGTAATGGTGATCCCGCGCTCGCGCTCCTGGTCCATCCAGTCCATCGTCGCCGTGCCTTCGTGCACCTCGCCTATCTTGTAGGTGCGGCCCGTGTAGAAGAGCACCCGCTCGGTCACCGTCGTCTTGCCGGCGTCGATGTGGGCGATAAACCCGATATTACGGACTTTGCTGAGGGGGAAGGTTGTGTCCGTCATGGCGTCAGTCTTTGAGAGATCGTTGCTTCTGTCCTGGGGTTCAATTCGTGCCTTACAAAAAGAATCGCCGCTAGGGGCTTCCTACCAGCGATAGTGGACGAAGGCGCGGTTTGCCTCCGCCATCCTAAACAAGTCTTCCCTACGTTTCACCGCCGCGCCCTGGCCGCGGGAGGCGTCCATGAGCTCGGCAGCCAGGCGCTCGCGCATGGGGCGGCCGGCGCGGCCCCGCGCCGCGCCGACGATCCAGCGCATGGCCAGCGCCGGTCGCACCTCCGGCCGGATCTCCACGGGCACCTGGTAGGTCGCGCCGCCGACGCGCCTCGGCTTCACCTGGAGCACCGGCGTGACGTTCTTCATCGCCTGGTCCCAGACCTCGAGGCCCTGGCGGCCCGACTCCTTCTCGATGATGTCGAACGCGCCGTAGACGATCTTCTCAGCCACGGATTTCTTTCCGTTGAGCATGATCTTGTGAATGAAGCGCGACAGGTCTTCCCGATGGTATTTCCAATCGGGCCGGACCTCTCTGCGTTCCGCTTTTCTACGCCGCACAGTGTCACCTAACTTCCACGAATAGGGGAGGAATATGCGCTCCGGGCTCGTTCCGCGTGCGGCGCGGCGCGAGTCCGGCCCCGGCAATGACCGACGCTAGGCGCCTCCGCCGGGGCCTTTGCCCCTCTTCGAACCGTATTTGCTGCGCGCCTGCTTGCGGTCGGAGACCCCCGCCGCGTCAAGCGTGCCGCGAATGATGTGATAGCGCACACCGGGGAGATCGGGAACACGCCCGCCGCGGATGAGCACCACGGAGTGCTCCTGCAGGTTGTGTCCCTCTCCCGGAATGTACGCGGTTACTTCCATGCCATTGGTCAGGCGGACGCGCGCCACCTTGCGCAAAGCCGAGTTCGGCTTCTTGGGCGTCACCGTCCGCACCTGCGTACAGACCCCACGCTTCTGGGGCGAGCCGCTATCGCGCTTCTGCGCCTTCTTCAGCGCGTTGTACCGATAACGCAGGGCAGGGGCCTTCGTCCGCTTGAGCGGAGCGCGGCGTCCCTTGCGAATCAATTGGTTAATCGTCGGCACGGGTCCCGAACACCTTGTTGCGCTATAGCCACTTCCGAAGGCGCGCGCCCTCGGCCAATCATGCAGTCTATAGGAATGGGCCCAGAGTGTCAACGCCGACGCCTTCTGGCGCACTACCCGCTTATGTCAACGACATCCGGGCCGGCCTAGCCCACGTACCACGTGCGGCGCGGCCAGAGCCGCTCCCGCCACACGAACACCTTCAGCAGGGCGATGATCGCCGCCCCGGCGACGAACCCCCCGATGTGCGCCCAGTACGCCACGCCCGACGTCACCGACGGGTCCAGCGCCAGGAAGCCGTTGAAGAACTGGAGCACAATCCAGAAGCCGATCAGGTACACCGCCCGCAGGACCACGGGGAAGAGGAAGAAGAACACCACGATCGTCCGGATGCGGTTGTACGGGTAGAGCAGCAGGTAGGCGCCCATGACCCCGGCGATCGCCCCGCTGGCCCCCACCGTCGGCGTAATGGACTCCATGTCCGTCGCGATCTGCGCCCAGCTTGCGGCGACTCCCGTCGCCAGGTAAAAGACCAGGTACCGGAGGTGGCCCAGCCGCGCCTCGACGTTGTCCCCGAACACCCATAGGAAGATCATGTTCCCCGCGAAGTGCAGCACGCCGCCGTGCACGAACATTGACGTCAGCAGCGTCACGTAGTTCGACACCGGCGTCTCCACGTCGACGACGCCCCCGCCCAGCACCCGCAGGCCGGTCTGGTTGTAGGTCGAGCCGGTGAGCTCGAGGGGGATGACGCCCCAGCGGCGGAAGAACTGGGCCTCCTCGATATTGTTAAGGCCGAGCTCGAAGAAGAAGACGACCGCCGAGATGGCGATCAGCGCGATGTTGACGTAGGGCCGGGGGTTGCCTCGCGCGCTCTGGTCCGCTATCGGGAACATGCCGCTGGACCCGGCCCCGCGGCGCTAGCCTCGGGGCAGTCCCAGGCCCCGCATCGCGATCGTGTTGCGCTGGATCTCCGATGTCCCCGCGCCGATCGTGATCGCCCGCTGGCCCCGGTAGAGCTTCTGCACCTTGCCCCGCAGCACGTTCAGCGCGCTCTCGTGCGTCGGCTGGCTCCATAGACCCAGAAGCTCCATCCCAAGCTGCGTGAGCCGCTGCGTCGTCTCCGCCCCGAAGATCCGCCCCATAGACGACTCGTACGACGGCACCTGGCCCGACGCCTGGAGCCATCCCGTCCGGTAGGCCAGCAGCCGCCCGATGTGCAACTGGATCGTCATGTCGGCGACCTTGTGCCGCAGGCCGGGATTCTGCTCGAAGGGTCTGTAGCCGTCGACACCCTCCCGGGCGAACGCGAGCAGTTCCTCCATGAGTTGGAGCGCGGGCACCGACGCCCGCAGGCCCGACCGCTCGAAGTTCAGCGTCGTCGCGCCCACGTACCAGCCCCGGTTCTCCTCGCCGATAAGCGTGTCGCGGGGCAGCTCGACGTTGTCGAAGAAGAACTCGTTGAAGTGGTGCACGTCGGCCATGTTGATGATGGGCCGGCGGCTCACCCCGGGCAGCGACAGGTCGAGCAGGAAGTAGCTGATCCCCTTGTGCTTCGGCGCGTCCTGGTCGGTGCGCGCCAGCAGGATGCCGAACTGCGCATGGTGCCCCTGCGTCGTCCACGTCTTCTGGCCGTTGAGGAGGTAGTAGTCGCCCTTGGGCTCGGCCTTCGTCTGCAGCGAGGGCAGGTCCGACCCCGCGTTCGGCTCGCTGAAGAGCTGGCACCAGATCACCTCGCCGCTGGCGATGCCGGGCAGGTAGCGCTGCTTCTGCTCCTCGGTGCCGTGCACCATGATCGACGGCCCGGCGAGGTTCACCCCCGCGTTGACCATCGAGAGCGGCGCCTTATGCTTCGCCAGCTCCTCGTTGAAGATCATCTGCTGGATGATGCTCCAGCCCTTGCCCCCGTACTCCACCGGCCACGACGGCGTCAGCCACCCCTTCGACCCCAGCTTGCGGGCGAACTCCTTCTCGAAATCGTCGCGGCCGCCCTCGGCCTCCGCCTGCTGCCCCCAGTCGGGGGGCAGTTCCTGGCGGATGAACTCGATCACCTCGCTGCGAAACGCTTCGTCTTCCTCGGTCCAGCCAAAGTCCACGGGGTCTGCCCTCGAAGGCCAGGCGCGGCGAGCGCGCCGGCGCTGTTTTCTTGTCTGTCGCGGCGCCGACAGTATAGGCTGGCCCCGATTTCCGAGCAATCGAACCAAGAGGAGGCCCCACATGGCCTGGATCGCCGGCGTCGACGGCTGCAAGGGCGGCTGGATCGCCGTCTACGAGGACACGGATTCGGGGAAGCTAGACTGCCGCGTTGGGACAACCTTCGACGAGGTGATGACACACCGTGAACTTGATGTTGTGGCCGTCGACATGCCCATCGGCCTGTGCGACGGCACCGGGCGCGCCTGCGACGCTGCTGCTCGGGCAGCATTGAGACCTCTCCGACATTCGAGCATCTTCTCTGCCCCGGCCGCAGGCGTGATCGACCTTTACCGCCAGATGACGCCGAAGCAGCTCGAAGACCGTCAGGCTGCCCACAAGTGTGCCAGCGACCAAAACGAGAAACTGACCGGCAAGGGGCTAACTCAACAGGCTTGGGGTCTCGTCCCTAAGATTTCAGAGTTGGACTGGTATCTCGCGGGCCATGTCAGTGAACGGGGCCGCATTTACGAGGTTCACCCCGAAGTCTCTTTTGCTGCGATGAATGCGCTACAGGCAAACGACTTGCGTTCGTTCGCACCGATGAAGTACAGCAAGAAGACCTCTGCGGGTCGTGACGAACGCCGTACGCTGCTCAGCCACAGTCTTGGAAGGCGCTTCGAGCCCTTCGAGAAAGAGTCGCGGAAACGTATGGCCAGTCGCGCCGCGAAAGACGACCTCTACGACGCGTTGGCATGCCTATGGACCGCTCGGCGGATCCACGTGGGCGCTCGCTCGCTTCCAGAACCTGGCTGCACTGGCAGGATGAGGATCGTCTACTAAGCCGCGGCGGCGGCAACCTCGACGCCGAAGAAGCGCGCCGCGTTCCCGCCCATGAGCCCGGCGATCTGGTCGCCGGAGAGGCCGCCCTTCTGCAGCCGGTCGATGGCCTCGTAGGCGTCGCTGGCGTCGTGCCGCGGGTACCGCGAACCCCAGGCGCCCACGTTCTCATAGAGATCGGGCATCCGGTGCACGCAGGACTCCCACGTGTCGAAGCCGACGAGCGAGGGACGGTTGTAGAAGACCTCCCCAGGCTCGAGGCTGACCGGCCGCAGCCGTTGCGGCTGGAGCCACAGGTACGTCTCCGACTTCTCCAAGACTAAGGGCGCCCAGTAAGAGCCGGAGTGCAGGTACCCCAGCTTCAGGTTGGGATAGTCCTGCATGTGGCCGCTGAAGCACAGCGCGCTGAGGAAGATGCCGCTGTCCATCCAGGGCGCGGCGGAGTCGGCGAGCGGATGGCCAAGGTAGAGCTCGGACGCCACCCTTTCAATGAAGGGACCTTCCGAGGTCCATTCCGGGTTGGTGCCCCCGCCCGAGGGGACCATGCACGCCGCCACACCGGAGGCGTTGAGGAACATCCAGACCGGCTGGTACTCCGGCGCGTTGGGCATACGGGTGCGGTAGAACGAGGGCCGGATGGCCACGGCCCGGAAACCCTTCTGCGCCACTCGTTGTCCTTCTCGCAGGGCGAACGCCGGATGCTGCATCGGCAGGACGGCGGCCGGAATCAGCCGCGCCGGGTCTTTCTGGGCGAAGTCCCAGATCCAATCGTTGTACGCGCGCGCCAGGGCGAAGGCGACGTCGGCGTTCTCGACCACCGGCAGGTATTCCGAGAACAGCGTGGGCAGCAGCAGCGCCTGGTCGATCCCCATCGCGTCCATGTCGGCGAGCCGGGCCGTGGCGTCGGCGGCGCCCTCGGTCGCGGGATGGGGCTTCGTCGGGTCCAGAGAGCCGATCTCCTGCGGCGTCATGCCGGGACGGTAGACCGCCCGGCGGTTGATCCGGCTCATCCCATTGAGCGGGGCGACCGGCACGCCGTTGACGAGGATGACCTCAATCCCGTTGTGGTCGACCTCGCGCAGGAAGGAGGAGCGGGCCGGGACGCGGTACTCCGCGTCAAGGAACTCCGTCCATATCTCCGTCGGCTCGTAGACGTGACTATCGGCGTCGAAGACGGGGCACGGCTTCTCGCGTTCCATGACGCCCTCCTTGATCGGACTCTGAGTCGAGGGCCCCTACTTTTGCCGCAGGGCGCCGCCTTGGGGACCCGCCGCCTCCGCCTGGGCGCGAAGCATCTCGGCCCTGCCCGGCTCCGACTGCTCGCGGGCGAACTCGGCGACCTGCTCGCGCGACGGGAACCAGTCGGGCCGTGCGGGGTCCGCTGCCTGCTCGCTGACGAAGGTCTTGGGCTCGATGCCGTACATGCGGCGCGCGTTCCCTCCGAGGAGGGCGGCCTGCGTCTCCTCGGGGACCTCGGCCCGTTCCATCGCCTCGATCGCCTCCCAGACGTCCGTGCCGTCGTGGTGATAGACGTCCGAGGCCCACACGCCCACGTCGCGGTAAACGTCGGCCTGGCGGAAGACCTCCATCTCGTCCGACTCGAACGAGATGTAGCACTGGTCGAAGAACGCCTCGCTGGGCCGGCGCTTCGCGGGAACCCTGCGCTCGTTGGCGTAGAGGTCGAAGTGGCGGTCGAGCCGCTCCAGCACGCCGATGAGCCAGGAGGCGTTCGACTCGAGGATCGCCATCGTGAGCTTCGAGTAGCGGTCGAGGAATCCCGACATCAGGGTCACCGAAAGCCAGACGGCGGCCTCGTAGATGAAGCTGAGCGTCTGCGAGTTGAGGCCCTGCGCCATATAGATCCCGTGGGCGCTGCTGTCGATGAGCTGGCCCGGCGACACCATGCGCGTCATGTCGAGGTCGAGGGGATGAATCGTGGAGGGGAAGGTGTGCATCCCAAGGACTGTGCCGGTCTCTTCGAACGTCCGGAAGAGTGCGTCCCAGCCGCCCACGGGGCCGTAGGCGTTGATCCTGGTGGGGTAGTTGCCGCGGGCGTCGATGGGGCGGACGAGCGCCATGCGGGTCCCCCTCCCCGCGATGCGGTAGAGCTCGTCGATGCTGTAGGTCGAGTTCTGCAGCGGCAGCCATCCCGCGGCGTGCAGCCGGTCGGGGTTGGCGGAGCAGAAATCGTGCGCCCAGTCGTTGTAGCCCCGGGCGAGGGCGTGGGCGCCGTCGATGTTGTCGATGTAGGCGAAGCCGCCCACCATGCCCGTGGGGATCACCATCACCTGGTCGATCCCCATCAGGTCGAGGTCCTTGATCCGCTCGTGGGGATCGTAGGCGCCCTTGTGGTCGAGGTAGTCGCGCTTCTCCGGGGTGAGATTCTCGTACTGGAGCAGCCGCTTCGTCTCCCGGTCCATGCCCGGACCGGAAATCGTGATGACGTTGTACCGCGGGAACTCTCCGTTGGCGCCGCCCCCGGTCGACCGCGCGCGGCCGTTGATAATGGTCTGCCGGTCGTCCCGCCAGTAGCTCTGCTTCACCAAGTCGCGGTGCTTGGGATCGACGTACTCCGACCAGATTTCGAGGGGGTCGTTGATGTGGGCGTCGCAGTCGAAAACCGGGAACCGCTTCGTCATCGGGCCTTTGCCTGCCGCCGCACCGTTCGTCGCCATGACAGACCTCCTGCTACACCTGTTCCTGCCTCGTCCTACGTTCGTCCGGCCGCGCCGGATTTCCTACCGCAAAACTATCAGACGCCGATGTAGGGGTCAATCAGATGTGGCCGTTTGACCCCCTCTTTTGAGATTGCTACCATCGGTCAGCGGAAGGGTGGAAATGACGATCCGGTTCTACAACCCTGCCCCTGAAGTGAACGGCGCCGCCAACGCCGCCGAGCGCAGCCTCGACTCGCTGGGCGGCAAGAAGCTGCTCTTCCTCAGCAACAAGCGGGCTCGCTGCCCCGAGCTTGCCGACGCCCTGCGCGACGTGCTCACCACCCGCTACGAGATTGCCGGCCTGACCTTCATGGAGGTCGACGCGGGCAGGCCGGAGCCCAAGGCGAAGCTGGCCCCCCTCGCCGCGGAGTACGACGCCGCGATCGGCGCCTACGGCGGCTGAGGCTCCTGCACCGCGTCGGCGACGCAGGACATCATCACGCTCAACAAGGAAGGCATGCCGGGCGTCGTACTCTTGGCCGAGTACTTCCAAGATGAGGCCGAGCACCTGGCCGGCGTCAAAGGCGTGGCCGACCTGCCCCGCATGGTCTTCAACGGCACGTTCGAGTTCGTCTCCGCCGAGGAGCTTCGCGAGACCATCGACGCCGTCGCCGACACCGTCGCCGACAAGCTCACCGGCCGCTCCAAGGGACAGACGATCGTCCCATGACCCCGCTGCAGAGTAGCTTCTTCGAGGCGGACGGCCTTGAAGAGGTCAATCGGCTGGTCATGGAGAAGGGCTGGGGCGACGGCCTCCCTGTCGTCCCCCCGACCGAAGAGCGCGTCCTTGCCATGCTGGCCCAGACCGGCGACGACCCAAGCCGCGTCATCGGCGAGATGCCTCCCCTTAACGGCGAAGCCACCGTCGAGAAGGTCGCCATCAACGCCGTCATGGCGGGCTGCAAGCCGGAGTACTTCCCCATCGTGCTTGCCATGGTGGAGGCCGTCCTGGAGCCGCCGTTCAACATGAACGGCGTGGCAACGACCACGAACCCCTCGGCGCCGGTGGTGATCGTCAACGGTCCGGTGCGGGGCAGGGTTGGCATCAACTGCGGCATCGGCTGCTTCGGCCCCGGCACGCAGGCCAACGCGACCATCGGACGCTCGCTCCGCCTCATCATGCAGACGTTGGGCGGCGCGAAACCGGGCCCGGTAGCCAAGGCGGTGCTCAGCCTGCCCGAGCGTTACACCTTCTGCTTCGGCGAGGACGAGGAGCGGACACCGTGGACGCCGCTGCACGTCGAGCGCGGCTTCGACCGCGACACCAGCACGGTAACGGTCGTTTCGGTGAACGTTCTGCTGTCCACCACCGCGGCGATCCTCTACGACAAAGCCCAGCGCTTCGCCGAGGTTGTTGGCCAGACGCTGACGCTCAGCGGCAACCCCAACCTGGAGGCGGACTCGCAGCCCGTCATCGTGATCCCCTGGAACATCGCCCGGCGGATCGAAGACCAGGGCATCACCAAGCAGCAGTTGAAGGAGCTCTTCTTCGAGCGCTCCCGCTTCCCGGCAGACGAGGTCCCGGAGTACGAGCTGTGGCGGGAGTACGGGCTGCCGCCCTTCCACCTTACCGACGGCCACATCCAGCCGGTGAAGACGCCCGACGAGTTCGTGATCGTCGTCGCCGGCGACGGCCTGCCCGCCTACGCCGCGATCATGCCGTCCTTCTACGCCACCAAGGCCGTCACCAAGCCGGTGCGCCTGCCCTGACTCTTCGGCGCCCTACCTGGGCAGGCCGAGACCCTTTGTGGCAATGATGTTCCGGTTGACCTCGGAGCTCCCGGCGGCGATCGTCGAGGGGATGTTGCTGATGTACTCGTGCCCCACGAGGCCGCGGTTGATGGCATGCGGGCTGCCGTCGCGCAGGAGGCCGTGGAGGCCGAGGATCTGCATCCCCACACGGCCGACCTCCATGCCGACCTCGGAGGCGTAGAGCTTGGCCATCGACGCCTCCCGGATCGGCTCCTCGCCGTTCTCTTGCATCCAGCAGACCCGGTAGGAGAGGAGCCTGGCCGCGTGTAGGCGCGTAGTCATGTCGGCGAGCCGGTGCATCAATATTTCGTCATCCCGCACCGAGCCGAGCACCGCCGGGGCCTCGCGGATGGCGTCGACGATGTAGTCAAAGGCCCGCTGCGCCATGGCGACGTCGCGGATACCCGACCGCTCGTTGTTGAGCGTGGTCATCGCCACGTACCAGCCCTGGTTGAGGTCGCCGATCAGGTTCTCCTTGGGCACCCGCACGTTGTCGAAGAAGACCTGGTTGAAGTCATGCTCGTCCGCCATGTTGATCAGCGGCTGGATCGTGATCCCCGGCTGCCGCATGTCCATGATGAAGTACGAGATGCCCTTGTGCTTGGGCGCGTCAGGGTCGGTGCGGGTGAGGATGTGGATCCAGTCGGCCTTGTGCCCGTAGGTCGTCCAAATCTTCTGCCCGTTGATGACGTAGTCGTCGCCGTCGGCCACAGCGGTCGTGGCGAGGCTGGCGAGGTCGGAACCGGCGTTGGGCTCGGAGAAGCCCTGCGCCCAGACGATCGACTGCTCGGCGGTGGCCTTCAGGAAGCGCTTCTTCAGGCTCTCGCTGCCGAAGGCGATGATGGCGGGTCCCACCTGGTAGGCCTGATGGTCGAGGGGCGCGTTGTAGTAGACCATCTTGTCGTGGAACAACATCTGCATCGTATGGCTCGCGCCGAGGCCGCCGTACTCGACCGGCCAGCCGATGCCGATCCACTTCTTCGTGCCCAGCTTCCTGCGGAAGGCCATGGCGTCGTCGAAGTTTTCCTCGGCGTAGGGGCTCTCGCCTGCCAGGATCTGGGGGGCAAGCTCGCCTTTGATGAAGTCCTCGACCTCTTGGGCGAAATCGGTGTGCTCTTGGGTGAAGGTGAAATCCACGCGCCGCCTCCTGTTGTGGCAGGGCCTGGCGGCCCTGGCCGGCGTCGGCCCGATGATACCAAACAGAGGCCTGGAATCGCCGGGGCGGCGATGGGGCATAATGTGCCCGCTCGCCGCCGGGAGCGCGCCGAGCGAGGAGCCCCTGGATGCAATTCGGCTACTTCACCCTGGGTGTCAGTCTGCGGTCGTATGGGATCGTGGCGCAGAAGGCGGAGGCTGCGGGCTTCGACAGCTTCTTCATGCCCGAGCACCTCGTCTTCCCCATCGACATCACGCCCCTCTATCCCTACTCCAAGACCGGCTATCCGGGCGTAGACGCCGACACCCCATACTTCGATCCGTGGGTGTCGTTGGCGAGCGTTGCGGCGGTGACCTCAACGATCCGCCTGGGGACGCAGGTCTACATCCTGCCGCTCCGCAACGTCTTCGTGACCGCCAAGGCCGTGGCCACGCTCGACCGCATTTCCCAGGGCAGGGTGATCCTCGGCGCGGGAGTCGGCTGGCTCAAGGAGGAGTTCGAGGCCGTGGGCGAGGATTTCCACACCCGCGGCCGCCGCGCCGACGAGGCCATCCAGGTCATCCGCCGGCTCTGGACCGAGGACACCATCGAGCACCACGGCGAGTTCTACGACTTCGGCCCGATCAAGTTCAACCCCAAGCCGTCGCAGAAGCCCTGCCCGCCGATCCAGATCGGCGGCGAGACCCGGGCCGCCCGACGCCGCGCCGCGTTGCTCGGCGACGGCTGGCTCAGCGCCGGCGGCGACACTCCCGACACCGCGAAGCCGCTCATCGACGAGATGCAAGCCTGGCGCGGCGAAGCGGGCCGCGACGGGCCGTTCGAGGTCTCGATGCGCAACGCCCTCGGCGAGAACACCCTCGACAACGCGAAACGCTATGAGGAGGCCGGCGTCGACCGCCTCTTCCTCCGCCCCGAGTTCCCCAAAGAGGGCCGCATGTCCGTCGACTACGTCGGCCAGTGGATGGAGCGCATGAACGAAGAGATCATCAGCCGGATGTAGTTCGAGGAAGGGCCCCGGTACCTGAAGCGGCGTATACTAGAAGGCCGGAGGGTCCCACCGTGAGCACCGACGCTGCCGATCAGGCCGCGCTCGCCCAACAGCGCTACTGCATCCGCCACTCCGCCGCGCACGTGATGGCCGACGCCATCACCTCGATCTGGCCCCAGGCGAAGCTGACCATCGGACCCCCCACGGACGACGGCTTCTACTACGACATCGACCTCGACCACCACATCACGCCCGAGGACCTCAAAGAGGTCGAGCGGCGGATGCGGAAGATCATCGGCGCCAACAACCCCTTCGTCCGCGAAGAGATCTCGCGAGAGGACGCCCGCCGGCGCTTCGCCGAGAACCAGTACAAGCTGGAGAACATCGACGAGATCCCCGAAGGCGAGGCGATCACCACCTACTCCCACGGCGGCTTTACCGACCTGTGCGAGGGGCCGCACGTCGAGCGCGCCGGTGCGATCAAGGCCGTGAAGCTCCTCAACGTGGCCGGCGCCTACTGGCGCGGCGACGAGCGCAACCCCATGCTCCAGCGCATCTACGGCACGGCCTTCGAGTCGGAGGACGCCCTGCACCAGCACCTCCAGATGCTGGAGGAGGCCGCCAAGCGCGACCACCGGAAGCTGGGCCGCGAGCTCGAGCTCTTCATGTTCGACCCCGCCGCGCCCGCAAGCCCGTTCTTCCTGCCGAAGGGGACCGTGCTCTACAACCTGCTCATCGACTACATCCGGGGGCTGTACCAGCGCTACGGCTACCAGGAGGTCATGACGCCGCAGATCTTCGAGTCAGGGCTCTGGCGGCGCTCAGGGCACTACGAGAACTACCAGGAGAACATGTTCTTCGTCGAGATCGACGACCGCGAGTTCGGCGTGAAGCCGATGAACTGCCCCAGCCACGCGCTGATCTACGGCTCGACGCTGCACTCCTACCGCGACCTGCCGGTCCGCCTCGCCGACTTCGGGCGGCTCCACCGCTACGAGCGGTCTGGCGTCACCCACGGCCTGACCCGGGTCCGCACCTTCGCCCAGGACGACGCCCACATCTTCTGCCGCCCCGATCAGGTTCAGGACGAGGTCACGGCCTTCATCGACATGGTCCACGAGACCTTCACCATCCTCGGCTTCGACGATGTGCACGTCATGCTGTCGCTCCGCCCCGAGAAGCGCGTCGGTACCGACGAGATGTGGGACCGCGCCGAGGCCGCATTGAGGGCGGCCATCGAGTCCAAGGGGCTCGACTACGAAGCGGTCTCCGGCGAGGGCGCCTTCTACGGCCCGAAGATCGACTTCTTCATGCAGGACGCGTTAAAGCGCCAATGGCAACTCAGCACGGTGCAGCTCGACTACTCGCTGCCGGAGCGATTCGAACTGGAATACGTGACCGAGGACGACCGGCGAGAGCGCCCGGTCCTCATTCACCGCGCCCTACTTGGGTCGTTGGAGCGGTTCATCGCCATTCTGCTCGAACACACCGGCGGCGCGCTGCCGGTCTGGCTCTCCCCGGTGCAGGCGGTGGTCATCCCTATCGCCGACCGGCACCTCGACTACTCCCGCGATATCGAGGCGCGGCTGCGCGGCGCGGGGCTGCGCGTGGACGTCGACGCCCGCACCGAGCGCATGAACCTCAAGATACGCGAGGCGCAGCTGCGGAAGGTGCCGTACATGCTCGTCGTCGGCGACCGCGAGCAAGAGGCCGGCGCGGCGGCGGTGCGCGACCGGTCTGGGGAGAACCGCGGTGCCGTGGCGCTGGATGAGATCGTGCGTGAAATCGGCGAACGGGCCGCCGCCCGCTCCTGAGGGACCGGAAGCGGCTGCCCTTGACGGCGATTCATGTTTTCTTTGACTGCGATTCAAGCGTTATGCTATATTCAGCCGTGTCCGCACGGCGCCGCCGCGGCGGGCTTACTGGTTTTAGGGGACGGAGGGAAAGAGCGCCATAGCTCGCGACTATAGGGTCAATCGACAGATTCGCGCCCGCGAGGTGCGTCTGATAGGCGGTGAGGGCGAGCAGGTTGGCGTCATCCCGCTCAATGAAGCGCTGAGAATGGCCGAAGAGGCCGATCTCGACCTCGTCGAAGTCGCGTCGCAGGCCGACCCTCCCGTCGTTCGGCTGCTTGATTACGGCAAGTTCCGCTACGAGCAGTCGAAGAAGGAGCGGGACTCCCGGAAGAGCACGAAGAACGTCGGCATTCGCGAAGTGCGGATGCGGCCCCGGATCGACGAGCACGACATCGCCTTCAAGTCGAGGATGGTACGGAAGTTCCTCGACGAAGGGCACAAGGTGAAGGTGTCCGTGCTGTTCCGCGGGCGCGAGATCACGCACCCGGAACTGGCCATCGGGCTCATGCGGCGCGTCGCGGAGTCGTTGGAGGAACAGGCGAAGCTCGAAAAGGCGCCCTCGATGGAAGGGCGCATGATGACGATGATCCTGGCGCCGATTTCCAAGAAGGGTGCGGCGCCGGCGAAGAAGACCGAGGACGCGCCCGCCACCGCGGACGCGGGAGCGAAGAAACCTGCGGCGAAGGCCGCGGAGAAGAAGGAAGAGGAAGCCGTCCGTGCCGAAGCTTAAGACCCACAAGGGCGCCAAGAAGCGGCTGCATGTTTCCGGTAAGGGGAAACTGCTCAGGGTGAAGGGCGGCAAGAGCCACCTCCGCCGCAAGAAGCCGACGGCCACCAAGCGCCTCTACGACAACAAGATGGAAGTGCACCAGGCCGACGACAAGCGCCTGCGGAAGCTGCTTCCGGGCAACTAGCTATTCTTTGAGATTCCACCGCCGCACAACGGCGGCCTAACGGAGAACCAACGTGCCGAGAGTCAAAGGCGGGACCACCACCCACGCGCGCCACAAGAAGGTGCTCAAGCTCACCAAGGGGCAGCGGGGCACGAAGAGCAAGCTGTTCCGCCGCGCCAACGAGGCGATGCTCAAGTCCCTGAGCTACGCCTACCGGCACCGCCGCGAGCGGAAGCGTTTCATGCGGCGGCTTTGGATCACGCGCATCAACGCCGCGGCCAGGCTCAACGGCATCACCTACGGCGCGATGATGGCCGGTCTCAAGCGGGCCGGCGTCGAGGCCAACCGCAAGATGCTGGCCGACCTGGCGGTGCGCGACCCCGCCGCCTTCGCCGCGATCGCCGAGACGGCAAAGAGCGCATCGGCCACGAAGTAGACGGGAGCCGGGTATGGCGGCGGCGAAGCCCGCGACGCGCAAGGGCGGCAAGACGGACGACCTCTCCCCGCTTGCCGAGAACTACCTGCTGACCCTCTACCAGCTCCAGGAGGAAGAGCAGGCGCCGTCGACGCTCACTCGCGTAGCCGAGCATCTCGCGCTCTCTCCGGTAACCGAGCACCTTGGCACGTCGCTGGCATCGGTGGCGGGCATGATCCGCCGGATGAAGCGCGACGGTCTCGTCGACGTCAAGCCTTCAAAGGAGATAGTCTTCACCGACTTAGGCCACCGCCACGCCGAGGCGCTGATGCGGCGCCACCAGCTCGCCGAGCGATTGCTCGTGGACGTGCTCGGCCTCGAGCTTCACAAGGTGCACGGTGAGGCCCACCGCCTGGAGCACGCCATCTCTCCCGCCGTCGAGGAAAAGCTCCAGCAACGCTTGGACCATCCCCTGACTTGCCCCTTCGGGCATCCCATTCCCGGCAACGGCTACGAGCCCCCGAAGACCTCCGTCCCTCTCGACCGCATCAAGATGGGCGGCAAGGCCGTCGTCGAGCGCATCCCGGAGTACGATCCCCGGCTCGTCGAATACCTCGTGGCGAACGATGTCATGCGCGGGCAGACCGTCGAGGTCATCGACATCGCTCCCTACAAGGGCACGATGTCCATGCTCGTGAACGACCACGAAGTCGTCATCGGGCTGCAGGTCGCACCGAAGATCATGGTCGACCCCGCGGGCGTAGCGGCCTCGGCGGCCTAACGCCCTCCCCCGTTCCGGCCCACTCTCTACGGCTCTCCCTGAGGAACCCCGTTGCGCAACCCGCGACGGCAGCAGGGAACCGTCCCCGTAGGGGCGATTCACGAATCGCCCGTCCCCCGAGCCGCCTCGTGGGGCTTGGCCAAGGTTACGCAAAGGCCTCCGTCGGCGGCCGCCTTAAACCTCCCTCCCTCTGGGAGGGACTGAGGGCGGGCCGGGGGTGGAGCGGTGGTCTTCCCTCTCCCCCTCTGGGGGAGATTTGAGAGAGGGCCGGGGTGGGGCTGGGAGGTCTTACCTCTTCTCCCCCCGGGAGAAGATTGAGATGAGGGGCTCCCTGATCGCCACCGAGGGTCGGGCGAACCCGCGACCCTCGCCCCACTCACCCCGGGCACCAGGAGGGTCTCCGCTGGGAGAGGCAGGAGTGAAGGCGGGGAGCCGGGAGACGCGACTCTATCCGTGCACGCCCGCGCCGGCCGCACGGCAATGCGGGGGAAGACGAAGGAGAGCCCGAAGAGACAGCGACCCTAGACTAGGGCCTGCGGGAGAGGTCGGGCGATGCCCCTTGGAGACTCTGAATGCCCAGCCAGTGGTCGAGGTACCGTCTCGAACCTGTCACCACCAAACTCACGAGCTTCCGCATTCTGGTCTCCTACGGGCACAGCGTGTGCCGCATATCGAGCGGACTGCACGCCGGTGCGTCGATGCTCAGAATTCCCGGGGGAAGATAGCGAACGGCGTCAAGCATGTCAACCCCATCTCACAAAATAGCATACACCGCAGCGCGAGCGAGCGGCAACACGCCGGCCTGAACTTTGTATTGACGAAGTATTAAGCTATCCCTAGGCTATACTGAAGCACTTCCGGGATGCGCGGCCCTCCAGTCCGCGCCAGGATACGAGCCCGTCGTGGCCAGAATCTCCACCGCTCTCTTCCATACCGCGCCGCGTGTGCGGGCAGGCGCTCCGCCTGGACTCTGGTGGGCCGGAGCGCTCATCGGCGCTGCGGTGCTGCTGCCCCTCGTCTATCTCATCTACCGGACTGCCGGGTCCGGGTCCGACGCGTGGGACCTGCTGGCGCGCATCCAGACCTTGGAGGTGTTGCTGCGAACGGCGGCGCTGGCGGCGGCGGTCACTGGGGCCAGCATCCTGCTCAGCCTGCCCTTGGCCTGGCTCACGGTCCGAACCGACCTGCCGTTCAAGAGGGTGTGGTCGGTCATCACCGTGCTGCCTCTGGTGGTGCCGACCTACGTCGGCGGCTATGCCTTCATCTCAGCGTTCGGGGCGCGCGGGCTCGTGCAGCAGATCCTAGAAGCTCCGTTGGGCGTGACGCGGCTCCCCGACCTCACCGGC
This sequence comes from Dehalococcoidia bacterium, assembly GCA_965207995.1. Lineage (GTDB taxonomy): Bacteria > Chloroflexota > Dehalococcoidia > SHYB01 > SHYB01 > DAOUKH01. Next base: position 2,450,472 of record OZ242299.1, on the reverse strand, counting down.
TTCGTCGGCGCATGGCTGGTGCTCACGATGTTCACCTACCCCTATCTGCTCCTGACGGTCCGGGCGGCCCTCTGGGGCATGGACGCCTCCACGGAGGAGGCGAGCCGGAGCCTGGGACACGGTCCGTGGCGGACGTTCCGCAGCGCCATCCTCCCCCAACTCAAGCCCGCTATCGGCGCGGGGTCGCTGCTGGTCGCGCTCTACACCCTCAGCGACTTCGGAGCGGTGGCGCTGCTCCGCTTCGACTCCTTCACCCGTGTCATCTTTGTGCAATACGAGGCCTCGTTCGACCGGACCCTGGCCTCGGTGCTGGCCCTGCTACTCGTGGCCTCGACCGTGGTGGTGCTGCTCATGGAGCGGGCGGCGAGGGGCCGCGCCGCCTATCACCGTTCCGGCGGGGGCGCGGAGCGGGTCCCATCGACGGTGCGCTTGGGCTCGTGGAAATGGCCGGCGCTGGCCTTCGTGGGGGGCGTCGTCCTCGTGATCCTGGGATTGCCCGCCTCGGTGCTGCTGTACTGGTTGGCCGAAGGCGTCGCGGCGGGCGAAGAGCTCGGTTTCTTGGGCGGCGCGATCCTGAACGGCCTGTACGTCTCTGGACTAGCGGCACTCGTCACGGTCGTCGCGGCGCTTCCTATCGGCGTGCTCGCGGTGCGCTTCGACGGGCGCAAGTCCCGGCTGCTCGAAGGCATCTCCTATCTCGGCTTCGCCATGCCCGGCCTCGTGGTCGCGCTGGCCCTGGTCTTCTTCGGAGCCAACTTCGCGACGCCGGTCTACCAGACGCTGTGGCTGCTGCTCTTTGCCTATGTCGTGCTCTTCCTTCCGCTCGCCCTGGGAGGCGTGCGGGCCTCCCTGCTCCAGATCAGCCCGGCATTGGAAGAGGCGGCACGGAGCCTGGGCCGGTCGTGGTCGCGCACGATGGTGAGCGTAACGCTGCCGTTGCTCCGCCCCGGTCTCGTCGTGGCGGCGGCGCTCGTCTTTCTCACCGTCCTCAAGGAGCTCCCCGCCACACTGCTCCTCGCGCCTATCGGCTTCGACACGCTCGCCACCGAGATGTGGGCCGCGGCCGACGAGGGGTTCTTCGCCCGCGCCGCCGCGCCGGGCCTCATCCTTATCGCCGTCTCCATCATCCCCGTCGCCGTCCTCCTCTCCCGGGAGCGCGGAGCGCAGATCACGGAAGGATAGGCCCGCCTTGTTCCCCGTAAGCCGGCTTGCTAGGCTTGTTCCCAGCCCCCCCGACGCCCTGGATTCGGGCGGGGACGCCATTCCCGACGCACCCGGCTTGAACGCGCAACCACGCTCCGCCCCAGCGCCGCCCGTCATCGGCATGATCGGCGTGACCAAGACGTACCCCGGCGCCGCGGTGCCCGCGGTCGCCGACCTTTCGTTCGCCGTCGCGGAAGGCGAGGTCGTTGCGCTCCTCGGGCCGAGTGGCTGCGGCAAGACGACGACGCTCCGGTTGATCGCGGGGTTCGAGTCGCCGGACGAGGGGGAGATTTCCGTCGGCGGGAGCATCGTGGCCGCGTCGGACCAATGGACGCCGCCGGAGCGGCGGGGCCTCGGGATGATCTTCCAGCAGTTCGCGCTCTTTCCTCACCTCACCGTACTGCAGAACGCGACGTACGGGCTCAGGGGCATGAGCGCCGAGGAAAAGCGGCAGGTGGCCGAGGCCGAGTTGGAGCGCGTCGGCATGGCTGAGTACGTGGGCCGCTATCCCCACCAGCTCTCCGGCGGCCAGCAGCAGCGGGTGGCGCTGGCCCGGGCGTTAGCCCCGCAGCCCGTCGTGCTCCTAATGGACGAACCGTTCGGGAGCCTCGACGCCGCATTGCGCACAACCATGCGGCGGGAGGTGAAGACCATCCTCGCGCAGCGGGGCGCGACGGCGGTGATCGTCACACACGATCAGGAGGAGGCGTTCACGCTCGCCGACCGCGTCCTCATCCTGAGAAGAGGCCGCCTGGAACAGTTGAACACGCCGGACAACATCTACCACAAACCGGCGAGCCGCTTCGTCGCCGCCTTCGTCGGCCAGGCCGACTTCATCCCCGTGACGCTTTCGGACGGATACCTGCACTCCGAGCTTGGCGCCTTCCCGCTCAACGGAGCGCCGCCGGCGGCGCCCTTCGACCTCCTCCTTCGGCCCGACGACGTCGTCATCGAGATCGACCGGTCCGGAGAAGGCGTGGTCGACGCGGTCGTCGTGGAGCGGGAGTTCAAGGGCGCCGACAACGTCTATACCGTGAAGCTGCCGTCGGGCGTGCAAGTGCGCAGCGTGCAGCCTTCCACGCGCATCTACAATGTCGGCGAGCAGGTGCGCATCTCCGCCTTCCCCGACCACATCGTCCTCTTTTCCCGTAACCAAGGCTGACACGGTGCAGGTCTCGGCAAGCATCACAATCGAGCGGGACGCACAGGACGTGTGGGACTACGTTGCCGACGTCGAAATGCGGCACACGTGGCTGGAGGGGCTGGAGAAGCCGCACCGCACGTCGGAAGTCGCCTCCGGGGCGGGCGCGGTGTACGCAACGCGCCTTCGCCGCCCCGGCATCAGACTCAAGGTCACCTACACGGTCACCCAGTCCGAACCGCCGCACCGCCACGCCATGCGCGTCGCGATGCCGGTCATGCCCTTCGAAGCCCTCATGGACTTCGCGCCGGAAGATGGCGGGGCCAAGGTGGTCTACACGATGGACACCGGGTCGGGCGGCCGGTTGGCGACCTTGTTCACGACCGTACTGGGGCCGCTCATGCGGGCCGTGGCCCGCAGGCAGCTGCTCAACGAGCTGCGGGGACTCAAGGCCGCCCTGGAAGCGACCGGGTCGGCCTAGGCGAACTTGTCGTCGTAGTCCTTCGGCTTGACGGCGATGTTGTCCGGCATCGGCGGCCGCGACGAAGTGCACGCAAGGCCGCCGTCGCACATCACGATCTGGCCGGTAACGAACGAGGCTAGGTCGGAAGCGAGGGCGACGGCAATCCCCGCGATATCTTCCGGCTCGCTGAGCCGTCCCAGGGGTATCGACTTCGCCATCTCGTCCATGCGCCATTGAGGCAACCGAGTCTTCCCCGGTGGGGCATTGATCGAGGCGGGCCCGACGCAGTTAACCCTGATGCCGTGGGGAGCCAGCTCGACGGCGAGGGTCTTGGTGAACTGCATGACGCCGGCCTTCGCCGCCCCGTAGGGCGCCAGCCGCACGGAGGCGCGGAGCCCGCTCAGGGACGCGATGTTCACGATCGCGCCCTTCGTCTGGCTGGCGATCATGGCGCGGGCTGCGGCCTGGGAACAGAGAAAGGTGCTTTTGAGGTTCTGCGCCACCGAAACCTCCCAGAACTCCCAGCCCATCTCCACGATTGGCGTCGGGGCGTGCCCGCGCATGTTGCCGACGTTGTTGATCAATGTGTCCACGCGCCCGAAGCGGTCGCGGGTCTGGTCGAAGAGGGACTGTACGCCGGCCTCGTCAGTGACGTCGGCGGAGGCGGCCATCGCCTCGCCGCCGGCGGCCCGGATCTCGGCGGCGGCCTCCTCGGCGATCTCAGCTACGATGTCGACGGGCACGACCTTGGCGCCCATCTCGGCGAGCAGGAGCGCCGAGGCCCGTCCGGCCCCCGCTCCCGCGCCGGTCACCACCGCCACCTTGCCGTCGAAGCCGAGCTTGCTGTCCGCCATCATCGCCTCCTTGCGGTCTTAGGTCTGCGCCGTGCCCGCGTCTTCCGTACGGATTCCCGCGGCGGCGCGCCGGTTGCGGGGCACCACGCCGACCGCCGCGGTGAAGCCGCCGTCGACGCTGATGAGTTGTCCGTTCACATAGCGGGAGAGGTCGGAGGCCAGAAAGAGGATCGCCCCCGCCTGATCGTCCGGCTCGCCGAGCCGGCCCAGCGGGTTGGCGTTCGCCACCGCCTGCATCGCCCGCGACTCCGCCGCGACCGCACCCGTCACCGTCGTGCCCGGTGCGATGGCGTTCGTCCGTATGCCGTGGGGACCGAGCTCGACGGCCATCGTCTGCGTCAGGTTGATCACACCCGCCTTGGCCGCGCCGTAGGCCGAGACGTGCCGCACGTGCCGCACCCCGCCGAGCGACGAAATGTTGATGATCGAACCGCCGACGCCCCGGTCGATCATCGACCGCGCCTCGACCTGGCACGCGAAGAAGACGGCGCGGAGGTTCAGGTCGAGCGCATCGTCGAGGAAGTCCGTGCTCGCCTCGATGAACGGGACGCGGGGATGGCCGACGGTCCCGCCGGCATTGTTGACGCACACGTCGAGGCCGCCGAGCTCGGCGACGGCGCGCTGGACCATGCCCCGCACGTCGTCCTCGGAGCGCACGTCGGCGGCCACGGCGATGGCGCGGACGCCGAGGGCGCGCGCCGCCCCGGCCGTCTCCTCCGCCGACGCGCCGTTGAGGTCGACGGCCGCGACGTGAGCACCGGCCCGCGCCAGCAGCAGCGTGGCCGCCTTGCCGATGCCGCGCCCCGCTCCCGTCACAAGCGCGACCTTCTCCTCCAGACCAAGCAACGACCGCTGCGAGGGGCTCACCATGGCGCGAGTGTACCGACGCGCCCCAGGGGGGTCAACGCGGACGCAAGCCCGCCGCTGAGGGGGAGGGGCTAGAAGAAACCCTAGAGGGTCATTGACAATAGGTATGTCTTGCTTATACTAAGTATGTCGTATGTCAGGAGGAATGAATGCGCCTAGGAATCAACGTGCCCAACGAACTCTTGAAGGAAGTCAAGCAAATCAGGCCGGAGGTCAACGTCTCCCAGGTCTGCCGAGAGGCATTGCAACAGCGTGTCGAACTAGCGCGCAGAATCGCACACGCCGCTAGTAACGGAGTGGACGACCACGTCACTCGGCTTGACCAATCGGTGACGAAGCCACCAATCGAGCCCGATTGGATTGCGCATGCACTCGAGGACGCGCGCGCTTGGGTGAAGGCGGCTACGCCTGAGGTTTGGGAGAGGTTCACCTACCAGTCCGATTTCCTCCGGAGGCAAGGCCGAGACGAGGCTGAAATGGTCACCCTCTGGTCAGGGGAAGGAAAGGGCGTCAAGGGATTCCAGAAGCGTCTGGCTGAACACGAGGAGTGGTTGATCAGTCAGTACGATCTCCAATTTGAGAGCGACGCGGGCCCTAGTCCGCGCGCGAAAGCCGAGAACGAATATGCACGGGCTTGGCTGGGGTACGTGAACGAAGTGCGGCGCCTGCTCGAAAAGCACCGTAAGGATGAATACGACAGAGTAATGGCTGAGCGCGCAGAATACAGGCGGTCCCTCCCTGGCCCTGAGGTTCCACCACAATTGGTCTGACTGAAGCCCGCCCGCCCTAAGGGAGCGACCCCCTGCGGCACGCGTCCTCTCTGAGCCTCCCCGGGAGGGGAAGAGGCAAGCCGTCAGCGAATCGCGAGCACGTCGTCGAGGATGGCGGAGAGGCGCTCCTCGCTGAGCGGGCCGACGAACTTGCGAACGACGCGCCCGTCTCGGTCGATGAAGTGCTTCTCCGGCACGCCGGTGAGGCCGTACTCGATGGCGATAGTGCCGCGTGGATCGGGGCCGGAGGGGTAGGTGACGCCGAACTCGCGGAGGAAGTCGCGGGCCCGCGACTCCGTATCGAAGACGGCAACGCCGACAAACAGCACCTTGTCTTGGTACCGGCGCCACACCGCTTCCAGCACCGGAGCCTCACGCCGGCAGGGCACGCACCACGAGCCCCAGAAGTCGATCAGAATCGGCCGCTCGCCGATCTCCTCGGAGAGCGTCAAGGTCTGGCCGCTGAAGAGCTCGAGGGTGAAGTCCGAAGGGGTCTCGCGGAGCACCTCGACCTCGCCGGTGTCGTCGAAGGTGACCAGGCCGCCGCGGCCGCCGCCGCCGCCCACCACGCTGATCACGATGATGATGAAGATCGCCGCCAGCGGCGCGAGGCCGATCGCGTACAGGGACCACTTGGGGAGGGAGACGTTGGGAATGCGCACGCTAACCGGCCACGTCGCCTAAGACGACCCAATAGACGATCAGGTAGGCGCCCGAACCCGCAAGGAAGACCGCGCTCAGCCGGTGCACGTAGGGGACGAGGCCGCGCAGCGCTCGCGTGACGGCGCCCTTGAGCGTCGCCGCGCCCAGCGCCACGGCGACCACGACCAAGCCCATCCCCAGGGCGAAGCTGACGAACTGCCCCGCCGAGGCGAGAAAACCGTCCCGGTTAAGGGAGGTCGCGACGACGACGAGGAAGATGGGCAGGGTGCAGGAGAGGGAGGCGGCGCCATAGGCCACCCCGTACGCGAACGCGGAGGCCGGGCCCCGGCTCCCCGGCCGGACGCCGGGCACATTGAGCCGCGCCGCCCAGGCGATCCCGATGCTCCGTCCGGTAATGAGGAGCCACGCGCCCAGCAGCGCCATGCCGGCGCCCACGGCAAGGCCGGCCCAGGGGAACGCCTCGACGACCGCGCCGCCGCCGGCGCTGACGATCGAGCCGATGATGGTGAAGAGGACGACAAAGCCGAGCGTGGCCATGACGCCGAGCATCGCGCCCCGCGCCAGTGTGCGAGGGGTGACCTCTCCGGCGGAATCCTCGCCTTCGCCCATGTAGTAGCCCGCGAAGGCGGGAAGCATCAGAAAGCCGCAAGGGTTGACGCTGGCGACGACGCCGGCGCTGAACGCATAGCCGAACGGCAGGAGCGTGACGAAGTCGCTGGCGTACTGCTCGGGGCTCACGCCGTCGCCGGTCACGCCTCGGAGGCCCAGCGCGAAGACCGCGGCCATGAACGCCGCCATCGCCAGCCCGAGTCCGCCAAAGACCAGCAGCGGCCTGCCCGCCGGAGCAGCGGGAGGGGACACCCCGGGGGCGGGGTGCGGAGAGCTTGCCTCCGTCTGCGCGCTCATCGTCCGCCTATCGCACGCCCCATCAGGGCCGGCTAGCTTCCGGTTGCGTTGAGGGCCCAGCTGTTGCCGTTGTCGCGGCTCGCGTAGACCTCGCCCGTGGTGGTCACCGCATAGAGGACGCCGTCACCGGGCCACACCGCGACAAGCCGTGCCTCATCGTCAATCCCTTGCCCGACCAGCTCCCAGCTTTCGCCGAGGTCGCCGGAGCGGTAGAAGCGACCCTGAGCGATGACGTAGAGCCGTTCCGGATCGCTGAGGTCGGCCTTCACGTCGGCGACGGCCTGAAAGGGAACGCCGCCGCGTACGCCCTCGTCGAAGCTCGCCCCGCCGTTGTCGCTTCTCACCAGCCCGAGGGTCCCGTGGAAGGCGAAAACAGTCTCGGGGTCGCCGGCGGGGACGGCCAACGATGAGAGCGAAGCCTCGCTCTCCAGCCAGACGGCCCGCCAGGTGCCGCCGCCGCCGCTCGATCGGTAGAGTCCCGCGCCCTGCACGAAGGCATAGAGGTCACCGCCCTGGGGGTCGGCGGCGAACGCCCGGATATCGGCGGACGGCAGGTCGACGGCGAGGTCCCGCCAGGTGACCCCGCCGTCGTCGCTCCGGGCGAAGACCCCATTGCCGGCGGCGAAAAAGGCGCCGGCTTGGGCCGGGTCGGGAGCGACGGAGCGCACGGCCTCGCCGTCGAAGGCGGCGGGTTGCCACACGTCGCCGCCGTCGATCGAGCGGAAGAGGCCGTTGGCGTCGGCGAGCAACACGACGGCGGGATTGGTGGGGTGGACGGCGATGCCCGATATCTGGATGAAGCCGGAGACGCCGCCTCCGCCGCCGCGCAGGATCTGAGCGAAGAGGAACACCAGGGCGGCGATGATGACCACGCCGCCGATGATGATCCCCGCGATCCAATCGGTCGAAATATTGGCGAGGGAGAAGCGGGAGAGCGGGGAGGGCTCGGCGTCCGATTGACGGGCCCGTTGGGCGTCGCGGGAGCGCGACGCTTGGGCCCGGCGCTCGCCCCGCCGCCTATTGCGACGCCTGCTGGCCACTGAAGCGCCTTCCTGAAGAAGCGGTTCCGCTGATTGTACTTGATTTCACGAGTGCGCGCGAACCGGCGGCCCGCCGGCGCCTATGCTATTCTGGCGCCTCTCAAGCCGCCCACGCGAACGAACGGCAGGCCCGACCCATGCCACGCGCCCGCACCGACATCGGCACCGCCACACGCCTGGACGCCGAGGTCTTCGGCGAGCCGGGCAAACGCACCTTCCGCGTGCTGGTCGAGGCGGAGAAGGGTACCGCCTCCGTGTGGATGGAGAAGGAACAGCTCTCCGCACTCGCGCTCTCCGTCAAGAGTTACGTCAAGCAGCTGACCGCGGAGCAGCGAGAGGCCGCGACCGGCCCGCCGCAGACGTCGACCGCCGAGCCCGCCTTCGACTTCAAGACGACGGGCCTCGGCCTCGTCTTCGACGAGTCAACCTGCCGCTTCGGCGTCATCACCTACGACGAGACCGACCAAGGCAAGCAGACCGGCACCATGATGTGGTGGGCGACCCTGGGCCAAGCCGAAGCCATGGCCGACTCCGCGCTCGAAATCGTCGCCTCCGGCCGCCCCATCTGCGACCTCTGCCACCGCCCCAAGGACCCAGAAGGCCACATGTGCCCCCACACCAACGGCCACCGCACCATCCAAGAGGACTTCGAGTAGAGCGTCAGAGCGTCACGCCCTCCAACTCCAGCCCATACAGGTCGACGCAGTTGCGGTAGATGGCGCGGTCCTTGAGATCGGCATCGACGTGGGCGAACTCCCGCTCCACCACGTCCTGCGAGTTCGGCCACGTGCTGTCGTCGTGCGGGTAGTCGGTCGACCACATCAGCACCTCGGAGCCGATGAGATCGGCGACCTTGGTGCCCACCGGATCGCTCATGAAGGTGCACTTCACGTTCCGCTCGAAGATCTCGCTGGGCAGCATCTCCGAATCGAAGAACTCGTTGTACCGCGGCCCCTTGCCCGTGTAGACGTAGTCCATCCGCTGCTTCAGGTACGGCACCCACCCAATGTCGTTCTCGACCGAGATCACGGTGAGTCCGGGGTAGCGCTCGAAGACCTTGTCGAAGATCAGGTAGGTGATCGACTCCTGGATCATGTGGCGGGAGAGCGCATAGGGGGCGCAGAAGCTCTTGCGCTCCCACCTCCGGTGCGAGAGCCCCGTGAAGCAGTGCAGGCTGATCGGGACGCCCATGGCCTCGGCCTCGGCGAAGAAGGACTCGTGGTGGTCGGTCTCGAAGTGCAGCTCGGCGGGCGGCGTGCCCCAGATGGCCGCCCCGCTGAGGCCCATGCCGGTGGTCCGTTTGAGCTCGGCCACGGCGACGGCGGCGTCATACATCGGAATCAGCGCGACACCATGGAGGCGCTTGGGAGCGCCGGCGCAGAAGTCGGCGAGCCAGTCGTTGTAGGCGCGGAAGCTGGCGGCCTGCAGCACTGGGTCCTCCATGCCGAAGACGGCAAGCGCCATGCTCGGGTAGAGGACCTCGGCCAGGATGCCGTCGGTCGCCATGTCCTCAATGCGCGCCGCCGGGTCCCAGCCGCCGCGGCGGCCTTCCTCCTCCTGCTTCCCCCACATCGCGAAGGGCGTGCCGAGGGGCCGGATGGGCTGCAGCGGGCGGCCCTCCATCTTGAAGCAGTTCACGCCATCCTCGCGGACCACCACGCGCGGGGCGCGGTCGAGGAAGTCGCGGTCGATGCGCTCGGTCCAAAGGTCGAAGGGCTCGACCACGTGAGAGTCGGCGGATACGGCTCGCGGAATCGTCATCCTCTTCTCCTTCACCAAGAACTCACGGGCTAGCGGCCCATCCCCAGGCCGCGCCGGGCGATGATGTTGCGCTGGATCTCCGACGTCCCCGCGCCGAGCGTGATGGCGCGCTGGGCCCGGTAGAGCTTCTGCATCTTGCCGTGCAGGACGGCGTGCTTCGCGCCGGGTGCAAGCTGGCTGTACAGCCCCAGAATCTCCATCCCAAGACCCACGACCCGCTGCGTCAGCTCGGTGACCCACAGCTTGGACTGCGACGACTCGTAGCTCGGCGGGTCCCCCTGCGACTGAAGCCACACCACGCGGTAGGAGAGCAGCCAGGAGATGCGCATCTGGGCGTAGGTATCGGCGATCTTGCCTCGGAGCTCCGGATTCTCGTCAATCGGATTGAAGCCGCCGTTGCGCCCCGCCTCGACAACGTACTCGACGATCTCGTCAAACAGCTGCTGCAGCGGTACGTGCCAGCGCACGCCGGAACGCTCGGCGTTGAGCGTGGTCTGACCCAGATACCAGCCCTGGTCCTTCTCCCCCAGCAGACGGTCGCGCGGTATCCGCACGTTGTCGAAGAAGACCGAGTTGATCGAGTGCGCCTCGGCCATGTTGATAATCGGCTGCACGGTGATGCCCGGCCAGTTCATGTCGACCAGGAAATAGCTGATCCCCTTGTGCTTCGGCACGTCGCGGTTGGTGCGGGCGAGCAGGATGCCGTGCTCGGCCTTATGGCCGTTTGTGGTCCAGGTCTTCTGACCGTTCACCACGAAGTCGTCGCCGTCTTCGACAGCGGTCGTCTGCAGCGAGGCAAGGTCGGAGCCGGCGTTCGGCTCACTCAGCAGCGAGCACCAGCGCACCTCGCCGCGGGCGATGGGCGGCAGGAAGGTCTTCTTCTGCCACTCCGTACCGTGAATGATGAGCGACGAGCCGACTTGATAGACGCCGGGGCCCATGAAGCCGCGGGGTGCCTTCGCCAGCGCCATCTCCTCGTTGAAGATGAACTGCTGCATGGGAGTGAACCCCATGCCCCCGTATTCCTTGGGCCACCCGACGGCAAGGTAGCCCTTGGCGCCCGCCTTGCGGGCGAACTCGCGCTCGTATTCCTCACGCTCATCGCCGTCGGTGTCGTTGCCGACGGTGAGCCGCCAGTTCGGCGGAAGCGTCTCATCGAGCCAGTCGCGGATCTCGGCGCGGAAGGCGTCCTCTTGCGGCGTCGAAAGGAAGTCCACGAGCGCCTCCGGGTCGGAAGTCCGGGGCAGGGCGCCCGGACGGCGCCATTGTAGCACCGAGACCCCCGGACTAGAGCGGCGGGCGCATCTTGTGCCACTCGGTGGCCTGCTCGTAAGCATGCGCCGCGCGGAACAACAGCCCCTCCTCGAAGGCGCGCCCAATGAGCTGGAGGCCGGCGGGTAGGCCCTCGCCCGGATCCCCGGCGGGACCGAAGCCGCAGGGCACCGAGATCGTGGGCAGGCCGGTCAGGTTCGAGGGCGGGGTGAACTTCGTCGTCAGCGCGCCCTCGCCGGCCCCGCCCGACACGTTGGCGTCGATGCGGTACGGGAAGATCGGGATGGTGGGCGTGGCGATCACGTCGACCTTCCCCAGGGCTCCGTCGAAGTCGCGCTTGATGAGCGTCCGCAGCCGCTGCGCCTCGATGTACTGCACCGCGGGCCGAAGCAGCGCCCCGGCGATGCGGTCGCCGAGACTCTTGCCGTAGAGGTGCCGCCGCGACCGGATCAAGGTGGCGTGGACCGCGGCCTGCTCGGTGCGAATGATCGCGCCGAGGGCGGTCCAGGTATGGCCGAAATGGGGCAGCGCCACGTCTTGCACTTCGGCGCCGAGCCCGCGCAGGGTCGCGATGGCGTCCTCGAACAGCTTCCGTACCCCAGGGTCGACGGTCTCGTCCAGCTCCGCCCAAGGGACGCCGACCCGCAGCCCCTTCACGCCCGCGCTGATGCCGCTGGAGTACACCGGTACGGCGGCTTTCGACGACGTCGGGTCCTGGGGGTCGTAGCCTGCCACCACGCCCAGGGTGGCGGCGGCCCCGCTCACCGTCCGCGCCAGCGGGCCGGCGTGGTCGAGGCTCCAGGCAAGCGGAAAGATGCCGCGCCGGCTCACCCGACCGTAGGTCGGCTTGATGCCCACGCACGACGAGAAGGCGGCGGGAATGCGGATCGACCCGCCGGTGTCGCTGCCCATCGTGGCAAAGCCGACCCCGGCCGCGATCGCCGCGCCCGAGCCGCTGCTCGAGTAGCCGGGAATGTGGTCGAGATTCCAGGGGTTGCGTGCCCAGCCGTAGCGGGGGCCGGGCAGATCGACGGCGAACTCGGTGAGGTTCGTCTTGCCGAGAATGATGGCCCCGGCCTCGAGCAGCCGCTGCACCGTGAAGGCATGCTCCGCGGCCAAATGGTCGAAACGGGCGGCCGAGGCGCACGTAGTCGGCGTGCCGGCGATGTCGTAGAGGTCCTTGATCGTGATGGGGAGGCCGTGCAGAGGGCCGCGGTAGACGCCGCGGGCGATCTCCTGCTCTGCGACGCGGGCGCGGTCGTCAAGCTCGTGCTCGCCGTAGACGTGAATGAAGGCGTTAAGCTTCGGCTCGACGTCCTTCAGCCGCGCTACCACGGCGCGCATCAGCTCGACGGGGGAGAGCCTGCGGCTCCTGATGAGATACGCCGCCTCGGAGAGGGGAAGGAAGCAGAGGTCGAGGTCGGTCACGTCGGTCTCGGACCGTCAGCCGAGTCGTGCGGGATCGAGTTGGCGGTCGCGCTCCCAGGCGAGCTGCTGCACGTGGGTGAGGAAGCCCCGGATGAAGGGAGTGTTCTCCATGCGCCGCAGGGCCATGGGAGAAGGGTCGACCTGCCGCCACATCTCGGCGAGGTCGGGGCGCTTAGCGAGGAAGCCCGAACGAAAAGCGCCGATCTCGAACGCGAACCCCTCGCCCGTCTGCCGGTCGACGTACACCCGCACCTGCTCGGGGAGCTCCACCCAGACGCCTTCCTGCCGCCACGGCGCGCGAATCGTGAGCACGTCCGCCGCCTTGTCGTAGTAGAACGACAGCGTCCAGGTGTGCAGCCGCCCGAAGGTGATCGCCTGCGCTCGGTACATGGCTGGAGTCCTCTCCGCCCACGGCAGTGGGCGCGTCCATGGTAACCGCGCCGACGCGCGGCCCACAAGCCGCCGCTATAGTAGGCGCACGGCTGGGGGCAAAGGAGCGGGCGATGTCGAGGTTCGAGCGGCTGCGCGAGCGGAACCGGGAGCTCTGGGAGCGCGTCGTCGAGCACGCGTTCCCCCGTGAGCTCTGCGACGACACGCTGCCCCTGGAGAAGTTCCAGCGCTACTTCGTCCAGGACTACGCCTTCTTCCAGGACTTCGTCGTCCTCATCGCCCTCGGCGTCGCGAAAGCGCCCAGCATGGACGCGGCGCGCCCGCTCGCCGCCTTCCTCCACGAAATCCTCCAGGGCGAGGAGGTCCTGTTCACCAACACCTTCGAGTCATGGGGATGGCCGCCGGACCGGTACCAGGGCGCGGCCCGCGAGCCCACCACGCGCGCAATGGGCAACCTGATGGGGCGCACCGCCTACGAGGGCGGCTTCGCCGAAATCCTCACCGTGCTCGCGGTCACCGAGGGGACCTACCTCGACTGGCCCGCGCGCAACGCCGCGCGCGGCGCCGCTCCCAAGACCCCCATCTACCGCGACTGGACCGCGGTGCACGCCTCGCCGGAGTTCGAGAACTTCGTGCGCGGGCTCTTCTCAGCGCTGGACGCGCTCGAACTGACGTCTGAACAGGAGGAGCGCGTGGCGCGCCTCTTCGAGGTCACGCTCCGCTACGAGCTCGACTTCTTCGACATGGGCTACGCCGGGCAGCCCTCCCACCTCTCCCCCTCTGGGGGGCCGCCTTAAGCCTCTCTCCCTCTGGGAGAGACTGAGAGAGGGCGCGCGCCGCCAGGCGCGCGAGCGCCCGCAGGGCGGTCCGCCCCCTCTCCCGCTGGGAGAGGGTTGGGGTGGGGGGAGGGGTGCGCCAACGTCCACAGCGTCGTCAGCGCCAGTTTCGCAAAGGTCTCCTCTGGGAGAGGCTGAGAGAGGGCGCGCGCCGTCAGGCGCGCGAGCGCCCGCAGGGCGCTGCTCTTTACTCGGCGACGGCTACATCAACCTTGGGCGCATACGTCGAAAAGTGAGAATGACGGAGACGAGCCGTTCTAGTACGGGCTCATGCCCATGTCTTTGAGCGTCTTGTTGATCGCGTAGTCGGCCTGCTTGCGCATCGTCTCCGCCCCCGGCAGGTCGTCGAGGGGCGAATCGGGATGGTCGATCTTGCGGGTGAACATCGTGGGGAGCTGATCGAAGCGCGCCTCGGTCTCGGTTGTGCCGCACGTGGGACAGGCCATCGGCGAGTCGTCCCGAATGCTGCGCCGCAACTCGAAGTTCTCGTCGCAGGGGATGCAGTGTCTAGGATAGGTCGGCATCTCGTTCGCCTCGTTCGCGCCCGGCGCAGGCCCGTCGGCCTCGGTCAGGCCCATTATAGCAAGCGAGTGGCATCCGACGGGGCTTCCGCATCCCCTCTCGTAGGGGCGATTCGCGAAGCGCCCTCCCCTCCGACCTCTCCCCCTCTGGGGGAGATTTGAGAGAGGGCGCGCGCCGCCAGGCGCGCGAGCGCCCGCGGGCGCTGCTCTTTGCTCGGCACAAGGCTCCGCAAGGAACTCCGAAGGAGCCCCGCCTACACCACCTGCAGGACAATCTTCCCGAAGTTGGCGTTGCTCTCCATGTACCGGTGCGCCTCAGCCACCTCGTCCAGCGAAAAGACGCGGTCGACGACCGGGCGGAGCCGCCCCTCGTGGAAGAGCGGCAGCACGTGGCGCTTGAACTGGTCGGTGATGCGGGCCTTTTCCGATGGCGCGCGCATCCGCAGCACCGTGCCGAAGACGCTGAGCCGCTTCGGCATCAGCGCGGCGATGTTGGCCTCGAGCTTGCCTCCGCCCATCGTGCCGACCAGCACCATCCGGCCCCTGATGGCCAGCGAGGCAATGTTGTCGTTCCAGTAGGGCGCGCCCACGACGTCGAGAATCACGTCGACGCCCCGCCCCCCGGTCTTGCGCTCCACGACCTTGGCGAAGTTCTTGGTGTGGTAGTTGACCCCGACGTCGAGGCCGAGCGCCTTCGCCTTGTCCAGCTTCTCGTCCGAGCTTGCCGTGCCGAACACGGTCGCCCCCGCCGCCTTGGCCAGTTGCACCGCCGCAACCCCGACGCCGCTCCCCGCGGCGTGAATCAGCGCGCGCTCCCCCATCGTCAGATTGCACCAGTTGAACAGCGCGTCGTAGGCGGTGAAGAAGACCTCGGGGATGGACGCCGCATCGGTGTAGCTCATTTCCTCGGGAATGGGCGCCGCCATGGCCTGGTCGATAGCCGTGTACTCCGCGTAGCCCCCGCCGCCGAGCAGCGCGCAGACGCGGTCGCCGACCGTCACCTGCGTCACCCGGGACCCAACGGCGACGACCTCGCCCGCCATCTCCAGGCCCGGCACGTCGGAACGAATGCCGGGGGGTGCCGGGTAGCCTCCTCGGCGTTGACTCAGATCGGCCCGGTTCAAGGCCGAAGCGTGGATCTTCACCAGCGCCTCTTCGGGCCCCGGCTCCGGCATCTCGACCTCTCGGACCTGGAGGACTTCCGGCCCGCCGGTCTCGGTGATGACGGCGGCGCGCACCGCTACCGCCCCGGCACGCCGGCCGCGGCCAGCGTCACGGCGTGGACTTCCGTGCTCGCCGTGATGAACAGGGTATGGTCGCCGTCGCCGCCGAAGGAGCAGTTCGCCGCCGTCTCGGGCGTGAGTATCTTGCCCAGGCGCTTCCCGTCCGTCGAATAGACGTGCACGCCGTCCAGGGCGGTCGAATACAGCCGGCCCTCGGTATCGACGCGCATGCCGTCGGGAATGCCCGGCTCAATCTCGCAGAAGACGTGCCCGCCCTCGAGCCGGACACCGTCGACGACCGTGAAGAGGCGCACGTGCTTCCGTGCGGAGTCGGCGATGTACAGCAGGCTCTCGTCAGGGGAGAAGCAGAGCCCGTTCGGCCGGTCGAGGTCGCCGGTGACTGGGTTCAGAGAGCCGTCCGCGGGGTCGAAGCGGAAGACGTAGGACAACGGCAGTTCCTGCTCCTCCGGCGTGACCATGTAGGGAGGGTCGGTGAACCATATCGCGCCGTCGGACTTCACCACGAGGTCGTTCGGCGAGCTCAGATGCATGCCTTCGTAGTGATCGGCGAGGATGGTCACCGAGCCGTCGTGTTCGGTCCGCTGGAGGTTGCGGCTGACGTGGCCGGCGGTGACGAGCCGCCCCTCAAGGTCGCGGGTGTTCCCGTTGACATGGCCCGTCGGCTCGCGGAAGACGGACAGCCCGTCCTCAGCCGACCAACGGTGCAGCCGGTCCTTCCGCAGGTCGCTGAAGATGAGATGGTCGCCCATCCACACCGGCCCCTCGGTGAAGCCGAAGCCCCCGGCGATCTTCTCGACCTTGGAATCGGGCGTCAAAATCGCCCGGAACTCTTCGGACTCAATGACGAAATCGCCCTCAGCCACGGCGCCGCCTCCAGGGTGGGTCTCGAAGCGCGGGCACCGTAGCACGCGCTCTTCAGGGCCGTCAAACAGGGGTCGAGGCCTCCCGCCGTGCTAGAATCGTCCCGCGCCTTCCCTGGGCGCCGAGGTGAGTCGATGCCGGTCTACGAGTATGGGTGCCGGAGCTGCGGACGCCGGACGTCCCTGTTTGTGCGGACGATCAGCGAGCCGGAGAACCCGCCCTGCGAGCACTGCTCGTCGACGGAGACGGCGCGGGTGATCTCGCGGTTCGCCGTCGCCAAGAGCATGGCATCGGTATGGGAAGATTCCGGCCCGCCCTCGGCGGTGGCCGGCGACGACTACTACAAGGACCCGCGCAACATCGGGCGGTGGACGGAGCAGCGCCTCGAACAGCTTGGCGTCGACATGCCGAGCGAGGCCCGCGACATGATCGACGCCGCCCGCGACGGCACGATGCCGTCCCCCATCGACGAGCTGTAGCGCTCCGACCGCACTTCTGAGCTTCTCTTGAACGACCTGCCGACGGCAAACCTCGACGAGATCGCCGACCGCATCCGCGGCGAGCTTACCGAGAAGCACGCCGCCCGCGAGTCGGCCTACACCCTCTCGCGCACGGTGGTGCGCAGCTCGGCGAACGCGATCCGGGCGGTGCACCGCCACGAGTTCGAGACGGCCCGCGACCTTCTCGACGAGGCCGGGGCGCAGCTCCGCGAGATCGGGGCGGCGACGGCCGACCACCCCGACCTGAGCTACACCGGCTACGTCGACACGGCGCAGAAGGAGTTCGCCGAGGCGAACGTCACGCTGGCCGTCGCGTCCGGCGCGCCGCTTCCCTCGCCGGAGGAGCTGGGCGTTGCCTACGCCCCCTATCTGAACGGGCTCGGCGAGGGCGCCAGCGAGATGCGCCGGCACCTGCTCGACGCGCTCCGCCGCGGCGAGGTCTCGCGCTGCGAGGACCTGCTGGCCTCGATGGACGACATCTACAACGTCCTGGTCACGATCGACTTCCCCGACGCGCTTACCGGCAACCTGCGCCGGACGACGGACATGCTGCGCGGCGTCCTCGAACGCACCCGGGGCGACCTCACCCTCGCCATCGGCCAGCGCCGCCTCGAAGACAAGCTCACGCAGGTCCAGCAGCGCCTCGACTCGGAGGCCTAGGCGCAATCCCGCCCCGGCGAAGGCCCTGTCTCCCGCGCGTCCGCGGGGCAATTCACGCCAATTCCGGCGCCCGCCCCGGCGAAGGCCCTGTCTCCTGCGCGTCCGCAGGGCAATTCAGGCCAACTCCGGCGCCCGGCCGGGGCCCCAGCGCCCATCTCCTGCGCGTCCGCAGTGTGTCGCCGCCGCATCCCGGCCAAGAACGTACGTTCTGACATGATGATAGCCGGGCCTGGAGGGCGTGTCAAGCGGGCGGCGGCACGGCGGCGGGGTGCGGAAGGTGTGCGCCAACCCCTACCCCGCGTTGAAGCGGTTCATGGCGCTTTCGACGCCGTGGGCGATGGCCCACTCGACGGCGTCGGCGGCCAGATCGACGGCGGGACCGATCCGCTCGCGCTCCTCATCGGTGAAGTCGCCGAGCACGTGGCTCACCGCGCCCTCGACCCCGGTGGGTCGCCCGATGCCGACGCGAATCCTGGGGAAGGCGTCCGTGTTCAGCTTCCCCACGATCGACTTGATACCGTTGTGGCCTCCCGGCGAGCCCTTGGCACGGACGCGGAGCTTGCCTAACGGTAGATCGAGGTCGTCGTAGATGACGACCATGCGGTCCTTCGGCGACCCAGAGGCTTGGGCCAGCCGCACCACGGCCTCGCCGCTCTCGTTCATGTAGGTGCGCGGCTTCGCCAACACGACGCGGACCGGGTCGCCACCGAGGTCGGCGTTGCCCTCGCCGACGAAGGCGTGGGGGCGCTTGCGGCCCACCGCGATCCGGTGACGTTCCGCCAGCTTGTCCACGACCATGAAGCCGACGTTGTGCCGGTTGCGCTCGTACCGGGGCCCGGGATTGCCGAGACCGACGACCAGCCAGGTCGGGGTCCGGGGGCCTCTGCGGAACCACCTCATGACGCGGGCGCCGCATCGGGCGCGGGCGGCGGCTCATCGAGCATGGCGCGGAAGGCGTCCTCGTCGAGGACCGGGCGGTCAAGCTCCTGCGCCTTGCGCAGCTTGGAGCCGGCGGCCGTGCCCGCGACGACGTAGCTGGTCTTCTTGCTGACGCTGCTGCCCGCCTTGCCGCCGCGTTCGATGACGGCGGCCTCCGCCTCGGCGCGCGTCATGGTGGAGAGCGTGCCCGTGATCACGAACGTCATGCCGCTGAATGGGCCGGCCTCGGCCGGGGCTTCGACGATTTCCGCCTGGGGATCGACCCCCGCGAGCTTGAGGCGGTCGAGGACTTCGAGGTTCTTCTCGACTTGGAAGTAGGCGGTGATGCTCTGCGCCACGATGGGACCGATGCCATCGATATCGACGAGGTCGTCCTCCTCGGCGGCGCGCAGGGCGTCGACGTTGGGGAAGCGGGAGGCGAGGAGCCGCGCAGTCTCCGACCCCACGTGCCGGATGCCCAGCGCGAAGATGAGGCGGTCGAGCGGGCGCTCCTTGCTGCGCTCGATGGCGGCGCGGACGTTCTCGGCGCTCTTCTCGCCCATGCGCTCCAGCGACGCCAGCTGCTCCGCGGTGACCGCGTACAGCCCGGCCAGGTCGCCGACCAAGCCCGCCTCGATCACCTGCTGCGCCAGCGACTCGCCCATGCCCTCGATGTCCATCGAGCCGCGGTAGGCGAAGTGCTTCAGCAGCTCGAAGAACTGCGCGGGGCACGACGAGTTGGGGCAGTAGTGCTTGGCCTCGCCCGGGTCGCGGACGACCTCGTCGCCGCTGACGGGACAGCGCTCGGGTATCGCGTAGACCTCGGCGCGCTCCGGGTCCGTCTCCATCGACTTCACCACGCGGGGGATGACGTCGCCGGCCCGCTCGACGAGCACCTGGTCGCCGATCCGGACGTCCTTGCGGCGAATGTCATCCTCGTTGTGCAACGTCGCCATCTTCACGGTCGCCCCGCCGATCTCGACCGGATCGAGGATGGCGTAGGGGTTGAGGCTCCCCGTCCGTCCGACGTTGACGCCGATGTTCAGCAGCTTGGTCACCCGCTGCGTCGGGGGGAACTTGTAGGCCACGGCCCAGCGCGGGTCGTGGGCGACGACGCCGAGACGCTCCTGCATCTCGAACGAGTCGATCTTGACGACCACGCCGTCGATGCCGTAGTCGAGGTCTTCCTTCCGCTCCACCCACGAGCGATAGAAGTCCTCGACCTCCTCAATGGAGGCGCACCGCCGCGCGTGGGGGTTGAGCTTGAAGCCGAGCTCAGTAAGCCGCGTCAGCGCCTCCCAATGGCCCCGCGGCGTCCAGTCGCCGTCCGACCAGCCGAGGGCGTAGACGAAGATGTCGAGGGGGCGGGTCGCGGTGACGCGGGAGTCGAGCTGGCGCAGCGCCCCCGCCGCCGTGTTGCGCGGGTTGGCGTAGAGGGGCAGGCCCTCGCGCTCCCGCTCCGCGTTCAGCCGGTCGAAGCCGGAGCGCGGCAGGTAGACCTCGCCGCGCGCCTCGAACCGCCGGGGCGGAGGGTCGGCATCGGCTGAGACCGGCACGGTCAGCGGCACGCTGCGGATGGTGCGGATGTTCTGCGTCACGTCCTCGCCGCGCACGCCGTCGCCGCGCGTGGCCCCGGTCTTGAGCAGCCCGTCCTCGTAGGTCAGCGCGACGGCGAGCCCGTCGATCTTCAGCTCGCAGACGTAGGTGAACGAAGCGCCGTCGACGAGGCGCTGGTTGCGGGCCTCCCACGCCGCCAACTCCTCGAAGTCGACGACGTTCGCAAGGCTGAGCAAAGGCTGCTCGTGCTCGACGGTCCCGAAGCCCTCGGCGGGCGGCGCGCCGACGCGCCGCGTCGGGGAGTCCGGGGTGCGGAGGTCGGGGTGCTCCTCTTCGATGC
Source organism: Dehalococcoidia bacterium (assembly GCA_965207995.1). Classification (GTDB taxonomy): domain Bacteria; phylum Chloroflexota; class Dehalococcoidia; order SHYB01; family SHYB01; genus DAOUKH01. The sequence goes on along the minus strand of OZ242299.1, from coordinate 2,430,277 downwards.
CCTGAAGCTCGCGGAAGAGCTCGTCGTACTCGGCGTCGCTGATCTCGGGATCGTCGAGGACGTGGTAGCGGTAGAGGTGATGCGCGACGACGCGGCGGAGCTCTTCGGCGCGCGCGGCGGCCTGCGGCTTGTCCAATCTGCGCCTCTCTGCGCCTCGAAGTGAAGCGGCTCGGCGAAGCGAATCCGCAACCGTTTCGAGTATAGCAAAGCCCTCGTCCGGCCTCCTTCCGCCCCTAGCGTATAGTGGGCCGATGAGCGCCGTCCGCGACTCCCGTTCACGGGACCAAGGCCCCGCGGCCCCAGCCCACGGCGAGACCGTGATCGGCGGCCACGTCTTTCGCTGGGGTTCGCGCACCTACCTCATGGGCGTGGTCAACGTGACCCCCGACTCCTTCTCCGGCGACGGCATCGCCGGCGACCCGGGCGCCGCCGCCGACCTCGCCGAGCGCATGGCCGCCGAGGGCGCCGACCTCATCGACGTGGGCGGCGAATCGACCCGCCCCGGGGCCGCGCCCGTTGACGCCGAGGAGGAGCTTCGCCGCGTCGTGCCCGCCGTCGAGGCGATCGTCCGGCGGGTAGACGCCCCGGTCAGCGTCGACACCTCCAAGACCGTCGTGGCCGAGGCCGCCCTCGCCGCGGGCGCGGCCATCATCAACGACGTCTGGGCGCTGGCCGCCGACCCGCGCATGGCCGCCGTCGCCGCCGAGGCCGGCGCGCCGGTCGTGCTCATGCACAACGGCCGCGGCGCGGTCTACCGCGACCTCGTCCCCGACGTCATCGCATCGCTGCGTTCGAGCATCGACGCGGCCGAAACGGCGGGCGTCGCCCCCGAAAACGTCATCGTCGACCCCGGCATCGGCTTCGGCAAGACGCCGGAGCAGAACCTCGAGCTCCTGCGGCGGCTCGCCAAGCTGCGCGTTCTCGAACGTCCAATCCTCGTCGGCACGTCGCGGAAGTCGACCATCGGCTTGGTGCTCGACCTGCCGCCCGAGGAGCGCCTCGAGGGCGGCGCGGCCACCGTGGCCATCGCCATCGCCAACGGCGCCGACGTCGTCCGCATCCACGACGTGAAGGCGATGGCCCGCGTCGCCAAGATGAGCGACGCTATCGTGCGCGGCTGGAGCCGGGACGCATGACTCCCTCCCCCGCGCGGGACGGCGCGGCGCGGGTGCACCTTGGCCTGGGATCGAACCTCGGCGACCGACGGCGCAACATCGAGCGGGCCGTCGAATTGCTCGGCGAGCGGATGGAAGTCGAGCGCGTCTCGAAGCTCTACGAGACGCCGCCGATGTACGAGGAGCGCCAGCCACCCTTCCTCAACGCCGTCTGCCGCTGCGCGTCGCCGCCGGCCCCCCGCGACCTGCTGCGCTTCATCCAGGAAATCGAGGCGGCTCTTGGGCGCGTCCCCGGCCCCAAGAACAGCCCGCGTCCGCTCGACATCGACATCCTCCTCTACGGCGCCCTCACGCTCGACGAGCCGGGCCTCGTCGTTCCTCATCCCGGCATTGGCGAGCGCCCCTTCGTGCTCGTGCCGCTCGCTGAGATCGACCCCGGCATCGTCCATCCGGTGACCGGCAAGACCGTCGCCGCAATGCTGGCCGAGCTCGCGCCGGACGCCGAGGCGGCCGTGGCCTTCGACGCCACCCGCGGCCCGTAACCTTGGGCCGCATAAAAGGCAGCGCCCTGTGGGCGCTCGCGCGCCTGGCGGCGCGCGCCCTCCTCAAATCTCCCCCAGAGAGGGAGAGGGAAGACCACCCCGCGCCACCGATCTTCCCCAGGGGAGATCTTTGCCTAACGACTCCGGTTGTGGGGAACGGGCGCTTCGCGAAGCGCCCCTACAGGGGAGGGGGCGGCGGGTTTCGATGGCGGTTGGTGGTGATCAGGGATTGGGCGACCACAAGAGTCGCCCCTACAGGGATGATCCACTGCTGCCGTCGCGGTCTATGCGGGGTCTCCAGCGGGAGAGGGGACAGACCACCCCGCGGCTCCCGTCAGGCGCCCGTCCCCGCCCAACACGCAATGATCCCCGCCCTGGCCGCCGTTCGTATACCAGAGTGCGCCTTCGAGACGCCGGCGTGCGCAAACTTGGTAGCAAGCTGTACATTGGGAACGTGTCAATGAGCAGTAGCGCAGGGAAACAAAGATGACGCCGTCGGTAACGTTGGAGGACGTCCGCCGGGCCCAGGGCACGATCGCCGACCTGGCGCTCAGGACGCCCCTCCTCCCCGCACACTCCCTGAGCGAGCTCGCCGGATGCGAGCTGCTCCTCAAGGCCGAGTGCCTACAACGCGCGGGCTCCTTCAAGGTCCGCGGAGCCGCCAACAGGATCGCCGCCCTGACCCCCGACGAGCGGGCCAGGGGCGTCATCGCCGCCAGCGCCGGCAACCACGCCCAGGGCGTCGCCCTCGCGGCCGGCAATCTTGGCATACCCTGCACCATCGTGATGCCCGCCGGGGCCTCCATCCCCAAGGTCGAGGCCACCCGAGGCTACGGAGCGGCGGTGCTCCTCGAGGGCGATAGCTTCGACCAAGCCCAGAAGCACGCCCGGCGCATCACGCGGGAGCGCGATCTCACGCTCATCCCCGCCTTTGACGACCCGGCGATCGTCGCCGGCCAGGGCACCATCGGCCTGGAGATGCTCGAACAGGGTGAGGACCTGGACGCGGTCGTCGTGCCCGTGGGCGGGGGAGGCCTTATCTCGGGCATCGGGCTCGCGATAAAGGAGTCCATGCCCGGCGTCAGCGTGATCGGCGTGCAGGCCGCGGCCGCCTCCGCTCTCGTCGACTCCTACAAGGCCGACCGGCGCCTCACCGTGAAGGGATCGGCCACGGTGGCCGACGGCATCGCCGTGGGTACGCCGGGGAAGATCACGCTGCCCCTCGTCAGCCGCTACGTGGACGAGATGGTGACCGTTGAGGAAGAAGAGATCACGCAAGCCATGATGCTCCTCCTGGAGCGAGGCAAGCTCCTCGTGGAGGGAGCCGGCGCCGTCGGGCTAGCCGCCGTGCTGGGCGGCAAGCTCCAGGTAGCCGGGAAGCGGGTGGCGGTGGTGCTGAGCGGCGGCAACGTCGACGCCAACCTCATCGCGCGCGTCGTCGAGCACGGGCTCGCCCACGCGGGCCGCTACCTCGTCCTTCGCTTCCTTTTGGACGACAGCCCCGGCCGCCTGAGCCGGCTGCTCAACATCGTCTCAAGCGCCGAGGTGAACGTGCTCGACATCGGCCATCTCAGGCATTCTCCCTCGGTCCACCTGGGCCAGGTCGAAATTCAGCTCACCCTGGAAACCAGGAACGCCGAGCACACCGAAGAGGTCCAACAGCGCCTCCGCGACGCCGGCTACACCCCATACGCGATAGCCCCGGTCGATGCCCCCGCCCCGTCCTTGGAGGACAAGCCGGCACCGTAGGGACGGTTGCCGGCGAGGCAGGCTACTCCGCCGCCAGGTCGGGCGGCAGCAGGTTGGCGATGCCGTCGTCGATGCGGTAGGTCAGGCCGCTGTCGGGGCTGTGCAACGTGCCCGCGATGACTTCGCCGCCGTCCTCCACCTCGATGGTGAGGACGAGCCTGCCCCTGCTCACCGGACAGACCAGTATCTCGGCGAGGTCCTTGCGCACGGCGCTCAGCGAATCCCCGCGACCTTGAGCGCGTACTGCACGGCCGTCTTGGCGTCGTAGGCGCGGTAGATCGCCAGCTTCTCGGCCTCCAGCGACCCCTCGGCGTGGATCGCCAGCACGGTGTGGTAGCCGCCGAACTCGCCGGTGGTAAGCTCGGCGATCATGTGGATCGCCTTCAGGCGGTCCTCCGCCGAGACGCCGGCGCGGCCGCCGAGGTAGCGCTCGACGTAGGCCCCCGTCTCGGGGCTCTCTAGGTCCTCCTTACCAGGCGCGGTCACGAGCAGCCCGCCGGTGATGTCCTGGACGTGCTGCAGGGCCTCGTGGTAGCCGTGGGCGAAATGCCATTTCGCCACGTTGGAGTACAGCCGGTTGGGGACGGCCTGACCCGGCACGATCTCGTCGCACTCGTGAGCCGCCATCCGCAGCAGCCCCTTCACCCCCTGCGCGTAGGCCCCCAGCCAGGTGAGCTTGTCCCGGACGTGCCCCGCCCGCGCGATGCCGTTGTAGTCGGACATGAGGATGGCCGATCCGACCAGCAGGTCGAGCAGCGGCTGCTTGTACGACACCGCGGTGAAGCGGTGGTAGTCCACGAACCGCAGCGCCAGCGGGCCGGCGTATTGGTGCTCGCCGGCGAGGAAGACCCGCTCCCACGGCACGAAGACGTCGTCGAAGACGGTGAGCGTCTCCAGCATCCGGTGCTTCGAGCCCATGGGGAACTGGAACTCGTCGTCATGGTCGCCGGTGTAGATGGCGGTGATCAGCTTCAGCCCCGGCGTGTTCATGGGGATGGCGAAGGAGACGGCGTAGTCGGCGTCGGGTTCGTCGAGGTTGCGCGTGGGGAGGACGATCAGCTCGTTGCTGTTGACGGAGACCGAGGTGTGGACCTTGGCCCCGCGGACGACGATGCCGTCGCTGCGGCGCTCGACGATGTGCACGTAGTGGTCGGGGTGCTCCTGCTCCGAGGGGCGCTTGCTTCGGTCGCCCTTGCTGTCGGTCTGCGCGACGGCGACGGCGAGGTCGTTGCGCGCGCAGTGCTGATAGAACGACTTGACCCGCTCCGAGTACTCCGTGCCGAGGGCGTCGTCCATTTCGGCGGCGACGTTGCGGAGGGCGAAGAGCGCGTCGGTGCCAATCTCCTTGATGAGGGTGACCATCGTGCCGCCGGTGCGGGTGGCGAGGTCGATGAGGTCGGAGCGCTTGACGAGGTCGTCCGCCGACTGCGGGATGTGGTACATGCGGCTGATCGGCTCGCCGTTTTCGGCGTCGGCAGCGACCGCCAGGTCAGCGTGCTCCGGGTCCTCGGCAAGGTCGAAGTCGATGGCCGCGTGCTCGACGGCGACCTTCATCAGCGGATGCGTGGTGACGTCGTCGACGCGCCGGCCGCGGTAGTAGACGGTGCGCCCGTCCCGCAGGCTCTCGATATACTGGGCAGCCGTTCGCAGGGCCATCGTTGTTTCTCCGTAGGTCTACTCGAAGCGCGGCTATCATACCAAGGACGCCGGAAGGCCGACGCGAACCGGCAGCGAGCAGGGAGGGGCCGCATGATCTCAGGAGAGAAGATTCTGGTCACCGGCGGCGCGGGCCGCGTCGCCTTTCCCATCGCCCGCGAGCTTGCCAAGCGCAACGAGGTCTGGGCCATGGCGCGCTTCTCGAACCCCGCCGACGCAGAGCGACTCAAAGCACACGCCATCACGCCGATCAAGCGCGACCTGTCGGAGAGCTTCGACGGCGTGCCAGAGGACTTCACCTACGTCTGGCACGCGGGGGCGCTGGTCGGCGAGGAGGCCGAGCGCGACTGGCGGTACACCTTCGAGGTCAACGCGCAGGCGACGGGCCGGCTGATGAAGCACTGCCGCCGGGTGAAGGGCTTTCTCCACTGCTCGACGGGCTCGCAGTACCACTATCAGGGGCACCGTCCGTTGAAGGAGTCCGACCCGCCCGGCATCCATACGCATATCTACAGCCTCTCCAAGATCGCCGCCGAGGCCGTTGTCCTCTACGCCTCCCGTGAGTGGGACATTCCCACCACGATGATCCGCATCTGCTCCGCCTACGGCCCCGAGGGCGGCGCTCCCGTCAGCCGGCTCGACGCCCTCGTCGAGGGCCGGCCCATCAAGCTCCATCCCGACAAGCCGAATTACTTCAACCCCATTCACGAGGACGATCAGATCGAGCTCGGCATTAAGGCCCTAGAGCTGGCGAGCACGCCGCCCCTCATCGTCAACTGGGCCGGCAGCGAGACGACGAGCGCCGAGGAGTATTGCGCCTACATGGGCGGGCTCATCGACAAGGAGCCGATCATCGAGTACACCGACGAGGCGTATACGCCCCTCTGGCCCGACGTGACCTACATGCACGAGGTTTTGGGCCGCACCAAGGTGCATTGGAAGGACGGCCTGCGCCGCGTCATCGAGGTGCGGTACCCGGACCTGCTCAAGGCTTGACACCGACGTGGAGAAGGCGCTAGCTAGAAGAACACCGAGTTCGCCGCGGCGGTAAACGCCGGGTGGAGGACCAAGAGCAATGAACCCGCAGGTATCGGTGTCCAAGGATGCGCTTGCCGCTTTCTGCCGGCAGCACGGGATCAAGCGGCTCGCCGTTTTCGGCTCGGCGCTGGGGGAAGACTTTGGGCCTGAGAGCGATGTAGACGTCCTCGTCGAGTTTCAGCCGGACCGGATTCCCGGTCTCTTCGGCGTCGCCGGCATGGAGCTGGCGTTGTCGGAGTTGTTCTCGGGACGCAGAGTCGACCTGCGCACACCCGAAGACCTAAGCCGCTACTTCAGGCAAGCTGTGTTGGACGAGGCCGAAGTTCAATATGTTCAGGAATGACGAAATCCGCTTGCGTCACATGCTCGACGCGGCCCGCGAGGCCGTGTCTTTTGCGCATGGGCGAGTCCGTGAAGATCTGGAGACGGACCGCCAGCTCGTCCTATCGCTGGTCAAAGACATCGAGATCGTTGGTGAGGCCGCGGCCGGCATCACCGAATCTACTCGGGCGGAATTGGCGGACATCCCTTGGCAGAGGATCGTCGCCATGCGAAACCGGCTCATTCATGCGTACTTCAGCATCAACCTCGATATCGTCTGGCAGACCGCGCAACAAGACCTGCCGACTCTAGTTGAGCAGCTTGAGCGGATCGTGTCACCCGACTAGTCCCGCTCCTCGTCCTGGGCTTCCATGAGGCGGCGGGCGTAGGCGGTGAGCTTTTCGGCGCGGTCTTTCGGCGTTTCGCGGGTCTGCAGGTAGAGCTCGAGGACTTGGGTTGGCGTGCGGCCTTCCAGCGACACCGCCCCGAGGCGCGTGCGCTGCTCCCGCTCGACCTCCCGCGAGAACGAGGCCACCGTGTGCGCCCCGGCCTCCTCCAGCGCGCGGCGAATGTCGCGCTCGCGCAGCATTGCCGCGGTCGAGGCCGGGGTCTTCACGCGGACGCGCACGATCGCGCCGCGGACGTGGTGCCGCCCGATAGCGCGGAGCACGGTGGCGGTTGGGTCGAGGTCGTCCTCGCCAACGGTCTGGTCGATGGTGACGAAGGAGCGCGCCTGCACCGGGCGCAGCTCGAGGCCGGTCACGCGATTGCCTAGCTCGGCGGCGGGGTCGAGGTCGAGGACGTAGAAGCCCTTGGCCTCGTGGTCCTCCTCACCGAAGTCGACCCGTTGCAGACTCCCCGCATACACCAGAGGCGGTCCCGACGTAGACAGCTCTTGGCGGCGGTGGATGTGGCCCAGCGCGACGTAGTCCACCGGCCGGCCGGCGAGGTCGCTTTGGAGCAGGACGTGGTCTTGCCCGATCATCATGGTGCACTCGGTGCCCGGCTTGGCGCTGCTGACCGAGACGTGCGCCGCCAGCACCGACGGGACGGCTGGGTCGAGTCTCTCCCCCGCGTCGATCACGGCCTCGGTGAGGCGGTCTTCAAGGAGCTTCTTGAACTGCTCGTACGGCAGACTCCGCACGTCCTCCCGCGCCAGAATCGCGCTCCGCCGTATCCAGGGCAGCGCCAATACTTGAAGCGGCCCCGACTTCGTCTCGACGCGGTAGACGTCGAGGCGTTCGGCGGTGGTCACCTTCGTCACGCCGAGCACGTCGAAGATCTCGACGGCGCTGGCTCGGTGCGTGGTGTGGGGGAGATCGTGGTTGCCGACTAGAAGGAAGACGGGCACGCCCGCCTCGGCGAGCCGCCGTACCCGCTTGGCGAACTCGCGCTGGTGGGTCTGGCTGGGGTCGCGGTTCTTGTAGGCGTCGCCGGTGAAGAGGACGAGGTCGACGTCGTTGCCGATGGCGTAGTCGATCAGCTCGTCGAAGGCAGCCAAGAAGTCGACCAGCCGCGTCGATTGGCCGAGGTAGCGCTCGCGGTTCTCGCCGGGCGCGAACCACTCAGGCAGCCCCGCAAGGTCCGCTTCCACGAGCGGTCGTCCATAGGTCTCGACGCCGATGTGCAGGTCGGAGAAGTGGACGATTCGCATAGTCCCTACGGCCTCAGTCCTTGCCGGCTCCAGATGCGCAGCCAATCTTGGCCAGCGCGCTCCGCAAACGAGATTCTAGCCCAGTCGGCGAAAGCGGGTGAGCGGCATCCCACCTCGCCGCCGGCGGATAGAGCTTGATCCACAGCGTGAGATACATCGCGCCGTAGAGGTAGCCGCCCACCACGTCGCTGGCCCAATGGCGTCCATGGTTGATCAGCCAGACCCCCTGCAGCAGGATCCAGAAGACGAGCACTGCGATTGCCGCCTGCCGCCAACGGCCCGGGTTCGCGAGCTTCGCCAGCAGATAGGCCACGAAGCCGTAGAACAGCATGGCGTGTACCGCCGTGCCGCTGGGGTAGCTGGCCCCCTGCGGCCCGCCCTCGACGCGCACCAAGTCGACGCCGGGCCGCGGACGGTCGATCATCTCCCGCAGGACGAAGTTCATCGCGTCCGGCACCAGCATGAGCGCGATCAACGCCGCGGCGGCGCGACGACCACTGAGCCAGAGCCAGATCGCCGCGACGGCCATCGTGACCCCCGCCAACCCGCGCGCGCCGACCCAGAAGAGCACGCCGCTCAGCGGGCCGACGTCGACTAGTTGCAGGAACTCGCTGATGGGAAGGTCGTACGCCCACCGGTCGGTCGTGGCACCGTGGTAGGTGGAGTAGGCGGTGAGGCCGAGAATCGCCGCCACGCCTGCCCCGTCGAGCGCCCGGCGGCGAAGGTTGGTGGAGACGTGGGGCGCCGCGTCGTCCATCGGGGCGGGGCTAGTTCGGCTGGCTCCTCTGCCGGTAGACCTGGTCCGGGGTGCGGCCCAGATCGATGATCTCGTTGATCTTGTCGTTCTCCAGCCGGTAAGTCTGCTCGTACTCAATGCGTCGCGTCGCTTGGCGCGGGCTCACCAGCACCGAAATCAGACCTCCCCGCGGCCCCACGATGGCAACTCGCGACCGCTCCTCCGCCATCCGCTGGACCAGGTCGAGCGCCGCCGCCCGTCCATGACGCTCGCCCTCCTGCGTCCGCACGACGACGTGCTCATCGAGCATCGCCTCGACGGCGCTCCAGTCCCGCGTGGCGCGGGCCTCGCGCGCCCGCTGGTGGAACGCCTCGAGGATCGCCATCTCTCTGGTTTCGGGGGCGAAACGTTGCATGGAAGACTCGCAGAAAAGGGTCTGGTGGAAGGAGCCGCCGCTAGTATAGCCGACGGGCCTCGGAGGAGGACAAGCCTGGCTTACTCGTGGAGGCGCTTGCCTAGGTTGGCGGCGAGGTCGGCGACCGACATCCGCGCCTTGACACATCCCAAGCAGCGCCGTAGGCTGAAGTTCCTCGGACTATCCCGTCTACTACAGGGTTGGATAGTCGAGCTACGGAGGGCCCCCGCGGGGGCCCTTTTACATTTCCCCACCTCGAGGCCGAGCATGACCTACGCTGCTGTTTTCGTCGACGCTGGTTACCTTTACACGGGAGGAGCCGTCGCCCTCACCGGCTCCGCCCGCGACAGAACGAGTCTGACGTTGAGGCAACAGGAGATCATCGAGAAGCTGAGAGAGACAGCCAACCAACAGGCGAACGGCGCGCCCTTGCTTCGCATCTACTGGTACGACGGTCTGCGGGGCGGAAGACCCTCCTCAAAACAAGAAACCTTGGCTTACACCGACGATGTGAAGTTACGACTGGGCGTTGTGAGCGCTGGCCGCCAGAAAGGAGTCGACTCCCTGATCATCACCGACCTGATTGAGCTTGCTCGCAACCATGCCATCTCAGACGCGGTTCTGTTGTCGGGCGACGAAGACCTCAGGGTCGGTGTGCAAATTGCTCAGAGTTTTGGGGTTCGGGTGCATTTGATAGGAATCGAACCCAGCAGGGGAAACCAGTCCAGGCTCTTGATGCAAGAAGCGGACACAACCATCGAATGGAGCAAAGACGATATTCGGGATGTCCTTTCGGTTGTGCCTGTTACAACTTGGAGCTCGGGGCCGGATCAGCCCCATACCGCTGTGGACGACGGCACGGAGTGCAAGGCCCTCGACGAAGTCGCCACCGAGATTGCCGGAAGGCTTGACCTTGCCGAACTGAAACGGGTTGCGGAGTTGCTGTCGACCAGCCCCGAGTGGATTCCCCCGGAATACGACAAGAGTCTGTTGGCGGCCGCGAGGGAGAGAATAGGCCGGGACCTGAGCGCGCCGGAAAAGCGCCGCGCGCGTGATAGGTTCAAGGAAGCCATCAGGAGCCGCGCCTGATCCTCGTGGTGGGTGCTCTCTCTCAATCTCCCCCACAAGGAGAGAGGCTTAAGGATTATCCGTCCAAGCGCTCGCTCAGGTGGGCGGCGAGGTCGGCGATGGGGAGGCGGACTTGCTCCATGCTGTCACGCTCGCGGACGGTGGCCTGCCGGTCGTCGAGGGAGTCGAAGTCGACGGTGACGCAGAGCGGCGTGCCGATCTCGTCCTGGCGGCGGTAGCGCCGACCGATCGACTGCGCGTCGTCGTATTGCACGTCCCAGCGGCCCCGGAGGTCGTCGTAGACGGAGCGGGCCAGCTCGCGTAGCGGCTCCTTGCGGCTCAGTGGGAGGACGGCGACCTTCACCGGCGCGATGCTCGGGCTGAAGCGCAGCACGACGCGCACCTCGTCCTTGTCCTGCTCCTCGTCGTAGGCATCGGCGAGGAAGGCCAGCACGCCGCGGTCGGCGCCGGATGCCGGCTCGATCACGTAGGGAACAAAACTCTCCTTCGACTCGTCGTCGAAGTACTTGAGCGCCTTCCCGCTGTACTCGCCGTGCTGCGTCAGGTCGAAGGCGCCGCGGTTCGCGATCCCTTCAAGCTCGCCCCAGCCCCAGGGGAAGGCGTACTCGATGTCCGACGTTCCCTTCGAGTAGTGGGAAAGCTCGTCGGGGTCGTGCGGCCGGATGCGGAGCTTCTCCGCATTGATTCCGTGGCGCGTCCACCAGTCGAAGCGCTCCTTGACCCAATACTCGAACCACTCCTCGTCCTCGCCGGGCTTCACGAAGTACTCCATCTCCATCTGCTCAAACTCGCGGCTGCGGAAGATGAAGTTGCCGGTGGTGATCTCGTTGCGGAACGACTTGCCCTGCTGCGCGATGCCGAAGGGGAGCTTCTTGCGCGTCGTCGTCCGCACGTTCTCGAAGTTGACGAAGATGCCCTGCGCCGTCTCGGGCCGCAAAAAGGCCGTCGCGGCGTCGTCCTCAACCGGCCCCACGTGCGTCTTGAACATGAGGTTGAACATCCGCGCCTCGGTGAGATCGGACGAGCCGCAGCTCGGGCACGAGAGGGCCCCGTTCCCGCTAGGCAGCGCGGGGTCGTCGGCGCGGAACCGGTTGCGGCATTGCTTGCAGTCGACGAGCGGGTCGGTGAAGCCGGCGACGTGCCCCGACGCCTCCCAGACCCTGGGGTGCATCAGGATCGCGGCGTCGAGCCCGACGATGTCGTCGCGCTCGCGCACCATGGCCTGCCACCAAGCGTCCTTGACGTTGCGCTTGAGCTGCACCCCCAGCGGGCCGTAATCCCACGTCGAGGCCATACCGCCGTAGATCTCGCTCGACTGGAAGATGAAGCCTCGCCGTTTGGCGAGGGAGGCGAGTTTCTCAAGCGTAACCGGTCCGGGTTGGGCAGGGTCGGGCAAGGGAGTCCTCCGAGGGCACGCTTCGGGCTGAGCGTGTTCAGGAATCCATCGTAGCAGGCGGCGGCAATCGCGGGCCGTGGGACACCGGGACGCCGGAGCGGCTACAATCGACTCGGCAACACCACCAAGAGAGAGACCACCCCATGAAAGAGATCGTCATCGCCGGAGCCGCACGTACGCCCATCGGAAAGTTTGGCGGCGCCTTCGCCGGCGTCCCCGCCACCGAGCTCGGCGCCAAGTCCATCGAGGCGAGCCTGGAGCGCGCTTCGATCGATCCCGGCGACGTCGACTACACCGTCATGGGCAACGTGCTCTCCGCCGGCGTGGGGCAGGCGCCGGCGCGCCAGGCCGCCATCGGCGCCGGCGTCCCCGACTCAGCCTCGGCGCTCACCATCAACAAGGTCTGCGCCTCCGGCATGCAGGCGATCATCCTCGCCGCCCAGGCGGTGCAGTGCGGCGACGCCAAGGTGGTCGCCGCAGGCGGCATGGAGAACATGTCCCGCGCCCCGCACATGCTCGTCGACAGCCGAACCGGCTTCCGCATGGGCGACGTCGCCGCGACCGACCATCTGATCGCCGACGGGCTTTGGTGCCCGTTCGAGAACCACCACATGGGCGACTCCGCCGAGGCCATCGCCGGAAAGTACGCCGTCACCCGCGAGGCGCAGGACGCCTTCGCCGCACGCAGCCACCACCGCGCCCTCGCCGCGGCGGGCGAGGGCCTCGTCGAGGACGAGATCGTACCGATCGAGGTCCGTGCCCGGAAGGAAACGATCACCGTCACCCGCGACGAAGGCCCCCGCGAGGGGGTGACGCCGGAGACGCTCGGCAAGCTGCGGGCCGCCTTCCCGCCCGGCGACAGCGTCACTGCGGGCAACGCCTCGCAAATCAGCGACGGCGCGGCCAGCGTCGTCGTCATGGACGGCGCGCGAGCCGAAGGCAACGGCTCCAGACCGATGGCCCGTATCATCGGCTACGCCCACGCCGCCCTCGACCCCGCCTGGCTCTTCGATGCCCCGGTGCTCGCCACGCAACGCCTTCTCGAGAAGACCGGCGCCGAGCTCGGCGACTACGGCCTCATCGAGGTCAACGAGGCCTTCGCCGCGCAGGTCCTTGCCAACGGCGGCGTACTCGGCTGGGACTGGGACCGCGTCAACGTCCGCGGCGGGGCCGTCGCCATCGGCCATCCCATCGGGGCCAGCGGCGCCCGCATCGTGGTCACGTTGATGCACGCGATGAGGGAGCGCGACGTCGAGCGGGGCATGGCCGTCGTCTGCCACGGCGGCGGCGGCGCGGTGGCTCTCGCCCTCGAAGCCCTGTAACTCCGCCCAGGGGCATGGCCTATAATGGGTCGTGCCGTTGGGGGCGGCGGGAGGACCTCTTGAGTAAGTGGCAGGAGCTAGAGTCGCGCGTCTACATGACGACGGGGCGGCGCGTTCCGCTCACCATCGAGCGCGGCGAGGGCGTCCGGATATGGGACGACGAGGGGAACGAGTACCTCGACTTCGTGGGCGGCTGGGCCGTCGACACGCTCGGCCATTGCCACCCCATCATCGTCAAGGCGTTGGAGGAGCAGGGTCGGCGGCTGATCCAGGCCTCGAACCAGTTCTACACCATTCCCCAGCTTCAGCTCGCGGAGCTGCTCATCGACAACAGCTGCATGAGCCGCATCTACGTCTGCAACAGCGGCGCGGAAGCCAACGAGGGGGCGGTCAAGCTGGCGCGGAAGTACGGTCGCCTGCACCGCGACGGCGCCTACGAGGTCATCACGGCGCTCAACTCCTTCCACGGCAGGACGCTGGCGATGGTGTCGGCGACAGGGCAGCCCGCCCACCAGGCGAACTACGAACCGATCCCCGAGGGCTTCGTCAACGTGCCCTACGACGACGTGGAGGCGATCATGGACGCCACCACGGAAAAGACGTGCGCGGTGATGCTCGAGGCGGTTCAGGGCGAGGCCGGCGTGATCGTCCCCGACGAGGGCTATCTGGCCGCGGTCCGGGCCTGGTGCGACGAACAGGGGTTGCTCCTCATCCTCGACGAAGTGCAGACCGGCGTCGGCCGACTGGGCACGCTGTTCGCCTATCAGCAATTCGGGGCCGAGCCCGACATCATGACCCTGGCGAAGGGGATGGGCGGTGGCGTCCCCATCGGGGCCTTCCTCGCCAATGACAAGGCGGCGGTCTTCACTCCCGGCGACCACGGCTCGACCTACGGCGGGAACCCGCTGACCTGCGCCGTGGCCGCGGCGGTGGTGAACGAGGTGGTCAACGGGCACGTCCTGGTGAATACGCGCCGCGCCGGGGAGCGTCTGAGCGCGGGCCTCGACAAGCTCCGGGAGACCTACCCGTTCGTCACGGGAGCGCGGGGCCGCGGCCTTCTGCAGGCCATCGAATTCTCCGTGGAGATCGCGCCCGACGTTCTCACGGCGTGCCTGGAGAACCGGCTGCTGGTCAATTCGCCGCGGCCGACCTCCATCCGTCTCATGCCTCCCTTGGTAGTAACCGATGCAGAGATCGACGAAGGGGTCGAGAAGCTGAGCGCCGCGCTGTCGCAGGTCGCGAAGGCCAAGGGCCTCTAGCCGGGGCCATGAGCGGCCCGTGCGGTCCAAGACCCCTTCGAACGGGGCGAATCATATCGATGAAGGGCTCCAATGAGCGATAAGGTCGTGCTGGCGTACAGCGGCGGGCTCGACACGTCCGTCGCCATCCGCTGGCTGCAAGAGCACTACGGCATGGACGTGGTCACCGTCACCGCCGACCTCGGCGGCGACGTCGACCTCGGCGCGGCGAAGGAGAAGGCGCTGGCGGCGGGCGCGACGGCGGCCTACGTCGAGGACGCCCGCGCGCGGTTCGTCGACGACTTCGTCTTTCCGGCGCTGCACGCCAACGCCATGTACGAGGGCGTCTATCCCCTCTGCACCGCTCTGGGCCGCCCGCTGATCGCCGAGCTGATGGTCGGCGTGGCGCGCCAGGAGGGGGCCACCGCCATCGCCCACGGCTGCACCGCCAAGGGCAACGACCAGGTGCGCCTCGACGTGAGCACCCGCGCCCTCGACCCCAGCCTCCGCGTCATCGCGCCCGCCCGCGAGTGGGACATGACGGACCGCGCCGAGGAGATCGCCTACGCCAAGCGCCACGGCATTCCGGTGCCGGTCTCACTGGAGAAGCCGTTCTCCATCGACGAGAACCTCTGGGGCCGCAGCATTGAGGGCGGCGTGCTCGAAGACTTGGCCAACGAGCCGCCCGAGGACGCCTATGCGTGGACGCGACCGCCGAACGACACGCCCGACGAGGCCGCTTACGTCACGATCGGATTTGAGCGCGGTACGCCGGTGGCGCTCAACGGCGACGCCCTCGGCGGCGTGCAGCTGATCGAGCGGCTGAACGCCATCGCGGGCGAGCACGGCGTCGGCCGCATCGACCACGTGGAGAACCGGCTCGTGGGCATCAAGTCCCGCGAGATCTACGAGGCGCCGGCGGCCACGGTACTGATGCTGGCCCACAAGGCATTGGAGGGGGTCACGCTGGCCAAGGACCAGCTCCGCTTCAAGGAGCGGGTCGCGCAGGAGTACAGCGACTTGGTCTACAACGGGCAGTGGTTCTCGGCGATGCGCCGCGACCTCGCCGCCTACGTCGCCAGTACGCAGCGCCACGTCACCGGCTCGGTGCGGGTGCGGCTGCACCGCGGCGGGGCCGTCGTGGTGGGCCGGGAAGCCGAAGCCCCGCTTTACCGGCTCGACCTGTCGACGTACGGTGAGGAGGACGCCTTCGAACACGAGGCCGCCGAGGGCTTCATCAAGCTCTGGGGACTGCCGGTGGTGACCCAGGCCCAAGCCCAGCCGCCGGAGGACGGCCAAACTCCATAAATCCAGGCCCGGCCCTTGAGCCGCGCCCTAGCAGGAGCCGATCGAACCATGGAACACGACTTCAGAGACCGCTTCGGCCGCTACTACGAGGACTTCGAGGTCGGCGATATCTACAAGCACTGGCCGGGCAAGACGATCAACGAGCACGACAACGACCTGTTCTGCTTGATGACGATGAACCACATGCCGCTGCACCTCGACCTGAACTACGCCCAGCAGACGCAACACGGCCAGCGGTTGGTGGTCGGTCTGCTGGTGCTCGCGGTCGGCGTCGGGATCAGCGTCGTCGACACCAGCGGGCGGGCCGTGGCCGCGCTCGACTACGAGGAAGTGAAGCACCTCGCCCCGACGTTCATCGGCGACACCATCTACTCCTCGACGGAAGTGTTGGAGAAACGGATGACGAAGCGCGGCGACCGCGGCATCGTGAAGGTCGCCATCAGGATCTGGAACCAGCGCGGCGAGACCGTGATGACGGTCAAGCGCTCCTTCATGGTCTACACGAAAGAGGGCTATGAGGCCCTCGACCTCAAGGTGCCCGGGAGGGACTAAACTAGC
The DNA here is from genome assembly GCA_965207995.1 of Dehalococcoidia bacterium. GTDB lineage: Bacteria > Chloroflexota > Dehalococcoidia > SHYB01 > SHYB01 > DAOUKH01. The sequence goes on along the minus strand of OZ242299.1, from coordinate 2,414,140 downwards.
GTCACGCCGAATCCGTTTTCCACGGACAAAGGAGCATCGTGGCTGACGAAAGGCTTGCCGAGCCAGAGGCAAGCGAACAAGAGGGCGACGAGCAGCAAGCCGGCGAGCCGACCGCCGCCGAGCCGGTTGCCGCCGAACCGTCTTCCGGCGAGCCGACCGCCGACGAGCAGGCCGTGGCCCGCGGCAGCCTGATCCAACGGGCCCGCGCCGCGCGAGTCAGGACTCCGGCCAGGGCCTCCCGCGCCCGGTTGTCGAGACCGATGGCCGAGTCGGTGCGGAATTACACGGCGTCCATCTCCTACGACAAGCGGCTGGCACCGTACGACGTGGCGGGAAGCATCGCCCACGCGATGATGCTCGCCAAGCAGGGCATCATCTCCCGGTCCGAGGGACGCCAGATCGTGGCCGGGCTGCGGAGGATCGCCGACGAGATCGAGCGGGGCATCTTCTACTTCCGCGACGAGTACGAAGACGTCCACCTCAACGTCGAGACGCGGCTGATCGAGATCGTGGGCGACGTGGGCGGCAAGCTGCACACGGCCCGCTCGCGGAACGACCAGATCGCCCTCGACATGCGGCTCTTCACCAAGGACGCGATCAAGGACGCCATCAACGGGCTCAACGACCTCCGGGGCCGCATCCTCGACAAGGCCGAAGCCCACATCAACGTCGTCATGCCCGGCTACACGCACCTTCAGCGCGGACAGCCGGTCTTGCTCGCGCATCACCTCCTCGCCTACTCGGAAATGTTCGAGCGGGACAGCGAGCGGTTCCGGGACGCGCTGCGGCGCACCGACGTCATGCCGCTGGGCAGCGGCGCCCTAGCCGGCGCACCCTATCCCCTCGACCGGCCCTACCTGGGACGGCGGCTTGGGTTCTCGAAGCTGAGCAACAACAGCATCGACGCCGTCTCCGACCGCGATTTCGTGATCGAATACCACGCCGCGGCCAGCCTCGCCATGATGCATTTGTCACGGCTCTCCGAGGAGATCGTGCTGTGGAGCACCGAGGAGTTCGGCTTCGTCACCCTCGACGACGCCTACGCCACCGGCAGCAGCATGATGCCCCAGAAGAAGAACCCCGACGTGGCGGAGCTGGCAAGAGGGCGGACCGGCCGGGTCTACGGCAACCTGACCGCCGCGCTGACCATGATGAAGGCGCTGCCCCTCGCCTATAACCGCGACTTGCAGGAGGACAAGGAGCCGCTCTTCAACACCGTCGACATCCTCACCTCCAGCCTGCGGGTCATCGGAGAGACGCTGGCAAGGCTCGAGTTCCAAACCGGCCATATGCAGGATGTCGCGGAGCGCGGGTACGCCCTCGCCACGGACGTCGCCGATTACCTGGTGAAGAAGGGTGTGCCCTTCCGCGAGGCCCACGCCATCGTGGGCGAAGTGGTGCTCCGCGCTATCGAAAAGGGCGCCAGCCTGGCCGAGCTCAGCCTCGAAGACTACCGGTCGTTCTCCCCGTACTTCGACGAGGACGTGCGCGACATCGACGTCCAAAGCGCGATCGAGTCGCGGAGCGCGGTGGGCAGCACGGCACTTTCCGCGGTCGCGGAGGAGCTCGAGGCGGCAAAGAAGCGCTTCTCGGCGGGCACCGAGAAACTCTCTTGGAACCGGCGCAAGGCGTGACGGCGGTCAAGATCGCGCCGTCGATTCTCTCCGCCGACTTCGCGCGCCTCGGCGAGCAGGTCGCCGAGGCCGAGGCCGCCGGCGCCGACTACATCCACGTCGACGTGATGGACGGCCATTTCGTGCCCAACCTCACCGTCGGGCCGCTCATCGTCGAGGCCCTGCGGCCCCATACGTCGCTGCCGCTCGACGTGCACATCATGATCGCGGAGCCGGAGCGCTACATCAAAGACTTCTGCGCCGCCGGCGCCGACATCCTCACCTTCCACGCCGAGGCCACACCCCACGTCCACCGCACGGTGCAATACATCAAGGAATGCGGCGTCAAGGCCGGCGTCTCGATCAACCCCGCGACGCCGCTTGCGGCGGTCGAAGAGGCGCTTCCCTTCGCCGACCTCGTGCTCGTCATGTCGGTGAACCCCGGCTTCGGCGGGCAGAGCTTCATCCCGGAGACCCTGCCCAAAGTGGCGCGGCTCCGCCGGATGCTCGACGAGGGAGGCTACGGCGCCGAGCTCGAAATCGACGGCGGCATCAAGCCCGACACTGCGCCGGACGCCGTACGAGCCGGGGCGCGGGTGCTCGTTTCGGGATCGGGGATCTTCAACGACCGGGAGAGCGTCGCCGAGGCCATCGCAAAGCTGCGGGAGAGCGTGGCGTCGGTAGGGGTCTAGACCACGCGCGTACGAGTCCGCCGCTAGGCCGATTTGCTCTTGCGAGGCGGCTTGAAGAGGGCGCGCAGGTCGCGGGCGGCGATGTAGACCTGCTGGCGGCGCCCGTCGACCTCGATCGTGGCGCGCTGCATGTTCGGCTTCCACGTGCGCTTGGTGTGGCGCTTCGAGTGGCTGACGTTGTAGCCGAACGTGACTTTCTTCGAACTTATTCTGCGCGCGGTCATGGGTGTCGTCTCGCCGCAGGGCCCCGCCACCGGAGGGATGCTCCGTCGGCTTTACCCTGTAGAATAGCCTCGTTAGAATACCACTCAACCGGTCAACCGGCAAACGAGCCGAGTCCCGGAGCGGGTGATTGCCCATGGGTCCTGAAGCCTCCACCCGGACGGAAGGGCCGCTCGACGGCCCCGCCGTCCGCGAGATGTTCGCCGCCGCCACCCGGCACCTCGAGCTCCATGCCGAGGCGGTCAACGCTCTGAACGTCTTCCCCGTCCCCGACGGCGACACGGGGACGAACATGCTGCTCACCATGCAGGCTGCCATGGAGGCCATCCCCGACGAGGCCCCGCACGCCCGCGACGTCCTCTCGGCCATGGCCCACGGCTCGCTGATGGGGGCGCGGGGCAACAGCGGCGTGATCCTCTCGCAGATCGTTCGCGGCTTCCACCTCGCTGCGGAAGAGGCGGACGTCCTCGGCGGCCGTCTGCTCACCGACGCCCTCCGCGAGGGCGCGGCCCGCGCCTACCAGTCCGTGACCAACCCGGTCGAGGGAACGATGCTGACCGTGGCTCGCCAGACGGCGGAGGCCTGTGAGGCAAAGTTCGGCGCTGGTGACGCTGCGCCCGCCGACGTGCTCGCCGCCGCCTGCGAGGCGGCGGAATCGTCGCTCGCCCGGACACCCCTACTGCTCGAAGTGCTCCGGGAAAACGGCGTCGTCGACTCCGGCGGCCGGGGCGTCGTCGTCATTCTCGAAGGGGCGCTCTGCTTCCTCACCGGCGCGGAGCCTCCCGCGCCGGAGGAGATCACGGGTATAACCGTGGCCGCCGCCTACACCGACGACGATCACGGCGAGGACGAATTCGGCTTCTGCAGCGAGTGGATCGTCGAACGCAGCACACAGGATACGGCGGCGCTGCGCGAGACTCTCGGCGTCATGGGGACCTCGCTCGTCGTCGCCGGCGACCAGGACCTTGTCAAGATCCATCTACACACCGAGGAGCCGGCCGAGGTCCGCGCCCTGCTCGACGGTCTGGGGAACATCCTCGCCGAGAAGGTCGATGACATGTCGGCGCAGCACCGGACTTTCTCCGACAGCGTCGGCGGCGCGCCGCCGGGCAAGACGGCGGTCGTAGCCATCGCCAACGGCGACGGGCTGATCGACGTGCTCCGGGGTCTCGGCGCCACCTCGATCGTGCACGGCGGCCAAACCATGAACCCCAGCACCAAGGACATCTTGGAGGCCATCCAGTCGGCTGGCCTTGATGACGTCGTCGTTCTCCCCAACAACGGGAACATCGTGCCCTCGGCGCAGCAGGCCGCCGAGTTGGCCGAAGGCATGCGGGTGCACGTCGTCCCCACGAGGAACATCGTCCAAGGCATCGGCGCCATGCTGTCGTTCAACTACGAGGCGACCGCCGACGAGAACCACGAGGCGATGACCCGGTCGATGGGGCAGGTCAGCGCCGGCGAGGTGACCATCGCCGTCCGGGACTCAACGGTGGACGGCAAGCCGGTGGCCGAAGGCGACGCCATCGCCTTCGTCGGCAAGTCCCTGATCGCGTCGGTGAAGTCGGTGGACGAAGCGCTGACTTCGCTCGTGGACGCGATGCTTGAGGAAGACGACGAGGCCAGCGTCACGCTCTACTACGGCGCGGACGTGACGGAAGAGGAAGCCGGGGCCGCGGTCGAGATGCTATCGGAGCGCCACGGCGAGGCCGAGATCGAGGCGGTGTACGGCGGACAGCCGCACTACCCCTACTTCGTTGCCGTGGAGTAGGCACCGCCTCAGCGGAAACAATCTGTCCGAGAGGGAGGCACGGGATGACCTTCAAAGTAGTAGCCGACAGCACTTGCGACCTGCCCGCCGACATCGTCGGGGAACTGGGTATCCACATCGTGCCGGCCACCGTGCAATTCGGCACGGAGAGCCTCCGCGATGGCGTCGACATCACGCGGGCCGAGTTCTATAAGCGCCTCGAAACCGACGACCGGCACCCCACCACGGCGCAGCCTTCGGTGGGGGCCGTCCTCGACGTCTACCGCGAGGTCAGCGCCGAAGCAGACCAGATTATGTCGGTCCACATCTCGTCGAAGCTCAGCGGGACCTACAGCTCGGCGACGCAGGCGGCGAAGGAGATGGGCGAGGGCACGCGGATCGAGGTCTACGACTCGCTGAACGTGTCGCTGGGTGTGGGGCTGCTGGTCCGCGGCGTCGCCGAGATGGCCCGCGACGGCGGATCGCTGGACGACGCCGTCGCCTGGCTCGACGCACGGCGCGACCGGGTCGAAACGCGCGCCTCCGTCGAAACGCTCAAGTATTTGATGCGCGGCGGCCGGGCGAGCCGCTTGCAGGGATTCTTCGGCGGGCTGCTGGACATTCGACCCATCATCCAGTTGGTCGACGGCGAACTGCGCCCCGCCGACCGGGTCCGCAGCCGCAAGCGCCTCCTCCGCCGGTTCGAGGACACCGTGGCGGTCCAGAGCGGCGGCTTCTCCCTTGGTGTCCTCTACAGCGCCGACCCAACGGACGCCGAGGCACTCGCCGAGCGTTGCGCCGCCCACACGCCCTCGGAGCGGATCACGATCGCTGAGTTTTCGCCCGCGCTCGGGAGCCACCTCGGACCCGGCGCGCTGGGCATAGTCATCCTTCCCGACGTCACGTCCGGCGACGCGCCGAAGCTGGCCCGTCAACTGCGCAAGGTCCTCGAGCTCGAGGCGAGCCGGGGCTACGACGACGGGGCCGTCGTCGGTGGGCTCGACAAGTTCCTCGAACGCTGGGGCGCCGAGGCTCTCCAGGCAGTCCCCAATCCGGCGCGCGCGAATCTGCAGCGTTTAGGCGTGGCCTCGCCGCTGTACGCTACGAAGTCGCCCGCCGAGCGCGAGGGGTGGATCGGCGACGCCCTCCGCGTCGCCGCGCTGCTCGACCCCGACGGCGAGCCGCCATCGCCGCAACCGCCGGCCCCTCGCCCCGCGCCGGCTCCGTCGCCAAAGCCCACGGCCCGCTCCGCGCCGCCGAAGCCGCGTGCCGGAGCCCGCCGTAACGCGCCGTTCCTCCGGCCCGGTCAGGGGCTGACCACACCGCTGGCGGAGATAGGCGCTATCGACGCCAGATTGTTGAAGCGGCTGGCGAAGCTCAACCTCGAGACCGTCGAGGACCTGCTCTTCCACTTTCCGCGCCGCCACCTCGACTTCACCAGTGCGCAGCCCATCCGGGAGCTGACGCCCGGCTCCGACCGGACGGTCGCCGGCGACGTGATGGAGGCCAAGGAGACGCGCATGGGCCGCGGCGGACGCATGCGCGCCTGCGAGGCCGTCATCGGCGACGCGACCGGCTGGGTGCGCGCCGTGTGGTTCAACCAGCCCTACCTGGCGAAGACGCTGCGGGGGAGCAAGGTCGCGTTAAGCGGGCGGGTGTCGAACTTCCGGGGCCGCATCGTCTTCGAGAACCCCGAGTGGGAGATCATCGGCGGAGGCGAGCAGGTCCACACCGGCGGGCTCATCCCCATCTATCCCCTCACCGAGGGCATCACGTCGCGGCGGCTGCGGACGATCATCAGGCGCGCCCTCGACGATGCCGGCGGCGCGCTCACCGACTTCCTCCCGCCCGAGCTTCGACGCCGCCTGAAGCTGGGCCCACTGGCGGAATCGGTGGCCGCGGCCCACTTCCCGCCCGACCAGCAGGCGAAACAGGCCGCCCGCCGACGCCTGGCCTTCGACGAGCTCCTCCTTATTCAGATCGGCGTGCTCGAACGGAAACGGAGCTGGCAGCGGGAGCTGCCCGGCCGCCCCCTGCTCACCGACCAAGCCGTCATCGACGGCTTCATTGGGTCGTTGGGGTTCGAGCCGACGTCGGCGCAGCGCAAGGCCTTGGACCACGTGACCGCCGACCTGGCACGCTCGGTGCCGATGACCCGCCTGCTCCAGGGCGACGTCGGCAGCGGCAAGACGGTGGTGGCGCTGGCCGCCCTGCTCACGGCTGCGGCGAACCGGCAGCAGTCCGCATTCATGGCGCCGACGGAGATCCTCGCCGAGCAGCACTTCGCGACGGTGCGGAAGCTCTTCGGGCGGGTAATCGGCATGTTCGGCGAGGTCGCCGCGCCGGGTCAGGCGCCAGAAATCCTTCGCGCCGAGCTTTCCTACATGGACCGCCCCGTCACCTTCGGGCTGCTCACCGGCAGCACGACCCGCAAGCGCAAGCAAGAGATTCTGACGATGACGGAGTCGGGCGAGATCGACGTCCTGATCGGCACGCACGCCCTGATCCAGAAGGAGGTCGCCTTCGCGAGCCTCGGCCTCGTGATCGTCGACGAGCAGCACCGCTTCGGCGTGATGCAGCGCGCCGAGCTCCGCCAGAAGGGCTACAACCCCCACCTCCTGGTGATGACCGCGACCCCCATCCCCCGCAGCCTTTCCTTGACCGTCTTCGGCGACCTCGACGTCTCGACCATCGACGAGATGCCTCCGGGCCGACTGCCAATCAAGACACGGTGGATCGAGATGGACCAGCGAGACACCGCCTACGGCTTCATGCGCCGCGAGATCGAAAAGGGGCGCCAGGCGTTCATGATCTACCCCCTGATCGAGGAGTCGGAGAAGCTGGAGGCCGCGGCGGCGGAGCAGGAGTACGAGCGCCTCAACCGCGACGTCTTCCCCGACCTTGAGCTCGGCCTGCTCCACGGGCGTCTCTCCTCCGCCGAAAAGGACCGCGTGATGCGCCAATTCCGCGACGCGGAGATCGACATCCTGCTCTCGACGGCCGTCGTCGAGGTCGGCATCGACGTCCCCAACGCCACGGTGATGGTGATTGAGTCGGCGGGCCGGTTCGGGCTCTCCCAGCTGCACCAGTTCCGGGGCCGGGTGGGCCGCGGCGAGCACCAGAGCTACTGCATCCTCATCTCGGAGACGGGGAACGAGGACGCCCGGGAGCGGCTCCACGTGATGCAGGAGACCGCCGACGGCTTCGCGCTCGCCGAGGAAGACCTGCGCCTGCGCGGCCCGGGCGAGTTCTTCGGCACGCGCCAGGCGGGCATGCCCGACCTCCGTATGGCCCGCCTCTCCGACGTGAAGATGATCGAGCTGGCGCGCGAGGAAGCCGCCGCCATCGCCGAACGCGACCCCCATCTCGAAGCGCCCGAGCACCGCGCCCTCGGCGAGGCCGTCCGCCGCTGGTGGCGGGGCCGCGAGGCCGCCCACGGCGAAGCCTGACGGCGCGAGTGGCGTTTGGTAACCTATCCCTTCGTGTGCGGAGCGGCACCGCCGCTCGGCAGGAGGCCAGCATGTGGGGATCGGCGAGTCATGGCGCATGGTGTGGGACAAGAACATTCCCCACGAAGTGCAGATGGTGCAAGGGAAAGGTTTTCTACTTCTCGTGTAACTGCGACTCGCGCGTCTTCTTTGACCGGCTAGGGTGGCCGTGGCCAATCCATGATTGCCTCCGGACATCGACTCAGGCGACGCAACCCCGCATAGGGCGCAGAAACGGTAAAACTGGGGCTACCTTCTCGATTCGGGAGAGTTTTGATATCGACGCCGGACTCATCGCGAGAGCCAACCGGGCAAAAGAGAAAGAGCCGATAGCACGAATCGATCCCCCGGAATCCGGCTCCCAAGAAGTAATCGGGGTGCTTCGTGAGATTTTTCGAAGCGCAGACCTGCTGAAGTCGCTGGGGCTACGCGACACAGCCATGTCAAGGTCTATGCTCGGAAGGACATTGTCGAAGCCCGTGGGAAAGATAACCGTGCATTCCCCTCACCCGGAAAGGAACCAACTAGAGAGCTATACGGCGTGGGCTCCGGTGAAGCTGCTGAAAGACCCTCAGTTAGAGCGGGGCATCGCGGTCTCCTTGTCTCTTTTGAGCGTCGCTAGCGTTGGCAAGCAAAAGGCCGTATGGTTCTGTAACCGGCTTGAGGCTCTGTAGACCTTAGCCTTCATCTCATGGAACGGATTCGAGAGAGGCTGCGGCTGGCGGCGCAGAGCGCGGCGGCGGCGGCGATGAAAGCGGGGGCGCTCCCCGAAGGGCCGCTGCCCGACGGGGATATCCAACGTCCCCAGAACCCCGAGCACGGCGACTACGCCTCCAACCTCGCCATGAAGCTGGCGCGGCAGGCGCGGATGGACCCGCTCGAAATCGCCGACCGCATCGCGGGCGCGCTGCCCCAAGTCGACGAGGTCGCCGAGGCGACGGCGGCCCGGCCCGGCTTCATCAATTTCAGGCTCGCTGAGAGTTGGCTGACCCGTCAGGTGGAGACGGTGCTGGCGGAAGGCGAGCGGTACGCCGACAGCGCGGCCGGCGCGGGCCGCAAGGTGCAGGTCGAGTTCGTCAGTGTCAACCCGACGGGCCCCGTGCACGTCGGACACGCGCGCGGCGCGGTCCTGGGCAGCACCTTGGCAAACGTTCTCGCCGCCGCCGGCTTCGACGTCGTACGCGAGTATTACGTCAACGACGCCGGCAACCAGATGGACAACTTCTACGCCTCGCTCTACGCGCGCGCCGCGCAGTCGCTGGGCATGGACGTGGCGCTTCCCGACGACGGCTACGCCGGCGACTACGTCACCGACGCCGCGCGCCGCATCCTCGGCGAGGCGTCCGACCGCGCGGCGCTAGAAGACCTCATCCGCGACGGCAGCCCCGAAGAAGCAACTCAGCGGCTCGGCGAGGCGGGCCTTCCGCTCATGCTCGACCTCATCCGCGACGACCTCGAAGCCCTCGGCGTCGAGTTCGACGTCTGGTACAGCGAGCGGTCGCTCTTCGAACCGGAGAACGGCGGCGCCTCCCGCTACGAGGCGTCGATGGACGCGCTGCGCGCCGACGGCTTCCTCGCCGAGCGCGAGGGCGCGACGTGGTTCACCTCAACGAGCCTCGGCGAGGACAAGGACAACGTCGTCGTCCGCAGCAACGGCACGCCCACCTACTTCGCGTCGGACATCGCCTACCACCGCGACAAGTTCGGCGCGCGGGGCTTCGAGCGCGTGATCGACGTCTGGGGCGCCGACCATCAGGGCCACACCCCGCGCATGAAGGCCGCGATGGCGGCGTTGGGCTTCGACCCCGAGCAGCTCGTTTTCGTGCTCGGGCAGCTGGTCACGCTGAAGCGCGGCGGCGAGACGATCAAGATATCGAAGCGCTCCGGCGACCTGATCACCCTGCGGGAGGTCGTCGACGAGGTGGGCCGCGACGTCTGCCGCTTCTACCTGCTCTCACGCTCCGCCGACAGCCAGATGGACTTCGATCTGGAAGCCGCGAAGCGCCAGTCGCAGGACAACCCGGTCTACTACGTCCAGTACGCCCACGCCCGCATTGCCAGCATCCTCCGCCTGGCCGGCGAGCGCGACATCGACTACGCGGGCGGCGACGTTGCGCTGCTGACGCACGAGGCGGAGCTGGCCCTCATCCGCAAGATGCTCGGCCTGCCCGAGCTGGTCGACCAGATCGCGGCCTCACTCGAGCCACACCATCTTCCACACTACGCCCAAGAGCTGGCGACCGCCTTCCATCACTTCTACAAGCACTGCCGCGTCGTATCCAACGACCCGGCGCTGACGGCGGCGCGCCTGAAGCTGGTGAAGGCGGCGCAGATTTCCCTCGCCCGCGCCCTCGGTCTCATGGGCATGTCGGCCCCCGACAGGATGTAGCGTCGCCGCGCGGGCTCGCCTACGGCTCCTGCCGCTGCTCGCGGTTGACCACCAGCGTCGAGGCCAGCATGTCATGCAGGGCCTGTTTCCGCTCCGTCCAAGCCACCATCAGGAAGCCGATGAAGAGGATCAGCGCGGAGATGATCTCCGCAAGATAACGGGCGGTCGCGTGCCAAAAGCCGATCTGCTGACCGTTGTATCCGGTCACCACGATGCCAAGCGCCATCTTGCCCAGCGTCGCCTGGTAGGGGGAGCTGTGCATCCCAGCGTAGTAAAGCCACCCGACGACGAAGCTGATGATGTAGATCTCTGCTTGGCCGTCGGTTGTATCCTGTTCCCATCCCGCGATAGCGGCGGCGATCGTGACAATGACCATGTTCAACAAGGCCGTCACGATGATGTCGATGATCCGGGCGGCGAAGCGGCGCCAGAAGCCGGCGTAGCCGGTCGCCGGATGAGCGGGCGCCCCCGTCGGCGGCGGCGACCCCGGCGGCACGTAGTCCACCGGACGGCCGACCTCCAAGTGCAGGTTGTGGCCGCAGTTGCCGCAGAACGAGGCGTTGTCGCTGTTTTCGCTCGTGCAGCTCGGACAGAACATCGTCAGACGCTCCGCTCCTATCCCGCCGGCGGCGCGGGGATGTCGTCGGGCCAGGCGACGACGCCCTGGTCGCGCAGCTCGCGGCGGTGGGCCTCGTCGTAGCCGAGCTCGGCCAGGATTTCCTCGCCGTGCTGGCCGATGAGGGGCGGCGGCCCCCAGATGTGGCCCGGCGAGTCGGAGAGGCGCACCGTCTCGCCGACCTCGCGCATCATGCCGTAGGTCGGGTGCCAATACTCCGCGATCAGGCCGCTTTCAAGGTTGCCGTCGTCGCCGAAGAGCTTCTGTATACCATCGTGTGCGGAGACCTCGCAGGGGACACCCGCCCCGTCGAGGACCTCGAACCACTCGCGGGCGGTGCGCTCCTGGAACCGCGCCTCCAGCGCAGCGGCAAGCTCGGCGCTCGACTCGCGGGCCTCCGTCGTCGCCCAGCGGGGATCGTCGGCCAGCTCCGGCGCGCCCATCGCCCCGCACATCGCGCGGAAGTCGCGCTCCGTGGGCACGACTACGCAGATCCACTCCTCCCTGGTCTCGTAGAGGCGGCACATCGGGCCGAAGCCGGTCTGGGCCTGGTCGAGCTCGTACTGCGGCGAGAGCGTCCCATCGGGCAGGTAGTACATGTCGGAGGTGAACAGCATCCCCGAGACCATCTGCGGGCATTCGATCATCTGCCCCTCCCCGGTCTCGGCGCGGTGGTTCAAGGCCATCATGATGCCGACGGCACCCATGAGCCCGTTGCCCGGGTCCATATTCACGGAAGATAGCGTCATCGTCGGCGGGTTGCCCTTGCCCGCCACCGCCGTCTCGATGCCGACGAGTGCGGAGACCAGCGGTTCGAAGCCGGGCTGGTCCTTGCGCGGGCCGACGGTGCCGAAGGCGGGCGAGTAGAGGTAGATAATATCCTCGCGCAGACCCTTCGCGGTCTCGTAGTCGATCCCCAGCCGCTCGGCGACGCCGGGGCGCATGTTGTGGGTGACCACGTCGGCCTCGGCCATCAGCTTGTGCGCGATGACCTTCCCCTCCTCCGTGCGCAGGTCGAGCGCGATTGCGCGCTTGTTCCGTTGGCAGCCGTTGAACGGGCCGGGACTACGCCGCAGCGGGTCGCCGGTGACCTGCTCGACCTTGATGACCTCCGCCCCAAGGTCGGCAAGGAGCTTGCTCGCGTACGGCCCGGCGAAGAAGATGCCGAAGTCGACGATTTTGAGGCCTTCCAGCGCGTAGGTCATGGCAGCGGCTCCTTTCCGGACGAACGGCGCATCACACCACGCCCCGTCCGCGCAGCCCTTCGATCTCGGCGGCCGAGTAGCCCGCCTCGGCCAGCAGCTCGCCGGTGTCCGCCCCGCGGGCCGGGGCCGACGCGCGAATCCCTCCCGGCGTCTTCTCGAACTTCAGGTACATGCCGACCTCGTCGATGTCGCCCAACACGGGGTCGTGGACGGTCTGGACAAAGCCATTGGGACGGGCCTGCGGGTCGCGGAGCGCGCCGCCGGGAGGCTCGACCGGAAGGGCGGGGATGTCCTGGCGCTTGAGCATATCGAGCGCTTCCTCACGGGTGTGGGTCTTGAACCACTGGGTGGCCCCGGCGCGCATCTCCCCCCACATCTCCTCGGTCTGCTTCTTGTCCATCAGATGCGGCATCTCGACGCCCTCGACGAAGCGGTCGTACGCGCCCTGCGCCCCGGTGTGCATGTGCAGCCACTTGCCGTCGCCGCACTGGAAGAGGTCGACGAGCAGCTTGCGGTCCCAAAAGCTGACGTCGAACCGGTCGCGGCCCTTCTCCGCGGTGGCCCACTGCATCGTGAGCATGGACAGCGCCCCTTGGCGCAGCGACGTGTCGACGTGCTGGCCGAGGCCGGAGGTCTCACGGATGTAGAGCGCCGTCAACGTCCCGATCATGGCCAGGAACGACGTCGGCGTGCTCGCCATTGAGAAGCCGACGAACTTGGGCCCGTCGCGGAAGCCCGGCTGGAGCTCCTGCAGCCCCATCCTGGCCTGGACCAGCCCGTCGTAGCCGGGCCGGTCGCGGTCCTCGCCCTCCTGCCCATAGCCGCTGATCGAGGTGTAGACCACCCCGGGGTGCTTGGCGTGGACGGCCTCCCAGCCGAAGCCGTACCGTTCGGTCACGCCGGGCTGGAAGGACTCCATGAGCACGTCGGTGCCGGCGAGCAGGCGGTCGAGCACCTCGACGCCTTCGGACTGAAAGACGTCGAGCGTCATGCTGCGCTTGCCGCGGTTCCACACGACGTAGCCGGGGTGGGCGGAGAGCGGGTCGGACCTGGGCGATTCGACGCGGACCACGTCGGCGCCGTAGTCGGCCATGATCATGCCGGCCATCGGCCCTGCGATGCCCCAGGTAAGGTCAAGGACTCGTTTGCCAGTCAGGGGGCCGCTCATCGCGCCCGAATCGTACCAGATTGCCGCGGGCCGGGCGGCGGCGCGCTGGTTTGACGCTTTCTCGAAGCCTTTCGTATCCTGTTGTGGTGATCGACCGCCTCGCCAAGCTGCGCCAGGACGCGCTCGACGCGCTCGGGGCGGTGTCGTCCCCCGCCGAGCTCGAGGACTGGCGCATCACCTACCTCGGCCGCAAGGGCCCCCTCACTGAAGTCCTGCGCGGCCTGGGCCAGGCCCCGCCGGAGGAGCGCCGCGAGGTCGGCGCGACGGCAAACCGGCTCAAGCAGGAGCTCGAGTCGGCGCGCGAGGCCCACGAGACGGCGCTGCGCGAGGCGGCCGCCGGCGCGTTGGCCGAGCGCGACGCCATCGACGTCACCCTGCCGGGCCGTCCCGCCCTCCGCGGCCATCTCCACCCCACGACCCTAATGATCCGCGAGATCACCGACGCCTTCGCCGCGATGGGCTTCCAGGTCGTCGAGGGCCCCGAGGTCGAGTGGGACCGCTACAACTTCGAGGCGCTGAACATCCCGCCCGACCACCCCGCACGCGAGCAGCACGACACCTTTTGGATCGACGAGGCCGACGCCCCCGGCGCGGGGCCCATGCTGCTGCGCACGCATACCTCGCCAATGCAGATCCGATTCATGGAGAACCACCAGCCGCCGGTGCGCGTCATCGTCCCCGGCAAGGTCTACCGCTACGAGGCCACCGACGCCACCCACGAGTGGCACTTCCACCAAGTGGAGGGGCTCGCCGTCGACGAGGGCATCTCCTTCGCCCACCTGAAGGGCACACTCTACGAGTTCGCCAAGCGCGTCTTCGGCGTCGAGCGCAAGGTCCGCTTCCGCTGCGACTACTTCCCGTTCGTCGAGCCTGGCGCCGAGATGGCGATCGACGACGGCAAGGGCGGCTGGCTCGAAATCCTCGGCGCCGGCATGGTCCACCCCAAGGTCCTGGAAGGCGTCGGCTACGACCCCGAGCGTTACACCGGCTTCGCCTTCGGCATGGGCGTTGAGCGCATCGCTAACCTGAAGTACGGCATCGACGACGTCCGCCTCTACTACTCCAACGACATCCGCTTCCTGCGCCAGTTCTAGGCTTGTCTATCCCATGAAAGCGCCACTCTCCTGGCTCCGCGACTACGTCGACATCGGCGTGGCCCCGGACGCCCTCGCCCACCGCCTGACCTTGGCCGGCATCGAGGCCGAGGGCTTCGAGGTCGTCGGCGAGCACTGGGACGGCGTCGCCGTGGGACTGGTGACCGCGGTTGATCCCCACCCCAACGCCGACCGCCTCCGGCTGGCCACGGTCGACACCGGCGATGGCACGGCGCAAGTAGTCTGCGGGGCGCCCAACGTCGCCGCGGGGCAGAAGATCGCCTTCGCTCGCGAGGGCGCGACGCTTTTCGACGCGCACACCGGCCGGCTCTCCAAGCTCAAGGCGGCGAAGATCCGCGGCGTCGAGTCGCGGGGCATGGTCTGCTCCGAGCGCGAGCTCGGCCTTTCCGACGAGCACGAGGGCATCCTGGTGCTCCCCGACGACGCCCCCATTGGGCAACCGCTCGCCGACCACCTCGGCGACGTCATCTTCGACTTCTCCATCACGCCCAACCGGCCCGACCTTCTCTCGGTGCTCGGGTTGGCCCGCGAGGTGGCGGCGCAGACGGGCGGCACGGCCCGCGAGCCCGACCTCAGCTACGCCGAGGAAGGCCCGCCCGCCGCGTCCAAGACCAGTGTCGACATCCTCGACCCCGACCTCTGCCCGCGCTACATCGGCGGCGTCATCACCGGCGTGAAGATCGGGCCGTCACCCCGATGGCTGCAGGAAAAGCTGGCCGCCTACGGCTCACGGTCAATCAACAACGTCGTCGACGTCACCAACTTCGTGATGCTGGAGATGGGCCAGCCGCTCCACGCCTTCGACTACGACCGCCTCGGCGAGAACCGCATCGTCGTCCGGCGCGCCCGCCCCGGCGAGTGGATCACCACCATTGACGGCCTCCCCCGCGAGCTCGACGCCGACATGCTGGTCATCGCCGACGCCGAGCAGCCCGTCGCCCTCGCCGGCGTCATGGGCGGCGAGGACAGCGAGGTCACCGAGGCGACGGTCAACGTGCTCCTCGAATCGGCCAACTTCAACCCGGCCAACATCCGGCGCACCTCCCAGAAGACGACGCTGCGCAGCGAGGCCTCGATCCGATTCGACAAGGGGCTCAGCCCCGAGTTGCCGCTGCACGCCGCTCGCCGCGCCCTGAAGCTCATCGCCGAGGTCGCCGGTGGCGAGGTCGCCGAGGGGCTGGTCGACGCCTACCCCGGCGCGCGGACCCGCCCCGCGGTGCGCCTCACCGAAGCGCGGACGGCGCTCGTGCTCGGCGCGGAAGTGCCTTCGAGCGAGGCCGGGGAGCTTCTGGCGCGGCTCGGCTTCACGGCGGACGCCGCGGGCAAGGGCGCCCTCGACGTCACCGCCCCCTACTGGCGCACCGACATCGAGATCGAGGACGACCTCATCGAGGAGATCGCACGCCTCAAGGGCTACGACTGGGCGCCGACGATCGGCATCACCGGCCGGGTGCCCGACTTCGAGCCGCAGCCCTTCCTCGACCTCAGGCGCGCCGTTCGCGACGAAATGCGCGCCCTCGGATTCGACGAGATCGTCACCTATTCGCTCACCAACCCGGACGTCCAGGCCAAGGCCCGCGTCGAAGACCCCGCCTCCCTCCACGTCCTCAACCCGCTCTCCAGCGAGCAGACCGAACTGCGGAGAAGCCTTCGCGGCGGCGTGCTGCAAACGCTCGCGGCGAACGCCCGCCATGAGGACGGCATCCTCCGCCTCTTCGAGGTGGGCAAGGTCTACGTCCCACGGCCCGGCGACCTCCCCGACGAGCGCGAGACCCTGGCCGCCGCCATCACCGGCGTGCGGGGTGAAACGCACTGGAGCGGCGACGCACCGGCGCAGGTCGACTTCTACGACGCCAAGGGCCTCCTCGACGCCCTCTTAGCGGCCCTTTCCACCGAGGCGGAATACGAGACCGCGAGCGATTCACTGCTCCACCCCGGCCGCGCCGCGACCGTCCGCGTCGCCGGGGCCCGCGTGGGACTGCTCGGCGAGATCCACCCCAACGTCCTCCGCGCCTTCGACCTCGGCGACGGGCCCTGCCTCTACTTCGAGATCGACATCGGAACACTGCTCGACGCCGCGCCCCCTGGGCGGCGGCGCTACCGGCCCCTGGCCCGTTTCCCCGGCGCCGTCCGCGACGTCGCGCTCGTCGTCGACCAATCCCTGCCTGCGGGAAGGGTCACGGCGATGCTCGAAGCGACGCCGCTGGTGGCCGAGGCGACGCTCTTCGACGTTTACGCCGGCGACCGCATCGCCGGGGACAAGAAGTCGCTCGCCTACCGCATGGTCTGGCAGTCGCCGGGCCGCACCCTCACCAACGAAGAGGTCGACAAGGCCCAGGCCCGCCTCCTCCAGCGCCTCCAAAAGGAGCTCGGCGCCACCCTCCGCGCCTGACCATCCCTCCAACTGCCTGGGCGGGGCCTTCCCTAACACTCCGCCAACAGGTGGAGCACCTTAGACCTCTCCCCCGCTGGGGGAGACTGAGAGAGAGTCGGTGGGGCGGTCCCACCTCCTCTCCCAACGGGAGAGGATTGAGGTGAGGGGCCCCCCGACAACCCCCAAGGGCCCTCGGAGCCCGCCGATCTCTTCAATCGGTGACGTACGTGTGGGTGATGACCTCCCACACGTGGCCGTTCTCACACTCGAAGTAGAACCCGCGTCCCTGATGCCGGTGGTTGATCTTGCCGTCCGTCCGTGAGCCGGGCCCGCTCCCGAAGGGAATTCCCTCGTCCTTGACCCGCTGGAGCACCGCGTCGAACTCCTCGTCCGAAGCGAGGAAAGCGTAGTGGTTTGCGCGCGGGTCGTCCGAGTCGTCGAAGTCGAGCGTCAACGTGTCGTTGACCTTCACCGGCGCGAAGTGCCCCCACGTCCCTTCGTACGTTAGCCCGAAGAGACGCGCGATGAACTCCGCCGACTTCACCTTGTCATGGGCCGGCACGATCGTGTGGTCGAGCTGCAACGCCATGGCGGTCCTCCCTAGGCAACCATATACCCACTACCCACGGTCGCGAAAGCGGGCGGGAAGCCTTACTTTGACACCCCTCATGGGGCGCCACCTTAAACCTCCCTCCCTCTGGGAGGGATTGAGGGAGGGCACCCGCACCGCGACGCCCTCGGCCCCTACCGCGGCAGCCCGAGCCCCCGCGTGGCGATGATGTTGCGCTGGACTTCCGACGTGCCCGCCGCGATGGTGTGCGACACCGCCGAGCGGTAGGTCCGCTCTATCCTGCCGCCGAAGGCGGCCCACTTCGATCCCGGCCCGGCCTGCCCCGACAATCCGAGGGAGTCGATGGCGAAGGCCGCCACTCGCTGGCCTAGCTCCGACCCGTACAGCTTGGAGAGTGACGCCTCCTGATTCGGCTGCCCACCCTTGCTCTGGAGCCAGGAGACGCGGTAGGCCAGCGACCGCGCGATTGAGGTCTCGATCTGCGCCTCGGCGAACCGGTTTCTGAGCGCGGCGCTCAGCGTCCCCGGACGCTCGGCGTGGAACTCGGCGAGCTTGTCGAGGATGCGCTGCGCGTTCGCCGACGCGTGCACACCGGACCGCTCGAAGTCGAGGGCCGTGGCCAGGATGTACCAGCCCTGGTCCTGCTCCCCCACAAGGTCGCGCTTGGGAATGCGCACGTTGTCGAAGAAGACCTCGTTGAAGTGGTGCGCCTCCGCCATGTTGATGATCGGGCGGACGGTCACGCCCGGCGCCTTCATGTCCAGCAGGAACATGCTCACGCCCTTGTGCTTGGGCGCCGCCGGGTCGGTGCGCGCCGCGAGCCAGCCCCAGTCGGCGATGTGCCCGCCGCTGGTCCAGATCTTCGAGCCGTTGATCACGTAGTCGTCGCCGTCGCGCTCGGCTCGCGTCTGCAACGAGGCGAGGTCGGAGCCGCTCCCCGGCTCACTGTACAGCGTGCACCAGTACTCGTCGCCCGACGCAATCGAGCGCAGATGGCGCTTCTGCTCGCCGGTCCCGTGGGACATCAGCATCGGCCCAACCCAACTGACGCCCCCCACGCCCATGTCGGCGCCGGGCACCTGGAAGTAGGCCATCTCTTCCTTGAAGAGCATCTGCTCCATGATGGAGCGCTCTTGCCCGCCGTGCTCCTTGGGCCAGGCCAGCGTCAGCCAGCCCCGCTCGGCGAGCCGCTTCGACATGCGCCGTGTGATTCCGAGACCCTGGCCCTGGAAGGCGCCATCCTCGTCGAGGCCGTCCCAGTCGGGGGGCAGCTCCTCTTTCAGGAAGACGCGCACCTCGGTGCGGAAGGCCTCTTCCTCTGCCGAGAAGGTGAAGTCCATCCTCGCGCTCCCTGCCGGCTAGTCCTTGGGTACCAGCGGCCCGCCCGCCGCCTCGCGGTAGCAGGTGGTGCTGTGTTTGGGGTCCTTGTCGAAGTGCGGGATCACGTGCTTGCCGAAGGTCTCGATCGATTCGAGGGCCTCGTCGATCGGCATGTCGGCAGGGTAGCCGAAGACGAGCTGGTCGGAGCCCACCTTGGAGTAGTTCTCGACCTGCTTGATGACCTCGTCGGGGGAGCCGCACAGACCGAAGCCGTCCTTGATCCGCTGATCGACGTCCTCGATCGTCGGCTCGGGGATCCGGTCGGGCCAGTAGGGCAACCCCTCGGGCCGGGGGAAACTATCGTGGTAGCGGAAGACCAGTGACGTGAGATAGGAGCGCCCCGACCGGGTGTAGCTCTCGCGGGCCTTCTTGCCATCCTCGAAGCAGACCATCGTGACCGTGGTCATGATGTTGTCATTCACATAGTCGCCGACCGGCTCCGCGTCGCCGATGTGCTCCTTGTAGGTGGCGAACAGCGGCTCCATGTTCCACACCGACCCCACGTTGAACCCCAGCAGCCCCAGCCCCATCTTCGCCGACGTCTCGTACGTGCCCGGATTGCCCGCGGCGACCCACAGCGCGGGATGCGTATGCGCGTAGGGCTTGGGCAATACGTTGAACGCCCCCTCCCGGCCGGGCATCATCTGCCGCCCTTCGCTGGGCACTTGGAAGCCCCTCCCGTTGGGGTACGAGTAGCCCCGCTGCCGCCACATCTTCGGGATTTCCGTAATCGCCTCGGCCCAGTTCGCCTTGGTCTCGTCGTGGCGCAGGCCGAAGCCGCCGATCTCGTGGCTGCCCGCTCCCCGGCCCGTGCCGAACTCGAACCGCCCCTGGCTGAGCTGGTCGAGCATCGCCACCCGCTCGGCAAGCCGAACCGGATGGTTGACCCGCGGGTTGAGGTTGAAGATGCCCGACCCCACGTGGATGCGCTCCGTCTTGGCGAGCACCCACGCCGCCACCGCCGCGTTGTCCGACATGTGGGAATACTCTTCGAGGAAGTGGTGCTCCGTCGTCCAGATGTATTTGAAGTTGTTCCGGTCGGCGGCCTGAGCAATTTCGACCTCGTTGCGGACCCACCGCTGCTCGTTGGCCGGGTTGTGGGCCCGCGCCTGCGACGGCGCATGACCCTGAATGAAGATGCCGAATTCCAAGGAAGGCCTCCGATGGTCTAGATGCCCCTGCGAGGGCGCGCAGATACTCTAGGGGTCGCCGCGCCGGATTCCAACCCTTCGTTCACCGGACCGCTCTCCCTCTGGGGGAGCACGTTAAACCTCCCTCCCTCTGGGAGGGACTGAGGGAGGGCCCGCGCAGGCTACGGCGCGAGGCTCGGCACGGCGGCGAGGAAGTCGGCGGCGGGCATGACGGTGCCGATGTTGCCCAGATTCAGCAGCGATGCCTCGTGCAGTTTCTGGTTGTACCCGGCGACGCAGTCGGAGAGCGTCACGATCTCGAAGCCCCGCATGTTGGCGTCCCGCGCCGTCCCCTCGACCACCCCGTTGGTCGCGATGCCGGTGAAGATCAGCGTCTTGCCGCCCAGCGCGGTGAGAATCTTTTCCAGCTCCGTCTGGTAGATGGCCGAATAGCCCCACTTGCGCACCGCGTAGTCGGGCTCGGGCAGCTCCGGGATGCCCTCATGGCCCCATGTCCCGGCGCGGAACCCCGACTCGACGAGGAACGGCCGCAGCGTGCGCAGATGCCCCATGCCCATCGCCTTGCCGTCGAGGTCTTCCAGAATCGTCAGCCGGGTCGCCACGATCGGGATGCGGACTTCGGCACAGGCCTCGATGACGCTCTTGACCGTCGGAACGATGGCCTCGATGCCCTCGACGCTGAAGCCGGCGCGTGCGAATGCGCCCTTGCGGCTGCAGAAATCGTTCTGCATGTCCATGACCATGAGGATGACGGGCGGTTCGATCTCCATGCGAGCCTCTTTCTTGGGTTGCTCTCGGATGCGGCGCTAGCCCGACGGAACGTAGCTCCCCGCCCCGCGCGGGCCCACGAGCTTGCCGTGCTCCACCATGCGCTTGCCCCCCAGGATGGTGGCGACGGGCCAGCCCGTCAGCCGCCAGCCGTCGAGCAGCGAGTAGTCGGCGTTGCTCTGCAGATAGTCGTGGGTGACTTCCTGTTCCAGGCCCAGATTGACGATGGCGAAGTCGGCGTCCGACCCCACGGCGATGGTCCCCTTCTGGGGATATCGGTGGAAGATGCGGGCGGGGTTGGCGCTGACCAGCTCGGCGATGCGTTCCAGAGGGAGGCCGCGCCGGTGGTAGCCCTCGCTGAGCAGGGTGGGGAGAATGGTCGCGCTTCCCGGAAAGCCGGCGCTGCACGTCCAAATACTGCCCTCTTTCCTCCCCTTCTTGCGCGCGACGTGGTCCGAGCCCACCGTATCGACCGTGCCGTCGAGAAGGCCATTCCATAGCGCCTCCTCGTCGTCCTCGGAGCGCAACGGCGGGTTGACCTTGCCCAGCGGCCCGATCTCCATGCCCGAGTGATGGGTGAGGAAGTGCGGGCACGTCTCGATGTAGAGCGGCGATCCGCCGTAGCGCTCGCGCGCCGCCTTCAACTCGTCGAGCGCCAGCCGCCCGCTGACGTGCACGATGTAGAGCGGGCAGCCGGTGACGTGGGCGTAGAACGCCGCGGCGACGGCGCTCTGCGCCTCGACGAAATCAGGGCGCGATTCGTCCCACGCCTTCAGGTCGTCGCGGCCCTCCGCGAGCAGCCGCTTCCGCAGCTCCCAGACCACTTCGATGTTCTCCGGGTGGACGTTGGCGACGCCTCCCGGCAGGTTCGCCACCTGGTCGAAGTAGCGGTACATGAAGCCGTCGTCGGTGCCCGAGACGCCCAGGTAGGCGCCCTCGTCGCCCCGGAAGCTGGTGAAGTACTTGTACGACTTGATGCCGAAGCGCTCCGCGTGTTCTTCCATCTCGTCGAGGTGGACGTTCGCCGAGGGCACGAGGTGGAAGCCGTAGTCCACGACCGAGTCCCGCGCGGCGCGGTCGAGGTTCGCCTCGACGACCGGCCCATACGGGGTCCCCGCCATGAGATAGGTGAGCGCGGTGGTCACGCCGCCGACGGCCGCCGAGCGGGTTTCCGTCTCCCAATCATCCAAGCCCTCGGCCAAGCCGATGTGGACGTGGGGGTCGACCACGCCGGGGAAGACGTGCAGCCCGGTCGCGTCGTAGACGTCGTCGGCCTCGGCGCCCGAGGCGTCGTCGAACAGCGCCGCGACCTTGCCCCCGCGCACCGCGACGTCGGCCCGCATGACGCCTTCCCCCGGCGTCACCACGCTCCCGCCCTTGACGATCATGTCGAAGTGCATGGTCAACCTGCCTTGCTCGGCCGAGTTACATCTCGCCTTCTAGGTAGGCGAGCACCTCGGCCTTGGAGACCACGTCGCCGTACTTGCTGTCGATGTCGAACAGGTTGGCCTCGTGCGGGCCGGGGTGCCGGTCGCCGACGCACTCCCGCGGCACGATGACGCGGAAGCCGTACTGTATGCCGTCGATGGCGCTGGCCCGGATGCAGCCGCTGGTCGAGCAGCCGGTCAGGATCACCGTGTCGACCCGCTGGCTGGTCAGCATGGCGGCGAGCGGCGTTCCGAAAAAGGCGCTCGGGTACTGCTTCTTGATGACCACCTCGCCGGGTTCCGGAGGCAGCTCGGGGACGATCTCGGAAAGGGGCTCGCCCTCCAACATCGTGCGCAGGCCCGGGACCTTCTGCACGAAGATACCGCCGTCGGCACCGCTCTCCGAGTAGATCACCCGCGTGTAGACCACCGGCGCGTCATTCCGCCGCGCCGCGTCGAGCACATCGACGGTCTCGCGCACCGCGTCGATCACCGGCGGCGCGAAGAACGGCGCGCCCTCGGTGGTGTAGGCGTTGACGAAGTCGATGACGATCACGGCGGCCTTCTCGCCGAACCCGATGCGCCCATCGAAGACGCCTCGATAGTTGTCCTTGAGCGATTGTTCTGTCATGGCACCCCTCCCTCGTGCGGCCCTGTTGGAGCGGGGGACGGGACTCGAACCCGCGACGACCTGCTTGGAAGGCAGGGACTCTACCAGACTGAGCTACCCCCGCGCCGCGCTCCGATTATAGCCGTTGGGAGGGGCCGTCGCAGACCCGCGATGCCGCTACCGCTTCCACTGCGGAGGCCGCTTCTGCAGAAACGCCGTGATGCCCTCGTGGGCGTCCTCGTCGAGCAGGTTGTCGACCATGACCTGCTGCGCCACCTCGTAGGCGGCGGGGCGGTCGAGGTCGATTTGCCGGTAGAAGGCTTCCTTGCCCACGGCGAGCGTGTGGGCGCTCGCCGCGCCGATCTGGCGCGCCAGCGCCATGACGTTCTCCTCAAGCTCGTCGTCGGGCACGACCCGGTTCACTAGCCCGATCTCTAGGGCCTTCGACGCCGGGACCGGTTCGCCGGTCAGCAGCATCTCCATGGCCTTCTTCGTCGAGGGCACGGCGCGGGCCAGCGCGACGCCCGGCGTCGTGCAGAACAGGCCGATCCGCACCCCGGGCGTGGCGAACGCCGCCGACTCGCCCGCGACGGCGAGGTCGCACGTAGCCGCCAACTGGCATCCCGCGGCGGTCGCCAGCCCCTGCACCTGCGCGATGACCGGCTTGGGCAGCAGCCGGATCGCCTCCATGACCTCGGTGCACAGCGCGAAGACCGCGGCGTACGACTCCGCATCGCGGTCGATCATCTCGTTCAAATCATGGCCTGAGCTGAACACCGGCCCCTCCGACCGCAGCACCACCACCCGGACCTCATCGTCCGCTTCAATCTGCCGTAGCCGATTCTTGAGGTCTTCCAGCAGCCGGGACGACAGCGCGTTCCGCCGCTTGGCGTCATTCAGCGTCAGGACGGCCACGCCGTCCCGCAGCTCGTAGCCGACAAGCTCGCCGCTCATCCTCGCCTCCTAGCGGTCGGTACCGCCATAGCCCTGAGTCTAGCAAACCCGCGCGCTCCTCGGCCTCCCGCCGCTTGACCAACCCCCGCCGCGCTGGCTAGGCTTGCCGCCGTATCAGGAACTGGGAGGGCTCGGCCATGGACTTGGGTCTTGCAGGACGCATCGCGCTTGTGACGGGGGGAAGCCAGGGCCTCGGACGGGCCATCGCCGACGTGCTCGTCGAGGAGGGCGCCGTCGTCGCGATCTGCGCCCGACGCCGCGAGCCGCTTGAGGCCGCCGCCGCCGAGATCAACGCCAACGGCGGGCGCGCATTCCCCGTCGTCGCCGACGTCGGCGAAGCCGCCAGCGTCGACGCCATGGTGGAGCAGGTGATTGCCGAGTTCGGCCGCGTCGACATCCTCGTCAACAACGCCGGCGTCCCCGGCGGCCTCGCCAACGGCCCCATCGAGACGATCGACGACGAGAAGATGTGGGAAGACCTCAACGTCAAGTACATGGGCGTGATCCGGTGCTCACGGGCCGTCGCGCCCCGTATGAAGAAGCAGGGCTGGGGGCGCATCGTCAACATCGCCGGGCAGAACGGCCGCCTGCCCAGCGGCTACAGCGGCGGAGCGCGGAACCTCGCCATCGCTCACTCCAGCCGCAGTCTCGCCGAGGAGCTCGGCCCCGACGGCATCACCGTCAACGTCGTCCACCCCGGTCTCACGCGCAGCCCGCTCATCACCGAGATGATCGCCGACCAGGCGAGGGCCCAGGGAGTCGACGAGGTGGAGGCCGAGCGTCGCATGGCCCAGCAGCGCGCCATCAAGCGCATGGTCGAGGCCCGCGAGATCGGCTACGCCGTCGCCTTCCTCGCCTCCGAGCAGGCCGGAGCCATCACCGGCGGCGTCATCGACGCCAGCGGTGGCTCCGTCCAGGCCGTCTTCATCTAACCGCTAGCGGCCGCCAGCGCGTCCCCCAGGGACAGGTCGCCGGTGTAGAGTGCCCGGCCGATGATGACGCCTTCGGCGCCGGTCTTGGCGAGCGCGGCGACGTGCTCCGCGGTGGCCACCCCACCGGAGGCGATCACCGGCGCGGGTGCGGCCGCTTCAATGGCGCTACCCAGCGCCTCGACGTTCGGCCCCGTCAGCGCGCCGTCGCGGGCAATGTCGGTGTAGACGAAGCGGGCCGCGCCGAGCGCCCGCATCCGCGCGATCAGGTCGGCGGCTGCGACCGACTGCTGCCGCTCCCAGCCTTCGGTGGCGGCCTTGCCGTCGCGGGCGTCGACGCCGATCACGATGGCCTCGCCGTAGCGTCCCACCGCCTCCGCCACGAACCCCTCGTCCTCAACCGCCGCCGTCCCGATGACGACGCGGGAGGCTCCCGCGTCAATCAAGGCGGCAACCGCCTCCAGCGAGCGCGCGCCGCCGCCTGCCTGCACCGGAATGCCGGCGGCCTCCGCGATAGCGCGCACCGCCAGCAGGTTCGTTTGGACTCCCGTCCGCGCGCCGTCGAGGTCCACGACGTGGAGCCTGCCCGCCCCCTCGCCGCGCCACCGTCGCGCCATCGCCGCGGGGTCGTCGCCGTACACCGTCTCGCGGGCGAAGTCGCCCTGGAAGAGCCGGACGCACTTCCCTCCGCGCAGGTCTATGGCGGGAATCACCTCGAACGCCACCGGCGTCTCCTTGGCCTTCGTGTCGCCGTAGGGGGCGCTACGCGGCGGTGCCGCCCCGCGCATGGGGAAGCACCATCCGCTCGACGAAGTTGCGATAGATGCGCAGACCGTTCGCGCCGCTCTTTTCCGGGTGGAACTGGGTCGCGACGATCCGGTCCCTCCCCAGCACGCTGGCGAAGCTGCAGTCGACGTCGTAGTCGGTCGCCGCGATGACGCGGGCCGCTCCACGACCGTTCGCCCCGCCGGCGGCGGGGTCGGCGTAGTAGCTGTGGACGAAGTAGAAGTTCGAGCCGTCCGGGATGCCGTCCAGGAGGGGGTGTGGACCGGTGGCCCGCACCTGGTTCCAGCCCATGTGCGGCACCTTGGGGCCGGGGGGGAGACGACGCACCGTGCCCGGCAAGATGCCCAGGCACTCGGCGTCCTCCTCCTCGCTTCGGTCGAACAGCACTTGCAGCCCGATGCAGACGCCGAAGAAAGGCTTGCCGGCATCGACGGCGTCGTGGACGGTCTGGGTCAGGCCCCGGGCGGCGAGGCCGTCCACCGTGTCGCGGGCCGCGCCCACGCCGGGCAGCACAACGGCGTCGGCCGCGGCGATGAGGGCCGGGTCGGCGGTGACGCTGCCGGGGTAGCCGATTTTGTCAAAGGCCTTGGCGACGCTGTGCAGATTCCCCGCCCCGTAGTCGATGATGGCAATGGACGGCGAGGACGGCATGGCCTAACGGTTCGCTTCGAGGAAATCGATGATGGCGCGGCGGGCCTCGGCCGCCTCGTCGCCACGGAGGAGCTCCGTCCCATGGTCGGAACCGGGCAGGAACAGGAGTTCCTTCGGCTGCGCGGCCAGATCGAAGAGGGCCTGCGCCGCGTCCGTGTAAGGCGGGTCGTTCTCGGCAGCGACGAAGAGCTTGGGGACGTCAACTCCGATGATCTCGTCGCGCGCGCTCAGTCCCCGCACGCTGATCGGTGCGGAGAGGGTGACCACGCCCAGCGCCTGCTCGCGCGAGGCGACCTTCAGCGCGGCGGTGCCGCCCATGCTCGCGCCGACGAGGAAGAAGTTGGTGCGACCAAGCCCGTCGGGGCTCCGAAGGTAGCGCACCGCGGCGGCGAGGTCCGCATCGGCGATGCCCGCCTCGCGCGGCCCTGGCGAATCCCCATGCCCCCGGAAGTCGAAGGTCAAGACGAAGAAGCCGCTCCCTCCCAGACGCTCGGCCAGGTCGGACCAGCCCTTTTGATCAGAGTCAAGCTCGTGGGTCAGGATGACGCCCGTGCCCCCGGATCCATATATCTTGCCCCGCAGTACGAGCCCGTCGTCGGCGGTGATGAGGACGCCGCGCCCAGAGTCGGACGGGTCGCAGCCTGCGGCCACGCCGGCGGCAATGACTAGCGCAAGGAGGAGGGCGACAGGCCGGAGGGCGGCGCTACGCACGGCCGCCGGCCAGGAGTTCAGGGTCGGCATCTTTGCACTCATAGCGGGCGAGGGTGTAGATGAGGTCGGAGACCCGGTTGAGATAGCGAAGTATCTCGGGATTTTCAAGACGTCCTTGGCGCTTCAGCACCGCGGCGCGGCGCTCGGCGCGGCGGGCCTGGGTGCGGGCAACGTCGAGCGCGGCGGAGGCGGGCGTCGCCCCGGGCACGATGAAGGTCGGCGGCATGGCGATGGCGTCCTCGATTTCGTCGACGGCGTCGTGCAGCGCCTGGGTCATCTCGGCCGTGACGCGGGAGAAGTGCCGGTCGTAAGCCGCATAGTGGGCGGGGTCGGTGGCCAGCTCGGCGCCAATGGTGAAGAGCTCCTTCTGCAAAGCCACCACGCGTTCCCGGACAAGCGTCTGGGCCGAGAGCGCCCGCGCCAGCCCCAGGGCCGCGACGGTCTCATCGATCGCGCCATAGGCCTCCACACGGGCGTCGTCCTTTGCAACGCGCCCACCGTAGAGGAGTCCGGTCTCGCCGCTGTCGCCCGTGCGTGTGACGACGCTCACAGAAGTCTCCGCCAACAGGAATGCCAGCCCATTATAGTACGGGCGGTAACCGGTAAGGAGACGACGCCCGCGGAACGGCAGGCCCTCGAGGAGCTAGTCGTCTTCCTCTTCCTCGCCGTTGGCGAGGGCGGCGAAGCCGTTGGCGCCGCGGCGCGCTCGCCGCGCCAGGATGGCGTCGGGGTCTTGCGTGTCCCACTCGCCGCCGTCGGAGTCGAAACCGCCGGGCGAATACCGGAGGCCTCCCCACACATAGGGTTTGACGCCGTCGGTCGCGCCGCACACGGCCGCATCCGGGCTCGGGGGAAACGACAGGCGACCCTTCTGGCTGGGATGCTGGTAGGTCTCCTTGACGAAGATCGAGATGTGATCATCGCCGACGCTTGAGACCGCCCCTTGATAGCGGTTGCCGCCGTTCATGAGACCGATGAGCCGCGCGCTGACCCGGGGTCCGAGCCTGCCGAGCCGGCCGCCGCCTTGGGCCACGGCCTCAAGACGAGACCCCGCCGGGCGCAGCGTCACCCGCTCTCCGGGAGAGACGCTGGCAAGAGCGCCGTTCGAGGGCAGCTCGCTCAGCGACTCAATCCCGGTGCGTCCGGTCTGCTCGATGAAGAAGCGGGGCGGGACGCGCTCGCCGCCGGGAGCCTTGGGAGCATCGTCGACGAGCGACTGGAGCCGCGCCAGGTTCTTCTTGGCGATCAGGTTGCCGGAATCCAACTCGAGCGTGCGGGAAAAGGCCGCGCGGGCCTCCGAGTAACGGCCGATCTCGCTGGCGGCCTTTCCCAAGCGGTTGTACGCCTCGCGGTCGTCAGGGAAATCGGCGACGAACCGGCGGTTGCTCTCCACCGCCGCCGCCCACTTGCCTTCGAGGGCAAGGGTGATCGCCTGCTTGGCGCGCTCGTTCCGGTTCTTCTGTTTGCTATCGGTTTTCTGCGCTAACATCGCAATTCCCCGCGGACCCTTCCTTTCTCATCTCATGGGTCCGCGCCAAAAGGTTCTCAGGCTAGACGGATCCACTGCCGCGAATGTTCCACGGTCGCGGTGCGGCAGGCCGCTCACGCCACCGGAGGGCAACTTCCGCCCTTCAGGCAGCACTCGCCGCTACCCTGTTGAGATTCATTGTAGGAGCATTCATGAATATTGCAATAGGTTTTGTCTCCAATTTATGAAATCATTTAAAATTGGTTTTGAATGTTGACCGTGCGCCGGTACTAGAGCGCGCCCTGCCGCTTCAACACCGCGTGGCGGCGCAGCATGCAGTCGTCCATGACCACGGCGAGGCCCGCCTCCCGGGCGATCTCGGCAGCCTCTTCGTTCACGACGCCGTCCTGCAGCCAGAGCGCCTTCGCCCCAATCTCGACCGCCGCCCGCGCGATGGGAACGACATGCTCGGACCGGCGGAAAACGTCGACCACGTCGACGGGTCCAGGCACGGCGTGCAGGTCGGGGTAGCAGACGGCCCCGAGCACCTCGGTCAACCGCGGGTTCACGGGGATGATCTCGTAGCCCTCGGACTGCAGATAGGCCGCCACCTCATGGCTGGGGCGGGACGTATCGTCGGAGAGGCCGACGACGGCGACCGTCTTCGACTGGCGAAGGATTTCGGCCACGGCGTCGCTCATGTCTACCCTGCCGTTTTCGCACGCGCCGAGCGGAAGTCGTAGCGCCCAAGGACATGGTTGGTACGCACCCGTAGGACCTCGCCTAAGGTACGGAGGCTGTCGCGCACCGGCTGGACCTTGCTGCCGGGATCGTGGTGCCATTCGATGCCCAGCTCGTCCACCGTCATGCCGCTGCGCTGCGCGACGTAGAGGAGCTCGATGTCGAAACCGAAGCCCTCGATGCGCTGCTGCGGGAAGAGAGCCTCCGCCGCCTCCCGGCGGAACATCTTGAAGCCGCACTGGGTGTCGGCAAAGCTGCGGACGCCACCGAGGACACGGACCAGAAGGTTAAAACCCCGGCTTAACACGTAGCGGAAGGCAGGCTCGTCCAAGCGGCGGGCCCCCGCGGCCTCGCGTGAGCCGATCACGATGTCGAACCGCTCGATGCGTTCGAGAAATCCCTCGAGCTCCTCGATGGGCATGGAGAGGTCCGCGTCACACAGGAAGCGGTAGTCGCCCTTGGCCTCCAGCATGCCGTCCTTCACCGCCGCGCCCTTTCCCCGATGGGGAAAAGAGACGGTGCGCACCGGCGGCGACGATCCGGCGAATGCCTCGGCCAGGGCGGCGGTGTCGTCCTCGCTGCCGTCGTCGGCCACGACCACCTCGGCGCTGATCTCGCGCTCCCGGAGATAGGCGGTGACGCGTTCCAGCGTCCCGGTGATGCGGGAGGCCTCGTTAAAGGCGGGAATCACGATGGAGAGCTGCGGCGAGTCCACGGCAGTCCGCCTAGGGTGTTGCGTCCAGCCGCTCCAGGCCGAAGGCCCGGTGGAGCGCGGCGACGGCTTCCGCGACCGCCTCGCGGCTCACGATCGCCGTAATGCGAATCTCGGACGTGGTAACCATCTCGATGTTGACGCCGGCATGGAACAGAGCCTCGAACGTCCGTGCCGCGAACCCCGGCGTATCGCGCATAGCCGCTCCGACGACCGTCACCTTGGCCAGCCTGTCGTCGGCCTGCACACCGTGGGCGCCGATCCTCTTCGCCACCGGTTCGACGAGATCGAGGGCTGCGGGAAGGTCGTCCAAGCTGACGGTGAAGGTCAGGTCGGTGATTCGGGCGTCGCTGGCGTTCTGCACGATGGAATCGATGCGGATATCTTCGTTCGTGAGCGGTTCGAACGCGCTGGCGGCGACGCCGGGAATGTCTGGCGCGCCCACGATGGTGATCTTCGCCACCCCGGTGTCGTGGGCGATGCCGCGCAGCCGGTCGCCCGGCTCCATGAGCGTGTCCTCATGTATGAGCGTGCCGGGCGCGCTGTTGAAGCTCGACGCAACGAAGATTGGCACGCCGTAGACACTGGCCAGCTCGACGGCGCGGGGGTGCATGATCTTGGCCCCTGCGCTGGCCAGCTCCAGCATCTCCTCGTAGCTGATGTCGGCGAGCTTTCGGGCGTCGGGCACCAGCCGGGGGTCGGCGGTGAAGACGCCCTCGACGTCGCTGAACCGCTCGCAGCGGGCGGCTTCGAGGCGGGCGGCCAGCGCGACGGCCGTAGTGTCCGAGCCCCCACGCCCCAGCGTCGTCACGTCCTCATCATCGGTGACGCCCTGGAAGCCGGCCACGATGACGACGCGACCCCGCTTGAGCTCCTTGAGGATGCGCTGCGGGTCGATGCTCGTGATGCGGGCGCGCCCGAACCGGCGCTCCGTCTTGATGCCCGCCTGGAAGCCGCTCAGGCTCACCGCGTCTTGTCCGAGTTGCCGGAGCGCCATCGCCAAGAGCGAGCTCGACACGAGCTCACCGGTGGAGAGCAGCAGGTCCATCTCACGCTGATTGGGTTCGTCGCAGACCTCGCGCGCGAGGCTGGTCAGAAGATCGGTCGTGTCGCCCATCGCCGAAACGACGGCGACGACGTCGTCACCCTTGCCCCGCGAGGCGACGATGCGCTCCGCGACCCTCTTGATGCGCTCGGCATCGGCCACCGACGTCCCGCCGTATTTTTGAACGATCAGGCCCACGCCACCCTCACTTCGCCGTGATCCTCGCCCCCGGCGCGCCGATGCGTGCCACGACGCACATGCCCGGCGTCCCGGCGCGGTTCGCCTCGGAAGTCACCGCGCGGACGACCGGCGAAGGGTCGCCGGAGACCAGCGCGAGAACGGACGGCCCCGACCCGGAGAGGAAGACGCCGTGGGCGCCCGCGTCGAGAGCGGCCCGAAAGAGGTTCTCGGCTCCGGGCACAAGGGGCGCGCGGTACGGCTGATGGAGCCGGTCCCCCGTCGCCGTTTCCAGGAGGTCCCATTGCCCTTGGCCCAGAGCGAGGGCCAGCAGGGAGGCGCGGCTCACGTTGTGGACGGCGTCTTCGAGGGCCACCTCCTCCGGAAGCACGGCGCGCGCCTCCTTGGTGACGACCTCGTACGTCGGAATGAAGACCATCGCCTTGAGCCCGCGTTTGGCCTTGATCGCGCCGCGGACGAAGGCGCCGCCGTCCCGCGCCACGATTTGGAAGCCGCCGAAGAGCGCGGGGGCGACGTTGTCGGGGTGCCCCTCAATCTCGGCGCAGGCCTGGAAGACCTGCTCCGGCGTCAGGGGCGAGCCTTCCAGAGCATTGGCCGCCCCGAAACCGCCGACGATGGCCGCGGCGCTCGATCCAAGCCCGCGGCGCAGCGGAATACGGTTGACGCAACGCACACGCAGGGGCGGGGCGGACATGCCCGTCCGCTCGTAGAACGCGGCGGCGGCGCGGTACACGAGGTTGCTCTCGTCGTCGGGGACGCTGCCCGCCCCCTCGCCGCGAGCTTGAACGGAGGGTGCCGAGTCCCGGCGCAGGCTGACGGTCAAGTGCACGTCCAACGCGGCCCCCATGCAATCGAATCCAGGGCCGAGATTCGCCGTCGTAGCGGGCACGCGCGCGTTCGCGCTGTCGAAATACATGGAGAGAGTGGCCTCGAAACTACGGCGAGATTCCGAATTATAGCACGCAATCGCGACGAATAGCGCATCCCTGCGCTCGGTTAACGGGAAGGCCGACGCTTCCTTCTGGAATGCGCCGGCCTTGCCGCTCACCTGCTGCTGGGAACTATCGAATGTTGAGGTCTACGCGGCCCCCTCGTCCGGGAGATCGATCTCCAGATCGAGGGCCTCAAGGAAGCCGGGAAGCTCCGCTGTGGGCGCGTGGTACTTCTCCGTCGCCAGTCTGACCCGCTCCTCGACGGTCAGCGACTGAGCGTCGTAGACGGCCGCTTCGGGGACCCGGGTGGCGATGAGCACGACGTCGACCGGCGCGCCGGTCCCTTTCTTGGAGTCGGTGTGCAGTCCGAAGAAGATGTCGGCATCGGGGTCGGCGATGCGGGAGAGGTAGCGGCCCGCGTCATGGATCTCCCGCATGGTCACGTCGGGGCCGCCGCTGACGAAGTAGATCATGGATGCGGCGCCGCTCGCACTGACGCTGAGGAGGGGGCTGTCGAACACGTCTCGGAGCGCGGCCACGACGCGGTCGTCGCCATCGCCAGTTCCGGTGCCCATCAGGCCAAGGCCCCCGCCGGAGACTACGGACCGGATGTCTGCAAAGTCGATATTCACGTCGCCCGACGTGTTGATGATGCGCGAGAGCGAGGTAATGGCGTCGATCATCACTTGGTCGGCGCGGCTGAAGGAGTCGCGCACCGATGCCGTGGGACGTGTCTCCGCGAGCAGGAGGTCATTGCTGATCACGACGACCGTGTCGGCCGCGGCGCAAAGGGCGTCGAGGCCGCCTCGGGCCGAACCGTTGCGCCGGACGCCTTCAAACTTGAATGGGGTGGTGGCCACGGCCACCGTGAGCGCGCCGACCTCGGACGCCACCTCGGCGACCAGCGGCGCGGCTCCCGTGCCGGTGCCCCCACCCATTGCCGCGGCGATGAACACGAGGTCTGCGCCGGCGAGCTCTTCCACGATGTCGTCACGGCTGGCGGCGGCGGCCTGCCGGCCGACCTCGGGGTCGCCCCCCGCGCCGAGTCCGTGTGTCACGTCGCCGCCAATGAGCATGGAAGGAATACCGTTGGTGCGTTCAATGGCCAAGGCATCGGTATTCACGCAGAGGAGCTCCAGCCCGGGAACGTCGAGGGAAGACATCCTTCGTACCGCGTTGACCCCGCCGCCGCCGACACCAACGACCTTGATGCGCACCTGCTCGATTCCAGACGAAGGCGGCGGGCTCTTTCCTAGGATCATTGCGCTCCTCACCAGTCCCCGCGGAGCCGGCCCGGCCTGCCTCGGAGACCAAACGCAGATTTTGAACCGAGTTCAAAAACTCCTGGCCCAATTCTAGGCAGCGAGGCCTATTCTTGTCAATAGTTTTGAACCAAGTTCAATCTTATGGAAGGTTCGGAGCCTCCATGGGCGGCCCGTTTGTCGCCGACACAGACCGCAACGTACAATCGGAAGACCCTGGCCGCCGGCCCGTAAGCCGGCGGGCGTCCTCCTTGTATCTTGATTTTCGTGTGTAACAATCACTTCACCTTGGGTGGATCGGGGTGCGGCAGACCGTTTCCTTCTTGGTCATGTAAGGCCGCAGGAAAGCAAGGGTCGCCGCACCCCCCACGCTTTAGAGCCCGAACAGTTGCCTGGGCCAACCGAGCCCGCATCTTGCAAGGACGGGCCAAGTAATTCGCAGGAGGTGTCATGGAACAGAAAGCGACCTACGTAGGCATCGATGTAGCCAAAGCCCAGGTGGAGGTTGCCGTCCGGCCCACGGACGACAGATGGGTGGTTCCCAGTGACGACGCAGGAATCCGGCAGCTGGTATCCCGGCTGAAGGCTCTTGAGCCGACCTTGGTTCTGCTTGAGGCTTCGGGCGGTTTCGAACTTCCCCTGGTGGCGGCTCTGGCGGCCGAGGAGCTGCCTGTGGTCGTCGTCAATCCGCGCCAGGTGAGGGACTTCGCCAGGGCCACCGGGACGCTGGCCAAGACCGACGCGCTGGACGCAGCGGTCTTGGCTCACTTCGCCGAAGCTGTCCAACCGCCCGTGCGCCCTTTGCGGGACGCCGAGGCGCAGGACCTCAACTCCCTGGTTGCCCGAAGGCATCAGGTGGTTGCCATGTTGGTCTCGGAGAAGAACCGCCTGCACTCGGCCGCTGTCGCCGTCCGTCCCCGCATTGAGGCCCACGTCACGTGGCTTGAGCAGGAGTTGGACGACTTGGACGAGGGCCTGCGGCGGACTCTCCGTCAGAGTCCCGTGTGGCGCGAGAAGGATGACCTCCTGCGCACGGTCCCCGGCGTAGGAGAGCAACTCTCCCTCACCCTCTTGGCGTACCTGCCGGAGCTGGGTGCTCTGGACCGTCGGCAGATCGCCTCCCTGGTGGGCGTAGCTCCCTTCAACCGGGATAGCGGCACGCTGCGGGGCAAACGTACCGTATGGGGTGGACGCGCCCGGGTCCGCGCCGCCCTCTACATGGGAGCGTTGGTAGCCAGCCGCTTCAATCCCGTGATCCGGGACTTCTACCAGCGGCTGTTGGCCGCTGGTAAGCCGAAGAAACTGGCCCTCACAGCCTGTATGCGCAAGCTGCTGGTTATCCTCAACTCCATGCTCAAGCATGGCTCGCCCTGGCGCGACCAGACTCCGTTGATCGCTCATTCCTCTTGACTTTCAAGACAGTTGCTTTCCTCCCATCGCCGCGCACCGCATGAACGCCGCTACGCAGATTGACCAAGGCCCGCAACCCCTGGACGGCGTGCGCGTGGTCGAGATCGGCGGCTGGGTCGCGGCAGCCTTCGCCGGGAAGATCCTCGCCGATCTCGGCGCGGAGGTCGTGACGGTCGAGCCTCCGGGCGGCAGCGCGCTGCGCCGCTACGGCCCCTTCCCCGGCGGCAAGCCCGACCCCGACACAAGCGGGCTCCACCTTTACCTCGGCACGAACAAGATGAGCGCCACGCTCGACCTCGAGCAGGACCAAGCCCGCTCCCGGCTCCGACGCCTGACCGCGGGCGCGGACATCGTCATCCACGACACGTCCCGCGCCGACGCGGAGCGTCTGGGGATCACCTACGAGGCGCTGCAGATCGGCAACGAGGGGCTGATCGCACTCGATCTATCGCCCTTCGGGCAGACCGGGCCCTACGCCGGCTACAAGGGCTTCGAGATCAACGCGGCGGCGCTGGGCGGCGTGATCATGCAGCTCGGCCTGCCGGGGCATCCGCCCCTCAACCCGCCCCTCTTCATCGGCCACTACCAGGCCGGTCTCACCGGCGCATTGGCCGCCATGGTCGCGCTGACCAGCCGCGACCGCGTCGGCGTCGGACAGCGCATCGACCTCGCCGAGGCCGACTCGTGGGCCACCTTCCACACCGGCAACGGCGTCGTGCAATGGCTCTTCGGCGACCGGCGCACCATGCGGCACGGCCGCAGAGTGGCCGGCGGCCCCTACCCCAACACCATCCTCGCCTGCAAGGACGGGGAAATCCGCCTCCAGGCCATGACCAAGCGCGAGTGGCGGCGCATCATCGACATGATGGGCAGCCCGGCATGGGCCGACGACCCGCGCTTCCAAGACCGCCTCAAGATGAACGAGCTCTACGCCGACGAGCTCGACGGCCTCATCGCCGACTGGCTCTCCACCCAGACCAAGGACGAGCTCTTCCAGAAGTTCTACGACTTCGGCGTGCCCTTCACCCCGGTCAACACCGCCGCCGACTTCCTCCACCATCCCCACCTGAAGGCGCGCCGCTTCTTCGTGGAAGTCGAACAGCAGAGGGCCGGCAGCCTGCGCCAGCCGGGGCCGCCCTACAAGTTCACCAAGACCCCCTGCCGCATCCGGCGTCCCGCACCCCTACTCGGCGAGCACAACGACCAGGGATTCGAGAAGACCCCCAGGGCTTCTAGCAAGCACGCCGGCGTCACAGCGGGCGAAGGCGCCACCGGCTTCGAGCGCATCCGCGTCCTCGACCTCGGCTGGGTCTGGGCCGGCGCCGTCGCGGGGCACGTCTTCGCCGACATGGGCGCCGAGGTCATCAAAGTCGAGACCCGCAAGCGCCTCGACCCCGCCCGCCAGGGCCGTCCAATCGTGGGCGACGTCCCCGACCCTGAACAAAACCCGCTCTTCCACAACGTCAACCGCGGCAAGAAGTCCCTGACCATCGACATCACCACCGCCGAGGGCCGCGACCTCGTGCTTCGCCTCGCCGCCATCAGCGACGTCGTCGTGGAGAACATGAGCCCGCACGCCCTGGCCAAGGCGGGCCTCGATTACCCCAACATGCGGCGCGTCAACCCCCAGATCGTCATGCTCTCCTACCCCGTCATGGGACAGACCGGGCCCTTCAACGAGCTGCGCGGCTACGGCAACGCCGCGGGCGCCCTCGTGGGCCTCGACAGCGTCGGCGCCGACCCCGACGGCGATGACCTCTGCGGCTTCAACCACGTCCTGGGCGACCCGGCCGCGGGTCAGTTCGCCGTGATCGCCCTGCTAGCGGCGCTGCGGCGGCGCGACGCCACCGGCGAAGGACAGTACGTCGACCTCTCGATGGTCGAGTCGGTGGGGACGATGCTCGGCGAGGCGACGATGGCGTTCCAGATGAACGGCACGGTCGCCGAGGCCCGCGGCAATCGCCATCCCTTCCTCGCGCCCCACGGCGCCTATCCCTGCGACGGTGACGACAAGTGGGCCGCCATCGCCGTCGAAACCGCCGACGAGTGGCGTGCCCTCTGCGCCGTCATCGGGCGCGGCGACCTCGGGAACGACACGTCGCTCGCGACCTACGAAGGAAGGTCGGCACGGCGCACTGAGATCGACGCCGCCATCGCCGCCTGGACGAGAGAACGCTCGCACTACGACGTGACCGAAGCGCTCCAGGCCGTTGGCGTCGCGGCGACGCCGTGCCTCGATCAGGAAGGCCGCTTCTTCGATCCGCACCTGCAGGCCCGCGAGTGCTACGTCGACACCGGCCATCCCGTGCTCGGCTCCGAGCCGCTTTACGGCATCCCGTACAAGCTCAGCGAGCGTCCCGGCGCCATCCGAGGACGCGCGCCTTTGCTCGGCGAGCACAACGCGGAAGTCTTGGGCGACTTGCTCGGCGTGCCGTCTGAGCGGCAGGACGAGTTGGCGGAGATGAAGGCCGTCTATTAGCCGGCGCGGGTCTAGCGGCGCGGTAGCCGCACCACGGCCTTGGCCCGATCGACGACGCGCACGCCCTGCTCGTTCTCCACCCAAAGATCGAAGTGGACGAGGGCGTCTTCCCCGTCCACCTCCTTGCTCTCGACGGAGCCCCGGCACGTGACCGACTCGCCGGCGAAGGCCATGGCGCGGTTCCGGAAGCTCAGTTTCTTCAGGAAGGCGTCGGGGCCCGCCCAAGCCAGCACCTGCCGCGCCAGCAATGGGCCGTACATCTGCCCATCGACGAAGGGAGCGTCGAAGCCTTGCTCCTTCGCGTAAGCGGCGTCGTAGTGCACTCGGATAAAATCCCACGTCGCCGCGCCGTAGGCCATCATCCGGTGCGGCGTAAGCTCCACCGTCAGTGGTTCGAGTTCGGTCCCTTCACTTACATCGTCGTAGAACATCATGCTTGGACCGGGTGGAACATCGTCTCGCGGCTGATCGCGAGCAGCTCGCCGCGTTGATTGGTGAAATGGGCCTCGAATTCCTGGAAGATCGTGCGGCCGGCCCGGCCGGTGCGCTCGACCGCCTCCCCGACCTTCCAGGTGGCCGTGATCACGTCGTCCGGGTGGACCGGCTGAAAGAACTCGTACTCGTTGCCCGCCCGCAGACCGGAAAGCTCGCGCAGCTCCGCCCGGCCCAGCAGCTCGCCCCGCTCATCCATGTCTCCGCCGAAGTAAGCCCAGGTGTCGGGAACCAACGTCGGTGGGGCCATGACGTCGGGCAAGCCATGCGCGCGGGCGAACTCCGCGTCCCGGTAGAGCGGATTGTCATCCCCGACCGAAAGGGCGTACTGCCGGATGGGCGCGGCGCCGACGGGGTCGGGCGACGTGAAGACGAATTCCCTCCCCGCATACCGCTGGAGCTTGGCGAGCAAATCGCCGCCGGTGTCGCCGGCCATGGTTCCCCCTTAGAAGGCGCCGCATTCTATGAACGGGCGGCTTCCCCTGTCAACGCGCCCTTGCGCGAGCGGTTAGACTACGAGCGCTCCCCGGAGGCGCCTCTCGTGGACTACAACACGATCCTGCTCGATAAGTCCGACCGCATCGCCACGCTGACCCTAAACCGCCCCAAGGCGCTCAACGGTATCAGCTTCGAGATGATGGACGAGATCGACGCCGCCCTCGACGACCTTCGAGCCGACGCCGGCATCAAGGCCCTCGTGATCACCGGCGCCGGGCGCGCCTTCAGCGTAGGGGCCGACATCGGCCTCCTCACCGATGCCTTCGCCGACGAAAAGAACGGCCGGTTCCGCTACTTCTTGGAGCGGATCAACGCGTCGCTCCTCAACCTTGAAGCGCTGCCCATTCCCGTGATCGCCAAGGTCAACGGCCTGGCCCGCGCGGGCGGCTTCGAGATCATCCTCTGCTGCGACCTCGCCGTCGTGGCGGACGACGCCCGCATCGGCGACAACCATACGATGTTCGGCGTGATGCCCGGCGGCGGTTCGACGCAACGAGCGCCGAGGAAGATCGGCTGGCAACGCGCCATCGAGCTGATCTACACCGGACGGTGGCTCAACGGGCCCCAGGCGGTAGAGTACGGATTGGCGCTGAAGTCGGTGCCCCTAGCCGACCTCGACGCCGCGGTCGAAGACCTTGTCGCGCACCTGCGGGACAAATCACGGGACTGCCTTGGCTTTGTGAAGAAAGCGGCATTCCACGGCCTCCACCAGCCGATCAGCGAGGGTGTCAACACCGAAATCCGCTACTTTATGGAGTATTTGGGTTCCTCGCCGGACGCTCGCGAAGGCTTCAATGCCTCCCGGGAGGGTCGTCCACCCGCCTTCGCGGAGTAAGGTAATTGCCATTTGGGGTTGGCACAGTGTAGACTCTGCGCCTGCAATGCGGTATTACTAAGGACGAACACCTGCCACTGATGGAAGAGACGGACGCATGAACATACAAACCGAGCGAGACGGCGCGACCTTAGTCATCAAGGCAGGAGACCGCGTCGACGGCGCGAATGCCCGGGAATTCCAGGACGCGCTGGAGGGCGCCATCGACGGCGCCGACAAGGTAGTCGTCCTCGACTTCGAGGAGCTTGCCTACATCAGCAGCGCCGGCTTGCGGGTCGTCCTACTCATCGCGAGGTCGCTCTCCAAGCAGGACGCCAAGTTCGGAATCTGCTCGCTCTCCAAGCCGATCCGCGAGGTCTTCGAGATCAGCGGCTTCGACAAGATCATCCCGATCCACGAGTCTCAGGCCGACGCGGTCGCCAAGCTCGCGGGATAAACCCATTCGGTAGCCCGCCACGCGGGCTGCTCGACCATTGACCTCCGGCGGATATGGACTTCCGCCTCCATGAGCGTCTCCACCTGCCCCATTCACGGGGAGACGTCTTCCCCTTCTTCGCCTCCGCCGAGAACCTCGACACGCTCACTCCTCCCTGGCTCCACTTCTCGATAATCACGCCCCTGCCTATCGAGATGGTCGCCGGGGCCAGAATCGGCTACCGGATCAGACTCCACGGCATACCTATCCGCTGGGAGAGCGAAATAACGGAGTGGAGGCCGCCGTACGGCTTCACCGACATGCAGCGCAGCGGCCCCTACCGCTCTTGGGTCCATCGCCACACGTTCGAGGAGACCCCGCACGGAACGCTCGTCACCGACGAGGTCTCCTATCGCGTGTTGGGAGGCTCACTGGTGAACCGCCTCTTCGTCGCCGGGCAACTCCGGAAGATCTTCGACTACCGGAAGGCCAAGCTCCGGGAGCGTTTCCCCTCCTAAACCTCTCCCCCTCTGGGGGAGATTTGAGAGAGGGCACGCGCCCATCGGGCGCGCCGGAGGGGCGGCGTGGGCAGGTCTTCCCTCTTCTCCCCCCAGAAACCCTTGCGCAACTCCCGCCGATGGTTGGGAAACGGGCAGATCGGGGCGGTTCTTCCCTCTCCCCCTCTGGGGGAGATTTGAGAGAGGGCACGCGCCCCTCCGGGCGCGCCGGAGGGGCGGCGGGTGGGGAGGTCTTACCTCTTCTCCCCAGGGGAGAAGATTGAGATGAGGGGCCCCCTCCCCACCGCCACAGGTTATCGAAGTCCGCCACCCTCCCCTGTAGGGGCGATTCACGAATCGCCCGTTCCCCCATCCCCAGAGCCACGGCGGCTCAGCCTCGGCGACGCCTAGTCCTCAATGGGCCACGGCCCTGGGACCGGGTAGGCCTCGTCCTCGCCCGGCCACGGCGGCATCGTCACGATCAGCGCTAGTAGCGGACGGTCTCCCCCCGCCCTGAACTGGAAGTGAACGCCGACGGGGATCGACAGACTCACCCCCGGCCCCACGTCGACGACACGCTCCTCGTCGCCGTTCCGCCTCCACATCTGACCGCTTCCTTCGAGGAAATACCAGACCTCCTCCACCGTCCGGTGGGCCACGGGCTTGGACACCGCTCCCGCACTCAGGGTGCAGTGGACCATACTCCCGCGGCTCGTCGCCGCCAGCAGCCGGATCTCCGAGCCGTCCGGTGCGACCGCGTCGCGGTCTTGGGGAAGCCGCTTGCAGTCCAAGTCTCGGTCCAATTCGTCACTCGCCATCAGAACGAAGCGCAGGCGTCGGACACGACTCGCAGCATCGACTCCCGATCACGCGGCTCATGGGATTGGTGGACCCGAGGGGAGTCGAACCCCTGACCTCCTGAATGCAAATCAGGCGCTCTCCCAACTGAGCTACGGGCCCGCGTGCGGGCGCGGCCTTGAGGTCGCCGCCTAGTTCACTCGCTGAAAGATCCCGGCGCAGCCCTGGCCGCCGCCCACGCACATCGTCACCAGAGCGTACTCGCCGTCGATACGGTCGAGCTCGTCCATGGCCTTCAGGGTCATGATAGCGCCCGTTGCGCCGACCGGGTGGCCGAGG
This sequence comes from Dehalococcoidia bacterium, assembly GCA_965207995.1. Taxonomy (GTDB): domain Bacteria; phylum Chloroflexota; class Dehalococcoidia; order SHYB01; family SHYB01; genus DAOUKH01. The sequence continues at coordinate 2,373,449 of OZ242299.1, read as the reverse complement.
GCGATGCCGCTGCCGTTCGGGTTCGTCTTCTCGATGTCCAGGCCAAGCTCCCGTATGCAGTAGGCCGCCTGCGCGGCGAAGGCCTCGTTCAACTCAATCACGTCGATGTCGTCCAGCGTCATGCCGGTGCGCTGCAAGACCTTGCGCACCGCGGGGACGGGCCCAATGCCCATCACCGACGGATCGACGCCGGCAACAGCCCGTGCGATCCATCGAAGGCGCGGCTTCAGACCAAGCTCGTCGGCCTTCCGCTGCGACATCACCACCACGGCAGCGGCCCCGTCGTTGATGCCCGACGCATTGCCCGCCGTCACCGAGCCGCCTTCCTTGAAAGCCGGCCGCAGGGCGGCCAGCGCCTCAAGCGTAGTGTCCGGGCGGGGGTGCTCGTCGACCTCGACGATCTTGGGGTCGGCCTTGCGCTGCGGCACCGCGACCGGGACCATCGACGGCTTGAAGCGGCCCTCGGCGATGGCGCGGCCCGCGCGCTGCTGGCTCAGCACGGCCAGCTCGTCCTGCTCCTGGCGGGAGACCTCGAAGCGGCTCGCCACGTTCTCCGCCGTCACCCCCATGTGGTAGTAGTTCACCGGGCAGTTCAAGCCGGCGATCAGCCCGTCCTTCACCGAAGCGTCGCCCATGCGGAAACCGTCCCACCGTGCCTGCTTGGGCATCATGAAGGGGGTCTGGCTCATGTTTTCGGCGCCGCCGGCGACGGCGATCTCGGCCTCGCCCGTCAGCACCAGCTGCGCCGCCATGTTGATCGACTCCAAGCCCGACGAACACCACCGGTTGATATTGATCGCCGGAACCTCTTCCGGAATCCCCGCGCGCAGCGCGGCGAGACGGGCCGTGTAGCCATCATCGTTGACCTGCAGCACGTTGCCGAGAACGACCTCGTCCACGTCCTTCGGATCGACGTTGGCCCGTCCTAGCGCCTCCTTGATGGCGTCGGCGCCGAGGTCGGCCGCCGAATAGTCCTTGAAAGACCCGCCGAATCTGCCGATCGGCGTGCGCGCTCCGCTGACGATAACCGGGTTGTCCATGCCCTCTCCCGCGGGGCCTCTTCGACCCCCGCCACTTCTGTAGAAGCCATTCTGTGGTAGGCGGATAGGGCTGTCAAGGAAACCGTGCCCGCCAAGCCCCCTGTGCTACCATGACCCCATGGCACGCTCTCGAAGCGCCCACCCCGGCGACGGCTATCGGCGGCTGCCCAGCGTGGACGCCGTAGCGGGCGATCCCCGCCTCGAAGGGGCGGTGTCGCGCTACTCGCGGCCCGCCGTCGTCGAGGCCGTGCGCGACCAGCTCGACCGGGCACGGGCGCGGATCGCCGCCGGCGAGGCTCCGCCGTCCGAGGCCGAGGTCATCGCCGGAGCCGAGGCCGCCCTCTCGCGCGACCTCGAACCCTCCCTCCTCCCCGTGATCAACGCCACCGGCGTGGTGCTCCACACCAACCTCGGACGCGCCCCGCTGAGCGCCGAGGCCGCCGAGGCCGCCCGTCGCGCCGCCGCCGGCTACGGGAACCTCGAAATGGACCTCACCGCCGGCGAGCGCGGATCGCGCCACGTCCACCTCGACGAGCTTCTGCGCCGAATCACCGGCGCCGAGGCCGGATTCGCGGTCAACAACAACGCCGCCGCGGTCATGCTCACGCTTCGCGCCATCGCCCGCGGAAAAGAGGTGATCGTGTCGCGGGGCGAGGCCGTCGAGATCGGCGGCGGCTTTCGCATCCCCGACGTTCTCGCGCAGTCCGACGCCAAACTCGTCGAGGTCGGCACCACCAACCGCACCTACGTCCGCGACTACGACCGCGCGGTGACCGACGAGACCGCCGCCTTATTAAAAGTCCATCGCAGCAACTTCAAGGTTACCGGCTTCACCCGCGAGGCCGGCATCGTCGAGCTTGCCGAAGCGGCGGCGCGCCACGGCCTCCCGCTCCTCTACGACCTCGGCAGCGGCTGCCTCCTCGACAGCGCCGCCTACGGCCTGCTCCACGAGCCGACGCCCGCCGAGGCCGTGCGCGGCGGCGCGGACGTCGTCATGTTCTCCGGCGACAAGCTGCTCGGCGGGCCCCAAGCCGGCATCGTGGTCGGCAAGAGCCGCTACGTCGACGTTCTGAAAGAGCACCCCCTCGTCCGCGCCATGCGCATCGACAAGGCCACGATGGCCGCACTCCAGGTGACGCTGCTGCACTACCTCCGAGGCGAGGCAGACGACAAGTTGCCCATCTGGCGAATGATCGCCGCGCCCGCCGCGGCGCTCGAACGGCGGGCCAAGCGCATCGCCAAGGCCGCCGGTCCCGGCGCGGTTATCCAGGACGGCACGTCGGCCATCGGCGGCGGCACCCTCCCCGGCGAGGCACTGCCCACACGCGTCGTAGCAATCCCTCCTGGAGAGACCGGCGTCGAGGCGATGGCGGCGGCCCTCCGCGCCGGCTCCCCCCCGATCGTCGCCCGCATCGAGCGCGACGCCCTCGTCATCGACCCCCGCACTGTCCTCCCCGAGCAGGACCAGATCGTGGCCCAGGCCCTCGGCCAGCTCCGCACCTAGCCCCTACTCGCGAACCACCCTACCCTCCAGGGGCGCCCCTTAAACCTCTCCCCCTCCGGGGGAGATTGAGAGAGGGCACGCGCCGCCAGGCGCGTCGGTGGGGCGGGGCGCGGAGGTCCCCTCCCCTGTAGGGGCGATTCGCGAATCGCCCGTTCCCCATCCCCCAGAGCGGCTCATCGACGCCCGCCGCCCCCTCCGCCTGCGTTAGAATCGGGAGCGGGGAAGCAAGGTGGCCACCAAGAAGAAGCGACCGCCACGGGGCCGTCTCAAGCGCCGGGCGCTCGAAGTCCTCGAATTCGACAAGGTGCGAGCACGGCTCGCCCACTGCACGTCATTTCCCCCGAGCCGCGACCTCGCCGAGACCATCGAGCCCTCCTACCTGCCCGCCGAGGTCGCAAGGCTCCAGGAGGAGACTCGCGAGAGCCTTCGCCTCCTCGACCTGCGCCCCACCCTCTCCTTCGACGGCGCGGCGGACATCCGCCCCATGGCCCACACCGGCGCGCTCGGCGGCCAGCTGCCGGGGCTCGACCTCCTGCAAGCCGCCGAGACCTTCGTGGTCATGCGCTCGGCGCGCGCGAACCTGGGCCGGCTCCGCAACGAGCTGCCTCGGCTCGCCGAAATGGCGTCGGGCCTCTGCGAGTTCGACGACTTCGTCCAGGCAGCCCGCGGCGCGCTGAGCAAGAGCGGCGAGGTCCTCGACGACGCCACCGATCTGCTGGCGCGCCTGCGCACCGAGGAGCGCCAGACCCAGGAGCGCATCCAGTCCCGGCTAGAAGAGATCATCGCCTCCCCCGAAGGGCAGCGCTGTCTCCAGGAGAGCTTCGTCGCCACCCGCGGCGACCGCTTCGTGCTCGCGGTAAAGGCCGACTTCCGCGGCCAGTTCCAAGGCCTCATTCACGACATCTCGGCCACCGGCGCGACGGTGTTCATGGAGCCGTTGGCCATCGTCGAGCTCGGCAACGCCTGGCGCGAGTTGAAACTCGCCGCGGCACGCGAGGCCGAGCGCATCCTCCGCAGCCTGACCGCGATGCTCGGCGAGCGCGAGGACGAGATCGTCGCGGCCGTCGAGCGTCTGGCAACCCTCGACCTCGCCCTCGCCAAGGCCCGGCTCGGCCAGCAGATGCACGGCGCGGTTCCCGCCTCCCTCGACGAGGACGACGAAGAAGCGGTGCGCCTGATCGACGCCCGTCACCCGCTGCTCGGCGACGACGCCGTCCCCATGTCGCTCGAGATCGGCAAGACCTACCGCGCCCTCGTCATTTCCGGACCCAACACCGGCGGCAAGACCGTCGCCCTCAAGACCGTCGGGCTGCTCGCCCTGATGGCCCAGGCCGGCCTCCCCATCCCCGCCGCCGGTGGCTCGGCGCTGAAGGTCTTCGACGGCGTCTACGCCGACATCGGCGACGAGCAAAGTATCGAGCAGTCCCTCTCCACCTTCAGCGCCCACATGGGGAACATCGTCGACATCCTCGCCGCGGCCACCGGGAAATCGCTGGTCCTGCTCGACGAGCTCGGCGCCGGCACCGATCCCCAGGAAGGCGCCGCCCTCGGCAAGGCCATCCTCTCCACGCTCACCGAGCGGCGCGCCGTCACCGTCGTCACCACGCACCACAGCGAGCTCAAGGGCTTCGCCAACGTCGCCGGCGGCGTCGAGAACGCCAACGTCGAGTTCGACCCCGTCACGCTCGCGCCGACCTTCCGCCTCGTCGTCGGCGTGCCCGGCCGGAGCAACGCCCTCGCCATAGCCGAACGCCTTGGTCTGCCGCCTGCGGTGCTCGAAACCGCCAAGAGCTCGGTCGGCCAGAGCGCCGCCGAGGTCGAGAGCCTCCTCGAAGACATCCAGCGCCGCCACGCCGAGGCCGAGCGCGAACGCGCCGGCGCCGAGGCCGAACGTCGCGCCGTCGAGGCCGAGCGGGCGGCCCTGGAGCGCCGCGTCGAGGCCCTGCAGGAAGAGCACCGCCAGGCCCTGCTGGAGCAGCGCGTCGAAGCGCAGGTCATGGCCGAGGAGATGAAGAGCCGCCTCCGCCACGCGGGACGGCGGGCCAAGGCCCTGGTCAACGAAAAGGGCCGCGACGAGCTCGCCCGCCTCTCCACCGAGGTCAACGAAATGCGGAAGAAGCTGGAGACTGGCCCCTGGAAGGACGCCGCCCCGGCTGCCACCGTCGAAGGTCTCAAGACCGGCGACCTCGTCCGCGTCCGGGGACTCGAACCCGTAGCCGAGGTACTCGAAGTCGCCGCCGATGGACGCGTCCACGTCCAGGCGGGACCGCTGCGCATCGAAGTCCCGCCCGACCGCATCGAAGGCAGGGCCGTCCGGCCCAAGACCGCGCCGAAGGCCGGCTACACCGTCGACGAAGGCGTCAAACGCCGGGCGCGCGTCGGCGACGAGTTCTGGGTCCACGGCATGCGGGCCCAGCAGGCCGCCGACGCCATCGACGAATACATCGAGAAGGCCGTCCTCGCCGAGCACCACCGCGTCCGCATCATCCACGGCAAGGGCCGCGGCATCCTCCGCGACGTCATTCACCGCGCCCTCGACCGGCACCCCCTCGTCGGTATGTTCTACGACGCCGAGCCCGACGACGGCGGCGAGGGCGTCACCATCGCCGAAATCTAGGCCATCCCTCCCGTAGAGAGTGGGGCATCACCTAAACCTCCCCCGAAGGGGGGAGCACCTTAAACCTCTCCCCCTCTGGGGGAGACTGAGAGAGGGCGCGCGCCGCAGGCGCGCGAGCGCCCGTCGGGCGCTGAGGCCCCCTCGCAACCACCAAAGCCCCTCGAAGCCCACCCAAAAGACTGCTAGCATGGCGCCAGTCCCACGCGAGCGGAATGACATGCCCAGCCGGCGAACGCCATCGATGGGGCAACGCGCCCTGATTCCCTCCGACGGGCCCGGCGGCGCCGTCGAGACCCCAGGCGCCAACGCGCCCCTCGCCGCTCGCATGCGTCCCCGCTCCCTCGACGAGATGGCGGGGCAGGAAGCCCTGATCGGCGAAGGCCGCGTCCTCCGCAAGGCCATCGACGCCGATCGCCTCCCCTCCATGGTGCTGTGGGGCCCGCCGGGCGCCGGCAAGACCACCCTCGCCCGCATCATCGCCGGCATGACCGAGTCGCACTTCGCCCCGGTCAGCGCCGTCTCCTCCGGCGTCGCCGACCTGCGCCGCATCATCGCCGAGGCCCAAGAACGGACACGGGTAACCGGGCTGCGCACCGTGCTCTTCATCGACGAGATCCACCGCTTCAACAAGGCGCAGCAGGACGCCATCCTCCCCCACGTCGAAGAGGGGACGGTCACCTTCATCGGCGCCACGACCGAGAATCCCTCGTTCGAGGTCATCTCGCCCCTCCTCTCGCGCGCCCGCGTCTTTCCTCTGAAGGCGCTCGCCGAGGACGACCTCCGGGCCATCGTCGCCCGGGCGCTGAGCGACGAGGAGCGCGGCCTCGCCCCACTCGGCGTCGACATCGATGACGACGCCCTCGACTTCCTCGTCGCACTCGGCAACGGCGACGCCCGCGTCACCCTCAACGCCCTCGAGCTCGCCGCGCAGGCCACCGAGCCCGGCGCCGCGGGGCGCCGCGTCATCCAACTCGCCACGCTGCAAGAAGTCGCCCAGCGCCGCACCCTGCGCTACGACAAGGGCGGCGACGAGCACTACGACACCATCTCCGCCTTCATCAAGTCGGTGCGCGGCTCCGACCCCGACGCCGCCGTCTACTGGCTGGCGCGGATGCTCGAAGCCGGCGAGGACCCTCTCTTCGTCGCCCGCCGCATCGTCATCCTCGCCGCCGAGGACATCGGCCTCGCCGACCCCCAAGCCCTCAGCGTGGCCGTCGCCGCCCAGCAGGCCGTCAGCTTCATCGGCATGCCCGAAGGCTTCCTGCCTCTCTCCGAGGCCGCGCTCTACCTCGCCACCGCCCCGAAGAGCAACTCGGCGCTCACCGCCTACACCGCGGCCAAAGCCGAGGTCGAGGCGACCGCGAACCGTCCCGTGCCGCTCCACCTGCGCAACGCCGTGACCGGTCTTGGACACGCCATGGGCCACGGCAAAGGCTACCGCTACGCCCACGACTTCGCGGACCACCAGGTCGAACAGCGCCACCTCCCCGAAGAGCTCGCCGGACGCCGCTTCTACCACCCCGGAACCCAAGGCTACGAAGCCGAAATCGCCAAGCGCCTCGAATCATGGAGCAAGTCCCCACCGACCCCTGAGGAAGAGGACGAGCGCCTCCCCTGGTAGCCGCCTCCGGCCTTTCTCCCTCTGGGAGAGACTGAGAGAGGGCCGGGTGGGGTGGTCCCGCCACACCGCCCTTGACAACCCCCAACCCTCTCCCCTACCATCACGAAAGAACATATGTTCCTAGGCCCGTCATCCGCGAACGCGCGCGCGGAACGCGGGCCAACAACCCACGCCCAAAGGAGGACCCGGCCCGACCGACCACATACGCCCACTTCTCGGTGCGGCGCTATCAGTGGACACCGCCACCGTGGCGATAATGTCCATCCCGGCCCGTCCTCCCTACGGACCATAAGCCCGGAGGGTCGTCCCGCCTCTCGCCGGCCACGTGGCGACGACCTGCCTCCGTAACCGGTACGGACGGCAAAGACCCCGCGCCGCCTCACCCGCGGCCCGGGGGACCAATCCCCGTCTAGCCCACGGGGTGCGCGAACCGCCGGCCTCGCTTCACCCACCGTGGTGGACCGGACCGTCCGCTCCGTCATACCCGACGGCGCGCGCAACGACCGCCCCGCGTGGCCCGGCCCCCCCAGGCCGTACAAATCAAAGAACGCCGCACCGAGAAACAATCGCCTAGCCAAGGCGGCCTCCTCCCCAAGGAGCGAGGCGAAGCGCCACCAACCCGGCGAAGGTCGCCGGACTCCGCGGTCTTGCATCGCACACGCGGCACGAAAGCTCGAGGACGGTCAGCCGCGCCAACGGGTCGAGCCCACGCTCGCCCGCCGGCGCGATGCGTGGTGAGGCGCTGCGCGAGGAACAGAGAACCGCGAGTTCCGCGCGCCGCCGAACGGACGCTGGGGCTAGCCGGTTCCGCTCGCCCCTCCCAGGCTTGGGCCGGCGGCGGCCCCGTGCTAGACTCGCTCGCTACAGGCCATGCCCAGGACCACGCTCTACGCCAGCCCCGCCGACGCCGTCGCCGACATCCCCGACGGCGCCAGCATCATGATCGCCGGCTTCGGTATGGCGGGCTATCCGCAGGCGTTGGTCACGGCCCTCCGCGACCGCGGCGTCAAGGACCTCACCATCATCTGCAACTCCTGCGGCGGGACGCGCGCCGACCGGCTCGACCCCGGCATCCTCATCAAGGCCGACATGGTGCGGAAGGCCATCGTCTCCATCGGCGTCCTCCCGGGCAACTCGGCGCCCGAGGTCGAGGAGCAGTGGTCGAGCGGCGCGCTCGAAGTCGAGCTCTCTCCCCAGGGGACGCTCGCCGAGCGCATCCGGGCGGGCGGCGCGGGCATCGGCGGCTTCTACACCGCCGTGGGCCCGGGGACATCCGTCGAGGAGGGCAAAGAAAAGCGGACCATCGGCGGCGTCGACCACCTCTTGGAATTACCCCTCCGCGCCGACTACGCCTTCGTGCAGGCGCACCGCGCCGACACCATGGGCAACCTCGTCTACCGCCGCACCTCTCGCAACTTCAACCCCATCATGGCGGCCGCGGCCGGCGTCACCATCGCCGAGGCCGAGGCCATCGTCGCTCCCGACGAGCTCGACCCCGAGCGCATCGGCACCTCAGGCGTCTACGTCGACCGGCTCGTCCAGGCCGACCGGCCCTAGAGCGAGATCTCGACAACCTCGTCGGCGACGAGCAGATCGGCGCCGGAGACCGCCTGTACCTCTTCCGGCGTCCAGGTAGGCGCAACCTCCACGATCGCCATGCCGTCCGGCGTCAGGCGCAGCACCGCCACGTCGGTAATCAGCACGTCGACGCACGCCCGCGCCGTGAGCGGCAGCGAACACGTCTCGACGACCTTCGGCCGTCCGTCGGAGGTCGTATGCGTCATGGTGACGATCACCTTCTTAACGCCGACCACGAGGTCCATCGCGCCGCCCATGCCGCCGACCCGGCCCGGCAAGGCCCAACTGGCAAGGTCGCCCTGGCGGGATACTTGGAGCGCCCCCAGCATCGCCACGTCCACGCGCCCGCCGCGGATCATCGCGAACGACTCGGCGTGGTCGAGGAAGGAGATACCCGGCGCGAGCGTCACCGGCTGGCCCATCGCGTTCACCAGGTCCCAGTCGGCCTCTTCCTCGGTCGTAATGGCGCCGTAGCCGACGACGCCGTTCTCCGCTTGGAAGGTGACCTGCTTGCCTTCCGGGATGTAGTTCGCGGCGAGCGACGGTATCCCGAACCCGAGGTTGACGCACATGCCGTCTTCGAGCTCTTTGGCGGCCCGGAGGGCCATCGATTCCTTGTCGAGCCGGAACTTTTCCACGTTTGCCCCTCCGCGAGCGGGGTCATTTTACCCCAGCACGGGTTCCGTTCCGCGGCCCATATTTCTCATACGGCGGCGGATAAGCTACAATGTCTCACGCCCGGCGGGGCGCTGCCTCAGGCTCCCCTCCTCACCCAACCATGGCGGCGCGGCGCTCCACAGAGACCTACACCATCGACGTCGACATCGGCGGGACGTTCACGGACGGCGTCCTGAGCGATGGGTCGAACGTCCAATGGGCCAAGGTCGACACCACGCCCCACGACCTCACTGAGTGCTTCGTGCGCTGCGTCGAGGAGCTCGCCGCCCTTGCCGGCCTCGACACCGCCGGGCTGCTCGCCCGGTGCTCCGTCGTCCGGCTTTCCAGCACGGTGGCGACGAACATGTTGCTCCAGCGCAACGGACCCAAGCTGGGCATCATGGTGACCGAGGGCAACGAGGGGGCGCTCACCGAGGGCGAGGCCGCCGGAGTCTTCGCCGGCATCGTCGACCCCGGCCTGGTCGCCGGGCTCTCCGAGTCCGTGACGCCGGCGGGCGACGTCCGCCGCGCACTGGACGAAGAGGAAGTGCGGCTGGCGATGGAGCGGATGCTCGACGACGGCGCCAGGGGCATCGTCGTCAGCTTCGACGGCGCCCTCGCCAACCCCGCCCACGAGCTCCTGGCCCGCCGCGTGGTGAACGGGGAATACCCCCGGCACTATCTTGGCTCGGTGCATACCTGGTTGGGGTCTGAGCTCAGCAGCGGCGACGACCCGCTGCGCCGTAACACCGCCGTCCTCAACGGCTACCTCCACCGCGGCGTGGCGACCTCCCTCTACAAGTCGGACGAGCTACTGCGTCAGGCCGGCTTCAAGCTCCCCCTCCTCGTAGCCCACTCGCGGAGCGGGACGGCGCGCGTCGCCAAGACCACCGCCCTCAACACCTACAACTCCGGCCCCGTCGCCGGTCTCGTCGGCTGCGCTAGGCTGGCGAAAGAGCTCTACGGCATCGACGACCTCGTCTCCGTCGACGTCGGCGGCACCAGTGTCGACATCGGCGTCGTGGCCGGCGGCGAGGTGCCTTTCAGCGCCGAGCCCGCGGTCCACGGCATCGCCGTCGGCACCCCGATGATCGACGTCGAGCCCGTCGGCGGCGGAGGCGGCGGCATTGTCAAGGCCGACGGCGATTCGGGCGACGTCAGCGTCGGGCCCGAGAGCGCCGGCGCCTTGCCCGGCCCCGCCTGCTACGGACTCGGCGGCAACGACGCCACCCTCACCGACGCCGACGTGATCCTCGGCAACATCAACCCCGATTTCTTCCTCGGCGGCAAGCGCTCCCTCGACGCGGAACGCGCCCGCGGCGCCTTCCAACGGCGGGTCGCCCGCAGGCTGAACGTCTCCCTCGAAGAGGCCGCCGACAAGGCCGCGCGTCAAGCGGAGGGCGACGTGGCGAAGAGCCTCGCCGCCGCCCTCGACGCCCGCGGTCTCGACCCCGCCAACGTCACCATGTTCGCCTTCGGCGGCGGCGGCGGCCTGCGCTGCTGCGGCTACGCCGAAGCGGTCGGCATTCGCAAGATCATCGTCTTCCCCTTCGCAGGGGTCGCTAGCGCCATGGGCGCCTCCTTCATGGACGTGGCCCACTTCTACGACGCCACCTTGAACGTCGACCTCGACGGGCCCGACTCCGTCACGCGCTACAACCAGGCCATCGCCGACCTGAAAGCCCATGCTGCCCGCGACATGCTCGGCGAGGGCTTCGAGGAGAGCGAAATCGCCTTCGAGGCCGAGGCCGTGATCGAGGCGGGCGACGACCGCCGCACCGTACCATCGCCCGTCGAGGCCCAATCGCCGGACCAGCTGCGGAACGGCGCGACGACGCTGGGCCTCAGGCTGCGCTCGGTCACGCTCCGAGCCGCCTGCGCCACGCCCCGCGTCGCCATCAAGGAGCGCAAGCTCGCGGGGCGCAGCCCCGAGGCGGCGCTGAAGGGCGAGCGCGACGTCTACCGCAACGGCGCGTCCGCTCCGTCCAAGGTCTATGCGGCGGAGAAGCTGAAGCCGGGGAACGCCGCCGAAGGTCCCGCGATCATCGAGGCCGTCGACTCCACCGTCGTCGCGCCCGCGGGCTGGACGTACAGCGTCGACGCCTTCGGCAACGGAGTATTGGAGCGAGCGTCGTGAAGGTCCAAATCACCGAATACCTCGACATCGACCTCAAGCGGGAGCTGTGGATGTGCAACCGCTGCGATAAGGATCTCGGCCCGGCGCGAGAGAACTACAAGGAGTTCATGCTCGTCTACGCGCGCGACCCGAAGACGGTGCACCACCCGCATCTCGACCCCAAGAAGTACCGCTACACCATGAGCGCCGACAAGGAGTGGGTCCGCATCCTGGAGTTCTACTGCCCCATCTGCTCGGTGCAGGTCGAGACGGAATACCTTCCTCCCGGCCATCCGATCACGCGTGATATGGAGCTCGACATCGACGCGCTGAAGCGCAAGCACCTCGGCTCGGACGGCGCGGCCTCATGAGCTTCACCATCGACATCGACATCGGCGGCACGTTCACCGACTGCGTGCTCGTCGGGCCCGGTGGGATCATGCGCAGCAAGACCCCCACCACGGCCTACGACCTGAGCGTCGGCTTCCGCCGCGGCATCGAAGACCTCGCCCGCCAGGTCGATCTCTCCTCGGAAGATCTGATCGAGCAGTCCAACGTCATCCGCTATTCGACGACGAGTGGACTCAACACCCTGCTGCAGCGGACGGGCCCCAAGCTGGGGCTCATCACCACCGCCGGCCACGAGCACGTCCTCATCATCGGACGGTCACGTCAGTGGGCCGACGGCCTGCCGGTGCAGGAGCGGCGGCAGCTCCACAGGGCGGTCAAACCCGAGCCGTTGATCCCCCTCGACATGACCGTCGGCCTCCGCGAGCGCATCGACATGCACGGGAACGTGCTCATCCCGATCGACCGGGAGGACGTGCGCCGGAAGGTGCAGCACCTCGTCGATCAGGGCGCGCAGGGCTTCATCGTCTCCCTGCTGTGGTCGTTTCGGAACCCCGCGCACGAGCAGGTGGTGCGCGAGGTCATCGAAGAGGAGTATCCCGACTACTACCTCGGCGCGATGCCGATCATCCTTTCCAGCGACGTGCAGCCTAAGCGGCACGAGTACACACGGTCGAACGTCGCTGTGCTCAGCGGCTATCTGCACCGCGACATGAGCGAGCAGCTCTCCCTCCTCACCGAGCAGCTCCGGGACTACGGCTACCGCAAGCCGCTCTATCTGCTCAACAACATCGGCGGCGTCGCCAAGGTTCCACGCACCCGAGCCATCGACACCTTCGGCGCGGGCCCCGTCGCCGGCCTCATGGCCAGCGCCCACCTCGCCCGCATCTACGACCTCCCCCGCGTCCTGGTCACCGACATGGGCGGTACCAGCTTCGACTACGGCATGGTTATCGACGGCCAGTGCCAGTCCTACGTCGACTGGCCGGTCATCGACCGCTGGGCCACCGAGAACACCATGCTCGAGGTCAGCTCCATCGGCGCGGGCGGCGGCTCCGTGGCCTGGACCAACGAAGCCCTGGCCGGCCGGCTGGAAGTCGGCCCCAAGAGCGCCGGCTCGAACCCAGGCCCCGCCTGCTACGACCTCGGCGGCACCGAGCCCACGGTCGCCGACGCCGACGTCGTCCTCGGCTTCCTCAATCCCGACAACTTCCTCGGCGGCAAGATGCCGCTCAACCGCGAAAAGGCGGTGCAGGCCTTGGAGCAGCTGGGTAAGCCCATGGGCGCCTCGGCAGAGGAGGCGGCGGCGATGGTCAAGGAGGTCATCGACGCCAGGATGGGCAATATCATCGTCAAGGAAATCTCGCTCAGGGGACACGCCGCCGGCGACTTCGTCCTCTTCGCCTACGGCGGCGCCGGGCCCACACACTGCGCCGGCTACAACGGGCTGCTCAAGGCCCCCAAGATCATGACCTTCCCCCACGCCAGTGTCTTCTGCGCGCTGGGCGGCGCGATCATGGACTTCCGCCAGCGCTACGAGGCGTCCCGTCAGGTCACGATGTTCGATCCTGCGAAGTCCAACCCCTACCTGGACGACCTCGACGATTTCAACCAGGCCGTCGGCGCACTCCAAGCCATAGCCATCCAGGACGTGCGCGGCGAGGGCTTCGAGCCGGAGCAGGCGGTCTTCGAGCTTGAAATGGACATGTCTTACGCCCGGCAGCACAACGTGATGCGGGTGCGCTCGCCGGTCGTCACCCTCGAATCGCCGGAGGACGTGCAAGCGGTCTGCGAGGCCTACACCCGGGCCTATGTCAACCGCTATACGGACGCGGCGCTCGAGCCGGGCTCGCCCATCATCATCCATAACTTCTACCTCTTCGTCACCGCGCCGCTGGAGAAGCCGCGCCTGCCCACCTACACGCGGGGCAGCGAAGACCCCGGCGTGGCGCATCTCGGCGAGCGCGAGGTCTACTGGCCGGACGCGAAAGGGCGTCTGGCGACCGGCATCTACGACGCCGACAAGCTCGCGCCGGGGAACCTGGTGCGCGGCCCCGCCATCGTCGAAGCCAGCGACACCACCGTCATCATTCCTCGCGAAATGACCTACACGCTTGACGAATACCTCACGGGAATCCTGGAGGAGCGCTAAGCCATGCCGGTAGACCGCGACGTCCTCGACCAAATCGGCCTCGAACCCGCCAGCCAGGCGGAGCTTGACGCCGCCGCCGCCATCTCTCCGAGCGAGTTCTCCGTCTATATGACGCGCATGGAGCTCCTCTGCGAGGAGATGAAGCAGAACCTGGTCAACATGGGCTTCGCCCCCCACCTCGAGCTTTCCGACTGCATCGTGCCCGTCTTCTCGGCGAAGGGCGATCTCGTCATCGGCTCCGGCGGCACCTACCTGCACGCCGCGACGGGCGCGATCCCCATCAAGTACATGCTCAAGCACTTCACCGACGACCCCTCGGTGGGGATTAATGACGGCGACCTCTTCCTTTGCAACGAGCCGATCTACGGCGGTATTCACCTGCCCGACTTCATCACCTTCATCCCCATCTTCTACGAAGGCGAGATCATCGCGTGGGGCGCGGCCTGCAACCACGAGCCCGAGGTCGGCGGCGGCGAGCCCGGAGGCTACACACCGGCGGCGAAGTCGAGGTTCGAGGAAGGTCTGCACGTGACGCCGGTGAAGATCGCCGAGAACTTCACCCTCAAGAACGACATCTCGGAGATGATGGCCTTCATGGTGCGCGACGAGCGCATGTTCATGGGAGACATGCGCGCCCGCATGGCCACCTGCCTGAAGATGCGTGAGCGCATCCTCGAGCTGTGCGAAGAGAAGGGCAAGGACTTCGTCGTCGGCCTCATCCGCAAGATGCTCGACACGATTTCCCAGGCTGCCAAGGACCGCATCCGCTCGATGAACGACGGCGTCTACCGCACCGCCTACTTCTTCGACACGGTGGGCGGCGTCGAGCACGCCCTCAGCGTGGCGCACATCGCGATTGACAAGAAGGGCGACTCCCTCACCATCGACTTGACCGGCTCCTCACCGCCGACCGGCACGGCGCTGAACGCCAAGCCCCACATGGTCCGGGCCCTGCTCGCCGCGGACCTGATGCAGTACCTCTTCTCCGACCTGCCGGTGAGTGCCGCGGTCCTGCAGCCTTTGAAGGTCATCGCGCCGGAGAACACCTGGGCCAATCCGCCCGACGAGGACGCGATCTCGACCAACCTCCGCCTCCTCGGTCCGGTCACCAACTACATGCACACCTGCTTCGTGAAGATGATGTTCGACAGCCCTTACCGCGACTACATCATCACCCCCATCGGCACGGGGGGCGGCCAGGGCCACTTCCAGGCGGGAGGCCGCGACCAGTACGGCCGCGTCTTCGGCTACACCCGCATCGAGGTCTCCAACGCCTCGGGCAACGGCGCAACCGTCGAGCGCGACGGCACCGACGCTGCGGTCTTCTGGTACGCCGGCTTCGGCGACTCCCGCGACATCGAATGGGTCGAGACCCGCTACCCCTACCTCGCCCTCTTCCGGACGATGATGACCGACCAGGCCGGCTACGGAAAACACCGCGGCGGCGACGGCGTCGGTATCACCTACATCATCCACGGCGCATCCTCGCCGCTCCGCATCCTCCATGCCAACAGCATGACCCAGTTCTCGGCGGAGCCCGGCATCATGGGCGGCTACGCCGGCGGCAACGCACCTTTCCTGGAAATCCGGCAAATCCCGTGGGAGGAACTCTTCAACGACCCGAGCATCACGCTGCCGCGCACCTTCCACGACATGCTCGACGCCCAGGACCTGATCCCCTCGCATCCGACCCAGATCAGCTTCACCGAGCTCTTCAAGAACGGCGACGCCATCGGCGCGGTGGGACACTCGGCAGGCGGCTACGGCGACCCCCTCGAACGGAAACCCGAAGCCGTGGCGGCCGACGTCAAGCAAGGCATCTGCTCCGAGTGGACGGCGCGGCATGTCTATCACGTCGCCTTCGACGAGGCCACCGGTCTGGTGGACGAGAAGAAGACCGCCCGCCTGCGCTCCACCGAGCGCGCCGGCCGCCTCAAGCGCGGCAAGCCCTACCACGAGTTCCTGAAGGATTGGGAGCAGGAGCGCCCGCCCCAGGAATACATGCACCGCTACGGCCCCTGGCCCTGGGCCATCACCGGCGAGTCCTCCACCAACGGCGCGGGGTAGCCGGTGCCCACCTCCCGCGAGCGGTTCCGGGCCGTCTTCGACGGCAAGGCCGACCGCCCGCCGTTCCTCCCGCTCATGGCCTCGGCCGCCGCGCGCCTCATGCAAGCACCGCTGCGCGACGTTTACGGCGACGCCGGGGTCATGGCGAAGACTCTCCGGGACTGCCAAGCCCTCTTCGCCTACGACGCCGTCGTCGTCTTCCCCGACCTCACCCTCGGCGCGGAGGCCCTCGGCTGCACGCTGGAATGGCCTGACGACGGCCCGCCGAGCGTCGCGGACAGCCTCGCCTCGTTCGAGGCGCTCCACGCGCTGCCGGAAGGGACTATGGCCGCCGGCGGTCGGATGCCCGCGGCCCTCGACGCCGCCGGGCAGCTCGTCGAGACCATCGGACGGGGCTGCGCCGTCCTCGGCGCCGCCACCGGCCCCGTCACCCTGGCCCGACTCGCACTTTCACCCTCGGCGCTCGACGATGAGACCGGCGCCCGCGCCGTCGAGCGGCTCGCCGCCGAGAACCTGACCGCGGCGCGGGCCTTCTTCGAACGCCGCGTCGACGGCGTCGTCGTGCTCGACCCCGACTTGGGCCAAGCGCCGCCCGCCGTCCACGACGCACTGGCCAAGGCCTTCCGCACCCTCCGCAACCTGGCCCAGTTCTACGACGGCCGTCTGCTCCTCGCCACGCGCGGCCCGGCGCCCATCGCCGCCTCGCTCGACACCGACGGCCTCAGTCTCGGCGGCTTAGACGTAGGCGCGGCAAGCGGCCGGGCGCGGGGCGCCGCAATCACCGCAGACGCTTGGGATGCCGCCGAAGAGACCGTCGGCGCAGCCCTCGATGCCGCCGACGGCGGCCTCTACCTCACCACCGACGGCGAGGTGCCTACCGGCACCCCCGCCGACAGCCTCCACGACGTAATGGACGCCTTGGAGGGGTGAAGAACGCTGACCGCATGACGATGGTCGCCACCTGTTGCCGAACCCCTATAAGATGGTGCCCATAACGTCCCGGGGTGAGCGCATCGAGATCCCCTGGCGCCTTCAGATGGGCGCCGGACTCGAAAGAGAGGGCAAGCATGTCGGCGTACGTGATAACCGATGTTGAGATCACGGATGAGCGTCTCTATGGTGAGTTTCGTGAGCGAGTCACGAGTACGGTCGAGGCCCACGGCGGCAGGTTCGTGGCGCGTGGTGGTGAGCTTGAGGTCGTACAGGGCGATTGGACGCCCAAACGTCTCGCCATCCTCGAGTTCGGCAACCTCCAGCAGGTCCACGCCTGGCTGAAGTCGCCGGAGTACGTCGCGCTCGGCGACATTCTCTCCAGGTCCGCCAACATCAACATGGTGATAGTCGACGGCTTGTAGTCCCTCGCCCTTCCACTGGAGGAAGGCTACTCATGGCCAAGATGAGCGGCGGAGAAGCCCTCGCGAGGTCCCTGGTAAGGGAAGGCGTCGAGGTCGTGTTCGGGATCCCGGGCATACAGATTTACGGGATTGTGGCCGCGCTGCGGGACGAACCTCGCATTCGCATGATCACGACCCGCCACGAGCAGGCGACGACGTACATGGCCGACGGCTATGCCCGCGCGTCAGGCGAACCGGGAGTCGCGCTGGTGGTCCCGGGCGTGGGACTCTACAATGCCGCGTCCGGCCTGACCAACGCCTACTCCCGCTCCACGCCGGTGCTCCTCATCGCGGGTCAGGTCCCGCGCGGCGCCATCGGAAAGAACGTCGGGGCCGTGCACGAAATCGCCGACCAGTCCGGCACGGTGCACTCCGTGACCAAGTGGCGGCGACAGGCATCCAGACCGCGTGAAGTTCCCGACGCCGTGTTCGAAGCGTTTAGGCAGATGCGCACCGGCCGCCCGCGTCCGGTGCTGATCGAAATGCCGCCCGAAGCCGGGGTGGAGCGAGAGGAAGTCGGCCTGCGGAGTCCCGCCCGTATCTCGAGGATCGTACCCAGCCCCGAAAATCTTCGGGAGGCCGCCCAGCTCATCTCGCGGTCCACCACGCCCCTCATATACGCCGGTGGCGGCGTGGCGCGCTCCGACGCCGAAGGAGCTCTGGTCAAGCTGGCCGAGGCGACGAACATACCCGTCGTAACCTCCAGCGGCGGCAAGGGAGCCATTCCAGACGGCCATCCGCTCTCCTATGGCTCCTGCTTCAGTCCCAGGGGCGAGAGACAGGAGATGAACCAGCTCTACGAGGTCATGCAGTCCGCCGACGTGGTGATAGGAATCGGCGCGCGCTTCTCGCTCGGCAATCCGGCGGGCGAGGCCTCCACGCTCGTGAACATCAACATAGACGACGCGGAGCTCACGAGGCACCAGGCGAACACGCTCCCTCTGCACGGCGACGCTCGGGCGACAATCGAGGCATTGCTTCCCTACCTCATCGAGGCTGGGGCGGGAGAGCGTCCGTCGCCCGTCGAGGCGGTGAGCGCGGCACGGAGGTTGATAGCCTACTACGACATTCGGCTCAAGGAGCCGCAGTACGCGGTTCTGGAGGCTTTGCAGAGAGGCATCCCGGAAGATGCCTTCATCGTCTGGGACGTCACGCAGTTCGGCTACTACGCCCGTACCCACTACCAGGTCGCCCACCCGAAGACGTACATCGACTCCGGCTACTCGTTCAACCTCGGCTACGGCTTTCCGACCGCGCTGGGAGTCAAGGTGGCCAAGCCCGACCGCCCCGTGATCTGCATGGCCGGAGACGGAGGGTTCATGTTCAACTCATCCGAGCTGTCCACTGCCCTGCAGTACGGCATCAACGTCGTGACCGTGGTCTTCAGGAACGACTCCTACGGTAACGTCGCCCGAGACCTCGACGACGCCTTTGGCGGAGCCTACGGAACCGACTTGCACAACCCCGACTTCGTCAAATTCGCGGAGTCGTTCGGTGCGGTCGGCATGAGAGCGGACGACCCGATGGAGTTGGAGAAGTTGATTCCCCTCGCGTTGGAACGGCAGAGTCCGGTCATTATCGACGTGCCCTTCGGAGAGATGCCGATACCGCGCGCGCCGCAGTTCGCGCCGTTTTACCGGCTGCCCTGGACCATGCCCCAAGAAGGCCTCATCGAGTCCTGAGGAGCTGCCGCAGGCTCGGGGCGGCGAAGTGTCCGCCCATCAGAGCGCCCCGCGCCTAGATGATCATGATGTCGCGGGTGAGCGTGCCCGACAGGTCGACGGGGCCGTCCTTCTTGATGAGATAGGTGTCTTCCAGCTGCATCCCACCGAAGCCCATCTCGAAGAAGGGCGACTCGAAGTTGATCGTCATGTCCTCTTCGAGGGTGAAGTCGCCGTGGGGGTACCAGCACCACTGCTCGTACAGCTCCAGGCCGATCACGTGGAACATGCAGAGCCCCTTGCCGGTGACGTACTCCGGGCAGCCGTTCTTCTGGATTGCCTCGACGGCGATGCGGCAGACCTCCGACGCCCTCGCCCCTGGCCGCATGGCCTCCATCGCCGCCTCACGGCCCGCCAGCATGCCCTCGTAGTACTGCTTCGCCTTGGCGCTCGGCTCGCCGACTGAGCACGTCCGGCCCAGGTCGGTCCAGTAGCGTTCGTAGGTGCCCTCGAAGTCGAAGCGGACGAGGTCGCCGGGCTGCATCTGGTAGCCCTCGTAGTCCTGGCGCTGGAAGAGCGCCATGCCCATCCGCCCCACGCCGCTGATGCGGGATGGGACGCTTCGCATCGCGTTCTCCTTGGCCAGGCGGATGTCATGCTGGATGAGGGCCTCGTTGAACGGCGCCCCCTCCCGCAGCGCGATGACGACGTCCTCGATCCCGCGGAGGTTCGCCTCGTTCGCCTTGCGGATGATCTCGATCTCGTGCGGCGACTTGACCGAGCGGATGTAGCGAAAGGTCTGGACGACGTCTTCGTAGGTGCCCGTGAAGGCGTTGTTGCGTTCAAGCTGCTGCGCCACGCGCACGTCGTCGAAGCCCAGATAGGCGTTGGAGAGGCCGAGGTCGGACAGCGTGTCCGCCAGCGCCTCCATGCGGTCCTCGTAGTTCTTCTTGCGGCCCTCCTCGTAGGCGGCCAGGTAGCGCTCCTCCTGCGGTAGCGGCTTATAGTCCGAGCTCGGCACAACAGGCTCGACCTCGCGCCCCACCGTCCGCAGATTCGGCTTGAAGTCGGCGTCGCGCCACACGAAGGGCAGCTCGTGGTTGGCGATGATCAGCGTGATCTCTTCCTTCTCGTCGCTCGGCACAATGGCGAACGGACCGCCGCCCCACAGGTGCGCGTCCGAGCCCCAGCCCGCCGCATAGTTGAAATTCGGCCCTCCGCTCAGGACGGCGGCTTCGACGCCGAGCTCCTGCAGGAACTTGCTGGTGCGCTCTCGGTTCATCAACATGGCTTTCCTCCTGTTGCGGGACTACGCCGGCGCGGACTACGAGGGAATCGCGACGACGTCGATTTCCAGTTGCAGCTCGGGGTAAGGGCCGATCTCGTCGGCCCCGATCACCGTCGTCGGCGGCACCTTCCCGTCGTAGATGACCCTGGCGACGCGCTCCAGGGCGCCGAGCTTCGATACGTCGACGAGGTAGAGCACCTGGTGCACCACCCGTGAAATGTCCGATCCCGCCTCCGTCAGCAGCCGCTGGTAGGTGCGGTAGATGTGCCACGCCTGGCACATCATCGTCTCCGACTCGGGGTCGTCGAAATGCCCCAAGCCCATGAGCTTGCCGTGGTCGCGGAGCTGATCGAACGTCACGATGGGGAAGTTCGCCTGGTCGCGCCCCGAGTAGCCGGTCAGGAAGATCAGCGGCCCCGCCTGCTGCGTCATTGGAATCGGCCCGCTGACAATCTCGGGATAGGTCTTGCCGATCTTCTCCCACTCGCCGCCGGGGACGACGGCCACCGAGTCCATGACTCCCATTGCGTCGGGGTCGCCGCTCAGACGCCCCGCCCCCATGGTGAAGCCCGTGATCGTAGGCGCCGTTCCCGGATCCGGGTTGTCGTATGCATAGAGGGGTACGAACACGCCGACGTCCACCATCCCCACGCTGGTGCACAGGTTGTTGCGCAGCAGATCGGTCATCGACGCGCCCTGGCTCTCCAGCAGCCGCTTCGTGTGGGAGCGGACCAGCGCCATCTGCGCCTTGAAAGCTTCGAGCGAGACGTCGATGTGGTAACTGCCGCTCGTCAGGAACGCGGTGCCCTCGTCGTCCACCTCGGCCAGCCGGGTTGGCACGCGGCCCGTCTCCGGGTCGACCCCGTACAGCCCCGAGGTGAACAGCAGATCGCCGACACGGACCCCCTGCGGGTACGGCGGGCAGACCTTTTCGAGCCCAGGCACGTGCACCGCGGTCGTGGTCAGGCCGCCCTCCTCCGGCACGATCGCGACGATCTCGACGACGATGCGGTAGTCGTCGTGGTAGCCGTTGTCGGTCATGCGGGCGATGGTCGTCGCCGGCTTCTCGCCGGGGAAAAAGGTCTGCATCACCCGCTCGGCGTTGCGGATGTCGCGCCAGTCGGTCAGGTACAGCCGCTGCCGCACGACATGCTCCAGCGACGACCCCTGCGATTCCAGTATCTTTGACAGGTTCTGGTAGACCTGCCATGTCTGCGCGTTGATCGGGCCCTCGCGACCGTCGCCGTGCACGCCCCACGACCGGAGCCCCTCGACGGCGTCGGCGGGCAGATCGGGGAGCTTCCGGATGACCTTGCCGGTCTCCAGATTGCGGGGGGCCTGCCCCGAGAGAAAGAGAAATTGTCCCGCTCGCGTCCCCGTGGGAGGCGTGCCTAGGCTCTCAAGTTCGGCGGGGAACCAAAAGTCTTGACGGTCCACGATAGGCACCTCGATTCCAAAGAACGGCGCGGCCCTCAAGCCAAGCGGCCCAAAGCGGCGTCCGATGGGGAGGATAGCATACCGGCCCGCATCTCCGGGCGGATGGTGCTCCCGATCAGCGGAGGAAGGGCAGGATGACGTCCGCGATGCGCCGGGGCTCGAACTCGATCACCTCGGCGCCGGTGTCGTCAAGCGTCGCCAGCACGCCGTCGGCGAGCCGCTCGACGACCGCCGCGCCCTGCCTGCCAAGGTGGCCCTCGTCCGCCTTCTCCAGCTCGATCACCAGCGTCCGGTTCGGAATGCGCCGCACCGCCTCGCCGAAGTCGAATGAGAAGTTCGCGTCGTAGAGCGGCCCCAGGCCGGCGCGGGCCTGCAGGAAGTCGATGGCGCGCGCTTCCAGGACCCGCATTGTCTCGGCGGAGACGCCGCGCGACGCCAGCACCTCTTCGTGCCACCACACCCCGGTCAGGTTGGTGAAGCCCGCGGTCCAGTCGGCGAGCAACGCCGCCTGTTCCGACTCAGCATCGCCGGTGAAGTAGCGGTCGACGATGGCGTGGATGGCGGCGTCGCGCGCCTCCTTCGTCACGACGATGCTATGGGTCTCGCCGCAGAGGACCAGCTTAGCGACACGATCGGGCCACCCTGAGGCGAGCGCGGCCGCGATCTTGTTCCCGGTGTGCACCCCGAAGACGTGCGCTCGTTCGATGCCCAGGGCGTCGAGGAAACCGGTAACGCTGCGCCCCAGATCGTCCATCGTCACCAAGGGCGGCAACGGATCGGATCCGCCCGACCCCAGCGTGTCCATCGCCAAGACCCGGCGCTCCCCGGCCAGCAAGGGCATGAAGCCCGCGTACACCCGCGACGACCGCGGGCTGGCGTGGAGCAGCACCAGTGGCGTCGCCTCTCCGCCGCCCGCCTCGGCGTAGTGGATCTGCCCCATCGGCGTCGCTGCGTACGCGTGCCTCAACGTCGTACTCCTCGACCCCGCCTCGCTCGGGACGCTAGGACACCAGGCTCTTGACGCGCTGCCCGCCGACCGCGATCACGCCATCCGCGTTGAGGCCGCCGGTCGCGACAACCCCGATCGCGTTGATCCCGCCGATCGCGACGACTCCCGCCGCGTTGACCCCGCCAATCGCGTTCATGCCCACCGAATTGACGGGGGAGATCGTCACCAGCCCCACCGCGTTCAAGACAATCAAGGCGAGGAAGCCGATGGCATTGATACCGCCCAACGCGATGCCCCCGATCGTGTTGAGGCCGCTCGCGATCATGCCAATCGTCCAGCCGTACTTGGTCACGGTGTTGTCCATGGTCACGCTCCTTCTCCGGCTGCCGGGAACAGTCTCGCGCAAAGCCCGTCGGCACAAGCCGCGCGCATGCTAGCACATCAGGCCGCGACGGAGCGTTTAGCCCATGCGAACGTACTGCACGGCGATTCCGAGACCCGCTGCGCGCGACAACCGTCCGTCGGCGGTCATGAGCGGAAGACCGTGGGCGCTCGCGGCGGCGACATAGAAGGCGTCATAGGCGCTGACGTTGCGGTGGTAGCGCCATGCCAGCGGCGCCAGGTACCGATGGGAGATGCGATCCACGGGCCACTGGCCGAGATCGTCCACGGCCATCCTCGCCCGCTCCTCTTCAAGCTGCCCGTTCAGCACCGCCCTCCTCAGAACTGAGAGCACTTCCGCATCCATCAACTCAGGTGCGACCAGCGAGGCGCCCTCGATGATGTCACCCACCGTCAGGCCAACGGGCGTCCTTAGCAGATACTCGACGGCGACCGAAGCGTCGACCACATACTGGGTCACGGTCCTTCCGCGTCGCGGAGCGCGCGCTCCTCCGCAAGCAGTGTCGCCGCATGAACGCCAAGGTAGGTCTTGGGGCGCTTGGCCAGATGCTTCTGCCACTCCGACCTCGCCAGTTCCCGCTCCACCGCCGTGAGCACCGCCGCGCTCATCGTGCAATGGTTCTCCCGCGCATGACGGCGGAGACGCTCGTGCAGGTCGTCCGGCATGTTCCTTACCTGTAGATTTGCCATAGCATGATATTAGCATGAAAGAATCATGCTATTCTAGAGCCCAGCATGCTCCGCACTTCCGTCACCCGGTCGATGACGTGGTCCGGCGGCAGCAGGCCCGCCGGGTAGTCCCGGCCCCGTCTGACCCAGGCGGCTTGCATGCCGAAGCGCTTGGCGCCCTCGATGTCGGTTTCGGCTGTGTCGCCGACGAACAGGACGCGTTCCGGCGCCGCGAGCCCGGCGGCGTCGAGCGCATCCCGGAATATCCTTTGGTCGGGCTTTTCGTAACCCATCTCTCCCGAAACGATGATGAACCCCGCCAGCCGGTCAAGGTCAGCTCCTCTGATCTTGCCGCGCTGCCGGTCCGAGTCGCCATTGGTGACGATGCCCCACGGCATCCCACGCTCGTTGAGTTCGACGAGCATCGCGTTGACCTCGGCATCCGGCCTCGCGAGGCGGTCCATCGCAAGGCCGTACCACGCGGCCAGCGATTCGTCGTCCAGGCCGGTGTTGGGCCACTCGGTGAGCCACCGCCGCCGCATGGCCTGGCGGTCCCCGTAGCCGTCCTCGTCCCAGAGGACCATCAGATTGAGCGCCGCATTCCGAGTCACGGAATCTCTGCGGGCGAGGTACTCGTCGTAGAAGGCCCCGGCCACGCCGGCGAAGAGGGCCGTCCTATCGAGCAGGGTGTTGTCGAGGTCGAAGACCACCGCTTCGACCGGTGTGGCGTCCAATGTCGGCTTCAGTCCCCTTGCCCGCGCCGCCTACCGCGTCCCCGGCGGGCCGACGCGCACCGTGATGATGTCGGTCCCCTCAAACTGCTGGTGCCGCACCGACGATGCGTACCGCCGCAGCAGTTTGAGCGAGACTTCCTGCTCCATCGGCGTCTCTTCGTCATGCTGCTGGAGCTGACGGATGCGGTCTTCCAGGTTGCCCTCTCCGCTGTCGCCGCCGATGAACTCCATCTCCGCCACCGGGCCCTCGCTCGCCGCCAGCACGACTAACCGCCGTCCCCCCTCCTCATCCGTCTCGTCCTCCTCCGCATCCAGGTCGAGAGTCAGGTCCAGCGGCGCGAGTGTCAGGAGCGTCTCTTCCGCGACGGCGCTCAGCCGGTCCTTCATCGTGGAGTCCCAGCCCCGGCTGCGGGCAAACTTCTCGACGAATTCGTTGAGCTCCGGCAGGACGCTGCTGTCCAGTTCCGACTCGAACCGCATGCGGCGGGGGTGGGAGAGCTCCAGGAAGAGGATCATCGCGAGCACGGCGATGCCGCCGGTGGTGATGCCGCTTTGGAGCAGGCCCTGCCACACCGGTCCAAGGCTCGGCAGAGCAAATAGCTTGAACTGGAACGCCGCGCCGATCCAAAACGCGACGCCCGCCGCGACGACCTTCTGCTTGTTCTGCTCGGTCATGACGACCGTCTGCATTCCCGACACCATGAGGGTTCCCGTCACTAGGATGAGGTACCCCGTCATGACCGGGCCGGGTATGGTGCTGAGCAGTCCCGTCAACTTCGGGAAGAACGCCAGCGCGATGAAGATCACGCCGATGACGTAGCCGACCCGCCGGGAGGCGACACCGGTGATCTGAATGAACGAGACGATACCCGGATTGATGGCGGTCGGGACTCCGCCCGCGACGCCGGCAAAGAGATTGGCCGTGCCGGACCCCGAGATCGCGCCTTGCACCTCGCGGAAGTCGACCGCCCGGTCCTCACGGTGGGCCACGCGCTGAAGCGCGATCCCCTCGCCATTGGCCTGGATCGCGCTGATCACGCCGAGGAAAAAGAACCCTGGGAGCAGCGTCCAGAAAGCGGTGCCGAAGTCGAGGTCCAGTCCCGGCCACTCGCTTGGCAAGCCAATCCAGGGAGCATCGATCACGCGCTGAGCGTCATAGATGCCGAAGGCCGCGGCGACGCCGCAGCCGGCCGCGATGCCGATCACCGGGGCCCAGAGGCGCCACACGGCGGTGCCGCGAAGGGTGAGCGCGCCGACGATCACCAGCGTCGTCAGGGCGGTCAAGGGCGCTGCCGTCGGCTCTTCCAACGAGGCCTCGTTTAGGAGACCGAAGACGACGGAGGCCAGGGTGATCGAGAGGATCATCATCACCGTGCCGCCCACGGTCGGGGTGACGATTCGGCGCAAGATGAACAGCCACCGGGAAATGATGAGCTGGACGATTGCCGCGGCCAAGAGCAGGGTCGTCAACGTCGCCGGGCTGCCGTCGACAAGCGCCGTGATGCAGAACGGGATGGAGAACGCGGCGGTGAAGAACGGAAGGACGGTGCCGGCCCCGACCGGCCCGAGCCGGTGCACCTGCACCAAGGTCGCCGCACCGACCACGAGCAGCGAGGCGAAGACCATCCACACCAGGTAGGATTCGCCCCCTCCCGATGCGTTGGCGACGATCACCGGCGTGATCAGGAGCGTGGCGGAAGCGATGAGGCTGAACTGCAGGCCCAGCCCCAGGGAGAGGAGCCAGGGCGCCTTCTCGTTCGCCTCGTAGCGGGGATTGTCGGAAGCCGGGGCCTCGGTCACGAAGGCCTCCTCGGGGTGCCCCGCCGATTATACTGTCCCCCGCCATGGCCGACGCCCCGCCCGAGGCGATTTCCGCCGACTTTCCGTTTCAGTCCCGCTACGCGTCCGTCGACGGCGTACGCCTGCACTATATCGACGAAGGGGCGGGGCCGCCGGTGCTCTTTCTCCACGGCAGCCCGACGTGGTCCTACATCTGGCGGAACATCATTCCGCACCTCTCCTCACGCTTCCGCTGCGTAGCCCTCGACCTTGCCGGTATGGGGATGTCGGAGAAACCCGGCGTCGCGTACCGCTTCTTCGACCACGCCCGCTACGTCGAAGGCTTCATCGCCTCCCTTGGCCTGCACGGCCTCACGCTGGTCATGCACGACTGGGGTTCCAAGGTCGGCTTGCACTACGCGCGGCAAAACGAGTCCAACGTTCGGGCCGTGGCGCTGCTCGGCTCCATGTTCATGCCAATCGCCTCCTGGGACGACATCCCCGACGACTTCCGCGAGACCCTGCGGGCGTGGCGCGGCGACGCCGGCTGGGACCTCATCGTGAAGGGCAACGTCTTCTTCGAGAAGGTCCTTCCGGGAGGTGTGGTGCGGACGCTGACCGATGAAGAGCTCCGCCGCTACAGCGCCCCATATGACGACGAGGCCGCGCGCCGGGTGTTGTGGCAATGGCCCCGCGAGATACCCATCGAGGGCGAACCCGCCGACACCGCCGCCGCCATGACCGCTGTCAACGACTGGCTCGCTTCCACCCGCACCCCCGTGCTGCTGTTCCACGCGACGCCCGGCGGCCTGGGTCAGGCGCCGATGGTCGAATGGCTGCGGTCGAACATCGCGAACATCGAGGCAGTGCACCTGGGCGAGGGGGTCCACTTCCTGCAAGAAGACCACCCGCACCGCATCGGACGCGAGCTGGCGCGGTGGCTCGACCGCCTCGACTTATCGTAGGGGTATAGGACCGAGCGCTCGTGTTGAAGCGCTAGGTCACGCGGCCGAAGGTGCGCTTCTTTACGTCCAGCAAGACGAGCGTTTCCGTTTTGCGGACGCCGACCAGCTTCGTCATGACGCTCTCGAGAAACTCGCGAAGCTCGTCGAGGGTGCCGACGAGGACGTTGACGACGAGGTCGTAGCGCCCGGTGGAGACACCGACGAAGGTGACCTCTTCGCGGGCGGTGAGCCCCGCCGCCACGCCGTCGAGGGCGTCGGGCTGCACGTCGATGCCGATCACGGCGGAGGTGTTGAGGCCGAAGCTGCTGGGGTTGGGCACGGCGCGAATGGTGAGCGAGCCTTGATCGACCATCATCTTGATGCGCCGCCGGACCGTCGCTTCGCTGACCCCAAGCACACGGGCGATGGTGGCGTTGGGCTGCCGGGCGTCGGCCTGCAGCAGCTCGATTATGCGGCGGTCGGTATCGTCAATTCTCAAGCAGGGACTCCTGAAGCAGGGGATGGCGGAAAGCGAAACCGTCGGCAAAAAAGCCGACGATTAGAATACGATTGGCCGCCCTTTACGTCAATAAGCGTCGCGGCGGTTAGCCGCACCATTGTTTCGCTATCGGTCTTTGCTAGGCGGAGCGGGAAGGTTCTCCCCCTCTCCCGCTGGGAGAGGGTTGGGGTGAGGGCGGGGGGTGGAGAGGGGTGCGCCTACGTTCACAGAGTCCTCAGCGTCGGTTACAAGGGTTCCCAGAAAAAGAGAGGCTCAAGTTGCTTCCCGGAGAAGGCGCGGAGCGGTCTTCTTGAACCGCCTAGGCCCGTATGCAAGAATTGTGCGGTTTTGCCGGAGGCTGGAGGGAACCATGCCGGGAATGTGCGACGGGCTGCGGGTCATCGAAGTCTCGCAAGGGATGGCGGGGGGACTCGCCGGGATGGTCCTCGCCGACGCCGGCGCCGAAGTGATCAAGATCGAGCCCCCGTCCGGCGACCGGACGCGCTCCCAACCCGCGTGGATCATGTGGAACCGCGGCAAGAAGAGCGTGGTGCTCGACCTCAAGACCTCCGACGGCCGCGCCGGTCTGCGCGATCTGGCCGCGACCGCCGACCTGCTCATCGCCGCGGTGAGCACAGGCGGGGAGGATCGCCTTGGCATCGACTACGAAACGCTGTCCAAAGTAAACCCGGGCCTGGTGCATTGCTCCATCACCGGCTTCGGCCCGATCAGGCGGTGGTTGCACCTTAAGGGCTGGGACGCGGTGATAAACGCCAAGATGGGGCGTGCTCGCACCTTCGATAAGCAGGCCCCGAAGGAAGGGCCCGCCTTCGCCGCGCTCCCCGCCGCCAGCTACGGCGCGGCCATGTACGCCATCATCGGCAGCATGGCGGCCCTGCACGCCCGCGACCGCACCGGCCGCGGGCAGAAGGTCGAAACGAGCCTGGCACAGGCCATCCTCGCCTACGACTGGATGTGGCTGCAGTGGCAGATGGACCGGAAGTCGAACCAGCTCTCGAGGCCCCCTGGAGGCTCGCCCACGGCGCAGTACTTCGTGGGCCGCACCAAGGACGGCAAATGGATCCAGTGCGCCAACGCGATGTCGCACCTCTTCGTCAACTTCCTCCTGGCCCTCGACCTAGGCGACCTACTGGGCGAGGAGCGCTACGCCAACGTCCCCCAGATCCCCGCCGGCCCCGACCTCGAGGAGCTCTACGAGAAGCTGCACGCGCAAATGCAGACAAAGACCGCCGACGAATGGATGGACCTCTTCATCAACCAGTACGACGTGGCCGCCGAGCCGTTCATGACCGCGCAGGACGCCTTCGACCATCCGCAGATCACGCACAACGGAAACTGGATCGAGGTGACCGACCCCGCGGTGGGCAAGGCACGGCAACTCGGACCGCTGGTCAAGTGCTCCGAGACACCGATGGCGCCCCAAGGCCCCGCGCCGGCCCTCGGCGAGCACACCGCGGCGCTCCTGGGCGGCGCGACGGGAACGGGGCCGAACGCGGCGGCGAACGGCGCCTCCTCACCTCGGTACCCCCTTGAGGGCCTCAAGGTCGTCGAGTTCGCCACCTTCTTCGCGGGGCCGTTCGGCACGGCGGTCCTGGCCGACCTAGGCGCCGAGGTCATCAAGTTCGAAAGCCTCGACGGCGATACCTTCCGCCGCTTTGCCGCCGGAGCGGCCAAGGCGATGCAGGGCAAGAAGTCAATCGCGGTCGACTTGAAGAAGCCGGAAGGGCGGGAGATCGCCTACGAGTTCATCAAGGAAGCCGACCTGCTGATGCACAACTTCCGTCCGGGCGTACCGGAGCGATTGGGCATCGACTACGAGACCTGCCGAAAGCTGAACCCAAGACTCGTCTATCTGTACGCCGCATCCTACGGCTCGTCGGGGCCCATGGCCCATCGCGCGGCGATGCACCCCATTCCCGGTGCGATTTGCGGAGGCGCGCTCCATCAGGCCGGTCGCGGTGTTCCACCCGACCCCGGCACACCGATGAGCTACCCCGAGCTGCGCGAGATGTCGAGCAGGCTCTTCCAAGCCAACGAGGGCAACCCCGACGTGACCTCTGCCCTCGCGGTCGCGGCGGCGCTGTCCATGGGCCTCCGCAGCCGCGAGCGCACCGGCAAGGGCCAGTACCTCGAAACGACGATGATCGGCTCGTGTCTCTACGCGGAGAGCGAAGACTTCATCCAATACGATGGCAAACCCGAGCGCCGCCTGCCCGACCGCGACCTCTATGGGATCCACGCGCTCTACCGCTCCTACCGCGCCGCCGACGGCTGGGTCTTCCTGGCCTGCGTCACGGAGAGGGAATGGAAGGGCCTGTGCGACGGCCTCGGCCGCGCCGACCTCGCCCGCGACCCGCGGTTCGCCTCATCGGAGGCGCGCCTGGAGCACGACGACGAGCTCGCCGCCGAGTTGGCCGAAGTCTTCGACTCTCGGTCCGCCAACGCATGGGAGTCGCTCCTCGCCGAGCACGGCGTCGCCTGCGCCGAGGTGTACGACGGCGACGCCTCGACGTTCGCCAACGAGCAGCCCGTCCTCAAAGAAGCGGGCATGTGGGTCAAGGCAAACCACCCGTCGCTGGACGACTACGACCGCTTCGGCCCATACATCCACTTCTCGGACATGGAAAACCGGCTCGCCCCGACGATCTACGTCGGCGAGCACACTCACGAGCTGCTCCGCCGCATCGGCTATTCCGACGAGAAGATCCGCGAGCTGACGGAGGCGCGCGTGGTCACGTCGTCGACGCGCATGGCCGACCCCGACGCCGACTAGAGGAGACCCTACATGTTCATCGTTGACGACGACATCGAGGCCTACGCCGCGGCGCACACGACGCCGTTGCCGGAGCTTTTGGAGGAACTGACGCGGGAGACGCACGCGACGATGCGTGCGCCGCAAATGCTGTCGGGGCAGTTGGAGGGAACGCTGCTCCAGTTTCTGGTGGGGCTCTCCGGTGCCAAGCGAATCCTGGAGATCGGTATGTTCACCGGCTTCAGCGCCCAGATGATGGCGGCCGCGCTCCCCGACGACGGCGAGCTGATCACCTGCGACGTCGACCCAAAGGCCGAGGCCATGGCCTCGAAGTATTTCGCGCGCAATCCCAACGGGAGCAAGATCAAGATACTCATGGGCCCCGCGCTGGAGACCCTCAAGAACGTCGAGGGGCCGTTCGACCTCGTCTTCATCGACGCCGACAAGGAGAACTACTCGGCATACTACGAGCGCGCCATGGAGCTGCTGGCCCCGGACGGCCTCATCGCCGTCGACAACGTCCTATGGAGTGGGCGCGTCCTCGATCCCCAGCAGGAAAGCGACCACGCCATCGTCGCCTTCAACCGGCGGGTGCAAGAGGACCCGCGCGTCCGAAACGTGATCCTCACCGTGCGCGACGGTCTGATGCTGATTCGTCGCGCGTAGGCGCCCGCTGAGGAGGGAAAGCGGCTATAATGTCCGCGGCAGATCCTGAACTCTTGCGGAGCATCAGCGCCGCGGCGGGAGCCCTCACTCATGGCTGAACCTCTTCGCGTCTTCGCCTACCTCAAAGGCGGCATCGCCACGGCCCCCAGCTCCAGCGAGTCCACGGTCGGCTACCGGCTGCAGCAGTTGCTCGCCCTGATCCTCACCGGTGTCCCGTTCGCCGCCTTCGCCTACGCCATCTACCGCATCGCGGGAGGGCAATACCCCTCCGTTACCGACCTCGCGCTGCTGGCAGGGTTCTACGTCGCGACCGGCCTCGGCGTGACGGTTGGCTTCCACCGGATGCTGACGCACAAGGCGTTCGAGACGAACCCTATCGTCAAAGCCATCTTGCTTATCTTCGGCACGTGGTCGATTCAGGGCGCCGCGATCACCTGGGCGGCGATCCATCTGAAGCACCATGCGAACAGCGATCTGGACGGCGACCCCCACTCGCCGCACAACCCCGTCGAGAGTTTCTGGCACGCGCACGTGGGGTGGATGTTCGGGTCGAACCGGGGCGCGCTGGAGAAGTACGCCAAGGAGCAGATGAAGGACCCCGTGGTCATGTTCATCAGCCGCACGGCGTTCTGGTGGGCGGTCCTTGGGTTCGTGGTCCCCTTCCTGATCGGCGGGTGGACCGGCCTCCTCTACGGCGGTCTCGTCCGCGTCTTCCTGATGCACCACTCGACGTGGGCGGTGAACTCGGTGTGCCATATCTGGGGGCAGCGGCCCTTCAGTCTCGGCAAAGACCTCGCCACGAACAACATCTTCGTCGGCATCCTCGCCTTGGGCGAGGGGTGGCATAACAACCACCACGCCTTCCCCAAGTCGGCCTTCCACGGCCTGCGCTGGTGGCAGATCGATGCGTCGTCGTACGTGATCAGGACGTTGGAGGCCCTCCGCTTGGTCAAGAACGTCTACCGCGTTCCGGAGCGCCTGATTGCGGCACGCCTCCACGCCGAGGACTCGGCAGGGCCGCCCGCCGCACCGCCGCCGCGCGACGCGGCCAAGCAGCCCGTCGGCTCCGCCTAGCCCACCTACGGCTAGCGGAGCTCGCGCAACCTCCGCCCCCGGGAAATCTGTGCCCACCCAACGGCGGCGGGCAATCCTATCATTCCCGTAGGGGCGACTCTTGTAGTCGCCCTCCCCCTCGCAAACCACCAACCGCCACCGGCCCACGGAGCCCGGCGTCCCTTCCCCTGTAGGGGCGCGTCGTGACGCGCCCGCCCCCACCACCGCAAACTCTGCCGAAGCCGACCAGCCAGATCCGCCGCCCCTTAACCATTCCCCCTGGAAGAGACGACCTTAACCTCTCCCCCTCTGGGGGAGACTGAGAGAGGGCGCGCGCCGCTAGGCGCGCGAGCGCCCGCAGGGCGCTACTCTTCCCCGCAAGGGGCCCCACTCAACGGAACCGGAAGACCCGCGACGCGATCAGGGCCGCCGCCACGATCCAGGCGGCGAGCAGGCCAAGCTCGAACGGAAACTCCCAGAAGTTCCGCGCGTCCAGCGCGACGCCCCGGAGCAGGGCGAGCACCGGCGAAAGTGGCAGGAATTCGACGATGGCCCCGAGCACCGAGGGCAGCGTGTCGGTGGGGAAGAAGGTCCCCGACAAGAACATCATGGGCAGCGCCACTGCGTTTCCCATGCCCGCCGCGGCCTGCGCACTCTTGGCGAAGGCCCCGGTGATGAAACCGATGCTGAGGAAGATTAGGTTCCCCAGCAGGATGATGAGGAAAAACTGTGCCAGGCTTCCCCGTACCGAACCGTCGAAGAGGAAGACGCCCGCGGCCAAGAGTATGGCGGACTGGGCAAGGGTCAGCACGAGATTCGACGAGATCATGCTGGTGAAGAAGACGCTCACCGGCATCGGCGTGGCGAGGATGCGCTTAAAAACGCGCCGCTCCCGGTAGGTCGCTAGCACCGTGGCGAGGCCGATGATCGAGAAGTTCATCACGCCCATCGCGAGCAGACCGGGCAGCAGGAAGTTGAAGTAGTCCCAGTCGTCCGTGTCCTCCGTGCGCACCCCTTCGGGGGCGAAGACGATGGGCCGCGGCGCGTCGACCAAGTCAAGGTTCTGCTGGTCGAGGAACCGCTGCAGTTGGCCAAGCACGGCGAAAGCGTCCGACCGTGTTTCGTCGAAGACGAACGAGACGGCGGCGGCCCGCCCCGCCTCGACCCGCTCCGCGATATCGGCCGGTATCGTCATCAGGTAGCGGAGGTCGCCGTCCCGGATCTCCTGGCGGGCGACGGTGGGATCGTCGCGCAGGGCGACCTCGAAACTCTCCAAGGCGTCCAGATCGGCGACGATGCCGCGCGAGAAATCGTTGCCCGCCTCATCGACGACGGCCACCGTGTGGACCGACACGTCATCGCCGCCGATGTCGAAGAGCCCGAAGGCGGTGACGAAGATGAGGGGAAAGGCCAGTGTCCAGAAGATGGCCTGCCGGTCCCGGGCGAAGGCCTTGAACTGGGTGATGACGGTTGTGACGAGCACAGTCAGACTTCCTCGGCCAGGGCGCGGCCGGTGACGGCCAGAAAGACGTCTTCGAGCGTGGCGGGCCGCATCTCGATCCGGGTCACCTCAACCTCGGACTCCTCCGCCCAACGGAAGAAGGTGGGGACGGTCTTCGCTGCGTCGGAGGAACGGAGCGCGAGTCCGCCGTTGTCATCCATGCGGACGGCCACCACCGCGGGCAGCGCGTGCAGCGCGTCGCTGGCGACGGGCCGCGGCGCGGGCTCGACACGGGCTCGGATCTCATGAGGAGCGTCCAGGCCATCGACCAGCCCTTGGGGCGTGTCGAGCGCCGCGATCTGCCCCTCGTTCATGATGGCGACGCGGTCGCACAGCGCCTCGGCCTCCTCCATGTAATGGGTGGTCAGGACGACGGTGCGGCCCTCCCGGCGCATCTCTTCGATGAACTCCCAGACGCCGTGGCGCGCATGGGGGTCGAGCCCCGCCGTCGGCTCGTCGAGGAAGATCACCTCGGGGTCGTTGACCAGGGTGGCGGCGATGGTGAAGCGTTGCTGTTGGCCGCCGGAGAGGTCGCGCAGGAAGGCGTTGGCCTTCTCGGTGAGGTCGAACTGCCGGAGCAGGTCGTCGATGGGCAGGCGCTTGGGGTAGAGGCTGGCGAAAAGGTTGAGCAGCTCCCGCACCTTGAGGTTGTCGAAGTAGGTCGAGGCCTGGAGCTGAATGCCGATGCGTTCCTTGACTCGGCGGCCTTCGCGCTGCGGGTCGAGGTCGAGGACGGAAACCTCGCCGGAGGTCGGCTCCTGGAGGCCCTCGATGCACTCCAGGGTGGTGGTCTTGCCCGCGCCGTTGGGGCCGAGGATGCCGAACACCTCGCCCCGGTGCACGGCAAAGGAGATCTCGGCGACCGCCGTCAGCGTTCCGAAGCGCTTGGTCAGGCCGCGCACGACGATGTCGTCTTCGGGCAATCGTTCCTCCCGTGCGGGGCTCGCGGCAGTTTGTGAAGTATAGAACATTGCCGCTATCATGCCCCGAGCCTACGACCGGAGAGACGCATGCCGGACGCCGACCCGTCCATCGCCGAACGCTCCATCACCGTCGAAGTCCCTGACGGCGAGATGGAGGCCCTGTACACGCGGCGGGAGGACGGCGAGGTTCTCCCGGGCGTGGTGCTCGTCCACGACGTCTACGGTGTCACGCCGCACATGCGCGACCTCGGCCGCGCCTACGCCGAGGCCGGTTACGCGGTAGTGACCCCAACGATGTACTGGCGGGGCGACGGGCCGGCCGAGGGTTGGCCGCCCCGCACGGCGGAGATCGCCAAGATCGGCGGCTACCCCGACCTCCGCACCATCGAGGACCTCAAGGCCGTCGTGGGAGCGATGACGCGGTTCCCCGACGTCGACGGGGGGCGCGTCGCCATCGCCGGCTACTCGTTCGGAGCGCGGTACGGCCTCTTCGCCTGCGCCCGCGGAGCGGAGGTCGCGGCCCTCGTCGCCTTCTACCCCGTCATCATGTATCCCGTCTTGCACGAGAACCGCCCCGTCCAGCCGCTGCAGTACGTCGACGGCCTGAAAGTCCCGGCGCTCTTTGCCTACGGCGAGTCCGACTCGCTGGTTCCCTTCTCGCAGGCGACCCTCCTGCGCGACCTCCTCCGCGGCCAGGGCAAGACCCACCAGTTCCACACCTACCCAGGCGTCGACCACGGCTTCGTCAACACCATGATCAAGACCCACGACCCAGCGGCCGCAAACGACGGCTGGCGCAAAACGCTCGCCTTCCTAAGGGAGCACCTCGGCAGCGGGACTCCTTAGACCTCTCCCCCTCTGAGGGAGGCCGACAGAGCTGGGGCGGGGCTTAGGCCTCAACCCTCCCCCGCCAGGAGACCTTTGCACAACCTCCGACGCCGCCGACGGATCATCCATGTAGGGGCAACCCTCGTGGTTGCCCAGGGGTGCGGGCGGGGTCTTCTCCCCTGTAGGGGCGATTCTCGAATCGCCCGTTCCTATTACCCGAACGGCCTCGTGGCAGTACGCCAAGATTACGCAAGGGTCTCCGCCAGGGGAGCACCTTAAACCTCTCCCCCTCTGGGGGAGACTGAAAGAGGGCACGCGCCGCTAGGCGCGTCGGAGGAGTGGCGAGGGGAGGTCCCCCCTCTTCTCCCTTGGGAGAAGATTGAGATGAGGGGCCCCCTGCCAACCGCCACCGGCCCACGGAACCCCACCACCCCCTCCCCTGTAGGGGCGCGTCGCGACGCGCCCGCCCCCATAAACCTCCCTCCCCCTGGGAGGGACTGAGGGCGGGCAGTCCGGTCCCGCCACCACCCGCTTGACACGCCCTCGCCTAGGTCCTATCATCATATCCAGAACGTACGTTCTTTGGCAGGGACACGGAGCCGTCACCTGCGGACGCGTAGGAGATGCGCTCCACTGTCCCGGCGGGGCGCCGGGAGCGGCCCAATGTCCTGCGGACGCGCAGCACGGCCCCTTTGCCCCGGCGCGGGAGTGGCCCGCGACCTGCGGACGCGCAGGAGGCCGGGCCCTTGCCCCGGCGGGAGCCGGAGGCGGTTAACCAAGGCCGGCGAGGTCGTCCCAGAACTCTGGGTACGTGATGGCCGTGGCCTCCGCCCCGCCGATGGCCGTCTCGCCGGAGGCGATGACGCCGGCCACGGCAAGCGTCATCGCGAGCCGGTGGTCGCTGTGCGAGGCGCACTCGGCGCCGATGAGGGCGGCGCCGCCTTCTATGCGAAGGCCGTCGGCGCGCTCCTCGATGGGCACGCCGAGCTTGGCGAGTTCCATCGCCGTAGAGGCGATGCGATCGCTCTCCTTCACCCGCAGCTCGGCCGCGTCGCGGATCTCCGTGGGTCCGTCGGCAAGCGCTGCAGCGAGCGCGACCAGGGGAAGCTCGTCGATGGCCCGTGGGATGACGTCGCCCTCGACGACCGTTCCCCGCAGCCGGCTCGACCGGGAGCGAACGTCGCCCACGGTCTCGCCGCCTGCGTCGCGCACGCTTTCGACCACGATGTCCGCACCCATCGACCTTAGGATGTCGAATATCCCGGTCCTGGACGGGTTCAGCCCCACGCCGGTTACGGTGACGTCGGCGTCGGGGTGGGCGGCGCCCAGCGTGATCCAGTAGGCCGCCGAGGAGATGTCGCCCGGCACGGCCACGTCCCGCGCGCGCAACTCGCCGGGCCTGATGCGGATGCGGGTGCCCTCGGTCTCGACATCCGCCCCCATCGCGGCGAGCAGGAGCTCGCTGTGGTTCCGCGACGCGGCGGGCTCGACGACGACGGTCTCGCCCTGAGCGTTGCAGCCCGCGATGAGGAGGGCCGTCTTGACCTGGGCGCTGGCCACCGGTGTGTGATACTTGATGCCTTGAAGAGGGCCGCCGGAAATCCGCAGCGGCGCCTGTCCACCCTCGGCCCCCTCGATCCGGGCGCCCATGAGCTGGAGAGGGTCAATAACCCTGGCCATGGGCCGGCGGCGCAACGAGTCGTCGCCAGTGATGGTCGACTCGAAGGCCTGCGCGGCCAAGAGGCCGGCGAGGAAGCGCATCACCGTGCCGCTGTTGCCGGCGTCCAATACATCGCCGGGCGCGGTGAAACCCATACCGCCCACACCTTCGATGACGACCGCACCGTCACGTTCCTCCATAGGAACGCCGAGGTCGCGGAGACAGCGCACCATCGAGGCGCTGTCCTCGCCTCGGGGGACGCCGGTCACCTGGGCTCGTCCCCGGGCCATGGCGTTGAAGACGTAGGCGCGGTGCGCGATCGCCTTGTCGCCGGGCACGCGGATGCGGCCCCGGACGGAGCGGCGGCCTTCGACTCGCTGGACCATGGCGGCCTCTGCGCGGCGCGCTATTTGCGCTTGCCCTTGCGCAGCGGGTCGGCCTCGTAGCGCTCCATGAGGTCCCGGCCCTTTCGGGCCAGCAGGTCGCCGACGAAGAGCGCGCGCATGTTGTCTCCCATGGTGGGCAACTCGGGGTTAGTGTCGACGAGCCGGATCGCGCCGGCCATGAGCTTCTCGCGCTCCTCGAAGACACCGGCAAACAGCCGGGCCACGCTCTCCTCATCCCGTTCGTTGAGGCCGCGCTTGAGGTCGAGGAGCTTGAGGACGGCGCGGTCGATCCACGTCGAAATCTCGTTGGCGTTGGTGAGACAGATGTCACGGTTCATTTCGGGGTCGCCGGAGGCGAGGCGCGAAACGTCGCGGTAGCCCGTGGCGGCGAGGCGCGACATCTCCATCCAGGATGGGCTCTCGGCGGTCGAGGCAACGAGCGCGGCGGAGAGTGCAATCGGCAGATGACTGACGGCGGCAACGTAGCTGTCGTGCTCCTGCGCGTCGACGAAGTAGGGCTTGGCGCCCAGCGTCTGGACGAGCGAGAGGACGGCCTGCACGGCCCACTTGGCGGAGCTAACGGAGGGAAGCACGCAGTACATGGCTCCGTTGAAGAGGGCGGCGTCGGCGGCGCTGGGTCCCGACTCCTCCTTGCCGGCCATGGGGTGGCCGCCGATGAAGTGGACGCCCGGCGGCAGGATCTCGTCGGCCCACTTCAGGACCTGTTGCTTCGTGCTGCCGGTATCGGTCACCAGACAGTCGTCTGGGAGATGCGGAGCGATCTGCTCCATCACCTCTTTGATGGCCAGTACGGGCACGGCGATGATCACCATGTCCGCGCCGGAGACGCAGGCAGGGAGGCTCCATTCGACGGAGTTCACCGCGCCCCGGCTCTTGGCCCCGCGCGCCGTGGTGGGCTCGCGGTCGTGGCCAATGATCTCCAGGTCTTTGTTCTTGGTCGCCTTGAGCGCCATCCCAATGGACGTGCCGATCAGGCCGAGTCCGATGATGCTGATCTTGGTAGTCATGACCGCTTACCTCCGGAGGCCGCGATGAGCGTGGCGACTCTGTCCAAAATCTTGCCCGCGCATTCGTACTTGGGCATGAGCGGGAGGGCGTCCTCGCCGCCGTCGGGGTCGAGAATGACGATCCGGTTGTTTTCGGATGAAAAGCCGGCGTCGGCGGCGGTGATGTCGTTGGCTACGATGAGGTCGAGGCGCTTGGATTCGAGCTTCTTGCGGGCGTTCGCGATGAGGTCGGCGCTTTCGGCGGCGAAGCCGACCCGGACACATCCGGCGTCCGTTTCGGAAAGGATGTCGGGCGTCGGCGCCAGGTCGATGGAGAGCGGTCCACCGGTCTTCTTGATTTTGCGGTCGGCGGGGGCGGCGCTCTCGTAGTCGGCGACGGCGGCGGCCATGATGAGCGCATCGGCGTCCGCGACAGCGGCCGCGACAGCGGCGGCCATTTCCCTCGCTGTGACGGCAGGGATTACGTCGACACCCGCCGGCGTCGGCACGACGGAAGGAGCGGCGATCAGGGTCACGCCAGCGCCACGGTCACGGGCGGCCTCTGCCAAAGCAAAGCCCATCTTGCCCGACGAGCGATTAGTGATGACACGAACGGGGTCGATGGGCTCCTGCGTGCCGCCGGCGGTCACCACGATGCGCCGCCCAGCAAGGTCGCCGTTCCTGCCAAGGGCGGCGCGGGTGACGCCGATGATCTCGGCGGTGTCGGCGAGGCGGCCGACGCCGCTAAGCCCGCTGGCCAAGTAGCCGGTATGCGGGCCGACGATGTCGGCTCCGCGCTCGCGGAGGGTCTCCAGGTTCTGCTGGGTGGCGGGATTGTCGAACATGTTGCCGTCCATTGCCGGGGCCACAATCAGGGGGGCGGCGGTGGCGAGGACGGTGGCGGTGAGCATGTCGTCGGCCAGTCCGTGGACGATCTTGGCGATGACGTTTGCCGTCGCCGGCGCGATGATGACGGCTTCGGCGCGCTTGGCGAGCATCACGTGCTCGACGCTGGTCTCCGAATCGGCGTCGAAGAGGTCGCGGACCACCGTGCGGTGAGTGAGGCTGCGGAAGGTGAGCGGCGTCACGAACTCCATGGCTGAGCGTGTCATGATGACGTCGACCAGCGCCCCTGCCTGGGTCAGCTTACTCGCCAAATCGGCGCCCTTGTAGGAGGCGATGCTGCCGGTCACTCCCAGCACGATGTTGCGTCCCTGGAGCGTCATGACCGGCTCTCGTTCATCTCGTGGATCATGCGCAGGCCAAGCAGTAGGAGGTCGTCGTTGACCTCGTCGATCAGGTTGGTATCGTCGGCAATGTGGAAGCTGAGGCCGCCGGTAGCGACGACCTTGGCAGCGCCGCCCAGCTCCCGCTGGAAACGGGTGACGAGGCCCTCGATGAGGCCGATGTAGCCGAAGTAGAGGCCCGACTGCATGCTGGCGACGGTGTTGCGGCCAATGGCGGTGCGGGGACGGACGACCTCGATGCGGGGCAGCTTGGAGGCACGCTCGTAGAGGGCCTCGGCGGCGAGGTTGATCCCCGGCGCTATGGCGCCGCCGAGGTAGTCGCCGTGCTCGTTCACCGCGTCGAGCACCGTCGTGGTGCCAAAGTCGAGGACGATCACCGGCGCGCCGTAGAGCCGGTTGGCGGCCACGGCCTGCACCACGCGGTCGGCTCCGACGTCACGGGGACTCTCGTACAAGATGCGCAT
Source organism: Dehalococcoidia bacterium (assembly GCA_965207995.1). GTDB lineage: Bacteria > Chloroflexota > Dehalococcoidia > SHYB01 > SHYB01 > DAOUKH01. The sequence goes on along the minus strand of OZ242299.1, from coordinate 2,333,485 downwards.
TCCCGTCTTGATGCCGGCCCCGACGACCGTAGCCTTGATGTTCAGATAGCGCTCGAAGAACTCCTCGAAGTTGTGGGTGAGCGGGGGCACGACGCTGCTCACAATGCCCTTGTCCAGCGCGTCGATCGGGACACCGTGGTAGCCGAGGAGGGTCATGCAGAGCGCGGCGTACTCGTCGGTCTGGCGGTGGACCTCGGTGGCCATGCGCCAGGTCGCCTTGATGGAATCACCTTCGAAGACGCCGAAGGTGATGTTGGTGTTCCCAATGTCAACCGCCAGAAGCATACCGCCGCTCCAGCGGCCATTATACGGGATGGACCCGGCCCAACTGGTGTAAGGGCGGTTACCCGCCCCGGAGGCCCTGCATGACCGGCGGGATGCGGAGCGGGAGATCGGAGGCCGCGGCGCCGGCGTCGCCGAGCGCGCCGCGCACCTCCTCGCCGGCGGCCCCGTGCAGGTAGGCGGCGGCGACCGCGGCGTCGAACGGCGGCAGGCCCTGGGCCAGCAGCGATGCCACGACTCCGGCGAGCACGTCGCCGGTGCCGGCCGTCGCGAGGGCGGGATTGGCGAAGGGGTTGATGACCGTCCGCTCGCCGGCGAGCGCGGTGACGCTGTAGGCGCCCTTCAGGAGCACCGCAGCGCCCCAGTCCTCAGCTGCGGAGCGGGCGACCTCGATGCGGCTCGACTGGACCGCCTCGACGGAGCGGCCTGTCAGCCGGGCCATCTCGCCCGGATGGGGCGTGACCACCGCCCCGGGGAGTTTCGTCCACCACTCGTTCATTCGCGACAGGATATTGAGCGCGTCGGCGTCGAGCGCCAGCCGGACGCCCGACACGCCGCCGATGCCTTCGGCAAGCCCGTTGACCAGCCCAACCGACCCCTCACCCTGTCCGAGACCAGGCCCAACGAGCGCCGAATCGTACGCGGGCAGCGCATCAAGCACCTGCGCCGCGGCGCTCGGTCCGTCGACCTCGCCCCAGGCAGTCTCGTCGAGGGGGACGTAGGTGACCTCAGGCAAAGCCGCGGCGACCGCGGGGATGAGGCTGCGCGGCGCGGCCAGGGTAACCAAACCGGCACCGGATCGTACCGCGCCGGCGCAGGCGAGGTTGGCCGCGCCGATGAAGCTCGCCGAGCCGGCGACGATGAGCGTCTTGCCGAAGGAGCCCTTGTTCGCCGAGATCGGGCGGTCGGGCAGCCGGGCGGCGACCCAATCGGGGGAGGCGACCTCAAGACCGGCATCCGCGTCCAGGCCGGCGGGGATACCAATGTCGGCCACGGAAAGATGCCCCACGCGCTCAGCGCCGGGGAAGAGGAAGAGTCCGACCTTGGGATAGCCGAGGGCGACGGTCGCGTCCGCCGTCGGCGTGGCGGGGTCGACGGCGCCGGTGTCGGCATCGAGACCCGTGGGCACGTCGAGGGCGAGGACGAAGGGTCCGCGCCGCGTTCCCTTGGCCTCGGCGAGGGCGCCACAGGCGGCGGCAATGGGCCCCTGCAACGGCCTGGAGCGTCCCGTACCGAGCATGGCGTCGATGACCATCGCGGCGTTGTCGAGGGCGCGGCGCAGCTCGGCCGACGGAGCGTCGCCGCGGAGCTCACGCACGTCGGCGACGCGGTCGCGCAAGGTTTCGAGATGGGGATCGTCGGTGGGGCGCTCGCCGCAGACGTAGACGTGGACGCGCGCGCCCCAGTCGTCGAGGTGGCGGGCGGCGACGAGGCCGTCGCCGCCGTTGTTGCCGGGGCCCACGAGCACGACGACATGCTCGCTCTTGAGGTCGCCCAAGGCGTCGCGGGCCTGCTCCGCGACGGCAAGCCCCGCGTTCTCCATCAGCTGGGCCGTGGAGATGCCACGGGCTTCGCTCTCCGCTTCGATGCGGCGCATCTCGTCGACGGTGACGACTCTCACGCTGAAGGCCTCCCGCTAGCTATGACCGGGCTCCCACGACGGACGCGACGGCGAAGTCCTTCGAGTGGGAGAGGCTGATCGCGAGGTCGCCCAAGCCGAGCGCTCGCGCGCGCTCCTGCGCCCGTCCCCGCAGCACGACGACCGGCTTCCCGCGCCGGTTGGGGATGATCTCGATCTCGCGCCAGCCGACCCCGCGCGCGCCGGTGCCGAGCGCCTTCATTACCGCCTCTTTGCCCGCGAAACGGGCCGCCAATTCCGACGGCCGTTCCCTGTAAAGGGCGATCTCGGCCTCGGTGTAGATGCGGTTCAGGAAGCGGTCGCCCCCGCGGGCCACCGCCCGCTCCACGCGGTCGATCTCGACGATGTCCACACCGGTGGTCAGCACGCCGCGATTATAGGGAGGGCAGGGGGGCGAGTCCATCGGCGGCGCTATACTGGGGTTCCCATGGGACTCTCCGACGAGCTTCGCCGCCACGCAGATCCCGTCTGGGACCGGATTTTTGGGCACCCCTTCGTCACCGGGCTCGGCGACGGAACGCTGCCCCTTGAGAGCTTCAAGTTCTACCTGGTGCAGGACTACCGGTTCCTCATCGACTACTCCCGCGTTCTCGCCGTGGCGAGCGCGAAGGCCCCAGACCTGGAGGGCATGACGCGGTTCGCCGGGCTGCTCCACGCCACGCTTGCGGAGGAGATGGACCTCCACCGGCGGTATTGCGCCGGGTTCGGCATCAGCCCCGCAGAACTGGAGCAAGCCGAGATCGCGCCGGGGACGGCGGGCTACACCAACTACCTGCTCTCCGTCGCCTACCAGGGGTCCGTGACAGAGATCGCCGCGGCACTGCTCCCCTGCCAATGGGGCTACTACGAAATCGGCCGTAAGCTGGCCGATGAAGGGGACACGTCGGAATCGAACCCCTACGCCGAATGGATCCAGACCTACGCGGCCGATGACTTCAAGGCCCTTTCGGACTGGCTGCGCGGCTACCTCGACCAACTGGGGCGGAACGTCTCCGCCGACGAGCGGGCCCGGCTCGAAGAGGTCTTCCTGATGAGCAGCCGCTACGAGTACCAGCTTTGGGAGATGGGGCTCAGCAGGGAGCGGTGGCCGGCGTGACCGGGCCGGGAGCGGAGCCGCTCCCGCAAGCGATGCGGACTTCGGACTTCGACTACGACCTTCCTCCGGACCTCATCGCGCAGCGCCCCATCGAGCCGCGCGACCATGCACGGCTCCTCGTAGTGCGGCGGGCGGACGGCTCATTGGCACATCGCCGCTTCCTCGAGCTGCCTGACCTGCTCGAAGCCGGCGACCTGCTGATCGTCAACGACAGCCGCGTGATTCCGGCGCGGCTCCATGCCCGTAAGTCGACCGGCGGCGCGGTCGAGCTCCTGTTACTGCGCCGCGCGGAAAGCGGATGGTGGCTCGCGCTGGCCCGCCCTTCCCGCCGCCTGCGGCCGGGGACGGTCCTGTCGATTCAAGGCGGAGGCCGCAGCTATGAAATCGAGCTCGGCATGCGGCGCGACGACGGCCTGTTCGAGGTCCGGCTGGAGGACGAGGCGCTTATCGCCGCGTGCGGCGAGGCGCCACTGCCACCCTACATCCACGAACGCCTCGCCGACCCGGAGCGGTACCAGACCGTCTACGCGCGGGAGGAAGGCAGCGCCGCCGCGCCGACGGCCGGATTGCACTTCACCCCGGGCCTGATGGAACGACTGGCCGCACGGGGAGTGGAACTCGCCTACGTCACCCTGCACGTCGGCCTGGACACCTTCCGTCCCGTGGAAGCCGACGATCCCCGCGAGCACCACATCCACACCGAGTACGCCGTCCTGCCGCCGGAGACGGCGCAGGCCATCGCGCGGGCCCGCGAGCGTGGGAGCCGTGTGGTCGCGGTCGGCACGACATCGGTGCGGACGCTGGAGTCTGCGGCCAGGGGCGACAGGAAGGTGGAAGCCTATCGGGGCGACACGGGGCTGATGATACTGCCTGGGCATGAGTTCCGCGCCGTCGACGCCATGGTCACGAACTTCCACCTGCCCCGCTCGACGCTGCTCATGCTGGTGAGCGCCTTCGCCGGCAAGGACGTCATCGACGCCGCCTACGCCGAGGCCGTCCGCGAGCGGTACCGCTTCTACTCGTTCGGCGACGCCATGTTGCTCCTGTAGCCGGGCAGTCGACGAGGCGGCATGTATACTGCCGCAAGGGAGGCATGGCGTGAACTCCAGCCCCATCTCCGTGGTCGTCTTCTCGGACTACATCTGACCCTTCTGCTATATCGCCCTGGACCGGGTCGATAGGCTGCGGGACGGCTACGACGTCGAGATCAAGTGGCGGGCCTTCGAGCTGCACCCCGAGCTGCCCCCTGAGGGAGGCTCGCTGGGACACTCGAAGGAACGCGCCGCCGAGTCCCGCGCCCGGCTCCGAGCGATGGCCCAGGACGCGGGCCTTGAAATGAACTTCCGCGACGTGGTCTCCAACTCGCGGCTCGCGCTGGAAGCCGCCGAGTTCGCCCGCGACCAAGACAAGCTGGATGAATTCCACCGCGCCGTTCTCCACGCGTACTGGGTGGACGGCAAAGACATCGGCGACGACGCCGTCCTGGCGGAGATCGGCGGGAGTGTCGGTCTCGAGGCCAACCTGCTCCGCGCCGCCGCGGTCACGCGGACCTACCGCGAGCGCGTCGACTACCAGGTCAACCTGGCGCGGGAGCTCGGCATCGGCGGCGTGCCCGCCTTCATCTTCAACGAGCGCTTCCTGCTGCAGGGCGCGCAGCCGTTTGCGGTCTTCGAGCAGGTGATGGAGCGTCTGCTCCAGGAAGGCGGCGAATGACCGGCGAGCTCGGCGCCGCCCTCGTCACTGGCGGAAACCGTGGCATCGGACTCGAAGTGTGCCGAGGGCTAGGGCGGCTGGGACGTCGCGTCATTGTTGCCGGCCGCGATCCGGCTTCGGTCGAGGAGGCCGTCGAGGAGCTGCGGCACGAGAAGATCGACGCGGCGGGCGCGGTGATGGACGTTGCATCGCGGACCTCGGTAACCGAGGCCGCGGAGCGTCTCTTTTCCGAGGGCGAGCAGGTGGACGTGCTGGTGAACAACGCCGGCGTCTTCCCCACCGGCGAGGTCTTGACCATCGGTGAGGAGACGATGCGCCGCGCCTTCGACGTTAACGTCCTAGGGGCGATGTGGGCGTGCCAGGCCTTCGTCCCGCCGATGCAGTTTCGGCGCTACGGGCGGGTGGTGAACGTCTCGTCGCAGCTGGGAGCGTTCGCCGGCGGTATTTCAGGAGCCGTGGCCTACGGGGTCTCGAAGGCGGCGCTGAACGCCCTGACGGTGAAGCTGGCCTCGGAGGTGCGCGGCGACGTGAAGGTCAACGCCGCCTGTCCCTGCTGGGCGCGCACCCGCATGGGCGGACCGACGGCGCCACTGAGCGCGCGGCAGGCGGCGGAAGGGATCGTATGGCTGGCGACGCTGCCTGCCGACGGTCCCAACGGAGGCTTCTTCCGCGACAGCAAGCCGATCCCCTGGTAGGACCCCCGGCAGCGGGCCTAGATGCCCCGGCACAGACGTCCGCAGGCGGCGGCGAGATCGGAGTCGCCCTTGACCGCTAGGCGCTTCTCAGCGAGCAGCGCATCGTAGCCCACGCGGCCGTAGAGCAGCAGGGCGAAGTCGGCCGCGGTCATGGCGAAGGCGGCGTCGGCGGCCGCCGACGGCGGGGCCGGCGCCAGGGTTGGCGTGCCTCCTTCGAGGTGCAAGGCCAAGGTGCGCGTCGGGCCGGACAAATTGAAGAGGAAATAACCGTCGCGCAACTCGTGTTCGGCGGGCCTAACTGCAAGGGGAATGAAGAGGGGCAGATGGACGTCGGAGAGAACGGCGGCGGCCGGCTCGGAGAGGCTGACGCGGGTGTCGAATGGACGTCGTATATCCCACCCGTGAATTGAGAGCTCTGCGACGCGCAGGGCGGCAAAGAACCAGGCCTCTGTCTCCAGGCCGGCGACGCGGAGTTTAACGTTGAGATTTTCAAGCGAAAGGCTGCGGAAAAAGGCGGCCAATTCGGCGTTGCCGCGTTTGAAGTTCTCGGTGAGGGCCGC
>OZ242299.1:0-2322500 GCA_965207995.1 Dehalococcoidia bacterium | reverse complement strand
GGCAGCGAGTAGTCGCCGGCGGCGTCTGCCGTGGCTGCGACCATGATGCTCTGCGAGTCGCCTGCCTCGAGGGTGCCGAGGTTCCAGGTGGTGCCTTCCGTCGGGCCCGGGACACCGCTGAAGAAGGTGAGTCCTTCCGGCACGGTGTCGGTGAGCGTCACGTCGGTCAGCGCGCCCTCACCGTCGTTGGTCACGGTGATCTCGTAGTTGACGATGTCGGTGATGTTGGCCGTCTCCGGACCGGTCTTGGTCACGGCAAGCGAGCCTGGGATGACCATGGTGGTCGCGGAGCCTTCGCCGGTGAAGCCTTCCGTGGAGAGGGCAGAGGCGGTGTTGACCTGATCGCCGACGGCGTCGGCCGAGAGGGTCACCGAAACCATGGCGTTACCACCGGCGGCTGCAAGGTCGCCGAGCGACCAGACGACGGTGCCGTCGCCAACTTCGGTGGGCTCGGGGTCGGCGCTCACGTAGCTCATGCCCGCGGGCAGGGTGTCGGTGAGCGTGACGCCTGTCGCCGCGCGGTCGCCTTCGTTGGTGACGTTGATGACGTAGTTGGCCGTCCTGGAGAGGCCGACGCTGGCGGGCCCGTCCTTCGTGACATTGAGGGAAGGAGCCTGCCATGTCTTGGTTACGATCCTGGAGTAGAGCTCGTCGCCCGTGGAATGCAGGACGCTGATGTAGACGGTGTTGTCGCCGGTCGCCGGCGTTACCTGTTCGAGTGTCACGCTGGAGACGCCGTCGGCGTCCGTGACCGTGGAGACCTCGCTCGGTTGGCCGTTGAGCGTCGCATCCGGCGTGCCGTCGGTGAGCGACCAAATAACCGGTACGCCGGCCAAGGGCGAACCGTCGCTCACGCGGCTGACCGCGACGGCCATCGGATGCTCAGTGCCGACAAGGTTGGCGGCGTCCGCGGGGAATGTCGCGATCATGTCGACCCAATGCTTGACGGCAAAGGCCTTGTGGGCATCGGCATCGGCGATGCCGGGGACGTATGCGGTGACGTCGGTGTCGCCTTCGCGCGTCGCGGTAATGGTGAGGGTGGCCTCACCGTTGTCGTCCGTGGTGACGCGGCCGAAGGTGTTGTCGACTTTCTCGGGGTCGGTGCCGCCGATCGAGACAATGTCGCCGACGGCCTCGCCGAAGCGGTTAAGGATAATTTCGACGGCGGTGCCTGGGGCAGCCGAGCCGTCGGCCTGTTCCACCTCAATGGTGAACGTATGCTGGCTCCTGATGGGGTTGTAGTCTTCTACGGGGCTGATCGTCACGCTGGCCGGCGTGACGTTCGATTGCTGGGCGCGGATCGAGGGGCTGCCGGGCGCCACGGAGGACGCAGTGACCTCGCCGCCGGGCAGACCATTCCCCAAACCAGGGCCATGGGACTGAAGCTGGCCGGCAACGCTGGGCGAAGACGACGCCGAATCCGGAGAAGCCGCGCCAGTCGTTGACGCAGAACTGGCGAGCACGAGACCGACAACGATCGCGGCGATAACGGCGAGAACGATCGCGCCGCCATAAATCCAAGGGAGCGGTTTGCCGGTGAACAAGTTCATTTCACCAATCCTTATTCAGGACTTTGGGGACGTGTGCAGGACGTTCGGCTGAAGACATAAGGGGCCAAGGGTTCTGCAAGCGTCAAGGATTCTACACCATCGTTTTGGGAGTATCAACCCTGAGAACACGCCTCCGCAACCCATAACGGCGGCATCGCGGCGGCGTCTTATGCAAAGTCTCCTCTCCCGGTTATGCAAAGTCTGCCATGCGGGCGCAACCTGTCGGATGCAGTCTCCTTGCCTTCCTCTTTCGGTTAGGGAGGAAGAATCGGCAAGGAGGTGCCACTAGCCGGCGGGCGGCGGCTCCGTGCCCGCCGCGGCCCCTTCAGGCGGCTCCGGCAGAGCTTCGTCCAATTCGTCTCCCGCGGGCAACGCAGCAGCGGGGGTGTCGCCCTCTGGGATCGCCGCCGGGCCCTTGTGAAGTTTGATTTCGCCGTCCTCGACGTCAATCACAACGTTGTCCCCGACGTCGAACTCGCCGCGGAGCACCGCCTCGGAGAGCGGGTCTTCGACGAGGTCTTGGATCTTGCGCCGGAGGGGTCTGGCGCCGAACGCGGGGTCGTACCCTTCCTTCGCTAGGAAGGACATCGCCTCGGGGGTGGCGCGGAAGCCCATCCCCTTCTCGACGACCGCCTTAGAGACGAGGTCGAGCATCAGGCCCACGATCTCCTCGATGTGGGTCTGCTCGAGGGCGTGGAAGACGACCTGCGAGTCGATCCGGTTGAGAAATTCGGGGCGGAAGCCCTTCTTGACCTCGTTGGTGACCTTCTCCTTCATCACCTCATAGGCGCGCTTGGCGTCCTCCGACTCGTCGCCGCCAGTCGCGAAGCCGATGGCGGTATTGCGGCGGATCAACTCGGCGCCGATGTTCGAGGTCATCACGATGATCGAGTTGCGGAAGTCCACCTTCCGGCCCTTGGCGTCGGTGAGGTGGCCGTCGTCGAAGATCTGGAGCAGGATGTTGAAGACGTCGGTGTGGGCCTTCTCGATCTCGTCCAAGAGGATCACGCTATAGCTCTTGCGCCGCACCGCCTCGGTCAACTGGCCACCATCGTCATAGCCGACGTAGCCGGGCGGGGAGCCCACGAGGCGGGCCACGGTGTGGCGCTCCATAAACTCGGACATGTCGAGGCGGATCATGGAATCTTCGCTGCCGAACATGAACTCGGCAAGCACGCGGACGAGCTCCGTCTTGCCGACGCCGGTGGGGCCAAGGAAGAGGAAGACGCCGATGGGGCGCCGTGTGTCCTTCAGGCCTGCACGGGCGCGGCGGATGGCCCGTGAGATGACGGTGATCGCCTCATCCTGGCCGATGATGCGCTTGTGCAGCACGCCTTCCATCTGGAGGAGCCGGGTGGTCTCTTCGGTCGCGAGGCGCGTCACCGGAATGCCGGTCCACATGCCGACAACTTCGGCGATGTCTTCCTCGGTGACCTCGAGGCCGGTGGCGTCCTGTGCGTCGTTCCAGTCGCGCTCCAACTGTTCGAGCTTCTCGGTGAGCTGTATCTCGCGGTCGCGCAACTCGGCGGCGAACTCGTACTGCTGGCCGCCGATGGCCTCCTCCTTCTCGGTGTGCACTTTGTTGAGGACCTGCCTTGCCCCTTTAACGGAAAGGGGCGTGGTCGTCCCTCGGATGCGCACGCGGGAGGCAGCCTCGTCCATGAGGTCGATGGCCTTGTCGGGGAGGAAGCGGTCGGAGATGTAGCGGGAAGCCAAGCTGGCGCATGCCCGGAGGGCCTCCTCGTTGATCTTCAGATTGTGGTGCTCTTCGTACCGGACCTTGATGCCGCGAAGGATCTCGACGGTCTCCTCGGCACTGGGCTGCTCGACCTGCACCGGCTGGAAGCGACGCTCAAGAGCGGCGTCCCGCTCGACGTACTTGCGGTACTCGTCGAGGGTGGTGGCGCCGATGGTCTGCAACTCGCCGCGCGAAAGGGAGGGCTTGAGGATGTTCGCCGCGTCGACGGCGCCCTCGGCGGCGCCCGCGCCCACCATGGTGTGCATCTCGTCGATGAAGAGGACGCAGTTGCCCGAGGTTTTTATCTCTTCGATCACCTTCTTGAGGCGTTCCTCGAACTCGCCGCGGTACTTGGTGCCGGCGACGAGGGCGCCCATGTCGAGGGTGACAAGGCGCTTCTGGTGCAGGGTGTTGGGGATATCCTCACCGTCGACGATGCGCTGCGCCAAGGCCTCGACGATGGCCGTCTTGCCGACACCGGGCTCACCGATGAGCACGGGGTTGTTCTTGGTGCGGCGGCTAAGAATCTGAACAACCCGCTCGATTTCCTTCTTGCGGCCGATCACGGGGTCGAGCTTACCGGCGCGGGCGGCGGCGGTGAGGTCGATCCCAAGTTGATCGAGCACGGGGGTGCGCGTCCCACTGCGGCCCGATTGCGCCGACTGGGGCGCGTTCTGGCTGAGGACGCGGCTGGTCTCGTTCCGAATCTTCTCGAGGGTGACGCCGAGGCTTTCGAGGACGCCGGCGGCCACGCCTTCGCCCTCGCGGAGCAGCCCAATGAGCAGGTGCTCGGTGCCGATGTAACTATGGTTAAGGCGGCGGGCCTCGTCGACGGCGAGCTCGATCACCTTCTTGGCGCGGGGCGTCAGGCCGATCTCGCCGGGAACCGACTTCTCGCCGCGGCCGATGATGAACTCAACGGCGGAGCGTACCTTGGTGAGCTCGACGCCGAGATTGGACAGCACGCGGGCGGCCACGCCCTCGGTCTCGCGCACGAGGCCCAGGAGGATGTGCTCGGTGCCGATGTAGTTGTGATTGAACCGCTGGGCCTCTTCCTGGGCCAGCGAAAGAACCCGGCGGGCGCGCTCGGAGAATTTTTCGAACCTGCTAGCCATAGGCGTTGCTCCGTGTGAGCGGGTTGCTTAACAGACTGAGCACTCCGTACGTCCTAGGCGGTCTCGCCCGTGACTCGCTCCGTTTCCTCCTCGGCCGGAGCGGCGGCGGTCTCGCCGGCGGACTCATTCATCGTATCATCAGATTGCTCGTCCGGCCCAACCTCGGCGCCGGCTGCTTCTTCGCCGGCCGATACCGCCTCGGCAAGCTGGGCGGCGAGCGCGGAGTCGAGCGCCGGGCGCTCGACTCGATGCTCCGCCTCTCCCGCGCCGAACCGCTGCTCGGGTGGCGCGGACCGCGGTTCCGGTGCAGCCTGACGCGGCTCTGGGGCGGGGCTCTCCTCACCATCCGCGTCGACCTGCTTGAGGCTCAGCCCGATCCGCCTGCGCGCAGGATCGACCCGAACGATCTTGACCATCACGTCCTTGCCCTCGGTTACGACCTCGCGGGGATGTTGGATCATGCGGTCGGCCAGCTCAGAGATATGAATAAGCCCCTCGACGCCGTCCTCGATGCGGGCGAAGGCGCCGAAGGTGGCGAGCTTGGTGACCGTCGCGGGAACGATCTGCCCCTCATGGTACCGGTAAGGCACTTCTGCCCACGGCTCCGGTTTGGTCCGTTTCAGGCTCAACGCGATGCGTTGGGCCTCCTGATCGACCTTGACCACGAGCACCTCGACCTCATCGCCCACATTGACGACGTCCTCGGGGCGGCGCACCGGCTGCCATGAAAGCTCGGAGATGTGAATGAGGCCGTCGGCGCCGCCGAGATCGACGAAGGCGCCGAAGTTGGTGGTGCCGCTGACCACGCCGCGCTTCAGCTCGCCCTCTTGAAGCTCCGCGAGCAGCTTCGCCTTGCCGGCGGCGCGGAACTCTTGCGTCGCGGCGCGCTCAGAGAGAATGGCGCGGTTGCGGCGGCGGTTGACCTCGATCACCTTGACCTTGAGCGTTGTGCCCACAAGCGCTTCGAGGGCCTCGTTCTGGACCCCGTCGCCCCGCGGACGTCCTACGGCAGTCAGTTGAGAGAGGGGGACGAAGCCCTGGACGCCCTCGGCATTGACCACGGCTCCACCCTTGTTGAAGCCGGTCACCGGCGCCTCGATGACAGTACCGTCCTGGGCATGCTGAAGAAGGACGCGCCAGCCCATCTCGCCCCGCGCGCGGTCCAGGGAAAGGACCGCCTGGCCCTCGTCGGTTTCGGGGCGCACCACGGCGACGACGATGGGGTCGCCTTCCTTTAGCTCTTCTACGTCGGCGGGCGTCAGCGTCCGCATCTCGCGGGAGGGAACGACACCCTCGGTCTTCTGTCCGACGTTGACGAGGACGCCGTCCTTGTCAACCTTCATGATGACCCCGTCGACGACTTGGCCGCGATAGAGGTTTTGGTACCCCTGCTCGGCCTCATCGAGCAGCTGGTCCATATCGAATTCGCCGGACTGCTGGGTCACAAGTTCACTCTGCCTGGGTAGCTGGGTTACGGGGCATTATAAGGATGGGCTTCTGGGGCTGTAAAGGTCTGCGAACCTGTCGACTCCTGTGGGGCCGGATCGGTGGAGCTTCGCCGGGGCCGACGGTAAGGCTTAAACCAAAGGGCCTGACTGTGGAGTCAGGCCCTTAAGAAAACCCCTGGCGGCGGCATATTTTCCACGGAGGGTTCCCCCTCGAGTATCGTCTGCGCTGGTGCGTTTCACTTCCGTGTTCGGGATGGGAACGGGTGGGTCCACACCGCTCTGGCCACCAGAGGCGTCAAGTATAACGCAGCCGAGCGCGGTTGCTCAAGCGGCGCGTCCGGCTTCCGCGCGAACGGGGTGCGATAGACTAGAGCCGCGAACCGGCCCGCCACGGCCGGGGTCGAAGCGCCACCTCCCGAGGAGCTTCTCCATGCCGGAACAGACCGCCGTATCCGTCAGGCGAACCGGGGCCGTGACCGTCCTCACCATCGACAATCTGCCCGCCAACTCGATGGGCCTCGACGTCATCGCGGGCCTGTCCGCCGCGCTCGACGCCGTGGAGAAGGACCGCGAGGTCGGAGCCGTGGTGGTCACCGGCGCGGGAGAGAAGATGTTTTGCGCGGGGGCCGACATCAAGCTGCTCTCACAGGTCGACGAGGCCAACGACGACCATCCTCTCTTCCAGGCGGCGCGGCTCTTCGACCGCATCGAGTCGTTCCCCAAGGCGGTAGTCGCGGCGATCAACGGCTTCTGCCTGGGCGGCGGATTGGAGCTGGCCATGGCCTGTGACATCAGGGTCGCCGCCGAGCACGCCCGTTTCGGGCAGCCCGAGATCAACCTCGGCATCACGCCCGGCTGGGGCGGCACGCAGCGCCTGACCCGGCTCATCGGCAAGACACGCGCGCAACCCCTGCTGCTCACCGGCGATATGCTCGGGGCCCAAGACGCTCTGGCATGGGGTCTGGTCAATGACGTCACGCCGGCCGAGGGGCTGATGGAGCGGGCCTTGGAAACGGCGGCGAAGATCGCCGAGAAGGCGCCGCTCGCCGTGGCCGAGATCAAGTCTCGCATCGTTGAGGGCGCGAAGCAGACACTCTCGGACGCCGTGACCGACGACCTCCGCGGCATGCTCCGGCTGCTGGACACGGAGGACGGGAAGGAAGGTCTCGCCGCCTTCCTCGAGAAGCGGCCCGCCAGCTTCAAGGGCGACTAGGAGTTGATGTTTCACTCCCTATTAGATCCCCCTCCTCCTCCTGCCGTCTTCACGATCCTCGACGCCATTTGGATCGTTGCCGGCTTGGCACTGCTCATCATGGGAGCGGAGTTGCTGATCAGGGGTGCATCCCGTCTCGCCGCCGCCTTCAATGTCCCGCCGATCATCATCGGCCTCACCATCGTCTCGTTCGGGACCGGGGCGCCGGAGCTGGTGGTTGGAGTCAGCGCCGCCTTCCAAGACGCGCCGGGCATCGCCCTGGGCAATGTAGTTGGCAGCAACATCATCAACGTGCTCGCCGTCCTGGGGCTGAGCGCCGCGGTGGCCCCGCTCGTCGTCGCCAGTCGCCTGGTGCGGCTGGACGTTCCAATCATGATCGGGGTCTCGGTCGTGCTGCTACTCATGGCCCTGAACGGGCGAATCGAAACGAGCGAGGGCGCGGTGCTGGTGGCGGCCTTCCTCGCCTACGTCGTCTTTCTCTTCGCACGGCGGCGGTTCTTCCCTCACCCCGAAGCGACCGATAAGCCGGTGGCGCCCGAGGGACAGCGGACGCCACTCGGTCTGGCCAGGGACGCCGCGATCACCGCGGCCGGCGGCGCCATTCTCGCCGTCGGCGCAAACCGGCTGGTGGACGGCGGGTCAAAAGCCGCCTTGGAGCTCGGCGTCAGCGAGATGGTCATCGGGCTAACCATCGTGGCCGTCGGCACTTCGCTTCCGGAACTGGTGACCTCGATCGTGGCAGCGATACGGGGGCAGCGAGACATCGCGGTAGGCAACGTGGTGGGCAGCAACATCTTCAACATCTTGGCGGTGGCGGGATCTTCGGCGCTCGCAGGGGGCGGCCTCATCGTCGAGTCCTCCGCGATCAACTTCGACATTCCGGTGATGCTGGCCGCGTCGGCGGCGTGCTTTCCGGTCTTCCTCAGCGGTTACCGCATAGAGCGCTGGGAGGGCTGGCTCTTTGTCGGCTACTTCCTCGCCTACATGATCTACCTCATCTTTCGCGCCTCGGGCCACGGATACGTCGGCCCGTTCAGTCTGGTGATGGCGGCCTTCGTCTTTCCCTTGATTGGCGTGACGCTGCTCGTGCTCGCCGGGCGCATGGTGATGGGTCGGCGGGGCCGGGGAGCGGGAGCGTCCTCCTCCATCAAGGAGACGGAAAACTAGGACGTTCATTGCGGGGGCGTTCGCCTGCGTCCTACACTCAATCTAGCAAGCGTGCGGTCAACAAAGCCCGAGCCTTTGAATGAGGGGGTTCATCGCCAAGTGGACGAACCGGAACGCGCCGAACTGGCGCGACGACTCAGTGGCGTCATGCGCCGCATCCATCGGCTGCCCAGCCGGCAGGTCCGCTCGATCATGGAGATCGACGACCGTATGCGGCGCGGGATGCTCCAGGAAGATGACCTCGATTTCCTGCGGTCGGTCGACAAGGAGCATCCGTAAGTGGAAGTCATCGAGATTTCGATTCCGCAGTCGGTCAGCTACCGCGCTTCCGAAATCGTCGCCGACCTGCGGAACGCGGCGGAGGAGCTCTTCCACCCCATGCAAGTGGTGGGCTACTGGGACGCGCCGACCGCCGACCATCTCTGCCCCCTGGCACAAATGCAGCTGGACTGCCCTCACGTGAAGGAGTCCGGCCCCGACGGCGCGCCCTGCGCCATCACGCTCGACGCCTACCGGGAATCGGTGGAGCACGAGCGTTCCGGAGTCCTCGAGCTTCACTTCACGCACGCGGACGTGCGCGTCTTCCTCTCCTAAAGGCGGGCCTCAACAACGCGAGCCACGGCGGAGCGGCTGTGTGGTAAGGTTCCGCCGAGGCCCGGCGCGGAGGACGGTATGAGCGAAGGGCTACTCGGAGGCCCTGCCGCCATTGGTCGCGGCGCGCATCCGCGCCGCCGGTCTCTCCGCGACGGCCTTCCCCGGCAGGGACTCCTGCTCCGCGGCAACGCGCGTAGAGTAGCGCCATGACGACGCCCCTCGCTTCCGCGCCGACGCGGCGGCCGCGCGTGGTGATCCTGGGCGGCGGCTACGGCGGACTCTACGCCGCTCTTGAACTGTGGAAGGCGGTCCGCCGGGACAAGCTCGACGTCACGCTGGTCTCCCGCGACAACTTCTTCCTGGTACAGCCCATGTTGCCCGAGGCGGTGTCGGGCAATATTGAGGCGCCGCACATCGTGAAGTCGCTGCGCCGCCTGCTCCCCGGCATCGACTTCCACCACGCCGAGATCGATTCCGTGGACCCTGAGGAGGAGGTGGTCCACATCCGCCACCATGGGGCGACCGTGGAGCGCCGCATCGCCTACGACCACCTGCTCGTCGCCGTGGGGAACTCGACCGACCTGGTCTCCTTACCGGGCATGGCGGAGCATGCCTTCACGGTCAAAACGATCGCCAACGCCTTCACGCTGCGGAGCCATCTCCTCGGCGCCCTCGAGCAGGCGGAGGTGACGGCATCCGCGGCCGAGCGGCGGAAGCTGCTGACCTTCGTGGTGGCGGGAGCCGGCTATACCGGCGTCGAGGTGGCGTCGGAGATCAACGACTACATGAAGGAGGCGGTGCGCAGCTACCCCACACTCGACGAACGCGAGGTGCGGGTCGTGCTCCTCCAGCGAAGCGGCCGCATCCTCCCAGAGTTGAGCGAGGAGCTGGCCGACTTCAGCCAGCGCATTCTGGAGCGGAACGGCATCGAAGTATGGACGAACACGCCGATCGCGAGCGCGACGGCGGAGAGCGCCGTCCTTGCCAGCGGCGAGCAGATTCCGACGCGGACGCTGGTCTCGGCGTTGGGCGCGGGGCCGAATCCGGTCCTGCAGTGCTTCGACAAGGGCCTGGACAGCAGCGGACGGCTGCAGGCCGACGAGTTCCTTCGGGCTCCCGCCTATGAGAACGTCTGGGTCGTGGGCGACGCCGGGGCCATCCCTAACCTGCGGGACGGCGGCCAGTACCCGCCGACTGCCCAGTCGGCCCTCCGCCAGGCGCAGCACGCGGCGCGCAACATCCTGGCCGCCATCGAGGAGCGGTCCCCGAGGCCGTTCCTGCACCGCTCGACCGGCGTGATGGTCACCCTGGGAGGGTACCGGGGCGCGGCCGAAATCTTCGGCTTCAAGCTTCAGGGCTTTCTTGCCTGGTTCCTCTTCCGGACGTTCTGGCTGGTCCAACTGCCGGGCATCGACCGGAAGCTGCGCGCCATGCTGCATTGGACCATCGAGCTCTTCTTCAAGCGGGACATCGCAAAGTACGAGGCGATGGGGGGCGGCCCCGTGGCGCGGTCGCATTACGAGAGCGGCCAGACGATCTTCCGCCAGGGTGAGTTCGCCGACAACTTCTACGTGGTGTTGAGCGGGGAGGTGGAGATCTATCATGGCGGCTCGCCGGAGGCCACGGCCGTCCTTGGCCCCGGCCAATATTTCGGCGAGATGTCGCTGATGAGTCGCCGCCAGCGGAGCGCGTCGGCGCTGGCGCGGGGCCCCGTCGACCTGCTCGTCCTGAGCGCGGGCGACTTCACGGCGCTGGCGAACTCGTCCTCGGAGTTCGCGGCGATGGTCGAAAGCGCCGCCGAGAGTCGCCGCCGCGCCAACGAGCAGCGCGAGAGCGGGGCGCGGAAGACGGCCCCGCCGGCCGGCGGCGGCGATTCGACGGAATGATGGGATGGCGACTTGTGCTTGATGACTTAGGCAATGGAGATCGAATAGGAGGACAGCGCTATGTGTAGGCCAGAACAATGGCTCGATGTCGTGAGATGGACGATCTGGATGTGGACGGGCGCGATGTGGGCGTGGGCGCTGCTCGAAGTCGTGACGGCGCTCGACGAGTTCGCGCAGTGCGGCAGCTATTGCACCGACCTCCTCATCGCCGGAACGGTGGTCGGCGCCGGCCAGGCTGTCGGGCTGTGGTTCCTGGTGATCGTGCCGCTTGTCGCCGCGAAGAAGGTCCTGCGGCACTGCATCGAACAGGCTGAGTGAACAGGGCCGCGTGCTAATATGACGCCGCCGCGTCCGACGCGCTCTCATTCCCCGGGCGCGGCGGCCGAGGGGGCCGAATGTTCACCGTAGCGATCCTCACCATCAGCGACGCCGTGTCGAAGGGGACGCGTGAGGACACGAGCGGGGACAACATCGAGGCGGCAGCGCGCGCGGCGGAGGCGGCGGTGGTGCACCGCGAGGTCGTGCCGGACGAGCGCGACCAGATCGCCGGCCTGCTCTCGAAGTGGAGCTCGGAGGGCGTCGATCTGATCCTCACCACCGGTGGCACCGGGTTGGGCCCGCGCGACGTCACGCCAGAGGCGACCCGGGACGTGATCGAGCGCGAGGTGCCGGGTCTCGCGGAGCTGATGCGGCTGGAGTCGTGGCGGGCAAACCAACACGCCATTCTCAGCCGCGCTGTGGTCGGCGTCCGTGGACACACCCTCATCGTCAACCTCCCGGGCAGCCCGAAGGGCGTAGCGGAGAACCTCGAGCTGGTGATGCCGGTGATCCCGCATGCGATCGCCATCCTCAAAGGCGGCGGCGCCGACCACACGCCGCCGGCGCATGAGAAGCACGGCCACGACGGCGGGCATCACTACCACGGTCACCATCACCACCGGTGAATCGGCGGCGACGGTGCGCTTCACAATCCTGACCCTGTTCCCCGAGATGTTTGCGTCGCCGCTGTCGTCGAGCATCGTTGGGCGGGCCGTCGAGCGCGGCCTTGCCGCCATCGACGTCCGCGACATCCGCGACCACACCCACGACCGTCACCGCACCGCCGACGACTACGCCTACGGCGGCGGGCCCGGCATGCTGATGAAGCCGGAGCCGTTGTTCGAGGCGATCGAGGCGGTCCGCGAGAGCGACGTCCCGCCGCGGGTGGTCCTGATGAGCCCGCTGGGCCGGACGTTCGACCAATCCTTGGCGGCGGAGCTGGCGAGCGAGGCGCACGTCGCACTGGTGTGCGGTCACTACGAAGGGGTCGATGAGCGCGTCCGGCAACACGCCGTGGACGACGAGATCAGCCTGGGCGATTTCGTGATGACCGGCGGCGAGCCGGCGGCATGGGCCATCGTCGACGCGGTGGTGCGGCTGCTCCCCGGCGTCCTCGGCGACCCCGGATCGCCGGACACGGACTCGTTCGCCGACGGGCTGCTCCAGTACCCGCAATACACGCGCCCGGAGGAGTTTCGCGGGATGCGGGTCCCGCCGGTCTTGCTCAGCGGCGACCACGGTCGGATCGCCCGGTGGCGGCGGAACCAGTCGCTGCGCCGGACCCGCGAGCTGCGGCCCGACCTGCTGGAGGAGGCGGGGATTACCCCCGAGGAGCTTGCGCGGGCGGAAGCGGAGCTCGCCGACGAGGAATCATCCGAAACTTAACCGGCGCCGGCCGCGGCGGAGGCCGGGAATATGGTATTCTGGCTAGTCGTAGACCCGAGCGCGGCAATGCGCTCCGAAGTTTCTCCCGTACCCTGGCGGACGTCATGAAGGCACACGCGCTGATCGAACTGAGCCCGAACGAGAATATTCCCGACCTGAACCCCGGCGATACCGTGAAGGTCAACGCCCAGGTGAAGGAGGGCGACCGGGTGCGCACGCAGACCTACCAGGGCGTGGTCATCAAGAAGGGCGGCGACGGGCCCAGCGCCTCGTTCACGGTGCGGCGCATCAGCCACGGCATCGGGGTCGAGCGGACTTTTCTTTATCATTCGCCCCTGCTGCAATCGGTCGAAGTGGTGCGGCAGGGCAAGGTGCGCCGGGCGAAGCTCTTCTACCTCCGGGGCCGCTCGACGAAGCAGGCCCGGATCAAAGAGAAGACGAACTTCGCACGGGAGGGCGGCCGCCCCGCCAAGTAGAGCTCCGGGGCGCGGCCCTCGGGCGGCGGGGCCGCCGGTGAGGAGCGCCTGATGGGCTACGCCGAGGTCGCGGTCGACGCGCCTACGCAGCCTGGGCGCACGTTCAGCTACTCCTTCTCCGACGACGAGGACGTTCGCGTCGGCCACGCAGTCCGCGTTCCCTTCGGCTCCCGGCAGTTGCCCGGCTTCGTTTTCGACACGCCCGACGTTCCTGTCTTCGCGGAGACCCGCCCCATCTCAGAGGCCGTCGGCCCCGGCCCGCTGCTTTCCCCATCGCAACTCGCCTTGGCGCGGTGGTTAAGCGACACCTACCGCTCTACGTTGTTCGCCGCGGCCTCGCTCATGACGCCGCCGGGCTACCGCGACCACGTCACCGCCACCTACTTCCTAAAGGAAGAGCCGGTGGAGTCGGAGGAGCCGGACGAGACGAACGGAGAACCCCGCCAGTTGGCCATGCTGCCCGGCGGCCCAACTCCCGCCGCTCGCGGCCTGGACGCCACGCAGGCGGCGGTCGTCGACCTGCTACGGAGCCGCGACCCCGTCCCCATCGCCGAGATCGAGCGGGCCGTGGGGAAGAGGCCGGCCGCGGCGGCGCTTCGGAAGCTCACGCGAAAGGGCGTGGTCGGGAAGTCGTGGGCGTGGCGGAGGGCCGGAGTCCGGCCCAAGACGCAGCGCCGCGTCCGGCTGCTCGACGCCGGTGCGGCGGCAGTCGAGGATCTGCGGCATCGCGCGCCCAAGCAAGCGGCCGTGCTCGACGCGCTGGCGGCGGCGGGCGGCGGGCTCGCGGCGGCGGAAATGAACAAGGAACGCGGTCTCTCCAAGAGCTCCCTCAACACGCTGGTGAAGAACGGACTCGTCGCCATCGACGAGGTGCGGGTCATGCGCGACCCTCTGGCAGGGCGCGACTTCGAGCGAACGGCGCCGTTGACGCTGACGCCCGATCAGGAACGGGCGTGGCAAGAGATCAGCGGCAGCCTCGACGATGCCACGCCGGGCGGCGCTCCCCGCGTGTCGCTGCTGTTCGGGGTTACCGGCAGCGGCAAGACGGAGCTTTATCTCCGGGCGCTCGACCATGTGGCGCGCCAGGGGCGCAAGGGCATCGTCCTCGTGCCGGAGATTTCGCTGACGCCCCAGACGATCGAGCGCTTCGCGGGGCGCTTCCCCGGACGCGTCGCGGTGCTCCACAGCCACCTGAGCCCCGGCGAACAGTTGGACGAGTGGCGGCGCATCCGCGACGGCGAGTTCGACGTGGTGATCGGCGCGCGGAGCGCCATCTTCGCGCCACAGCCCGACCTCGGCTTGATCGTGCTCGACGAGGAGCACGAGTGGACCTACAAGCAGCACGAGCAGCCTCCGCTGTACCACGCCCGGGACGCCGCGCTGCGGCTAGCGGGGATCACCGGCGCCGCCGTCATCCTCGGGAGCGCCACGCCCTCGGTGGAGAGCTTCCACCGGGCGGCTTCGGGCGCCTTCAAGCTCTTGGAGCTTCCCCACCGGATCGTCGCCAACGGAGACGGCGAGGCGGTCACCGACGCGGCGCCGATGCCGCGGGTGCGCGTCGTCGACATGCGCGAGGAGCTCCGGGCGGGGGTGCGGAGCGTCTTCTCGCGGCCCCTGGCAACGGGAATCGAGGAGGTCTTGGAACGGGGCGAACAGGCGATCCTCTTCCTCAACCGGCGGGGGGCGTCGACGTTCGTTCAATGCCGCGACTGCGGCTATGCCGCACGGTGCAAGAAGTGCGACGCGGCGCTCATCTACCACGCCGAGCGCGGCTACCTGCAGTGCCACCAGTGCGGCGCGCGGAGCGGTCCACTCTCGGTCTGCCCCGAGTGCGGCAGCGAGCGCATTCGCATGATGGGACTGGGGACGGAGCGGCTTGAAGCGGAGACGCACCGGCGCTTCCCCGGCGCGCGCACCATGCGCTGGGACCGTGACGTGGCTTCGAGCGGCGCGGCGCACCAGGAGATCATCGATATGTTCCGCGCCGGGGCCGCCGACATCCTCATCGGGACGCAGATGCTCGCCAAGGGTCTGCACGTTCCCTCGGTGACCCTGGTCGGAGTGGTCAACGCCGACATCGGCCTGCACATTCCCGACTTCCGCGCCGGGGAACGGGTCTTCCAGATCGTGGCGCAGGTGGCGGGTCGTGCGGGACGGGGCCCCGCGGGCGGGCGCGTGGTGGTGCAGACCTACTCACCGGACAACTATGCGGTCGCGGCGGCGGCGCTCCAGGACTACCGCACCTTCTACGACGAAGAAATCGCGCGGCGGGCCGAGCTGACGCTGCCGCCGTTCGCGCGGCTCACACGGCTGGTCTACCAGCACGAGAACGCCGAGGCGGCGATGAACGAGGCTCGGCGCGCCGCGGAGAGCCTGCAACTTAGGCTCGACGAGATCGGCTACCCCGGCGCCCTTCTCACCGGACCCTCACCCGCGCCCTACGAGCGCATCCGCGGACGGTGGCGCTGGCAGCTTCTCCTACGCATGGACGAGCCCGGCCTGGCGCTCGAAGGTCTCCCGCTGGCCGAGGGCTGGCGGATCGACGTCGACCCGGTGGGGATGCTGTAGCGGGTGGTGCGCTAGGCGTCGTCGAGGCCGTAGACGCGGGCGGCGTTCCCGGCAAGGATGGCGTGGCGCTCGTCGCCGGGGACGCCGGCCATGTGGTCGTCGATGGTCCTCAGCGAGTTCGGCCAGTCGGTGCCGCCGTGAGGGAAGTCGCTCGACCACATGATCTGGCTCAGGCCGATGTTGTGCCGGTTTATGATGGCGTAGCGGTCGGTGATGTAGGTCGTGAAGATGTTGCGGTCGAAGTAGTAGCTGGGCGTGTGCTCGATGGGCGGCTTGTCGGCGGGGTTCCGGCGGCTGTGCCGGTCATCGAACTGCTCCTTGACGTAGGGCACCCAGGAGCTATCGACCTCGGCGATGACCAGCTTGAGGTTGGGGAAGCGGTCGAAGACGCCGGCATTGATGAGCTCGAGGCAGCGGAGGGGGGCGTCGACGTGGCGCAGCTCGCCGTGGGCGCCGGACTGCTTGCGCTCGGGGTCGTTGTCGGGCTCCTTGGCAAGCGAGACGTGGATCTGGATGGGAATGTTCATCTCCTCCGCAGCGGCCCAGAAGACATCGTCCTCGGGCGAGGGAATCATCTCGCCGCAGGGGTAGCGGGCGAGCAGGACGCCGCGCATGCCGGGCAAGTCGAGGGCGCGGCGCATCTCCGCGAGGGCGGCGTCGACGCCGACGGTGGGCATCATGGCGATGCCGATGAGGCGGTCGGGGGCATAGCTTGCGTACTCGGAGAGCCAGTCGTTGTAGGCGCGGATGCAGGCGAGGTGGAACTCGGCGTCCTTGTTGGTGACGAAGACGTTCATGGAGATGCGCGGAGTGGGATAGAGCACCTCGGCGTCGACACCGTCCTCGTCCTGCTCCTCGAGCCGGATCGCGGGGACGGCGCCGCCCTTGCGGGCGTCCTCCCAATGCACCCAAGGGGACCGCTCTTCGGGGGGCATGCCACCGTTGACGTTGTTGCCGAAGTTGATGGGGACGGGCGAGCCCTCCATGACCCAGGCGTCGCCCTTCTCGAAACGCTCCATGCGGGGTGCGCGATCCTTGAACTTCGCGGGGACGCGGGACTCCCAGAGATCGGGGGGCTCGTTGATGTGAGAGTCGCCGGATACGAGGTTCAGTTTTCGCGCCATACCAGTTCTCCAGTTCAGCGTGTCGATCGCCGCGCCCCTAGAGTAGCGCCGTGCGCGCAGACGGTGCAACGACCGGCCCCGCACGGCTGCTAGAATCAGCGAACCCTGCCCGGCACGCCGGTTCGGATCACGCGACGCATGGAAAATCTGATCGCAAACACCGCCATCGTCGGCGTCGGCTCCACGACGTTCACGCACCAAGCGACACGGGGGCGCCTGGCCCTGGCCGTCGAGGCCATCGCCAAGGCCATCGAGGACGCGGGGCTGCAGCCCGACGACATCGACGGCCTCACAAGCCACGTCTTCGACCCCACCACCGAGCGCGAGGTGCTGAACTGCTTCGGCTGGCGCAACCTGCGCTACTTCGCGGAGACGGCCTATGGGAACAGCGCCGCCACGGTTGGCGTCGCGGCCCTGGGGGTGGCCACGGGGCAGGCGCGTTACGCAGTCGCCTTCCGCTCGATCAGCGGGCGCTACGGCGACGGGCCGCGCGCCGAGCAGGTGCGCGGCGAGTACGCCTTCTACGCGCCTTTTGGGATGCGCGTGCCGGCGCACTGGATAGCGGTCATCGCCCAGCGGTACCTCCACGTCTACGGCGCCGACCCGCGGGCCTTCGGGTGGGTGTCGGTGGTCTGCCGCAAGCACGGGGCGACCAATCCGGGGGCGGCGAACTACGGGCACCCCATCACGCTGGAAGACCACCAGGCATCGCGGATGATCGCCGAGCCGCTGCGCCTGTTCGACTGCACGCCGAACACGGAGGGCGCGTCCGCAGTGGTGGTGGCGTCGCGCGAGGACGCTCGCAACCTGCGCCATCCGCCGGTGCGCATCCTCGGCTTCGTCCAAGGGTCGGGTGCGGAGACGGAGAACAACACGAACTACAACCGCCCCGACATCCTCTCCATCGAAGAGACGCACTTCATGCGGCAGGAGATGTACGAGAAGACGGGCCTTGGGCCGAAGGACGTCGACGTGCTCCAGATCTACGACCACTTCACGCCGCTGGTAGTCATGGGCCTGGAGGGCTGGGGGTTCTGCGGCATCGGCGAGGGGGCGGCGTTCGTCGAGGGCGGCGACCGCATCTCCATCGGCGGCGACATTCCGCTGAACACGTCGGGCGGCCACCTCGGCGAAGCCTACGTGCAGACCATGAACCACATCGTTGACTCGGTGCGGCAGCTTCGTGGGACAGCCCCGAACCAGGTGCCCAACGCGGAGGTGTCGCTGGTCGTCTCCGGCGTCAATCTGCCGGGCAGCGCCCTCATGCTGGGTAAGGAGTAGCGGCGGTGAGCGAAGACCTGCTCGGCCCCGTCCCGGTGGCTGACTTCGACAACCGTGAGTATTGGGCGGGCTGCGCCCGCGGTGAGCTCATGCTCCAGCGCTGCGTCGACTGCCGCGCATTCCTTCACCCGCCGCGGCCGATGTGCCCTAAGTGCCGCTCAATGAACACCGAGTGGGTACCGTCGAAAGGCACGGGCGAGGTCCACAGCTACACCGTCGTCCACCACCCCTCCGCGCCGGCGCTTCGGGAAGCGGTGCCCTACGGCATCGTCCTCGTAGAGATGGGCGAAGGGCCGCGCATCATCAGCAACATGGTCGATGTCCCCCCCGAAGAGCTACACATCGGGATGCGCGTGCAGGTCACCTTCCGGGAAGTCGCCCCGGGCGTGGCGCTGCCGAAGTTCGAGCGGGCGGAGTAGGGGCGCAGGCTTAGTCCTGCATCAACTCGATGTGGTTGATGTAAGCGGGCGTGACAATGGCGAAGGCCGCGCCTATCATTGGTCTAAAGCGAAGCCGAGGGACTTCATGCCGCAAGAAAAGCCCCCGCCCCCGCCTCCTCCCCCGCCAGACACTGATCCGTCGGTGCTCTTTAGGGACGATAAACCCGCGCCCAATCCTGAGTCGAGGAGAGGCTAGCTCCGATCCGTCCGGGGCGTCCTCCGCACACCGGTTTGTTGCGGCCTACACTAGCCAGACCCTAGTACGGCCCACACGATAAACAGGGCCCCCTCCGTGCTGAAGAGCACAACCAGCCCGATCAGGGCGTATCCTTTCCGGTTGATGATGGTGCGGTTCCGCTCGTAGTGGCTTCCTGCCCAGTACAGGGCATTCTTTCTGAATTCCCACGGCTCGTAGTGGAGCCACGTCTCGTACAGCCGCCTTGGGCTCACCATTTCAAGGCTTCCTAGACTCATCGCCAGAATCCCGGTCAGCGTCAATGCCGCAAAGAGCCCAATCGCCGATAAGAACCAAGGGGAACTGAATTCCGCTCCGGGTGCGATGGACGTGACCAGGGCGGGAATGCCGAACGTCGCCACGGCGACGAAACCTAGCGTGGTCTGTATGCGCGTGTGGACTGAATCCAAACGCTGCTGCGCCCATTCATACGAAGGCCTTACAAACTCGTAGGCGGTGTCGACCGACGGATAGGTGGTTTCGTTGTCTTCACTGGTCACAAAAGGCTCCGTTGGAGGGGGATTAGGCAAAAGCGGGCAGAACCTCTTTGCCGAAGAGCTCGATGGAGGGGAGGCGGCCCCGGTCGTGGAAGAACCAGGTGAAGTGCGTGACGCCGGCCTTGGCGACCTCCTCGATGCGGCGGGCGACCATGTCGGGGGTGCCGACGTAGCCGGCGGCTTCGACGCCGAAGCCGGGGCCGGGATAGCGCCGGTTGGCGGCGGCGAGGGCCTCGGGGATGTCGGCCTTGGTGGGCACGATGACGAGGACGGCCTCGAGGGTGTACTGCAGAGTGGCAGGGTCGCGGCCGATCTTGGCGCACTCGGCCTTCAGGAGTTCGATCTTCTCCTCGACGACGGCGGCCGCGCCGGTGGGAGCGTTCCAGACGTCGGCCTTGCGCGCCGCGAGCGGGAGGGTGAGCTTGGGGCCGGCCCCGCCGATCCAGATCGGGGGATGCGGCTGCTGCACCGACTTGGGTAGGAGCGGGGCGTCTTCGAGCTCGAAGAACTTGCCCTTGAACGTCGTGCGCTCCTGGGTGAAGAGGAGCTTGATGATGTCGATGGACTCTTCGAGGCGCTCGGTGCGCTCGCGGGCGCCGGGGAAGTAGATGCCGTACTCCGGGTGCTCGCGGGGGTAGGAGCCGGTGCCGAGGCCGAGCTCGAGCCGGCCGCCGCTGATCACGTCGAGCGACGACGCCATCTTGGCGACGAGGGCGGGGTGACGGAAGGCGTTGTCGAGCACGAGATGGCCGAGCCGGATGGTGCTGGTGATGGGCGCAAGGGCGGAGGCCAGGGTCCAGGCCTCGAACGAGGGCACGTCGGGCAGGAACGGCGGGTAGAAGTGGTCCATAAACCAGACGTTCCGATAGCCGAGCTCCTCGGCCTTCTCGACGCGGGCGCGGATGTCGTCGAAGCTGAACTGCAGTTGGGGGATGTAGATGCCGAAGTCGATCTTGCCGGCCATCGACTGCCTCCTGGACGCTCCTTTTCGAGCCGCCCTACGGTAGCAGGTGCCCGGCCCGACGTCATTGCCCGGCGGCAGTGACGCGCCTAGACTGCGCGGCATGCCGAAGCATCCGCTTCCTGCCGGTTTTCGCATCCGCCCCGCTGAGGCCAGCGACGTCCCCGTCCTGCTCGACCTGATCCGCGGCCTCGCTGAGTACGAGCGGCTGTCGCACGAGATGTCCGCCGACGAGGCAGGACTCGGCGCGTCGCTGTTCGGCGACCGGCGCTACGCCGAGGCGGTCATCGGCGAGTTCGAAGGCGAGCCGGTCGGGTTCGCGCTCTACTTCCATAGCTACTCGACGTTCCTGGGAAAGCCGGGGCTGTACCTCGAAGACCTGTTCGTGAAGCCGGACCACCGTGGGCGGGGCTTCGGCGGGGCGCTGTTGCGCCACGTGGGCAGGGTCGCGGTCGAGCGCGACTGCGGGCGGCTGGAGTGGGCGGTCCTCGACTGGAACGAGCCGGCCATCGGCTTCTACCGGAAGCTCGGCGCGGCGCCGCTCGACGAGTGGACGACGTACCGCATGACCGGCGACGCGCTGCGGCGCTTGGCGGAGGGTGGGCCGTGACGTCGAGATCGGCGGAGATCCGGGCGTCGCTGGGCCACCCAATCATCGACGCCGACGGCCACTTCCTGGAGCTGACGCCGGTGCTGTGGCCCGCCTTCCTCGACACTGTCCGGCAAGTCGGCGGCAACGACGTCGCGCTGCGCTTCGAGCGCGCCGGCGACCCCACGCACGATGTCGCCGTGCTCGATCCTTGGTACCGCATGACGGACGAGGAGCGGCGAGAGAATTGGACGGCCTGCCCGGCATGGTGGGTGCACCCCACGGCGAACACACTCGACCGGGCGACGGTGTCGCTGCCGCGGCTGCTCTACGAGCGGATGGACGAGCTGGGGATCGACTTCAGCATTCAATACCCCTCCAACGCGCTCACCTTCCGGAGCCTCGCCGACCCCGAGCTGCGGGCGGTGGGCTGCCGCGCGGTCAATATGCTGCACGCCGAGGTCTACGCGCCCTACGCCGACCGGATGACGCCGGCCGCGGTGGTGCCCTCGCACACGCCGAAGGAGGCGATCGCGGAGGCGGAACACGCCATCCGGGTGCTTGGCCTGAAAGTGATCACCCTGGGGCACGTGCTGCGTCCGGTGCGGAACGCGCCACACGACCGCCGCCTCGACGCGCTGGGGATCGACAGCGACCACGACTACGATCCGCTCTGGGCGAAGTGCGTCGAGCTCGGCGCCGCGCCGACGTTCCACTCGGGGAGCCGCGGCTGGGGGAGCCGCCGGTCGGTGACCAACTTCTCGTACAACCACATCGGCCACTTCTCCGAGGGCGGCACAGCGATCTGCAAATCGCTGTTCATGGCGGGGGTCACCCGCCGGTTTCCCGCGCTGCGGGCGGCCTTCCTCGAAGGGGGCGTCTCCGGCGCGTGCAGCCTCTACGCGGGGATCGTGGGCGAGTGGGAGAAGCGCAACCGGCAGGCCCTGGAGGTGGTCGACCCTTCGCGGCTCGACCGCGATTCCCTGGTCGCGCTCGCCGGAGAGTACGGCGACGAGCGCGTGCGGGATGGCCTCGACGCCCTGCGGGCGTTCTACGAGCACGAGGCGTCGCGCCCCTTCTACCAAGACGACTGGGCGGCGCTTCAGGTCGAGCGCAGCGAGGAGCTCCGCGACCTCTTCGTCGACAGCTTCTACTTCGGGTGCGAGGCCGACGACCCCACGACGGCCTGGGCCTTCGACACGCGGACGAACCCCTACGGGGCGCGTCTGCGGGCGATGCTCGGCTCCGACATGGGCCACTACGACGTGCCGGACCTAGCCCGCGTGGTCGAGGAGTCCTACGAGCTCGTCGAGCGCGGCCTGGTGTCGGAGGACGACTTCCGCGACTTCACCTTCGGCAACGCGGCGCGACTCCACGCGGGGATGAACCCGCGCTTCTTCGACGGCACGCCGGCCGAAGCGGCAGTCGCGGCCCTACTCGGGGGCTCGCGCGAGGCCGGCTAGCCCTCCGGCTCCTCGTCCAAGGCCTGGAGCACCGCTCCCGGGTTCATCGGCAGCGCGGTGAGACGGCGGCCGATGGCGTCATTGATCGCGTTGGCCACGGCGGCCATCGGCGGCACGATGGAGACCTCGCCGACCCCCCGCAGCCCGAAGGGGTGGCCGGGGTTCGGCACGTTGGCGAAGACCGTCTCCACGTCCGGCAGGTCGTAGCTGGTGGGCATGCGGTAATCGAGGAAGCTCGAGTTCGCCATGACACCGTCGCCGCCGTAGTAATACTCCTCATTGAGCGCCCAGCCGAGACCCTGGACCGTGCCGCCCTGCATCTGGCCTTCGACGTAGCTGGGGTGCGCCGCCTGCCCTACGTCCTGGAACGCGGTGACACGGTCGAAGTCCACCTTGCCCGTCTCAGGATCGACGGTGACGTCGACGAGCAGGCCGGCGAAGGAGGGGCCGACCTGCGTGGGGTTTGAGCTCGCGGAGGCGACGAAGGGGCCGCCGGTGTTGTTCATCTTCGCGGCGACCTCCTTGAAGGTCAGCCGGTCCTCGGGGTCTTTCTTGGAGATGAAGACGCCGTCGGCGTAGTCGATGTCCTCGGGCTGCGTCTCCCACATGGTGGCGGCGCGGGCGATCATCTGGTCCCTGACCATCTCAGCGGCGCTGACGACGGCGATGCCGGTGGAGAAGGCGGTGCGGCTGCCGCCGGTGACGCCGGTGTAGCCGATGGAGTCGGTGTCGGCGACGGAGGGATGGACGTCCTCGGCGGCGAGGCCGAGCACCTCGGCGGCCTGCATCGCCAACGCGGCGCGGGTCCCGCCGATGTCGACGGAGCCGGTGACGAGGTTGACCGTGCCGTCGGTGTTGACGCTGATCGAGGCGGAGGACTGCATCCCGGCGTTGAACCAGAAGCCCATCGCCGCGCCGCGGCCTTGGTTGGGGCCCTTCGGCGCGCTGTAGTGGGGATGCTCCTTCATGGCCCGCTCGACCTTCTCGGCACCGATTATGGGGAAGGGGATGCCGGTAACCTGCCGGTCACCCTCTTGAGAGACGTTCTTCAGCCGGAGGTCCATGGGGTCCATGCCGAGCTTGGCGGCAAGCTCGTCGATGACCGTCTCGATGGCATAGGCCGCCTGGGGCGCGCCGGGGGCGCGGTAGGCGGCGACCCTGGGCTTGTTGACGACGACGTCGAGGCCGTCGACGACGAAGTTCTCCACGTTATAGGGAGCGATGGCGCACATGCACCCGGCGCCAACGGGCGAGCCGGGGTAGGCGCCGGCCTCGAAGCCCATCCAGAGGTCGATGGCGGTGATGGTGCCGTCCTTCTTGGCCCCGATCTTGCAGCGCATGTGGGAGCCGGAGGTGGGGCCGGTCGCCTCGAAGACCTCGCGGCGGCTCATCACGATCTTCACCGGCTGACCGCTCTTCTTCGAGAGTAAGGCGGCGACGGGATCGAAGTAGGCGTTGATCTTGCCGCCGAAGCCGCCGCCGATCTCCATCGGCACCACCTTCACCGACGATTCGGGGAGCCCGATCAACGCGGCGGTCTGCGTCCGGATGCTGAACGCGCCCTGCGTGCTCGTCCAGACCGTGACCTTGTCGTCGGCGTTCCAGTTGGCCGTTGTGTTGTGCGGTTCGATGTAGCCCTGATGCACGGGCTGTGTGTCGAGCTCACGCTCGACGACCACGTCGGCCTGCTCGAAGCCTTGCGCGAGGTCGCCGCGGGCGAAGTGAAGCCGGGCGGCGACGTTGGTCTGTTGGCCCGCGTCGGGGAGCTTCTCGTCCCGCTCGACTAACTGCTCATGGAGGATCGACGCGCCGGGGGCCATTGCCTCCTTTACGTCGAGCACCGTGGGCAGGACTTCGTACTCGACCTCGATGAGATCGACGGCTTGCTCGGCAACGTGCGGGCTCGAGGCCGCCACCGCGGCGATGGCATGGCCTTTGTAGAGCGCCTTCTTGTTGGCGAGGGCGTTCTCGCCAACAATCGGAATGTTGCCGAGCGTCTTGCGCAGGTCGCTCTCCTGAACGTCCTCCACCGAAAAATCGGCATGGGTGACGATGGCGCGCACGCCGTCGAGCGCCTCGGCCTTCGACGTGTCGATGCTCTTGATGCGAGCATGGGCGTGCGGGCTGCGCAGGATCTTGCCGTGCAGCAGGTCGGGAGCGGTGTAGTCGGCGCCGTACTTGGCCTTGCCGGTCACCTTGTCGACGCCGTCGTGGCGGATGGGCCGGGAGCCGACGACCTTGTACTCGGCGGGACGGTCAGCGGTGGTGGTCATGAAGAAACTCCTCGCGAAGAATGAGCCTGTTGCAGAGTAGAAGTCCGGCCAATTCTATCCGATTCGAACATGGACTGTCTCGGATACCTAAACCCTTTCCCCCTCCGGAGACCCTTGCGTAACCTTGGACCGAGTAAAGAGCAGCGCCCTGCGGGCGCTCGCGCGCCTGACGGCGCGCGCCCTCTCTCAAATCTCCCCCAGAGGGGGAGAGGGAAGAACCGCCCCGCTCCGCCCATTTCTCAACCATCGGCGGGAGTTGCGCAAGGGTCTCCGGGGAGAGGCGCCCAACCTCCTCAACGCGATAGACACCCTCCGTGGGTGCCCGTATAATCGGGCGACCGGCTTACGTCAGGTCCCCAGCCGAGTTTCTTGGAACACGAATCAGTTGCGCCAGGACGACCACTCGGCCCCCGCAGCCGCTAGCGCCGCCGCATCCCGGCCCAGCGCGGATTCCGAGGCCATCGCCAAACTCGAGGCCGTCGCCCGCGTGCTGCGTCGCCACATCGTCGAGATGACGTTCCACGCGCAGAGCGGCCACCCCGGCGGCTCGCTCTCCGCCATCGACATGGTCGCCGCGCTTTACTTCGGGGAACTTCGGCACCGGCCGGACGACCCCGGCTGGCCCGAACGCGACCGCTTCATCCTGAGCAAGGGACACTGCTGCCCCGCCCTCTACGCCGCGCTCGCCCAGAGCGGCTATTTCCCCGTGGAGGAGCTCCAGACCTTCCGAAAGCTCAACAGCCGGATACAAGGCCATGCCTCGGTGAAGACGCCGGGCGTCGAGATGTCGTCGGGCTCCCTGGGTCAGGGGCTCTCATTCGGCGTGGGAACGTCCTTGGCGCTGCGCCTCGACGGCATCGACGCGCGCATCTTTGTCATGCTCGGCGACGGCGAGCTCGACGAGGGGCAGGTCTGGGAGGCGGCCATGGCCGCCAAGCACTACGGTTTGGGTAACATCGTGGCGCTTATCGACCGGAACGGCATCCAGAACGACCGCGCCACCAAGGACGTGCTCGACCTGGAGCCCATCGAGGAGAAGTGGCGGGCGTTCGGCTGGAGCACCGAGGTCATCGACGGGCACAGCATGCCGGCGATCGTCTCGGCCCTTGATCGCGCCGTGGCCCACGACGGGCCCGCCGCCATTGTGGCCGACACCGTGAAGGGCAAGGGCGTCAGCTTCATGGAAGGGAACCCCGATTTTCACGGCAAGGCCCCCAACGCCGACCAGTACGAGCAGGCCATGAAGGAGTTGGCGGGATGACGACCCAGGTCAAGGAGGCGACCCGCAACCGCTTCGGCGAGGTCCTCTCGGAGCTGGGCGGGGAGAACCCCAACGTCGTCTTCGTCGGCGGCGACCTGAACAAGTCGGTCATGTCCGTCGATTTCAGCAAGAAGTACCCCGAGCGGTTCTTCGACCTCGGCGCCGCCGAGCAGAACATGATGAGCGTCGCCGCCGGGCTCGCCTCGGCGGGGAAGATTCCCTTCGTGAGCACCTTCGCCGTCTTCGCCACGTCACGCGCCTACGACCAGATCCGGGTCGGCATCTCGCAGCCAGGGCTGAACGTCAAGATCGTGACCACCCACGCCGGCATCGTAACCGGCGAGGACGGCATCTCGGCCCAGGCTATCGAGGATGTAGCCTTGATGACCGCGCTGCCCTCCTTCACCGTCATCGTCCCCGCCGACGCGGTGGAGACGGAGGCGGCGGTCCGTGCGGCGGCGGATGCCCACGGCCCGTTCTATATCCGGCTGAGCCGCCCCGCTACACCGATCATCCTCCCGGCCGACTACCGGTTCACCGCGGGCAAAGCGGCGCCGCTCCGCGAGGGCGGAGATGTGACCATCATCGCCTGCGGGATCATGACCGCGGCAGCGCTGGAGGCAGCCGAAACGCTCGCTGCCGAAGGCATCGAGGCCCGCGTGCTCAACATGGCCACGATTCACCCCATCGACGACGAGGCGGTCGCCGAGGCAGCGGCTGAGACGGGCGCGATCGTGACCGCGGAGGAGCACCAGCTCCGCGGCGGGCTGGGCAGTGCGGTAGCGGCGGCGGCGGCGCTCTCGACGCCGGTTCCGATGGAATTCGTCGCGCTGAACGGGTACGCTGAGTCAGGCAAACCCGACGAGCTTCTTGTCAAGTACAACCTGACCTCCGCCGACGTGGCCGACGCGGCCCGGCGGGCGGTGAGCCGCAAGCGGTAAGCCGCCGAACGGACCGCGCGGGCGGACCAGGCCCACCGTGAAAGCCGGTCAACTCCGCAAACAACTCCTCATATCCGTTGGCCTCGGCCTCGCGGTCGTCGCCGGCCTGCTGCTCTATATCGAGCTTGCGGGCAGTCTCTCGGAAACCGGCGACGTCCTCCGGGAGTTCCGCTGGGAGTTCATTCCCTACATCCTGCTCCTGACCCTGTTCAACTACATCCTGCGATTCGTGAAGTGGGAGTACTACCTGCGCCTGACCGAGGTCCGGGGCGTGCGGTTCTTCGACAGCGTGCTCATCTTCTTCTCCGGGCTAGGCATGTCGATCACGCCGGCGAAGGTCGGCGAGTGGATCAAGAGCTACTTCCTCAAGGTCCGCTACGACGCCGACCCCGCGAAGACCGCGCCCATCGTGATCGCCGAACGCGTCAGCGACGGCGTCGCCATGGTGGTGCTCGCCGCGATTGGGTTGATCTTCGTCGACTATGGCTGGTTGCCCCTGGTTGGGCTGGGAGCCGCCACGGTCGTTGCGATCGCCGGTTTCCGCAACAAGCAGCTGGCGAACGGGCTCGTGGCGCTAACCGGCCGCATCCCCGTGCTCAAGCGGCATGCTCCGTTCGTCGCGACCTTCTTCGGCAGCTCGCAGTTGCTCTTTTCGCCCCGGCCGCTGGCCATTGCGGCGACCATCGGGATCGTCTCGTGGTCCGGCGAGGCGGTGGCCCTCTACTACGTCTTCTGGGGGCTGGGCGCGGAGCCAGGCTGGGAGCTCATATTCCAATCGCTCTTCATCCTCTCCATCTCGACGATGGCGGGTGCCGTGCTCCTCCTGCCCGGCGGACTCGGCGCGGCGGAGACGGGCATCACCAGCTTGGGTCAAGCGCTCGTCGGACTGGGGAGCGCCGCTGCCGCCGCGGCCACGTTGGTCATCCGCCTCTGCACGCTGTGGTTCGGCGTCGGCCTAGGCTTCATCGCCTTGGCCATCATCGCCCGCCGCAAGGAATGGTGGGCAGAGGAAGACGACGCGACGAAGACCGCGGCGTAGCGCCGCATCCCGACTACCAGGAGGGCCGCCCGCCGTCGGCCCCTTCCTCTTCTTCCAGGTCCTGGGAGCTGTACGTCCCGAGCTCGCGCCCCTGGTAGACCTGCACGACGAAGTCCTCGCAGTCGGGGTCGGCGGACATCACTAGTTCCTCGTCGACGGACTCGATGATCTCCTTGACGTCGTCCTGCGTGACGCGCTCGGCGACCACGAGCAGGCCATGGACGACCGGCCCGGCGAAGTGCAGGTCGATCCGGCCCAGCGGCGCCTCGCCTTCCATGACGAGGTAGGCCTCCGAGTAGGGGGTGCGGCACTCTCGCTCGAATCGGCGCTCCGGCATCCGCGGCCCCCTAACCTTCGATGGTTCCGCCGGCTACGGACGGACTTGGCCGTCGCCCATGACGACCCACTTGTACGACGTAATCTCTCGCAGGCCCATGGGGCCGCGCGCGTGGAGCTTGTCGGTGCTGATCCCGACCTCCGCCCCCAGGCCGAACTGCGCGCCGTCGTTGAAGCGCATGCTGGCGTTGACGAAGACGGCGGCGGCGTCCACCTCGTTGACGAAGCGCTGCGCTGCGGCGTAGTCGTTGGTGATGATCGCCTCCGAGTGCCCCGATCCGTAGCGGTCGATGTGTTCCAAGGCTTGGTCGAACCCGTCCACCACCCGAATCGACGCGATGAGGGCGCAGAACTCATAGCCCCAATCGCTCTCTTCCGCGGGCCGGATGGGCTTGACGCGGCCATCGAGCAAAATGCGCAGGGACTCGGGGTCGCAGCGTAGGTCGACGTCGGCGGAGGCAAGAGCGGCCCCGATGCGGGGCAGCGCCGTCTCCGCGATGGAGCGGTGCACCAGGACGCCATCGACGGCATTGCAGACGGCGGGCTTCTGTACCTTGGCGTTATAGATGATGTCCGCGGCCATGTCCAAGTCGGCGGAACGGTCGACGTAGATATGGTTGACGCCACGTCCGCCGGTGATGGCGGGCATCGACGCGTTCTTCTCCACGAACTCGATCAGCCCCCCGCCGCCGCGCGGGACGATGAGGTCGATCCAATCGTTCATCTTCAGCAGCTCGGCCACGAGCGCCCGGTCGGTCGATTCGACGAACTGCACGGCGTCGGGCGGCACACCCTCCTCCGCGATGGCGGAGCGGACGATGCCGGCGAGCATCGTGTTGCAGTTGATCGCCTCCTTGCCTCCGCGGAGGAAGGCGGCGTTGCCCGACTTCAGGCACAGCGACGGAATGTCGACAGTGACCTCGGGCCGCGATTCGTAGATCGAGGCGATGACGCCGAGCGGCACCCGGCGCCGCCCGATGCGCAGGCCGTTGTCGAGCACGCGCACGTCCTCCATCTGGCCGATTGGGTCGGGCAGCGAGGCGACGGAGCGGACACTGGCAACCATGGATCGGAAGCCGCCGGCCGAAAGCTCGAGCCTGCCCAGCATCTCGCCGGTGAGGCCGGCGTCCTGGGACAGGTCCAAGTCGGCCCGGTTGGCGGCCATGATCTCGTCCTCGCGGGCTTCAAGCGCGTCAGCGAGATTGAGCAGCGCGCGGTTCTTCACCTCGCTGCTGAGTTTGGCGAGATCCTTCGAGGCCGTCTTCGCGGCCCGCGCCTGCTCGTAGAGGCGGTCGGTCTCGTTCGCCGTCGTCGTCATGACCGCCTCCTTAACCGTTGCCCCGGCGGTTGAGGAGCGCCATGTCGCCGGGGAGGACGATCTCGTCGATATAACGATAGCCTAGCAGCTTTACGATGTCGCCGGTCTTGGCCCCCTTGATCCGCTCGATCTCCTCGGCGGAGTACTGCGTCAGGCCGCTGCCGATGCGGTCGCCGCCGGGGTCGCAGATATCCACCACGTCGCCGCGGCCGAAGTCGCCGGAGACGCCCGAGACGCCGGCGGGCAGAAGACTGCAGCGGCTGGCGCGAAGGGCGGTGACTGCCCCCTCGTCGACCGTGATCCGGCCGCGCGAGCCCAGACCGCTGAGAAGCCAGCGCTCCTTGCTGTGGACGCGGTCGTCGCGGCGGGCGAAGAGGGTGCCGATCTCCTCACCGGCTACGACGCGCTCCAGAATGCGGGGAACGTGCCCCCCGGCGACGAGGACGGGAATCCCGATGGCCGTGGCGGCCTTGGCGGCATCGATCTTGGTGGCCATGCCGCCGCGTCCCCGGGCGCTGCCGGGGGCGCCCGCGAGGGCCTCGATCTGCTCGTCGATCTCCTCGACGCGGTGGATGAGCTTCGCGTCGGGGTCGCGGCGCGGGTCGGTCTCATACAGGCCGTCGGTGTCCGTGAGGATGATGAGCAGTCCGGCGTCGACGACGTTAGCCACGGCGGCGGAGAGGGTGTCGTTGTCGCCGAAGACGATCTCCCCGATCTCGTGCACGTCCACCACGTCGTTCTCGTTGACGATGGGGACCACGCCGAGCGCGATCAGCCCCTCCAGGGTGTTGCGGACGTTGAGGTAGCCCTCGCGGTTGTCGAGGTCGCCCTTCGTGATCAAGGCCTGGGCGACCTGCATGCCGTGCTCGGCGAAGCCGTCGTTGTAACGCTGCATCAGCCGGCTCTGACCAAGCGCCGCCATCACCTGTTTGAAGGGGATGTCCTTCCGCCGCAGGCCGCCGTTAGGTCGGCGGGTCATGAGTCCGAGCGTCTCCCGTCCCGCCGCGATCGCGCCCGAGGAGACGAGCACCACCTGGATCTCCATGCGGTGCAGCGCGG
The DNA here is from genome assembly GCA_965207995.1 of Dehalococcoidia bacterium. Lineage (GTDB taxonomy): Bacteria > Chloroflexota > Dehalococcoidia > SHYB01 > SHYB01 > DAOUKH01. The sequence goes on along the minus strand of OZ242299.1, from coordinate 2,292,224 downwards.
CGACCTGACCGATGATCCGCCGGATGGTCGGAGCATGGAGCGAGTCGCCGCCCGCGGTGAGCAGATTCGTGCCCACCTTGACGACGATGCGGCGGTAGCGGGATGAGACCATGACGCGCTCGCGGCGCGCGCCGAAGGTGGGGCCCGCCGCTTCTGTCCTACTGAAGCTCTCTCGATTATACCCGCCGCTGTCGAAAATCGACGCGCCGCTGCTAGAATGGGGCGGCGAGGGCTAGCCGCGAGGCGTCTAGCCCTGTTTTGGCGCGCCCAGAGGGATTGAAGGAGGGCATGGCGCTACAAGGATTGCTTGAACTGGCGGAGGCGGCGCCCGGCTTCGACGGCTTCACCAAGCGGCTGTCCGCCGGGGAACAGGCGTCGGCGGGCATCATCGACGGGGCCAAGCCCATGCTGCTGGCCGCGCTCTGGCGCCGCCTGCGGCGTCCGATGCTCGTCATCGTCGCGCGGACCGAGACGGCGCGGTTCCTTCACGAGCAGACCCTCGCCTACGCCGGCGAGGACGTCCCCGCCTACGTGCTCCCCGAGCTCGACTCCACCCCCTACGAGCGCCTGGCGTCCGACCGCAGCACCGTCTCCCAGCGCCTGGCGGCGCTCTGGACGCTGAACCCCGCCGGCGAATCGGAGCGGAATGGCGCCATCCCTCCGCTGGTCATCGGCTCGGCCTACGCCTTCGCGTCGAAGACCCTCGACCCCGAGCGCATGGCCGAGCTGGCGCATGCGATCCGCCGGGGCGGACGTCTCGACCCCATGGGCGCGCTGCGCCGCTGGACGCGCATGGGCTACCGCGTCGAGCCGGCGGTGGAAATCCCAGGCGACGTCAGCCGCCGGGGCGGCATCCTCGACATCTTCCCGCCGTCGTCGGAGCGTCCCGTGCGGATCGACCTCTTCGGCGACACCATCGACGCGATCCGCTTCTTCGACCCGGAGTCGCAGCGCTCCCTCGACGCGGTGGAATCGGTCACCATCACCCCCGCCACGGAGCTCCTGCCCGAAGACGACGCTCCCCCGCGCCTCGACACGACAGACCTTGATGATGAATGGCGCGAGCGCGTCGAGGCCGACCTGGGCAAGCTCGCCGCCGGCGAGCCGTTCGACGAGCAGGACTTCTACCGAGGGCTGGCCGCGCGGCGCCCGGCCACGGCGCACCTGCCCGAGGGCGGCGTCGTCGTGCTCGACAACCCTCGCGGTCTCCGCGACGCCCTCGACGAAGTCCACGCCCAAGCCGTCGAGCTTCGGGAACGCCTAGCCGCGCGCGGAGAGCTCCCCGACGACTTGCCTCCACCGTACGTTTCGTTCGATGAGATGGGATCGTCGGCACAGCGCGGCGCCGCGCTCACCTTCGAGCCGTTCGGCGCCGAGGACTCGGCGTGGCCGTTCACGCCACCGCCGAGCTATTCGGGCCGGACGCGGGCGCTCATCGACGACATGCCGCGAATGCGCGCCGAGGGGCGCCGCATCGTGCTGGTCAGCCAACAGGCGCCACGCCTCAGCGAGCTTCTGGAGGAGGCCGGCACGGCCGCCGCGCCGTCCAACGGCCTACCCGACCTCCCGCCGCCGGGATCGGTGGCCCTGGTGCACGGCTCGCTCGCCGAAGGATGGGCGCTCGACGCCGAGGGGACGGTCGTGCTGACCGACTCCGAGATCTTCGGCCTCTCCAAGCAGCGGCGGTACCGTCGCAAGCGCGCGGCGCACCGCCAGTCCTTCCTCTCCGAGCTCAGCCCGGGCGACTACGTCGTCCACGTCGACCACGGCATCGGCAGGTTCGCCGGCGTGATGCTCCGCAAGACGGCGGAGCGCGAGCGCGAGTACCTCGTCCTGGAGTACGCGCAACGCGACCGCTTGCTCGTGCCGGTCGACCAGATCGACCGCGTGGGGCCGTACCTCGGATCGGGGGAACGGACGCCGTCGCTGACCCGGCTCGGCACGCAGGAATGGAATCGGGTCAAGGCACGGGTCAAGGCCTCGGCGGCGGCGGTGGCGCGCGACCTGCTCGACCTCTACGCCTCGCGGGAGGTGGCCTCGGGCCGCGCCTTCGGCGCCGATACCCCCTGGCAGCAGGAAATCGAGGCCTCCTTCCCTTATGTCGAGACGCCCGACCAGCAACGCGCCATCGACGAGGTCAAGCAAGACATGGAGAGCCCCAAGCCGATGGACCGCGTCATCACCGGCGACGTAGGCTACGGCAAGACCGAGGTGGCGCTGCGGGCGGCATTCAAGGCCGTCATGGAGGGATCCCAGGCCGCGATCCTGGTGCCGACGACGGTGCTCGCGCTCCAGCATTTCGAAACCTTCACCGAGCGGCTCGCGGCGTTCCCGGTCAAGGTCGAGATGCTGAGCCGCTTCCGCTCGACCAAGGAGCAGGCAGTCATCGCGGCGGGACTGGAGTCGGGCGAGGTGGACATCGTCATCGGCACCCACCGGCTGCTCCAGAAAGACATCGCCTTCAAGGACCTCGGCCTCGTGATCATCGACGAGGAGCAGCGCTTCGGCGTCGGCCACAAGGAGCGCCTCAAGCAGCTGCGGAAGGAAGTGGACGTCCTCTCGATGAGCGCCACGCCGATCCCGCGCACGCTCTACATGTCGCTGGCGGGGGTGCGGGACATGAGCGTCATGGAGACCCCGCCCGAAGAACGCCTGCCCATCAAGACCTATGTCTCGCCAAGCGACGGCGACACGATGCGCGAGGCGGTGCTGCGCGAGATGGAGCGGGGAGGGCAGGTCTTCCTCGTCCACAACCGGGTCTACAACATCGGCATCGTCGCCGAACGGCTGCGGACGCTCGTCCCCGAGGCGCGGGTGCTCGTAGCCCACGGACAAATGCCGGAGCAGCAGCTCGAAAGCGTGATGCTCGCCTTCCAGCGCCGCGAGGCCGACGTGCTCGTGACCACGACGATCATCGAATCGGGCTTGGACATGCCGAACGTGAACACGTTGATCGTCAACGACGCCGACCGGATGGGTCTGGCCCAGCTGTACCAGCTGCGGGGCCGGGTCGGCCGGGGGGCCAACCGCGCCTACGCCTACTTCTTCTTCCACCCCGACAAGAAGCTGAAGGAGACGGCGGAGCGCCGCCTGAAGACCATCCTCTCGGCGACGGAGCTTGGCGCCGGCTTCCGCATCGCGATGAAGGACCTGGAGATTCGCGGCGCTGGGAACATTCTCGGCGTCGAGCAGCACGGCCACATCGCCGCCGTGGGCTTCGACCTCTACGTGCGGCTCCTCGGCGAGTCCGTTGAGGAGTTGCGCGCGGCCCACGAGGGCAAGCCACCGCCCCCGCCGAAGCGCCCCCAAGCCTCCATCGACCTGCCCGCGCCGGCCCACCTGCCCAACGATTACGTCCCCGACCTGCCCGCCCGGCTCGCCCTCTACCAGCGCATGACCGCGCTCCGCGAGCCGACCGAGGTCGACGGCCTCGCCGACGAGCTGCGCGACCGGTACGGCGAGTTGCCCGAAGAGACGGAGAACCTGCTCTTCATGCTGAAGGTCAAGCTCCTCGCCACCAAGGCCGGCGTCATCAGCGTCTCGCAGCAGTCCGGCGAGGTCGTGCTCGCCGGCGACGAACGCACCTGGACGAACATTCTGGGAGTCCAGCGCCCCTACGGCGACGGCGTTCGCGTCGGCAACACCCGCGTCCGCCTCGATATCAAGCGCCTCGGCAAGGGTTGGCGAGGCGTCCTCGAGCGGATGCTGACCCAGGCCGGCGCGGCGGGCCCTGCCGCCTAGTTCCAGGAATCGAGGAGCGGGGGCAGCTCGTCGAGGCCCCGGATGCGGGGCACGTCGTCGTGCTTGGCGTGGAGCCATTCGCGGTCGAGGAGCACCGCCCCCATCCCAACGTTGCGCGCCCCGACGACGTCGCCGTGGTACTGATCGCCGACGTGGACGGCCTCGGCGGCCGCCACGGCCGCCGACCGCAGGGCCGCCTCGAAGATCGGCGCGTGGGGCTTCGACACCCCCACGTCTTTCGACCGGATCTTGCAGTCGACGTACGGCCCGATTCCCATGTTGTCGGCAATGACGTCGAGGTCTTGGAAGATGTTCGAGATAAGCCCGACCGTCAGCCCGCGCTCCTTGAGCCCGGCGAGCACCGGCTCCACGTCGTCGTAGGCGGTCAGGATCGACGGCACGGCGCGGACCTTCTGCCAGATTTCCTTGGCCAAGCCGACCGGAACGTCGGCGCCCGCGCCTTCGAGGATGAGGCGCTCATACTCGGCGAAGAAGTCGAGGCGGGCCTCCGGCGTCATCCGCTGGATGTGCCCCCGCGCGTTCTGCTGCGTCATGAAGGCGTCGGCCTTGGCATAGCCCTCGGCGATGCCGCGCGGCGTGAGGTTCAGGCCATACTCCTTCGCGACGGCGATCTGGATCTCCTCGCGGGGCGGGTGAAAGCGCGCCAGCGTGTTGTACACGTCGAAGAAGACGGCTTTGATCATGGGTTTGAAGCAGTCCCGGAGGGCGCCTAGAATGGCGCGGGTGATTCTAGCATGACCCCGCTTCTGCAAAGACTCGGACACGGCATCGAATCGGTGCGCGACGGCGTGCTCGACCTCATCTTCACGCCCCGGTGCGTCGAGTGCGGCGACGAAGGCGCCTACATGTGCGCCTCCTGCCTCTCCGCGGTCGAGCCGGAGCCCTCCGCGTTCGAGATCGGCGCCGGCATCGAAGCCCGCGCCGTCTACCGCTTCGAGGGAGCCGCCCGCAAGGCGGTGCACCAGCTCAAGTACCAGGGCGTCACGGCCCTGGCCCCGGCCTTGGGCAGGCTCATGGCGGCGCGCTTGTCGCAGGAAACACCGTCGCCATCGGTCATCGTGCCCGTGCCGCTGCACCGGTCGCGCCTCCGCGAGCGCGGCTACAACCAAGCCGAGCTGCTGGCCAAGGAGGTGGGCCGCCGCACGGGAACCCCGGTCGCCGCCCGCCTGCTGAGCCGGACCACGGCCGCCCCGCCGCAGGCGCAGGCGAGGTCGGTCGAAGACCGGACCGCCGCGGTGCGCGGGGCCTTCCAAGCCGCGCCCGAAGCCGACGGCGCCCACGTCTTCCTCATCGACGACGTCTGCACCACGGGCTCGACGCTGGCCGCCTGCGCCGAAGCGCTGGTCGACGCCGGAGCGGCCCACGTCGCGGCGCTCACCTTCGCCCGCGAGCCCGGCCCCGGCGCCTAGCCTGCCGGCGGCTCCATCCCTTGCCCGCTAACCGGCGGCGGGGTACGATTTATCTTCACCCCAACACACCAAGGACCGCCCTTTGGACATCCAAATCGCCGGCAAGAATTTCCACGTTCCCGAACGTCTCCAGGACTACGCGGAACTGAAGGTCGGGAAGCTCGACCGCTACCTCCCCAAGGCACAATCGGCGCGCGTCGAGATGCGCCGCGAGAAGACGAAGTCGGCCTCGGACCGGTGCATCGTCGAGGTGACGATCAACGGGAGTGGCGTCGTCCTCCGCGCCCAAGAGCGGTCCACCGACCACTTCACCGCCATCGACTCGGCGGCCGACGCGCTGCGCCGTCAGGCCCGGCGGTTCAAGACGCGGGTGAGCAAGCGGCGCTCAGGCGGCAAGGCGGCCGAGGTACTCGCACCTGAGCTTTCGATGGACGACGAGCCGGCGGGCTCTGTCGTGCGCCATAAGCGCTTCGCCATGAAGCCCATGCCGCCCGAAGAAGCCATCGACGAGATGGAGCTCCTCGGCCACAGCTTCTACCTGTTCCTGAACCTCGATACCGGCACCCACAACGTCGTCTACCGCCGCGCCGGCGGCGACTACGGCCTCATCGAACCCGAGCCGCTGTAGGGGCGGGCCGCCCCCTTTCGATAACCCGTGGTGGTTGCAAGGGGGCCCCTCATCTCAATCTTCTCCCGGGAGAAGAGGCCGGAGGGGATCAGCGCCCTGCGGGCGCTCGCGCGTTTGACGGCGCGCGCCCTCTCTCAAGTCTCCCCCGGAGGGGGAGAGGGAAGACCACCCCACTCCACCCGTTTTCCAACCATCGGCAGGAGTTGTGCAAGGGTCTCCGTGGGGAGAAGAGGCGAGAACACCTCGCCGGGGCGCCCCACCTTGCCAATTGTCCGCGCCTTGACGCCGTTGCTATAGTGTTTGCGCCTCGCGGCCGACCCCACCAAGGCGGCCAGCGAACGAAGGCGCAGAACGTATACAGAGCCGCTTGGATCGCCCCCCACGACCGAGACGGAACAATGGCCCGATCCTCCGCCCCGTCGAGCGCTCGGCTGAGCGCGCTTCCCTTTTCTTGGGAGCCTCCGGCCCCAACGCCCCGGCGTCTACGCGCCCCGGATTCGCCGTTCTCTTCATCCCTCCGACGCGGCCCTAGCCGAGGCCGCGCTCCCCGCCGCGATGCATGACGCCATCACCGACGTCCCCGGTATCTCCGTGGGGCATTGGACGGACAGACGCGCCGGTACCGGCTGCACCGTCGTGCTCGCACCCAAGGGCGCCGTCGGTGGCGTCGACGTCCGCGGCGCAGCCCCCGGCACCCGCGAGACCGACCTCCTCCGCCCCGGCGCCCTCGTGCAAGAGGCGCAGGCGATCGTGCTCAGCGGCGGGAGCGCCTTCGGCCTCGACGCCGCATCCGGTATCGTCCGGTTCCTCGAAGAACGAGGCGCCGGCTTCCGCGTCGGACGCCGCCGCGTCCCCATCGTGGCCGGGGCGGTGCTCTACGACCTCGGCGTCGGCGACGGACGCGTCCGGCCCCAGGCCGAGCACGGCTACGAGGCCTGCGCCGACGCACACAGCGGCCCGGTCGAGCAGGGCTCCGTGGGCGCGGGAACGGGCGCAAGCGTGGGCAAGGCCCGCGGGCGCGGCTCCGCCGTCAAGGGCGGTCTTGGAAGCGCCTCGGCGGTCATGGGCGACGGCACGGTCGTCGGCGCGTTGATGGCGGTCAACGCTTTCGGCGAGGTCGTCGACGAGGGCGGGACCGTCGTCGCCGGACCCCGCGACGACGAGGACAGCGGATTCGCGGACACCATCGAAGAGCTACGCAAAGGGCGAACGAAGAAGACGGCGGGCGAGAACACCACCATCGGTGTCGTCGCCACCAACGCCGCGCTCAACAAGGCGGAGGTCAACCGCGTCGCGCTCATGGCGCAGGACGGCGTGGCCATGGCCGTGCGTCCGGCGCACACCATGTCGGACGGCGACGTCGTCTTCGCCCTCGCCACGGGCGAGGAGGCCGACGGCTCCCGCCGCAGGCGCGGCCGCCGCAACGACGTGACCGGCATCGGCGCGGTCGCGGCGAAGCTCGTCGCCGAGGCGATCGTGCGCGGGGCGCGGCTCGCCGAAAGCACCGGAAAGACCCCCGCTATCAAGGACCTCGACTGGGTTGACCACGATGCCGCATAAGATCGGCTTCATCGGCGCGGGACGGGCCGGGTCGGCGCTTGCCGACGGTCTGACGCGCGCGGGTTACACCGTCGCCGCGGTCTACAGCCGCAGCGCCGACTCCGCCGCGCGGGTGGCCGAGCAATGCGCTCCCCAGGCCGACGCGGCGCCCAGCGCGCAGGCCGTCGCCGACACTTGCGACGTGGTCTTCGTCACCACCCCCGATGACGCCATCGGGCCCGTTGCCGCGAGCGTCCGCTGGGGCGCCGACCACCGAGCCGTGCACTGCAGCGGCGGCCTTCCTTCGTCTATCCTCGCGCCGGTGCGCGGCGCGGGCGGCGAGGCGGGAGGCTTCCATCCGCTGCAGACCTTCGCCGCAACGGAGGGAGCGCGTTCCGGCGCGGCGCTGCTCGAAGGCGTCACCGTCGCCATTGAGGCCGAGGGCGCCCTCCGCACCGAGCTGCAGGAAATGGCCGAGGCGATGGGCTGCCGTCCTATCGTCGTCAGCGCGGAAAATAAGGCGCTCTACCACGTCGGCGGCGTCCTGGCATGCAACTACGTCGCCGCCCTCTTCGACCAGGCCGCCGGCCTGTGGGAGCAGATCGGCATCGACCGCGCCGACGCGGAGCGGGGGCTGATGACATTGCTCCGCTCGACGGTGGATAATGTCGCGCGGCTCGGCGCGCGGGGCAGCTTGACCGGCCCCATCGCCCGCGGCGACGCGGGCGTCGTGCGCCGCCATTTGGACGAAATCGGCTCGCGGGCGCCGGCGCTGGAGGGAGCGTACCGCGAGCTTGGGTTGCTGGCACTGGACCTCGCCCGGCGCAACGGATCGATCGAGGAGGCTGCGGCGCGGGCATTGGAGACCGCGCTGCGCAAGACGGAGGCACAACCGTGAGGACGATGCTGAAGAGCAAGCTCCACGGGGCTACGGTGACGGAAGCCAACGTGGACTACGAGGGCAGCATCACCCTCGACCCGGAGCTCATGAAGGCCGCCGACCTCCTGCCCTACGAGCAGGTGCACGTGCTCGACGTCGACAACGGCGCCCGCCTCGTCACCTACTGCATCGAAGGGAATCCGGGCGACGTCTGCATCAACGGCGCCGCGGCACGTCTGGTCAACGAGGGCGACAAGGTGATCGTCCTCGCCTACCACACCGTCGAGCCTTCGGCGGCGCGGCGGCTGAAGCCTCGGTTAGTCTATTTCGGCGAAAGGAACCGGATCGCCCGCATCAGCGATCGCGACAGAGTTGGAGTCCCTTCATAGCCGCCGGTACCGCAACGGCTGGGAAAGCGCGGACCGTACGGGGAGCAACACGATGAGAATCACCATCGACCACGTGAAGAAGCTGAAGGCGGCGGGCGAGAAGATCGTCATGTTGACCGCCTACGACTATCCGACGGCGCGCATCGTCGACGAGGCGGGCGTGCCGCTCATCCTCGTCGGCGACAGCCTCGGCATGGTCGTCTTGGGCTACGACACCACCGCGCCGGTCACGATGGAGGACATGCTCCACCACGTGAAGGCCGTGGTGCGGGGCTCGTCGCGGGCCATGGTGATCGCCGACATGCCGTTCATGTCGTACCAGGTCAACACCGACGAAGCCCTGCGGAACGCTGGCCGCCTGGTCCAAGAGGGCGGCTGCCAGGCCGTGAAGCTCGAAGGCGGCGAGCGCACCGCCGAAGCGGTCCGCCGCATCGTCGAGGCCGGCATCCCCGTGGTCGGGCACCTCGGCCTGACCCCGCAGTCCGTCAACCAACTCGGCGGCTTCCGCGTCCAGGGCAAGACGCCCAAGGCCGCGGTGCAGCTCATCAACGACGCCAAGACGCTGGAGGAGGCCGGCGCCTTCTGCATCGTCCTCGAATCGATTCCCGTCTACGTCGCCAAGGCCCTCACCGACCGGGTCGACGTTCCCACGATCGGCATCGGGGCCGGCCCCGATTGCGACGGCCAGGTGCAGGTGGTCCACGACATTGTCGGGCTGTTCGACGACTTCGTCCCCAAGCACGCCCGCCGCTACGCCAACACCAACGAGATCATCGCCGAGGCGGTGCGCCGCTACGCCGCCGACGTCAAGAGCGGCAGCTTCCCCACGGCGAAGGAGAGCTACGGCGCCAACAAGCCCGCGCCCCGCGAGGTCACCACCGCCCTCTAGGCGGGCGCCGGAATGCGGGTCTTCCGCCGTATCGCCGAGTTCAGGGCGGCGCGCACCGCCTTGGCCGGCTCCCTGGGCCTCGTCCCCACGATGGGCTACCTCCACGAGGGGCACCTGTCGTTGGTGCGCCGCGCCCGGCAGGAGAACGCCGCCGTCGCCGTCTCCATCTTCGTGAACCCGACGCAGTTCGGCGCCGACGAGGACCTCGAGTCGTATCCCCGCGACCTCGACCGCGATCTCGCTCTGCTGGAGGCCGAGGGCACTGCGCTGGTCTTCGCGCCCGACGCGGCGGAGGTCTACCCCGACGGCTACGAGACGACGGTGGAGCCCGGCCCGCTGGCCGAACGCCTCGAAGGGGCCAGCCGGCCGGGCCACTTCGCCGGCGTCCTGACCGTCGTCGCCAAGCTCTTCAACATCGTGCAGCCCGATACGGCCTACTTCGGTCAGAAGGACGGCCAGCAGGCGCTGCTCATCCGGCGCATGGCCCGCGACCTCGACTTCCCCATCGAGATCGTCGTCGCCCCGACCGTGCGCGAGCCCGATGGCCTCGCCATGAGCAGCCGCAACACCTATCTCTCGCCCGGCGAACGCGTCGCGGCGCTCTGCCTGAGCAAGGGGCTCCTCGCCGCCGAGGCCGCCTGGAACGCCGGCGAGCGGGACGCCGATGCGCTGCGGTGCATCGCACGAGCGCCCATCGACGCCGAGCCGCTGGCGAAGCCCGACTACCTCTCCCTCGCCGACGTCGCAACGCTAGCGGAGGTCGAGGGCGAGGTCCGCGCCGCGGCCATGCTCTCCACCGCCGTCCGCATCGGCGCGACCCGCCTCATCGACAACGTGCTGCTCGAACTCCCGTAGCCCGCCGCGCCGGAGACACCGTCGGTCGCTTCGCCTATGATTAAACGGCGCTTCACCTCCCCGGTACCGCGCCCTGCTCGCCCTCCCATGAACATCTTGGTGACCAACGACGACGGCCTCTACACCCCCGGCATTTGGGCGTTGGCCGAGGCCATGACGTCGGTGGGCACCGTTACCGTGATTGCCCCCGACCGCGAGCAGAGCGGCGTCGGGGCCGCAGTGACGATCCAGCACCCGGTCCGTGTCTCCGAAGTGATGCCCCGCATCGAGGGCGTCACGGCCTACTCGGTGGAGGGCACGCCGGGCGACTGCGTCATCCTCGCCATGCAGGGCATCATGCCCAAGCCCGACCTCGTCGTGTCGGGAATCAACGAGGGCGCCAACACCGGCATCTACGTGATGATGTCCGGCACTGTGGGGGCCGCGGTGCACGCCAATCTCTGGGGCGCGCCCTCGATCGCCCTCTCGGTGACCACGCTGACCGACGTGCGGTTCGACGCGGCCGCGGCGGTCGGGCAGGTGCTCGCGCAAATGTTCCTCGACAAAACGTTGACGGGGCCGATGCTGCTCAACGTGAACCTGCCCAACATCGCCCTCGATGAGATCGAGGACGTGCTCGTCACCAAGCTGGCCCAGGGCGCATTCGAGCCGAAGCTGGAGAAGGCGCAGAGCCCCAAGCACGACTACTACTACATCGCGCGGGGCAAGACGGAGTGGAACGCGGAGAAGGGCTCCGACATCTGGGCCGTGCGCAACCGCCACGTTTCGATCACCCCCCTCCACTTGGAGCTGACCTCCGACGTCTTCGCGCCGGTGCTCGCCGAGTTCGCCCCCGTCATCGCCGAGCGGCTCAAGAACGGCCGCGGAGTATAATGGCGCCGCCATGAGCGAGCCCGCCGATACTCCGCTATTTCCCCTGGGCGTCGTGCTCTTTCCCACGCAGCCCCTGCCGCTCCGCATCTTCGAGGAGCGCTACAAGCTGATGATCAGCGAGTGCCTCGAGCAGAACGCCGGCTTCGGCGTGGTCCTCATCAAGCAGGGCCGCGAGGTCGGCGGCCCCGCGGCGCCCTTCGAGGTCGGGACGATGGCCAAGATCGTCGACGCCCAGCGCTTCCCCGACGGCCGGTACAACCTCCAGACGGTCGGCGAGACGCCCTTCCGCCTGCGCCGCGTCACCCAGATGCGTCCTTACATGCGCGGCGAGATCGAGCCGTTGGAGCACGTCGCGGAGAGCGGCGAGGGCATGGCCCCCCTCATGGAGACCGTGCGGCAGCGTTTCGCCGCCCACATCGACGTCCTCAAAGCCATCTACGGAGGCGAGCCCCCACCCCTCGACCTCTCCACCGACGACCCCGAACGGCTCTCCTACATCGTCGCCAACATCCTGGCGGTGCGCATGGCCGAGAAGCAGACCCTCCTCGAAGAGCCGAGCGCCCTCGAACGCCTCAAGCGTGAGGCTGCGATGCTCGCCCGCGAGAACAAGGCGCTGCAGGCGATGCTCTATCTCCGGCAGCAGGGGAAGGGCGGGCCCGAGTCCGGCGGGCAGGGCGGCCTCAGCGACCGGATCTCTCCCAACTAGGCCGGGGCCGGGCGCGTGGACGTTATCGAGCTCCGGGGTATCCAATGCTTCGGCCGTCACGGCGAGCACGAGAAGGAGCGCGCCGAGGGGCAGACCTTCGAGGTCGACCTCGCCATGCACGCCGATCTCACCAAGGCCCGCGCCTCCGACAAGCTCGCCGACACCATCGACTACGCCCGGGCCCACGCCATCGTCGAGGAGATCGTCCGGGGGCCGAGTCTCCACCTGCTCGAGCGCCTCGCCGACAAGATCGCGCGCACCATTCGCCGCGAGCTCCGTCCCAGCAAAGTCGTGGTGACGGTGCGCAAGCCGAAGCCCCCGTTTGGGCAGGCGCGGACCGGTAAGGCGCAGGTCACCGTGACCCTGGAGCGCTGAGCGACACGCGCACTTGCCGCAGCCGGAATCGCGCCGCTATACTGGCGCGGCGGCCCACTTCAAGGGCCTCAGCGGCCCTGCGGCTTGAGGCGTCCCCGGTACGGCGGACCTCATGCCCCGGCCCTTTCCTCAGGAGCGACGACGAATGGGACGACCCCCGAAAGCCCGCACGCTTGGCGCATTGAAACGGAGCTCGTACCGTAGCTCGACGGTGAAGCAGGAGCTCCGCCGCAACCTCATCGCCAAGATCAAGAAGGGCGAAGACCTCTTCCCCGGCATCGTCGGCTACGACGACACCGTGATACCCCAAATCGAGAACGCCATCCTCTCCCAGCACGACGTCATCCTCCTCGGCGAGCGCGGCCAGGCCAAGACCCGCCTGATCCGCGCCATGATCAACCTGCTCGACGAGTGGATTCCCGTGATCGCGGGAAGCGAGATCAACGACGATCCCTTCAACCCCGTCTCCAAGTTCGCCGTCGAGCAGGTGGAGACCCTCGGCGACAAGACCCCCATTGCCTGGGTCAACCGTGAGGAGCGCTACGCCGAGAAGCTGGCCACCCCCGACATCACCATGGCCGACCTCATCGGCGAGGTCGACCCCATCAAGGTCGCCGAAGGACGCTATCTCTCCGACGAGCTCACCATCCACTACGGCCTCATCCCCCGCAACAACCGCGGCCTCTTCTGCATCAACGAGCTACCCGACCTCACCGAGCGCATCCAGGTGGGTCTGTTCAACCTCATGGAGGAGCGCGACGTCCAGATCAAGGGCTACCGCGTCCAGCTCCCCCTCGACGTCTACGTCGTGGCCAGCGCCAACCCCGAGGACTACACCAACCGCGGCCGCATCATCACGCCGCTCAAAGACCGCTACGGCTCGCTGATCCGGACCCACTACCCCAAGGACATCGGAGAAGAAATCCGCATCGTCGAGCAGGAAGTCTCCACCGTCGACGCCGGCATCGAGACCCACGTCCCCGAGTACATGAAGGAGATCATCGCCGAGATCACCGCGCTCGCCCGGCGCAGCCCCGACATCAACCAGCGCTCCGGCGTCAGCGTCCGAGTCTCGATTTGCAACTACGAGAACATGGTGAGCAACGCCGTGCGGCGGGCGATCCGCGCCAAGGAAAACCCCGCCGCGCCCCGCATCACCGACCTTGAGTTCCTCCTCGCCTCCACCAACGGGAAGATCGAGTTGGAGAGCGTCGAGGAAGGCCGCGAGGGGCGCGTGCTCGAAGAGTTGGTCAAGAAGGCCTGCCTGAACGCCTTCGGCCGCTACGCCAACATCAGCGACATGGAGCCGCTCGTCGCCCGGTTCGACGAGGGTCTCTCGTTCGACGCCGGCGAGGACGTGCCGTCCCGGACCTATGTGAAGGGCCTCGCCCGCATCCCCGAGCTCCAGGCGGCCGTCGCGGCCCTCAAGACGCCGGAGGACGCCGCCAGCACCGCCTCGGCCATCGAGTTCATCCTCGAAGGTCTGCACCTCAACCGCCGGCTCAACCGCGACAGGGTCGAAGGCGCCTTCCGCTACCGGGGGTAGCCATGCCCGCCTACCGCTATTCGCGTTGGGATGGACGCCAAGAGGTCTTCCCTCCCGACGATAGCGCCATCATGGAGGAGCTCTCCGACCAGCTCCTCCAGCACGGCGACATCAACGCCGCCCTCCGCGCCCTGATGCGCGCCGGTCTCCCTCAGCCCTTCGGCGAACGCGGCATGGGACTCCAGGACCTGCTCGACCGGCTCCAGAAGCGGCGCCGGGACGCCATGAAGCGCTACAACCTCGACTCGGCGCTCGACGACATCCGCGCCAAGCTCGACTCCATCTTCGAGAAAGAAGAAGCTGGGCTCCAACGCGAGCTCGACCGTTCCCAATCCCTTCGCGAAGAAGGCGCGGGAGAGGCGTCGGGCCTCGACCCCGACGTCCGCCGCAAGCTCGCCGAGGACTTGGAGCGCCGCGCCCTGCGCAGCCGGGAGTCGCTGGCCGCCGTCCCGCGCGACGACCCCGCGCAGGCCATCGAGGCCCTCCGCAACTACGAGTTCATGGACGCCGAGGCCAAAGCCGAGTTCGACGAGCTGCTCGACATGCTGCGCCGGCAGGCCGCCGAGTCGTTCTTCAGCGACATCTCCAAGGCCCTCCAGCAGATGTCGCCGGAGCAGATGCGCGCCATGCAAGAGATGATGCGCGATCTGAACGAAATGCTGGAAGAGAAGATCAACGGCGGCGACCCCGACTTCGAGGGCTTCATGCAGCGCTGGGGCGGCATGTTCGGCGACGACCCTCCCAAGGACTTCGACGACCTCCTTGACCGGCTCCGCCGCCAAATGGCCCAGACCCGGTCCCTCCTCGACAGCCTCTCCTCCGAGCAGAGCCGCCAGTTGCAAGACCTCATGGAATCGGCCTTCGGCGACTCACCGGAGATGGCCGCCGAGATGCAACGCCTCGCCGCCAACATGGACTATATGGACCCGCTCGCCTCGATGAGCCGCGAGTACTCGTTCACGGGCGACGAGGAGATCGACCTCTCCGGCGCGCTCGATCTGATGGGCCAACTCCAGAAGATGGACGACCTTGAGCGGCAGATTCGCCGCACCCGCCAGGGCGCGCCCGACGAAATCGACCGCGACCTCCTCGAAGAGACCCTCGGCCCCGAGGCGCGCCAAGCCCTCGACCAGCTCACCGAGCTCGCCGACCGCCTCGAACGAGAGGGCTACATCCGCAAGGTCGGCGGCGGCTTCGAGCTCAGCCCCAAGGGCATGCGGAAGCTCGGACAGCGGGCGCTCCAGGAGATCTTCGCCTACATCAAGAAGGACCGCGCCGGCGCGCACCAGATCGACCGCCACGGGCCCGGAGTAGAGTACATCGACGCCACCAAGCCCTACGAGTTCGGCGACACCTTCACCCCGCACCTCCAGCGGACCATCATGAACGCCGTGATGCGGGACGCGTCGGGCACGCCCGTCCGCCTCCGTCCCGAGGACTTCGAGGTCTACCGCACCGAGCAGATCTCACAGGCCGCGACCGTGCTCATGGTCGACCTCAGCCTTTCGATGGCGATGCGCGGCAACTTCATGGCCGCCAAGAAGGTCGCCCTCGCCCTCGACAACCTCATCCGCAGCAAGTTCACCCGCGACAAGCTCTTCATCGTCGGCTTCTCCACCTACGCCCGCGAAATCAAGGCCGACCGTCTCCCCTACCTCTCCTGGGACGAGTTCGACCCCTACACCAACATCCAACACGGTCTCGCCGTCTCCCAGAAGCTTCTCTCCAAGATCAAGGGGGGCACCAAGCAGATCATCATGATCTCCGACGGCGAGCCAACCGCCCACATGGAGGGCGGCCAGCTTTACCTCCAATACCCGCCCAGCCCCCGCACCATCCGCGCCACCCTCGCCGAGGCCCGCCGATGCACCCAGCAGGACATCGTCATCAACACTTTCATGCTCGACCGCAACTCCTATCTGATCGACTTCATCGAGCAACTGACGCGCATCAACCGCGGGCGCGTCTTCTACACCACGCCCGACCGGTTGGGGCAGTACATCCTCGTCGACTACCTGAGCAGCCGTAAGCGCAAGATGGTGGTCTAGCACCCCGGGCCGAGCCCGCATGACCAGCCGCCGGCAACAGCGAGTCAACGACCTGCTCCGCGAGGTGCTGAGCGAGGCGATGCGCGACCTGCGCGATCCGCGTCTCTCCGGCCTGACTTCGATCACCGAGGTCTCCGTGACGCCCGACCTGCGCTCCGCCAAGGTCTACGTCTCGACCCTGGGCACGGACGAGCAGCGCGACGAGGCCGTCGAGGGACTGCGCGCCGCCGCCTCGCGCCTGCGCCACGAGCTGCAAGGCCGCCTCCGCACCATGAAGTACATCCCCTTCATGACCTTCCAGCGCGACGACTCCATCGAAGCGGGCACGCGCCTCCTCGACCTGATGCGCGACTCCGACGGCTTCGACGCGGAACCCGGGGCCGGCGAGCGCTAACGGCGGGCCGCATGGACGGCATCCTCAACGTCGACAAGCCCGTAGGCCCCACCTCCTTCGACGTCGTCCGGCTCGTGAAGCGCCTGAGCGGCGAGAAGCGCGTCGGGCACGGCGGCACCCTCGACCCCTTGGCGAGCGGCGTTCTACCCATCTTCCTGGGACGCGCCACCCGCGTCAGCGAGTTCCTGCTCCACGGCACGAAGGCCTACCGCGCCGAGGTCCGGCTCGGCATCGAGACGAACACCTACGACACCGAGGGCGAGGTCACCCGCGAGGCCGACGCCTCGGCCATCGGCGCCGACGACGTCGCGGCGGCCCTCGCCTCCTTCCGCGGACGCATCCAGCAGCGTCCCCCGGCCTTCAGCGCCCTGAAGAAGGACGGTCGCCGCAGCTACGAGCTCGCCCGCGAGGGCCGCGCCGAGGCCCCGGATCCGCGCGAGGTCGAGGTGACGAGCATCGAGCTCACCGATTGGTCGCCCGGCCTCGCCGTCCTCGACATCGAGTGCGGCCATGGCACCTACGTCCGCTCGATCGCCCACGACTTGGGTGAGGCGCTGGGCTGCGGCGCCCACCTCGCCGCCCTGGACCGCACCCGCACCGGCCCCTTCTACATCGAAGACGCACTAACCATCGAGACCCTCCATGACGCCGCGCTCGGCGGCTACCTGGAGACCTGCCTGGAACCGCTCGACGTCCCGCTCCTCCACCTGCCCGCCGCCATCGTCGACGTCGACACCCGCCAGGCCATCATCCACGGCAAGCCCGTCGGCGCGAACGGCGCCGAAGCCGAGCCCGGCGCGCTCTGCCGCGCCTTCAACGGCGACGGCCAACTTATCGCCCTCCTCCGCTTCGATCCCGAGCAAGCCGCCTGGCGCCCCACCAAGGTCTTCGCCCGCTAGCCCTCCTGTCGGAGCGCCCCTTATGGTCGCCCGCCCCTCCCGCCTCGCTCTCTGGGTAGCGCCTTAGGCCTCTCTCCCTCTGGAGACGTTTGCGTAACTCAGGGTCGAGTAAAGAGCAGCGCCCTGCGGGCGCTCGCGCGCCTGATGGCGCGCGCCCTCTCTCAAATCTCCCCCAGAGGGGGAGAGGGAAGACCACCCCACTCCGTCCGTTTTCCAACCATCGGCGAGGTTACGCAAGGGTCTCCTCTGGGAGAGAATGGGAGAGTGTGGGCACCCTCCTTTTGCCCCGCCTCCGGCGCTGTAGTACCATGCGGCGGCGCCGTCCCCGGAGACGTCGCCGCGAGCATATGTGGCGCTACTACCTCATGTTGTTCACCGCGACGTTCATCGCGCCGCTTCCCCGGCCGCTGCGCCGCCTCTGCGCCATCCTCATGGCCGAGTCCGCCTTCGTCTTCGCCAGACGCTCCCGCCGCACCACCGCGCTGAACCTGCGCCGGATCGTGCCCAACGCCTCCCGCCGCGACGTCAGCCGCATGATCCGCCAGAGCTTCCGGAACCTCTCCTACAACTACTACGACCTCACCCGCGTCCCCTACTACACCCCCGAGGAGACCCGCGACGCGATCGACTTCCACGGGCTGGAGCACTACGAGGCGGCGAAGCGCATGGGGAAGGGCGTCATCATCGCCTCCGCGCACCTCGGCAACCTCGACATGGTGACGCAGGCCTTCCCCGCCCTGGGCGTGCCCCCCACCATGATCCTCGCTGAGGACATCGAGCCGCCCCGGCTGCTCGACCTGACCATGCGCCTGCGCCACGCCCAATCGCTCACCTTCGAGCCCGCTACGGGGGCGGGCATCAAGAACGCCTTCAGGGCGCTCAAGCGGGGGGAGTGGGTCGGCGTGGCCGTCGACCGCGCCGTCCAGGGCAACGGCCTCGTCATGGACTTCCTCGGCGAGCCGGCCCTCATGCCCGTGGGCGCGGCGGAGCTGGCCCTCCGCACTGGGGCCACCCTGGTGCCGAGCATCAGCTTGCGGGCCGGCTTCGAGCAACACGTCGTCCGCATCGACGCGCCCATAGCCGTCGAGCGCGAGCGCCCCACCGAGGCGCGCGTCCGTGCTCTGAGCCGCCAACTCCTCGATATCGTCGAGCGGTACGTCATGGAGTATCCTACGCAGTGGACGGCCATCTTCGAGCCCGTGTGGGAGGCCGACAAGCAGAACGAGGGACTGCGGCAGCGACGAACGCGAACAAAGGCGAACGGGTCGAATGGGGCCTCGGGGGACGCCGCTCCTCCCACTCCCACGCCGCCGCTGCGGGAACGGATACGATGAAGATCGCGTTGGTGTCGCCGTACGATTGGGCCCACCCCGGCGGGGTGAACAATCACATCCTGGCGCTTTCCAACGAGTTCACCCGCCGCGGCCACCGCACCACCATAATCGCGCCCTCGTCGAAGCCCGCCGAGGAGGTCCGGGGCGACAATCTCGCCCTCATCGGTAGCAGGACCGTGCCGCTGCCGCTGTCGGGATCGTGGGCCCGCGTCTCCTTCTCCTTCCACCGGAACCGGCAGATCAAGCAGCTCTTGGACCACGAAGAGTTCGACGTGGTCCACATGCACGAGCCGCTCTTCCCCATAGCCCCCCTCGCCGCGCTCCGCTTTTCCAAGGCCCTCAACGTGGGTACCTTCCACGCCTACGTGCGGCGCAGCCGCGGCTACCGCGGCTTCCGCCCGCTCCTTAAACGCTGGGTCGGCAACCTGCACGGCAGAATCGCCGTGTCGAAACCCGCGGCCGAGCTCATCAACCGCTACTACCCGGGGGATTACACCATCATCCCCAACGGGATCGACCTCGCCCATTTCTCCGCCGACGCCCAGCCCTTCGAGCGGTTCATGGACGGCAAGCTGAACCTGCTGTTTGTGGGCCGCATGGAGAAGCGCAAGGGCCTCCGCTTCCTGCTCGCGGCCTTCGCCCGGCTCAAGTGGGAGTATCCCCAGTTACGCCTGATCGTCGTGGGACCCGGACGGATCGACGCGCCGTCGGAGCGCATCCTCGGCGAGCGCTACGTCGACGACGTCGAGATCATCGGCGGTGTGCCCTACGACGACCTCCCCCGCTACTACCGGACGGCGGACATCTTTTGCTCCCCCGCGACGGGCGGCGAGAGCTTCGGCATCGTCCTGCTCGAGGCAATGGCCGCGGGCGCGCCGGTGCTCGCCTCCAACATCCCGGGCTACGCCAGCGTCATCGGCGACACCGGGACGGGCATGTTGTTCGAGCCGAGCGATGAGGTCAGCTTGGCCAACGCCATCGTGCGCTTGATGCAGCAGCCCGAGCTGCGGGCGCGCATGGCGGCGCGGGGACGGGAACACGTGCAGCGCTTCAGCTGGGACCGCGTCGCCTCCGAAATCCTGAGCTATTACGAGCAGCTGATGGACGAGCGCGCCCCGCTGCGAGGACTTCGCGAGCTGCGATGAGCGGCGACGACGCCCCCCGGCGGCCCTCCGCCGCCGAGGCGATCCGTAAGCGCGCCCGCGGCCTCCTCGGCCTGATCGTCGACCCCCTGGTCGCCGTCCTCGCGCGCCTCGGCATCTCGCCCAACATGGTCAGCGTCGGCGGCTTCGCCGTCACCGCCGTTGCCGCATGGCCCCTCGCCGAGGGGCGCTTCCTCCTCGGCGGCCTGCTCCTGCTCGGCGGCAGCGCCACCGACATGCTCGACGGCGCGCTCGCCAGGGCGACGGGCAAGGTCTCCAAACGGGGCGGCCTCCTCGACTCAACCCTCGACCGCGTCTCCGAGGCCGCCGTCCTCTTCGGCCTGCTCTACTACTTCGTCGACGGCGGCGCCCTTGAGGAGGCCCTGCTCGTCTTCCTCACCCTTGCCGCGTCGGTGCTCGTCAGCTACGTCAAGGCGCGGGCCGAAGGGTTGGGCATCGAGTGCAACGTCGGCCTCGTCACCCGGCCGGAACGCATCGTCCTCCTGAGCGCCGGCCTCATCTCCGGCCAGGTCACCATCTTCCTCTACATCGTCGCCGCCGCCAGCTTCGTCACCGCCGCCCACCGCTTCATCCACGCCTGGCGGCAGGCCGGCGCGCAACCATAGGCCACGATGACGCGTCCCCCTTGACGCCCCTGCTCCGCCACTGCAACAGTAACAACATCGAACGCATATTCTTTTCGCGGGCGGGGCAAAGCGGCCCAGCGAATGGGCCCTTTGGATTTGCAAGTTCTCCAGGTGTGGGGGATTTGGAAGTTCTTTGGAGTTCTTTGGAAGTCTTGGAAGCGGTGATCAGGGGGCCCCTCATCTCAATCTTCTCCCCGGGGAGACCTTTGCGTAACCGGAGCTTCCGGCTCCAAGTACGTTGACGCACCCCGCTCCGCCCCCGGCCCTCTCTCAATCTCCCCCAGCGGGGGAGAGGCAAGACCACCCCGCCCCACCCGTTTGGCGACCATCGGTGGGAGTTGCGCAAAGGTCTCCCGGGGGAGACCTTTGCGTAACCGGAGCTTCCGGCTCCAAATACGTTGGCGCACCCCGCTCCACCCCCGGCCCTCTCTCAATCTCCCCCAGCGGGGGAGAGGCAAGAGCACCCCGCACCACCCGTTTGGCGACCACCTTCCTCCGTCCGGGAGGGACTGAGAGAGGGCGCTCGGCGGAGGAGTCAGGCCAAGGTCGCGCCGCCAGGAAGGTAGCGGCGCAAGAAGCGGCTGATTCGCCCGGTGTACTTCTCCCCATCGACGAAGAGGGCGTCGCTGTGGCCCGCGCCTCGGACGATGTACAGCTCCTTCCGCCACGGTGCGGCCTTGTAGAGGCGGAGGCCGTGCTCGAGCGGGACGGTGTCGTCCTGGTCGCCGTGAATCACGAGCAGGGGCGCCCTCAGCTTCGAAATCTTCGACGCGTTGTCGAACCGCCCCCGCAGCCAGAGCCAGCTCACCACGCCGATGAACGGGTGCGACACGGCGGCCATATCGGATATGGACAAGAAGGCGGCCTCGACGATCAGTGCGTTCGGCGGTTCGCGGAGCGCCGTCTCGATAGCGGCGGCGGCCCCGAGGGAACGCCCGTAGTAAGCGACGGCGCGGGTCCCCTCCCGCTCCCGCGCCCACTGGGCGGCGGCCAGCGAGTCGAGGTAGACCCCGCGTTCGGTCGGCGCACCCTCGCTGCGGCCGTAGCCTCGGTAGTCAAAGAGCAGGATCGACGCGCCGAGGCCCTCTTGCAGCAGGGGGATCATGTCGAGGCGGTGGGTGACGTCGCCGGCGTTCCCATGAAAGAAGACCAGCGTCACACCCGACTTGCCGGGAAAGAACCACGCGTGGAGGCGGACCCCGTCGGCGGCGGTGAGAAAGACCTCCTCGTAGTCGAGGCCGAGGTCTTCGGGGCGGGCGTCGACGCTGCCGGCGGGGCGGAAGATCTGACGGTCGAGCAAGCTGGGCATTCGGCGCCTCCAAGCCCTGTGGGCCGTCCGCTATACTAGAGAATCGAAGCGTCCTTCACCCTTCAATCCAACCGCTCGACCGACTCGGAAGGGATTCCCTATGACATACGTGCCTGAGAGGGTCTTGGTTTGCACGCCCCATCCCGACGACGCCGAAATGGGCGTCGGCGGCACGGTAATCAACTGGATGCGGCAAGGGGCCGAAGCGACCCTCGTCGTGGTGACCAACGGCGACAAGGGCTCCTCCGACTTCGAAATGACCTCGGAGCGGCTGGCCGAAATCCGCGAACGCGAGCAGTTGGCGGCCGCCGAAGTGCTGGGCTGGAAGGAGGTCATCTTCCTCCGCGAGCCCGACGCCGAGCTCGAGGACAACCTCCGGTTCCGGGAGAAGCTGGTGCGCGCCATCCGCAAGACGAGGCCGGACGTCGTCATGACCACCGATCCCCAGAAACGCACCTTCTACCAGCACCGCGACCACCGCATCACCGGCCAGGTGACGACGGACGCCGTCTTCCCGCTGGCCCGCGATCACCTGAACTTTCCAGAACACCTGGCGGAGGGCTTGCAGCCTCACAAGACGCAGTTCCTCTACTTCTGGCACTCGGACGACCCCGACACCCACATCGACATCTCCGAGTCCATCGACCTCAAGATCAAGTCTCTGCTCAAGCATGAGAGCCAGATCGCCGCGCAGCGCGCCGCCGAGCTCTCCAAGCACATGAAGGAGCGCGCCCGGGAGGCGGGGAAGGAACACGGCCTGGAGGCCTGCGAGTCCTTCCGCGTCGTCGAGATGCGCCGCTAGCTCCGCTTCTCTCCGTAGACCACGGCGAGGCCCATGTCCTTCCACACGCAGTCGACGGAGACGAACCCCGCCTGCTTGAACCAGCGCTCGTAGTCCCGCACGCGGGCCGAGCTCCCTCCCGAATGCCGGGCACGGGCGCGGCGTTGCTCGATGTCCTCGTCGGACATGCCCGCCTCGCGCAGCTGCTGCTCATTGATCAGGCGGAGCCCCTTGGCGAGCTGCGGGCTGGCGGCCTTGAACGTGTCCCCGATCACCAGCGCCCCGCCCTCGTTGAGGGCGCGGTGCAGCGCCGCGATGACCGGCGCCTTCTTCCGGGCCGGCACATGGTGGAAGGCGATGGTGGAGACGGCGGCGTCGTAGCCCGACCCCAAGTCGGCGGAGGAGACGTCCACCTCCCGCAGGATGACGCGCTTACCGGCGAAGGCAAGCTTGGTCCGCGCCACCGACAGCATCTCGGTGGAAAGGTCGAGGGCGGTTACCTCCGCCTTGGGAAAGCGCTCCAGCAGCTTCTTCGTCAGCGTTCCCGTCCCCGCGCCAACCTCGAGGATGCGCCGGACGCCGCGGCCGTTGAGGGCGGTCATGGCGAGCACCGTCTCGTGCATCTGGTCGTAGGTGGGCATCTGCCGGACAAAGGCGGAGTCGTATTCGCCGGCAAGCCGGTTGAAGTGCCGGCGGGAGAGGCTGACGTTGCGATGTTCGGCGGGCATCTCGAATCTCCGGATTGCGGCCCAATGCGGTGGGACGCGTCTTCTTGTGGCGTCAGTATACGCGGGCGGCGGCACGGCAGGTCGGCAGCCCTCGCTTCGGTATAATGGCGGCAGACCGGAAGGCAACGGCGAATTGAACGGCGAACGGAATAAATCAGCAGGGCAGACGCCCGAAAACGGGAGTGCGCTCGACGGCGTCTTCGACCGGCTTGGCCGCCCCCTCCGCGACCTGCGCATCTCGGTCACCGACCGTTGCAACTTCCGCTGTCCGTACTGCATGCCGGCCGAGGTCTTCGGCACGCGCTACAAGTTCCTCCCCAAGAACGAAGTGCTGACCTACGAGGAGGTCGCCCGCGCCGCCCGCGTCTTCGCGGGCCTGGGGGTGCGCAAGATCCGGCTCACCGGCGGCGAGCCGCTGGTGCGCAGCGACGTCGAGCGGCTGGTGGCGATGCTCGCCGTGATCCCCGGCATCGACGACCTGGCGATGACGACCAACGGTTACCTCCTAGCCGACCACGCCGAGCGTCTGGCCGAGGGAGGGCTCCACCGCGTGACGGTAAGCCTGGACAGCCTCGACGACGAAGTATTCGGCGCGATGAACGGGCGCGGCTACGGCGTCGACCGGGTGCTCGCAGGCATCGCCGCGGCGGAGGCGGCCGGGCTCCGCCCCATCAAGATCGACGCGGTCGTGCAGCGCGGCGTGAACGACGACGGCGTCGTCGAGCTCGCCCGCCGGTTCAAGGGGACGGGGCACATCGTCCGCTTCATCGAGTACATGGACGTGGGGAACCTCAACGGCTGGCGCAGCGAGGACGTGGTCCCCGCCTCCGAAATCCTGGAGCGCATCGGCGCGGCCTTCCCCATCGAGCCCGTCTCGCCGAACTACTTCGGCGAGGTGGCCCGCCGCTGGCGCTACACCGACGGCGACGGCGAGATCGGCGTCATCACCTCGGTGACCGCGCCCTTCTGCGGTGCCTGCACCCGCGCCCGCCTCTCGCCGGAAGGCAAGGTCTTCACCTGCCTCTTCGGGACGGAGGGGCGCGACCTGCGCGGGCCGATGCGGGACGGAGCCACCGACGCCGAGATCGCCGGCATCATCGGCGGGACATGGCGGGCGCGGGAAGACCGCTACTCCGAGCTGCGGGCCTCCCTCGACGAACCCGTCGGCCCCAAGGTCGAGATGTACCATATCGGCGGATAGGACGCGGCCCGCGAACGGAACGTGACCACGCAACTCCTCATCGCGACGACGAACCGGGGCAAGCTGAAGGAGTACCGCGCGATGCTCGACGGTCTGCCCTTCGAGCTGCTGAGCCTGGAGGACGCCGGCATCACCCTCGACGTCGAGGAGACGGGTGAGACTTTCGAGGAGAACGCCATCCTGAAGGCTAAGACCTATGCCGCGATGTCCGGGCTGCTCACCCTCGCCGACGACTCGGGGCTGGAGGTCGACGCGCTCGGCGGCGAGCCGGGCGTTCGCTCGGCCCGCTACGCCGGCGAAGGCGCGACCTCGCGGCAGCGCAACGAGCTGTTGCTGCGCAACCTCGCGGCGAAGGATGGCGCCGGCCGTGGCGCCCGCTTCCGCTGCGTCATCGCGGTGGCCTCCCCTTCGGGCGACTGGGTCCGCACCGTCGATGGCTCCTGCGAGGGCACGATCGCCTACGAGATGAAGGGCGAGACCGGCTTCGGCTACGATCCGCTCTTCATCGTCCCCGAGTACGGCGCGCACATGGCCGAGTTGACCATGGAGGAGAAGAACCGCGTCAGCCACCGCGGCCGGGCGATAGAGCGCGCCAAACCGCTGCTGGCGGAGGCCGTTTCGTGATCACGGTCTACACCGACGGGGCCTGCAAGCGGAACCCCGGCTCCGGCGGCTGGGGCGCCGTGGTCGTCGACGTTGACGGGACGCATGACTACTCCGGCGGGCCCTTTCCCCAAACGACGAACCAGCGCATGGAGATCCTCGCCGCCATCGAGGGGCTGTCCCGTACCCCCGCTGGCGCCGCCGTCACCCTGCGCAGCGACAGCGAGTACGTGGTCTCCACGATGACCAAGAACTGGAAGCGCCGCACCAACCACGACCTCTGGGACCGGCTGGACGCCGTCCGCGCCGAGCGCGACGTGACCTTCGAGTGGACCAAGGGCCACGCCGGCGACCCCTTACAGGAGCGCGCCGACTCCCTCGCGAGCGCCGCCGCCCAGGGCGGCCCGCCTCCGGCGGCCCCCGAAAGGCTCCCGCACGTCGACGAGTCGGGGCAAGCGCGCATGGTCGACGTCACGGAGAAGCCGGCGACGGACCGCGTCGCCGTGGCCAAGGGCCGCGTCACGATGCAGCCGGCGACGCTGAAGATGATCATGGCGGGCAACGCCGCGAAGGGCGACGTGCTCGCCACTGCGCGCCTTGCCGGCGTCATGGGCGCCAAGCGGACCCCGGAGCTGATCCCGCTCTGCCACCCGCTGCCCTTGACCAACGTGGCCGTCGAGCTGGAGCCGGACGAGGCGGCGAGCGCCATCGAGATCACCGCGACGGCCCGCGTCACCGCCAAGACCGGCGTCGAGATGGAGGCGCTGACCGCCGTGGCGGTCGCCGCGCTCACCATCTACGACATGGCCAAGGCCGTCGACCGCGGAATGCGCATCGAGTCGGTGCGGCTGGTGCGGAAGAGCGGCGGCAAGAGCGGCGATCTGGTCCTGGAGTGATGGGGGACGCCCGGTCGCACGTCCTGCTGCCGGTGGTCGTCTGCTGGCTCGCCGCGATGGGCGCTCTCTTCCTTCACCCGGCACTGTGGGCGCTGTTCGGGGTCCTGGTCGCTTTCTTCGCTTATCGAAGCTGGACCCGCGACGCCTCGTAAGCGGGCGCTCCGCTAGTCGACGGCGAGCGCCGCCGCCTGCTTCGGGTGCACGACCTCGTTCTCCTCGAGCTCCCAGAGCCGTTTCGTCGAATATCCGAGAAGTTCGAGCATCACGTAGCCGTTGTGCTCGGCGAGCATCGGCCCCGGCGTGTCCACCTGCGGCGGCTTCGAGTTCCGCATCTTGAAGACGTTGCCCGGCGTCACGACCCTCCCCTGAATGGGGTGGTCCAACTCCACGAGCATCTTGCGGTACTTGACGTTCTCGTCGTCGAAGACCTGCGGCAGCGAGTAGACCGGGCCGGCGATCTGGTCGTGGGCGTGAAGTGCCTCCATCGCCTCGGCGACGGTGTGCCGCTTCGTCCACGCGGAGATCGCCTCGTCGATCTCGTCGTGGTAGTCCCAACGGTCGGCGGTCTTCTGGAAGCGCGGGTCGTCGCCCATCTCGGGACGGCCGATCATCTCCGCGAACGCCTTCCATCGGATGTCGCCGCCGCTGGCGATGGCCACGTGGCCGTCCTTGCAGGGATAGGCGCCGGAGACGCCGCTGCCCGCGGTCCGGTTGCCGATGCGGCCGTACTCCAGGCCGGCGTACTGGTACCGGATTGCGTGGTAGTTCAACTGGAAGGTCATCGTGTCGTGCATGCCGAGGTCGATGTACTCGCCCTGTCCCGTCACCGACCGCTTGTAGAGCGCCCCGCAGATGCTGAGCGCGCCGAAGATGCCGCCGGCGTAGTCGGCCATCTCGACGCCGTACTTCGTCGGAGGGTCGCCGGGCTGGCCGTTCAGGTCCATCAGCCCGCTCATCGCCTGGGGCACGAAGTCGACGGATGGCCAGTTGGCGTAGGGGCTGTCATGCCCGAAACCCGAGATCGAGGCCATGACGATGGTGGGGTTGATCTTCGACACCTGTTCGTAACCGAAGCCGAGCTTCGCGATCGCCCCCACGCGGAAGTTCTCCACCACCACGTCGGAAACGCGGATGAGGTCGGCGACGACCTCGCGGCCCTCGGCCTTGTTCAGGTCCACCGTCATCGACTTCTTGCCGCGGTTGTGCACCTGGAAGGTCAGGCCCTCGCCGTTGGGCACGGGCCGGGCGCCGCCCAGGCGCCCCGCCTCGCCGTGCAGCGGCTCGACCTTGATGATCTCGGCGCCGAGGTCGTTCAGTAGCAGCGTCGAGACCGGCCCCGCCATGAAGTGCGTGAAGTCCGCGACGCGTACGCCGTCCAGTGGTCCGCCCATGCGCTTACCTCGTTGCTTCGCTGGTTCTTGTGAAGACGCCCGCGGCGGCTAGTACATCCCCCGGCCGCCGTTGACGTGGATGATCTGACCGGTGATGAACTTGCCGCCGTCGCCCGCGAGCAGGACACAGACGCCCGCGATGTCGCTGGTCTCGCCCACGTAGCCCACGGGAATCGTCTTGGCGAAGGCCGCCATGTCGAGCGGCGGGCCGTCGCGCTCGGTGTCGATGACGCCCGGGGCCACCTCGTTCACCAGCACCCCGTTCGCGGCATACTCCATCGCCAGGCCCCGCGTGAGGCCGCGCAGACCCATCTTGGCGGTGAAGTAGTGCGCCTGCCTGGGGCCGCCGGAGTAGGCGCCCCCCGCGCTGATGTTGATGATGCGACCCCAGCCCTTCTCGATCATGTGCGGCAGCACTCCTTGGATGCAGAAGAAGGCGCCGTCGAGCATCACGCCCATCGCCTTGCGCCAGTCCTCGTAGGGCATGTCCACGAAGGAGCGCTGCGGGTTCCACTTCGGGTTGTTGACCAGGATGTCGACGCCCCCGAAGGCGTCGTTTGCCTGCTCGATCATCGCGGCGACCTGACCGCCGTCGGATACGTCGGCCTGAATCGCCAGCGCCTTCACGCCGTGCTCGCGTTCGGCCTCCTCGCCAACTGCCCGCGCGTCGTCCATGCGCGACACCGCGTTGACCACCACGTTCGCGCCTTCCTTGGCGAAGGCCAGCGCAATCGCCTTGCCGATGTTCCGGCTCGAACCGGTCACCAGCGCCGTCTTTCCTTGCAAGCTCAAGTCAGCCTCCTCTGCTCGTTACGAAGTGCGCCGGGGGGAATGCCGCCCCGGCAGCCTAACGCTTGATCGTCTTCCAGTTGGCCTCACGGTCCTCCCAATCCGGGAGGCTGTGTCCCGCGATCGCGGTGTGGCGCCCCGCCCGCATCGCGGCCTCGATGCCGGTCACGCTCAGCCAAAGCTTATTCATCATCTCCCGCTGCATCGTCATGATGTCGGCGGGAACCTCGGAGAGCTCGACGGCGGCCTTCCACGCCTCGGCCTCCAACTCGTCGCGCGGGACGATCTGGCTTACCAGACCAATCCGCTCCGCCGTGGCCGCGTCGATCTTGCGCCGCCGCAGGATCATGTCCTTCGTCCATGCGATCGACGTGTACATCATGAACAGCGCGCCGATGCCGGGCATGCTGGGATAGCCGTAGGCAAGCTGCGGCATGTAGAACTGGGCGTCGTCGGAGCACATGAGGATGTCGCACGCCAGCGCGATCCCGACGCCGCCCGCGGCGCACCAGCCGTTGATCGCCGCCACGACGGGCTGCCGCAAATGAAGCAGCTTGAAGCAGATCCTCCCGTAGTCGCGGCCCCGCGCATGCCAGCCGATCCGGACGTCGTGCGGCTCCGGCGGGTCGTTCATGTCGTGGCCGGTGCAGAAAGCCCGCCCCGACCCCGTCAGGATGACGACGGCAACGTCGTCGTCATCTTCGATCTCGTCGAGGGCCTGCAACACCTCCCGGTTCGTCTCATGGCGGAACGCGTTGAGTTTCTCGGGCCGGTTGATCCTGAGCGTCGCGATGTTGTCGCGCTTCTCTACAAGAATGTCGGTGAATGCCACGAGTGAAGCTCCTCGTCCGGCGTCGAAGGCGCCGGGGCTGGAGAGGACTATACCCTGCTACGCGCGCCGACGCCATGCGCGGCCCTTGGCCGTCAGGAGTCTGCGGCTCAGAGCGCGTCGGCGAGAAAGGCGTCGAGCGCCGCGACGAACTCCTTGGGCCTGTCGCCCTGCACCGTGTGCCCCGCGCCGGGGATGGTGACTCGCGACCCCTTCGCCAGCGCCTTCGTCAGCTTGTCGGCGTCCTCCTCGAAGAAGACGCGGCTCTCGCCTCCGCGCATGACCAGCGTCGGGCAGGTGATGCGGGCGACGTCGTCCCAAAGCTCGGGCCGGTCGACGGTATCGCCCTGCTCGACCTCGCGCGGCATGATGCGGTCTTCGGGGAAGCGGTGCTTCCAGACCCACGAGCCGTCCGCCTCCCGGCGCAAGGAGTGCACCAGGCTGTATTCGAGGTGGGCCCTAGGACGCAGCGGGTTGAAGCGCACCGCCTCCTCGACCGCGGCCTCGAACGACGAGAACGGGCGCGGCTTGCTGAAGTCGGTGATCTGTTGGCCGCCGGCCTTGCGCACCGTCGGGCCGACATCGACCAGCACCATCGCCGCCAGGCCCTCCGGATAGCGGGCCGAGTAAGCGATACCGTTAAGACCGCCCATCGACATTCCCACCAGAACGTACCGGCCAAGCCCGATCGCCTCCACCACGCCGCGGATGTCGGCGGCCTGGGCGGACGGGCTCATATCGTTGGAGTGATGCGTCTCGCTGTCGCCGTGGTTGCGCTCGTCCATGGCATAGCACCGGTGCCGGCCCCGGATCTGCGCGCAGACCATGTCCCACGTCCGGCACGTTTGATAGCCGCCGTGCAGGAAGAGCACCGGCAGGCCGCCGCCGCGCCAGTCCACGTAGTGAAACCGCACGCCGTCCACCGTGGCCCACTTGCTCTCCGGCGCGCTGAAGTCGAGGCCGGAAAGGCCGTGCGTCGCCGCGGCCTCAGCAAACAGGGCAGTTAGGTCACGCCCGCCACTGGAAGTCATGTCTCCACCCCTGGGGCGGCCTTACTCAGGGTCTCCGCCGTTGCCGGATTCCTCGCTAGCAAGCGCTTCTGCGCCGTCGTCGGACGGCACACGTTCTCGCCGCGAATAGAGCAGGCCCGCCAACAAGAAGACGCCCACGAGTAGCACTGCGAAACGGGCGATCTCACGTGCGTCCCCGGCATCGCCCACCGTTCCCAGGACCGGACCGAGCAAGCCGAGCAGCGATTCGATCTGGCCCAACGCTCCTTCCGAACCCGAGGGGGCGCCAAACAGGATGAGCAGGATGCCGCCCAGCAGGAATGCGGGCGTCAACACGCTCAACTTTCGGGCAAGGACGACGCCCAGCGCCACGAACAGGATGCCCAGCCCGATGTGTATCGTGCCGATTTCCGAGGAACGCTGGCTCGACTCGGCGGCCCTCTCCAGGAACTGCGAGTCCGAATCAAAATCAAACGCGGCCTCGAGTCCCTCGGCTGGGATAGCCGGCAGTCCATGGAACGCCGTCGTCCCACTAAAGACCAGCAACATGAGGGCAAGCCCAAGGGCCACCTGCGCGGCCCTTTGCGCAAGCCCCTGGGTGCCGCCCAAGTACCCGGCAAGCAGGACGGCGCCGATAATGACGGCCAGCACGAAGCCGGACTGAAGACCGGAATCCGTCAAGGAATCCATCGCTCGCTCCCTTCCGCCAATGACATTACAAGCGCCGCGAGCAGGCTAACGCGCGTTACCCGCGGACGCGGGCTCGCCGGCAGAGGCCAAAGCGGACTTACGGCCCGGAGCTAGGCCCCCGGAGGCCGGTAGTTGACCGTCCGACTCACCGCGGCGTCGACCGCCTCGGGGTCGATCAGCACCGTGGTCTTGATGGCGACGGCGCCGGCTGAGGCCGCCGTGAGCGCGACGGCCGTCGCGGCCTCGTTGTCCGGGAGGTCGGCGGTGATGAACGCGTCGGTGTCGCCGAAGGCGTAATAGAAGGACTCAAGGCTACCGCCCGCGCTCTTCATCAGGTCGGCGAAGGCGGCCCTGCGGCCGACGCCGCCTTCCTTGCGCAGGCCCTCGGCTCCACCCGCGGTGTACGACATCTGGAACAGGTACTTCGACATCTTCTCGCTCCCTCTTCATTTCCACACACGTAGGACTCAGAATACCGGCGGAACGGGCCGAGTCTAGCACAGGCCGAGGTCGGCGGCGCTCCGGGGAAGGCGACGCATCGAGAGGGATGCCCGACATTGGCGCGCCCTATCGATTCCAGCTAGAATGGCGGGTGAACCGCGCTTGGCGCAGTTCTAGGAGGAGGCTAGGGATGACCCAGACGCAGACGATGTTGAGACTGCTTTCGGCCGACAACCACATTGTCGAGCCGCCCGACCTCTGGACGACCCGCATCGAGCCCAAGTACCGCGACCTCGCCCCCCGCATCGAACGGCGGGAGGACGCCGACTATTGGGTCGTCGCCGAGGGGCTTTCCGTGGGCTCGGTGGGCAACGCCACGCACCCCGGCGAGCGCTATACCGCCGAGCGCCCCCACGAGATCAGCGTCGACGACCGCTGGGAGGCCGTGCGCAAGGGCGCCTACGACCCCGACGCCGCCATCGAGGACATGGCCATCGAGGGCGTCGAGGGCGCGGTGATCTTCCCCACCAAGGGCGTCGGCGGCATTTGGATGACGCCCGACCCCGAGCTCCTGAACGCCATCTGCCGCACCTACAACGACTGGGCCGCCGAGTTCTGCAAGCCCTATCCCAAGGCGCTCAAGGGCGCCGCGATGATCAATCTCGACGACATCGGTGAGGGGATCAAGGAGATGACGCGGGCCAAGAAGATGGGCCTCGACGCCGCCATCATCACCGTCCACCCCGCGCACGAGCACCAGTACTTCATGCACGAATACGACCCCTTCTGGGCCGCCGCCCAGGAGATGGACGTTCCCCTCTGCCTGCATTCCGGGTCGAACCGCACCACCCGCGACGGCATCCCCATGGACCACTACACCTCCGACGATCCCTACGAGCCGCTCGACCTCGTCTATCCCAACGGCGACCATTGGATCCGGCGCTCGCTGAGCGCGATGATCATGTCGGGCGTCTTCGAGCGCTTCCCACGCCTCAAGGTGGCGAGCGTGGAGAACCAGGCCGGCTGGGCGGGGCACTGGCTCTTCCGTATGGACCTGCGCTACCACGACCGCAAGACGTCGTGGGGCCGGTTCAAGTCGGACATGGCGCCCAGCGACTTCTTCCACCGCAACATCGTCGTCAGCTTCCAGGACGACTCGACGGCAGTCGCCACGCGAGAGCTGATCGGCGTCGACAACCTCGTCTGGGGCTCCGACTACCCGCACACCGAGTGCACCTGGCCCGAATCGCAGCGCGTCATCAGGGAGATATTCGCCGACGCTACCGAAGAGGAGATCCACAAGATCACCTTCGCCAACACCGCTCGCTTCTTCGGTTTCCAGAACTAGTTGAGGCACGGAGGAGAAAGCTATGGCCGGCTACCCGATCATCTCTTCGGACAACCACGTCTTTGAGCCGCCCGATCTCTGGGTCGACCGCGTCGAGCCGGAGTACCGGGAGCGCGCCCCGCACCTGTTGCGCGACCCAAGCGGCGACCGCTTCCATTGCGACGGCGAGGACCTCGTCAGCCTGGGCGGCGGGACCCAGCCCGGCCGCCGCTTCGACAATCCCGACGGCGTCACCATGGACGACGTGTGGGAGAACGTCCTGCCCGGCGCCTACCTGCCCGAGGCGCAGGTCAAGGACATGGACATCGACGGCATCGACGCCAACGTGATCTACCCCACGGTGGGCCTGCTCCTCTACCGGATGGCCGATCCCCTGCTCACCGCCGCCCTCTTCCGCGCCTACAACGACTGGACCGCCGATTTCTGCGGCGCCGCCCCCGACCGCCTGAAGGGCGTGGGCATGCTCCTCCTCGACGACGTCGACGAATCGATCGCGGAGATGGAGCGCTGCGCCAAGATCGGCCTCGTCGGCGTCATGATCCCCGTCGCGCCCCCGGACGACCGTACCTACGACTCCCCCATCTACAACCCGTTCTGGGCCGCCGCCCAAGACTTGGGCATACCGCTGTCGCTGCACGTCGCCTCCCACCGCGACGCGCCCCGCCGCGACGACACCAAGGCTTCGCTGTTCTGCAACGCCGACTTCTACGTCCGCGTCGCCCTCGGCGACATGATCTACAGCGGCGTCTTCGAGCGCTTCCCCGAGCTCAAGGTCGGCTCCGTCGAGCACGAGCTCGAGTGGGCCGCCTTCTTCCTCGACCGCCTCGACTACGTCTACACCCAGAAGGCGCGGCGCGCCTCGTGGCACCGCTTCGGCGAGGACATGCTCCCCAGCGATTACTTCCACCGGAACGTCTTTCTGAGCTTCCAGGAAGATGCGCGGGGCATCGAGCTGCGGGGGCTCATCGGCGTCGACAACCTGATGTGGGGCTCCGACTATCCCCATCAGGAGGCGACCTTCCCCCGCAGTCAGGAGATCCTCGAAGAGATCCTCGCCGACTGCACCGAGGAAGAGAAGGCGAAGATCGCCGGCGCCAACTGCGCCCGGGTCTTCAACCTCGCCTAGCGGCCAGAGCTAGACCGGCGCGCGCCGCGCCCGCTATAGCTATTGCGTCTGCGCGCCGGGGCTGGCGGTGCTTCCT
The DNA here is from genome assembly GCA_965207995.1 of Dehalococcoidia bacterium. Classification (GTDB taxonomy): domain Bacteria; phylum Chloroflexota; class Dehalococcoidia; order SHYB01; family SHYB01; genus DAOUKH01. The sequence goes on along the minus strand of OZ242299.1, from coordinate 2,258,691 downwards.
CGCAGCCTGGGATCCATAAGGTCGCGGATCGCGTCGCCGATCATGATGAAGCTCAGAATGGTGATGAAGACCACCGACCCGGTGATGGCGGGCGGCCAGAAGCCCTTCTCGGCGTTCTCGACGCCGTCGGTTAGCATCAGGCCCCACGTCGGCGTCGGTTCCCTGGGCCCGAGCCCGAGGAAGGCCAACGACGCCGCCACGATGATCGCCCAGGCGAACTGGTTCGTCATCAACACGAGAATCGGCGCTAGCGTGTTCGGCGTGATGTGCCGCACCATGATCCGCAGCGGCGATGCGCCCAGCGCGGTGGCTGCCTCGATGTAGACCTCTTCCTTGATGCTGAGGACCGTCGAGCGCACCAGCCGGTTCCCGTAGGGCACGTTGATCACGGCGATCGCGATGATCAACGCGACGTTCACGTCGGCGCGCCCATGGAGGGCGGCCGCCACGGACATCGCCATGATCAGCGCGGGGAGCGCCTGCAGGCCGTCCATGACGCGTTGGACGACCAGGTCGACCGTGCCCCCGAAGAAGGCGCTCACCAGCCCCAACACGCTCCCCAGCGACACGCCAATCACGACCGATAGGAGGGAGACGAACAGCATCGACTTCGTCGACGAAACCAAGCGGCTGAACACGTCGCGCCCCAAGTTATCGGTGCCGAGGATGTACGTCGCGCTCGGCCCCTGGTTCCGGTCGGTCAGGTGCGTCTCCAGCGTGGGGAAGGTAGCGATCAACGGGTCGAAGATCGCGATCACCAACAGCGCGAAGACCACGGCCGATCCGATCGCGGCCAACGGCTTAAGGCGGGCGAATCGGACCGTGCCCTTGGCAAACCGTACCGCGAACTGGGCCGGCCCCCGTGCGTCTAGCGCTGTCTGTTCGTTCACTGGCCTTCGAGTCCTCGCCGCTCTACTGGTATCGGATCCTGGGATCGAACCAGGCGTAGAGCACGTCGAGCGCGATATTCAGCCCCACGATCACGATGGTGATCAGGAGCACCACCGTTTGCACCACGGTCCAGTCCCTGGCCTCCAGGCCTTGCACGACCTGGGCGCCGATCCCCGGCAGGGAGAAAAGCCGCTCCACGATCACCGACCCGCCGAGCATGTTCGCCGCCTGAATCCCCGCGATGGTAATCACTGGCAGGAAGGCGTTGCGCAGGGCATGCCGTACGATCGACACCGCCGGCCGCAGCCCCTTGGCGTACGCGGTCCGCATGTAGTCCTGCCGCAGCACCTCCAGCATGGCCGACCGTGTCATCCGGACCAGAATCGCCGACTGGTGAAAGGCAAGAATCACGGCGGGGAACACGAATTGTTCCAGGTTGCTCAACGGATCTTCGAAGAACGGCGTGTACACGAGCTGCGGCGCCCAGTTAAAGGCTAGCGAGAGCGTCAGCAGCAGCATCGAGCCCGCCAGGAACTCCGGCAAGGCCAGTCCGACCGTCGCGAAGAGTCGCCCTCCGTAGTCCCAGACCGAGTCCTGCCGCACCGCGCTCAGCACTCCGATCGGCACCGAGAGCGCCAGCCCGAGAACCATCGCCATGACCGCCAGCTCGACGGTCACCGGAATCTTCTGCCTCAACTCGCTGAAGACCGGCTCGTTGCTGATGAGGGATTTGCCGCCGTCGCCTCGGAAGAGTCCGCCCACCCATCCCCCGTACCGCTGGTACCAAGGATCGTCCAGCCTCAGCTCCTTCACAGCGCGTTCATACTGCTCCGGGGTGTAGGCCGAGCGGCCGCCCTCGCTCACCTTCACCAGGGCGGCATCGCCGGGCAGGTAGTTCACCAGGAAGAAGACGACCACCGACACGACGAAGATGGTCGGTATCGCCAGGATCAAACGGCGGATGATGTAGGTTCTCATGTCGTTATCGGCCGGGTGTGCCGGACCCGGTTGGGAAGGCCGCGGAGCGCGGTCCAAAAGCCCGCGTTCCCTGCCGTCCGTCAGCTTACGGTGGCGCAGTGTAACAGATAGCAGCCCGGCGGAAAACCGGGCGCGGGCGGGCCGGGAGTCTCCCTTCCAGCCGCCGTCCGCCCCTTAAACGAAGTCCGGGCTGCAGGGGAATCCCCTGCAGCCCGGATAATTCACCTCTGTCGTTCGGGCTTAGCCGCTCTTGTAGACGTGGTCGAAGTTCGCGTCCGACCATGCCATCGGCGGGTAGAGGTTGTGCAAGTCACCCTGCGTCAGCCAGTGGAGCTCCTGCCAGCCGATCGGAATGATCGACACCTGCTCGAGCATCCGGATCTGCAGCTGCCGCACAAGGTCGGCGCGCACGGCGGGATCGCTTTCGACGCCCTGCGCTTGGAACAACCGCTGGATCTCGGCGTCCTCCAACTTGGTAAACAAGCCGGGTATGACCGCCTGATCAGCGCCGTCGGGGTCGGGGAAGCTCAAGGTCACGCTCTGGACGTTGAGCTCAAAGTCGCCCTCCTGCCTGCGCTTCACGTCGTCCGCGCTTGGAACGCCGCCACTGCTCGGGCTGGCCGTGATGCCGATCCGGCTCATGTGGTCGACGATGACCTCAAGGCTCGTCTCTAGCGCCGCGGTTTGCGACCCGATCACTTCAGTCTCGAGACCGTCGGGGTAGCCCGCGGCCGCCAGCAGCCCCCTCGCCATTTCGAGGTCGGCTTCGTAGCCGTCGCCCCGCTTGTAGCCGGGCACGAAGTTCAACTCGTCATCCGAGAGGCCCCAGCCCGGCGGCCCTACGAGGGGACCGGAAGGCCTCCCGATGAACGGGAGTCCCTCGGCCATCTCCCACCGGTTGAAGGAGAGGAAGAGGGCCTGGCGCAGTTGCAGGTTGTCCCACGGGGGCTTCGCCGAGTTCACCACGACCACGATCTGGTCGAGCGAGGGATGGGGAGTCGCCACCGCGCCATCCACGGACCCTACCACGTCTTGCGCCGTCTCTATGTCGACCATGGTCGCCGAGGGGCCGAGCACGTCGAGCTGGCCGCCACGGAACAGCGCCAGCCGTGTGGCGTGGTCGCCTTGGACGACCGCACGGATCGAGTCCAGGAAGGGCCGACCCGGTATGAAGTAGTCGGGGTTCCGCTCGAGTACGTACTCGACGTCCCGGTCGATTTCCGCCAGCACGAAGGGGCCGGTTCCGATGCTGGTCTCTGCCGTGTACTCGCCGCCCGTGGCCTCGAAGAGGCGCTGGGAGAAGACCGGGAAGCGCATGTGCGCCAGCAGGCTGGGAACGGAGCTGCTGGCCCTACTCAGGTTGAGCACCAGCGTCGTGGCGTCGGGCGTCTCGTAGCTGGCGACCTTTTCGAGCTGCGGCGCGAACCGGCCCTCGTTCTGTTGGAGCGAGAAGGCCGCGTCCGACGCGTGGAACGGCTCGCCGTCGTGCCACGTGACGCCTTCGCGGAAGTTGAAGGTCCACTGCGTGGCGTCGGCGTTGATCGACCAACTCTCCGCCAAGCTGGGGAAGACCTTGTCGCGGGGCTGGTCCCAGTTGTAGCGGACGATGGGGCTGTAGACGTTAGCGCCGAACGAGTAGTTGAAGAAGTATCCCGCAACCTTCGGGTTCAGGTCGCCCGCGTCGAACAGCAGCGGGAAGGTCAACGTGCCGCCGTACTCACCGTCCGTGTCGCCCAGCGCGGGCTGCATGAGCATCGCCTCGGGCGTCGGCGTCGGCTCCGGCATCGCCGTGGCCGTCGGCTCCGGCATCGCGGTAGCCGTAGGCTCGGGCATGGCGGTCGGAGGCTTCTCCTCCATCATCGCGCCTTCACCCTCAGGCCCTTTGGGACCCTCAGGTCCTTGCGGCCCCGCCGGTCCTGCCGGTCCTGCCGGTCCTGCCGGCCCCGCCGGTCCTGCCGGCCCTGCCGGTCCCGCTGCCCCTTCGCAGGCCGCGGCGACCAGCGCCATGACCAGCGTCAGGGCAAGCACTGGAAGCAACCTTCTTAAGGTAGATCTCATCTTTGCTCCTCCCTCAGTCCTTATCCGAAACAGATTCTTTCGGTGGGAGCCGCATCGCGGGGCGCAGAAAGACCGCGACTGATGCTGGTCATCGCGGCGCCACCATGCCCTAGCCTGCTCGACACCGCCCGCCATTGTAAGGCGAGTTGGCAAGCTACGCAAGAAAATGAGACTCCGGGCGCCCTGAAGCAGCCTAGCCCAGGCACTCCTCATAGCTGCGCAGCAGCTTGCCGGGAAGGGCGTTGGTGCAGACGTTCTCCTCGAACGTGACCGCGCCGTTCACCAGGATGAACCGGATGCCCTTCGGCATCTGCACCAGACGGCGCTCGCCGCCGGGAAAGTCGTTCGAGTAGACCGGGGCGTCGTAGAGCAGCCCCAGCTCATCGAGGTCGTAGATCATGATGTCGGCGGCCTTGCCCGGCCGCAGGACGCCCCGGTTGTTGTAGCCCGCGACCCAGGCGGGATAGGCGCTGATCTTGTAGTGCGCCCGCTCAAGCGAGACGACCTCCCGGTCTCGTATCTGATTCGAGAGGAAATCCACCGGCCAGCGGCTGAGGGTCGAGAACCGGGTGTGCGCCCCGCCGTCGGACACCGAGATGTGGGTGTACGGGTCGCGGATACCGGCGGCAACGCGCATTTGGTTCTCCGCCCCATCATTCTTGAAGCTGAACTCGGTGAGCAGCCCCTCGTCGAGCGCCAGGTCGACGAGGAAGTCGACGGGGTGCTTGCCCTCCTCCGCGGCGACTTCGTGGATGCGGCGTCCCTCGTATTTGTAGTTGCGCTCATGCTCCACTTGGAGGACCGTGGTGTTCTCCCACTTCGTCCGCGCGTGCAGGGGGATGGCCGCGTCTTCCTTCATCGCCTCGCGGACCTCGGGAATGCGCAGCTTCGCCGCGCGCTCCTCGGGCGTCCCCACCAGGGCGTGCGCCCACGCCGGCATATAGTCGAACTGGTTGAACTCGGCCAGGCTGAACCGCGACTCGGCGTAGATGCCCATCCGCTCGGGGACCACGGGCAGCCCCTCCTCACGCCGGGCGCGCGCCCAGTCCTCGGCGTCCTCATTTACACCAAGCGCGATGTGCATGGGACGGCCGGTGAGCTTGAGCATCCGCGTGAGCAGGTCTTGCTGGCGTTCCGGCTCGTCCGAGATGCCGATCGTCCAGCCGGAGAAGCCGACGCCGAACTCGCCGAGCACCTCCGCTAGCGCCAGCGCCTCCTCGTCCGAGATGTTGTGACTCGGAATCGCGCCGCCGTCCTCGTTTCGGTCCTCTTCGTTCTTGTCCACCGCGAAGCCGAACGACCCTGCCGCCATCCCCTCGCGAAAGAGCTGCTTAATCTGGGCCACCTGTTCAGGCGTCGCCGACGTGGCCTGCCGCGACTCCATCATGCCCATCACATACGCGCGCAGGGGCGAGAAGGGGAACAGCGAGGCGACGTTGACGCCGAGCCCCTGCCGGTCGAGGCTGTCGAGATACTCGGGATACGTCTCCCAGTCCCAGCGCAGTCCCAATCGCATCGACTCAAGAGGAATCGCCTCGATCCGGTTCATCATCCGCATCGAGAGGTCGCGGTCGCCGGGGCGCACCGGCGCGAAGCCGAAGCCGCACTGCCCGATCGTGACCGTGGTGACCCCGAACCAACCGTCGAGCGTCGCATAGGGGTCCCAGTTCAGCTGCGCGTCGTAGTGGGTGTGCAGGTCGATGGCGCCGGGGGCCACGATGCAGCCGCTCGCGTCGATCTCCTGGCCGGCTCCGGCTGTGATCCGCCCGCTGATCTGCACGATGCGGCCGTCCTTGATGCCGACGTCCGCGCGATACCGCGGCACGTTGGTCCCATCGACGACCGTCCCGCCCCTGATTACCACATCGTATTCGCTCATCGCTCGCTCCCTCACAGCCTCACGGGTCAGGGGCTATCTTATCGCAGAGGAGCCATTGAGGCCAACGGCTTCGAAGGCCCCTACTCCACCCGGAAGTCGTACTGCGTCGGCACGACGGAGCGGTAGACGCTCAGGAACTGCGCGTCGGAGGCCCGGCCCGGGCTCGGCATTCGCCCCTGTTCGGTCCAGAGGGGGACACGGCGGTCGATCTCCTTTTTCACCTCGACCGGGTCGCCGTCGAGCAAGTAGAGATTGAGCGCCCAGCCATCCTCCGGGTCATCTTTGCCCGGAGCGTAACGCCAGAAGCGCATCGCCGAGGCCATTCCCGGTACCTCGAGCACGTCGGGGGCGTGCACCTGCTCGTACCACTCTTCGACGGCCTCGCGCATCGACGGGTCGCGCACTTGCGAGAGCACCACGAGCACACCCTGATGGCCCAGCCACGGGCCCGCCTCGAGGGCCACCGGCGGCACATTTGGGCTGAGCAGAATCTTCTTCAGCCGGTAGATACCGCCGTAGGGGACATTGCCGTGCCGGAAGAAGCGCCGCTTCTTCCGCAGGTCGGTCCCGAGCCGGTGCCAGCTCTCGCCCGCCGCATCGAGGTCATCCGTATTGAGCAGATAGCTGGTGAAATACGTGCCCTGACCGCCGTCGAGGGGTGGGAAGCGGCAGTCGCGCACCTCCTTGCAGTCCGGCGTGGCGACGTACCGGCGCGCGCCGCAGATCTCAGGCAGCGCCAGGTTCTCCGCCAGATGGTCGAAGTCGTACCAGTAGTTGTAGGCCTCGGTGTGCTCCTGCGGCACGTCGATGAACCCAACGGCCATGCCCTTCACTTCCACGCGTCGCCTCCTCTGCCGGACTCCCGACGGGCGCATTATAGCGGCGAGGTTGCAATAGGCATCGGCGGCTGACAAGATGGGCCGATGCGAATCGGGCCGTTCGAAATGGAGGAGCCGCTTCCGGAGCTCGAAGAGCCGCACGCCCTGGTGATGCTCCGGCCCTGGGTAGACGTCGGGAGCGTGGGGACCATCGTGCTGTCGCGGCTCGAACGGCACCTGGACGCGGTCGAGATCGGAAAGCTGGCCCGGCCGGGCAACTTCTACGACTTCACCCGGTACCGCCCCGTCATCGCCATGCGCGAGGGCGTGCGCGACGTCACCATCCCCAACAGCTTCATCTACGCCTGCCGCCGGGAGGGGGCTCGCGACCTCCTCCTCTTCCACCTGCTGGAACCGCACGCCTTCGGGGAGGACTTCGCGGAGGGTGTCACCGAGGTACTCCAAGCCTTGAAGGCCGTGCGCTACTCGCTGGTGGGGGCGATGTACGACGCCGTTCCCCACACGAGACCGCTCATGGTGACCGGCTCGGTGCAAGGGCCGAACTCCCAGCGTCAGGCCCGCGAGGCCAAGGTCGAGGAGAGCACCTACGAGGGGCCCACGACGATCATGTACGTGGCCAATCGCTTTGCTACCTCCAACGGCATGGAGACCGCGAGCATGATCGTGCACCTCCCCCAATACGTGCAGTTGGACGAGGACTTCAGCGGCGCTGCCCGAATCCTGGAGTCCCTGCGCGTCTTGTACGACCTTCCCGATCGCCTCATCGACGACCGGCGCGGCAAGGCCCAGTACGACGAAGTCTCCCAGGCGCTGGAGTCAAACCCGCGGCTGAAGGAAGTGGTCGAGCAGCTTGAACGCAACTACGATGCGCGGCCCGCGTCCCGGGAAACGCGGGAGGAAGCGCCGCTCGCGCCCGAAATCGAGCGCTTCCTCAAAGAAATCGACCAGGGCTTCGACTCGAACTAGCCGCGGTCGCGGCGTCTAGAGCGCTCTCGCCTGCTCGATCACGCGCGCCGTCGGCGGCACGTCGTAGGTACTCCCGCTGACGTACTGCCAGCGGAGCACGCCGTCCCGGTCGACGATGAACACCGAGTGTGCGGCGAAGCCGTCGCCGTGCAGGTCGTAGACGCCGTACTGCTCGATCACGTCGTGCCCGGGATTGAAGAGCACCGGGTATTCAAGGCCGAGGCGGCCGGCTAACCCCGCGGAGCCCTCGTCGTCGGTGCTGACCGAGAGGACCTCGATGCCGTCGGCCTGGAGCGATTCGTATGCACCTTGCAGCTCCACGAGCTGCTGACGGCAGATAGTTCACCAGAGGCCGCGGGAAAAGACCAGGATGACCACCTGCTCCCCCCGGTAGGAGGAGAGGGTAACGTCGACGCCCCCGGCGCTCGGCAGGGTGAAATCAATCGCCAAGTCCTGTGGAGGCTCGGCCGTCGGCGTTTCGGTGGGAGTTGGCGTCGGGGTGGGAGTTGGCGTTTCGGTGGGACGTGGCGTCGGGGTGGGATCCGGAGTCGCGGTGGGAACCGGGGTCGCCGTCGCCTCAGGCGGGGAGGTTGCCTCGGGCGTTTTCGATATCGCAGCCTCTGTAGACGTGGCGGTAGCAGTGGCCGTTGGCGGTTCAGTTGCCGTGGGCGCCTCGGTGGGGGGCGCCGCGGTAGGCTCGGGGGTGTCGGGCGCCGCCGTCGCCTTGGGCGCCGCGGCCCGTGTCGCGGTTGGTATTGGCCCGGCCGTTGCGGCGGCCGTCGCCTCGGGCGCGGCGGTTGCCTCCGGCGTCTCCCCCACCGCAGCCTCCGTGGCCGTGGCGGTGGCCGCGGGCGGCGGGTCGGTTGCGGGGGGCTGCGGCGTCGCCGTCGCAGGGGCCGTCGGCGGCGGGGCAGGTCGCTCGGTGGGCGCGGGCGCGGGATCGTCGCTTCCACACGCCGCGACTATCAGCACCAGCGAAAGAGCGGCTGCCGCAAGGGCGGCAAAACGGGGCGAAAGCCTCTTGCTCATCTCTAGCCGCGGTCGCGCCAGTTAGACCGCTCTCGCGCGCTCGATCACGTGCGCCGTCGACGGCGTGTCGTAGGTGCTCCCGCTGACGTACTCCCAGCGGAGCGCGCCGTCCCGGTCGACGATGAAGACCGAGTGCGCGGCGAAGCCGTCGCCGTGCAGGTCGTAGACGCCGTACTGCTCGATCACGTCGTGCCCCGGGTCGAAGAGCACCGGATATTCGAGCCCGATGCGGCCCGCAAGCCCCGCTGAGCTCTCGTCGTCGGTACTGACCGACATGACCTCAATGCCGTCGGCCTGGAGCGATTCGTACTCATCTTGCAGCTCCACGAGCTGCTGACGGCAGATAGTTCACCAGAGGCCGCGGGAAAATACCAGGATCACCGCCTGCTCCCCCCGGTAGGAGGAGAGGGTAACGTCGACGCCTCTCGCGCTCGGCAGGGTGAAGTCGATGGCCAAGTCCTCCGGCGGCTCGGTGGCGGGCGGCTCAGTGGGGGGTGGCGCCGCGGTGGGCTCCGGCGTGTCAGGCGCCGCCGTTGCTTCGGGTGCGGAGGTCGGGGCCGGGGTTGCCGTGGCTGGAGCCGCCGTCGGCTGCGCTGGAGGCTCGGTGGGCGCCGGGTCGTCGCTGCCGCACGCCGCTACCACCAGCGCCGCCGCAAGAGCAGCGGCCGCAAGCACGGCGAAACGTGGGGGAAGCCTCTTCATCATCGCAAATGGCCTTCGGCGTCGACGGACGGCCTCCATCCTCTAACCTTCCCTACGCCTCGTCAACTGCTATCTTCGAATCCTTGCCGCCGAATCTCAGCATTCGTTCTCGGAATCCACGCGGTTACCAATCCGCATCCAACGCGTACTACGCCTGGTAGCCACGCGAGGGATTTGTTCTGGAGCACCGGTAACGGTACGGGCGGGCACGCCACACCCCACCCGCCCCGTGCTAGAGTAGCGGCGCCCCCGCGGAGTGAGGCATGGACCTGAACCTCGGAGACTCGGTCTGGATCGGGCTCGCCGCCACCGCCGTGATGACGGTCGTGATGTACGCCCTGCCCGCCGTCGGCCTGCCCCGCACCGACGTCACCCTCATCCTGGGGAGCATGCTCCGCCTCCCCCGAAACCGCGTTCCCTACTACGGGGCGCTCATGCATTTGGGGATGGGCGTCGTCTTCGCCTTCCTCTACGCCTTCGCCTTCCTCATCCTCGACGTGGCCCCAAACTGGTGGATCGGCCTGCTCGCCGGTGTCGTCCATTGGGCGCTCGTCATGCTCTCGATGGACACCTTCGGCGACATCCACCACGGGATCAAGGAAGGCCGGATGAAGGCCCCCGGCCTCTTCATGAGCAACCTGGGCGCGGAGTACGCCGTGGCCTCGCTCGTCCGCCACCTCGTCTTCGGGGGCATGGTCGGCGCGCTCTTCAACCTCGCCTCCTGAACGGTCGGCGCGGGACGCACGGCTTGAGGTGGTGTACCATGACGCGGCCCGCGGCGGGGCGCCGCGGCCTTCCACCAAGCATCGAGGAGGCGCACCCATGGAAATCACGACTCGCACCGTCGAGGCTGCCGGCGATGGCGGCCCCATGCCCATCTACGTCGCCGAGCCCGCGTCGGGCGGCGGCTACCCCGTCGTCATCGTCTTCATGGAAGCCTTTGGCGTGAACCCCCACATCGTGGACGTCACCAACCGCTTCGCCCAAGAGGGCTACGTCGCGGTCTCGCCCGACATGTATTACCGGAACGGGCCCGGCATCGTCGTCGGCTACGAAGAAATCCCCAAGATCATGCCCCTCATGACAGGGATGAACGACGTGCAGTCCAACGCCGACTTCCGCGTCGTGATCGATTTCATCAAGAGCCTGGAGAAGGCCGACGCCTCGAGGATCGCCACCACGGGCTATTGCATGGGCGGAACGCTCTCCTGGCTCTGCGCCTGCCTGAACCGCGACGTGAAGGCGGCGGCGGTCTACTACGGCGGCGGGCTGATCACCCGCGAGACGCATAGCCGCCGGCCCCTCTCGCCGCACGATTACTCAGAGCTCCTCACCGCGCCGGTCCTCGGCTGCTTCGGCGAGCTCGACAAGAACCCCCCGCCGGAGGACGTGAACGAGGTTGACGCCCTGCTCACGGAATTGGGCAAGGAGCACGACTTCCATATCTACTCCGGCGCGAACCACGGCTTCTTCTGCGATGACCGCCCCAGCTACCACAAGGAGGCCGCCGAGGACGCCTGGGAGCGCACGCTCGCCTGGTTCGCGAAGCACCTCGGCTAGCGGCCAACGAAACCCGCCGCCGCGGGCTCAGTGAGGCCCGTCTCGCAACGGTCTCCGTAGGGGCGATCCGCGAATCGCCCCTACCCTCCATCGCACACCCTCGGTCGTGGGTTCGGTTCCCGGCGCCGTGCGATAATCGAGGGGCGATGGACCAGGACCACATCCGCAACTTCTGCATCATCGCCCACATCGACCACGGCAAGTCGACCCTGGCGGACCGCCTGCTCGAAGTGACGCAGACGGTGTCGTCCCGCGACATGGCCGACCAGTTCCTCGACTCGATGGACTTGGAGCGGGAGCGCGGCATCACCATCAAGGCCTCGCCCATCCAGATGCTCTACCGGGCCGACAACGGCGAGACGTACGAGCTCAACCTCCTCGACACGCCGGGGCACGTCGAGTTCTCCTACGAAGTCTCCCGGAGCGTCGCCGCCTGCGAGGGCGCGCTCCTCGTCGTCGACGCCAGCCAAGGAATCCAGGCGCAGACCCTGGCCAACGTCTATCTGGCGATGGAGCACGACCTCTATCTGATCCCCGTGGTCAACAAGATCGACCTCCCCGGCGCCGAGCCGGAGCGCGTGGCCCAGGAGCTGGTGGATGCCCTGGGCTTCGCTCGCTCCGACATCTTCTTCATCTCCGCCAAGGAGGGGGAGGGCGTCGAGGGGCTGCTCGAGGCCGTGGTCACCCTTGTCCCGCCCCCCTTGGGCGACCCCGCGGCCCCGGCGCGGGCGCTTATCTTCGACTCCAAGTACGACTCCTACAAGGGCGTGATCGCCTCGGTGCGGGTGGTGGACGGCAGCCTAAGCGCGCCGAGCCCGTTGAAGCTCATGGCCGCCGACAGGAACATCGAGCCGTTGGAAGTCGGCGTCTTCAAGCCCGACTACACCCCGGTGCGGGCGTTGGTAACCGGCGAGGTCGGCTACATCGCGACGGGGCTCAAGACCCTGCAGGACAGCCGGGTCGGCGACACCGTCACCGGCGCGGCGCGCCCTGCCGACGTGCCCCTGCCCGGCTACCGCGAGCTCAAGCCCATGGTCTTCGCCGGCCTCTTCCCTACCGACGGCCAGGACTACATTCCCCTGCGGGAGGCCCTAGAACGGCTCAAGCTCAACGATGCCGGCCTCGTCTACGAAATGGAGAACAGCGGCGCGCTCGGCTTCGGCTTCCGCTGCGGCTTCCTCGGCCTGCTCCACATGGAGATCGTGCAGAACCGGCTCGAACGCGAGTACGGCCTCGACCTGCTCGCCACCGCGCCCAGCGTCGCCTTCGAAGTCGAGACCACCAAGGGCGAAACGCTCGTCGTGGGCAACCCTTCCGAGCTGCCTCCGGCGAACTTCTACACCGAGATACGCGAGCCCTGGCTCGAAGTGACCATCGTCGTACCCGCGCGGTTCGTCGGGGCCATCATGGACCTTGTTGCCTCACGCCGGGGAACGTACCGGCGCATGGAGTACCTGGAGGCCAAAGACGCCCGCGAGTCCCGGGATGCGGAGCCGGCGCAGGACCCCCGCGTGCTGCTCGCCTACGAGATGCCCCTTGCCGAGGTGCTCGTCGACTTTTACGACCAGCTCAAATCCCGGACGCAAGGCTACGCGACGATGGACTACGAGTTCTTGGAATACCGCCCGGGCGACCTCGCCAAGGTGGACATCCTGGTCAACGAGAAGCCCGTCGACGCGCTCTCACTGATCGTGCACCGCGACAACGCCTACCGCCAGGGTCGGGCGCTGGTCGAGCGCCTGCGGGAGCTGATACCGCGGCAGCTCTTCGAGGTGCCGCTGCAGGCGGCCGTCGGGAACAAGGTCATCGCCCGTGAGACGATCCGGGCACTGCGCAAGAACGTGCTCGCCAAGTGCTACGGCGGCGACGTGACCCGCAAGATGAAGCTGCTGAAAAAGCAGTCGGAAGGCAAGAAGCGGATGAAACGCGTGGGCAACGTCGATATCCCGCAGGAGGCCTTCCTCGCCGTGCTGAAGCTCGACGGCAAGTAGCCCCTCGACTCGCTGGGCAGCGAGAACTAGGCGGCCTCTTGCGGCTCGGCGCGAGACAGACGCACCGGAAGCGTCAGGAGCGCACCAAGACCGACGACGCCGGCGCCCACGAGGAAGGCCAGCGTGTAGGACTTGGTCGCGTCGTACACGGCTCCGCCCAAGATGGCGCCCAAGGCCGACCCGACGTTCACCGCGACCAGAAGGATGCCGACAATCCCGGCCAGTATCTGTTCGCCGAACAAGGCGCGGCCCATCACGGGCATGAAGACCACGGTGCCACCCAGGAAGAAGCCAAACGCCGAAGCGAAGACAAAGTATCCGGCCGCGCCGCCGAGCCACGGAAGGACGGCCAGACCGACGCCCATCATGACGATGGCGATCCCGAACAGCCGCTCTACGGGGAAACGTTCCGTCAGCACGCCGAACGCCATCCGTCCGGCGATGCTGACTCCGCTCATGGCGGAGAGGAGCAAGGCGGCCACGCCAGGGGAGAGTTTTTCGTCGATGCCGAAATTGACCAAGTGGAACAAGACGACTCCGGTACCAATGTTCACGCCAACATACGCGCCGAGCAGCAGCCACAGGGCCCTCCGGCGGAGCGCGATGTCGACGACGGCGCGGAAGGACTCCGGTCGCTGCGGTGGGACCGGGGCCGCGTCCGTGCCCGACTCCGCACCGTAGGGGTGCAGGCCAACATCCTGGGGCCTATCCCGAACGTAGACCGCCGAGAGCAGCAACGCGACGAACGGCGCGGTAGCCAAGAAGACGAACGCCCATCGCCAGCCCGGCCCCTCGGCCATCAGTGAGGCCAGGGGGGCGAGCGTCACGACCCCCAACTGCGCCGCCGAAGCGGTGATGCCCAGCGCAAGACCGCGGTGGCGTTGGAACCAGCGGGTCATGATCGCCAGGAACGGACCGACGCCGACGCCAAAGGCCAGCGCGCTCAGAAAGCCCCATCCAAGGTAGATCTCCCAAAGCTGCTCGGCCCTGGCGACCAACAGGTTGCCGGCCAAGTGCAGCAACGCGAACACTGGTATCACGCGTTGGGGTCCGAACCGGTCCATCGCCAGGCCGGCGGCGACGTAGCCCACGCCGAGCATGACTTGGCCAAGGGCTATGGCGCCGGACAGGCCGAACCGCTCGCCGCCGAAGTCGTCGGCCACCGGCGTGTAGAGCACACCAATGGAGTTCCGGGCGCCGCCCAGAATGAAGAGCGCGGCGAAAGCCACGGCGAGCAACGACCATGCTCGATGCATGCCGTGAAGCCGGCGCAGAGGCGAGGCGAAGGCCATCCTGAGGCCTAGGAAGCGCTCTGGGCCTCGCTGGCCTGGCTCCAGTCAGGCAGGGCGGCGTCGGACTTCTCGAAGTGCTCGTCGCCGAAGCCGTAGAGGCGGGCGCCACCGGAGAGGATCTGCCCTCCGATTTCTGGCGTGATGCTCGGATTGGAGAGCACGGCGTTCGACACGTTGGGGAAGTTGGAGTCGAAATGGGGAAAGTCGGTGGTGACGCAGAGGTGGTCCCCGCCGATGAGGTCGACGATCGCTCCAACGTCCCGCTCCGTCCCTTCGATAGACGAGTAGCAGTTAGCCTGCCAGTACTCAAGGAACGAATGTTTAAGGAAGGGGACGTGGGCCCGGTGGTGTTGGAGGTCCCACGTCATCCGGTCGAGCACGCCGGGGACCCACCAGCTCTGTGCCTCGAGGAACGCCACCGTCAGTTTGGGATGAAACTCGAAGACGCCGCCGATCATCATGGCGATCAGGGCGAGTTGCATCTCGGTCGGGTGGCTGGCGACGTGGCGCATGAAGCGGTTCGAGCCGAACCGCTTCTCAACGTCGGCGAGGCGGCTGCCCGTGCCCTCGTGGAAGCAGAGGGGCACGTCGAGTTCTTCGAGCAGCGAGAACAAGGGGTCCCAGTGCTTCGAATGCCAGTACTTCCCCGGCAGCGGGTTGGGGCGCAGGTAGGCCCCAACGGCGCCGAGCTCGCGCACGCACCGCACAAGCTCTTGGCAGGCGAGGTTGACGTCGTGGACCGGCAGCATGCACGCCGGCTTCAGGCGGTCGGGGCTGTGGCTGCAGAAGTCGTAGAGCCAATCGTTGTACGCCCGCGCCATGGCGTTGGACAGCAGCGGGTCGAGATCGGGCCGCGCGATGAAGTTGAGGCCTGCGCTGGGGAAGAGCACCGCGATGTCGACGCCCTCGATGTCCATGCCCTTGATGAAGGACGGCGCGTCGTAGCCGGCCTCGAGGGCGAACAGGACGTGCGGGTTCTCCAACGCCGCCGCGAGGGGCTCGTAGGACTTGTCGTACTGGAGCAGCTCGTGGTCGGCGTCGTTGGATTTTCCGTCGATGAGCCAGCGCTGCGTGAAGGCCTTGCTCCCGCCCTCAAGGTGCGTCGGCGTCGTGATTCTTGAGGCAAAGGCGGGGTCAAGGAACCGCTCGAATATGTCGTCGGGCTCCATCACGTGCATGTCGCAGTCGACGAACCGGTAGCCCTGTTTCATCTCAGCCTCCCCCCGCGTCCATGCCGGCGCTCAGTGTATAACCTGTTCGCGCTCCAGTTCAGCGATCTCTTGCCGGTCGAGGCCTAGTATGCCTCGAAAGACGTAGTCGTTGTCCCGGCCCAACGTCGGCGCCGGCCGGTTCTCCTCCAGCGCGGCCCGCCGGAACCGCCATGGTACTCCCGCCATCGGGTGCGTGCCCGCCTCGGGGTGGTCGTCTTGAACGACGAAGTCTCGTTCGTTTAGGTGCGGGTCTGCGAGCAGCGCTCGTTCGTTGACCACCGGGGCGGCGGGAACCCCGGACGCCTGAAGGAGCCGTGCTGACTCTGGGGCGTCGTGTTCCTTCACCCAAGCCTGGACAGCTTCGTCCAACGCCTGATGATTCACCCGCCGATCCACTTCGGTCGAGAAGCGTGGGTCATTCGACAACCCTTCCCCACCGATGATGCCTTCCAGCGCTTCCCACTGCGCCTCGCCGTCGACGGAGAGGGCAAGCCATTCGTCGTCGCCCGCCGCGCGATAGACGCCGTGCGGCGCCTTTCGGCGATGACCGTTGCCGATCCGCTCCGGTTCCCGTTCCGACAACGTGCATTCCGCTATCGAGTCTGGCAGCAGCGCCTGCACCGTCTCGGTCATGGAGAGATCGATGTGCTGCCCCTTGCCGGAGACGGCGCGATGGCGCAGAGCCTGCATCACCCCGAGCAGACCGTAGACGGCGGCGATGGGGTCGGGGAGGGAGCTGCCGACCATGCGGGGGCGGTCGTTGGGGTAGCCCGTCACCGCGGCGAGTCCGCTCAAGAGCGTCACCCCGCTGTGGAGGGCGGCGTACCGGCTCCAGGGGCCGGTCGCGCCGAAGGCGCTCAGCGAAAGCAGGATGACGTCGGGCTTGACCGCGGCGAGCTCCTCGTAGCCGAGCCCGAGGCGTTGCATGACCCCTGGCGAGAAGTTCTCCTGCACGACATCGCCGGTGGAGACGAGCCGCTTGGCAAGTTCCACCCCCTTGGGAGTGCGAAGGTTGAGGGTGCAGGAGCGCTTGTTCCGGTTCATGTAGTTGAAGATCGACGAGGTATTAGGCCCCGGATCATTCGCGAACGGGCCGAACGCCCGGGACGGCAGGTTGACGCGGCTCTCCACTAGGATGACCTCGGCGCCAAGGCGCCCCAGCCACTGCCCTAGCAGGGGCACGGCGATCATCTGACCGAAGTCGATCACGCGGAGGCCGCGGAGCGGGGCGGGGGAACCGTTCGCCCTCATCAGTCTGTCCCGCCAAGTACGTCGCAAGTGTGCTCGCCGAGCCCCGGAACGGCACCGCCGGCCTTGCGGCGGCGGCCGTCGATGACGAACGGGTCGCCCGGCAACCGGCCCAGGTCCCCATCCGGCGAGATTGAAACGAGGTAGTCGCGGGCGACCACCTGATCGCTGGCGATGGCTTCTGACAGGGAAAGCGCGGGGCAAGAAGGAATTCCACGCGACTGTGCCGCCTCGAAGAAGGACTGCGACGGCTGCTCGATCAGCCAATCGAGGAGCAGCGGTTCCAGCAGGTCCCAGTTGAGGCCGCGTTCGGGGCCGGTGGCGAATTCTGGGCGCGCCGCCCACTCGGGGTTGCCCATGAGCTCGACGAGGCTGTTCCAATGACGCTCGATGAAGGCGACGAGCGCCACCCAGCCGTCGGCCAGGGGCATATAGTGGTTGGGCGCCTGCCGGGCGGGCGCCCGATAACGGCCCACCGCCGTGCCGCCGTATTCGGTGACGGCTAGATTCCAGCCAAGAAGCGCCGCCACCGACTCATGCAGCGATACCTCCACGTAGTCGCCTGTCCCGGTGACATCCCGTGCGCTGAGCGCCACCAAGCCGCCGATGGCGCCGAACGCCCCGCCGATCAGCTCGGCAATATGGGCGTTGGCTCGTAATGGCGGCTCGTTCTCGGAAATGACGTGGTCGGGGAAGCCGGGGCTGACGGCTAGGAGACCGCCCATGCCCGCCAGGATGAGGTCGTCGGCCAAAAGATCGGCGTAGGGGCCGCTCTCCCCGAACGGCGTGAGCGAAACGGTCACCAGTTGAGGGAACTCTTGGAGAAGCTGCTCCGGATTCATGCCGGCGTACGACCCGGAAGGGTCGAGGGAGTCGTGGATTAGGACGTCGGCTGTCGAGATTAATTCCCGGAAAGCGGCCCGGTCCTGCGGGCTTCCGGCGTCCATGACGGCTGACCGTTTCCCACGGTTGAGGTAGGCGAAGAGCGCGCCGGCGTCGGGCGATCCTGACTCGTCGATGAAGGGCGGCTCACGGCGAGCACGGTCACCGCTCGGAGGCTCTATCTTCACGACGTCGGCCCCGGCGTCGTGAAGGAGCCGTGCGCAGTACGGGCCCGCGATCCCCTCGGCAATCTCGACAACGCGCAGCCCGCTCAGCGGGTAGTGGGAGATCGGTGCCGGCCCAGACGTCATGCCACGCCCACGCGTCCCTGAACCTACTTCGGCCCGCTCTCGTAACGGACTGCGATTTCGTCGGGCGGCAGGTAGCGCTCCTCTATCTTTCGCATGTCCCGTATGCCGGAGAAGGCATGCAGGTCGGCCATGGGATGGCCCTCCGTGCGCGCCTCTTGGTCGCGTTGCGCCTGGACGCCGCGCTCCTTGAAGTCGGTGAGGAAGTCCCACCAGGCTCCGCCCATGGTGCGAAGGGCCAGGCCGGGGAAGATAGAGACCGCGACGCCCAGCCGCTGAAGCTCCTCGAAATCGACGATGGGAGAAATGCCGCCGTTGTTGTAGAGCAGCGGACGGGAGGTCTCCCCGGCTATGCGCTCAAGCTGCTCATGTGAACGGATGCCGTCCACGAACACCAGGTCGGCGCCCGCGTCACCGAAGGCGTTGCACCGGCGAATGGCCTCGTCGACCCCGCCGCCCGCAGCGCCCAGGGCATCGGTCCGGGCTATGAGGACGAAGTCCGGATCGTCCTCCATGCGCGTCTCATGCGCCGCCCGGATCTTGCCCGCGGCCTCCTCCAGCGGCACGACCATCTTCCCCTCGACGTGGCCGCACCGCTTGGGCATGACCTGGTCTTCGAGGTGGATCGCCGCGACGCCGGTCTGGATGTATCCACGGACCGCGCGGATCACGTTCACGGCGTTGCCGTAGCCGGTGTCCGAGTCTGCGATGAAGGGAATAGAGACCGCGTTGGCGATCCGGCGGGCCGTGTCGTGCATTTCCGTCATCGTGGCCAGGCCGACGTCGGGCATCCCCAGGGAGGCCACGGAGACCCCGTAGCCGGTCATGTACGCGGCGCTGAACCCCACTCTCTCGACGATCTTGGCAGTGTAGGCGTCGTAGACCCCTGGGCAGACCAGTACCTCGTCCCGTTCCAGCAGCCGGCGCAATTGCGTTGTCTTCTTCATGATTCCTTCACACCACCACTTTCTGTCGCCGCAAGTCGGCTATTTCGTTGCCGTCGAAGCCGAGCGCGGCGAGTACTCCATCCGTGTGTTCTCCCAGACCTGGGGCCGGCCCCCACAGCTTGCCGGGCGTCTCTGACAAGCGTATGGAGAGACCCGGCTGGCGCACCTCTCCCAACTCCGGGGACTCGTGGGACGCCACCGCGCCGGCTTCAATCGCCCGCGGGTCGGACATCAGATCGGCGGCGATGGAGTCGGCGCGGGCGCACCTCACACCCTCGGCGCGTAGTGTAGCAAGCCAGTGCTCGACGCTCTCTCGCCGAAACCGTGCCTCCAATTGGTCAGCGAGCAGTTCCTGGCGGGTGGAAACGGGCTCACCCACTGCCCGGCAGAGGGCGGGCCACTGGTCGTCGGCGGACACGAGCAGCCAGCCGTCGGACGCCTCGAAGATGCGCCGGAGCGGCGACGCTCCGACCTGCGGCAGCCCGTCTGGGTCGCGTATTCCGCCGAAGAACTCAACCGCTTGGGCGGCGACAATCGCGTTGAGCAAATTGGTGCTGATTCGCTGGCCGACTCCGGTACGCCGGCGGTGCAGGAGTGCGGTCACGACGCCCCACGCGGCGAGCATCCCGGCCATGTGGTCGCTGACGGACATCCGCAGCATGATGGGAGGCCGGCCCTGCCCACCTTCGGCTTGCATGAGCCCGCTCTGTGCTTGGAACAGGGGATCGAACGCCGGTCTGTCGGCGTACGGCCCGTCGTCGCCGTAGCCCGTCATCGAGCAATAGACCAGGTCCGGCCTGAGATCGGAGAGTGTCGCGTAGTCCACGGCGAGCTTCTCGGCCATGCCGACGCGGAAGTTCTCGATGACGACATCGGCTTGAGTCGTCAGACGGTTGACGACGTCACGGCTTGGCCCCTTCGAAAGGTCGAGTCCAAGACATTGCACACCGCGGTTCCATGCCTGGAACCCGCCGCCGATGGTGCGGAACGGGTCGCCGTGCGGAGGCTCGATCTTGATGACCCGGGCGCCCAGGTCGGCGAGGAGCGACGCGGCGCTGGCTCCGGCGATGTACATGGCGAAGCTCACTACGGTAACGCCGTCCAGCGGCGCGGAACGACGTTTCGCCACGGCCGGCGGCGGCGCGGTGAGGTCACGTTCACGAAGCTCGGCGAGCACCGCCTCAGGGTCGGAAGGGGATGAGTGGAGCGCCCCCGGGCTCGCGGAGAAGCCGATGGGCGTTCCCATGCGCCGTCGCGGGCCAGCCCGGGCGTCGTCGATGCCGACCGCGATGCCGTTGTGGACGACCTGCGGGTGTTCGACAAACTGTTCGCGGGTGAGGACGGGAGCAACGGGGATATCGGCTGCTTCGAGGGCTTTCAGCCAGTGACGCGCCGGCTTGGCGCCGAAGTGGCCAGCGAGGATTGCCGTCATTTCCTCGAAGTGTTCGGGCGCGATGCCCCACGGCGCGTCGTTCCAACGCGGGTCGTCGAGCAGATCGAGGCGGTCGACCGCAACGCACAGCTTGTTGAAGAAGACGTTGTTGCCGCAGGCGAGCAGAAACCACTGCCCGTCGGAGGCCTGGTAGAGACGAAACAAGGGATTCGTACCCTGCGGCAGGCGCCGACCGCCCGACATCGGCGCGATCTTCGGCCCAGCCACCGCCTGCCCCGCCTGCATTGCGAGTGCGGCGGAGAAGAGCGAGACCTCGACGTCTTGGCCGCCACCTTCCGGTCCGCGGGCCAGGAGCGCGGCTGTCGCCCCGCAGCAGGCTAGGACGGCCGCCGCGTAGCTGCAGATGGGCAGCGACAAGAAGATGGGCTTGGCGCCGCGCCCGCCCTGGTCGCCGTAGATCCCCGCGTAAGCAGCCACAACCGTCTCATCGGCGGGAATGTCCGCCAGTTCGCTCCCCGAGGGGAAGCTGGGGATTGAGGCGCGAATAAGCGGGGGGTTCACCGAGTGTAGCCGCTCATCGCTCCATCCGGGCAGGGCCGCCGCCACGTGATCGTCGTGAACAAGTACGTCCGCGGCCGCAAACGCGCGGGTTAGCAGACCATCGTCGTCAGGCGACCGAACAGGCCACCGTCGACCGCCAAGGCGCGCGGCCTCGCTCCGGCCGGTCGGCGCTTCCACATCGAACCGAATGACCCGCGCGCCCACGCCTTCGAGCAGCGTCGCCGCATACGAGCCGGCGAGGCCCTGGGAGAGGTCGACGGCCAGTACGTGCGACAGCGGGCCCGACCGCGCCGCCGTCACACCTGGACCTCGGCTCGGTGCCGGTAGTAGCCGGTGAGCCCCCGCAGCGCGAGCGCGGCCCGCCGGACGGTGGGGAAGCACGGCAGGCCGGCCTCGATGATGCGGCGGCGGGCGTTGCTGAGGATCTCGCTCTGCCACGCATGCTCCCCGACGGCGTCGCCCATTACTAAAACGAGCGGTTTATCGATCGACTTCGAGGCCTCTAGGAAGTCGTCCACGGCCATATCGAAGAGGTCATCGCCGCCGGGGCGTTCCATCGCCCAGAACTCGGCAATGTTGCCGATGAGCAGGTCGTAACTGGAGCTCGCAGCCATGCGTCCTATGATCTCGCCCTCGCCGAACCCGGCGCCTGCCAGGATGGAACCGTCGACCGGGTTGCCGATCCAGTCCCACAGCTCCGGGTCTCTCGAACGAAATGCCGCTTGGATCTCCTCGGGAATCGGCTCCACGACAAGGCCCGCGGCCTCGCACGCGTCGGCCGACTCGACGCTGCGCCCACCGCCGGCGCCGACAATGCCCACGCGCGTCCCCGCCGCGGGCGGGCAGAAGCGGAAGGCAATCAACAGATCGGACAGTTCCTCCAAGCTCGCCGCGGGCACCGCCCCGGTCTGCCGGGCCAACGCCTCCCAGACCTGCCGCGATCCGGCAAGCGATGCCGTATGCGAGGCCACGGCTTTGGCCCCCGCGCCCGAGGCGCCCCCCTTGAGCAACACCACCGGCTTCCGCGCCGTGGCGCGCTTCAAGGCTTCGACGAATCTTGGGCCGTCGCGCACCCCTTCCAGATACGCGCCTATGACGGCCGTGTCGGGATCGTCGGCCAGGTAGTCCAACAGCTCGCTCTCGTCGATGTCGAGCGCGTTGCCGTAGCTGACGACCTTGCTGTAGCGCAGGCCCCGAAGGCTGCTGTTGTAGACGAGTTCTCCGGCATAGGCGCCGCTCTGCGAAATGAACGCCACGGGCCCCGTTTCCGTCGGCAGGTGCTTGAACGCAATGCCGGTGGCGGGGCAGTAGACGCCCATGCTGTTCGGGCCCAAGATGCGGACGCCGCCCTCCCGTGCCCGGCGCAACAGGTCTTGCTCCATTCCGGCGCGGTCCGCATGGCCCGTCTCCCCGAATCGGGCGGTGAAGAAATGGACCGCCTGCACCCCTTTGGCGGCGCAGTCATCCATGAGCTGGAGCGCGGCATGGGTCGGCACGGTCGAGATGACGAAATCGACCGGGCCGGGTATGTCCGCCACGCTCGCATATGCCCTGCGCCCGAGCACATCTTGCGCCTTGGGGTTGACCGGAAAGAGTTCGCCCGAGAAGCCCTGATCGACCAGGGCCTCGAAGTACCGGAAGCCCCACTTCGCCGTATCCGGCGACGCACCGGCCACGGCAATGGAGCGCGGCTGGAAGAGTGCGTCGAGGTCGTCGGGCATAGGGCTCCTACTTCAAGGCGCCGGGTTGGCGGCAAGTATACTCGACGCCCCACCGGCAGGGCTGTTCTTCCTTGACAGGCAACGGCGGGTTGTGTATCAACCCCGATGCAGCCCTCGTCTGAAGCCCGGAAGGAGGCGTCGATGGCCCCGGCATGGGACGAGTCCCTGACCGAGCATGACGTCAAGGTCCTCGACGCGCGGCCTCCGAAACCGCGCGGCATCGACTTCGGTCAACGTCCGGCCCTGCTCGTCATCGACATGAACCGGGGCGCGCTCGGAGAAGACCGCCCGGCCTACGAGCAGCAAGACCGGTTCCCGGGCGCCTGCGGCGAGACCGGCTGGGCCGCGCTCAGGCACATGAAGCCGCTCATCGCCTCGGCCCGGGCGGCCGGCGTCCCGCTCGTGTACAGCCGCAACCTCGCGCGGGCGCACCAAGGACTTCCACGCGCAGACGATCCGACGTGGATGTACAGCGAGCTTAGCCCCCTCTCCGAGCTCACCCCGGAGATACCGATGGAGCCCGGGGACTTGCTAGTCGAGAAGCAGCGGGCGAGCGTCTTCTTCCAGACGAACCTCATCTACCTCCTGCTCCACCGGGGCGTCGACACGCTGCTGCTCGTCGGGAACAGCACCAGCGGGTGCGTGCGGGCCTCGGCGATCGACGCCGTGGGCTACGAGTTCAAGACGTTTGTCATTGAGGAGTGCGTCTTCGACCGCTTCGAGTTGTCCCACCGCGCGGCGCTCTTCGACCTGCAGTTCAAGTACTGCGACGTCATTCCGGCGGCGCAAGCCGCCGCCTATTTCGACAAGCTCGCACGGCAGGGAAAGCAATGAAGCCCGACAGGTTCGACTACGCGCCGATCACCGACCGGCCCACCATCCGGTGGCCGGGCGGCGCGCGCATCGCGTTCTGGGCCGTGCCCAACGTCGAGCACTACGAGCTGCTCCCGCCGCCCAACGCGCACCGGAACCCTTGGCCGAGAACGCCGCACCCCGACGTGATGAACTACAGCTACCGGGACTACGGCAACCGGGTCGGCTTCTGGCGGATGCTCGACGTCTTCGACAAACACGAGATGCCGGGGACGGTCTCGCTCAACGTCGCGGTGCTCGAACACTACCCGGAGATCCGCGACGCGATGGTCGCCCGCGACTGGGAATTCCTGTCGCACGGCATCTACAACACGCAGTTCCTCACCGGCATGAACGAAGCCGAGGAGCGCGCCTTCTACAAGGACACCATCGAGACCGTCGAGCGGCACACGGGCAAGCGCCTCAAGGGAATGCTCGGCCCTTCCCTCACCAACAACGCTTGGACTCCCGACCTGATGGCGGAGGCGGGCCTGATCTATCACGCCGACTGGTACCACGACGACCAGCCGTTCCCTATCAAGGTGCGGGAGGGGCGGCTCGTCTCGGTGCCCTACAGCATCGAGCTCAATGACGTCATGGTCCGGCTTCAAGGAAGGGACGCTCCGCACTTCCTCGACATGATCAAGGACCAGTTCGACGTGCTGTACGAGGAAGGTGCGGAGAGCGGCATGGTGCTGTGCATCTCGCTCCACCCCTACTGGATCGGTCAGCCGCACCGCGTGAAGTACCTCGACCAGGCCTTCGACTACATCCTGTCGCACCCCGGCGTGTGGAAGACGACCGGCGGCGAGATCGCCGAGTATTACCTCACCCACTACCACGACCAAGTGGCGGCGCACGCCGCCCGCTTCTCGCGGGGGGCCTCCTGATGCCCGGCGCCCGCAAGCAGGGCATGGACCATTCCCTCTACGAATGGTCGGCCCTCCCCAACAGGCCCCGGCTCCGGTGGCCGGACGGCGCCCGGGTGGCGCTGTGCGTCGTGGTCAACCTCGAACACTACGAGATCGAGCCCCCCGACGGCGCCTTCATGCCCGCGACTCTGCCCGGCGGCGTGGGGCGGATGCCCTTTCCCGACCTCTGCAACTTCTCCCACCGCGAGTACGGCAATCGCGTCGGCGTCTTTCGCGTCATGCGCGTCCTCGACAAGTACGGCATCCGCGCGACCGCGGCCATCGACGCGGCGATCGCCGAGAACTATCCCTACATCGTCGAACAGGGGAAGCAGCGGGGGTGGGAGTTCATCGGCCACGGCCTCGCCATCACCCAAGCGATCACGTCGAACATGACCGAAGACGACGAACGGCGCTACATTCGCAGGTCGCTCGACGCCGTCGCCGCAGCAGCCGGCAGCAGGCCCGTCGGATGGTTCGGCCCCGAGTTCGGCGAGTCGACGCGCACGCTGGGCCTGCTTCGCGAGGAAGGCATCCGCTACGTCTGCGATTGGCCCAACGACGAGCAGCCCTACCCCATGACCGGCGAAGCGCAGAGGCTGTACTCGCTGCCGTTGCTCATCGATCTCGACGACGTCATGGCGAGTTGGACCCGCAGCATGGCGATGAACGTCTGGAGCGGGCTGGTGAAGGAGGCCTTCAACGGCCTCTACCGCGACGGAGCCCAGAGCGGGCGCGTCCTAGTGCTGAGCCTCCACCCGTGGTTCATTGGGCAGCCGTTCAGGATCAAGTATCTCGACTTGGCGCTGGCCCACATCACGAAGCGCGCCAAACTCTGGAAGGCGACGGGCCGGGAGATCGTCGAGTGGTGCGCGGCGAACGATTCAGGGCCGGACTCGGGCTAAACGCCGGTCCGCGTCCCGGCTACCTGCCCCGCAGGCGCGGGTCGAAGATATCCCGCAGCACGTCGCCGAAGATGTTGAACCCGAACACGGTGGCGACGATGAAGAAGCCCGGCGCCACGGCGAGCCACGGCGCGCGCTCCGCATAGGAGCGGGAGCCTTCCGACAGCATCCCGCCCCACGACGGCTCCGGCGGCGGCGACGCGACGCCCAGGAACGCCAGGGCCGACAGCACGATGATGGCCCAGCCGACCTGGCCGGTGGCGAAGACCAAGAACGGCGCCACCACGTTGGGCGTGATGTGACGGAAGATCAGGCGCCAGTCGCTCGCGCCGACCGCCCGGGCGGCGTCGACGTATTGCTCCGCGGTGACGGCCAACGCGGCCGACCGCAGAATCCTGTTCGCGATGGGCACGTTGATCAGCGCCAGGGCGGCAATGACGTTCCTATCCTCCGGGCCGAACATAGCGGCGATGGTGAGCGCCAGCACGAGGATGGGAATGGCCATGAGTCCATCCATGACGCGTTGGACCACCGAGTCCAACCACCCTCCCCAGTAGGCGCTCGCGATACCGATGAGGCCCCCAACGACGGCCCCGATCGCGACCGAGCTCAGGGCGACGACGAAGACCGGCCGGGCCGCGGTGATGAGCCGGCTGAAGACGTCGCGGCCAAAGTTGTCCGTGCCCATGAGGTAGGTCCAGCTTGGGCCGTGGAAGGTCTCGTCGAAGTGGATCTCCACCGGGTCGAACGGCCGTACCCAGGGGCCGAATGCGGCCAAGAAGGCCATGGCGACAACCACGAGCCCCGCCGCCGCGCCAAGGGGCCGCTCACGAACGAACTGCGCCAGGACCAGGGCCCAGCGGCCCAGCCCGTTCGTCCCCATGCCAAGCTGGCGGTTCATGAGTGCCGAATCCGTGGGTCGAGGAGGCCGTAGAGGAGGTCGACCACCAGGTTGACGAGCAGGATGGCGAGCGCGAACAGCACCACGATGGTCTGGAGCAGCACGTAGTCCTTGTGCCGCACCGCATCAAGAAGTTTGAAGCCGATGCCCGGTATGGCAAAGATGTTTTCGACGATCACGGCACCGCCTAAAACCTGTCCGAACTGAACGCCGGCGACGGTCACGACAGGAAGGAGCGCGTTCCGGAACGCGTGGCGAAGGTAGACCATGCTGTTCCGCAGGCCCTTGGCTCGCGCCGTGCGCACGTAGTCCTGCTGGAGGACCTCCAGGGTCGTCGAGCGGATCATTCTGCTGATGAGCGCGGCCTGAATGTGTCCCAGGATCAGGGCGGGCCAGATCATCTGCCCAAGGTTCGCGATCGGGTTCTCGAAGAAGCCGTGATACTCCAGCGGCGGAATCCACTGGAAGAAGATGACGAGTATCAGGAGCAGCATCGATCCGGTGAAGAAATCGGGCATGGCGAGGCCGGTGATGCCAAACATGCGAAACCCATAGTCCCACGCCGAGTCGCGCCGAATGGCGCTGATCAGTCCCGCGGGCACGGCGATGACGAGGGCGATGAGGGTGGAAATGATCGCGAGCTCCACGGTCGCCGGCAGCGCGGTGGAGATCTCCTCAAACACCGGCTTCTTCGACCAGAGCGAAATCCCGCCCTCGAATCTTGCAAGCCCCCAGAGCCAACTGCCGTACTGCGCGACCAGCGGCCGATTGAGCCCGTGCTCTTCCCGAAACTCGGCAAGCTCCTGCGGGTCGATCTCCGTCGGCCCCCCGCGGGACAGATAGACGACGCCCGGGTCGCCGGGGGCGATCCGTATCATCGCGAAGATGACGACGGAGATCACAAACAGCGTCGGGATGATGAGCAGCAGCCGGCGAACAACGTATCTGGACATGGCTCAAGTCCGAGCTAGAACAACGTGGGCGCCTCCTTGGACACCCCGTTGTCATAGAGGCTCCGCACTTCGCTTGCAGTCAGACCGACCACGTCCCTGAACACGGCGGCGCTGTGTTGTCCGTAGAGATGCGCGGGGGCCGATGCCGGGTCCTCGACCCCATCGATCAGCCACGCGAAACGGGGGTAGAGCGTCTCTGCGATCTGCATCTCCGTAACCTTCGAAAGCGCGCCGCGGGCGGTGAGGTGCGGGTCCTCGTGCAGATCGGACGACGTCCTTACGGCACCATACGCGACGCCGCACGCGTCGAGCGCGGCGGCGATGTCCGTCAGTGGCTGGGCGCTCGTCCAAGCCTCGATAGCGCCGTCGAGTTCGGCGTGCCGCGCCCGGCGCTGCTCCGCGCCTGCGTCGGCCGGCAAGGGAAGCGTCTCCTCACCGACGGCTTTGACCAAGGCACGCCACGCCGCGTCCGAGGTCACGGAGAGCGCCACTGCGCGGCCGTCGCCCGTGGGGTAGGCGCCGGAGGGGGCGCCCTCCGGTTCCCGGTTGCCTTGGCGTTCTTCGACCGCCGCCCCGGCGGCCGTCGCGATCAGGGCCTCGCCGAGGAAGTGCGCCACGCTCTCCACCATCGACAGGTCGATCCTCTGCCCCAAGCCGTTCCGGTCGCGGTGCTCCAAGGCGACCACGATCGTGTAGGCCGCCATGAGGCCGGCGATGATGTCCGGGTTGAAGTTGCCCGGACGCAGCGGTCCTCCGTCCGGATAGCCCGTGAGCCACGCCATGCCGGTCGCGGAGTCAATCGAGGGGCCGCTGGCGATCCAGTTCGCCCAGGGGCCCGTGGCCCCGTAACCGGAGATGCTCAGGCTGATGATCGAAGGGTTGACGGAGCGGAGCCGGTCGTAGTCTAGCCCCAGATTGGGCATCACCCGCGCGCTGTAGTTGTCGATCACAACGTCGGAGATGGCCGCTAGCCGTCGGAAGATATCGGCGCCCTGAGGGTGGCTGAGGTCGAGCGCGATGCCGGTTTTGCCCCGGTTGAGCTCGTTGAACCAGAGCACGCGGTTCCACGGTTCGTCCGGCGCGCCGGGCAGCGGGCCGGGGATGGGGCCGTACATCTGCTGGCGGTGATCTGACAGATAAGGTCGCTCGATTTTGATGACCTCCGCCCCGAGCGACACCAGGGCCTGCGTCGCCAGCGGGCCGGCGACGTACTCGGTGACATCGAGTACACGCACCCCTTCGAGCGGCAGCTTGCCGCCGCGGACGGCAGGCTCCTCCGCACAATCCGTGGTTCGGAGGCCTTCGAGCACCTCCGAGGTCTGCTCACCGAGCGCGGGCGTGCCTCCTGTAAGCCAGGCGCTCCGGGACATTCGGACGGGCGCGCCGGGAACCCGGACGCTCGTCCCGTTGCCCGGCATCGACACGAAGAACTCCCGCTCCGCCAGATGCCGGTTTTCGAGCACCTCTTCAGGAGACAGGACGGGCGCGATCCCCACCCTGAGCTCCTGCCCAAGGTCTGACGCCTCGGCGCGCGTGACGGTCGTCGTCCATCGCTCGCACAGGGCGTCCAACTCGTCGCCCCGGGCCGCGGCCGTATCCCAGAGCTCCTGCGACCCTACCGAAGGTTCGCCGAGCAATATCGCGACGGACTCCTGGTTGTGCCCGGTGTTCATGAATATGAGGCCGTCGCTGCACCGCAGGAGGTTGCCCGGATAGCGGGCCCTAGCGATGGAGTGCGCCACGCGCGACCGCGCGCGGACGTAGGGCTCGCCGGTGTGTTGGAACCACGCCGCCGCGCCACCGAGGCAGAAGAGCAAGCTCTCCTGGACGGAGACGTCGATCACGCAGCCCTGCCCGGTGCGCCGCGCCATGCGCCGCGCGCTCAACGACGCCAATGCGGCGTGCAGCCCGGCGAGACGGTAGGCCTGATAGCCGTAGGGCTTGACGGGCAGCCGGTCGGGGTCGCCGCACAGGTCGAGATAGCCGCTCTCCGCTAAGATCGTCAGCTCGGTCGCCGCCCGGCCCCGATTCGGGCCGGTGCTCCCATACGGCTCGATCACGGCAACGACGGCGCGGGGGTTCCCGCGCCGCAAGCTCCCCCAGTCGATGCCCGCCCGCTCTCTAGCTTCCCGGCCCAGACCGTCAATGACGATGTCGGCGCCCTGCAGAAGGTCGCCGAACCGCTCCTCGTTGTCCCCTGCTATCAAGTCGAGGACGACGCTCTCTTTTCCCGCCGCGAGGTGGGCGAAGAGCGCGCTCCACCGGCCGTCCCCGGTTGAGACCAGCGGCGGCGCAGACCGAAGGGGGTCGCCGCCGGGAGGCTCGACCTTTATGACACGAGCGCCGTAGCCGCCAAGAAGCCGCGTCGCGAAGGAGGAGGCAACGCTACCCGCGCCAAGCTCCAGAACGGTGGTGCCGGCGAGGGCTACGTCCGAAGCGCCGGCCAAGCCCGAAGCCGAGACCGCTTGCGTCCCCCGGTCCGATGGCATAGGGCCTCCACGGCGGTCGAGCCGTCGGGTGTCTTCAACCGCGGCTCGGCAGCGCTATGGTGGCCCAGGCGGGCGCGGTTTCCTCGCCGCGTTGATTGACCGCTGTGATCTCCACCTTGACGAGGCGCCCACGGTCGTCTTCCAGCTTCTTCGTGACCGTGCCGCTCAACCAGTAGGTGTCGCCTTCACACACGGGGCGCCGCAGGCGCGATTCGATGTCGACGAGGAAGCCCTCGTCGCCCATCCAGTTCGTGATGCAATGCATCTGGCTGGCGACCCGGCTGGGGCCGACCTCGAACGCGAACGGGAACCCACGGGCGCGCGCATGGGCCGTCCCCACGTGGTGCATCCGCATGACCTCGGGAAGGCCGGACACGGGGTCGACCAGAATGTAGTAGGGGCGCGCGTTTGCCTTGTATTTCCAGAAGTTGCGAAAGGCGGAATGCGGCTCCGAGCCGATCCCCATGTAGTAGGAGACCGCGTCGCGGATGCTCCAAGGACCCTTGACGATGGTGGGCAACTCATCGCCTACGTTGACGTCTTCCCAGTACCGGGGCTCGGCGCCCCGCCGCTGTTCCGCCGCGTAGCAATCGTCGATCGCCTGAAGCTCCTCGTCGGTATAGGTCGGCCGCGTGACCTCCTCGGCGAGGTATTGGTCGTGGTTGATGTCCTTGCGGAGGAAGCGGTATTCGATCTGAATCAGCTCGGCGAAGAGGTCGCCGTCCTTGTCCCGGTAGAAGTACTGGTGCGGCTCCCGGAGCGCGGGGCTGGCGTGGCGGGTGTGCTGGGTCCTGACCTCGGGGATCGTCCACGTCACGTCAATCCGCTCGCCGGCATTGATCGGCTTGTAGAACTTGTAGACCGACCCAATCATCAGACCCGTGAAGTGGTCGAGATAGTAGCCGCCGTCCGGGTTGCAGCTCCAAATGAAGCTAGGGGGGGCGATGACCGATCCGTATCTCGTCTTCGACCCATAGTCCTCGTCCGACCATAGGGGGTTGTCGTCGCCGATGCCCTCGGCGAAGTGTCGTATCGAGTCGGTCGTCGCGTACTTGTTGTACGTGTAGGTGGATTGTTGGATGACGCCGACTTTGGAGAGCAAGTCCTCGACTTCGTCGCGGGCCTGCCCTTCATACAACGCCAGGATTTCGTCCCTGTCCGTGGTCATCAGTTAATTTCCCCCATGGGCGGCTGAAGTTCGGGAGGCATGGTACTCCACGGGACGGTCGCGGTGCGAGCCGCCCCGTGGAGCCCAGATTCCTCGCTATGTGAGAGGTGCTAGCTCTCCAACCAGACGCGGTCGAGGCGATGGCGGCTCCAGACGCCGAGCGGCGCCACGAAGTCTTGCACCTCCGGCCGGGTCGGATAGAAGTCGTTGAACCATGCGATCGGCACCATGTTCACGACTTCCATCATGCGAAGCTGGAGGTCCTTCACGATCTCGCGCCGTTGGTCTTGATCGGTCTCGTTGCTCTGAGCGTCGAACAGGTCGAACATCTGCTGGTCTTCCAGGTGGGTCCAGATGCCCGGCATGATGTTGCCCGCGGCCGAGTCCGGGTCCGGATATTGGACGTTGGCCTCGACCGTGATGAGCGCGAAGTCGAAGGTCTGAGCGAACGGCCCGAACCAGTCCCCCACCGGCAACAGCTTGTTCTCGACGTTGATGCCGACCGTCGCGAGCTGGTCGACGATGAACACCGAGAGGTCCACGTGCCGCTGGAGGTCCGCGATCGTCAAGATGGACGTCTCGAAGCCGTCGGGATAGCCCGCCTCAGCGAGCAAAGCCCTGGCCTCCTCGCGGTCCTGCTCCTTCGCGTCGCCCTGGCGGTAGCCGGGCATCTGGAACAGCTCGTCGTCCGGTATCGCCCAGTTCGGCGGCACCACGGGGCCTGCGGGTCTCACCGTATCCGGCAGGACTTGCAGCGCGGCCCAACGGTCGACTGCCAGGAACATCGCCCGCCGCACCCGAACGTCATCGAAGGGCGGTGTATTGGAGTTGACCAGGATGATCTTGGCCTGCATCGCCTCATGCTCGTTGGGCGAGAGGTCGGGCACGCTGCGCTGGAGGTCTTCCACCTGCAGCCTGTTCACCCACGTCGCGCCCATCCAGAGCGTGTGGACTCGCCCGGTCCGGAAGGCGGCCAGACGGGTCGCCTCGTCCGGGATGATCAGGACGCGGATGAGGTCCAGGTAGGGAACCCCCGGCTCGTAGAAGTTGTCGTAGCGGACCATCTCAATGTGCTGGTCCAGCTCGTATTCCTGGAACATGAAGGGGCCGGTGCCAACCACCGGGCCTTGGGTGAGGTCGCCGCCGGTGGCCTCATAGACATGCCTCGGCGCAATCGGGCCCGTGTACAGGCCGAGCACCGCCAGCCATGAGACGCGCGGCTTCACCAGCGTCATGCGGACAGTACGATCGTCCGGGGCTTCGACGCTTTCGACGGAGGCGAACTCGCCGCGGCGCTGCCCTTCCACTTCCTGCAGCTTCCCAATGGCCCAGACGACGTCTTCAGCCACGAGCGGGGTGCCGTCGTGCCAAGTCACGCCTTCGCGAAGGGTGAAGGTGTAGACCTGTCCGCCTTCAACCTCCCAGCTCTCGGCGAGGTCGGGGATGATGGCGTCGATCGGCTGCTCGAAGTTGTACTGGACGAGCTGGCTGTATGCCTGGCCGACGCCGTGGAAGAACTCCACGGAGCGGGCCGCGATCGGATCGAGGTCGGCCGGGCTGGCGAACTGCACGCCGATGAACTCGCCGCCCCGTCTCGCATCGGCCGTCGGCGCCGGTACTGGCGTGGCCGTGGGTATCGGCGTGGCCGTGGGTACCGGGGTCGCCGTAGGTTCGGGCATGGCCGTCGCCGTGGGCTCAGGCATAGCCGTCGGCTCCGGCATCATCGCGCCTTCACCCGCCGGTCCTTCCGCTCCCGCCGGCCCCGCCGGCCCTGCCGGCCCCGCCGGCCCTGCCGGTCCTGCCGGCCCTGCCGGCCCTGCCGGGCCCGGGGGTCCGTCCGGCCCGCTGCAGGCGCCCACCAACAGCGCCAATGCCGCGAGCAGCGACACCAGGGCTACGAAGTATCTCGGTAACCTCATGATTGGCCCACTCCTTTCCTTCCGTTGCGTCGCAACGGTCTATCGGCCACCACAATCAATCGACAAATGTCTTCTCTGAAGGGCTCGGCGCCGGTTGGCTTGCCGGGTTGCCGAGCAGTCCGGCTTCGTTGTCGTGCACCATGCGTTCGTATGCGCCTCTGACCGGCCCCAAGCTGTCCTGGAACTGGGGCATCACATACCGGGCGAAGAGATCGAGGCTGTGGTTCCATTTCTCGGTCGACGTCCATTCGGGCGACACAAGTAAGAGGCCGCCGAAGCCGCCGGTCTCGTCTTCCAGGTTCTTGATCTGCCGCGCGACGTGATCGGGGTCTCCCACCATCCATATCCGTCCCGGCCAAGGATAACCCGTATGGGCAAGGTACTCATCCTCCTCGCGGCTGGAGCCGCCGCGGACATCGTCCAGCGCACCCTGCGTCGTATCGCCGACGTACACGTAGCTGGCGATCCGCCAGTCGTCGCGGCTGGCCGTCCGGCCATGGGCCTGCGCCGCCTCCTCCACCTTCTCCCAGCCTTGAGCCAGCCCCTGGGCGCTTTGTCCCACCGAGAATAACGCGGACAGTAGCAGCAGCCCGTACTTGCCGGCCAGCTCCAAGCTGTTGGAGCCCCCCGCGCTGGCCACGGCCAACGGCAGGTGGGGCTTCTGGTATGGTCTGAGTTGCAGCGCCATATCCTTGAGGGTCCAGTGCTCTCCCTCAAACGTCACCGGGCCTGGTTCCCGGTAGAGCTTGAGGATGATCTCCAGCGCTTCGTTCAACATTGGGCGGAGATCCGAGGCGTCGATACCGAACAGCTTGGCGTCCGCCGGCAGCACGCCCGGCCCAACACCCAGCATCGTCCGGCCGTAGGTGAGGTGGTCTAGGAAGGCCATCCGCTCCGCTACCAGGAACGGGTGCTGGAAGGGCAGACTGACCACCCCGGTGCCGATGCGGATTCTCTTTGTGCGCTGCGCGGCCGCGCTGATGAAGATGTCCGGCGATGGGATGGTCTCCCATCCCCCCGTGTGGTGCTCGCCGACCCATATCTCCTCGAAACCCAGTCCCTCCACGTACTCGATCAGTTGGAGGTCCCGCTGGAACGCGAGCGTCGGATTCTCCGTCGGGTGATGCAGCGGCATCATGAACAGGCCGAACTTCATGCCGTTGACCTCATGGCGTCAGGTACGCTCGTACGACGTTCGTATGGCGGCCGGCCCACTCCGCCTCCGCGAACGCCTCGTTGATCTTGTCCAACGGGAACGTGTGCGACGCGAGTTTCTCGAACGGAAAGCGCTCGCGGTTTTTCTGGAGGAACTGGAGCACCTTCGGAATCACCCATGGCTGCGAGCCGGCCGATCCGATGATCCGCTTTCCTGAAAGCATGGTCGAGGGATCGAACGGCACCGTCTTGCCCCAGACCATGTTGCCGATTTCGAGGAACGTGCCGCCGGCCCGCAGCATGTCGACGCCCTCGGGCAGCAGCTCCGCCAGCCCCACGAGCTCGACCACCACGTTGGCGCCCACCCCCTCGGTGAGCTCCCGGACGCGCTCGACGCGCTCGTCCGCCGAGGCGGTTTCTTGTACGTTGATGGTGTAGTCGGCCCCGAACTCCGCGGCCAACTGCAGCCGTGGTTCCAGCCGGTCGAGGACGATGATGGGGTAGGCGCCCATGTCCTTGGCGATGGCAGTCGCGGAGAGTCCGAGCCCGCCCGCGCCTTGGATGACGACGGCCTCCCCCTCCAGCACGCCTACGGTGGTCAACCCCTGCATCACCGCCGACATCGCGCAGTTGACGGAGGCAACCAGGCTATCGGGAAGCTCGTCGGGGACGCGGTACGCGAAGTGAACCGGGGGAAGGTAGTAGTAGTCGGAGAAGGTACCGGTGAAGTACGGCCACTCCCCGGCGGGACGGAACAGCCCGCGGAGGTTCTGGCAGAGGTTATACAGGCCGCGTGCACACGCGTGGCAATGGAAGCAGCCCAGGCTCAGCATGTGGCAGATCCGGTCGCCTTCCCGCAGCGGACGGCCCAGGGCGTCGGACGTGACTCCCGTCCCAAGCCGGTAGACCGAGCCGACCATCTCGTGGCCCTGCGTCACGCCGACGCTCTGCACGGCTCCCCAGGGTGCGCTGTCCCCGATGTCGCCGCGCCACGCATGCAGGTCGGAGCCGCACACGCCGGCCATCGAGACCTTGATCACCATGGCGCCCGGCTCGGGCTCCGGGACTTCATACTCTTGGAGCTCGAAACCCAGTTGTGCGTCCTTCAGCACCGCGACCCGTCCGGTGACTGAAGCTCCGTTGCCTATAGCCATACTCTCCAATCTCTAGATTCGGATGCAGTAGCCCCACCAAGGACGGCTCGCGGACCCGTTCCCAGCAGTAGCAGGCAACGACTCAGGCGAACCCGTAGAAGCGGGCGCAGTTCTCCCAGAGGAACCGCCGCTTTTCGTCCGGCGTGATCGGTTGTTCGAGGAAGTAGTCGACGGCCTTGGGGAACTTGGAGTCGAGATGAGGATAGTCGGTCGAAAAGACGATGTTCTTCAGTCCGATCAGGTCCAAGACGTTCTTGGCCGGATCTTCATCGGGCTCGATCGAAACATAGCAATGGCGCTCGAAATACTCGCTGGGCCTGCGCTTGAGGTCGAGATGTTGGAGGCCCGCCCACGTCGTCGGCTCCAGCACGTCGTCCATCCGCCAAAGCATCCAGGGAACCCACGAACAGTTCGCCTCCAGAAACGCCACGCGCAGCCCTGGGAACCGCTCGAACACCCCGCCCCCGATGAGGCTCACCCCAGCCAACATCATTTCCAGGGGGTGCGAGACGATATGGTGGAGCGCCTCCGACTCGAGTTCCTTCCCGACCTGCGCGGCGGGAATGGCCCCTCCCTCGTGGAAGCCGACGCCGATGTCGAGCTCCTCGACCGCGGCCCAGAACGGATCGTAGTAGGAGTCGTGCCAAGGGCGCCCATTGATGAAGTTCGGCCGCAGGAAGACGCCCCGGAACCCATAGTCCCGCACCGTTCGCCGCGCCTCTTCCACAGCGGAGGGCACGTCGTGCAGGGACACCATCGCGACGCCAAACATCCGGTCGGGGTCCCGCTGGCAGAACTCGTGGAGCCAGTCGTTGTAGGCCGCGGCGACGGCGGCGCCCAAGGCGGGGTCGATACCGTCGATGGCGAGGGGCATGAGGCCCCGGCTGGGATACATGGCCGCGACGTCGATCCCCTCGGAGTCCATCGCCTGGACTTGGGACTCCGCGTCCCACATGCGCTCGATGGCATGTGCGTACTGGCGGGACTGGGTCTCCTCCGTCTGACGACGCGCCTCGATGCTGACTTCGTCTTCATGCAATGAAGGAACAGGGATGATCTCCCCCAGGAACTCCATGGCGAAGTCCCGAGGTTCGTCCGTCATGCAGCGGGGTGCGCTGTCCCGGAACTCGGGAGCGGTGTAGCGTTGCCACAGGTCGGGGGGCTCGAACACGTGCATGTCCGAGTCCATGATCTTGAATCCACCCTTCGCCATCGCGCCCCCCTCAAACCCGGTCGTACAGGTGTAGCCGAACGGGTAATCAATGTCAAGCAAACGCGAGGCGGCCACGCCGGGAGGCCGGCTACGGACCAAGGAAGTCCTGCTGCTCCGCGATGATGGCAGCCGCGCCTTCGACCATCTCCCGCAGGATGCGCTCCGCGGGTTTCAACTCGGTGTGCATGCCGCCGATCTGGCCCGCCGGGCTGTTGACCAGGTCGTACCGCCCCCCGGCCATGGCCGCCGACGAGAAGTCCTCCATCAGCACTTGCTGCAACGGCATGGGGAGCGGCTCCAGATCAGACGACTCCCAGGCGTCTATGACGACGTTCTTGTAGTCGCGTGCCGTCTTTCCGGTGTACGCCCTCGTGACCGGGAAGTCCTCCGACCGCGCCCCCAAGATTTCTTCCTTCTGGACGTCCCAGATACGGCTCTCGAGCGAGGTAAGGAAAGTCGTGCCGACCCAGACCCCCACCGCCCCCAGAGCCAGCGCGGCGGCGAGGCCCCGCCCGTCGCCGATGCCCCCCGCCGCCAGCACCGGCGTCGGGGCCACGGCGTCCACCACCTGAGGGACCAGAGGAAACGTCGCGATCCGGCCGGTGTGGCCGCCGGCCTCGTACCCCTGCGCCACGATGGCGTCGACGCCCGCCTCCACCTGGCGCATCGCGTTGCGCACCGATCCGGCGAGCCCGATGACCTTCATCCCTTGTTCCCTCGCCGGCGGGACCGCCCACGACGGGTCTCCCAGCCCGGCGGAGAGAATGGGGACTCTTTCGTCCAACACGACTTGGAACTGTTCTTGGATGTCTCCGGTTGCGAGCACGCTCTCCTGCTCGACCGGCGCCTCTTGCAGGTCGAACTCCCGCAGGAGTTCTTTCACGAACGCGACATGCTTGGGGTAGTCCCGCTGCAAGAGGTCGCGGATTTGCGACCGGGAATTCTCGGCCTGGCTCATGCTCGCCGGAAAGAGCAGGTTGACCGCGAACGGCTTGTCCGTGAGCGTCTTGACCTCTCGGATGCGGTCGCGGATCTCGTCCGGGGTGAGGTTCGCGCCCCCTAGCACTCCGAGCCCGCCGGCGTTCGAGACGGCGGCGACGAGCGGGGGCGGCGTGGCACGTCCGCGGGAGCCCATGCCGGCAAGGCAGACGGGGTATTCGACGCCGAGCAGGTCGCAGAGAGACGTGCGCAGCACGGGCCTCTTGGAGTCGCCTTGACCGGGCATGGCGCGAGTGTACCATAGCGCCCATTCTCTTCTGTAAAGGAGTCGCCGCCGTGGTCAGCCCCACTTTCGACCTGACTGGAAAAGTCGGCTTGGTCACCGGCGCAGGCAGGGGAATCGGCAAGGCGATCGCGCTCGCGTTGGCGGAGGCGGGCGCCGACATCGTCGCCGTCGCCCGCACGGCGACCGAGATCGAAGCCACGGCCCAAGAGGTCCGGGCGCTGGGACGCCGCGCCGAGGCCATCGAGGCCGACGTTTCGGACCCCGGCGCCGTAGCGGCAATGTCGCGGCAGGCGCTCCAGCGCTTCGAACGCATCGACATCGTGGTGAACAACGCCGCCGCCGGCTTCTTTCAGCCGCTGATTCCGCTGCCAGGCTACCGGCCCGGCCTTCCCGGGTTCGACACACCGACCAGAGACGAGGAGTGGCACGGCGCGCTTGGAACAACCCTGTCGGCGGCCTTCTACCTCTTG
This sequence comes from Dehalococcoidia bacterium, assembly GCA_965207995.1. GTDB lineage: Bacteria > Chloroflexota > Dehalococcoidia > SHYB01 > SHYB01 > DAOUKH01. Next base: position 2,220,920 of record OZ242299.1, on the reverse strand, counting down.
CGCGAGCTGGGGCCCCAGATGCTGGAACGCGGCAGCGGCCGGGTCATCAACGTGGGCTCGGTCATCACCACGCGCCTTAACAGGTTCAACTCGGCCTACGACGCGGCAAAGGGCGGGCTCGATACCTTCACCCGGAGCATCGCGAAGGAGTGGGCGCGCTACGGGGTCACCGTCAACGCCATCGCGCCGGGGCAGTTCTACACCTCGGCGTCGGCCCCGATGCACGAGGACCCCAAGTCGTTGGCAGAGCTGCTGAAGCGCATCCCGATGCGGCGCACCGGGGACGTGCGGGAGATCGGCGCGCTCGCCGTCTATCTGGCCTCCGACGCCGCCGGCTTCGTCACCGGCCAGGTCATCGGAGTCGACGGCGGCGAGTCGCTTTGACGATACGCGGGTTAGGCTAGCGTCTCCTTGCGCCGCGGTTGCCCGCGACCCGCGCGGCCGCTAGGCTGGCCCCGTCATGAGCAGCCGCACCTACAGCGTCATCGACTCCGACGGGCACGTGCTGGAGCCCCCCGACCTGTGGGAGCGCTACATCGACCCCGCCTACCGCGACCGGGCGCCGGTCTTTACGACGGAGGAAGATGGCGCGGAGCACCTGCGGGTGGAGACTGCGGTCTGGTCGCTGCCCCAGGGGTTCGGCGGCACAGGGAGCTACGGCGCGCCGCGGACGGAAGGGCCGCTCGCCTACGTCAGTGGACGGCGCGGCGGCTTCGACCCCGACGCCCGCATCGTCGACATGGACGCCGAGGGCGTCGACGCCTCCTTCTCCTTCCCCACGCTCGGCCTCTTCCTCTCCGGCCGCATTCAAGACCCCGGCCTCGGCGCAGCCGTCTGCCGCGCCTACAACCGCTGGCTCGCCGACTACTGCGCCGCCCATCCCGACCGCCTCTTCGGCCTCGCCATGTTGCCCCTGCAGTCCGTCGACCTGGCCGTTGCCGAGCTCGAATACGCCCGCCGCGAGCTTGGGTTCGGGGCGGCCTTCATCCGCGCCAACCCCGTCGACGGGCGCTACATCCACGACCCCGCCAACGACGCGATTTGGGCGGCGGTCCAGGACTTGGACGTCTCCATGGCGATCCACGTCGGCGGCGGTGTTCCCGGCCTCGGCGCCGACCGCTTCAAGACGGCCGGCGTCGCCCACGTGGTCTCGCACACCCTGGAGATGATGGCCGCCTGCGCCGGCCTCCTCATGTGCGGCGTCTGCGAGCGGTTCCCCAAGCTGCGTTTCGCGTTCATGGAGTCGGGCGGCGGCTGGATCGCGGGGTGGCTCGACCGCATGGACCGCCACTACGAGCAGGAGTCGTGGAACGACGGGCTGATCTCGCAGAAGCCCAGCGAGATCTTCGAGCGGCAGGCCTGGATTTCCTTCGAGCCCATCGAGGGCAACCTTGCCTACCTCGCCGACTACGTCGGCCCCCACAAGATTCTCTGGGCCACCGATTACCCGCACGCCGACGGCTTTCCCGGCGCCCCCGACATGATCCGCCGCATGGAAGGGCTCTCCGACGAGACGAAGCGCCGCATTCTGGCCGAGGGAGCTATCCGCTTCTACAACATGGGCGACCCCGCCAAGCTGATGGGCTAGCCGGGACGAGAGGGAGACAATGGCACATCCGAAGCTGTGCATCGAGGTCACGGTCAACGAGGTCGTCCCGGTCGAGGACTACCCGGCGGTGCCGCTGACGCCGCGCCAGATTCTGGAAGACACCCTGGAGTGCGTGGAGGCCGGCGCCTCCATCATTCACATCCACGCCCGGGACCCCAAGACCGGAGCGCAGCGCTTCCAGGACGTCGACATCTACAAGGAGACCTTTCAACTGATCGCCGAGCACTGCGACGCCATCTGCTACCCGACATGGCCCCCGCAGTCGGACACGCTGTTCGGCCTCAAGCGGTTCGCCCACGTCGTCGCGCTGGCCGAGGACCCCGATGTCGCGCTTCCGTTCATGGACGTGGACACGGGGGCCATGCTGCGCGGCAAGTACGATCGCGAGGCGAAGCGGTTCATCAACCCCGACCACATGTACGTCAACACGCACGGCGAGACGATCGAGACGCTGCGGAAGATGCAGGAGCTCGGCCTCAAGCCCCGTTTCGGGATGCGGGAGCTGGGCCACATCCGCCACTTGGAAGCGTTCATGGACATGGGCCTCATCGCAGAGCCGATCTTGTTAAAATTCGGCTTCAACGACGACCTTCTCTACAACCTGCCGCCGGAGCCCCGCTCGATCCAGGCCTTCCTCGACTGGCTGCCCGACGGGCTCGACTACGAGTGGTTCACCCAGAGCCAGGGGGCCAGCCACCACATCGTCAACAACTCTGCGATTCTGCTGGGCGGCCACATCCGCACCGGCATCGGCGACAACCTCCTCTATGAAGGAAAGCCGATGAGCACCGCCGAGCAGGTGCGCCGGGTCGCCGAGGCTTCGCGCTCCCTGGGCCGGGATGTGGCCACGCCCGCGGAGGCACGGCAGATCATGCGCCTCGAACCGTCCAAGACCGGCGCCACTGCCTAGCCGGTCACGCGCCCGCGCCGGGAGAAGGGCCCTGTCTCCCGCGCGTCCGCAGGGTGTCGCCGCATCCCGGCCAAGAACGTACGTTCTGTAATGATGATAGGCGGGGGGGCGGGGGCGTGTCAAGTGAGCGGTGGCGGGGGGAGGACTGCCCGCCCTCAGTCCCTCCCAAAGGGAGGGAGGTTTAAGGATCGCCCCTACACGGGAGGGGTGGCGGGTTTGGGTGGGGTTGGTGGTGATGGAGGGCCCCTCATCTCAATCTTCTCCCGTGGGAAGAAGAGGTTCCGGAGGGGACCACCGCGCCCCGCCCCGGCCCTCTCTCAGTCTCCCCCAGAGGGGGAGAGGCAAAAGGAGAGGAGACCCCGCCCACACCCCTGGGCGACCACAAGGGTCGCCCCTACATGGACGGTCCCCTGCCGGCGTGGCGGGTTGCGCAAAGGTCTCCTTGGGGGGAAGAGGCAAGCCCACCCCGCCTGGCCCTCTCTCAGGCTCTCCCAGAGGAGACCTTTGCGTAACTTCGGGCCGAGTAAAGAGCAGCGCCCTGCGGGCGCTCGCGCGCCTGACGGCGCGCGCCCTCTCTCAAATCTCCCCCAGAGGGGGAGAGGGAAGAACCGCCCGCTCCTCCCGTTTCCCAACCATCGGCGGGAGTTGTGCAAGGGTCCCCAGAGGGAGGGAGGTTTAAGGGTCGCCCCAGGGGGAGGGGCGCCTCTGCGCTGCGGGGGTTCGCTCTATCTTCTAGAATGAGGCGGAGCTGTTGCCTGGGCGGGGTGGAATGGTCGACGCGGTCCTCTCCATTGGCCTGCTCCTCGTCGTCGCGAAGATTGCCGAGGGGGTCTTCGCCCGCCTTGGGCTGAACTCGATCATCGCCTATACGGCCACCGGGGTGCTGCTCGGCCCCGTCGCGGGCATCGTCGAGCCGACCGAGGAATCGGCGCTGTTCTTGGGCGTTGGCGTCTTCGTCTTCTTCTTCCTCATCGGGCTCGACGAGGTCGATATTTCGGGGTTCGTCGCCACGATCCGGGGGCGGTTCTTCCTCGCCGCGACGGTCTCGGTGATCGTGCCGCTCGCCGCCTCGCTCGGCGTCACGCTCACCGTCCTCGACCTCCCGTTCACCACGGCGCTGGCCCTCTCCGGCGTCTTGGCGCTGTCGAGCCTGGGGATTGTGGCCAAGGTGCTCGCCGACGAAGGACACCTGAAGGAACCGCTCGGCCTTGAGATCTTCACCACCGTCATCATTGCCGAGCTGATCGCCCTGCTCATCGTGGGGTTCACCATCAGCGAGACGGGGCACGACGACCCGCCGGGCGTCGGCCAACTGCCCATCCTCCTGGGCCAAATCATCGGCTTCGCGGTCGTCGCGTGGGTGTTGTCTGCCCAGATACTCCCGCCGGTGATCATCCTCCTGCAGCGATTCCTGAGCGTTCCCCAGCTTCCCTTCGGCCTGCTGCTGGGCGGGCTCTTCCTCATGGTGGTCGCGGCCCATGAGATCGGCCTCCACGGCTCCATCGGAGCGCTACTCTTCGGGGCCGCCCTCTCGGGGATGCCGCACCGGGTGCGCCTCGACATCATGCCCGGCCTGCGGAGCACGACGGAGGGCCTCTTCGTTCCGCTCTTCTTCGCCTCCGCCGGACTCAGCGTCGACCTCTCCTTCACCGAACTGTCTGCGGGGACGATCGCCGCGGTCGTTGCCGTCGCCGTGCTCGGCAAGGCCGCCGGGTCTTTCGCCGGACCCTTCGCGGCGCGCCTCGACACTCCCTTCGCGCTGGGCATGGGCCTCATGGCGAAAGGGGTGGCCGAGATCGCGCTCCTGCTCGTCCTGTTCGAGACGGGAGCGATCTCTCAGGCCCTCTTCTCGCTCCTCGTCATCATCATGTTCGGCTTCATCCTGGTGACGCCGACGGCGATGAGCTTCGCGATCAACAGGGCCAAGGGTTCCGACGACCCAGTGATGCCCGAGGCAGCGACGCCCTCCTACGCCCGCTACGCCCTGGACACCATCAGGGTCGCCGACATCCTGGACACCTCGCGGAGCTACCCCGACTCCGATCTCTCCGTCCTGAGCTTCACCGAGCAGTGGATCGTCCCCCATCAGCACGACTACGTGGTCATCGACGACGGCGAGGTCGCGGGAGTGGCGTCGCTGACCCGGCTGCGCTTCCTTCCCAAGCGCACGTGGGCGAAGGCGAGGGTGCGGGCGTTGATGCGCCGCCGCGTGCCCGCAGCCCATCCCGACGAGACGATCGACGACGTGCTGGAGCGCATGACGGACCACGCGCTGTCGGTGATCCCGGTCCTCGACCGGGAGTCCGGTCGGTTCCTGGGCTCGGTGACCAGCCAGGATATCCTGGGCCTGATCATGCAGGGGAGACCGGCGGCGCATTGAGGCCGGCAGCACTCCGGTCACTGTCTGCAGGCTTGACCCTGTGGGGGGAAGCGCCTAGACTCGACGCGCGTTTACTTCTGGAGAGAAGCCGTTTTCGACGGCCATCCCACCGGCGCTCCGAGGCTAGGGCGTAGAAGGAAGGGACACCGATGGCGGGGTATGCCAAACACGAGGCCCAGGACTGGGCCTGGGAAAACCTGACCGGCGAGTGGACCACGCTCCCCACGCCGTTCACCCCCGACGACGAAATCGACGAGGCGGCCATCCGCCACAACATCCGCTACATCCGCAGCCTGGGCACCCGCGGCGCGGGGTCGAGCTGGGGCATGGGCGAGTTCTGGAGCCTGACCGGCGAGGAACGCCGCACGGTGATCGAGACCGTCGCCGACGAGGCCGCCGGCGAGTGGCCCATCGCCGCCCACGTCACCCACACCTCGCTCAAGGAAGCGACCCGCCTCGCTGCGCTCGCCGAGTCCTCCGGCTACGACCTCCTGATCGCCGCCGCCCCCTACATGGTGACGAAGACCGAGAACCAGGTCGTCGACTTCATCACCGCCCTCGCCGAACGGACCTCGCTGGCGATCATGTTCTACAACTCGCCGCAGTTCGGCATCGTGATGAGCCCGCAGGGCCTGAAGCGCCTCTGCGCCGTCCCCAACGTGGTCGGCGTCAAGGAGGCCAGCTTCAGCCAGCAGATCTCCATCGAGACCCACCTGCTCATCGGAAAACAGGCGATCATCAGCACCCCCGACGAGTGGATCTTCCCCAAGGCGGAGCAGCTGGGCTTCCGCCAGCAGGTCATCTTCGCCAACACCTCCGATTGGCGCTTCGACATGCCGGGCGCGAACCACTACGTGCAGTACATCGAGCGCGCCACCAAGGGCGACCTCGACCAGGCGCTCTACGAGACCCACCTGAAGGCGATCAAGCAACTGAACGACAAGTGGTGGGGCCGCACGGTGCAGAAGTTCGGCGGCGCCCTCCCTGTCAGCATGGTGAAGTACTGGGGCCAGCTCATGGGCCTGCGGCTGGGGCACGTCCGCCCGCCGCTCCGCGACCTCGACGACGCCGAGAAGGACGAGCTGCTGAGAGAGCTCCGCGCCCTCCGCCCCGTCCCCGTGCGCACCGGCGACGACGATGCTCCGGCGGCGCCCGCTGCCGTCGAGACCGCCTCGGCGAACCCGGAGCTGAGCCATCAACAAGAGGCGCTTTCCAGGATCTATGTCACCGAGGAGCAGGCCCCCACGAACGGCAGCGCCCGCAACGGGGCCGCCGAGGCGAAGCCCCGACCCAGCGGCATCACCTCCGAGTCGGGCATGATGCTGATGGTCAGCGTCCAGGACATGCCCGAGGCCCTGGAAGCCGACCGCGGCGGCGCCGACATCATCGACATCAAGAACCTCCAGGAGGCGATGGTCGGCTCCGGGCACCCGCTGCTCGTTGAGCAGGTGCGCGCCCGCATCCCCGATGAGAAGCACGTCAGCGTCACCCTCGGCGTCGTCCCCAACCAGGCCGGCACCGTGGCCATGGCCGTCTACTCCGCCGCCAAGCTGGAGGCGACCTCGGTGAAGGTCGGCTTCGTGCGCTCCGACTACGAGATGGCGGTCGAGGTGCTGCAAGAATCGAAGCGCGCCCTGGAAGGCAGTGAGACCAAGCTGATCGGCTCGCTCTTCGCCGACAACCACCTCTACGGCGGGCTCGACCCCCTGCTCATGCCCCGGCTCGCCGAGGAGACCGGCTGCGACGGTTGGCTCATCGACACCCTGACCAAGGACGGGCGGAACCTCTTCGACTTCATCCCCGAGCCCAAGCTGCGAGAGATCGTCTTTGAAGGCAAGAAGGCCGGCATGAGCACGGCGCTCTCCGGCCATCTCCGGATGAGCGACATCGACGAGCTCGCCCGCATCAACCCCGACATCGTCGGCGTCCGCGGGGCGGTCTGCTCCAGTGGCGACCGCGGCCGAGCCGTCGCGTGGGAGTCCGTTGCCGAGTTCAAGCGGCAGCTTGACGCCCGCAAGAGCGGCGAGGTCGACGTCCGCGCCGGGGAGGCGCCCGCCGCGAGCGGCTGGGTCATCGTCGACGGGCGCGGCAAGAACTGCGCCGGCGTCATTGCGGCGCTCACCCGGCAGACGCAGGCCGACGGCTCCTCGCTCGTCGAGGCCGTCATGGCCGACGCGCTCAACATCTACGACGTGATCACCTGGGCCGAGGAGGCGGGCCACCGCATCGTCACCCAGCGCAAGGACGGCGACGGCACGCTCCGGCTGCTCATCCAGCCCTTCGCCGGCGCGACCGCGCCAACGGAGACCTCTGCGTAACCTTGGCAAGTAGGGAGCAGCACCCTACGGGCGCTCGCGCGCCCAACGGCGCGCGCCCTCTCTCAAATCTCCCCCAGAGAGACGTTTGCAAATGTCGCTGCAGGCTGGGTTGATGTTGGCGCACCCCGCTCCACCCCCGGCCCTCTCTCAGTCTCCCCCAGAGGGGGAGAGGGAAGACCACTCCGCGGACCGGCCGGAGGGAAGGCGCCGATGATTCACATCCGCGACGTCTCTCGCGTGACCCACGCCGTCGCCGACCGCGAGGCCGCTCTCGCCCTCTACCGCGACGTCTTCGGGGCCGAGGTCTTCTATGAAGGCCCGTTGGCGCCGCGCAAGGGCGACGTCACCCTCCTGACCCTGGCCGACACCTGCATCGAGCTCGTCGACCCGTTCGACCTGGGCGAGGGGCCGCGGTCCTTCCTCGAACGCTACGGCGGCTTCCTCCGCTCGTTCACGTTCAAGGTGGACGACGCCGCCGAGGTCGCCGATCACCTGCGCGCCGCCGGTATCGGAGTTGTCGAGGAGTCGCCGGGCCACTGTGTTGCCGACCCTGCGCGCACCTTCGGCACGACCATCGAGTTCAGCGACGCCAACCTGCCCAACGACCCACGGCGCGAGCCGGGCTTCTACGAGCGGACGCTCGAAGGCGACGGTGCGCTGGGAGCGCAGCGGCTGTGGTCGATCACGCTGCTCGCCGACGACCTCGACGCTGTGGGCGAGTTCTTCGGCGGCGTGCTGGGCGGCGTCTTCATCGGCGGGCGCACCAATGGGATCTACGCGACCGCGTCGCACTTCTACGTCTACGAGCGCGCGCGCATCTCCATCCTGAAGCCGCGCCGAGACAACAACGTTCTGTCGTCCGTCATCGACCGGCAGGGAGGCCAAGGGCTGCACACGCTGGCCATCATCGTCCGCGACCTCGAGGAGTCGGGGCGCTATCTCCGCTCCAAGGGAATCGGGCTCCTGCCCGACAAGGCCCTGCGGCACACGGTCCACCCCCGATCCGGTCTCGGCACGCGCCTGCTCCTCATGCCCCGGCCCGAACCCGACGACCCCGACTACGACTGGCTCGATCCGGAGCTGGCGTCGAGCCTGTTTTAGCGGCAGCTCGCCAATTCCCGGAGGCCTAAGGGGGCTTCTATTCCGTATCGCGCAATTTGCGATACCTACCGGTCTTGGGATTCCAGAGGGCTTCCTCATCCTGCCCTATGGACTGGACCTGGTCGTGGGCCACGTACGTAACCGTGCCCTTGGATTGGCGGCACTCATAATAGAGTTGCGGGCCTGTATCGAAAGGGTCGCGATACACGGGTTTGATGATCTTGCTTTCGACAATACTGCCGGAAGAGAGTATGCCGACGACACTTCCAGGCTTGTAAATCTGAAGCCATCCCTGCGGCCCATCAACCTTGGGAGCAACTGCCCCTGGGTCAGCTTCGGACAGGGTTCGCGCCCAATCCCGGAGCCGATTCGTCGCCCTGCTGCTCACAATAGCGTCAGCGCCGGCAATCTTGGTTGCTTGCTCTAAGCGGTCGACGTAACGGTCAAAGTCCGTAAACAAATCCTCGGTGAGCCGAAGGCCGCCGTGAACACTGTCATAGATCACGACGGCCTTAGTCATGCGGCGCGGGCCGGACTCTCCCAAAACATCAATATTGGCGTGCGCTGCATCTACGTCGTGGGGAGCGATACTTCTGTCGCGAAGCAACAAGGAACGTAGTCCTTCCGCTACTTCCGCGCGTGCAGATGGCTCCTTGAACCACTCTTCTTCTATCTGAATCAGCACACCTGTTGTTCTGAAGTCTCGCTGCTTTCGGGCCATGTTTGCATCATCGCCACGCAGGTCACGGTAAAGGTGCTGAGCTCCGGCGACCCTATAGCCTTCCACGCTTTCGTTGATCTGGACCTTCACCTCAGCAAATAACCCACGCTTCCCTTCCTTTGAACGCCTGTCGACGATACCCTCCCGCGAGAGATCAACCGTGACCTTCTTCCTCAAAATCGGCTTCGTATCCGCATGCGTCCTGCCACGGCTGACATTGATGACGGCCTCATTGAATCCATATTCCCACCCGTGAACCTTGTACCTGCCTCCCGAGTGAAGATAGGTGGCACCTGGATAGGTTTCTCTGATAGCTTGTTGAGGCGTGATTTCGCCAAGTTTCCATTGACCGTTCCGTATCTTCAATGCCCGCTCACCAAGTTGGCGCAGGGGATAGTTGTAGTGTGGTGAATCGCCACCGATTCTTGCGATGGTATCGAACTCTGGTGGCCTACCACCCCGCGCAAACTTCAGCGTTTTCCTGAACTCCTTGGGCCACTTGGCACCGCCAGGCGCTCTGCCGGAGTCGTTACCCAAGGCCTCCATCTCATCCCAGAGGCAACGAGCGTGCATGAACTGAACAAAACGATTACCAAGGTAAAGGTGAGAGGGCTCTAAGGATCCCTCGTAGTAGTCTGACAATCGCTCTCCGAACCTTACAAACGCATTGCGTGGTGCGACTACAAGAAAGAGGCCTGGCGACGACCTTCCAATCCGGCCAAGCCGCTGACGAAAACTCTTGCGGGATTGCGGGACGCCAAGGTTGATGCCGATCTCCATGTCCGCTATATCGATACCCAATTCGAGAGCGGAAGTCGCCACGACACCATGTAGCGAGCCGTCCTGCAGTGCCTTCTCAATCGCTGCTCTGTCTTGGCCCTCGTAGCCACTGCGATATGGCTTGACGTTGTCCTTCCCTACACTCTGCGCGATTCGTTCGACGCCCTGCCGGGAATCCATGAACGCAATGAAGCGGTGTCTTGTCTTCTGTCCGCAGATTTTCGCAGCAATACTCGCGATGACACTCTCGCCACTCTGGCCTTGAGCCGGTCCTTCTACGTGTAGAATTCGTTGCGGAGGCTTCGGGGATCCGTTCTGCCTTTCATCGATCACCTTGAATTTAAGGCCAGTGAGCTGATGAAGGTGCTCTCCCGCGTCAGCGATCGTTGCCGTGGCTGCAATCGTTTGGAAGGGAAACCGTGTCTGTTCCTGAGCAGATATCTGTTGCTTGGCTGCCAGTAGTCGGCGGATTAAGAACGCAGCGTTGCTCCCAAGCACGGATTCATAGACATGTGCCTCATCAATGACGAGCAGCGTTAGCGCCTTGAGAAACCGTTGGTTAGGCTGCCTCCCTATTGTGCTCATGAACCAGGCCTGACATACGTCAGGAGTCATCAGCACCACACGTGCGCGCTCGATGATTCCTTCTCGTTCCTTGTACGATGTGATGCTGCCATCGATGCGTCCGACGGCCTTTTTGGGGAATCCTGCTGATTTGGCAACGCGCTCCCAGCTGCTCATTTGGTCGGACGCAAGCGCTCGCTGGGGGTAAAAGACCAGAACCTTACTGTCGCGGTCAGTTCGTAAGCGATGCATTGCATATAGTTGAAAGACAAGCGACTTCCCCGACGCCGTGCCAGTTGAGACGACAACATTGTTGCCAGCGATTAGGCGTTGGAGAGCCAGCGCCTGGTGCTTCCAGAGTTTGCCGTCGGGAACCAGCTGAGCCAGGACACGGGCTGTTGTCTTCTTGGAAAGCTCTGCAGGCACGGGCCTTCGGCTCGCACGGCGTCTTGGGAGATCGACCGAGTCGCACACCGTAAGGTCGAGAGAGGAGATGAGCCGGTCAATTCTCTTCTGCATTGCGCTTCCTGGGAGCATCAATCCCTCATTTCGCGGTCGCCATTATACAGAGGGGTCAGCGGACCTATCGTTCCCGCCGCGCGCGTGCATCGTGTACCATGAGCGCCGCTGCGTTTTCCGGCCCCACGGCACGGGTCAGCGGGACGCGGCCAACCCCGGAGGAGTCTACCTATGTCGCAAGTCCGACCCATCAAGCACGGCCCCTACATGATCACCGGCGTGGAGAAGATCACCGACTCGTCGGGCAAGAACGAACTCTCCCTCGAAGGCTTCGCCGACGACAGCGGCACGGTCTTCCTCTGCCGCTGCGGCCAATCGGCCACCAAGCCCTTCTGCGACGGAACGCACGCCGGTGTAGGTTTCGAGAGCGACGTCACGGCGTAGCACCGTCAACCTCTCCCCCTCTGAGGACCTTTGCGTACTCAGGGCCGAGTAAAGAGCAGCGCCCTGCGGGCGCTCGCGCGCCTGACGGCGCGCGCCCTCTCTCAAATCTCCCCCAGAGGGGGAGAGGCCGGAGGGGAAGGGGAGAAGACCCCGCCCGCACCCCTGGGCAACCACGAGGGTTGCCCCTACATGGATGATCCGCCGGCGTCGTCGGGGTTTACCCAAAGGTTGTCTCTGGGGAGAGTGAGAGCGGACCCGGGCCGCTAGGCGCGCGCTACGCCGTCCCGAACGCTGCTCTGAGCGCGGCGGCGACCTCGTCGATGGCCTCCTTGGCCTTGTCGACGGCGGCGTGCCAGCCGAAGAAGCCGTGCGCCATGCCGGGGTACTCGCTGTAGGTGACGGCGACGCCGGCGTCGCGGAGCGCGTCGGCGTAGGCCCGGCCCTCGTCGCGCAGGGGGTCGTACTCGGCGGTGATCACGAGCGCGGGGGCGACACCCGCAAGGGTCTCGGCGCGCAGCGGGCAGACGTAGGGGTGGTCGGCGTCCGCGTCGTCGGCGAGGTAGTGGTCCCAGAACCAAGCCATGGCGGGCTGCGTGAGGCCCGGGCCCTGGCCGTTCTCGACGTAGGACGGCCGGGTGAAGTCCCGCTCGATGACGGGGTAGATGGGGACCTGGAACACGAAGTCCGGGCCGCCGCGGTCGCGCGCCATAAGCGCCACGGCGGCGGTGAGGTTGCCACCGGCGCTGCCGCCCGCGACGGCGATCCGTGACGTGTCGACGTTGATCAGACCGGCCTGATCGTGGGTCCACTTGGCCGCGGCGTAGCAGTCCTCCGGCGCGGCGGGGAACTTGTGCTCCGGCGCCAGCCGGTACTCGACGGAGACGACGACGCACTCCGCCGCGTTGGCGAGCAGCCGCGCCGTCGCCTCGTAGCCCCAGATGCTGCCCACGACCCAGCCGCCGCCGTGGATGAGCACGAGCGCGGGGAACGGCCCGTCGCCCGCCGGGGTGTAGACGCGGACGGGGACGCCGCCGTTGGGGCCGGGCGCCTCGAACATCTCGACACGGGCGACCATGGGAGCGAACGACGTCGGGGCGGCGTCGCCGCGTCCCCGCGCTTCGACGGGGGTCTGCTCCTCGTAGGAGGGCGCGTCGGCGCGCTGCATCGCTTCGAACAGGGCTACGACTTGCGGGTCGAGGGGCACGTCTTAACTCCTTAGGCGAGCGCCTGCTTCATAGCCGCCGCGATCTCGTCGAGCGCCTCCATGCCCAAGTCGATGGCGTGCCACATGGTGACGAAGCCGTGGGGAACGCCGGGGTAGTCGTGGTGGACGACGGAGACGCCGGCATCCTGCAGGGCGCGGGCGTAGACGGCGCCCTCGTCGCGCAGCGGGTCGTACTCGGCGGTGATCACGAGCGCGGGCGCCGCCTTGGCGAGGTGCTCGGAGTAAATCGGGGCGACATGGGGGTGGGTCGCCTCCGACGGGTCGTTGAGGTATTGGTCCCAGAACCACCGCATCATGGCGCGGGTCAGGATGGGGCCGTCGGCGCGGTCGCGGTACGACTGGTTGTCGAAGTCGGCGGCGATCACCGGGTAGATCGGGACCTGGAGCGCGATGTCGGGGCCGCCGCGCTCGGCGGCCATGACGGCGGCGCAGGCGGTGAGGTTGCCGCCGGCGCTGTCGCCGGTGACGCCGATCCGCGAGCCGTCGCCGCCAAGGCCGGGGCCGTGGTCGCGGGCCCAGACCACCGCGGCGTAGGCGTCCTCGGCGGCGGCGGGGAACTTGTGCTCGGGCGCGAGGCGGTAGTCGACGGAGACCACGATGCAGCCGGACTTGTTGGCGAGCTGGCGGCAGACTCCGTCGACCATCCAAAGATCGCCGATGACCCAACCGCCCCCGTGGTAGTAGACGATGATGCCCGAGCCGGGTTTGTGGTCGATGGGCCAGTAGATGCGGACGGGTATGCCGCCGCCGGGGCCGGGGATTGTGTCGTTGAGGATCTTGCCGACGCCGGGAGCGGCCGGCTTCGGGCCCGCCGCGGAGAAGGCGCGGGCGTCGCGCGGGCTGAGGGTGTCCATGGGCGGGCGGTTGAGCGCCGCCATGGCGTCGACGACGCGCTGCGCTTGGGGGTGAAGCGGCACGGGCTCCTCCTCTGATGAAGGTGGGGCGCACTATAGCACGCGGCGCTTCTTCGGTTGACCCGAAAATGGGCGCTTGCTACGCTCGCCGAGGCCGTCCGAGGGGCGGCGGAGACGGAAGGGGCCGGATGCGGTCGATTCTCGAAGGGATGCGCGTCATCAGCTGGACGGTCGGGGCGACCGGGCCGATGGCGGCGACGATCCTGGGCGACATGGGCGCCGAGGTGATCAAGGTCGAGGACCCGCGCGTCGGCGACATGGCCCGCACGCTGAACCGCGCCCACGGGGTGAACCTGAAGATGCCGGCGGGCAGCAGCCTGATCTGGGAGAAGAACAACCGCAACGCGCGCGGCATCGCGCTCAACCTCAAGACGCCGAAGGGCCTCGAGGCGATGTACCGGATCGTCGAGAAGTCCGACGCGCTCATCCAGAACTACCGGGCGGGGGCGGCGGCGCGTCTGGGCATGGACTACGAGACGCTGCGCGAGATCAACCCCAAGCTGGTCTACGCCTCCTCGACGGGGTACGGGCACAAGGGGCCCTACGTCGACCGGCCCAACCTCGACACGGTGACGCTCGCGGCGAGCGGCAACATGACGCTGGCGGGCGGCCCTGACGCCCCGCCAGTCAACAACTCCGGCATGGCCGATCAGATGGGCGCGGTGTGGCTCGCCTTCGGGGCCGTCGCCGCCCTGCTCGCCCGCGAGCGCCACGGTTTCGGCCAGGAGGTCTTCTCCTCCGGGCTCGGCGCAATGATCAACCTCCAGTCGATCGCCGTGCTCTCCCGCACCGCCACCGGCCAGGGGCCGGGTCACCAGGACCGCGCCGACGCGCGCAACCCGCTCGCCAACTGGTACCGCTGCAAGGGCGGGCGCTGGATCGTGCTGGCCCTCGTCCAAGGCGACCGCTATTGGCCGACCCTGTGCAAGGCGCTGGGCCTGCTCGAGCTCGAAGACGACCCCCGCTTCGCCACCCTCCTCGACCGCGAGGAGAACAACCGGGAGCTGATCGGGATCTTCGACACGAAGTTCGCCGAGCGCACCTACGAGGAATGGGATAGCGCCTTCCAAGCCGCCGGCGACCTCATCTACACCCGCATCAACAACATCGCCGACCTGGAGGACGACCCGCAGGTCATCGCCAACGACTACATCACCGAATGGGACCATCCCCGGTTCGGCAAGATGAAGGTCCCCGGCTTCCCCGTGCAGTTCAGCGAGACGCCGCAGTCCCTCCGGCTGGCCGCACCCGAGCTCGGCGAGCACACCGAAGAAGTCCTCCAGGAATACGGCTACACCTGGGACGACCTGCAAGAGATGAAGGCCGAGGGAGCGATCCTGTAGACGTGGTCCGCTCCCCTTGCCCGCACGGGCACATGGCCGCATAATGTCTTTACCCCTCAGGTAAAGGCATATGCGGATCGAGTTCGCCAGCAACAAGCTCCGCAAATGCTATGAGAAACAGGCCACGGCCATTAGGCAATGGGGCCGCGATGTAGGAGTGCGTTATCGGCAGGTCGTAGACACGATCGAATCGGTGGAACTGTTCGAGGACCTCTACAAATACCGCTACCTGCGCCTTCACGTCCTGCGCGGAAAGCGAGCCGGACAGTATGCGATAACGATCTTGGGACGACACCGTCTAATCCTTGTGCCAAAGGACAACGGCCGCACGGCCGTAATCGAGGATGTGGTGGACTACCATGACTAGCAAGACCATCTACTCCGACACGCCGACTACGCCCGGCGAGATTCTCCTCAACGAATTGGAGGAGATCGGCATGAGCCAGCAGGAGCTGGCCCGCCGCATGGGGCGGCCCGCCTCCAAGATCAACGAGATCATCAAGGGGACCAAGCAAGTAACGCAGGACACGGCCCTGCAGCTTGAGCGCGTCCTCGGTGTCCCCGCCCATGCGTGGATGAACCTGGAGACAAACCGCCGACTCACTGAGGCGCATATCGCGGAAAGGGAACGACTCGAAGAGTACAAGCCCCTGCTCAAGCAGTATCCCGTGCTGGAAATGGAAAAGCGCGGCTGGGTCGAGCGGCACAGCGACCCCATCGATCGCGTGCGGGAGCTGCTGACGTTCTTCGGCGTCGCCGCACCGGCTGACATCAAGCCTTTCACCTTCCAGGGGGCATTCAGAATCACCGGCAACCGGCAAGTTTCCGAGGAAGCCCTGGCTGTGTGGCTACGCCGCGGGTGGATCGAGGGTCAGAAGATCGAGACCGCGCCATTCGATACCTCGAAGTTCAGGCAAGCATTACGGAGGATCCGGGACGACTACACGACGACGGGGGTTCCGGCGGCGCTGCCCGCGATGCGAAACCTCTGCGCGGAGGCCGGCGTCGCGCTTGTAGTGGTGAAGGAGCTGCCCAGGATCGGCGCCAATGGCGTAACGCGGTGGCTAGGTCCGCGCAAGGCGCTCATTCAGATGTCGATCCGGTGGAGGTGGGAGGACATCTTCTGGTTCACCTTCTTCCATGAGGCATTCCACGTACTAGACCACAAGAAGAAGGTCTATATCGAGTGGAGTAAAGACCGTGGCCTCGACGACGACGAGAGCAGGGCCGACCGCTTTGCCGGAGATGTTCTGCTCCCCCCGAAACCCTACACCCACTTCAAGAACAGCAAGCAACGTAGCGCCTACTCAGTCATGCAGTTTGCCAAGCAGGTGCGCGTGTCGCCGGGCGTGGTCGTCGGGCGCCTGCAGCATGACAAGGTGATTGGATATCAGAACCTCAATGATCTGCGTTCTCTTCTCGTCTGGGCCGAGTAGGGCCATGTCCCGCCGCACACGGGAGCGATTCTGTAGGCGTGGCTGATTTTCCCAAAGAGATCCCCGCCGAGCTGCTGCACGAGGCCGTGGAGGACATCGTGCGCTTCGGGCTCGGCGAGGACGGGGCCGACGACGACGTCACCACGCGGGTGCTCATAGACTCGAAGGAGCTGGGCGCGGGCCGGTTCGTGGCCAAAGCGTCCGGTATCGTGGCCGGGCTGCCCGCCGCGTCGGAGGTCTTCCATCAGGTCGACGAAGGGCTCGGCTTCGCCTCGGAGACGCGCGACGGCGCAGCGGTTGAGGAGGGGCAGACGTTGGCCGTGGTCGAGGGGCGGCTGGGGTCGATCCTGGCGGGCGAGCGCCTGGCGTTGAACCTGCTGCAGCGCCTGAGCGGCATCGCGACGCTGACGGCGGCCTTCGCCGCCGCCGTCGAAGGGACGGACGCCCGCATCCTCGACACCCGCAAGACGACGCCGGGCCTGCGGCTGCTCGAAAAGTACG
Organism: Dehalococcoidia bacterium; assembly: GCA_965207995.1. Classification (GTDB taxonomy): domain Bacteria; phylum Chloroflexota; class Dehalococcoidia; order SHYB01; family SHYB01; genus DAOUKH01. The sequence continues at coordinate 2,204,215 of OZ242299.1, read as the reverse complement.
CGGTGCGCGCGGGCGGCGGCTACAACCACCGCCTCGGACTCGCCGACGCCGTCCTCATCAAGGACAACCACATCGCGGCCCTGCGGCGCGAGGGCCTTGGCTTGGGCGAGATCGTCGAGCGAGCACGGGCCAAGGCGCCCCCCGCCATGACCATCGAGATCGAGGTCACGACGCCCGAAGAGGCCGGCGAAGCGGCGGCGGCGGCCCCAGACCTCATCCTGCTCGACAACATGGGTCCCGCGCAGCTCGCCGAGGCGGTCCGCGCCGTCGCCGGACGCGCCAAGACGGAGGCCTCGGGCGGCGTGACGCTCGAGACGGCACGGCAGGCCGCCGAGGCGGGCGTCGACTTCATCTCGGTCGGCGCGTTGACGCACTCGGCGCCCGCCCTCGACATCAGTCTCACCATCGACTAAGGGGGAGGGGCGCAAAAGCGGGCGGATTTCCGCGAGCGTGGGAGTGACGGGCGGCACCCCTGCCTCTCCCAGTGGAGACCCTTGCGTAACCGGCGCTTCAGGCTCCAAGGACGTTGGCGCACCCCACTCCACCCCCGGCCCTCTCTCAGTCTCCCCCAGCGGGGGAGAGGCCGGAAGGGAGGGGAGAAGACCCCACTCGCGCCCCTGGGCAACCACAAGGGTTGCCCCTACAGGGATGATCCCCTGCGGGCGCCGCAGGTTACGCAAGGGTCTCCGTGGGGAGAGGGCGCACCGCCCGTGGGTGGGCAGGCGCTGCGCCGTTGTATGATGCCCCGGATTCTCCCTAGGGAGGTTGGGCATGTCCTCATCGAGAGAGGTCGGGCTCGTCGTTTCGGGCGTCAAGGGCGACCTAAATAAGGTCGCCGAGCAGGCGAAGATGGTCGAGCGCGCCGGGTACCACGGCGTCTATTCCACCGAGTCCGGCATCGGGAGCCTGGCGCTCTGTCTGCACATGGCGCTGGCCACCGAGCGGGTGCGGGTCGGCTCGGCAATCACCAACTTCTACCTGCGGCATCCCGCCATCTGCGCCCAGGAGACCTCGTACATCAACGAAATCTCCGGCGGCCGGATGGACCTCGGCCTGGGGACGGCCCACCAGCCGACGAACGAGCCGCGCGGCATCGACATGTCCAAGCCCCTCACCGCGCTGCGTAACTACGTCGCGGCGATGCAGGCCGAAACGTGGGGCGACCCTAGCCTCTACATCGGCGCACTCCGCCAGAAGATGACGGCGACGGCGGGCGAGATCTCCGACGGCGCGATCCTCAACATGATCCCCAAGAGCCTCCTGCCCAAATGGGTGGAGGCGCTGCAAGCGGGCGCGGCGCGGCGGACGGACGGTAAGACTAGAGCAAAGACGTGCCTCTTCCTCGGCTGCGCCATGTCGGAGAACGTCGAGGAGGCCCGCGACGTCGCCCGCGCCGGAGTGGCCTTCTACCAGCGGCTTCCCTTCTATCAGGCGCTGATGGACGAGGCGGGCTACGGCGCCGAGGCGAAGGCCTGCGGCGCGGCGTTGGCCCGCGGCGACCAGCAAGCCGCCCTCGCCGCGGTCAGCGACGAGATGGTGGACGAGCTCTACCTTGCCGGCACGCCGGCCCAAATCAAGGCCAGCATGGAGGAGTACTTCGACCAGGGCGCCGAGCTGCTCATCCTCTCCACCCGCGCCGCCTCCGACCGCATCCCCGACGCCTTCGAGAACACCTGCGCCGCCCTCGCGCCGGGGGGGTAGGGGTAAGATAGCAAGATGACGGAAACTGAGGTTGTCTTTCAGGTGAGCCCATCTCTCGAGGGCGGCTACGAAGCTCGGGCCTTGGGATACAGCATCTTTACCGAGGCCGATGACTGGCAGCAACTGAAAGACATGCTGCGGGACGCCGTGCTCTGTCACTTCGAAGACGGGGAAGCACCCCGGAAGATCCGTTTAGAACTGATGCCATCATGCCCGTAGAGAAACACCAACCCAGCGACTACCTCAAGACGCCCGAGGAGATCGCCGCATACCTGAACGCGGCGATCGAAGACATGGACGGCGACCCACGCCTGCTGATGAAGGCGTTTCGCAACGTCGCCGAGGCACGGGGCAGCGCCTAGCGGAGGGCCGCCCTACGGGCGCCCGCGCGCCTGCGGCGCGCGCCCTCTCTCAATCTCCCCCAGAGGGGGAGAGGCCGGAAGGGACGGGCGATTCGCGACGCGCCCCTACAGGGGAGGGGAGAAGACCCCGCCCACACCCCGGGGCAACCACGAGGGTTGCCCCTACATGACGATCCGCCAGCGGCTCCGAGGGTTGTGCAAAGGTCTCCAAAGGGGGAGAGGCGGAGGGAACGCAACCGCCCCCGTCGGGTAGAATGGCGGGCACGAGAGGGAGGCTGCCATGGAGATGCGGGTAAGCGAGAAGAAGACGTTCGACGTCGGGGGGCTGAGCTTCACGGTGCTGCACCGCGAGCTTGGCGAAAAGGACGGGGGCGTCAGCATCGAGATCTACGGCGACGTCGAGGGCGAGCGCACCCAAGTGCTGCGCTTCGACTGCTTCCGCAACGAGCCGCACTATCACATGCCGCCCAGCGTGCCGGGGCAACTGGACCTCGACCCAAAGGAAATCGGCGACGCGCTGGACTGGTCGATGCGCCAGATCAGCGAGCATCTGCCCGAGATGATCCAGACCGCCGGCTTCATCGACCTGGCGAAGACCGTGGACCGGGACGCCCTGCGCGCCGAGGCACCGGACCGCGTGCGCGAGGCCATCGCGGCGACCGCCGGCTCGATCTAACCCACCCCGGGCGATGGGCCGGCCCTTCGTATTCGTCACGCGCCCCGTCTTCGACGAGGCCCTCGACCTGCTTCGCGCCGCCGCCGACGTCGAGGTCTGGCCCCAACCCCAGCCGCCGCCCTACGAGGCGCTGCGCGAGCGGGCGGCGCGCTGCGACGGCCTCTTCTCGCTGCTGACCGACCGGATCGACGCGCCCCTCCTCGACGCCTCGCCCCGCCTCCGCGTCGTCAGCAACATGGCCGTCGGTTACAACAACATCGACGTCCCCGCCGCCACGCGCCGCGGGGTCTATGTGGGCAACACCCCCGGCGTCCTCACCGAGACCACCGCCGACCTCGCCTTCGCGCTGTTGCTTGCCTTGGCGCGCCGCGTCTCCGAGTCGGAGCGCTTCGTCCACCGCGGCGAGTGGAAGACCTGGGGCCCGATGGACTTCCTCGGCGCCGACATCCACGGCGCGGCACTCGGCATCGTCGGCATGGGGCGGATCGGCGCGGCGGTGGCCCGGCGCGCCGCCGGGTTCGGCATGCGCGTGCGCTACACGTCGCGAACGCCCAAGCCGAATGCTCCGGGGGAGCCGGCCGACCTCGACACGCTGCTCCGCGAGTCGGACTTCGTCTCGCTGCACGTGCCGCTCTCCGAGGAGACCCGTCACATGATCGGCGAGCGGGAGCTGGGCCTGATGAAGCCAACCGCGTACCTGATCAACACGTCGCGGGGGGAGGTCGTCGACCCGAAAGCGCTGTACAAGGCGGCGGAGTCGGGCAGCATCGCCGGAGCCGCACTCGACGTCACCGAGCCCGAGCCAATCCGTTCTGACGATCCGCTCCTCTCCCTCGACAACGTCCTGGTAACGCCGCATATCGGCAGCGCCAGCCGCACGACGCGCCTGAAGATGGCCGAGATGGCGGCGCGCAACATCGTGGCCGTCCTCGAGGGCGGCACGCCGCCCCACTGCGTGAACCCGGAGGCGGGCTCGCAACGGTAGGGGTGCAGGGGCGACGTTCGCATTAGCGCCGGTCCGGCTCCATTGGCGCCGGCGCACCCCGTCCCGCCCTGCCCCTCCGGCGCGCCTGACGGCGCGTACCCTCTTTCAGTTTCCCCCTGAGGGGGAAAGGAGTGGCCTGCCCTGCCTAAGGATGGTCGGGCAAGACCTCCCCGCCCTGCCCCTCCGGCGCGCCCCGCGGGCGCGTGCCCGCCCTCAGTCCCTCCCATAGGGAGGGAGGTTTAAGGTGGTTCTCGAAGGGGGAGAGGCCAGGGATAACGCGGGGGCGTATACTCGGGCCATGAGCACGGCGTCACGGCCGCTGATCGCGGTGACGATGGGCGACGCGGCGGGGATCGGCCCCGAGATCGTCGTGAAGGCGCTGGCCGAGCCCGGCCTGCGCGAGCGGTGTCGGCCCGTCGTGGTCGGCGCATCCTGGGCCATTGATGAAGCCACCGCGCTCGCCGGAGCCGGCCTGCGGGCGCGGGCCGTCGAGCGCGTCGAGGAGGCGGACCCCGCGGCTGACCTCATCGACGTGCTCGACCTCGGCAACCTCGTCCCCGGCGACGTAGAGACGGGCACGGTGACGGCAGCGGCGGGCCGCGCCTCGGTGGAGTACATCGAGGAGGCCGCGCGGCTCGCGCTCTCGGGGCGCATCGACGCCATGGCCACCGCGCCGATCAACAAGGAGGCGGTCCAGGCTGCCGGCTACCACGGCGACATCGGCCACCAGGAGATCCTGGGCCGGATGGCCGGCTCAGACCTGACGGCGACGCTGCTCATGACGCAGGGCCTGCGCGTCGCCCACCTCAGCACCCACAAGCCGCTGATCGAGGCGGCGCGCTTCGTCACCCGCGAGAACGTGCTCGCCAAGCTCATGCTCACCTACGACAGCCTGCGGCAATGGGGACTCGACAATCCGGTCATCGCCGCCGCCGCACTCAACCCACACGGCGGCGAGGGCGGCCTGCTGGGCCGCGAGGAGATCGAGGAGATCGGCCCCGCCGTCGAGGACGCGCAATCGCGGGGCGTCGACGCTCGCGGGCCCTACCCGGCCGACTCGGTCTTCTACCGCGCCATCGCCGGCGAGTTTGACGCCGTCCTCGCCCTCTACCACGACCAGGGGCACATCGCCATCAAGGTCCACGACTTCGAGGACAGCGTGACCGTCACCATGGGTGTGCCCTTCATCCGCACCTCGGTCGACCACGGCACGGCCTTCGACATCGCGGGGAAGGGCGTGGCCAACCACACCAGCCTCGTCCGCGCCATCGAGACCGCCGTCGACCTGGCCGCCGGCCGCCTCGCGCCGACGGCGGCGCGCTAGGCGCGTTGGGGGAACCGGAAGGCGCCCTGCGGGCGCCCGCGCGCCGTCGGCGCGCGCCCTCTCTCAGTCTCCCCCAGAGGGGAGAGGCCAGAGGGTTGGCCTCGAGTACTAGTTGAGAACGCCCTCGTCGCGGAGCGTCTCCATTTCCTGTCGAGAGAGGCCGACGAGGTCGCCGAAGACGTACTCGACGTGCTCGCCGAACATCGGCCCGTGCCGGGCGGGGCCGATGGGCGTCTCCGAGAGGACGAACGGCGGGCGCACCGGATGGGTGAGGCCGATCTTGGGGTGCTCGACTTCGAGGAATGCGCCGCGCGCCGCGAGGTGGGGGTCGGCGAAGAGCGAGGCTGCGTCCTGCGACTCGGCGGCGGGCACGCCTGCCGCGCGCAGCCGTTCCGCGAGCTCGGCGGCGTCTTGATCGCGAGTCCATGCGGCGATGCGGGTGTCGAGGTCGGCGCGGTTGCGCCGCCGCGACTCCATGTCGGTAAAGCGGGGGTCGGACTCCCAGCCCTGCCCGGATACGGCGCAGAGGGCGCGCCACTCGTCCTCGCTGGAGACGGCGATGCTGACCCAGCGGTCGTCGCCGCGGCAGGGGTAGCAGTCGTGCGGGGCCATGACGTCGTCCTCGTTGCCCCGGGGCGCGGGGACGTCGCCGGTCATGAAATAGCCGAGCAGCGCGCTGCCGATGGTGGCGCTGATCACCTCGCGCGATGAAAAATCGACGTACTGGCCGCGGCCGGTGCGCCGGCGGTCGTAGAGGCCGATGAGCGCGGCGAGCGTGATCGAGGTGCCCAGCCGCATGTCGATGGAGTCCCAGAGCTCGGTGGCGGGGCCGTCGCGGTAGCCGGTGATTCCGCCCAGTCCGCCGAGCGCCCCGAACGTGGTGGCGTAGCCGGGCATGGCGCGTTCGGGGCCCGTCTGGCCAGCGGTCGACGACGAGACCATGACGAGGTCGGGCCTGGCTTGGCGCAGCGTGCCGTAGTCGAGGCCGAACTTGTCGAGGGTGCCGGGCCGGAAGTTCTCGACAGCGAGGTCGCACAGGGAGACGAGGCGCAGCACGAGGTCCTTCGCCTTGGGTTGGCGGAGGTCGAGCCGGATGCTGAGCTTGCCCAGGTGCATGTCGTTGAGGTTCGGCGACGCGTCGATGTCATCGACCAGGGTGTAGTAGCCGCGACGGGCGATGTCGAGGCTGCGGGCCGACTCGACCTTGATCACCTCGGCGCCGAGGAGCGACAGATAGAGCGTGCTCAACGGCCCCGACGCCGCCCACGAGAAGTCGAGGACGCGCACGCCGGCCAGCGCCTGTTTCGGGGCCCTCGCGTTCAGACTATTCGTGTCAGCCATGTTCTTCAGATTGCGCCGGCGGTGCGGAGCGCGTCGAGGTCGCCGGCGGACAGGCTAAGACGGTCACGGTAGACGAGGTCGTTGTGCTCGCCGAGCAGCGGGGCGGGGCGGGCCATCCGCCACGGCGTCGCGGAAAACCGGTAGGGCGCCGACGGGTACGGGAAGCGCCCGGCGGCGGGGTGGTCGGCCTCGACGAAGAAGCCGCGCGACGCCATCTGCGGGTCCTCGGCGATCTCCTTGGCGTCGTAGAAGGGGCCGACGGGGCAGCCGCCGGCGTAGCAGGCGTCGTAAATGGCCCGTTTGGTCTGCGACGCCGACCATTCGGCGATGATCGCGTTGCACTCCGCGCCATTACGGATGCGCTCGCCGCGCTCGGCGAAGCGGGGGTCGGCGGCGAGGTCGGGGCGGTCCATGATGTCGGCGAGGGCCGCCCAGTGGTTGTCCTCGGTGGGCCGGATGACGACGTAGCCGTCCTTGGCAGGGAAGAGTCCGCCGAACTTGTAGAAGCGGTTGTCCCGCGTCGTCACCAGACCCTCGGACTCGTAGGTGCACATCGTCACGCGGTTGAGGGACAGGTTCGCCTCCTGGCGCGACACGTCGACGAGCTGCCCCACGCCGTGCACGTCGCGCGCGAGCAGGGCCGCCATGGTGGCGACCGCCGACGTCACACCGGCGTCGCAGTCGCCGGCGTGGCCGCCGAGCCGGAGGGGTGGCGCGCCGGGGAAAAGCTCGCGGCCCAAGCCGCCGGGCAGGAGATAGCCCTCGCCGCCGGCCTGGCATACGTTCAGATCGTGGCCGGGGGCGTCGGCCTTCGGGCCGCTCGACCCGTATGGCGTGACGGCGGTGACGACGAGCCGTTCGTTGCGAGCGTGGAGCGTGCCGAAGTCGAGCCCCAGCGCGGCGGCCCGCGACGGGGCGAGGTCGTGGACGAAGACGTCGGCATCGTCGAGGAGGCGGAGGAGCACGTCGCGGCCCTGGGGCACGGTGGGGTCGAGCGTCACGCCGAGCTTGCTCGTATTGACGTACAGGAAGAGGCTGCTCGTCTCCGGGTCGGGCTCACCGCCGGCGAAGGGGCCGTAGGCGCGGGCCGCGTCGCCCGACGGCGGCTCGATCTTGATCGTCTCGGCGCCCATGTCGGCGAGGAGCTTGGCGCAGTACGGCCCTGCGACGAACGAGGCGTACTCGACGATCTTGACGTCGTGCAGGGCGGAGGGCGGCATGGTCACGCGACAGGGAAGGGGCGGCGGCGCCAGTATAGCAGCGGCTCCCTGGACGTCGGCGCACCCCTCCTCCCCACCCCTCCGACGCGCCTGGCGGCGCGTGCCCTCTTTCAGTTTCCCCAGAGGGGGAAAGGCTTAAGGTGCTCCCCCTTCGGAGACCCTTGCGTACCTTGGGCCTATCCCCGCGAGGCAGTTCGGGGGATCGGAACGGGCGATTCGCGAATCGCCCCTACAGGGGAGGGCGACCATAGGGGTCGCCCCTACAGGGATGATCCCCTGCCACCGTCACGGGTTGTGCAAAGGTCTCCCGGGGGGAGAAGAGGCAACACTCCCCGGCGCGGCGAGCGCCCAGAGCCCGATGAGCGACGCCCAGATGAGGGTGGCGAAGCCGACGTGCAGGATGCGCAGGCTGTCCGGGAAGGTGGTGACGACGGCGACGATCCCAGCGGCCCCCTGTGCCACGACGAGGACCACGAGCGCCGCGCTCAGGCCCGTCGCCAACGGCGGGCCACCCGAGCGCCGGACTGCGATCGCGACCACGACCGCGGTCAAGAACAGCACGATGCCAAGCGCGCGGTGGAAGGTGTGCAGCCACGTGGCCATCGTTGTCGAGTCGGCGGCGCAGAAGGGGATGTTGAGGCAGCCGGGGCCGGTCTGTGTGGCCACGGTGGAGCCGCCGACCATGATCGCGCCGGCGGCGACGAGTACCGCGGCGCGGGCGGGGAGATCGAACGCCGAGGCGCCGCCGTTCCGCGCCAGTATCCGAAGGCCGGAGGCGGTGAGCAGCGCGAGAATGGTCATCGCCATCGTCAGGTGCACCATGATGATGAACTGGGGAAGCTCAGCGAGCACGGCGACCCCGCCGATGATGGCCTGGATGAGGATGAGGGCCGCCGCCGAGACGAGGAAGAGGGCCGGGGCGCCCATCTCGGCGCGGCGCGGGAAGGCGAGGGCGGCGGCGGCGAAGACCGCGAGCATGGTGAAGCCGGCGTAGACGCGGTGCCCGAACTCGATGGCCGCCGCCGTGTCGCCGGGGGTGATGCCGCCCTGGCAGAGCGGCCAGTCGGGGCAGCCGAGGCCCGACCCCGACACCCGTACCCACGAGCCGTAGGTGACGAGCCCGGCGGTCATGAGCGCGGCGGCCAGCGCGAGAATGCCGATGGAGCGCGGCGTCACCGCACCGAGGCGCGGGAGAGCGGAGGGGGTCGCGGCGGCCATGCCTACGCCGCGCTATCGATGATGATGAAGCCGAACAGTAGCGCGAGGTAGAGGAGCGAGTAGAGGTAGAGGACGCGCGCGGACTTCACCGTCAGCTCCTTGCGGAACCGGAGCGCGAGCGCAAGGAAGACGGCGCCGAGGCCGAGCGCGCCCCCGAAATAGATCCACTCCAGACCTTCGACGGTGAAAAAGAGCGCCGAGAGCGCGACCAGCGTCAGGCTGTGCAGCAGGATCTGCCGCGCCGTCTCTTCGACCCCGTGCACGACCGGCAGCATGGGCACGCCGGCGCGGGCGTAGTCGTTCCGCAGCAACACCGCCAACGCCCAGAAGTGCGGGGGCGTCCAGAAGAAGACGATGGCGAACATGTAGAGCGCCGCGAGGGAGAGGTCGCCGGTGATGGCGGCCCAGCCCACGAGCGGCGGAATCGCGCCCGCCGCCCCGCCGATGACGATATTCTGCGTCGTCGACCGCTTCAGCCAGTTGGTATAGACAGCGACGTAGAAGATGGTCGCGGCCAGGGTGAGCGACGCCGCCAGCAGGTTCACCCACGAGCTCAGCACCATGAAGGCGATCACGTTGAGCGCCGCGCCGAAGTAGAGCGCGTGGCGCGGGTCGATCCGCTGATCGGGGAGAGGCCGCGTGCTCGTCCGCACCATCCGCTCGTCGATGTCGCGGTCCCAGTACTGGTTCAGCGCGTTGGCCCCGCCGGCGGCGAGACCGCCGCCGAAGAGCACGAGCAGCACCGTCGAAAGGGGAGGGGAGCCCTCCGCCGCGAGGAACATCGCGCCGGTCGCCGTGAGGACCAGCAGCAGGATGATCTTCGGCTTGGTGAGCGCGACGTAGTCCCGCGCCAATGCCCAAAGGTTCCGGCGCAAGAGGGCCGGTGCTTGGGCGATGGTGGAGGCGGGCTGGATCATGGCAGGCGTCGCCGCGGACTCCTTCGAGAACGGGGGCCGAAAAACCTTGCGAATTGTATCACAATCCCACGGCGTGGAAGCCCCCTCAAGTGCCCGAGTTGGAGGGCGGACACCGCGCCGCGGAAGCGCCTATAATGGGGCCAGCCGAGCGGCGAGCGCCGCAGGCGCTCACAGGAGGAAAGCCATGGTCGTCGCGGAAAGACTGCGTGTACTGGACCCGGTGGGTGACCTCAAGCTCTTCGACATCGACCCCGCGCCCCGCTTGGAGCGGCTCGACGGCGCGGTGATCGGACTCTACAGCAACGGCAAGCTCAACGCCGACGAGCTGCTCGACCTCGTGCAGGACGAGCTCGCCGGGCGGCACGAGATCAAGGAGTTCGTCCGCGGGCGCTACAACGCCGGCCGCGTCTACAAGCGCGACCAGTGGCAGGACATCGAGCGCTGCGACGCCATCATCCTCACCCACGGCGACTGAGGGGCCTGCAGCTCGAGCGGTCTGCTCAACCAAGCGGAACTCGAAAAGTACGGCATCCCCGCCATGCTCATCGGCACCGACAAGTTCCTCGACGCCTGCCGGTCGATGGCCCGCATCAGCGGCATCCCCGACATCAGGTGGGCCGTGGTGCCGCATCCCCTCGGCAGCGCCCCGCCGGACATTTTGAAGGAACGGGCGGTGTCGGCAGTGGACCAGTTCGAGGAGATCATCCTCGCAGGGTAGCTGGGCCGGGAGTCCTACCTCTTCTCCCGAGGGAACCCTTGCGTAACCCGCGACGCCGCAGGGGATCGTCCATGTAGGGGCGACCCTTGTGGTCGCCCTCCCCTGTAGGGGTGCTTCGCGAAGCGCCCGTTCCCCCACAACCGGCCCGCTGCTGAGGAGTTCCGCGCCAACTGTCATGACAACCACAAAACGAAAACCGCTCACCGCCGACGATTTGCTCCGCCTCGCTAGCGAGGGCGTCCGGGGCGAGTTGATCCGAGGGGAGTTGCACGAGACGACGTCAGTCGGCGGCAGGCACGGCGAAATAGCGGCGATGTTGATCAGCGAGCTCGTGGCCCACATCCGGCCGCGCCGGTTGGGGCGGGTGGCGGGCACGGACGCCGGCATCCTCTTGGAGCGAGACCCGGACACCGTGCGCGAGTCGGACATCGCGTTCATCTCCGCGGAGAAACTGCCGCTTGACGTCACTGTCGGCGGCTACTACGACGTCGTCCCGGACCTGGCGGTGGAGATCGTTTCCCCGAACGACGGCCCGCGAGCGGCGCACGATAGGGCACGTATGTGGCTAAGCTACGGGGTCCCTGTCGTATGGCTGATCGACCCAGAGGCACGCACCGTTGCGGTCCATCGGCCCGGCAGTCCCGGCGTCACGCTGAACGAAGGCGACACACTTGAAGGCGGTCCCGCGCTCCCCGGCTTTCGTTGCCCCGTGCGAGACATCTTCAGCCTCTAGCGCCGCCCCTACACCGCTAGGTTGAAGACCTTGGCGGCGTTTTCGACGAGCACCTTGCGGCGCTCTTCCTCCGGCCAGTCGCCCATGGCGCGCTCGATGTAGTAGTGCGAGTTCGGCCAGGTGCAGGTGGGGTGCGGGAAGTCCGACTCCCACATGATGTTGTCGATGCCGATCTCGTCGCGTGTCTTCAGGCCGAAGACCTCGAACCAGAAGTTCACGTAGCACTGGCGGCGGAAGTAGGCGCTGGGCCGGAGCGGCATCCCCTCGCGGCTGAGCTTCTGGCGCTCCCACTGGTGGTCGGCAACCTCGAGCAGATAGGGCGCCCAGCCGAGTCCGCTCTCCGAGGCGACGAAGCGGAGCTCGGGGAAGCGCTCCAGGATGCCGGAGAAGAGCAGGATGCTCATCACCTGCGTATTCGACGAGATGCTCCACGTCGAGAGCGCGGCGAGGCGGAACATGTCGCTCTGCCCCTCCCACAGCGCCGACCGGTCGAGGCCCATGCTCCCGCCGGTGCCTATGTGGAAGTTGATCGAGAGGCCGGCGGCCTGCGCCGCGGCCCACAGCGGGTCCCAGTATGGGTCGACGATGTGCGGGTACCCGAACTGGTGAGGGAAGACGAGGGTGATGCCCTTGATCCCGCGCTTGGCGGTGCGCTCGACCTCGGCGACGGCCTCCGTCACGTCCCACAGGGGCAGGGCCGCGAGCGTGATGAAGCGGCCGGGGTAGGGCTCCGCGTACTCCTCGATCTGGAAGTCGTTGTAGGCGCGCAGACACGCCAGCCGGAAGTCGGCGGGATAGCCGGTGTCCTGGAAGGTGTTGCCCGCGACGCCGGCGACGTTCCCGAAGAAGGCGTGGACGTCGACGCGGTCGCGGTCCATCGCCTTGATGCGCTCGGCGGGCACGTACGAACTCACCGGCATGTCGGCCCAGACGCGGGGCGCGAACTGCGCCCGGTCTTCCAGCGCCCCGCTGACGACACCGAGCTTGCCGCTATAGCCGCCGGGACGGGGCCGCCCATAGATGTACCAGGAGTCCTCGCCGTTATCGTCGCGCTTCACCTGGGGAATCAGGTCGCCCCACTCCCGCGTCGACATGCGCGAGGTCCACGTCTCCGGCCCCTCCTGCAAGTGGTCATCCGTCGAAATGACGCCGTATTTCACGCGCGGCCCCCTTCGCCCAGCAAGGCGAGTCTACCGGCGCGTCGAAGGCAGGGTCAACGGCGGCGGGAGGGCGCCCCTTCTGGGCGCCCGCGCGCCTGCGGCGCGCGCCCTCTCTCAATCTCCCCCAGAGGGGGAGAGGCTTAAGGCGGCTCCGCGGCCTAGGGCTCCTCACGCCGCGCCGCCAACTCCCCGCGCAGGGCCTTGACCTCAGCAAGCAACTCCTCCGTGCCGCCCCCCGGTCTCCGCTGGCCCCCCACGAGGCTCGCGGCGAAGTTCGCCGTGAGCGCGCTGAAGAGCAAGACGCCGCCAAGGACGAGAACGTAACCCATTGCTCTGCCGCCTTCGGTGACCGGGACGATATCGCCGTAGCCGATCGTCGTGACGGTCACCGTGGCCCACCAGAGCGCGTCGGAGAACGACGTGATCTGCGCGTTCTCGCCGGTCTCCACCGTCGTGACCACGGTGGCGGCAACCATGACCAGCAGGACGGCGTAGACGAGGAGATAGTCGACCTGCACCATGCGGCGCAGGCTCACGAAGAGGCGCGAGCCGTAGATGACGAGGCGCAACAGCCGGAGCGGTCTGATCGGCGGTGCTATCAGGACGGCGATCTCGAGCCAATGCGCTCTCAGGTAGGCGAGTTTTCGCGGCGCGATCGCCGTCTTGACCGCTAGGTCCACCGCGAAGATGGCCCAGATGGTGATATCCAGGGCTACAAACGCTCGCTCCTGGCGCTCGGAGAGTTCCCAGAGGAAGGGTCCGACGAGGAGCGGCACCATGCAGGCCGCCAGGATCAACAGCGGCACCTCGGTGACGCGCTCCACGCGCTCCAAGAGCCGCTCTCGGCGCTCGTCCGCCGCCCCTTCTTTTTCGCCTACCCGCTCGTCCATGTCCGGCCTCCTGCGGAAAGCTGTCGGAACGCTTGCCGGCCCCAATCGTAACCCCTGGACACCTCCCTTTTGACTAGCGGCGGGCCGCGCGTATCATGCGGGACGGGCCGGCGCGCCCCTCGGAGGAGACCATGCCCCCAGTATGTGAAGGCGTCACCGTCGTCGATTTCGGATCGGGGTTCGCCCCCGGCGTGGCGTCCATGATCCTGGCCGACAACGGCGCCGACGTCATCGAGGTCGAGCCACCCGGCGGCGACCCCCTCCGCTCCATGCCCGCCTGGCGCATGTGGAACCGGGGCAAGAAGAGCGTCGTCCTCGACCTGGAATCGGACGAGGGCCGCGGCGCGGCGCGGCGGCTTGCCGAGGGCGCCGACGTGGTCATCGAGAACGCCATCACCGGCGTGATGGACGGGCTCGGCCTCGGCTACGGCGACCTCTCCAAGGCCAACCCCGGCCTCGTCTACTGCTCCATCACCGCCTTCGGCTCGAAGGGGGCGTACAAGGGCTACCCCGCCTACGACGGCGTGGTCGAGGCCAAGGGCGGCGGCTACCAGTCGCTGGCGGGGTGGTCGGGCTTGAAGGGCCCCTTCTTCCGGGTTCGGCCCGACGCAAGCTGGAGCGCCGCCAACATCGCCGTGCAGAGCATCATCGGCGCGCTGCGCGTGCGCAAGTTCACCGGCAGGGGGCAGCACGTCGAGACGAGCCTCTACCAGGGCATGACGTGCTACGACGCCGCGGCCTCGGTCGCCACCCAGGTGCAGATGGGAATCGTCGAGGACCCTGACGCCCTCGGCCCTTCGTCCAGGGGCGGCGGCATCCCCAACCACCTCATGCTCAACTACATGGTGGCGCGGACGAAAGACGGGCAGTGGATGCAGATGACCAACAACACCGCCCGTCTCTTTCCGATGTGGATGGAGACCATCGGGCTGTCCCATATCTTCGAGGAGGAGAAGTTTAAGGGCGCGCCCTTCACCTTCGCCAGCCGCGACGACTGCCTCGAGCTCCGCCGCATCATCCTCGCCAAGATGCAGGAGCGGACGCTCGACGACTGGATCGAGCTGTTCATCGAGCGCGGCCTCGCCGGGGACCGCTTCCAGACGACGCAAGAGTGCATGGACCACCCGCAGACCCGCTACAACGGCGGCGTGATCGAGGTCGACGACCCCGAGGTGGGGCGCACCAAGCAGATTGGCCCTCTGGTCCGGTTCACGGAGACGCCGTCGGTGATTCGCGGCCCCGCGCCCCGCATCGGCGAGCACACGGACGAGCTGCTGGCGGCGGCGACCCTCTCTCAGTCTCCCCCAGAGGGGGAGAGGGGGGACGGGAGCGGGCCAAGCCCGAGGCGGCCCTTCGACGGCGTGACCATCCTCGACTTCTCGACCTGGCTCGCGGCGCCGCTGGGGACGTCGCTCCTCGCCGACATGGGAGCGCGCGTCATCAAGATCGAGTCGCTGGCCGGCGACGAGTTCCGCTCGCGGACGAAAGGCCGCAGCAAGACCCTGCACGGCAAGGAGAGCCTCTCCATCGACCTGCGCCGCAAGGAGGGGCAGGCGATCGTGCACCGGCTGGTCGAAAAGGCCGACGCCATCATGCACAACATGCGCGGCGACGCGCCGAAGCGGCTCGGCGTCGACTTCGAGACGGTCCGCGAGATCAACCCGGAGATCATCTACCACTACGCGGGGTCGTACGGGTCCGGCGGGCCGGGCGCGGGCCGCGCCGCTTTCCACCCCACCGCCGGCGCCCTGGCCGGAGGCGCGCTCTGGCAGCTCGGACGCGGCAACGAGCCGCCGCCAGTCGACGAGCCGATGACCATCGAGGAGATCGACGCCAAGAGTATGGAGCTCTACCGCGCCAACGAGGGCAGCCCCGACGTATCGGCGGCGGTGGCCGTGGGCACGGCGATGGCCCTCGCGCTCTTCGCCAAGGAGCGCACCGGCAAGGGGCAATATCTCGAGACCACGATGCTCACCAGCAACTCCTACGTCGCCTCGGACGACTTCGTCCGGTACGAGGGCAAGCCCCCGCGCCGCGAGCCGGACCGGCTCCTCCGCGGACTCAGCGCGCTCCAGCGGATGTATCGGACCGCCGACGGGTCGATCTCGCTCACGTGCACGACGCAGCAGGAGTGGGAGCGGCTCTGCGAGGCCATCGGCAGGCCCGGACTCGCCGCCGACCCCCGCTTCGCCGACCACGAGGTCCGCGCCACCCACGACGCGCAGCTCATGGCGGCGCTCGGCCTCGCGTTCAAGGAGCGCGGCGCGGACGAGTGGGAGTCGATTCTCACCGGACAAGGCATTGGGGGCGTGCGGGCCGACGAGGCTTCGGCGGGGCGGTTTTTCCTCACCGACCCGGCGGTGAAGGAGAACGGCTTCATCGTGGAGACGAACCACCCCACTATCGGGCGCTTCATGCGCCACGGCCCGCCGGCGCACTTCTCGCTGACGCCGTCGCGCGCCGAGCCTCCCCACGCGCTGGGAGAAGACGGGCCGTACATCTTGGCGGAGCTGGGATTCTCGCCGGCGGTGATCGAAGCGATGCGGGCCGACCGCCTGGTGGCGTGGTAGGGGGCTGCCCGCCCTCAGTCCCTCCCGGAGGGAGGCTTGGGAAGACTGGCCGCGCTGGCGGCAGGCGGCTCTAGGGTCAGGCGGCGGTGAGGTGGCCCCTCATCTCAATCTTTCCCGCGGCGAAGAGGTCCGGAGGCCCCCTGCGGGCGCCCGCGCGCCTAGCGGCGCGCGCCCTCTCTCAAATCTCCCCCTGAGGGGGAGAGGCCGGACGGGGTTGGCGGCCTCCGCGCATTAGGACTCCTCCGCGGCCATCGCCTCTTGGATCTTCTGGGCGAGGTGCGCCGGCAGCTCCTCGTAGTGGGAGAACTCCATCAAGTAGAACCCCCGGCCCTGGGCGATGGAGCGCAGGTCTTGGGCGTAGCGCTGCATTTCCGCAAGCGGCGCTTCGGCGTCGATGGTCGTGGTGCCGTTGCCGGGGTTCATGCCGAGCACCTTGGCCCGCTTGCCGTTGAGGTCGCCCATGACGTCGCCGGTGTAGCCGTCGGGGACGGTCACCGCGACCTTCATGACGGGCTCGAGGATAACGGGGTTGGCCGCCTGCAGCCCCTTCTTGAGGGCCTGTGAAGCGGCGATCTGGAAGGCCATACCCGATGAATCGACGGAGTGCGAGCTGCCGTCGAAGAGGGTGACCTTGAGGTCAACGACGGGGCTGCCCGCGATAACGCCGGTGCGGGCAGCCTCCATAACCCCCTTCTCGACGGCGGGGAAGTACTCCTTGGGCACCGCGCCGCCCACGACGCGGGTCGCGAACTCCAGACCGCTTCCCTTGGGCAGTGGTTCGAGCTCGAGGTGGACATGCCCGTACTGGCCGTGTCCGCCGCTCTGCTTCTTGTGCTTGTACTCGACGGCGGTCTTCGTCGTCACCGTCTCGCGGTACGGCACGCGCGGCGTTCCGACGACGACCTCGACACCGAACTTGCGCTGCAGGCGCTTGATCGCCACGTCGATGTGCGCGTCGCCGAGGCCGGATAGCACGGTCTCGCCGGTGGCCTGCTCGCGGGTCATCTGGAGGCTGGGATCTTCGTCCACGACGCGGGCGATGGCCGTGCCCATCTTGTCCATGTCGGCCTTCGTCTTCGGCGCCAACGACACGCTGTAGACGGGGTTGGCGAACTCGATGGCGTCGAGGCGCAGGCCGTCCTTGACGCCGAGCGTGTCGCCAGTCGAGGTTTCCTGCAGCTTGGCCACCGCGCCGATGTCGCCGGGCGAGAGCGCGGCCACGTTCTCCTGGCTCTTCCCTCTGGGCACGAAGACCTGGCCGATGCGCTCCGTCTGACCGGTGCGCACGTTCACCACTTGGGAATCGCTCTTCAGCGTGTTGCGGCAGACCTTGAAGAACGAGAGCTTGCCCACGTAGGGATCGGCGGTGGTCTTGAAGACCAACGCTGCCAGCGGGCCGTCGTCGCCGGGCGACACTTCGACAGCGCCGCCCGACTTGTCTTGGCCGTGCACCGGCTGCGCGTCGGCGGGGCTGGGGGCGTAGTCCTTCAGCAGATCGAGCAGCTCGGAGATGCCGGTCTCCTTCGTCGCCGCGGTCGCAACGACCGGGAAGATCGTCCCCGAGGTGATGCCGAGCTTGAGGCCCTGTAGGATCTCGTCGGGGGTCAGCTCGCCCTCTTCCAGATACTTCTCGGTGAGGCCGTCCTCCGCCTCGGCGGCGGCCTCGACAAGCTGCTCGCGGAACTCGCCGAAGCGGTCGACGGCCCCCTCCGCCTCGATCAGGCTCTCCACGCCACTGAACGAGCTCTCCGCTCCGTTGGGGAGGTTGAAGGGGACGCACCGGCGGTCGAGCCGTTCCTTGAGCTGGTCGAGCACCTCGTGGAAGTTAGCGTTCTCGCGGTCCATCTTGTTGATGATGACCATGCGGGGGAGCCCACGGTCCTCGGCCTGACGCCACGTCGATTCCGCACCGACCTCCACCCCGTCGACCGCGCTGACCACGAGCACCGCGAAGTCCGCGGCTGCCAGCGCCGAGCCGACCTCGCCGGAGAAATCGGCATAGCCTGGGGTGTCGATGAAGTTGATCTTGACCCCGTTCCACTCGACGGGGGCCAAGGCGAGTTGGATGCTGCTCTGCCGGTCGACCTCCTCCGGCTCGTAGTCGCACACCGTGTTGCCGTCGGCGATCGTGCCGAGACGGTTGACGGCGCCCGATCCGTGGAGCATCGCCTCCGCGAGCGCGGTCTTCCCCGCGCCGCTGTGCGACAGGCTCACCACGTTCCGGATGGCATCGGTTGCGTAAGCGTCCACGGCAAAGACTCCTGCGGCAGGGTGGCGGCGCAATTGTAGTCACGCCACCGGACACAGGCAACCGAACGCGCCCCGGGCGGCGCTACAATGCGGCTTCCTACCATGAGAGTTCGCATTCTCAGAGCCGTTTGGGTCGCGCTGCTGGCGCTGGTCGTGTTGTCCACGGCTGGCGACACGTTCGGTACCGGCGACGGCGTCACGCAGCTCGCCAAGTCGCATCTCTACAGCATTCCTCGTTGGGAGATCGGCAACTTCCTGAGCAAGTGGACCGCGGGACTGGGGCGGGCGCTCTCCGGCGGCGGCCCTTCAGAAGAGGAGAAGGCCGCCAACGTGCGGCGCTACTTCGAGATCGGAATCGAGGTCGTCCGCCTGGCGGACCGCGTCGACCGGGCCGACTTCGGCCTCACCGAGGAGCCCGAGCTCGAAGACCTGCGGGCGCGCCTCCACGCGCTGCGGGAGGAGCGGGAGGCGCTGGAGCCGGAGATCGAGGAGACCCTGGAAGCGGCGATCAGTGAGACGCTGAAGGTGGAGGGCGTATCGAGCACGTTCGTCGGTTTCGAGCTGCTGTGGCCGCCCGTCGACTTCCACTTCGACGACCTGCCCAAGCTGCTCGTCCTCTCGCGCCGTGACCACATCGCCACCATCCGCAGCACCCTGCTGGAGCCCGGGATCACCACCGAAGAGCGTGAAGCGCTTGAGGACGCGATCGCCCGCCGCGACCTCTCCGCGCTGGTCGTCAGCATCGGCGGCGTGGCCACCTACCCCGCCCTCATCCGGGAAGGAACGCAGGTGCGGTGGGCGCTCCGCATCGCGGCCCACGAGTGGACGCACCACTATCTGGCCTTCCATCCCTTAGGGCGGGCCTACTACGCCAACGGCGACATGACCACGCTCAACGAGTCCGTGGCCGACGTCGTGGGCGACGAGATCGGCGATCTGGTGTGGCGCCGCTTCTTCGCCTCGCCGGAGGAAATCGCGGCGGCGGACGCCCAGAAAGCGGCGGAGGCCGAGGCCAAACGGGCCGCGAAGGCCCGTGAGAAGGAGGAAGAGGGATCCGAGGCTGAGGCTGAGGCTGAGGCCGAATCCGAGCCGCCCCGCTTCGACTTCAACACCTTCATGCGCGAGACGCGGGAGCAGGCCGACGCGTTGCTCGCCGAGGGCCGCATCGACGAGGCCGAAGCCTACATGGAGGCCCGCCGCGTCGAGCTAGCCACCCACGGCTACTTCTTCAGGAAGATCAACCAGGCCTACTTCGCCTTCCACGGAAGCTACGCCGTCCGCCCCGGCTCCGGCTCGGTCAGTCCGATCGGAGGCCAGGTGACGGCGCTCCGCGAGAGCGTCGACTCCATCGGCGACTTCCTCCGCTCCGTCAACCGCTACGGCGACTACGATTCCTTCCTCGCCGGCACCGGCCTCTAGAACGAGTGACAAGGGCCTGTTGCGCGGACGTATGGGTGCCCATAAGGTGGGCCAATGCCTCGAGAAGTCGGCGCCTGGACGCGGGACAAGCTTAAGGTCGTCGAGGACTACCTGCCCCCGTACCTGACGGCAACGCAAAGGGCTACGGAGCGCGTCTACATCGACGCCTTCGCTGGTCCAGGCAAGAACATCCTTGAGCGGACCGGAGAGACTATCGATGGGTCGCCCTTGATAGCACTCTCGGCGACGGGCCACGACGGTCGGGGCTTCGACCGCCTCTTCTTTATCGACAACGACCCCCAGGCTGTCCACGAGTTGCAAGCGGAGGTCGAGCGCCGCGGAGCCACAAACAGGGCCGAGGTGATTCAGGGAGACGTCAACGTCGAGCTTCCTCGGCTGATTGGAAAGATCCACCCAAGGTCGCCAACCTTCGTCTTCTTGGACACCGAGGGCATAGAGCCTCGCTGGGAGACGATTCAATCGCTAGCCGACTGGCGGACTGAGTTGCTCATCAACTTCCCACTGGGTATGGCGATCAACAGGAACCCCGACTCCGCGAAGGTCACCGCCTACTTCGGAACGGAGGAATGGCGGAAGTATTGGGACGGAGGGCGGCTGTCGCGCACGTCAGGACTCATCCGCTTCTACTTGGACCGCCTGGCTGAACTGGGTTGGGATCGGCAGCCGGAGGGCTCGCGGCTAGTCAAGGGCGATGGCAACAAACACCTGTACTACCTGCTGTTCGCCAGCAAGGTCAAGCCAGGCCGGGAGATCATGACTTGGGCATTTGGCCGGCCCGATGCGACCGGCCAGGGACGATTCTCGTTAGACTTCTAGCAGGGCGGGCTCGCCGTCCCACACTACGCCATCAAGCTCGCGCCCCGCTCGCTTCTTCCCGACCCGCTTGCCGGCCTCGTTGAACGCGCCCCACTGCTTGAAGAAGAAGCCGACGCGCGCTGCCGTGCACTGGTCGCGCAGTGAACGGAACCACTCCGGCTTAGGCCGTCGCGCTCCGGGGCCGCTCTCGCCGCCCGCTATCACCCAGTGGATATCGGACAGGTCGAGGTCGTGGAGGGGGCCCAGTAGCGGCTCACATGAGAGGAACCGCACGGCGGCGGGCACGTTGCGCAGTGCCGCTATGCGGCGAGTCCAGTACGAGTTCTCAATCGACACGCCGAACCAGACGTTGTCAGGCCACGGCAGCAGCGGTGCCAGCATCCTTGCCCGTTCCGCCCTCTTCGTCAGCACCTGAAAGGTGTGGTGAGAGGCCTCCTCCATCACCGCGAAGACCTGTCCGATGTACGAGTCGGGCACCTCGTCGTGGAACAAGTCGGACATCGAGTTGACGAAGATGCGGCGCGGCCGCTTCCATCCAATCGGCTGCCGCAGACGCTCCTCACGCAGCTGCACCTCGAACCCGCGCTCGTAGGGGTGGCCGGGCACACCCTTGAACCGGTTTGCGAAGTGCATCGCATAGCAGTGCGCGCACCCTGGAGATATCTGCGTGCAGCCCGTAACCGGGTTCCAGGTCGCCTCAGTCCACTCGATCTTCGAGTTGTCGCTCATAGGGCGCTCATTATGCAGCCACAAGAGGACGTCCGCACCAAGCGCATGTCACACCGCCAACGCCCCCTAGAACGAGTACTTTTTGGCCCGCGCCTGCTGTTCGGCGAGCAGGCCGGCGATCTCCCGGATGGCGTGGTAGGCGTAGGCGACGTAGTCCTCGGGCGGCAGCTGCACCGGCTTCACCGAGTCGTCGCGCTCCATGCCGAAGTCGAAGTCGTTCGGCGCCTGGATCTTCATCGAGAACTCGTACATCTCGCCGTCTTGGCAGACCACGATGCAGCCCCGGTCGGCCTTGTTGGCGCCCCCCGGCTCGGCCTCGATGGCGCGCACCTCGATGCTCCCCAGGAAGTAAGGGAACGGATCGAGCTTCGCCGCCAGCTCGACGAGCGAGTCGTGCAGCTTGTCGGCGGCCCGCTGGACCGCTTCGTCCGCCTCTTTCAGGCGGGCTTCGGGGTCGTACTTGGCGCTGGACATGGACATCGCCTCCAGTGGCGCGGGGCGCGCGCACCGAAATTATACGCGAGGCGTATCATAGAGTCGGCGGCAGCACCTTAAGCCTCCCTCCTTCTGGGAGGGACTGAGGGAGGGCCGGGACGGACAACACCAAGGAGCAGCTCATGACAACCGAGCGCCTGAAGATCGAAGGCATGACCTGCCAGAACTGCGTGAGGCACGTGAAGACGGCGCTGGAAGGCGTCGACGGCGTCGACGCGGCCGAGGTCTCGCTCGAGGCCGGGCTGGCCGTTGTCGAGGCCGGCGCCGGCGCGGAACGCACCGCGATGCGGGCGGCCGTCGAAGCCGCTGGCTACAGGGTCGCCGAAGGCTAAGACCCATGACCGTTCACGGCGGGCCGCCCGCCACCGAAACGCGGCGGCTGCGCGTGGAAGGAATGACTTGCGCCGCGTGCGTGAGTCACGTGGAGAGGGCGCTGCGCGGCGCATCGGGCGTTGCCTCGGCGAGTGTCAACCTCGCCGCCGAGTCCGCCACCGTCGACGCGACCCCCGACGTCACGTTCGACGACCTGCGCGCTGCGGTCGAGGCGGCGGGCTACGGCCTTTTCGAGCCGTCGAACGACGACGCCGGCACGCACGAGACCGCCGCCCGCGCCTTGCGGACGCAGCTCGCCCGAGCCGCCGGCGCCGGCGCGGCGGGCATCTTCCTGCTCCTGACCGGCTTCGACGTGCTGCCGGGCATCGACGGCCTCGCCCGGCAGACACGCTTCTACCTCATGTTCGCCGTGGCCGCGCCCGCGCTCTTCCTTGCCGGCGGGCCCATCTACGCCGCGGCCTGGAATGCCGCTCGCCACCGCGCCGTCAACATGAACACCCTCATTGCCGTCGGCACCCTGGCGGCCTTCGGTGCGAGCACTGCCGCGACCTTCGCTCCCGGCTTCTTCGAGCGCGGCGCCCTTGAAGTCGAGGTGTACTACGACACCGCCGTCATCATCATCGCCCTGGTCCTGCTGGGACGTTATCTAGAAGCCCGGGCGCGGGGCGGGACCTCCGCGGCTTTGCGGCGCCTCCTCGGCCTCCGGCCCGAGACCGCGACGCTCGCCGGCGACGGCGGCGGCCGGGAGGTCCCGGTCAGCGCGGTGCGCCCCGGCGACCTCATCCTCGTGCACCCCGGCGAGCGAATACCCGTCGACGGCGAGATCGTCGAGGGGTCATCGAGCGTCGACGAGTCCATGCTCACCGGCGAGAGCATCCCCGTCGACAAAGAAGTCGGGGGCAAGGTCTACGCCGGAACGGTCAACGCCTGGGGGAGCTTCACCTTCCGGGCCGAGTCGGTGGGAGCGGAGACGGCCCTGGCCCGCATCGCGGCGCTGGTCGAGCAGGCCCAGGCTTCGAAGGCCCCCGTGCAGCGCCTCGTCGACGTCGTCGCAAGCTATTTCACCCCTGCGGTGATCATCATCGCCGCCGCCGCCTTCCTCGTCTGGCTGGCAGTCGGCCCCTCCCCAGCGCTGACCTTCGCCCTCCTCACCTTCATCTCGGTCCTCATCATCGCCTGCCCCTGCGCGTTGGGACTCGCCACCCCCACCGCCGTCATTGTCGGCATGGGGGCGGCGGCGGAGCGCGGCGTCCTCTTCCGCGACGCCGAGGCGCTGGAGACGGCCCGCGGAACCGATACCGTCGTCTTCGACAAGACCGGAACACTGACGCGCGGCGTGCCCGCCGTCACCGGCGTCGTGACCCACGGTATGGCGGAGGAGGAGCTGCTCCGGCTCGCCGCCGCGGTGGAGTCGCGCTCGGAGCACCCCCTCGCCCGCGCCGTCGTCGACCACGCCGCCGGGGAGGGCATAGCCATCGCCGCCGCCACCGATTTCGAGGCGCGGCCCGGCGCCGGCGCGCGGGCGTTCGTCGAGGGCGCCGAAACGCTCGTCGGCAACCAACCGATGATGGAGCGTCGTGGCGTGCATGTGAACGAGCTGGAAGAAGCGGCCCGCCGCTTCGCCACCGAGGGCAAGACGCCCCTCTTTGTCGCGGTGGACGGTGAAGCACGCGGCGTGATCGCCGTCGCCGACACCCCCCGCCCCGAGGCCGCCGCCGCCGTGCGGGGGCTGCAACGGCGCGGCATTGAGGTCGTCCTCCTTAGCGGCGACCGCCGCGAGACCGTCGAAGCCGTGGCCGCAGAGGTGGCCATCGATACCGCCATCGCCGAGCTCTCCCCGGAGGAGAAGGCGGAGCGGGTTGCGGCGCTGCGGGAGTCGGGCCGCCGCGTCGCCATGGTCGGCGACGGGGTCAACGACGCCCCTGCGCTGGCCGCGGCCGACGTCGGGATCGCCATCGGCACGGGCACCGGCGCCGCGATGGAGGCCGCCCCGGTCACCCTTCTCCGCCCCGACCTGCACGGCGTCGCCGACACCATCGACCTGAGCCGCGCCGCGATGCGCACCGTCCGCCAGAACTTGTTCTGGGCGTTCGGTTACAACGTTGCGCTCATCCCCATCGCGGCGGGGGTGCTCTACCCGGCCTTCGAGGCCGCCGGCGGCGTGCCCGGCGCCCTCGAGTTCGCCTTCGGCGAGCGCGGCTTCCTCAATCCCGTGCTCGCCGCCGCAGCCATGGCCCTTAGCTCGGTCAGCGTGGTGACGAACTCCCTCCGCCTTCGCGGAGCAGGGAGAAAGCCGAACCTGCGGGCGGCCTAGTTCGAGGAGAAGCCGCCGTCGGCGCCGCCCTGGCGGAGGTGTTCCTCGACGTCCTTCACCAGCGCCTCGCCGCTGGGGAGCGGACCGCCACTGGACGTCGCCTCGTCATACTGGCGCTCGAGGCGCTTGACGTAGGCGCTGACCTCGACGCTCGAAGAGATCGCCTTGGTCACCTCGGCCTCGAAGCGTTCGCTGCGGCGCTCCAAGGACTCCAGCGAGATGTCCAATTTGAACGCGGACTTGAGCCAGCCCGCCAGTGCGAGGGCCACCTTGTAGTTCGGCGCCCGCTGGACGTAGTGGGGCGCGTGCCCCCAGAGGTTGATATAGCCGAGGTCGCGCTTCCCGCACGCCTCCATGAAGACCGAAGTGATGCCGATCGGGCCCTGATACCTGGTCTGCACGATCCGCAGGCCCGCCAGCACGACTTCCAAATCGCTGCTCGTCGTCATGCCGGAGATCGACGTCTCACGGGTATGGGGCGTCGCGTCCATCAGGCTGCCCACGTTGATCACGTAGCGCGGCGGGCATCCCTGCCACGCCGCGAACAGCGTCTCCACGTAGGTCCGCCACTTCAGGCTCGGCTCGGCCGCGACCAGGAAAAGCAGGTCATGGTCGGCTTCGGGACGCCGATGGTAATAGAAGTCGTTCTTCGGCCAGCGGATCACCCGCTCGCCCTGCTCGTTGTTGTAGGCCACGGGGCGCACCGACGTGAAGTCGTAGAACTCCTCGGGGTCGATCTCGGCGAACTTCACCGCGTTCAGACGGCGGATGATGGAGCGGACGGCGCGCGTACCCCCTTCCTGGGCGTCGGCCCAGCCCGCGAAGGCGGTGATGAGGACAGGGTTCCGAAGCTCGGGGCGTTCGAGGAACCGCAGGTGGTCCATGGGATCGCCTCCCGCTCCAACGAAGGCGCGAATCTTGGTCGAAGTCTAGCACCGGCGCGGGCGGGCGACAAACGGCGGGCCGCGGGCGGGGCCCAACAGGTTTGACAAGCCCCCGCTTGCGTTGACTGTGCATAACTCGCGTGGTAGACTCAACAGGTTAGGCGATACGCTGCGAAGGGAAGTAGTAGGGGCCTCCGGACTTGGAGAGAGCCGGCGGGCGGTGCGAGCCGGTAGGACCGAGCCCCGAACTCGTCCTGGAGCGTCCGATCTGAAGCCCGGTTCACGGGTGCGTAGGACGGCGGGACGGCCCGTTACAGCCGGAGCGAGGGCCCTCGGCGGAAAGAGGTCTGAGGGAATTAGGGTGGTACCGCGGGAAGAAATCCCGTCCCTAGCTGGGACGGGTTTTTTGCATCCTGCGGCCGGAACGAAGCGATAGGGGCGAAGAGAAGGAAGAGATGAAACGCACAGGGTCCCAGATCGTTTGCGAGGCGCTCCTGAAAGAGGGCGTCGACACCATCTTCGGGCTGCTCGGCGGGGCGATTCTTCCGCTCTACCAGACCCTCCCCGAGTACCCCGGACTTCGCCACATCCTGGTACGGCACGAGCAGGCGGCCTCCCACGCCGCCGACGGCTACGCGCGCGCCACGGGCGACGTCGGCGTCTGCTGGGCCACCTCCGGCCCGGGGGCGACCAACCTCGTCACCGGCCTCGCCAACGCCATGATGGACTCCGTGCCCATGGTCGCGATCACCGGCCAAGTGCCCCGCAAGGCCATCGGCAAGGACGCCTTCCAGGAGACCGACGTCACCGGCGTCACCCTGCCCGTGACCAAGCACAACTACCTGGTCATGGACCCCGCCGAACTCGCGGGCACGATCAAGGAAGCCTTCCACATCGCGCGGACGGGGCGCCCCGGCCCGGTCTTGATCGACATCCCGAAAGACGTCCAGCAGGAAGAGGTCGAGTTCGTCTATCCCGAGACCGTCGACCTGCCCGGCTACAACCCCCACATGCCTGGACACCCGGCGCAGATCAAGAAGGCGGCCAAGCTGATCGGCGAGGCGGAACGTCCCGTGATCATCGCCGGCCACGGCGTCATCATCTCCAACGCCTACGACGAGTTGAAGGAGTTGGCGGAGAAGGCGCAGATCCCGGTCATCACGACCCTGCTCGGCATCAGCGGCTTCCCCGAAAACCACGTCCTCTCCGTCGGCATGCCCGGCATGCACGGCATGGCCTACGCCAACATCGCCATCGACGAGGCCGACGTCATCATCGGCATCGGCATGCGCTTCGACGACCGCGTCGTGGGCCGCGTGGAGGACTTCGCTCCCAACGCCAAGATCATTCACATCGACATCGACCCGGCGGAAATCGACAAGAGCGTCCGCACCACGGTGCCCGTGGTGGGAGACGTGAAGCTCGTGCTCGGCCAGCTCAACCAGCAGGTCGAGCCGCGCACTCACGTCGATTGGGTCAACCATGTCGAAGAGCTGAAGCGTGATCACCCCTCGCACGTCATCAAGGACACCGACTTGGTGCTGCCGCAGTACATCTGCCGCCAGATCTCGGAGGTCACCCAGGGCGACGCCATCATCGTCACCGGCGTGGGCCAGCACCAGATGTGGGCGGCGCAGCACTTCAACTACGTGAAGCCGGGCTCGTTCATCACCTCCGGCGGCCTGGGCACGATGGGCTTCGAGGTCCCCGCTGCCCTCGGCGCCAAGGTCGGCAGGCCCGAGGATACGGTCTGGTCGATCTGCGGCGACGGCGGCTTCCAGATGACCCTCCAAGAACTGGCGACCATCGTCGAGCACAACATCGACATCAAGTTCGCCATCTTCAACAACGGCTTCCACGGCATGGTCCGCCAGTGGCAGGAGTTCTTCTACGAGAAGGACTACGTGGAGACCCGGTTCTTCAACCCGGACTTCGTGAAGCTCGCCGAGGCCTACAACATGACGGGCTTCAAGGTCTCCAAGAAGGCCGACGTCCGCCCGATCATCGAGGAAGCCCAGTCCATCAAGGGGCCGGTGCTCATCGACTTCGTCGTCGAGTCGGAGGAGAACGTCTACCCGATGATCCCCGCCGGGGCCTCGGTCAACGAAATGCTCGAAACGCCGCCCGAACAGCGGCTGGTCGATTCAAAGGACGCCTCGACGTGACCTCCACCAACGGTTTCAGCAACGGCAGCCACAAGCACACCATCACGGCACAGGTGCTCGACCGGCCCGGCGTCCTGAACCGCATCGCCAGCATGTTCCGGCGGCGCGGCTTCAACATCGCCAGCCTCGCCGTGGGCCGCAGCGAGACACCCAACCAGTCCCGTATGACCTTCGTCATCGACACCGACCAGACCGAGGTCGTGGAGCAGGTCACCAAGCAGCTGCGCAAGGTCATCGAGGTGGTGAAGGTCACCGACCTGAGCGACGAGGATATCGTCGCCCGCGAGCTCGCGTTGATTAAGATCAGGGCCGCTACGTCGGCGCTGCGCTCGGAGGTCGTCCAGATCGTCGAGCTCTACCGCGCCAAGATCGTCGACGTCTCCTCCGACTCGGTGATCGTCGAGGTAACCGGCGACGAGCACAAGATCGAATCGTTTCTCACCCTGCTGAAGGGCTTCGGCATCTCGGAAGTGATGCGGACGGGCAGCGTCGCCGTCCCGCGAGGCAAGAAGGAGCCTCTGAAGCCTGGAGAGCGTAGGGCCAAATAGCGCGAGCCGGACCGCCCGCGCGCCGAATCCGTAAGGAGCACACATGGCGAACATCTACTACGACGAGGACGCCGATCTCAGCCTGCTCGAAGGCAAGAAGGTCGCCGTCATCGGCTACGGAAGCCAGGGCCACGCCCACGCCCTCAACCTTCACGACTCCGGCGTCGACGTCGTCATCGGCCTCTACGAGGGCAGCAAGAGCAAGGAGAAAGCGGAGGCCGAGGGCCTCACCGTCATGACGGTCGCCGAGGCCGCCGAGGTCGCGGACGTGGTGATGATCCTCGTCCACGACACCATCCAGGCCGACGTCTACCAGAAGGAAATCAAGGAACACCTTCGGCCCGGCGATACCCTCATGTTCGCCCACGGCTTCAACATCCACTTCAAGGAAATCGTGCCCCCCGACTTCGTCGACGTCAGCATGATCGCACCCAAGGCCCCCGGTCACCGGATGCGCGAGGTGTTCCAGGAGGGGTCGGGCGTCCCCGCCCTCCTCGCCATCGAGCAGGACGCCTCCGGCAACGCCAAGGCCAACGCGCTCGCCTACGGCAAGGGCGTGGGCGCGACCCGCGCCGGCGTCCTGGAAACCACCTTCCTCGAAGAGACCGAGACCGACCTCTTCGGCGAGCAGACCGTCCTCTGCGGCGGCGTCTCCTCGCTGGTGAAGAACGGCTTCGAGACCCTCGTCGAGGCGGGCTATCAGCCCGAAGTCGCCTACTTCGAGACCCTCCACGAGCTCAAGCTCATCGTCGACCTGATGTACGAGGGCGGGCTCAACTACATGCGCTACTCCGTGAGCGACACTGCGGAGTACGGCGACTACACCCGCGGCCCGCGCGTGATCGGCGACGGCGTGCGCAAGGAGATGCGCAAGGTGCTGGCCGAGATCCAGGACGGCACCTTCGCCAAGGAGTGGATCACCGAGTCGCGGGAAGGCGGCGAGGGCTTCCGCACCCTGCGCAAACGCGACACCGAGCACCAGGTCGAGCAGGTCGGCGAGGAGCTCCGTTCCATGATGAAGTGGTTGAAGAAACCTGAATCGGCGAAATAGCGGGAAGACAACTCAGATGAAACGGTTCATCCTTCGCACTCGCTGCAGCCTCCTGCTCCCCCGCGGGGGGTAATACTTCTTCGACCATCAACGGAACGAAAGTTGAGCACACCTGGCGTTTTTCAAGGGGGAACGCATGAACGCCGCGAATAAACCGCCCGGGGCACAAGACCCCGGCCGAGTCCTGATCTTCGACACCACCCTCCGGGACGGCGAACAGGCCGCCGGAGCCACCATGACCGCCGACCAGAAGCTCGAGGTCGCGCACCAGCTCGAACGGCTGGGCGTGGACATCATCGAGGCCGGTTTTCCGGTGAACTCGCAGGCCGAGCTTTCGGCCGTGCAGCGCATCGCCGAAGAGGTCCGCGGGCCGATCATCTGCGGCCTGGCGCGGGCCAACCCGAAAGACGTCGACGCCGCCTGGGAGGGCGTGCGCGACGCCGCCCGCGGGCGCATTCACGTCTTCCTTTCCAGCTCCGAGATTCACATCCTCCATCAGCTCCGCAAGGACCGCGAGGAGGTGCTGTCGCTGGCCTGCGAGAACGTGGCGCGCGCCAAGGAGTACTGCGACGACGTCGAATTCTCGCCGATGGACGCCACCCGCAGCGACCCCGAGTACGTCCACCGCCTGCTCGAGGCCACCATCGACGCCGGTGCGACCACGGTTAACATTCCCGACACCGTGGGCTACACCACCCCGGAGGAGTTCTACCAGCTCATCGCGGGCATCAACGAGAACGTCCGCAACATCGACAAGGCCGTCATCTCGGTGCACTGCCACAACGACCTCGGCCTCGCGGTGGCGAACAGCCTCGCCGCCGTGCGCGCCGGGGCCCGGCAGATCGAGTGCACCGTCAACGGCATCGGCGAGCGGGCGGGCAACGCCTCTTTGGAAGAGGTCGTCATGGCCATCCGCACCCGTGGCGACACCTACGACCTGACCACCAACGTCGACACGACCAACATCGTCCGCGCCAGCCGGCTCGTCAGCGAGCACACCGGCTTCTCCGTCCAGCCTAACAAGGCCATCGTGGGCAAGAACGCCTTCCGGCACGCCTCCGGCATCCACCAGGACGGCATCCTGAAGGACCGCTCGACCTACGAGATCATGAACCCGCGCGAGATCGGCCTCAGCACCTCGCTGGTGCTGGGCAAGCTCAGCGGGCGTCACGCCTTCCGAATGCGGTTGGAGGAGCTCGGCTTCCGCCTCGACGATGACGGCCTGATGCGCGCCTTTGAGCGCTTCCAGACCGTCGCGGAGAAGAAGAAGGAGATCAACGACCACGACCTCATCTCGCTCGTCTCCGACGAGCTGCGCGCGATCCAGGAGGACTACCGCCTCGACCACGTGCAGGTCGCCTGCGGCAGCCACGAGATCCCCACCGCGACGGTGCGGATCATCGGCCCCACCGGCGAAATCTTCCAGGAGGCCGCGACGGGAACGGGTCCCGTGGACGCCTGCTTCAAGGCCGTCGACCGCATCATCGGCGAAGAGGTCACCCTCGAAGAGTACGCCGTCAACTCGGTCACCGAGGGCATCGACGCCCTCGGTGAAGTGATGGTGCGGATCGAGCGGAACGGCATGACCTACGTGGGCCGCGGCTCCTCGACGGACATCATCGTGTCCAGCGCCAAGGCCTACGTGAACGCCTACAACCGCCTCCTCGCCAACCTCGACGCCCCCCGCGCGGCGGAGGCGGTGCGCTCCGGCCCCTAGTCCGACCGCCCAGCCGGTGCGGCGTGACGCCGCACCGGCGCGTGGGGCGCGCCTGAGGAGACCACGATGCCGCCTCGGACGATGTTCGAGAAAATTTGGGACGCCCACGTCGTCCATCAGGAGCCGGGCAAGCCGGCCCTGATCTACATCGACCTGCACCTCGTCCACGAGGTCACCTCGCCGCAGGCCTTCGAGGGCCTGCGGCTGGCGGGGCGCGGCGTGCGCCGCCCGGACCTCACCATCGCGACGGTCGACCACAACGTCCCCACCTGGGAGCGCTCTCGGCCCTCGACCGACCCCATCGCGGTGCAGCAGATGGAGACGCTGGACGAGAACGCCCGCCGCTACGAGCTGCCCTACTACGACATCCACAGCGAAGGGCAGGGCATCGTGCACGTCATCGGCCCCGAGCGCGGCGCGACACAGCCGGGGAAGACCATCGTCTGCGGCGACAGCCACACCGCGACACATGGAGCCTTCGGGGCGCTCGCCTTCGGCATCGGCACGTCGGAAGTCGAGCACGTCCTCGCCACGCAGTGCCTGGTGCAGGCCAAGCCCAAGACGATGGAGGTCCGGCTCAACGGGCCCCTGCCCAACGGCGTCAGTGCCAAGGACATCATCCTCGCCGTCATCGGCGAGATCGGCGTCTCCGGCGCCGCCGGCTACGTCATCGAGTACACCGGCGAGGCGATTCGCGGACTCTCGATGGAGGGCCGCATGACCGTCTGCAACATGTCCATCGAGGGCGGCGCGCGCGCCGGCATGGTCGCGCCCGACGAGACGACGTTCGACTACCTCCGAGGCCGCGCCGAGGCGCCGCAGGGCGCCGCGTTCGACGAGGCCGCCGACCGGTGGCGGCAACTCGCCACCGACGAGGGCGCCGTCTTCGACCGGGTCGTCGAGATCGACGCCGCCGGCATCGCCCCCAACGTCACGTGGGGGGTCAACCCCGGCCAGGTCATCCCCGTCACCGGCGCCGTGCCCGATCCGGAGGAGGCCGACTCCGAGGCCGACCGCACCGCCATACGCCGAGCCCTCGACTACATGGGCCTGGAGCCCGGCACGCCGATCACCGAGATACCCATCGACCGCGCCTTCATCGGCTCCTGCACCAACGCGCGCATCGAAGACATGCGGGCCGTCGCCGAGATCGTCGAGGGCAAGCAGGTGCACGACCGCGTGTCCGCGATGATCGTCCCCGGCTCGTTCGCCGTGAAGCAACAGGCCGAGGCCGAGGGCCTCGACGCCATCTTCCGCGACGCCGGCTTCGACTGGCGGGAGGCCGGCTGCTCTATGTGCCTCGGCATGAACCCCGACATCCTCGCCGAGGGCCAGCGCTGCGCCTCGACCTCGAACCGCAACTTCGAGGGCCGCCAGGGCAAGGGCGGCCGTACACATCTCGTCAGCCCCGCGATGGCGGCGGCGGCGGCCATCGAGGGCCGCTTCGTCGACGTGAGGGCATAGCGTTGAAGTTCACCATCGCCCTCCTCCCCGGCGACGGCATCGGGCCGGAAGTCGTCGCCCAAGGACGCCGCGTCCTCGACCGCGCCGCGGAGCTCTTCGGCTACGACATCCGCTACCACGAGGGTCTGATCGGCGGCTGCGCCATCGACGCCACCGGCGAAGCCCTCTCCGACAACACCGTCGCCATGTGCCGCCGCGCCGATGCCGTACTCCTCGGCGCCGTCGGCGGCCCGAAGTGGGACGACCCCAGAGCGAAGACCCGCCCAGAAGCCGGCCTACTCAAGCTCCGCCAGGACCTCCGGCTCTTCGCCAACCTCCGTCCCGTGAGCAGCTACCCCGAGCTTATCGATGCGACGCCGCTGCGGCCCCATCTCCTGGAAGGCCTCGACCTCCTTGTGGTCCGCGAGCTGATCGGCGGGCTCTACTTCGGCAAGCCCAAGAAACGCTGGAGCACGACGCGGGGACGGCGCGCCATCGACGCCATGGCCTACACCGAGCAAGAGGTCGAGCGCGTCGTCCGCACCGGCTTCGAGCTGGCCCGTGGACGGCGCAAGAAGCTCACCTCCGTCGACAAGGCCAACATCCTGGAGACCTCGCGCCTCTGGCGGGAGATCACGACGGAAGTCGCCGCCGAATACCCCGACGTCGCCCTCACGCACATGCTCGTCGACACCGCGGCGATGAACCTCGTACGGTCGCCCGCCGAGTTCGACGTCATCGTCACCGAGAACACCTTCGGCGACATCCTCACCGACGAGGCGGCGGTGCTGGCGGGGTCGATGGGGATGCTCCCCTCGGCGAGTCTGGGAGGCAAGGGCATCGCCGCTCGCGGCCCCAAGGCCGGACGCACTTTCGGCCTCTACGAGCCGATCCACGGCAGCGCCCCCGACATCGCCGGCCAAGGGAAGGCGAACCCCCTTGCCATGATCTTGAGCGTGGCGCTCATGCTCCGCTATTCCCTGGCGCAACCTGCCGCCGCTGCCGCGATCGAGGCCGCGGTGGAAGCAGTACTGCGCGCCGGTCTGCGCACCCCCGACATCGCCGGGCAAGGCGAGCGCACCGTCGACACCGAAGCGATGGGGGCAGCGGTCATCGACGCCCTCCAGGCTCCTTAGTCCGTCGATTGAGAAATCCTTCACACTCCAGTAGAGTAGAGACGCCCCTTCAGAGGGTCGGCCGGTGAGGTGCCCCGCATGACGACAGAAGCCCCAGCCCCGATTGTCCAAGCGGTGGACGTCCACAAGACCTACGATTCCGGCCGCGTGACCGTCAAGGCGCTCCAGGGCGTCAACCTGACCGTCGAGCGCGGCGAGATGGTCGCCATCATGGGGCCGAGCGGCTGCGGCAAGACCACCCTGCTCAACTGCCTCTCCGGCCTCGACGAGATCGACGCCGGCAGCGTGACCATCGGCGGCGCCGAGCTGGCCTCCATGTCCGACGACCAGAAGACCCGCTACCGCGCCACCCGCATGGGTTACGTTTTCCAGGCGTTCAATCTGCTGCCCGTGCTGACCGCGGTGGAGAACGTCGAGATGCCGATGCTGGTGTCGGGGACGCGGGCTTCGGAGGCCCGGGAGCGCGCTACCGAGGCGCTGGCACTGGTGGGCCTCGCCGACTGGCAGAAGCACTACACCTCGGAGCTCTCCGGCGGACAGCAGCAGCGCGTGGCCATCGCGCGGGCTTTGGTGAACCAGCCGGAGATCGTCTGGGGCGACGAGCCCACCGGCAACCTCGACAGCGAGAACTCATCGGAGGTCATGGGGCTCCTCCGCAAGCTCAACCGCGAGAACGGGCAGACCTTCATTCTCGTCACCCACGCCGCGGACGTGGCCCGCGACGCGAACCGCATCGTCCACATGAACGACGGCCAGATCGTCCGCGAAGAGCGGGTCCGCAACGGCTCCTCGTAAGGGTCCTCCGCAGGCGCGATTCACGAATCGCCCGCTCCCCGCTGTCCGGACTGTCCCCTGTGATAAAATCCGCGCCCAGATGCCGGTAGCCGAACCGTCGGAAGCCGCGGACCCGCGCCCGCCCATGCCCTACTTCGCGCGGCCCATGACCGCCCTCGATATTTCCGAGGTGGCGGCGGTCGAGCGGGAGTGCTTCCCAACCGGGTGGGTCCCGACGCAGTTTCGACGCGAGCTGCGCAGCCGCACCGCGGCGTACCTCGTGGCCTGCCGCGCCAACGACCCCAGCGACGCCCTGCAAGAGGCCCGCGACGCGCTACTCGCCGAGGCGCCCCATCGAGGCCCGGCGGCGAGAGTAGCCGGCTGGCTGCTGCGGGCGGTGGGCCGCGGTGAAGACAACCCGGAGGAAACCCGCAGGATCGTGGGGTTCGTCGGGCTGTGGTTCATCGGCGACGAGGCCCACGTCACCGCCATAGGCGTGCGCGAGCGCGAACGGCGGCTGGGCGTGGGCGAGCTCCTGCTCCTCGCAAGCGCCGAGCTCGCCGTGCCGCGCGGCGCCCGCGTGATGACCCTCGAAGTCCGGGCCGGGAACGGGGGCGCGCAGGAACTCTACAAGAAATACGGCTTCGCCCAGGTCGGCGTCCGCAAGGGCTACTACACCGACAACGGCGAGGACGCCTTCCTCATGACAACGGACCCCATCCGCGAGGACCGCTTCCTCAGCAGGCTTGAGCGGCTTCGCTTCGACCACCAGCGAAGTTGGGGCGCGAGCGTCCGCCTGCTCACGCAGGCCTCGACCACTTCCTAGCCCCCTCGCCGGCAGGGGATCGTCCCTGTAGGGGCGATTCACGAATCGCCCGTTCCCCCATCCCCAGAGCGATTACGCAAAGGTCTTCTCTGGGAGAGACTGACAGAAGGCCGGGGGGCTAAAGCCTGAACCCTCCCCCGACAGGGGGAGCACCTTAAACCTCTCCCCCTCTGGGGGAGACTGAGAGAGGGCCGGGGCGGGGTTCACAGCCCCACCAGCCGCCTAGGCTTCCCTGATGCGGAAGGCCGCGTGCAGCGCCTTCGATGCCTTCTGGCGGTCATCGCCTGCGATCAGGCAGGAGATGCGGACTTCGCTCGTGCCGATGGCGATCACGTTCACTTCCGCTTCGCCCAAGGCGCTGAACAGCCCGCTGATGTGCGCCGGCGCGCTGACGATGCCCGTCCCCACCAGCTCGACCTTGGTGAGGTTCTCCATCGTCTCGACGGCGTCGGCGGCGATACCTTCCTGAATCGCTTCGAGGCGGCGCACCGTACCCTCCACGTCCTCGTTCCGCACCGTGAACGAGACATCGGTCATCCGGTCGATGCTCGCGTTCTGCAGGATCAGGTCGACGGAGATGCCCGCCGCGGCGATGGGCGAGAAGATGAGCGCGGCGATGCCGGGCTTGTCGGGAACGCGGACGAGCTTGATGAGGGCCCACCCATCTTCCAACCGAATGTCGCTGACACGTTGGCGGACTTCCACGCCGTTACCCTTCCGAGTCCTCTTCCTGCCGGTCGCCGGGCAGGCGACGCTGCAGGGGGAAGAAGATGATGTCGCGGATATTCGAAGCGCCTGTGAGCAGCATCACGAGCCGGTCCATACCGATGCCGAGTCCGCCGGTGGGCGGCAGCCCGTGCTCCAGGGCGCTGAGGTAGTCCTCGTCCATCGGGTGCGCCTCTTCGTCGCCGGCCTCGGCGGCGCGTCCCTGAGCGACGAACTGGCTGCGCTGGTACTCCGGGTCCGTGAGCTCGGAGAAGGCATTGCCCAACTCGAAACCCGCGACGTAGGGCTCGAAGCGCTCGGCGAGCAGCGGCTCGCCGCGGCGGCGCTTGGTGAGCGGACAGAGCTCGGCGGGGTAGTCGAGAATGAAGGTCGGCTCGATCAGCCGTTCCTCGACGCGGCGGTCGAAGATCTCGCCGATGATGTGCGCTGCGTCCATGCCGTCGAGCTCATCCGCCGGGATGCCGGCACCCTCGGCGGCCGCGGCGGCCTCCTCGCGGGAGGCGTCCGGTGCGAGGTCGGCGCCCGCGTACTCGCGCAGCGCCTCGAAGTAGGGCAGCCGCCGCCACGGCTTGCCCACGTCGATCACGACCTCCTGCCCCCCTGCCTTGCGGGGCGGCAGCTCCAACGTCCCATTCGCCTCTTGAGCGGCGTGCCGAACCAGCGACTCGGTCAGCTCCATCATGTCGGTGTAGTCGGCGTAGGCCTGATACGCCTCGAGGAGGATGTACTCGGGGTTGTGCGTCGAATCGATCCCCTCGTTGCGAAAAACGGCCGCCATCTCGTAGACACGGTCGAAGCCGCCGACGATGAGCCGCTTGAGATACAGCTCCGGCGCGACCCGCAGGTACAGGTCGCGCTTCAGCTCATTGTGGCGCGTGACGAAGGGGCGGGCGGCAGCCCCGCCGTAGATCGGCTGGAGCACCGGGGTCTGCACGTCGAGAAAGCCCCGGTCTTCGAGGAAGCTTCGCACCGCGGCGAAGATGCGCGACCGCTTCCGAAAGAGCAACCGTGCCTCGGAGTCGGCGATCAGGTGCAGATAACGCCGGCGCCGCATCGTCTCCACGTCCTTCAGGCCGTGGAACTTCTCGGGCATGGGCTGCAACGCCTTGGCGAGCAGGTCGAACCGGTGGGTCTCGACGGTCACCTCGCCGGTCTTGGTAACAAAAAGCGGACCTTCGACGCCGAGAAAATCGCCGCGGTCAACAAGCTCTTTGAACCGGCTAAACTCCTGCGTCTTGTCCAGCGTCAGATATATCTGGATCGAGCCGTCCTCGTCCTCGATGCGGGCGAAGCTGGCCTTGCCCATGCGCCGCACTTCGGTCAGACGCCCCGCAAGGCGTACCGGCCCGATGGCGCCGTCGGCCTCGTAAGAGGTGAGCGCCTCGGCGATCGTCTGGCTGCGGCGGAACTCGTGGGGATAGGGGTCAACGCCCGATTCCCGAAGGCGTTCCAGTTTTTCGACGCGGGCCGTTCGTTCGTCCATCGGCCCGCTAGCCGTCGCCGTAGCGCTTGAAGACGTTGGGGAGCATCCGCTCCTGTCCGCGCCCGTCGGGCGTCACCAGCCCCAGAATGACGCCGAGCAAGCGGTCGAGGTAGACCCCCATGCCGACGAGCGGCGTGCCCGCGGGCCAGCGGCGAAGCTCCTCGACGAAGCGGCGGTCGGGCTCGGGCAGCACGTCGTAGCCCTGCCGCCGCAGATGCTCGATGTGCCGGAAGCGGACCGCCTGCGCCTCGGCGTCCATCAGCTCGCGCTGCGCGAGCGCCACCCGCAGGCCGCCCATGTACAGCTCCCACTTGTCGCAGTGGACGCCGTCCGACGACTGCGCCATCGGGCTGGACTCAAGGGGCAGGGAGTGCACCACGGTGGGCTCGACGAGCGAGGGTGCGACGCCCTCGCGGAAGGCGCGTTCGAGGAACTCGAACCAGTAACCCTGCGGCCCCCGGCGCAGATAGGGTGAGAGGTCGGCGGTGCCGCGGAGCAAGCCCTCGGAGGCGGCGACGAGCGCTGCATCGGCGGCGCGTACTTCGATGGCCTCGGCCTGCGCCTCCGCGTCTGCGCCGTTGCTGCTCGGCGCGGACTTCGCCAGCAGCGCGTCGAGATCGAAGTCCGCGTCCAGGGCCCGGAGGGCGTCGCCGAACCCTATGCGGTCCCAGTCATTCGCGGTGGAGGGGACGCCGGCGTGTGCGCCCGCCTCCCGCAGCGCCTGCACGCCGGCGGCGATCGCATCGCGCAGCAGGCCCTCGAAGGCGGTGTGGTCGTCATCGACGGCGTAGAGTTCGAGGAGGGTGAACTCGGGACGGTCGAAGCTGTCCACCGGCGCCGCCTCGTCGAAGTCGTCGCGGAGGCAGAGCGCCACCTCGAACACCTTGTCCACCTCTTCCGGCCCCCAGTCGATGAGGAGTCGTTTGAGGTAGAGCTCGGGGGCGGCGCGGAACCAGAGCCGCTCTCCAAGCGAGGCCGAGTAGGTGCTGAACCCGACCGCCCGCTCGAACCCGGCGAGCTGCGTATGGAGCAGCGGCGTCTGCACCTCGGCGTAGCCGCGCTCCTCCAAGAAGCCGCGCAAGGCCTTCAGGAAGGCCACGCGCGCGCGCATCATGACTGGGTCGGCCTGTGTCACGACGCCTCCCATCGGGTGCCTTCGATGATTGGAAGATACAGGACGTCGAGCGATACGTCGGCGGCCTCCGCCCGGCTCACGGCCGCCCCGATCGCCTCCTCGACCGCCCGCATCGGCAGCGGCGGAGTACGGAAGTAGCTGGAGGAGGCATCCGAGCGGTCGGTGTTCACGATCTCTAGGTCGACGCCGTCGCTCCGCAGCGAAGTGGCGAGGGTCTCTGCGGCCGCGTCGCTGCCAAGCAAGAAGCGGAGCAAGAACGGCGCCCGCAGCCCGTCTGCGCGCAGCAGCGCCGACGCGCCGTCGTAGGCCTGGGGGTCGCGGAAAGCGTCGGCGCCGTACATGTAGCGCGGAGGCGAGTCGGCGGCGCGCTTGCCCGAGGCAAGCTGGCGCGCACAAAAGAGGACGTCGGCCATCACCGACGACGCCGTTTCCGGGCCTCCGGCGCCGGGTCCGCGCAGCGCCAGGGTGAACGGCGCGCCCGCCCCTCCGCCCGGCGACTCCACTTCCAGCAGGCAGCCGTTCTCCGCGCCGCCCACGCCGCCGAGCGCGTGGTCGAGCGGCACGGCCGCGGGTTGGGCCCACGCGACGACACGGCCGCCGTCGCGCTGCGCCCCGGCGAGCATCTTGGGCGTCAGGCCCAGACCGGCGAGCACCTCGAGGTCCTGCGCCGTGAAGACGGACCGCGTGCCCAGATGGTCGTCGCCGCAGATCTCGGAAGAGAGCGTCTCTTCGCCGGAGCAATCGCGGAAGTCGGCGCGCACCGGCCCCCGTCGTGCGATGCCTCGCAGGTAGACATCCTGAGGGCGCAGGCGGACGCCGAAGCCGAGCCCGGCGAGAATCATCATTTTGCTACGAGCGTCCTCGCCGAGCACGTCCGCGCTGGGGTCCGCCTCGGCGAGGCCCTCGTGAATCGCCGCGCCGACGGCCCGCTGATAGGTGTCGCCGGCGAGCATGCGCGAGAGGATGTAATTGGTGGTGCCGTTCAGGATGGCGAGCATCGCCTGCACCCGGCCCCCGATGGCCCCGGCGATCGTCTGGACGACGGGCATGCCGCCGCCGACCGCGGCCTCGTAGGCAAGGATCACGCCCCGCGACCGCGCCAGCTTCACCAGGTCGTGGCCCGAACGCGCGATGACCGCCTTGTTCGCGGTGACCACGCACTTGCCGTTCCACAGCGCCTCTTCAATGATCGCCTCGGCCACAGGCGACCCCGTCAGCTCGACGACGATGTCGACCGCGGGGTCGTGCACGACGCTGCGCCATGCCGGTTCTGGAGCCGTCGCTGCGTCATGGAAGAAGCGCGGGCCGCCGCCATTCGACGCGACGGCGCCGCGGATCCGGTCTTCGCCGGCGGCCTTCGGATTGGCCCGCGACCGTCGGGCCGCCGACCACAGCCGGACGTCCACCTCCGACAACGCGCCAAGGTCGCCGCCGGGGAGCGTGAGGCCCACCGGCCCATCGGCGAAGTAGTCGAGGACACCCGTTCCGACGACGCCGACGCCAACGAGTCCAATGTTGATCGCGGAGCAGCCGTCTTGGGTTCGCATGGAACGGGGCCGCGTCCAAAGGGACGCCGGAGGTCTTCCTCGGGACCGGGTCTTTCAGGAAACAATTGTAACCCGTCGCCAAAACCAGCGCCAACGGAGCGGCGTTCCGTAGGGGGAGCACCTTAAACCTCTCCCCCTCTGGGGGAGACTGAGAGAGGCCGCGCGCCGCTAGGCGCGCGAGCGCCCGCAGGGCGCTTCCCACCCCAATTCGCGACACAAGACCCTTGACGGCCCCTCGCCAAGGGTCCTATCGTTGGACTACGAACATACATGCTGCCCGTGGAGCATTGGACAGCCTATGTTCAGCGCCTCCCGCAAGGGAGCGTGCACCCGCGCCGCGACGCCCTCCACGACAGACCGGCGCCCGCGCCTCCCGTAAGGGAGTGTGCACCTTGCGCCCGACCGCCCGGTTAGCGCGTCCGGCGCGCGCCTCCCGTGAGGGAGTGTGCACCTTGCGCCGGACATCCGACTAACGTGCCCGGCGCGCGCCTCCCGTGAGGGAGCGTGCACCTTGCGCCGGACCATCCGACTGAGCGTTGGCCCGGCGCGCGCCTCCCGCGAGGGAGCGTGCGACCCGTGCCGGGAGGCCCTTCGGGGCCTCGCCGGCGCAAAAAAACACAAAGGTAGAGCTGCGCCCAAAACGCATCGCGGCGGAACGGCAACAGGAGGCGGTGGCGGCCTACTGCCTAGGCCTGGCGAGGCTTCGTCTTGTGGAGCATGTCGTAGATGATCCACCCCTCTTTGCCGCGCCGGTACGAGATGCGGGCGCGCTGGGGGATCGAGCCGTACATGTCCAACTGCTCTTCGACAACCCTGATCGCGCAGGGCGACGTGATGATGTCGAGCACCTTGGCGCCCTCGATGGCGCTCTTGGGGGAGTCCCACACCCGCACTTCGCCGTTCCACTTCGAGAGCACTGTCTTGGTCACCCTCGCGGCATAGGGCGGATCGATCACGCGGGTCTTAAACATCGGGGCCTCCGGCCTACCCGCCGCTACACCGCGGCGGTGCGCTCTTGGTGGTAGAACTCGATGACGTCGCCCTCTTCGAAGCTGGTCATGCCTTCCACCGAGACGCCGCATTCCAGCCCGGCGTTGACTTCGCGGGCGTCATCCTTGAACCGCCGGAGCGTCTGGACCGGCGCCTCGATGACGAGCTCGCCGTTCCGGCTGACTCGCGCCATGGCGTTCCGGAGCGCCTTGCCGTCGGTGACGTAGCAGCCCGCGACCCGCGCCCGTCGGCCGATGACGAAGACCTGCCGCACCTCGGCGTGGCCGTCGACCACCTCGCTGATGACGGGCTCGAGAATCCCTTCGAGCGCCTTGCGGACGTCGTCGATGACCTCGTAGATGATCGTGTAGAGGCCGATCTGGACGCCGGACTCGTCGGCGGCAGTCCGCGCACCCGGCTCGACCCGCGTGTTGAAGCCGACGATCATGGCCTCCGAGGCCGCGGCGAGGAGCACGTCGCTCTCGTTGATCGACCCCGCCGCCGCGTGGAGGATGCGGATCTTGGTCTGCTCTTGAGAGAGGCGGTCAAGGCTGGTGCGCAGCGCTTCGACGGAGCCCTGCACGTCGGTCTTGATGATGACCGGCAGCTCCCGGACCTGGGTGTCGCCTTCGGCGTAGATTTCCTCGGTGATCGACCCCTTCGAGATGAAGTCGGCGCCGGCATCGGCGCGGCGCCGCTCCGCCGTATCCTTGGCCTCTTTGTCCGTTGCGAAGGCTTCGACCAAGTCGCCGGCCTGCACCAGATCGCCGAGGCCGAGCACCTCGACCGGCTTCGAGGGCGGCGCCTCGTCGATCCGCTCGCCGCGGTCGTCCACCAGCGCCCGGACTCTGCCCGTCACCTGCCCGGCGAGGATCGGATCGCCGACGCGGAGGACGCCGTTCTGCACGAGCACCGTCGCGACGGGACCGCGGGCGCGGTCGACGTGGGCCTCGATGACGACGCCCTGGGCGAGACGGTTTGGGTTCGCCTTGAGTTCTTGCAGCTCGGCGACGAGGAGGATGTTCTCCAGCAGGTCGGGGATGCCGTCGCCGGTCTTGCCGGAGACAGCCACGGCGACGGTCTCGCCGCCATATTCCTCGATCACGATCTCGCGCTCCATGAGCTGGGTCTTCGGCCGGTCCGGGTTGGCGGTGGGCAGATCGGTCTTCGTGATCGCGACGATGATCGGCACGCCGGCAGCCTTGGCATGGTCGATGGCCTCGGTGGTCTGCGGCATCACGCCGTCGTCCGCCGCGATGATGAGAATGGCGATGTCGGTGACCTGTGCGCCGCGGGCGCGCATGGCCGTGAACGCTTCATGGCCCGGCGTGTCGAGGAAGGTGATGAGCCGCCCATCGACGTCGACCTGATAGGCGCCGATGTGCTGGGTGATGCCGCCCGCCTCGCCGCCCGCGACGTCCGCCTTCCGGATCGCGTCGAGCAGCGTCGTCTTGCCGTGGTCGACATGGCCGAGGATGGTGACGACGGGCGGGCGCTCCTCGAGGTCTCCTTCTTCCTCGTCGAGCACCACGTGGGCCGAGAGATCCTCGGAGGTGGGCTCGGGAGCGTGCGACGGCTGATAGCCGAAGTCCGACACCACCAGGGCGGCCGTCTCGAAGTCGATGACCTGCGTGAGGTTGGCCATCACGCCGTTGCGGATCAGTTGCTTGACGACGTCGATTTCCGACAGGTTCAGGCGGTTGACCAAGTCCTGGACCAGGACCTGTTCCGGGAGCTCGACCTCAGACCCCGGAGGAAGCCCGACGCGCTCCTGAACGGCTACCGAAGGCGACCGCTTGCGCTTGGGCCGGCGGTATGGCCTGTTCGGCCGGCGGCGGCGGGGGCTCATGCCAGGGCCTCCTGCGCCGCGAGGGCGTCCACCAAGGCCTCGCGTTGGCTGGGCGAAAGCGTGGCTTTCAGAGCACGGGCAAGGCGTCCCTTTTCCACACCGCTCCGCAGGCACGCGGGGTCGGAGCACAGGTAGGCGCCCCTCCCGGAGAGCTTCCCTGCCGTGTCGACGAGGACGTCGCCCTCAGGAGTGCGCACGA
Source organism: Dehalococcoidia bacterium (assembly GCA_965207995.1). Taxonomy (GTDB): domain Bacteria; phylum Chloroflexota; class Dehalococcoidia; order SHYB01; family SHYB01; genus DAOUKH01. The sequence goes on along the minus strand of OZ242299.1, from coordinate 2,161,550 downwards.
CCCGGACGAGGTCGCGCTTGGCGGCGGCCCTCCCGCAGGCGACGCACGTTCGCGTCGGTATGTGCTTCACTTTCGCAGTCATACTTTTCGTGTTTCTTCGCCGCGCCTGCGAGCGCTTAGGCACTCGGAGTGGAGCGGCGCGGGCCTATCTTAGCGAGTTCCGTCACCATTGTCGAAGCGAGGCAGAGCCGCCCGGTCCGGCGGAAACGCGCTCGGAACTCGAAACAGGCGAGCAGAGCGAGGGGCTACCGCCGCCCTCTCCGGCCTCTGCCGCGACCGCCGCCTCGGCGGCGGTCTCCGCCCGGCCCGTCGCCTCCGCGCTCCTCCCAAATATCCTCGGCGAACCGGATCGAGGAGCGCTTGTTAGCCGCTGCTGCCGCTGCCACGGCCTGGGGAGTCTGCGTGGGCAGTTGCCAGGTCTCTTCGGACTTGAGGGCCTCCGCGAGGGTGGGCGCTTCTTCTTCCTCGGAAGGAGTCTCGGCCGCCCCGGGCTCGCCCTCGGCCTGCGCCAGCACGGGCTGCGGTTCAAGCTCGGCCGCCGCGGGCTCGGCCTCGACTTCAGCCTCGGCTACCGCGGGCTCCAGCTCAGCGGGGACCGGCTCGGCGGGCGTCTCGGCGGCAGCAGCCGGCGCTGCCTCCGCGGCCGCGCGTTCGACGATTTCGGCCGGAGGCCGTGCGGGCGCATGCGGCGTGAGAAGGCTTCGATCGGCCTCCGCTTCCGAGACACTCTTGATATCGATGCGCCAGCCGGTCAGCTTGGCGGCGAGGCGCGCGTTCTGGCCCTCCCGTCCGATGGCCAAGGCGAGTTGGCGGTCGGGTACGACCACGACGGCGGTGTTCTCCTCGGTGATGACGACGTTCATCACCTGGGCGGGTCCGAGTGCGCGGGAGATGAAGACGCCCGGATCGGGGTTCCACTCGATGACGTCGATGCGCTCGCCGTGCAGCTCGTTGACGATGTTCTGAATACGCACGCCCCGCAGGCCGACGCAGGACCCAACAGGATCGACACGTTCCTGTAGGGCATGGACGGCGACCTTGCTGCGATAGCCCGGCTCGCGGGCGATCGCCTTGATCTCGACGACGCCGTTGTAGATCTCGGGCACTTCAAGCTCGAACAGCCGCCGGAGGAGTCCCCGGTCGGCGCGGGAAACGACGATCTGAGGGCCCTTGGCCGTCTTCCCGACTTCAAGGATGTAGACCTTGAACCGCTGACCGTTGCGGTAGCGCTCGTTGGGGATCTGCTCGGGGAAGGGCATGATCGCCTCGGCGCGGCCGAGGTCGAAGATGATGGCCCGCCCGTCCAGTCGTTGGACGACGGCGGCAACGATATCTTGCTCGCGCCCCGAATACTCGTCGAAGACGATGTCCCGCTCGGCCTCGCGCAGGCGCTGCATGACCACCTGCTTCGCGGTCTGCGCCGCGATGCGTCCGGCGTTCGCCGGGGTGACCTCTTCCTCGATGACAGCTCCGATCTCGGGAGCTGCGCCGCGGGAGGCGGCATCGGCGAGAGCGATCTGCGTCTCTTCGTCCTCGAACTCCTCGTCGGCGACGACGGCCCAACGGGCGAAAACGTGGACGTCGCCGGACTGCGAGAAACGGACGGCGAGGTCCTTCTCGGCGAGATGGTCCTTCTTGAACGCCGAGATGAGGGCGGCCTCGACGGCGGTGATGACGATGTCCCGGGGGAGCCCGCGCTCAGCGGCCAACTGGGTTATCGCAATCAGGAAATCGCTCTTCATGCGATCGACGCTCCCCTCTCTTTTCTAACGTTCCGCCTCGGCGGTTCCTCCGCCTGAAGTAAGAAAAGTGGGGAACGCCCACTTTTCAAAACGTCAGCCGGAAACCGGCACCACCCTCGCGGTGGCGCGTCGATTATAGCAACCGGCCCTCCGGTTCGCAAGGCTCGATGAACCGTTATGTTAACTCAGGCCGGGCTCCAGTTTGCCCGACGCGGCATGGTGCGCGAGACGCGTCGGCTCGGGCAGCCGATACCTCACGGCCGTCGCCAGCACCCAGTGCACGGCCCCCTCCAGATCGATCCTGTGCCCAGGGGACACGTAGACGGGAGAGACACCCTCCCGTGTGCGCAGCACCGCGCCGACCACCTCGCCGCGATGGATGAGCGGCGACAGGTCGCCCCGGCCAGGCCCCGGTGGGTCTGCCTCGCCGACGAGCCGCGACTTCGCCAGTCCAATCGTGGGCACGTCGAACAGCAGCCCAAGGTGGCTCGCGATCCCGAACCTTCTCGGGTGGGCGACCCCATGACCGTCGGCGATCAGGATGTCGGGCCGGTGGACGAGTTGGGCGAGCGCTTCGATGAGCACCGGTGTTTCCCGGAAGGACAGCAGGCCAGGCACGTAGGGCATCGGTGGGTGCTTGCGCGCGACCCGGACTTCGGCGACCTCAAGGCCAGGCCAAGTCAACACCACCACAGCGCCGAGCGTCTCCCCGTCGGAGAAAGCGCCGGAGACGTCGAGCCCGGCGATATACGCGGGTTTCGCCGGAGCCCGGTTACTGAGCTCGACGCGGGCCGCGAGCCTTTCCTGCAGCGCTCGCGCCTCCGCGGGCGCTAAGTCCCACGGATGCGCCTCAACGGGCCGCATCGTCGGTCTTGCGTAGCGAGTGGAAGGAGGCCGCTAGCGGTGCCACTCGGCGATATTCCAGAGCTCGCTGTCCCACGCGTTCATCCGGACGCCTTGCAGGGTATTCAGGTGGGCTGAGACCAAGCCCCGGGACACCAGCGGGATCTCATAGTAGTTCTGCACCTGAATATCGTTGAGCTCCTTTGCCAAGGCCTCGCGCTCCGGCCCGACTTGGGTCTCCGCCAGTTGGTCATAAAGCTCGTCGAATTCCGGATTGCACGCGCGGGCCACGTTCCCGTCGGCCCAGCTATTTTCCCGGGCCTGGATGTGTTCGCAACGGAGGCCCGACAGGTATTCCTGGGGATCGATCCCAGGACCGGTGGTATACATCTGCACGTCGGCGAAGAACCTCCGATACGTCGCGCCACCGTCGACGGCGGGGTCGCCGCCGAAGAAGACGGCGGCGTCGTATTGGATCAGCTCGGTCTCGATCCCGATTTCCCGCCACCAGTCCCGGACGAGGGCCTGCGTGTCCTGCCGGATGGCGTTGACCGTGGTCTGGTAGGTGATCCGGAGCGGAACGCCGTTGTATTCGCGTACGCCGTCGCCGTCCGTGTCGAGCACGCCGTTGTCGTCGAGGAGATCGTTGGCTCCCTCGATGTCTTGCACCAGGCACCCGTCGTTCGCCGTGGAGGTATACCGAGGCGGGGCCGTGATCAAGTTGCACGCCGGCCGGGCGGCGAACCCGTAGAGGTCCTCCGCGATGCGGCTGCGGTCGATGGCCATCGACATGGCTTCCGTGATCGGCGTAAACGTCAGGAACGGGTGTGGGTTCGTGCCGCCGAGGTACTCGGAGCGGTCGTCGCCCAGCGCAGGGTCGGGGTTGGTCTGATTGACCACAATGCGTTCGACGTCACTGGCGAATGCGGCAACGACCGTGCCGAGGCCTGCCGCCTCCAACTCCGCGAGCATCTCGGGCTCCACCTGCAGGTTCCATGCGTAGTCGACCTCGCCCGCTTCCAGGACGGCGCGGGCCGCCGACTCCGCGTCGCCGCCGCCCTCGATGACTACGCGGTCGAAGTAGGGCGCATCGCCGCGGTAGAAGGGATTGCGCTCGTACACGGCCCGCTCGTTCGGCTCGAACTCGACAATACGGTAGGGGCCGGTCCCCAACGGCGCCATGTTCTGTTCGTCGCACGTCCTCGCGGCGGCGCCGACGCAGCCGGCGAACTGCGCCCCGCTGATGATCGGCGTACCGGTGCTGACGAAGGCGGTGTAGGGGTACGGCGTCGGCGCGTCGAACGCGACTACGACGGTGGTGGCGTCGATGGCCTGGACTGAGGCGATGCCGGCGAAGGCGTCCTCGGCGATGCAGCCGGTCTCCTCGTCCACGCAATAGCGCCAGGTAAAGACCACGTCGTCGGCGGTGAACTCGCTGCCGTCCGACCACAGCACTCCTTCCCGCAGCTTCCAGGTGATCGAGGTCAGGTCTGCGGAAACGCCGCCATTCTCGACGGTGGGGACTTCGACAGCCAGCCTCGGGACGAGCTCGCCGTCCGGGTCGTAGGCAGCTAACGGCTCGAGCGTGACCGCGCCGGCATCCCGGTCCTTATAGCCACTGGCGAGATACGGGCCGGGCAGCGAAGGCGCCTGCCAGTATCGAAGCGTCAAGACCTGCTCAGGCGGGGGCGGCTCCGTCGGAGTGACCGGCGGGGTGGACGTCGGCCCCGGCATGGGAGTCGCGGAATCGCCGCACGCGGCCACCAAGAACAGTGCGGCAATGCCAAGCATGAGTTTGATAGAAGGGCGCATGGTGCCGTTGCTCCGTTTCGGCTTGGTGGCCTTCATTATCGTGGGGCGGCGCAGGGGGAGCAACGAGCGTGCCTCCCCGGTCTCCGAACCGCGCCAACGGTGGGTGGCGTCCAGCCGCTAGGCGTCTTCGTCAGCCCCGTCGGCCTCGGCTTTGTCATTTTCGAGGAGCCGCCACGCGGTTTCCCGTGCCTCGTCCCAGGTGACAACCATGTGGTCCGCCGGAACGCGCTTCAGCGCGTCGAGGGCGCGAAGGTTGCGGGCGGGGGTGCCCGAGAGCCCCATCACCACGCAGTGCGTGTCCTCGACTATAGCGGTCTCGACGAGCTGCTCCACCACGAGGGCCGCGCTGTCGTCGATGTACACCGTGTCGGAGAAGTCGAGGATGACGACCTCATGGTCTTGGATGTCTCCGCCAATGGTCTCAATCAGCTTGCTGGAGGAGGCAACCGTGAAGGTGCCCTTGAGCGCCACCAGGCCAACCCTCGCGGAGAACTCGTCGATCTCCTCGTCCCCTTGCTCGGCGCCGAAGATGCTCCGGTCCAGCAGGGGCACGGAGACGACGCTGTCCATTTCGAGGCGCTCGAACTGCCGCGCGCTGGTGACCGCGGCGGCGATCATGCCAACGGCGACGGCGGCGACCAGGTCGAGGAATACCGTGAGTCCAAGCGTCAGCAGCATCACCGCCAAATGCTCGCGCTGGACCTTGTGCATACGGGTGACAAATCGCCAGTCGATGGTGTCCAAGGCGATTTTGACCAGGATCCCGGCCAAGACGGCGGTGGGTATCTGCGCGACATAGTCGCCGAGCACCAGCACCATGACGAGCAGGATGCCTACTGCAACGACCCCGGCGACAACCGTCGCTCCGCCCGCCCGGACGTTTGCCACTGTGTTTGGGGTGGCGCCGGAGCCGGGCAGGCCGCGGATGAAGCCGGTGAAGACGTTGCCGATGCCCTGCGCCAGGAGCTCCCGGCTGGGGTCGTGCCGCGTCCGTGTCATCGAATCGGCCACGAGTGCGGTGAGCAATGTGTCGACGGAGCCCACGAGCGCAATGACAAGGGCCGGCTCAATGGAGCGTACCAGTGCATCGCCGGAAAGGGCCGGCAACTGGAAGGAGGGCAGGGCGGTGGGCACGGCGCCGATAACCGGCGCATCCGTGAGCCAGAGGCCGCCCATGAGCATCCCGACCGCCAACGCGACGAGGGTCGAAGGCAGGTACCGGTCGAAGTTCCTGGGCCAAAGCATCGCGACAGCAAGGGTGGCGGCTGCGATGCCCAGAGCACTGGCCTCGAAGTGCTCAAAGATGTCCCCAAAGTTGCGGAGGGTGCCGATTGGCCCGCCCTCCGCCACTTCTGCCCCGAGGAAGGGCAGCGTCTGCACCAGGATGATGATCACCCCGACTCCGGTCATGAACCCGGAGATGACCGAGTAGGGAGTGTAGGTAACGTAGCGCCCGATTCTGAGCAGGCCGAAGATGATCTGAATCAGGCCCGCCATGATCACGATGGTGAAGGCCTCGGCGATGTCGTCCGCGTGGCTGGCGACGATCACCGACATGGCCACCGTCATCGACCCGGTGGGGCCGGATATGAGCGACCGTGTACCTCCGAACACGGCAGTGAAGAAGCCAACCGCGATCGCCCCGTATATGCCGGCGGCCGGGTCCAGACCCGCCGCCAGGCCGAAGGCCAACGCCACGGGCAGACCCACAATCGCCGCGGTGACGCCGCCAAGGACATCCCCGCGGAAGGTCTGCAGGTCGTAGGGCAGGCCGGAGAAGAGTAGGCGGTTCAGCAAGGCATAGTCCGACGGTGGTACCGGGCCATCCCTCTAGCAGGGGGTGTTCGGCCTATAGTCCGCCCTTCGAGGTTGTCGCGAATCTGATCCGTTGGGCCCCGAGATGGGCTCAGCTACTGCACGCGGTGGGCCTCCCGCTCGCTGCCAACAGCTTCGCCGGGCGTGCCGGGATCCCTCTCGGCCCCCCACGACAGGCCTTAGCCGCCTCCCCGTGAAACCTCAGTGTTGGTGGTGGCAATCCGAGCGTCCAGTCGTTCACGGGTGACCCTGGTGGGGGGATAGTCATGGATGGTCATGGTTCTGTCAATAATGTCTCAATAGGCTCGCTAGTAGCACATGCACCAACGCCAAGGGGAGTGGTGTCGCCGTTGGCGGAGCAATCGCCGTTCTGCCTCAATCCGGCGACCTTGGGCGGAAGAGAGCAGGAAGAGGCGCCGTCGCCCATCGACCCACCCTCAGGGTGCAGCTTCCACCCGCGCTGTCCGGCGGCGATGCCTCTGTGCTCCGAGATCGAGCCCTTCACCAAGGAAGTCGCACCTGGGCACACCGTCTCGTGCCATCTCTACTAGGGCGCGAAGGGATTCCGACGGGACGGAGGCCGGGACTGGTGGGCGGTACTGGAGTCGAACCAGTGACCTCTGCGATGTCAACGCAACGCTCTAACCAACTGAGCTAACCGCCCGCAACAGAAGGAAATTGTAACAAAGCGCCTTTTCGAGCGTCAAACGGAGATGCCGCGTCCAAGGCCTTAGGACGGGCCGGGCGGGCTGGCCTTAGCCTGCCGAGGCATCTTCCGAATCCGCATCGTCCCGTTCGTCGGCCCCAGTCTCGGGTGCAGCGACGACGCCCCTCGCCGTGATTATCGATTTCGCCGTTTCTCTCGCCTCGTCCAGGTCTGCCACGACGTGGTCCACGGGAACGCGCTGCAGGACGTTCAGTGAGTCCAGGGTGCCGGCGACCGAGCCCTTGAGCCCCATGACGAGGCACTCGGTGTCCTCCGCCATGGCAGTGTCGATCATCTGCTCCACGACCAATGCGGCGCTGTCGTCCATGTAGACGGTCTCGGAGAAGTCGAGGATGACGATGTCGTGGTCACGGATGTCCATGCTCAGACTGTTGATCAGCTTATTGGACGACGCGACGGAGAAACTTCCCCGAAGGGCCACGAGGCCGACGTGTGCGGAGAACGGATCCGCCTTCTCCAGTCCCGGCAGGCCGGTGAGGAAGGAATGATCCAAGAGCGGCGTCGAGACAACGCTGTCCAGCTCCAGGCGCTCGAATTGCCGCGCGCTCGCAATCCCAGCGGCGATGAGGCCGATCGCCACCGCGGTCACAAGGTCGAGGAACACCGCGAGTCCGAGCGTGGTCACCATGACGATCAGATGTTCCCGCTGAACACGGTGGAGTCGCGTGATGAACCGCCAATCGATAATGTCCCAGCCGACCTTGATGAGGATGCCGGCGAGCGCCGCGTGGGGCACGTTCTCGACGTAGCGTCCTAGACCCAGGACCAGTGCCAGCAGGATGGCCGCGCAGAGCACTCCCGCGACCGGCGTGCGTCCACCGGCGCGTATGTTTACGACAGTCGTCGTGGTGGACCCGGCGCCCGGCAGTGCTCCGAAAAAGCCCGCCACCATATTGCCGATGCCTTGGCCCATCAGCTCCCGGTTGGGATCGTGCCGCATACGGGTGATCGAGTCGGCGATGAGCGACGTGAGCAGGCTGTCGATGGAGCCGAGCAGCGCAATCGTCAACGCCGGCTGCACCGCGCTCGCCAGAACGCCAATCGACAGGTCCGGCAACCCGAAGCCCGGAAGGCCGGTGGGCACCTCTCCAATGACCGGGGTACCCGTCAACCACGTCACTCCCAAGAGCGTCCCGACGATTAAGGCCGCCAAGGGGGCCGGCAGGACGTGTCTGAAACGGCTCGGCCAAGCCACGCCGACGGCGAGGGTCACGGCGGCGATGGCGAACGCGGCGAGGTCGGCGTTGCCTATCGCCTCCGGCCACGCCCGCACCGCGTCCACCGGCCCCCCCGACGCGACGGGCATGCCCAAGACGGGCAGGGTCTGGACCAGGATGATGATGGCCCCGATTCCGGTCATGAATCCTGAGACTACCGAGTACGGCGTGTAGGACACGAAGCGCCCGATTCTCAGGATGCCGAGAACGACTTGGATCATTCCCGCCATGATGACGATGGTGAACGCCTCGGCCAGGTTGTCGGCGTGCGCGGTGACGATGACCGCCATCGCTACGGACATAGGGCCGGTGGGACCGGAAATCTGGGATCGCGTTCCGCCGAAGACCGCCGCGAAGAAGCCCACCGCAATCGCCCCATAGAGGCCGGGAAGCGCACCCAGACCGGAGCTTGTGCCAAAGGCCAAAGCCAACGGAAGGCTCACCACGGCCGCGGTGATGCCGCCGAAAAGGTCTCTACGGAAGCCTTCCGTGTTGTATGCCATGCTATTCGTCCGGAAGTATACGGCTTCGGGCGTCGGTAAACCGGCCGTCCCAGCAAACGTAGGGAAGTCCGGCGGGAAGATACCGTATAATCCGACGGAGTGGTATCAGGAGTGAGCGGATGAGCTTGGGGCGGATGACCCCAGAAGTCGGGCGGGTTCTGGCGCGGGCGCATGCGGCAGCGGCGGCCGCGAGGCACGACGCGGTCAACGCCGCGGACCTTGCGGCGGCGCTGCTAGACGACACCACCGGAGGCTTCGGCGAGGCTCTGCGCCAGGCGGGCGCGAACGTCGACGGAGTGCGGTTGGCCCTCTCGCCGAGCTCAAACGGACGCGCCGGCAAGGCCGCGCTTCTCTACCCGGCGCCCGCTTTGGCGGAGGCGCTGGCGGGTGCCCGTCGCCGGGCGCGAGCCCGCGGGCGGCGAGAAACCGGACTTGCCGACCTTGCCGAGGAATTGCTGGGGGAACGAACGGGCGAGTCGGCCCGCGCGCGCGTCCTCGAACTCGGTGTCAAGCCGCAGGAAATCGACCGCGCCGTGGCATCGCTCCGAGCAACGCCCGACGGAGCCGGGGACAGTCCCCGGGCACGGACACTGCGCAAGTTCAGCCGCTGCCTGACCGACCTGGCGCGCAACGGCCAGCTCGACCCCGTCATCGGACGACATAGGGAGATTCACCGGCTGATCCACGTGCTGAGCCGGCGGTCGAAGAACAATCCTCTCCTCGTCGGCCCTCCGGGCATCGGCAAGGCGTCGATCGCCGCGGGGCTGGCCCAGCGCATCGCCGAGGGGGACGCACCGAAAGCCCTGGCCGGAAAGAGCATCTTCGCCCTGGACCTGGGAGCCGTCGCCGCGGGAAGCGACTACCGGGGCGTCGCCGAGGAGCGGGTCAAGGCCGCCATCGACGACGCTCGTGAGGCCGGGGGTCAGTGCATCCTGCTCATCGCAGACCTGCACACCCTGGTGCGCGGGGGACAGGGAAGCCCGGACGTGGGCGGCGCGCTCAAGCCCGCGCTGGCGTCGGGGAACCTTCGTTGCATCGCGACGGCCACGCCCGAGGGATACCGCAACCATATTGAGAACGACCCCGCGTTGGCGCGAAGCTTTCAACCCATCTTCATCGACGAGCCATCGGTCGCGGAGACGGTCAGCATCTTGCGCGGACTGCGCGGCGCCTACGAGTCGCACCACGAGATTCACATCACAGACGAAGCGTTGGAAGCGGCCGCGTCGCTCTCCCACCGGTTCATCGCCGAGCACTCCCTTCCCGCCAAGGCCATCGATCTGATCGACGAGGCCTCGGCGCGGGCCGTGATTGAGCGCGAGATGCTGCCGGCCGAGGTCGACGAGGGCAAGCGCCGCGCGGGGCAGCTCGACGCCGAGCTCCGCGGCATGATCGCCGAGGGCGTCGAGGACCGGCTGATCGACGCCGCGGAGGAGGAACGCGACCGCCTGCGCGTCGAGGCGGCAGCGGCGGAGCAGGCATGGGATGAGCAGCGCACCCTCGGAGAGGACGCGCGGGCGCTCCGCGATCGGCTGGAATGGGTCGAGCTCCTGGAGGCCCACCGCGGTGGGAACGGCGCGACGGCGAACACCTCGCGCGTGCTGACGCAGTTGCGCCGCCGGCTTGACCTCGTCGAGAAGGACCTGCTCGCGCTGCAGGAAGAGCGCCGCCTCTACAAACCGGCCCTCGGCAGCGAGGACATCGCGCAGGCGGTGGCGGTCTGGACCGGCATCCCGGCCCGCAAGGTCGTCGAGGACGAACGCGCCAAGCTCCTCGGCATGGAGAAGACGCTCCACGAGCGAGTCGTGGGCCAGGACAAGGCGGTCACGGCGGTGAGCCGCGCGGTGCGGCTGGCCCGCGCCGGCATGAAGGACCCGAACCGGCCCGTCGGCAGCTTCCTCTTCCTCGGCCCCACCGGCGTGGGCAAGACAGAGCTCTCCCGGGCCGTGGCGGAGTTCCTGTTCGACGACGAGGCCGCGATGGTGCGCATCGACATGTCCGAGTACATGGAGAAGCACTCGGTCTCCCGCCTGCTCGGCGCGCCGCCGGGCTACATCGGCTACGAGGACAGCGGACAACTGACTGAATACGTCCGCCGACGCCCCTACTCCGTCGTCCTCTTCGACGAGATCGAGAAGGCCCACCCCGACGTCTTCAACCTCCTCCTACAGATCATGGACGATGGCCGGCTGACCGACGGCCACGGCCGCACCGTCGACTTCAAGAGCGTGATTCTCATCATGACCAGCAACGTCGGGGGGCACCTCTACCGGGAGGCGATTGACAAGCCGGCCCACGAGCTCGACGCGCTGCTCCAAGAAGAAATGCGCTCGAACTTCCGCCCCGAATTCCTCAACCGCATCGACGCCATCGTGCGCTTTGACGTTCTGCGCAAGCGCCAGATCAAGGACATCGTCGATATCCAGATCAGGCAGGTGAACCGCCGGCTTGAAGGCGGCGGCATCGTCCTCGAAGCGCGGGACGAAGTGCGCGACTACCTCGCCGACCGTGGCTTTGACCGGCTGCAGGGCGCCCGGCCGCTGAAGCGGCTCATCCAGCACGAGGTTCTCGAACCGTTGGCCGACCGCGTGCTGCGCGGCGAGTTCGTGGCCGGCGACACCGTCGTCCTGACGCTGGCCCGCGGTGGAGAGGGCGTCACGCTGCGCCGTCGCCGTCCCAAGCGGCGGCGCGCCGCCCGGGGCAACGCGAGGAGCGCCGCGCCCGGTATGGGCGACGAAGCGGAGAACGCCTCATCCGGTGCCGCCGTCATCAACGACGACGCTTCGGCGGAGAGGACGGAGCCGCTGCCCCCCGAGCGCCTGATTGACGAGGCGCGGACGAGCTCGCCGGGGAACTACGGCGCGCCCTGCTCGGAGTAGCCGCGGAGACCGCCTAGCCCCAGTTGGGCTCGCGCTTCTCGAGGAAGGCCAGGATGCCCTCTTCGTGGTCGGCGTGCTGGCGGCCGATCTGGTTCGACAGCGTCTCGGTGTGAATCTGCGGCACGTGCGGGGCATCCAGGCCGTTGTAGAGCACGTCCTTGGCGAACGAGAGCGCCTGCGCCGGCATCTTTGCCATCGTCTGGGCCATCTCCATGGTGAAGGGCATGAGCTCGTCGTGGGGCACGACGTGGTTCACCAGGCCGATCTCCTTGGCCTCCTGAGCGTCGATGATCCGGGCGGTGAAGACGAGCTCGCACGCCTTGGCGATGCCCACCAGGCGGGTGAGATTGTAGCTTGAGCCGAACTCCGGGCCGAGGGCCATGCGCAAGAAGATGGCGCCCAGGCGCGCCTTCTCGGAGGCGATGCGGATGTCGGCGGCGAGCGGCACGCTGAACCCAAGCCCGACGGCCGCACCGTTGATCGCGGCGATGATCGGCTTCCGGACGCGCCGGATTTCAACGGCGAATTCTTCGAGCTTCATGTGGTCGAGGGCCGCCCGATGCACGCCTGTCGCCTTCGACATTTCGTAGGCGGCCTTGAACTCGTCGACGTCGGCGCCCGAGGAAAAGGCCGAGCCGGCGCCTGTGATCACGATCGCCCGGACCTCCGGGTCCTCGCCCGCCTTACGGATCGCCGCCCAAGCGCTGAGCATCATGCTGTTCGTCCAAGCGTTGCGCTTGTCGGGGCGGTTCAGGGTGATGACTTCGACACGGCCTTGCCGGTCGACCAGAATTTCGTCGTTGCTCATGGCGTCTCCCCGGATATGGCCCTCGGGCGCGGGCGCTACGCCGGGGCGGTCAGGCCCATCGACTCCAGCTTGGAGAGGATCGCGCCCAAGCTTTCCTCTTCGCTCTGCGTGCCGGAGTTTACCTGCACCTCAGGCTTTTCAGGAGCCTCGTAGGGATCGGAGACGCCGGTGAAGTTCTTGATCTCGCCGGCCAGAGCCTTCTTGTAGAGACCCTTCACGTCGCGCTCCGCCAGCGTGTCGATCGCGCATTCCACGTAGACCTCGACGAAATGGTCGATCGTCGAGCGTACTTCGTCCCGAATCTCCTTGTACGGGGAGATCGCGGCGGCGATCGCGACCACGCCGTTGCGGCTCAGCAGGTCGCAGACGAAGCCGATGCGCCGGATGTTGGTGTCGCGGTCCTCTTTGCTGAACCCGAGTCCCTTGCTGAGATTGGTGCGGACGACATCGCCGTCGAGGATTTCTACCTTGTGGCCCCGCTCGCGCAGGATCGGCGCCAATGCCTCGGCCAGGGTGCTCTTGCCCGCCCCGGAGAGGCCGGTGAACCAGACCGTGAATCCCTTATCCAATGGGTCTCCTTAGCGTGGTGGTCTTTCGCTCCCGCTTGACGTGCAGGCCGCACTCGACCTTGTCGCTCCCGGCCCATCGCCCATCGCGCTCGTCGGCGGTCTCGCCTACGGGCCGTGTGCAATGTGTGCAGCCGATGCTCTTGTAGCCCCGGTCGAGCAGCACGTTGTACGCCAGCTTGTTGTCCATCACGTAGCCCCAGATGTCGGTGTTCGTCCAGTGGGCAACGGGATTGATCTTGACGAGGTCGAAGTTCGCGTCGCGTTCGACGAGCCCGACGCGCTCGCGGGTCTGTGTCTGGTCGCGGCGGATGCCGGAGATCCAGGCGTCTAGCCCCTCGATCGCGCGGGCGTTGGGCCGGACTTTGCGGAGGTCGCAGCAGAGGTCGGGGTCGGTGCGCCACAACTCGGATCCGAAGAGGCCTGCCTGCTCGTCCGGCGTGAACTCGGACTTGTAGGCGACCGGCTCGATGCCGTAGCGCTCCTTCACCTCTTCCACGTAGGCGTACGTCTCGGGGAAGAGGAAGTCAGTGTCGAGGTAATAGACCGTGAGAGCGGGGTTGATCTTGACGGCCATGTCGAGGATCACCGCCCCGGAAGCGCCCCCGAAGCTCATCGCCAGCGCGACACGGTCCCCGAAGGTCTCAAACGCCCAGCGGAGGATGTCGGCGGGAGCTTGATCTTCGAAGCCGTCGGAGAGGGCGCGAAGGTCTTTCGTCGTGAAGCTCAGATTGGGTCGGGCGGGCATAGCTGTCTTTCTGCGCGGCTGCGCCGTCTCGTCTTGAGGGGGTGGTGCGCGATGGCAAAAAAATACAGCCTTCGGCGGCGGTGTGGAATCCCGGCCGCGGTCAGGCTGCTCTAACAGGTACAGACGTTACGGAATCGCAAGCGGGAACCCCACCGGCCAACTTCGTTCACTTCCCTGAGCCCTAGCCTTTTCATTGTATCCCACCCCTGGGGCCTGTCAAACACAAAGGGCGTTAGCGGTCGCCGAGGAGGCGGCCGATATCCTCGTCCCTGGGCATCAGAAGCGAGTCCTCACGGACGCCGAGCATCCGGGCCACGTTTCTCCGCCGGTCGCCGGAGCGCCGCAGGCCGAGGAAACCGAGCAGGCCGAGGCCTGCGGCGCCGACACCGACGAGCCCAAGAAATCCGCGCCGGCTGACGCCGCCGGGACTGTCGCCGTCAGGCTCGTCGGGGTGAGGAAGGACCGCTTCCGACATGCTAGCTCCCCTCCTGCGCAAAGGTACGGAGGTAGTGAATCACCGACCACCGGTCCTCTTCCGAAAGCAAGTTCTTGAACTGCGGCATTACAAGAACGCCATTGGTGATCGACCAGTAGAGCTCGCCGTCCGTCTTCTCCTGCACCGCCTCCGCACCGAGGTTCGCGGGGCGGGCGTACCGGTATTTCACCAGTGCGTCGCCGACTCCGCCGTCACCGCGACCCGACTGGCCGTGGCACATGGCGCAGTTCACGCGGAAGACCTCCGCGGCACGGGCCATTGTGTCCGCGTTGTTCGGAACGGGGTTGGGCACCGAGGGGGCAGTGGCCGAATCGAAGAGGATCTCGCGGCCGGTGATCGGAACCGCGAGCGGGTGCGGCAGGAGCCTGGGCGGCTCGCCCGCCTTGAAGGACTGCTGGTAGTGCTGCTCGGGGAAAATGTCGACCGAGTAGGACCCTCCCTCGCAGGCGGTCAGCACCAACGCGGCCAGGGCCGCGATGACCAGCCCGACGGCGGCGAGCCGCCGGTGCGTCCGTATGTTCCGAAGAATGGTCACGGTTTGAGCTTAGGCCTCGTGCTTGACGTCGACGGCGCCCGACTGGCGGAACACCAGGTCGGCGGCCTCGACACGGTCCTCGGGGGAGCGCAGGGCGATGCCGATGTAGCCCTCGGTGATGCGGCTGTCGTACAGTCCCAGGCTTGGCCGGGGAAGGCGGGACTCGAACAGCACGCCGAAAATGGTCATGACGATCGCGCCGAGCATGGTGCCCTCGTAGGTGATGATCGCCATCGGTGGAATCGAGAGGATCGGTTTGCCACCGGTGACGATGGGATAGGCGACCTGCGTCCCGGCCGTAATCAGAATCGCGACGGCGAAGCCGCAGGCCGCGCCGAAGAAGGGGAAGGCGTACAAGCGGTGCTTGGGAATGGTCTCACCGAAGGCGCCCTCGGGGTACGGGCTGCCGGTGAGCACCTCGTAGTCCGTGTTTTGGAAGCCTGCATCCGCCAGCCGGTCCGTCGCCAGCGCGGCGTGCTCGGCCTCCTTGAATATGCCCAGGACTTCTTTTGTCGCCATAGCCTCTACCTCTCTTGAACGGCCGCGATCACTCCTCGCGCTTCGTGGCCGGCACGACCGCCTTCCCTACCTTGATCTCGTCCCTCAGAATCTCGCCTTCCTTGATGTCGTATAGCGGTATCAACGGGAAGAACTTCGAGAACATCAGCACCAAGAAGCCCACGAAGGCGAAGGAGCCGACGATCAGGAGTATCTCGATGATGCTCGGGTGGTAGGTGCTCCAGTTGAACGTCAACGGCTGACGCCGCGCCACCGACGGCACGATGATGAGGAACCGTTCCAGCCACATCCCGATATTCACCGAAATGGTGGTCACGGTCATCCAGAACATACTGCGCCGCACGTCTCTAAAGAGCCACATCGGCGCCGGGAAGAAATAGGCCGTCACGATGAACACGATGAACAGCGGCCAGTACGGCCACGTGAACAACTGCATGCGGCGGTAGCCAAGCTCGGCATCTTCCAGCGTGATCATGCCGAACAGGATTTCCATCATCAGGAAATAGAACCAGGCCGTCGCCACCACGAGGAGCAGCCTGCCCAACGAGTCCATGTGGTCGGGCCGTATGTAGTCCTCCCATTTGAACATCCACCGCAGGATGATCATCACGGTCACCACGGCGGAGACGCCGGAGTGGACGGCCCCGATCACGAAGTAGGGCGCGAAGATCGTCGAGTGGAATCCCTCGACGCTCTGCGTCACTGCGAAGTCCCACGAAACGATGCTGTGCACCGAGACGAAGACCGGCAGGATCAGCGCGGAGAGAAGGAAGCCCGCGATGATCTGCAAGCGCCACTGTTTCGGATAGCCGCGCCAGCCCAACGCCAGCACACTGTAGAACTGGCGCCGCCAGCCCGTCGAGCGGTCGCGGGCCACGGCGAGGTCGGGCAGCAGCGCCACATAGACGAAGAGAATGCTCGACGTGAGGTAGGTGCCGATGGCCGAGGGGTCCCACACCAGCGGCGAGCGGATGTCGGGCCAGATGCCGCGGGCGAAGTCGTAGGGGAACGCCCAGTAGAGCGTGCGCCAGGGACGGCCCGTGTGGAGAATCGGGAAGATCACCGCCGTGAACAGCGAGAATATCGTGACGACCTCGGCGGCTCTCGTGGCGGGCCGCCGCCACTCGGCCTGCGCGAGGCGGAGAATGGCGGACAACATCACGCCGGCGTGGCTGATGCCGACCCAGAAGACGAAGTTCGTGATGAAGAAGCCCCACATGATGGGGCGGTTGAGCCCCGTCGTGCCCAGACCGTTGGCGACCATGTAGCCGACCGCGCCCATTGCCGTCGCGACGACGATAGCGAGGAAGATCACGACGATCCAGAAACGCATCGGCGCCGCGAACAGGTTCCCGAGAAGATCGCGGTTGATCTTCTCGTCGATTTCCTGCGTCGTGCTGCCGAGAACGGGTCGCGCCTGCATCGCTCCGGCTACTCCGGCTTACCCATGACCATGATTTCGCGCTTCAGGAAGCGCTTCCGCTTCCGGTAGAGCGTGCCTTCCGACACCTCCCAGATGGAGAGCATCGGCACGACTTTGATCGCCAGCATGTAGATGAGGATCGCGCCCGCGATGGCCCCGATCACCATGAGCACGTCGGGGCCGGTGGGCCACAGCGCGGCGGGCGCTTCGCTCAGACGCTCGGGGTGCGTGTGCGCGAACACCTCGTCGCGGTGCTCGTCGGCGATGGAAAAGGCCCCTGGATAGATCCGTATCTTGTCGGCAAGCACCCCCAAAACCGCCGAGAAGGCGGCGATCGTGGGGAACACCATCGACTTGCGGGCGAAGTTCCAGATCAGCGTGAGGAACGGGACCAGCCAGCAGAGGAAGACCGCGGCGACGAACGGCCAGCGGTAGCTGTTGAACATGAAGGTCTTGAGGAGCTCCTGCTCCACCGGCTGGCGTCCGTACCAGAAGATGATGAACTCGGTAAAGAAGAAGTATGCCCAGAGCAGCGAGAGGGCGAGCAGGATCTTGCTGGCGCCCCAGAAGACGTCGACGCTTATGTACTCCCGTAGCCCTGTGCAGTTCCGGATGAGGAACATGACGATGATCGTCGAGGCCACCGCGGCCTGGAGTCCGTGCAGCGCCTGGAATGGCGGGAAGATCGCGTCGCGCCAGCCGGGCACGAGCACCATCGCGAAGTCGGAGCTGACCATGGTGTGCACCATGATCAAGTTCGTGAAGTACAGCGCGCCGAGTACGCCGATCCCGGCCCGGAGCACCTTCCACTGCCGGGGCGTGCCCCTCCAGTAGCAGGCCAACCGTGCGCCAAGGGCCTGGCGGAACCCGGTCCCGAGGTCGCGCTCGCGCGCCAGGTCGGGGACGAGCGTGGCGTAGAGAATCCCCAGGCCATTCACCGCCAGGAAGATGACGCTGATCAGCTGCGGCCAGAACGGCGTCCCCGGCCACTCGAACCAAATGCTGACCCGGCTCTCCGACGACGGCAGGAGGAAGATCAGCGGGATGAACATCAACGTGCTTAGGATGCCGACCACCGCGAACATCTCGGAGGCGCGGGCCATCGGCAGCCGCCAATGACTCCGCAGCATGCGCTGCGTCACCGAGAACAACGGCGCCGACGAGCATGTCGTCAATAGGAAGGCGAAGGCCACCATCAGGTAGGCCCACGGCGAGAGGTCGTCAAAGCCGCCGACGTCCACCAGCCGAAGCACAAAGCCCACGATGCCGAGCACGAACAGCAGACCGAAGAAGGCCATTACCTTCTTGTATGTGCTGCCGACCCGCGCGGTCTCCTCGAGCACGTCGCGGGTTATCTCCTGGGGCGTCTGCTCCAGGACCTGCGGCTGATAGTGCTCCTCGTGGGCTTGGGGAAGACCCCGCCCGTAGGCGATCGTGCTCATTAGTGCCCGCCGCCTCCGCCGAAGTAGGGGTCGACCTTCTTCAGATACACGACGTTCGGCTCGGTGCCCTGCTCCTCGAGCATCCGGTAGGAGCGTTCATCATCGCGCATCCGGGATACCTTGCTGTCGGGGTCGTTGACGTCCCCGAACACCAGCGCGTCGGTGGGGCACGACTGGACGCAGGCGGGAGCGAAAGAGCCGTCGGCGACGTTCGTCGTTCCTGTTTCCTGGCGGGCGCCGCGCTCGGCGCGGTGAATCCGCTGGATGCAGAACGAGCACTTCTCCATGACGCCCCGGCTGCGCAGGCTGACATCAGGGTTGAGCTGGTTGCGGAGCGTGTCGGGCCAAACAGGTTCCCAGTAGTTGAAGAACCGCACGCTCCACGGATCGTTGTTCGAGCAGAAGCGCGTGCCGATGCAGCGGTTGTAAATCTGGACGTTCAGGCCCTGGTTGTTGTGATAGGTAGCGAAGACTGGGCAGACCGGCTCGCACGGCGCGTTGTCGCAGTGCTGGCACAGGATCGGCACGAAGCGGGCCTTGACGTTGGGATACTCGCCTTCCCAATAGCGCTCGATGCGGATCCATTCCATGGCCCGGCGCTGCTTGAAGATGCCCTCGTCGTTGATCGGGATGTTGTTCTCGGCCTGACAGGCGACGACGCACGCTTCGCAGCCCGTGCACCGGTCGATGTCGATGACCATGCTCCACTTGGGAGTGTCCGGCCTACCCGTAGTCATAGCCTCGCGCGCCTCTCTGCTCTTCCTCGCCTACTTATCGCCGGTCACCTTGATGATGAAGCCTTCGCGGTCGATCTTGACCTCGGAGTCAGGATCGAATGGGTCCTCCGGCCTGAGCCGGCCGTAGTCCACCACGTAGACCGCACCCTCCATTTTGGGAATGCGGACGCGGCGGCCCGTTTCCACGAGCCGGACGCGCGTGCCCGCCCACGCCAGAGCCCCGGTATCGGAGTCGACTTGGTCGACGAGCGCCTTGAAGGGGTTCGAGCCTCGGTTCTCCGCCCATCGGCCCATGGCGCGTCGCCCTTGCCCCATGGGCACGCCCAGCACGTCGGGCGGCGTCGCCGGGTTCAGATACACCGCAGCCTCGACCACGCCGCCGGGCGACTCGATCCGGTAGACCGCGCCTTCCTTGATGCCGCGAGCGAGGGCCTCCTGGCGGTTCATTTCGACCCACGTGATCCACGTTGCCGTGGTGATCGGGTCGGGCAACGACTGGAGCCAGGGGAGATGCGCCCCGCGCCCGTCGCCGATGCCGATTTGTTCGAACGGAACAAGATAGTAGGGGTACTGCGCCGCCGCTCCCGCGATCGAGGCGTTCGGTTTGAGCTCAAGGCGCGGCGGCTGTTGCGGAGCGGAAGCCTGGCGGCCTGCGTCCCACCATCCGCCCTGCCGCAGCAGATCGATCCAGTAGGCCTCCGCCGACGCGCCCTCGACGTTCCCGCCACCGGCATTCCGAAGCAGCTCGGCGACCTCTTGGAGTGCCGCGTAGGAGCTTTCCCAGGGCAGGTCGGCTTCCATTCCCAAGTCTTGGGCCGCGGCAAGCAGCACATCGGCGAAGCCCCTCGTATCGTTGAAGGGATTGACCACCGGCTGCGACAGGTTGACCACCTGATGCCCCGGGCCAGGGTTGGGACTCCATGCGCCCCAGTCCTCCAGAGCCACGTGGCTCGGCAGAATCAGATCGGCATGTATCGACGTGTCGTCGAGGAAGCTGGAGAAGCTGACGACGTCCTGCACCCGGTCGAGAGCCGTCTCGAAGCCGAGCTGCCCGGGAAGCCCGTGGACGGGATCCACGTTCCGGACCATGAGGAGGCGCACCTCGCCGCTGGCAATCCTTCCCGTCAGCCGGCGCATGTCCTCGTGCGAGGCCGAGGGGGTGGCAAGTAAGTCGGCACCTTCGCCGAATAACGAGTCGAGGGCCACCGGCGGTTTTGGGTTCAAGATGATGCCGCCGGGCTTACCCACGCTACCTACAAGGAAGTTAAGGGCGTAGATCGCCCTCAGGCTCGCGGCGCCGTTGGTGTGGGCGCCCGCCGAGCCGCCACCGATGGCGAGGGCCGGGCCATGGCCGGGGTCGCCAAAGTCCTTGGCGAGCTCGCGGATCCGCTCGGCGGAGACGCCGATATCGCCTGCGACGGCTTCGGGAGCGTAGGGGCGCAGCGCCTCCGCAGGCTCCGCGCCGAAGAGTGCCTCAGCCGCGCCCTCGTCGGCGAGGCCGTCTTCCACCAGCACCTGCGCCATGGAGAGGGCTAGCTTACCCTCCCCGCCCGGCTTGACCGGCACCCAGTCATCGGCGTTGGCGGCAGTGAGGGAGAAGCGCGAATCGATGGCCACCATCCGTCCACGCTTCTCTCCGCCCTGCCGGAACTCGCCGTAGTGCTTGGAGTGGCGCACCTGGGCGATCCAGCCGTTCAGGAAGTCGGCGCCGAAGGTGTACAGATAGCGCGTATTGGCGATGTCGAACTCGGGCAGCGCGTCGCTTCCGAGCAAATCGCCCAACGCTTTGCGCAGGTTGATGTCGTCGACGGCCTGATACGTCAGATACTGCCCGCCGTAGGCCGACATGAAGCGGGAGGCGATGCCGCCACCGACGCCCCCGACGGGGTCGCTGACGAGGACAACGTCACCGGATCGGCCCTCCTCGCGGGCCGCGTTCAAGAAGGCATAGAGGCGGTCGAGCGCCTCGTCCCAGCCGATTTCGCGGAACGATCCGGATCCGCGCGGCTCTTGGACCAGCGGCCGCCGAATGCGGTCGGGATGGTACAGCTCTTGCACTAGGGCCTGGCCCTTCGCGTTGAGCTTGCCCGTGGGCTTGAACAGGTCGGCCGAGGGGTCGCCGTTGACGGGGTGGATGGGATTCCCTTCCACCTTCTTGGCACGGCCTTCTATGACGCGGACGATGACCCCATTCTCGCCGTGGCTCGAGGCGTACCAGTTCTCCATACCCGCGACCGTGTCTTCGGGGATCTGGTGCGGACTCTGCTCGAGAAACTCACGGGCATTGGGCCGACAGGCCGCGATGATGAAGCCCGCGCCGGCACCGGCGCCCGCAAGGCGCAGGAAGTCCCTGCGGGATACGCCCGGCCGCTTCGAGTCGTCTGCGTGCTTTGTCGTCATCCTAGTAGTGGCAGGCCGCGCAGTCCGTGGGCGGCGGGACGCGCTGCCCGCTCTCCACGGCCTGGCGAATGGCCAACTCCGCCTCTTCGTTTAGATACTTGAGGTAGCCGCCCCGGTGGCAGTCCACACAGTCGCGCATGTTCAGGTTCCGCACTTGCTCGGGGATGCCCATGCTCCCCACGTCGCCATGGCAGATCGCGCACGTCTGCGACGGCAGAATATTGTTCTGCTCCGAGAAGAAGCGCACGTGGGCGTCGTGCACGAATTGCACGTGGTCGGGTAGACGGTGCACCCGCACCCAGTTGATCGGTTCGTCGTTCTCAAATGCGAACCGTATCTTGTCCACTTCTCCCGGGTTCTCAGAGTCGATCGCGACGTTCTGGTGACAGAAGTAGCACTGCTGGACGGCGGGAATGCCGGCCGTGGCCGTCTCCATGACCGTGCGGTGACAGAACTGGCAATCGATCCCGGCATCGACGTGCACGTCGTGGCGGAACTCGATGGGCTGAGCGGCGGTCGGCTGCAGAAAGTCGAAGGGCAGCCCCCACCACGTCTTGAGCATCAGCAGCACGCCGAAGAGCACCCCGGCGGTAACGAGGAGAACGACTAGCGGAAGACCAATCGTAACCGCAAGCGGTTTCTTCGGCACCGGTCGTGTTTCTCCTTCAGTCAGCGTCCCGGCGAGGGGACGGCGCCCTCATCCGGGCCCGGCCCCTGGCCTGGGCTATATCCAGTCTCGCCAATAGATCCTTCGAAGCTCGTGCGTCGCGTCGGCCGCCTCCGACAGAAAGAAAGCGAGCGTGCCAACGAACATCAGTGAGATCACGTAAAGCGGGAAGCGTAGCTTCCGGACCCGGTCGGCGATGCCGTCCGGTATGTGGCCGGAGGCGAGGAGCGAGGGTATGACTGCGTGAGCGAGGACCATGTGGGCCGCAAAAAAGAAGACCGTGCCCACGAACGCCAGGATGTAACGAAGAATGACGCTCATGCTGCGCCAATCGACGTGATTCAGGTGCTCAGGATCCATGCCTCTCCGGAACGGCGCCCCTTACCTGGGATTTTTCATGAATCAGGATTCCTGAAGTGAAAAATGCCCTTCAGAAGCCGCATTGAGAATACATTCACAAATCAAAGCGTGTCAAGCGTAGAAAGGTGCCCGCGTGCTAGAATGAAGGCACGCTCCAACAGAAGCGGAGCGCCGATCTGCGCCATGCCCACCGAGCAGAAGATACGCCTGAGCCACCTTGCCGGATGCGGCGGCTGAGGCGCCAAGTACGGTCCGGGGGACCTCTCCGAGATTCTCGGCGCGCTGCCGCGCGTCGAGAATGCCAACCTGTTGGTTGGCGTCGCGACCAGCGACGACGCCGCCGTCTACCGGTTGGGCGCCGATACCGCACTGGTCCAGACGGTCGACTTCTTCCCCCCGGTGGTCGACGACCCCTATGACTACGGGGCCATTTCCGCCGCGAACTCGCTCAGTGACGTCTACGCGACGGGCGCCCGCCCCATTACCGCCCTGAACATCGTCGCCTTTCCCGACGACCTGCCCCGGGAGATCCTTCAAGAGGTGCTGCGCGGCGGGGCCGAGAAGGCGGCAGAGGCCAACGTCCCCATCGTGGGGGGACACACTATCAAGGACCCGGAGCCGAAGTACGGCCTCGCCGTCACCGGCCTGGTTCATCCCGACCATATTCTGACAAACGCCGGGGCGCGGCCAGGGGATGCCCTGATCCTGACCAAGCCCATCGGATCGGGCGTGATCACCACGGCGGCCAAGCTCGACCGCGTGGACGCCGACATGGTCGCCTCGGCCATCACCCATATGTCGTCCTTAAACAAGGATGCCTCGGAGGCCGCGCTTGAGGTCGGCGTTCACGGCTGCGTCGACGTCACCGGCTTCGGCCTGCTCGGACACCTCCGCAAGATGGCCGAAGAAAGCGGTGTCGGTGCGTGCATCTCAATCGCCGCGGTACCGCTCATGGACGGCGCCGCGGAGCTCTCTATAGGAGAACGGATCGCCCCGGGGGGCACCGAGCAGAACCGCGCCTATCATGAGGAAGGCATTAGCCTGACCCGTGCCGCCGACGAGGAGATGCTCGGCCTCCTCTTCGATCCGCAGACCTCGGGCGGGCTGCTTCTGGCCGTCGAAGCGGCCAAGGCTGAAGCGCTCTTGGACGCCCTGCACCGGCGCGGCATATCGCAGGCCGCCGTCATCGGTGAGGCGAGCGGCGGAACGCCGGGGGCCATCGTCGTCGATCCATAGTCGCAGCACTCACCGTCCAGTGAAGGAACGAAAGGCGCCGCAGCCGGCCGCCTAACCAAGACCCCCAAGCAATGCGCACAATCCTGCTGCCCCAAGCCCTCGCGGGCGAGATCATTCGGCACGCGAAGGACGAGGCCCCAAACGAGTGCTGCGGTGTCCTTCTCGGAAAGGGCGACGCCGTCTCGGAGGTGCGCCGCGCGCGTAACGTCAAGGCCAGCCCCGTTGAATATGAGCTCGATCCCAAGGAACACGTTGATATCCTTCGGGGGGCGGACGAGGGCGGGCTCGACGTCGTTGGCTTCTATCACTCCCATACTTTCAGCGAGGCGTATCCCTCCATTACCGACATCTCCAAGATGTCGGACTGGGGGTACTTCTACCTGATCGCCTCGCTCGCGGACGCCACGGCGCCGGTGGTACGAGCGTTTTGGTTTCTGGGCCATCACCTCGCCGACGCCGAGTCCCGCGTTGAGGAAGTCACCATCCGGACGGGATAGTGGGAAACGGCGGGCTGCCCAGCCCACCTCACCTCTATCGCGTTCGCTCGTAACGTGCTCGCCGTGTGGAAGTTTTGAAGTCGGGAAGAGGAGACTTGAACTCTCGCGCCTTGCGGCGCCTGCCGCGCTCCACTACGATGCTGAGACCTCCACATAGCTGGAAACGTCCGCAAGTAGAGCGCCATGGGTAGGTCGAGGATGAAGAGTGTGGCGGCGGTTGCGCTGGGGACAGCGGCCCTCGCGCTCCTGCTTCCCGCATGCGGCGGCGAGGACGCGGTCGCGGTACAGGCGGAGACCTTTCGCGTAGAGCGCGGCGACCGCGCCCTCGTCATCACCGCCCCTGGTAGCGTGGTCTTCGAAGGCCGGACGCCTCTCTCGTTCGACATCGCCGGCGTCGTGGGTCGCGTTCTTGTGTCCAAGGGCGACCGCGTCGAGGCCGGCGAGGCCATCGCCGATCTTAGTTCCGATGCCCTAACCCAAACGGTGCTGGAGACCGAACGCCGCATCGCCGGCATCGAAGCGCGCATGGATGAGGTGGTCCGGATTGGGCCTTCGACCCTGGCGGCAGCTCAAGCCGAGGTCGTCGCGGCGGAGCGGGCGCTGTTCGAAGCCGAGCAGGCGCTCGCCTTGAGCTTCCTCGAAATAGTGGAAGCCCAAGAGTTCAAGGTGGCCAAAGCCACGCTCGACGTCAAAGAAGCCGAAGCCGCGCTTGAGCGAGCGAGGGAGACCTTCACCGAAGTCGAATTTGCCCAGCAGCGGCAAAGGGTGGCCGAGGCGGCAGTCGAGGCGCACCGCGCCGAAGAGGCGCTGGCTAGAGCCGACGTACCCTATACCACACAGACCCTGCGGCGGCAGGAACTCGCCGTGGCACAAGCACGCGCCGCCGTCGAGCGTGCGCAGGAAGAGCTCGATCGTGCCCGCAACCCGTTCACGGAAGAGGACACTGCGGCGGCCGAGGCCGGCGTCGCCGACGCCCAGAATTCACTTTCCGCGGCGCGGACCAACCTGGACGTCACGGAACGGGTCCAGGGCCGCCTCGTCCAAGACGCCGAACAACGCGTCGAAGACTCCGAACAGGCCTACCGCGCCGCCATCATCGAAGTCCTAGACATCAGCATCCTCCAAGAGGGCGACCTCCAGCTCAATCCTCGCGCTCTCTGGGAGAAATATGGAGCCGACCCCGTACACACCACGCCCTCCTGGGAGGCCCTCGTGGCCGCGCGGGCCGACCACGACCTCGTTGTTGCGACGGAGACTCTGGAGCTGGCCAAGGCGGGCCGAGAGGTCTCCCAGGCAGAACAAGCGCTCGCGGAAGCACGCAGTCGCCTCGAATCCCTAACCGTCGCCCCGGATCCCTTCAACGTCGCGGTCAAGGAAGCGGCTCTGGAGGCCGCGGCCGGCGAACTCGTCGAGGAGGAACGGCGCCTGGCCGAAATCCTTGAAGGCGGCGACCCGCTCGAAATCGCATTGGCAACGGCGACCTTTGACCTGGCGCAGGCCAGGCTGGAGCAGGAGCGGGCAGTACTCGACAGCATGGCCGGACCGCCATCCCAAGCCGAGATCGACTTCCGCTCCGCAGAACTCAACTTCGCTCAACTCAACCGCCGCATCGAGCTGCGCGTGCTCGAGACTCTCCAGGACGGCGGAGAGGTCCGCCGCACCGAAACGTTGAACAGCGCCCTGAACTCGGCAACTGTCCGGCTCGCAGCGGCAAGGGCCGCCTTGGAGCAACTTCAAGAAGGCGATCCTGCTCTCGCCCAACTCTCCGCCGAGCGCGCAGAGGCCCAAGACATCCTCCGGGCGGCCCGCGATCAACTGAGCCTCACGACACTTCGAGCTCCTTCCGGCGGCATCGTCACCGAGATCAACGTCGCGGAGGGCGATGCAGTCCTCGCAACCACGGTCGCCGCCGCCTTGAGCGACCCCTCGGAGCTCGCCATATCAGCGTTGGTGGACGAGGTGGACGTGCTCCGCGTTCGGCAAGGACAAGACGTCCGTATCTCCCCGGACTCCGCACCGCTGATCTCAATTCCAGGCACGGTGCGCGAGCTGTCACCGCTCTCGACCCGCACCGGCGATGCGGTCCGCTATCTCGTCGCCATCGACTTCGACAGCGGAAATAGCGCCTCAGAGGCGGCGGTATTGCGCGAAGGCCTCTCGACGCGCGTCGAGATCGTAGTTAGCCAGCAGAGCGACGTGCTCTCCGTGCCGATAGAAGCGGTATCGCTGACCGAGTCCGGCCGCGTCGTGCAAGTCGTCCGTGCCGATGAGACCACGGAGCCGCGCATCGTCCAGCTTGGCGAGGCGGATGGTGTCTGGGTCGTGGTAACCTCCGGCGTGCAAGAGGGGGAGACGGTCCTCGTGCCGAACGCCCCGCAACCCGGCATCAGACAATTCAGGTTGCCCGGGCAAGACTCAGCCGTTTTCGAGGACAATTAGCCGGCAGCGGTCTCCCGCGCCGAAAGGTGAAGTCCGGCCGGCGGCGTTATGCAGGGAAGATCAACATGCCCGCACGCTCGCGGCATGAGCCGGTTCGGTTGGTTAAGCGTGCTCATCATCGGCGCCTTGGGGATTACCGCTTGCAGCGGGGCGACCGTCACGCCTGAGCTGAGCATCGACGGCGGCACACGGACTTTCGCTCCCATCGTACGGGGGAGCATCGTCGAAACCGTATTGGCCTCCGGGACACTTCGCTACGCCCGCGAGGCCGGACTCCCCTTTGGGGAAACGGGCACGGTGCAGAGCGTCGCCGTTGAAGCCGGGCAGCGCGTAAGCGCCGGCGAGGAGCTCGCTGCACTGAACCCTGAGACCCTGCGCGGCGGGGTGCTAGAGGCTGAGGAGGCGCTGGCGACGGCGCTGAAGCGCGCCGACGAGGTGCGGAACGTGGACACGGCGCTCCTTCTCTCGGAGGCACGAGAGGCCGTGGCCCAGGCCCGCGTGGACATGAATAAGGCAGAGACCGCGCTGCGGCAAACCCAAGTGCCCTTCACCCGCATCGACCGAGTCGAGGCGCAGGAACGCCTCGCGGCAGCCCAGGTGGCCCTGACCGAAGCCCTCGCCGAGCGCGGCGTTATCCAGGACCCCAACCTGAGTGCCGAGGCGGCGAAGGTCAGGGCGGAGGTCGAAGCGGCCCGCGCAGACGTCGAGGCGGCACAGGCAACCGTTGAAGCGGCCCGCGCGGTCGCTGAGGCGGCAAGGGAACCCACCCCCATCGACGCCATCGGGCCGATACACAGCTTCCCCGACCTGGAGGCCTCGGTGGCGAGCGCCGAGCAGGAGTACCGCGCCGTAGTGCGGCGTGTCTTCGGCTTGGCTGCCGAACCGGAGACGACGCTGCCGTCGCCCCTTGAACTTCGCGACCGGGGGCTGCCCCGCACCACGACGCTGCTGGGGGGCGCGGCGCTGCCCCAAGCGGTTACTCCCTTCTTCCGCGAGCGTGGAATCGAATGGCCTCCCGGCGGCGGGGATGAGACGACCGGGGTCGCGGGGGCCCTGATATTGGAGGAGGTTGACACGGTTTGGCAGACGGTCACCGAGGCGCGCGCTGCGCTAAGCACGGCTCGCCTCGAGGCGGACCGCAGGGCGGCAGCAGCCGAAGCGGCAGCCATACAAGCGGCAGTCGAAGCCACCGAGGCCGCGGCCGAGAGGGCGCGGGCTGACGTTTCAGAGGCAGAACGGGCCTTGGCGGAGGCTCAGGCCACGCTCGCCGCAAGGGAAGTGGAACTGGTCAATGTGAGCAGGCCGCGGCCAACGGAGGTGGTGGTTTTGGCCGAGGCCCGTGTGACCTTGGCCCGAGCACGGGTCGGGGAGGCGTTGCAAGCCCTTAGAGCACTCGAAAGCGACCCCAACCCCAACGACATTGCCCTCGCCGAAGCGAGAGTCGCCACCGCAGCGGCCACCCTAGAGGCCGCTCTCAGGGCACGCAACCGGGTCGAGACCGAGGGCATCGAGGAGCAACTGGCCGAAGCAGAGGCCGCCGTGGAGCGGGCGCAGGTCCGCCTTGGGGTCGCCAGGCTACGCTTGGAACGCGCCTCCTTGACCGCGCCCTTCGACGGCGTCATCGCCGAAGTACGAGCCGGGCCCGGCGCCGTGGTCGACACGAGGTCGCCGGCGATCGTCCTGGTCGACCCAACGAGGGTAACCGTCGAGGCGTCGGTAGGGCAGGCGGCAGTCGTCCACATGACCGAGGGGCAGCGCGCGCTGGTCAGCCTGGAATCCACCCTCGAAGTCGTCGACGGCGTGGTGGAATCCATCGCACTGCTGCCCGTTGAGCGGGACGGCGACACAACATACGACGTGGAGATTAGCCTCGTTCAATCCATCACCGGATCTGCCTCGTCACTATCAGGGCTATCGGTCCAAGTCCACGTCGTTGTCGGTGAAATTCGCGACGCACTGCTCGCACCGAGAGGCGCAATATATCGTGAGGACGGCAGGACGCTGGTACGAATGTTCGATGCCGGGGGAATCCTGCGGGACCGGCAAGTAACCCTGGGGAAGGGCAACGCTCACTGGGTGCAGATAACAAGCGGCGTGGACGAGAACGATCGCGTGCTGCTCGCCCAGAGCCCGGGCGGAGATGTGCCCCTCGCCGAGGCGCTCGCGCCTTACGACAGACCCGGCACGGGATCGGCCCAGGCTGATGGCGCAACCTAGCAACTCCACGCCCCACGTGCGCTTGCGCAACATCGAGCGCACGTACACGTCGTCAGAAATCACGGTGGAGGCACTGCGAGGCGCGAATCTCGACGTGGCCTACGGCGAGATGGTGGCTCTCGTGGGACCTTCCGGATCCGGCAAGACGACCCTGCTGAACATCATGGGCTGCCTTGACCACCCTACGATGGGCTTTTATCAGCTCCGGGGGATACACGTCGGCGGGCTGCGCAGTGACCGAGTCGCTGAACTGCGGCGGCGGGAGATCGGATTCATCTTCCAGACGTTCAACCTGCTGCCTGGGCTAACCGCACTGGAGAACGTGACACTCCCGCTCCGCTATACGCCGGTCCGTCGGCCCGAGGCCCGCGCCATGCAGGCCCTCGAACGGGTCGGACTCCCCCACCGCGCCGCGCACCGGCCGGAATCGTTGACCGGAGAGGAGCAGCAGCGTGTGGGGGTCGCGCGGGCGTTGGTGAACGGGGCCAGACTGTTGCTTGCCGACGAGCCGACGGGAAGCCTCGATTCCGAGTCCAGTCACGCGGTGCTTTCCCTGCTCCAAGACCTCAGCGGGCGCGACGGCATGACCGTCGTCATCGCCACCCACGACCATGACGCTCAAGACTTCGCCGGCCGCATCCTCAGAATTAGGGACGGCAGGATCGTAGGCAACGAGCGGGAGAGCGCTAGGGACAAGGAGTGAGCCTATTTCGGATCATTCGCGAAGCGGTGCGGGCCGTCTGGGCGAGCGCACCGCTTTCGCTCGTAACGGCGCTCGGAATCGCCATCGGAGTGGGGTCGATGACCGCCGTACTGGCGATCGAGGCCGGCGCCGACGCGACTGCCAGGAATGAGGTGGCCCAGGTCGGCAGAAACCTGATCCTCGTGCGGCCCACGGATGACGCCCCCGGCGCGCTCACGCTCGAAGATGCCTGGGAGCTGACCTCCGGCGCCGCGCCCGCCGTCGCCCGCGCCGCGCCGGAAGCGAGCGCGTTCGCGCAGGCTCGCGTCCAAGAGCGGCGCGCCGGCGTTACGGTAATCGGGGCGACGGCCGCCCTCGCGCCCGTCCGGAACTTCCATGTGGCCGAAGGCCGCTTTCTCACTGCCGAGGACATCGCGACCGAGGCTTTCGTCGCAGTGCTTGGCAGCCGGGTAAGCTTTGAGCTCTTCGGCGGAGTCTCCCCTGTGGGGAGCACCGCCCTCCTGAACGAGCGCCCTTATCTCATCGTGGGACTACTACGCGAGGTCGGCGATGGCGTCGGCGTGCAGGATGACGTCATCGTCGCTCCGATTACGACCGTCTACGCACACCTGACGAACGCGCCCGACGTCGGCAGCGTGGCGCTCATCAGCGTCCAGGCAGTATCTAGCGACCGGCTCGACGAGGCCGAGAATCAAGTACGAAGCACGCTGCGGCGCAACCACAACCTCACCGGTGCCGACGACTTCACTCTCACCAGTGAGCGGGACATCATCGGTGCTGAGACCGAGATCAGCGGCTTGGTTACCGTCTTCCTGGCCAGCATCGCAGGAATCGCGCTGTTCGCGGGGGGCGTCGGCGTGATGAATGTCATGCACACCGGAGTCCGCGAACGGCGCCGAGAGATCGGGGTGCGTCGCGTGGTAGGCGCAAAGCCGCGCGACATCCTTTATCAATTCCTGGCTCAGGCGCTCATCGTCGGCGTCTTGGGAGGTGCGCTGGGGATCGGCCTTGGAGTTGCCGCCGCCGAGATCCTTGAGAATCTGCGTGTCGGCGGCGAGGAGATCCATGCGCTGGTCTCCACGAGCACGATATCGGCCCCGCTGCTTACCGCCTTGGCCGTGGGGTTCCTCTTCGGAGTCTATCCCGCTATCCGTGCCGCCCGCATCGACCCCATCGAAGCGCTGCGCCGGGAATAGGTCGAGGCGCCATCATCTTTCCAAGTCTGTTCTCAGCGTGGTGGGAAAACCTGGCACTGAACGCCGTAGTCCTTCTAGTGGCCGTAGCGCTGGACCGTCTCCTGCCGGAGCCCCCTGCCAGGATCCACCCCGTAGTCTGGACCGGGAGAGTGATCGGCGCTCTGGGCCGCATCGCGCCACGGCGACCCGCAGCAGCCTTCCTATTCGGCTGCGGGATCGTCGTCGTAGTGGCCGGCGGATCCGGAGCCCTTGCGTGGCTTGCGATGACGGCTCTCATGTCTTTCGGGCCCATAGCCTACGCCGTGGGTGGAGGGCTGCTGCTCCGCACCGCCTTCGCGGTCAGGGGACTTTCGTCGGCCGCGCACCAGACCCGGCGAGCCCTTGACGAGGGGCGGTTGGATACCGCGAGGATGAGCCTGCGCAATCTGGTGAGCCGCGACTCTGGCTTCCTTACTCCACCCCTGGTCGCCAGCGCAGCCATAGAATCCGTGGCGGAGAACACAACGGACAGCTACGTTGGGCCATGGCTCGCCTTCGCAGTGCTTGGAGTCCCCGGCGCGGTAGCCTACAGGGCGGTGAACACGCTGGACAGCATGCTTGGGTACCGCGGTGATTACGAATACCTTGGGAAGGCTGCCGCTCGCTTGGATGATCTCGTGAACTTGGTCCCGGCCCGACTGAGCGCCTTGCTCCTCTTGCTGAGCGGCGCGCTGTCCCGCCTGCCGGTGCGCCGTGGCTGGCACACCATGCTGCTAGACGGCAGACGCACTGCCAGCCCCAATGCCGGACTTACCATGAGCGCGATGGCGGGGGTCTTGGGAACACGCCTGGAGAAGCCGTCCCACTACTGTCTGGGCGAGGGGCTGCCTGAGCCGCAGCCAAGCGACATCGGCCGGGCGGTGCTCGTCGCGGAGCGCACCGCCATGCTCGCGGTGGCCGTGGCACTGGGGCTCATGGCAGCGCGGCACGCGATCGCGGGTTGACGGAAGACCATGGAGCAAGCGCTCACTGCACACGGCGGGTTGGATGCGGCGGAGCTGCGTTCCTTGGGCCTTCGGCCTGAGAAAGTGCTCGATTTCAGTGCCAATATCAACCCCCTGGGACCGTCGGCCCGGGTGAGGCAAGCCGCGGCCGAGGCGGATATCTCCGCCTACCCGGACCGGCACAGCCTGCCCCTGCGCGAGGCCCTGGCAACCCGCCTCGGCATTGGTCTAGACCGGTTGCTTGTCGGGAACGGCGCCGCGGAGCTTATCCACCTCCTGGCACGTGCCAGCATTCGCCCCGGCGACCGCTGTCTGACATTCGGCCCAACGTTTGGGGAGTACCAAGCCGCAGCGGAGGTAGCGGGCGCGGAACTGCACTGCACCCAGGCCGACGAGGCGCGGGGCTTCCGGTGGGATCTCGATGCAGGTGTCCGAAGAATCCAGCGTTTACGGCCCAGGCTGGTTTTCCTCTGCAACCCGAACAATCCGACTGGTGTCCACCTAGCTCCGAACGACGTGCTCCGAATCCGCGACGCTATCGGCGAGGACGGGCTGCTCGCGGTGGACGATGCCTTCGCTCCGCTCGTCGACTGTCCATGGGACTCGGCTTCTCTGTTTGGAGGCGGCAACGTCGCTCTCCTCCGTTCCATGACCAAAGCCCATGCTCTCGCGGGGGCCAGACTCGGCTACCTGGTTGCCGAGCCGAAGGTTGTCTCAGCGGCACGCCGTCTCCAGCCCGCATGGAGTGTCAACGCCGTGGCACAGGCCGCTGGCATCGCCGCTTTGGACGATGCCGACCACGTGGCCGCCGCGAGGAAGGTCATCGCAACGGCCAAGGCCTATCTCTACCGAGAGCTAGAGGCGATGGGGATTCCCGCCGTACCCTCGGCCGCCAACTTTGTCCTGGTCCGGGTGGGTGACGCTCGGAAGGTGCGCGGCGACCTTCTCCGCCGCCGAATCGCGGTGCGCGACTGCACCTCCTTCGGCCTGCCCGAGTACATCCGCATTGCCACCCGTCTCCCCGAAGAGTGCGCCCTTCTTATAGCGGCCCTCCGCGAAGTCCTAGCCCATGAGTAGTCTTGCCAGAGTCATCATGGTGCAGGGAACCTCGTCTCACGCGGGTAAGTCCATCCTGGCTACCGCCCTTTGCCGCATCTTCGCCCAGGATGGTCTCCAAGTTGCACCGTTCAAGGCGCAGAACATGTCCCTGAACTCGTACGCCACGCTCGGAGGCGGCGAGATCGGCCGCTCTCAAGCCGTCCAGGCCGCTGCCGCGATGGTGGAGCCAACGGTGGAGATGAACCCCGTCCTGCTCAAGCCGGAGGG
This sequence comes from Dehalococcoidia bacterium, assembly GCA_965207995.1. GTDB lineage: Bacteria > Chloroflexota > Dehalococcoidia > SHYB01 > SHYB01 > DAOUKH01. Next base: position 2,128,714 of record OZ242299.1, on the reverse strand, counting down.
CGAGAGACGATCCCAGGTCGTCGTTCTGGGGAGACCCCAAGCCGTTGCCTCGGCCCGCGAATACCACGAACTCAAGCCGTCCATTTGGGAGACGGTAACCGCATCGCTCGACCGGTTGCGCGCGGACTACGACGTGGTCGTGATCGAGGGCGCCGGCAGCCCCGCCGAAATCAACCTCAAGGAGCATGACATCGTCAACATGCGGGTGGCCCGCCATGCGGACGCGCCCGTTCTACTCGTCGGCGATATCGACCGGGGCGGCGTCTTCGCCCAGCTTGTCGGCACCATGATGCTCTTGGATCCCGAAGAGAAGGAACTCGTGAAGGGCCTCGTCATCAACAAGTTCCGTGGCGATCCATCCCTGCTCACGCCGGGTCTCGGGCTCCTGGAGGGCCACACCGGCACACCGGTCGCGGGCGTCATACCCTACTTCTTCGACGTTCACGTTCCCGAGGAGGACTCCCTGGGCCTTGTCCCGCGCCGGGACGTTGAAGACGCCGCGGTGGACGTCGCGATCGTGCGGCTGCCGCACATCGCCAACTTCGACGACTTCGACCCGCTTCGTCATGAGCCCGGCGTCCGCGTGCGCTACGTCCAGCACGGCGACGACTTCGGCAGTCCAGACCTCGTCATCATCCCGGGTAGCAAGACGACCGTCGCGGACCTCGACTGGCTGCGGGCTCACGGCCTTGACGAGCGCATTTTGACCGCGCGGCGGGACGGGATCCCGGTCATAGGCATTTGCGCGGGCTATCAGATGCTGGGCACGGAACTTCTCGATCCGGACGGCGTGGAGTCGCCCCGGCCGAGCACGCCTGGCCTCGGGCTCCTCCAAGCGTCGACGACGTTCCTGAAGGACAAGGCCACCTACCAAGTGACCGGGGATGTCGCCGAGGGGCGGGGTCTCTTGGGCGCCTGCCAAGGAGCGGAGGTCGTCGCCTACGAGATCCACATGGGCGTCACTTCCCACCAGGGTCTCCCCCAGCCCTTCACCGTGAATGCACGGTCGGCCAGCCCGGCAGACTCCATGGACGGCGCCTTGGATGATGAGGGCCTGACCCTTGGCACCTACCTCCACGGACTCTTTCACAACCGCGCCGTGCGCCGCTCCGTCCTGGAATGCGCCAGCAACCGCAAGGGCGTGGTCTTGCCGGCCCCCAGCGGGGACATCGAACCGAGTGCCGAGTACGACAAGCTCGCGGCGCTCGTGCGCGAACACCTCGACATGGAACTGCTCTATCGCGTAACAGGGTTGAGGCCGTGATCGCGCGCACTGCTGCCGGCCTTGCTGGTGACGCACCGGCGGTGGGCATCGCTTGGGCCCCCGCTACCTGCGGCGAGCTGGCCCAGGGACTGTTGGACAGAACGTCGGTCATGGTGACCTGTCCCATCGACCTCCACGCGACAGCGACGGTGGCCCTGGCCGAAGGATCGGGGCGGGTTCACGGTCCGGCCAATGCGCCCAAAGCGCGCCGCGCTGTCGCTCTGACGCTCGCTTCCTTGGGGCGCACGGGCCTGGACGCACGGCTGAGCCTTGAGGGCCAGATCCCACGGAAGAAGGGGATGGCGAGCAGCACCGCCGATGTCGCCGCGGCCATCGGGGCGACTGCCGCCGCGCTCGACGCGACACTCTCAGTTCTCCAGCAGGCCGACCTCGCCTTGGCCGTCGAGCCGAGCGACGGTGTCATGGTGCCCGGGATCGCGCTCTTCGATCATAGGAACGGGCGGATCGCCCGATCTCTTGGCGATCCGCCGGCCATGCGGGTCTTGGTCTTGGAATTCGCCGACACCGTCGACACCGAGGCCTTCAACGCTGTAGATCGCAACGTCGAACTCCGGCGGCAAGCGGCACGCTTCCAGGAGGCGCTGGCGCTCATCACCGCCGGGGTAGCGTGCGCAGATGCCGAACTGGTAGGCCGCGGAGCGACGGAGAGCGCTCTGGCGTATCAGAGGGTGCTCCCCAAGCCCCAGCTTCCTGCCGCGCTCGAGATCGGACGCGCTGCTGGGGCCATGGGGGTCAATGTTGCGCACAGCGGCACCGTCATGGGGCTGATGTTCGGCGAGGACGCCGAGCGTGTGCGGTGGGCCGCGCATCACGTGTCGAAGCGGCTGCCCGGCCTCCTGGCCACGAATGAACACCGCGTCATCGGCGGCGGCGTAGTGCGGCGCGGCGAGGGAGCGAGAACGCCCGGCTACCCGGCAGGCGGGCGGTCGACAGCCTCTCGGCCTTTCACCCTCAGCGGCAGTCCAGCGGTCATGAAGTAGACCTCGTCCGCCGCCGCGGCTACGGTCTGGTTCACGCGGCCGAGCTCGTCGGCGTAGCTGCGGCCGAGTTGGGTCGCCGGCACGACACCGAGGCCAACCTCGTTGCTGACCACGATCCAGGTCGAGTCTGCCTTCCCATACAACCCGAGCAGCCGCTTCGTCTCCGACGGGATATCCACGTTCCCCGGTCCCGGATCTTGACCCTGCAGGAGCAGGTTGCTGACCCAAATCGTCAGGCAGTCAAGCAGCACCGTGTCATATAGGTGCAGCACGGGAGTCAGCGCGCTCACGAGATCGATAGGCTCTTCTAAGGTGTCCCAATCTGGCGGTCGGGCTTCGCGATGCGCCTGGATCCGCGCCGCCATCTCTTCGTCGCCCGCCTCCGCGGCCGCCACGAACAGCACCCGCTTCCCCTCCGACGCCAGCCGCTGCGCGTAGCTGCTCTTTCCCGCTCGGACTCCCCCCAAGACCAGCGTCAGCCGTTTACCCATGCGTCACTTCCGTCAATCCGGTCAGGGAGATGGCCGGTGTCATTCCAGACCTCGAGCACGCGGCCGCCCGGATGGTTGCTGATGATGGAGAGACCGCCGCAGTCAATCCGAAATCGCCAAAAGTGCTCCTCCGTCAGGTCCAGCAGGCAGACGAGCAGCGCGCGAACCGAACCCCCGTGCGCGACCACGAGGACGTCCTCGGAGGGACCGTGGCGTTCCGCGGCGCGGGCGCAGAATCGCCGCACCCGCTCCAGCATCTGCGGCATGTCTTCGCCGCCGGGAGCCGCAAAGGCGCGCCCCCGCAGCCGCATCCGCGCCGCGAACACTTCCGGGTCTTGAGCCTCGGCCTCGGCGAGCGTCAGCCCCTCCCACGCGCCGTAGGAGAACTCCCGCAGGTCCGCTTCCGTCGTGATCGAGACCTGGCAGCCCCCGACGATGGCCTCCGCACTCGCACGCGCCCGCGACAGATCGCTGCTATAGGTCGCGGAGAACGGGTGCCGGGCGAGCCGCTTTCCCACCGACCGCGCCTGCCGCATGCCCTCCTCGCTCAGGGGCACGTCGGTATGGCCCTGGACCCGGCCGTCCCGGTTCCACAACGTTTCGCCGTGCCGGACGAGGTACCAGCTACCCATCTCCTGGACTCCTTACCAAAACGGCATGTCGAACGGCACAGCGGACACCTCGAACAGGATAAGCCCGAGCAGAAGTACCACCACCTCCGCCACCTCATTGACGGCGCCGTAGGTGTCGCCCGTCATCCCTCCCAGCAGGCGCGTGACCCACCAGCCCAGGCCGAGGGCCACCCCAAGGGCCGCGCCCAGGAGCACCAGTCCGCCAAAGCCGAGGAACAGTCCGCCCGCCACCGCCGCCGTAGCGAACGCAAGCCCCACCTGCCACCGCGCCCGCCCCGACTGGAATGACGTGCCGAGTCCTTGCTGCCTAGCGTACGGAAAGACGGCCATGGCCGATACGATTCCCAACCTCGACAGGCACGGGAACACCAGCAGCAGCCCGAGGCGCAGATCGTCTTCGATGCTCGTCAGCAGCGCCCACTTCAACAGCAGCAGGCCCGCACCGCCGACCACGGCGAAGGCGCCGACGTGGGAGTCCCGGAGGATCTCCAGCCGTCTCGACGGGGAGTCGCCGCCGAGCAGCCCATCGCAGGTATCCAGGAAGCCCTCGGTGTGTATCGCTCGAGTCAGCACCAGCAGCGCCACGACCAGAAGCGAACCAACCACCATCGGCGGCAGCGCCTCTCGCGCCGCGAGGTCCAGCCCCGCCAGGATGCCTCCCAGTGCAAGACCGACAAGCGGAAACCAGGCCCGCGAGGGCCCCATTTGAACCCGGCCGCTTGGCGCAAGCGGAAAGATCGTCAGAAAGCCGATGGCGAGCCGCAGGCTCTTCATGGGCGCCGCCCGATCACGTGCTATGGGCTCCGGTCGGAGACACCGGCCTCGGCAAAGGTTGCCATCTCCGCCAGACAGGCCGCTGCCGCTTCCACCACGCCTATCGCCAACACCGCGCCTGTTCCTTCACCGAGCCTCATGCCCAGGTCCAACAGCGGCTGCAGGCCCAAGTGCGACAACGCCACCCGATGCCCCGTCTCCGCCGACAGGTGGGCGGCAATCACATAGTCCTTGACTTTGGCGCAGAGGCTGTGCGCGATGAGGCCTGCGGCGCCGGAAATGAAGCCGTCGAGCACCACGGGCCGGCGAGCGAGGGCGGCCCCTAGCACCGCCCCCGCCAGTACGCCGATCTCGAACCCGCCGACCTTGGCCAGCACGTCCAGTCCATCGCCGGGATCGGGCCGGTTCACCGCAAGCGCACGAGCGACGACGTCGATCTTGTGCTCCAACTCCTCGTCGTTTCGACCCGTTCCCCGGCCCGTCGTCTCGCGCGGCGGCCGGCGAGTCAGCGCCGCAGTAATGGCGCTCGACGCCGTGGTGTTGCCGATGCCCATGTCGCCAGTGCCGAGAATGTCGGCACCCGCCTCGATTGCCTCCAGTGCGAGCCCGACGCCCCCGTCGACGCACGCCTTCGCCTCCTCCCGCGTCATCGCCGGACCCTGCGTGATATCGGCGGTTCCGCGCCCTAGCCCGAGGCGGCGCAGGTCGGAATGGTCCGGCAGCGTCACAGCCACACCGGCGTCGACGATGACGAGCTCCACGCCCGCCGTCCGCGCCATGACGTTGATCGCCGCGCCGCCCGCCAGGAAGTTGAGCACCATCTGTGCCGTGACCGCCTGGGCATAGCCCGTGACCCCCTGCGCCACGACGCCGTGGTCGGCGGCGGCCACGATGACCGTCTTGCCGCCCAGCACTGGCCGGTCCGTCCCAAAGATGCCGGCCAGTTGGATTGACAGATCCTCCAACCGGCCAAGACTGCCCGGCGGCTTGGTAAGACTCGCCTGACGAAGCTCGGCCGCCCGCTTCGCCTCGGGGTCGGCCGGCCGGATGCGGGCGACAGCCTCGTCGAGTGTCATCCCTAGAACTCGATTCCCCGCTGGGCCTTGATGCCCTGTTCCCGGTAGGGGTGTTTGACCAGCTTCATTTCGGTGACGAGGTCGGCGCAGTCGATCAGCTCCTGGGGTGCATACCGGCCGGTGATGATGACGTGCAGTGCATCGGGCCGCTTCCGCAGCGTCTCGACGACGTCGCCAACGGGGACCCAGCCGTAATGCATGGCGTACGTGAACTCATCCAGGACGATGATGTCCTCCTCGCCGACGAGAATCACTTCCTTGCAACGCTTCCATTGTTCCTGCGCCAGGGCGGCCGTTCTGTCGATGTCCTTCGAAAGCCAGGTGAAACCGTCGCCCAACGCTTCGATTGGTATGCCGAGCCGGGCCGCGGCCCGCTGCTCGCCGAATTGCGCGCCGGTGTGCTTGATGAACTGGAACATCCTGATTTTGAACTTCCGGCCCCAGGCACGGAAGATCACCCCGAGCGCGGCGGTCGTCTTCCCCTTCCCGTCGCCGGTATTGACGATGACGAGGCCCTTTCGGACACGCGGTCGCTTGACCACGCTGGCGGGCGCTTCGCCGGGGTCACGCTTGCTCATTCCTCACCTCACTCGTTGCGCCAGACCCTTCACCACCGCACCCCCAAGGGCGCCATTCCCGGGGAGTCCCCGCCCATTCGGCCATCGCTCGTCCGCCGGGCCGATCAGGCTGATCGCCAAAGACCCGTTGACCGGGTCACGATACACCGCCGACTTCACTCCGAAGGCCGACTCGATGATCTCCGGGCATAGCACCGCCTCGGGGGGGCCGTCGGCGAGCACTCGGCCCTCGCTCAGCAGCACGAGACGGTCGCAGTAACGCGCCGCCATGTTTAGGTCGTGGATGGCCGCGACCGCGGTCAAGCCGTCGTCGACGAGCTGCCGGACCAGGTCGAGAACCTTGATCTGGTGAAAGATGTCCAGGTTCGAGGTCGGCTCGTCCAGCAGTAGGACCCGGGGTTGTTGCGCCAAGGCGCGGGAGACGAAGACCCGTTGGCGCTCGCCGCCGGACAAAGTATCGAGCGTCCTGCCGGCGAAATGCTCGGTCTCCGTCAGCCGCATCGAATCCCTGGCGATGTGGTCGTCTTCCGCGCCCTCAATCTGGAAGCGCCCCAGGTGCGGGTACCGCCCCATGAGCACGAGCTCGAGGGCGGTGAAGCCATGGGTGTACGGCGCAATTTGGGGGACGAGCGCGAGGCGGGCGGCGACCTCTTTGGCCGAGATGGCGTTCAGGTCGGTGCCGTCCAGGCAGACGGTGCCCTCTTGATGGCGGAGGATGCCGGATATGGCCCGGAGGAACGTAGACTTTCCCGCACCGTTCGGACCGATCAGGCCAACAAGCTGCCCTCGATCGGCGTGGAGGTCCACTCCGTCCAAGAGCTTCCCTGCCTCTACTTTGTAGGTGAGGCCCTGTGCGCTGATCACCGGCGGAGTGTTGCCGTTCATCGCCTACTCCTCAGCGAGCGTGAAGGGCTCGTTCGCGGGCTCGGGGAAGTCCTCCGGCCAAAGTATTCGGGCGAGGTCTTCCGCGCCCCGGATGTTCCAATAGGACAGCGTCGTGAAGTGCTTGCTCTCGACAACGTGGACCTCCCCGTTCTTGATTGCCGGGACTTCGGCGAGCACCTCGTGGGAGAGAAGGCTCTGCCGGAACTCCTCGGCCCCGAACTCGATAGGTTGGGCAATGACGATGACCTCCGGGTCCATGGCGATGACGCCTTCGAGGCTCGTGGTCTGATTCCCTTCGACGCCGGCTTCTTCGGCGGCGTTGATGCCGCCGGCGGCTGTGATCACGCCACCCTCGGTCGAGTTGCCGCCCGCGACCCAGAGCGTATCCGAGTACTGCGTGAGGGCAAGTACCCGAGGCCGAGACTCCAAGGTGTTCGTCACCGCGATCAGGGCTTCGTAGCGGCTCCGCACCTCCTCCGCGAACTCGATGGCGCGCTCCTCCTCGCCGAAGATGTAGCCCATGAGCAGGATGCTGTTGATTCGTTCCTCGGGACCCTGTATCAGCTCTGTCTGGACGACCGGGATGCCGGTGCGGGACAGCGCAGCGACTCCATCCGCCGAGAAGAATGGGCTGGTGACGACGACGTCGGGCGCCTCGGCGATGATGGTCTCCGGATCGCGGGAAATCTCCGGCTTCTCTTGGACCAGCGCGGCGACGTTTGAGTAGACGGCGTTCTTGGTAGAGCTGCCAACCGCGACCAGGCGATCCCGCGGGACCAAGGCCAGGGTCATTTCATCGTGTCCCACGGAAGCGGTGATGATTCGCTGCGGCTTGGCCGGAATGCTTACCACGCCGTTCAGCCCCTCGACTTCACGGGGCCAGCCGAAGTTGCGGGGGTCGACGATTCCGCGGACCCCTTGGAACGCGGCAGGTATGGGGTCCGGAGTCGCCGTCGCCGGTTCCGGAGTGGCCGTAGGCTCCGGTGTGGAGGTGGGCTCGGGAGTCGCCGTGGGCGCGGGAGCCGGGGTCGCCGTGGGCGGCGGTACCGGGGTGGGGGTCGAGGTTGGCACCGCCGTCGGAGCGGCCGTTGGCGCAACCGTAGGCTCTGCGGTCGGGGTCGGTGGGGCCGTGGTTGGAGTTGGTTCGGCGGACGAGCATGCCGCCAACAGCAATGCCAGGAGAACAGTCAGGGAGACGGCGAGGATGGAACGCGGTCGAATCGACACAATGACTCCTTTCAGCGAGTCGGGTTTCAAAGGGAATAGGCCTGTCGCTTGTTTCTGATCAGCAAGAAGATGAAGAATGGCGCGCCGACGAAAGCGGTAAGGACGCCGACGCGAAACTCGGCGGGCTCGATAATCGTCCTCGCCACCGTGTCGGCGAGGATGACGAAGACGGCGCCCCCGATCGCGCTCATCGGAATCAGGACGCGGTGGTCCGGCCCAAGCACGAGCCGGAGGATGTGGGGGGTCACCAGGCCCACGAAGGCGATCGTCCCGCTCACCGCCACTGCGGCCCCGGTCGCCAGGGCCGCCGCCGCGAGAAGCGCCACGCGGGCGACGCCCACCCGGACCCCCATGGAGCGCGCCTCGTCGTCTCCCAGCATCAGCAGGTTGAGGTCGCGGGACATCAGCAGAATCAGGGCGGCGCCGCCGAATATCAGTGGGGCGGAAATTTGGACGTGCTCCCAGGAGCGGGAGTCGAGGCCCCCGGCCAGCCAGAACAGGATCTCTCGAAGGGCTTCGTTGTTGGGCAGGAGCAGGATGATGGCTGACACCACAGCGCCGAGAAATGCGTTGACCGCGACCCCAGCGAGCAGGAGCGTGGCCATCGAGAAGTGCCCGCCGACGGCGGCAATTCCGTAGACCAGGAACGAGGCAGCGATGGCGCCACCGAAAGCGAACGCCGGCAAGGCAAGGAAGAAGAGGCTGGCCATTCCTGTTGCAATGGCCACGACCGCGCCTACGGCGGCCCCGGCGGAGACGCCGATGATCCCGGGGTCGGCCATGGGGTTGCGGAAGAGCCCTTGCATCGTCGCCCCCGCCACCCCCAAGGCCGCGCCCACCGAGGCCCCGACGATGATCCTGGGCAGCCTGATCTGCTCGATGACGAGCTGCTCGGTGCGGGTGAATTCGCCGACGCCGAAACCCAACATTGACAGCACGATCGAACCAACGTGGCTTAGCGGTATGTCGGCAGGCCCGAGGCTGAGCGACACCAGGGCCGTGGCAAGCACCAACAGAAGAAGGACGGAGGAGCCGATCGCCAGGCGCGTGCCGATCCGCGCTTGACGGTATCCGCGCAGGGTGGTGAGTCCGGCGGCCCCCACAGAAGAACCTCCAGCTATTCTCCGCTGGAGGTTCTTTTTCGCCCTGCCGGGATTGCTACCCGGTGACCAAGGGACCCTCTCTGAGGCGGAGAGCGGTCACCTCCCGTTCAGGCAGGTCTCCTGGCTCGCGGGTGGATCGCTGCCGTCCCTTCCCATCGATTTCTCGACAGTGGTCCGGCTCCACAACCCCGCTTACAGTGGCGCTACCGCGGCGGATTCACACCGCCTTCCCTATTCTCCCTGGGTGGGCACCTGAACGGGCAGTGATTCTATGTTTTGCTGCGCGGCATCATATGGCTCGTCCGAACGCGCTGTCAAGCAAAGCCCAAGGCGAGTGACACCGCCTTGTGACAAGTAATTGTCCCGCCTGTCGTGGGCCGGTGGTGCTGTATAATTCGGGAATCTCGACGACCCTGCCCATGGGCCCCCATCTTTCGCCATGAAGATACTCGAGAAGATGAGCTGGCTGATCACAGCCCGCCCTTGGCTAACCCTCCTCGTCCTCCTCGCCATAACCGTTCTGATGTTTGCGGGGACGGCGAGGCGCGCGCCGCCGACGGAAGGGGCCAGCTTGGCATTCCTTCCGGAAGGGCACCCCATCGCAACCGCGGCGGAGGAAATCGAGGAGCTCTTCGCCGACTCCGGCGACGTTAGGGTCGCGACGCTCATCTTCCGTGGGGAAGCCTTCACCCCCGATGGCCTCACCCAGATGTCCGCGCTGGTCGATAAGGTTGCCCGCGACCCGGCGGTGAGCGAGTTGCTCGTTCCGGCGAACCCGGTCATCGCGCCATCGTCGCTGCTCCAGTCTGTCCTTGGCGTCGACGGCTTCGGGTCGGTCACCCAAGCGGAAATCGACGCCGCCCGCGGCGCCCCCGAACTCCAGGGGGTGTTCGCTGCCATGGCGGGGACCGACGTGGACGGCACGCCGGTCGCGATCGCCACCATCAACCTGATCGACACGGGCGACGACCGGATCGTGGACGCCGAGCGAAAGATCGGCGACCTCGCGGCCGGGAACCAGGGTCCGCTGCATGTGAGCGCCCTCACGCCGGTAATCATCGAGGACGAGTACACAGAGGCCACCCAGTCGGGAATGGCCGTGCTGATGCTCGCGGCGCTGGTGCTGATCGCGGTCCTGCTCCTGCTCTTCACACGCAGCCCGTCGGACATGCTGCTGACACTGCTTGGTCTGATCATCGCGATCATTTGGACCCTCGGAGCGGAGGGCTGGCTCGGGCCGGAAGCGCTGGGAGTGATTGGCCCGCCCAGTTCACTCACCGCATTGGTGCCCGTCATCATCATCAGCCTGACGGTGGACTACGCAATCCAGGCCGTCTCCCACTACCGCGAGCAGCGCGTCGCGGGCGAGCCTGTGTCCGAGGCCGTGCGCAAGGGACTGCGCACCGTGGTCGTTCCATTGACGTTGGCGGCCGTCACCACGATCGTGAGCCTGTTGGTGGGCCTCTTCTCCCCAATCGGCGTTGTCGGCGACTTCGGCGTCGTCGCCGGCTTGGGCGTGGGACTCAGCCTGATCGTGATGCTCACGCTGATCCCGGCAGGAAGGACCATCATCGACCGGCGCCGCGAGGCGCGCGGCACCTTGGCGCCCGCCCGACCCATCTCGAACGCATTGCCCGGCGTCCCGCGACTCGCGGAGCGGCTGGGAGGATCGGTAACGCGTTGGCCGGCGCCCTACCTCGTGGGCGTCCTCGCGGTGACGATCGGTCTCGGCTTCGCCGCGACGGGACTGACGTCCGAATTCAGCCTCCGCGACGTCCTGCCGCGCGGCGGCATGGTCATCCAGGATATGGAGACCCTCGACGCGGCCGTGGGCGGCTCGACGGAGCTCACCAGCGTCGTGCTGAAGGCTGAGGCTACCGAGACCCGCACGCTCCTGAATCTTGAAGACCTCACCGCCGCCTTCGAAGACGAAGCGCGCCGCCCCGATGCGGCGGCGGGGCCGCTCCAGGCGTCGTACTACTCCGCGCTGAACGACTGGATCGATGACACCGGGGAGCCGGGCGACAAGTACGACCCCGAGCTCGCAGCCCTCTTCCGGGAAGCCTCCGCCGGCGTAGACCTCAATCCCGCGCTGATGCAGGAGTTCCTCGATGGGCTTGTCGCGAGGGAACCGGACCTCGCCCACTTCCTGATCAACGACCCCGACGGCATCGATACGCTGCTGCTCCAATTCCCTGCCTATTTCGCCGATCCCACGGGCGTGGGGAAGATCCAGGAGGAGCTCGAGTCGCTCTGGCTCGGTGATGACACCGCCATCACGGCGACTTCGGGCACCATACTCTCGATCGCGGTCACCAACCAGATCACCGACCGGCAGACGGAGTCGATCAGCACCACCATTGCCGTCGCCCTCGGCATCCTCACCATCTTCTTCTGGGTGACGCTGCGGCAGCCCGCGCTGGGACTGATCGCGGTCGGGCCGATCGTGCTCGTCCTCATCAGCGTGTTGGGCACGATGGCCTTGCTCGGCATTCCCTACACACTGATCACCTCTATCATCACTGCGCTCTCCATCGGCATCGGCGTGGACTACACCATCCACGTCATCCACCGCTACCGAGAGGAGTTCGCCCGCCTGCGCAACCCGGAGCAGGCGGCGGTCCGGACCCTGGCGACGACCGGATCGGCGCTCCTGGGCTCCGCCCTGACCACGGCGTTCGGATTCGGCGTGCTGATAGCCTCGCCGCTGACGGCCTCCCAACAGTTCGGCATCACGGCCACCATCACGATCGCTTATTCGCTGGTCGTTGCCATCCTGCTGGTGCTGCCCGCGATGGTCGTCTGGGGCGCGTACCAGAACATGCGCCTACGCTCCATGGTCGAGCGCATGTGGAGCGACCTCGACGTGGCCATCGAGGACGTGCACCGGCGCCACGAGCAGGGCGACGCCTCCTAGGCGGCGAGCCGGGAAGTTCGTCTCACATTCCAGCGGGCCTTGCACCGCTACACCGCTTCGTGGCGTTTGCCACACTGGGGCGTCTTGATGACGCTGATAAGATGGTGAACGCTTGTGCGCACAGCCCCGGGCTGCTTCTCCTGCTAGGCATACCTTCCCTGTTTTGAAAGCGCTCCTGCAACTCCCCAAACTGTCCAAGGGACTGAAGGCCGCGTACCGTGAGTCGGACGTCCGCCGTCGCCTGAGAGAATTCGATGGATGGATGGACAAGCCGCCCGCGAGGGACGGCGCGGTCGGCTACGACCACGCCGTAACCGTCAAGGAATACTACGACCTCTGCAGCGAATTCATGGTGTTCGGTTGGGGCGAATCCCTCCATTTCGCGCCGCTGTCGCCCCGGGAGAGCCTGGAGGAATCCAAGACCCGGCATCAGCGACAGATGATCGCCAAGTTGGAGTTGCGCGAGGGCATGACGGTGATCGATGTCGGCTGCGGGATCGGGGGACCCCTCCGCCGCGTCGTCCGGGAGGCCGGTGTCAGGGTCGTCGGGGTCAATAGCAACGAAATCCAACTGAACAAGGCGAGATCGTTGGACGCCGAGGCGGGGATCGACCACATGGTCGACTACCTCGCGTGCAGCTTCATGGACATGGCCCCCATCGAGGACGACACGTTCGATCGGGGCTACGCGATCGAATCGACCTGCCATGCGCCTGACAAGGCGGGCGCGTTCGCCGAGATCTACCGCGTGCTGAAACCCGGAGCCCTTTTGTGGGGTCAGGAAATGTGCATGACGGACAAGTTCGATGCCGATGACCATCGGCACCGGGCCATCAAGCAGGAGCTAATGCACGGCATCGCGCTCAAGGACATCGCGACGATGGGCGAGGTGAACCGGGCCCTCGAAGCAACGGGATTTCAGGTGATCGAGGGAAGGGATCAGGCCGTCGAGGAGAACGGTCCTACCACGCCGTGGTATCAGCCCATGGAAACCCGGCGCGGAACGCTCGGCAACGCCCTGGTCAGGCTTCCGCTAGGCCGCAAGCTGCTCATGTGGGGTCTTAGGGCGGTCGAGGCCTTAGGGATGTTTCCCAAGGGATCCGCGGAGGTCGTCGGGCTGCTGGACCGCACCGCCAACGCCTATGTCTCAGGCGGCAGGGCCGGGATTTTCACGCCGTTGTACTGCTTCCTGGCGCGCAAACCCCTTTAGGGCCTCTCCCGCCCGGTCCGCCGGGCTATCCCACGGCGCTTTATACGTTCAGCTCGCGCCTTCGCTCGGCGATGAGGAACTTCAGCTTCTTGGTTGGCTTATTCGATGGCAAGGGCGCAAACCGAATCTCGTAGTTCGCGGGGGACACCTTAATGTTGAAGTGGTGCGCGACCAGGAGCACATTGACGGCCAATTGCAACTCCATCCACCGGGAGCCAAGGCACATGTGTGTGCCCAGCCCGTACGGGGCGTACCCAGGACTGTGGTGCTCATTCCGTGGAGGCAAGTACCGATCGATATCGAACTTGAACGGCTCGGGAAAGACGTCGTCCATGAAATGCGAGGCCGTCTGGGCGATGTAAAGCCGTGTCCCCAGCGGCAGCTCATAGTCCTCGACCACACACGTATTCATGACGTTTCGAAGGGACATCGGAACGATGGGGTACATGCGCAGGCTTTCCATGAGGAAGCGGTGCGTGACGTCGATGGCGGAGGGATTGAAGTCCTCACCATCCGGATCTCCGCCGTCGAACAGAGCATCGGCTTCACCTTGGATCTTGGCGTAGAGCTCCGGCTGCGACGCCATAGCGTACAAGGCGAAGCTGAACGCATCGCCAAGGTACACGCTGGCGATCAACGCAGCTGAAAGAGCAAACCGGAGATTCGACTCGGGGACAAACTGCGGATCGCTCGCGTGCAGGCTGAGAAGGTCGTCCGCAAGGTTGCGGGGAGCGTCAGCTCGCTGGGCGGAGGTGTGGACACTCTGCACCCGGTCCAGCAGCGTGTCGACGACTTTGGCCTTACGTCTCATGCTCGGAGTCCTCAGCATGAATTTGGGCAGAGCCTTCAATATGTGCGTCAGGAGCGCCCGTTCCTTGAACGTCGCCAGATCGTCAAAGATGTCCTGAGATTCAACGGTGACAAAGAGCGGCGAAAGCTGTGCGTTGACCATTCGCCGGGACAGGACCGTGGCGGGGTACGCCTTTCCGACCTCCCAATCCGCCATGAATTTCCGCGCATATTGGTAGAGTTGCTCCAACTGGCCCGCGAGTCTTCCACGAGAATACGCCGTCGACAGTGACTTGCGGAGCCGGAAGTGATCAGCGCCGTCTAGGGAGGGCAAGACCCCATTGGCGCCGTACACCTTCTCGAAGTCGCTAAAGTAGTCTTTGGTCCTTAGGTACATGCGCCCGCGCCGATGCACCCACTGATTAGTCTCCGGCCCGGCCAAGAAGATCATGGGTTTGGCGAACGGTGGGCGGAGCTCAAATACAGGGCCGTACTCTTGTGCTAGGTCTGCAAAGAGAGCCGGAATGTTACCTTTACGAAGATGCGGATTGAACAGCATCTTGCGCAAGGAAACGCGCGGGATCTTCTTGGTCAAAGCGGAACGGCGAAGCAGCGGGCCGGCCAGGTTGTGGGAGACCGCGGCGGCGATGGACCGTCCAATCAAGTCCATCTTGCAGATGAACTCGATTCGCCCCTCCGACTCATCGTCAAGCTCAAAGATGAAGCGGAAGACGTCGCACGTGTTGATGAGGCAGATGATGATGACGTCTCTTGGGTCGGGAATCTCATTCTCGAAGATTGCCTTGCGGATACGTGTCTTGACGAACTCAACCCCGCTGCCTTCAGGGGAGTTGTCGAACATTTCCATCTGCCCCACATTGTGAGCCACGGTCCAAAAATCGCCGTCGTGGTGTTTCAGAATCTTGAGGTCAGTCAGGCGGTCCAGCGTCGAGTCGATGATCGACTCGGCACGGGGAGCGAGCCTTTCAATCCAATATTGGGCGTTCCGCTGGCCAGGGGCAGCCGCGACTTCTTTCAGAATCGAGTCCAGGACGGGATCGCCTGTCTCCGTCCCGTCGACGAGGAACAGCGACTCCATATCCGTATCGATGCGAGACTGGAGTGAAAGCTCCGCGAGGACCGCGCCGACGATGGCGCAGTTCAGGTCCCATCCCGGCACCTGGTGGAAGTAGCCGCTCTCCTCGTTGAGGAGCATCAGGACGAGTTCTTCGGGCAGACTCAGCTGGGTTGTCGTACGATCCTTAGAGAGCGTCATCGTCCTGCCCCCCATGCACAATCCCCATGGCCTTGCATACTTGCGTTATGAAACTTTAGCATACCAGGAAGGGAGCCGGTACGCATCAGAGGAGGATCGGGATTCCAGGAATGAAGCAGTCAACCGGGATACTGGCTGAGGTCCACCGAACGACGGCAACCCGGCGTCGAGAGCCCGCGAACACACCTTTGCCTTCCCCATTTCCCGAGGGTTGGTACTTCGTTGCCACCCGTGAGGCCATTCTGAAGGCCAAGCTCATCCAGAAGACCTGGATGGGCGAGAACGTCGTTATCTGGTGCGACGAGGAAGGGCGCGTCTGCGTCGCCGAAGCCGTTTGTCCCCACTTGGGCTCCGACCTAGGCCCCCCCGCGGGAGGCCGCATCTGCGCCGGGCGCCTCGTCTGTCCCTTCCACGGCTACGAGTACGACGCTACCGGCCAGTGCGTCGCCACCCCCTTTGCTGACCCACCCAAGACCGCGAGACTGCGCGTCTTCGAGACGCGGGACATGTGCGGCCTGATCTTCGCTTGGTGGGGGATCGGGGGCCGGGAGCCGCAGTGGAGTCTCCCTGCGGATCAGCCCGACCAAGCCGGGTGGTGCGGTATCGAGGTCAGGACCCTTCGATTTCCCGGGCACCCACAGGAGACAACGGAGAACTCGGTGGATTTGGGCCACCTACGCTATGTCCACGGATACCACAGCGTCGACCGCGTCGGGCGACTGTCGGTGGAGGGGCCCTACCTCCAGAGCAACTTCAACTTCCGGAGCCACCGAAGGGTCGCCAAGGTCGCAAGGCTCACCTTCGACATCTCTGCCAGAACACACGTCTTCGGGCTGGGCTACTCGTACGTGGAGATCCGCGAGCACACCATCGGCATGGACATGCGCCTCTGGATCTTGGCGACGCCGGTCGACGGCACTTCTATCGACCTGTCCTTGGTTTCACAGATAAAGGAAATCCGCAGCCCGAAGCGGTGGGTTGCCGGCCTTGCGTTTCTCCCGCTGAGCTGGCGCGCGCCCGTCATGAACAAGTTCATCGTGGCCAACCAAAAGCACGACGTTCGGCAGGATGTCGTCATCTGGAGCCGGAAGCAATACCGGTCCCGGCCCCGCCTCTGCCGTTCGGACGGGGAGATCATGCCCTACCGGGCCTATTGCGCCCAGTTCTATCCCGATTCGAGCGACGGCGACGACCCCAATCCCTAAAGCGCGCCCCGGGTCACTAAGGGTCTCGCATCGGTTCGGCCTCCGTCGCGGTCAGCGCTACGCCTTCCTGAACCGGGAACCGTACATGATGCCGCCGTAATAGTTGAACGAGCGTCTCGCCGCCTCATCCTCGAAGGGGTAGTCGGCACCGATCTGCCTCGCGGCCGCGAGACCGCTGACGAAGCACGTTTCCTGGCTGTTGATCAGCGTGTGCGCGCCGCAATACCACGTCCGCCTCCGCCCTTGAATGAAGCGGAACAGGTTGACGAGCAGCGCCACGTGGCGCACGTCATGGATGATGTGCTGGAACGACCACCTCTTGACGACCTTTCCCTCATCAATGGGGCTCGTCGCGTTATAGGTCACCAGACACGGCTTGTCAGACCCATGGGCCCACGGCTGCTGGTTGTGCATGATGTAGGTGATTTCATAGTTGTCGGGTTGCGCACCGTACTGCTCGAGATGGTTGCTCCGCGTTGACAGGGCCTTCACCTCGTTGTCGGGAAGCACCGACGCGTCGGAGTGGACGACCGCGTGGTGATGAAGCTCGGTATCGTACTTGATCGACGAGAGGATGTAGCGCTCGAGCCTCGTGGGGCTGTCAAGGAGTTCCAGCGTGTGGTTCGCGTTGCACGCGAGAATCACATCGTCGAAGGTCTCCTGGACCCCGTCTTCATCTTCGACCACGACGCCGGCCGCTTGCCGGTAGACCTTCCGGACAGGCCGGCCGAGGTAGATCTTGTCCCGAAAATCGGCCGATAGGTTCTCGTAGATGCGGCGCGTTCCCCGGTCCCACGTCTGCATGGGGGTAGCCGATTCGATGTTGAAGAACTCGAGATACCTGCTAAACAACGATGCGGGCATAGCCAACACGTCCGTCGCCATCAGAAAATTGACGAACATTGGCTTCAGGACCTTGTACTTGAAGTCGTCGGAGAACCTTCCCAGCTTCAGCACCATCCCCATGCTGATGTAGTTGAACGGGTTCAGGGCATTCAGGAGCTTCGACTGGGAGCGCGTCAGCCAACCGATCCGGTGCAGACGTTTCAGGACACGCTGGAATCTCGCAATCTCGGACCGAAGCTCCTCCCGGATGTCGGAGTCGAAGTCGTGCGCGTAGACGCGGCCGTCGTACTTCACGCTGTAGCTGAACTTGGTATCGAGCAGCTCGATGCCAAACCGTTCCATCAACAGAACAATATGGTCGTAGACCGACGGGATACAGGCCGTCACAGAAATGTCGAAGGGGATGGCGCTGCCGTCATCCTGCGGCATATCGACCGTAATCGCATTGCCGCCAATCTGTTCGTTGGCCTCGAACAGACGGAAGTCGAACCGGTCCGGGTGATGATGGAGCGCCCAAGCGGCGCCCAGCCCTGAAACGCCTCCACCGACAATGGCGACTCGCCGCGGCATCGCGCTCCGCCCTCCAAGCGACATGGCGTCGTATCCTATCACTCCCTTGCGGGGAGCCGCGGCGCGGGCCCCGCAGCGCATTGACGAAGCCCCCTGATGGGCACTAGCATCAATCGCTGGCCATGAGGTTCATGAGCGCGAAGCCGAACACACCCCGAACTCCTATCGGCATCACGCTGATTGGCATTGCCCTAGCTCTAGCGGTGTTGCTGGGGTGCGAGGCCGAACGCCCGCCCACCCCTGGACCCACCGCCACCCTCCCTCCGGCAGCACCCACCGCAACTCCGGTACCCACGGCCGCTCCGACGCCCACCCCTACGGCAGCGCCCACCGCAACTCCGGTACCCACGGCCGCTCCGACACCCACGGCTACGGTAGCGCCCACCGCGGCTCCGACGCCCACCCCTACGGCTACGCCCACCCCGGAGCCCGCCGCTCCCCTGGCCTTCGACCCCTCCGTGGTCCGCGGCACCTTGAGCAACGGCCTCAGCTACTACATCAGGCACAACGAAGAGCCTCGCGACAGGGCCCAGATAGCCTTGGTGGTGAAGGCCGGCTCGGTCCTCGAGGAGGATGACCAGCAAGGGCTGGCGCACTTCGTCGAGCATATGGCGTTCAACGGCACCGAGCGCTTCGCCAAACAGGAGATCGTCGAATACCTTGAATCGATCGGCAGCACCTTCGGCGCGCACTTGAACGCCTATACCAGCTTCGATAACACCACGTATTGGCTGGAGATTCCGACCGACGATCCCGAGATTACGGAGACCGCGTTTCAGATTCTCAGCGACTGGGCCTACGCGATAGCCTTCGATCCCGAAGAGGTTGAACTGGAGCGCGGGGTCGTTCTAGAAGAGTGGCGGCTCGGACAGGGATTCAACTCGCGCCTGCAGGACACCCTGCTCCGGCTGCTCTTCGGCTCCTCCCGCTACGCCGAACGGGCCCTCATCGGTCTGCCCGAGATCGTCGAGAGCGCGCCTGGTCAGCGCCTGAGGGACTACTACGAGCGTTGGTACAGGCCCGACCTCATGGCAATCGTCGCCGTCGGCCACTTCGACACCGCGGACATCGAGGCCAAGGTCAAGCAGCACTTTGCACCGCCGCCCGAGGGCGAGGCAATCCAGGAACGCGCCGCAGCAGCATCACCCACCGACCGGCCCGCCTTCGGCGTTCCGCGGCACGAGGAGCCGGACATCGCCGTCTTCACCGATGCCGAGTCGCCCGGCACCCAGTTCGTCCTCATCCGAAAGCTCGAACCCCAAAGCGTTCAGGACCTCGAGGCATTCCGGCGCGCGGCGGTGGAGCGTCTGGCCTTCATGATGCTCAACGCACGGCTGTTCGAGCGCGGTCAAGCCGCCGACCCTCCCTACCTCGGGTCGCAGGCCGGACGTTCGCCATATGTGCAAACACTCGACATCGCAACGTTTTCGGGATGGGTAGAGGATAGCGGCATCGAGCAGGGATTGGCGGCCGTGCTGGAAGAATTGCAGCGTGTTCGACAGCATGGGTTCACCGACTCCGAACTCGCCCGGGAGAAGGTCAACCTCTTGCGGGCGGTGGAGAGCTCGTACAAGCAGCGGGACCAGAGGCCTTCGTCGGGCCTAGTCCAGTTGTACGAGGACCACTTCCTCAGCGGGGGGTCGGTCCCCGGCATCGAGGCTGAATGGGAGCTGTACCAGGAGCTCGTGCCGCAAATCTCGTTGGCCGACTTCAGCGACGTGGTGGAATCGTGGACCGATCCCGAAGATACCGCGCTCCTGATTGTCCGGCCCCAGGAGACTGAGGCGAGCACGGACGTCGACTTGTCGGCGGCGGCGCTGGCGCAGCTTGTGGCGGCCCCGACACTGGAGGTGGCTCCCTACGAAGACGTGCTCGGCGACGTCCCGCTCCTCCCAACGCTTCCGACCCCAGGAAGCATCGTCGCCGAAGAGCGAATTGAGTCCATCGACGCGCAGAGATGGACGCTCTCCAACGGCATTACCGTGATCGCCAAACAGACCGACTTCCGCAATGACCAGGTGCAGTTCCAGGCATTCAGCCCCGGCGGGCATTCCCTGATCGCGGACGAAGACTACGTCTCTGCCCTGTACGCCGCCGACGTGGTGTCAGGAAGCGGCGTCGGCCTGCACGACAGTGTGGCCCTCGAAAAGCTCCTCGCAGGCAAGAGAGTCTCGGTTTCTCCGTACATTGGGGAGCTGTTCGAAGGCCTGAGCGGCAACGCCTCACCCGAAGATCTGGAGACCCTCTTCCAACTGATCGCGCTCTATGCAACCGAGCCTCGCCTCGACCCTGCCGTCTTCTCGAGATACGAGGCAAGGATGCGCAGCGTCGCGGAATTTCGCGCTGCCGAGCCGGACGCACGGCTTTTCGACACCGTAAACTCCATCCTGAGCCAGGGCCACTTCCGTGGCCGGCCCCTTACTGTCGAGCTCCTAGCCGAGCTCAGCGAGGAGCGCGCGGAAGCGGTGTACGACGACCGTTTCGCCGACCTGGGCGACGCGACCTTCGTCTTCGTCGGCGCCTTCGACTGGGAAACCCTCCGCTCGTTGACCGCCACCTATCTGGCCAGCCTGCCGACCACGGGCCGCACCGAGCAGTGGCGGGACGTCGGAATCGACCCGCCGATGGGACTGGAGGACCATGTCGTCCGCAGCGGCACGGAACCGCGCAGCAACACCGTGCTGGTGTTCGCGGGAGACATGGAGTGGAGCCGCGAGGAGGCGCTGACCCTTACCGTGCTCGGTGAGGTGCTCGGCATCCGTCTGCGCGAGCGAGTGCGAGAGGAACTGGGCGGCACCTATAGCATCAGCGTAAGCGCACGGGACTCCCGCCTGCCCGACCCCGAGTACCTCGTCGCCATCATCTTCGGCAGCGACCCCTCACGCACCGAGGAGCTCTTCGCCGCGATCCTCGCGGAAGTGGACTGGCTCCAGGCCGGCGGCGAGCAAGACTACCTGGACACCGTCAAGGAGCTGCTGCGCACCTCTCGGCAGGAACAGTTGCGCGACAACGGATTCTGGCTCAGCCAGATCCAGGCCGCGGTCCAGCGCGGCGAGCCCTTTACCGAGATCCTCGCCTTCGACGATCGGTTGGAGGCGTTGACGCTGGAGCAAGTCGCCGCGGCGGCGCAGCGCTACCTGACCGACGATCGCTATGTGCGGGTCGTACTGTTCCCGGTAGAGGAATAGCCCTCAGAGACAGCTGGCCGGCTGGGCCTAGGCGACCTCGTTCAGCTTCCCCGTCGCACAGTCGTAGACAAAGCCGCGCACGTCGTCCTTGTTGGGAATGAAGGGGCTCGCCTGGATTCGCCCGATTGACTGCCGCACGTCCTCGTCCACGTCGGGGAACGCCTCCAATGCGAAGGGCGGCCGCAGTCCCGTATCCGCCATGATTGCGTCCTTCACCTCATCGTCGCGGAAGGTCACCATGCCGCAGTCGGTGTGATGGATGAGCATGATCGAGGTCGTGCCCAGCAGGCGTTGCGAGATTGTCAGTGAGCGAATGGTATCGTCCGTCACCACGCCGCCGGCGTTCCGGATGACATGGGCGTCGCCCTCGCTGATCCCCAACAAGCGGTGGGTGTCAAGGCGGGCGTCCATGCACGCCACCACCGCGAGCCCGAGCCCCGGAGGCGCGGGCAAATCGCCCTTGTCGAAGCTCTCCGCATAGCGGGCGTTGTTCGCCAGCAGGTCATCGGTTACGGTCATCACCTTCTCCTTGCACCGGGTATCGGTTGGTGCCCCAACCGCCCATCCAGTCTCAATATCGCCTGGGGATGACCGGGCTATTCTGACGGCAGCCGGTGCCGTCTTCAAGGGGCTCTCTAGCGGACGTTGGGCCTCGACCCCAAACCAAGCATGGGGGTTGATAGCGGCATGTCGGTCGCTGCCGTCCGTCGCCCCTCTCTACCCGGCTACCGGCGCTCGCGGGCCGGCGGAGGGTAGTCGTCCATGTCGAAGGGCTCGCCGTTCAGGTTGACCGTATCCTCGAAGAGTTCGGGCCGGCCAATGGACTGGCGGGCGTAACAACCGTTGCGGGCGTTGCGCATCACGCCCGCCACCCGTTCCGGGCTGTCGGTGGACTCCACGTCGTAGTGGATGACAATCTTGTCGGCCTTGGCCCGCACCGTCTGGGCGAGCACTGAGCCCTCGCTGGACAGGGAGTAGGCGATGCTCGCCTTCACCTGCCCCAGGTCAACCTTCATCATGTGAGCGTACCGCTCAAGCTGCGTCATCTCTCAGAACAGGATGGAGACGGCAAAGTAGGTCATGGGCGCGGGAGCGGTGTTCTCGCCCATAGGCGGCCCCTCATCACACATGATGGTGAAGCCCCGGGCCTTTGCCTGCTTCTTCATGCCGCCAAGGAGCAGGGCGTCCGCCTTAACGGTGTGGGAGCGGGGCTTCCGTTCAGCATTGGGTGTGGTCATACGTGCCTCCCGGCGATTCGGGGTCGGGCGAGTCTAGCATAGGAGCCGGGGTACTCCGTTCCAAGTGGTCGCGCCGGCGCTCCACTACACACGCAGGTTATCGAAGAGCTCTTGGTTCTTCTTTCATAGTGGCCAGGCCCGCTAAGCCCCTTATAGCAGATGGTAAATCCCGAAACGTAGCGACCCTAGCGGTTGCCTTGGACAAGTCGTGAGCTGCAGTGAACTCGTTTGCAACCACGATGCAGTCAATGCCCGCCGCTATTGCCGACTTCAACCCTCTCGCCGAGTCTTCAACAACCACTGTTTCAGCGGCAGCGGCACCAAAACGTTGGAGTCCTTTCAAATAGGGCTCGGGATGTGGTTTAGCCCGATCGTAGTCCTCCCGAGTCAAATAGAATTCCATATGGTCCAGGATGGATCGCCTTTCGTGTACCAAGGCGAAATCAGGCCGCTTGGAGGTAGTGATTATGCCCATCCTGCACTCACCTGCGAGCACGGCTAGCGTTTCCAAGACACCCTCGATCTCGATGTCTTCGGTCATCAGGTATTCCTGGTAGTACCGGTTTCTTAGTTCTCGGCCACGTCTGAATTCAGATTCGGATATTCCTGAAACTCGCGCCGCATCCCACGCAGAGACCCCTTCGGCCATATTCGCCAAGTATGCGTCTCGTGGGAGATCAATCCCGAGGGAATGCCAGCGCCCGTTTGTTTGCTAGGTAATACCAATGTTCTGTTTCGACCAAAACCCCATCATGATCAAAGAGAATGTATTTCTTCACTTTGCACTCGATTCGATTTCCGCATAACGATCGGGCTAACTTAACAAGCCTCGGCGACGGACCGTCGGAGAAGAGTCAACGGTGTCTGCGGTCGCAGCGAAGGGCTGCTGGTGGGCCGAGGCGTACCGATTTGCGAACTTTTCGCAGGGAGGTCCTGATATAGGCCCGGGGGCCTCCAACCCTGCTTAGGTACTACGCGCCTCCGACCCGGTGGGCCGGAGGCGCGTTCATTTCCGATTGATCTCATCTGTGTCACCCATCATGGACGCGGCGACCCTACGGAACCTATTAGATGTGGTTAGCGGAAGGCCAAATCTCTGTTGCTAACGTAGCCAGTTTTTCACTTCGCTCCCTGATCGTCTCCTCGTTCCATATTTCTGGCGGTTGCTCTAATAGCTCCCAATTGAGGCGCAAGGTAGTGTGCCTCCTCAAGGCTTCTATCTTCTCTTTCCACGGGGCGTTTGAGAGGGATGCATTCAGTTTCCCCGTGACAAGCGTTAGGTTACCGATTTCCTTTACAGCTTGGTCCCGAGCATCGACTGCCTCATCTCCGGCCATGCCATCCAGTAAGGGCCAGTTCCTCTGCCATGATGAGGGCATTATGTGTTCTCTGGTCAAAGACACTTGACTCATCGCCTCAGTCTTGGCGGTTCTGAGATGGGCCTCGATCGCTTCCAATACCATGGTTTGCCTTCCGACAGTGCCCCTTAGTGGCGTTCCGACCAGATTGTCGTGCAGCATACTGTCGTTGGGCCATATGCGGTTATCGACCGTCTGACCCCTCAAGAAATCTATGATGACTTGATCTGCCGTTGAGGGAGCACTGGTTTCGGCTCTAACCAAGAGTTCCACAAAAAGCCTGTTAAGACCCTGGGATGAAACACCGCACAGCATTCGTCGCACTAGGTAGCTCTCAATGGCTCGAATGCTCCGTGTGCGTACCTCGTCAGGAATGTCTGTCGTGTAGAGCCACATAAGGATCGGCATAGCCACACCGAGTTCCATTGTCTTTACGCGACGCAGGAAGGCTTCAATGCCCGGGGTCCTAGTCTCTTCTAAATCCTGATAGACTTGTCCAGCCTTTCTGATATCCACGGCAACCTGTTCAATATTCAGGTCACTGGACTCCAAGAATCTATTGAACTCGGTGGAGACACTATCTGCGTTGACCTCCTTGCGCGTACGCATGATCACCCAGTAATTGAGAAAGCGATCTAAGTGGATACGGCTATACCTTCCTTCATTCGTGCTACCGCGCCACCACTCACTCCTGTCAAAGAGCCCCCACAACTCCGTGGCCTTACCTGCGTCATCGACCACATTCGCTTCGTACATCACGGTGTTCTTTATGTGGTCAGACTCCTTCAACGGTTCGGCCCTGGCATTGAGAACAGAAAATATGAAATGAGGTCTTTCGCCTTCATCCAGGTCAACGGTTGCCAGTTGCAGGTATTCGGTAAGGGTGGTTTCAAGTGCTTTGGCTCTAGGGCTTCTGTTTGCGGGCTCCTCGTTCAGCCATTCAGTTACTTCTTGCAAGAAGTACTGATAGGCTTGGCCGATGGAGCGCAAGGGCCTGCCGTTGTCGCTTAGACCTCTAATGACATCTTGGAAAGATTGCAAGTCATTAACGTTGGACTGACGGACTTTGGTGTCGCTATCAAAAGCCTCCCCATGCTCCTGATTGTCGTTCAAAGTAAGCTCAGACATCCGATTAGCTCGTTGAGTGTCGTCCAGGTTTAGGAACGCTTCTTGGGCTGCTCTGAGCAAGAGTTGCAGGGTTGTGAGACGTTGCTGGCCATCAACGACAATACGTTTGACAACACGGCCAGATCTAGCACTCTGCAATTGAAGCACAATGGCTCCCATAAAATGGGGTGGAATTTTCTCACCTGATTCTGCGTCAAGGAGCTTTTCGGCGATCCGTCGAGCATCGCTCCAGAGGGGTTGCCATTGCTTTTTCTTCGTCCAAGCGTAGGGTCGTTGAAACACTGGTATCCGGTATGAGACAGGGGTACCAAAGAGGCTAGATAGGGTCTGTATGCTCGCGTCCATTGCTAACTCCCTTTATGGAGATGGGCCGTTGGCATAGGAATGAAGACGGGCTGAGGAGTCTTCGTCGAGCGGTGGAAGCCCATTCACTATAGCCATCGTTTGCCCTGCCTCCGATAAGGCGCGGAAGGACTCGACCGTTGAGACTCCTGGGATACGTGGCAGAAGCTTCGCAAGGTCGGCCGCGTAACGCTCACGGTATTCCGGGGAGTGCAGGACGCCATAGACGTAAGAGAAGATGTGGTCCTTGGTTACCCAGTTGCCGTAACGGGAGCGGTAGGCATTCAAGGCTTCGTCGGTGATGTTGTCGCGGCGGGATGGCTCATCTGGCAGCAGCGACTCCTGTGCGGAGTTCGCCCGTTCCTCAAAAACGTATCGCGGGAGCATCTGGCCAGAGAGGCCAGATGCTCCCGCGATAGCTCCTTCAGTAACAGCATCGACAGCGATGACCGCTGGTGAGCGTCCCGACGCACGAAGACCACGTTCAACAGCAATCGCTGGGTTACGGATATCTGGTGAAGGAAAATACTTTGGAATCTGAGATAGCGCACTGGTAAGCACTCTATCCATGTAGTAGTGCTGGCGAAAGAAGGGCCGATATATGGCTGACCGGAATCCTGAAGACTGGACTCTGGCAGAGACCCCTCTTCTAGCTAGTCGTTCGGCAGCGAGATCCCATTTGAACTGTGTTGGGTCGCTTGCAAGCACATCGCTCTCGCCCCGCAACTCCTCGGCCTGCTTGTTGAAGAACGCCACTTGCCGTTCGACCAGTTCACGTAGTTTCTTGCCGGACGAGTTGAAGACCCAAGTGTCACGTCTTGCAGTGATGCCGAACGACGAAGAATTGAACAAGGGCGTTAAGGATGGAATGGAGTCTTCGCTCTGGATGACTGCTACAGGACGGAGATTGAGGAAGTGGTCGCTGCGTTGGTTGAGCCAGTCGCCCTGCTTGTTCGGCGTGATGCGGACCCACTCGATATCTTCGAATTCCGCCTTCTCGATGACGCCGAGCTTCTGTTCGCGGGTGAGATAGTCGCCGATGTCGTGGTAGTGGATGGCCGCGCCACCCTTGGGCACAGCACCGGGCCGCTTCACCAGCATCAGCACGGCTACGCCTGCTCTGCTTCCGCTCCCGAACACCTTGCCACCCTCTCTCTGCGAAACCTCTCCCGATGTTCGTTGATTGCCCCTCAGGTCATAGACGTAGACTGCATGAAACTCCTTACGCAGCACCTTACGGAACCCATCGAAGCTCTTGCCTTCGAGAAATCCGCTGTTGGTGACGAAGCCAACGATTCCTCCATCGCCTGCCTGCACGCGATCCGAGGCCCATCGGACCGCACGCACATATGAGTCGTACAAGGCACTCTTCAAACCCTTTGAGTCGGACGAGGCTACATAGCTACCAGCGACCTTAGCGTCAAGCGACTTGTAAGTTTGATTCGCGTTGTCGTCCTCGTGGCTCCCCTGGCCGCTGGACCAAGGAGGATTTCCGATGATCACGCGGAGGTCCAAGCCTAGCTGGTTCTCTATGCGAGCATTGTTGCGTGGGAAGAATGTCGCATCTTTCCGGTCGCCCGCCTCCGACGCTTGGAAGGTGTCAGTTAGCACGATGCCTTCGAACGGCTGATACCCTCCGGCGATCTCCGCAAAGGCCGTTTCTATGTTGACGGCTGCGATGTAGTAGGCCAAGAGCATTATCTCGTTGGCGTGCAACTCCTTCCCGTACTTGCGAAGGAGCGCATCCTTGTCGATGTAGCCGCTCTGCAACAGCCGCGTCATGAAGGTGCCCGTGCCGGCGAATGGGTCGAGGATATGGACGTCCTCATCCCTCAGCGAGGCCCCAAACTCGCGGCGCAACAGTTCCTGCACGCCTCGTAATATGAAATCCACTATCTCCACCGGGGTATAGACGATTCCCAGCGAGTCGGCGTCCTTGGGGTAGGCTACCTTGAAGAATCGTTCGTAGAGCTCGTTCACAACCCGCTGCTTCCCAAGAGCGTTGTCAAGCCCTTCTACGCGTCGCCGAACGCTCTCGTAGAATCCGGCGAGTTCAGCAGTTTCTGCCTCAAGTCCGTACCCTTCCAGCACAGCTACCATGCTCTGCATCACCCGGGAGACGGGATTTCGCTCCGTGAACTCTTGGCCGCCGAAAAGGGCATCGAACACCGGTCTGGTTATCAGGTGCTGGGAGAGCATCGCCGTGGCGTCGTCATCTGTGATGGAGTCATTGAGGTTGCTTCGCAGAGCAGCCACGAACTCCCCGAACTGAGTGCCCACCTGACCGTCACCAGAGTCCACCAAGGCGTGGATGCGCTCGCGGTGGTGTCGGGCTATCTCCGTAACTGAGTCGGCCCACTTCTCCCAGTACCGGCGCTCTCCGCAACGCTTTACTATCTGTGCAAAGATGGCCGTTCGGAGTTCGCCCATCTCCATGTCTAACTGCACGCCCTGCATGACGTACTCAGCGGCGTCTTCTCGCACGTGGGCTTGATCTCCGTCGCCCTCATTCCCAACGCCGATCACTGAGATTGGCCCGTCGGTGCTCCTGTTCAGGTCGAGCTTGTTGACGTAGGCATTGAGCCGTTCATCGTGAGAGCGCAGGGCCTGCAACACCTGCCAGACGTGGCTGTAGGCATCGTTGCGGTCCAGCGCGCCTTCTGGGTCCTCTCCTGAAGGCACGACTACAGGCAGGATGATGTAGCCATAGCGTTTGCCCTCGGCTTTACGCATCACTCTACCAACGGCCTGTACGACATCTATCTGAGACTTGCGTGGCTGTAAGAAGAGGATCGCGTCGAGAGCAGGAACGTCGATTCCCTCGGTGAGACAGCGGGCATTGGAGAGCACATGGCATGTCTGAGCCATCGTCATGTCAGTACGAAGCCATGAAAGCAGCCTGTCTCGCTCGACAACCCCGCTCTTGCCATCCACATGCTCTCCCTTAATGGAGAGGTTCCGTGTCTCCCTGGCCTCATCGTCCTGCTCAAGCCCGACTAGTTCTACAAAGCGCTTGGATGCGGCTATGGTGTTTGAGAAGGCAACTGCCCTATGCATCGGCTCACTGTCGTCCGCGAACTCACGACCCTCAGGATCAATCTTGGCGAGACCATTCAGACAGCCAATTACTCGTCCGACATCTGCCAACTCCTGTCCTTCGGCCAATAGCCGCTGGTGGTCGCGGGCAATCTGCGATTCGCTCATCACCAGAATCGTGACCTTATAGTCGCTTAACAAGTCGGCTTCCACCGCTTCTGCAAAGCTCAGACTATGAAACTGCGGCCCATACTGCTCCTCTTTGTCCATCGAGGCGACGTAGATGTCCTCCTCCTTGGCCTTTAGCTGAGCTGATTCAGCGTAGATGCGCGGCGTCGCCGTCATGTAGAGCCGCTTCTTGGATTCCACCTTCTGGTTGTCGTGAACCAGTAGGAAAGATGAAGCCTCGTCCGCACGCAGCGCTCCGGTTGTCCGGTGCGCCTCGTCACAGACCACGAGGTCGAAGGCGGGTAGGCCCATCTTGTGTGCTTCGGCGATTACCGCCATTGATTGGTAGGTGGAGAACACAACCGTCATCCGCCATGAGGAGTCGTCGCCAGCCGATTCGGCAAGCAGTCTCGCGTCCGTAGTGGCGGGAATGGGCATGTCGTAGGCGCGGGTACTGTCACCGTCGTCCCCCCTGCCCACTTTCGCGTCAGAACAAACCGCATAGGCGCGCAGGGAAATCTCGGCGTCCGCTCCCCACTCCCGAATCGACTGAGCCAGTAGAGAGAGCGACGGTGCGGCGAACAGCACCCGTCCACCCTCGCCAGCCACTCGTTCAGCTATTCGTAGTGCCGTCAGCGTCTTGCCTGTGCCACAGGCCATGATGAGCTTGCCCCGGTCATTAGCGCGGAATCCTTCGATCACATCGTTGAACGCTTTCACCTGGTGAGGCCGGAGCTGCTTGCGCGGCAGAACACGAAGATCAGCGTCTTCATCCGCCAGATATGGGTCCCAATCAATGGACAGCCCGTCGAGGCCGAAGAAATCGACCCGTTGCACCGGCGGATCGATTCTGGTTAGGGCCATCTCAGCGTTATCGCTCCACTCCGTCGCCGTGGTGAAGATGTATCTTTCCACGTATGGAGCTCCGCTGGGCTGGCGCTGAGAGTCAGCTAGGAAGGAGTCGATATTGCCTTTGGCGATACGGTCCTGGCACTTGCACTGGATGGCAACCAAGCCCCCATCATGCCGTTCCGCCACGATGTCTATGCCGATGTCGCTGTTGTCCCGGTCCGGCCACTCGGACCATCGCCAGACGTTGGCAAATCTTGCCCGATACGTAGGGGCCGTGGTGAGGACCTTCTTCACCAGAGGCTCGAACGCCAAGCCGCGGGCCTGAGGGTCGGGGTGACGCTCACAAAGGCGTTCAAATACGTCAGCGAACCCGCTCATCATGCCCCCCAGTTGGGATTTCAAGCGCTGATAAAGGGTGCCAGGTCAGATGACCGCAATGTACCCAGCGCCTCATCAAAATAAATCCCCAATCCAATTTATGTTGTTAACGTGTGCGCTCGCGGCTCGGTGAAACCGCTGGTCGGCTGTCCACAGCTCGCAACCAAGACTCTCCGCCAGAGCCAGATAATGGGCGTCGTAGACCGCCCCTTGCTGGAGTTGGCTTGCAAGCTCAAGCGCTCTGCGGTGAAGTTCCGGCCCGTGATGGAACGCTATGCCGAAGGACATCAAGTCCTCCATGAGCCCCGTCGCGACATCAACGGCAAAGTCTCCGCGCGCAACTCTGCGGTGGAGGGCGTTGGCGACCTCGAAGGACATGAGCTGCGGCGCAGCCAAACGGGAGCCCTCATCGTCCCAACGCCGGACTAAGGCGGTGGCCTTGTCCGAGTGCTCTTCTTCGACCAGCCACTTGAAGGCCACGCTCGCGTCTACGACGACATATTCGCTCATGCCCACCCCTTGGTTTCAGCATCCCTGATCTCACGCGCCTCCCGAATCAGGTCAACCGAGTCGCCGGGCAGTGGGCTGCCTCCAAAGCGTTCCTGCCGACGCGCCACGACGCGCTCGAAGGACTGACGGTCAAAGCCCTCCCCAAACGTGACCTCGGACTCATCCTTGGTCAACTCCCTGTCTATGGCAGCCTGACAGTATCCACGCATGCTCATGCCTTTGAGCGCGGAGATAGCCTTCAGTCGCCGTTGAAAGGTAGGTTCTAGGTCCAGTGTGAGTCGTTTCCTCTTCGCTTCCATCGGCATGCCCTTTCCCCTTTTGATTTCCTGAGGGAAGAATACGCTAAACACAGAAAGGTAGTCAATTCTCCCAGACAAAAATGGCAACAAAAAAGACAGGCATACATGGGCAGACGATGGATTCGACCGACTAGCCTCCCTCGTTGTCAACGCCGGATTGCGCGGACGCGATCATAGTTCGATAAACGCAGAAAGGCCCGACATATGGTCGAGTGGGGGAGGCCGGATTCCGGCCTCCCCCGTAGTCTTTTGCGGCCTAGCGCCCCGCGCCGACCGGCTCGGCCTCCCGTTCCTGTTCCACCGCCCACTCGAAGAGCGATAGCGACGGGGCCTGGGCCTTCCGGCCCTTCGCCTTCGCCGGCTCCTCGGCCATGAACTCAGCCCAGGAGAACAGCGACTGCTGCGGCTCGCCGGACTCAACATGATGGCCGTTGCCATTCCCATTGACCGTGACCGGCGTCAACTCGACGGTCGGCCCTATGCCGAACAGGTCGTCATGGCCGTTGCCGTTGGCGTGGTGGCCGTTGCCGTTGCCCCCGATGGTCTCCGGCTCCACCTCGACGACCTTCCAGCCATCGTCCACCAGCAACTCCTCGGCGGTGGCCTCGGCGTTCCGCGCCTGGGCGAAGACCTCCTCCACCGTCTCGGCTTCGTCCTCCTCGCCGCTAACGATCTTCCGGGCCAAGGCCATCATCAGGTCGTCGCCGTCGTCCCCGAATGCGGCCAGCCCGTCCTCCGGCAGCTCTCCCTCGACGGCGAGGGAGCTTTGCAGCTTCCTGGCCACCAGCTTCAGGGCGTCCGCCTGGAGGGTGTTCTTGTAGGACATGAACACCACTTTCACCGGCCTCGTCTGCCCGATGCGCCAGGACCGTCGGGAAGCCTGACGCATAACATAAACCGAATAATCAACCTCCCCCCAAACCAGGGTGGGGAAGTCGATGAGGTCGAGGCCGGTCTGCACCAGCCTGGGATGGCAGATGAGGACATCCAGCCCCTGCTTCACCCTGTCCGCGATCCACGCCTCCCGCTTATTTGGCGCCACCGCGTCGGCCTTCATCACCGCCACTCGGAAACCGTGACGGGTGAGGATGTCGTCCATCCGCCCCGTGATGTCCCGGGTCCCTGTGTGGGTGACGTAGACCAGCACCCTGCGCCCCGCCATCCTCTCGGCGGCCACCAGGTCGATGAGTGCCTTCTCTTTCGGGTAGAGTTTTTCTTCCGACAACGGCGGCACCTGGACGATGACGTCGCCTGACCGGGGGTCGAAGACCGTCTCCCCTCTGGTGCACCCGTCAGGGTAGGCCAACAGGCTCTGAAGGTACGTTGCCAGCAGCCGCTTGGAGCCGGACTTGAGGGCCTCGGCCAACTCCTTGCGCAGCTCCTCGAACACGGTGTTGTACGCGGTGCGCTGGGAGTAGCCAGTGGCGTCCTCCTCCGTGTCCATAGATGACAGGAGTATCTGCTCCTCGTAGTCCGGCAGACCCGACGCCACGTCGGAGAGTCTGAGGAACACGGTGTTGCCAATGAGGTGGAAGAGGGCTGACGGGGCAAGCCCCGGCCGCTCCCTGACCACCTTGCGGAACTTCTTGCGTCTGCTGTTGCGCCCGTCCTCCGTGGACTCGTCGTCGGGCTTGCCGATGGAGTGCTCGACGAAGCCGTACCGCTCGATCCAGCGCCCCTCCTCGGAGCGCTCGAACTCGGTCCTGATGTCCGGTGAGAACCTGTATAGCAGGTGAAACAGCGTCGAGCTGTAGCCGCCGGTGAGCGTTCCCGTGAGCGTGAGGGACTTGCCGCAGGCGTCGGCAAGGACGCCCGCGGCGATGCCCTGGGCCGAGCCGCGCCCCTTGAACTCGTGAATCTCGTCCCCGATAAGCAGGTCGAAGAAGCCCCTCATGTGATTCTTCACGTAGTCGGACAAGGGATACCTCTTGGGGCCGGACTTGTCCGCCTGCCACAGGGGAGAGCCGCAGTCCGGGCAGACGTGCCGCCTGCGGCTCAGGGTGTCGGCGGCCTACCGCCACTACGACAACCCCGCCGGCGCGCGCTTCAAGGTCGGCAGGATACGGCCCGCCGTGCCCGACCCATCGCTTCTCAACCCGTCCGGTCCTGGGATCTTCGGCAAACGCAGCGTCTTCGGCGTTCGCGAGGCGTCCTGCCTCTGGCACCCGCCGGGAGCGCGGGACGAGACGCCCCTGGTGGCCCGCTCCGGGGCGAAGGTACTGCTGCCCACCGCCCGCAGCGT
Source organism: Dehalococcoidia bacterium (assembly GCA_965207995.1). Classification (GTDB taxonomy): domain Bacteria; phylum Chloroflexota; class Dehalococcoidia; order SHYB01; family SHYB01; genus DAOUKH01. Next base: position 2,096,131 of record OZ242299.1, on the reverse strand, counting down.
CAGGGGCGGCGCTCACGTCGGCGACACGGTGACCGGAGCTCCCAGGAAGATTCACTTCCCCGCCGACCTGCTGAGACGCCACCACCTCTACGTGGCCCGCACCCGCATGGGCAAGTCCACCCTGATGCAGCACATCGTCCGTCACAAGATGGAGGAGAAGGCTGCGGGCAGGGACGGCGACGCCATCGTCGTCGTCGATCCCCACGCCGACCTGGTGGGCGGACTTCTGGAGCACGTGCCGGAGTCCCTCGTGGACAAGGTGCGGCTCATCGACCTGGCCGACGAGCGGGGAGCGCCCGGCATCAACCTGCTGGACGCCCGCATCTTCTCCGACCGGGACCGCACCGCCGATTCCGTCGTGCGCATCTGCAAGGGGCTGTGGGACCAGTGGGGGCCGAGGATGCAGGCCATCCTGGAACAGACGGTCAAGAGCCTCCACGAGGCCAATGCAAGCCGGGGGGAGGACGAGCAGTACACCATCCTCGACGGTCTGCGCATCCTCTCCGACGACGACTTCAAGGCCGAGGTGACGGCCAAGGTGAACGACCCCTTCCTGCTTCAGTGGTGGGCCAGGGACTTCGCCGGATGGCGGCGGGACACCAAGGCCGACGCCCTGGCCCCGGTGCAGACCCGCCTCTCCTACTACGCATCCTCCAAGCGGGCCAGGGCCATCCTGGGGCAGTCCCGCTCCACCATCGACATGCGGCGGGTCATCCGGGAGGGCGGCATCCTCTTCGTTTCAACCGCCCAGGGCGAGGCGGGAAGGGACGTGGCCGCCCTGGTGGGCGCGTCCCTCCTCAACCTCGTGGACGCCGTGATCCGGGAGCAGGGAAGCCTGCCCATCGAGCAGAGGCGCGGCGCGCTGGTCGTCGTGGACGAGATGCAATCCATGCCCGGAGTGGACTACGAGTCGATGCTCAGCGAGCTTGGCAAGTTCGGGGCCAGCTTCGTCCTGGCAACCCAGAGCCTGGCGAAGCTGGACGACCTCTCCCGCACCATGCGCGACACCCTTCTGGCAAACGTGGGATGCCTGGCTGTCTTCCAGATTGCCGGGGCGGACGCCCGACAGATGGTGTGGGAACTGGGCAAAGACCGGGTGAGCGAGGACGACATCACCTCCCTGCCGGTGCACCAGTGCTACGTGCGCGCCACCGTGGGGGCCGAGCGCATGGACGCCTTCTCGATGAAGGTGGCAAGGCCGGAGGGGGGCGACCCGGAGGTGGCCGAGCGCATCCGCGCCGAGGCTGGGAGCTACATCACGACGGGGTGGGACATCGACGAGAACGACGCCGACCTGCGGGACCTGGTGAACAAGTATCGGGAGGAGCTGGAGAAGCTCAGGCAGTCGCAGCAGTCCAGGGAAGCGCAGGGGTCTCAGGACACCCAGGCGTCGGAGGGCGGCGGCGCGTCCGAGGAGCCGAAGCGGGGCAACGTGCGCACCAAGCGCGGCCGTAACCCCACAGACTCTCCATCTGAGACTGCGGACGGGGAGCGCGAGGAATGAGGCCCTTGGACGGTGAACTGCTGCGGCTGCTTGCGGACATGCCCTTCCTCGACCGGCTGGAGGCGACCGTCGTCTCGGGATGGTCCCGGGGCGGCGTCTACGGGGCCTTTCGTAGGCTGGAGGACGCGGGGCTGACCGCCCCCGTCCCCCACGCCACCGATCTCACTGCGCCCACCCGCAGGTTCCATCTCACCGGCGCCGGTCTGCGCCTCCTGGCCGGGGAGGAGGGCCTCTCGGTGGACGCCCTCCTCCGCTCCCGTCCCATATCGAACCAGTGGCGTCGGCTGCTTCTGGAGCGGCTCGACGCCGTGGCCGTCATCTATCGCCTGGCTGCCGCCGTCTCCGACATACACCACCCCATTCGCTTCCGCTGGTATCGGGCGATGCCCATGGACGCGGCCATCGTCCTACCCGGAGGGCGCACCATCGCCGTCGTCCGACAGGGACGCACCGCCGACAGGACGGGTTTCTCCAAGCGGCTGAGGCGGCTCAGGGAGGGACCGCGCTTCGGCGGAGTTCTTCTACTGACACCCGACGAGACCAGCCTGCGCTACGCCCGCAGGCGGTTGGCCGGAGCACAGGCCACGACCGCACTCGCCCTGGAACGGGATGCGGCGGCGGGAGCCGCCGGCGACCGGGTGTGGCGACTGCCTTCGCTCAACGCCTCCATCGACCTGCGCGCCGCCATAGACCGTATGGGGAAGGGCGGCGCTCTTCCCGGCGAACGGTCGCTGTCGCGGGTCTCCCTCCCGGAGGACCTTTCCCCGGACGTCCCGGGCCGCTCCGTCCCCGACCACATGCTGCCCGCGCTGCTGAAGCCCGCCGAAAAGCGTCTCCTGGACGCGCTCTCCGACTGGCCCTGGATCGCCCTGGACGACCTGGCCGGACTGCTTGGTCTCGTTCGCAGCCGCGCCTATGAGATCGCCGCGGCACTGCAAGGGTTCGGCCTGGTCACCCGCGTCCCCGCCGGGGGGCGACGGCTCACCCTCACCGATCAGGGGCTGGCGATGCTGGCCCGCAGGGACCGCACCGCCGTCGGCGGGGCCAGAAAGCGGTGGAGCGCGGCTCCCGACGACGCAGGTGACTGGCGCAGCGTCTCCGGCAGGCGAAGCCGACAGCTCCTGCGCAACATGGAGCACACCGCTGCCGTCCACGGCTTCATCGCTGGCATGGCGCGCCAGGCCCGCGAACTGGGTTGGGAGACGGACCAACTCGACCCGCCCGCGAGTGCCTCGAGATACTTCCGCTACTTCGGCGGGATGCGCTCCATTCACCCCGACGCCTTCGGCATCCTGCGGCGGGGAAACGCCGTCCGGCCCTTCTTCCTGGAGTGGGAGCGACGGGCGGTGCGGCCCGTCACGATGGCGACACGGCTGGCCCCCTACCTTCGCTACTACTCCACCCACCGGCCCCTTGACGACCACGGAGCCCCGCCCGTCGTCCTCGTCGTCTTCGACGACGACATCGCCCAGACCCACTTCCTGAGGGTGGCGCAGGAGGAGATGGCCCGTCTGAGGACGGCCGTGCCCCTGCTGGCCTCCCACCGGAGCATCTTGGAGCGTGATGGGCCTCTGGGGCGGGCATGGCTCGTCCCCGGCGGCTTCCAGCCGGTGAGTCCGCTTCCGCAGCATGAACATCAGCGCGAGACGGGAGAACCAGCGCCATGAGACTGTACTACATCGACGAGTCCGAGGGTCCCCGCTGCTACGTCCGAACCGCCCTTGGCGTGGACTCCGAGCGTTGGAACGACCTGCACGCCCGCGTCCAAACCTGGCGGACGGAGCTGCAAGACCGCTACGGCGTGCCCGTCGAACGGGAGCTTCACGCCTGCGATCTGCTGGCCGGGCGGGGCAAGCTGGCCCGAATCGACGGCGCAGACCGCAGGCTCGCTCCGGAGCGCGGGGCTGAAATCTTCTCCGGGGGGCTGCGCGTCATCGAGGACGCAGCCCGTGAAATCGGGGGAGTGGAGGTCGTCAACGTCTGTCTACGCAAGGCCGAGGTCATGGCCTATGAGCGGGCCAGCCTCGACCGGCTGCTCAACCGCATCAACTCCTCCGTAGCAGCGGAAGGCCGCCATGCCTTCCTCATCTTCGACGAGGGCAGGGAGGAGATGGTGGCCCGCCTCTACCAGAGGCTCAGGCGTCTCAACCCCATCCCCAGCAGATACGAGAAGTGGGAGGGCGGAGGGCGGACGAAGGACATCCCCATAGAGAGGGTGATCGGCGGCCCTTCCTTCCGAAGCTCCCAGGTCGACGAATTGCTACAGATGGCCGACCTCATCGCCCACGCCCTCCTCAAGCAGGAGGAGGAGCCGACCTCCAGGGTGAAGCGCCTGGGCATCGACCGGGCCTTTGGCATCCTCGACCGCTCCCTCAACCGCAGAGCTTCGAAGCGAGACCCCCAGGGAGTCGTCAGAAGATGACGAGAAGAGGGACGAAGAGGCCGGAAAGAAAGGAAGGCCGGGCGGGTCGATCCCGCCCGGCCTTCTGGTTCGATGGGGAACCCCGGCACTGACTTCCCCTTGCGTATCGTTTTACCGTCTCACCCTCTCTTCGTCAGCCTCGTCGTCGCCGTCCGTCATCAGGGCGTAGCCGCCGGGGACATCGCGGGCAAGCTCCATGATGGCGAGGTAGTGGGCCGCCGAGGGCCTCCCTCCCCTGCGCCACTTCAGTGCGCCCCGGTCCGTCACGCCGACAAGCTCGGCCATCCGCTTCCACGAGACGCCGGCCATCTCCTTCAACCGCTCCAGCCGTTGCGGGAAGTCCTCCGGCCACGGCGGCGGGCGATACTCCTCGATCCGGTTCCGTTCCTCAGTGGTCATGGTCATTCCTCCTTCTGGTTTGAAGATCATGTTTGCGTCCCTGGGCTGATGACCGTCAGGCGGTGCATTGCAGAAGCGCATCCAGGTCAACCGCCTCGGGCATGTCCCGGTCGGGGCACATCAGGATGCCGTCCCGCAGCCCCATCTCCCCCGCAAGGGTCAGGAGCAGGAAGAGGTGGGCGGAGCTGGGGGCCACGCCCCTCGTCCACCACTGCCTGAGCTGGTAGGGACTGATGCTCAGGAGACGTGCCAGCGCCTTGGTGCTCAGCCCGCTCGCCTCCTTGAACCGCAACAGCCGGTCGGGGAAGTCCTCCGGGAAGTCGAACTCGACGGGCCTGTGGACCCGCTGCTGCACTCCCACGTCTCTACTCCTCGCCTTCGTCGGTCGGGTCCGCCTCATCGAGCAGGAACGCCTCTCTGAAGCCCGCGCCCTCTGACAGGGCCTTCACCACGCGAGGCTCCGGCAACACGATGTACACCCCCAGCAGCATGTGGACGCCGCCGGGGAACTCGGCGGCCAGCGTCAGCAGGGCGAACAAACCGTCCCCGCTGGGTCTCGTGCCGCGCCGCCAGCGTCGGAGCTGGCGCGGGTCCACGCCCATGCACGCGGCCATAGCGTCCCAGGTGAGTCCGCTGGCTTCCTTGAAATGCTCAAGACGCTGGGCGAAATCATCCGGCAGAAACGTCCCGCCGAGGAGAAGATCGGGCGGCGGAAGGGCGGCGGGCCTCACTCCACCACCTCCAGGATGAACAGGTCGTCGAAGTTGGGGACCTCCAGAACCTCCTGAAGGCGCTTGCGCACTTCGGCGGAGGGGGAGCGGGTCCCGGTCATGAGCTGGGAGAGGTAGCCGGAGGTGATGCCGAGCATGGCCGCCAACCGGTTCTGGGTGATGTTGAGCCGGTTGAGACGCTCCCACACCACTTGGGGGTTGAGCTTCACCCGGCAGGCCGGTTGTCTGCGCTTCACGACGCACCCTCACTCCGGGCTGGCTCACCACCGTCGGCCAACCGGCCATTGGCGGCAGCGGAGCCGTTGCGGTAGAGGCCGGGGTTGGCCAGGTAGTGGCGCGCTATGATGCGGGCCAGCATCCGCAGGCCCTCGATGCGCCGCCGCTCCTGTGCCCTGGTGAGCTTTGCCTTGCTACTCACGATGCGTCTCCCGAAACCCTCTCTCTCGGTGTCCGGCACGCCGTATTGGGGGTGTCCCTTTGGGGTGCCGGTGATGTATACTTACAACAGATTTAGAATAGGTGTACGAGTCATCATTAGTGTATCAATACGATGTACAGCAGGCAAGGGCCAAAGGGCAGTAAATCCCTGTAACTTGACAAATCACTTGCTCTGATGTAACAATATAGCCGTATCGCAATCTGGTTTCATAAAGTGATACAAAGCGATACGGCAGGGAGAGCCAGAATGGACGAGATGGACGACGGCAGGGACCTGGGGCAGGACGAAGAGATCGGGCCGCTCCTCAAGCGGTTGCGGGGGGAGCACAGCCTCCGCGACGTGCAGCGGCTCACCGGCGTCTCCAGCTCCTACCTCTCCCTGGTGGAGCGGGGAGAGCGCAGGCCCGGCGTCAATCTCATCAACAAGCTCGCCGTCCTCTACGGGGTGGACGTCAACGAGCTGCTGCACCGGGCCAGGCGACTCGGCGGCGCAGACCCCAGGGACGACGAACCGTTGGAGGTCGAGCGGGCCTACCAGTACGTGCTGGCCGACCCCCAGTTCCGCGTCGGCACCCGGCCCGACGGCCCCCTCTCCATAAAGGCCAAGCGATTCATCGTCGAGATGTACGAACGCTTCACCGGAAAGAGGCTGCTGGAATGAACGGGACGAGAGTGGACTTCTGCCAAGACCTTCTCGACGACGCCCTGGAACGGGGGATGGACCCCGAGGGCGTCGCCGCCCGCTTCGTGCGCTACTTCAACGTGTCGGGCCATCCCACCGTGCCCGAGCTGACCGTCCTGCTGAAGGAGGGCGGATTCGGCACGGTGACGGGCAGGTGCCTGGAGACCATGAAGGGCATCCACTACAGCGCGCCGGGAGGGAGCTACGACATCCACTACCGCGAGGACCTGTGGGAGGGGTCCAAAGAGCACACCGTCCTCCACGAGACCTACGAGATCATCGACGAGACCCTATGCGACCTCTACTCCGGCTCCGTGCCAATGCGCAGGGTGTGCTGGCAGGCCGACCGGTTCGCCGCAGCCGCGTTGATGCCCCCGGACGTTTTCGCCCCCTTCGCCGAGGCGTCGGGGTTCGACGTGGTGGCCCTTCAGGAGATGTACCAGCGCGCCTACTCGTCCGTCGCCATCCGCCTTGCAGAGGTGATGCGTCATCAGCCCCTCCTCGCCGTCCTGTACGAGCGCAGGGAGAAGGGAGACCCGCGCTTGTGGCCCCCGACAGCCACGCTCGATGACTTCACCGCGAAGGTGGTGGCGCGGACCCCGGGGTTCAGGATCAGGATGCAGAGACGGCCCCTGTCCTACCTCCGGGGGCTGCTGCCGCGCAGGGGCGCTCCACCTGCGCCGGGGTCGGTGACCGAGCGGGTGATCCTCACCGGCAGGCCCGTGTACGTGGAGCGGGTGAGCGGCTACGACCTGTGGCGGAACGATGACGTGACGCTGGCCGCCAGGCCCGTCATCTGGTACGGACGAGTAGCCAAGATAGCCCTCGTCGCCGTGCCCCACCGGGACCGCTCGGTGCTGGCCCCGCAGCTGGGCCATGCCTGCTTCGAGCGCATCTCCCATGCTCACCAGGTGCTCTAGAGGAGCGGGTTGGCGCAGACGGGAGCGGCTACAGCAGCTGTGCTTCCGCACGACTACAGAGCAGGAATGAACAGGAAGGAGAAACCAATGAACGACCGACTCGACATGACCCCCGTTGCCCTATACGCCAGGGTCTCCAGCGACCGTCAGGACGTGGATCTGTCCGTGGCAGCCCAGCTCAGGGCGCTCAGGGACTACGCCGAGAAGAACGGCTACCTCGTCGTGCGGGAGTATGTGGACGAGGCCGAGAGCGGACGCATCGCCGACCGGCCCCAGTTCCGCAAGATGCTGGACGAGGCCGAAAAGTCCGAGGCTCCATTCAAAGAGATCTTGGTTTGGAAATTTTCGAGATTCACCCGCAAGCGCGAGCACGCCGTCGCCTTCAAGTCCAAGCTGAGGCGCAAGGGTATCCGCGTCGTCTCCATCACCGAGCACGCCGACGACTCGGCAACCGGCAGGCTCATGGAGGCGATAATCGAGTCTGTAGATGAATTCTATAGCGAAAATCTGGCCGACGAGGTTAGGCGAGGGATGAGAGAGGCCGCTTCCAGAGGCTTCTGGGTCACCAGCTACGCCCCCTACGGCTACAGGAGAGTCATGGTCCAGGACGGTGTCAAGAAGCGCCCGAAGCTGGAGTTGAATCCTCCCGCCGACGCCGTGGTCCGGCGCATCTTCGACATGGCCCTAAAGGGCAAGAGCATCCTCGACATCACCAAGACCCTCAACGCAGAGGGCATCCCAACCATGAACGGCAAGAAGTGGCTCAAAACTACCGTCCACACCATGCTGGACAACGAAGCCTACACGGGAGCCGTGGTGTGGGGAATCAGCTCCGGGGACGGCCAGCCGCCCGTAAGGGTGGAGGACGCCCACCCCGCAATCATCTCCAAGCGCGAGTTCCAGCGAGTGAAGAGGCTGCTCGGCTCCCGCGCCCCGAAGCGGGCGAATCCCCGCCGGGCGTCCAGCCCCTACCTGCTGAGCGGCATCCTCAAGTGCGAGACCTGCGGCAGAGCCATGTCCGCTGCCGAGGCGAAGAGCGGCAGGTACACCTACTACGTATGCCAGTCCCTGATGAAGCGGGGCAGCGGCACCTGCAAGACCCCCAGGCTCAACGCCAAGAAGATCGAGAAGACCATCGTCGATGAGCTTCGCGCCAACATCCTCACCGAGTCCAACATCAGAGACCTCGTAAAGCTCTTGGACGAAGAGATGGACGGAGCGGCCCGGGAGCACCGTCAGAAGCTGGAGAGCATCGAGACGGAGCTTGAGGAGGTGAAGAAGCAACTGGGCCGCGTCTGGCACTTCATATCGAAGAGCGACAGCGTAGACATCGCCGCCGCCTCGGACCACATCGTGGAGTTGCGGGAGCGCAAGGAGAGTCTGGAGAGCGCCTCAGACGAGGCACGGGCGGTGTTGGCCGAGCGGCGGCAGTATCTGGACAGCGCCGACACCATTGCCACCTTCGCAGAGGAGATGGGCGAGTTTCTTGCGACCAGCGAGTTGACCGAGACCAAAGCCTTCGTCCACTCCTTCGTCAAGGAGATCGAGGTCAAGCCCGGACGAGCGGCAATCATATACTCGATACCCACGCCGGAAGACAGTCCAATGGGTGGTGCGGACTCCGCTGAAGTCGCCCTCAAAGGTGGAGTTCGCAAATCGGTACGTCATGGTGGGCCGGACTGGACGAAATCAAGAACCGAGGCCGACTCCCGCCTCACTCCGTCCCTGGGCATGGGCACCGTGTACGTCAGCGTCGCCTCGTCTCCCACCACCTCGATGCCCTCGACGAAGTTGCGGATCAGCGCCTTGCGCTCGGGGATCGTCCCCTCCTTCAGGAACTCCCGGAAGTCCGCCACGTACTCCGCTATCTCCTCTGCGTCGGGTAGGGCAACCCTGCGCCGCTCAAGCTGCGCCTCGGCGTCCTCCCTGGCAGCCTCAAGCTGCTCCTCGCGGTGCCGCAGGGACATGATGCGGGGCGAGAGCATCTCCAGGGTCAACTCGCTCGTCTCGATGGCCTCGTAGAGCTTCCCCAGACGCCTCCGCACGTCTCCTAGCTCAGTCTCCACCGTCTCCAGCCTATCGGACAGCTCCCCCGCCATCGCGTCTATCTCCTCCGCCACAAGCTGCACAAGCTCCACAATGGTCTCCTCGGTCAGGATTCGCTCCCTGATCTTCTCAACCACAAAGGTCTCCAGCTTGGGGGCGTTCAGGTAGCGGGCGCTGCACGTCCCCGCTCCCTCTCTGAACAGCGTGCCGCAGATGTAGTAGGCGAACTGTCCACTCTTGGCTCCCTGGGCCGAGTAGGGCCTGCCGCACACCCCGCACTTCAGCAGCCCGCTCAACAGATACGGGCTTCCCACTCTAGCGGGCCTCCGCACCTTCGGGGCGCGCTCGCTCATCGCCTGCTGCACCTCCTCGAACAGCTCCCTCGACACCAGCGCGGGCCATGCTCCCTCAACCCTCACCGGGTCAGCGTCCTTCTCTCCCTTGCCCTTGAGTCCCCATACGGCTGTTCCCGTATAGGCTTCGTTTCTCAGCACGTAGTGGAGTCCGCCCTTGTACCAGCGCTTCCCTCGATTGGTGACGCCCCTCTCGTTCAACTCCCTGCACAGTTCCTTGAGGCCGTGGCCTCCCAGGGACTTCTGAAATATCTCCCTCACCACCGGGGCGGTGGCCGGGTCCACCTCCAGGGTGGGACGCTCCTTCGCCCCGTCCTGCACCTTGATCTTCCGGTAGCCAAAGGGGGCCTTGGAGCCGAGGAAGAAACCTCTCGACGCGGCCTCCCTCATGCCCCGGACGACCTCCTGCGCAAGATTTTCGCTGTAATATTCGTCCACGCTCTCGATGATGCCTTCAAGCAACCTGCCAGTGGCGTTGTCCTCGGCCTGCTCGGTGATGGACACCACGCGGATACCCTTGCGCCGCAGCTGGGACTTGAAGGCCACGGCGTGCTCCCGCTTCCTGGTGAACCTCGAAAACTTCCAGACGAGAATCACTTCAAAAGGAGCCTGGGGCTTGGATCCCTCCTCGATCATCTCCCGGAACTGGGGCCGGTCGGCGACTCTGCCGCTCTCTGCCTCGTCGATGTACTCCCTTGCCACGGAGTAGCCGTTGGCCTTGGCGTACTCCTTGAGCGCCCGCAGCTGTGCGGACACGGACAGGTCCATGTCCTGGCGGTCGCTGGACACCCTGGCGTAGAGCGCCGCCGGCGTCAGGGGCTGTAGATGCTTCTTCTTCATGTCGTCCTCCTGCTTCATCTAAGTCAGCTTCTTCGGATACCCTGTCAATTGGTGTAACGCATTCTCTGGAAAGTCGCTTTCAATTGCTTCGACAGCCCTGACCAAGAGGGGCTGAGCGAAATCTCCCTTTTCGTTCCGCAATAGCGCCATCCAGACCGAGGGGTAATACCGGCACAGCATCCCAAGGCAGTACGAGACCAAATATAGCTTGAAGAATTCTGTCATATTGTCGCCATTCGGAAAATCCAGGACAGTGGCCACGAACTCACCGCTCTCGTAATGGGAAACCGGGAACAGCTTGTTGGCGTTTTCGTATGCCGCGTGACCCTTGTGAACAAAGATCAATGTGTCTCCGGCATCATCACTCTGCATCAATCCGGGTGCGATCTGATTAGACGAACCTATGATGACATTCGTACCATCAGAGAGTTTCTTCAGCTCTGAAGGAATTCCTACTAGGGGAAAGGCAAAATGCGTGCCAGGTGGATGCGATGCGATTCTGCAACCCGTGAACATTCTGCCCGGCTTTCCAGTAATTTCCTCGTACATCCCTCCTGTTCGTATCAGTCGAGAAATCAAGTCGTCGAGCGTCAACATGCTCTGGCCTCTGGCGAATTCGATGTCTCCCAAATTGTGACCATCCGAACCCATCCGGTCGGTCGGGCCTTGAAACTTGTGCATCGTCTTCAAGTTATGGCAAACCTCTGCCAGTTCGGAGAATGTTCCGTCAGTAGCGCGTATCTGCAATTCCAGCACGTTGCTGATGTGGCCTTTCAATGTTCCCTGCCAGTCAACAGGTTCCAATCCGTGTGTTGGCTTGAGAGACTCCTCTTTTTTGTTGGGATTGTTTGCGAGAATGACTCCTCTGCTGAGGGACAATGCACCGTAGTAGAGCAGCAGCGGCTTTACGGCCATCGCTGAGGAACGGGCGTTTGAGAAGTACTCACGACCCTGGATGAAACAAGCATTGATTTGCGAGACCTTCGCGGCGCTCGGCACTCTCTTGTGAGCTTTCTCATACCAGCGCGATACGAAATCGTAGGACTCAAAACGAGATAGAGATTGCCAATGAGGGTCATTCATCATCTTGCTTCTACACCGCCGTCCAACTACGTAGTCTCCTTGGCCTCTCCCACGTCGGAGAAGTTGGTGATGGCGATCTCACCTTCGGGAAACTCGGCCACGATCTTGAGCTTCCCGCCCACGGCCTCGATGTAGGACCGCAGGCTGGAAACGTACACGTCCGCCCGCTGCTCCATCTTGGAGACGGCGGGCTGGTTCACCTTCAGCAGCTTCGCCATGTCCCGCTGGGTCAACTCCCGCGCCCGGCGAAGCTCGTGCAGCGGCATCTCGGCGAGCAACTCACCCTTCATCTCCTTGATGCGCCGTCGGCGCTCCGGCGTGAAGTCCCTGGTCAACTCGCTGAACGGATGACGTCCACTCATTGGATCAACCCCTCCTTTCGCAGATCTTCCAGATGCTCGTCGTAGAGGCCGTAGGCCACCGGCACGTACTCCTCGTAGAACCGGTCGCTGCTCGTCTTGTCTCCTCTGATGAGCAGGATCGACGTTCGCCTGGGGTCGAAGGCGTAGAAGACCCTGATGGGCCTCCCGCCGCTCTGCGCTCGAAGCTCCCGCATGACCCCGTGCCTTGTGGTTCTGATGTCCGAGGAGAAGGGGTACGGCAGGTTGGGGCCGTGCTCCATGAGCAACTCGACTCTGGCGGCCACTGCGTCCTGCTGGCCCTCCGAGAGTTCCCGCCACCACTCCCCGAACTCGTCCGTGTACTCGACCTCCCAGGTCATGAGCGTATTATATTCCAGATACGGAATCAATGCAAGAGGCAATCCAGCATCCCGGAGGGGACGCCCACATCCTCCCTTTCAGGGCGAGCCATTCATGGCGTCGTCGATGAGGTCGTACCCGTGTACAGCAATTGGGCTTTGGCGGACAAGAGGCAATCGGGCGATGTCGTAGCTGGAATCGAAGCGGATGGGGAAGCCTGTCGCATCGGAGTAAGCAATTCGATTCCGGTGCTCCCTCCACCCCTACCGGACAGTGCCAGCTAGGGGAGTGGACAAAACGCCGGTGAGCGAGTCGGGCGCCACTGGACAGCGGCAGCTACGAAAGTGGACAAAGTGCCGGTGAGGTTTGAGAACCTAACGGCGTAGTGGCTTGAAGTGGAAATCCGGGCCGGTCGGCCTCTCAGTCGCCGCCCTCACGCTCAGCAAGCGGCTTGGGTACTGACAGGGACCGGGACGCCTGCCGCCGAAGGTGGGCGCGGGCGATCATCCTGGCCAGGATGCGCAGCCCGCGCCGCACTGCCTCCCGCTGCTCGGCGGGGTCCGCCATCGTCCGGCGGTCAGTCGATGGATTTCTCAAGTTGGCGTCTCTCATGTCGCTCATCCCGTCCCGGCGTTGCATGGGCCAGGGATGTGCGTTCCAGTCTGAGCGGTCGAGATACCGGGCGTAACTACCTGCGAGGGCACTCACATGAGCGCCCATGTAGGGCCTCGGGCCAACAAGCCCTATAGCGATGCCGCAGGGCTGTACAGGGATATGAAGTCTGTTGGAAAAATCCAAGTCGGGTCGTTTCGTAGCTGATGAAGGGAGAAATCGGCCTCTACAGGCCGTAACCAGTGAACAGTTCGACTTGCGGGTACGTTCCGGTCTGGAGCTGGATGAGCCGTAGCTGAGAGTTGCGTTTATGCAAGTGCCTGACCTGGGGTCCGAGTTGGAAAGGCCATAGCTGAAAGTTGGATTTTTGCGAGGCGATGGAAAGGCTGAAATCGGGATGGGTCAGCAGGCAAGAGAGGCTGCGGTGAGCGTCAGCCGGGACGCAGAGATGATCGCCAAGCCGAAGCGCAGGATCGCCGTAGAGTCTGAATGCATGGCCTACGGTTCCTGATTGTTCGTCTGTGTCGGACAGGTTGAACGGGACGACGTGAACGACGACTTTGGGCGCATGGAACCCGTGGTGTCGTGAGAATGGTGGATGCTCTGATGGGGACATCAGCCCTCCAAGATGGGGGCGTCCAGGGGACCCCTTCCGAGGTCTTCGAAAATCGAGGCCGTCGGCGCAGTGCGAGGGGTGTACACGAATCTGAGTTTTGTCGGTGACGCATCAAACGGGTCGCGGCAAAGCTGAGACAGGGGTAAATCGGCCTTTTGTCCGCATAATCTGTGAACACTTTCGTGAAAGTCCCCAGTCCGGTCGGAAATGACAAAAAGATGCTTGAGGTGGGGGTGCATGACGCGGCGTCGTGGTGGCCCTCCGATGACAAAACAGGGCAAAAGAGGCGCTTGAGGCGGGGGTGCGTGACGTCGAGCAGACCGGCGTGTTGGAGCGCGTTTTCGTCTCCCTGAAGACGATGACGAATCCCTGGTCCCGGTCGTTACATGGTGACACGTCAGCCTGTCGATAGCGTCGAACAGGTCGGGGAGGACGTGATCGGCGAGGTCTCCGTCATCCCGCCGGTTCTGCAACGAAATGTACTTTTGGGAGCTGTTGGGGGCCGACACGGTGAGTAGAGGGAATGCCCTTTTCCGCCCTATAGGAAGCCCTGGGAACGGCTTCGGCGACAAGTTGGCGGCAAGTTGCGAGGGCCTGCGTCTCCGTTGGGTGAGGGTTTCGGACAGGGCTGCGTAGCTTTGGCCGTAGCTGGAGGGTGAGAGGCATGAGCGACGATGCTGACCACCCCTGACCGGTCGGTTCTGCAACGGATTGTACATTTGTGGGCGGAAGGGGAGATGCGTGACCGGTCGCGTCTGCAAGTTGTCCCAGCAAGGCTGCTGGGAGAGCTCCTAATGGAAGTGCTCGGAACGGAAACTGTGGACATTGTTGTGCCTGATGCATCAGGGCCATCGCGGGGCTGTCGAAGGAATACGGCGGCGGAAGTATCCATGCGAGCGTGTCGGTGGTGATGCGTAGAACGCGGCGACGGCCTCCCGGTTATTCGCAGTCATCAGCACGACCTCGTGATGCAGGACGCCGTGAGTGACCTCGCGGGCGAAGTGAAGGGAGAGGCCGAGCGTCAAAGACGGAAAGCCAGTGTCAGGCTCATCACCGGCTGAGAGCACTGACACCGGGCGACCGCCAGACACGACATCGTGGAGAGGGCTGGCGTTCGCGATGTCGGCGGTGCTCTGTGATGAACATGGCGGGAGCAAGCGATGGGGAGTCGAGCATCCTCAGGGAGAACGTCAACAGCCGGGAATTCACTGTGCCGGTGTTCAGGGGGCTGATGCGTCAGACTACAATCGCTCAGAGGATGTTATCGCAGTGGGAGGGCAGTAGGGAGGATTGAAGTGCATTGCAGAATACAATCTGGTTGACATTCGTAGCTGAATGAAGGGAAATCAGGGCGAAGCGAAGGGAATCCAGGGAGCAGTTTTACTGCGGCTCCATCGCAACTTCATTGTAGTGATTGTATTGTAGGAATTGTACTTTCTGAGGCATGACGACCCACGTGGTTGACCGCGATGAGCCTGTCATGGAGGTAGGCGTAGGGATTCCGGCGACGGCGTGAAGGCTCCTATTGGACAGCCCCTATCGGACCGTGACAGAGGCTCTGGGGATGAAGCGGCGTCATGGTGGTGGCCTGTCGAGAGTCTAGTCGCGTCTCTGGCGGATGCGAAGGGCGTTGGAGGAGTGTCGGGCCGTGGGCGTTGACGCCGGGGATGTGCAGGACGATGACGCCGGTGACATAACGGAGAAAGTCATGGCTCTCGAAGAACAAGTGAAGGAGTCGGAAGCGGAGAATCAAGACAGGTGGTAAACGGTGTCCATCCGGCGCAGGAGCAGCGTCAGCCACTCCCTCGACATGGGGTAGGCCCGCACGAAGTCCGAGGGCGTGTCGAAGTCTAGAAAGTCGGCGTCCTCGCTGATGCCCTTCGTCGTCAGGCAATACCTTCCGCTCGACGGCAGGTGGACGGTGCCGTGGGTGATGCGCCCCACGATGCCGTCATCCAGCAACTCGGACAGCCTGCGGTGCACGGTCGCGTGGGGCTCGCCCAGGATGCCCGCCAGCTCCGTTGAATCGACGAAGGGCGTTCTGCTGAGGGTGTCGAGTAGTTGTAGGTCTGAGATCGCCATAGCACGAGGGTAGCGATTGAGTGACCCGATGGGCAATCGTCACGTGGCACACCGGGGATAGGAAACGTGCTCTCTGGATTCAGCGCAGGCGCTGCGACTAGATGACGAGCTTGGCAGTCTTTGGGCGTGCCTTCCCACCGTGAACGGACGGCTCGGCGCACCACTTGGCCGACAGCCTCCGAACTGCCTCGTACACTTCCTCGTCGAAGCCCAAGAGGCCGCAGATCACGCGCCTGTCCAGCAACGCGCGGTTCGGGTCAGCGTCGGCAAGGTAGGCAGGCTTCAACTCCTTGCCCCTGAACTCGTCGAATATCGTCTCCGCCATCACCAGCTGCGCATCGCTCAGGGCGCGGAAATCGAGCACGGGCAACATCTCCGCGGAGCCCAATGAAGTAGTAGCCTTGCTAGACTGTTGCCGGCTTGTGTGCCACCAGTACGACAATAGGCCCATCGTGCTATTGCCCCACACGGCGAAAGCGTAGTCGAACCGCTGATCAGCGAGCTTCACATTGGGCCATACCCTTCCTCCCATGGTCCTGAACTCTGTGAAGGCAACAGCAAGAGGCTGAGACCCAAATGTAAACTCTGCATTTAGGTGTGTCCGACTGGCGACTGCCCAAAGCCTGTCTGCTTTGTCCTCCATCCCAGTCTTTACCAGTAACTGAGCATCGGGTGAGCACACGATCCTGGTTTCTTCCTTAGCATCGTGATTCCACAGGGACGGATAGGTGGCAGTCGGACTAGGTGCAGCCTTCGTAAAGGGGCCTCTTGGGGTTGGGCCTGTAATGTCTCGATGATGCAGCCCGATCCTGCTCATCTTACCGAGCAAGGTCATATTCAGCTTCAGTGGCTTCTTCGAAGGAAGCCATAAGTTAGAGCTCAAGAGGGCGTAGGCAGTTTGGGCTAGAGAGTAGTCTAGAACGCGGACTCCGCCCCAACTATCTCCGCCTGTTGACGGCCGGGCTGTCAGCGTTTCACCAACCGTGTCGCCCCCTACGAGAAGGTGTGCCCCTCCATAAGGCCCGTCTTCGATCTGCCTCACACTATCATGATGCGTGATGCTAATTGCCATAGTGCTGGCTTGTGCGAACCCCTTGGGTCGATGTCGAAGAGACACAAACTGCGCGCCGCGTGCCGGGTCATCCTTTATGCGCTTTCGAGCGACTATCAGGCATTCCCCCATTCCCGTATCCGATGAGAAAGACATCTCCCTGCCATTGGCCGCGAGGCTCAAGACCGTCAAATCAGTGTAGTCGGTCGCCAACATCTTTCGGAATTCCTTCCACGACAGCCCAGACGCAGTTGAAAGTGGCAGAACCAAGGCCAATACACCGCCGGGCTTAAGCTTCTTGTCACCTAACGCTGCGAAGGCCGATGCCAAACCAGCATTGCCGTGGTAACACGTGCCCTTCTTGAGGATGGCCATTCGCTTACTCATTGCCCTCTGAGTTTCGTCGGTCGTATCGAAGGCAGCGAAGGCAGAATTGAACTCACCAGCGTGTTCACCTTCATTCGTAGTGTTTCGAGTGAACGGCGGATTCATGATCACAAGGTCAAATCCTCCATGGGGAATGTCGAGGGTGACCTGAGCCGCAGTCTCTTCTCCAACGCTTCCTGTGCGCAGGGCAGGATCGCTGAAATTTGCTAGTGTCAACTGAGAATCTGAAATCAACAGTTCCAAGGAGCCGATGGAGACGCTGCCGTCCCCCAACTCACCATACGGTAGGGTGTAGAGGCGGGACTGCTTGAATCCCACGTTGGGCCGCATACCGGACAAGGTGGAGCCGGTGATGTGAATGGCCGAGGGCATGACGTCGCAGCCATACAAGATTTCCTCCATCATCACTGGATGCAGGGCTGTGGAGTCACCCCCGGCGCGCTCGTGGCGGGAAGCAACTTGCTCATATACCGCCGACAACAGAGCACCGGTGCCGCAGGCGAAATCCCCGATGCGCAGCCTGCCGATGGCTTCGGCGTCGGACCAGTCCACGCCATCCATCTTCGCTACGGCGAGTCTGGCCAAGAGCGCAGCTGACGCTGGCAGGGTGTAGAAGGTAGCAAGATACTTCCGGTCGGCGATAAGCCGTTGGAAGATGCGTCCGGTCAAGTCGTGGGCGTTGTCGACGCCGGTGGATTCAACCTCCTGAGCGGTCTCCAGCAACTCCCGCAAGATGTCGGTGGCAGCGTCTCCCGGAAGCTGCTCCAAGATGTCTTTGGCAATTGCAAAGATGGGCCAGTAGTTGATCTTCAGGATGTCTTCCCAGGCCGTTAGCGTTTCACCCTGCGGGTTTGCGACATTGGGACCGCACACCAAGCGCAGAAGCTTCACACCCTCATGTATCCCTGCGATGCGCTGGTGGAAGACCATGGCGTTGGCGATAATGGCGCAGGCCATGCGACGGGTCTGGGGAACGTCGCTCATTCCCAACAACCGGGCAATAACTGGCGTGACGTTAGGGCGCAGCTTAGCCATTTCCTCCAAGCGGTTGGCGGCCTGGCCAATGCCGCGCTCAAGCGTGTCAGCCGCCTGCTCCACCGCCTTCTGCGGGACAGACACCAGACGGGCTAGGTCAGCCAAGTCGGTCGCTGAACCTTCTAGCCACCCCGATTCAGGAAACCGACTGCCGTCTTGATGCAGGACGTAGTACGAGAGACGAGCTTCGGAGAGGGTCTGGCGCACATCATAGGCATCCTCTACAACCTTCGGGTAGCGCACGGCTATAGCGGCTTCGACCGTTCGGGGTTGTCCCTGCACGCGAAGCCCCAAGCGTTCGGACGCATCCCTCTCCACTTCAGCGGCCGGCTCATATTCGGCTTCGACTACTACAGGGGAGCGGCCAGGAGCGGCAATCAGCACGTCGGCATGGCGGCCTGGATAGTCAGGGAAAGTCTGGGTGTTCTCAGAGCGGACCTCACAGCCCGGCATCATGCCTCGTAGCAAGTCGCCTAGTGCGTTGTTCGCGTTCGGTTCTGTCTGTCGTGGCATTTGCTCTATGAACCCTGTCGGCCTGTGTTCGAATGGCCAGTAAACCCTAAGCCTGCTTGATTAGGTAATGTACTCATACAACCTAGCTCCAATACTGTGTCCGATGAGCGTAGTTTGCTACCTCAACGATCTTCTTCATGCCACCGCCACGATCTCCGGTAACGAATATCAAGTTGTACTCGACGGCAACGCTCACGATCCACAGGTCATTCTCTTGAATACCAAGTTCCTTACCTGAAGTGCGCTCGCGCAGATCCTCAACGTAACGGGAGGCGAATCTGTTCCGGCGGTCTCTAGGTGCGTATGCCCTAAAGAGGTCGGCTCGTATGCTGCCGTAGATTTCTGCCGTATGGCGATCAATAGGCAGAACCTGATACATATCCATTGCACGCCCGAAGTTAGCTGGCTCTTGCACGCCTGAGGGGACAAGATTGAGACCATATTCAACTTCAGCTAAGGAAACTGCTGAAATGAACGCTACATCATCTCCGAGGCCATCCACCCTTGCCCTTACTCTGGCATGAGGTTTACTACCCTCGTGGCAGGCCCAACTGGCGATGTTTGTATCTAAGAGATAGCCTTCCGTTGTCATGAGCCATCAACTTCTATTCCACATAGGAAAGGGCTTCATTGATAATAGTCGATGCTGGAATGACGGGAAGTCGGTCCAGAGTATTCTTGGCTTGGGCCTCCTTGAATTCCTCTGAAATGTAAATGTGCCACGGAATGTATGGACCGAAGCCTCGAGGATAGTACTCCGTGAACTCGACAGGTCCAAGGCGGGAATGCCCGGCGAAGTAATCCAACAGCATACGCTCTATGCGAGGTGATAGATCGTAGGCCCTTAGTACTTCGGCGTCTATCGACTTCAGGAGCCACGTGCAAAGCTGGCGCGCTTCATCTGCACCGACCCCTTCAGTCAGCCAAAGGCTACGGGCATTCAAGTATTGCTTGACTAGTGACGATATGTGCTGCTGCTGTGTATGGCCAAACTCGGGGACTGGGATGCCCTTCAAGGACTGAACTGTAACATGCCGACCAGTTCCATGGGTGCTCACAAATGCGTTAGCAACAGGGCCATTGAGCACGGCAGCCAGGACTTCCAAAGGAGTGCCGTCGTTCGGCCAAACTCCATGAAAGTTCTGATAACAGACGAGACCTCCATTGTCCAATGAAGCCGTAATCTTCCAATGTCCTACGGACTGACGACTAGCGTTTACAATGAGCTTCGGTTTGTCCCAAGGAAGCGTGTAAGCGGACCCACGCATGAAGTCAACGGAAGCGTTGAGGAAAACGGTATTGAGAACGGCAAATGGCTCTATCGTGCCCCTTACCCTGTGGACTCCCGGTACAAAACCGGGCGAGTCCCTATCGGATACTAGTTGTGATTCGTTTCCCCCGAAGGGTAGGTTATATTCGATGCCACGATGAACGGAGGAAATGTCGCTCAAGCGCTTCAAGTTGGCCGTCGCACGCCAGACATCGTGAAGAGGCGGGCGCCACATGCCATGGCCAAACACCTTCCCTGCGTCTTCTACGTGTTCTTCGAATTCGTACGACGGTTGAATAGAGTAGAAGCCCTTGTGGTCTCCTTCATATACCTCCCCTGCCTTTAGGCGCACGGTCCCCTGGCCACGCCCATAGGAGAGCAACAACACGGTCTCGGCGCGCGAGCGTTTGAAGACACGCTCTGGCAAGGCCAGTAGCTCGACAGAGGCGTAAGTATTCCCAAGCTGAGACCGGAGCTTCCTGTATCCCAGCCCCTTCAGGAATACTCGTGGGAGGACGAAACCTAAGAGTTCGGGGGGATTCTGAAGCACACGACTTAGGATTTCCGCTGGCTTCCGTACTGAGAACAGATTGTCGTAACGACCTCTTTCATCCTCACTGAACATCTCAAACGGTGGGTTGCATAGGACGATGTTGGCCTTCGCCAATTCTTGCTCAAATAGTGGAGACCTCAGAGCATCTCCACCATACAGCCTCCACCCGTCGGGATTGGGATAGTCGGCTAGCATGAGAGACAGCTTGGCGACTTCTCTGGCAAAGTCGTCTATCTCGATCCCAGAGAGCATGTCAACAAAGTAATCGTGTCGCTGGCGAGAGTTCATCTCTCCGGGCAGAAGTTCACGCATTCGTTGCATCGCGGCCACCAGAAACACTGAGTGACCAGAGAAGGGTTCAAAGACGCGGCGCTCATGGGTCTCCAAGCTGTCGAACGGAAGTCTTCTGACAATGTACTCGGCGATTTCTGGTGGAGTACTATGTATTCCAAACAGTTTTCTAGTCTCTTGGGTTACCAGAGTATTCTCATAGACGTAGGCAAGAGAATCGACCGAAAGGTTTTGGAAATGGAAGGTCTCCTTGATACGCTGCCAAACGGCAAGTTGCGTTTCATAATCCTGAAGAACGGGTTCCAGAGCTGCGTCCCCGAAGTACAAGTTCTCCACAGCCTCTATCGCAGATGTGGGATCAGCCAAATCCCAGTCCCTTTGATAGCGACGATCTGCTAGCACTTTAGCGGCAATCAGTCTGAAGATCAGACGGAACAGCGGAGGATAGTGCTTTTCTGTGAACGGCAAGTTTCTCTGGAATGTCCTACGTGCCAAAGCTACAGTGTCGCGTAAGAGCACATCAAGCTTGGTACGCACCTCGTAGTCAAGAAGCGGCATTAAGTCTAGGTCAAGGAAGTCGAGTTGCGTAGCCACAGGCCCTGCGGACTTGGCCCGCAGAACTTGCTGGGGTGACCAATCATCACGGTGCTGGCTGAAGAAGCCATGGAGCCTATCCACACCTACTTCATCCAAGAGTATAGGCCTACCCTTTCCTGTGACCTTCCACCTGAGCACTCGGTCGTCGTTGATCTCAAGAATCTGCGGAGCGCCCAAGGAGCGATGGTCAAGGATGGAGTCGATTCCAGACCGTCCGTTGGCTACGGCCACGCCGAACGAGGCGGTTCGGTAGGAGGGAGGTTCTTGAACGAATGCTGCGAGTGGGATGCGTTTTACCGCATAGTGGGAGGCTAGGACATCAGCGAATGCATAGTCTTCTTGCAGGAGTCCGCCGACATAACCGAGACCATGGAACTCGTGCTTTAGGTGTTCCAGCACCTGGTCATGAGTCAGGGTCATGACTCCGCCCCCCCTTGTTGATCCTGGTTACTGTATTTTTCTAGCTCCGACTGAGCTCCTTTCAGCAGGACCATTCCGCCGATGTCACTCAGGCTTCTGTTCCAGTATGGGCCGTCCCTGCACTCGCGAAGTCGGTTCAGCAACTCTTCGAGGTCAGGAGTAACCCCTTCGGGATAGGAAACCGTTCGTCGCTTTCTGGCCAATTCAAGACACTCGCATCAATATGCAGCAACTGTGCGACAGTGTGATGCAGTCTGCTACAAAAGTCAAGACATTGACAGGCAAGGGTCACCAAGTTGCCGTGAAGCGACTGGTCGGTGGAGTGGTGGCCGTCTGAGATGTACCGGCCCTCTTCGGCACTCTCTGCCCCGACTAGGAATAGACGGACCTCACTTACCTGTTGAGCGAGCCTCGCACCGGCTACCGGATGGAGAAGGGCAACCATAGAATAGCGAGCACGCGTAGAGGGCTCGGGGTGCGCCCATCACTGAGACGTGCCTTCCCCAAGGCGGTTCGCCCGTAGGATTGCCCCTACAGGTCCAGCACCAAGGCCAACCGGAAGGTTCTTGATTTTATCAAGTCTGGTGGGCCTGAGTTGACGGTAGGCAGAACTATCTTTGAGCTTTGGATGGGGCTCTGAGCCAACGCTAACTACTCGCTAGCCCGGAAAATAGGGTAAAGGGCTAATCGTTTACGGTTGTCCCTCCTATTGTTCCCGATGCCTCAGGTCGTCCTCCAATCCCTGCTACCTATTGCAACCATATCCTACAGTTGCGATAATCAAATATGCAAGACTTGCGACTGCCGGTGATTTCCGCCGGCTGTGCAGACCAACATGAGGAGAGGTTTGATGGCCAGGACAGCGAGTTTCGACGGCGGCGCCTTCTTCGCCGCTCTGGACGCGGAGCGGCAGGCGCGCCGATGTAATTGGAAGCAGGTTGCAGAGGAGTGCGGCATCAGCGCTTCGACATTGACTCGCATGTCTCAGGGCAAACGCCCTGACGTGGATGGCCTTGCCGCCCTCGTGGCTTGGTCGGGGCTGGACGTGGACCGCTTCGTCAGGAACGCATCTCTCAAGGAGGAGCCTGAGCCGTTGGCGATGATATCGTCCTGCCTGCACTCCGACCCCCGTCTCAACGAGGATGCCGCCGTCGCCCTCGACCAGATGGTAAAGGCAGCCTATAGGAGCATGACGAGCCAGTGAGCGCACTCAACATCAGCAGCTTCATCTGGGGCATCGCGGACGACGTGTTGCGCGATGTGTACGTGCGGGGCAAGTACCGGGACGTCATCCTCCCCATGACGGTGATCCGGCGGCTCGACGCCGTCTTGGAGCCGACCAAGGATGCGGTGTTGCGCATGAAGGAGCAGTTGGACGGCGCGGGCATCACCAACCAGGACGCAGCCCTCCGGCAAGCCTCCGGCCAAGCCTTCTACAACACCTCAAGCTTCCGGCTCCGCGACCTCACGTCCCGAGCGCACCAACAGCAACTACGAGCCGACTTCGAAGCGTACCTCGACGGCTTCTCGCCGAACATCCAGGAGGTGTTGGAGAAGTTCAGGTTCCGCAACCAGGTCCCGACGCTGGTGGAAACGAACGCCCTCGGCTTCCTGCTGGATAAGTTCCTGGACAGGTCCGTCAACCTCGGCCCCGACCCCGTGCTGAATATGGACGGGTCGGTGCGCTTGGACGGCTTGGACAACCATGGCATGGGCACCGTCTTCGAGGAACTCATCCGGCGTTTCAACGAGGAGAACAACGAGGAGGCGGGGGAGCACTTCACTCCCAGGGACGTGGTGCAACTCATGGCCCGTCTCATCTTCCTTCCCGTTGCCGAGCAGGTGCAGTCCGGCACCTACCTGGTCTACGACGGGGCCTGCGGCACAGGTGGGATGCTGACCGTCGCCGAGGAGACGCTGGCGCAGTTGGCTGCCGAAAGGGGCAAGGAGGCGTCCATCCACCTGTTCGGTCAGGAGGTCAATCCTGAGACCTACGCCATCAGCAAGGCCGACCTGATCCTGAAGGGCGAGGGCACTGAGGCCGACAACATGCAGTTCGGCACCACCCTGGCCGACGACAAGTTCCCCGCCCGCGAATTCGACTTCATGCTCTCCAATCCGCCCTACGGCAAGAGCTGGAAGACCGACCTGGAGCGCATGGGCGGCCGGTCCGACATCAAGGACCCACGTTTCGTCGTGGAGCACGGAGGCGAGGCGGACTACTCCCTGATCACCCGCTCCAGCGACGGCCAAATGATGTTCCTGGTCAACATGCTGAGCAAGATGAAGCGGGACACGCCGCTGGGCAGCCGCATCGCCGAAGTACATAACGGCAGTTCTCTCTTCACCGGCGACGCCGGGCAGGGCGAGAGTAATATCCGGCGCTGGATCATTGAGAACGACTGGCTGGAGGCCATCGTCGCCCTACCCCTGAACATGTTCTACAACACCGGCATCGCCACCTATATCTGGGTGCTCAGTAATCGGAAGGCGACGCACCGCCGGGGCAAGGTGCAACTCATCGACGCCGCCCAGTGGTTTCATCCCCTTCGCAAGAACCTGGGTAATAAAAACTGCGAGCTATCGGGTGAAGACATCCGCCGAATCTGTGACGCCTTCCTTGCTTTCGATGAGACTGAGCAGTCGAAGATATTCCCCAACGAGGCATTCGGCTACTGGAAGGTCACGGTGGAGCGGCCACTGAGGCTCACTGCTGACCTGTCGCCGGAGAGGCGCCAGAGCTTCCGTGACACCTGCCGGGAAGCGAAGGAACAACCACTGGCGAATCTGGTTGACCGGGTGGGGGACGAGTTTGGCCCCGGTCCGCACCGGGACTTCAACCGCTTCATGTCGGCGGTGGCGGCGGACGCCACCGCTCACGGGGTCAAGCTCACCGCCAAGCGCAAGACCCTGCTCAAGACATCCCTCGCCTACCGAGACGAAGCCGCCGAGCCCGTGATAAAGACGGTTCACCGAGCGGGAATGGCGGAGCCCGATGCGCTGCGCGGCCTATACCCAGTCACCATCGAAGACAGACCCGCCGTCGTGCGGTACGAGCCAGACACCGATCTACGGGACTCTGAGCAGATACCGCTCCTGGAAGAGGGCGGCATTGAAGCCTTCATTCGTCGTGAGGTTCTCCCCTACGTCCCCGACGCCTGGTACGCCGCAGACAGCGTAAAGGTGGGCTACGAGATCAGCTTCACCCGACACTTCTACAAGCCTCAACCCCTTCGCTCGCTGGATGAGATAAGAGCGGATATCCTGGCTCTGGAGAGTGAGACGGAGGGGCTTCTGGCAGAGATTGTGGGGAGCCGAACGTGATGGCTGCTGGCTACAGCGTAGGTGCGCGAGCTTCCACAATCCGCCCATACCACGCGTACAAGCCGTCGGGCGTGGAGTGGCTGGGCGAGGTACCGGAACATTGGGACGTAGCTGCGGTCAAACAGTATTACGAAGTCAAATTGGGGAAGATGCTTCAGCCAAACCGCGAGTCCGGGGAAGACATGGAAGTACCTTATCTCAAGGCCTTGCACGTTCAGTGGTTCTCAGTTCGCTTGAATCCTCCGTCAAGGATGTGGGCCAGCCCACTTGATGCTCAGCAATTCAGCATCAAGCAAGGCGATTTGCTGGTCTGTGAAGGTGGAGAAGGTGGTCGAGCAGGAATCGTCAAGTCGAGCTTGGATGGTCACATCATTCAGAACGCTTTGCATCGGGTGCGACCCATGGACGGCGCTCTGAATGAGCATTTGCTCTACGCGCTATTTCTAGCTTCCTCCGTAGGTTTGCTCGACGCCATCAACAACAAGGCGACCATAGCGCACTTC
Source organism: Dehalococcoidia bacterium (assembly GCA_965207995.1). Lineage (GTDB taxonomy): Bacteria > Chloroflexota > Dehalococcoidia > SHYB01 > SHYB01 > DAOUKH01. Next base: position 2,070,758 of record OZ242299.1, on the reverse strand, counting down.
ACTCGTGAAAAATTGGTTGCCCTCCGCATCCCCCTCCCACCACTCGACGAGCAAGAGGCCATCGTGCGGCACCTGGACTACGTGGACCGGCGTATCCGGCGCTACGTCAGCGCCAAGCGGAAGCTCGTTGCGTTGTTGGAGGAGGAGCGGCAGACCGTCGTCAACCAAGCCGTCACCCGCGGCCTCGACCCCAACGCCCGCCTCAAGCCCTCCGGCGTCGAGTGGCTCGGCGATGTACCGGAGCATTGGGAGGTACGGAGAAGCAAACGGCTGTTCAGCCCGCGCCAAGAATTAGCGAGGCCAAATGACATCCAACTATCAGCGACTCAGGCTTACGGAGTAATCCCCCAGGACGAGTATGAGCGGAGAATTGGTCGGAGGGTCGTGAAGATCTCTCTCCACCTCGACAAGCGCCGCCATGTCGAGGTGGACGATTTCGTCATCAGCATGCGCAGCTTCCAAGGCGGTTTGGAGAGGGCATGGACAAACGGATGCATCCGCTCCTCATATGTCGTTCTTTGCCCGACTCCTGAGGCAGACGCCGGGTTCTTTAGCTATGTGTTCAAATCGCAGGCTTACATAAGGGCGTTACAGTCAACAGCCAACTTCATTCGGGATGGGCAGGACCTGAATTTCAATAACTTTTGCGCAGTGGTACTACCATTCCCGCCTGCTGATGAGCAAGGAAAGATAGCGGCGGCACTCGGAGAATTCACCGCTGATATCGATGCCGCCATCTCCCGCGCCCGGCGCCAGGTCGAGTTGGTCGAGGAGTACCGCACCCGCCTCATCGCCGACGTGGTGACCGGCAATCTGGACGTGCGCGAGGCTGCGGAGCACCTGTCCGACGAAGCCGAGGACGACACTCCGATAGGAGAAGGCGGCCCACAGCAGAACGGCTTCTTCGCAGGACCCTACGACGCCGAGAAAGAACCGGCAATCGCAGAGGAGGTGACGACATGATCGACTGGAGCAAATGCTCGGCGGTTGAACAAATCCCAGGCAAGGTCAGCGGGGCGTGGGTGTTCAAGAACACCCGACTGCCCCTATATGTCCTCTTCGACAATCTGGCCGGAGGAGCGACCGTCTACGACTTCATTGACTGGTTTGGAGGAGTAACAGAGCCGGAAATCAGAGAGGTCCTGGATTTCGCGGCGCAGGAACTCCGTGCCGATCTTGTGGTTGCTGATGCGCATCCTGTTCGATAACGGCACGCCCAGACAACTGCGATCTCGTCTCTTCAACCATGAAGTCGAAGAGGCCAGGGAGCGCGGTTGGGACGTCCTGTCGAACGGCGACCTGCTGGACAGGGCCGAAGAAGCCGGTTTCGAGGTGTTGGTCACCACCGACCAGAACCTCCGATACCAGCAGAACTTATCGAACAGACGAATTGCCGTAGTGGTGCTGATGAACGCCGATTGGAATCGCATATCGCGGCAAACGGAGCGCATCCGCGCAGCCCTGGAAGCCATAGATCCAAGCGAAGTGCGGGAAGTCCCCATTCCGATGCGAGACTAGGGATAACGTGACCACGGACACCAGCGAGAGAGGTCTGGAACGTCTCATCTGCGAGGCGATGACGGGCGCTGCCTGCGACCCGTCACAAGGATGCGTGGAAGCCGAGCGACCTTCCGGCTACGGCACGGGCTGGATATGCAGCGACCCGCCGGACTACGACCGGGAGTACTGCGTAGACCTAGCCCAACTCTCCGCATTTCTACGAGACACCCAGCCGGTCGTTGCCGAATCGCTCGGCTTGGATGATGAGAACCCGACCCGACGTAGGTTCCTGGCCAGATTGCAAGGGGAGGTCACGAAGCGAGGCACCGTCGATGTGCTGCGCAAGGGAATCAAGCACGGACCGTATCTGATCGACCTGATGTACGGCACGCCGTCGCCGGGGAACGACAGGGCCGCTATCCTGTACGATCAGAACCGCTTCAGCGTGACCCGGCAACTGCGCTACAGCAACGACAACACGCAGTTGGCTCTTGACCTGTGCCTGTTCGTCAACGGTCTGCCCGTCGCCACGTTCGAGCTGAAGAACAGCCTGACCAAGCAGACCGTGGACGACGCCGTGGAGCAGTACAAGCGGGACCGCAACCCCAGAGAGCGGCTCTTCGAGCTTGGCCGCTGTCTGGCCCACTTCGCCGTGGATGACAACGAGGTGCAGTTCTGCACCAAGCTTGAAGGGAAAGCGTCCTGGTTCCTGCCCTTCAACAAGGGGTGGAACGACAGCAAGGGCAATCCGCCCAATCCCAGCGGACTCAAGACCGACTACCTGTGGAAGCAGGTGCTGAACCGGGACAGCCTCGTCAACATCATAGAGAACTACGCCCAGATCGTTGAGAGCAAGGACGACAAGACGGGCCGAAAGAAGCGGGAGCAGATATGGCCCCGCTACCACCAGTTAGAGGTGGTACGGAGCCTGCTGGCCGAGGCGTCCGTCAGGGGAGCGGGAGCCAGGTACCTGATCCAGCACTCGGCAGGAAGCGGCAAATCCAACTCCATCGCATGGCTGGCCCACCAGCTCATCGGACTGGAGCGGGACGACGCACCCATCTTCGACACTGTGGTTGTCGTCACCGACCGCAGGATTCTGGACAAGCAGATACGGGACACCATCAAGCAGTTCGCCCAGGTCGGTTCCGTCGTGGGCCACGCGCAGAGGTCCGCCAATCTCCGCGAGCTGCTTCAGGGAGGCAAGCGCATCGTCATCTCCACCGTTCAGAAGTTCCCGCAAATCTTGGACGACATCGGCAATGACCACCGGGACCGCAGCTTCGCCATCATCATTGACGAGGCGCACTCCAGCCAGGGCGGGCGCACGGCGGCGAAGATGTCGATGGCCTTGGGAGAACCCAGTAGGGATGAAGAGGACGAGACCACCGAAGACAAGATCAACCGAATCATGGAGAGCAAGAAGATGCTGGCCAACGCCAGCTACTTCGCCTTCACCGCGACGCCCAAGAACAAGACCCTTGAGATATTCGGCGCGCCCGTCCCGGAGGGCGGCGCTACGAAGCACGTCCCCTTCCACTCGTACACCATGAAGCAGGCCATACAGGAGCGGTTCATCATCGACGTGCTGGCGAACTACACGCCGTGGGAAAGCTACTACCGGCTGGTGAAGACGGTGGAAGACGACCCGGAGTTCGACACGAAGCGGGCTGGGCGTAAGCTGCGACGCTACGTGGAGGAGCACCACCACGCCATCCGGCTGAAGGCGAAGGAGATGGTGGAGCACTTTCACAGCAATGTAGCGCAGAAGATCGGCGGACAAGCGCGGGCGATGGTGGTCACCAGCAGCATCCACAGGGCCATCACTTACCACCTGGCCATCCGGGACTACCTGACGGAGCGCAAGAGCCCCTACAAGGCCATCGTCGCCTTCTCCGGCGAGCCTGAGTACAACGGCGCAAAGGTCACCGATGCGTCCCTCAACGGGTTCTCGTCGAATCTGATAGAGGAGAGGATTCAGGAGGAGCCGTACCGCTTTCTGGTGTGCGCCGACAAGTTCCAGACCGGATACGACGAGCCGCTGTTGCACACGATGTACGTGGACAAGCCTCTGTCTGGCGTGAAGGCGGTGCAGGCCCTCTCACGGCTCAATCGTGCGCACCCCAAGAAGCACGACGCCTTCGTGCTGGACTTCGCCAACGACGTCGACACCATCCAGACCGCCTTCGCCGACTACTACCGCACCACCATCCTGTCGGAGGAGACCGACCCCGACCGGCTCCACGACCTCAAGGCGTCCCTCGACGGCCGTCAAGTCTACAGTCCGGCCCAGGTGAATGACCTGGTGGAACTGTACCTGTCCGGGGCCGACCGAGACCGCATTGACCCCATCCTGGACGCCTCTGTCGCCATCTACCAGGAGCAGTTGGACGAAGACGGGCAGGTGGACTTCAAGGGCAAGGCCAAGGCGTTCCTGCGGGCCTACGGGTTCCTGTCAGCCATCCTGCCCTACACCAACGCAGAGTGGGAGGGGCTCTCCATCTTCCTGACGTTCCTCGTTCCCAAGTTGCCCGCCCCAGAGGAGGACGACCTGTCGAAGGGGATTCTGGAAGCCATCGACATGGACAGCTACCGGGTGGAGAAGCAGGCTGTGCAAGCCATCCAGTTGGCCGACGAAGACGCCGAGATCGGGCCGGTGCCCACCGAGGGCGGAGGGCAGAAGCCGGAGCTGGCGATGGACCGGCTGTCCAGCATCATCAGGGAGTTCAACGAGCGATTCGGCAACATCCACTGGAAGGACCAGGACAAGATTGAGAGGGTGATCGCCGAGGAGCTTCCTGCCAAGGTCAGCGAGGACAGAGCGTATCAGAACGCTATGGCCAACTCCGACCGGCAGAACGCCCGGATTGAGCATGACCGAGCGCTGCGGCAGGCGATGACCGACCTGCTTGCCGACCACACCGAGCTTTACCGGCAGTTCAGCGACAACGAGTCCTTTTACCGCTGGCTCTCGGAGGTGATCTTCGCCGCCACGTATATCGTGGGGGCACCTACCGCCGAAAGACATGGGAGCAAGGTAGGCTAACCCGTGATGGCAATGCCTAATGCAGCGACCGCCTTTCGTCCTGTCGCTGTCGACCTGTTCTGCGGAGCTGGAGGCTTGTCCTATGGAATGCAGAAGGCAGGGATAACCATCACTGGGGGGATAGATATTGACCCTGCCTGCAAGCACCCTTTTGAGGAGAACGTCAAGGCTAGATTCTATGAGTGTGATATTTCCGACCTGACCACAGATTTCGTGGCGTCACTTTTCACTGAGGGACAGACGAGGGTTCTTGCAGGCTGTGCGCCATGCCAGCCGTTCTCGACATATACCCAGGGCGGAAAGGCACAGAGCCGCCAATGGCAGTTGCTGGACAGATTTGGGGCGATAGTCAGGGAGTTGCAGCCGGAAGTGGTCACTATGGAGAATGTGCCCCGTCTTGCTAAGCACTCCGTGTTCGATGATTTCTTGTCCGCCCTCAGGGATGGAGACTATTCGTACAAACACTACATCGTTCGCTGTGCCGACTACGGCGTACCGCAAACGCGGATGCGCCTAGTGCTCTTAGCTTCAAGGCTGGGCGAGATTGAGCTAGTGTCGCCTACTCACATAGACGGTCAGTACGTGACTGTCAGAGACGCAATCCAGTCCCTTGAAGGGATTAAGGCTGGAGGCACTTCGCAGTCTGACTCCATGCACAAGTCCAGCGGACTATCCCGGTTGAATCTAGAGCGTATCCGCAATTCCACGCCGGGAGGTACATGGCGAGACTGGGATGATTCTCTCCGGGCGGCTTGCCATACTCGGGAAAGCGGTCGTACATATTCGAGCGTCTATGGTCGAATGGAGTGGGACAGGCCGGCGCCGACGATAACCACACAATTCCACGGGTTCGGCAATGGACGCTTCGGCCATCCAGCCCAGGACCGGGCTATCTCTCTGCGAGAGGGCGCGCTGCTCCAAACGTTCCCACACGACTACTCCTTTGTCCCTGACGGTCACCCTGTAAACGTAGCGTCAGTCGCCCGCCTGATAGGGAACGCAGTCCCTGTTGGTCTTGGTGAGGCCATCGGCAGGTCCATAGTAGCCCATCTGGAGGCATCAACATGACGACAAATGCACCCCAGTATCAGATGACTCTGAGCCTCAATGTGCTGAGGCACTTAGGGTTCGGTCTATATAGCAACATCGCCGCAGTCCTCTCAGAAGTGGTGGCGAATTCCTGGGATGCCGACGCCGAACATGTAAGCATTGAAATCGACTCCGATGAAGGTAGAGTCGTCATCCAAGACGACGGTCACGGAATGACGATAGACGACGCAAACCAGAAATACTTGGTCGTCGGATATGAGCGCCGGAAGGCCGAAGGTCAGACTCCTACTCTGCATCGCCCAGTCATGGGGCGTAAGGGCATCGGCAAATTATCCCTCTTCTCAATTGCCCGCACGGTTGAGGTGCATAGCGTTAAGGATGGTGAAAAGCACGGATTCGTCATGGACTCGGACGACATTGAGGAAAAGATTCGCGACGGAAGTGAGGCCCAGTATTACCCAAGCGCAGTCAACCTGGATAATGTAGACCTCGAACGCGGGACTCGGATTATCTTGACGAATATGAAGCGCCACCTTCAGTGGACTGGCAAGCCGTTGAGGAGGCGACTTGCTCGGCGATTCAGCGTAATAGGACACCAGCATCACTTCGAGATCGAACTGGATGGTGAGGAAATCTCCATTGAGGACCGCGAATACCAGGACAAGCTTCAGTACATCTGGACTTTCGGCGAGTTGGGGTTGCGAAATCTCAATGCCGCCAAACATCTAGAGAATTCAGAGGAGCGCTCCGGTGGCATTGACGGACAGCCCACTCTTGCAATCGACGGGTGGATCGGAACCGCGTTCAGCGCTGGACAGCTCAGGGACTCGGATACCAATGAGAGCATAAACAAGATTGTAGTCATGGTTAGAGGGAAGCTGGCTCAGGAGGACATCCTGGAAGAGTTTGGTGAAGGAGGGCTTTACACCAAGTACATCTTCGGAGAGATCCACGCCAATTTCCTGGACTTGGACGACCAGGAGGACATAGCTACAACCAGTAGGCAGAAACTTATCGAAGAAGACCCGCGCTACCAAGCGCTCAAGTATAAGTTGCTTGTCGAACTGAAGCACATCCAAGGCAGATGGACGGAACTAAGGAATCGACAGGGAAAGGAGCAAGCATTCGCATTTCCTCAAATCAAGGAGTGGTTCGGCGATTTAGGTTCGGATCAGAAAGTAGCAGCCGAACGATTATTCGGTCGTATCAATCAATTGCCGATTGACGAGGAGAATCAAAAGCGGCAGCTATTTGTCAGCGGAGTCCTTGCCTTCGAGAGCTTGAAGCTCCGGAACATGCTCCACAGGTTGGATGAGGTTTCCACAGAGAACTTGGAGATGCTGAACCAGGTCTTCATTCAATTGGATGACCTTGAGGCTAGTGCCTATTATCAGATAGCCAAAGATCGCCTGTCGGTCATCCGCAAGCTGACCGGACTGGTAGATGAGAACGCAAAAGAGAGGGCTCTAGCAGAGCATCTCTACAAGCATCTCTGGCTCCTGGACCCGTCTTGGGAGCGCGCTACCCACACTGAACTCATGGAGCGACGCATCTATACGGCTCTGCGAGGAGTCTACGAGTCTCTTTCCCAAGAACAGCAAGATGCCAGATTGGACATCTACTACAGCACTACTGGGAACAAGCACGTCATCATAGAACTGAAGCGGGCGTCTAGAGTGCTAAGTACCTCTGACCTCTACAGTCAAATCTCACTCTATTACAGCGCGGCCGAGAGGGTCTTGAACGATACCGACAGAGGCAATGAACCATTGGAGATGGTATGCGTAGTAGGCAGAAGGCTACGCGACTGGGACGACTCTCCCACAGGTGAGGCAAGGTCTCGCGAGTCTCTACGTGCTCTCAATGCGAGGGTAGTGAGCTACGACGAACTCATTGAGAATGCGTTACAGGCATACCAAGACTATGTGGACAGTGGAGATGAGGCTGGGAGGGTCTATCGCCTGATCCAGGAAATCTCGGTGCAGGACGTTGAGGCGATTAGACCATCAACCGACTAGGTACGGTCCAAGGTTGCCTTGATATCCAGCATCGCCGCTTCAGAGTTGACGTTCTCCCAGAAGCGCAGTACCTACCAACCAGCTCTCCGCAATCCCTGATCAGTAGTCCGGTCTTGGTCTGTCGTAACCCAGCATCTGACGGCGAAGCGAGGGACTGTACACACGCCCAAAGTTAGTGCTCGCCTTAGCCACCGCATACGCTTCGCCCTTGCCAACGCCCGCTTTGCTTCGGCCAGGGCCTTGCGACGCTATCGTAAGGTGGTTCTCCCTGCGCAATGCGTCCAACGCCTCCGTCTCTGGCGGCAGGGTGAGGCCGTAGTCTCCCAGCATGGCGACCTCCAGCTCCCACCGTCGGACCGCAGCCTTGGCCCGGTCCACCCGACCGCTCGAAGCCTCAGCCCCGGTCCTCAGTCCTCGCCACTCCTTCACCAGAGGGGCAGCTGGTCCGAAGGCGTGCTCCTCGTCCGGCTGTTCCTCCAGCGTGACCACGCCGGCGTCGGGAAGCCCGTGATCCCGTCTCGGAGGCTCCCACTGTGCGCTTCCATCGTCATCATCCTCCGGGACATCGGCCTCAGTCTCTTGTCGGCCACCTTCCTCCGGCCCTCCACCACTAGGCTCCAACTCCGCCAATTGTCTCGCCTGTGTGTCGATGGTCTCCCGCAGGGCTTGGTTCTCCGCTTCCAACGCCTTCACCCGTTCTTCGAGGGCCACGACCTTCTGCGCTCTGCCGTCGGCGTCACCGCCCTGTTCACCATCGCCGTCACCGTGCTTGTCCTTGAACTCCTCCAGCGCCTTCCGCATACGCCGGGAAACCTTGCGGGACTCATGGCAGGCCATCATCGTGCGGTAGTTCACCCCCAGGGCCTCGGCAGCGGCCACCTTGCCCCGTTGCTCGACGAGGGCGTCCAGCATGTCCAGTAAGGAGTCGTCCGATAGGGGGGCATCCGATAGGGGAACACTCACACCGTCGTCCTCATCCTTCAACCCATCCATGCCGGGCTCCTCTTGGCATCAGCGCCCCCATCCTCAGAAAACTACAATCCCCGCACTACAATAAGTACAATAGCCTTAGCACCAGCCCGCAGTAAAACTGCTCGCCGGATTGCCTTCAGGCTTCCTGCATTTCCCTTCATTCAGCTACGAATATCACCTTGATTGTATTCTGCAATGTATTCCAATTCTCCTTACAGCCCTCCCTGGGCGAAAACCTCCCGTGGGCGATTGCAGTCTGACGCATCAGCCCTTGAACACCGGCACGGTGAATTCCTGGTCGTTGATCGTTGCCGCTGGGGTGCTCGGCTCCCCATCGCGACTCCCCTCACGTTCATCACGGAGCGCCGCCGATGTCGCGAACGCCAGCCTTCTCCACGATGTCGTGCCCGGCGGCCAACCGCTGGCACTCTCAGCCGTTGATGAGCCTGACGCCGTTCTACCGTCCTTGACGCTCGGCCTTGCCCTCCCCGTCGCCCGCGAAGTCACGCACAGCGTTCCACATCGCGTGCTCAGGTTGATGATCGTGAACAACCAGGGGCCGTCCCAGCGGTCTACGCATCACCGCCAGAAGGCTCGTGTCCGTTGCTCGTTCCGCGCCGTCTATGCGTCCATGTTCCACTTGCCCCATTTCATAGCTGGCGATGCCCCATATGCCCTGCCAACCGCCATGTTCCACTTTCCCCCATTCCCTAGCTGCGACTGCCCCATGACCGTGGAAGGAACCCCGGAACCAAAGTGCTTCCCGCAATGGTCCTGTAGGCGGCCTTCTCTCCCAAATCAGCTTGCCCAGGACCCGATGACGTTCTGTCCACCAACTCCCAATCTCTGTACACGGGTGCGGCACCGTCGGCGATCCCCAGAACCCCGCACGCCATAACGGGTGACACCCATGACAGCGCCATGCGAGCGGTTATAGCCGTAGGCTGCGTCCACACGCGGAGCGCGACCACGAGAGGTGCCCGCCCCGCGTGCTCTTCGTCTTCGAGTCCCCCGCCAGCGAGACCGCCTTCCTCGACGTCGCTGACGGAGAGGACGACGTGCCCGTCGTCACCTCCAACGCCGAGGCCCTGGCCGAGCATGGCGTCCTGGGCGACGCATGGATACTGCCGCCGCCGTACTCCCTCGACAGACGCCCTCTGTCCGTGATGCATCAGGTGTAACGGTGACCACACCCGCCGCATTCCCTCCACAGAAGGCCCCCGACCCTGATGCATCAGGTACAACAATCACCGTCTTTTCGGTTCCCGACGCTTCCAATAGGGGCTGTCCCAGCAGCCTTGCTGGGACAACTTGCAGACGCGACCGGTCATGCATCTCCGCTACCGCCCACAAAAGTACAATCGGTTGCAGAACCGACCGGTCAGGCCGTTTTCGCCGCCACGTCACTCACCCCCGTCTCCCTCGCCTCTCAGCTACGGCTTATAGCTACGCAGCCCTGTCCCCAACTCTCACCCAACCGACGCCGAAGCCCTCGCAACTTGCTGACAACTTGTCACAGAAGCCGTTCCCAGGACTTCCTGTAGGGGACAAAGGGACATTCCCACTACTTACCGTGTCAGCCCCCAACAGCTCCCAAAAGTACATTTTGTTGCAGAACTGGCGGGGTCGCCGACCGTCCCATTCTTGTCCTCTTCGAGGTTCTCTACGGCGTGACCGGTCAACAATCCCTCTGTCACCGTCTCAGAGGGCGTCGACATTGCTCGCTCCGATGTGGCTGGAACGTGGCTGCACAGACCGATTCCGCCGACTTGCATTTCTGCAACTTTCGCCCGAACCGGGTGAACCTGCCCTAATATCGAACTGCTCGCTCTCTTTTCGCAAACGTCTCTATTGCCGCCTGATTCAGCTTCAAAACAGTCCTGACTTGCATTTCTGCAACTGAGCTAAATCCTTGTACACGGGTAGAACATCACATCCGGCCTCCGAGGAGCCATTTGGCGGCTCCAAATGTTCCCTCGACGGCCTTGACCAGCGCCGCCGGATCGCTCGCAGCGATGACGCAGATACAGGGCCTCCCGGCCCGATTCTTGCCAACTTTCCCTTGACGGTGGGGCTACGGTTGCGGGATGATAGAGAGTAAGACGCCTTACTATAACGGAGGGCAAAGGCAAGGGGGAGCGCACGTTGCCCGTCAAGCCGAGGAACACCAGCACCATCACATTCTCGCTGCCGCCGGAGATGGCCCGACACCTCCGGCAGGTGGTCAAGGATGAGAGCCGCACCGTGAGCGAGGTGCTTCGAGAGGCCATACGCCTGTACATGGAGGAGCGCGAATGGCGCATCAAGGAGCGGATGCAGAGACGACGCTCACACCGGAACGAACAGCGATGAACCGAGAGGAGGACCCACCCATGAATCAGACGAGTAACCCCACCCCCGTCGCCCTCTACGCCAGGGTGTCCAGCGACCGCCAGGACGTGGACCTGTCCGTGGCCGCCCAGCTACGGGCATTGCGCGACTACGCCGACAAGAGCGGCTACGTCGTGGCGAGAGAGTACATCGACGAGGCCGAGAGCGGCCGCATCGCCGACAGGCCGGAGTTTCGCAAGATGCTGGACGAGGCCAGCAAACCGGAGGCCCCGTTTGCCGAGATTTTGGTCTGGAAGTTTTCGAGATTCACCCGCAAGCGGGAGCACGCCGTCGCCTTCAAGTCCATGCTGAGAAGGAAGGGCGTCCGCGTCGTCTCCATCACCGAGCACGCCGACGACTCCGCCACCGGCAGGCTCATGGAGGCCATCATCGAGTCCGTAGATGAATTCTACAGCGAAAATCTGTTACCGGTGGTTCAATTGATTCTAACTCTTCCGTTGGGATGCCGAGCGTGAGATTGACGCTGTTCTCCCCATCGATGGTCACCTCGTCGAGAAGGAGCCGCAACACCTCGCGGCGCTCCTCGTCCGGCAGGTCGTCCAGTCTGTCGCCGACCCGGTTGGCCCACTCGACCACGTGCTCACCCAAAGCCTGCTTCTCCACCGCCGCCATCTCCCTGGCGCGGAGGTCGTCCAGCCCTTTCCGCAGCGTCTCCAACCGCTCGGTGATGAACTTGCGCTGCCGGTCCATCTGCTCCTCGGTGATCTTCTCCGTGACGTAGAGTCTGATCACCCGGTCTTCCTCGAACTGCACCCTCTGAAGCTCGCGCTCCGCCCTGGCAATCTGGTTTTCCAGCCCTCCGTCCTCCTGCGTGTCCAGCGACTCGATGCCGGCGACGATGAGGCCGGGGGACTCCAGCACCTTCTTGACCTCGCCCCAGACCAGTCCCTCCAGCCGCTCCGCACGGATCATCGTGTGCTTGCGGCAACCCGTGCGGAAGTGCTGCACGCCGTAGCACTTGTAGTAGCGGCGGGGGACGTCCATCTCGTACTTGTAGACCTTGCCGTTGCGCTTGACCGTCCGCTTCCTGGTGGCCATGCAGCCCATGAGCATCCCGCACCCGGTGCACCGGACAAGGTGCTGCAACAGGTAGAATATCTTGGTGTTGCGGTAGGAGCGGGTGCGTCGCTTCTTCATGAGGCTCTGGGCCATATCCCAGGTCTGCTCGTCCACTATCTGCGGGAACGGCACGGGTATCCAGGTCTCCCTGTCCTTCTCGTAAACTCTCGTTCCATCCTCGGTGGATACGTAGCGGGCCTTGCCGTACCACCACGTGCCCTTGTAGGTCTCGTTGCTGAGGATACGGTATACCTGTCCGTCCCACCACCGCTTGCCGCCGTTGGCGACGGGAACGCCGTCGGCCATGAGACGCTGGCCGATCACCCGCGCTCCGAGGTCGTCCCGGACGCACATGCGGAAGATGCGGCGGACGACCTCGGCCTCGTCCTCCGCTATCTCGGGCCTGCCGTCGTCCCCGATGCGATAGCCGTAGGGGACGTTGCCGATGGGGATTCGGCCCTGCTTGGCCGCGCCCCGTCTGCCCATCGACGCCCTCTCCCGGAAGTTGTCCAGCTCGATCTTGCCGATGGCGGCCATGAGGCCGAAGGTCTTCATGTCGATGGCGTCCATGACGGCTTCCAACTCTATGTGGTGCGCCTCGACCACCTCCATGAGGGCGGCTGCGGGGTACATGCCCCGGCTGAGCCGGTCGGACTTCCAGCAGACGATGGTGTCGAAGCGTCCCCGCCTGGCGTCGGCGAGCATCCTCTGGAACTCCGGGCGCTTCTTCGACCAGCCCTGTCCCACCTCCTGATAGCGGGCGACGATGGTCAGGCCGCGCCTTTCGCAGTGGGCCTCCATGTCACTGATTTGCTCTGAGATGGAGGTCTTGTCCTCGGCGTCCTGGCTCTGGTCCGAGACGCGGGCGTAGATGGCCGCCCTGCCTTCCTTCGCCTTGCGGCGCTGCATCTTGATTCTTGGCATGGTTGTCTCCTCTGTGTATAGGACTTGGCTTAAGCTAACGTCGCAGCGTCAGTCGTTCGGTGGCCAACCGGTTCATGCTGACGCCCGCCTCGGCGGCCTCCATCGCCAGGGCGCGGTGGGTCTCCGGGGGAATGCGCAGGGTGATCGTCCCGCTGTAGCGTCGTGTGGATATCGGCTCCGGGACTTCGATGCCCTCCTCCAGATTCAGTTGGACGGCGTGGGACACCAGCTCTCGAATCCCGGTCAGGGCCTTTTCCGGGGTATCGTCCAGGTGGCTCAGCAGGCCGAACTCGGCGCACAGGCCGACGTACTCCCCGTCCTCGTCGGACCAGAAGACCCGGTAGGTGTAGCGGTCGATCAATTCAGCCATGCATTTCCTCCAATCTGTCGATTGCCCTGAGCGCCTGACGGACCTGGTAAGCCTTGGCCATTCCCCGAACGGGCTGGATGTTCACCAGCGGCCTGCCCTGCCAGGGCATCCTGTAGAAGAGATGGCTGCCCCTCAGCCGCGGCTCTCCGAAGTAGCGGTCGCAGACCCTTCTGAGGTCGTCGAACCGGACGTTCCGGGGGTTGCGCCGCATGTCGTCCAGAGTCCTGTTCACGATACTCACATGATGGCACTAATGCAATCTCATGTCAAGGACGACGCAGCTTCCTGCAAGACGCCTCAGTCCTCCCCATCCGGGCCGTGCTGAGGCGATGGGTCCTCAGGGGAAGCCTCTTCGTCCTGGGTCAATTTGGCCAGTATTGTGAAGAGCCTGCGCAGGCGGTCCTGGGCGTCGGGAGCGGGGTTGCAGTTGATCGCCACCACGCGCAGTTCTGCGGAGGCTTCACTTCGCGTCTTCTGCTCTGTCCTGCGGGTGACTTCCTTCAATGTCTCTGCTCTCGTCGCTTTGCTTGCGCTCGGCCAGGTGCTCAGGGTTGACCTACCGGACTACGGCCCGGTCGTTACGCCAGTGTGGGCCGACCGGAGTGGCGAGCGTTATCCCTCGGAAGGGGTATTCATCCGTGCAACCGTTTCATTCATCCCCCGTAGCGATGGCGAGACGCAATGGGGCCAGACCCGGCTACCGGGATGAGGCCGTGGAGGCCACGGCGTCACCGGGGTTGTTGGTCGCTCTGTCGAACTCAGCGCCACCTCGCTCACCTCGTCGTGGTCTGCTGCGACGCACTTGATCGCAGCGTTCACCAGAGAGTGTGAACGGTTCAGACACGAAAAAAGACCTCACGCGTGGTGGCGCCTTCCGAGGTCTCCTTTTGGCGGGCCGTTTCTTGCAGTGGCAGGGGTGTACAGGAAAAGGAGTTTGGTGACTGACTGGTCAAAGTCGTGATTTCGTAGCTGAACCAGGGGCAAAACCCCCTCTACCGGACGTGAGCGGTGAGCAATCTGATGAAAGGGCGGAGTCCGGTCTCCAATGACAAAAAGATGCTTGAGGTGGGTGTGCATGACGCGGGCAAAATCGACGGCCCGATGACAAAACCGGCCAAAAAGTGCGCTTGAGGTGGGGGTGCGTTACGCGGGGTGCGACATCGCAGAAAACACGGACTTGGCGGAATTCACAGCTGAGACGAATTTCTTGAGGAGGAGGACATTGCCATGAAGACCACCGGACACGGCATTGAGGACAGCAAAGACGTGGAGAACATGTACCACATGCGGCTCATGACGTTGCTGCAAGAGCTGGTGCGGGAGCGCGGGTACAGGGGCGCTGCGCGGGCGCAGGAGATCGACCAGCGCACGGTGGCCGAGAGCACAAGGACGGGAAGGCTGTCGCGGCGTATGCGGGAGGCCCTGGAGCGGGCTTTGCGGTAGGGCGTGGGTTCTACGGCGGTCCGCCAGCGGGAGCCCAACGACGCCTTGGAGGAACGGTTGGGGGTGCTAGAGAATGAGGTGGAGTCCCTGGGGCAGGACGACTTCATGTGGGCGAAGATGACCGGGGGCGCTCACGCCCACGCCGTTCCTTCCCAGCAAGGCGCTGATGAAGGGGGAGACGGAGCGGAGCGTCAGGACGGGAGAAAAATCCTCCGTCGGAGTCCTTGACCCGGCGCAAGTATCTCGACCTAGTGACCATTGAGCCCGCCAATGACAACGAGGAGGTATTCGGCGAGGCTTGGACGCTCATCGTCCGGTGGCGGGCGCTCACGCTGAGGTTGTGGACGCAGTCGTGGTCGTCCGTCGTTACGTTGTGCAGGTCGCTTTGGGCAATTTCCGGGGTGGGGGCACGCAGGGGGTCTTTTCGGCCTCACAGATCGGCTATGATGACTTCACTGTTTGGCTTTCTCCAGGGTTTCCGACCATAGAAACCCGGGTGCGTGATCCCTGTTGCACGGGCTTCGCCCAAGAGGGAATGCTGGCAATGCGGAGTTTGACGTTGGTCCTTCGCAACCAGTGCGGGCCGAACCGACGGAGTTGACGCAAGGGCCTCCGTTCTCGGTCCCGTCCAGAGGGTTGGAGTTTGACGTTGGTCCTTCACCCGCTGGACACCGGTCTGACGGCTGGGGTTGATCGCCTCTCCGTCGGGCCAAGGGAACGGGTGCGCCTTCCGCGCCTCGTCCCCGGCAAACTGGTCGACGTCGGCGCTTGTCGCATCGACCGGTTCAGCATGTCTGCGTGATGGCTGACGCAGTCGGTCGCACCGCAGTTCCGACACGCGCCCGGCTGCCTGTGTCCATGAGCAGGCTGGCCGCTGCACGTCTGGCTGTTTCTCCCTGTCAGTACCAACTCCCGGGCCAGGTTGCTCGTCCCAAACCCACTTCGTCCCCTTCGCGCGTCCCTTTAGCTGGCTCACGTCCCAGACGTTCCGCCCTGCCACGTGTGCCACCTAGCCTCGTCAGTCATCTCTGGCCTGACAGTGAGAAGCGCGGGAACAGGCACGGGTGGGCCGCAGTTGTGGCCGCCTGCGCACTATCGCCAGTCGCGCTGTCACCGTCGCCGGTTACGGCGGAGGCGGCCCTCCGCGTCGGGGCCGGGGTTGAAGTCGATGGTTGCCGCGCCGAACTCGGAGATGGCCCGGCCACTGTTCTCTGATTCTGTTTGGTTCTCGGCTTCTTTCAAGGTTGCCACTCTCGTCGCGTCGATTGCCCGGCGTTCGAGTTGGGAATCAAAGGACTGCCCGAACTGCAACTGGCTTTCTCCAACCAGCGTGGGCTATGGGAGAGACGAGCGTTATCCCTCGGAAGGGGTCTTCATCCATGCAACCGTTTCATTCGTGATAGCCCCTTCCAGGGGATACCCCGCCACGGGGCCTCCCGTGATGTCATGGGGTAGTACAGGAAAACGCGTCCGTGTACATGTTGTACATCTGGGCGGTTTTCAAAGCTGGAACAGGGGGAAAGCAGCCCCTACAGGGCGTGAAAAGCGAACACTTTTTGTCAGGGACCGGTTGCGACGGGGTGGTACATCGTCCGTAGCTGAAGCGGTACATGTTGTACACCTCAGAGGATCGGCAAGCCGTGTACAAAACGGGTACATGTTGTACCGGAGGAGGGACTGATGGAAGCGAGTGAGAAGGTCATAACCGAAGAGGGAGACGTCGAGGAGGAGCACGTCAATCGCCTCATGGCCCTGCTGCACGAGGTGGTGCGAAGAGAAGGGAGCCGTAAGGGAGCGGCGCGGGCGCTGGGGATAGACCGGCGGACCGTGGGTGCCTGCATGGATGGCGGCGGAATGACGTGGCGGCTCAGGGAAGCCCTGGAGCGGGGCCTCCGGGATGGGGTGGGTTCGTCCGTCGCCCGTCAGCGGAAGCGTCACGACGCGCTGGAGCGTCGGGTGGAGGGGTTGGCGAAAGAGCTGCACGAGGGTCTGGACGCCGTCAAAGGCGAGGTGAAAGTCCTGTGTGAGGAGCAGAGCGGGGCGTTAGCGAAGATCGAGAAGAGGCTGTCGCGTGCGGAAGCCCAGCGAGAGTCCACGACGGGACCGACGGAGGCCCAGGACGCAACCGGAGACGCGCTGGAGGAGGCCCCGGCGACGGACAAGCCGTCGGCGAGGGCCAGGTACCCAAAGCGGCTGTATCCCGAGCTGGTGACGAAGGAGCCCGCGCCCGACGACGAGGAGGTATTCGGCGAGGCGTGGCCGCTCATCGAGGAGTGGCGCGAAATCTGGAAGGCGGGACACGTGGGCACAGGCAAGGGCCTGGCCTGGCTGGAGACCGAGGAACGGGTCCGTAGCCTGGAGGTGGCCCTGCTCGAAGAGCACGGGATGACCCTGCCGCCGGAGACGCAGCCGCTGCACGGACTCTACCGAAGCACACAGCTCACCTGGCGCAAGGACACCCTCCACGAGGTCCGCAGGGCGCTGGCCTGGAGGCATCTGCTGTGGAAGGCGCTCACGTGCGGCCTGTGGCGGAGCCGCTGGTGGCCGGCGCGGCGCGCTTAGGGTTTCGTGGAACTGAACAGAACACTTTGGGCGCTGTGACCCTGAAACCCTTCCATCCGCTCAGTTGTTCGGCAATAATGGAGTCAGTTTCAGGCTTTTCCAGTTGTTTCATGCCGAGAAACCTGGAGGGTTCCCGTCCCCCGAATCCGGGACCGGCTGCGTAGGATCGAGCACCGCGCTCTCTGAAAGCCACCCAGGGGTCAGACCGGAGGGATCGAGCACTGCGCTCTCCCGAAGGCCGCCCCGGAGGGACACATTCGCAGCGGCAGAGGCGCGTTTCGCTTCGGCCCCTCGGACACCTTGGCCGGAGTGCGCCCATCGCACCTGGTCGGTCCCACAAGTTTTGCGGCGCAACCGTCACGCGGTTGGGTCGCAGTTTCCACTCACATTTGGCCCGCGACGACCTCGCAGGCCGCGTCACACTCGCCGCGCCGTCCTGTGGTTGAACTTCAGGCCGGTCGCATCCCCTTCAACGCAGTTCTCTCCCCTGGGTCGCTCCCCCGTGACGTGACTCTGGGCTGAGCTGCGTCCTTCTCACTCCCTTCGTCCCCGCGTCCGGCATCCGACCGTGGGCGAAGTGCGTCTCGCGTCAACCGAACCCATCACACAGACAACCCGCGCCCTGGATGCCGCGCGGGTCAACAACATCAACAACATCGAGGAGGTGAACATGCACGTCGAGTAACCGGTAGGCGAGGTCGAGGGCGTCGGAGTCGGCTTCGACAGCATTCATGCCACGGCTCTCGCACGCAAGGCCCACATAGCGGTTGGCGAGCACAGGGCCGCGTCTCTTCCCAGGAGGAGTCGCGGCCCTTCCCTTTGCCAGCCAACACAAACCCACGGAGACAGTCCCGGCCATTCGGGACGCCAATTCAAAGCGGGACTGTCTCCGCCCCACGGGGGTGGTAGGCCGTCCCGCTTCTTCATTTCAAAAGGAGAAGCGACATGACGACGGCAACCACAACGACCAACCCGACGAAGACGACGGAGACACGGACGGATGCGGCGACGCCCGCCGAGCGCAGGGGCAGGCCCGAGAGCGAACTCAGGTCTGCGGCCAGGAGAAAGGGTCTCACCGTGAAGGAGTTGGCGGCACTCATGGGGGTCAGCGCAAGCCACCTCTCCCAAGTCGGCACGGGCAGGAAGCCCTGGACCCCCAACCTGCGGGAGAAGGCAATCGCCGTGCTGGGAGAGGTCCCCGGACAGGGCATCGTCTACCGACAGAGCGAAGAGGTCACCTCCGAGAGTTCCTATATCCGGGAGACCGCACGCAGCCTCGGCATGACGATGCTGGAGCTCTCCGACCGGTCGGGCGTGAGTTACTCGTATCTCACCCAGGTCGCGAAGGGTCGCAGAACCATGGGCGTGAAGGCGCAGGCCCAGATCGAGTCTGTCCTGGGCGCACCGGCCAAGGTCGCCCCCGCCAATCTCGCCAACCGCCAGGGCGAGGTTGTGGACGACGACGCTAGCAACTTCATCCGCGAGGCTGCTCGCTCGCTCGGAATAAGCATGAAGGAGCTGGCCAAGATGGTCGGCGTGTCCGCAGGCTACCTGAGCCAGGTGGCGCGCGGCAAGCGGTGCATGGGGGTGAAGCTCCAAGCCAAGGTAGAGGCCGTGCTTGGAGGGCGTGCGAAGGTCGCGTCCGCCCAGTGCCCCGACGTAGACCGGCAGTTCATCTGGCAGCGGATGGACGAGTTGGACGTGAGCCAGAACGAGGTGGCACGGCGGGCGGGCATCAGCTCCGGCCACCTCTCCCAGATCATGAACGGCCAGCGCAGCCCGTCCGCCGTCGTCCTGCGCAAGCTGCACGGGGCGCTGTTTCAGCGGACCCAGGGGAAGGAGTGGGTGATGCCTGCCGCGCTCAAGGTTCTTGGCTGGAAGAAAGGAGAGCGCAGCGGGATGGTGGTGCACGGCCTAAACTCACAAACGAAGTGCAACACTTGGTTAAGGTGTTGTCATGGGAAAACATTATGGACATGTCACCATTGAAGAAAGGTGTGAGATTGCCCGACTACATGCCATGGGACAATCAGTCCGCCAAATCGCGGCAGGTATGGATCGCTCGGCATCGACAGTGGCTAGGGAGTTGAAGCGGAATGGCTCGCGTACTCAGGGATACCAAGCCAGGTATGCGGACCAGCAGGCGCATGCTCGTCGTTGGCGTGGCTCTCGACTGGCAAGGGACAGCATACTGCGGGAGCAGGTGTTCTCCCGGCTCAAGCAGGGGTGGTCACCGGAGCAGGTGTCGGGTCGTTTGGCCCTGGAGTCAGGGAAGAGAGTCATATCGCACGAGAGCATCTACCGGTTCATCTACGGGCAGATGGCGCGTAAGAAGGACTACAGTTGGCGTCATTACTTGGCCCGCGGTAAGTCGAAGCGCGGCTTCCGAGGCCGCAGAGGTGGGAGTCCCGCCTCCTTCATGGCAAAGCGTCGTCCCATCACCGAGCGGCCGCAGGTTGCCGAAGACCGAAGCACACCTGGTCACTGGGAGGCGGACCTGATGCTGTTCAGGACCTATGGTCAGGCGGTGCTAACCATGCATGAACGGCACTCCCGGATCCTGATAGCGCTGAGACCTCCTGGAAAGGCCTCCGGCCCCATCGCCTCCGCGATGACGCAGGTACTAGGTCAATTCCCCACGGAATGGAGACGGACGGTCACCTTCGACAACGGAACAGAGTTCGCATACCATTACCAACTTCACGAGTTGGGTATAGAGACCTTCTTCTGCGATACGTACTCTCCCTGGCAGAAGGGTGGAGTGGAGAACGCAATAGGCCGGCTGCGTCGGACCCTGCCCCGCAAGACTGACCTGGCCAGTCTGTCTGAAGACCGGTTCACACGACTGGTACAGGCCTACAACAATACTCCACGCAAGTGCCTTGATTACAGGACTCCGGCAGAGATATTTTTGGACAGAGTGTTGCACTTGAAATGTGAATCCACCCGGCGCTCGCGGAAGGGACGGCACGGCCAGGGGCGGCGCTGTGCGCGTCGGTGGGCGGGTGCCCTGGGGCGCGGAGGTGGAGTACGCGTTCCGCACCGGGTACGACGGCGCCGGGAAGGTGTCCGTGGACCACGTGGTTGCGCCAAGCTACTCCGCTCTGCTCATGCAGCCGGAGGCGGGAGCCGCGTAGTTTGCTAGAGAGGGAGGCTATCCATTCGGATGAGCCTCCCTCTCTAGCGGCATGTATGCCGCCCACTTCCTCCGTAGGTAACACTCACTGCGACGGCGAACGATGGTAGATGCGCTCCAGCGGCGAAATCATGCCGTTTGCGGGGAAGCTCCATTCGAAGAAGTCCCGGTTGTCTACGGCGTGCACGATGACCTTCTGGAACTTCTCCAGCAGGCCGGGGGATGCCGAATACCCCACGAGCAACTCATACAGGTCATGCAAGGGGTATGGGATAGTCGTATGTTCGAGGAATGCCTCGAACGCCTCGCTGAAGTCCCCAAAGGCGACGCAAGAGTACACGTAGTTCGCCTGGGCCACCCTGTCCCTCGTCTGGTTGTCCCGCGAATACTCGTAGTGCGTCCTGCGAAGGTTGACGCGCTCGATGAGCGCCTCTTCCAGGGTGTCGTTCGATGCAAGGATGCGGTGGTACTGCTTCGCCTCGCTGGTCTCCCAGTGCTTCTCCGGTGTCCATTCATCCATCGAATACCCGCCGTTGGGCAGGTCGGATGCCACGTAGTAGCGGGCGTGCTTGCAGAAGTTGGCCAGATCCTCGTAGCCGCCCTTGTTGCACGGCCCGCCCATGTCGATGACTCCCAGGGGCCTGCCCAAGTGCCGTGTCCACGACGCGAGAAAAGCATCTGCGTCAGCGTTCTTCACCTGCGTTGCGAAGAGGTCGCCGCCGGGGCCGCCATGGCCGCTGAACATGAAGTGATGCTCCCCCTGAGGATGGCGTTCCACTAGCACCGCTGCGAAGTCCTCGAACGCGCTCCGCAGAAAGTCGCTCCGTTCATCCGACGACTCCTCCGGCATCCCCGTGCGGACGCTCAAGGAGTACTGCTCCCGGTAGGCGATCACATCGTCCTTGGACACTCCTCCTGATACGCCGTAGAGCGGATCGTAGTCGTTGGGGAATGCGTAGAGGTGAACGGAGCCCATCTCCTCCCATATCGCCGCTTCGTAATACCGGAGCGTTGCACTCTCCTTCTGCGGCACCGCCTGCGTCCAGCCGCCTGGATTGGAGAACGGCACCCAGTCCTTCGTAACCAGCACGACCCTCAAGAACACGTGCGGTTGCATGGAGTAGGCGGACGTGGGAGTATTGGCCGGCGTCGGCTCAGGTGTGGGCGTCGGCTCAGGTGTGGGCGTAGCCGCTGGCGTGGCGGCGCTGGCGGGAACTACCGTCAAAGTGTAGGACCCTGTGGCCCCGATGCCCTCTACAAGAACGTAGTACCACCCCGAGCTAGGCGCAACCCACGTAACCCGAGACCCTTGGGCATCCCAATTGTCGTCGCTCCATGTCTCCACATCCCACGAGGAGTTGTAAAGGGTAAGCCCGGAACTCTCCAGGGTCCCGTGGTCTACCCTTACTTCGTAGCTCTGGCCCTCCTCGGCCTGAAATCGGAAGTAGTCTAGGTCGTAGTCATTGTCCATTTTCCCTTCGACGCTCTCGCCGGGGTCTACAGTGGTGGCATTCTCGAGATAGTCTCCATGGTCGTCCCCACCGAACACGTTTTCGCCTTCCACCTCCGGCTCCCGAATGTCCACGGGTTGGTTATAGTCGGACAGAACCGTGACGGCCGTCATCTCCAGCATGATGGTGCTGTTGGTGATGGGGTCGTCCTCGGTTATCTCCATTTCAATCACGACCCTGCGCACGAGGCTGTCTTCGACCCCGATCCAGTATTCGACCTCACCCTCGCCGTTCCCGATGCTGGGGTCGTTCAGCATTTCGGCGAGGACCTCACCCGAAACGGGACCTCTCACACGGTAGACGCTCTCGCCGTCGAGTGTTTCCTCTCCTACCAGGACGAAGCCCTGGGCGACTTCCGGGCCGAAGTCGGTGCCGAATGCCCCGGCTGCCAGCAGTTCATTGCCGAAGGGCGTGGGCAGCTTGGGGAGGGCGGTCCATTCACCCGTGATGAAGTCCGTCATGAAGGTCTTGTCGCCGATGGTGATCGCTTCGAACTCCACGGTGACGCCGCCAGCGTTGAAACTGAGCTCCGCCTGGTTGCGGTCCGGGACCTGGAAGTCACCCACGACGCTCATCGCCATGTCCACCGTCTCGTTCGCCTGCGTCAGCTTGACGGCGATGTCCACCTCCCCGTGGCCGGACTCGACGTTCTTCATGGCTGCGGTCGTGGCGTCCAACAATTCCTGCGCGGATGGAGGCTCAGGGGTGGGAGTCGGTGTTGGACTCGGCTCGGGAGTAGGCGTGGCTGTGGGAGATGGTGCAGGCGTGGCGGTCGGCGATGACACAGAGGACGACACCGAGGTTCCGCCGAATGTCGCTGCGTCCTCGCCCACCCATTTGACGATGAGGGCATCCAGCGCCCCGTCGGCCTTCATGAACGCTAAGGCAGAGTTCAGCTTCGCCAGCAGGTCGTTGTTGTTGCGCACGCCCATGCCGATCCCCCGGTCCAGCAGCACGGATGGGCCGACGACGGCCAGTCGTCCCTCGTACTCCGAGAGCTTGTCCACGGCGTAGGCGTGGTCCACCAGCATCGCGTCGATGTCGCCATTCAGGAGGGCCGCCAACCGGTCGTCCTCGTCGCTGAACTCTATGTACGCGATGCCCCGTTCCGTAAAGTAGTCCGAGTAGATGGTGCTGGCGTAGGCCCCTAGCCGCCCCTCGACGGCCTCATCACCCGCGCCCGCCACCGCGAGGTAGACAGACGGTGTGGGAGGGTAATAGGGCTCGGTGAAGTCGATGGTCATGTCTCGTTTGTCGGTGATGCTCATACCGGCCATGATGGCGTCGAACTCCCCCGCCACCAGGTCTGGGATCATGCTCTCCCAGTCATTGAGCACCCACTCGCATTCAAGCTCGGCCCGGCGGCACAACTCGTCGCCGAGCTCGCGCTCCAACCCGTCGATCTCGCCGTCGTCGTTGATGAAGTTGAAGGGATGGTAATCGCCCTCGGTGGCGAGGCGAACCGGCTCTGTGCCGTCTCCGCACGAGAGAAGGCACACCGTCAGGACCATGGCCGCTGCCAATGCTACTGTTTGCCTAATCCAGCCCATCACTTGCCGTCCAAGGCCAATTACCGAAGCTCATTGCTCATCCCCCGTCTCTTCCAAATCGTATCTTGGATTTGGTATGTAACAATCATTTCACCGAGGTGCGGCATACCAGCTAGGGTTGTGGCACCTCCAATTGGAAACACTGAGCTGGATTGGGAAAAGCTCCTTACTGCGCGAGCTTGGATCGGATGCCTTCCTCAAACTCGTTCAGAGTAACGGGGGAGCCACCCGTCAGTCCCTCGGTAGCCCTCTCAAGTGTAGTGACGTGGACGCTATCCCTCACGAGTTTGAAGTGCCCGCTGGCGTGGTCTTCCTCGAAGTCTACGGTGAACCATGCTATGTCTCCGCTCGATAGGTCTCCGACCTCTTCCATGCGCCCCAGGGACTCGTAGAAGTGCTTGTCTACCACTACCACCATCTTCTTGCCCCATCGACGGAGCGTAGGCACCTTGATCTGCAACTGGGGCATCAGACGCTTCGGACCACTACTCCGGTAGTCGGGTCGTCGCGTCTGGCCTGGGAAGGGCGGCTGATCACCCGCGTAGTTTCTAATGTTTCTGAATTCTTCCCCCATGCTCCTACCGGAAAAGTAAACGGCTTGAATCTCCAGGGCGCACCAATTAAGTGCTGTTGTGCCGTCTTCCTGATTCGCCAGAACCATGTCTATCCGGCCTACGTGCGTGTTTCCATCCTCGGACTTGAGGAAGCCCACCTCGCTGGCTATGGCGGGCGATGAAGTACCCAAAACCACCTCACCTACCCATCGAAAGATGGTCATATCCTCCTCAAATCGCCGGGGACACAGAACCCTCAATCCGGCCTCAGTGCCCGATACTGGAGTAGCAACGCCATCATCGTCTTCGTATAGCCTGAACGAACAGACCCCACCGATCTTCGTGCATGATCCCCCACCCATCCGAAAGGGGCATGGCCGGGAACCGGTCCCGGCGGCATATGCCCGGCGTTCGTCCCGCGTCAGCCCGACGAATGAATGTCCGTACCATTCTCCTATGCCGAAGCGTCGAGGTTGAGTCATGACGTCAGCTCGTGCGACGTGATTAGCAACTCGTACATCACTGCATGGTGGGTGTTCTTCATTGCGACCTTGGCCACATGGAATCCTCGCCTGCGCGCCATCTCGATCACGTCGGAACTCTCGTCGTAGGTCATCATGAAGACGCCTCGTACCTGTGACATCCGCTTGAACAGTTCCTCGTGGTCGATTTCGTTGTACGTGTACAGTCGCCTCCCCGCCTGCTTACCGGCGGCGGTGTAGGGAGGATCAATGAAGAATGCGGTTGCCTCGTTGTACTTGCAGAGTTCCACGAGGCTCACACCATCCCCTTGGAAAAAGTCAAACCGGTCTGCATAGTTCCCGATTGCGCGGATACGTGCGGCCAAGGTGTCGGCGTACCAGCGAGAGGAGATCCCATGCCCGTTCTCTCCCTCCTTCATCACCGAGGCACCCTTGGCTAGGATGCCGCCCCGACTTACTCTGTTCCGCAACAGGGTGCGAAATGCGGCGTCCATACCGCACATCCCCGCATCCGCGAATACCTTGCTCACGTTCTCAGGAGTTGCTTCGAAACCCTGCACGCGCTGCGCCAATTCCTCGGCGTCGTCGAGCATGCACTGCCACAGATTGGATATGTCCGGGTCCCTCTCGCAGAGCACTGCACGGTCCACGTAGTCGTCCATGACTGCCGTTAGGGATGCGATCCCGCCACCGGCGAACGGCTCGACGAATACCTCTGGGCGAAAGTCGAGGCCGTCAAGGTACTTCCTGATTTCGGGCACGAGCCACGTCTTACCGCCTGGGTAGCGCAGGGGACTCCGCTGCGGGACTGACGCAACGTTTACCGCTTTGTCGGATAGAACCGGAATAACTTGCGCGAACTCCGATTTTGTACAGACTGCGGCAATTGCGCCCTTCAATTCGGTCGTGGCGTTCGTTGGCGACAACCTGGCGCTTTGGTTTACTGTCGACCTATTTGTTGGGGTCACTGTCATTGGCGGTGAATACCCTCTCCAGCAATATGGGCAACATATCTGTGTGCCATCCTCAACTTACTAGAATCTATCTTGTCTGGCCTCCAACGGTAGTGCGGGTCCCTGCAAGTCAGTCAGCTTGTGCCACCCCTCAGCAGGTGTCTCCATGGCCTTTCTAAGGATGGCAATCAACTCTTGGCATCCATCTACGTCTTAGGAACCTCTCAGAGTTCTTTCCCACTCTACTACGTCCTCGGCTGCTGGGTAGTCGATGGCGTCCATTGGCTCGCCATGCTTCTATAGGCTGCCCTGACCATCTGGTCAATGGCGACGGCGGCCTCCTCGCTGAGGTGGGGGTCTGCGTGCAGGCAGGAGGAGATGACCGCCATCGGCTTCGGCTCTTGTCTGGCGACGGCGCTCTTGACGAAGCGGTCCACCTCCAGCCCCGACCAGGCGGCCAAGGCAGCCAGGCCGTTCACATCGGGGAGTCTGCCCTGGGCCATGCGGCTCAATGTGGAAGCGCTGATCCCGCACTCCTCCGCCACCTGCCTCCATGTGCATCGACGGGCCTGCCGCTCCGCGTCCAGGGCGGTGAAGAAGGCCCCTCCGTCGAAGCTCGCTGTCCTAGCCATCGGTCTCTCCTCAGTGTCCCCGTCTACGGGACAATTCCCATCAACGACCGTGATGTTCTCTGGTTGTTTGATTATCGCAACTGTATAATGGCTTTGCAACATTCGTCAAAACTCAATCAGGTGTCTCGGTCCCACCATTTGAATCATGTTACTCACCATCACGACGACGCACCAACCGGCGACCGACCTGGGGTTCCTGCTCCACAAGAACCCTGGTCGATTCCAGTCGTTCAAGCTGTCTTTCGGGAGGGCCGACGTCTTCTACCCCGAGGCAGACATCCACCGCTGCACGGCGGCGCTTCTGTTGCACATCGATCCGGTGGGACTGGCACGCCCGAAGTCCGGGAACTCCAACGCCGGGGACTGGCTTGGGCAATACGTGAACGACCGTCCCTACGTAGCCTCATCGCACATGAGCGTGGCAATTGCCTCGGTGTTCGGCAGCGCGCTGGCGGGGAAGAGCGCCGAACGAGCGGAACTTGCCGACATGCCCATGCCGCTGGAAGCCGATGTTCCCGCGATGCCCTCTGCGGATGGGCCGGATGTCATCAGGCGCTTGTTCGAGCCGCTGGGCTACGACGTTCACGTTTCAGGGCGGCCCTTGGATGAACGTTTCCCAGAGTGGGGACACAGCCCGTACTACGGCGTGCGCCTGTCGTCGAAGGTCCGACTCCGGGAATTGCTCGCTCACCTCTACGTGCTCTTGCCCGTCCTGGACGACGAAAAGCACTACTGGGTCGGCGACGACGAGGTGGCCAAGCTGCTGCGCTTCGGCGAGGGGTGGCTGGACAACCATCCTCTGCGTGAACTCATCTCGCGCCGCTACCTGAAGCATCAGCGCAGCCTGGTAAGCCAGGCGCTCGCCCAGCTGCTTGACGCGGGATCGGCTTACCCGGGCGTTGTCGCCACAAGGCACGAACGGGAAGAGGAACGGCTTGAATCGCCCATTCGACTGGGTGAGCAGCGCACTCAGGCGGTGCTCGCGGCGCTCCGCGACATGGGGGCGGCCAGGGTGCTCGACCTCGGCTGCGGCGAGGGGAGGTTGATCGAGGCTATTCTTGGGGAATCTTCGGTTCGTTCGATCACGGGCATGGATGTCTCACACCGGGCGTTGGAAACGGCGGCCCGCCGGTTGCGCCTCGACACCCTGCCCCCGCGCCAGCGGGAGCGCATCACTCTCCTGCAAGGCTCCCTCACCTACAGGGACAAGCGCCTCGCGGGGCACGATGCCGCCGTCGCCATGGAGGTGATAGAGCACATCGACCCCACGCGGCTTGACGCCTTCGAGGACGCCGTTTTCGGGAATGCCAGGCCCGGCGCCGTCCTCATAACGACGCCGAATGCGGAGTACAACTCGCTGTTCGAAGGACTGGCCGGCGGCGCGTTCAGGCACGGAGACCATCGTTTCGAGTGGACACGAGGAGAATTCCAAGACTGGTCGCGGCAGGTTGCGGACCGCCGCAAGTACGACGTGATCTTCCAGGACATCGGCCCCGTCCACCCAGCGCACGGAGCGCCGACCCAGATGGGGGTCTTCACGCGATGAACATCGCCATTCCTGAGCTGTGTCTCGTCGCGCTCATCGGCCCCACCGGTTCGGGGAAGTCCCACTTTGCCTCCCGGCACTTCAAGCCCACCGAAGTCGTGTCGTCGGACGATTGCCGGGCGATGGTGGCCGACGACGCCAACGACCAGTCGGCCACCCCCGACGCCTTTGCGCTGCTCAACTTCATCGCGGCGACACGTTTGAGATCCGGCCGTCTCACTGTCATTGACGCCACCAGCGTCCAGCCGGAGGCGCGGAAGTCCCTCGTGGAACTGGCCAGGGAGCATGACTGCCTGCCGGCGGCCATCGTCCTTAACATGCCCGAGGCCCTATGCCTGGCCCGCAACAGAGAGCGCCCCGACCGCCAATTTGGGGGTCGCGTGGTGCGCCAGCAGGCCCAGCAGCTCAGGCGGTCGCTTCGCCGTCTGAAGCGCGAGGGCTTCCGGCATGTGTTCGTGCTCAACTCTCCCGAAGAGGTTGACTCCGCAACCGTTCAGCGGACGCCCATGTGGGTCAACCTGCGCCACGAGCGCGGCCCGTTCGACATCATCGGCGATGTCCACGGATGTTTCGATGAGCTCCTCGCCCTCCTGGAATGCTTAGGCTATGAGGTTGAGACCCGCACCGAGTCCGACGGCGGTATCGGATATTCAGCAACCCATCCTCAGGGACGAAGGGCCGTGTTCGTCGGCGACCTCGTGGACCGGGGCCCCGGCGTCGTCAGGGTGCTCAAGCTCGTGATGTCGATGGTGGCCCAGGGTACGGCCCTCTGCGTGGCCGGCAACCACGAGTCCAAGCTCGCCCGCAAGCTACAGGGCAGGAACGTTCAGGTGACCCACGGACTGGCGGAGTCGCTGGCGCAACTGGACATGGAGTCCGAAGTGTTCCGACAACAGGCTCTTGCCTTCCTGGATGGGCTCATCAGCCACTACGTGCTCGACGACGGGGACCTGGCGGTGGCCCACGCGGGCATCAAGTCGGAGTACCAGGGACGCGCCTCGGCACGTGTCCGGGACTTCTGCCTGTACGGAGAGACCACCGGGGAGAAGGACGAATTCGGACTCCCGATACGCGCCAACTGGGCGGCCGAGTATCGGGGGAAGGCCACGGTTGTCTACGGCCATACCGCCGTTGTGGAACCAGAGTGGCTCAACCGCACCATCAACATCGATACCGGCTGCGTGTTCGGCGGAAAGCTGACCGCGCTCCGGTATCCCGAGAAGGAGCTCGTGTCGGTTCCGGCGGCGCAAGTCTACTACGAGCCGGTCAGACCACTGGCCCAATCCGTACCGCCGGAGGAGGCCACTAGGTCAACTGTGAACCGCTCGGCGAACCTTCTCGACATCGATGACGTGATCGGCAAGCGTGTCGTCTCGACCCGGCTGCGAGGGAATGTCACGGTGCGGGAGGAGAACGCTGCTGCGGCGCTTGAGGTGATGAGCCGGTTCGCCCTGGACCCGCGCTGGCTCGTCTACCTTCCGCCCACGATTTCCCCTTCCGAGACCTCCATACTCCCCGGCCTGCTGGAGCATCCAGCCGAGGCATTCACCTACTACCGGAATGCTGGCGTGTCCGAGGTGGTCTGCGAGGAGAAGCACATGGGTTCACGGGCCGTCGTCGTGGTTGGGCGGGACGTCTCTGCCATAGAGCGGCGCTTCGGCATCAACGGCGAGGGCGTCGGCGCCTGCTACACGCGGACGGGGCGGAGGTTCTTCGGAGACCGCGCCCTGGAGTCGGCGTTCATGGAACGCGTTCGCAGGGGTATTTCGGAGGCTGGCCTGTGGGACGAGCTGGAGACGGACTGGGTGGTGCTGGACAGCGAAATCATGCCGTGGTCCCTCAAGGCGCATGAGCTGCTCAGCGACCAGTATGCCGCGGTCGGCGCGGCTGCTCGGACCAGCCTGACGGCCGCCGAATCCCTCCTCCGGCAGACGGCTTCTCGCGGTATTGCGGTGGCCGACGCCGTGGCCGGAGTTGAAGACAGGCTCGACCTGGTCCAGCTCTACGGCGACGCCTACGCCCGGTACTGCTGGCCGGTCGAATCGCTCGCCGATATCCAGTTCGCGCCATTCCACCTTCTCGCCAGCGAAGGACGAATGCACACCGACAAGGACCACCTTTGGCACATGAAGATGGCCACGCGCCTGCATGAGGCTGATCCGGCGTTTTTCCGGGACACCCGGCACAAGGTTGTACGACTGGACCAGTCGGATGAGTCTGAGGCCACCGGCTGGTGGGAGGAGATGACGAGTACAGGCGGCGAGGGTATGGTCGTCAAGCCGTTGGACTTTGTGTCGAGAGGCAAGCGCGGCCTGGTGCAGCCCGCCGTCAAGTGCAGGGGCACCGAATACCTGCGCATCATCTACGGACCCGAGTACACGCTGCCGAAGAACCTGGAGCGTCTGCGGAACCGGAACATCTCCGCAAAAAGGTCTCTGGCCCTTCGCGAGTTCGCGCTTGGCGTTGAGGGTCTCCAGCGGTTCGTCGAACGAGAGCCCCTCTACCGGGTGCATGAGTGCGCCTTCGGCGTGCTCGCCCTTGAGAGCGAGCCGGTCGATCCGAGGCTATGAACGCGCACCTACCAGCGCCAAGTCGAAATGATGTGGAGATTGCATAACCTTCGGCGTTGTATTGGACATCATCGATGGCGAGCCAATACTGCGGGACTGGAGGGTCATCAGGGAGTCCTTCTGGCGCAGCCGAGTCGGGCGGTTCCCGGAGAGAACAGGCACAGGGAACTTCGTCGGTCAGCAGGAGCATCGTGAACACACATGGACAGAGGTATTGACTAGTGGACCTACAGGTTGAGAGGCAAGCGATGACGACGCTCTTCATTCTATTATTCGCAACGTTGACGCCCGCCGCCGTACTACTGGGTGCAGGATCGTGGATGGTCAAGAGGCTACGGGGAGACGTGGGCCGTGCGCTGGGCGTCATATGCATTGTCCTTGGCCTACTGCTGGTGATAGTGGCCGTCCTACTTGTTTTTCTGGTTCAGACTTCTATCGAAGAAGGGTCGGGAGTCACTGAGCCTAACCTTCAAGCTTCCCAGACCGAGAGACATCCAACACCGCCGCTTCCTCAAGCGTTCCTTGAATACGATGGTCGCCAGCATCGCGGATGGAGGGGGTCCTACTGCTGGCCGGTAGGCGGAAGCAGCATTGTTTGCTCAGACAGCGTGGGGTGGGAGGGCTTTGACAAGGCATCTTCTGTAGTGGTGGAGCGGGGAAGCGGGTTCAAGATCGTCACTTCAGAGAGCACTCTCCCTGAGCAGGTACGCGTTGAGGTATTCACTGCCCTGGGAACAGAACCGAACATGATGCCGAGAGGAGAGCCAGTCTACTTGACTGACGTGCGGGAGGTGCCCGCGCTTGATCTACCGGCAGGTGTTTACTTTGTCAGCGCATTCTTTGGATTCCATTTTGGAGACGTTGCCCACGGTTTCAGAGTGGAGATCGTTGAGTAGGTACAGTTCCAATTCGCCGGGAGGGGGCACTCCTTTGGAATCCTGCCAAGGATCCACAACATACGATGCTGGAGGTTCTCCGGGAGGGACTCGGGCCTCAATACCGTCCTCTCGTACGGAAGAACCGGACTGGAACGCGGGACGCGGAACCAGAGCGGCATTGGTGGGTGCCGTCATGGGCCTCGTCCCTGCGATGGTACTCGGCTCTCTTCGGTTCCTGCTGGCTGAGGGACCGGAGCGCACAGAAGAGCTTGTGGGCAACATCGCCATTGCCTAACTGGCAACTGCCTAGGTGCATTGTCAGGTGTGTGATGCTCGGCGTAAGACGTACCAGCAAGAGTCTAACAAGGGTCGTCCTGGGACTGGGACGGTGGCAGTACCTCGTAGGCACCCTTGCGGTAGGCTTGCTAGCTTTTGCCATTATGGAAATTAACACTGCCTACCTACGGGACTTTCTGTCCGTGAGTATATACGGGACGAGGCCTCACAGGATACCGTGCGACGATTGGCCCACGCGTGACGAGGTAGAGCAGACCCTCAAACAACATACCGGAGTGATTCGCAGGATAGAGTTTATCGGGTCTGGAAGTGTCGATCTTTCAATCAATACTTGGAGTTGCCCTGGCAAAGCAGAACTCTATATCTACTACCCGGCAAAGCGTCACATCAAGACGATAAGGACGATAATCGGAAATGAGAAGTATTTCTTCGGCGTCCCATACACCTTGAGGAATTACTGAGCATAGACGAGCCGTGACGCTAGCTGGTTGTTTGATTATCGCAACTGTATGATATGATTGCAACAACTGGCATGGACGGTGACGACGCTTCGCCTCGTCCGTCAGCAAGAGTTACGCACGCAGAGACAAGAGCGAGACGCTAAAGACACGACAACACTGAAATAAGGAGGTTGATTATGGCCAAGTACCTGTATCAGGCAAACTACACACCGACGGGAATGCAGGGCCTGCTGCGGGAAGGCGGCAGTTCGCGACGTAAGGTCTTCGAAGACATGGGCAGGGAGCAAGGCGGACAACTGGAGGCGTTCTACTACGCCTTCGGTGGCGCGGACCTGTACATCATCTTTGACCTGCCCGATGCGGCGACGGCAGCCGCGATCTCCCTTGCCATCACGGCGGGAGGCGCACTCAGCATCAGTACGGTGCAGCTGCTCACTCCAGAGGAGATCGACGAAGCCACGCAGAAAACGGTGAACTATCGTCCTCCGGGAGCCTGACTTCCAACTGAGACGTAAAATGGGTGGCGGCTAAGTTCTCTCGGAAGGGTGAACGCTGGTTTGAGGAGGAGCGAGAACGATCCTATTGCCACCCGTGGAGGCAGAGCATGTCGAAGCTGATCGTCGTGTTCGTCCTTGTGTCGCTGTTCGCAATCCTGGCTTGCTCTAGGGATGACTCGACCCCGGCAACGCAGCCTACGGCGCTGGTAACGGCCACCCGCGCGCCGCAGGCCACCGCCACTCCGGCACCGACGGCCACTCCGCAACCTACGGCGACGGCGACACCGCAAGCAGACAGCCCGAGGGCTGTCCGGAGCCTTGCCCCGCTGGATTTGGACGACCCACAGGCGTTCCTGTCGGCTCTATCTGCACAGGAGCAGTCCTGCCTTGCTGACGGCAATCTCGGCATCGCCCAGATCATGACGGCAATGACTTCGACCAATGGAGCCGCGGAGGGGGACGCCATCCTAGACTGTCTCGAAGATGAGACGGTGTTGCGCATGTTCCTGAGTGAGCCGCTGACGGCAACCGGCGAACTGAGCGATGAGACCTCCGCGTGCATCCGCGAAGGTCTAGGCGGGATGGACCTGCGTCCGATGATGAAATCGCCCGGGGCGGCTGCCGGAGCGATGGATGCCCGGATAGTTGGGATGGCGAGTTTCCTGACGTTCACCGCCTGCCTGAACGATGAGGAGTGGGAGGCGGCGTCCTCCGCACTGGAGTTAGGGCCTCGCGACAAATCCGGTACGGATTGCCTGTTGGCCGAACTGGGCGGACCGACGGGAGTGGCGGAAGCCCTGCTCCAAACGGATGAATCGGGATTGCCTACGGCGTTCGTAGCCACGGCAGCCAAGTGCGGCGTGGGTTTTGCGGGAATGTCGGAGAACATGCCTGACGACTCCGGCTCCGGTGGCACAGGCGGCGACACTTCCACGGAGGGTATGGGGCTGCCGCCTGACACGCTGCACCCCGTGGCTATTGACGACCCCCAAACGTTCCTGTCTGGACTGTCACCCAGGGAACAGTCCTGCCTCGGCGATAAGGGCATCGGCCCACAGGAACTGTTGCAGATGACGGGGCGCTCTCCCGGCGGCTCGCTGGAGACCGTCGTGGACATCGTCAACTGCCTGCAAGACGACACGGTGCTGAGGCTGTTCCTGACCACGCTCGTAGGGCAAGTTGAACCGTTCAGTGAAGAGACTTCATTGTGCATACGGGAGGGATTCGTACCGATTGATCTGCGCGGTCTGTTGGCTCCAGCTGTCGCCGGGTTTACTCCTGCCAATTCCCTGGCGCTGAGCATGGCCGCGCTCAACGTCTCAGTGGTCTGCATGAACGACGATGAATGGGAGACCTACGCTCCCAGATTTGGGTTGCCGCCCGACTTCAGGGAGGGCGCGGCCTGCCTGTTCGAGGAGCTGGGCGGGCCTGCGAAGCTGGCGGAGGCCATGCAAGAAGCCAGCTTGGGCGAACCATCGGAAGCGTTCCTAAGGGCGGCGGAGACCTGCGGGCTGGAGGGTATGCCTCCGTCCCGATAGATGATTCCGCGCTTCATACCACAAGATGATCGCACGCGTTGAATAGATGAAGGGTCACAAGGACACCTACGGACGGGGTTGTTATCAGAACGCTGCTCGTACATTGGCGATATTTCGGAGTTGCAGCCGGCGTCGCGCTGGGCCTGCTCTTGGTGGCGTTTCTCACTTTTCCGGATCGCAATGCGCTGGTTGCCAAAGGTCCCATGAACACGGGCCACGAGGGATTGGGCTGCCAGGAATGCCACTCAGCCGTGGCGGGCACCGCCGCGCAACAACTGAGCTCCAACGTCTACCACTGGCTGGGCCTGCGGGAGTCCACCATAGGCTTTGGCTCCGAGGATGTCGGTAACGCGGCCTGTCTGGACTGCCACGAGAGGCCGGATGACCGACACCCCGTATCCCGCTTTGTGGAACCGCGCTTCTCCGATGCGCGGGAGCACATTGCGGCCCACACGTGCGTCACCTGCCACACCGAGCACCAGGGAGTGCGGGTGACGCAGCCCACCATCGGTTTCTGCACCCACTGCCACCAGGACACCTCGTTGGAAGACGACCCCATCACCCCCACGCATGTAGAGCTGGTGCGCAGGGGGTCGTGGAACACCTGCCTCCAGTGCCACGACTTCCACGGCAACCACGTCAGGGACACGCCGCTGCGCCTTGAAGAAGGGGTGCCGGAGGCGCTCATCCTGGAATACTTCCTGGGAGGGCCATCGCCCTACGGCGACGAGAAGCGCGTCGAGCCGTCCTCGACCGGGGAAGGCGGCGACCCATGAAGTTCGTCGCCGTGGTCGTGGCGGTAGCCATCGTGCTCGTGGCGCTCATCGTCGCGAATGCGCCGCCGCCGGACGACGCACTCACCGATGGCGGCCCGCCCGTGCCCATCGAAGCTGTTTTCGCAGTGCTGGAAGCCGAGAACGACGCGGTGCGCCAGGTGTGGGCCAGTGACATTGTGGGAACGGGCCAAGCGCAGGGGATTCGATTTGACGAGGACTGGCATGACGAGGGGCTGGACGCCGGGCCGCTTCCGGCGCTCTTCCTGCGGGAGACTGCCGAGGGTCTCCGTCGTAGTCCGGTTCCCCTGTATCTATTCCTCGGCTCGGACTTCCCGATCAATGACGCCAACAAGTTCACCGGCTTGCAGACAGAGCACTTTCAAGTCATCAGGCGCACCGGCGAGCCGCAGTTCTTCCTGGACCCGGATATCGGCTTTCAGACCGCCATGTTCTCGGACATCGCCTCGGCGGAGGCGTGCGTGGTCTGCCACAACAGCGACCCGAACTCGCCCAAGACCGACTGGCAGGTGGGCGACGTCATGGGTGCGACCACCTGGTCATACCCGGAGGACGAAATCAGCATGAGCGAGGCGCTGAGCCTGGTGCAAGCCCTGCGCCGGAGCGTCCGTGAAGCCTATGCGCACTACCTGGAGAAGGTTGCCACCTTTGCCGACCCGCCGCCTGTTGGAGACAAGTGGCCCGCAGACGGCTATTTCCTGCCATCGGCCGATGTCTTCATGGCGGAGGTGGAGGAGAGGACATCGGCCCAGACCCTTCGCTTGCTGCTGGAGGCGCAAGACATGGGGGAGGCGCGATGACAACGGGCCAATCCGTAGGTGAATCTCCAGTGGAAGCTGCCGACAGCAACGGGAGCCGGGGAAGGCCCGTTCGTGCTGGCCGCCCCTTCGCGTTGCCGGTAGCGGCGTGGCGGTGGCGGATGGTGGGTGTCCTCGGCGTGCTCCTCTACGTGGGCCAGGATGTCGCTGGGCTGCGGTGGGAGTGGCTCGCCCAGGCCCAAGACCTGGACGGGTACAAGTATGTCACCGGCGCCGGACTGCTTTCGTATGTGGGATGGCAGTGGTGGCTCTTCTACTCCCGTCTCAAGCGGCGGAATCTGCGGAGGCTGCTGCCGTGGCATCAGCGGACCGGCGCACTGGTGCCACTGCTGTTCTACGTGCACAGCGTGGAGGTGGGCTACGGCTACCTGGCGGCGCTCAGCTGGGTGTTTCTGGGCAACATGCTTGTTGGTGCGGCGAGTCCCCTGGGCATCAGGATCAACAACCGCTACTACACCGTCTCGTGGGGAGTTGCCCACGTCTCACTGGCCGCCGTCACGGTTGTCCTGGGTCTCTTCCATGCTTACATCGCCGTGTACTACAAGTAGCGATGGCAATTGGGTGTCACACTACAGGGATCGCAAGTCCTTGGTGCGCCGACAGGCTGCCAAGCGACATCTCGAATATGGCGGTATCTACCGTAAGCGGTGGTGGAGCTGGACGCGCTGGAGACCTGCCGCGCCAGCGAGCAGGGTGAAGACGCCACCCCGTCACCGCCGCCCACGATAGACATCACGGCGGCCAGCGGAGCCACCGAGGGCGGGGACGCCGTCTTCACGCTGTACGGCCAACCCGGCGCCAGATGCGGCGCTGGACGTGAGCGTTGCGGTCTCGGCCTCGGGCGACTCCGCTACGGACTCTGGAATTGCGTGTAGCACCACGCCCTGCTGCCGAGGTCAGTTGGCTTCAAGTTCGGCCGCCCATGTGTACCTGATTTTTTTGTCGTTATTGGATAACCGATATCCTGGCCGAAGAAGTTCGCCGGGGTATGCGGGAGGCGGCATCCAGAGGCTTCTGGGTCGCCAGCAGGGTGCCCTACGGCTACGGCAAGCGCATGGTGCAGGACGGGGCCAAGAAGCGTCCCACCCTGGAACCCGATCCCGCCACCGCTCCCGTGGTCCAGCGCATCTTCAATATGGCCGAGTCGGGCAGCGGCATCCTGGACATCACCCAGACCCTCAACGCCGAGGGCATCGCCAACCCCACGGGCAGGCTCTGGTCCAAGAACGGCGTCCACATCATCCTCCGCAACGAAGCCTACACCGGAACCCTCCTCTGGGGCGTCGGCGGGAAGGGCAAGGATGAGCCGGTGCGCGTGGACAAGGCGTTCCCCGGCATCATCTCAAAGGCCCAGTTCAAGAGGGTGAACAGCCGGATGCGCAGAAGGGCGCCCAGGAAGGCGCACCCCCGCCGGGTGGGAAGCACCTACCTGCTCAGCGGGCTGGTCAGGTGCAGGACGTGCGACGGGGCGCTTAGCGGCCAGGACGCCAAGAGCGGGAAGTACGCCTACTATGTCTGCCAGTCCATCATGAAGCGGGGCAGGCACGCCTGCGAGACCCCCAGGCTCAACGCCCGGCGCTTCGAGGAGATGGTGGTGGGCAAGATCAGGGAGAACGTGCTCACCGAGTCCAACATCCGCGAGCTGGTGAAGCTGGTGGACGAGGAGATGGACGGCATCGCCAGGGAGCAGCGCCAGAAGCTTCAGACCATTGAGTCGGAGCTTGAGGACGTGAAGCGCAGGCTGGGACGGCTCTACGACCTGGCGGAGACCACCGACCTGGACATCGAGGACTTCAAGCCCCGCATCAGAGATCACAGGGAGCGGCAGGAGAAGCTGGAGATGTCGGCGCAGGAGGCCAGGGCGATGCTCTCCCAGCGCAGAGAGGTGCTGGACGACGTGGAGACCATCACGGCCTACGCCCAGGACCTGAGCGTGTTCCTCAACAAGAGCGAACTGACGGAGCGCAGGGCCTTCATCGAGTCCTTCGTCAAGGAGATCGTGGTGATGCCGGGCAACGCTCTCCTGCGCTACTCCATACCTATGCCGGAGGATGCTCCCATAGGGGGAAGGGACGCCGAGGAGGTGGCTCTCCACGCCCCGGTTCTGTCTACCGTCAAGTATGGTGGACCTGGGGGGATTCGAACCCCCGACCTTCTCAATGCCATTGAGACGCGCTCCCAACTGCGCCACAGGCCCAAGGAGCGCCATTGTACCACCGGCGAGTGCAGGCAGGCTGAGGCGGGCCGCCCCGGCCGGGGCTACACTGGGGCGCAGCGTTCGAGTCGGCGGGAGGCGCGAGATGCAGGCAGGCGACGTCGTGGCGATGTTCCTTGAAGAGACGCGGTTCGCTTCGCGGGAGGAGTGGGAACGGGCCTGCGCCGGCGTCTGGGACGCCGCCTTGGCCGAGCTGCGGACGAACCCCGGCTTCAAGGGGCTCGCGGCCTTCTGGGCCGACGACGACACCGCCCGCGGCGGCGTCTTGGGCCTGTGGGACTCGCTTGAGCATCGGCTCGGCTACGAGGCAAGGTCGGCCGCCAAGGTGCGGGCGCTCTTCGATCCCTTCTTCACGCAAGGCCCGCGCCGTCCACGGCTCCACGTCACAAACGCCACGTTCGACTAGCCTACCGCCTTGACGCTGGAACGGCCCGGCCTATACTCCGAAGCAGTACCTCCCCTTCAGTCAGGGGTGCCCATGCCGGAGAGACCATGGCCGCCAAACGACTGCGCATCCTCGACCCCGTCGCCAAGCCGCCGGCCGACGACGGCAAGGCCGCGCCGCGGATCTCCACCGTCGCGGGATCCGTCGTCGGCCTGCTGAGCAACGGCTGGCGCAGCTTCGACGCCATCACCAGGAACTACGCCGAGCTCGCGGTGGAGAAGTACGAGGCCCGCGAGGCGGTTGTCCGCCCCAACCCCTCCGCCTCCAGCGGTACGCCGCAGGAGACCATGGAGGAGCTGGCGCGGCGGTGTGACGCCGTCGTCGTCGGCATCGGCCACTGAGGCTCGTGCACGACGTGGAGTGTCCACGACGCGATCACCCTCGACGAGAACGGCGTGCCCGCCGTAGTGGTCGTCAGCGAGCGCTTCGAGAACCTTGCCACGTCGCTGGCGAGGTCGCGCGGCAAGCCCAGCTTCCCCATGGTGGTTCTGCCCAGCGACATTGAGGAGATGACCGACGAGCGCCTCGGCGAGCTGAGCGAGCGCACCTTCCCCGAAATCGCCGAGAAGCTGGCCGAGGGCTAGCCGTGGCCTCCGAGCCTCCGCTCGAGTCCGGCGTCATCGACGTGGAGCCGAGCCTCGAAGCGGCCGACGACGCGCTCTACGAACGCGGCACCACCGACGGGCTGCCTATCGTGCCGCCCACCGAGGAGCGGGTGCGCCGCATGATTGAGGCCGTAGGCCGTGACGCCGGCGACGTCGTGGCCCGCGTGGGCCCCGCCCAAGGCGAGGCCACCATCGAGAAGGTGGCGATCAACGGGGTGATGGCGGGATGCCGTCCCGAGCACATGCGCGTCCTGATCGCCGCCGTCGAGGCGATGACCGATCTCCCCTTCAACCTCGACAGCGTGCAGGCCACCACCAATCCTTGCGGCGTGGCCCTCATCCTGAACGGGCCCGTTCGCGGCGAGCTGGACGTCAACACCGGCCGCAACTGCCTCGGCCCCGGACGGCGCGCCAACGCGGTCCTCGGGCGCGCCGTGCGCCTCATCCTGACCAACATCGGCGGCGGGCTGCCCGGCGAGGTCGACAAGGCCACGCACGGCTTCCCCGGCAAGTACACCCTGTGCTTCGGCGAGGACGA
Source organism: Dehalococcoidia bacterium (assembly GCA_965207995.1). Lineage (GTDB taxonomy): Bacteria > Chloroflexota > Dehalococcoidia > SHYB01 > SHYB01 > DAOUKH01. The sequence continues at coordinate 2,031,403 of OZ242299.1, read as the reverse complement.
GGAGCACAGTCCCTGGGAGCCGCTGCACGTTGAGCGGGGCTTCGACGCCGCCCAGAGCACGGTGACCGTGGTGAGCGTCAACGGCACGCTCAACATCCTCACCTCGTCGTTCATCCACATCGACGACATGCTCAATATGATGGCCGACGCCATGAGCGTGATAGCGACGAACAACGCCATGCTGGGGAAGGGCGAGCCGGTGCTGCTCATGTCCGCGGGGCACGCCGGTCTCTGCGCCGGCCGGGGCATGAGCAAGCTCGACGCGAAGCGCTATCTCTACGAGCGGTGCGGCTTCCCGGAGTCGCACCTTCCCGCCGAGATGGTGCGCCGGGAGCGGATCGCCGACGTCATCACCGACGGCGTCGTCCGGCCGGTGCGCCGGGCCGAAGACATACTGTTGGTTGTGGCCGGCGGGCCGGAGCCCTACCACGCCACCTTCATGCCCACTTTCGGCGACTCGCTCGCGGTCACCCGGGCAATCCCGCCGGCCTAGCGGGCGTCGGTGGTGGCGTCGAGGATACCCTCGGACGGGACGTGGGGAATGCCGGAGAGGAAGGCCGCCATCCAGCCGCCGTCGACCGGCAGGGTGTGGCCGGTGACGTAGCTCGCCAGGTCGGAGACGAGGAAAAGCGCCGCCTTGCCGATCTCGTCGGTGGTGCCGCGGCGCTTGGCGGGGATAAGTCCCTGCCGGGTGCGCTCCACCATCTCCGGGGTCTCCGGGATGCGCGGGGTGATGATGCTGCCCGGGGCAATGGCGTTGACCCGGATGTTGTGGGGCGACCACTCCACGGCCATGGTGCGCACCAGGTTCATGAGGCCGGCCTTCGCCGCGCCGTACGAGGCGTGATTGGGGGCGGACTGTATGCCGCTCACCGAGGCGATGCAGACCATGGCGCCGGGCTTGCCGCGCGCGATCAGCGAGCGGGCGACCTCCCGCGCGGTGAAGAAGAAGTGGCGCAGGTTCATGCGGTGGTCGCGGTCCCACTGCTCCGGCGTCATGTCGAGGATCGGATTCCACGAGGCCTGGCCGACGATCGTCACGAGGGCGTCGAGGCCGCCAAGCTCGCGCTCGGCGCGCTCGACGATCTGCTTCGCCTGGGCGTCGTCGAGGACGTCGCCGACGATCGACGTGGAGGGTTGGCCGAGGTCGGCGACGGCGGCGGCGACGCGGTCGGCCCGCTCCTTGACCAGATCGGCGATGGCGACGCCGCAGCCGGCGCGGGCCAGGAATTTCGCGGTGCTCTCGCCCATGCCCTGGCCACCGCCCACGACGAGCGCCGACTTGCCTTCGAGCTGCAACAGTGAAGCGTCCACGGTGCGGTCCTCCTCTACGCTCAGCGCCGCCCGCGTGCGGCGGCGCGCTAGAGTGTGCCACAGAACCCGGCGCCGCGGGTAGTCACAGCAGGACGGGGCCCTCGTCCCGCCGCCGGGGCAAAGAAGCTCGTCCGGCTCCCACGCGTCCGTGGGGCTAGGCTCGGTCTCTCACGCGTCCGTGGGACCAAGCCCTGGACCCCGCTCCCGGCAACGAACATACGTTCGTTATCCTCATAGTAGCCCCTCGCCAAATACCTGTCAATGCGGCAATGGCGCGATGCTCGCGGCTACAAGGGCCGGGCGCAGGCCGTGATAGACTGCGGCCCCGGCTTCCGCTCTTGCCGGAGGGTGACGCCAATGGCCGCATACCCGCTGATTTCCTCCGACTCGCACGTCGTCGAGCCGCCCGACCTGTGGACGACCCGCATCGACGCGCGCTTCAGAGACCGGGCGCCCTTCGTCGTTGAGGGGGACGAGGCGGACCAGTGGTACGTGGAGGCGGGGACGCCGATGGGGGTCATCGGGGCGAACCTCCAGGCGGGGGTGCGCTTCGAAGACCCAGACCGGCTGACGTTCGAGGCCAAGTACCGGACCTCACCGCGCGGCGCCTACGACCCCCACGCGCGGCTGGTGGAGATGAGCGAAGACCACGTATCGGCCGAGGTGATGTACTCCTCGTTGGCACTTTCCCTATTCCAGACGGTGCAGGACGACGCGCTGCTGGCGGCGATTTTCCGGGCCTATAACGATTGGCTGGCCGACTTCATCGCGGTCGACCCGAAGCGGCTCAAAGGAATCGCGGTGGTGCCGGTAGACGACGTCGCCGTGGCAGCCGCGGAGCTCGAGCGGTGCGCGGCCATGGGACTGGTGGGGGTCATGCTGCCGGTCGTGCCCGCAGGACCGCAGTACGACAGTCCGGCCTACGACCGGCTGTGGGCCGCCGCCCAGGACGCCGGCGCCCCGGTGACGCTCCACATCGCCACGTCGCGCAAGCGCGAACCGCTGCAGAACCTTGTCTCGTTCTCGAGCAAGGCGATCGACGGGGCCGTCGGCCTCGCCAACCGCGACGTTCCACTGCGCACCACCTTGGCCGCGATGATCTTCGGCGGCGTCTTTCAGCGCTTCCCCGGACTGAAAGTCGTCGTGGCGGAGTACGAGGTCTCGTGGGCGCCCTACTTCGTCCGCGAGATGGACCGCGTCTACGGGCAGACGGCCTTCGGGAACCCCATCCGCGCCGTGCTCAAGACGCCCCCCGGCGAGACCTTCCGCAGCAATGTCTTCATCAGCTTCCAGGAAGACCGGCTCGGCGTCTCGACCTACGGTCCGGCGGGGGCCGACACCCTCATGTGGGGATCCGACTATCCCCACGCCGAGGGGACGTTCCCCCACTCGCGTGAGATCGTCGAGCAGGTCCTCGACGGCCTAGACGACGAGGCGAAGCGGAAGCTCGCGGGGGCCAACGCGGCCGGGCTCTACGGCTTCGCCGGCGAGTTGGGGTAGGGAGCGGCGCCCTGCGGGGGCCGGCGGGGGTGATTGGGGGATAGGAAGGGGCGATTCGCGAATCGCCCCTACAGAGGAGGGACGGGCCCGGAAACCACCCCCAGGGCAACCACGAGGGTTGCCCCTACAGGGATGATCCCCTGCGGGCGGTACGGGTTACGCAACCGTCTCCGGGGGAGCAGAGGGGAAACCCCCGGCCCTCCCCTCCGACGCGCCTGCGGCGCGTGCCCTCTCTCAAATCTCCCCCAGAGGGGGAGAGGCTTTAGCGTGCTGCTCCAGCAGGGAGGGGGAAAACCGCCCCGCGCCACCCGGCTTGCCGACGGGTTACGCAAAGGTCTCTGTGGGGGGAGTGGACTCGGAGGGGACCACCACGCCCCACCCCAGCCCTCTCTCAATTTCTCCCAGAGGGAGAGAGGCTTCCGACCTCCGCCGCGAGGGCGGCGGGTTTCGATGACCCCGCGGTGGTTGTGAGGGGGCCCCTCATCTCAGTCTTCTTCCGTGGGGAGAAGAGGGGAGACCCCCGGTTCCTTCCCTCCGACGCGCCTGCGGCGCGTGCCCTCTCTCAAATCTCCCCCAGAGGGGGAGAGGCCGGAGGGGAGGGCGATTCGAGCTTCGCGAGAGAGACGAGTGAGCGGGCTAGCCGGCGAAGGTTTCCAGGGCGGCGCGCTGGTAGGCGTCCATCTGCTCCGGCTCGATGGAGTACATGGGCGGGGCGAAGGAGAGGGAGTCGGCGACGCCCTCGTACTCTGCCGCCCGGCGGCGCACCTCGTCGGCGGTGCCGCCGGCGCAGAAGGCCTCGACCATGTCGTCGGGGACGAGGTCCCAGCAGTGCGGGCCGTGCCCGCCGTGTTCGCGGAAGGCGGCGCGCACCGCCGCCGCTTCCTCGGAGAAGCCGTAGTGGGCGAAGAGGTCTTTGTACGTGCCTACCGTCGCGTAGAAGGCGACGGACTTGGCGAGGTCGCGGTAGGCCTGCTTCTTGTCGTTGCTGATCGCGATGGTGAGCGTGGGCTGGAGCTCGATCTCCTCGCGTTTCCTGCCGGCGCGGTCCAACCCTATCTTCATGTTGGGAACCATGACGTCCCGCACCCAGGGGAGCGTGGCGATCATCTGGCCCATGATGCCGTCGGCCACCTCGGCGACGTTCCGCACCATGCCGGGCCCCATCGCGGCGGCGTGGATGGGGATGCGCTCCCGTGCGGGCGGGTGCGGGGAGGCGAAGCCCATGATGTTGATCTTGTAGTACTCGCCGTCGAATCGGATGGGGTCGCCGGCGTGCACGCTGTCGAGCAAGAGCCGCGTGACCTGGATGCACTCCTTCAAGTGGGGCGCCGGCCGGCCGTACTCCACGCCGTGCCAATACTCGACCAACCCCTTCACCCCCGCGCCCAAGCCGAGCACGAAGCGGCCCCCGCTGAGCCTGTCGATGTCGAGCGCGGTCACCGCCATGGATAGGGGGCTCCTGACAAAGGCGATCGCGACCGCGGCGCCGAGCTCGATGCGGCTGGTGAAGCCGGCCGCCGCCGCGGGGTAGACGAACGGCGAGGTGTGCAGCTCCTGGGAAAGGATGCGCTGGAAGCCGGCCTGCTCGGCGGCCTGCACCCAGTCGCGAATCTCGTCCATCGTGTCGCCGTTGTAGCGCAGGCAGTACTTCATGCGGCCTCCAAACGGCGCGGGAGAAACGTGGCGGCGGGTTTAGCCGTCCAGCCCGTAGACGCGGAGCGCGTTCTCGCGCAGGAACAACCGCTCCGCATCGGGCCGGAGGTTGAGGTCGGCGATCTCACGCATGGCCCGCTCGAAGTCCACGACCGGGAAGTCGGTGCCGAAGAGGACCTTGCGCTTGCCCCACGTGTTGATGAAGTGGACGAACTCCGGCTTCCAGTTCTTCGGGGAGTGGGCGTCGGAGCCAACGTAGACGTTGGGGTGCTTGAACGCGACGGACATCATCTCCTCGACCCACGGCCAGCCGGTATGGATGCCGATGAGCTTCAGGTCGGGGAAGTCGCAGGCGATGGTGTCGAGCAGAATCGGCCGCCCCACGCTCGGCATGGGCGGCCTGTCCTTGACGTAGATGAGGCAATGCCCGACCTGCATCTGGATAGGGATGTCGAGCTCGACGCACTTGGCGTAGAAGGGGTAGTACTTGCGGTGGTCGGGGGCGAGATAGAACCAGTGGGGATAGACATGCGCCCCGATGAAGCCGTGCTCCTTGATTCCCTCTTCAAGCTCACGCACGCCTTCCATCCCCGCGTAAGGATCGATGCCGGCGAGGCCGAGGAAACGGTCGGGATACTGGGCCACGGCCTCCTTTACGAAGCTGTAGGGAATGGAGTCGTTGAAGCCGAAGTACGGGGAGCCGATCTTGACGGCGATGAGGAAGGCCTTCTCGATGCCGGCGCGGTCCATCTTCTCGATGGTCTCTTCCAGCGTGAACGTCGGCTCCTTGCCTTTGCCGAGCGACGACTCGAAGAGCACGAACTGATGCGAGCGGCGCTCCATGACCCGCGGCGTGCGGATATTGACGACCGTGTCGATGGCCTTGACATCGGGCATGACGGCTAGGCCTCGACGGCGACGGCGTCGATCTCGAGCTTCAGCGGAGGGAAGGGGCCGATCTCGTCGGCGCCCATGACCGTGGTCGCGGGGAGCCTGCCGCGGAAGGCGGCGCGGGCGGCGCGGTAGACGCCTCCCCACTTCGACATGTCCATCATGTAGCTGATCTGGTGCATGACGTGGTCCATGCTGGAGCCCGTCTCCCGGAGCAGCTTCATGTAGACGCTGTAGATGTGCCACGCCTGCGCGGCGTAGACCTCCGACATCTCATCGTCGTGCTGGCCCATGGAGAGATGGCGGCCCTCGTCCTTGAGCAAGTCGAACGAAGTGATGGGGAAGGCGGCCCGGTCGCGGCCCGAGAGCCCCGTCAGCCAGATATACGGCCCGATCTTTCGCACCATCGCGAGGTGGCCGCTGCCGATCTCGGGGTAGGTGTGGCCCGAGTGCTCCCATGGGCCGCCGGGCACGAAGCCCACGCCATCAAGGATGAGCCTGACGTCGGGATCGCCGCTCTGCTGGGGCTGGCCGGTGGTGAAGCCGGTGACCGTCGGAGAGAGCTCCTGGTTGGGGTGGAAGTGCGGATTGAAGCCGAAACTGGCGCCGATCTCGGTCATGTTCGCGGTGGTGAACATGGTGTAGCGGACGGCGTGCTCCATGCCCCCGCCCTGACTTTCCAGAAGCGCCTTGATATGCCCCAGAATCACCGCGCGCTGTGACTTGTACCGCTCCTCGGCGCTGTCGGTATGGTAGTACCCCGTCTCAACGATCTTGCGGAGGGCGGGGTCTATCTCGGAGAGGCGGGTGACGACGCGCCCGGTATCAGGGCTAATCCCCGAGAGGCCGGAGAAGAAGAGCATCTGCCCCAACCTGGTGGCGGTGGGGTAGGGCGCGGTGACCTTTTCGAGGCCGGGGACGACGACGGGCGAGATTTCGAGGCCGCCGGGCTCGGGGATCCGGGCGACGACCTCGACCTGGATGCGATAGTCGGAGTGCGTTCCGTGGGTGGCGGTGCGCGCGATGGTGGTCGCGGGCTTGTCGCCGGGGAAGAAGGCCAGCATGACACGCTCGGCCACCCGGATGTCGGGGACGTCGCGGAGGAAGAGCCGTTGCCGGACGATGTTCTGGAGCGACGACCCCTGCGATTCGAGAATCTTCGAGAGGTTGTTGTAGATGAGCCACGTCTGCGCGGTAATCGGGCCCTCGCGGCCCGCGCCGTGCACGCCCCACGACTTAAACTGCTCGCGCTGTTCCTCGGGCATGTCCGGGAGGCCCTGGATGAGCGCGCCGGTCTCCATGTCGCGAGGAAGCTGTCCGGAGAGGTAGGCGAGCTGCCCGGCGCGCGTCCCCGTCGGGGGGAGGCCGAGGTCTTCGAGCTGCGGCGGATACCAGAAGTCGGTTCGTTCCATGAAGCGCTCCCGTTTAGAGCATGAACGAGCCGCCGTCGACGAAGATGGTCTGGCCCGTAATGAAATCCGAGTCTTCGGAGGCGAGGAAGACCGCGGCCCGGCCGATGTCCTTCTCGGGGTCACCGAGCCGCCCGATCGGCAGGCTGGCGACGGCCTTGCGGATGACGTCGGCCTCCGGCTGATCGAGGTTGGCCATCAGCGCTGGGGTGGCCGCGATGGGGCAAAGGCAGTTGACGTTGATGCCGTGGGGGCCCCACTCCTTGGCGACGGTCATGTTAAAGGCCCGCACCGCGGCCTTGTTGGCGTTGTAGTCGAGGTGCAGCGGCGTGCCCTTGAACACGCCGGTGGTGGTGAAGTTGATGATCTTGCCGCCGCCACGCTCCTTCATATGCGGTAAGACGGCCTTGCAGGCCCGCCAAGTCGCCTTCACGCCGGTCTCGAAGGAAAGGTCCCACCACTCGGTGGGAATGTCCTCGACGGTCCCTCCAAGGTGGGTGACCGAGTAGCCGCTCCACGCCTGGGCGTTGTTGACGAGGATGTCGACGGCCCCGAACGCGGCGATGGTCTCGTCGACGACGTTCTTGATGTGGTCCTCGTTGCCGACGTCGCAGACGACGCTGATCGCCTGGGCTCCGAGCGCCCGGATCTCCTCGGCGACGGCGGGGCCGGTGTCGGGCTTGATTTCGGCGACGACGACGGCGGCGCCCTCCTTGGCGAAGGCTAGGGCGATGCCGCGGCCGTTGCCTTGGCCGGCGCCGGTGATGATCGCGACTTTGTCTTGGAGCTTACCCATTCGATGCGGATGGCGGGACGACTGAGGGAGCGTCAGGGAATCTAGCAGCGCCCACCCTTTCGTGTCAATCGGAGGCTGCGGGGCGGAGGGGCCGAAAAGTCGTCTCAAAACGGGGGGTGTCTCAACTTGACTGACAGAAGCACTTCTGCTACTGTCTCCGCCACTACGCGCAACAGAGGCGCGGCCAAGATTCCTCTGAGGAAACTGAGGGAGGAGAATCTTATGTTTCAAAGAATAGGCAAGCGGTGGCTCATGCTTGTCACGCTGACGGCGGTAGTCGCGATGGTCGTGGCCGCCTGCGGCGGGGATGCCGACCCCACTGAGGCTCCGGCGCCCCCCACCGCACCACCGACCGCGACCCCGATCCCGGCTGCCACGGCTACGCCGGAGCCCCCGAACCTTGACCGGTATGGCGGCACGATCTCCTGGGCATGGTGCTGCCCGAACCTGCCGAACCTCGACCCCCACTTCGGCAACCACATGACGGCGCAATCGGTCAGCCCGGCCTACAACCACCTGACCAAGCTCGTCAGCGGCGACACGCCGAACGACGTGACCGTCGAGCTGGACCTCGCCGAGGACCTCACCTTCTCGAGCGACGGCCTGACGATGACCTTCACCCTGCGTGAAGGCGTCAAGTTCCACGACATCGACCCGGCCAACGGCCGTGTGATCACGGCGCAGGACGTGAAATGGAACCTGGAGCGCCTCGCATTCGAGGAAGCGAGCTCCTACAAGTCCACCTACCGGAATGTCGACAGCTTCGATGCGCCCGACGCCACGACGTTGGTGATCAACCTGTCGGTAATCGACACCCTCATGCCGTTCGCGATGGCGGGCCGGGAAGCCTACATCGCGGCGCCTGAGACGCCCGACCTCAAAGTCCAGACCATCGGCACCGGCCCGTTCGTTCTGAACCGGTGGGAGAAGGACGTCGGCGTCTTCCTCGACCGCAACCCTGAGTACTTCAAGGTCGACGCGGCCGGAGCGGCCCTGCCCTACGCCGACTCGACCGAGAGCCTCATCATTCCCGACCGTGCCGCCAGGACCGCTGCGCTGATCTCGGGCCAGCTGAGCTACCTGGAGTACGTCTTCACGGATGAGGCCGGGCAGGTCAACTCTGCCGTTCCGGACATCCAACAGGAGACCTACCGCTGGCAGAGCTCCTACGTCGTTTACTTCAACTTCAATGACCCGATGTTCCAGGACGTCCGCGTGAGACGCGCCATCGCCCTGGGCATGGACATTGACGCCCACATCGCGGTGGCCTTCGGCGGCGACGCCGTCTGGGCCGGCCCGATCTCGGGTCAGCACGGCTCGGCTTGGGCCTTCACGCCCGAAGAGCTCGCGCAGGAGAAGTACTACTACCGCTACAACGTGGACGAGGCGAAGGCCTTGCTCGCGGAGGCGGGGATACCCGAAGGCTTCGAGCTGCACGTGGACTCAGTCGAGTTCCAGCGGGACTACTCCTCGCAGGCGGAGCTCTTCGTGACGGAGATGGAGGCGCTGGGCTTCAACGTCGTGCATAACGTCGAGCCCGACTTCGGCTCCTTCATCCAGCACTCCCGGAGCGTCAGCTACAAGCACCTCGCGTGGGGCTTCGACGGACAGAACGCGCCGTTGGCCTGGCTGGTGAACAACTACCGCTCCGACGGAGCCAAGAACGCTTCCGGCCTCGTTGACGCCTCGCTCGACGCGGCGATCGACGACATCCTGACGACGATCGACGTGTCGGAGCAGCAGCGCAAGGCCAAGGAGCTGCAGGACCGGATTCTCCAGGAAGTGCTCGTGAGCTCACGCGTGGCGGACTCGAACACCCACGCGTTCGCTCAGGCGAACGTGCGGTCGGACGAGTTCGGTCGATACCGGACCCAGCCGATCGAGACCTACGTGCGCGACCACGAGAACATCTGGTTCGAGAACTAACGGGTACGCGAGACCACAGAAGCTAACAGGTCTGAAATAAGGGACTATAGGGGAGGAGCCCAATGGCGTACGTCGTCAGAAGGCTCCTCCTCTATATTCCCGTAGCGCTTCTCGTATTCACTATCGTTTTCTGGTTCATCCGGTTCGTTCCGGGTGACTTCGTCGACATCCTTCTCGAAAACGCCACGTCGGCAAGGGACGAGTCCGTACAGAATGCGATCCGTGAAGACTTGGGGCTGAACGTCCCCCACGTCGAGCAGTACTTCGTCACTCTTGGCAGCTACCTCAGGGGCGATCTGGGGAATTCGATAACGGACGGCTCCCCCATCGTCGACGAGGTGCTGCGGCGGGTCCCCATCACGCTCGAGGTCGCGGGGCTGGCGATCCTCTTCGCCCTCCTCATCGCGATCCCCGCCGGCGTAATCTCGGCAATCTGGCAAGACACCCTGGTGGACTACGCCGCGAGGGTCTTCGCCATCGTGGCACTCGCCGTGCCCAATTTCTGGCTGGCGACGCTGATCGTCGTCTATCCCGCGAACCTTTGGCAGTACGCCCAGCCCGTGGGATATGTAGGGTTCTTCGACGATCCCTTGACGAACCTCGAGCAGATTCTCCCCGCCGCCGTCGTTTCGGGCGCGATATCGGCGGGCATCCTGGCGCGATTCATTCGCTCCGCGCTCTTGGAGGTGCTGCGGCAGGACTACATTCGCACCGCGCGGGCCAAGGGCCTCTCCGAGTGGTCGGTGATCTTCATCCACGCGATGAAGAACGCCATGGGGTCGACGATCACCGTAGGCGGGCTCATCTTCGCCAACCTCATTACCGCCGCCATCGTCATCGAGGGCATCTTCTCCATACCCGGCCTCGGACTCCTCGTGGTCAGTTCCATCGAGCTGCGGGACTACACCACGCTGCAGGCGGTGACGATCTTCTTCGCCTTCGCGGTCGTGCTGCTCAATCTGTTGATCGACGTCGCCGTCGCGTGGCTCGATCCGCGGGCGAGGACCATCTAGGCCGGGCGTCCATGACCACGGAACGCGCCATAGAGCAGCCGTTCGGCCGTCCCGGCCCGCTTGACTGGGCGGCGCATTTCGCCAGGGGAATTTGGAGCTTCGGCAGACGGCACCCCCTCGGGGCCGTGGGCGCTTTCGTGATCCTCGTCGTCGCCTTCCTCGCGGCTACGGCCGAGGTCATCGCTCCCTACGACTTCTCCGAGCCCGTGCCCCTCGACCGTTTGCAGGGGCCGAGCACCGCCCATTTCTTCGGTACCGACGACCTCGGCCGGGATACCTTCAGCCGCGTCCTCTTCGGCGCGCGGCTCTCCCTGATCGTCGGCATCGGCTCCGTCGCCGCCGGCATCATCCATGGTGCGCTGTGGGGGCTGGCATCGGGCTACATTGGCGGCTGGTTCGACGCCGTCGTGCAGAGGATCATGGAAGCGATCATGTCCGTGCCCTTACTGCTCATGGCCCTGGTCGTGGTCGTGGTGTGGGGCGCCGGTATCGAGAAGATCATCCTGGCGCTCGGACTCGTGCTGACGCCCATCGGGGCGAGGGTGATGCGCGCCGAAGTGCTCTCGGCGAAAGAGAACATGTACATCGAGGCCGCGCGGGCCATCGGGGCGAGCGGGCTGCGCATCGCGTTCCGGCACATCCTGCCCAACGTCACCGCGCCGATCCTGGTGCTCGTCACCGTTAACCTCGGCTTTGCGATCATCGCCGAAGCCATGCTCTCGTTCCTTGGGTTGGGGCCGAACCTGCCTTCATGGGGTGAAATGCTCGCGGGAGAGGGCCGGCAGTACATGATCGTGGCCCCGTGGATCGCGCTCTTCCCCGGCCTGGCCATCACCACCACCGTCCTTGCGTTCAACCTCCTTGGCGACGCGATTCGCGACGAGTTCGACCCACGGCTCCGCGACGGGAGATAGCTCCCGCCGCGCCCCATCTTCATACCGTCTTCTACTACGACCCACGCACCAAACGAACACGGAAGGAGTATTCATGCGAAAGGTCTTGTTCATCAGTCTGGTAACGATTCTCGCGGTGTTGGTGGCCGCCTGCGGAGGCGCCGATCCGACGGCAACGCCGGCGCCTACCGACACGCCAGCGCCGCCGCCCACGGCGACCCCGGAGCCGGCGCCCACCGACGCCCCAGCGCCAACCGACGCCCCCGCGCCGACGGCCCCGCCGCCAACGGCGACCCCAGTCCCGGACCCGACGGCGACGCCGGAGCCCCCGAACCTTGACCGGTACGGCGGCACGATCTCCTGGGCGTGGTGCTGCCCGAATCTGCCGAACCTCGACCCCCACTTCGGCAACCACATGACGGCGCAGTCGGTCAGCCCGGCCTACAACCACCTGACCAAGCTCGTCAGCGGCGACACCCCCAACGACGTGACCGTCGAGCTGGACCTCGCCGAGGACCTCACCTTCTCGGGCGACGGCCTCACGATGACCTTCACCCTGCGTGAGGGCGTCAAGTTCCACGACATCGATCCGGCCAACGGCCGTGTGATCACGGCGGAGGACGTGAAATGGAACCTCGAGCGCCTCGCATTCGAGGAAGCAAGCTCCTATAAGTCGACCTACCGGAACGTCGACAGCTTCGAGGCGCCCGACGCCACGACCGTCGTGATCAACCTGTCGGTAATCGACACCCTCATGCCGTTCGCGATGGCGGGCCGGGAAGCCTACATCGCGGCGCCTGAGACGCCCGACCTCAAAGTCCAGACCATCGGCACCGGGCCCTACATCCTGAACCGGTGGGAGAAGGACGTCGGCGTCTTCCTCGACCGCAACCCTGAGTACTTCAAGGTCGACTCGGTCGGCGCTCAGCTTCCCTACGCCGACGCCTCCGAAAGCCTCATCATCCCCGACCGCGCCGCCAGGACCGCGGCCCTGATCTCGGGCCAGCTGAGCTACCTGGAGTACGTCTTCACGGATGAGGCGGGGCAGGTCAACGCCGCTGTGCCCGACATCCAGCAGGACACCTACCGCTGGCAGAGCTCCTACGTCGTCTACTTCAACTTCAACGATCCAATGTTCCAGGATGTTCGCGTGCGGCGGGCCATCTCCCTGGGCATGAACATCGACGACCACATCGCGGTGGCCTTCGGCGGCGACGCGGTGTGGGCCGGCCCGATCTCCGGCCAGCACGGCTCGGCTTGGGCCTTCACGCCGGAAGAGCTCGCGCAGGACAAGTACTACTACCGCCACAACGTGGACGAGGCCAAGGCCTTGCTCGCCGAGGCGGGGATACCCGAAGGCTTCGAGCTGCACGTCGACTCAGTCGAGTTCCAGCGCGACTACTCCTCCCAGGCGGAGCTCTTCGTGATAGAGATGGAGCGGCTGGGCTTCAACGTCGTACACAACGTGGAGCCAGACTTCGGCTCCTTCATCCAGCACTCGAGGAGCGTCAGCTACAAGCACCTCGCCTGGGGCTTCGACGGACAGAACGCGCCGTTGGCCTGGCTGGTGAACAACTACCGCTCCGATGGAGCCAAGAACGCTTCCGGCCTCGTTGACCCCGAACTCGACGCGACGATCGACGACATCCTGACGACGATCGACGTGTCGGAGCAGCAGCGCAAGGCCAAGGAGCTGCAGGACCATCTCCTCCAGAACGTGCTCGTGAGCGCCCGCGTGGCGGACTCGAACACCCACGCGTTCGCGCAGGCGAACGTGCGGTCGGATGACCTGGGACGCTATCGCACCCAGCCCATCGAAACCTACGTGCGCGACCACGAGAACATCTGGTTCGAGAACTAACCGCTCAGCAGAGGAGTCACCATGTCCATTCTTGACCGGTTCTCACTCGACGGCCGCGTAGCCGTCGTCTCGGGGCCGGGCCAAGGCATCGGCCGGGCCATCGCCCTGGCGATGGCCGAGGCCGGTGCGGACGTGGTCCTCGCTGGGATCAACGTGGAAAACCCGTCGGCCAGCGAGGCCGAACTCGCGGAGGCCGTGGCCCAAATCGAGGAACGGGGGCGCCGGGCGCTCCCCGTCACGGTCGACATGTGCGACGCGGAAGGCGTCCAGGCGCTCGTCGCCAAGGCCGTCGAGACCTTCGGCAAGATCGACGTGATGGTGAACAACGTCGGCGGCACCGGCCTCGAACCCTCCCTTGGGCTCAGCGAGGAGACCTGGGACCGCGGCATCGAGACGAACCTCACCACGACGTTCATGGGCTGCCGCTACGCCGGCGCCCACATGGCGGAGCGCGGGTCGGGCGCCATCGTGAACATTTCCTCCATGGACGGTAGGCGCCCCGCGCTCCATCGCGCCGCCTACGGAGCGGGCAAGGCAGGGGTGATCAGCCTTACCGAGACGGCCGCGGAGGAGCTCGGCCCCTACGGCATCAGGGTCAACGCTATCGCCCCGACGTGGGTGCTGACCGAGCGGATGGCGCAGCGCTGGAAGGAGGACCCCAGTAAGCCAGCGCTTGCCGTGCCGACCATCCCCCTGGGGCGCGGCGCGCGGCCCGACGAGGTCGCGGCGCTTGCCGTCTTCCTGGCCTCCGACGCTTCTTCCTATATCACCGGCCATACCATCGGCATCACCGGCGGCGCACTGATCACCGGGACGCCGGAGATGATCGTCTAGCGGCGAGGGAGAAGACGATGGGCGTACTCGACCTGTTCAAACTCGACGGCAAGACGGCGATCATCACCGGCGCGGGCCAGGGCATCGGACGCGGCATCGCGACCGGCTTCGCCGAGGCTGGGGCCAACGTCGTGCTCGCCGGCGTCAACGTCAAGACGCCGGAGCGGAGCGAGGCCGAACTGCGCGAGCTCGCCGACGATCTGTCGGCCCTCGGCGTGCGGGCCCTGCCCGTCGTGACCGAGATGCGGAAAGAGGCCGACGTTGCGGCGCTCATCGACCGCGCCGCCGACGAGTTCGGCGGCGTCGACGTCATGGTCAACAACGTCGGCGGCGGCACGGTCCCGACGCCGCTTCTGAAGCTGACCCCGGAGCACTGGCGCGAGAACGTTCAGGAGAACCTGAATACCTCGTTCCTGGGATGCCGCATCGCGGGAGCGCACATGGCCGAGCGGGGATCGGGTACCATCGTGAACCTGGCCGCCATCGCCGGCATCGGCCCCTCGCCGTACTACGCCCACTACGCCGCGGCCAAGGCCGGTGTGATCAGCATCACCAGGACCTTCGCGGCCGAGCTTGCACCCGCGGTGCGCGTCAACGCCATCATTCCCTATCTGATTCGCACGGCCACCGTCAACGCGGCGATGCAGGCCGACCCCGCGCTCGAGGCCGAGGCCCTGAGCATGACGCCATTGGGCCGCCTGGGCACGCCGCCGGAGGTGGCGTCGCTGGCGCTCTTCCTGGCAAGCGACGCGTCGTCGTACATCACCGGTCAGTCGGTGCGGCTCACCGGCGGCGCGCAGCCGGGCAGCAACCTGTCGGTCACCGATCCGAAGTAGCCGGCGAGACCGGGAGGTGGACCGCATGGGCCAGGGTATTCGCTACGGCTACGCCGACACCCCGGAGGGGCAGGTCCACTACCGCGAGGCGGGATCCGGCCCCGCGGTGGTCCTGCTCCACGAGACGCCCCTGTCGGGCGCGACCTACGAGTGGGCGCTGCCGCTGCTGGCGCCCCACGTCCGGGCAATCGCCCCCGACCTCCCAGGCTATGGATCGTCGCCGCCGCCGGAGGCGCCGCTCTCCATTCCGGAGTACGCGCATCGTGTCGGCCTGATCCTCGACGCGCTCGGCCTCGAGCATGCCGCCGTCGTGGGCGGACACACCGGAGCGGCGGTCGCGCTGCAGATCGCCACCGACCTGCCCGACCGTGTACCCAGCGTGATCGCCATGGGGACGCCCCTGTTCACCAAGGAGCAGGGGCAGGCCATGATCGAGCGGACCGACCTCGGCTACCGCGCATCCAAGGACGGAACGCACCTCGAGGCGGCGTGGACGTACATCGCGCGGTTCCTTGGCGACTCCTCCGACGAGTACTACGACGTTGTGACCCGCGCTTTCATCCAGGCCGGCGGGCGCTTCGACTGGGCGTTCAAGGCCATCTTCACCTTCGACCTCTACGCCTTGCTGCCCCACGTCCCCTGTCCTACGCTGTACTTGGTGACGGAAGGTGACTTTCTTCGGAGCAAGAATGAAGAGGCGGTGAAGCTCACCCCCAAAGGCGAGGGCAAGGTGCTCGACCTGCCCCGCGGCGAGCTCTACGCCCGGCACCCGGAGACCTTCCGCAACGAAGCGCTGGCCTACTGGCGACGGACTGGGTACCTCTCCTAGCAACACTCGAACAGCTATGACTCCGGCCCAACACGAAGACCGCATCATCACCGACGAGGTGCTTGAGCGGGCGCGGCGGCACATCGGGGCGGCGCTCAAGACGCACGCGCCCTTCCACGAGCACGTCACGTCCGACGCGGCGCGGCACTTCGCCCACGGCGGCGGCGACGACAACCCCCTCTACTGCGACCCTGCCTATGCCGCGAAGGCGCGCTGGGGCGCCGTCATCGCGCCGCCGATGTTCTTCCGCAGCACCGGCGTGCCGTCAAAGACGGAGTGGACGGAGGAGGAACGCGCCCTAGCACGCGACCCGCTCAGCGGCATCCACTCCTGGTACGCCGGCGACGTCATCCGCTGGCTGCTGCCGATGAAGGCCGGCGACCAGCTCTTCGAGCGCCGATTCCTCAAGGACCTGATCGAGAAGTCGAGCTCCTTCGCGGGCCGCACCATCCTCGAAATCTCACGGCGCGAGTACCGGAACCAGCAGGGCGAGCTCGTCGTCGTCTCCGACCAGATCAACATCCGCGGTGGGCGGCAGAAGAAGTGGGGCGAGCGCAAGAAGTACGCCGCCTACGAGCGCCACCAGTACACGCCGGAGGAGATCGAACGCATCGACGAGACCTACGCCCAAGAGTCGCGGCGCGGCGACGAGCCCCGGTACTGGGAAGACGTCGAGACCGGCGACGAGCTGCCGGGGCAGGTCAAGGGCCCGATCACCGTCACCGACATCATGAACTGGAACATGGGCTGGGGGCTCGCCATGCAGTTCCACGGCGCGCACCGGCTCGCCTACCAGTGGCGGAAGGCGCACCCGCGGGCGTACATGCTCAACGAGTACGGCGTGCCGGACAGCATCGAGGCGGTGCACTGGGACCATGAGCTCGCCCGCCGCACCGGCAATCCCCACGCCTACGACTACGGCGGCCAGCGGATCGCCTGGCTGGCCCAGATCATCACCGATTGGATGGGTGACGACGGCTGGCTGCTCTCGCTCGACTGCCAGGTGCGCCGCTTCGTCTACCTCGGCGACACCATCTGGACCAAGGCCACGATCACCGGCAAGTCGATCAAAGACGGCCAGCACGAGGTCGAGATCGAGGTGCGGGCCGAAGACCAGCGCGGCGAGGTCACTGCGACGGGGCAGGCCGTGGCGCTGCTGCCTTCGAGGAGCGGCGGCGAGGTCATCCTGCCGCCCAAGATCGACCTCGGCTAGCTAGACGATCACCCCGCGCGCTTCCAGGTCGCGTAGATCCCTCGACCCGATGCCGAGCAGCTCGCCGTAGACGTATTCGTCGTCCTCGCCGGTCTTTGGCGGGCGGCGGTCGATGCGGCCCGGCGTCCGGCTGAACTTCCAGGGTGCGCCCATCATCAGGAGCGGGTTGCCCACCACGTCTTCGGTCATTTCGAAGACGCCGCGTTCCTGGAGGTGCGGGTCGGCGAGGAGATCGTCCGCCGCGTAGGACGCGGTAGCGGGGACGCCCGACGCTTGCAACTCGGCCATGGCCTCCATTTTGTCGCGGGGCGCGGTCCACGCCCCGATCTCGGCGTCGAGCTCGGCTTGGTGCGCGCGGCGCGCCTCCTCCGTGGCGAAACGGGGGTCGGTGAGCCAGTCGGTGCGGTCGAGGGCGGCGCAGAGGGCGCGCCATTCCTCGTCGGTCCCTACGGCGATGGAGAGCCACTGGTCGTGGCCCATGCACGGGTAGACGCCGTGGGGCGCCATGTGGGGGTCGCGGTTCCCCATGCGGGGTTGGTCGCGCTTGTTGACCAGGGCGTCGAGGACGGCCTCGCCGATGAAGCTGGTCATGACCTCGCGACTGGCGGCGTCGATGTGAGAACCCTCTCCCGACTGGCGGGCGTGCCAGACCGCGCTGAGCAGCGAGAAGGAGGCTGCCGTCCCCGATATCAGGTCGACCGGCAGCCGCAGCTCGACGGGCGGGCCGTCCTCGTAGCCGGTGAGGTAGCCGGGGCCGCCCAGGGCGGAGAAGGCCTGCGCCAGGCCCTTGCCGTGGCGCTCGGGCCCCGTCGCGCCGTGCGCCGACGCCGAGAGCAGCACCAGGGCCGGGTTCGTCGCGCGCATCTCGTCGTAGGCGAAGCCGAGGCGCTCGAAGACGCCGGCCTGGAAGTTCTCGGCGACGGCGTCGGAGAGGGCGATGATCCGCTTGGCGAGCGCCACGCCCTCGGGGTGCTTGAGGTTGAGGCGAACGCCCTTCTTATTCACGTAGAGCTCGTCGAGCGAGAACCAGCGCGTCCCCTTTTCCGCCTTCTCGGAATCGCCCGACGGCCGCACTCCGCGGAAGATGGTGGGGTGCGCCGCCGTCTCGGGCTTGATGACCTCGGCACCCATAATCGAGCAGAGGAAGGTGCAGTAGGGGCCGACGCCGGCCCAGGTAAAGTCGACGATGCGAACGCCGTTCAGCGGCTGGGAATCCAGAGCGCCCATCGCTAGACCGCCCCGCCCGCGCGCAGCCGCGCGATCTCGCCGCCGCTGTACCCGGCGACCTCGGCGAGCACCTCGTCGGTGTGCTCGCCGAGCCTGGGGGCAGACCGGTCGACGGCGTAGGCGTGGCCCGATAGCTGGAAGGGGAGGCCCGGGATCTTCGTCATGCCAACGATGGGGGTCGGGGTGGGCGGGTCGACGAAGAAGCCGCGCGCCTGCTCGTGCTCGACCTCAGGGAGCTCCGACGGGGCGTAGAAGATGCCGCAGGGAAAGCCGTGCTTGAGACCCAGGTCGTAGATCTCCCGCTTGGTGCGGTCCTTGGCCCAGGCGAAGAGGTACTCGTTGACTTCGGCGCCGTGTTGGGAGCGCCCCTCCTCGGTGGCGAACTTGGGGTCCCGCGCCCACTCCGGGTCGCCGAGCATGCTCATGCAAGCATGCCAATGGTTCTCGGCGATGTGGAAGAGGACTTCGGCGTGGCCGTCCTTGCAGGGGACGCAGCCGCCGTAGGGAATGTCGCGGGTGGCCCGGGTCTCGACGAAGCCGCTCTGGGCCCACATGCCGATGGCGATGCGGGCGAGGGTGGCGTGGGCCTCCTGCTTCGACATGTCGATGTGCTGGCCGCGCCCCGAGGCGGCGCGTTCGAAGACGCCGATGATGGCCGCGGAGGCCGCGGTCACGCCGCAGTAGTACTCGCCGACGTAGGCGCCGGTCTTCACCGGTTCGCGGTCGGGGAACGTCCGCTGCGCGAGACCCGGCGGCATGAGCCAGCCCTCGCCGCCGGCGTGGATCGTGTTCAGGTTGTAGGCCTTCCAGTCGCGGTGCGGCCCCACCTGGCCGAACGGCGTGATCGAGAGCATAATCAGGCCGGGGTTGATGCGCTCCAGGGAGTCGTAGCCGAGCCCCATCGCCTTCAGCGTCCCCGGCGGCGTGTCCTCAATCAGCAGGTCACTCGCCTCCACCAGGCGCCGGAAGACCTCTTGCCCGGCCTCGTCCTCCAGGTTTAGCGTCATGCCCCGCTTGTTCACGTTCACGTAGTGATGGACGAGGCTCAGTTCGGGGTCGGGGACGTCACCGGGGAAGGGGCCGCGGCGACGGGCGATGTCGCCCTCGGGCGGCTCGATTTTGATCACGTCGGCGCCGACGTCAGCGAGCAGCTTGCCGCAGAACGGCCCCGCCACCAGCGAGGTGTAGTCAAGGACTCGGAGTCCGTTCAGAAAGGGAATGCTCATCTTCAGAGGCCGCGCTACCCGAGGATGATAGCACGCAGGTTTGACCTGGCGGGGGGGGGGGCTCCCGCTCTCCTGCTGGGAGAGGAAGGGGTGAGGGCCGGGGCCGAGAGGGGTGCGCCAACGTCTCCGCAGCCCGCCCTCCTTTTTGCAAGAGTCTCCGCTGGGAGTGGCCGATGCGAAAATCGCCCCACACGGCCGCGGTCACGCTATCGCTGTTCCCAATCTAGATGGCTACTTCCCTCAGTTCGCCGGGCTGTATCCCGTTGATAGCTGTGCGGATGTCCTCTATCCGCATTTGGACATAGGGCCATGCAGTCGACAGCAGAACGACAATACCCAACTGCCTGGCCTCAAGGTTCTGCTGTCGTCGCATGTTCTGGTCGGTAGTTACCAGAAGCTCGTAGCCCTCTCCCTCGGCGTGGTCCAGCAATTCCCCGTTACTCAGTTCCGACCAACCCTTCTCGGCAGCTGTATCGACGGCATGTTCCGGGAGATGATCTCGAAGCGGCCTCGGGGTGCCTTGGTCAAACAGGATCTTCACGGTTGCACAGGAGCTCTTAGCGCCTTAGCAGCGTGTTCGAGCACGGCTCGAACCTTCCATTCCTCGACTCCCTGGAACCAGTCCAGGAACTGTTCTATCGTGGCGCCGCCCTCAAGATTCTCGAACAGGGCGGATACCGGAACCCTGGTTCCGGTGAACACCCAGGCCCCGCTGAGTCTGTCGGGTACGCTTTCAACCGCCGGGCACTGCTCCCAGTTCGTCATGTCGTGACCTCGCTCTTCTTCACCTCAGACGGCGCTTTCGGGGGCGCCAACGACTGACCGGCAAAGCGATGATAGCACGCTGATTTGACCTGGGGCGGGGGCGTTGCTAGGCTGGCGCGGAGGAGCGGACGGTGAAGTCCGCCCGCGCACCAGACCGCAAAGGAACCCACCATGCCGCTGATGAACGAGCCTCGCGCCAAGCAGAAGATCGAGGAGTACGGGCTGGACGCGCTCGTCGCGACCACGAAGCCGAACTTTCACTACATCGCCGGCTGGGACTCGGACTCCTGGCTCTGGGGCCTGGGGAACATGGCTATCTACCCCGCCGACGAGGACCAGAAGCCGGTCCTCCTGATCCCCAACAACGAGCTTGGCCTCCACGGCCTCGACCCCGATTGGAAGCCCGAACTGCGCACCTTCGGCAAGTATCTCTCCTTCGAGCTGCCTCCGGGCTACGAGCCGCATCCGGGGGAGCAGCGTTTCATCGACAACTTCGCCGAGGGTAGCCAGCACAACTGGATGGACCGCCTCGAAGCCCTCGGCGAGACGCTGGTGGAGAAGGGCTACCGGAACGCGAGGATCGGCGTCGACGACCCTCGCATCGCCGAGTACCTGAAGGAGCAGGGCTACGCGCAGGGCGAGATCGTCGACTCGCAGCCCATCTTCCGGGACATCCGCGTGGTCAAGACGCCGCAAGAGATCGAGATCATGCGCAAGGCGAACGAGATCAACCTCGCCGGCATGCTCGAGGTGAACCGCGCGGTGAAGGAAGGCGCGACCTGGAACGACGCGCTCATCGCCCACGACATCTACCTCGCCAAGCACGACATCATGCGCACCGTCGGCGTGCGGATCAGCCGCGTGGGCAAGCTCGGCCTCTGCATGCTCCACCCCAAGGACTTCGAGGGCTACATGCCCAGGTCGGGCGACCTGGTGCGGTTCGACTTCGAGGGCATCTACGAGGGCTACTGGACCGACCTGGGGCGGACCTTCGTCATCGGCGAGCCGAACGACTACCAGCTTCGCATCTACAACGCGATCCTCCAAGCGCGTAACGAGGCGTTCCGCAACGCCAAGCCCGGCGTCTCCGCCAACGAGCTCTGCTCGACGGCGCTGCAGAACATCGAGAAGTTCCGCGTGAAGACGGAAACCTCCGGCCACGGTCAGCAGATGGCGTGGTCGCACGTTATCGGGTTGGAGCTCTACGAGAAGTGGTGCTGGTATCCACGCGGCGACTTCATCATGGAAGAGGGCATGGTCTTCAACTACGAGACGCCCTACGCGCAGATCGGCTTCGGGGGGATGCAGCTCGAGGACACGTTCCTGGTCACCAAGGACGGGGCGGTCGACCTCTCGCCGATGAACCGGGAGTTGGTGTCGATCTAGGGGGCACAGGCTTCTCTCAGTCCCTCCCAGCGGGGAGACGTTTGCGTAACTGACGCTGACGACTCTGCGGACGTTGGCGCACCCCTCCCCACCCTCACCCCAACCCTCTCCCAGCGGGAGAGGAGGCAGACCGCCCCGCGCCGCCCGTTTTCCGGAGCCCCGGCGGGTTGTGCAAAGGTCTTCGTGGGGAGAAGAGGGGAGCAGCGCCCTGCGGGCGCTCGCGCGCCTGACGGCGCGCGCCCTCTCTCAAATCTCCCCCAGAGGGGGAGAGGGAAGACCACTCCGCGCAGCCCGTTTCCCAACCGTCGGCGGGATCTGTGCAAGGGTCTCCGGGGAGAGAAGAGGCCGGAGGGGCCCGCCCTCAGTCCCTCCCAGAGGGAGGGAGGTTAGGGGGAGTTGACCTTCTAGCGGCGGCTACTCTCTGGGTTCGGCGAGGCCGAGCTGGAGCCAGGTGCCCAGGTCGTCCATGATGTCCCAGTGCTCGATGAACTGACCGTCCTTTATGCGGAAGATGTCCATCGAGCGCTTGCGTATCTTCTTGCCCGTGGCGGGCAGGCCGAGGTACTCGCCGAGGTGGGTGGCCTCGGAGCTGGTGCGCACCCAGACCGCGTCGCCCTCAGCGCACATGTCCTCGATCACGATGCGGCTGTCGGGGAAGGCCACGGACGCCTGACGAAGGAACTCCTTCACGCCCTCGATCCCCGGCTGGAGGTTGTCCCGGTCGGGGTGATGGTGCACGTAGTCCGGCGAGAAGATCTCGTCGACCAGGTCGAGGTTCCAGCCGTTGAGCAGCTCGTCGAAGTGCCGCCTGACGAGGGCCTTGTTCTCTTCGATACCCATGTCTTCCCCCCTAGATGATGCCACAATCTTGGCTTCTTCTCGCGAGGCGCCGGAGGGACGCCCGCGCACCGACGGCCCGCGCCCTCACTCAATCTCCCCCAGAGGGGGAGAGGCGGAGGCTGAGTCCCCTAGAGCATGTGGGCGCCGCCGTCGACCATGAACGTCTGGCCGGTGACGTAGTCGGCGTCCTCGCTGCAGAGAAAGACGGCGGTGCGCCCGATGTCCCGCTCCGGGTCGCCGACGCGGCGCATCGGAATCTGGGCGGCGCGCTGCTGGATCCACTCCTCAGGGTCTTCGCCCTCTGCGACGAGGGCGTTCTGTGGGGTGAGCGCGGAAGGGGAGATGTTGTTGACGTTGATCCCGTGCTTTCCCCACTCCACGGCGGCGGTGCGGGTGAGCGCCCGGATCGCCTCCTTGTTGGCGTTGTAGGCGGCGGCGCCGGGCCAGCCGATGATGCCCATGATCGAGGCGAAGTTGACAATCTTGCCTCCGCGGTCCTTGATATGCGGGAAGACGGCCTTGCAGCAGAACCACGACGCCCGCGCGCCGGTGTCGAACGACTCGTTCCACCACTCCTCGGGAATCGACTCGACCGGCGACCCCTGATGCGCGCTCGATGCGCCCGTCCAGCTCTGGGCGGCGTTCACCAGGATGTCCACCTGGCCGAAACGCTCCACGGTCTGGGCGACCATGTCCTTCACCTGGTCCTCGTCGGCAACGTCGACGGTGAGCGCCATGCCGTCGCCCTCGAGTTGGCGGACCTGTTCGAGGGCAGCCTCGGCGGCGTCCTCGTATCGATCGACGATCACCACCTTCGCGCCTTCCTTGACGAAGGCCCGGACGATCCCGCGGCCTATGTGACCGCCGCCTCCGGTGACGATCGCGACTTTTCCGTCCAACATGCCGACTGCCATAGTCCTGCCTCGCGTCCTAGTTCGCGCCGGGGAGCACGCGGCCCGGCCACGCGCCGGTGTGCTCGCCGTCTTCGATCACGATTTCGCCGTTCACCATCACCGCCTTCACCCCCTGCGCCCGCTGGATGATGCGCTTGGCCCCGCCGGGGAGGTCGGGCCGAAGCTCGCGGGGGAGCGCGTCGAGGCGGTCGGCGTCGAACATCACAATGTCCGCCGCCTTGCCTTCGGCCAACACGCCGCGGTCGGTGAGCCCAAGCACGTTCGCCGGCATGGAGGTGAGCCGGCGGACGGCCTCCTCGAAGCTCATCACGCCGACCTCGCCTACCCAGTGCCGCAAGAAGAGCGCGATGAAGTCCACGCCGCAGTCCATGTCCAGGTGCGCGCCCGCGTCGGAGACGCCGGGGAGGCAGTAGGGCGACTTGATGATCTGCTCCACCGCGGCGGGGTCGCCGTTCATCATGCCTTTGAAGAGGAAGCGCGTCTGCAGGTCCTCTTCGAGGGCAAGGTCGAGGAAATAATCGACCGGGTGCTTGCCCGCCTCGGCGGCGAGCTCGAGGACGAGGCGCCCCTCCGTGACCTTGTTGTGGGGAAGGTTGGTGCGCTCCACCCGCATCAGCCGGTTCCGGTTGACCATCGTCCCCATCGCGGGCGGCGCGTCGAACTCCTCGCGGAGCTTGGCGCGGTGCGCGGGGTCGGCGAGCAGGCGGCACTTCTCGGCGTGGGGCTTCTTCAGCGTCTCACGCCACGTGGGGAAGGTGTCGAACATGGTGGTGTGGTTCAGGTTCAACTCGAGGTCGAGGCTCTGACACTTTGAGACGGCGTAGATGTTCGCCCCCTTGCCGACCGCCTCCTCCATGAAGGCGAGCAGGTTGCGCCACTCGTCGGGCATGTCCCACCGGTGCTGGAACTGGTTCCAGATGACGGGTCGGCCGGTCTTGTCGCTCAGGTCGACGAGAAACGCGCGGAACTCCGGCGAGATGTGCGACGCGCCGGGGAAGGGGGAGACGGTGATGATGCCCCGCCCTTTCTGGCGCAGTACGTCGCCGAGGGCGTAGATCTCTTCGAGCTCGGCCTTCTGGCTCGGGACGGCACGGCCGTCCACGCCCTGCTGGAAGCTGGCCTTGAGCGTGGAGAGGCCCACCGCGCCCGCCTCCATCGCCAGGGCGAGGTGACGCTGCATCTCGCCGACCTCGGCCTCCGTCGCGGCGCGGTCCTGCGAATCGGGGCCCATGACGAAATAGCGCAGGGGCGAGTGCGCCACCTGCGCCGCGACGTTGACCCCAAGCTGCCGGCCTAGGAAGTCGAGATAGTCGGGGAAGCTCTCCCACTCGAAGGGGACGCCCTCCTGCAGCACGTCCAAGGGCATCCCCTCGACGCGGGCCATCAGGCGGGTCAGGTAGTCGACGTGCTCCGCCCGCGCCGGCGCGAGTCCGTAGCCGCAGTTGCCGGTGAGTACGGTGGTGACGCCGTGCCAGCAGGAGGAGGTGGCGAGCCGGTCCCAGCAGAGTTGGGCGTCGTAGTGGGTGTGAGTGTCGAAGAAGCCGGGGGTGACGGTGAGGCCGTCGGCGTCGATCACGCGCTTGGCGGGGCCGCTCACGTCGCCGACGGCGGCGATCCGCCCCTCGCTCACGGCGACGCCGCCGTGGCGGGCGGCCGCGCCCGTTCCGTCTACGATGCGCGCGTTTTCGATCAGGACATCGACGGCCATGGCGTCCTCCTGCGCTCTCCTGACGGTGCCGCGCGTATGGTAGCACGGACGCGCGGGACGCGCGGACGCTTAGGCGCTGGAGGCTTCCTCGGGAAGCGGATACACCAGCGTCGTCGGGTTGTTGGAGTACCAACCGAACCAGAAGGCGTTGTTGGTGGGAATGCGCGTCAGGGGGGCCGAGCCATCGCCGGGGACCAGGGCCTCTTCCGTCACACGCCAGGTGACGCCGTTGGAGTCGACGATGGTCCGCGCCCCGAGCTCGCCGCCAAGCTCTTCGTCGAAGGTGATACGGACGCCGTCGCGGTCGGCCAGGTAGGCGCGGGCCCCGCCGTGCAGCGGGTCGGTCACGACGACGAGGCCGTTGTCGCCGATGGCATCGTTGTATACCGGCGCCTCCATGAGCGCGCGGAGGTAGTAGGCCTTGGGGACGCCGCCCAGGATAACGCCGAGCACCTGCGCCTTGGTCGGGAGCAGCTCGCTTTGCAGCCAGACGGGGAACATGGTGCCCGAGCTGTTGAAGTAGTCGAAGTAGATGGCGAAGGGATCGTCTTCCGGCACGTAGAAGTCGGACTGGTAGACGCCCGTGATCTGGCTCAGCACCGTGGTGTCGGGATGGCTCGCCTTCCACTCGCCCCATGTCGTCAGGACAATCGGGAGCTTCTTGAGCCGGATGCCGCTGTTCACCAACGGCCCAATGACGGGTTCGCCCAAGAACTGGCGCCACAGCGTCTCCGTCGCGCGGTCGTACATCAGCTTATTGCTGCGGTAGAGCATGCCGGAGGTGCCGAACTCGATGGGCTGGTCGGATATCTCGGGGATGTTGGTGGAATACACGATTCCAGCGCCGCATAGCGTTCAGTAGGCAAGGGCGAAGGGCTCGCCTCCCAGCGTGTCGTTGACCATTTCGTGGGCGTTGACGATGCGCAGCGGGTAGGCGCGGTGCTCGCCGTTGATCGAGACGCCGAAGACGCGGTCGCCGGGCGAAAGGTATTCGGTGCCGGGGTCGTCGGCCGGAATCGTGGGCGGGTACCGGAGGTCGGGAATGCCGTCCTTGCGGACGCCGCCCCAGACGATCTCCTCGACGCGGATGCGAGCATCCTGCCCGGCGGAGCCGAGGAGGGCCGCCATGTCGGGGTCGATGCGGCCGAAGAGCTCCTTCTTGAACTCGACGTACTCGGTCGGCGGGGTGACCTCGTCATGCTCTCCCAGCCAGATGATCCACTCCCGCCAATCGCGGCTCGTGTACTCCTCGCCGGTAAGGGTCCGCAGCGCCTCGAGGATGGCCTCGATGCCGGCCGGATGGAAATAGGTCGGCGTGAAGTACCACTCGAGCAGCACCGGGATGTAGCTCCGGTCGCCGCTGACGCCCATCGACACGAAGGCGTCCGGCTGGAACATGGGCTCGCTTTCGAGGCTGTCCCACATCAGCGCGTTCCGGCTGGCCTCGAGTCGCTCCTCCGGCGGCAGCGTGGGACGGGGGGTGGCGGGGGGCGCCGGAGTCGCCGTGGCTTCGGCGACGGCGGGGACCGGCGTTGGGGTGGGGCGCGGCCCCGCCGGAGTAGCGGCGGACGTCGCGGCTGGCGGTGCGGTGGCGGTCGGGGAAATGGGGGCAGCGGTGTCTGTCGGCCCCGACGGGGGATCCGTCGGCGCGGGGGCCGCGGTCGGCTCGTCCCTCGCGTCATCCGGCGGGGTCGTAGCCTCAGGCGCGGCGGTAGGCGTGGGGACGGCCGGTGTCGAGGTCGCCTCGCCGCCGGAGCACGCCGCGACGGCGAGGACGATGGCTACCGCCGCCAGCGCGCTTCTCAGCTTCCAAGCATCTGCCAATGCGTTCACCCAACCCTCATCTAAGCATACGCGATTGGCTGCCAGCGGGTTTCCAACGAATCGATACCGCTTTACAAAGCACAGGGTGCGCCGTATAAACAGCCTGCGCCGGCCCCCGGCCCGCGCCGACCCCTCCCCGGAGGCCTCCGTGCCCGACGTCATCTACGAGAAGCACCCCGGCGACCACTACGCCGTCTTCACGCTCAACCGCCCCGACCGCCTCAACGCCATCGGTGCCGCCGTCAAGCAGGAGCTCGAAGCGGCCCGCGCCGACTTCGAGGCCGATTCCGAGATGCGCTGCGGCATCGTCACCGGCGCCGGGCGCGCCTTCTCCGCCGGCGCCGACCTGAAGGAGATGGCGGAGAACAACGAGCGCCGCCGCAAGGTCCAAGAAGACTTCGAGGCCGGCGCCATCTCCCAGGCCGAACGCGACCGAGCGCTGGGGGTGACTTTTCCCACCGACCTGAGCTTTTTCAGCTTCTCCCGCAGCTCGAAGCCGTTCGTGGCCGCCGTCAACGGACTCGCGATCGGCGGCGGCATGGAGGTCAGCCTCGACTGCGACATCCGCATCGCGTCCACCGAGGCGTATTTCGGCCTGTACGAGGTGCGGCGCGGGATCATCGCCGGCTACGCGGTGCAGCATCTACCCCGTCTGATTCCCTTCGGCGACGCGATGTACATGCTCCTCACCGGCGACCGGATCTCCGTCGAGGATGCGCTGCGCAGCCGCTTGGTGCACGAGGTGGTCGGGCCGGAGCGCCTCCTGCCCCGCGCCGTCGAGATCGCCAAGATGATCGCCGCCAACGCCCCCCTCTCCGTCCAGGGCACCAAGGCGATGGGCTCCACCTGGCGCCTCATGGCGATGGAGGAGACGAAGCGGGTCGCCGACTGGACCATGCGCTACCTCGGCGAAAGCGACGACGCCAAGGAGGGGCCGCTGGCCTTCGCCGAGAAGCGCGAGCCCCGGTGGACGGGGCGCTAGCCGCCGGGAAAGGACCGTCATGCCCGACCTCGTCTACGAGAAGTTCCCCAAGCAGCACTACGCCACCTTCACCATGGACCGGCCCGAACGGCTCAACGCCGCCGGGCGGCAACTCAAGCTGGAGTGGGAGGAGGCGCTGCAGGACTTCGAGGCCGATAGCGAGATGCGCTGCGCCATCGTCACCGGCGCGGGGCGCGCCTTCTGCGCCGGCGCCGACCTGAAGGAAATGGCCGAAGACAATGCCGCCCGTCAGGCTGCGGAGGCCGAATACGCCGCCGGCGAGATCACGCTGGAACGCCGGGACGAACGGCTGCGAGAGCTTGCTCCGCCCCAGGTGGACAACTTCCGCATCTCCTTCCACCCCAAGCCGTTCATCGCTGCGGTGAACGGGCTCTGCATCGGCGGCGGCATGGAGCGCGCCATGGCCTGCGATATCCGCATCGCGTCGACGGAGGCCTACTTCGCCTTGTTCGAGGCGAAGCGGGGCATCCTCGCCGGTTACGGCATCATGCACCTGGCGCGGCTCATGCCCTACGGCGACGCCATGTACCTGCTCCTGACCACCGACCGTATGAGCGCGGAGCAGGCCCGGGAATCGGGCTTCGTCCGGGAGGTCGTCGAGCCGGAGCGCCTCATGCCCCGCGCCGTGGAGATTGCGGAGATGATCGCCGCTAACGCCCCGCTCTCAATTCAGGGCACCAAGGCGATCGCCGCCACCTGGCGGCACATGGGCATGGAAGAGGTGCGGCGCGCCAACGACTGGGTCGCCCGCTACGTCCTCGATTCGGACGACTCGAAAGAGGGCCCCCGGGCCTTCTCCGAGAAGCGCGAGCCGAACTGGACGGGCCGCTAGCGAGCGGCCGCGACCGCGCTCCGTTCCCAGACTCCCGCGACCTCCGACGAGTCCACGACGTAACCGTAGGCCTGGTCCATCTTGCGCAGCGAGAACTCGTGCCGCTCCTGGTCGAAGTCCCCGCAGCAGTCGGCGACGGTCACCACGTAGAAGTCGGCACAGAAGCCGTCGCGCGTCGTCGACTCGACGCAGCCGTTGGTGGCGTCGCCGGTCATCAGGAGCGTCTTGATGCCGTTGCTGTGGAGGATCTGCTCGAGCCGGGTGCCCCAGAAGGCGCTGTAGCGGTGCTTGACGACGACGACCTCACGGTCGCGGCCGTCGGGCCGGATGCTGCCGTAGAAGTCGGCGCCCCAGGTGCCTTCGAGGCACGACCCGCCGTCGCGGGGCGCGCCGCCGTTGCGCCGCCGCTGGTGCGCGATCCAGGACGGGGACTGGTACTTCGCGTCGCCGATCATCTGGACGAAGACGGTCATGACGCCGAAGCGGCGGGCCGTTTCAAGGAAGCGTTCGATGTTCTCCAGCATGGCCGGGATCAGCGTCATGTCGCGCCAGAACTCGGGCGCCGCCTTGGCGATATGCCCCTCGGGGTGGACGAAGTCGTTCTGCACGTCCACGATCACGAGCGCCGTGTGGCGCGGATCGACTTGCTCTTCAAGCGTGACCAGAATCTCGGTATCGTCGAACATGGCAGCCCTCCCGGCGCCACGTGGGCGGGCGCCTTGCAGCGCCATTATAGGCGCGCCGCGCCCTCATCCGGCGGGGCGGAGCGATGTTGACATCACCCCCACGCCGCCATAGAGTCGGAGGCGTACGAGGAATCCCCGTCCGTCAGAAGGCAGCGCCACTCGTCCGGAGGCCACGATGCCAGTCTTCATCCTGATGAGCGAATTGACCCCGGAGGGTCAGCAGACCCTGCACCGCCACCCCGAGCGCCTCTTCGAGGTGAACCGCGAAGTCGAATCGTTCGGCTGCCGGATCATGGCCCAATACGCCGTCCTTGGCGGCTTCGACTTCGTCACCATCATCGAAGCGCCCGACACGAAGACCGTAGCGCAGCTCTCGCTCGACTTGGGCTCCCGCGGCACCATCTCGATTTCGACGATGCCCGCCATCCCCATCGAGGAGCTTTTGCTCCAGCTCAAGGAGACGAAGAAGGTCGGCGACGGGTAGGCCCCGGTGGCGGCGAACGCCCCACCGGTCGAAATCGCGGCTGCGCTTGGCAAAGCCGCGCTCTTCGCAGGCCTGACTGAGCAGCAGCTCGCCTCGATCGCACCCCTGACGCGGGGTGTCTCCTTCGGTAGCGGGGCCGTCATCTTCCGTGAGGGCGACCCCGCCCGCTTCCTCTACGTCGTCGTCCGGGGACGCGTCACCCTTGAAATGACGATCGAGGGAGGGAGCCGCCTCGAACCCGTGGTGGTCGGTGTGATGGGGGATGGCGACGCCGTCGGCCTCTCGGCGCTAACCCACCCCTACGTGCTTCACCTGACCGCGGTGGCCAAGGGTGCCTGTCAGGCCGTCGAAATCGACGCCGAGGCCCTCCGCGAGGCCATCGACCTCGACCACACCCTCGGCCTGCGCATCATGACCAATGCGGGTGTGCTCCTCTCCTCTCGCCTCACCTTGACGCGCAGGGCCCTCATCCGCGAAGGCGCCGGCGGCTAGGGACGAGAAGGGCGTCGGGTCAATCTTCCTTCGACAAGGCCTCTACTTCCCGCGCGAGCGTCGGAAGATTGGTTTCAACCACGCCCCAGACCAACCGGTCATCCACTTCGGCGTAGCCGTGGATGAGGACATTACGAAATGCAATGATGCGTTGGTGACCGCTGATGCGGTCGGCAAGTGCTCCGTCGACTCTGGCAAGTTGCGCCACGGCTTCGCCGATCACTTCGAACTCGCGCTCCACCGCAGCGCGCAGCATGGCATCGCGCTCGTAGTCCGCGAAAGTCTTGCCGGCGGTGAACTCCTCTAGCAGCTCGACGGCGCGCTGAATGTCGTGCAGATACTTCCGGGCCTCAAGCCTCATAGACCAGCGTCCTCGTCTCTTCGAGGGACTGTCGGAAATAGGGATTCTTGATGGCCGCTCCTACCACCAAATCCACGGGCTGCCCGAAGAGCCGCTCCAAGGCTTCTAGCAAGCCAAAATACGCGTCCGCGTACGCTGCGGTCGGCAGTTCCTGGAAGTCCACCACAAAGTCGAGGTCGCTTTCGTCAGCCCGATACCGGTCCGTTGCGCCCGATCCGAACAGGTCGAGGCGCAGCACGCCGTAGTGTCGGCATAACCGCTCCAGTTCAACTGCCCGCTCGGCAACCACTGCGTTCATCACGCGCCCTCCGTCCACCGACCAAGTCTGACACACGATACCCTAGCTGCCCGAGGCGGGCCGTGACAAGACAACCTCCGGCACATAGCGCACTGCCGCGTTTCCCACCATACTAGGCGTGCGGCCCTGGCTGCCGACGGAGGAGCGATTCGATGACCACGACCGCCGACCGCAGAGACTCCGCACCCGCCTACACCACCCGCGACTACACGTCGAAGTACAAGGTGGTGGGAACTCGGCCGATCCGCCACGACGGCCTCGACAAGGTCACGGGGCGGGCCAAGTACGGGGCCGACACCCTGCTCCCCGGCCTGCTTCACGCGAAGGTGTTGCGCAGCCCCCACGCCCACGCGCGCATCCTCTCCATCGACACGAGCAAGGCGCTCGCCATGCCCGGCGTCCGCGCCGTCATGACCGCCGACGACCTGCCCATCGTCCACAAGCGCGACCTGGGATTCACCAGGTTGCTCGGCGACCCCCGCATGAGCGCCGAAAGCGTCATCGCCAGTAAGAAGGCGATCTATCGCGGGCACGCCGTCGCCGCGGTCGCCGCCGCCAGCCCCCACGAGGCCGAGGAGGCGCTCGACAGGATCGAGGTCGAGTACGAGTTCCTGCCCGCCGTCTTCGACGTCCGCTCCGCTATGGCCGACGACGCGCCCATCGTCCACGAGACGATGACCACGCGCTCCCTCCAGGCGCGTTTCACGCCAGGCACCGACACCGGCGTGAACAGCAACATCGCCAGCCACCTGCGCTTCGAGCGCGGCGACCTCGAGGCGGGTTTCGCCGAGGCGGCGCGCGTCTTCGAGCGCGAGTACGACACAAGCGCGGTGCATCCCGGCTACATCGAGCCCCACGCGTCGACGGCCTACTGGGCGCCCGACGGCAAGCTCACCGTCTGGACCAGCACGCAGGGCCACTTCATGATCCGCCCGACGCTAGCGGAGGTCTTCGATCTCCCCGCCAACCACGTGAAGGTGATACCGACGGAGATCGGCGGCGGCTTTGGCGCCAAGCTCAACCTGCACCTGGAGCCGATCTGCGCCGTCCTGTCTCGGAAGACAGGGCATCCTGTGAAGTCGGCGATGACACGCAAGGACGTCTTCGCCGGCGCCGGGCCGACGTCGGGCACCTACATGAAGGCCAAGGTCGGCGTGGACGCCGAGGGGCGCATCACTGCGGCGCAGCTGTACCTAGCGTTCGAGGCCGGCGCACTGCCTGGCTCGCCCGTGGGCGGAGCCGCCTCGACGGCCCTCGCGCCGTACAAGATCGACAACATGCTGGTCGACGCCTACGACGTCATCGTCAACCGCCCCAAGGTGGAGGCGTACCGCGCGCCTGGATCGGCCATGGGGGCCTTCGCCGTTGAGACCCTGATGGATGAGATCGCCGAGACCCTCGGGCAGGACCCGCTCGACTTCCGTCTCAAGAATGCCGCCAAAGAGGGCGACCGCGCCCCCACCGGCATCACCCTGCCCCGCGTGGGCTGCATCGAGGTCGAGGAGGCGATGAAGCGCCACCCGCACTACACAGCCCCGCTTGGCGGGCCCAGCCGCGGGCGCGGCGTCGCGGTCGGCTTCTGGGGCAACGGCGGCGGCGACTCGTCGGCCACCCTCAGCGTCAACGACAACGGCACGGTGAGCATCATCACCGGCTCAGTGGACATCGGCGGGACTCGCCCCGCGGTGGCGATGCAGGCGGCGGAGGTGCTCGGCATCGACGCCGAGGACATGGCCCCCACCATCGGCGACACCGACAGCGTCGGCTTCACGAGTTGGACCGGCGGCAGCCGCACCGCCTTCGCCACCGGCATCGCCGCGATCACGGCGGCGGAGAAGGTGCGGGACGAGATGGTCCGCCGGGCCGCCCTTCTTTGGGAGCTGCAGCCGAAGGACATCCGTTTCGAGGACGGCTTCTTCATCAACGGCAAGGACCCAAGCGAGCGGCTTAGCTTCAAGGAGATGGCGGCGCAACTGCCCAAGACGGGCGGGCGGGTGAGCGCCTCGGCCTCTACCAACGCGACCAAGATCGGCCCCGCCTATGCAGGCCATATCGTCGACGTGGAGGTCGACCCGGAGACGGGCAGGGTCCAAGTCATTCGCTACACGGCGGTGCAGGACGTCGGGCAGGCGGCGCACCCGAGCTATGTTGAAGGGCAGATGCAGGGCGGCGCGGCGCAAGGTATCGGGTGGGCGCTGACCGAGGAGTACGTCCTCGACGACGATGGGGAAATGCTGAACGCCAGCTTCCTCGACTACCGTATGCCGACCTCCTACGACCTCCCCATGATCGACACGGTGTTCGTCGAGGTGCCCAATGCGGGACATCCCTTCGGACTGCGGGGCGTCGGCGAGGTGCCCGTCGTGCCGCCGGCGGCGGCCATCGCCAACGCCGTCTACCACGCGACGGGCGTCCGCATGACGAGCCTTCCTATGTCGCCCACCAACGTCCTCGAAGCGCTCCGGACCGTACCGTAGGGGTGCCCGGTCGATGACGCCGGAGACGCCGTACATGACGCCCGAAGCCCGCGAGGGAATCGGGGCCGAGCGGGTTTACGTTAGCGACGTCGTGTCGCGGCGCCACATCCTGGAGTACATCGTGGGCGTGGGCGATGACGAGGCTTACGCCGCCGCCCAGGCGGCGAGCGACGAGGACCTCGCCGCCCCACCGATGTTTCACGCCGCCGCGACGCGGCCGGTTGTACCCGAGTCGTCGCTGGCCGAAGACGGCCAGTACGTCGGCTTCGCGGTGCCGGGCATCGTGGGGCGGACGCTGGCGGGCTCGCAGGAGACGGAGCTCTTCGCGCCGGTGCGCGTGGGCGACGTGATCACCGAACGGGAGCGCGTCGCGGATATCGAGGAGAAGCACGGCCGCAGCGGCAAGCTAATCTTGGTCACGCTGGCGTCGGAGTACACGAACCAGCGCGGCGACCTCATCGCCCGCGGCACGTCGGTCCTGATCTTCCGTTAGGCTAGACGCCTAGTCGAACGTCAGGACGGTACGGGTGACGGCGCCGGTCTTCATGTCGTCGAAGGCGGCGTTGACGTCGTCGAGTGTTCGCTTCTTGGTCACCAGCTCGTCGAGCTTCAGGCGGCCCTGACGGTAGAGGTCGAGGTAGGCCGGCATGTCGAGGCGGAAGCGGTTCGACCCCATGCGGCTGCCGACGAGCCGCTTCTCGGTGATGAACGCCGCCGCGGGCAGGTCGAGGCGGGCCGTCATCGGGAAGAAGCCGATGAGGACGGCCGTCCCGCCGACGGGCCGGACGCAGGCGAAGGCCTGCTCGGCCGTGGTGGCGTTGCCGATGGCCTCGAAGGCGTAGTCGACGCCCGCGCCGCCGGTGATATCCTTGATCGCCTCGACGGGGTCGGTCTGCGAGGCGTCGACGGCATGGGTGGCGCCGAACTCCTTCGCCGTCGCCATTTTGTACTCGTTGATGTCGACGGAGATGATCGTCCTCGCGCCCGCGATGTAGGCGCCCTGCGCCGCGGCTAGCCCGACGCCGCCCGCGCCGAAGACGGCGACGGTGGAGCCGGCCTCGACCCTTACCGTCCGCAGCGCCGCGCCGAGCCCGGTGAGGATGCCGCAGCCGATCAGCGCCGCGCTCTCCAGCGACAGGTCGTCGTCGACCTTCAGGAGGCCGCGCTCGGCGATGACCATGCGCTCGGCGAAGCTGGCCACGTTGGTGAACTGGGCGATCGGCTGGCCATCCTTGCTCAGCCGCGGGGGCTCGTCCGGCGCGCGCTGCTGACGGTTGTCGCACAGGTAGGGGTAGCCGCGCAGGCACGTTTCGCACTCGCCGCACCAGATCGAGGGGCAGGTGATCACGTGGTCGCCGGGCTTTACGTAGGTGACGTCGGGGCCGACCTCCTCGACGACGCCGGCAGCCTCGTGGCCCAACACCATCGGCCCGCGCATCCCGGGGATGAAGCCGTCGATGATGTGCGCATCGCTGCCACAGACGCCGCTAGCGACGGTGCGGACGATGGTCTCCTTGCCGATGGGGTCGGCGATCTCGATGTCGTCGATGCTGAGCGGGGCGTGGGCTTCGTGGAAGAGGGCTGCTTTCATGTCGCTTTCTCCGTTTCGTACTCGCGTGGTAGCGCGGCGTTAGACCATGTAGACGCCGGCGTTGGCGTGCAGCGTCTGTCCCGCCAGGGCGTTGTTAGGACAGGTCGCGGCATAGACGACGACCTCGGCGACCTCCTCGGGCCGCATCGGCCGGCCAAAGGGGAAGTCGCGGCGCTGTTGGTTGAAGATCTCTTCGGGCGGGCCCTCTTCGCGGCCCATGTTGGTGCCGATCACGCCAGGGGCGACTACCGTGGCGACGATGTTGTGGGGGGCGACCTCCCACGCCAGGACTTTGGTGAAGGCGATCACCCCCGCCTTGGTGGCCGAATAGACGGCGGTCCCCTTGAGCGGCTTCAGGGCGCCTCCCGACGAGACGTTGACGATGCGCCCGCCGCCGGCCCGCTTCATGGCCGGGACCACCGCCTGGCTCATCAGAATCACCCCCCGCAGGTTAATCGCGATCTGTCGGTCCATTCCTTCTTCCGTCATCGCGTCGATGCGCTCGTTGACCATGACGCCCGCGACATTGGCGAGCACGTCGATGCGGCCCATTGAGGCCTCGGCCTCCTGCATGAGCGCCTCCGCACTCGCCTTTTTCGATACGTCGGTCGGGATGAACGCGGCGCGCCGTCCGGTCTCGCCTTGTATAGCTTCGACCGCCTCCGCGCCCCAGTCCTCGCGGATGTCGGCGACGACGATGTCGTAGCCCTCGCGGGCGAGTCCGAGGGCGGAAGCCCGGCCCAGCCCCCAAGGGCGCGCCGCGCCCGTCACGATCGCGACTCGGTCTGCCATGTGCTGCCTCCGGCGGCGCGAAAACGCGCCACCGGATATTAGGAAGCGGCGCGGCGCGGCGTCAAGGAAGCGGGCTTCGCGCGGTGACCTTGGCGCCAGCCGCCCCTGCACACCCCTCCGACGCGCCCTGCGGGCGCGTGCCCTCTCTCAGTCTCCCCCAGAGGGGGAGAGGCCGAAGGGGACGCCCCTACGGGAGGGAGCCTAGTCGAGGCCGGTGGGGAAGTTGGGCGGCTCGGGCGGGCCGGCTTCCTTGCCGGTGAGGCGGTCCTTGAAATCGCGGAGGCCCTTGGACATGGAGCCCTGGAATTGCGTGACCTCGTTGGCAAGCGTGGCCTGGAAATAGGTGCTGAAGGAGCCAATCTCGCGGAACTTGCGGAACCGCTTGCGCAGCATACTGAAGCTAAACCCCGTCTGTACGTCGAGAAGCGACTGCACCAGCATCCGCTCGAGTTGGCGCGCCGCAGCGTCGAAGTTGGTGTGCGCGCCGTCCTCCGGCTCGGGAACGACCACGTCGACGATGCCGAAGGTGCGGCAGTCGTACGCCGTCAGTTTCAGGGCCTCGGCGACCTCTTCGACCTTGTCGGGGTCGCGGTAGAGGATGAGCGCCGCCGCTTCCGGAGTGATCGGCGTGAAGATGGCGTTCTCCAGCATGAGGATGCGGTCGGCGACGCTGAGCGCGATGGCCGCCTCGCTTCCGCCCTCGCCGATGATGACGGAGATGATCGGCGTTCTGAGGTCGGACATTCTGCTGATCGTCTCGCCGACGACGGCGGCGATGCCCTGCTCCTCGGCCTCGATGGACTGCAAGACGCCGGGTGTGTCGATCAGCGTGATTACGGGGAGCTTGAAGCGTTCGGCCATGCGCAGGGCTCGTTGGGCCTTGCGGAGGCCCGCCGGTGTCAC
This sequence comes from Dehalococcoidia bacterium, assembly GCA_965207995.1. Taxonomy (GTDB): domain Bacteria; phylum Chloroflexota; class Dehalococcoidia; order SHYB01; family SHYB01; genus DAOUKH01. The sequence continues at coordinate 1,994,626 of OZ242299.1, read as the reverse complement.
GCGGGCGGCCCCGGCGTCGTCGTCGCGGCCCCGGTCGTTACCGATGACCATGACCGCCTCGCCGGCGAGGTATCCCATACCGATCATCATGCCCTGATCGTCGGCGCTGACCCGGTCACCATGGAGCTCGACAAAGTTCGAGGTGATGCGCTCGACAAAGTCGCGGGCAGACGGGCGCTTCTCATGCCGCGCCAGTTGCAGGCGCTCCCAGGCCGGAGCCTGCGGCGCCTCCTGGGCACGCAGGCGCGCCCGGTTGGCAATGGTGAGGCGGAACTTCACGCTGAATAGATCAAGCAGAAGCGCTAGGTGCTGCTTCAGCTGCTGCCGGTCGACGATGGCGTCGACGGCGCCGTGCCGCAGGTAAAACTCGGCCGTGTGGTAGTCCTTGGGAAGGCTTTCCTTGTCGGATGCCCGTTCGACGACCTTTTTGGGGACGAAGCCGATCAGGGCCCCAGGTTCGGCCAAGACTACGTCGGCCATGCTGGCCGCCGATGAGAACAGATAGCTTGACGACGGGCTCGCCAGTACCGCGATGAACGGGACCTGCTTCTTGCGAAGGCGCTTCAGCGTCGTGACGACCTTTGCCATCTGCATCAGCGACAGCATGCCCTCGCGGATCCGCGGCGTGCCGCCGGAAGCGACAAGAACGAAGGGGATGCGCTGCCGCACCGCGGCCTCGGCGGCCTGGGCGATCTTCTCGCCGACGGCACTGCCGATGCTGCCACCCATGAAGCCGAAGTCGGTCACGGCAAGCACGCACTGAATCCCGCCGATATTGGCCGTGCCGGTCACCACCGCTTCGAGCAGGCCGGTGACGCTCTGCGCCTGCGAGAGCCGGTCGCGGTAGGAGAGGTGGTCGGAGAAGGAGAGCGGGTCGAGCGGGACCAGCGATTGGTTCATCTCGCGGAAGGTCCCGGCGTCGGTCAGCAGGTTGATGCGCCGCAGCGCGGGGAGGTTGTAGTGGAACCGGCACTGGGGGCAGACGCGGTAGCGCGTGTAGGCGGGGGCGTGCTCGATATCGGCGCCGCAGTGCAGGCAGCGGTCCGTTTGCTCTTCCAGTTCCTCGGCCAGCGTTTCCGCGGAGAGGATTTCGGTCTCTTCCGCCATCGCCCTGCCCCCGGCACCCCGCCGGCTAAGCGGCGGGTTCGATGAGCCCCTCCTCCTCAAGCATTTCAATGAGGCTCCGGGCCTTATTATAGCCAATCCTCAGCCGCCGCTGCAGGAGTGAAGGCGACACATTCGAGGCCCGCTCCGCGATGGCCTTGGCCTCCTCGTACAGGGGGTCCATGGCCTCGTCCTCGGCGATGATCTCGCTGAGCGTTGGATGGGCAAGGGGCTTAGCCTCTGGCGGCCCGGCCGGCGCGGCGGGACCGGTCCCCCCAACTGGCGGAGACGCGGCGGGCGGCGGGGCCTGCGCCGCATCCTCGCCACCGCTGTCAACCCGCACGTGCGCGGGCTTGCTGTCGGTGTTCTGGCTATTCCAGGCACGGATGATGCGCTCGAGCTCGCGGTCGGAGACGAAGACGCCTTGGACCCGCTTCGGCTTCGGCGCATCCTGTGGCAGGTAGAGCGAGTCGCCCTTACCGAGCAGCTTCTCGGCGCCCCCGGTATCGAGGATGGTGCGGGAGTCGGTGACCGAGGAGACGGCGAAGCTCATGCGAGTCGGGAAGTTCGCCTTGATCAGCCCGGTTACCACGTCGACCGAGGGCCGCTGAGTGGCCACGATAAGGTGGATCCCGGTGGCGCGTCCAAGCTGGGCCAGACGCGTCAGGGCGTGCTCTACGTCGTAGGGGGCGGCCATCATGAGGTCGGCGAGCTCGTCGATAGCGATGACGATGTAGGGCAGCGGCTCGACGACCTTTTTGTTGTCGTTGTAGGAGACGATGTTACGCGCGCCGATGGACGAGAACTTCTTGTACCGTTCGTCCATCTCGTTGATGGCCCAGCGCAGCGCGGAGACGACCTTGTCGACGTCGAGGATCACCGGCATAAGCAGGTGGGGCAGGCTGGCGTAGGGCGCCATCTCGACGCGCTTCGGGTCGATGAGGATCAGGCGCAGATCTTGGGGCGAGGCCTGCATCAGGAGGCTGGCGAGCAGGGCGTTGATGCTGACACTCTTGCCGCTGCCGGTCGAGCCCGCGATGAGGATGTGGGGCATCTTGGCGAGGTCGGCGACTTCGTGGTCGCCGCCGCTGCCCTTGCCTAGCGCGACGGCGAGTTTGGTCTTCGCCCGCATCTTGGCAAAGAGCGGCGACTCGATGACGCCGCGAAGGCTGACGAACTCGAACTCCTCGTTGGGGACTTCGACGCCGACGAGCGGCTTGCCCGGTATCGGCGCTTCGATGCGGATACTCGACGCGGCGAGGGCGAGCGCGAGGTCCTTATCCAGGTTGGCGATGGCATCGACCTTGACGCGTGTCCGCGCCGTCTCCTCCCGGCGCACGACGGGTCGGCCGTGTTCGTCGAGGAGCTGCTTTCCATCGGCATCCTTGACGCGGACTTCCTTGAACCTGCGGATCCAACCGGGCTCGATGCCGAATTGCGTCACGGCGGGACCGGGGTTTATCTCGACGACCTTGGCCTCGATGTTGTAGCTCGCGAGGGCGTCTTCGATGGCGCGGGCCTTCGAATCGTTGTCGATACCGGAGGGGCCCATGACAGGAGCGTGGTCGAGGAGCTCGACGGCGGGCAGGCGCCAGTCGCCGGCGGTCTCTCCCAGGTAGGAGGCGGCGTCGGCGGAGGGGGCGGCCGCCGCCGGGGCCTCCTCCAGCTCGTCCGCTTCGTCGAAATCGTCGAGGTCGTCCTCGTTTTCGAAATCATCCATGTCGTCTAGGAGACGAATGCCGTCGAGGTCGTCGTCTTCGCCTTCGAGGGCGTCCATTTCGTCGAGCAGGTCTTGCATGTCGGCGATGAAGGGGTCGGAGTCACGCTCTCGGCCGGTGTCGGGGGACTCCTCGCCGTCGGCGTCGTACTCGTTCAATTCGTACTCGCTCGCGCGGTACTTGCTCGCGTCGTCGTCACTATAGAAGTCACTGGGCGGTGACTCGTTCGCCGCATCGTCTTCGATGGGCCCGGTGGTGGGCCGGTAATCGTCCAGCGGGATGGCCTGGGGCACATGGGAGGACGCGGACGACGGCTGCGGGCGCGGGGCACGCGGGGGCGAGTCGTCGGCGAAGAGCGGGGACGGCGGGAACGGACGCGCCGATTCCTGCGGCCGGGCGCTGCGGTCCATCACGTCCTCGGCGGTCAGCGGGCGCCTGCCCCCGTCATCGTTCGCTCTCCATGAGGGCGGAGGGGAGGGAGGCGTTGCGGCACGGCGTTGCCGGCGCCGCTCGGCCGCCTCGGCGGCGGATGCGCCAAGCGCTGCCGCCCCGCTCCCCATGAGCCTACCGGCGGCGGCAGTCCCTCGAGCGCCATAGACCGCCGCGGCGCGCGAGGCGGCGGGGGAGAGCAGGGCAAGGCCGACGACGCCCAGGCCCACGAGGCGGAGCACGCCGAGGGCGGTGCGTTCGCCGATGATCAGGGCGCCGAACGAGCCGCCGAGGCCGTCCTCGGCAAGCGCCCCGTTTTCGGGCAGATAGAAGGCGAGCGCGCCCCAAGCGGTGAAGCCGAGGAAGAGGACGCCAAGGAAGCGGTACCAGTGCTCACCGAGCAGGTGGCGCCGGGCCAGGGCGATGACCACAACCACGGCCATCGCGGCCGCCGCCGCCGCGCCGTAGCCGATCGTTTCCCAGATCGCCTCCACCTGCCAGGTCACCACGCCGGCAATCGCGGCGATTGCCGCGGCGACGGCGAGCAGGGCGATCTTCGAGCTTCGGACCCGGTGCGTCAGGGCCGCGCCCGGCGTCCCGCCGGCGGCGGGCTTACGGGGGCGGGCTTTGGGTTTCGCGGGCATCTATGCCTCCACCGCTACCGGCAGAATAGTGGGCCGACGCTTCGTTCTCTTCGTGAAATACTGCCGCAGCGCTTCGCGGGCGACCTCTTCGGCGTCGGCGTTGGTGGGCGACCCTCCGTTGCCGTCGATGGCGGCGGCGATGACCTCGCGGGCCTCGGCGATGACGTCGGGGGCCTCGTCCGTGTCGAGCACGCCGTAGGACCAGAGATTGGCCGCGCCGGCCATGCGTCGGGTCTTGCCGTCGATGGGTACCACGGCGACGACGACGCCGTTGCGGGCCAGACGCTTCCGGTCGGCCAGCACCGGACTATGCGGGCTCCAGCGGCCGTGTCCGTCGACGTAGATGGGGCCGGCGTCGACCGACGGCGCGCGCCTCGCGCCCTTGCGGCCAAGCTCGACGACATCGCCGTCTTCCAGGAGGAAGATATTGTCCTCGGGCACACCCATCGCCTGGGCGAGGCCGGCGTGGGCAACCAGGTGGCGGTACTCGCCGTGGATGGGCGTGAAGTGGCGCGGCTTGGTGAGATTGAGCATGGTCTTGAGCTCTTCCCGCGCGGCGTGGCCGTGGACGTGTACCTGCTCGATACGGTCGTAGAGGACGGTGGCGCCGAGGCGGTGCAGGTTGTTGATGGTGTCGTTGACCAGGCGCTCGTTGCCGGGAATGGGGCTCGCGGAGATGATCACGGTGTCGCCTTCGCGGATGGTCACGTCGCGGTGGTCGTTGCGGGCCATGCGGACGAGGGCCGAGGTCGGCTCTCCCTGGGCGCCGGTGGTGACCAGCAGGGCGCGCTCGGGCGGGAGGTTGTTGATCTCGTCGACGCGGCCCCGCGCGGCTTGGGGGATTTTGAGATAGCCGAGCTCCATCGCCATGGCGCAGTTGTCGACCATGCTGCGGCCCACGAACGCCATGCGGCGGTTGTGCTTGACAGCGGCGTCGGCGACTTGCTGCACGCGGGCGATCAGCGAGGCGAAGGTGGCCACGATCACCCGGCCCGGCGCGGCGCCGATCACTCGGTCGAGGGTCTCGCCGACGACCTTCTCGGAGGGGGTGTAGCCGGGCGTGTCGGCGTAGGTGGAGTCGGAGAGGAGGAGGTCGACCCCCTCCGCGCCCAGGCCGGCCAGCTTGCCCAAATCGGATGCGCGGCCGTCGGCGGGCGTGTGGTCGAACTTGAAGTCGCCGGTGTGGACGATGAGACCGCGGGGGGTGCGGACGGCCAGGCCCATGGCGTCGGGGATGCTGTGGCAGACGCGGAAGAACTCGACGTCGATGTGGCCGAACTTGACGTGGTCGCCCGCGCTGATCTCGTTGACGGATGCCTTCTTGAGCAGGCGGCGCTCCTGGAGCTTAACCTTCACGAGCCCCGCGGCGAGGGTCGATGCATAGACGGGGACGTTGACGTCGCCGATCAGGTAGGGGATCGCGCCGATGTGGTCCTCATGGCCGTGGGTGACCATGACCGCCCGCAGCTTCTCCCGCCGTTCGAGGACGTAGGAGAGGTCGGGGATGATGACGTCGATGCCGGGGGCGTCGAGGCCGGGGAACATGACGCCGGCGTCGATGATGATCATGTCGTCGGCGTTTTCGACGACGAGCATGTTCTTGCCGATCTCACCGAGACCGCCGAGGGGAACGATGCGGAGATCAGACTTGCTCACGAACCATCCTCCCTGCCGGCGCGAGGGCGGCGCAGACGCCTAGAAGAGGCCGAGCTGTTTCGGCTCCTGCTCCGCCGGCTTGACCTCGGCGGTCTGCGCGATGAGCTCCGGAATCTTCTTGAAGTCGGCTTCTATCGTGGCGCGAAGCGACTGCTGGTAGAGCGCCGCCGCGGGATGGTGCACGGGCATAACGGTCCGCCCCTCCACTTGGCGGGGCTGGCCGTGGGCCTTGCTGATGGCGGCTCCGGGAAGGAAGCGCTGCAGCGAGTGCCGTCCCAAGGTCACGATGACCTTGGGGTCGATGAACTCGATCTGGCCCGTCAGCCAGGGGTCGCAGGCCGCGGTTTCCTCGGGTAGCGGGTCGCGGTTGCCCGGGGGGCGGCACTTCACCATGTTGGCGATGTAGACGTCTTCGCGCCGCAGTCCGATGGAGCCGATGAGCTCGTCGAGGATCTGGCCGGCGGGGCCAACGAAGGGGCGTCCCTGTTGGTCCTCGTGGTAGCCGGGGCCTTCGCCGATGAACATGACGTCGGCGGCGGGGTTTCCCTCGCCGGGCACCACCTGGGTGCGGCCCTTCGCGAGGCCGCATGAGGTGCAAGAGCGGGCGGCGGAGCAGAGGGCTTCGAGGGAGGGGAAGTCGGCCATATTCAGAAGGGTTTGAAACTTTTTCTATATTTTAGATTAGCATGGGCCTTCTTATGTCGTCAACCGCGGCGAGGGGCTGCTCCCCCTTCGGGGGAGGCCAGTTTTGCTCCGGGTCGTGAGCGCCATGAGCGTTCGTGAGCGTTCGTACAGGTAGGGCGTGGTGAGCGTCGTGAGCGCCATGAGCGTTCGTGAGCGTTTTTTTGACATGAACGCGCCACGAGGGCGCGGGAGATGGAGGGTGGTGGGCGACCCCCGCCCCCACCGGCGCGCCCTGTGGGCGCGTGCCTCTCTCAGTCTCCCCCAGGGGGGAGAGGTTTAAGGGGCTCGCCTCTCGGGAGGGGTTGAGGGCGGTCGCAAGCGAGGATGGCGCGAGGGAGGGCGACCACAAGGGTCGCCCCTACGGGTGGTGGGCGGCGGTGGCAGGGGTCGAGGGCGTTGGCGGTTGGCGCCCCTCATCTCAATCTTCTCCCAAGGGAGAAGAGGTAAGACCTTGACCCTGCGGTGACATGGCGGTGTCATCTCCTCCTTGCCCATGCGCGCCGGCTTTTCCTACCATGACGGTAGCGCTTACTTTTTGGACGACACTCCTGATGACACTCCCGTACGAACCCGAATCGTACCGTCCAGCCGCCGAGCAACCGACCGATGACCAAACAACCGACAGCGAAGCCCACGCGCCGACCGGCGAGCGCGTCCCCCGGTTCGCGATCTTCGCGGCTTGCCCCAAGTGCGGGGGGCAGTACGAGCGCGACGGCCACAGCTGCATGTGCTTCCAGTGCAGCTTCGAGTGGGACGTGCTCGACGCCATCGAGGACGTCTTGGAGCGCGCCTTCCGGCGCTACCCCGGTCCGCCGCCCGCTCCGCGCCTCCGCGACACGCCCCGCGACCTCTTCGGCGAGGAACCGGCGGCGTAGCGCGGTTGGAGATCATCGGGGCCCAGCAGGGACTCGCCCACGCCGCCAAGGTCAGCCTCGTCAAGACCAAGCTCGGCGCGCTCTTCCGGACACCCCGCCGGCACTACCGGCTCAACACCGGCGAGCGGGTCGAAACGGGTCTGGCCTACGCCGACCGCGCCGTCGACGCGGGGGAGCTGCTGTACGCGCTGGGACGCTGCACGCCCCGGCAGCAGGAGGCGCTTCGGCTCTGGCTGGGTTGGGAGGGTCTGTCGCAGGAGCGGACCGCCCGCCGGCTCGGCGTGAACGTCGCCACGATCAAGCGCGACCTCAGGGCCGCGCTCAAGACGATGGTGAATTCGATCTGGGACGAGTGACCGGCCCCTAGCGTCCCCGCTCCAGCCGGTCGATTAGGTAGGGCGGCAGGCCCGCCTTCCGCATTCGCCGCTGCACCTCGGCGATGTCGTAGGCGGCGCGGTGGAAGGTCGCCGTCATTTCTTCGAGGTCGAGGACGGCGTAGGCGGCACGGGGGTCGCCGTCGCGGGGCTGGCCGACGCTGCCGGGATTGATGATGGCCCGCCCCGGCGGCGCGACCGGGCCGGGTGAGCCTGCAAAGGCGTCAAGCTTCCCGCCAAGCGCGGGCTCGACGATGACCATCGGCACGTGCGAGTGCCCCACCAGGCACCACTGGGTCTCGAAGCAACCGAAGCTCGCGAGCGCCACCGGCTCGGAGAGGACGTACTCCCATACGGGTTCACGTGGGCTTCCATGGGCCAGCGTCACGCCTCGGCGCGCCGTGCGCGCCGGCAGCGATCCCAACCACGCGCAGTCGGCCTCGGAGAGCACGCTGCCGGTCCACAGGTTGGCCTCGGCGGCGTAGGGGTTGAAGTCGTCGATGGGGATCGCGCCGATGGCGCCGAGGTCGTGGTTTCCCGTGAGCGAGACGGCGCACCGGTCGCGGATGATCTCGACACACGCGCCGGGGTCGGGGCCGTAGCCGACAACGTCGCCGAGGCACCAGACCTCGTCCACGCCGGCGGCGTCGACCTCGGCCAGCACGGCCTCGAGGGCCGGCAGGCTGGCGTGCACGTCCGACACCACCGCTACCCGCATCGGGCCAGTCTAGCACCGAGGGGTGGGGCAGCCGCGCTGCTTGCCGGGCTCTGGGGCCGGTGCTAGGCTGGCCGCGCTTTGCTTCCTGAAGGGGAGGTCTGCTTGGCGCCGGCGATTCTGCGCGGCATCCGTGTGCTGGAGCTTGGGGACTACGTCTCCGCGGCGTTCGGGGCGCGGCTGCTCTGCGACTACGGCGCCGAGGTCATCAAGGTCGAGGCACCGGGCGGGGGCGACACGGCGCGGCGGCACGGGCCGTTTCCCGGCTCAGGCCCCGATCCCGAGGCCAGCGGCCTGTTCATGTTCCTGAACCGGGGCAAGCTGGGCGCCACGATCGACCTCACGCAGGCCGCCGGCCGCGACGTCGTCCGCGACCTTGTCGGGGTCTGCGACGTGGTGATCCACAACTACCTGCCGCAGGAGCTGGAAACGCTCGGCTTCGAGTACGAAGCGCTCCAGGCGATCAACCCGAGCGTCGTGCTGACCTCGGTAACCGTGTTCGGGCAGGAGGGGCCGTACAGCCGCCACAAGGCGTACGCGCTCAACGGGAGCTGCGCCGGCGGGGCGGCCCACCGCATCGGCGACCCCGACCGGCACCCTCTGGCGATGCCCTACAGCCGCGCCGACCTGTGGGGCGGTCTGAACGCCGCGCCCGCCGTCCTGCTCGCGCTGCTCGCCCGCCGGCGGGACGGTCCCGGTCAGCACGTCGACATCGCGGCTGCCGACGCGATGAACGACTTCGGCAACGGCGGCGACATGATCGCCTACGCCGCCGACGGCTACGAGACGCGCCGCCACGGCATGCACACGCCCATCAGCTATCCCTACAGCGTGCTCCCCTGCAAGGACGGGCATGTTTCAATGATCCTGGGCAACGAGCACCACTGGCAACGGCTGCTCGACATCATGGGGCGGCCAGAGTGGACGAAGGACCCGCGGTTCCAGAACCGGACCGAGATCGGCGCGCTCTACGCCAAGGAGGTCGACGAGCATCTGAAGGGGTTCCTGGCGGGCTTCACGAAGGACGAGTTCTGGAAGATGTGCCGCGAGAACGGCCTGCCCTGGCACGCCGCGCAGACCGTCGAGGACGTGCTCGCGTGGAACCTGCTCGAAGGCCGGGGCTACTGGCGCGAGGCAGAGGACGGCGGGGGTCGGCGCTGGCGTCTGCCGGGGCCTCTGTTCGGCACGGGGGCTCCGGGCGGCGAGGCCGACGCGCCGGGCACGCGCGCGCCCCGGCTCGGCGAGCACAACGGCTATGTGCTCGGCGGGCTGCTGGGATTGGGAGCGGACCGCGTCGCAGACCTGCGGCGGGCGGAGGTCGTGTCGTGACCGGCCGGTATCCGCTGGACGGCTACCGCGTGGTCGAGATTTCGCAGATCTGGGCGGCGCCGCAGCTTGCGTCGTCGCTCGGCGACATGGGGGCCGAGGTCATCCGGGTGGAGTCGATGGCGAGCACCGACGTGGCCCGCGTGGGCGGCGCGGTGAAGCACGAGTACCGCCACCTCCTGGACTACCAGCGCCACGCCCGCAGCCGCGCCGCCTACGTCACCCTCAACATCCGCGAACCGGAGGGGATGGCGTACTTCCACGACCTGCTACGAACCGCCGACGTCTTCGTCTGCAACCTGTCGCCGCGGGTCCTCAAGAAGCTCAAGCTGACCTACGCCGACGTGCGCAAGCTGCGGCCCGACATCGTCATGGCAACCATCTCGGCGGCGGGCCAGGACGGGCCATGGAGCGATCTCGTCGCCTTCGGCCCCGCGATGAACGCCGTGGTCGGCAGCGATTTGCTCGTGGGCTACCCCGGGGACGACGTCTTCATGTCGTCGTACTGGGACGCCGACCCGGCGATGGGGATGGCGGCGTCCTACGCGGTCTTTCTCGCCCTCTACCGCCGCGAGGAGACGGGGGAAGGCGGGCACATGGACATGAGCTTTGCCGAGTTCCTCACGGGGCTGCTCGGCGAGCCCATCGTCGAGATGCAGATGACCGGGCGGAACCCGACGCCGCAAGGGAACCGGCACCCCTGGCAGTCGCCGCACGGCGTCTACCCCACGTCGGAGGAGGACCGGTGGGTCGGTGTCGCCGTGGCGAAGGAGGAGGAGTGGGCGGCGCTCTGCGGCGCGATCGGCCGCCCCGAGCTTGCCGCCGACGTCCGTTTCAACGAGATGGCCAAGCGGGTCGAGCGGCGTGACGAGGTCGACGAGATCGTGGCGTCGTGGACCCGCGGGCGGAGCAACTACGAGGCGACAGAGATCCTGCAGGCGGCCGGCGTCGCGGCCACGCCCGCCTTCACCATCGCCGAGATCTACCACGACGAGCACCACCGCTTCCGCCGCACCTCGATCAAGATGGATGAGACGGGCTTCGACCGCGACCTGATCACCTACGGCGTCTCGTGGCGTCTGAGCCGCACTCCCGGAGGCTTCCGGCGGCTCGGCCAGCCCGTCGGCGGGGACAACCAGGCCTTCTACCAGGGCTTCTTCGGCCTGACCGAGGAGCGCGTCGCCGAGCTGGAGGCGCGGAAGGTGTTCTACTAGGCGAAGGCGCCGGGGCGGCCTCCGGGGACCTTGCGTAACCTTGGTCAAGCCGCGCGAGGCCATTCGGGGGATAGGAACGGGCGATTCGCGAATCGCCCCTACAGGGGAGGTCGCCCGCCATCGTCGCGACGTCCGGTTGAGCCGGAATCGGGGCGGCCTCTATAATTTCCTCTGGCGGACGACGGTGAACTCTTGATGAACGTACGGGCGAGGTTCTTCGCGCTCTACCGCGAGCGCATCGGCAGGGAGACCGCCGACTACGAGGTCGGCGGCGGGTCGACCGTCGGCGACCTGATCGAGGCCGTCATGCAGGACCATCCCGGACTGTGTCCCAACCCGTCGGCGCTCGTGGCCGCCGTCAACCAGGAGTACGTGGGGCACGACCATCCATTGGCGGAGGGCGACGAGGTCGCCTTCATCCCGCCGGTGAGCGGCGGCGCGCCCTCCATGAACGGAGGCGGTCGATGATCATCGTGACGCGCGACGAGATGGACCCGCGGGAGGTCGAGGCCAGTCTGTCGCCGCAGGTGCATGGCGCGGTGCTGACGTTCCAGGGGACCGTCCGGCTCTGGAGCGAAGGCCGCAAGGTCGACTACCTCGACTACGAGGCCTACCCGGCGATGGCGGAGGCGAAGCTCCGCGAGATCGCCGACGAGGTGCGGCAGCGGGAGGACGTCGAGGACATCGCGATCTACCACCGCATCGGCAAGCTAAACGTGGGCGAGACAAGCCTCGTGGTCTCCGTCGCCGCGAAGCACCGCCGGCCCGGCTTCGACGCCTGCCTCTACACGATCGAGCGGATCAAGGAGATCGTGCCGATCTGGAAGAAGGAAGTCTGGGTCGACGGGGAGCACTGGGTCGGCACCGAAGGCGCCTGAGGCCGCCCCCTACTGGCCGACGGGCGAGCCGTGGTGGTGGGCGACGCGCCACTCGCCGAGACGCCGTCTGAACAGGTTCGTAGCCTGGATCTTGCCGTCGACGACGCGCCCGTCGAGCACCTGCGTGAGGTTCTCGGTGCACGAGACCCAAGCGGCGTCGCCCTCGACGACTACCTCGGCGCCGGTGATGTCGAAGTGCATCAGCGTCGCGTTCTCGAAGATGCGTCGCCAGCTTTCCATCACCGGCTCGCGGCCGCTAAGGAGCGGCCAGCCGGGGTGGATGCAGAGGACCGGCTCTTCGTCGTCCCAGACGGCGTCCATCGCCTCGATGCTCAGGCTCTCGAAGGCGGCGTAGAAGGCAGTGTTCGCCGCCAACACCGCCGCTTCGTCGCTCGACTGGGTCATGGGGTGACCGCCTGGAGAGAGGGCGATTCGTGAATCGCCCCTACAGGGGAGGAATGGGACGCGATTATAACGCTGGGCGCGCTGGGAAGAGCAGCGCCCCGCGGGCGCCCGCGCGCCTGGCGGCGCGCGCGCTCTCTCAGTCTCCCCCAGAGGGGGAGAGGCTTAAAGTGGCCCCCTTTGCGGAATGGGGCCGCAGGTTGCGTTGAGGTTGGCGCACCCCTCCCCGCGCCCCGCCCTCATCCCAACCCTCTCCCAGCGGGAGAGGGGGAAGAGGGGACCACCGTGCCCCGCCCCGGCCCTCTCTCAGTCTCTCCCGGTGGGAGAGAGGTTTGGGGTGTCTCAAAGAGAAGAGGGCCCGGATGTCCGGGCCCTCTTTGCTCTTCGGTGTGGCGGGCGCGGGCTAGTAGTCCGAGTACATGAAGAACTCGTAGGGGTGTGGGCGGAGGCGGAGCTCGTCGACCTCGTTCTCGCGCTTGTAGGCGATCCAGGTCTCGATGAGGTCTGGGGTGAAGACGTCGCCGCGGAGGAGGAACTCGCTGTCTTCCTCCAGGGTGGCGAGGGCCTCTTCGAGGCTGTGGGGCACCGTCTTGACCTTGGCGAGCTCTTCGGGCGGCAGGTGGTAGATGTCGGCGTCGAGCGGCTCGCCGGGATCGATCTTGTTGATGATGCCGTCGAGGCCGGCCATGAGCATGGCGGGGAAGGCGAGGTAAGGGTTGGCCGTCGCGTCGGGCGGGCGGAACTCGATGCGGCGCGCCGCCGGGCCGGTGGCGGCCACCGGGATGCGGACACAGGCGCTGCGGTTCCGCTGCGAGAAGGCAAGGTTGACCGGGGCCTCGAAGCCGGGCACCAGCCGCTTATAAGAGTTGGTGGTGGGGGCGGCAAAGGCCAGGATCGCGCCGGCGTGCTTCAGCAGCCCGCCGATGTAGTAGCGGGCCATCTCGCTGATGAGGCCGTAGCCCTGCTCGTCGTAGAAGAGGTTCACGCCGTCCTTCCACAGGCTTTGATGGACGTGCATGCCCGTGCCGTTGTCGCCGAAGATCGGCTTCGGCATGAAGGTCAGCACCTTGTCGTTGCGGAAGGCCACGTTGCGCATGACGTGCTTGGCCAGAATCACCGTGTCGGCCTGGTCGCGGAGGGGGCCGTAGCGTAGGTCGACCTCGCCCTGGCCCGCCGTGGCGACCTCGTGGTGGTGGACCTCCATCCGCACGCCGAGGTCCATGAGTGTCGTGACCATCTCGGAGCGGATGTCCTGAAGCGTGTCGATGGGCGGGGTGGGGAAGTAGCCGCCCTTGTGCTTGGGACGGTAGGCCAGGTTCGGCGGGTAGTCGCCGTCCCCTACGCCGAAGATGCCTGCGTCTCGGCCCGAGTGCCAGATGCCTTCGTCCGACTCTAGGAGGTAGTGGGCGGAGTGCGCGTTCTGGTCGAACGACATGCCGTCGAAGATGAAGAACTCAAGCTCGGGGCCCCAGAAGCTGGCGTCGGCGATGCCGGTTGACTTTAGGAACTCCTCGGCCTTAGTCGCCACGTAGCGCGGGTCCCGGCTGTAGCGGTCGCGGGTGATCGGGTCTCTGATGTCGCAGGAGATGCTGAGCGTCTCTTCCTCGTAGAACGGCTCGTCGTAGGCCGTCGTGGGGTCGGGGAAGAGCAGCATGTCGCTCTCGTTGATGTCCTGGAAGCCGCGGATGCTCGACCCGTCGAAGCCGAGACCGTTCTCGAAGGCTCCCATGTCGAACTCTTGGTTCGTCACCGAGAAATGCTGCAGGGTGCCGAGCAGGTCGGTGAACTTGATGTCGATGATCCGGATGCCCTCGGACTCAATGTAGTCGAGGACTTCCTGCGGGCTGGTGAACTTGGGCATGTTGTGTAGCTCCTCCGGGCGTGCGCCCCCGCCGCGCCGCAAGCAGCCGCAAACGTCGCCGCGGCACGGGTCTCACGTCGATTATCGTCAGGCGGCCTCGCGGATGCCAGACGCCTATGTAACAGCATTGTTAACCGCGAGCCGGCAGGAAGAACGGGGCCGGGCTACGGGTCGTCCCGGAAGCGGTAGCCGACGTTGCGCACCGTGTCGATGAAGGTGGCCGGCCCGTTCTCGATCTTGCTTCGCAGCCGCCGGATGTGGACGTCAACGGTGCGCGTGCCGCCGTAGTAGTCATAGCCCCACACGGCATTCAGGAGGTGCTCCCTGGAGAAGACCTTCCCCGGGTTCGTGGCGAAGAACTTCAGGAGCTCGTATTCCTTGAAGGTGAGCTCCATGCGGCGACCGCCCTGCGTCACCTCGTACCGCGAGAGGTCGATGGCGAGGTCGCCCGCGCGGATGGTCTGGTCGCCGTCCTGCGGGTCGGCCCGCTCGATCAGGCGCTTCATGCGCAGGACGAGTTCCTGGGGACGGTGCGGGGAGAGCGAGAAGTCGTCGAAGCCGCCGGCGTGGGCATAGTCCGCCAGGCTCTGGTTCGGGATGAGCGCGAGGACCGGGATGCGCGGGGCCGACTCGGTGCACAGCGTCATCAGCGCGGCGATCTCGTCGTCGCCGGGCGAGCGTATCGAGCAATCGACGACGACGAGGTCCGGCTGCTCGCGGGAGAGCAGCTCGCGGGCCTCGGCGGGGTCGACGGCCAGCAACGGGAATGCGTCGCTCATGGCGGAGGCGGCCATCGCGGTCTGGCTTCCGGGGCTCTCGCCCCCCACGATCAGGATGCGACGCATGAAGGAAGATTCCTCGCGAATCCGGGACGATCCGCATGATAGCAGACGGGCCCGGCGCCCCTCGCCATCGTACGCCGCGCCGGACGCCTGTTCCTTGACCCAATCAGATCGGCGGGGTAGCATTTCTGTGTCGAAATCGACTTCTTCCCGGGGCGCGGCGCCCCGTGATTTGGTTCCGGGCCGAAGCGGCCCGAGGCGCGCAGTGGCACTCGAAACCTTGCCGCTCTTTCCAGAGACGGCGCTGGTCGACGAACGCGGGCATCTCGTGTTGGGCGGCGTCAACGCGCTCGACCTGGCCGCCGAGTACGGCACGCCGCTCTACGTCTTCGACGAGGCGACGCTACGGGGCCAGTGCCGCGCCTTCTCCACCGAGTTCAGCGCCCGCTACCCGAAGGTCAAGGTGCTCTATGCGGGCAAGGCCTTCCTGAACCGGCCGCTGGCGGGCCTCCTCACCGAGGAGGGGCTGGGCCTCGACGTCGTCTCCGGCGGCGAGCTGGCGGTCGCCCTTGCCGGCGGCATGCCCGCCGAGCGCATCTACTTCCACGGCAACAACAAAGGCGCCCAGGAGCTGCGCGAGGCCTTGGACGCCGACATCGGGCGCGTGGTAGTGGACAACTTCCACGAGCTCGCCCTCCTCGACCGGCTCGCCGGCGAGGCGGGCAAGCGGCAAGCCGTGTTGGTGCGGGCCTCGCCCGACGTCGACCCCCACACCCACGCGCACACCACCACGGGCACGCTCGACAGCAAGTTCGGGTTCGCCATCGCCACGGGGGACGCGGAGGAGGCGGTGCAGCTTGCCCAGCAGGCCGAGAACCTCGACCTCATCGGCGTCCACACGCACCTCGGCTCCCCGATCTACGAGGTCGAGCCCTATAGCGAGGGCATTGCCGTAGCGATGGAGTTCGCGGCCGCGATGCGCGACCGGCACGGCCTGGAGCTTCAAGAGTTCAGCCCCGGCGGCGGCTTTCCCATCCAGTACACCACCGACCAGCCGATCTCGCCCATCGCCTCCTACGCCGAGGTGATCACGGGGGCGCTGACCCGGACCTGTGAGCGCTACGGCTTCGACCTGCCGACGCTCTCCATCGAGCCGGGGCGGTCCATCGTGGGCAGGGCCGGGGTCGCGCTCTATGAGGTCGGCGCGACGAAGGCGATCCCCGGCGTGCGGACGTACGTCTCCGTCGACGGGGGGATGAGCGACAACATCCGCCCGGCGATCTACGGCGCGGCCTACGAGGCCCTCGTAGCGGGCAAGGCCGCCGAACCCAACGACACGCGGGTCACGATCGCCGGCAAGTATTGCGAGTCGGGCGACGTGCTGATCAAGGACATCGACCTGCCCGAACTCGAGGCCGGCGACGTGATCGCGATTCCCGCGTCCGGCGCCTACTGCATTCCCATGGCGAGCAACTACAACGCCGCGCCCAAGCCGGCGGTGGTCATGGTCAACGGAGGCGAGTCCCGGCTGATCCGGGAGCGCGAGAGCTACGCTGACCTCATGCGGAACGACGTGGGCTGAAGGAGCCGCCCAGGGGAGAGCGGGGACGGGAGGAAGCACGCTCCATGCGGGGAATGATCGGCCAGGACGCATTGCGCGCCCAGCTTGAACGCAGCATCGAGATGGGGCGCTTGGCGCACGCCATACTGATTGCGGGCGCAGCCGGCGCGGGCAAGATGCGCTTGGCCCTCGAACTCGCCCAGATCCTCAACTGCGAGAGCGGTAGCGGAGCCTGCGGCGACTGCCGCCAGTGCACCCGCATCGCGGCGTCGAAGCACGCCGACGTGCGCGTGATCGGCGCGCCGGGCCAGGCGGTCAAGATCGAGGAAATGCGCGAACTGCAGCAAGACGCCGCCCTCGTCCCGTTCGAGGGCCGCAACCGGGTCTTCATCATCGACGGCGCGGAGCGGATGACGGGCGAGGCGGCCAACTGCCTGCTCAAGACCCTGGAGGAGCCGCCTGACAACGTCTATCTGATCCTGCTGAGCCAGCAGCCCGCGGCGCTGCTTCCCACGGTGCGCTCGCGGTGCCGCCTCGTCGAGCTGCGGCCCGTCGCGGCAACCCTCATCGAAGGCATGCTCCAGGAGAACGGCACCGATTCTGAGACCGCCGGGACCATTGCCCGGCTTGCCGAAGGGCGGGCCGGGTGGGCCGCCGAAGCCGCCGCCGACCCCGCGATTCTGGAAGCCCGCCGCGAGCGCCTCGACGACGTCGTGGGCGTCGCCGGCATGGACTACAGCGCCCGGCTGGTCCACGCGGCGGCCCTTGCCGACCGCTACGGCAAGGACCGGGAGGCCGTCCTCGACTGGCTCGGTCTGCTCCGCCGCTGGTGGCGCGACGTGCTGCTCCACAAGAGCGGGCGGGGCGATCTCGCGGTCAATGCCGACCGCGCCGAAGCCCTTACGGCGTTCGCGGAGGCCTGCTCCGTGGCCGAAGCCGGGGCCGCCGTCCGCGACGTCACCGACGCAATCGACCATTTGGGCAAGAACGCCAACGCGCGCCTCGCCCTCGACGTGCTCATGCTCCGATTACCCCAAGTCCCCGCGGACGCGCTGCACGCCGCGCCCGCGGTCCTGGAAGGATAGGCACCATGGTGACCACCGAGAAACCGAAGACGATGGGCGTCCGCTTCGCCAAAGCGGGCAAGATTCAATATTTCGACCCCGGCGACGAGACGTTTGAGACCAACGACTACGTCGTCGGCGAGACCGCCACCGGCATCGAGATCGGCTGGGTGGTCATCGCACCCGATCAGGTGCTGATGACCAAGTTCAAAGACACCCCGCCGCCGATCGTACGGAAGGCATCCCCCGAAGACCTGCAGGCCCGGGACCGGCTCGCCCAGCGCGCCGACCAGCTCTTCCAAGAGGCCAAGTCGATCGTCCGGGAGCTGCGGCTCCCGATGAAGGTGGTGCAGGCTACCTTTTCCCTGGACGAGGCGCGCGTGGTGGTGACGTACACCGCCGAGGACCGCGTCGACTTCCGCCAACTCCTCCGCCGGCTGGGCCGCACGGCCAACGCCAGGGTCGAGCTGCGCGAGGTGGGACCTCGTGACGAGGCCAAGGTGGTGGACGGCATCGGGCGGTGCGGCCGCACCCTCTGCTGCTCCACGTGGCTCACCGAGTTCAGCCCGGTGACGATGAAAATGGCGAAGGAGCAGGACCTGCCGCTGAGCCCGCCCGGCCTCGCCGGCCAGTGCGGCCGTCTGCGGTGCTGCCTGCGCTACGAGTACGACCAGTACCGCGAGATGAAGCGCGGCCTTCCCAAGATCGGGGCCACCGTCAAGACGTCGCACGGCGAGGCCGTCGTGGTCGTCGGTCACCCCCTGAAGCAGACCGTCACCGTTCGGCTGGAAGAGGGCGGCTGGACGGAGATCCCGATGGCGGAGATCGAGCAGGCTTCGGCGGCGCCGCCGCCACCTCAGTCTCAGGACCGTCCGGAAGGTGGGTCGCGGCCCCGGTCGCGCCGCCGCCGCCGCTCTAGGCGATAGGGACGAACTTCCGCCACTCGGCCCGGCGGTCGAGGTACGGAATGAAGGGGTCGAAGGGTGTGCTGCGCGGCTTGTGCGGCTTGCTGAGCAGGCGCATCCCCGCCTCCTTCGGCAAGCGTCCCGCCTTGCGGTGATTGCAGCGCTTGCACGCCGTCACCACGTTCTCCCACTCGTGCTTGCCGCCGCGCACACGGGGCAACACGTGGTCGATGGTGAGGTCGCGTGACGACGACGCCCCGCAGTACTGGCAGTGATGGCGGTCGCGGATGAAGACCTCGCGCCGCGTGAGGCGCCGCACCGGCAGCGGCCGGCGCACTTGATAGATCAGACGGATGACCGAGGGAAGCTCGAAGGCGCGCTCCGCCGTGTGGAGGACGCCCATGCCGTTCTCTAGGAGCTCCGCCTTCCCCTTCCAGAGCAGTACGATGGCGCGCCGCACCGGGCACACGTTGAGCGGCTCGTAGTTCTGGTTGAGCAGGAGCACCGGTGTCTGCGGCGTCGCCCGCCGGTTGCCGTTCCCCGCTGGAAAAGGTTCCGCGTCCATCCCGAGGCAGCCATCCTCACCGAAAGCTTCTCGCGCTGGGGCGTACTCTACCACGCCCGGACAGAGAAGGGCACGGGACTGAGGGAGCGCCCGCAGGGGCGTCACCAGGGCCGCGAGAGAACAGCGCCCTGCGGGCGCTCGCGCGCCTAGCGGCGCGCGCCCTCTCTCAATCTCCCCCAGAGGGGGAGAGGTTTTAACCGCGGCGGCGGATTGGGTAGACCGCCCCGGGCGGGGTTGGCGGTGGATAGGGACGGGCGCGTCGCGACGCGCCCCTACAGGGGAGAAGACCCCCCGCACCCCTGGGCAACCACGAGGGTTGCCCCTACATGGATGATCCGGCGCCGCCGCCGCCGCCGGCTACGCAAGGGTTTCCAGAGGGGGGCGCGGTTTGAGAGGCTGCCGCGCTACGAGTCGAGGCGTTCGACCTCGCGGACGGCCTGGCCGAAGTCGCCGGGGATGAGGCCCAGCGCCGAGGCGGGAAGCTGGTCGTAGATGTCCAGGTAGGCGGGGGTGAAGGCCGACTCGGTGAGGGTATCCACCATGCCGGTCCGGATGTCGGACTCGGGGACCAGCACCGCCAGCCGGGCGAGGGCGACCACCAGCAGCGCGCCCAGAATGAAGCCGCCCACGGCCCCCAACGCGCCGCCGCCCCAGCTATCCACCCAGCCCAGCTTGGCCTTGTCCAGGGTCGACCGCATCAGGTGCCCGGCGATCTGTACGAGGATGAAGACGACGGCCCCGATGATGCCGTAGGCCGCCACGGTGGCGATCGAATCGCTGCCCACGCTGCCGGTGAGGGCGCCGGCCAGCGGCTCGCTCACCTGCGCGGCCACGATGCCGGCGGCGAAGACCCCCAAGACGATGAGCAGCGACTTCAGCAGTCCCAGCTTCCATCCAACGAAGGCCAGGACGACGATCGCGACGGTGATGACGATGTCGAGCCAGTTCATAACGGTGTGAATCCTGAAAATGCGCCCAGCGCGGTCTCGGCCGTTTCGGCTTCCGTTGCAATGATCAGCAGGGTCTGGTCCCCTGCAATGTGGATGGTGTGCATCGTGTCTCGGAGGATGCCGGATGCGGCGGCGGACTCTTCGACGATATCCTCGGCGCCAAGCCCGTAGAGGAGCTCGGTGTAGCCCTCGAAGAACTCGTCAGCATCGTCCTCCGAGTCCCATGCGGCGAGCATGACGATGAGCTCGGCGCCGTCCGGGCCGGCGTAGTAGGCGTAGCGGTCGCCGCCCCAGCCCTCCGCAGCCTGCTGCACCGCGCTCTCTTCGAGGGCCGTCTGCAGGAGGAGTATCACTCCGAACTCGCCGACGACGTCGTCCTGCTTCGATTCCCACCCCTCGCCTAGGGCGGCGGCAAGTTCCGGCAGCGACACCACGATCGGGGCCTCCTCCGTGAAGTACTTGTCGGGGTGGAGGATCTGCTCCGTCGACTGAGGCGGGTTGCTGAAGGCGCGGTCGACCGCCTCCCAGCCGCCGGAACGGTACAGGGCGGCCACGAAGCGTGGACCGGCGCGGTAGGGGAAGATGAGGGAGTCGGTCACCGCCGCGGGGACTTCGGGACCCTCAGGGAAAGAGTCCAGGGTCCTCAGGATCTCGCTCCGCCTTGGGATGAGGTGCTGTTGGAAGTACCGCTGCTGAACAAGCGACGCGTCCCCCTCCACCAGCGACGTCAGCGCCCTATCGGCGTCGGAGTTGTCTTTGACCGCCTCTTCGAGCGCGCCGAGGTCGTGCGTGCCGTACTGGAGGGCGTGGACGTACTCGTGGGCATAGACGAGCTCTGCGTACGCGCCCAAGCCGTCGCCGCTCTGGGCGACCACGATCCTGTCCTCGGAGGGCTGGAAGAAGCCGACCACGGAGGACTGGTAGGACTCGGTGTAGGCGTCGGCGAGGCTGTCCTCCGGGCCGATGAGGCCGAGCAGCTTCCAGACCCGCTCAGCCACCTCAGTCTGCTCACCGAAGTTCAGCAGACCCGCGATGATATCGGCCAGCTCCTCTGGGGAGACAAATTCGCGGACCAAGTCGCCCGTCTCGGTCAGCCCACGATCCTCGCTGACGCGCCGCTCGATTTCGGCGATCACCTCCGCCAAGCCGGGCACTGGGGTCGCCGGCTCCGTGGGCGCGGGGGTAGGAGTTGGCGCGGGCGTAGCCGTTGGGACCGGCGTTGACGTCGGGGGAACGGGCGTTGGAGTTGGCGGGCGAGAGGTTGGAGTGGCCGTAGGGACGGCCGTGGCCGTTGGGACGGGAGTCGGCGTCGGAGCGGGCGTGGCGGTCGGCGCCGCAGTCGGCGCGGGGGTGTGTGTCGGCGGCACGGGCGGCGTGGATGTGGGGGCGGGCGTGGGAGGCGGCGTGGAGCACGCCGACGCTACCAGCGCGAGAACAAGCAACGACGCCGGCAGCCTTGATAGGAGTGTGCGAGAACGAGGCAAGCCGACTCCCTTCAAGGCGACCGCGTAGGGCCTTCGCAACGCATGGGCCGCGCCGCCGGACCGCGGGGCATGGACACACTCGCGCCGGCGCTGGCGCTCCTACCATTGTACGCCCCGGTTGCGTTTTCCGGCGCGTCATGGCTCGTGTAAGCTAGGCCCGCCCGGAGGCCATCGATGGACTTCACCTTCACCACCGAACAAGAGTCCTTTCGTCAAGAAATACGAGATTTCCTGGCCCAAGAGATGCCTCCAGACTGGTGCGGCCGCTCATTCGTGTGGCAGACGGAGGACGAATGGCAGGTCGCCCGCGGCTTCGACAAGAAGCTCGGTGAAAGGGGCTGGCTCACCCTGCCGTGGCCCAAGGAGTACGGCGGCGGCGACCTCTCGCCGGTCGACCAACTCGTCTTTCAGGAGGAGATGGCCTACGCCCGCGCCCCCAACGGCGGCGGGTGGGCCCACGGGCCGGTCTTCGTCGGCCCCACCGTCATTCATTACGGCAGCGAGGAGCAGAAGCGGCGTTTTCTTCCTCCCATCTCCACGGGGGAGGAGATCTGGTGCCAGGGTTTCTCAGAGCCGGTGGCGGGTTCCGACCTCGCCGGCCTGGAGACCAGCGCCCTTGCCGACGGGGACGAGTACGTCGTCAACGGCATGAAGCACCTCGTGGGCCAGGGGCAGCGGGCAGAGTGGTGCATCCTCGCCGCCCGCACGGACCCCGACGCGCCGAAGCACAAGGGTGTCAGCCTGCTGATCATGGACATGCGTCTCCCGGGCGTCGAGGTCGAGCTCATGCCGACGCTGCCACGGCACGGCGCCCAGTCCCGGATCATCATGAAGGACGTGCGCGTGCCCAAGAACATGCTCGTCGGGGAGCGCGGCCGCGGCTTCTACCAGATGATGACCACGATGGACTACGAGCGGAACCGCATCGCCCACGCCGTCGAAGCGAACCGCGTCCTCGACGACCTCTACGCGTACGCCACCGAGCACGGCATGTTGCGCGACCCCGTCGCCCGGCACCGTTTAGCCGACCGGAAGATCGAGGCGAAGGTGGCGATACTGCTGAACTACCGGGTCGCTTGGCTCCAAGGGCAGGGGCAGGTGCCCAACTTCGAAGCTTCCATCGGCAAAATGATGACGGAAGAGCTGCGCCAGCGCGTCGGCGTCACCGCCATGCAGACCCTCGGCCTCTTCTGCCAGCCGATTCTCAACGAGCCTCACGCGGCCCAAGGCGGCGACTTGAACGACTTCTTCCTGAGCACGGTGTCGTCGACGATCCTCGGCGGCTCCTCCGAGGTGCAGCGCAACATCATCGCCACGCGGGGGCTGGGTCTGCCCCGCTGAGCTTGGCGAGCGCTGCTCTAGGACGCTTCGGCGAGCTCATGCGGCTGGATGTCGTCGAGCTGCGCCGCCTCGGCGCGTTGGGCATGGTAGAGGTCCCAACGGAGCTGCAGGCTCATCCAGAAGCCTGGGGAAGTGCCGAGGAACTTCGAGAGCCGCAAGGCGGTGCTGGGAGTGACCCCGCGCCTCCCGCGGACGACTTCGTTGATGCGCTGGTACGGGACACGGATCGCGCTTGCCAGATCGCGCTGGGTCATACCCAGCGGGGAGAGGAACTCCTCCCGCAGCATCTCGCCGGGGTGCGTCGGCTCACGATCAGTCGGAATGCGCAACATGACGGAACTCCCTCTCAATGATAGTCGGCTATTCCGACGGCGGCGTGCCGGCTAGCCGCCGTCCACGGCGTTGCGGTGGACCTCGATGCGGGAGACGCGGCCGCGGCGGTCGACCTCGACGGCTACCACGTCGATGCGCCAGCGGTCGGCCCATTCGGGGTGGGCCTCGGCGTACTCATGGCCGAGGTCGATAAGCTTCTCCGCCTTGGCCTCGGTGATCGACTCCTCGGGGTTGCCGAAGCGGTCGCCGCGCTTGGTGCGCACCTCGACAAGGGCAAGGACGCCGCCTTCCTCGGCCACGATGTCGATCTCGCCGGAGGGGAGGCGGGCGTTGACCTCGACGATGCGGTAGCCGGCTTTCTGGAGGTGGGCGCGGGCATAGCGCTCGCCGAAGGCGCCGAGGGCGATGCGGCCGCCGCTCATATGAGCTTCGGCTGGAGGAGTTGCGTTCGGAGTGGCTCGAAGCGCCGCCGGTGGATCTCGCACGGCCCACGCTCGCGGAGGCTGCGCAGGTGCTCCGCGGTCGCGTAGCCCTTGTTACGGTCGAAGCCGTAGCCGGGGTGACGCTCGTGCATCTCCGCCATCAGCCGGTCGCGCGCCACCTTGGCCACGATCGAGGCCGCCGCGATCGAGCCGCACAGGGCGTCGCCCCGGATGATCGCCTTCACGGCAAGCCCGGGCTCCGTGAGCTCCACCGCGTCGACAAGCAGCGCGTCGGGCTGCGGTGCGAGGCCGCGGACCGCCTCGCACATGGCGCGGCGGGTGGCGGCGACGATGCCGGCCTCGTCGATGTATGCGGCGGAGCAGGTCCCAATGCCCCAAGCCAAGGCCGTTTCGGTGATGACCTCATAGACGGCATCGCGCTGCGCCGCGGTGAGCTTCTTGCTATCGTTCAGCAGATCGCGGGGGTCGGCGTTCTTCTTGCGGCTGGCACGACGGCGGCGCTTGAGCCAGTCGGCGGGAAGGATGACCGCGCCGGCCATGACCGGCCCGGCGAGCGGGCCGCGGCCCACTTCGTCGACGCCGGCCACGAGCGTCAAGCCGTCGGCGTGAAGGCGGAGCTCTTCCTGGAAGCCGGGTCGCGTTGGCCGCTTAGAGCGCAGCCGAGCCTTCTTCCCGCCTGCCGTCTTCGCGCCGGCTTTCACCGTTTGGGGCTCAGGCCGGGAAACTCCGCGCCGCCCGGCCCTTGGTATCCGGCGTAGAGGCCCTTGACGTAGCCCATCTGGCCCGTGTGCTGGTTCAGTTCCGTGAGGACCTGGACGAACATGTCGCTCAGCGCCATCGGCCTCCCGAAGAGCGAATCACGCACCTCGTCGAGCATACCGGGCCGCAGCGCGGCGAGCATTGCGCGGGTGTCGGCGCGGACCGCCTGGTAGTAGCCCTGAAGCAAGTCCAAGCTCGGCGTTGGGAAAGCGTCGAGGTCGGACGGCGGCATCCCCGCGCCGCTGCCACCATCGCCGGGCATCCCCATCGCTTCGGCCCACTCTCGCGCCCACTGATCATCGACGGACGTCGCGAAACCGGAACCCCGCAATTCGCGCCCCAGGAGGAGGCTCGTCCACCGGTCTTCGACGCGGCCCACGTGCCAGGCCAGCCAGCCGATGGAGTTACATTCCGGCGACGGCCGCCACGCGAGAGCCTCGTCTGATAGTCCTTCGAGCGCCCTATCGGTGGCCGACCAGACGCGCTCGTATTGCTTGGTCAGGAGTTCGTTGAGCTCCATCGCCGTTCGGGCCTCCTCGGCTTCAGCTCGAAAGCGAGAGCGGCCCCATGTAGTCGGGGCGCAGCAGGCCGCGTTGCAGACCCTTCAGGTAGGCGATCTGCCCCGCGTGCTGGTTCATCTCCCAGGCGAGCTGCGCGAGTATCTCGGCGGTGCCCACGGTGCCGCCCCAGGGAGCGCGGTGCTCCGCGTCGTCGGCGTCGGGGTCCCACGAGGCAAGAAAATCGAGCGTGCCGCCGCGCACGGCGTCGAAGTAGTCGCGCAGGAGGGCGAGCGACGGGACAGCGAAGTCTCGTATCTGGTCCTCGCGGTAGTCGAAGCCCATGTCGCGCTGGTCTTCGGGCATGCCGAAGCGCACGGCCCAACCGGCGCGAACCCAGAGGTGCTTCTCGCGCTGGATGACGCGCTGGACCCAGCCGTCCTCGACGCGGGTCAGGTGCCACAGGAGGAAGCCGATGGGGTTGGCCGCCGGCGCGGGGCGCCACGCGACCTCGTCCTGGGTCAGGTCGCCGATGACCTCAGCGAGGTCGTCGCGGTGCAGCTCGAATACCTTGATAACGAACGCTTGAAGGTTCACGCGGGACTCTCCTCCGCGACGGCGCGGGCCGACTTACGTATCACGCCGCCGCCGATGACCTCGCCGTCGCGGTAGAGGACGAGCGCCTGCCCCGGCGTCACCGCGCGCTGCCGCTGGGCGAACTCGACCCGCGCCGCGCCCGCTTCGGGGCCGGGGTAGACCATGACGTCGCTCTCGGCGGCCTTGTAGCGGTGCTTCGCCGTGGCGGGGAACGGGGCGTCGGGCACGCGTCCGGCGACGTAGCTCACCCCCTCGATCCACGCCACCGAGGCGTAGACGTCGTCCTTGCCACCGATCACGACGGTGCTGGTGTCCGCGTCGATCTCGACGACGTAGCGCGGCTCGGGGCCGAGCGCCCCAAGGTTGCGGCGCTGGCCGACGGTGAAGAACTCGTGGCCTTCGTGCTCCCCGAGCGGGCGGCCGTCCGTGTCGACGAACCGTCCCGGCGATGTCCCGGCGTGCTTGGCGACGAAGGCGCGGTAGTCGCCGCTGGGAATGAAGCAGATGTCCTGGCTATCGGCCTTGTCCGCGTTGGGGAGGCCGGCGCGGCGCGCCATCACCCGGATTTCATCCTTGGGATACTCGCCGCACGGGAAGCGCAGACGGGCCAGCGCCTCCTGGTCGAGCCCATAGAGCACGTACGACTGGTCTTTGGAGGCGTCCACCGCCTTGAGTAACGAGAAACCTTCGTCGCTCCGGCGGATGCGGGCGTAGTGCCCCGTCGCCAGGAACTCCGCACCGAGGGCGCGGGCCCGGTCGAGCAGGGGGCCGAACTTCACACGGTCGTTGCAGGCGATGCAGGGGTGGGGCGTCCGGCCGCGCTTGTACTCGCCGAGGAAGTAGTCGATGACGCCGGTGCGGAACTCGCGCTCGAAGTTGACGACGTAGTGGGGAATGCCGATGGCCGCCGCAGCGTCCGCGGCGTCGTCGACGTCCTCGACGGAGCAGCAGCGCTTGTTGGCGCGGGCGGGGCCGTTGGCGCCGCCGGAGTCGCCGCCGCTCCAGAGGCGCATGGTGACGCCGGTGACGTCGAACCCCTGCTCTTTCAGGAGCAGCGCGGCGACGGAGGAATCGACCCCGCCGCTCATCGCGGCGAGCACCTTGGGGCGGGACATCACTGGGGGACCTCGCGAGAAAGAATAGCACAGCTAAAGAGCAGCGCCCTGCGGGCGCTCGCGCGCCTGGCGGCGCGCGCCCTCTCTCAGTCTCCCCCAGAGGGGGAGAGGCTTGAGGCGCTCCCTCTCGGGGGAGAGGCCGGAGGGGACGGGCGATTCGCGAATCGCCCCTACAGGGGAGGGCGACCACAAGGGTCGCCGGTGGGATCGAAGCGAGCATTTGAGTGCGGGCGGCGGCGCGCTACAATTGCGGCAGCACTTCCTGGAGGTCCCGACTGGACGCCATCGAGTACGCCCGAGCCGCCGTCGCCGCCGCCGCGGATAAGCAGGCCGCCGACATCGTGCTCCTCGACATACGGGAGTTGGCCAACTTCGCCGACTTCTTCGTGATCTGCACGGCGGAGTCGCCGCCGCAGTTCGCCGCCATCGCCAACGACGCCGAACGAACCCTACGGTCGATGGGACTGCGCCGGCATCACCGCGAGGGAGAGAACGACTCGGGCTGGGTGTTGATCGATTTCGGCGACGTGATCCTGCACGTCTTCACGCCGGACCGGCGCGCGCACTACGATCTCGAATCGGCGTGGTCGGCGGCGCCGCAGTTGGCGCGGGTGCCCTAGCCGTTACTCGACGATCCAGGCGTCGGGAGCGCGGGTGTAGGACAGCAGCTCGTCGGCGGTAAAGAAGTTGGCGAGCTCGCGGGCCGCCGATTCCGGGCCGTCGGAGCCGTGGACGAGATTCCGCCCCACGTCGATCCCAAAGTCGCCTCGGATGCTGCCGGGCGGCGACTGCGCCGGGTCCGTCTTGCCCATGGTCTTGCGGGTGATCTCGATGGCGCGGGGGCCTTCGAGCGCCATCGCCACGATGGGCCCCGACGTAATGAAATCGATCAGGCCGGGGAAGAAGGGCTTGCCCTCGTGCTCGGCGTAGTGAGTGCGGGCAAGCGCGTCGCTCACCTGCATCAGCTTCATGGCCGCGATGCGCAGACCGGTCTTCTCTAGGCGTCCAACGATTTCACCGACCAAACCGCGCTGCACGGCGTCGGGCTTCAGTAACACCAGGGTGCGCTCGCTCAACGGGGCCTCCAATCGGTCGCTACAGGTTGACGCCTATTCTTGTGATTTTGGACCGCGCCGCGCAGCTTTGGCCGGGTTTGGCGTTGAGATCGCGGGAGGCCGCGCGTAGATCGGGGCCGCGCTGGCGTCGCCGATCTCTTCGCCGGCCTGCAGGCGCTCCCAGCCCAGTACGCAAAGAACGGAGGGCCGTCGCCATCCCTCGGCGGGGCCGGGGAACCGCGCCCGTCTGCCGAGCGCTTCGGCGAGTTGCTCCCGGATGGCGGCCAAGTGCTGGCCGCAGAACAGCGTCGCCTTGGTGGTCTCCGCGATCAACGCGTCGGGGGTCAGCAGCGCCGGGGGCGCGGCCTCGGCCACACCGTCATCGGTGGTCACGAAGCTCCCCACGGAGAGCTCGCCGCGGCCGGCGTCCATGATGGGGCGGATGGGGAGCCCGCGGCCGGCGAAGGGCGCGGCTTCGATCCACATCGTGCCCACGCCTACGAGCGTGGCGCCCGAGCCCAGAGCGATACCCTTGGCGGCGCTGATGCCCACGCGGACGGCGGTGAAGCCGCCGGGGCCGGTAGCGACGAAGATGGCCTCAAGGTCGGAGGCCGAGGCCCCCTGCCTTTCAAGCAGCGCCGCGACCCCCGGCATAAGCTCGACGGTGTGGTTGCGGCCCGCGTTCCAGATACGCTCCTCGACGACGGCCCCCTGCTTCGAGAGCGCGATGCCGGCGACCTCCGTCGACGTGTCGATGGCGAGTTCCATGGCTAGCCGGCCCTCCTCACAGGGGTTGGTTCGACGGCGGCGAGCAGGGCCTCATGCCGCTCGCCCTCCGCCTCGAAGGCGAGCGTCCGCTCATCGCCGCCGAGGTCGGTTAACTCGACGGTCATGCAATCAGGGGGGTAGACACCGGAGGCACGGTCGGCCCACTCCACGACGCCGACGAGGTCGCCCGCGCCGAACTCGTCGAGCCCCAGATCGCGGGTCTCCTCCGCCCCGTCGATGCGGTACAGATCGACGTGGCGCATGCGCAGGCGGCCGGTGTATTCGGCGGCGAGCACGAAGGTGGGGCTGTGGACGTAGCCCTCGACGCCGAGCCCGCGGGCGAGGCCCTGGGCGAAGCAGGTCTTGCCCGCGCCCAAGTCGCCGACCAAGAGCAGGACTTCCCCGCCCCGGCACCGCGCGCCGATAGCCTCGGCGACGGTCTGGGTGGCCTGGGCCGACTGGGTCATGACATCTTTCCGCAGCATCACCGTGCGATTATAGAGGCTTCTTGGCCCAACAGAAACGTACGGGGCACGGGACCGCCTTCTCCCTTTCTTGACACCCCTAAGCCCGCTTCTATACTAGGCGCGGCACTCAACGGAAAAGGAAGGCCCTGCCCATGTCTGGGAACGCCATCGTCGAAACCGCCCGCAAAGAGGGGCGCACCCTCCTGACCGAAGTCGAGGCGAAGCAGATGCTGAAGGACGCCGGCCTCGACGTGACGGATACCCGCCTGGCGAAGGACAAGGCGGAGGCGGTAGCGCTGGCCGGGGAGCTTGGCTACCCCGTCGCCCTGAAGATCGTGTCGCCCGACATCGTGCACAAGAGCGACGTCGGCGGCGTGAAGCTGGGCCTTGCCGACGCGGACGCGGTGGGCGCTGCCCACGACGAGATCGTCGCCGCCGCCAAAGCGGCCGTTCCCTCGGCCAACGTCCACGGCGTTTCCGTGCAGGCGATGGCCGCGCCCGGGACGGAGATCATCCTCGGCATGTCCAAGGACCCGCAGTTCGGGCCTGTGCTCATGTTCGGGCTCGGCGGCGTGCTCGTCGAGGTGCTCAAGGACGTGGCCTTCCGCATCGTCCCGCTCACCGAGCGCGACGCGAAGCAGATGGTGCGCGAGATCAAGGGCTTCCCCGTGCTCGAAGGCTACCGGGGGCAGGACCCGGCCGACCTTGCCGGTATCGAGGCGGCGCTGCTGAAGCTGTCGGAGTACGTCGAGGGGCACGAGGAGATCAAGGAGCTCGACCTGAACCCGGTCTTCGCGTACAAGGACGGCCTCGCCGCCGTCGACGCCCGCATCGTCCTCGAAGACGCCTAGCTCCACCTCCCGGCCGGACCCCCTCGGCACGACCGTCATGCCTATCGATCGCCAGCGCTTCGACCGCTTCTTCAACCCCAAGACCGTGGTGGTCGTCGGGGCGAAGAAGGCGACGAACTACAGCTGGCTGCGGAACATGCTAACGGTGAAGGGGAAGCTGTACTCGGTCCAGTTGGACGAGAACGAGATCCCGGGAATCGAGGACCTCGGCGTCACCAACTACAAGAGCATGGCGGAGATTCCGGAGCCGATCGACTACGTGCTCGTGGCGGTGCCGCGGAACGTGACGCCCATCATCCTGGCGGACGCCATCAAGGCGAACGCCGGCGGCGTCGCCATGTTCACCTCGGGCTTCGCGGAGACCGACGACGACGGCCGCGCGCTCCAAGAGCGGGTGCGCGGCATGGCCCTCGAGGCCGGCATGCCGCTGATCGGGCCCAACTGCATGGGCATCTTCAGTCCCGCCGCCGGCGTCCGGCAGAACGACGACCAGTATCACGGGGAGAGCGGGCCCGTGGGGTTCATCGGCCAGAGCGGGACGCATACGGTCTACACCTCGACGACGCTCAACGTGGTGCACGGCATCAAGCTCAATAAGTCGGTCAGCTTCGGGAACGCCGCGGTGCTGGAAGCGGCGGACTACCTCGACTATTTCGCCGACGACCCTGCGATCGAGATCATCGGGATGTACATCGAGGGGGTGAAGGACGGGCGGCGCTTCGTGCGCTCGCTGCGAGAGGCGGCGGCGAAGAAGCCGGTGCTGATCTGGAAGGGCGGGCAGACGGAGCAGGGGGCGCGGGCGGCGGCGTCGCATACGGCGTCGCTAGCGGCGCCGCAGGCCATCTGGGACACCATGATCAAACAGGCGGGCGCGATCCGGGTGGACAGCCTCGACGAGCTGGTCGACACCACCGCCGCTCTGGTGCGGCTGGGGGAGGTCCAGGGCGGCAACGGCGGGCTGATGTGCATGACCGGCGGCGAGTCGGTCGTCATCACCGACGCGTTCGGGAAGCAGGGGCTCAATGTCCCCCGGCTCACGCAGAAGAGCTACGACGAGTTCGCCACGTTCTTCAACGTGATCGGCGGCAGCTATCAGAATCCACTGGACATCTCGTACAACTTCGGCTCGCCCGACGGCTTGCGGCGACTGCTGCGCATCATGAACGACGACGACAACGTCGACTTCGTGGGCCTGGAGATGTTCGTCTCGACGATGCGGATGACCTCCGAAAAGAAAAACGAGACGTTCCACCAGGCCATCGCGGAGCACGCCGCGGCGGCGGTGTCGAAGCCGTTCTTTACGCTGGTGACAGCGACCTCGGCAGAGCGGGAGGCCGTCGACCTGCGCCAGCAGCTCACCGAGAAGGGCGTCTTGGCCTTCCCCTCGTTCCAGCGCGCCGCCGTTGCGTACCGGAAGGTACTCGACTACTGGCAGGGCAAGCGCGCCGCCTGACCCCCGCTAGCGCCCCTTGAACACCGGGGCGCGACGCTCCAGGAACGCCCGTTTCGCCTCGACCGCGTCGTCGGTCTTGCGCAGGATCGCGGTGCGGGTCTGCTCGAAGCGGTAACCGTTCTTGAGGTCCATCCACTCGATCATGTTCAGGCCCTCTTTGGCGAGCCTGACGCCCATCGGCATCTTCGCCGCGATGATGCGCGCCTCCTCCATCGCCGCGTCCATGAGCTGCTCCGAGGGCACGACCTTGTGCACGGCGCCCAAGCGGTAGGCCTCGGTGGCGGGGAGGCGGTCGGCGGTGTAGTGCAGGCGGCGGGTGACGCCTTGGGGGAAGAGCCGTCCCAAATGGCGGGCGCCACCCATGAGGCCCACGTCGATCTCGGGGAGCGCGAAGTTGGCGTTCTCCGACGCGATGAGGTAGTCGCAGGAGGCGGCGAGCGCGAGTCCGGCTCCGAGAGCGGGTCCGTTGATGGCCCCGATGACGGGGATGGGGCACTCGTAGATCGAGTTGAACGCCTCGCGGGCGCGCCGCCCGTGGTCTTCCGGAAAGCGGGAGTCGCCGTCGAGGCGGGCCCGGATGTCGGCGCCGGCGCAGAAGGCCCGCTGCCCCGCGCCCGTGAAGATCGCCACGACCGCCTCATCCTGCTCGTGCAGGCTGTCGAAGGTCTCGTAGATTTGGACCTGCCCCTCGGCGGAGAGCGCGTTCACCGGCGGGTTGTCCAGGGTAACGACCGCGATCCTGTCCC
This sequence comes from Dehalococcoidia bacterium, assembly GCA_965207995.1. Taxonomy (GTDB): domain Bacteria; phylum Chloroflexota; class Dehalococcoidia; order SHYB01; family SHYB01; genus DAOUKH01. The sequence goes on along the minus strand of OZ242299.1, from coordinate 1,963,010 downwards.
GAATCTCAAGCTTCACGAGCGACACGGGCTGCCTCCTTGCGCCCACGAGGGCGGCTGCGAACGGAATCGGAGGCGATTATAGAAGCGCGGCGCGCGCGGCGACAATTCGGGGGGGCTAGAGGCCGCGGCGGCTTGGGTCGAGCTCGTCCCGCAGCGCGTCGCCGAGCACGTTGACGCAGAAGACCGCCAGGGTGATGAATGCGCCGGGGAAGAAGGCAAGCCAGGGGTTGTCGGTCAACGACTGAAGCCCGGCCAAGCTGAGCATGTTGCCCCAGGTGGGGTCGGGCGGCTCGACTCCGAGTCCCAAGAAGCTCAGAGCCGCCTCGGCAAGGATGTTCCCCCCCACCGCGATCGAGGCCATGACCAAGACCGGCGCGGCGATATTGGGCAGGACGTGCATGATGATGATCCTGGCGTCGCTGCAGCCGACGGCGCGGGCGGACTCGATGTACTGGTTTGCCATGACGGAGATGGTCGAGCCTCGGATTACGCGGGAGGCGGGCGGGGCGCCGATCACGCCGAGGACGACCACCACGTTGATCAGGCTCTTGCCGAGTAAGAAGACGGCCATGAGCAGGACAATCATGGTCGGCAAGCTCATGAACGCGTCCACGACTCGCTGAATGAGCATGTCCGTCGAACCTCTAAAGTAGCCCGAGACGACACCGATGACGGTGGCGAAGGCCACGGTGATGGCGGCGCCGCCAAGGCCGACGATGATCGACACCCGTGTGCCGTAGACGATGCGGCTGAACACGTCGCGGCCGAATTGGTCGGTGCCGAAGAGGTGCGACCACGACGGGCCCTGCAGCCGCGCCGGCACGTCGATCACCAACGGGTCGTGCGTGGAGATCAAGGACGCGAAGACCGCAAGCACTACCAAGACTACTAGGGAGCCCGCGCCGACAGCGCCGAGCGGCTTCCTCCGGGCGAAGATAGCCAGCTGTTCTCCCCAGCGGGAAAGCAGGCCACGCCCTCCGTGCAGCGCCGATGCCGTTTGCCGCGCCATTGCTAGCCCAACCGAATCCTGGGGTCGAGGACGCCGTAGGTGATGTCGATGAGCAGGTTGATGGCGAGCACGAAGGCCGCAAGGAAGACGGTCACGCCCTGAACGACCTGAAAGTCCTTGAACAGGACGGCGTCGAACATCATCGCGCCAACGCCCGGGATACTGAAGATGGTCTCGATCACGACCGACCCCCCGACGAGCCACCCCGTCTGAGCGCCGATGATCGTGATGATCGGGATCAAGACGTTTCTCAGGGCATGCCTGACGAGAATCTGGGCCTCGCGCAGTCCCTTGGCGCGGGCGGTCCGGATGTAGTCGGACGTGAGCACCTCCAACATCATGGCGCGGGTCATGCGCAGCGTGATGCCGACCAGATAGAAGCCCAAGAGGATGCCGGGGAGGAGGAAGAACGTGAAGTGCGACCAGGGGTCGATGCCCCAAGGAATGAAGCGGAGGGGCGGGCCTATCCCCCAGAGGTTGGCGGGCACGGTAATCGCCAGAATCGCCAGCCAGAAGCTGGGGATCGATAGGGCGAGCACCGCGGCTCCGCGGAAGGTGTAGTCGGGCGGCCGGTCGGCCTTGACGGCCGAGAGGATGCCGATGGGAATGCCCAGGACCAGGGCGGTGAAAATCGCGATCGCGGCCAGTTTCAGGGTGTTGGGCAGCCGGTTCCGGATCTCGCTGCCCACGCGGAACTCATGGAGGTCGGACTTGCCGAGGTCGCCGCGGACGAAGTCCGAAATCCAGAAGCCGTACTGCACCGGCAGGGAGCGGTGGAGGTTGAGCTCGCGGCGGAGCTCTTCGGCCTGTGAAGGCGATATCTCCCTAGTGAGGGCGATGACCTCCGGCTCGCCAGGGCTGAGCCGCATGAAGGCGAAGACGATGATCGTAACCAGCAGAAAGACCGGTATTGCGATCAGTAGCCGTCTGGCTATGTAGCGCCCCATGCTCACAAGAGAAGGGGAGGCCGCTCCCTTGGAGGAACAGCCTCCCCTTCAGTCCCTTTCGTTTTCTCGCTACTGGTTCAGCCAGACGTCCTGGAACTGCGTGGCCCGGAAGTTGAAGGCTTCGGGTGGAGCGTGCCAGTCCATCACGTAGTCGAACGCCACGTAGAACCAGGTATAGGACACCGTCATCGCCACGGGCATGATGTCGATGATCCGCTGCTGGATCTGGTCGAGTAGGGCTCGCCGCTCGTTCTCATCGAGCAGGGTCCGCTGCCGGTCGATCATGGCATCGAGCTCGGGGTCGTTCAGGAGGGACTGGTTCCTGGGAGCGTCGCTTCGGTAGTGCCGGTACAGCGCCGCGTCGGGGGTGTTCGACCCAGACTGCATGAAAACGGCGTCCGCGGCGTTGTCCCTGACGTAGCTAGAGAAGCGGTAGTTGTACGAGCTGTCCCGGACGATGTCGATCTCGACCCCGAGGTCCGCTTCGAGCTGGGCCTCGATGACGGCCAAGGGCGGATCGTAGTACCTCGGGTCGGTGTGGATGGTGAAGCTGAACCCATCGGGGACGCCAGCCTCCGCCATCAGCGCCTTCGCCTGGGCGATCTCGCCGCGTTTGTCGATGGCGTTGCCGGGGAGCGTCCAGATCTTGTCGAGACCCCAGGTCAGGCCACCGGCATTACCGAGGGGGCCCAGCGGAGCGGCCGCGCTGTTGTAGACCGCGTCGGTAATCGCGCCCCTATTGATGGCGAGGTTGATCGCCTGGCGGAGCCGGATGTCGTCGAACGGCGGCTGGGTGATGTTCATCCAGAGGCCCGCCGTGCCCCAGTTGTGGCCTTCGGTCGACGACGTATTCACGTTGTCGCGCGCCAGGTAGAACGTGACGTGACTCGGATTCTGCAACGCGGCCCAGTCCAACTGGCCTGTCCGCAGCAGCGAGTTCCGAATCTCAGAATTGTCGTTTTGGAGGTACGTCACGGCGTCGACGTAAGGGCGCCCTTCGATCCAGTAGCCGGGATTGCGCTCGAACCGGAGCTCGCCGCCCGTGGTCTGGAGCACTTTCGCGAGGAACGGCCCGGTGCCGATGATGCTCGAGGCGTCGCCGTAGCTGCCGTCGATGGCGGCTTCAGGGGCCACGACGACGGTCTGCTCGTGAGCGATGTTGCGCAGAATTTCCGCGTCGGACGAGGACATGGTGATCTGGACCGTGTCGTTGTCGATGGCCTCAACGCCCGTCACGAAGGGGAAGTTGTTGCGAATCCGCGCCTGCGGGTCGTCCCGGTTCGGGTCCATGATCCGGTCGAGGCTGTACACGACGTCCTCGATGGTCATGGCCCGTCCATTCACCGGCGCCTCGTTCTGGAAGTTGACGCCGGAGCGAATGTCGAAGGTCAGCGTGTCGCCGGCGCTGGAGATAGTCCATTCGGTGGCGAGGTCGCCGATGATCGGACCGGAAGCCCCTTCCTGGCGGAGGAGCTTGTTGAAAACCATGGCCGAGACGTCGCGGATGCCGGAGTTCAGGGTGTTCCGGTGCGGGTCGAGGCCCCGGTTGTTCGATCCGGCCACGCGGAGCGTTCCACCTTGCACCGGCTCGGGCCCCGACGGCGTCGGAACGGCGGTGGGGAGCTGGAACGGCGTCGCCGTCGGCGGAAGGGTGATCGGCGTGGGTGTGTCGGGGATGGTGACCGGCGTCGGCGTGTTGGGGATGGTCTGCGGCGTCGGCGTGTCGGGGATGGTCTGTGGTGTCGGTGTGTTGGGGATGGTCTGCGGCGTCGGCGTGTCGGGGATGGTGACCGGTGTCGGCGTGTTGGGGATGGTCTGTGGGGTCGCCGTGTTGGGGACGTCGACGGGATCGGCTTCGCCTCCGCAGGACGCCACGACGAGCGCGACCGTCATCAGTCCGGTAATGGCTAGGAGAAGTTTGCGGAATCTCATCGGAGTACCTCCCTCATATCGAATGCCGCCTATCCACCACTCCGCTATACATACGTCACAAATATATCGGGCAGCGAAGGATGCCGGAGTCTAGCACAAAAGACGACGCGTCTACAAACCAGAGACGGAGGGGCTATCGCTTGCGCTTCGGCGGAAGGCGTGTATACCCCGTCGGGGGATGGCGCCGGTAGCCGGCCTTGATGGCGCTCCAGTCCGCACTGGAGAGCGTGGAGTGCTCGTGCCCCTTCAGTCCGGCGCCGGGGACGGTGTCTGCGCCGTCCTCGTCCGGAGGCGGGACTTCGACCGTGTGGCCACAGTTCGGGCACGCTATCTCTCGCATCCGCGTTCTCCTGGGCCGGCCCTAGCCGGACTCGAGCCCTTCACGAATGTAGAGGTTGAAGGCGTGGAGACCGCGCTCCTGCGGGACGTAGAGGCTGTGGGCGTGCGCGGGATTGGTCAGCCCGCGCTGCGCCAGGATGCAGACCCCGAAGTCCTGCTGGTTAACCACGTCCCACATTTCCACCGTGTCCGTTGGATCGAAGTCGGGCATGGCCATCGTCTCCACGTCGAAAAGCCATTCGTAGACCATGTGCGTGGACTTCGGACCGGTGGGCATGAGGCGTTGGGTATGCACGTAGTCGGGATGGAAGCTGAGCAGCAGGTTCGGCCAGATCAGGTGCCCTGAAATGATCTTGCGTTCGATGTCGCTTAGGTGCGGGAACTGGGGCCGGTTCGACCGCCCCGACCACGTCAGCGTCTCGAAACCTTCGGCCATGGCCGAGCCGCCGGGATGGGCCGCGCGGTCGTACTCCTTGGGCAGGAAGGGGATAGCGCCTCCCTGCTTCATCCGCGGCTGGGTCTCGCACCACTCGGGGTGGACGCCGGGGCAGTGGTAGCACTCCGAGAAGTTCTCGACGATGAGCTTCCAGTTGCACTCGACGTCGTACTCGATGCGGGCCGCTACTTCAAGCTCGCCGGTGTGGTAGTTCCTGAAGAGGTCGCCGGCGCGGCCGAACGATGGGTCGAAGCGCAGGCCGGGCGGCTCGGGGCCAAGATGGGTGTAGAGGAAGCCCTCCCATTCTTCGAGCGCGAGCTCATAGAGTCCGAAGTCGGCCTTCTCGAAGTTCTCCGCGGGCAGGATGTGCGGCGTGGCGAGCAGCTCGCCGTCGAGGCCGTAGGTCCAGGCGTGATAGGGGCAGACGATGACGCCGTCGAAGGCGCCGCGCCGGGCCGAGCAGAGCGCGGTGCCCCGGTGCCGGCAGGTGTTGTAGAAGGCGTGCAGGCGCATCTCGCGGTCGCGCGTGATGAAGATGCTCCGGCCGGCGACGTCTACCGCTGTAAACTCGCCGGGGTCGGCGACCTCGCTCGACCGTCCCACGCACACCCAGCGGTTGTGAAAGAAGACGGCCATCTCGCGCTCGTGGAGCGCGGGGTCGAAGTAGTGGGCGCTGGGGAGGGCGGCCTCGATCTTGTCGAGCTTGCCGTATCGGTCCATCTTGCGGCCCTGGACATTACCTAACTTACTAATGCATGCTGGTGGGCGGCCATCATAGCAACGTTACCCCCTGCACGCCATGATCTTCGGCCTCACCCAAGAACAGCACGACCTCGCCGCGGCGGTGCGCCGCCTGACGGAGGAACGGCTCGCGCTCCGCGCCGCCGTCTACGACCGGGACGCGAGCCACCCCCGGGAAAACTGGCACGACCTCTGGGAACAGGGACTGCTCGCAACGGGCGTGCCCAAGGCCTACGGGGGCTTGGAGCTCGACCCCCTCAGCTACGCGTTGGTCTTGGAAGAGGTCTCCAAGGCCTGTGCCAACACGGCCATGACGGTGCACATGCACTCCATGGTCACGCGCCTGATCGCGGCCATCGGCAGCGCCGAACAGAAGGAGCGCTACTTCCGTGCCGTAGTCGAAGGCGGGGAGATGTTCGGCAGCTGGGGCAGCGAGCCCGGCGTGAGCATCGCCAGCGGCGGGTTCAGGACGACCCTGGAAAGCTCCGGTGAAGGCTACGTGCTGAGCGGCAGCAAGTACTTCTGCACCATCGGAGCGGCTTCGGCCTACGCGATGGTCTGGTGCACCTGGAAGGGCGGCGACGGCTCGCCCCCCGGCATGACGTGGGCCGTCGTCCCCACCGGCCACGCCGGGGTCGACATTCACGGCGATTGGGACCCGCTGGGCCTGCGCGGCACGGTGAGTCCGGCGGCCGACTTTCACGACTGCCGGGTTGAGGCTGATTGGGTGCTGGGCAAGCCGGGCGACACGGCAGTCTTCGGCATGGGGGTCCTGGAGCTGTTCACGCTGGGATGGGCGGCCATCTACCTCGGCATCGGCGCTGGGGCTTTCGAGTTCCTTTGCGGCTACGCGAAGCGGGAGGGCCCCGATGGGGGGCAGGCACGGGCGCACGACGCCGACATGCAACGGGGCGTCGCCGAGATGGCGCTGGCGCTGGAAGGATCACGCTTGATGGTCCACCGGGCGGCGTCCTACTGGGACGAGGCCGGCCCCGACGTGCGGCGGCGATGGACCTCCGAGGCGAAGCTGGCGTGCGGCGACGCCTCACTGCGAGTGACCTCCCGCTGCATGGAACTCGTCGGCGGGCGCGCCGCACTCAAGGGCATGCCGCTCGAACGCGCCTACCGCGACATCCGCACCGCCACCATCATGCCGCCGCTCCCCGACGCGCTTCTGGTGAGCGTCGGCAAGGCACACCTCGGGCTGCCGCCCCGGTAGGCTAGTTCCGCAACGGCCGGCCGGTGTCGAGGATCGACTGCATGCGGGCCCGGCTCTTCTCGTAGTGGCAGAGCTCGATCAGGCCGGCGCGTTCGAGCTCAAGGAAGTGCTCTTCGACCTCCGTCGTACCGGGCTCCGCGTCCCCGCCGGTGAGAATGAAGGCGAGGCGCTTGACGATCTCAAGGTCGTGCTCGGTGGCGCGGCCTGCCGACACCATCGCCTCGGCCGCATTAACCATCGTGGCGCGAGGGCCAGGGCCGAGGACGGGAATCCGGCGCGGCGCGGGCGGCGTGAAGCCGGAGCCGGCGAGGCGGAGAGCCTCACGCTTGCCCTCGTACACGAGGTGGTCGGGGTTGGCCACAATGACATCGTCCGTCCGCAGGAAGCCGATGCTCCGTGCCTCCAACGCGCTGCCGGAGGTCTTCGAGAGCCCAATCGTCTGGAAGACATCCATCGCCGCGGCGGCGGGATCGTCTGGTCTGGAGGCGGTGGCCCTGGCGAGGAGCTCCATGCAGCCGCCCCCGCCGGGGACGAGTCCCGCGCCGACCTCGACGAGGCCCATATAGGTCTCGATCGAGGCGGCGGCCCTGTGGCCTCCGAAGACGATCTCGGCGCCGCCGCCGAGGGTGGCCCCGAACGGTGCGACGACCACGGGGATGCTGAGGCGGCGAAGCGCCAACAGGACGTATTGGAAGCGGCGCACCAGGTCGTCAATCCGGGTCCACTCGCCGGCGTTGGCCGGGTCGAGGATGAGCTTGACATTCGCTCCGACGCAGAAGTTGGGCGTCACGTGGCTGCCGATGACGAGGGCCTGGAAGTCGCGGGGCGCGGTCTCGACCGCCGCTTCGAGCATGGCCACCATCTCGTAGCCGATGGCCTGGTTGGGTGAGTGGAGATCGAGGAGCGCGACGCCGTCGCCGAGGTCGTAGAGCGAGGCTCCCGCATTGCCGCCGCGGCGCTTTCCCGCCTCCTCTAATCCGACGGTGGAGATTGTTCGTTCGTCGGACGGCACCGGAACGTAGCTCCCCGTCCGGGTAGCCTGCATAAGCAGGCCATCTTCGGAGTGGTAGAACGTCCCGCCCTGTTCCGCCAGGCGCTCGACCCAGGCGGGGACGTCGATGCCCTCGGCCTTCATCCGGGGCACGGTCTCGCGGACGCCGAGCGCGTCCCAGAGTTGGAAGGGGCCGAGCTCCCAGCCGAAGCCCCAGTGCAGGCCACGGTCGATGTTGATGATGTCCTCGGCGACCTCGCCGAGCTTCGAGGCCGCGTAGGGCAGCACTTGGGAGAAGACGCGCCAGGTGAATCGGCCGGCCCAATCGTCGGCCTCTACCAAGGCGCGGAGGCGTTTTCCTAGGTTGGGCTCGGCCCGCGCCGCGTCCAGCGAGGGAGCCGTGGGCCGCGAGCGGGGCCGGTACTCCATCGGGGCGGGGTCGAGCACCAGGATCTGGGTGGCCCCGTCCTTTCGGACGCGCTTGTAGAAGCCCTGCCCGCCCTTCTCGCCGCTCCAGCCGCGGTCCAGCATGTCGCGCACGTAGTCCGGGAACCGGTACGCCTCTTTCTCCCAGGGTTCGGAGACGAAGCCGACGGTGTTGTCGCAGACCTGGGCGAAGACGTCGATCCCCACGACGTCGAGGAGGCGGAAGGTGGCGCTCGACGGCCGGCCGATGACGGGCCCCGTGGCCGCGTCGACGTCGTCGAAGGCGAGGCCCAACTCCTCCATCGCCCGCAGGGTCGTGGTGAGCGAGTAGGCGCCGATGCGGTTCGCGGTGAAGTTCGGCACGTCGTTGGCGATGACGACGCCCTTGCCGAGCACGGTCTCCGCAAACGAGCGCAGCGTATCCAGAACGCCGGGGTCCGTCTCAGGGGTCGGAATGATCTCCAACAGGTGCAGATAGCGCGGCGGATTGAAGAAGTGGGTGCCGGCGAAGCGCCGGCGAAGCTCGGGGCCGAGCGCCTCGGCGATGGCCGCGATGGGAATGCCCGAAGTGTTGGTTGTGGCGATCACGCTGGGCTTCAGATGACCGGCAACCTTGCGCCACAGGTCCTGCTTCACGTCGATGCGCTCGAAGACCGCCTCCACCACCCAGTCGGCCTCGCGAAGACGGTCGAGGTGGTCCTCGATGTTCCCCGTCGTGATGCGGTCAAGGACGGCCTTCTCGTAGAGCGGGGAGGGGCTGAGGTCGAGCAGGCGGCGTTTCCCCGCCTCGGCGGGGGCGTTCCGGTCCTCCTCGCCGGGCAGGTCGAGGAGGTCGACGGGAATGTCGAAGCCGGCGGCCAGTGCCGCGATCTGCGCGCCCATCGTCCCCGCCCCCAGAACGGCGACGCGGCGAATCCCCGGCGTACCTACCGCCGACTCGTCGGTTGAGGTCATAGTGACTCCTTTGGCCGCCTCGCCGCGCTACGACTCCTGCTCGAAGACGCCCTCGGCGAGCAGGGTAGCAAACTCTTCGTCGGTGTAACCGAGGAGCTCGGTGGCAACGAAATGCGTATGCTCGCCGAGCAAGGGAGCGCGGCGCAGATCGTGCGGCGTTCGCGAGAGCCGGAACGACGGCGCGTCGTAGGAGCGGCGGCCCATCTCCGGGTGGTCCAAGCGGGCGAAGTGCTCGCGATGGGCGAGCTGCGGATCTTGGAAGAGGTCGTAGGCCGTCGCCGCCACCGCCGCCGGAACGCCGGCTGTCTGCAGCAGGCGCATCGCCTCCCCGGCCTTGCGGGGGCGCGTCCACTCCTCGATCAACGCGTCGAGCGCGTCGGCGTTCGCGCGGCGGGCCGTGGCGCTGGAGAAGCGGTCATCTTCGGCCCAGGCGGGCCGTTCCATGACCTCGACGAGGGCGCGCCACTGTTCGTCGGTGTACGCCGCGATGGCACACCAACGGTCGCCGGCCTCGGGCGCGGCGGTGGGGTCGGCGGCGCAAGAGTAGACGCCGTGCGGCGCCGCCTCCGCCGAGCGGTTGCCCTCGGGGCCCGCGCTCCGGCCGTTTACCAGATAATCGAGGACAACCGGGGCCACGAAGTTGACCGCCGCGTCGAACTGCGAGAGATCGATGTACGCCCCGCGGCCCGTGGCACGGCGGCGGTCGAGCGCGGCCAGCAGCGCCGCCAGGCCGTACCAGACGCCGATCAGGTCGCCGTAGGCGTCGGCGATGTCGGTCGGCGGGAGGTCGGGCCAGCCGTTGATCCGGTTGATGCCGCAGAGGGCGTGGAGGAGCGACGCGTAGCCGGGCTGCGCGGCGTCCGGCCCGTCCTGGCCCTGGAAGGATGAGCTCAGCACGATTGCCTTGGGGTTGATCGCCGCGATGCCTTCGTAGCCCAGGCCCCAGCGCGCCATCACGCCGGGGGTGAAGTTTTCGATCACCACGTCGGCCCACTCGACGAGCCGGCGCGCCGCCGCCAACCCGTGCGGGTCGTTGAGGTCGACGCCCAGGCTGAGCTTGCCGGCGTTGTGGTTGGCGAAGTGGCCGCTGCTGTTGAAGGTGGGCTTGCCCGCGAAGGGGCCGCTCTGGCGGGTCCCATCGAGGCGCCCGCCGAACTCGACCTTGACCACGGTAGCGCCGAAGAGCGCCAGGTTCTTCCCAAGCGCCGGGCCGGCCACCAGCCAGGTGAAGTCGGCCACCTTCAGCCCTTCGAGCGCATGTACCAGGTTGGGCGAGGCCATCAGTTGAGTCTCGGCCGGCGTTCTCGGCGGCTCCAACAGGACCTCGGCGGTGTGCTCGCCGACGCGCGGGGCGGGGCGGGTCACCGCCGCGAGCGGCGTCGGCGACCGCACCGGGGGTCGCGGGTACCTGACCGGCTCGTCCTTCCCCGAGGGCATCAGGTCGGCGAAGAGCCCGCGATGTGCAAGCTGCCGGTTCTCGACGACGCCGCGGGCGTCGTTCACCGGATAGAGCAGCAGCCGCCGCTCCAAGGCGCCTTCGACGAGCTCGGCGACGGTGTGGCTCGCGAAGAACGCGGCGAAGGCGGACTCCCAGCCGTCGACCTGCTCCTGAGAGACCTTATAGAGGCTCATCTCTTCCCACGGCACGGCGCGCAGCTCGGGGCTCAGCCCCTCCTCCGCCATCCATTCCACCAGGGGGACGTTCTTCCGGCCCCAGCCGGCACCGACCCACCACACCCACGAGACGTAGCCGTCTTTGCACCGCCATATCCAGTTGCGGTGAATCTTCAGGCCCGGCGTCGTCCCGCGCTTGCAGATGACGCCCCTGATGTCGTAGTACTGCTGCACCCAGTCGAGCGCGTTGGTGACCGCCTCCTGCACGGAGACGTCGACGTGCTGGCCGAGGCCGGTGCGCCGCCGGTGCTCATGCGCCACGAGCGCCCCAACGGCGGCTTGCGCCCCCGCCTGGTTGTAGGACTGCGGCTCGCCGATCGTGACCGGAGGACGGTCGGGCGGGCCGCAGAGATAGAGCAGCCCGCCGGCGGCGAGCGACATGAGGTCGCCGCCCGCGTAGTCCCGGTACGGCCCCGACGATCCGAAGGGCGTGATCGAGACCATGATCAGGTCCTCGTGGCCTCGGCTCAGCTCGGCATAGCCCAGACCGATGCCGTCGAGATAGCCCGGCGGCGCCGAGTCGATCACGAAGTCCGCCCCCGCGATCAGGCCGCGGACGCGGTCCCGCTCGTCGGTGCGCTCCAAGTCAAGGATGACGCTGCGCTTATTGGCGTTGTAGGCCCAGAAGCTCAGCGAGTCGTCGGGGTGGCCGGTGTCGCGGTAGAAGGGGCCCGCCTCGCGCGCCGGGTCGCCGCCCGGCGGCTCGACCTTGATCACGTCCGCGCCGAGGTCGCCGAGTATGCGGCCGCAGAGCGCGCCCTGCCGTCCGGTGAGGTCGATGACCCGGTAGGGGCTGAGGGGCAGGTCGTCGCGGTGTGCCGCCATTGGGCCCTACCGGGAGGGGAGTCCGAGGCCGCGTGTGGCGATGATGTTGCGCTGGATTTCCGACGTGCCCACGCCGATGGTCGAGGCCACGCTGATGAGATAGAGCCGCTCGGCCCGGCCCAACATGGGGGCGCGCTTTTCGCCCCGCTCGTACTGGCCTTCGAGGCCCAGCACCTGCATGCCCACAGCCGCGGCGCGCTGCTCCAAGTCGCTCATGTACAGCTTGGCGAGGGAGGCGTCGCGGCTCACCGGCAGCCCGGCCATCTGCTTGCCGACGATAGCGTAGCCCATGCTGCGCATCACCTGAAGATCGATGGCGACCTGAGCGATGCGCTTCTCAACGCCGAGCTTCCGCAGCCGTTTCCGCAACTCGGGCGAGGCCCTGATATGCGCCAGCAGCTCCTCCAGAAAGCGGCGCAGCGACACCGTCGCGGCGAGATTCGACCGCTCCGACTCCAGGCCGGCGATGGCCTGATACCATCCGCGGTCCTTCTCGCCAACCAGACAGTCGCGGGGCACCCGCACGTCTTCGAGGAGGACTTCGCTGAAGTTGTGCGCGCCGACCGCCCGCCAGTCCCGCAGCATCGTCTCGATCGGCGAGATGGTGATGCCGGGGAGGCGCATGTCGAGGAGGAAGGTGCTGATCCCCTTGTGCTTTGGCGCGTCGCGGTCGGTCCTGGTGAGGATCAGCCCCCAGTCGGCGCGGTGGGCGTCGCTCGACCATACCTTGCGGCCATTGAGGACGAAGGCGTCGCCGTCCTCCACCGCGGAGGTTTCGAGAGAGGCAAGGTCGGAGCCCGCGTTCGGCTCGCTGAAGAGCTGGCACCAGAGCACGTCGCCGTTGGCGATGCCGGGGAGGTGGCGGGCCTTCTGCTCGTCGGTCCCGTGGGCGATCAGCGTCGGCCCGACGAGGCCGAGCCCCGCGCCGGCGGGCCGGGGAGCGCGGGCCAGCGACATCTCCTCGTTGAAGATCATCTGACGGACGGGGGGCCAGCCCTGTCCGCCGTACTCCCGGGGCCAGGCGACGGCGAGCCATCCCTTCGCCCCCAGAGTTTTCACGAAGCGGCGTCGCGCCGCCTCCGTGTCCTCATCGGACAGCGTCTGCTCGGCATAGCCGGCGGGGACGTTTTGAGAAAGGAAGGCTCGGATCTCACCGCGGAACGCTTCGTCGTCCGGTGTGAAAGCGAAATCCACGGCTCCCCTCGATTGCCGCGGCGGGCTGCCTACTTGGAGAAGGTCTCGAAGATCGCCTTGCGATAGTCCTCGTTCTTCTCCGTGTCGAGATGGAAGCCGGGGACCTCGACCATGATGGCGTCCACCAGCGGCTCGAAGCTCTTCATCTTCTTGCTGACGCGGTCGACGTTGCCAACCACGGTGAAGGCGTCGATCATGTCGTCGGTGACGAGCTCCCAGATGGCCGCACTGTGGCCGTGCTCGCGGAACCGCTTCTGTATCTCTTCGGTGATCTTGCCGAAGCCGTGCGCTTCCATGAGCGGCTGGTAGGTGCGGACCGTGCTAAAGAACGCGACTTCCCGGGCGGCGTCCATCCGCGCTTCCTTTTCGTCGCGGGAGATGATCACCACCAGCGGCACCATCAGCTCGATATCCTTGCGCTCGCGCCCGGCCCGTTCGAGCCCCTTCGCCACGTTGGGGATGATCACTTCCTTGATCCAGAACGGCGACCAGATGATGTGGCCCAGCAGGCCGTCGGCGACCTGTCCCGCCAGCCGGGCCATGCCCGCCTGAACGCCGGCGAGGTAGACCGGTATCTTCTCGCGGACGGGCTTCATGGGGCGGGTCCAACCCCTGATGTTGACCTGGACGAACTCGCCCTCGTACCGGATCGGCTCGTTCTTGCTCGCCTTCTCCATGATGAGCCGCACGGACTCGACGACCTCCCGCAGGTGGGGCACGGCCTTCCCGTAGGGCACGCCGTGCCAGAGCTCGACTAGCCGCTGCACACCAGTTCCGAGACCGAGGTTGAAACGCCCATTGCTGATCACGTCCATGTCCAACGCGGTCAACGCCGTCTCCAACGGACTGCGGGTGAATGCCAACGCAATGGACGTGCCGAGCTCTAGCTTCGTGGTGGCGCCGGCGACGGCCGCCAACGGAACAAACGGGGTGCCGTTGAGCTGCTCAGCCCACATGCCGTCCATGCCCGACGACTCGGCCATCTGGGCGCGTTCGATGAGCGTCTTCGCGTCGCCCGTGCCCATACCTGAGTAGAGACGCATCTGTCACCAGTCCTTTGCTTCCGCGGCCGTCCGCGCCGCGATCTGAGCAGACGTCAATTCACGTGCCGAAGACATCGAAGACGGCATTCTCCCACGGCTCCCGCTCGGCGCGCCGCATCCCCTGCGTAGGGGTCTGCAGGATGATCCCGTCGGCGAACTCGGCGTATTCGGCGACCTTGGCCTTCACTTCCTCGGCGTTGCCGATCACCACGAACGCTTCCGCCATCTCGTCGGTGACGATGGCGTTCGCCTTCGGCGTAAAGCCCTTCGCCTCCCGGAACGTTTCGCGGATGCGCTTCGCCTCGTCCTCGAAGCCGTGCAGGGCGAAGAAGGGAGCATAGGCCCGGACCGTTGCGTAGAAGGCCGGCGTCCCGCGGGCGATCTCTAGCGCCTGCTCCCGGTCGTCCGAGATCAACACGTCGATGTAGAGATAGACGGCGAAGTCGCCGCGGTCGCGTCCGCTTCGCCGCAAGCCCTCCTCGATGTTCGGCTGCATCATCTCTTTGATGTACTTCAGGGTGTAGACGGGGTGCGCGAGCAGCCCGTCGCCGACCTCCGCGGCGGTGCGAATCATGCCGGGGCCGACGGCGCCGAGGTAGATCGGTATTTTCTCGCGTACGGGCCGCCACGGCCTGATATAGCCCGCGATGTTCACGTCGTGGTAGTCGCCCTTGGAGACGATGGGACGCCCCTTGTGCGCGTTCTCCATGATCAGCCGGATGAGCTGCACCGTCTCCTTGATGTGTGGGATCGGCTTGCCGAACGTGACGTTGTGCCAGCTCTCGTTGATGCGCTTGAGGCTCGTGCTCAAGCCGAGGATGAACCGTCCGTCGGTAAGCCGGTCGAGATCGAGGGCGGTGAGGGCGGTCGTCATCGGGCTGCGCACGAAGCCGTAGGCGACGGCGGTGCCGAGCTTGATCTTCTCGGTGAAGCCGGCGACGGCGGCGCAGTTCACGTACGGAGTCCCGGCCAGCTCGCCCGCCCAAAGGCCCTCGAAGCCGGCCTCCTCGGCGCGCTTGGCGCGCTCGATCATGAGGGGCAGGCTCTTATCGTCCAAGCGAAGAGAGTAGTTGACCAAAGGGGCTCCAAAGGACGGGGCAGGACAGTCGAAGGCGCGCGGCGGCCCTTGACTGTGCAGGGCTCTGAAGGATATATACTTGTCTTAGGTGTCGGGGGCGCATTATCGCAGCCCCCTTTTCAGGTGTCAACGAACGGCGGGCCCGCGCCTCGCCCTTCACCCTGGGGTCGGAGGCCCCGAGCGAGACCATGACCACGGTGCTCGACCCCACCTCGGCAGGCCCCGGCGAAGAGAAGGGCCTCGCCCCGCGCCTGCCTTCGCTCAAAGGCACGCGGGGCGGATTTCGCCGCCAGTGGGCCAACTTCGACACCTTCGTGGGCCGCATCGAGGCCCGCATGAACGACGAGCACGAACTCAGCTCCGCCGCCTACGTTGGCGGGACGTTCACCGAGCGCAATGAGGAACGGCGCTCCAAGTGGAAGCACTTCCAGCAGCAGGTCGATTGGGCCGTCGTCGGGCTTGGGACGTGCTGGGGCACGGCCCCGTGGACCGTCTACGACGCCTCGGAGCTTGAAGCCCAGGGCGTCCCCACGGTCAGCGTCGTGACCGACGAGTTCGAGGGACTGGCGCGCGAGACGGCCGCCGCGGAGGGCCGGCCCGGCCTCAACATGGTGGTCGTGCCGCACTTCTTCGAGCGGCTCGACGAAACAGCCGTCGTCAAGTTGGCCGACGACGCCTATCCCACGATCGTCGACTCGCTGACCGGCGCGGCCCCTCAGGCGTCGGGCGACGGTAGCGGCGGCGTTGCCTCGCGCGCTTTCGTGGACGAAGCCTGGGGCGACGGGCTCCCAATCGTTCCCCCGACCCAGCAGCGCGTCGACGCCATGCTCGGCGCCGCCGGCCTCGACCCCGACGCGCATCTTGGCTTCGTCGGCCCCCGGCGGGGCAGGGCGACCGCCGCAAGCGCGGCGGTGAACGCGGTGATGGCAGGCTGCGCCCCGGAGCACTTTCCCATCGTCGCCGCGGCGGTCTCCGCCGTCGCCGATCCCGACTTCCAACTCGACCGCATCGGGCCGTGGACGGGCCCCGCGGCGCCGATGATCGTCGTCCACGGCCCCATCGCGAAGGACACCGGCGTCAACGGCGGCTACGACGCCCTCGGCGGGTCGGCGGCAGCGAACGCGGCCATCGGACGGGCGGTCCGGCTCGTGCTGCGGAACATCGGCGGCAACGTCGCAGGCGACGTCACCAAGAGCCCCCACGGCCAACCCGCCCGCGCCGGCCTCTGCCTTGCCGAGAACATCGAAGATTCACCCTGGACGCCGGCCCACACCGAGGCCGGGCTCGACCCGGTAGAGAACGCGGTCAGCGTCTACGCGGTCACCGGCACGGCGCCGATCTTCTACCGAGCGATCAAGGAGAGCGCCGACGACCTGCTCGACGTCATTACGGGCTGCCTTGGCTATGTCGAGGGCTACGCCAAGGCCTACCACCAAGACGGCGGGCTGCCGGTCCTGCTCCTCTGCCCGATGCACGCCCAGACCTTCGCGCGCGCCGGCATGGACCGCGCCGAGGTCCGGCGGCGGCTCTTCGAAGCCGTAGACTTCTCCGCCGTTTACGGCGAAGAGGCCCGCTTGAACGCGCCCACCTGTATCATGCCCGGGGAGGCCGACACGGAACCGGGGCGGCTGCCCATCCTCGTGAGTGGCGGCCCGGCGGGATTCCACTCCACGTTCTTGCCGACGGTGGTGGGCGTTCCGCCGGTAGTCAAACGGATTCCCCGGCCCGGTTGAGGATGCTCGGCAGATTAGGGCGTTACGGCGCACTTGCTAACAGGACACGCATGGAGGCCATCAGATGACGCAAGCGAAAGAAGCAGCGACGGCATCGGAGTGGAAGACGGACAGGAAGTTCAGTCCTGAACAGGTCAAGGACGCGGTCGCGAACGTCCCGGTGTTCGAGCAGCAGCGTCGCTCGATCCCCGTCCTGTCGCGAATGATCGTGAACGTCGGCCGGCGCGTCGCCGAACAGCTCGGTGCGCCCGGGGCCGAGGTGGTCCGCACGTCCGGCGCGAAGCTCGGCAAGAACATGGGGCTCGACCTCTCGCCGGAGAAGATCGACCTCACCACCGCCGACGCCGCCGACCTGATCGAGGCCGTCGCCGGAACCACTAGCCTCGCCGCCCTCGAACCCCAGCACATGGAACGCGCCTTCCAAGCCGTGGGTGGGCTCCTTATGGGCATCAGCTGCGAAGTGCTCGAGGCATTCAAGGGCGAGAAGCCGCAGCACGTGGTGGAACAGGCCTGGGAAGAAGTCGCCGCCGAGCGCATGTACTGGGACACCGTCGCCGACCAATTCGCCTTCGACGAGATCGACGCGAAGACGGCCATCGGCATGCTGGCGGGCACCGACGCCTTCTTCGGCGTGCAGTACGACGTCGGCCTGATGACGCCGACCCGCGCCGAGCGCAACATCACCTTCTGCACGCCGGTGGCGATCGCGGGGCGGCTCGGCTACTCGCCGGAGACGGTACGCGCCTTTGGCGAGATCGTGGCGACCTCCGTCTGCATCCGCGGCGTCGAGTCGATGCTCCCGGGCCTGAAGGTGAAGTACCTCACCCGCATCCACTACGGCGACCCGAGCTGCGTCGAGATCGCCGACTACGACCCCGATGGCCCCAACAAGGGCCTGCCCGACCCCTTCTCCTTCCGCTCCTACGTCCTCAAGCCGTACCACAACCGGGTGTTCGGGGCCATTGCCAGCCTGAAGGGGCAGTTCCTCCGTCCCGAGTGGCAGCGGCTGAACACGATCGCGCTTTACGTCGACCTGCCGGAGGCGAGGAAGGAGGAAGCGATGGCCCGCGCTACCGCGGCCATCCCCGCGGCCTCCGAGTTCAGGAGCCCCGCCGAGATGAGCGAGGCCCTCGCCGAGGCCGACGGGCTGCGGTGGCTCGCCGCCCGAACCGCCCGCCACGACGGCGACGAAGCCAAGGCCTTCCGCGAGATGATCGGCTTCTGGGCCGCCGACTTCAAGCAGGCGGTCGTCTCCCTCGACTTCCCCGACAAGTGGAAGAACACCAAGTCCGGCCGGATTCTGAAGCAGATCGCCGCCATCACCGACGACATGCTCGTAGCTGACCGCGCCACGAGGGACCGTCCCCAGGCCACGTTCGCCAACGCCATGAAGCTCTACGATCTCGTCTACGAGCTGCACATCGCCATGGACGACCAACTCGCGAAGCTCAGCGGCGGCGCGCCCCGCCCGGCGACCGCCAAGCAGGGATAGTGAGGCCCTGGCCAACGACGCTGAGGAACGCGCTCCCTAGGGGCGCGTTCTTGCGTCGGACGGCCCGCCAACGGAGTAGGACATGAGCCTCCAGCTAACCGAGTCGCAGTTACTCCTCCAGCGGACGGTCCGCGATTTCGCTGAGAAGGAGATCGCCCCGAAGGCGCTGGAGCTGGACGAGCACGAAGCGTTCCCCTTCGACATCTTCGAAGGGCTGCGCGGCCTCGGCCTGACGGGCATCGGGGTCGACCCCGAGTACGGCGGCTCCGGGGGCGGCATCACCGAAGGCATCGTCGCCATGGAGGAGATCTGCCGGGCCTACGCCGGCATCGGCACCATCCTCGCGGTCCAGTTTGGCCTCTGGGGACAGTTGGTCCAGCAGTTCGGCAACGACGAGCAGCGGCGCGCCTTCCTCTCGCCGCTCACCGAGGGCGACATGATCACGGCGTTCGCCCTCACCGAGCCCGACGCGGGATCGGACGCCGCCGCCATTCAGACGACGGCTGAGCGCCGGGGCGGCGAGTACGTCCTCAACGGCGCCAAGACCTTCATCACCTGCGGCGACGTGGCGACGCACCTGCTCGTGATCGCCACAATGGACCCGGCCCTGCGGCACAAGGGCATCACCTGTTTCGTCGTTCCCCAGAGCGCCGAGGGTCTCACGACCAATAAGCAGCGCGGGAAGCTGGGCGTCCGCGCCTCGACCACCGCCGAGGTGTTGTTGGAAGAGGTGCGCGTGCCGGAGTTCAACCGCATCGGGGAAGAATGCGGCGGCTTCCCCATCATCATGGAAATCCTGGAAGCCTCGCGGATGAGCGTTGCGGCGCAGGCGCTGGGCATCGGCCAATGCGCCCTCGACGCGACGATGGCGTGGGTCCGGCAGCGTAAGACCTTCGGCGCCCCGCTGGCGAGCCATCAGGGAGTCCAGTTCACGCTCGCCGACATGGGTGTCAAGCTCGAAGCGGCCCGGTTGCTCACCTACAACGCGGCCGCCCTCCGCGACGAGGGGCGCCCCTTCGGCAGACAGGCCTGCATGGCAAAGGTCTTCGCCGCGGAGGCCGCCATGTGGATCGCCACCAAGGCCGTGCAGCTGCACGGCGGCTACGGCTATTTCAAGGACGCCGTGGTCGAGCGTTGCTTCCGCGACGCCAAGATCACCGAGATCTACGAGGGCACGTCGGAAGTCCAGCGCATGATCATCGCCCGCAGAATGCTCGACGGCGACAAGTAGCCGGCGCGCCGGGCCGAGACCTCAGGGCAGGACAGGCGCGGGCTCCTCAGTCCGGGCCGGCACGTCTTCCGCCTGTTCCGCGACGTCGATCGCTTCCCGTATGTGGGGCAGCACCGTGCTCCAGGCGGCCGCGGCGGCCTTGTAGGCCTCGAGCCCCTTGCTCGTTAGGGTACAGATCTTTCGCTCGCGGGCGCCCTGGTTCTCCATGCGCACCTCGACATAGCCGCTGGCCACGAGCTCCTTCAGGGCCGGGTAGATCATGGCGTCCGTCGGGTCGCAGCAGCCCTGAGCTACCTTCTTCACGGCCTCCTTCAACTGGTAACCGTGCGACGGCTGTTCGTAGAGCGCCCGCAGCATGAAGAACCGCGAGAGGCTCCGCCGGATGAGCATGTCCCAATACTCGGTCGAACCCCAACTCATAAGCTATTCCTAACCCTTCAGACGCAGGACGGCAAAGAAAAGCCCCCAGTCACTCCCAGGGGCCTTCCGCCGTTCGGCGCCGTTGATCTCATGTCTGGCAACAGGAATTCGACGCGCCCCCGCTCGGAGCCATTTCCAGCGTGACCGGCTGGGCCGCCCGCTTCGGGGGAAGCAGCTCCTCTATCTCGTCTTCCAAGTCGTAGTTGACGTTGTAGACTTCCCACTCCACGCCGTCCGGGTCCTGCACCCAGAACTTGTCCTGGTTCGCGTGGCAACAGTCCACACCCATCTCCTCCCGCACGGGGAGGCCGCGCCCCTTGACGCGCCGAAGGTGGGCCTGGACTTCTTCCGTCGATTCGACCTGGATGCCGAGGTGGGGCGGCTTGCCGAGGGTCCGGCCGTTGCTCGCCTCGAACATGGCAAGGTTCAGCGGCGCCACGTCGGGCAGGAATTTCACGTAGCCGGGCTTTACCTTCACCGGTTCCACGTCGAGAAACTTCTCGTAGAAGCCGCGGCTCTCGTCGATGTCGGCAACGGCTAGGTGAACATGGACTCTGGCGGACATGCTCTGCTCCCGATACGTCTCGCGTAGACCTGCGGAGAAAACGTACCACGTATAGGTGACTTAGGCAATGGGCCGACGCGCTCCCCGGCCCTGCGCTTGAAGCCATGCCATCGCGGTGATGGCGATCACCGCCCCGACCCCCGCCGTACCGAACGCGAGCCCCCATGCTGCGGTGTGCTCCCTCCCCACCAGGTCCAGCACCGCGCCGAAGAGGACCGGCGAGATGACGCCCGCGCCGAACGCACCGAAGGCGTGCACCCCCAACGTCGAGCCCAGGCGCGCCGGATCGGCGACCTCGGTGATCGCGCTGGAATAGATCGCGGAGTCGGCGCCCACCGCGGTCGAGTAGATGAAGGCGAGCGCAACGACGGTCGCCCAGGGTAACTCCACCGTCCAGCCTATGGCGAAGGAGAGGGCCCCGCTGACAACGAAGAGCAGCATGGCGCCGCGAAGGCGGCCGACCCGGTCGGAGAGCACCCCGCCCGCGAAGGGGGCCAGTGCACCCAACAGCCCGGCGACGCCGACGATCACCGCTGCCTCGGCCGCCGCCGATTCGCCCGGAAGGCCACCCTGCGTCACCAGGATGAAGGCGAGGAAGGGCGCGAGCCACGTCCGCACGTGGATGAGCTCGACCGAATGCAAGAAGTAGCCCAGGATCACCACCGCGACGTTCTTGTTCTTGAGCACGGTGAAATCGATCCGGCCCGCCGATGCCGGAGCGGCGGTGGGTCTGTACCCCCGCAGGGAGAGGGCATAGATGACCAACGTGAGGAACGACGCTCCCGCGGCCACGGTGTAGGCGCCGCGCCACTCCAACACCGGAATCAGGGCGCCGGTCAGGGCGAACGAGGCGGCCGTCCCCAAGTAGAAGCACGTCACGTAGATTCCCACGGCCCGGGCGCGGACCGTGGTGGGGAACCGTTCGGCGACGATTCGCGTGCCGGTCACGTAGACGCCAGCGAGCCCCAGCCCCGCCGCGAGGCGCATCGGCGCGGCGGTGGCCAAGTTCTCCGCCGCGAGGGGGAAAAGCAGGTGCCCGACCGCCGTCGTCAGCGCCGACGCGAGCAGCACCCGGTCGGCGCGCCACTTGTCGGTCAGCGGGATGAGCACCAGGGCGCCGATCACCGACCCCGCCGACGCCATTCCGTTGATGAGCCCCGCCTCGGTATCCGAGAGGCCCCAGGCTTCACGGATGATCGGCAGCGCGGAGGGGTAGCTGGAAATTGGAAGGGCGACGGCGAAGATGGCCACCGCGATCATCGCCAACCAGAGCCAGTCGCCGCGCACCGCTCCGGCCACCTCGTCCTGCCCGGTCGTCACCGGGCGCGGGGCCCGGACGCAACCCTAAGTCCCCGATACATACTTGAACAGTATATTCACCGAGCCTACAATCCGGCTCTGTTCCCACCGTTCCCCGGAGGCCTCGCGCTTGGAACTCGAAACCCTGGTGTACGAAAAGGCGGGCGGGCGCGCCCTGCTCCGTCTCAACCGGCCCGACGCGCTCAATGCCTTCAACCGGACGATGCAGCGCGAGCTCAAGGAAGTCTGGTCCGACGTCAAGCGAGATGACGACGTCCGCGTGATCATCGTAACCGGCGCCGGGGACCGGGCCTTCTGCAGCGGGGTCGACATCCGCGAGGGGGAGGACCCCGACAGCCGCCGAGACGTCGACCCCTGGCACTATGAGGACAGCGGGGCCCGGCTCACCTCGAAGCAGAACGGCATCTGGAAGCCGGTGATCACCGCCGTCAACGGCATCTGCAACGCCGGCGGGTTCTACTTCATCTACGACAGCGACATCGTGATCTGCTCGGAGAACGCCACCTTCTTCGACACGCACGTCTCTTTTGGGCTCGTCGCCGCGCTCGAACCCATCGGCCTCGCCCGCCGGGTTCCCATCGGCGAGGTGCTCCGCATCGCGCTCACCGGCGCCGACGAGCGCCTCAGCGCCAAGCGCGCCTACGAGATCGGCCTCGTGAGCGAGGTGCTGCCTCAGGACGAGCTCATGCCCGCCGCGGAACGTTTGGCCGAGACCATCGCGTCGCACCCGCCGATCGCCACACAGGGCACGGTGCAGGCGATCTGGCGGAGCCTCGAGGTAGGCCGCGAGCAGGCCCTGGAGTGGGGCTCGATGTTCCACCGGGTGGGCAACACTCCCGAGGCCGAGCGCCAGATGGAAGAGAAGATGGCAAACCCGCAGCGCCGCAGGTGGCGGCTGCGGTAGTGGACCCTTCGCCGGCCCCGGCTTCGGCCCTCGACGGTGTGCGCGTCCTCGACCTGACGCACTACATCGCCGGCCCGTTCTGCACCAAGCTGCTGGCCGCCTACGGCGCCGACGTGATCAAAGTCGAGCGCCCCGGCACGGGCGACGGCGCCCGCCGGATGGGGCCCTTCCCCGGCGACGAGCCGCACCCCGAGCGCAGCGGCCTCTTTCTCTACCTCAACATGAGCAAGCGCGGCGTCACGCTCGACCTGTCCCTGCCCGAAGGGAAGGCACTTGCCATAGAGTTGGCAGAGCGGGCCGATATCGTCGTGGAGAACTTCCGGCCGGGGGTGATGACGAGGCTGGGGCTCGACTACGACTCTTTGGCGGAGCGCAATCCCGGCCTCGTCATGGTCTCGATCTCCAACTTCGGGCAGACGGGGCCGTACCGCGACTTCCTCGCCAACGAGCTCATCGCGTACGGCATGGGGGGTCAGCTTCAATCGACCGGCACGCCCGACCGGCCCCCCGTGAAGCTCGGCGGCTCCCTCGGCCTCTACCAAACGGGTCAAATGGCGGCCTTCGCCGCCTGCACCGCCCTCTTCCGCCAGGAGTTCACCGGCGAGGGCGACTACGTGGACATCTCCATCTTCGAGACCCAGGCGGCCAGCCAGGACCGCCGCAGTATCTTCATGCTCAACCACCAGTACACCGGCGCGCTCGTGAAGCGCCGAGCCGACGCAGAGGACCTCGCCTTCGGCATCTTTCCCTGCGCCGACGGCGCCATCTGCTTCTGGTCGGGAGTGACCCGCTTTCCCCGCGCCGCCGCGCTCGTGGGACGCGCCGACCTGCTCGACGATCCGCTCTACGCCCACTACGAACACGGCGGCTCCGCCGAGTCCATCCACCACTTCAACAACGAAATCCTGCTCCCCTGGCTGCTGGAGCGCACCATGGACGAAGCGTGGCGGGACTCGCAGGCCGTGGGCCTGGCGACCGCGCCGATCTTCTCCCCGGGCCACTTCTTCGAGCACCCCTACTACCGCGAGCGCGGGTTCTGGGAGTCGGTCGAGCATCCCGTCGCCGGCGACCTCGAATACCCCGGCGCGCCGTTCAGGATGGAGGCGACGCCGGCGAGTCGGGGCCGGCCCGCGCCCATGCTCGGCGAGCACAACGCCGAGGTCTTCCGCGGCGAGCTTGGGCGGACGGAAGCCGAGCTCGATGCGCTCGCCGCGGCGGGAGCCGTCTAGCGATGGGCGCGCCGCCGCATCGGCCGCCTCTCCGGGGCATACGAGTGCTCGACCTGACGATGGTCGTGGCCGGCCCCTATGCCACCATGCTCCTGGCGGACTGGGGCGCCGAGGTCATCCGGCTTGATACGCCGGAGGTCTTCGTGCCTTACACGCGGGGCACGGCGGCGCGGCCCACTCAGGAGTACGTCGGCCTGGTCAAGGGCTCGGGGTACGGCTACGCGGGCAACACCCCCGGACCCCGTCCGTGGAACCGGTACACCATGTTCCAGAACCACGCCCGCAACAAGCTGAGCATGACCGTCGACCTCCGCTCCGAGGAGGGCCTGCGCACGTTCGACGAACTGCTTGCCGTCTCCGACATCGTCGTCGAGAACAACGTGCCGACGACCATGGACAAGCTCGGCATCACGTGGGAGTACGTCCGGGCCCGGCGGCCCGACGTTGTCATGCTGCGGCTCCCCGCCTTCGGCCTCGGCGGGGAGTACGAGAACTTCCGCGCCTTCGGCTCCCACATCGAGGCCGTCGCCGGCCATCTCTACATTCGCGGCTATCCGGACACGGACGTCACCATGCGCGGCATCCTGCCCATCGCCGACGGGCCGTCGGGGGTGGGGGGCGCACTGGCCGCGGTGATGGCGCTGCGCCACCGGGCTCGTACGGGACAGGGTCAGTTGGTCGAGCTGTCGCAGACCGAGAACTTCGCCACCTACCTCGGCGAGGCGTTCATGGAGTACTCCATGAACCGGCGCAACGTCGAGCCCACCGGCAACCGCCACCCCTCCTACGCTCCCCATGGCGTCTACCCATGCCTGGGCGACGACCGCTGGGTCACGATCGCTATTTCCACCGATGAGCAGTGGGCCGCCTTCTGTGAGGCCGCCGGCCCGTCGGCGTCCTGGACGGGGGACGAGCGCTTCGCCACCAACAAAGGCCGCCTCGCCCATCGCGACGAGCTTGACGAGCGCATCGCGTCCTGGACAGCCGCCCGCGACCACTACGCGGTGATGCGGATGCTGCAAGAGGCGGGTGTGCCCGCGGGCGCGGTCATCGACGAGGGCGAAGCCTTCGACGATCCGCAGCTCGCCGCCCGGGGCTTCTTCGACCCCGTCACGCATGCCGAATGCGGCACGCACCGCTATCCCGGCATCAGCTTCAAGATGCGCCGCACACCCAACGCGATCAGGATGCCGCCGTGCCGGCTTGGGGAGCACAACGACTTCGTCTACGGTGCGCTGCTCGGCACGCCGCCGGCGAAGATGGACGAACTGTCGGCGACGGGTAGAATGACCATGGACTACGCGCCGGAGCTTCAATGAAGCACGCGGTCGAGGCGGATGGCGGATGGTAGGGATCAAGGCGTTCGGGGCCTACGTTCCCCGGCACAGGCTGACCGCGGAGACGGCCGGGTGGAACGTCCGCGGTGAGCGCGCCGTCGCCAACTTCGACGAGGACAGCGTCACCATGGCGGTCGCCGCCGGGGAGAATTGCCTCGCTAACGTCGACCGCTCCGCCGTCGACGGCGTGATCTTCGCTTCGACGACCGCTCCTTACTGGGAGAAGCAGAGCGCCTCGACGGTGGCCGCGGCGCTCGACCTGCGGCGCGACCTCTTCTCGCATGACACCGGCGGCGCGCTACGCTGCGGCACGTCCGCGCTGCAGATGGCCGGAGACGCCGTCGCGTCGGGCCGCGCCGAGAACGTGCTCGTGGTCGCCGCCGACAGCCGCATGGCCTATCCGCGCAGTCCGCTCGAACCATATCTCGGCGACGGCGCCGCGGCGCTGCTCGTTGGCGCCGACGGCGTGCTCGCAGAGATCGAAGGCTCGCATTTCATTTCCGACCACATGGTCGACGTGTGGCGCTCGGGCCGCGACGCGTTCGTGCGGTCCGGCGAGGACCGCTTCATCATGGAGGCCGGCTACGTCCCGATCATGGTGGAGGCCATCTCCGGCCTCGCCGGCAAGCTCGGCAAGGGGCCCAAGGACTTCGCCAAGCTCGCCTACTACAGTCCCGACCCCCGGCGCCACGCGGAGATCGCGCGGCGCGTGGGCGCCGAGGCCGCCCAGGTGCAGGAGCCGGGCTACGGCGCGGTGGGCAACACCGGCGCCGCCTTCCCCCTGATGCTGCTCGCGGCGGCGCTGGAAACGGCCAAGCCGAGCGACCGCATCATGCTGGCGGGGTACGGGGACGGCGCCGACGCCTACTCGCTGGTGATGACCGACGTGGAGGCGTTCAAGCCCGCGATGAGCGCTATGGAGCTAGTCGGCAGCAAACTCTCCGTTGCTTCGTACGAGGACTATCTCCGCTGGCGGGGGCAGGTCGTGCAGGAGCCGCCACGCCGCCCCGACCCCCAGCCGATATCCCTACAAGCCGCGTGGCGCGACCGGGAGGCCAACATCCGCTTCCACGGCGGCAAGTGCACCGCCTGCGGCGAGGTCCAGTACCCGCCCCAGAAGGTCTGCGCCTTCTGCCGCGCCGACGATCAATGGGAGATGGTCCGCCTGGCCGACAAGGGCGGCGTGATCAAGACCTTCTCGATGGACCACGTGTCGGGAACGCAGGACACGCCACTGGTGCTGACCGTCGTCGACTTCAACGGCGGCGGCCGCGCGCTCATCATGATGACCGACCGCAAGATCGAAGACGTGCGCGTGGGCCTGCCCGTTGAGATGACCTTCCGAAAGCTCGACGTCATCGACGGGATTCACAACTACTACTGGAAGTCGATGCCGGTGCGCGCTCCCGCCAACGGGGCGGATGGGGCCGGCGGCGGATAAGGGTGTAGGAAGAGAGGCGAGCAATGGGCGGAATCGCGGACAGAGTGGCCATCGTAGGAATGGGGTGCACCAGGTTCGGCGAGCGCTGGGGCGAGGGCCCCGAAGACCTCCTGGTCGAGGCCGCGGCCGAGGCTTTGGAGGACGCCGGGCTCGAGGCCAAGGACATCGACGCAGCGTGGCTCGGCACGATGCTGTCGGGCTGGAGCGGCCAGCCGCTCGCCAAGGCCCTGAAGCTCGACTACATCCCGATCACCCGCGTCGAGAACTTCTGCGCCACGGGTACCGACGCCTTTCGCAACGCCTGCTTCGCCGTCGCCTCAGGAGCCTACGAGGTGGTCATGGTCGCCGGCGTCGAGAAGCTCAAGGACACCGGCTTCACCGGGCTCGCCTCCCCCCTCATCCTCCCCAACACCAACGTCGAGTCGCCCGCTCCGCCGCCCGCGCAGTTCGCCCTGGCGGCCACCGCCTACTTCGACCGCTACGGCCTCTCGTTCGACGAGGGCAAGGAGACGCTCGCCCAGATCGCGGTGAAGAACCACCACAACGGCAGTCTCAACCCCAAAGCCCACTTCCAACGGGAGATCTCCGTCGAGCAGGCCCTGCGGGCGCCGATGATCGCCTGGCCGCTCGGCCTCTTCGATTGTTGCGGCGTCAGCGACGGCGCCGCCGTGGCCATCATCACCCGCCCCGACATCGCCCGCACGATGCGCAACGACTACGTGCTCGTGAAGGGACTCGGCCTGGCGGTGGGCGCGGAGCAAGGCACGCTGCGCCGCGACGCCGAGTTCACCTACTTCCCCGAAAATGTCCACGCCGCCAAGGAAGCCTACGAGCAGGCGGGCATCGCCGACCCCCGCAAGGAAATCAGTGTCGCCGAGGTCCACGACTGCTTCACCATCACCGAGATGATCCTCTACGAGGACCTGGGGTTCTCGGAGCGCGGCCAGGCCGCCGACGACGTCAGGGCCGGGGCCTTCACCCTCGAAGGAGACCTCCCGGTCAACACCGACGGCGGTCTGAAGTGCTTCGGCCATCCCATCGGGGCCAGCGGCATCCGCATGATCTACGAGATCTACAAACAGCTGCAGGCGAAGGCCGGGCCCCGGCAGGTGAAGGACGCCGAGATCGGCCTGACCCACAACCTCGGCGGCTACCCGGGATCGTTCACCGGCGCCGTCACCGTGCTGGGACGGGCCGACACCGCGATGGGGTAGGAGGGGGAAGATGACCACGAACGGCGAAGCGCTCTCGGCCGACTCGCACGTCAACGTCCCGATCGACGATTGGGCCCGCTACCTGCCCATGGACTACCGCGACCGCGCCCCCGTACTCGATGAAGCCGAGGACGCCGACTACATGATCTTCGAGGGGAGGCGCTCGCCCATCCAAGGGCTGGCCGCCATGGCCGGCCGCAGGCCCGAAGAGTACAGCGAGCGTATGAAGAACACCGACGCTCGGCCCGGAGGGTGGGACCCCGCCGAGCGCCTCAAGGACCAGGACATCGACGGCGTCATCGCGGAGGTCCTCTACGGCGGCGGCCCGCCCGGCCAGCCCGACGACATCGCCTTCCGCTTCGCTCTCTACCGCGCCTACAACGATTGGCTCGCCGACTTCTGCGCCCAGGCGCCGGGGCGGCTCTTCGGCATCGGCTTCCTCCCCATCTTCGAGATCGACGGCGCCGTCGCCGAGCTTGAGCGCATCAAGAAGATCGGCCTCGTCGGCGCGGTCTTGCCCACCACCCAGAACATCCACCCCTACGGCGAGCCCTATTGGGACCCGATCTGGGAGGCCGCCCAAGAGATGCACGTCCCCTTGCACTTCCATGCCAGGGAAGGGATCACCGTCGGCGGCGCGAAGCTGCCCTACGAGGGCCGCAAGAAGACCGCCGCCTGGCTCACCGTCGGCGCGTTGACCCAATTCGAGCTCGCCGCCGAGCTGCTCTTTTCGGGGCTCTACGAACGCGTGCCGCGCGTCCGGGTGGGACACGTCGAGGGCAACGTGGGATGGGTCCCCTATATGCTGGAGCGCGCCGACCAGGTCTTCGCGCAGCACCGCTTCTGGACGCGCCCGCCGATCACCATGACTCCCTCGGAGCTCTGGCGGCGCAACTGCTTCGGCACATTCATCCAAGACCGCGTCGGCGTGGAGCTGCGTCAAGCCATCGGCGTGCAGAACGCCATGTGGAGCTCCGACTACCCCCACAGCGACACCCTCTGGCCGGGATCGCAAGAGGCGATCAGCCGCATGTTCCACGACGTGACCCAAGACGACAAGCATGCCCTCCTGAAAGGCAACGCCATCCGCGAGTACGGCCTCCCCCTCTAGACCAACCCAGCACACCCGCCGGCCCGCTGGAGAACATCACACGTGACCAACCGGTTCGACTTGAGAAGAGACCTCACCCGGTACTTCACCGAGTTCGTGGGCACGTTCATCCTCGTCTTCGTGGGCGCTGGGGCCATCGTCATCAACGCCGAGACCGGCGACCCGATCGGCACGCTCGGCATCGGCATCGTCTTCGGGCTCGTCGTCATGGTCGTTATCGTCGCCACGGGGCACATCTCCGGCGCCCACATCAACCCGGCGGTAACCCTCGCCTTCGCGCTGACCCGTCACTTCCCGATACGGGACATCGTCCCCTACTGGGGCGCGCAGCTTGGCGGCGCGGCGCTGGCGGCAGGGATCGTCCGGTGGATGTTCAGCGACATCGCGAACGTGGGGGCCACGCTGCCTCGGAACTCGGCGGGGCAGGCCTTCGGTCTCGAGATCTTCCTGACCTTCATCCTGATGTTCGTGATCATGGCCGTGGCCACGGACACGCGCATCATCAGGAGCAACGCCGCCATCGCCATCGGGGCCACCGTGGCCCTTGAGGCGATCTACGCCGGCCCCATCAGCGGCGCTTCGATGAACCCCGCGCGTTCCTTCGGCCCCGCCGTCGCCTCCGGCGTCCTTATGCACCACTGGGTCTACTGGGCGGGGCCGATCTTGGGCGCCGCCGTCGGCGCGTTGCTCTACAAGTTCCTCCACCGCATGGACGCCGCCGAGAAGGACGAAGAGGAGCCGGCGGCGAGCGAGTAGGCCGGCCGCTACCCGCCCCGGTCCGCGTTGACGCGCCTAGGTGCCTTAGGTATACTCCGCCCGCTTGTTTGGGCGCGCTAACTGAAGCGGCGGCCTCGGTTTCCCCCATGCCGGACCCGTGAACCGCAGCCCCGTGCGCCTCTCTTTTCTGCCGACCTCCCAAGATCTGAGGAGAAGCGAATGACCACCAAGACCGATAAGCACACCGCAGCCAAGATCACGCCTGAAGACGTGGCAAAGATGCGGATGCTCATCAATCAGCCGGAGCCCAACACGGAGTATCCCTGGCACCCCGTCGCCAACCCCAACGACTTCCGCCGCTACCTCCACAACTGCGGGAGCGACAACCCGCTTTACATCGATCCCGAGTACGGCGCCGAGAGCCGCTGGCGCAGCGTCATCGCCCCGCCCATGTTCATCATCACCATGGGCTTCGACGAGTCGGGCGTGCTGCTCCCGGAGATCAAGGAGAAGAGCCGCGGCGCTCTGCGGGGCATCGGCATGTACCAGTCGGGCTTCGAGTTCGAGTGGTACCGCCCCATCTTCCCCGGCGACCAGCTGCACAAGAAGTCGTTCATCTCGGACGTGATCGAAAAGGAGAGCGCCTTCGCCAACAAGTCGGTGATGGTGAAGCACCAGACTTCGTACATGAACGCGCGCGGCGAGGACATCGGCGCCTACCGCTTCCTCATGATCCACGCCGAGCGCGGCACGGCGGCCAAGAAGGGCAAGTACAAGGCCACCGAGCCGGGGATGTACTCCGAGGAGGACGTGGCCAAGATCGACGAGGTCTACGAGAACCAGTACCGCCGCGGCGCCGAGCCCCGTTACTGGGAGGATGTCGAGGAAGGCGAGCCGCTTCCTCCAATGGTGAAGGGCCCCCTCACCATGGTCGACATCATCGGCTTTCACATCGCCATCGGCTGGGGCGGGTTCGGCATCAACCCCGGCCGCATGAACTACCTGAACCGGAAGCGCATGCCACGCTTCTACGTCCCCGGACGCTACGGCTTCCCCGAGGCCGTCCAGCGCATGCACTGGGAGGAGGACTGGGCCAAGAAGGTCGGCACGCCGATGTCGTACGACTACGGCATGATGCGGGCCGAGTACACCATCCAGTACCTCACCGATTGGATGGGGGACGACGCTTGGCTGTGGAAGATGGAATGCGAGATGCGCAAGTTCAACTACCACGGCGATATCCAGTGGTTCGGCGGGAAGGTCGCGCGGAAGTTCCGGGAAGGGCCGCACTACTGCGTCGAGGTGGAGACTTGGGCCGAGAGCCAGCGCGGCGAGGTCACCACGCCGGGCAAGGGGACCATCATCCTGCCGTCGCGCGAGGGCGGGCCGGCGCAGCTTCCCGATCCGCCCCAGAACACGGACGCGCAGAACACGCTCGCCGACCGCGCCTAGCTCCCGCCGGCGGCCTCGATCTCGTCCGAGCTCAGCCCGAGCTCGCCGCCGAGAATCTCGGCGTTGTGCTCGCCGAGGAAGGGAGCCCGCGGCCCGTTCCGCCACGGTAGCCGCTCGGAGACCCACGGCGATCCGGGGTAGTCGAAGGAGCGGCCCAGCTCGGCGTGCTCGACCTTGGTGAAGCTCCCCCGCTCCTTGAAATGCGGATCGTCCAGACTCTCGTGGGCCTCCCGGATTGGGGCCCAGATCACGCCGTGCCGTTGCGCCGCGTGGAAGGCGTCCTCGACGGTCTGCGTCGCCAGGAAGGCCTGCACCACCTCGTCGACGTGCTGCCGCGCCTCCGGCTGCTTGCGAAAGGTGGGGTCGGCGTAGCGCGGGTCCTTCAGGTCTTCCGCCATCCCGAACTCGTCGAGCAGCTCGACGACCCGCTCCCACTCGCCAGGGAAGAGGCCCAGCATCACCTGCATGTACTTGCCGTCGGCGCTGAACATCTCCGGCGACAGCGGGGTGCGCTCGTTGATCGCCCCCGCGACCATGTACCACGACAGGTTGTTCTCGGTGCAGTTGTTGGCCGCGGCGTGGTACGACAGGTCGATCCGCTGGCCGCGGCCCGTCTCGTCCCGGTAGGCGAGGGCGGCCAGCACGTCCATGACGCCCAAGCAGCCAGCGATGTGCGAGGACTGGTGCGGCTGCGGCGCGATCGGCGGCGTGTCCCACACCCCCTGCTCCGTCGAGAGATAGCCGGAAATCATCATCTGCCCGCCCAAGGCCAGCATGATGAGGTCGCCGCCTTCGTACTCCGCCCACGGCCCGTCGAGTCCGAAGTCGCTGAGAGAAAGGACGATGAGCCCGGGCAGCTCGTCGTGGAGCCGCTCCCACGGCAGGACGAGGCGTTCCAGTCCGCCTGGGCCCAGGCTTTCCACGAGGATGTCGCAGCCTTCCAGGAGGCGGCGCAGCGCCTCCATGCCGGCGGGGCGCTCAACGTCCAGCGTGACGCCTCGCTTGCCCTGGTTGTAGTGCCACCAGAACAGGCTCGTTTCGGGCGCGGGTTCGCCCCGGTAGAAGGGCCCGACGCACCGTCCCGGCGAGCCTTCGGGCGGCTCGACGGTCACCACGTCCGCCCCCAGCCCGGCGAGCAGCTTGCCGCAGAACGCGCCGCGCTCGTCTCCCACCTCCACGACGCGCACACCGGTGAGCGGATGGCCGACGCCAACGGCGAGACGGTCCATCAGATCACGTCCTCGGCTTCGAGCGCTTCGACGTCGGCCGCGCTCAGCCCCAGCAGCTCGCCGTAGATGCGCGCGTTGTCCTCACCGTAGACCGCGCTGCCCCTTCCCGACCTCCCCAACGGCGACGGCTGCGTCTCCGAGAAGAGCCCTGGGTGCCCTTCCGTGTCGTAGGGCGGCACTTCGGAGTGGGGAACGCGGGCGAAGTAGCCCCTGTGGCGCAGTTGTGGGTCGCGTTCGTACCGGTCGGCCGTGTTCTGGCAGACCGCCGCGGGCACGCCTGCCGCTTGGAGACGGCGCATCACCTCGTAGCGCTCCCGGCCCGACGTCCACGCTTCCACCAGCGGGTCGAGCTCATCCTGGCGCGCGAAGCGGCCATCCACCGTCTCGAACTCGGCGCGCTCGGCCCAGGCGGGGCTCCCCATCTCGTCCACGAGCGCGCACCAGTGCTCGTCGGTGAAGCAGGTGATGACCACCCAGTCGTCCTTGCCCCGGCACCGGTACGTGTTGTGCGGGGCGGCGGGCAGGTAGGTGGAGCGGTTGCCGTTGCGGAAATAGCGCTCGCCGTTCGCCGACCATTCGAGCAGCGTCGGCCCGGTGAGCAGGAAGGCCGGGCCGCACTGCGAGGAGTCGACGTACACGCCCCGGCCGGTGCGGTTGCGCTGGCGCAGCGCCGAGAGGATCGCGATGGCCAGGAAGTACGGGCCGCAGACGTCCATGTACGAGAAGCCGTAGCCGCAGGGGAAGCGGTCAGGCAAGCCGCCCTGCCAGGTTAGGCCCGATATCGCCGCCGCCGTCGGCCCGTACGACCGGTAGTCCTGGTAAGGACCCAGCCGCCCAAAGCCCGGCGCCTGCACATAGATGATGTCGGGCTTGATTCGCTCCAGCGCCTCGGGGCCGAACCCCCAGCCTTCAAGCGTCGTCGCGGTGAAGTTGTCGGCCACGACATCGGCGGTCTTCACTAAATCGCGGAAGATGGCCTTGCCCTTGGGGTGGCGCAGGTTGAGGCTGATGCCCCGCTTCCCAACGTGGTTGTTGTTGAAGCTGACGGCCCGGTTGACGCTGGGCACCTCCAGGTGATCGTAGCCGGGGGCCGCCTTGGGCATCGAGGCGTCGCCGGGGACGTCGTGGTAGGGAGGGTTGTGCCGGAGCAGATCGAGGCGGCCCTTCCACTCGATGTGGATGACGTCGGCGCCGTAGAGCGCGAGGTGGCGCGTCCCCTTGGCGCCGGCGTTCAGCCAGGTGAAGTCGAGGACACGGACACCGTTGAGCGGGAAGGTCATGCGCCGGCTCCGGGCGGCCTAGCCGGGCTGAAGATCGAAGGGGGAGACGTTCATCACCCCGCCGTCGACCTGGATCGTCTGCCCCGTCACATAGGCGGCGAGGTCGGATAGGAGGAAGAGCGCCGCACCGGCCACGTCCTCCACGCGGCCCAACCGCCCCAGTGGTACGACGCTCTCCAGGTGCGACAGCGTCTCCCCCACATACGCGTCGGCGCTGCGCTCCGTGAAGATCGTCCCTGGCGCCACTGAGTTCACCCGTATGCCGTGGCTTGCCAACTCGATCGAAAGCGTGCGAGTGAGGTTGATGAGCCCCGCCTTGGCCGCACCGTACGAGGCGAGATTGGGAGAGGAGACGACGCCGTTGACCGACGACACGCTCACCATCGAACCCCGGACGCCGCGCTCAATGAAGTGCCGCGCCGCGGCCCTCGCCAGCAGCACGAAGTGGCGCAGGTTGAGCTCCACGACCCTGTCCCAGTCGTCCATGCCGCCCTCGACGAGGGGGACCCGTGCGGCGATGCCGTGGGCCCCGCCAACCACCGATACGAGCGTGTCGAACCCGCCCCAGCGGGCGGTCACATCGCTGACGAGGCGGTCGACTTGGGTCTCGTCGCGCACGTCGGCGGTCATTGCCGCCGCGCTCGGCCCGATCCGTTGCGCGGCCGCCTCGGCACGTCCGCCGTCGATGTCGACCACCGCGACGCGCGCCCCCGCGCCGGCGAGCGCCTCAGCGATGGCGAACCCCATGCCGAGCCCGCCGCCCGCCACGATCGCGGTGCGGCCTTGCATACTCAGCCGGTCGCTATAGGACTCCAACGCCCGCCTCCTGCCGTTCACGTGCCGGCGGCGGTAACCACCGGTGTTCCCTTCTTCTTGAAGTACGGGATGACGTATTTCCCCAGAAGCTCGATCGAGCGCATGATGTCTTCGTGCTTGAGGTGGCCGAAGTCCACGTCGCAGAGGACGTGGTCGACGCCGATCCGCTCGTACGCCTCCATTTTGCGGATGACGTCGTCCGGGGTGCCGATGAGCACCATGTCCGCCTCGTCGAACGCCTCGACGCCGACCTTCCCTTCATGGAAGCGCTGCAACAGCGGAAAGTCGCCGAACATCTTCTCGGTGGACTGCGTGCCCTCCCAAATGGTCGTGGCGAGCACGGCATGGGTCAGCCACCAGACGACCGAGTCGTAGGCGCCTGCTTCTCGCGCTTGTTCCCGCGAATCGGCGCACATCACCAACGTGTAGGCGCCGTTCTTATCGTTGACCGCCGCCCCCGCCGGCTTCGCGTTGACGATCCCCTTCTTGTAGGTCCGTATCCGTTGCTCGAGGCGTTCGAGGGGCAGCAGGATTGTGAGCCCCAACGCACCCAAGCCCAGTTCGGCGGCGATGGGGTAGCTGTCGTCGTTGCTCGCCGCCATCCACATCGGCGGATGCGGCTGCTGCACCGGCTTAGGCACCACGTTCCGCTCGGGGACTTCGAAGTACTCGCCCTTGTGCGAGAAGCGCTCCTGCATCCACATCTTGGGGATGATCTCCAGCGCTTCGCGCCACATGCCGCGGGTCTGCCCGTACTCGATCAGGAACCCCTCTTGCTCGAACCGGGTCGAGCGGCCCGTTCCGAACTCGACCCGACCGTTGCTGATCAGGTCGAGCACGGCGACGCGCTCCGCGACGCGGACGGGGTGATTGAACGGGAAGGGAAGCAGCACGACCCCATGGCCGAGGCGGATGTTCTTCGTCCGTTGCGAGACCGCGCCGAGGAAGACTTCGGGCGCGGAGCAGTGCGAGCGCTCCTCCCGCATGTGGTGCTCCACCATCCACACCGTGTCGAAGCCCAGCGCGTCGGCCCGCTCGATCTGGTCCAGCGAGTGCATGAACACCCGCTGCTCGCCGACGTACTGCGGTGTCGTCCAAGGTTTGGGGACTTGGAGCTCATAGAGCAGATCGATCTTCATGCGTCCGCTCCTCGCGGCCCGTTGCCGCCCCGGGCCGCGGGCCAATTATACGGGCCGGCCCCGCCCGCGCCACCGCACCCGGCGACGGCCCCTTACAACGCCTCGAAGACAGCGGTCGCGAGGCGGTGGGGGTCGTGGCGGACTAGGTCGCCGCCCACGGCGGCGAGGGAGCGGGGCAGAACCGTTTCAACCAACGCGCGGCACGTCTCCTCGTCGAAGAGGACTTGCGTCGACCCCTCGCCACGGTAGCGCTCCGCTACGGAGTCCGGCAGAGGCTGGTCGTTCACGATCACGCGGTCAAGCGCCGCGTCCGGCCCCAGGTACTGGCCGATCTCACGGATGAAGTCGGACGCCTTGAACCCATCCGACTCCCCGGGCTTCGTCATCAGGTTGCAGACGTAGATGCAAACGCAGCGGGAGCGCGTCAGCGCCTCGGTGACTCCCTCGACCAGCAGGTTGGGGACGATGCTGGTGTAGAGGTCGCCGGGGCCGATGACGATGGCGTCGGCCTCCTCGATGGCCGCCGCCGTCGGCGGATGCACGTCCGCAGCCGGTTCGAGGTAGACGTGGTCGATGGGCGCGCCGTTCCCGCCCCCGCGCCGGTCGATGTTCGTCTCCCCCACGATCACCGATCCATCGCGCAGCCGCGCGCAGAGATCGGCGTTGGCCAAGGTCACCGGCAGAACGCGCCCCTTGATATTCAGCAGCCGGCCCATCTCGTCGATGGCCTGCTCGGCGCTCCCCGTAATCTCGGTCAGCGCCGTCAGGAAGAGGTTGCCGAAGCTGTGACCGTCGAGGCCGTTGCCCCGGTCGAAGCGATAGTTGAAGAGACCCCGCAGCACCATCCCCGCATGGTCGTCGGGACTGAGCGCGAGGAGGCACTGGCGCAGGTCGCCGGGCGGCAGGTGGCCGAACTCGTCGCGGAGGCGGCCCGAGCTGCCACCGCTGTCCATCGTGGTGACGACGGCGGTGAGCCGGCAGTCGCGGTGCTTGAGGCCGGAGAGCAGGTTGAAGCTCCCCGTCCCGCCGCCAAGCGTGACGATTCTCGGGGGCGCCGTCGCACTCAGGTCGGCCTTGGGGGCTCCCGATGCCTCTGCAGATGTCACGCGGGGTCCTTGCTGTTGCGTCGCAATGGTGCCGCTCGGAGTCCGACACCCGGCATTATAGGCGACGCCCCTACAGCAACTTCGCCGCGCTCCACCCCGCCCACGCCGCCAGTATTCCCAGCAGCGGCTGAAGCACGGCGTTGAGGAGCGCCGCTTGGGTCCGGCCGTCGCGGAAGAGGACGAGCGTGTCGTAGCCGAAGGCGGAGAAGGTGGTGAAGCCTCCCAGGAGGCCGATGGCGGCGAAGAGGCGCAGATTTGTCCCGCCGCCCCGCTGCTCGATCAGCCCCAGGAGCAGCCCGATCAGGAGGCAGCCGATCATGTTCACCGCGAACGTCCCGTAGGGGAAGGCGGCCTCGCCCAAGCCCCGGTGGACCGCTTTGGAGAGGCCGTAGCGGGCAATCGACCCCAGAAAGCCGCCGGCGCCGACGAGCAGGAGGGCCGTCACGCCGCCCGCCCTTCAGAAATCGCGTCATCGTCGAGCACCGGGGCGGAGTCAAGGACGCCGACCTGGGCGCAGTAGCGCAGGTCGCTCCCAAGGCCGACGGCGATGAGGGCACGGCCCGACGCCGACTCGGTGAGTGCTTCCAGCAGCCGCTCGGCGTAGGGCAAATAGGCGCGGCGCAGCGCCTCGGCGACGGGGCTGAGGTCGGCCCCGGCGTCGCGGAGGGCGTCGGCGTACATGCCGGCGCAGACGGTGTCGTCGAGCACGGGCGCCTCCTCACGGCCCACCGGCGCGAGCAGGACGTCGTCGCCCCATTCAAGGAGGCGCGCGACGACGGCGGGAAGGTTCACGAACGCGCCGACCACGACGCGTCCCACACGTTCGCCGGCGCGCATGGCCCGCGTCCCGTTGGTGGTGGTCATGATTACCGTCCTCCCCCCGACGGCCTCCGGCGTGTAGGACTCCGGCGAATTCCCAAGGTCGAAGCCCTCGATCATCAGGCCGCCGCGCTCGCCGCCGAGCAGGGGCCGCTCCCCGTCGAGCCGCCGGCGCAGCTCCCATGCCTCGTCGACGGTTTCAACGGGGATGACCCGCTTGGCTCCCGCGGCGACGGCGTGCGCGATCGTCGAGGAGGCCCGAACCGCGTCGATGACCACAACCCGCCGGTGCTCTGGGTCGAGGTCCGCCAGACCAGCGGCGTGGGATACCGCATCGACGCGCATAGCCGCTACACCGTAGTTGGCGCGCCGCTGCCGGTCAACGCCATTGCGGCGCGGCAGCGCCTGCCGCTAGACTCTCCCCGGCGCTGCAAACCAGAACGGGCGCCCGCGAGAGGCCTTCCCATGCCCGACCAAGCCGCCGCCTACGCCGGCCCCCTGCCCAAGCCCACTCCTGAGACGAAGCCCTTCTGGGACGGGCTGAACCAAGGCAAGCTCATGCTGCAGCGCTGCGCCTCCTGTGGGCCGTACTTCTACCCCCGGCCGTTCTGTCCGAGCTGCTTCTCGTGGGACGTGGAATGGTTCGAGGCCAGCGGGAACGGCAAGGTCTACTCCTTCGTGATCAGCCACCGCAAGCTGCCCTACATGAACAACGAGCCCTACGTCATCGCCATCATCGAGCTCGACGAAGGCCCCCGCATGATGAGCAATCTCATTGGCGTCGACCCGACCCCGCGAAGATCGCCTGCGGCATGCCGGTGCGCGTCGAGTACGTCGCCGTCACCGGCGAGGTCACCCTGCCCAAGTTCCGGCCCGCCTGAGCCAGAGGAAGAGAAGCGCCATGCCCACCAAAGACCTGCGCGGAAAGGTCGCCATCGTCGGCGCCTGCGAGACCGACAAGCTGGGAACGCTCCCCAATCACGCGATGATTACGCTCCACGCCGAGGGCATCCGCAACGCCCTCGACGACGC
The DNA here is from genome assembly GCA_965207995.1 of Dehalococcoidia bacterium. Lineage (GTDB taxonomy): Bacteria > Chloroflexota > Dehalococcoidia > SHYB01 > SHYB01 > DAOUKH01. The sequence continues at coordinate 1,924,615 of OZ242299.1, read as the reverse complement.
CGGGCTGCGGCTGAGCGACGTGGACGGCCTGCTCTGCCCCGGCATTCCCATGACGCAGCTCGGCGAGTACCTGGGGATCACCCCACGCCTTTATAACAACACCCAGATGGGAGGCTGCTCCTTCATCGCCATGGTCGAACACGCCATGCTGGCCCTCGACGCGGGCATCATCAACGTCGCCGTCATCTCCCACGGCGAAAGCGGCCGGTCGCGCATTGGCGTCGGACCGTTCGGCGGCGGGCCCAGCCTTCCGGGGGGGCAATTCGAGTCCCCCTACGGCACCTTCGGCGCGCCCACGACCTTCTCCCTGCCCGCCACGCGCCACATGCACGAATACGGCACCACGCTGGAGCAGCTGGCGGAGGTATCGGTCTCCACCCGGAAGTGGGCGCAGATGCACCCCAAGGCCGTCATGAAGGACGACCTCACCGTCGACGACGTGCTCAACTCCCGCATGGTCTGCTGGCCCTACACCCTGTTCATGTGCTGCCTGGTGACCGACGCCGGCGGCGCGCTCGTGCTCACCCGCGCCGACGAGGCCAAGGCGCTCCCCAAGCCGCCGGTCTATGTGCTGGGAACGGGGCACGCGACGGCGCACTACAGCATCTCGAGCATTCGCGACGCGACGACGTCGGACGCGACGGTGATCTCGGGGCGCTCCGCCTTCGACATGTCCGGCCTCACCCACAAGGACATCGACGTCGCCGAGCTCTACGACGCCTTCTCCTTCACCCCGTTGGCCGCGCTGGAAGACCTCGGTTTCGTGGGGAAGGGGGAGAGCGGGCCCTTCGTCGAGAACGGCCGCACCGCGCCCGGCGGTGATTTCCCCATGAACACCAACGGCGGCGGGCTCTCCTACAGCCACTCCGGCATGTACGGCATGTACACCATGATCGAGCTGGTGCGGCAGCTGCGCGGCGAGGCCGGCGAACGCCAGGTCGCGGACGCTAAGTTCGGCGTCGCCCACGGTCCCGGCGGCATGTTCGCCGCCGCCGCCACCCTCATCGCCGGCGCCGAAGTGCCGTAGGGCGTTCCCGCCTTCTGTAGACTGACGGCGGCCGCTTCCCTACACTCACGGAGACGGGACGGCCCGCTCCCGAGGAGGCGTTCGCAATGGAGTACCGCGTCATCTCCGCGGACAGCCACATCAACGAGCCGCCCGATACCTTCCTCGACCGCGTCCCCGCCAAGCTCCGGGACATCGCCCCGAAGGTGGTCGAGGCGCCCGACGGCGGCGAGGGGTGGGTCTTCGACGGGCGGCCGCTCACCAGCTTCGGCCTCACCAGCGCCGCCGTCGCCAAGGGGAAGGTGCGGGGGCCGGAGGACTATATCCCCAGCGGCCTCCGCTTCGCGGACGTGGGCAAGGGGAGCTGGGATCCCAGGGCACACGTCGAGGACATGGAACGGGACGGCGTCGACGCCAGCGTGCTCTACTTCGGCATGGCCGTCTCCTGCTACAACACCGAGAACGGCGAGCTGCGCCGGGCCTGCCTCCGCGCCTACAACGACTGGCTCGCCGAGTTCTGCTCCGCCGACCCCGAGCGGCTCATCGGCGTCGCCATGCTGCCCTCCGAGGAAGAGACTATCGAGCCCGCCATTGAGGAGCTGCACCGGACGCTGGCGATGGGCTACAAGTCGGTCCAGGTCCCGATCTTCCCCCACAAGCGCTACCACGACCCCTTCTACGACCCGCTGTGGGCGGCCGTCGAGGAGGCCGGCATTCCCATCGCCGTGCATCGCGGTCTGAACCGCACCGGAATCTTCGGCGCCGTGCGGGGCGGCCCCTGGATGTCGAACCAGGTGCAGCGGGACTTCACGTACGCCATGCCCATCGGCGACCTCATCTTCGGGCGGGTCTTCGACCGGTTTCCCAAGCTGAAGTTCGTGTCGGGCGAGGGGCGCACCGGCTGGCTCTCGTTCTTCACCCAGCGCGCCGACGAGAGCTTCCGCCGCCACCGGTTCTGGATCGGGCAGGAGCTCGACCGCCTGCCGAGCGACTACGTGAAGGCGAACGTCTTCTCCACGTTCATCGAGGACCGCCTGGGGATCCTCACCCGCGACCTCATTGGGACGGAGAACCAGATGTGGTCGTCCGACTACCCCCACAGCGACACCACGTGGCCCAACTCGCAACGGATCATCGAGGAGCAGTTCGAGGGCGTGCCCGCCACCGTGAAACAGGCCATGCTCGCGGGCAATGCCGCCCGCCTCTACGCGCTGAACTGAATCGGGGAAGCATGTTGACGGGGAAGAGCCGTTGTCGCTAACGCAGCCTCCGGGCGGCCCGACGTGGGCGACGACCGCCGCCGGACTCCCCGTCTCCTCCTACCGCTGGGTGGTCCTCTTCGGCCTCTGCGCGGCCAACTGGGCTATGGCGCTGCCCACGCTCTCGCTCGGCCTGCTGCTGCCCGAGATCGACAAGACGTTCGGCATCAATGACACGCAGGGCGGCTGGCTCGGCGCCTCGATCCGCATCGGGCCCACCTTCTTGATGCTGCCCGCCTCCCTGCTGCTGAGCCGCTTCAACCCCATGCACATCACGTCGCTCTCGCTGGCGATGGGCACCCTCTTCACCTTCCTGCACGGCCTCTCCCCGTCACTCGCCATCCTCTTCATCGCCCGCGTCGGCTATGGCTTTACGCTGGTCATCCGCTGGCCGGCGCGCGCCGTCCTGACGCAGCTCTGGCATCCCCTTGCCGAGGCGCCGCTCGCCACCGGCATCGTCGTCGCGCTCACCGGCATCGCCGAGTTCCTGGTCATGCTCCTCACCCCCATCTTGCTGAACGCCACCGGGGACTGGCGGATGGTCTACCACCTCTACGGCTTCTTCGCCGTGGGTGTGTTGGTCTTCTGGGTGGTGTTTGCGCGGGACCGCGGCCTGGGAACCGAGCCCTTGGCGTCGGTCGGCCGCTCCGTGCTCGGCGTCGTTCTTCGCTACCGCCCCGCGTGGATCATCGGCATCGGCGCCTTCGGGGCCACGTTCGGCTGGGCCGCCTTCGGCACCTTTTGGCCGGCCTTCATGCTCGAAGACCACGACGTCCCGCTGACGCAGACGGGATGGCTCTTCGGCCTCGTCTCCCTGACCACGATTCCGCCGGCCCTGGCCGTCGGCCTCTTTGCGCCCCGCATCCGAAACTGGCGCGTGGTGGTGGTGGCGGCCGGCCTCGTCATGACCGGAGGCCTCTTCGGGATGCTGATGACGACGGAAATCTGGCTCCTAGCCCTGTTCGCCACGGCCGTCGGCCTGGGATGGGGCTACATGCCGATCGCGATCACGGTGCCGTTCGAGATGCCGCAGGCGGGGGCGAAGGCGATCGCGGCGAGCTCGTCGTTCATCATGTCGCTGATTCTCTTCGGCTCGATACTGGGGCCCGGCGCCGCCGGAATCATCTCCGACCTCAGCGACTCACGTTTCACCGCGCTCGTCGTCAGCGCGCTGGCCCCGATCGCGGTCACGGTGAGCGGTCTGCTCCTCGGCCCCCGCGGCGAGGGCCGCCCCGCATAGGCGCGGGGGTCTGAGCCTTCGTCGCCGTCGCCCCGGCGGAGCCCCCGCAGCCGACCGGCTACGGCGCGTCGGGGTCGTAGATTGACCTGGGGATAAACTCGAGCGCGGCTTCGATGGGGAGCGCCATGTTCAGCCCATCGATGGTGGTGCCGATGAGCTTCCAGGTCACGATGCCGATGACTTCGCCCCGCTCGTTGATCAGCGGTCCTCCGCTGTTGCCGGGATTGAACGGCGTGTCCGTCTGGATCCAGGTCATCGGTCGCGGCTCCTCGGTGGAGAACCTAATTCCCGCCAGGAATGGCTTGGCGGAGACGATACCCGAGGTGATGACGATCGTCGGCCCCGCGGCCTGGAGCGTCGCTGACGGAAAGCCCACGACGAAGACCCGGTCTCCGAGGCGCGCCGGCGCGCCTAGCGGAATCGTCGTCGTCGTTGGGCCTCCGTGCGGCAGTTCCACGCGCTGCAGCACCGCCACGTCGGCCAGCACGCCACGGTAGACGAACACCGTTTCGATCTTCTGGTTGAACTTGTTCCGGACCACGAACGGTTGGCCCACGTCGTCCGGATCGAAGATGTGGGCGTTCGACAGGATGATGTCCTCCGAGATGAAGAATCCCGTGCCGGTTCTTTCCAGTGTCTGGATCAGTACGGTTGCCTGGGTGACGCTCTCCAAGATGTCGCCGAGGCCCGACGGCGCGGCCGTTGGCGTCGGGGTGCGCGTGGGCCGCGGAGTTGCGGTGGGGCGCACCGCCGGCGGCGCCGACCCCGCCCCGGAGATGGTCTGCGGCGTGGCGGTCGGCTGGGGGGTCGCCGTCGGCTGCGGCGTCGGCGTCGGTTGCGGGGTGGCCGTCGGCTGTGGCGTCGGCGGAGGCGGGACCGTCACCGGCGTCGGGGTAGGGAGCGGTGTTGGAAAGACGACGGTGCCGCCGTCGTCGAGCATGACGATCGGCTGCGGCGTGGCCGTCGGTTGTGGTGTCGCCGTCGGCTGCGGGGTGGCCGGGGGTTGGGGCGTGGCCGGGGGCTGCGGCGTGGGCGTCGCTTGCGGTGTCGCCGTCGGCTGCGGAGTGACGGTCGGGGGCGGCTCGGCCGCGGGCTGCGAGGCCAGGGCGGTGGCGACACGCGCGTCCACCGTCGCCTCGAGCCCCTCGATCTCGCCGCCGCCCGACGTGCAGGCGCTCGCCACCAGGACCAGCACTCCCACCAGGACGACGGGCCACAGACGCCGATTAGGCACGGACGTGTCTCCAGCCAAACGAGGTGGTGCCGAGGGTCAGAATCGAACTGACGACACCAGCATTTTCAGTGCTGTGCTCTACCAACTGAGCTACCTCGGCAGAAGGCGAACCGAACCAGTGTAGCCATCCCCGTTTCAGGCAGTCAAGAAAGACGAACTCAGCCGCGCGCCGTCTTGGGCATGCCGCCGACCCGCAGCCGCCACACGCCCCGCAGATCTTCCAGCACGGTCTTGACGATGTTCACGCGGGTGTCGGGATCGTCCCTCCACAGCACTGGTACGTCATGGACGCGGTAGCGGTTTCGCTCGGCGATCAGCAGCAACTCAGTATCGAAGAACCAGCCGGTGTCCTCGACCAGGGGCACGAGCTCGTCGACGGCGCGGCGGCTCAGCGCCTTGAAGCCGCACTGGGCGTCTGAGAAGCGGGCCCAGAAGACCAGTTTGAGGAGCAGGATGTAGCCCCGCGACGTGATCTCGCGCTTCAGGGTGCGGCCGATAACTTTCGAGCCCTTCGTCAGCCGCGAACCGATGGCGACGTCGCTGCCGCCGGAGGTGATTGCGTCGACCAGCGTGGGCAGGGCCTCGAGGTCGGTGGAGAGGTCGACGTCCATGTAGGCCACGACGTCGGCCTCGCCGGCCGTCCACGCCGCCTTCAGCGCCCGGCCACGCCCCCGCTGCTCGAGGCGGAGGGCGCCGAAGCGTTCCGGGTCGCGGGCCGCCCACTCCTGAGCGATCTCGTGGGTGCGGTCCTGGGAGCCGTTATCGGCGACCACGATTCGCCACCGGTAGTCGCCCATCCGCTCGGCGCAGAACGCGGAGAGCTTTTCGAGGGCGATGGGAAGCTGCCGCTCCTCGTTCAGGCAGGGGATGACGATGTCGAGCGCGGCCACGGGGTTAATTCTGAAGGCGCTGCCGTCTCTCCGTCAATCAGCGCCGTTTGACGCCCGGCGCGCCGCTCGCCTAGAGTTGGCGCAACGACGCCGCGCCGGCCCGGAGGCTCCCACCCATGACCCTGGTTTCACAGTCGGAACTCGTCCTGTTCGAGCGTGAGGGCGGCGTCGCCACCATCGCCTGGAACCGGCCGCAGACCCTCAACGCCATCAGCACCGAGATGCTGCAGGAGACGCGGCGCCTCATCCGCGCGTTGGAGGAAGACCCCACGTTCAAGGCGCTGATCATCACCGCGGTGGGGCGCGGCTTCTGCTCGGGGATGGACGTCAACGACATGAAGGCGCGGGAGCACGAGCAGGTGCGGTCGCCGTTCACGTGGCCGCGGCCCCGCCCCGACTGGCAGCCCGTCCACCTCTTCCGCAACGCCAGCTTCCCCGTTATCGGCGCCATCAACGGAGTCGCCGCCGGCGCCGGCATGAGCATCGCCCTGGGCACCGACATCCGCGTCCTCTCCGACCAAGCCCGGCTCGCGCCGCTGTTCATCAAGCGCGGGCTCGTGCCCGATATGGGAGGCAGCTACCTGATCGCCAAGGCCGTCGGCACGCAGAAGGCGCTGGAGCTCATCTTCTCCGGCGAAGCCATCTCGGCCGAGCAGGCGCTGGAGCTCGGCCTGGTGGCGCACGTCGTTCCTCACGACGAGCTGATGCCCTTCTGCAAGGCGATGGCGCGGAAGTTCGCCGAGGGGCCGTCCATCGCCATCGCGCTGGCGAAGCGGGCGGTCTACCGGGCCGAGGCGGGCACCTTGGAGCAGGACCTTGAGTTCGGCACCTTCCATCAGGAGCGGCTGATGACGACGGCGGACTTCCGCGAGGGCTTCCGCTCCTTCATCGAGAAGCGGCCGCCGCACTTCGAGGGGCACTGACCCCTACCCGAGCCGGGCGCTGACGCCTGCCCAGACGGCCTCGCTCACCGCGTCGGCGTCCTTCGAGGCGTCGATGACCAGGATGCGCTCGGGCGACTCCTTGGCCAGCTTCAGGAAGCCGCTGCGGACGCGGCGGTGGAAGGCGAGGCTCTCCTGCTCGAAGCGCGACCCTTGCTCCTCTTCGCGACCGGGCGCGGCGGGGTCCTCCGCCATGCTGAAGCCGAGCTGGCCGACGGTCTTCTTGCCTGGGCTGGGCCGGGTGACGCCCGCCCGCTCCAGGCCGTCCTCGGCGGGGAGGTCCAGGAGCAGGGTGAGGGCGGGAACGAGCCCGCCCGTCGCGGCGGCGTTGACGGCGCGCACGACGTCAAGGTCGATGCCGCGGGCGTAACCCTGGTAGGCCATCGTCGAGTCGGCGAAGCGGTCGGCGATGACGACGGCGCCGCGTTCCAGGCTGGGCCTGATCGCGGTGGCCACGAGCTCGGCGCGGGCCGCGGTGAAGAGCAGCAGCTCGGTCTCGCGGGAGAGGTCGACGCCGCGGACCCAGCGCCGGACCTCCTCGCCCAGGCGCGTGCCGCCGGGCTCGCGGACGGTGACGACCTCGCGGCCGGACTCGCGCAGGCGCTGCGCCAGCCGTCCGACCTGCGTCGACTTGCCGACGCCTTCGCCGCCCTCAAAGGTCACGAAGAAGCCCATGGCGCGCGCCATCGTACCGCAAACGCATCGCCTTGCGCCGCTCTCCCGCCGGAGACCCTTGCGCAACGCTGCCACGGCAACGGCCCCGTCTCCTGCGCGTCCGCAGGGCATTGGCCGCAGCGGTGATGGAGGGGGCCCCTCATCTCAATCGTCTCCCGGGGGGAGAAGAGGGAAGATTTCGTGCCCGCCCTCAGTCCCTCCCAGAGGGAGGGAGGTTTAAGGGGCGCCCATGAGAAGGACCCGGATGCTAGGAGCGGTAGAGGCGGACGCGGCGGAAGGGTTCGCGGCCGGCGCTGCGGGATTCGAGGCCGCTGCGTTCGGCGATCTGGTGTTGGAGCCGGCGGACGTAGGAGCTCTGGGGGAGGAGCTCGACGCTTTCTTCGCCGCTGCTTTGCTTGAGGCGGTCGGCGGCGTCTTCGGCTTCTGAGACGGCCGATTCCAGGGAGCGTTCGGGGGCGTTGGCCTGCGCGATGCTGACGAGGCATTGCTCGATCTGCTGCCCGGTGTTCTTGCGGAGGACGTAGACGGGGATTGAGGCCGCCTCGGCGCTGCGGACGGCCTGGGGCCGGTTGCGGTAGTGGGCCTTGGTGGTCATCACGGCGTCGGCGTGGCGGACGTCGGTGATGACGTCGATGGGGAGGCCCGACGAGCGGGTGATCTGCTCGGTGCGGCTGCGGTTGACGCCAAAGGGGAAGACGCGGACGCGGGTCTTGGGGGCGCGCTCGCCGTTCTGGCGGAGCTGGCCGCCGGGCGCGGCGGCGGGAGCGGGGGGCGGCGGTTGGGTCGCCACGACGTCGCCCCCGGTGTCGATGGACCGGTTCTCGGGCGAGATGGGGTTGCCGCGCAGCATCGAGTCGACGGTGCGGGCGACGTCCTTGTGGACGGCGACCTCGCTCCAGCTCTGGATTTCGACGAGCACGTCGAAGGTGGGCGGGGCCTTGCGCTCGAGGATGCTCTTCTGGGTGCGGCGGCGGCGGGCCTCCTCGTCGCCGAGGGTGACCGACTGGATGCCGCCGATGAGGTCGGAGAGCGTCGGGTTCAGGATTAGATTTTCGAGAGAGTTGCCGTGGGCGGTGGCGATGAGCTGGACGCCGCGCTCGGCGATGGTGCGGGCGGCCTGCGCCTCGAGCTCGCGGCCGATCTCGTCGATGATGATGACCTGGGGCATGTGGTTCTCGACGGCCTCGATCATCACCTCATGCTGGAGCGCGGGGGAGGGGACCTGCATGCGGCGGGCGCGTCCGATGCCGTGGTGAGGGATGTCGCCGTCGCCGGCGATCTCGTTGGAGGTGTCGACGACGACGACGCGGCGGTCGTGCTCGTCGGCGAGGACGCGGGCAACCTCGCGCAGCATCGTGGTCTTGCCCACGCCGGGGCGTCCCAAGAGGAGGACGCTGCGGCCGGACTTGGTCAGGTCGTCGATGATCTTGATGGTGCCGAAGACGGCGCGTCCGACGCGGGCGGTGAGGCCGATGATCTTGCCCTTGCGGTTGCGGATGGCGGAGATGCGGTGGAGGGTGCGCTCGATGCCGGCGCGGTTGTCCTGCCCGAAGTCGCCGATGCGCTCGGCGACGAATTGGAGGTCGTCGACGGTGACGTCGCCGCCCTCGATGGCCATCTCGCGGTCGAGGAAGCGCGCCGTGGGAGGGCGGCCGAGGTCGAGAACAATTTCGAGCAGCTCGTCGAGGTCGTCCTGGGCGCGCAGGGGCACGGTGACCCTCGGCGGCAGCACCGAGAGGAGCTGCTCCAGCTCGGTGGAGTCGGCGCCGGGCTCGGTGTAGGTGGTCAGGGAGGTCATGCGCCCACCGCGATGAGTCCAGGGTGGGAGACCTCGGCAGTCATGCGCTTCACATAGAGCCGCAGCGAGTCGATGCAGCGGAAGCCGTGGCGCTTGGCGGAGTCGGCGTCGAAGGCGCGGTCGTGGGGAACCAGCAGCAACAGGTCTTTGCCCTCGCCGGCGGCGACGGCGCCTTCGAGGAGGCGGTCGAAGGCCGAGTCGGCGCCGGGCGCGGTCACGATCTCGATGAGGCCGCGCCCGCCGGCTGGGGACGCCTCGGCGTAGCCCTCGAACTCGGCGCCGTTTTCGGCGATGAGCATGCGGCGCTCGGGCCGGGGCGCAGAGCGTTCGTCGGACCACTGGGCGAAGGTCAGGCCCTCCGCGCGGCGCCCGCGTCCTAGGTAGGCACGCAGGTAGAGGCGGAAGAGGTCGTGGAGGTCCTGGGCGCGCGCCGGACGGGCGGGGACGTGTCCGTTGGGGGTCCACGCCGCGGGCCCCTTGGGCCGGAAGTAGAGATCGTCGGTCGAGCAGACGTGGAAGTTGGCGGCGCGGGCCTCGGCGTCGACAGGACTATCGACGGAGAGGCGCAGGAAGAGTCGCTGCGCGCCGAGCCCGCCGGCCGCAGCGGCGGCCTCTTCGAGCAGCTCGGCGGCGTCCTGCTCGCGGCCCCGGGCGACGTGGAGGCTGTCGACCTCCCAGCAGGAGCCGCCGGCCCGCATTCGGATGCCGACGGCGGCCGTAGGCATCCCGCTTCGGGACAGCAGCCAGGCGTGCCGGCGGCGCCGGTGGGGGAGCCACTCGGCGGCGAGGGCACCCAGCGGGAGCAAGACGCCCGGCGTCCTGCCCAGCGCCGACCCTGCGCGCGCCTCGTTGGGCGCGGCGCGGAGCTGCAGCGGCAGCAGCGCCAGGGCGTCGGTGGGGTTAACGGGCCGCAGCATGGAGCTCCTCGGCAGCCTGCGTGGTCATATTCAGGAAGTAGGCATGGAACCGGTCGTCGGAGGTCAGCTCGGGGTGGAAGGCGGTGCCCAAAAGCGAGCCGCGCCGGACGGCGACCGCGCCGTTGGCGGGCAGGCTCGCCAGCACCTCGACGCCCGGACCGACGCGCACGATCTTGGGGGCGCGGATGAAGACGGCGTGGAAGGGGCCGCCGCCGAGTGCGGGGACGTCGATGGCGGTCTCGAAGCTGTCGACCTGGCGGCCGTAGGCGTTGCGCTCGACGTCGACGTCGAGGCCGCCGATGAGGGGACGGTCGCGGCCGACGACACGGTCGGCGAGCGCGATGAGTCCGGCGCAGGTGCCCCAGATGGGCACGCCGGAGCCGGCCAGCCGCCGGATGGGGTCCGCGAGACCGTAGAGGGTAAGGAGGCGGTCGAAGGTGGTGGTCTCGCCGCCGGGGATGATGAGGCCGTGAAGGCCGTCGAGGTCTTCGGGGAGACGCACGCGGCGGGGCTCGGCGCCGAGGTCTTGGAGCCGCGTAGCGTGCTCGGCGAAGTCTCCCTGCAGGGCGAGTACGCCGATCGAGGTCATTCCAGAGCTACCGCCCCCAGCACCATACCGCCGTCCACCGCCTCGATTCTCCCCGGAATGCGCTACCAGCCCCTCGCGGCGAGCATCTCTCCGGGGTCCATCGAGCGGACGTCCAGGCCGGACATCGCTCCGCCGAGGCCCACCGAGACCTTCGCCAGGATGTCGGGGTTGTCGTAGTGCGTCGTGGCCTCGACGATGGCTTTGGCCCTGGGCGCGGGATCGTCGGACTTGAAGATGCCCGAGCCGACGAAGACGCCGTCGACGCCCAACTGCATCATGAGGGCGGCGTCGGCGGGGGTCGCGATCCCGCCCGCCGCGAAGTTGACCACCGGCAGCGAGCCGGTGCGGTTGATCTCTTCCAGGACGTGGAGGGGCGCGCCGAGCTCCTTGGCCTCGGCGACGAGCTCGTCCTTGCCGAGGGAGCGCACCTTCTTGATGCCGGCGGTGACGGCGCGGATGTGGCGGACGGCCTCGACGACGTTGCCGGTGCCGGCCTCGCCCTTGGTGCGGACCATGGCGGCGCCCTCGCCGATGCGGCGGGCGGCCTCGCCGAGGTCGCGGCAGCCGCAGACGAAGGGGACCTTGAAGTCGTGCTTCCAGATGTGGTTGGCCTCGTCGGCGGGGGTGAGGACTTCGGACTCGTCGATGTAGTCGACGCCGAGGGCTTCGAGGACCTGGGCCTCGACGAAGTGTCCGATGCGGGCCTTGGCCATGACGGGGATGGAGACGGACTCCTGGATGCGCTGGATGACGGTGGGGTCGGCCATGCGGGCCACGCCGCCGGCGGCCCGGATGTCGGCGGGGACGCGCTCAAGCGCCATGACGGCGCAGGCGCCGGCCTCCTCGGCGATCTTGGCGTGGTCGGGGGTGACCACGTCCATGATCACGCCGCCCTTGAGCATTTGGGCCAGGCCGGCCTTCAGAGTAAACGTGCCTTGCTCCATGTCTTACGGCCTTCCGTTAGTGGTAACGCTCCGCCGACGCTTGTTATTATACGCAATCAGGGCAGGGTCGGCCCGCGCCGTCGCCTGCCCTGTTGGCGCCCTACTTTCCGGGGGCAGGCTACCGGCATGCGCACAGAGGCCCTTCTTGGCTGACCCTCCCAGCCCCAGGCCCGGAGACCAGGTAGTCCGGCGGGCGAGACCCCAGGCGGTCACCGTCGACTTGGCCGAGGCCGAGCCGGAGCCGGTACGCCTCACCTCGCCGCTGATTCTGGTCTACGCCTTCGCCGCGATCATCGCGGTGGGGGCGATCGCCCTGCTGCTGCCCTTCGCCAGCGAAGAGCCGGGCTGGACGCCGTTCATGACGGCCTTCTTCACGTCGACGTCGGCGGTCACCGTGACCGGCCTGGTGGTGGTGGAGACGTCGTCGGCGTGGACGCCGTTCGGCAAGGGCGTGATTCTGGCGCTCATCCAGATCGGCGGGCTGGGCATCATGACGCTGTCGGCGGGCCTGTTTCAGGTGCTTGGGCGCCGCATGGGACTCCGGGACCAGGTGACGCTGGCCGTGGAGTCCACGGGCAAGCCGACGGCCGGCGGGGCGCTCCAGCTCGCCAAGCGCATCGCCGTCATGGTGTTTGTGGTGGAGCTGCTCGGCTTCATCGCGCTCAGCATCCGGTTCTCGTTCGACTATCCCCTCGCCGACGCGGTGTGGAACGCCTTCTTCCACGCCATTTCGGCCTTCAACAACGCGGGGTTCCTGCTGCTCGGCGACGATCTGGGCGGCTTCCACACCGACGCGTCGTTCATGCTGGTGAGCGCCGGCCTCATCATCCTGGGCAGCATCAGCTTCGTGGTGATCTCCGACATGATGGACAACCGGCGGCGGCCGCGGCAGATGACCTTGGACACGAAGCTGGTGCTCACCACCACGTTCCTGCTTTGGGTCGTCGGCATGATGGTGATTCTGGCGGCGGAGTACACCAACGACGCCACCCTTGGGCCCCTCGACATCCCGCAAAAGCTCACCAATTCCTTCTTTGAGTCGGTCAGCGGGCGCTCCGCCGGCATCTCCGCCTCGGTGAGCGACATGCACCACTACACATGGCTGATCTTGATGGGAATGATGTTCATCGGCGGCGCCTCCGGCTCGACCGCCGGAGGCATCAAGGTGAATACCCTTGGCGTGCTTCTCGCCTCCGCGCTGTCGACCCTGCGGGGCCGCGCCCGCACCGAGGTCTTCGACCGCCAGATTCCGACCCGGCAGGTCGAGTATGCCGCGACCCTCGCCATGTTTGGAATCGTCGTGGTGGTGGCGCTGTGCTTCTTGCTGCTCGCCGTCGAGAATGGGAGACCCATCGAGTTGATCTTCGAGATGATTTCCGCCTTCGGGACGAACGGGAACTCGACGGGGGTGACACCGACCCTCTCAACGGGCGGGCAGTTGCTCATCATCTTTGCTATGTTCTTAGGGAGGGTCGGCCCGCTCACCCTCGCCCTGCTGCTGGCGCAGCGGCGCCGGCCCGTGGTGCGCTCCTTTGCGCAGGAGGGTGTGCGGATCGGCTAGCCGTTAGGCTCGGCGCCGCCGGAGGAGGACGATGAGACGACAAGTGCTGGTCGTAGGACTGGGCCGGTTCGGCATCAGTGTGGCGTCGACGCTCTTCAAGCGCGGCCACGACGTTCTCGCCATCGATCAGGACGAGCGCCGCGTGCAGGACATGCTGCCCCACGTGACGTACTGCCTGGTGGCGGACGCGACAAACGAGACCGCCCTGCAGGACATTGGCCTCGACCGCTTCGACCTTGCCGTCGTGGCCACCGGCGAGCAGGTCCACTCAAGCATCCTGGCCACGGTGCTCCTCAAGCGCCTTGGCGTTCACCACGTGGTGGCCCGGGCGGAGAACGAGCTTCACGGGCTTACGCTGGAGAGAATCGGCGCCGACCAGGTGGTCTACCCCGAACGCGAATCGGGAGAGCGTCTCGCCTACAACCTGTCCTATTCCGGGGTGCGCGACTATCTCCGGCTGGAGGAAGGCTACGGGGTGAGCAAGATCTACCCGCCGCAGGAGTTCCTCGGCCGGACGATCGACGAGGTCGACCTGGGCCCGCGCAGCGCCTCGGGCCTGACCGTTTTGGGCTTGGTGCGCGGCAAGGACATCATCCTGACGCCCGACCGATTCGAGCGTATTCGGGACGGCGATATCCTGGTCATCGCCGGCTTGGACGCCGGCCTGCAAGGGCTGGACGACGTCGACGAGCGCGAGTCTTAGGCCGATTGCCGCGCCGCGCTACTCGACATATAATTGGTGCGCCCTCCGTGGGATCCCCAACTGAGAGGACGCCATGAACTCGCGTTCCAGTCTTCGCCGAGTGCTTGTGCCGGTCAGCGGCGGGCGCTCCGACGAACAAGCGGTGCGCCTGGCCTGCTCCCTTGTAGAAAAGAAGGGCACCGTCTACCTCTTCAACGTCCTCGAGGTCGCCAGGGACCTCCCCCTCGACACCCCTCCCCAAGCCGACGTGGAGCGCAGCGACGCGCTGCTCGAGCGCATGGAGCGGGTCGGGCACAGCGAAAAGCGCAACGTGGAGACGGAAGCCGTGCAAGCCCGCGAGGCGGGGCCGACGGTGGTGAACGAGGCGATCGAGCGCTCCGTCGACGCGATCGTGATGGGCGTGGACTACTCGGAGGCGCGCGGCGAATTCGAGCTTGGTTCCGCGGTCAACTACGTGCTGCGGCGCGCCCACTGCCAAGTCTGGCTCTCGCGCGGGCCCGCGCCCGCCGAGCTTTTGAACGGGCGCAACCCCGCGGCCTGATCCCGCCGGAGAGTGGGAGCCATCCGGGGGACCTCGGACGTGCCCGCCCCACAAGACCGAATCTAAGCTAGGACGAGACAGTGCGAGTCGTCATCATGGGATCGGGGCGCGTCGGGGCGCGGCTCGCGGCGACCATGGACACCGAGGGCCACGACGTTACCGTCATCGATAAGGCCCAGGCATCGCTGGCCCGGCTCCCCGCCTCATTCTCCGGGCGCGTGGTCGTGGGCGACGCCACCGAAGAGGACGTCCAGAAGCAGGCGGGCGTCGGCGAGGCCGACGTCTTCGTCGCCGTGACGCAAGGGGACAACCGCAATATCATGGCGGCACAGATCGCCAAGGAGCTTTTCGGCGTGCCCAAGGCGGTCTGCCGGATCTACGATCCCATTCGGCAAGAATTGTTCGAGAAGCTGGGCCTGCACACCTTCAGCCCGACCATTATGTTGACCCAACACATGCTCGATGCGATCGAGCGGGATGAGCGGGCCGCCCCGGAGGAAGGGCCCGCCGGCCCCTAGCGGGCCGCCCTACCGGACGCCATGTACATCATGATCGTAGGCGGAGGCAGAGTCGGCGCCATGACCGCCAGGGAGTTGCTCGCCCTCGGGCATGAGGTGCTTATCATCGAGCGGGACGCGGCGCGGGCCGAGCAGATCATCGCCGACTTGGGCAGCTGCGTGGTGTGCGCCGACGGGTCGGAGGGTTCCGTGCTCGGCGACCAGGGCGCATCGCGCGCGGACGTGCTGATCGCGGTGACCAACGAGGACAAGGACAATCTGGTGGCCTGCCAGGTGGCCCGGCACCACTACGGCGTGGGCGAGGTCTTCGCGCGCGTCAACGAGCCCAGGAACGAGCGGCTCTTCGAGCGGCTGGGCATTGCCTGGGTGAGTACCGTCGACGCCATGGTCAGCGGTTTGCTCCACGATGCGCCGGTCCCCTTCCCCAAACGGCTGATGACGTTCCAACAGAGCCGGTCGAGGCTCATCAGCATCAACGTTCCCGTGGGGGCGCCCACAATCGGCAGGCCGGTGCAGGAGATCACGCTGCCGGCGGACGCCGCCGTCGCCGTCGTCGTGCGGAGCGACGGCTCGCTGGAGGTGCCCTCGCCTCAGACCGTACTGCAGGCAGAGGACGAGGTGATCGCCCTGGCCCATCCCGAACATGAGGGGCGCATGCTGGAGGCGCTCACCGGCAGCGCGTCGTAGCGCGGCCTTGGACCGAAGCATGACGCGCCGCGTTACCTATCTCGGCCCTCCGGGCACCTACAGCGAGACGGCGGCGCTTGCCTACGATCCCAAGGCCGAGCTGATCCCCCGCCCTTCCTTCACCGCCGCCGTGCGTGAAGTGGAAGGCGGCAGCGCCGACGTGGCGGTCGTCGCCATCGAGAACAGCCTGGAGGGGTCGGTCACGGAGACGCTCGACCTGCTGGTACATGGGACGGAGCTCTCGATCACGGGAGAGATCGTCATCCCCATCGACCACTGCCTGCTCGCCAAGCCGGGGACGGCGCTGGACGACGTCGAGGTAGTCTTCTCACACACGCAGGCTCTCGGCCAGTGCCGCGAGTTCATGGAGCGGCGTCTCGGCGGGGCGGGCCAGACCGCCTCGATGAGCACCGTGGCGGCGGTCACCGACATGCTCGAGTCGGACCGTGTGGGTGCGGCCATTTCGCCGCGCCGAGCCGCCGACCTCTACCCCGTCGAGATCATCGCCGAGGCCATCCAGGACCGTGCCGAGAACGCCACCCGCTTCGTGGCGCTGGCCGGGGAGGACCACGCGTCGACGGGAAACGACAAGACCTCCATCGCGTTCGGCTTCGCCGACGAGGACAAGCCGGGGCAGGTCTACCGCGCGCTCGGCGAGTTCGCCGAGCGGGGGATCAACCTGAGCAAGATCGAGTCGCGGCCCTCGAAGGAGAGCCTGGGGCGCTACATCTTCCTCGTCGACCTCGACGGGCACCGCGGCGACCCCACCGTGGCCGGCGCGCTCGACGCCATCCGCGCCGAGGCGAGCTTCTTCCGCGTCTTCGGGTCGTATCCCAAGGCACGAGCTTCCGGCTAGCGGAGCTGGGGAATCACCTTCTGGGCGAAGGTGCGCGCCTGGCGCAGGTTCATCTCGGCATCGACCGAGAAGAAGCCGACCACGACCTCGTCCACGCCGGCTCGCTCATAGCGGCGCAGGCGGTCGGCAAGCTCGTCGGCGGAGTAGTTGCGGGGGAAGTCGTAGGAGGCGCCCATGCGCTCCTCCGACCACTGGGCGCGGATGCGCTCGTCGGGCTCCTCCAAGCGGCCGGTGTGGATGTAGATGACGTCGAACGGGTCGGAGCGGCCGATGCGCCGGGCCTCCTCGCGGGCGAAGTCGACGCCTGCCTTGAACTGCTCGGGCCCCATGGGGGCGGGAGAGGCGAGCCAGCCGTCGCAGAGCCGGACGGCGCGCCGGATGGCCGCCTTGGCCATGCCGCCGTAGTAGATCGGAGGCGGTTGCTGCACTGTCCGGCCCAAGGTCAGCGCCTCGTCGAAGTCGAAGTAGCGCCCGTGGAAGAAGGCGGTGTCGCCCGCCCAGATTGCCCGCATGACCTGGATGTACTCCTCGGTCATCGCGGCGCGCTCGTCGTAGGGGATACCGAGCGCCTCGGACTCGGCGCGCACGTGCCCGGCCCCGACGCCGAGGGAGATGCGCCCGCCGGAGAGCACGTCGATGGTCTGCACCGCCCGCGCCTGCACGATCGGATTGCGGTACGGGAGCACGACGACGCTCGACCCAATGCGCACGCGCTCGGTGATGCCCGCGACGTAGGCCATCACGCTGTAGCCTTCCAGGAACCAGTTGTTGCTGCCGTAATACTGCTGCGGGGTCACCCGCTGGGTGTCGGCGGGGCGACCCGTCATCCACTGGTAGCGGGAACGCTCGAAGCCGACGTCGTCGATGCTCCCAAGCGGGGCGAGGAGGTGGTCGGCGGTCCAGACCGAGTCGAAGCCCGAGCGGTCGGCTTCTTGCGCGACGGCGGTGACGGCGGCGCGGTCGCCCCAGGGCTGGGAGCTAGGGATCGTCAGTCCGATGCGCATGGGCACACCTCGTCGCGGAAGGGTGGGCGTAGTATGACGCGTCCCGCCCCGGCGCGGGCGGTCACGGCGTCACTTGATATATGGCCACCGCCTCGTTGCGGTAGACGACCGCGAGGTCGCCGGCGGCGGCCATCTGCTCGAACTTCGCCAACCCCTCGGCGGGGTGGACGAGCCGCTCGTGGTCGCCGACGTAGATGTAGCGGACGCCGTACTTGTCGAGGAAGGCCTGGGCCTCGTCGTGCCGGGTCGTGCTGAAGAAGCGGTCGACGTCAGCCTGCCTTTGCTGGACGACGCCCTGCTGCTCGGGCGGGCAGTGCCCGCCGGCGTAGCGGCCGCAGCGCTGCTGCTGCTGGTGCCACTCCCATCCCAACACCACGGGCAGGCCGGTGTAGGTCGCGACCCGGCTCCTTAGGGAGCGGTAGCGCTGCCCCAGGCCCTCGACCACGACCGGCGAGCCCTGGATGGTGTCCTGCATCCACTCCAGCGCCTCGCGCTCCGGTCGCAGCCGCGACCACGTCTCCGTGTCGTAGTCGTACAGCGAGGCTTCGTTCATGAACGTCATGCCATCCCGCGTCGGAGGGATGTGCAACAAGCGCCTTTCCGACCGGTTCTCCGTGCCAAGAATGGGATAGACGAGTGCCGCCGCCAGAAGCACGAGCACGAGGTTCCGCCAGATCCGTCCGCCGCGGGCCGCCCAGCGGCCCGGCAACACGCTCCCAAGCTCCAGGCCGAACCGCATGCGCCAGAGGATGAAGGCGGAGGCGAGGGCCATGAGCACCCATGCCTGGAGGTAGAGCTTGAAGACGGTGTTCATCCGGCCCGTCGAGATGTTGAGCTCCCAGATGTCGACGGCGATGCCGATGGCCAGCGGCGTGGCGACGAGGAGATAGACGAAGAGTCCCACCGGCGCGCCGGCGTCGTCGGAGCGGATGGCGCGCCAGACCAGCGGCGCGAGCGCCAACAGCAGGGCACCGAGGAAGACGATGGTCGCCATTCCGGCCATCCAGAGGAGGGCGGCCACGATAACGCACGCCGCCGCGGCGAGGAGCCAGGGCCATTGGCCCGGCGCCCTGAGGCGCGGGCGCTTCTCCAAGTCCGCGCCCGCGAGGGCGAGCGAGAGATCGGCCTCGCTGACGGGAACAGGGTCGGGCTGGGCGGGGGAGGGGGCGTCGTCCTCGTCCTTTGGCGGCGGGCGGAGCCGGAGGCGCCAAAAGAGGAAGCCCATGATGACGAGGATGAAGAAGCCGTGGATGCCGAGGTAGCGCCAGAGGACGGCCTGATTGCCGGTGCGGGTGATGGCGTCGGTGTAGGGAAGGAACGACTCGTAGCTCTGCTGGAAGGGGAGGAAGAAGACGTAGCCGATCACGTAGAGGCCGACGGTCTTGACGGCGGCGAGGGCGAGGAGGCCGGGGGTCACCTCGCGCCGCGCGGCGTACTCGGCGATGAGGATCGCGGCCCCGCCGATGAGGAGGTAGGTGGGGGCGTCCCAGCTATTCGTGGCCTGGATCGCGCCAAGGGTGAGGCCCAGCGCGATGTAGGCGGGCCAGGACATGACGCCCAGACGCCCGCCCGATCCTCGCGAGCCCACGATGAAGGCGAGCGCGAGCCCGATGGCGAGGATGGTCAGGGGGATGACGAAGAGGTGGGCGTGGGGATCGGCAAAGAGGAAGGTGAAGAAGGGGAACTCGGTGATGCCGTGGTCGCCCTCGGGGCCGAGCATGCGGCTGCTGCGCCAGAAGTCGAAGGTGCCGAAGTCCTGGTTGCGGAGGACGCGGCCGATGCCCTGCAGAAGCTGGGCCGCACCGTCGAGGTTGCCGAGCACGGTGACGAAGAGCGCGGCCAACGCCCCGGCGAAGATCGGGGAGGGTAGGCGCGGGCCGCCGTTCTCGTCGAGGCGGCGCGTGACGAGCGCGGCGAGGTTGTAGACGACGGAGAAGGCGGCCGCGGCCGTCAGGGCAAAGAAGAGCGGGACGATGAGAGTAATCGAGATGGATGGGAGGACGCCGGTGAACTTGGTGAAGGCGGCGCCCATGAAGAAGCCGAAGTAGTAGTAGTTGAGCTGGCCGCCGGCGTACCAGGGGTCGTAGGGCGGCATGAAGGTCGACTTCAGGACGGCGTTGAAGTAGGCGAAGTCCATCGGCTTCTCGCCGCCGAGGTAGAGGTCCCAGAGGTCGGGGTTCCACATCCGGACGGCGAACATGCCCGCGAAGGCGACGAGGAAGAGGACCTCGCCGGCGAGGATCACGCGCCACTTTTCACGCAGGAAGGCGAGGATCTCTCTGTCTTTGCGCCAGAGGATGAGGGCCGAGACCGCCGTCAGCAGGAGGAGTCCGACGGCGACGGAGAGGCGGGAGAAGGAGAGCCAGTGCAGGCTGGCGAGGAGCCAGGGGATGTAGGCGGCGAGGAGGACGCCGAACATCTTGCCGAGGAAGTAGCCCCTGTCGGGGAGCCAGCGGAAGACCATCAGGGTGATGGGCAGGGCAAGGAGGAAGGCGAGCTGCGCGGCGAGATACCAGACAACCCCGGGAATCTTGTTGACGAACAGGTCGCGGCTGAAGATGTCCGACCAGGTGCCGCCCTCCTGTTGGGTGCGGGCGTCGTCGTCGGAGAGGAGCAGGAGCTCGCTTCCTACCGACTGCGCCGTCGGCGGGCCCCAAGGGAGGTTGGTGCGGTAGAAGTCGAGCTGCTCCGACGGCGTCCCATCGAGGGTCTTTTCGAAGACGAGCACGAGGGGATGGTCGTAGACGCTGTAGCTCTCGTCGGCAAAGCCGAGGCTGAGGTCGACGGCGTTCTGCTTGTAGTCCCGCAGCACCTGCGGCTCGGGGAGGCCGGGCCTGCCGAAGGTGTCGTGTTTCAGCGAGACGCCGAAGAGGTTAGGGTAGGCGGTCTCGAAGTGGGCGAGCTCGAAGCCAAGCTCGCCTCGGAAGAGGGCGTGGTAGTAGTCGCTGGTGGCAGGGTAGCGTTCGGGAAGGCGCGGGATGGTGCCGTACATCCGGTTGCTGTAGAAGACCAGGTAGTCGGCATCGGCCAGCAGCCGCGCCATGCCGTCGCGCTTGACTGGGTTGTCCGGGTTGTAGATTTCGAGCTCGCTGATCCGGTAGCCGTAGAGCCCGTTGCGGACGCCGCCCAGGCCCTCTTCCCAGTGCTCCTTGACGATGGCCGTGTCCCGCGACGGGGACTGCTCGCGAATCCAGTTCGCGGCGGCGGTGGCGGGGTGGGGGCCGTCGTAGACGCGCATGTAGCTGACGGCGTAGAGGAGCGTGAGGACAAGGACCGCGGCAAGCGAGACATAGACGACGGGGGGCCTCAGGCCCCGGATAAAACGCAGGTCGGGTAGGCGGCGCTCGCGGAGGATGGTGAGGGCCTCGCTGACGAGGCTCGCCGACATGACCGCGAGGAGGGGCGTGATCGGCAGCATGTAGCGGAGGAACTTGACGTCGAAGGCGCCGACCGTGGCGAAGTAGGGCGCGACCCAGGCGAGCATGAGCAGGTGGCGAGGGTCGCGGCGGCGGAGGGCGACGGCGATGCTGAAGGCGAAGCCGGCCCACATGAGGATGCCGAGCGGCAGGCCCACGCCCCAGAGGGCGAGCTGCTGGACGTGGTAGAGATAGGGTGTCGTTTCGATGTACTGGCGGGTATAGGGGAGGTCGGCGATGCGGCGCACCATCTCGCCTTCGTTGCCGATGTCGCCGACGTAGGTCCGGTAGTCGATCCAGGCGTAGGGCTGGATGATGGTGAAGACGACGACCGTGACGCCCGCCGACAGCAGCAGCAGCTTGGCGGCATGGAGGAGCCTGGGGACGAGGTCGGGGTCTTCTTCCGCGGCGCGGACGAGGCGCGACCCGGCCCACGCCAGCAGCCCGAGCGCACCGGCGACGCCAAGCACCCAGAAGACTGGCTGGCTGAACCCGACGGCCATGCCCACCAGAGCCACCGCGCCGATGGCGAAGAGGACCGGCTCGCGGCGGTGCTCGGGGAGCGCCCAGAGCGCGGCAGCGACGACGAAGACGAAGGCGAAGGGGAGCGCGCTGAACTTGCTCGCCAGCGCCGTGCCGAAGAAGAGGGCGGCGATGGCGAAGTGTTTGTACGTTCCCCGCCGTTCGCCGGGGGACAGCGCGGCCTTGCTCAGGAAGTAGAGGCCGCCCATGATGAACGTGCCCAGCATCAGGTCGCTGACGAAGAAGTGGCTCTGCTGGATGTGAAGGACGGCCAGCCCGATCATGTTGGCGGCGAGCAGGCCCTCCCAGCGTCCGAACAGCCGCCGTCCGATGAGGTAGACGAAGACGACGGTGAGCGTGTCGAGGAGCGCGGAGACGACACGGCCCGCTTGCGCGAGCTCGATCAGCGGGGGATTCTCAAAGACAGGCGGGGCGAGATAGCCGGCGGCCTTGAGGAGGTAGAGCGGGAGCGAGCCGTAGGGGAACCAGCCGGGGTTCCACGCGCTTCCAACGGAGAAGAGCGAGCCGAGGTCCCCGAAGGGGAAGGTCATTTCGCTGACGCGCAGCAGGATGGCCCGCTCGTCGGGGTGATAGAGACCGCCGTCGTCCCAGTCCAGGCCCCACAAGCGGAAGAAGAGCGAGAGGCCGACGAGGAGGGCGAGGAGGATGAGATCGAGCCGCGCGGCGCAGGCCGCCACGGCCCGCCGCAGGGCGTCCGACTCCGGGCCCTGTCCCTGTTCGAGGCCCTGCCCCGCCGGACCGGGAGTGGACGATGAGGGCTGCGATTCCATACCCACGGTATTCTACAGTGCGTTCCGGAGGCCCTTCCGGGATTTCCGGGGCGTGCATTGAAGGAGCGCAGCGGCTAATGACCACACCGCCGGATGACCGGCCCCGCTACGCCGTGGACGTCGAGAGCGACGGCGCGGCGGAAGGCGCCCCCGACGCGGCGTGGGTGCGGCGCGTGGTGGAGGCGGCGCTGGCGGCGGAGGGGGTCGCCGAGGGGTCGGCGGTCGATGTGTGGATCACGGGCGACGAAGAGGTCCACGCGCTGAACCGCGAGCACCGCGGGGTCGACCGGCCCACGGACGTGCTCTCCTTCGCCTTTCAGGAGACGGAATCGTTCCCTACCGCGCCGGACGAGGCGCCAAGTCTGGGGCAGGTGGTGCTATCATTCCCGCGGGCCGTGAGCCAAGCGCGCGAGTACGGCCACGCCGCCGAGTTGGAAGTTGCTTTCCTCCTTGTCCACGGCGTGCTCCACCTGCTCGGCTACGACCACGGCGGCCCCGGCGAGGAGCGGCGCATGTTCGGCAGGCAGGACGCGATCTTGACCGGCCTCGGGCTCGCCGTTCCCGGCGGGCGCTAGCGTCCCGGACTCAGGACCGCGAACCGATGACGGACCAAGTCTTCTACCGCAAGTGGCGGCCCCAGGCCTTCTCCGAGGTCGTGGGCCAGGAGCACGTGACGACGACGCTGCTCAACGCGCTGGCGTCCGAGCGAGTCGCCCACGCCTATCTGTTCTGCGGGCCGCGGGGCACGGGCAAGACGAGCATGGGGCGCATCCTGGCCAAGGCGGTCAACTGCCTGCGCAACGGCAAGGGCGAGCCCTGCAACGACTGCACCATGTGCTCGGACATCGCCCAAGGACGGGCCCTCGACCTCATCGAGATCGACGCCGCCAGCAACCGGGGCATCGACGAGATCCGGAGCCTGCGCGAAAAGGTCGGCTTCGCCCCGAATACGGCGCGGCGCAAGGTCTATATCATCGACGAGGTCCACATGCTGACGGCCCCGGCGTTCAACGCGCTGTTGAAGACGCTGGAGGAGCCGCCGCCGCACACCATCATCGTCCTGGCGACGACCGAGTCGCACAAGCTGCCGGCAACGATCATCTCCCGCTGCCAGCGCTTCGACCTGCGCCGCATCTCGCGCGCCGACGTGGTGCGCCGCCTCGCCCAGATCTGCGAGTCGGAGGGGGCGGAGGCGACCGAGGGGGCGCTGGGACTGGTGGCCCGGTCCGCCGGTGGATCGCTCCGCGACGCCGAGAACATCCTCGAACAGCTCGTCGTCGGCGTGGGTGGCACGATCGACGAAGAGGCGGTGCGCGCCGCGCTCGGCATCGGCGGGCGCGAGCAGATGCGGGCGCTGGCCCACGCCGCGATCGAACGCGACCTTGGGAAGGGGCTCGCCGCTCTCGAAGAGGTCGCTGGAGGGGGCTTCGACCTCGGCCAGTTCCACCGCGAGCTGCTCACCTACCTGCGGGGGCTTATGCTGCTGAAGGCCGAGGCCGCCTCCGTGGACGACCTCTCCGCCGAGGAGCAGGAGGAGGCCAAGGGACTGCTCGGAGCCTCCGGCCTCGACCGGATCGTGGCCGTCCTACGGGCATTCGGTGCGGCCGACCTCAAGGACGCCGCCGCCCTGACGCTTCCGCTGGAACTTGCCCTGGTGGAGACGGTGACCGAGCCGGCGGCGCCCGCCCCGGCAGAGCGGGCCGCCCCACCGGAGCGGGCCGCGCCGCAACGTCAGCCGCAGCCTGCCCGTCCGGCGCCAAGACCGGCGCCGCCCGCGGCAAGGACACCCACCCCGGCACCCTCCAATGGCACGGAGGCAAGGCAGCCTCCGGCGCGGCAGCCTCCGGCGCCACCGCGAGCGCCCGCACCATCCCCGGCGCCGGCCTCCGACCCAGGCAGCGACCCGGCGCGCCTCGCCACGCTGGAGCGGCGCTGGCGGGACGTGGTGGCGGCCTCCAAGGGAGCGGGGCGGATCAAGATCGACGCGGTGCTGCGGAGCGGGTCGAAGCCGCTATCCGTCGAGGACGGGGTCGTCGTCATCGGCTTCACGCACCAGAAGTTCGTGGAGATGCTCAAGGAAGAGCTGGACAACCCGGCCAGCCGCAAGGCGCTGGAAGACGCGCTCGCCGGCGTGCTGGGAAGCCGGCACACGGTACAATGCGTCTTGCAGTCGCAGCCGCCGAAGGCGGCGGGCGGCCACCTGATTCGGGCCGCCCAAGAGGCCGGCGCGCGGTTGGTCGACGGGCCCGCGACGCCGGGTTCCACGGCGGAAGGAGAGCAAGCGCCCCATGATGAATAAGAACCTGATGAAGCAGGCCCAGCAGCTTCAACAACGCATCGCCAAGGCGCAGCAGGAGATCGGCTCGCTGGCCGCCGAGGGGAGCGCCGGCGGGGGCGTCGTCAACGTCGTGGTCACCGGCGACCAGCGCGTGCTCTCGCTCAAGATCGACCCGGAGGCCGTCAGCCCCGACGACGTGGAGATGCTTGAAGACCTGGTGATCGCGGCCCTGAACGAGGGCCTGGAAAAGTCACGGCAGGCTGCGACGGAGCACATGTCCAAGGCCACCGGCGGGCTGAACATTCCGGGGCTGTCCTAGCGCCCGGCCCGTATGGACTTTCTGCCCGCCGCCGCGCCCATCGTCCGGCTCGTCGAAGAGTTGGGGAAGCTGCCGAGCGTCGGGCCCAAGACGGCGCAGCGCCTTGCCTATCACCTGATCCGGGCGCCCAAAGAAGAGGCCCGCGCCCTCTCCGCCGCCATCGCGGCGGTCGTCGACCAGATCGTCTTCTGCACCGAGTGCCAGAACATCACCGACGTCGACCCGTGCGCGATCTGCGCCGACCCCGGGCGGAGCGACGGCGTCATTTGTGTCGTCGAGCAGCCGTTGGACATCCTGGCGCTGGAGAAGACGTCGGCGTTCAAGGGCCGCTATCACGTGCTGCACGGGGCGATCTCGCCGCTCAACGGCGTCGGCCCCCGCGACCTGAAGCTCGACGAGCTCGTCGCCCGGGTCGAGGCCGGGGAGGTCTCGGAGATCATCCTGGCGACGAATCCGAACCTGGAGGGCGAGGCAACGGCGACGTACGTCCAGCGCCAGCTTCAGGGGAAGCCGCTGAAGATCACGCGGCTCGCCCGCGGCCTGCCTTCGGGCGCCGACCTGGAGTACGCCGACGAGGTCACCCTCTCTCGCGCCCTCGAGGGCCGGCAGGAGATGGGCTAGCCGTCTCCTAGCGGAACTCGGGCATCACCTTCTCGGCGAAGAGCTCCATCGAGCGGCGGACGCGGTCGTAGGGCATGCCGCCGAAGCTGAAGCCGATGAGTACGTTGCGGAAGCCGGCCGCTTCCAGGTGCCGGACGCGCTCGACGCCGCGCTCGGGGTCGCCGTAGATGAAGGCGTTCCAGTAGCCGTCGTAGTCCTGGTAGCCCCTGCCGCCGGGGTGCCGGTAGTTCTCCCGGACGAGGGCCTGGAGGTCGGGCGGCCAGGTGTCGAGGTCGGTGGGGAAGTTCACCGAATCGATCGTCTCGCTGAACCGGGCGACGACGGGCTTGGCCTCGTCGTAGGACTCCTCGTTGGTGGGCGCGAGGTACGAGGTCTGCATCACGGCGGCGCGTTCGAGGGTTGCGTCGACGGCCGCGCCGTCGTGGCCGTGGGCCGCGGCGGCGGCGCGATAGCGCTCCTTGACCTCGGCGAAGTGCTTCCGCCCCCGGTAGGCGACGTAGAAGGGGAGACCGAGCTTCGCGGCGAGGTCGATGGTCGGCTGCGAGCCGGTGGTGGCAACATAGGCGCTGGGGTGGGGCTTGGTGCGGGGGCGGGGTCGAAGCGAGGCCTTGGGGATGGTGAAGTGCCGACCTTCGTAGGAGAACTCGTCCTGCGTCCACGCCGCAAAGATGATCTCCAGGGCTTCACGGAAGCGGTCCTCGGCCTCGCGCTGGTCGACGCCGTAGCCCATGAACTCGCGGGGGCCGTAGCCCTTGGCGAAGCCGACGTCGAGGCGGCCTTCGCTCAGGATGTCGAGCATCGCCGTCTGCTCCGCGATGCGGACGGGGTGCGACAGGGGCAGGACGTTCGCCGCCGTCCCGATGCGGATGCGCTTGGTGCGCGCGGCGACGTGGGTCGCGAGGAGCAGGGGATCGGGCGTGATGCAGTAGTTGTGGAAGTGGTGCTCGGCCATCCAGACGGCGTCGAAGCCGAGCTCCTCGGCGTAGACCAGGAGGTCGGTCTCGTTGCGGTAGACGTCGGCGTCGGCGCCGCCGTCCGGCGACTGTACCAGGGCGAAGACGATGAAGCGCATAGCGGGCCTTCCCGGAAACGTCCGAACCCTAGCACGCGGCGTATACCCCAACAAGGCGCGGCCTTCCCCCGCTCCCTCCGACACATCCTCGCGCAACCTCCGAGTTGCGGTGCGGAGACAGCCGGGGAGGCCGCGCCCCGCGATTTTCAAGCGCACGCCGGGCAATCGGCCGCCGCCGGCCCCATAATGGCAGGGCCGGGAGCTACGAAGCGACATGCGCTATCCGTGGGCCAACATTCTGATCGGCGTGGCGCTGACGGTGTCGGCCGTCACCGGCTTCCTGACGCTGACCAGCAACCACTCCCCCTTCCTGGGCGACATTCACGCGGCCGCCAGCCTCGCGGTCGTCGCCGTGTTCTGGTGGAAGGCGTGGAACATTGTCGGCGGGCTGCAGCAGTGGCGCCGGCGACCGACCACGACGGTGGCCTCGGTCCTGCTCGCGATGGTGCTGATCGGGGTCGTCTTCAGCGGGGTCTACTGGAGCAACGTCGGGCCGTTCAACTTCCTCGGCCTGAGCGGCATGACCTGGCACGGCGTCCTCGCCATTCCCGCCGTCTTCCTCGTGCTCGGGCACTTTCTCGGGCGCACCTACTCGGCGCGCCCCCGCTACTGGGCCGAACGCCGCACGTTCCTGCGGACGATTGCCGCGGCCCTCGGCGGGCTGGCGCTGTGGCGCATCGGCGAGGCCGCCGCGCCGCTGCTCAACCTTCAGGCTGCCGACCGGCGGTTCACCGGCTCCTACAACGCCGGCGACTTCACGGGCAACGACTTCCCGCGCGTCATCTGGCTCTCCGACAGCGCGCCGACGCTCGACGAGTCGGCGTGGCGGCTCCGGCTGGAGGGCCACGTCGCGCGGCCCGTCGAGCTCGACTACGAGGCCGCGCTGGGCTACCAGGACGAGCTCGTGGCCACGATCGACTGCACCGGCGGGTGGCACTCGACGCAGCAGTGGCGCGGCGTCCGCCTCGGCCGCCTCTTCGACCGCGCCGGCTTGTCGGACGAGGCGGCGAGCATCACGGTGCGCTCGGCCACGGGGTACTGGCGGCGGTTCAGCCTTGAAGAGGCGCAGGCCTACCTGCTCGCGACGCACGTCTCCGGCGAGCGGCTCTCGAGAGGGCACGGCTTCCCGGTGCGTCTAGTGGCCCCCGACAAGCGGGGCTATGATTGGGTGAAATGGGTAACCGAGATCAACGTCAACGACACGAGCAAGTGGTGGCAGCCACCGCTCCCGCTGCAATAAGCGAGCGCCGCCAATCCGTCTGGACTCTGGTCTGGCGGTGGGCGGTGCACGCCGCGCACTGGCTCAACGGCAGCGCCGAGGCGCGGCCCGTCGAGCCGCTCTCCCGCTGCGCCTACGACCAGATGATGGTCGTCATGGCCAAGTGAGACGACGAGAGCGTCGCCGTTGGCGGCATCTACGAAGCGGCGGGCCGCAGGCCCAAGGGCCCCGGGTTGTAGGCTAGGCGGCCCCGCACGAGCGGGACGTTCGCTAACACACCTGCGGTGCCTCACGGCGCGCGGAGTTCGTCAAGATCTTCCGGGTCGTCGCGGCGAAACCGCGCTTCTCCTCGTCGCTCACGCCTTCGAGGAGCACGGCATAGTATCTCTGCACACAGCGATTAAGCTCCGGCAGCAGCGCCTGTCCTTTTTCCGTCAGGACCAGTTGGACGGTCCGCCGGTCCCTCCGCTGCCGCCGCCTCTGGAGGAGCCCCCGGTCTACCAGACCGGTCACCACCAGGCTCATCCGCGGCGCGCCCATCAGGGATTCTCGCGCCAGGCTTGTCACCGTGACCGCCTGCGCTCCAGAGCACCAGTACAGGACCCCGAACTCGATGGGGGTGACTTGGAATGGCCCGAGCACCTCCGCCAATCCCTTGGCTACCACGTTCACCAGGACGGACGTGTGGTACCCCAGATAGTCCGCCGAGGGCTCCACCGTAGGAGGTCGAAAGCCGGCTCCGAAGCCGTAGACACGCGGCTCTACCGACGATTGATCGTCTTGGGGCTTCTGCATGCGGTGTTTCCAGAGACGCTAGCGGGAACCATTATAGATGTTGGGCGCACGCATCCGAACCCCCGCCCGTATCGAGTATCGCCCGCCTAGGGTCAGCCGATTTCGAGGACGCCGCGGGCGACTTCTACGAAGCGGCGGGCCGCAGGCCCAAGGGCCCCGGGTTGTAGGCTAGGCGGCTCCGCGGCGGCGGAAGGCCAGCCAGCCGCCCGCCGCGAGGGCGAGCCCGCCCACGACCGCGATCACGACCCAGACGGCCGTTCCTAGGCCGCCGTCGTCATCATCATCGGCGGGCAGCGTCGGCGTCGGCATGATTGTTGGCGTGAGCGTCGGCGCCGACGTGGCCGTGGGTGTCGGTGTCGCAGTGGCCGTGGCCGACGGCGTGGGCGTGGCTGCAGGCACGGATGTGGGCGTGGTGGTGGCCGTGGGCACGGGTGTCGGGGTGGTGGTGGCGGTGACCGTCGGCGTCGGGGTGGTGGTGGCCGTAGGCACGGCCGTGGCTGTGGCGGTAGGTGTCGGAGTGGCCGTGGGCACGGGGGTCGGTGTGGGTGTGGCCGTAGCGGTGGGTGTCGGTGTGGGCGTGGGCGACGCTGTGGGTGTGGCAGTGGGAACTGGTGTGGCGGTAGGTGTGGGCGTGGGGGGCCCCGTGACTCCCGCCGGCAAATACACCTCCTCCAGCGCGTCGAGGCCGTCGAAGACGCCCGGCTCCAATTCGGTCAACTCATTACCCCGCAGACTTAGCGATGTGAGCGAGGAGAGGCCGTCGAACACGCCTGGCTTCAATTCGGTCAACTCGTTACTCGACAGACTTAGCGATGTGAGCGAAGAGAGGCCGTCGAACACGCCCACCTCCAGGGAAGTCAACTTGTTGTTGAAAAGAGCGAGCCGCATCAGCGAGTCCAGACCATCGAAAACACCCGGCTCCAGCGAAGCCAACTGGTTGTAGTAAAGACCGAGTGTGGTGAGCGAGTGGAGGCCATCGAACGTGCCTGGCTCTAGCGCTGTCAGCTCATTAAGGCCCAGGTCGAGGTTGATGAGGGCGGAAAGCCCATCGAAGGCCCCAGGCTCTATGACCTTCAAGTCGCTGTAGGACAGATCGAGTTCCGTGAGCGTGGGGAGCCTGCTGAAGACGCCCTGCTCCAGCACCTCCAACCTACTGAATGTCAGATCGAGTCCGGCGAGTGCGGGAAGCCCATCGAAGGCCTCCGGCTCCAGCACCACAAAGTTGTTGGCGGACAGATCGAGTTCCGTGAGCGAGTCAAGACCGCCGAACGTGCCTGGCGCCAGCGCCGTCAACTCGTTGGAGGACAGATCAAGCCCCGTGAGCGAGTCAAGGCCATCGAAGACGCCCAATTCCAGCATCGTCAACTTGTTCCAACTCAGAGTAAGCATGGTGAGCGAGTCGAGCCCGCGGAAGACGCCCGGCTCCAACCCGGTCAGCTCGTCGTCCGATCCGCGCAGGGCAAGCGCGGTGAGCGAAGCGAGGCCACCGAAC
Source organism: Dehalococcoidia bacterium (assembly GCA_965207995.1). Lineage (GTDB taxonomy): Bacteria > Chloroflexota > Dehalococcoidia > SHYB01 > SHYB01 > DAOUKH01. Next base: position 1,894,727 of record OZ242299.1, on the reverse strand, counting down.
ATGCCCGGCTCCAGAGCGTTCAATGTGGGCCCGGACAGTTTGAGGTCCCTCAGCGCGGGCAGACTATCGAAGAGACCCGCCTTCAGGGCGGGTACCGCTCCGCCCCACACACTGAGCGTGGTGAGCGAAGGAAGCTCGTCGAACAGTCCCGCCTCGGGCGCGGTCAGGGGCATCGACAGACTCAGCGTGGTGAGTGAAGAAAGGTCATCGAAGAGTCCCGCGCCTAGTGTGGGCGCGGCACCCCCCAGATGGAGCGTCGTAAGCGAGGCAAGCTCGTCGAACGCGCCGGACTCGACCGCCGTCAACTGGTTCCAACGCAGACTAAGCGTGGTGAGCGATCTAAGCCCTTGGAACACGCCGGCCTTCAGCGCAGCCACCGAGTTGTCTGTCAGATAGAGCGTTGTTAACGAAGACAAGCCGTCGAAGACGCCCGGCTCCAGGGCCGTCAAGTCGTTGTAGCTGAGGTTGAGCGTCGTCAACGAAGGCACGCCATCGAAGACGCCCGGCTCCAGCACCTCCAACTGGTTGTCACTCAGGTTGAGCGTCGTCAACGAGGGCAAGCCATCGAAGACGCCCGGCCCCAGGGCCGTCAAGCCGTTGTAGCTGAGGTTGAGCGTCGTCAACGAAGGCACGCCATCGAAGACGCCCGGCTCCAACGCCGTCAACGGGTTGGACCCCAAGTGCAGCGTCGTCAGCGAGTCAAGGCCGTCAAAGACCCCCGGGGCCAGCGCCTTCAAGCTGTTGCGGTACAGATAGAGCTCCTTGAGCGCGGGGAGTCCATGGAAGGTGCCCGGCTCCAGCACCGTCAATCCGTTCCACTCCAGGCGCAGCGTCGTCAGCGAGTCAAGGCCGTCAAAGACCCCCGGGGCCAGCGCCTTCAAGCTGTTGCGGGACGGATCGAGGTAGGGACCATAGCCGCCCCAGCGGGTGTTGTAGGACAGACGGAGCGTCGTGAGTGAGTCAAGTCCCTCGAAGACCCCCGGTTCCGGAGAGGTTAACGCGTTGCCGGACAGATCGAGCGTCGTCAGGGAGCCTAGGCCGTCAAAGACCCCCGGCTGTAGCGTGGTCATGCGGCTGTAGGAGAGATTGAGTGTGGTGAGCGATGTAAGCCCATCGAAGACGCCGGGCTCCAGTGCTGGCAGTACGTTGGGCGCCTCAAAGATCGGTATGCTCTGGTGCGGCCCCAGGTTCAGTGTCTCGAGCGAGGCGAGACCCCCGAACACCCCAGGCTCCAATGAGGACAGACTGTTTCCCCACAAGTCGAGCGTCGTGAGCGAGGCGAGACCGTCAAAGACGCCCGGCTCCAACGCCGTCAACATGTTGTTGTTCAGAGCGAGGTGCGTAAGCCTAGAGAGGCCATCGAGGTCGCCTAGCTGCAACCGGTCGATGGTCCACCAGCTAAGGTCAAGTCCTCCGTCGATCTCCGCCAAGTGGGCGTCGGTAACCGGGGCGCAGTGATCAACGCCTTCGATTTTCCAGAGGATGGCCTGCCGCACTTGCGGGGTGCGGCCGCAGATGCCTGCGCCGGCATGCTCCGCCGCGACGGTGGCGGGCGCGGTTCGCGTGGGCGTGGGCGTCGGCGCCGGGTATGAGGTCGCCCGGGCGGCGCACGAAGCAAAGAGGAGCGCTGCCACGGCGGCAAGGGCCGCGAGGGCGGCATGTCGGCGAAGCGTGGGTTTCAACATGAGACCCCCGCACTAGGGACGCTAGCGCGCGCCAAAAAGTTCCATCCGCCTCCCGCCGCGCCGTATGGGGAGGCGGGTCAGCCGATTTCGAGGACGCCGCGGGCGACTTCCCCGCGGTCAAGGGCCTGGAAGGCGGTGTTGACCTCTTCGAGGGGGAAGCGCTTCGTGATGAGCTCGTCGATCTTGAGGCTGCCCGCCTTGTAGAGGCCGAGCAGCTTGTTGAACTCGATGTGGGGGCGCGCCGTGCCGTACATCGAGCCGATGATGCTCTTCTCCATGATCAGGTCGCGGGCGTCGAGGTTGACCGCCGTGCGGACCGGTGCATGCCCCACCCAGACGGTGATGCCGCGGAAGCGGGTGCAGTGCACGCTCTGGACAAAGGGCTCCTCGACGAGGCCGATGGCCTCGAAGGCGTAGTGGACGCCCTTGCGGCCGGTGAGGTCCTTGATGCGCCGCACGGGGTCTTCCTTCGAGGCATTCACGGTGTGGGTGGCGCCGAATTCGATGCTCATGTCGAGCTTGTTGTCGAGTACGTCGACGGCGATGATCGTGGTCGCGCCGGCGATGCGGGCGCCCTGGATGACGTTGAGGCCGACCCCGCCGCAGCCGAAGACGGCGACGGTGCTGCCGGCATGGACCCGCGCGGTGTTGATGGCCGCGCCGACTCCCGTCGTGACTCCGCAGCCCACGAGCGCCGCCTGGGGAAAGGGAATGTCCTTGTCGATGGGCACGGCGGCGACGTCGGGCACCATGGTGTACTCGCCCATCGTGCCGACGCCGGCCATCGGATAGAGCTCGGCGTCTCCCGCCGTGGGGTTGGCGCTGGGGCGCGGGGAGCGCTCGCAGAGGTTCGGGTAGCCGAGCTCGCAGCACTCGCAGCGGCCGCAGTTCGTTTTCCAGGAAAGGACGACGTGGTCGCCCTGCGCCACGCCCTGCACGTTGGGGCCGACGGCCTCGACGATGCCTGCGCCCTCGTGACCAAGGATGCTGGGCAGCGGCACGATGTCCCAATCGCCCTTCACGACGTGCCAGTCGGAGTGGCAGACGCCGCTCGCCATGACCTTGACGAGCACCTCGCCGGGGCCCGGCTCGGGTATCTCGACGGACTGCACCTCGACGGGCTGCTTCACTTCATACAGGACGGCGGCTTTCATGCACAGGCCTCCTCGGGAGCGTCGGAGAGTGTGACGGATTGTAGACGGCGCGGCGGCGTCAAGGGAAGGGCGGGCGGGCAGCGCCCTGCGGGCGCTCGCGCGCCTGGCGGCGCGCGCCCTCTCTCAAATCTCCCCCAGAGGGGGAGAGGGAAGACCACCCGCGCCTCCCGTTTTCCAACCACCGGTATGCGCTGCGCAAGGTCTCCGTGGGGAGAAGAGGCCAGGCCTAGCCTCGCGCGAAGAGGCCGAGGGGGCGGCGGAGGGTGGCGACGACGCCGTAGGCGAGCTCGTGCAGCAGCCACAGCGGTGGCAGGCCGAGGACGGCGGCGATGGGGGCCAGCCGCGTAAGGCCGGCGGCGCGGCGCATGGCCTCCCCGGCGTGGTACTCGACGCCGTCGGGGGTGACGAGGTGGACGGAGCGGCGCACCTCGTCGGGGTTCAGAGACTCGAGGAGGCCGTTGCCCGGCAGCTCGGTGAACGGGATGGCGGTCACGGGCGTCGTCGCCATGCCCATGAGCCACCTCACCGAGGCGGTGCAGAAGGCTCAGTCGCCGTCGTAGACCAGGACGTACCGCTCCGGCGGCGTTGCCGCGCGCGTCGGGCTATGCCAACGCCACAATGCCCGGAAAGCTCCTCGAAGCACGCCCCGCCTCCCGTGGGATCCGTCGGCCCAAGGATAGCACCGGCGGTGCGAGGGGCGTCCGGCCGGCCCGTGCTACACTCGGTTTGCGCTGGGGTGTTTCTTATGTCCGACTCCCGGTTCTACAAGACGGAGGGGATCGTCATCCGGCTCGTCCCCATCGGCGAGGCGGACCGCGTGGTGACGCTCTTTACGCCGCAGCACGGCAAGGCGCGGGCCGTGGCGCGCGGCGCGCGGCGGGTGAAGAGCCGGGTCGGCGGCCACGTCGAGCTGCTGGCCCGCGTCCGGGTGCTGATCCGGCGCGGCAAGACCCTCGACGTGCTCTCCCAGGCGGAGACGCTCGACAGTAACGCCGCGCTCCGGGAGGACCTGTGGCGCACCACCTGCGGCCTCTACATCGCCGAGCTGGTCGACCGGTTCAGCCGCGAAGAGCTGGAGAACACCGGCCTCTACCATCTCCTGCGCCGCTGCCTCGGCGATCTCCCAGCCGCGGCCAGTCCCGACCTGCTCACCCGCTACTTCGAGGTGCGGATGCTCGCGCTGACCGGCTTCCAGCCGGAGGTCTTCCGCTGCGTCCAGTGCGGCGCCGACCTCACTCCCACGCCCCAGGCGTTCAGCCCCGCCGCCGGTGGGGTCATCTGCCCCGCCTGCCGGGGCGGGGAGGGCACCGGGCTGCGCTCCCTGAGCCTAAACGCGCTCAAGGTGTTGCGGCTCTTCCTGCGCTCCGACCTCGACGCCGCGATGGGCGTGCGGGTACAGGAAGAGCTCGCGGTTGAATTGGAGCACGTACTCAGGCAATATATCCGCCACGTGCTCGAACAAGACATGAAGAGCACCGATTTCCTCGACCTGCTCCGCAGGCAGCGGGAGACGCTGTCCGCGTCCACGTCCTGAGGCCCCGCGAGACGCCCCGTGCTCCGAAAAATCCTGGTCGCAAATAGAGGCGAGATCGCCCTGCGCGTCATGCGGACGTGCGAGGACATGGGGCTGGGCATGGTCGCCATCTTCTCCGAGGCCGACCGGCTCTCGCCCCACGTGGTCTACGCCGACGAGGCCTACCTGCTCGGCCCGCCGCCGCCCACCGAAAGCTATCTCAACTTCGACCGCATCCTTAGCATCGCCAAGGAGTCGGGCGCCGACGCCATCCACCCCGGCTACGGCTTCATCGCCGAGAACGCCGACTTCGCCGACGCCTGCGCCGACGCGGGCATCACCTTCATCGGCCCCAACGGGCAGATGATCCGGCAGATGGGCGACAAGCTGGAGGCGCGGCGCATCATGGAGAGTGCCGGCGTGCCCGTCGTCCCCGGCGGCGACACGCCCGCCGACGCGCTCGACGACGCCCTGGCACTGGCCGAGCGCATCGGCTATCCGGTGCTGGTGAAGCCTTCCGGCGGCGGCGGCGGCAAGGGAATGCACGTCGTCCACGAGCCCGGCGGCATGGCGGACGCGCTCCGGATCGCGGCCAACGAGGCCCGGTCGGCCTTCGGCGACCCGACCCTCTACCTCGAAAAGTACCTGCAGCCGGTGCGCCACATCGAGATCCAGATGGTGCGCGACAACTTCGGCAACGTGCTGCACCTCGGCGAGCGGGAATGCTCCGTACAGCGCCGCCATCAGAAGATCATCGAGGAAAGCCCCTCGGTCGCCGTCGACGAGAAGATCCGCGCGGGGCTCGTGCAGGCCGGCATCAACGCGGTGAACGCCGTCGACTACCTGGGCGTGGGCACGATCGAGTTTCTGCTCGACGGCGACGGCAACTTCTACTTCCTCGAAATGAACACGCGCCTCCAGGTGGAGCACACCGTCACTGAGATGGTGACCGGCCTCGACCTCGTCGAGCAGCAGGTCAAGGTCGCCAGCGGCCTGGAGCTGGAGCTGTCGCAGGAGGACGTCCAGTTCAGCGGCTGGTCGATCGAGTGCCGCATTTCCGCCGAAGACCCCTACAACCGGTTCATGCCCAGCCCGGGGCTCATCGAGATGCTGTACGAGCCCGGCGGCCCCGGCGTCCGAGTCGACACCGGCGTGTCGAAGGGGTTCGAGGTCCCCATCTTCTACGACCCCATGATCGCCAAGCTGATCACGTGGGGCACCGACCGCGACCAGGCGCGGCGGCGGATGAAGCGGGCGCTCCGCGACTATCAGATTCTCGGTATCCGCAACAATATTCCTTTCCTGATCTCGCTGATCGAGGAGCCCGACTTCATCTCGGGCAACATCCACACCGGCTTCCTCGAAGAACACGTCGAGCTCTTCGACGAGCGCCCTAACGAGAATCCGGACTTTGCCGCCGTCGTCGCTACGGTGCTCGACCATCAGAACAAGGGCGCCCGCAGGAACGGCGCCGTCGCCGAGCCCTCCAACGGGAGAAAGTCCTCGGCGTGGCGGCAGGGGCTGCGCTCCTGGGACCGGCCATGGCCGTAGAGCGCTTTCGCGTGCTCGTCGACGGCGAGCCGTATGAATTGACCGTCGAACAGGGGGACGGCCGCCTCGTCGTCAAGTCCGACGAGAAGGAGTGGGTCGCGGACCTGCAGCAATTCAGCGGCACCAACCTCGTCTCGCTGATCCTCGACGGCCGCTCGCTCGAGTTCCTGGTCGACAAGACGGGCGACCGCTACTCCGTGCTCCGGTTGACCGAGCGCTACGACGTGACGGTGCGCCCGGCATGGGCCACGGGGCAGGGCGGCGGCTTCGGGGACGAGGCATCCGGGGAAGTCGCCATCGAGAGCCCAATCGTGGGGGTGGTGGTCGACGTACAGGTAGAGCGGGGACAGGACGTGAGCAAGGGCGATCTCCTGCTCGTCATCGAGGCGATGAAGATGCAGAACGAGATCCGCGCCCCGCGGGACGGCGTCGTCAAGGCGCTCAGGGCCAAGATCGGCGACAAGGTCGCCATGCGCCAGCCGCTGCTCGTGCTGGGCTAGCTACGCGCCTCCCGGAGCCGCTTCGCGTCGCGCGCCATACGGACCGCCGTCTTGACGAGGGCCTGCTCGTCCTCGGTCATCCCGCCCCATTCCTCGCGGAAGAAGCGGCGCAGGTCGGCGTCGAGGAACGCAGTCTCCTCAGGCGCGCCGTAAAACCACTCGATTGGCCGTCCATAAACCCCGGCGAGGCTGCGGAGCGTTCCCGCGCGGGGATGCTGCAGGCCGCGCTCGAACCGTGAGATCGAGACCGCATGGAGATTAGCGCGCTCTGCCGCTTGCTCCTGGGTGAGGGATGCGTCCTTACGGGCCTGGCGCAGCCAATACCCCAACGTATGTTGTTGCTTAGCCAACCTTTCACCACGACTTAGCCTTCGCGCTAAGTCAACGGGAAAGTAGCGCCATGCGACTCTTGACGACTATAGCCTTAAAGTTTATCTTCTAGGCCGATTCCATAACCTTTAAGATTATTAGGGCCTCGGAAAGTGGGCAGGACCTGACCCGATGCCGCCCCTAGGCGGGATGTGCCGGAGCTTATCGACGCGACGCCCGAGGAGATCGCGGACGTCGTGATGCGCGCGCCTCCCAAGACGAAGTGGCGGTACCTCGAAGGCGACGGGGTGCGGACGACCGGCGCAGGAACGGACTCCCAAGGAGGCACCCCATGAGCTTCGTGTTGTACGTCGACGTCTTTCGGACCGAGCCCAAGGCGATGGTTCACCGCGCCGACTGCGGCTCTATCACCGGGACGGAACTAGACCTAGACCACCCCCTGAGTAGTGGCCGCTACTACGTGCGGAACCTTGAGCCCACGCGGGAGGCCGAGGTCGTGGCCGCCCTTAAGGGCCTGACATCGAAGCAGTGCGGGCGGTGTCTGGCATGAGCGTGTCAGTGGCGAAGGTCGCTCGGCTCTTTGGGTTGGGCATTGCCATCCTGCTACTCGTCGGGGCCTTGTCCGGCTGCGGAGATCCGGAGCCCACGCCCCGGCCGACCGCCACGCCTGACGCGTGCGCGGCAGACGAGCGCGTCTACCTCACGGCCGTCGGTGTCCTCTCGGAAGATATCGCCGATACGGCGTTCTCCCTTGGGAACCTCTTGGACGAGGTGTGGGACAACCCTGGAATCTTGTACAACGATGGTTGGCGGCTCCGCATGGCCGTAGAGTTGGTGGCCCTTCAGGCTCATGCGGACGATATCAGGAGTCTCCGAGCGCCGGTATCCATGTCGCACATTCATGGCGACCTGAGAGCCATAGGGGAACACATGGAGGACGCCGCCGAACTCTACGCCAGAGGCATCGACGACTTGGACGCCCAGGTGGTCAACCGGGCAAATTGGGAGATCGCGGATGCGGCCTCGCTGGCGTCGAGCGTGGGCCGCCAGATCGGGCTGGCCTGCTAGGCCGGGGGAGAAGTCATGACGACCAAAGGGATGACCCAGAAGGCCAAGAACGAGATTGTGGCGGCGGTGAAGGAGTCAGAAACCAATATCGTCGACAAGCTGGACGAGGTCAAGGATGAGCTCAAGGGCCTGCGCGAGGGCCAGGGACACCATGAACGAGACCCTTGGGATCATCGCGGACGCGCTCGCCCCGGTGCGTCGCCGGTCACGTGGCCCCGGCCCGACACCCCTCAGGTCGGTAAACCCCAAGGAGGAACCCCATGGACGATGAGAAACTCACTGAGGAGATGAAGCGCGTTCCCACCAACGCTGAGGAGCGACGTGCCGTCAGAAAAATCCTGGGACTACCCCCAGAGGAACGTCAGGCCGCATGGAAGGAATTCACTGCGGACCTGCAACGGCCGGCGAACCAGCGGGACGTGTACGACTTCGTCAGGCGAACCACCCTGGGACTCGAGTAGGACGGGGTTGACATGAAGAAACTCGGTTGGGCACTAGGGGGTGCCGTCGCCCTCTTTATGGTATTGGTGATCATCGCGGCTCTCGTGGGCGAAGACTCCACGCCACCCGCCGACCAGCCCGTCACGGCCACACCCCAGCCCACGCCAACATTCACGCCCGAGCCGACATTCACGCCCACGCCACGTCCGTATGTGGAGCCCACGCCCAGGCCGTCTGCCGGCCCGCTCATCGTCAGGACGCCGACGGCGGCGGTTACCCGGAGAGGCGGGGGGCTGGAGCGCGCCGTCAGGTCCGATGGCGACTTCTCCACGCGGGCGTGGAGCGCGAACGAATGTAGTTTTCTCGCCAAGGCGCGCCAACTGGGGTACGAGTACGGCTACGTCGATGCCACCGGTGAGGTGAGGTACACGAAAACACGCAGCTTTGCTCCGGGCAGACCGTTCACCGCCCTTGACGGGGAGTGGCTCCGCCACTGCGTTTAGTGAGCGCCCTGACGACGACCCCAAGTCATGAATGTACACAGGGATATAATTCCCTGTGCAAAGGTTTCGCGCGGGGAGAAAAGGTAAGGCGTCCGCACCCCACCCCCGGCCCTCTCTCAGTCTCTCCCAGAGGGAGAGAGGTTTAAGGTGCGGCTCCCCCAGAGGGGGAGAGGCTTGAGGAGAGGCTCCCTCAGGGGGAGGGAGGTTTGGAGACGACGGCCCGCGCTTCCCGCCACGACGCCGCCGCCAGGACCGCCGCCGCCGTCAGCCCCGCCGTGCCGGCGGCGAGGTACATGGTGCGGAAGCCGGCCTCCTGGAGAATCAGCCCCATCACGAAGGCGCCGCCGAAGAGGCCGATGTCCACGCCCAGGGCGAAGGTGGCCGAGGCCGAGCCGAGGCGCTCGCCGCCGGCCCTGTCGAGCAGCAGCGCCTGGAGACCAGGTTGCACGAATCCCGCCCCGAAACCGGCCAGCGCCGCGCCGATGGGAAGCATCCACGGGGTCTGCACCAGCCCGATGAGGGCCGTAGCGGCGGACATCATGACGAACGCCGGCACGATCGAGTAGGCCCGCGGGAACCGGTCGAGTAGCTGTCCGCTGAAGAGCCGGGACAGGACGATGCTCACCGCGGAGACGGTATAGAACGAGAGCCCAACGTTCGCCACGCCGATCTCCTCAGCATAGATGGGCGCGAAGATATTGAGGGAGACGAAGTTCGTCACGGAAAGAAGCTGCAACCCAGCGGGCAGAAGGGCCTTCCGGTTGATCATCTGCTTGATGCGGGTGAGGGGCGAGACGTCCGGTTGCTTCACCGGCGTGTAGACCTCGTTGAGCTGGCGGGTCAGGTAGATACAGATCAGGCCGATGACGCCGGCGATGAGGAAGCACGTAGCGAAGTTCAGGTCGGCGCCGCCGACGTCGCTGCCGGAGCCGGGGTACCAGCGCCGCAGCTCCTGCTCGAAGCCGTGGAGGAAGCTGGCCTTCAGGAGGAAGGTGGCGAGCAGGGGCGCGAGCGCCAAGGCGAGGTTGTTGGCCATGCCCCAGTAGCCCATCGTCTGGCCCCGCTTCGAGGCGGGGGCGATATCGCCCGCGTAGGCCAACGAGGCGGTGAAGAAGAGCGAGATGCCGGCCCCGGCGGCGAGCCGAACCGGCCAGAGCAAGACGGTGTCGGAGACGAACCCGTAGGAGAAGGCGCTGACGGTGAGGATCACCGCGCCGAGCGTGATGAACCGCTTACGCCCCTGTTCGTCCACGAGCCGCCCGGAGAAAGGACGGAGGCAGATCGAGACGATGCTCGAACCGCCGATCAGCGCGCCGATGAGGGCCGGAGTCCCGCCAAGCGCGTCGATGAAGATGGGGAGGATGGGAAAGAAGAAGACGAAGCCGCCGAAGAAGGCGAACGTGGCGAAGAAGATGTAGAGGAAGTTGCGGGTAAAGACGCGCTCGCCGGAACCCGCCACCGTCCGGTTCATATCGCGGCTTCCTCGTGAATTCGCAACAGCGCCATAGTCGCGCGGCCCCGCGCGGAGGGCGCGGACGGCCCGAAGGAATCTAGCCTACACCGGCGGCTAAGGGCAACGGGCGGTGGCTAGCGGATCGGCTTGGACTCCACGAGGCCGCCGTATGGGAGGAGGGCGTGGACGAAGGCTCCGGCCGGGCCGCCGGCGATGACGACGTTCACGTCCTCGGGGGTGCGGGCGCTGCCCACGCGGCGTTCGTCGTCGCCGGGGGCGACGGCCCCGCCTCGCGGCGAGATGGGGCCGGGGATCGAGGGCCAGCCGTGCTCCTTCGCCCAGCGCGCGGTGCGGGTCGTCTTCTCGAAGAAGGCGGTGCGAATGTCGGCCTTGGTCCAGCCGTCGCGGACGAAGTGCTCGGCGCACTCGGGCGGGATGACGAGCATCGAGAAGGCCTTGGCGACGTGGCCGCCCTCGGCGAGGTAGTGGGCGATGGTGTCGACGATGGCCTCCGCGCCGTGGTCGGCGTGCGCCGATATCTGGAGATGGCCCGCCGTGGGGAAGACGGTCACGACATTCTGGGCGGCGTTGAAGCCGCGCTCGACGTGGAGCGGAGCGAGCGAGGGGAAGTCCTCCTCGTTCTCGACGATGTGGTAGCCGGCGTATTTGCCGGGCTGGCCCATCGTGGAGCGGTCGAGGATGTCGCGGCCGGCGAGGTCGCCGTGGCCGGCGCCGGGCACCGACCCCATGACGTTGATCTGCGCCAGCCGCACCGCGCGCCCGATGGAGGAGTTGGCGCGGTTGCCCGGCCCCAGGACGTTGCCCCGGTAGTTCATCCCAAGCTCGTTGCGGATGGGGCCGTTCACGACGAAGCCGACGGCCATGCCGCCGGTCGAGGCGTTGCCGCCGTGGAGCCCGATCTTAGGGCTCGCCATCGCCTCGATGATGGCGAGGACGACGGGGAAGTACTCCGGCAGGCAGCCGGCCATCACCGCGTTGATGGCCAGCTTCTCGACGGTGAGGACGCGACGGCGCTCGTAGTATTCGCCGACGACCTCGCCGGCCGGGCGGCCCGAGGCCTCGACGAAGCGCGCGACCCGCTCCTCGGTGGGCGGGATGATGGGCAGGCCGTCGGTCCAGCCCCTTGCGTGGTAGAGCTCGACCGCCGCTTCGAAGCTGTCGACGTCGTACTGTTCCGAGGAGAGTGACTCCAAAATGCGCCCCGTCCCTAAGATGGCGGGAGCATAGGGAGGCCGCCGTACCGTGTCAACGCGGCGGCTTGACCCTACGGATCGTCTTCGATGACCTCCACGAACACGTCCGGGCCGAGGGCGAAAAAGGTGGGTGTGTCCGCCGCCACGTCCACCGCCGGCTGGCCGCTCACCGAAATCCGTGCGCCCTGGCCAGGGTCAGGTCGCGCTCCAGATGCGGAACGGCGCGGTGGCCGTGAAGCCGGGGCCCGTGCGCACCGTGATCGTGTAAGCGCCGGGGTTCAGCGCCGGCACGGTCACGTCCGCCGTGAAGTCGCCGGCGCCGTCGGTTAACGGGTTGGGCGTCGGCAGCGCGGGTGCCACCCCAAAGTTGATCGTGTCGACGTTGGCGAACGCGCTGAAGCCCGTGCCCGTAATGGTTATCTTGTCCCCAGGACGCGCCGTGTCGGTCGAGAGGCTGATGAACGGCCAGCGCCAGTAGAACGGCGCATGACCCACGACGTCGCCCACCCTCACATTCACGACGACGGCTGACGGGCAGAGAGCCCCTGCGGGACAATGCGGGGGAAACACCGTCAGCGGCACGGCGAATCTCCCCGAAGCGTCCGTCACCGGCGCCGGCGCCGGCAGCAAGTTCCTTCCGCCGAAGTCGAGCGCCGACAGGGGCGTTCGCGCCGGGAAGCCCGTTCCTGAGATCGTAATGGTCGACCCCACCGATCCCTCGCTCGGCGTTACCGTCACCTCGACCACTTTCACCGACTCGACCGCGCCAAGAGCGAAGAAGGTCGGCGTGTCCGCCGCCACGTCCACCGCAGGCTGGCCGCTCACGGAGATCCGCGCGTCCCTGGTCAGTGTGAGGACCAGCACTCCGTAGGGCTCGACCCCCATCAGCGTGTCGCCCGGCAGGCCGGGCACGTAGGCGCCGAAGCTCGTGCCGCCCGGAGGCGCTGCCGCCGCCAGGGTCAGCAGGCCGCGCGACGTTAGCTCGCTGAAGACAACCTCTGGAGGGGCGGCATAACTTACGGAGGCGCCCAGGATGGCAATCGGCGCGGTGGCCGTGAAGGCAGGGATCGTGCGCACCGTGATCGTGTAAGCGCCGGGGTTCAGCGCCGGCACGACGACCGCAACACTGAAGTCGCCGAGGGCATCGGTCCGCGGAGCGGGTTCCGGCAGCGCCGGTGCCTGCCCGATATTGATCGCATCGACGTTGGCGTACGCGCTGAAAGCCGTGCCCGTAATCGTAATCGTTTCGCCGGGCTGCGCCGATCCAGTCGAGAGGGTAATCGACGGCTCGGCATACGTGAACACCGCAAGCCCTATGACATCTGCCACGCTCACGTGTACCACGTCGCCCCACGGGCCACACCCGCTAGCCCCTGAATAACATGGGGGGACGGTCAGCGGAATTGTGAAGCTCCCCGCCGCGTCCGTCACCGGCGGCGGCGACGGCAGAAGGTCCCAATAGCCAAACTGAAACTCCGACAGTTCCGTCCGTGCTGGAAACCCTGCTCCAGAGACCACGATCATCTGATCTGTCGTGGCCGTGCTCGGCGTCAACGTCACCACGCCGGTTGCTACTTGGAGCTCCGCCCCCACCGTCTGGTTCGCCGAGAAGCCGCCCGTGCCGCCAGCGATCATGGGGCCGTTGTTATCCGTCGCGATGACCGTGAGCCGTGGCATGTCCATATCCGCGGGGACGACGATCGAGCCGGTGAACTCGCCGTTCGACTCGACCGGGAAGGGCCCGTACTTCGCGTTGGGGTTGGTGCTCAGCGTCAGCGTCACCTGCGAGCTCACGCTGCCACGCGTCTTCACGCCCCAGCCGGAACCAAAGACCTCGACCGTCGCGCCCGGCCGCGCCGGGCTCGGGCTTAGGTAGATTTGGCGCTCTTGGATAGTGAAGCCTGACGAGCTCGCGGTGCGTCCGCCTTCTGTCGTCTCCGTAGCCGTCCATGTCTTCGTCCCCGCCGCAGCTGTTGCCGTGTCATGGAACGGAACCCTCATCGAAAGCGTGAAAGTCCCGGTCGTGCTTACTCGGACGGGCGGCGCTGCGGCCACACCCGAGCCGACCACCACGACGGTCGCGCCGTTGCCAGACAGTTGGACGTTCACTCGCGCGTTTCCGTTGAAACCACTCCCCACCAACGTGATCCATTGACCGGGCACCGCCGAGGAGGGCGACACCGTCAGCTTGGCGTCCGTTTCGGAAACAGCGGCGGCAGGGGCGAACGGGACCGCGATGGCCGCCGCGAGGGCGGCGATCAGGAAGCATCGAAAGAATCGGGGAAGGATGCGCTTCATGCGGAACCCCCCGGCTATTGCAGGCTCAATTATTCGTCACGCTGCGCCTCTGTCAACGCGCGCGGCCCGAGGGGCCGGGAGCGGCAGCCGGGTGTGCAGCGTTCGCTAGAACTTTACCCAGGCTTGCGGTAAGCTTCGCGCGGCTTCCGGGGTCTTTCTGTTATGACAGCGCGTCCGAAGCAGCCGCTTGCCGGCCTCAAGGTCCTTGATTTTACCTGGCACCTGGCCGGGCCGTATGCGTCGAAGCTGCTCGCCGACTACGGCGCCGACGTGGTCAAGGTCGAGCGGCCCGGCGTCGGCGACCCCGCCCGCCGCTACGGCCCCTTCCCCGGCGACCGGCCGCACCCGGAGCGCTCCGGCCTCTTCCTGCACGTCAACACCAACAAGCGCTCGATCACGCTGGACCTGCGCGACGACTCCGCCAAGGCGATCGCGCTGGAGCTCGCCCGCCAGTCCGACGTCGTGATGGAGAGCTTCATGCCGGGCGTCATGGACGCCTTCGGGCTGGGCTACGAGGCGCTGCGGGCGGTCAACCCTCGCCTCGTCATGTGCTCGCTCAGCTCCTACGGGCAGACCGGCCCCTATCGCGACTGGAAGGCGACGGACATGACGATGTACGCGCTGGCGGGCTCCCTGAAGACGATGGGGGTGCCGAGCCGCGAGCCGCTCCGCAACGTCGACCACCTGACCGAGTACCAGGCGGGGAACATGGCGGCGATGGCGGTGATGGGCGCGGTGGTGCAGCAGCACTTCGCCGAGGAAGGGCAATACATCGACGTGTCGGTCTACGAGGTCGCCGCGGGCAGCGCCGACCGGCGGCTCACCTACGCGCTGGGCTGGCAGTACACCGGCGACGTCAGCGAGCGGATGGAGACGCAGCACATGGCGCTTCCCGCGGGGAACTTCCCCTGCGGCGACGGTTATCTGAACTTCATGGTCTCGCCGCCGCGGCGCTGGCCAAACCTGTGGCGCATGCTCGGACACCCCGAGTACATCGAGGACGAGCGCATGCAGGACGCCTCCTTCTGGGAGACGCCGGAGGCGGTCGAGCTCGTGGACGGGCTGCTGTACCCCTGGCTGATGGAACGCACGCGGGCCGAGGTCGTCGAGGCGGGGCAGGCGCAGCACCTGCCGGTCGCGGGGATGAACACCCCCTCTGAGATTCTGAAGGACCCGCACTACACGGCGCGCGGCTTCTTCGTCGAGGCCGACCACGCCGAAGCGGGACGCATCCCCCATCCGGGGCCGACCATGTTCCTCAACGGAGGCGGCTGGGAGATGCGCCGCCCCGCGCCGCTGCTCGGCGAGCACAACCGTCAGGTCCTGTGCGGGCGACTCGGCCTTTCGATGGACGAGCTTTCCATCCTCCGCGGGCAGGGAGCGATCTGATGAGCGGCCTGCCCCTCTCTCGCATCCGCATCCTCGACTTCTCCCTGGTCTGGGCAGGACCGTTCGCCGTCATGATGCTCGGCGACCTGGGCGCGGAGATCGTCCGCGTCGAGTCGCGCCGCCACCACATCACGAACACCCGCGGCTTCGTGCCCTGGCCGCCCGACAAGGAGTTCGTCTCGCGGCTCGGCCACATGGCCGGCGGCTACGTGGACAAGGACCCCGCGGGCAACCCGTGGAACCGCCACGCGTTGTTCAACAGCCTGGGCCGCAACCGGCGCTCCGTCGTCGCCGAGATCGGGACGGAGGAGGGCCACCGCACCGTCGAGGAGCTGGTGAAGATCTGCGACGTGCTCATCGAGAACAACTCGATGGGGATGATGGCGCGCCACGGGCTCGACTACGAATCGGTGCGCAAGCTGAACCCGTCGATCATCTACGTCACCATGCCGCTCTACGGGCTGACGGGGCCGTACCACCAGCACGTCGGCTTCGGGTCGCAGGGCGAGGCGACCGCCGGCTACCTGCTGCTGCGCGGCTACGAGGACGACGGCCCGATGACGAACCACGGCTCGAACCACATGGACGCGTCGAGCGGCATCGCCGCCGCCTACGCCACGCTCATGGGCATCTACCAGCGCGACCGCACCGGCGAGAGTCAGTTCATCGAGGTGTCGCAGACGGAGCACATGACACACCAGGTGGGCGGCGCCCTGATGGACGCGGCGATGAACGGCCGCGACCGGACGCCCATCGGCAACCGCGACGAGTTCCGCGCCCCGCAGGGCATCTACCGCTGCCGCGGCGAAGACCGGTGGGTCGCCGTGAGCGTGGGCACCGACGACGAGTGGTCGGGCCTCTGCAAGGCCCTGGGCCGCCCAGAGATGTCGGACGACCCCGCCTTTCAGGGAAACCTCGCTCGCCGCGCCCGCCACGACGAGCTCGACGCGATGATCTCAGCCTGGAGCGCCGACCTCGAAGACCGCGAGGCCATGGAGCGGCTCCAAGCCGAGGGCGTGCCCGCCGGCATGTGCTCCGACGACGCCGACCCGTACTTCGATCCGCAGCTCCAGGAGCGCGGCTTCTACCGGTGGATGGAGCAGGCGGCGTGCGGCCGGCACCGCTACCCCGGCCATATCTTCAAGTTCGTGGGCAAGGACCTGCGCTTCGAGTCGCCGCCGCCGCTGCTCGGCGAGCACAACGACTGGGTCTACGGCGACCTGCTCGGCGTCCCCGCCGCCGAAATCGAGCGCCAGAAGGAGCTCGGCCTCATCGGCGAGGGCTACCTCCCGACCGTGAAGTAGGCGGACGGAAGAGGGATCAGGGTCGAGTCCCGGAGGACGAAACAAGCGGGATCGAGACCAGTTGGTTCCCGGGAGGCGTCTCGATGCTGTCGAGAGGACTAGGCGGCGCGACGGGCCAGCCGCTCTTCTCCATCTCGGAAACGTAGTCCCGCAGCACATCCTCCGCGTTCAAGATGGCCTCCTCTATCGTGTTCCCCATCGCGCCGACATCGAGGTCTGGGAACACGACCCCATAGGCACCCTCCTCGCCGTCAATAAGCGCCGGATAGCCAGCCACGCTAGCCTTCGAGCTGGTAGAAATCGACGGCGTTACGGCCGCGGATCTTGGCCTGGTCTTCCTCCGGGACGCCTTCGAGGTTCTCGTTCAGCATCTGGACGAAGCCGGGGTAGAAGGCGTCAGGGTGGGGGTAGTCGGAGCCCCAGATGATGCGGTCGGCGCCGAGCCAGTCGATGGTCATCTTCAGCGCGGCCTCTTCGGGGTCGAAGGAGATCCACCAGTTGCGCTTGAAGTACTCGCTGGGGCTCATCGTCAGGTGGGGGAGGGTGTGGCCCATGTGCTCGAAGCGGCTGTCGAGCCGCTCCAGGAAGGAGACGAGCCAGCCGCCGCTGCTTTCGAGGATGGCGAGGCGTAGGTCGGGGAAGCGCTCGGCGACGCCGCCGATGATCGTCCCCATGACGGCGTGCATCGAGTCGACAGGGATGTTGAACGGCGTGCGCATGAAGACGAGCTCGGACGTGGGCCCGATGATGTCGAAGTAGCGGGCCGAGCCGTACATGCTGTCGCCGGGGAAGGGGTGGAAGCCGACGGCGACGCCGAGCTCCTCGCAGGTCGCCCAGAAGGGATCGAAGCTCTTGTCCCACCAGCGGACCTCGGCGTTGGGAAGCGTGGTGCGGAGGAAGACGGCGGGGAAGCCGAAGTCCTTCTTGCAGCGCCGCACCTCATCGCAGGCGGCCTCGACGTCGTGGAGGGCCACGATGTTTGTCGCGCCGTAGAGGCGGCTGGGGTCGGCCTGGCACCACTCGTGGAGCCAGTTGTTGAGCGCCGCGTTGAGGGCCAGGTGGTACTCGCCGTCGGGCACCCAGGCGAGCGCCGAGGTGGGGTAGAGGACGGAGGCGTCGATCGATTCTTCGTCCATGACCACCAGCCGGCCCTCGTTGTCGACGATGCGGGGGTCCATCTTCTCGTACATCGTGGCGGAAGAACTGCCCTGGGCGAGGTCTTCCTTGCGGTGCACGCCGATGAGCCCTGTCATCTGCGTCTCGTTGGGGCGGGTAAAGAGCGGCGTGCCGAACTGCGGGCAACCCTCGGACTGCCAGTCGCGGCCGCCCCAGGCGTTGCCGCTGCCGGGAATGCGGTACGGCGCCTGATCGCGCCACTTGGGGTCGATGTAGGGACGCAGGTCGTTCGGCTCGATGAAGTGGCCGTCGGCGTCGACGATTTGCAGCTTGACGCGGGTCTCGGTGGTCATCAGGCTCCTCCGCCGGGTCGCTTGCCCACCGCCCCGGCTCTTCTCTGCGATTCTAGGTTTGCCCCCGTTTGAGTGTCAACGA
Source organism: Dehalococcoidia bacterium (assembly GCA_965207995.1). Classification (GTDB taxonomy): domain Bacteria; phylum Chloroflexota; class Dehalococcoidia; order SHYB01; family SHYB01; genus DAOUKH01. The sequence goes on along the minus strand of OZ242299.1, from coordinate 1,876,773 downwards.
AACGAACGCAGAGACGGCCGTGGTGGGGGCTATGCCCAACATCTCCCCTGCAGGGGCGCGTCGCGACGCGCCCGTCCCTATCCCCCGAACGGCCTCACGGAGGGCGGGGCTCCCGGCCGCCCGCGCCCTACCGCTCGTCGGGCAGCTTGTAGAAGTCGAGGGCGTTGCGGCCCCGGATGCGGTCCTGGTCCTCGGTCGACATGTCGGCGAGGTTCTCGTTCAGCATCTCGACGAAGTTGGGGTAGAAGGCGTCGGGATGGGGGTAGTCGGAGCCCCAGATGATGCGGTCGGCGCCGAGGATGTCCGCGGTGAGCGCGAGCGGGGCCTCTTCGGGGTCGAACGAGATCCAGCAGTTGCGGCGGAAGTAGTCGCTGGGGGCCATCTGCATTTCGGGGACGATCTGGCCGAGGTGGTCGAACCGGTTGTCGAGTCGTTCCAGCAGCGTCAGCAGCCAGCCGCCGCTCGATTCCAGGATGCCGACACGGAGGTCGGGGAAGCGCTCGAAGGTGCCGCCGACGATGAGGGCGGTGAGCGTGTTCATCGAGTCGACCATGTGGTTGAACGGGGTGCGGATGAACATCTGTGCGCCGGTGGGGCCGACGTAGTCGAAGTAGCGGCCCGACCCGTACATGACGTCGCCGGGGAAGGGGTGGAAGCCGACGGCGACGTCGAGGTCCTGGCAGGTCGCCCAGAAGGGGTCGTAGGTGTCGCGCCACCAGCGGGACTCCGCGTCGGGGAGCGCCGAGCGCAGGAAGGCGGCGGGGAAGCCGTGCTCGCTGACGGAGCGGCGTAGCTCGTCGCAGGCCATCTCGACGTCCCAGATGGCCACGATGTTGGCCGCGCCGTAGAGCCGCCTGGGGTCGGCCTTCACGAAGTCGCCGAGCCAGTCGTTCAGGGCGCGGTTGAGCGCCATGTGGTACTCCGGCTCGCTGACCCACTGGAGGCCGAGCGTCGGGTAGAGCACCGAGAGGTCGATGCCCTCCTCGTCGAGGATGTCGACGCGCTCCTCGGAGCCCATGATGCGGGCGTCCTGGTCGGCGTAGTTGCGCATCATCGGGGCCTTGTTGGCCTCCTCGCGCTCCTGGGCGGCGAGCAGGTGGCCGGAATCGGAGTCGCGCTTGAACACGAAGTTGGACACGTTGCCCGCGCCCATCTGCTGGTTGTAGGACGACCAGTGTTTGCCGGCCCACTCGTCGACGCCGTCGGCGTTGCGGACGATGCGGGGTGCGACGTCCTTGTACTTCGGCTCGATATAGTCGGGGATGGCGTACGGCGGCTCGAGATAGTGGCCGTCCGCGTCCACGATCTTGGTCTTGATGCGGGTCTCGGTAGTCATCGTGCTCCTTCTCTCCGGCGCCGTGCCCGGACGCCAACCTACGGGATGGTATGAAGCGCCAAACCTGTTGTCAACGCGGCGGCATGTACAATACGTCCATGCCTGCGTATCCCCACATCGAGCGCTACTACGAGCGCCTGCGGCAGCTCATCGATTTCGGCGGCTCGGACAACGAGTCCAACATCCGGCGGGCCTTCGAGAACTGCCTGGAGTCGTATTGCCACGACCACCGCGAGCGCCTCGTGCTCGTCCCCGAGCTGGGCACTCCCGCCGGCGTCGTTCCCGACGCCACGGTCAAGGACACGCTACGAATGGCCCGCGGCTACTGGGAGGCCAAGGACTCCCACGACGTCCTGGACGTGGAGATCGAGCGCAAGCTCAACAAGGGCTATCCCCAGGACAACATCATCTTCGAGGACTCGCAGACGGCGGTGCTGATCCAGGACCGTGAAGTGCGGATGCGGGTGGACATGACCCGCCCCGGCGAGCTGCACCGCCTCATCAGGCACTTCCTCGACTACGAGCTCCCCGAGATCGAGGAGTTCCGCAAGGCGCAACGACAGTTCAAGACCGACCTGCCCGCCGTCCTCGAAAACCTGCGCGCCGCCATCGACGCCGCCCAGGAAGGCAACCCGGCCTACCGCGCCGCCGCCGACGGCTTCCTCGACCTCTGCCACGAGTCCATCAGCAAGGACGTCGGCCCCGAGGACGTGCGCGAGATGCTCTTGCAGCACATCCTCACCAAGGACATCTTCCGGAAGGTCTTCGACGAGGTCCAGTTCCACCAAGAGAACAACATCGCCAAACGCCTCGACGATCTGGAGCGCACATTCTTCACCGGCGACATCCAGCGCGAGGCGCTCGGCCGCCTTCACTCCTACTACGGGGCTATCGGCCGCGCCGCCGACGAAATCGCCGACTACGCCGAGAAGCAGCAATTCATCAAGGCCCTCTACGAGGACTTCTACAAGGCCTACAACCCCGCTGCCGCCGACCGCCTGGGCGTGGTCTACACCCCCAACGAGGTCGTCGACTTCATCATCCGCGGCGCCGACTACCTGCTGAACAAGCACTTCGGACGCATGCTCGCCGACGACAACGTCCAGATCCTCGACCCCGCCACCGGCACGGGCACGTTCGTCACCAACCTCATCAACCACCTGCCCCTGGAGCGGCTGGCGTACAAGTACGAAAAGGAAATCCACGCCAACGAGGTGGCGATCCTCCCCTACTACATCGCCAACCTCAACATCGAGTACACCTACCGGGAGCGGATGGGGAAATACAAGAGCTTCCCCAACCTCTGCTTCGTGGACACCCTCGACAACCTGGGCTGGCAGAGCAAAGGCGTATCCGGGGCCGCGGCGGAAGGCCAGGCCGCCTTCAACCTCGGCGGGCTCTCCACCGAGAACTGGATGCGCGTCCAGCTTCAGAACGAAAAGCCCATCAGCGTCATCATCGGCAACCCGCCGTACAACGCCAACCAGCGCAACGAGAACGAGAACAACAAGAACCGGGAGTACCCGGAGATCGACCGCCGCATCAAGGACACCTACGTCAAGGAGAGCACGGCGCAGAAGACGAAGCAGTACGACATGTACAAGCGGTTCATCCGCTGGGCCAGCGACCGGCTCGACGACGACGGCATCATCGCCTTCATCACGAATCGGGCGTACATTGACGCCCGCCAAGACGACGGGTTTCGGAGGTTAGCCCCGCAAGAGTTTAGCGATTTGTACATCATTGACCTTGGTGGCGACATACGAAAGAACCGCAACGTCGGCAACATCTTCGGGATCATGACCGGAGTCGCGATCGGGTTCTTCGTCCGCGACGGGCAAGCTGCTTACCAAACGGGGGGGTAGAATCCACTACGTTGCTCTCGCCGATAGGAAATCGGGGGCCGACAAGCTGTCCGAACTGCAGAAAACCAGCATACCTGACTTCGCATTCGAGGAAATCACACCCGACGCAAAGCACAACTGGCTCGACCAGTCCAATACCAACTTCGACAAGCTGGTGCCGCTCGCGGACCGGAAGACCAAGCTCGCCAAGAGCACCGACGACGAGCAGGCGGTGTTCGGTCTGTACTCGATGGGCGTTGTCAGCAATCGAGACGAGTGGGCCCTCGACTATGACACCGACATCCTCTCCCAGAAAATAGAGCACTTCTGTGAGATTTATCAGACCGAGCGAGACAGGCTTGCGGTAGAAAAGCCCAACCCTGAGGCGATTGGCGATTGGGTAGATAGGTCCATAAAATGGACCTCCGAACTAGAGGCGCATTTGGTCAGAGGTGACCCACTACCCTTCGAGCCGGCGCATTTAACTACCTCCTTGTACCGACCGTTCGTTGCGAAACATTGCTACTATGCGCCGATCATCACCCATCGAAGGTATCAGCAGCCCCAGATATTCCCGCACAAGCGCACACGTGATAACCAAGTCATTGCCTTCTGCCTGAACCGTAGAGACTTCTATGCGCTGGCGGCGGACCGGGTAGTTGACCTGCACTTCACCGGCGACACGCAATGCCTGCCGCTGTACCGCTACACGGAAGAGGGGACGCAGGTCAGCAACATCACGGAGTGGGGCATCGAGCGGTTCCGCGAGCACTACAAGGACGAGCACCACGGCTTCATCGGCCCCGAGGAGATCTTCGCCTACACCTACGCCGTGCTCCACGACCCGGTCTACCGGCAGAAGTACGACGTCGACCTGCGCCGGGAGTTCCCCCGCCTGCCCTTCTACGCCGACTTCCAGGCCTGGGCGCACATGGGCCGCGAGCTGCTCGACCTGCACATCGGCTTCGAGTCGGCCGAGCCCTACGGCCTGAAGCGCCTGGAAGGGACGGGCGTCCCCGGGCGCCCCAAGCTCCGCGCCGACCAGGAGCGCGGCCTCATCGTCCTCGACGGCAAGACCACGCTCGCCGGCGTGCCGGAGTCGGCGTGGCGCTACCGTCTGGGCAGCCGGTCGGCCCTCGAATGGGTTCTCGATCAATACAAGGAGCGCAAGCCGAGGGACCCGACCATCGCCGAGAAGTTCGACACCTACCGCTTCGCCGACCACAAGGAGCGGGTAATCGACCTGCTCGACCGCGTCTGCGCCGTCAGCGTCCGCACCATGGACATCGTGGACGACATGGCCTACTGGGAGGACGGCAAGCTGGTCGTCTTCGGCGACCGCGACGAACACGAGTGGGCGTCGCTAGGTCTGGCCGACTGGTTCAGCCGCCCCGAGGACCCTGAGTGGGAGGAGGCGTGGTCGGATCGATAGTTCAAGTGATAAGATCTACGCCAATCAAGCGCTGACACTCACAGGAAAGTAGGCTAAGGGCAATTCCCTCTTGCCTTGTCCTACAGTGTCAAGAAAGGAGCAGGTCATGAGAACGATAGAGAAGGCCGTCATTGCTGGCTTCTTCCTGTTCGTTGCGTCAGTGATCGTCGGCTCGGTCATCGCGGCGACCTGGGACTCGTTTGTCTCGGCCCTCAGATTAGCCTTGGGGTAGCGAGCGAGCGAGAACAAAGAGACTGACCCGCCCTGGGCAACCGGAGGCGGGTCTTTCTTTTTGCGTTGCAACCCTTGCATGAGAGCCTGTTTAGGATCCACTACGGCCGCGTATCCGACGCAAAGCTGGCCGAAGTCACCAAAGCCGTGCGCGCCCTGTTCTAGAGGAGCTGGGGCTACCCGCCCCGGATAGCGTCGCGGATTTCTTTGTTGTCGGGGAAGCGGCCCTTTTCAGCTTTGGAGAAGACGGGGGCGCCGTCGAGGGAGACCTCGAACTGGCCCTTGCCGCCGGGGGTGAGGGTCACCCCGCCCAGCTTGCGGGAGAACTCTTGGAGCATCTTCTCCGCCAAAATGGCGGCTTCAGGAAGATCGCCTCACTCGTGGCAGTAGACGATCTCGAGCAGGGGCTTGGTCACCGCCCGTCGCCCTTGTACGGTTTCGCCTTCGACCACAGGGCGTCGAGACGGTCGTCGGCCCCTTCGGAGGCGGTCTGCAGCTTGGCGAGCAGGGACTCGTCGAGCTCGAAGATCTGGTCGTGGCCGACGGGCCAGCAGACGGGCTCGACGCCGTACTGCTCCCAGCGCTCCCAGTACACTTCCAGGCAGACGTAGGGCGCCTCGCCGGAATCGTCCCAGATACGCCGCGCGCCGGGCTCGCCCCGCGAGGCCTTGATGAGGACCACGTCGCCTTTGGGCATCGCGGCTACGCCGACCCCGTCCATTCCATGTTTTCGTTGCGCACCCAGCCGCCGGAGGCGTAGGTGCCGCCATCGACGTGGATGGTGATGCCGGTCAGATAGGCCGACATGTCGGAGGCGAGGAAGACCGTCGGGCCCGCGTAGTCGTCCTCGACGCCCTCCCTGAGCGCGGGGATGCTGCGGGCGCGTCCGGGCCGGCCTGGGGTCGTCACGCCGATGCCGGTGGTTCCCGGCGTGGGCGTGGCGTCGGGGGCGATGGTGTTGAAGCGGATGCCGTGGTGGCCCGCCTCCAAGGCCATCGTCCGGGCGAAGTTCTCCATCGCGGACTTGCAGGAGGCATAGACGGCGAAGCCGGGCGCGGCCCGGTAGGCCTCGATGCTGGTGATGTTGATGATCGAGCCCTTGATGCCGAGCCGGACCATCTCGTCGACGACCGTCTTGGTGCAGTAATAGGTGGTCTTGAGGTTGATCCTCACGAGCGCGTCCCACGCGTTCTCGCTCTCCTCGACGAAGTCCTTGCGGAAGCCGCCCCCGACGTTGTTGACGAGGCAATCGACGCGGCCGTAGCGGTCGACGGTGGCCTGGACCATCGACTTGACCTGGTCGAAGTCGCGGACGTCGACGGTGAGAGGGAGGGCGGAGCCGCCGGCGGCCTCGATGTCGGCGGCGGTCTGCTTGGCGGCGTCGCCGTCCTTGTCGGCGATCACGACGCTGGCGCCGAAGGCGGCGAGGCCCCGGGCGCAGCCGCGGCCGATGCCCATGGCGCCGCCGGTGACGATGGCGGCGCGGCCGTCGAGCGATGCGAGGGACTTATCGAGGGCCATTCGGGTGCTCCTTCAGGGGCCCGCAGGGTGGAAGGCGCGTCCATGATAGCCGGTCGGCGGCGCAATGCAAGAAGCGGCTTGGGCGAGCCTGTTTTGCCTGGTATGGCATAGTGTGGCCCATGTCGGCCCGCATCCACTCGCTAGGGACGACGGCGATGACTGTCGTGCTCGCCGCCATCGTCGTCGCCTCGTTGTGGCCCGGCGCATGGCCGGACAGCGCGCAAGCCCAGCAGCAGAATCCAGTCATTCACTCGGTGGAACCGGGGGAGCCGTACTGCGTCCTGCGGAATTCTCCACGCCGCTGGGAGCGACTGCTGACGATTACCGGACAGAACTTCGGCACGGAAGACGACAGCCGCCTGAACTTTCGCGTCATAGGGCAGGGCAACCCAACCTTCCATATAGGCCCGGAGGCCGAGTGGGCGAGCTCGACGGAGATCAGGGTAGACATCGCCCGGATCGCGCACCAATTGCCGGACGCGAGAAACTTCTCCGTCCTGGTCAGGATTGCCGACGCCTCTCTCAACCCGTTGTCGGAATGGTCGGACTCGTTCGTCATCGCGGCGGACGCCATCGCGTGCGGCGCCGAACGGCCCCCGCCGGCTTCGCTGCCGCCATCGGCGCTCCTGCCGCAAGGCCCACCGGTGCGGGGAGAGCCGGGCGACCTGTGGGCCGACATCATCCTCGGCAAGCCGGACTTTTCGGAGATTTCCCCCAACGAGGTCGTCCCGCACAAGGTCTTCAACCCAGGCGGTGTCGTCGTGGACCGGTCGGTCGACCCCGGCAGGGCATACATTTGGGACTCGGGGAACAGCCGCATCCTGGGGATCGATCTGGCGAAGTGCTACGCCGGCGAAGGCCCGTGCTCCGCCGACGTCGTGCTGGGGCAGCCCTCCGGCTACGACCACTCGGCTTGTAACGCGGACGGCGGCTTCCAAGACTTCCCGTCCCGCACGTTGGCGGGCCCAGACACGCTCTGCGGGATGCCCGACCCGGCCATCAGCCCAAGCGAAGAGCACACCTACGTAACGATGGCGGTCAACGACGATGGAGACCTGTTCGTCCCGGACTCGCACAACAACCGCGTCCTCAAGTACGAAAACCCCTTCGAGAACGACACGGTCGCGGACCAGGTCTGGGGGCAGGAAGACTTCACGGGCATCCTGTGCAACGATGGGAACTTCGTGGCGCCGACCGCCGAGACCCTCTGCTTTCACTCCTTCACCAACCGGCTAAGACTGAACCGGTACGGCAACGGCGTTGCGGTAGACGGCGAGGGAAACCTGTGGGTCGCGGATGGCGGGAACAACCGTGTCCTCCGGTTCCCTGCCGATCCGAACACGGGCGAGATCGCGAAGGCCGCCGACCGGGTGCTGGGCCAGCCCGGCTTCGATACCGCACGGCCAGGAACCAGCCTCCAGGGGATGCATGCTCCCTCGGCCGTGGCGATCGGCCGCGACGGCTCGGTCTACGTCGCCGACACGTTCAACAACCGCGTCCTCATGTTCGAGCCGCCCCTCTTATCCGGTATGTCGGCCACCCGAGTGGTCGGATCCCAATTCAAGCGGCCGACCTCGCTGGCAATCGACCCGGGCGGTGGCGGCCTGTGGGTCAACGACAGCGGCAATTCCATGATCGAGCTCTGGGAGCCACTGACGGGCAAGGTTTCGCGAGTACTGGGCAAGGAGTCCTACGAGCCCGACGGGAAGTGCGGTCCCCGCTTCTCGACTGTCGCTGGACACCCAAACCTCTGCGATTCGACCGGGGGAATAGGTATAGACCGCGAGGGTGGGCTCCTCGTCTCATCGCCGCGGTTTAACCAGGACGTTCTCCGCTTTCCCGATCCCACGTTGGATCGGGACGGCGAAGCGCTCATCCAGCCCGACCGGCGCCTTTTCGCTCGCGGCTGGCAATACAACCAAAGGGGCGTCAAGGGGGTGGACTCAGCACGGGGGGTCGCGGTCTGGGAAGACCAACTCATCGTATCCGACATACGGCGCCTCATGTTCTGGAATGGACTCGACGGGCTGACCAACGGGCGCCCCGCCGACGGGGTCGTAGGCGACGAAACCCGTCCCGGGAGATGGGCCGACTGCTGCGGCCAGATCAAGGCAGACGCGGCGGGCCGGCTCTGGGTGCTGGGCTTCGAAGGGCTCGGCTATATCGACGTGTACCAGCTCCCCTTGACGGAACACTCCGCACCGATTCATACGATATGGAAGGAAGAGGCCGACTTCCCAGTCCTCGGAACAGACGATCGGATCACCCTGGGTCGCCGGATCTTTGGCATCGCGCCCGTAGGGCATGGAGAGTTCCTCTGGGTGGCCGATACCGACAACCACCGCGTCGTGCGAATCCGCGACCCCCTGACCGACCCTATCGTGGACGTGGTGCTGGGACAAAAGACCGCTCGCGGCAGATTGTGCAATCGGACCCTGGAACGGGAAGCGCACGACGCTCGCCCCCGCACGGTCTTTGTCGCGGATACCATTTGCTTCCCGGGCGCGCTGTCGATTGACCGCCTGGGCAATCTTTACGTAGCCGACCACTCCCTGGAGGTCGAGGGGAATTGGCGGCTTCTTGTTTTCTTGGCGTCGTCGATTCCGACCGCAAACAGAACTACCCTGTTCGCCCCCAACGCCGCAAAGGAATTCAACGATTCCGTTGGCGCGGACAGCGGCCTCACATTTCCCCAGTGGCTTCCGGACGCCATGGTCGAAAATTACCCTTCCTACTTCCGCACGAGATCGGCAGCGACGTGGGAGCCCGCATTCGACAGTTGGAACCGGATGGCCGTCGGCTATAACGCCTATATCGGCTCCAGGTTCGTGGGGCTCTACGACGACCCTCTCGGCAGAGACCCGCTGCCCACTTCCTATCTGCACGACGTGGGCTCTATGCCGTACACCGCGGCCTTCGACGACCAAGACAATCTCTACGTGGGCGACCTCAACCGGAGCCGGGTGCTCGTCTATTTCAGACCGTTCGGCGGCCCGCCCAACCCGGCGGGGCAAACCGCACCGGATTCTGCTCTAGGAGCCGGCCCCGTGCCTGAGTACCCCGTCGCCATCACTTCGGTCGACCCCGCACCGCCATACTGTGTCATTCGCAGTTCAACGCTTCCGCGGGAAAGGAACCTGACTCTCACGGTTGACGGTCTCCCGGAAGGGGGCGACCTCAGGCTTCAATTCCGCAGAGTCACGGTGCGGCACCGAGAGTGGATGCATTTGGGCCGCGCGTACGTGAACCATGACCGATCCCGGATCACAATTCATGATGCCGGGTTCTGGCGGCACATCTGGTCGGATATCGACAAGGCGATCATCACCGTCCGCATCATGGACCGGGACGGCTCTCCCCTTTCGAACTGGTCGCCGGCCTTCCAGCTCGCCAACGACGTCGACGTTTGCGGGGCGGTCCTGCCGGAACCGACGCCAACCCCATCGGCGACGCCGCGGCCGACAGCAACGCCCACGCCGTCGCCGACACCCAGACCGACCTCGACGCCGGCTCCATCGCCGGGACCGACAGCAGCGCCAAGCCCGACACCGGTGCCAACGGCAACACCCACGCCGACTCCAACCCCGGTACCCACGGCGACACCAACACCGACTCCAACGCCGGTCCCAACGGCGACACCCACACCGGCGCCGACGCCGACGCCGTCCCCAACGCCAACGCCGGTGCCGACGCCCGCTCCCACACCGACGCCAAGTCCGACACCTGCGCCGACGGCGACGGCAACGCCAACGGCGGCGCCGGCGCCATCGCCGACACCGACCTCCACGCCGGCGCCCGATGTTCCCGATGACGATGCCGGTCTGAGCATCGCGCTCGTCGCGATCGTGATCGTTGCGGCGGCGGTGGCGGCCGGGGGAGCCTACGTCGTCATCCGCCGGCGCAGGCGCGAAGAGCCCGAGGAGTAAAACTCCATCACGGCGTCCTACTCAGCCGCTGCTGAGGGCGGCGCAAGCCCCGTGGTATGATTTGGGCCTTCTGTAGGAGAGAGCGATGATCCTCGACTTCGAGCGAGGAAGCCAAGCCGAACCCCGCGGCCACGCGCTGGCATACGCGTCCAGCCTCACCGAGCCCAACGCCGTCTACGCCGCGTACCTCGTCGTGCCGCCGATCTCGATCAACCTCTCGAAGTACATGCCGCCGATGTTCGCCGACAAAGTCACCTTGGCGGACGCGGAGAGCGTGTCGGCGATCCCCCTGCCGCCGGTGCCGGAGAAGGTGGAGAGCGTCGACTTCGTGCTGCGGTTGGCGGAGGCGCGGAATGACGACGTGATCAACCTCGGGGCGCTGGACACGATGAACGCCCACCACATGCTCTCCCAGGTGAGCCAGGCGGCCCAGACGTACCTCGAGCTGTACACCGCGTACATCGACAGCCTGGCCCCGGTCCCCGAGCCTGCTCCGGCGGCGCCGGCCATCGGCGAGAGCGTCGACGACGTGTTGGCGAGCTTCATGACCGAGAAGGAGAAGCTCGGCGAGATGTCGAAGCTGCTGGGCAAGGTCCGCTACGCCGTCGACGGCAACGACGAGGCGCTGGCGGAGGAGGCTCTGGCGGAGGTGTCGTCGATGGGGGCGCGCCTCACGGGCGTCTACGAGCTGAGCCGGCTGGCCGAGGCGGCGCGCATGCCCGGCGACAAGGGCCGGCGCCTGACCGAGCTCCACCTGCGGCGGTGCTATCTGCTCTGCGACGAGGACTACGGCGGCGTAGACGCCATCGACGCGGAGATCAGCGCGCTGGAGTAGGCGTCCGCTAGACGCGGACCTGGGTGACGCTCAGGATGCCCTCGATGGCGCGGATCTCGGTGATCGCCTCTTCGGGCATGCCGTCGTCCAGTCCGAGCACCATCATGGCGTTGCCCCGCGAGGCCCGTCGCCCCACGTGCATCGAGCTGATGTTGACGTCGTGGGCCCCGGCAATCGAGCCCACGCTGCCGATCAGGCCGGGCCGGTCCTGGTTCTCGACGAAGAGCATGTAGCCTTCGCCGACGGGCGTGTCGACGAGGTACTGGTCGACGGAGACGAGCATGGGGCGGCCGATGACGCTGGCCCCAGAGATGAGCTTCGGCCCCGTGCTGGTGTTCAGGGAGACGGAGAGCAGGCTGCGGTAGACCTCGGGCGATGCGATCTTCTGCTCCTTGATGACGAGTCCCCGCTGCTGGGCGACGAGGTCGGCGTTGACGACGTTGACGCGCTCCTCGCTGACGGGAGCGAGGAGACCCTGAATGACCGCCGCCTTGAGCACGAGCGTGTCGTAACGGGCAATCTCGCCGGCGTACTCGATATAGACGGACTCCATCTGGCCATGGGCGAGCTGGGTGGCGAAGCGTCCGACGGTGTGGGCGACGTCGACGTAAGGCGCGATAACGGGCAGCGCCTCGGCGCTCATCATCGGTGCGTTGACCGCGAACTTCGCCGGCTTGCCGGCGAGCACGTCGATGATCTGCTCGGCGACGTCCACGCTCACCTGCTCCTGCGCCTCCTGCGTGGAGGCGCCAAGGTGGGGCGTGACGATGATGCGGTCGCTATCGAGCAGCGGGGTGTCGGTGGCCGGTTCGACGGAGAAGGTATCGACCGCGGCGCCGCCGACGCGGCCGCTGGAGACGGCGTCGACCAAGGCCCGTTCGTCGACGATGCCGCCCCGCGCCGCGTTGATGATGCGGACGCCGGGCTTCATCTTGGCGAGCTCGGCAGGCCCGATGAGCGTCTGGGTCCCCGCGGTGAGAGGCACGTGGATGGTGAGGAAGTCGGCCTGGGCCAGCATCTCTTCCATCGAGACGAGCTCGACGTCGATGCGGCGGGCGTACTCCTCGGAGACGAAGGGGTCGTGGCCGATGACGCGCATCTCGAAGGAGTTGGCGCGGCGCACGACTTCCGACCCAACCTTGCCCAGGCCGATGACGGCAAGCGTCTTCCCGCGAAGCTGGACGCCCGTATACGCGCCGCGCTCCCAGCGTCCGTCGCGCATCGAGTGATCGGCCTGGGGGACGTTGCGCGCCAGGGACAGCATGAGGGCCATGGTGTGCTCGGCGGCGGCGATGACGTTCGAGGCGGGGGAGTTGACGACGAGCACGCCCTGCCGGGTGGCGGCGTCCACGTCAATGTTGTCGACGCCGATGCCGGCCCGGCCCACCACGTGAAGCCGCTGGCTCCGCTCCAAGAGCGACGCGTTGACCTGGGTCGCGCTGCGCACGACGAGCGCGTCGTAGTCGCCGATGCGCTCCTCAAGAGCGGCGGGGTCGAGCCCGGTCTTGACGACGACCTCGAAGCCGGCGTTCCGAAGCAGGTCGATTCCCGCTTCGGCGACCGGCTCCGCTACAAGGACGCGCATGTCATCGCGCCTTGGCCGGGACGGGCTTCTCTCGCAATCGCTCCAGGCAGCCGGTGACGGCGTCGACGGCCTCCTCGATGTCGCGGTCGTCGATCAGCCCGAGGTGGCCGATGCGGAAGATCTTCCCCGAAAGCGGACCCTGGCCGCCGGCCAACACGACGCCGTAGTCGCGCCGCGCCATGCCGGAGAGGTCCTTCCACGACACGCCGTCGGGAACGCGAATCGAGGTGACCGTGTTGGAGGCGTGCCGGGGGTCGGCGAAGAGATCGAGGCCCGCCTCGGTGACGAGCCGGCGGGTAAGGTCGCCATAGTGCTCGTGGGCGGCGTGGACCTGCTCGACGCCGTGTTCGAGGATCAGGCGCAGCCCCTCGCGGAGTCCATAGATGGCGGAGAGGGCCGGAGTCCACGGGGTCTGCCCTTGATCGGCGGCGTTGAGGGCCTTGGCGAGGTCGAGGTAGAAGCGCGGCATCGTCGCCTTCTCGATGACCTCCCGCCCGCGAGGGCTGACGCTGACCATGGCGAGGCCGGGCGGCGCCATCCACCCCTTTTGAGAGCCGGAGACGGCGACGTCGATCCCCCATTCGTCGACGGGGCAGGGTATCGAGCCGATGCTGCTGACGCCGTCGACGACGAGCGTGCGGTCGAACTCGCCCTTGATGACGCTCGCGAGGGCCCCCAGGTCGTTGGTCACGCCGGTGGAGGTCTCGTTGTGGGTGACAAAGACGACGCCGGCATCGGGCTCGGCGGCGAGCACCTCGCGCACCCTGACGGGATCGGCGGCCCGGCCCTGCTCGAAGCGGACCACCGCGACGTCGGCGCCGTAGGTCGAGGCGATCTCGGCGACGCGGTCGCCGAAGACGCCGATGGAGATGACGACCGTCCGCTCGCCGGGAGAGAGGGTGTTGACGACGGCGGCTTCGAGGCCGCCGGTGCCCGAGCAGGTGAGCAGGACGACGTCGTGGCGGGTGCCGAAGACGGTCTTGAGGCCGTCGGCGATCTCGGCGGCCATCTCGGCGAACTCGGGGCCGCGATGATTGATCATCTGGCCGCGCATGGCTTCGAGGACGGAATTGGGCAACGGCGTGGGCCCGGGGGTGCGGAGGTTCAACGCGGGTCTCCTGATGGAGCGTCGGGAATGGGGAGAGAGTGGACGCGAGTGGGGAAATTCTATCACACGGCCTCCCGTTGACTGCTCGCAAGGGGCCGGGCGCCGCCTCGCGCTTGCGCCGGACGCGGGACTATAATCGCGGCGAGGCCGGGACGGGCCAGACCCTCCCGAAGGAGCGTGCCATGGGCTACTTTGCGATCGACGGCGACACGCACATGAACGAGCCGCACGACGTGTGGCTGACGCGGACGCCCTCCCACCTCCATGACCGCGTCCCCAGGGTGGAGCGCCGAAACGGCCGCGAGGTGTGGCTCTACGAGGGCGGCAAGCGCATGCGCTCGGTGACGCTGCTCTGCAACGTGATCGGCGTATCGCCGGTGCAATGGGGCCTCTTCTGCGAGTCGTATGCCGACCTGCCCCAGGGCGCCTTCCACCCCGAGGCGCGCCTGAAGGACATGGACGTCGACATGACCACGGCGCACGTCCTCTATCCCACGTACGTGATGGCGGGCGCGCAGGAGTACACCACGAAGGACCGCGAGCTGCAGCTCGCCTGCGTCCGGGCCTACAACGATTGGATGAGCGAGTTCTGCTCGGTGAACCCGGGACGCCTCTTCGGGCTCGCCACGCTGCCGGTGACCAGCGTCGAGGACGCCATGGCCGAGGCGGAACGCGTCCGCGGCCTGACCGGCATCCGCGGGCTGCTGCTCACCTGTTGGCCCAATGGCGGCGCGCTGCCCGACCACAACACGGACGACCGGTTCTGGGACCTGGTCGAAGACCTCGACATCGGCTGCACGATCCACGTCGGCTTCTTCGGTGGCGGTGAAGTCGGCGAGGCGTCGGCCGAGGACAGCGACTCGACGCCGCGCATCTCGCTGCCGATGCTCAACGTGAGCCGGCAGGGCGCCAGCACGATTCCGATCTTCTCGCAGCTCATCCTCGGCGGGGTGCTGGAACGGCACCCCAAGCTGCGCATCGGCGTCGCCGAGGTGGGCGTGGGTTGGCTCCCCTTCTTCATGGAGCAGACCGACGACAACTACGTCCGGCACCGGTTCTGGACGGGGAACCACCTGAAGCTGCTCCCCAGCGACTACCTGAAGCGGCAGCTCTTCTCCACCTTCCAACAGGACACCTACGGCATCAAGAACCGCGAGTACATGATCGACAACATCATGTGGTCGTCGGACTACCCGCATTCGGGGGCCGACTGGCCGAACTCGCGCGTCACCATCGCCAACCACATGCGCGGCGTGCCCGACGACGAGCAGCGCAAGATCCTCGCGGGCAACGCGATGCGGCTCTACGGCGTGAAGGAGTCCGACCTCACCACGATGGGGGCGCTGCCGGCAAAGACGGCCGTCGCCGTCTAGCGGGCCACGACGCGCAGAAAGCGGCGCTTGCCAACGCGGACGACCGCCCCCGCCGCAGCCGCCGTTTCGACGGTGTCGGGGTCGACACGCTCCCCATCGATGCCGACCGCTCCCTGAAGGATCAGCCGCCGGGCCTCGCCGTTGCTGGCGGCGAAGCCGGCCTCGACGAGCAGGCCGACGAGGTTGATCCGGCCCAGGTCGTCCACGGCCACGTCGGGGATGTCGTCGGGGGCCTCCTTGCGCTGGACGACCCGCTCGAAGTGCGACGCCGCTACCGCGGCGGCCTCCGCGCCGTGGAAGGCGGCGGCGATGCCGGCAGCGAGCCGCTTCTTCCCCTGCATCGGGTCGACGCCGGGGCCGGCTAGCTCGGCGGCGTCCAGCTCAGTGAGAAGCTCGGCATAGGTGGGAACGAGATCGTCGGGGATGGACATCGTCTTGCCGTACATCTCTTCGGGCGGGTCGGTGACCCCGACGTAGTTGCCCAGGCTCTTGCTCATCTTCTGGACGCCGTCGGTGCCGACGAGCAGCGGTACGAGCAGCACCTGCTGGGGACGCTGGCCTTCAATCTGCTGAAGCTCGCGCCCGAGCAGGTTGTTGAAGCGCTGGTCGGCGCCCCCGAACTCGATGTCGGCGCGCACCATCACCGAGTCGTAGGCCTGGAGCAGGGGGTAGAGGAGCTCGGTGATGGCGATGGGCTGGTTGCCCTCGTAGCGCTTGGCGAAGTCGTCGCGCTTGAGCAGCTGGGCCACGGTGAACTTGCGGGTGAGCTTGATGACGTCGGTGAGGTCGAAGCCGTCGAACCACTCGGTCTGGCGGCGCACCTCGGTCTTGTCCTTGTCGACGATCTTGAAGAACTGTTCCATGTAGGTCTGGGCGTTCCGGGCGACCTCGTCGGCGGTGAGCATGGGCCGGGTGGCCGACTTGCCCGAGGGGTCGCCGATCTGCGCGGTCCAGTCGCCGACGATGAGCACGACGGTGTGGCCGAGCTCCTGGAACTGGCGGAGCTTGCGCAGCCCCACCACGTGGCCGAGGTGAATGTCCGGGGCGCTGGGGTCGAAGCCCTGCTTCAGGCGCAGCGGCTCGCCGGTCTGGAGCAGCCGGACGACCTCGTCGCGGACGATGACGTCGGCGACGCCGCGCGTGAGGAGGCGGTCGATCTCGGCGGCGGTGGGGACGCGGGCGCTCACCGCCGCGCCTCGGCGGCGAGAATGCCGCGGGCCTGCTCCACGTCCCGGTCCATCTGCTCGATGAGGGCCTCGACGCTGTCGAACTGCGCCTCGGGCCGGATGCGCTCGATGAAGTCGATGGAGACCTCGGCGCCGTAGAGATCTTCGTCGAAGTCCAAGATGAACGTCTCGACGGTGCGCCCGGAGACCTCGAAGGTCGGGAGTACACCGACATTGGTGGCGGAGGGGAGGACGCGCTCGCCGACGTGGGCGAGGGTGGCGTAGATACCGTCGGCGGGGAGCGCCATCTGCGGAGCTATCTTGAGGTTGGCGGTGGGAAAGCCGAGGGCCCGCCCACGTTGGTCGCCTTTCACGACCTCGCCGGTGAGGCGGAATGGCCGGCCCAGAAGCTCGGCGGCCTCGCCGACCGCGCCTTCGGTCAGGCGGCGGCGGGTCTCAGTGCTGCTGACGCGCACGCCGCCGGCCACGCTGGGGTCGGCCTCGGTCACCTCGAAACCAAGCTCGCCACCGAGGTCACGGAGCACGTCGAGCGTGCCGGCGCGGCCTTTGCCGAGGGCGAAGTCGGGGCCGGCGACGAGGTGGCGCATAGAGAGCCGGTCGCGGAGCGCGGTGACGAACTCGCGGGCGGTGAGCTGGGAGATGGCCTGGGTGAATTCGATGGGGACGACATGGTCGACGTCGGCCGCTTCGAGCAGCGCCAACCGGCGCTCGAAGGGCATCAGGTAGGTGACGTCGATCTCGGGCCGCAGCACGGTGAGCGGGTGGTTCTTGAACGTCACCACGGCGGTGGCGAGTTCGCGGGCGGCGGCGGCGCTCCGAAGCTGGGCGAGCAGGCCGAGGTGGCCGCGGTGCACGCCGTCGAAGACGCCGATGGTGACGGCGGCGGGCCTGGCCGGAGTGGCGCCGGTAAAGTCGGGAAGGTCGCTCATCGCCTCGTGGACATTCTCCCATCAGCGGCCTTGCGGGGCCACGGGCGGCGGCGGGCCTACTGCCCGAACTGCCCCGCGTTGCCCACGGGCACCGCGCCCGCGGCGACGTCGGCCAGGGCGCGCACCCGCTCCATGAGCAGCGCGAAGTTCTCGAACGTCAGCGACTGCCCGCCGTCCGACTTGGCGTGGTCGGGGTCGGGGTGGACCTCGACCATAAGGCCGTCGGCGCCGGCGGCGACGGAGGCCGCGGCCATGGCCGGCACCAGGTACCACTTGCCGGTGCCGTGGCTCGGGTCGCAGACGATCGGCAGGTGGCTCAGCTTCTGCACGACGGGCACGGCGGAGATGTCGAGTGTGTTGCGGGTCGCGGTCTCGAACGTCCGGACGCCGCGCTCGCAGAGGATGACGTTGGGGTTGCCCTGGTTGAGGATGTACTCGGCGGCAAGCAGCCACTCCTCGATGGTGGCCGAGAGGCCGCGCTTGAGCATCACCGGCTTGCCCTGCACGCCGGCGGCGTCGAGCAGGTTGAAGTTCTGCATGTTGCGGGCGCCGATCTGCACGATGTCGGCGAATTCGGAGACGGCGGGCAGGTCCTCGATGGTCATCACCTCGGTAATCACCGGCAGGCCGGTCTCTTCACGTGCCTTTGCCAGGTATTCCAGCCCTTCGACGCCGAGGCCGCGGAAGCTGTAGGGCGAGGTGCGGGGCTTGAACGCGCCGCCCCGCAGGATGTTGCCCCCGGCGGCCTTGACCGCTCGCGCCGTGTTGAGGACCTGCTCCTGCGACTCGACGGAGCAGGGCCCCGCCATCACCGCGAGGTCGCCGCCGCCGATCTTGACGCCACCGACCTCGACCACGGTGTCGGCGGGATGAAACTCGCGGCTCGCCAGTTTGTAGGGCCGCGACACCCGCAGGATCTGCAGGACGCCGGGCATCCGCTCCAGCGCGCTCTCGTGGTCGCGGGTAATCGTGCCGAGCACGCCCACGATGTTCCGCTCCGCTCCCTCGACGACACTCGGACGGAGACCCTCCTCGACGATGCGGTCCTTGACCGCGTCGAGCTGCTCCTCCGTGGCATCGGCCTTCATTACGACGATCATGGCTTTCTCCGGTCCGGTGCGCCCTTCTCTGGGCATTCCTATGGCGAGGCGCTTCCTTCTAGTGTAGTCGATGCGTGTCCCCCACCGCCTTGGTCGGGGCGGAGACGCTGGGCTTCCTTCAGATAGACGTGGGCGATATCCGCTTGGGGCTTCTCCGTGTTGACCAGGAGAAGGACGCGGAGGACGCTCTGCAGCGCGCCGGGCACGTCCATCTCGTGGCCGCAGAGCAGGGGAACGTCGGTCCACCCCAGCTCGCGGGCGCCGGCTGCGGGGAAGTCGGCGTTGAGGTCGCTGGTGGTGGTGAAGAAGGCGCAGGCGACGTCGCCCCGGTCGAGGCCGTTTACCTCCATCATGCGCGTGAGGAGCTCGCGCGTGTTGGCGCGGATCGCCTCGGCGGTGTTCTCCTCGATGGAGATGGCGCCTCGGACGCCCCGGGCGGTCATGGCCGCTGCTCCGCGCCGCTGAGGTCGGCGATCAGGGACCGCACGCCGTCCGCACCGCCGTCGGCGATGGCGTTAATGACGGCGCTGCCGACGGCGGCCCCGTCGGCGAGCTCGCCGACGGCGCGGACGTGCTCGGCGGTGGAGATGCCGAAGCCGACGGCAAGGGGGAGGTCGACGTGCTTCCGCACCCGTTGCAGGAATCCGTCGAGCCCCTCCGACAGCCGCTCGCGGGCGCCGGTGACGCCGGCCACGCTCACACAGTAGACGAAACCGGAAGCGACTTCGCTCACTTTGCGGATGCGTTCGTCCGTACTCGTGGGGGCTAGGAGGAGAATCACGTCGATGCCGCGGGGGCGGCAGACCTGCAAGAGCGGGGCGGCTTCCTCGGCGGGCAGGTCGACCACGATGACGCCGTCGACTCCGGCGCCCGCCGCCCGCTCGGCGAAGCGGTCCAACCCGTAGGACAGTACCGGGTTATAGTAGCCCATGAGGATCAGGGGAACAACGGAGTAGCGCTTCCGGAGCGCGGCGCACGCATCGATGCACGTATCGAGCGTCGCGCCCTGCTCCAGAGCGACCTGGCTTGAACGCTGGATCGTGGGACCCTCGGCCAGCGGGTCGCTGAAGGGGACGCCGATCTCGAGCATGTCCGCCCCCGCGTCGATGATCGCGGCGGCGAGCGCCTCCGTCGCGCCGGCTTCCGGGTAGTCGGCGGTGACGTAGGCGAGGAGCGCGGGGCGGCCCTCGGCCTTGGCCTTGGCGAACCCGTCGGCGATGCGGCTCATAGACGTCCCATCCAAGCGGCGGAATCCGTCGACAGCGTCACCGCGACCACGACCGCGTTATAGACGGCGTGGGCGGCCATCGCCAAGGGCAGCGAGCGGGTCTTCAGAAATAGCAAGGCCAGTATCAAGCCGATGAGGAAGATCGGCACGTAGGTGACGGGCCGGACGTGGGCCACCGCGAAGAGCGCCGAGCTGAGGAGCGCCGCCTTCACCGGCGTCATGTGCCTGGTCAGGCCCTGCAGCACGAAGCCGCGGAAGAAGATCTCCTCGACGAACGGGGCGGCGATGATGGCGAGGGCGGAAGCGGCGGCGAGCACGCCGATGCGGCGGTCGTCGAAGAACTCGACCTCGAGCTCCTCGCCCCAGCCCAGCGCGTCGATCGCCGCGCCGTAGGCGATCACGATCGCCAGCATCGCGAGCACGGCCGCGGGAACGGCCCACAGCGCGCCGCCCCCGGTCCAGCGCCGCAGGCCGAGATCGGACCAGGACGCCCCGCGCCGCCGAACGGCCAGACCCCACACGATGCCGATGAACACGACGTTGAGCGCGCCGGTAAGCGCGAGCTGCAGGATGGTCCCGCTCGCCGCTTCATCGTCGCCCTGAAGGGCCAGCGAGACGATGATCACCGCCACGAACGTCGCCACGACGGCGGCCAGTGCGCCGAGGGCGGCGTCGGCCCCATCCCACGGCGGCGCAGCCGCCGCCTGGGAAGGCGAGGCCCCGTTCGCTCCGAGATCAGGCTCCGTCATAGCATCCGTCTCACAGTTATCGGCGCATCTTGCGCGTATCGGCCTCGAATTACAAGAAAAGACCCCCGGTAACCGGGGGCCGTCGTCCTGTCGGGAGGCGCGGGCTCAGTTACCGGGCGCGTCGCGCCGGCGCATAAAAGAAGCCCTCGAAGAAGATCCCGCGCATCGTGTCCATATCACTCCCTGCCGCGCATGATAGCACAGGGGCGCGCCGGGGCGGAAGCGGTACTTCCTCGTATTTCAGAGGGGAGAGGGCGACTCTGCCCGTTCGTCGTTCCTCGCAGAGGTGGTCACAACCTATCCTCTCCATCTGTCGAGTACGCATAGCAGTAGAGCTGCATCCCCCCGACGGTGTCGTCCCGAATTAAGCCTCAAGCTCACAATGCTTGAGGCTCAAGGTGAAGCCACCGAGTTCTTCGATTTCTCCGCTCGATTTGATCAATTCTCCGACAGTCAGAATACGTAGTGCTTTGTACCACTTCTTATCATCAAATGTCAAGGTGATAAACGGTCCAGAAATATCTTGTGGATCTTCCACGTACACAACGATTGACCTCCTCCTTTCCACTACATCATTCACTTTTCCATGCACCCTTAGCCAACAACCCGTATACCTTTCGATGATCCCTTTAGATTCTATCGAGGTTTTCCCCTTCACTATATTGGCCAATTCGGCTGGCGTTCGTTGAATGAAAACTCTTCCTGTATCCTGAATTGAGGAGGCTTCATTAGCCGGAGTCGAGTCTCCTCTGGCAGTAGCTGTTGCCTCTCCGTTTGTCGCCACGGGCTCTTTTCTCGCTTGGACTGTCGGTTCTATTCTGACCCTAACCATTGACAAAAGCCACATAATGAGCCCAGTAATACTAGCCCCAATGGCAAGCGCTAGAGCGATCCACCATTCCGGGGTGTCGTTACCGTAGTACAGGATTCCGCCAAGGCCAGCAGAGAGGACTGCACCGACTACCAGTTTTATGAGAGATCGTAGAGACATAGCCGAAATGATATGTGTCCTAATTCATAACGTCAACGACACCCTGGACCATGACGCTGTCGCCCACGGCGGGCGCTACCCGCCAACACTCGCCGCGATAGCGCGCCCGAGGACGGCGATGCCCTCTTCGATCTGCTCCTCGGAGACCTGGCTGTAGGCGAGGCGGAACTGCTGCTTGCCCGACTCGTCGCCGAAGAAGACCTCGCCGGCGCGGCAGAGCACGCCGTCCTCCAGCGCCGCCTCCCGCACCTTGGCGGCGTCGACCCGCGGGTCGAGTTCCAACCAGAGGTAGAAGGCGCCCTGCGGGGCCCGGTACGTGACCCACGGGCCGCAGTACTCGCCGAGGGCGGCGATGGCCTTGTCGCGCTTGCGGCGGTAGACCTCGTTGGCGCGGCGGATGTGGTCGTCGAGCTTGCCCTCGGCGATGAACTGGGACATGACGCGGGAGAGCCAGAGGCTCACGCCGAGGTCCTGCCGGGTCGCCGCGGCCGCGGCGATGGCGTCGGGGTGCCCGGCGAGCCAGCCCAGGCGCAGTCCGGGCGTGACCGTCTTGCTGAAGCTGTCGGCGATCATGACACGGCCGGTGCTGTCGAGGGAGAAGAGCGTCGGCACGGGTTCGCCCTCGAAGCGGAGGTCGCCGTAGACGTGGTCCTCCAGGACGACGAGGTTGCGTCGTTCCGCCACTTCCAGCAGCTTCTTGCGCCGTTCGAGAGACATGCACATGCCGGTGGGAAGCTGGAAGGTCGAGATGGTGTAGACCATCTTGGGTCGGATGCCGTCGGCTTCAAGACGGTCGAGGCGGGACTCGACCTCCTCGACGACCATGCCGTCGTCATCCACGGGGACGGCGAGCGAAGCGCCGCCCGCGGCGTCGATGTAGCGCAGCGCGTAGGGGAAGGACGGCGCTTCGACCACGACCCCGTCGCCGGGGCCGACGAAGGCGCGGATGGCCATCGCGATGGCTTGCACCGAGCCTGAGGCAAGGAGGATGCCCTCTCGCCCCACATCCCGCCCGTCGCGGGCGAGATGGCGGGCGGCGATCTGGTCGCGGAGCTCGGGATAGCCGTAGACCAGCTCGTTGTAGTCGGTGTTCCCGTACTCGAAAGCCTCCGCGCCGTCGCGTTCGATGATCTCCGCGCCGATGCGGGCGAAGTCGTCGATGGGGAAGGTCTCCTCGGCGGCGAGGCCGCTGTCGAAGTTGTAGGCGATGGGCCGGTCGGCGTGCTTCATGGGCTTGCCGCCCGGCGTCGGCGGGCCGCTGCGGGCGGCTCTGGAGAATAGGGTGGTGACGTCGATCGTCATCAGTTGACCTCCGCGACGGCCTTGGCGATGGCGCGGCCCAGGACGGCGATGCCTTCCTCGACCTGCTCCTCGGAAACGTGGCTATAGGAGAGACGGAACAGTTGCTTGCCGGACTCGTCGCCGAAGAAGGCGTCGCCGGGGCGGCAGAGGACGCCTTCTTCCAGCGCCCCAGCGCGGACCTTGGCCGCGTCGACGCGCGGGTCAAGCTCGAGCCAGAGGTAGAAGCCGCCTTGGGGGATGGTGTAGGTGATCCAGGGGCCGCAGTACTCGCCGATGGCGGCGATGGCCTTGTCGCGCTTCCGGCGGTAGACCTCGTTGGCGCGGCGGACCTGGTCGTCGAGCTTGCCTTCGGCGAGGTACTGGGAGACGACACGCGAGATCCAGAGGCTGACCCCTAGGTCCTGCCGGGTGGCCGCGGCCCCGGCGACGGCGGCGGGATCGCCGGCCAGCCAGCCGAGGCGGAGCCCGGGGGCCATCGTCTTGCTGAAGGTGTCCGCCTGCATGACCCGGCCGGTGGTGTCCAGGGAGAACAGGGTCGGGAGGGGGTCGCCCTCGAAGCGGAGGTCGCCGTAGACGTGGTCTTCGAGCACGACGAGGTCGCGGCGCTCCGCCAGATCGAGCAGCTTCTCGCGCCGCTCGACGGACATGCACATGCCGGTGGGAAGCTGGAAGGTCGAGATGGTGTACACAAACTTGGGGCGGATGCCCTCGGCCTCGAAGCGGTCGAGGCGAGACTCGATCGCCTCGACGACCATGCCGTCATCGTCGACGGGGACGCCGACGAGGGTGCCGCCGGCCGCCTCCAGGTACCGCAGAGAGTAGGGAAAGGATGGCGCCTCCACGACCACGCCGTCGCCGGGGCCGACGAAGGCGCGGGCCGCCAGCGCGATCGCTTGGATTGAACCCGAGGTCAGAAGGATGCCTTCCCGGCCCACGTCCCGCCCCTGGCGTTCGAGGATGCGGGCCGCGATCTGGTCGCGGAGGTCGGGGTAGCCGTAGACCAGCTCGTTGTAGTCGGTGTTGCCGTACTCGAAGGCCTCCGCGCCGTCGCGCGCGATCACCTCGGCGCCGATGCGGGCGAGCTCGTCGGCAGGGAAGGTCTCCTGGGCGGCGACGCCTGTGTCGAAGTTGTAGACGATGGGCGGGCCGCCGTCCTTCGGCTTGCCGCCGGGGTTCGCCGGGCCTTTGCGCGCGGCCTGCGAGAAGAGCATGGCGACATCAACCGCCATCAGCGGACCTCCGCCGCGGCCTTGGCGACGGCGCGGCCGAAGGCGGCCATCCCGCGCTCGATCTCGTCTTCCTGAACGTGGCTGTAGGAGATGCGGAAGAACTGGCGCTCAGTCGACCAGCCGAAGAACGCCTCGCCGGGGCGGGCGAAGACGCCTTCCTCCTGGGCGAGCTCGTGGACGCGGGCCGACGTGATGCCCTGCTCGAGCTCGCACCACAGATAGAAGGCCCCCTTCGGGATGCCGAAGGGCAGGCTCACGTGCGGGCAGTGCTTGCTCAGCGCGGCGGCCGCCGCGTCGCGCTTGGCGCGGTAGACGCGGTTCACCATCTCGATGTGGGGGTCGAGTTTCCCCTCGGCCAAGAACAGGTCCATCATCCGCGAGATCCAGTGCGAGACGCCGAGGTCTTGGCGGACGGCGAGCGCGGCGTCGATGGCCCCCGGCTTGCCCACGAGCCAGCCGAGGCGCAGCCCCGGCGCGATGGTCTTGCTGAAGCTGTCCGCCTGGACGACGAGGTCGCCGCCGCTCAGGTTCAGCAGCGTCGGCAGGCGCTCGCCCTCGAAGCGCAGATCGCCGTAGACGTGGTCTTCGATGATCATGAAGCCGCGCTCGTGGGCCATCCCGACGAGCTTCTTCCTCCGCTCCAGCGACATGCAGGTGCCCGTCGGAAGTTGGAACGTCGAGATCGTGTACACCGCCTTGACGCGCGTCCCCGCGGCGGTCAGCTTGTCGATCTTCTCCTCGACGGCGTCGACGTCCATGCCGTCGCCGTCGACGGGGACGGCATGGACCTGCGCGCCGAGGGTCTGCATGTAGCGGATGGCGTAGGGGAACGACGGCGCCTCGATGATCACCGCGTCGCCGGGGTCGAGAAAGCCGTTGATGGCCAGGGCGATGGCCTGCACCGATCCCGAGGTCAGGAGCACGCCGTCGGCGCCGATGTCGACGCCGTCGCGTTGGGCGATGCGGCCGGCGATGCGCTCCCGGAGGGCGGTGTAGCCGTAGACCATGTCGGCGTAGCCGCCGGAGGTGTCGCCGTACTGGAAGGCGCCGCCGCCGTCGCGGGCGACGACCTCCTTGCTGAGGCGCTTGAAGTCTTCGAGGGGGAAGGTCTCCTCGGCGGCGAGGCCCATGTCGAAGTTGTAGAAGACCTCGCTTTTGGGCAAGGGAAAGAAGATCGGCAAGCCGAAGCGGGCGGTGTCGGTGTAGAGCGACTTGAGGTCGGCGGTCATGACGCCTCCTCCCCCGCGCCGACGACGGCGACGGCCTCGACCTCCATCATGAAGTCGGGGTGCAGCAGAGCGGCGACGACGACGGAGGTGCTGGCGGGCGGGTCCGTGGGGAGGAGGCGCTGCTTGACGTCGCGGTAGGCGGGGAAGTAGTCGGCGCTGGTGAAAAAGTTGGTGAGCTTGACCACGTCGGCGAGGCTCGCCCCGGCGGCTTCGAGCACCGCCTGCAGGTTCTTGAAGCACTGCTCCGCCTGGGCTGCGGCGTCGCCCACGCCGACGATCTCGCCGTCGGCGCCGAAGGCCACCTGTCCCGACACGTAGATGGTGTCGCCGACGCGGATACCTTGAGAAATGGAGGGCGGCGTCCCTCCCGGCGCGGGATCGATGATCTGTTTTGGCGTCACCTCTGGCCTCCGGCGGGGTCGAGATTGGCCGCATTGTACATGCGGCGTTGAGATGGGGGTGGAACTCCTTGACACCAAGGCGGCGGCTTCTAAGATGTGGCGGGCATCGATGCTGCCCGCTGGAGGACTCCCATGAAGTTTGCGCTCGGACTGTTCGGGCTGCGGCCTCACCTTTTGCCGGTGTTGGCCAAGAAGGCCGACGAGCTCGGCTATGAATCGCTGTGGTGCTCGGACCACCTGATGCCGCTCACCAGCATCTCGCCCACCTACCCTTACTCTCCAGACAAGCTGCCGCCCTTCACCCCCGACTGGGAGTGGCACGACCCCTGGGTGCTGTTGAGCTCGCTGGCCAACATCACGAAGAACATCAAGTTCGCCACCAACGTCTACATCCTGCCCTTGCGACACCCGTTCGTGACGGCGCGGGCGGTCTCGACGCTCGACGTGGTCTCCGGCGGGCGCGTGATTCTTGGCGCGGGCGTCGGCTGGTGGCCGGAGGAGTTCGCGGCGGCGGACCAGGACTTCGACAACCGCGGCCCTCGCTCGACGGAAATCGTGACGATCCTGCGGCGGCTCTGGACCGAGGACACGGTCGAGTTCCATGGGGAGTTCTACGACTTCCCAGAAGTCAGTCTCGTGCCCAAGCCCGTCCAGCGGCCGATACCGATCATCTTCGGGGGGAACACGAGGGCCGCCCACCGCCGTGCCGCCCGCGAGGGCGACGGCTGGATGCCAGCCTACATGGGCAGAGATGAGATCGTCGCCGGCATCGCGAGCATTAACGAGTTCCGGAAGGAGTACGGCCGCGACCACCTCCCGTTCGAGGTGACCGGCGCGCTGATGGAGCCGCCCTCCGTCGACGCCGTCCGTCGTTACGAGGAGGCCGGCATCGGCCGGCTCCTCTGCGGCCCCTACGGCTTCCCCGGCCCCGACACGACGGCGGAGGTCATCGAGGCCGGTCTGGAGCAGTTCGCCAACGACATCATCGCGAAGCTCTAGCCGCCCGGCGCGGCGCGCATTTGAACCTTGGATGGCCACGCCCTAGAATGCCAGGGTTGCGCGCCGCCTGGACGCGATGCATCCAAGGCGAGCCGGCCAACGTAGTAACGGCAAGCAGCACTCGCGTTTTCGAGGAGGCCCCCTATGGAGTTCGGGATATTCGTCCAAGGGCATTCGCCCGGCCAGGAGAAGGCGCACAGCCAGGCCTACGCCGCCGATTGGGTGAAGCGTGAACTGGAGCTCATCCAGGCGGCCGACAAGCACAACTTCAAGTACGTGTGGGTGACGGAGCACCACTTCCTCGAGGAGTATTCGCACCTCTCCGACAGCGCGACCTTCATCGCCTACGCGCTCGCCAAGACCGAGCGCATCCACATCGGCTCCGGCATCTTCAACATGAACCCCGTGGTGAACCACCCGGTGCGGCTCGCCGAGCGCGTCGCCATGCTCGACCTGCTCAGCCAGGGCCGGTTCGAGTTCGGGACGGGCCGCGGCGCCGGCAGCCACGAGATCGGCGGCTTCGGCCTCACGCCGGACATCACCCGCGACAACTGGGAGGAGACGATCCGCGAGGTCCCCAAGATGTGGCGCCAGAAGGGCTATTCCTACCCCGACGGCAAGGCGTTCCAGGTGCCGTCGACGGGGACGCAGATGATGCCTGGGCGCGAAGGCGCCTTCAACGTCCTGCCCAAGCCCTACGCGCACACGCATCCGGCGCTCTGGGTGGCGGCGGGGAATCCGGGGACCTATGAGCGGGCGGCGAAGCGCGGCTTGGGGCTACTCGGGTTCAACGTCGGACCGGTCTGGGCCATGCAGCCCAACATCGAGACGTACAAGAAGCACATCGGCGATGCCGAGCCCATCGGCGACTACGTCAACGACAACGTGATGGTCACGGTGGCCATGACGGTGTCGCGGGATCCGCAGCGGGCCCGCGAGCTCGCCTGCCTCCCCGGCGCCTCCTACCTGGTGTCGCTGGTCTACCGCTATCACGACACCTTCCCCAAGCTGGAGGGGATGCCGCGGTGGCCCGACCTCTTCCCCGACCCCCAAGTCGAGCATATGGACATGCTGATCGAGGGGGGCCTGGCCCTATGCGGCGAGCCGGAAGAGGTGATCAAGCAGGTGGCGAACTACGCCACGATCGGCTGCGATCAGCTCGTCTTCGGCGTGCCGAACAACCAGCCGCACGAGGCGGTGCTGGAATCGATCGAGCTCTTCGGCAAATACGTTATCCCTGAGTTCGACAAGGACCCGAAACACAGCACGACGCGCCATCGGGAGGCCGCCGGCGGCCCGCTCGTCCCCACAAGCTAACCGCTCCCTCCCTATTTCGGTTGACGGGGTTGTCAGCGGCTCGGCTACATTCCCTCGGTTGGAGAAGCCGAATCCACGGCCCCCGAGGGTTGCGCTTGGGCCCCGTTCAGCAGAGGATGAACAGCGAAATAGGGAGGCATGGCGATGAAGGTTCGCCGTTTCTTCGGTATTTTGGCAGGCGCCATGGTAGTGGCGCTAGTCGTCGCGGCCTGCGGCGGGGACGCTGATCCGACAGCGGCGCCGACGGCGGTCCCGCCCACAGAGGCCCCCGCCCCCACAGAGGCCCCCGCTGCGACGGCGGCGCCCGAGGCGACCGCGGCCCCCACGGCGACACGGGCGGCTCCCGCCCCGGCTCCGACAGCTACGCCGACGCCCGAAGCGACGATGAAACCGAAGACCGAGCCGAAGTATGGCGGTACGGTGGTGCTGGGAAGCCACACGACCAACTCGGCGACGGGGCTGATACCTCCCTATCCCGTCACGCCGGCTGCCCGCGTGTCCTCGATCACGATCAGCAATAACGTCTACAACAACCTGATGATCAAGGACCCCTTCGGGGATACCCCGCACACGAACGTCGAGGGGCACCTCGCGGTCGAGTGGGACGTCGCCGGCGATGGGAGGACGATAACGCTGAAGCTGCGGGAAGGCGTGGTGTGGCATGACGGCGAGGCCTTCACCGCCGAGGACGTGGTCCACACCGTGAACGCGTTCAGCTACCCGCCGGTGGGCTGGCGGTCGGACTTCCAGGGGCTGTTCCTGTCTCGCGTCGCGAGCACCGAAGCGGTCAACGACTACACGGTCAGGCTCACCACCTACCGGCCCAGCGCCTTCTTCTTCGACCTCCTCACGGAGTACCGCACCCAGATGATCCCGGCCCACGTCCCCGACCTTGAGGAGCTGATCGCCAACCCCGTCGGCACCGGCCCGTGGATGCACGACCGCACGGAGCTGAACGTCGAGACGGTGTTGGTGCAGAACCCGAACTACTTCCGCACCGACCCGGACGGCAGGCCGCTCCCCTTCCTCGATGGAGTGACGTGGACGCAGTTCACCGGCTTCGAGCTCTGGCTGGCCGCGCTGAAGACGGGCCAGACCCAGATGGTTGACTACTTCCACGGGTCGCACCTTGGCCCGCCGGAGATCCGGGAAGACCTCGCCAACGCCGTTCCCGGTATCGTCTTCGACTACTGCATTCAGACGCAGTTTGGCGTGACGTTCGCCAACCGGCCTCCGTTCGACGACGCCAGGGTGCGGGAAGCGATCTTCCTCTGGCTCGACCGCAAGCAGATCCTCGACCTGGAAACCGGCGGCGTCGGATCGGTCTTCGGATCGGGTGTTATCCCGACCGACCTCGGCGGCCGATGGGGCCTCCCCGAAATAGAAATCTACAACTGGCCTGGCCTTCGCTACGTCGACGCCTCGGGCAAGACGGTGCTCTCGTCCGAGGAGTTCCAGGCCAAGAAGAACGAGTTGCAAAAGCACCCCGATGACCTCGCACGGGCGAAGGAGCTCCTCCAAGAAGCGGGCGCGATCGGCACAAAGAAGACGATCGTCGTGCAGGGCGGCGGCGTCCAGGACCGCGTGGCCCCCGTGGTCACCCAGCAGCTCAGCGAGCTCTTCGAGGCCCAATGGGAGCTGAGGATCTCCACCGACGCGGCCGTCTATTGGACGCAGCACATCTTCCAGGGCGACTGGGAAGGGATCGCTTGGGGCAACCACGGCGCCGCGGGCCTCGACGATCCGCAGAGTCTCACGGAGGACGGCGGTTGGATCAGCACCAGCTTCTGGTACGGGGCGCCCGGCAGCTTCATCCCGTGGTCGGGCTTCGATCCGAATCCGACCATCGACTCGCTCTACGCCGAGCAGGATGCGGTCGTGGGCAACGACGAGGCGCGGAGGGAGCTCATCCATTCCCTCCAGCGCGAGGTCCTTCGCCACCACAACCGGATCATCTCGCACCTGTCGAAGAGCCCCGGGGCGCACCACCCCCACATCATGGACCGTCCGGCGGGCGGCGACGTCGTCGGCACTACCAACAGGACGAACAACTGGATGTACGACCGCATGTGGTTGGACATCTAGCGGTCCGGCAAGGCTTTAGCCGAGAGGGCCCGCGCGCGCCTTCGGCGCCGGCCCAATGTTCGCCGGCGGACCGCTCGTTCCCAGGAGCTGATCCGCTGCCTTCTTTCGGTTGACACGGTACCCAGGCTCGGCTACAGTCCGCCAGTTGGAGAAGCCGAGTCCACGGGTTCCAGGGGTGGCGCTTGTAACCCGCTCGGGAAAGATAGGACGAATAGGGATAAGGGAGGCAGAGGCGATGAAGATTCGCCGATTTTTCAGCATATTAGTGGGCGCCATGGTCGTGGCGCTCGTCGTCGCGGCTTGCGGCGGCGACGCGGACCCGACGGCGGCGCCTCAGCCCACGGCGGTCCCGACAGAAGCGCCCGCCCCGACCGAGGCCCCCGCGACGGCGGCGCCCGAGGCGACGGCGGCCCCCACGGCGACACGGGCGGCTCCGGCCCCCGCGCCCACGGCGACGCCGACGGCCGAGGCGATGATGGAGCCGAAGACCGAGCCCCAGTACGGCGGCACCGTGGTCCTGGGAAGCCAGACGACCAACTCGGCGACGGGCCTGATACCCCCGTATCCGACAAGGCCGTCGGCACGCGCGTCCTCGATCACGATCAGCAACAACGTCTACAACAACCTGATGATCAAGGACCCGTTCGGGGATCCCCCGCACACGAACGTCGAGGGGCACCTAGCCGTCGAATGGCAACTTGGCGGCGATGGCCGGGAGATCACGCTCAACCTGCGCGAAGGCGTTGTATGGCACGACGGCGAGGCCTTCACCGCGGAGGACGTGGTCCACACCGTGAACGCGTTCAGCTTCCCGCCCGAGGGATGGCGCTCCGACTACCAAGGTCTCTTCCTCTCGCGGATTGCGAGCACCGAAGCAGTCGACGACCACACGGTCAAGTTCACCACCTACCGGCCGAGCGCCTTCTTCTTCGACCTCTTGACCGAAACGCGGACCCAGATGATCCCGGCCCACATCCAGGACCTGGAGGAGCTGATCGCCAACCCCGTCGGCACCGGCCCGTGGATGCATGACCGCACCGAGCTGAACGTCGAGACGGTCTTGGTGAAAAACCCGAACTACTTCCGGACCGACCCGGATGGCAGGCCGCTGCCCTTCCTCGATGGACTCACGTGGACCCAGTTCACCGGCTTCGAGCTATGGCTGGCCGCGCTGAAGACGGGCCAGACCCAGATGGTCGACCACTTCCACGGGCCGCAGCTCGGCCCGCCGGAGGTCCGGGAAGACCTCGCCAACGCCGTTCCCGGCATCGTCTTCGACTACTACATCCAGACGCAGTACGGCGTGGTCTTCGCCAACGTGCCGCCGTTCGACGACGCGAGAGTCCGGGAAGCCATCTTCCTGTGGCTCGACCGTAAGCAGGTCCTCGACCTGGACACCGGCGGGGTCGGTTCGATCTTCGGATCGGGCGTCACCCCGACCGACTTGGGCGGCAGATGGGGCCTCCCCGAGGTAGAGATCTACAACTGGCCTGGCCTTCGCTACGTCGACGCGTCGGGCAAGACGGTGCTCTCGTCCGAGGAGTTCCAGGCCAAGAAGGACGAGTTGCAGAAGCACCCCGATGACCTCGCACGGGCGAAGCAGCTCCTGCAAGAAGCGGGCGCGATCGGCACAAAGAAGACGATCGTCGTACAGGGCGGCGGCGTGCAAGACCGGGTCGGTCCCGTGGTCACGCAGCAGCTCAGCGAGCTCTTCGAGGCCCAATGGGAGTTGAGGATCTCCACCGATGCGTCGGTCTATTGGACCCAGCACATTTTCCAGGGTGACTGGGAAGGCATCGGATGGGGCAACCACGGCGCAGCCGGCCTCGACGATCCGCAGAGCCTCACCGAAGATGGCGGCTGGATCAGCACCAGCTTCTGGTATGGCGCCCCCGGCAGCTTCATCCCGTGGTCGAACTTCCCTCCGAATCCGACCATCGACTCCCTCTACGCCGAGCAGGATGCGGTCGTGGGCAACGACGACGCGCGAAGGGAGCTCATCCATTCCCTCCAGCGCGAAGTCCTTCGCCACCACAACCGGATCATCTCCCACCTGCCCAAGAGCCCTGGTGCGCACCACCCGCACATCATGGACCGGCCGGCGAGTGGCGACATCCTCGGCACCACCAACAGGACGAACAACTGGATGTACGACCGCATGTGGTTGGACCTCTAGCCCGTCCCAAATGACCGTAGCCGAGAGGGCCCGCACATGCGGGCCCTCTCCTTTTGCCCTCTGGGGCACCACATTTGGACCTCCCTCCCTCTGGGGGAGCACTTTTTAACCCTCTCCCCTCTGGGGGAGCGCCTTTAATCCTCTCCCCCTCTGGGGGAGACTGAGAGAGGGCACGCGCCGCAGGCGCGTCGGGGCGTCGGGGCCGGGGAGGGGTGCGCCAACGGCAACGCTGCCCGCGGCCCCCGATCCCCTCCCGTAGGGGCGATTCACGAATCGCCCTCTCCTCCGGCCTCTCTCCCTCTGGCGCACCACCTCAAACCTCTCTCCCTCTGGAAGAGACTGAGCGGGAGCCGGGGCAGGGAGTCCCCTAGCGGAGGGCCTAGCCGCGGCGGAGGCGGGGGTCGAGCGTGTCGCGGAGGGCGTCGCCGAGCAGGTTGAACCCGAAGACGGTCAGCGTCAGGGCGAGGCCGGGGAAGACCGCGTTCCACGGGGCCCGGTTGAAGACGGTGGCGGTGGCGTTCTCGGCGACCATCGCCCCCCAGGAGGGGTTGGGCGGGGGCACGCCGAGGCCGAGGAAGCTGAGCGACGCCTCGATGATGATGGCAAGGCCGAGGAAGGAAGTCACGACGATCATCACCGGAGCGAACGTCTGCGGTGCGATGTGGCGGATGAGAATGCGGAGGTCCGAAGCGCCGACGGCGCGGATGGCCTGGATGAACTCCATCTCGCGGACGCTGAGGACAACGGAGCGCACGACGCGGGCGGTGTTCGGTACTTGGATCACCGCGATGGCGATGATGACGTTCTGCTGCGACTGCCCCGCCGTGGCCACGATGGCGAGGGCCAGCACGAGCGTGGGAATGGACATGACGATGTCGACGACGCGTTGAATGATCGAGTCGCGCCAGTCGGCGTAGTAGCCGCTCAGGAGCCCCATCAGGAAGCCGATCAGCGAGCCGAAGAAGATGGCGGTGACGGCAATGACGATCGACGCCCGCGTCCCGACCATCAAACGGCTGAGGTTGTCGCGCCCGAGACTGTCGGAGCCCAGAATGAAGCCTCCGGTCCACTCGGGTTCGGCGTAGGTGTCCAGCGCATTGATCTTCTGCGGATCGCCGGGGGCGAGCATTTCACCGAAGATGGCGAAGAAGACGACGGCCAGCACCAAGAAAAGGCCCGCGGCGCCCAGGGGCTGTGCCTTGGAGAACTGCACGAGCCAGGACCAGGCGCCCCCAAGGACCTCTCCCATGCGGGAGGTGTTCTGCATCGTTCCGGTCTGGACTGCCATCCGCCCGCGTCCCTAGCCGTACCTGACCCTGGGGTCGAGCCAGGCGTAGAGGATGTCCACGATGAGATTGGCGAGGAGCACGATCCCCGAGAACATCAGCACGATGCCTTGCACGATCGGGAAGTCGCGGCGGACGATCGCCTCAACAAGGCTGTGGCCGAGACCGGGGAGGTTCCAGAACCGCTCCATGATGACCGTCCCGCCGATGAGCGCGGCGTACTGCAGCCCAACGATGGTGACGACGGGAAGGAAGGCGTTCTTCAGGGCGTGCCGGACCACAATCGCGCGCTCTCCGAGGCCCTTGGCCCAAGCGGTGCGGATGTAGTCCTGGCGCAGCACCTCGAGCAGCGCCGACCGGGTCATCCTCGCAACGACGGCGGAGAGCAGGTAGCCGAGGGCGAGGGCGGCCCAGATGACCTGCTGGAAGTTGGTCCACGGGTCGTCCCAGAAGTTGGCCGGCTTGATCGGCGGTATCCACTCGAACCACAGCACCATGACCAGCAACATGAGCGCCGCGACGAAGAAGTTGGGCAGGGCGAGTCCGCCGATCGTGACGATGCGGGCGACGTAGTCGATCCACGTGTTCTGGCGCACCGCCATCAACACGCCGAGCGGCAGCGAGATGATCAAGGAGATGATGACGGTAAGCGTCGCGAGCTGGAAGGTCAGGGGGAAGGTGTTGCCGATTTCCCCGAGGACCGTCGTGTCCTTGAAGATCGCGTCGCCCCAGTCGCCGACGAAGATGCCGCCGACCCAGTCGAAATACTGCGCGACGTAGGACTTGTCTAGGCCGAGGTCGGCGCGGATCCGGTCGTAGGCCGCCGGGTCGGGGGTGCCGGAGCCGTCGCCGATGAGAATCGAGAGCGCGACGTCGCCCGGCACGATGCGCATGATCCCGAAGATCAGGATCGAAATGCCAATGAGGACGGGGATGAACTGGAGGAGCCGCTTCGCGATGTAACGCTTCAAGAAGACCTCGCGATGGCGCGGTGCGAATCGGGTTCGCGGCCCTTTCCGCTCGGCTCGGAAGTGCGCGCGGAAGTCTAGCATTCCCGTTTCAAAGGGTCAATCAAAACGAGCGCCCGTGGACGCCCCCGCAGCCGCGCTTTGCTACGATGGGCGCATGCGGATCGACGCGCACGTGAAAGCCTTTCCGGAGAGCGTCCGGCAGCGCCGCGACGACTACCTCGGCCGCGACCTGACCTTCCGCTCGATGTACGCGAGCCCGGAGGCGAAGCTCGGCAGCCTCGACGACCTGTTGCGGAGCATGGACCGCAACGGCATCGACCGCGCCTGCCTCGTCAGCATCGGGTGGTCGGCGCAGGAGCATTGCGTCGAGCTCAACGACTTCATTCTCGAAGCCGCGGCGGCGCATCCGGCCCGGATCGTCCCCTTCTGCGTGGTGAACCCGTTGGCCGGCCGCGAGGCGGCGCGGGAGGTGGAGCGCTGCGCCGCCCTCGGCGCCCGCGGCGTCGGCGAGCTCCACCCCGACACGCAGGGCTTCGACCTCGCCGACCGGCACGCCCTCGAGCCGGTCATGGACGCTGCGCGCGCGCACGGCATGCCTGTCCTCACCCACGCCTCGGAGCCGGTGGGGCACCTCTACCCCGGCAAGGGGAACCAGCGGCCGGAGACGCTGCTGGCCTTCGCCCAGAACTTCCCCGGCGCGACGATCGTCATGGCGCACTGGGGCGGCGGCCTGCCCTTCTACACGCTCATGCCCGAGGTACGCGAGGTCCTGGCCGACGTCTACTTCGACACCGCGGCGACCCCGTTCCTCTACGACGCCCGGGTCTTCGAAACGGTTGCGGGCCTGGTCGGCGTGGACCGCATCCTCTTCGGCTCCGACTTCCCGCTGCTGGCGCAGGAGCGCGTGCTCAAGCAGCTCGAAGCGGCCGGGCTCAGCGCGGAGGAGAAGGCCGCTATCGGGGGCGGCAATGCGGCGCGGCTGTTCGGACTCCAGTCCGCCGGCTAGCCGCGCAGCTTGTCCTTCAGCCAGGCTCGCAGCGCGGGCCCCATGTCGGGGCGCTTCAGCGCCTCGTGGACCGACGACTTCACCATTCCCAGCGGCGTGCCGGCGTCGAGGTACTCGCCCTCGTACTCGATGGCGTAGAGCCCCTGCTCCTGCGCGACTGCGTTCATGGCGTCGGTGAGCTGGATCTCGCCGATGGCGCCGGGCTTTGTTCGCTCCAAGGCATCGAAGATCTCCGGCGTGAAGACGTACCGGCCGACGATGGCGAGCCGCGACGGCGCTTCGCTCAACGGCGGCTTCTCGACGAGCCGCGACAGCTTGTAGGCGCCGCCATCGACGCGCTCGCCCTCGATGATGCCGTAGCGGCTCACCTCTTCGTCGGCGACGGGGTTCACCGCGACGACCCCCGCGCCGTGGCGCTCGAACACGTCGAGCAGCTGCCGGGTGACGGGAGTCCCCGAGTCGAAGACGTCGTCGGGGAGCAGGACGGCGAAGGGCTCGCCTCCCACCACGTTCTTGGCGGTCAGCACGGCATGGCCGAGTCCGAGCTGCTCCTGCTGGCGGACCGACGAGACCTCGACGAGCCCCGCGAGTGAGCGCACCTGCTCCAGCCGCGCCGTATCGCCCTTGGCCTCGAGGATGCCTTCGAGCTCGACGTTGCGGTCGAAGTAATCCTCGACCGCCTTCTTGTTGTGTGAGGTGACGAGCACGACATGCTCGATGCCGGAGGCCGCGGCCTCCTCGACGGCATACTGGATCACCGGCTTGTCGACGATGGGCAGGGCTTCCTTGGGGACGGCCTTACTCGCGGGAAGGAAGCGGGTGCCCCATCCCGCCGCCGGAATCACCGCCGTGCGGACCTTCACGCGGTCCTCCTCTTCCTGCGCACGCTCATGATCGGCCCGGCAAGTATACCGGTGGGACGCGCTAGGTTCCCTCGCCGCGCCTCGGCCACAGACGGTGGAGGGGTAGCGCAGGTACGCCAATCCGGCGGCGCAGGTATTCCAGGGCCGGCGCGGTGCCCAGTGTCCAAATGTCGTGTTGCCTCACGATCCCTTGCTCGACGAGCCTGGTGTGGATGGCGGCGATCAGCCCGCCGATGAGGACGATCGCCGCCGAGATGTACAGCCACCCCAGCAGGACAGCGACGGACGTGAACTCGCCGTACACCTGGGTGACGTCGGCGCGGGCGCGGGTGTAGTAGAAGAACAAGCCCTTGGCGATTTCGAAGGCCAGCGAGGCAATGAGCGCCCCGAAGAGGACGTTCTTGATTTGGACGTGCGTATTGGGGAGGAAGCGGTAGAGGACGACGAGGGCGAGGAAGGTGAGTATCCAGGTGCTGACGGCAAGGTAGGCCGGCCCGGCGAGCAGGCCGCTGATCTGGGCGGGATCGTTGGTCTCGACGAAGGCGCGGATGATCGTGTTCGAGAGGAGCAGGCCGGTGAACACCATCCCCGCACCGATGGTGAAGCTCAGGTCGATGACCCGCTCCCGGAGGAAGGAACGCGGCGTCCGCACGTCCCAGGCCGTGTTGATCCCCTTCCGCAGGGTAGCGAAGACGGCCGTCGAGGCCCAGGCGAGGCCGATGATCGCCAGCGGCGCGGTGATGTCCGCCGACCCCACGGCGCGCCGCACGGCGTCGGCGATGGTCTCCTGCGACACCGGTATGAACGTCCCCAGGGCCCGCTGCAG
This sequence comes from Dehalococcoidia bacterium, assembly GCA_965207995.1. Taxonomy (GTDB): domain Bacteria; phylum Chloroflexota; class Dehalococcoidia; order SHYB01; family SHYB01; genus DAOUKH01. The sequence goes on along the minus strand of OZ242299.1, from coordinate 1,839,708 downwards.
CTCGACCTGCTGCAGCGCCGTCTCGTTCACGAAGAAGTCGAACGCCAGGATGATCAGGATCGAGAGCGGGAAGAGGGAGAAGAAGGAGTAGAAGGCGATGGCCGCGGCCATCTGCATGCTGTTGTTGGTAAGGAAATACTGGGTCTGACGGGCGCAGAAAAGGACGAAGGCGCGGGCCCCCGTCCCGAGATCGGTGTCGACCTCGCGCCGCAGCTCCTTGGGCGGCTGCTCTAGCAGACTCGCCAGCCGGTTCTTCATGGTCCGCCCGCAGCGGCGCGGTTACGCGCCGGACGCGGCTCCATTGCACGCCGCCTGCTGGGCCTCTCCCAGCGCACGGACGCCTTTCGCGGCGAGGTCGAGCAGCCCATCAAGCTGCGCGCGGGAGAACGGATCGCCTTCCGCCGTCCCCTGCACCTCAATGAAGTCTCCCTTGCCGGTCATCACCACGTTGAAATCGACGTCGGCGTGCAGGTCTTCCTCGTAGCAGAGGTCGAGCAGCGCCTCGCCGAGCACCAGCCCCACACTGACCGCGGCGACCGAGTCCCTCAGCGGCATCGCCGGTACCGCGCCCTTCTCAACCAGCCCGCTTGCCGCCTGGTGCAGCGCGGCGTAGGCGCCGGTGATCGCCGCGGTGCGGGTGCCGCCGTCGGCCTGGATCACGTCGCAGTCGATGGTGACGGTGCGCTCGCCGAGCGCCTCCATGTCGACCACGGCGCGCAGCGACCGCCCGATGAGCCGCTGGATCTCGACGGACCGCCCGTCGCGCCGGCCCACCTCGCGCTGCCGCCGGGTCAGGGTCGAGCGGGGCAGCATGCCGTACTCGGCGGTCACCCACCCCCGCTTCTGGCCGCGCAGGAAGCCGGGAACGCCATCCTCGACGGAGGCGGCGCACAGCACGCGCGTATTGCCCGCCTGGATCATCGCCGACCCCTCGGCGTAGGGCTGGGCCCCGAGGGTGATGACGGTGGGCCGGATCTCGTCGTTCGCTCGCCCGTCGATGCGCGTCAGAACTCTCCTCCGCGCCGGCTCGCGCCGCCGCCGCGGAATTATAGCAAGGGCCGCCCTCCGGCCTCTTCTCCCCACGGGAGACCCTTTGCACAACCTCCGACGACGCCGACGGATCATCCATGTAGGGGCAACCCTCGTGGTTGCCCAGGGGTGCGGGCGGGGTCTTCTCCCTTCCGGCCTCTCCCCCTCTGGGGGAGACTGAGAGAGGGCGCGCGCCGCCAGGCGCGCGGGCGCCCGCAGGGCGCCGCCTCTTCTCCCGGCTGCTCCTCCCAAGAAATAACGGACTACCATAGGGCCCGGTGGTCGTATGGGGACGCCGTGAGCAGACAGTCCCAAGCCTATCTCTACGCGGGGGCCGCGGTCCTCCTCTGGTCGACCGTAGCCTCGGCGTTCAAGCTGTCGCTGCGGTACGTCGACGTGCCGCACATGCTCTTCTACGCGGCGCTCGTATCGACGGCGACGCTGCTCATCGTGGCCGCCTGGCGCGGCAAGCTGGGGGAGGCATTCTCCTGCTCGCGCAAGGAGTACCTGCGGTCGGCGGCGCTCGGCTTCCTCAACCCGTTCCTCTACTACCTTGTGCTCTTCGAGGCGTACGACCGCCTGCCCGCCCAGGAAGCCCAGCCGCTCAACTACACTTGGCCGATGGTGGTGGTCATCCTCTCGGTGCCGCTGCTCAAGCAGCCGATCGGCCGGATATCCCTGGCCGCCATCGCGGTGAGCTTCCTCGGCGTGCTCGTCATCGCCACCCGCGGCGACCTGCTGGCCTTCCGGGTCAGCGACCCCTTTGGCACCGTGCTCGCGGTTGGCAGCGCCCTCATCTGGGCGACCTTCTGGCTGACCAACGTCCGCGACGACCGCGACGAGGTCGTCAAGCTGCTGCTCAACTTCGCCTTCGGACTCGTCTTCGTCACCATCGCGGCGCTCGCGCTCTCCGGCCCGCCGCCGCTCGACCTGCGCGGCATCGGCGGCTCGGCCTACGCGGGCGTCTTCGAAATGGGCCTGACCTTCGTGCTCTGGATGCGCGCGCTCTCCCTCTCACGCACTACCGCGCAGGTCAGCAACCTGGTCTATTTCTCGCCGTTCCTCTCGCTCGTCCTCATCAACATCATCGTGGGCGAGACGATCCGGCTCTCGTCGGTGATCGGGCTGCTCCTCATCATCGGCGGCATCGTCCTCCGCCAATTCGATCGAACAGCCGGGACGGAGGAACCCTCCACACCCCGCACCTAGCTCCGCTCCACCCACAACCGGACACCGTCGGTGCGGAAGGTGACCGGGCCGTCATCGGCGGTGATGAACAGGGCGTCGCCGACCGCACCACGCAGCGTCGAGACGACCTCCGGCGCCGGGTGGCCGAGGGGGTTGTCCTCCCCGGCGCTGATGACGGCGGCGGCGGGCGCAACGCGCTCGACGAAGGCCGCCGTCGTCGACGTGCCGCTCCCGTGGTGCGCCGCCTTCAGCACGGTGCTCTCTATCCCCACGCCCTGATCGACAAGGAAGCGCTCGGCAAGGGCCTCGATGTCGCCGGTGAGCAGAAACGAGACGTCGCCGTAGACCACGCGCAGCACGAGCGAGTTGTTGTTGCCGTCCGACCCCGTACCGCGCAACGGGCGCGGCGGCGGATGCAGTACCTCGACGGTCGTCTCGCCCAGCCGGATGCGCTGGCCGGCGACGGCCAGGGAGACCGGCGTCCCCGCGCGCTCCAGTGCCGCCTTCCACGCGGCGTACGGAGTGTCGCCGGCTGGCGCGCTTGGCTCTAACGCGAGTCCGACGTCGTGGCGGGCCGCCACGTCGGCGAGCCCGCCGGAGTGGTCGAGGTCGGCGTGGGTCAGCACCATCACGTCGATGCCGCGGTCCCAGAACGGGAGCGCCGCGCCGAGCGCGTCCAGAGCCCCGCCAGGGGTGGGACCGCCGTCGATCAAAAGCGTATGCCGCGACGGCGTGCGCACCACGACCGCGTCCCCCTGGCCGACGTCGGCGAAGGTCACTTCGAGCATCTCGTCCGGCCCCCGCAAGGCCGCGGTCCACACCAGGGCCGACGCCACGGCGAGCGCCGTAACGGCCAGCCCGAAGCGGCCCACCTCCACGCGCGGCGGGGTGGGAAGGGGCAGCCTCCCGGCGGCGCGGACGAGCGGCGCTGCCCTCGCCGCGGCAAGTGCGACAACCCCGAGCGCGGCGTAGTAGGCGGCGACCAGGACGCGGCTCACGTCGCCCACCTGAATGTTGGAAAAGGCGAGCGCGGCGAAGAGCTGCGTCGTCCACGCCAGCAGGCCGAGCGTCGCCCATCCACCCCAGGCGAAGAGCCAAGCCGCCGGCTCGGAGACGACGCCGAGCGCCCCGGCGAGGAGGGAAAACACCAAGGCCAGGGGCAGGAGGGGCAGCGCGAGGACGGTGACCGGTATGCCGGTGAGCGCGATCTGATGGAAGTAGAAGGCGACGGCTGGCCAGGTCAAGAGCGTCGCGGCGAAGCCGGCGACCCCTGCCCGGGCCGCAAACCGTGTCACGGAGTCGAGGACGCCCCCGCCGCCGCCCCACTCAATGCGCTCGGTGATCCACGGCGCAACGACGACGATCCCCGCCATTGCCAGGAAGCTGAGCTGGAAGGAGACCTCCCACAGCATGCCCGGGTCGAACGCCGTCAGCACCAGCGCGGCCAGCATCAGGGCGGTGAGTCCGTGCCGCTGGCGCCCGAAATAGAGCGCCGCCAGGTAGAAGGTCGCCATCACCGCCGCCCGCTGCGCCGACGGCGGCAGTCCGGCGAGCATCGCGTAGCCCCACACCGCGAGCAGCGGGAGCGCAAAGAGCAGCCACCGGGGCCGCGGCACGAACCGCCGCGCCAGCGCCAACGTCATCATCAGCGCCATGCCGACGTGCAGGCCGGAGATGGCCAGCAGGTGCGCCGCACCCGAATCGCGGAAGTTGCGCACGACGTCGGAGGGAACGTCCGACCGCACGCCCACGGTCAGCGCCTGGGCCAGGGAGGCTTGCGGCTCGGGGAGCACGCGCCCCAGCGCGGCGGCGATCTCGCTGCGCGCGGCGAACAGGGCGCGGTCGAGCCACGAACCCTGCCCCGTTCCCCACACCTCGATTCGAGGAAAGGCCATCACCGAGCCGACGCCTTGCTTGGCCAGGTAGCGGGGGAAGTCGAAGTCGCCACTCCGCCGCGGCGCTTCGATCTCGCCGGCGAGCCGGAGCGCGTCGCCCTGGCGGAAGAAGGGGTGCTCGCGGATGGCGGTCAGGGCGGCGGGCGGACGCGCCGTCACCAGCACGCGGCCCTCCGCCGCCCGCCAGTCTCCGGCGCCGCGGGCCTCCTGGACGTGGAACTCAAACCGCAGCGCCGTCCCCGCGCGTTCGGGGTAAGAATCGACGTAGCCGCGAAGCTCGACCGGCGTCCCCTGGAAGGCGGCGAGCCCGCCGAGATCGGAGGCGCCGTCGTGCAGGTCGAACCGCAGCACGCCGGTCAGCGCCCCGGCGACCGCCACGACGGCGAGAATCCACCGTCGGCGGGGCGCGGCGGCCGCCGAGACGAGCAGCGCCGCCGCCAACGCCCCGGCGGCCCCAAACCCGAGCGCCGCGGCCAGCCCAAGCTCCGCGCCCAGAAGGACGCCGAGCAGCCAGCCTCCGGCGAGCGCGATCACTCGCATCGTCTACCGCACCACCACGAGCGGGCGCAGGGCTTCGAGCGTCGCGGGGCCGATGCCTTCGACGAGCAGCAGGTCTTCGACACGGTCGAAGCCGCCGCTCACCGCGCGGTAGTCGAGGATGGCCTGGGCTCGCCGGGGGCCGATGCCGGGCAGCGCCTCGAGCTCGGCGGCGGTGGCGCGGTTGAGGTCGAGCGGAGCGGGGGTCGCCGCCGGTCCCGGCGCCGCGCTCAGCCTTGGGATGTCGATGCGCTCGCCGTCGCTCAGCCGCGCCGCCAGGTTCAGCGACGCGGTGTCGGCGTCGGGGAGCAGGCCGCCCGCGGCCTCGACCGCTTCGACCACGCGGTCGCCGCGACGCAGGCCATAGACGCCCTCGCGGGCCACCGCGCCGGCGACGTGCACCCGGATTTCGCCGTTGTCGCGCGGAACCGTAATCTCGATGCCGCCGGAAGAGCCGCCTCCGGCGATCAGCGCCGCAATGCCGCCCGCCAGCACGGCGAGCAGGACGACGATGACGGCAACACGGAGCGCGGCGGGCCAAGTCATGGGCGGAGTCCGGGAGCCGGGCCGGTACGCTACAGGGCGGCCCCGAAGGGGTCAAGGCCCGTCTAGGCTGGACGCCGCGGTGCTATCATGGTCTCCAGCAGCGCCTCAACAAGGCCCCAAGCCCATGCTCACCAAGCTCATCATCGTCCTCATCGTCGTCCTCGTGGGCTCGATAATCTGGCGCGCGCTGCAGAGGGCCAGGCGCTAGGGGCCTCCTTCCCGCGCAGCGGTGGAAGTCCGCGAGCCATCCCTAGTCGTCCGATCGTTGCGATACGTGCCGGCTTGTCTTCAACGATGTACGGAGCAGGCCTGTTATGGACCGATAACTCAAGTGAGGCTATGAGAAACAGGAGGCCGGATATGCGCATTACACACACCAGCGTTTTCGTAAGAGACCAGGAGGAAGCTCTGAAGTTCTACACGGAAACCCTCGGCTTTTTGAAAAAGCAGGACGTTCCCGTGGGGGAATTCAAGTGGCTTACCGTAGTCTCGCCCGATGATCCGGATGGGGTCGAGCTTCTGCTTGAACCAAACGACAACCCGGTATCTCAGGCATATCAGAAGGGGCTATTTGACCAAAGCATCCCAGCGGCTTCCTTTGGCGTTACGGACATCGGTGCGGAATATGAGAGGCTGAAGTCGCTGGGCGTAGCATTTGCAATGGAGCCGACAGAGGTGGCCAACGTCACCATAGCCGTCTTCAACGACACCTGCGGCAACCTGATTCAGGTAGTACAGACGTAGACTACAACCCGGCCCGCAGCCCCGCTACCGCGGCAGGCCCAGCCCCCGCGTGGCGATGACGTTGCGCTGGATCTGGTTCGTCCCCCCGATGATCGAGTAGGCGATCGAATAGCGCAGCGCGTGGTCCACGGTGCCGTCGAGGAGCAGATGGGCCCTGTTGGGCGTGTCGCGGTCGACCTGGCCGAAGAGGCCGAGCACCTGCAGGGCGGTGTGCGCGAAGCGCTGCGTCATCTCGCTGCCGAAGATCTTCAGCTCCGAGGCCTCGAAGCTCGGGTTCTTGCCCGCGTTGTAGAGCCACACGAACCGGTACTGGAGCATGCGGCAGACCCGGATCTCGACCGCGAACTCGGCCAGCTTGTGCCGCAGCACCCGCACGACCGGGTCGTCGCTCTTGTCCATCCCCCGCTCGTGCCAGAGGACGGTGAGGTCTTGCAGCATGCGCTCGCCCATCGCGGCGTACTCGACGAAGGCCCGCTCGTGGTTGAGCACCGTCGTCGCGATGTACCAGCCCTGGTTCTCCTGCCCGATGAGCGACTGCGCCGCGTTCACCCGGCAGTTGTCGTAGTGGACGATCTGCTGCTTGCCGCCGCCGAGGTTTCCGAAGGTCTCCGGGCGCAGCCCTTCCGTATCGGAGGGAATGACGAAGAAGCTGATCCCCTTGTGCTTAGGGGCCTCGGAGTCGGTCCGCGCCAGCAGAAAGCTGTACTGGGCCTCCTCGAGGTGGCCGCCCCAGATCTTCTGGCCGTTGATGATGTAGTCGTCGCCGTCGCGGACGGCGCGGGTCTGCAGGCCGGCGAGGTCGGAGCCGTGGTCGGGCTCGGAGAAGCCCTGGTGGAACTTGATTTCAGCCCTCGCGATGGGCCCGAGAAAGCGCTGCTTCTGCTCCTCAGTCCCGTGCTGCATGATGGCGGGGCCGAGATAGCCGACGCCGGCCTCGCGCACGATGACGCGGTGGCGGGCGCTCTCCTCCGAGAAGACGAGCTGCTTGGTGATCGTGGCCTCTTGGCCGCCGTACTCCTTGGGCCAGGCCATCGTGAGCCAGCCCTTCTTGGCCAGCTTCTTGCGGATGTTCTGGATGACCTCGGCGGCCGCCTCCGATTCGTGGCCCTGCATCCCATACCAGTTGTCGGGCAGCTCCTCACGGAAGAAGTCGCGCACCTCCTGGCGGAAGGCTTCGTCTTCGGGAGAAAAAACTGGGTGCATAGGTCGGCTCCGGTGGGTGTGCTTGGGCTACCGCGGCGGGTAGGTCATGAACTCGAGGATATTGCCGTCGGGGTCGCGGGTGTAGACGCTCGTCCCGTCGCGCTGTCCCGCGTCACCGCCGCCCTTCTGGTCGTAAGGGCCGTAGGCGATCTCGGCGCCGGCGTCGAGGATCAGCTGCTTGGCCTCCTCGATCGTGCCGTCGAAGTAGAAGCAGATGTCGCCGCAGCCCGGTACCGCGGTCGGGCCCCGGGCGGTGAAGCGGGGGTTCTGCCAGAACTCGGGCGGGTGGACGTTGAGCTTGGCGTTCGGCCCGATCTGTACCGCGAACCACTTCGCCTTGCCCGCCCGCCACTCCTCCTCGTAGAGGATGGTGAAGCCGAGCCGCCGGTAGAAGTCGATGAAGGCGTCGGAGTCGGCCGTCGGCAGCGATACGTGGTCGAAGCCTTGGACCGTCATTGCGGCGCCTCCCGTCGTCGCGGCTACCGGGGCAGGCCGAGGCCGCGGACGGCGATGAGGTTGCGCTGCACCTCGCTGGTGCCGCCCATCAGAGTGTAGCCCGGCTGGTAGCGGATCTGCTGCTCGATCCGGCCCGCGAGCGGCGCGTCGCCGTTCGCCCGTTGGACCTGGGCGTAGAGTCCCAGGACCTCGCCGGCCACGTGCATGAACCGCTGGGTCATCTCGCTCCCGAAGATCTTCACCTGCGACGCCTCGTAGCTCGGGTCTTTCCCCGCGCCGTAGAGCCAGATGAACCGGTAGTTGAGGACGCGGCAGACCTCGATCTCGACGGCGACCTGCGCCAGCTTCTGGCGCAGGAGCTGGGTGCGGTGGTCCCGCAGCTTGTCGCGCCCCTGGGCGCGCCACAGGTCCATGAGTTCTAGGAGCAGGCGCTGCCCGTTGGCGGCGTGCTCGACGAAGGCCCGCTCATGGTTGAGCGCCGTGGCCGCGATGTACCAGCCCTGGTTCTCCTCGCCGACGAGGCACTCGTTCGCGTCGACCCGGCAGTCGTCGTAGTAGACGACCTGCTGGTGCCCGCCGCCCATGTTCTCGAACGTGTCGGCGCGCAGCCCCGGCGTGTCGGCGGGAATGATGAAGAGGCTGATCCCCTTCGACTTCGGTGCCTCGGCGTCCGTCCGCGCCAGGAGGAAGCTGTACGCCGACCGCTCGACGTGGCCGCCCCAGATCTTCTGGCCGGTGATGATGTAGTCGTCCCCGTCGCGGACGGCGCGCGTGGTCAGACCCGTGAGGTCGGAGCCGGCGTTGGGTTCTGAGAAGCCCTGGTGGAAGTCGATCTCGGCGCGCGAAATGGGGCCCAGGAAGCGCTGCTTCTGCTCCTCCGTCCCGTGCTGCATGAGCGCGATGCCGAGGTAGCCGGTGCCGGCGTCCCGGGCGCTGACCCGGTGGTAGGCGCTCTCCTCGGCGAAGACGACCTGGCGCGTCAGCGGGGCATCCTGGCCCCCGTACTCCTTGGGCCACGCCATGGTGAGCCACCCCTTGTCGGCCATCATCTTCTTGAGGTTCTTGTTGATCTCGAACGAGCGGTCCGACTCGTCATACATGCCGCCGAACCAGTCCTCGGGCAGCTCGGCGGCGTAGAAGTCGCGGACCTCCTGACGGAAGTCCTCGTCTTCAGGAGAAAAGACCGGTTTCATCTACGAATCTCCCGCGGCGCGCGGGCCGGCGCATCCCAGTCGCCCGCCGCCGCCTGCTTTCCAAAAGGGCGCGCAACATTCTAGCAGCAATGCGTCCAGAAGGGGCCGAACCGTAGCCACGGGCACCACGAGCGGGACGAGTCCCTACGCTATAATCCCGGCGCGCAACAGCAAAGCGGAGGGGGACCCTTGAGCGACACGGTCTTTACCAAGGTCGACTATGACCTGAACGCGTTGACCAAATACATCGAACTGGGTGAGATCGGCCTGCCTGATATCCAACGCCCGTTCGTCTGGAAGAACGCCAAAGTCCGAGACCTGTTCGACTCGATGTACCGCGGCTACCCCGTCGGCTATCTACTTCTCTGGAAGACAGAGGCCGGCTCGACCGATGGTCGTACCATCGGTACCGAGGCCAAGCAGAAGCCCCCTCAACTCGTCATCGTAGATGGGCAGCAACGGCTCACTTCTCTTTATGCGGTCATCAAGGGAGTGCCCGTGGTGCGGGCAAGCTACGCGAGCGAGCAAATTCGCATCGCCTTCAATCCGCTTGAAGAGCGGTTCGAGGTCGCCGATGCCGCGACCCTCCGTGACAAGGCCTTCATCCCAGACATCTGCAATGTTTGGAACAAGGGCACCTTCAAAGCCATCAACGAATACGTGGATGGCCTGCGGGCCACGCGCGAGGTCGGCGACGAAGAGCAGGAACGAATCGTAAGTGCGATCGAGAAGCTAGGGTCGCTCCTGACGTTTCCCTTCACTGCTCTAGAGCTGGCGGCAGATGTCTCCGAAGAAGACGTAGCCGACGTCTTCGTCCGCATCAACAGCAAGGGTACGCCGTTGAACCAGGCGAACTTCATCCTGACCTTGATGTCCGTGTTCTGGGACGAGGGGCGGACCGAACTGGAAGACTTCTGTCGTGAAGCCCGAAAGCCAGCCAAGGATAAGCCGTCGCCGTTCAACCATTTCATCGAGCCGAGCCCCGATCAGATGCTGCGGGTGAGCGTGGGAGTGGGCTTCAAGCGTGCTCGACTGCAGCACGTCTACTCAATCCTGAGAGGCAAGGACCTGGCGACACGTGAGTTCAGCGTCGACCGGCGAGAAGCACAGTTCGAGATTCTGAAAGAAGCACAGGCGAAGGCGCTGAACATTCAGTACTGGCACGATTTCCTAAATTGCATCCGCATGGCCGGATTCCGAAGCTGGAGGATGTTGAGTTCGAACAACAGCTTGTTGTTCTCGTACGTCATGTACCTGATTGGGCGCACCGAATACCGCGTCAAGGAGTCGACGCTGCGCCGCACCATCGCGCGGTGGTTCTTCATGGCGGCGGTGACCGGCCGTTTCTCCAGTTCGCCCGAGACCCAATTGGACTTTGATCTGGCGCAACTCCGGAGTGTAGCCAATGGGGAGGAGTTCGTTAGCCAGCTCGAGCGGGCATGCGAAGTCGCACTGACGAGTGACTTCTGGGAAGTGACCCTACCGAATGACCTTGCAACATCGTCGCCCAGGAGTCCTTCCCTTTTCGCCTACAACGCAGCACTTGTGCTGTTGGATGCGCCGGTACTGTTTTCCACCACCAAAGTAGCTGAGCAATTGGATCCAGCTATTCGGGCCCCACGTTCTTCAATCGAGCGGCATCACCTCTTCCCCAAGGGCTACTTGAACAAGCTGGGGGTCTCTGCCGTCCGAGAGACCAACCAGATCGCCAACTATGCCTACGTCGAGTGGATGGACAATGCAGCGATCTCCGATCAAGCTCCGGCGGACTATCTCCCTAAACTGGAGCTGGAACGGTCTTTCAGCGCGGCTGATCTGGCGCTGATGTACCGATACCACGCGCTGCCCGAAAACTGGGAGCGCATGGACTACGACTCCTTTCTCAGGGAGCGTCGGGAGATGATGGCCAAGATTGTCCACGAGGGCTACCGCACGTTGGTGGACGGCGCGCGATCGGCATCATCGGCTGACTTGCTGGACGTGACGACACTGATCGAAGAGGGGGAATCCGACGCCGTCGAGTTCAAGTCGACCCTGCGGACCAATCTGCACACGGGCGATCACGATAGGCGTATGGAACAGGCCGTCCTGAAGACGGTTGCGGGCTTCCTCAACACGAGCGGCGGGACCCTCATCGTAGGTGTCGCTGACGACGGGACGCCGATTGGAATCAGGGCCGACAAGTTCGGCAGTGAAGACAAGATGAATCTTCACCTCGTAAACCTGGTTAGAGAACGCATGGGCCCCGCCGTGATGACCGCCTTGCACCCACACTTCGAGGACTACGAAGGTCGCCGGGTTCTGACGGTGCGCTGCGAGAGGTCACGGGCGCCGGTTTACGTGAAAGACGAGCGGGCTGAACGGTTCTATGTCCGTAGCGGGCCCTCGACGACCGAACTTCCGGCAAGTGAGATCGTGAAATACATCCAGCACCGCTTCTCCACAACCTAGCGGCTGACCGACGCCCCACCGCCCGTTTGTCCGGGCGTGATTCGCTCTGTTATACTTCTGTTGACGACTCTTTTGGTTGCAGTCGGCCGCGGCTTGTGGGAGGCCGCGCCGGATTTGGGGGCAAGCCGGACATGACGACCACCGCGCCACCGCTCGCGTTCACCGCACAGCAGCTCAAGCGCTACCAGCGGCACATCATCATGCCCCAGGTGGGCGGCATCGGGCAGCGCAAGCTCCTCGAATCGAAGGTGCTGCTGCTGGGCGCGGGCGGCCTCGGCTCGCCGACGGCGCTCTACCTCGCCGCCGCCGGCGTGGGCGAGCTCGGTGTCGTCGACTTCGACGTCGTCGACCTGAGCAACCTCCAGCGCCAGATCCTGCACGACACCGACGACGTGGGCCGCCCCAAGGTCGTCTCCGCGCAGGAAACCCTGAACGACATCAACCCCGACGTCCGCGTCAACCCCATCAACGAGCGCCTGAGCTCGGAGAACATCATGGACATCCTCGCCGACTACGACATCGTGGTCGACGGGAGCGACAACTTCTCGACGCGCTACCTCGTGAACGACGCGGCGTACCTCTCGAACACCACGCTCGTGCACGGCAGCATCTTCCTGTTCGAGGGCCAGGCCACGGTCTTCAAGCCCGGCGAGGGCTGCTACCGCTGCCTCTACCCCACGCCGCCGCCGCCCGGCATGGTCCCCAGCTGCGCCGAGGCCGGCGTCTTCGGCGTGCTGCCGGGGATCATCGGCTCGATCATGGCCGTCGAGACGATCAAGATCGTCCTCGGCATCGGCGAGCCGCTGGTGAACAAGCTCCTGCTCTTCGACGCGCTGAGCATGGAGTTCCGCACCGTCAAGCTGCGCCAAGACAAGAACTGCCCCCTCTGCGGCGACAACCCCACCGTCACCGAGCTCATCGACTACGAAGTCTTCTGCGGCGGTGTCGGCGGGGGCTAGCTCCCGGTCCGCCAGAGCAGATGTACTACCCGAGCATCATCGACGCCATCGGCAACACGCCGATGGTGGAGTTACGCCGGACGAGTCCCAAGGACGGCGTGCGCATCTTCGCCAAGCTGGAGGGACAGAACCCCACGGGCTCGGTGAAGGACCGCATCGCCAAGTACATGATCGAGGCCGCCGAGGCCGACGGCTCCCTCACCCGCGACCGCGTCATCCTCGAGCCCACCAGCGGCAACACCGGCATCTCCATCGCGATGATCGGGCGGCTGAAGGGCTACCGCGTCAAGGTCGTCATGCCGGAGAACGTCAGCATCGAGCGCCGCCAGCTGCTCGACTCCTACGGCGCCGAGATCATCCTCTCCGACGGCAAGCGCGGCAGCAACGGCTCCATCCAGGTGGCCCAGGAGTTGGCGCGCAACGACGATATCTACTTCATGCCCTACCAGTACGGCAACGACGCCAACCCCAAGGCGCACTACGAGGGCACGGCGGTGGAGATCCTCCGCGACCTCCCCGACGTCGACGTCTTCATCGCCGGGCTAGGCACGGGCGGCACGCTCACCGGCGCCGGACGGCGGCTCAAGGAGCACAACCCGGCCACCAAGGTGGTCGCCGTCGCCCCGCATCCCGACGAGCTGATTCAGGGCCTCCGCAGCCTCGAGGACGGCTTCATCCCGCCGATCCTCGACCAGTCCGTCCTCGACGGGCAGCGCATCATCACCAGCCGCGAGTCGTTCGAGGCGACGCGGGAGCTCTGCGAACGCGAGGGCATCTTCGCCGGCGTCTCCAGCGGCGCCGTCGTGGCCTGCGCCCTCAAGGTCGCCGAGCGCATGACCGAGGGCAACATCGTCTGCCTGCTCGCCGACGGCGGCTGGAAGTACCTGAGCACCGAGCTCTGGACGAAGGACTACTACGAGATCCTGCGCCGTACCGAGGGCAAGATCTGGTGGTAGGCCTGCCGCTCCTAGCCCGCCCGGCGCTCCGGCGCGGTCTCGTCCACGAGACGCAGGCCGATCTTGAAGGGTCGCCGGGAACCTGACCCTTCGCCGCCCTCCTCCTCTACCCGGGCGTTGACCACCATGCCCTTGCCGCGGAGCTGGTTGGCCTTGTCTCGTAGGAGGACGACTTCGGCGCTGAGCGCCCGGACCATTCGGCCCACGTCGTCTTCGGAACACCGCACGACTCCTTGCAAGTCGTGCTCGGCGGAAGCGGACCCGCCGCTGGTTTCGGCCCGCCGCGCGGACCAACGGATGATCACACCCATGGCTTCCTCCTGCGCTGCAGCCTGACGATCTATAAGCGAACTATACGCCTCGCCCTCTCCAAAGTCATTAGCCTGCCGGGCGGATTTGCGGCGACGCTGCTCCGCCGCTCTGCTATCATCGTCCGAGCCCTCCCGGCTCCCCGCCATGCCGCTCCCGACACCCCGGTTTTCCCGCGCCCTGACCGCGCTCGCCGCCCTGCTCGCGACGGTGCTTGTTTTAGCCTCGTGCGGCGACGCCGACATCGTCGAGATCGGCATCGTCGAGCGCTTCGACGACCCCGCCGTCCACGAAGCCCGCAACGGCTTCCTCGAGACCATGGACGCGGCGGGCTACAAGGCCACTGAGCAGGTCCGCTACTTCCACTTCAACGCCGAGGGCAGCGAGTTCCCCCTCGACGAGATCGTCGAAGAGCTGGTCGTGGAAGAGGAGGTCGACGTCCTCCTCGCGATCGGCTCCGACGCGCTGAGGGCGGCGGTCGAGGGCGCCAGGGGGCAGGCCATCTTCTTCGCCCTGGCCACCGACTCCACCGTCGGCGGCCTGAGCGACGGCGGCTTCCGGCACGGCGCGGTCACCGGCGGCGCATTCGCGCCCGCGGTGGGCCTCGTCGAGATGGTCAGCCCGGCCCTTTCAAGCCTCGACCTCATCCCAAGCTCCCGGCTCGCGGTCTTCGTCGTGCCCGACGAGCTGGACTCCGTCGCCGCGGCGCGTCTGGGCGCCGAGGGAATCTCTCGCTCCGGACTTGAAGTCGTAGAGATACAAGTCACCGACGCCGCCTCCGTCGAAGACGCCGTGCGCCGGGCGGCGGAGGCGGACGTCGCCGCCATCGCCCTCACCCCGTCGGCCCTGCTCGACGACGCCCTCGAAGACATCCTTGCCGCCGCGGCGAGCGTCGACCTCCCCGTGGTGGGCACGCACCGCGATCACGTGGTCCGAGGCGCCTACGCCGCCCGCGGCCCGGTGCCCGAAGAGAACGGCCGCATCGTCGGCGAGATGCTGGCCCGCTTCCTCGCCGACGAGGACCTCAGCGGCGCGCCGGTCAACATCGACACGCCGACTGGCCTCTGGCTGAGCCGGCCCGCGGCCAACACCTTCCCCGTCCCCCTCGACCAGCTCGGCTCCGCCGACGTCATCGAGATTCATCGAGTAGGACAGCCCCCTAAGAGCTACTCCCCGGGGAGACCTTCGCACACTGCCGCCGCCGGTTGGAAAACGGGTGGGGCCGAGAGGTCTTCCCTCTCCCCCTCTGGGGGAGACTGAGAGAGGGCGCCCGCGGGCCGCCCTTCCCTCCCCGACCCCGCTAGCGCCTACTCCTCCGGCGGGTGGGGGTGCTTGACCTCGTCCACCGCCCCGCTCTTCACGTGCACCTCGTACAGCGCGTCGAAGATGCGCTCCGCCTCTGCGGGATCCTCGGGGGCCTTGATCCGCATGAAGAACGTCTGCCCGTTCTCGAACGTGAACGTCGGCGTGCCGAAGACGCCCTTGGGCGCGGCCGACTCGAAGTCGGTCGCGATGTTCGCGAGGAGCGCCGGGTCGGCGGCGTCGGCCCGGAGCCGTTCGACGTCGAGTCCGGCCTCTTTCGCCACCGCCTCGATTTCATCGGGCTCGCGGAAGTTGAGGCGCGCCGTGTGGCGCTT
This sequence comes from Dehalococcoidia bacterium, assembly GCA_965207995.1. Lineage (GTDB taxonomy): Bacteria > Chloroflexota > Dehalococcoidia > SHYB01 > SHYB01 > DAOUKH01. The sequence continues at coordinate 1,824,605 of OZ242299.1, read as the reverse complement.
CTCCAGGAGCCCGAAGAGGAGGTCGGCGAAGGCGTCGTCGCCCTGCCGCCGGGCCGCCTCCAGCGCGCGGAAGGCGGGCAGGCTGCGGCTGGGGTGATCGTCGGCGTGGTCCCACAGCCGCCACTCCGGGCCCTCCTTGCTGTTCTGCTGTTCCAGCGGGAAGGAGCGCCAGTTGACCTGCAGCGCGTCGCCCTTTCGCTCCTTGACCTTTCGCAGCCAAACTGCTGCTTGATAAACGTGGGGTCAGACGCAGTCGAAGTAGACGTCGACGCCGATGCGCTGGTCCATAGCGTCCTCCGTGGTGGTGTGCTGGGCCGTCGGCGTCGATTCTAGGCCCATGCGCGCGGGACGTAAACCGGCCCGGCGCGGCCACCCCGTTCGTTGCCGCCGCCGAAGCGGGCGTGCTATTCTGTCCGATGGTCGGGGCGCTTCCCACTTCTGGGAGCGGCGTACTTCCGAGACGTCGGGGCGTGGCGCAGCCCGGTAGCGCACCTGCATGGGGTGCAGGGGGTCGGTGGTTCAAATCCACTCGCCCCGACCACCTTCTTCTCCCCCTTGCCGTCTGGCCCGCGACACCGCCCACGGGCGCGGGATTCCATCGAAGTGGTATGCTATTCACGTCTTGAACATTGCGAATGTCCCGTATGCCTTCCTGTGTCCCCCACTCGGGCGCGCGACGCTAGCTTGATCCAGGCGCCATTTTTCCCAAGGAGCGTTGCGTGAATATCTACGTAGGCAACCTCTCGTTCGACGCGACCCAGCCCGATCTCGAGTCTCTCTTCACGCCCCACGGCAAGATCGACGACGTCCGGCTCATCACCGACCGGTACTCCGGCAGGTCGAAGGGCTTCGGCTTCGTCGAGATGCCGAACGACGACGAGGCCGAGACCGCCATCCAGGCGCTCAACGGCACCGAGTTCCAGGGCCGCACCCTGACGGTCAACGAAGCCCGTCCTCGCGAGGACCGCGGCGGCGGCGGGCGCAGAGGCGGTGGCGGCGGCCGCTGGTAAGCCGCCGGCCCCTCCTAGCTCCATAGCCCGGCACGGGCGCCATCCGCGCCCGCTTCCCCTGTGGCGTACACTTACGCCCGGCGCGGCCGTGCTTGCGGCCCGCGGGAGGGCGCAGTGTCCGGCATCCTGTCCGGCGTTCGCATCGTCGACTTCACCGAGTACATCGCCGGGCCCTACTGCACCATGGTCCTCGCCGACCTTGGCGCCGACGTGCTCAAGATCGAGCCGCCGGGCGGCGACCGCATGCGCTTTTCCGTGCCGCTCGACGGCGAGGGGCGCGGCTTCCTTCAGGTCAACCGCACCAAGCGCAGCTGCGTCGTCGACCTGAAGAAAGAGGAAGCCGCCGGCATCGTCCGGCGGATCGTCGAGCGCGTCGACGCCGTCGTCGTCAACGTTCGTCCCCAGGCCGCCAAGCGCCTCGGCATCGACTACGAGACGCTGGCGCCGCTCAACCCGAGGCTGGTCTACGGCGAGATTACCGCCTACGGCCACACCGGGCCCTACGCCCACCGCGGCGCCTTCGACATGGTCGCGCAGGCCATCGGCGGCGTCATCGCGCACGAGGGCACCTTCGCCCCCGACGGCCTAGGCATGACCACCACCTCGATCAGCGACTACTCGGCGGGCGTCTTTCTTGCGCTCGGTATCGTCGGCGCCCTCCTGGCCCGCGAGCGCACCGGCCGCGGCCAGAAGGTCGAGACCAACCTCCTCAACGCCATCCTCGCCTGCCAGTACCGTCCCATGAACAACGTCGAGCGCTTCGACGCCGGCCCCCGCCGCGAGTTCGTCGAGAAGGTCGCCGAGGCGGCACGGGCGGGCTCCAACATCCGGGAGCTCTTCGAGCTGCGGCAGAGCCACCTCGGGGCCAACACCCGGAACATCTACTGGCGTCCCTACGCCACGAAGGACGGCTTCCTCGCCGTCGCCTGCCTCAACAACGTCATGCGCCGCAGCCTCCGCGACCTGCTGGGCATCGACGATCCCGCCATCGACGGCACGAGCTACGGCGGCACGACCCGCGAGGAGAACGCGGCGCTCGTCGCCCAGGTGGAGCCCATCTTCCGCTCCAAGACGACCCAGCAGTGGTTCGACCTGCTCGACGAGGCCGGCGTGCCTTGCGGGCCGCTCAACGTGCCCGAGCAGGTCTTCGACGACCCCCAGGTCGTCAACAACGGCGCAATCTGGAGCGTGGAGCACGAGCGGGTCGGCGAGATCCGCATGCCGGGCCATCCCGTCCACTACTCCGAGTCGCAGGTCACGCCGCCGTCCGCGCCCCCGGTGCTCGGCAACGCGACCCAGGAGACCCTGGAGCACCTCGGCTACGGCCCCGATGAGATCGAGCGCCTGATCGAACAGGGCGTCGTCTTCGTCAAGCAGCCGCCAAACCTCTCCCCCTCTGGGGGGGCACCTTAAACCTCTCTCCCTCTGGAGACCTTTGCGTAACCGGCTACACTGGCAGCGGATCATCCCTGTAGGGGCAACCCTCGTGGTTGCCCAGGGGTGCGGGCGGGGTCCCTTCCCTGTAGGGGCGATTCACGAATCGCCCGTCCCTATCCCCCGAACGGCCTCGCGGAGCTCGGCTCAAGGTTATGCAAGGGTCTCCTCTGGGAGAGACTGAGAGAGGGCACTATGGACTTCGCCTTCACACCCGAACAGCTCCAGTTCCGCCAGGAAGTGCGGGACTTCCTCGCCACGGCGCTGACGCCGGACGAGTGGCAGGCCATCGACGACGGCGCCGAGGGCACCTACCACAACAAGGCCTTCTCCAAGAAGCTCGCCGCAAAGGGCTGGATTGGACTCAGCTGGCCTAAGGAGTGGGGCGGCCAAGCGATCAGCCACATGATGCGCCTCATCTACAACGAGGAGATGCTCACCTCGAAGGCCCCCGTCGGCTACCACTTCATCGCCGAGCGCCAGATGGGGCCCAGCTTCATGCTCAACGGCACGGAGGAGCAAAAGCGCCAGTACGTCCCCGGCATCGTCAACGCCGACATCTCCTTCTGCATCGGCTACAGCGAGCCCGGCGCCGGCTCCGACCTCGCCGGCCTCCAGACCCGCGCCGTCCGCGACGGCGACGACTACGTCATCAACGGCTCCAAAATCTGGACCAGCGGCGCGCACATGGCCGACTACATCTGGCTGGCCACCCGCACCGACCCCGACGTCCCCAAGCACAAGGGCATCAGCGTCTTCGTCCTGCCCCTGAACACACCGGGCGTCTCGATTCACCCCCTCATCAGCATGGACAACGACCACGGCTTCAACCAGATCTTCTTCGACAACGTCCGCGTCCCCAAGAGCGGCATGGTCGGCGAGGAGAACCAGGGCTGGTACGTCGTGGCGGCGAACCTCGACTTCGAGCGCTCCGGCATCGAACGGATCGCCAACAACTACAAGACCTACCGCCAGCTCGAAGACTTCGTCCGCGAGCAGGGGCTGCCGGGAGGGAACGGCCTGGACGCGGTCACGCGGCACAAGCTCGCCGAGATGGCCATCGAGTACAACGTGGGCCGCCTCCTCGCCTACCGCGTCGCCTGGCAGCAGAGCGAGGGCCTCGTCCCCAACTACGAGGCCTCCATGTCCAAGATGTACGGCTGCGAGGCCAGCCAGCGCATCTCCCGCCACTGCGCCGCCATCCTCGGACTCTACGGCCTCTTCGACGTCCCCCAGCGCCGCGCCCCAATCCGGGGCCGCGTCGGCAAGGGCCTCCTACGCTCGGTCAGCAACACCATCGCCGGCGGCACCACCGAGATCCAGCGCAACATCATCGCCACCCGCGGCCTCGGGCTGCCCCGCTAGCCCGCCGGCCCGCGGCGCTCCCTAAACCTCCCTCCCTCTGGGAGGAGCCACCTCAAAACCTCCCTCCCCCTGGAGACCTTTGCGCAACTCCCGCCGATGGTTGGGAAATGGGCGGAGCGGGGCGGTTCTTCCCTCTCCCCCTCTGGGGGAGATTTGAGAGAGGGCGCGCGCCGTCAGGCGCGCGAGCGCCCGCAGGGCGCTGCTCTTTACTCCGCCCAAGGTTGCGCAAAGGCCTCCCCCTGGGAGCAGACGCCTCAAACCTCTCTCCCCCCGGAGACCTCTGCGCAACTCTCGCCGATGGTTGGGAAATGGGTGGCTCGGGGCGGTCTTCCCCCTTGTATGGTGATGAGAAGGCGGGGCAGGCCGTCTCCCCCTGGGTCCGCAGAGACCGTGGGAGAGCTTGACCGCCCCGCCCCCCATTCACCTGTCCTGCCGGCAGCCCGAACAGTTGCCTGAGCCGAATGCCGAGCTCGCATTGCAAGGCAGGGCACGGCAGGACAGAAGGAGCATACCGCATGGAATCGACCCTCTGCATCGGCATCGACGTCTCTCAGGAATGGCTCGATCTGAGCGCTTACCCCACCGGACAAGTCCGGCGCTTCAGGACGACCCCCGCCGGCCTCCGCTCCCTCTCCAAGTACTGCCGCGACGCACAGCCACGGATCATCGCATTCGAGGCCTCCGGCGGCTACGAACGTCCCCTCGCCGACTCACTCGCTCAGGCGAAACTCCCCTTCGTGGTCCTCAATCCTCGCAACGTCCGCAGCTACGCACGCTCCGTCGGCGTCCTGGCCAAGACGGACCGCATCGACGCCACCGTGATCGCTCGGTTCGCCTCCGTCAACCAGCTCAGTCCAAAGGCGCCGCCCTCGGCCGCCGAACGGGAGGCGCGCGACCTGGTCACCCGCCGCAACCAACTCGTCGCAAATCAGACCCGCGAACTGCACCATGCCCGCCACGCCACCGGCCCAAGCCTGGCCAGCACGCAGCGCCAGCTCGCCTTCCTCAAGCAGGAGATCGCCGCCATTGAGCAGGCCTTGCGGCAGGTGATCGAGCGGGACGCCGCCCTCCGTGTGCGCTGGGAGCGCCTGCTGAGCGTGCCGGGAGTCGGTGCGCTCCTGGCTGGTGTGTTGGTAGCGACGCTGCCAGAGCTCGGACGGGTCAACCGGGAAGCGATCGCCATGTTGGCCGGTGTGGCCCCGCTCGCCCGCGACAGCGGGAAGCGTGAGGGGAAGCGCTTCTGCTGGGGCGGGCGAGCCGTGGTGCGGTCAGCGCTCTACATGCCCATGCTCGCGGCGATCCAGCACAACGCCGTGCTGCGCGCGCTCTATCTAAGGCTGGTGGGCCGGGGCAAGCCGAAGAAGGTCGCCCTCGTCGCGTGCATGCGCAAGATGCTGACGATGCTCAACGCCATCCTTCGGGAGGAAACTGTCTGGAATCCACAAATCGCTTGACGCGCAATCACAGTTGCTCTCCCGCTGGGAGAGGGTTGGGGTGAGGGCGGGGCGTGGAGCGGGGTGCGTCAACGTCCACAGAGTCGTCAGCGTCAGTTACGCAAACCTCCCTCCCTGGGAGAGACAACCTCAAAACCTCCCTCCCCCTGGAAACCTTTGCGCAACTCCCGCCGATGGTTGGGAAATGGGCGGAGTGGGGCGGTTCTTCCCTCTCCCCCTCTGGGGGAGACTTGAGAGAGGGCGCGCGCCGTCAGGCGCGCGAGCGCCCGCAGGGCGTTACTCTTCAATCCGTCCAAGGTTGCGCAATGGCCTCCCCCTGGGAGCAGCCACCTCAAACCTCCCTCCCTCTGGGAGGGACTGAGGGCGGGCACGCGACGTTCTCGTGCATGGGGCGCGGCGGTGGCATACTAGCGGAAGACCACCGGCCGCCGGCCACGGAGCACGAGGAGCCGCCATGACGTCCCACATCACCTACTACGACCAAATGCCCATCCCGCCCCTGGAAGCGCAGACCGAGTTCATCGACGCCGGCCCCCTCCGCTTCGGCGTCGAATACCGGCTCCTGACGGAGGCGATCACCGCGGCCAGCAACATCGCCACGGCCAAAGGCGGCGACGCAGGCGACGGCCCCCTCGACGACCGCGGCGTCTCCCTCCACGTCTACGGCGTCCGCGACGGCGAGGCCCTGGAGCACCTCCGCTTCGACTGCTTCGACGAGGACCCCCACTACCACTACGTCTCGTGGAACGACCGCACCAACGTCATGCTCCACCTCGACCCCATCGCCGACGGCGACCCGCTCCAGTGGACGCTCGAGCGCCTGCGCACCCGCCTCCCCCAAATGCTCGAACACGCCGGCGCGGCCGACATCGCCGCCGCCCTCGACCAGCGCCAAATCGACGCCGTCCTTCCCCGCGTCGCCGAAGCCGCCTACCGCGCCCGCTACCACCACGACGACGACGCCATCCTCGCCGACGCCCTCAACCCCGCCTAGCCGCGCCTCTTGCGGGCGCCCGTCCCCCCTGCTCCCCTGTAGGGGCGCTTCGCGACGCGCCCGTCCCCCCGCCCTCCCCCTCTGGGGGAGATTTGAGAGAGAGCGCACCTTAAACCTCCCCCCCAGAGGGAGAGCACCTTAAACCTCCCTCCCTCTGGGAGGGACTGAGGGCGGGCAGGGCGGGGCGGTCTTCCCTCTTCTCCCCCCGGGAGAAGATTGAGATGAGGGGCCCCCTCATCACCACCACAGGCCATCGGAGCCCCACGCCCCGATCCCCCACCCGTAGGGGCGACTCTTGTGGTCGCCCACTCCTGATCACCACCCACCGCCATCGAAACCCACCACCCCTCCCCTGTAGGGGCGCGTCGCGACGCGCCCGTTCCCCCCACCATCGCCAACCACGCCGTAGCCGCCCCCTCCCGCGGGCGATTCGCGAATCGCCTGTCACCCTCCGCCCTCCCACCCAAACCTCTCCCCATCTGCGGATCCACCATGAACCTTTCCTCCTCTGCAAAAGTAACAAAATATTACGATAATCCGTAGGGAAGTAATGTTCCAGTTACGCACCTGTGTGTTATGTTGCCCGCGGCCCTCTTGCGGCTCACGTTGGGACCGGTGAACTAGGCATTCACTCCCATCCGCTGCAAGGGGGCACCTATGCGTCTCGATTCCTGCTATACGGGCTCTCGAAGGTGACTTCCATCAGAATTCTCTGGGCCGGCTTCGGGCTCGTCCTCCTCGCGGCATTCGCCGCCGCCTGCACGCTAGCCACGCCGACCCCCGAACCCACGCCGTCGGCATCCGCGCTGAACATTCAATTCATCGGCGCCGACGACCTGTCCGGCGAAGGCAGGTCAACGTTGGCGGACTTGGTTGCCGAGATTCAGGCAGGCGTCGTGCGAATCACCGCGGGCAGTGGCAGCGGCTCGGGATTCGTCGTCGATGCGGACGGCTTCGTAGTCACCAACGCGCACGTGGTAGGAAGCTCGGCCAGCGTGCGGGTCTGGCTGACCGACGGGCGCCTGCTCCGCGGTACCGTGCTGCAGCGTGACACGACCGCCGACCTTGCGCTTGTCCAACTTGAAGACACCGAGCCCTTAACCGCCTTGGCAATCGGAGACCCGGACGGAGTGCGCGTCGGCGACGAGGTTCTGGCACTCGGCTTCCCGGTTTCGGAAGCGATTGGCGACAATTTGACCGTAACCCGAGGCATCATCTCCTCCACCAGAACGGTCGAGGGCATCGACCTGTTGCAGACGGACGCGGCGATCAACCCGGGTAACAGCGGCGGACCGCTTGTCAACCGGAGCGGCGCCGTGATCGGCGTCAACACCTTGCGGATCGAGGAAACCGCCGACGGCAGACCCGTGACCAACATCGGCTTCGCCGTCTCCGTCGCCGCGCTCGACCGCATATCGGCCGCGGTGAACGAGGGGCCTAGCATGGGTGAGGTTATTGCGACACCCACTTCTGCAAGCGCGCCGACTCCCGGTGCCCCCCGCCCCTTCGATGCCCTGGCCTTTCCAAGCTGCAACTACATTCACTTGATATCCGATGTCGTCGGGCAGATCATGGATCCTTGGGGATATCGCCCAACGGATCTGGACTGGGCGCTGGCCCCTACCGAGTCGTCCATCCAGCGTTTCAGCGTGACTTTCACGGATGCGGACACCGGTGGAATCTACCGGGCCGTGGGGTTCTTCGGCAGGGACTGCAGCGCGCCCGTCAGCTTTGTCACGGAAGAAACCCCGGCAACGCCAACCCCGCAGCCGAGGCCAACGGCGGAGGCCATCGTGCAGACGGCCACCCCTGCGGCCACACCGACACAAGCACCCACGCCGACACCGACGGTCGTACCGGACACCGCGCCATACTTCTCGGAAGGCATGCCGGACTTGGAGTACACGGTTGGGACGACAGTCTCCAGCCCCGCACTCCCTGTCGCGACGGGCGGCAACGGCGCGCTTACCTACTATCTAACCCCTGTGGTCCCCGGTCTGAGTTTCGACCAAGCAACCAGACAGATCACAGGAGTGCCAGCGTCGCCGGGCACGTACAACATGACGTACCGGGTCGCCGACGGGGACGCGAATACCACCGACCTCGATGCCGGTTTCCTTTGGTTCACAATCACAGTAGCCATACCGCTTATCGACTACGACGCCGATGGAGACGGCCTAATCGAGGTCTCCTATCTGGAACAATTGGACGCTATCCGCTGGGATCTGAACGGGGATGGTAGCAAAGACATCTGGGCTTCAGACGCCTATGAAGCCGCATTCCCCAACCCGGCTCCCGAAATGGGCTGCGACCCGCGATGCATCGGCTATGAGCTGACCCGAGACCTGGACTTCGCTAGCGTGGCCAGTTACGCCTCGGGCGTGGTCAACCAGGACTGGCGAAACGGAGGAGGCTGGATTCCTATGGGCCCCGGCTCATACGAGCTCAACCCTTGGCGTCCTGATGACAGATTTGCAGCCACCTTTGATGGCAACGGTCACGCGATCTTCAACCTCTACATCAACGTGGGCGGCCATGGAATGGGGTTGTTCGGTTACACAGCACCCACGAGCGTCATTCGTCGAGTTGGGCTTGTTTCCATCGATGTGAACGCAGCGTCACTAGTCGGCGGCCTAGTTGGAAAGAACAACGGCACCATCAGCCACACCTTTGCCACGGGCGTAGTTACAGGGATCACTGGTGGCGCCGCTGACGCCTACAGCGGGCCGTACGGGTACGGTAAGTTTGGCGGATTGGTGGGGCATAACACTGGCACTATCGCAACTAGCTTTGCCAGACTCGAGGTGTCCGGCGGGCATGCCGTCGGTGGTCTGGTAGGAAAGAACGATGGCTCCATCAGCGCCTCCTATGCCGGGGGCAATGTATCGGCGTACTTTGTCAAGGCGGGCGGCCTGGTCGGGGAGGCCACCGGCGGGAGCATCACGGCGTGCTATGCAACTGGGAGAGTGTCGTCAGCGGAGAGGGCAGACAGTGTTGGCGGTCTGGTGGGCGCGAGCAGCAACATCAGCATCACCGCTAACTACTGGGATACCACCTCTTCCGGCTTGATGGTCGGAGTCGGAACCGGAAACGTGCCCGGAGTCGAAGGAAAGACCACAGCCGAGTTGCAAGCACCGACTGGCTATACCGGCATATACACATCCTGGAACGTTGACGTGGATGGGGACGGCAAACCCGACGACGTCTGGAAGTTTGGCACCTCTAGCGAATACCCAACCCTAAGGGACCGGCGCACAGGACAATGAAACGCCGGAGAGGGTGGGGGCATTCGCCGACCTTCCGAGATCTTGAGCCCGAGCCTGGCGAGGGCGGGGATGGATGCGGTTGCTGGCTATTCTTGGCCGCGATCATCGCAGTTCTCGTTGTCATAGGCACGCTAGCGGACTAAGCGCACCCTTAGTGCACAACCGCCCTGTCCCCTCCCCCGCACGGGCAATTCGCGAATCGCCCGTCCCTCTCCGCCCTCCCCCAACGGACGCTCACCGCGCGGAACCGCGAAAAATCGTCGCCGAAACGTAGCGCAACGGCGGCTGAAACGCCGTCGACGGTAACGCAGCGGCTGACAAATCGTGACCCAATCGCCGCCAACGACGGCCCGGCCAACATCGCGCAACAGAGTAGCCGGTGGCGCACCGGTCCCAAAAACGCTCACGGCGCTCACGAACGTTCACCAAACATTCACGACTTCCACGAGCGGACAACAGAAGTGCTCACGCCGAAAACGCTCACGAACGCTCACCAACGTCCACGAACGTTCACGACATGCACGGGTATACCCCGTGACACCCGCCCCTTCCCCATGCCCGCTCTCGTCCCCTACCATGTCCCCATGCGAAACCAGCCCGTTCGGCGCCTTGGCCAAAACGCAGACGACACTTCCCTCGGCAAGTCCCTCAACAAAACGGCCACGGGCGCGCCGAAGCCTCATCGGGGGGCTCCGGCGTGGAGGCGCACCAAGCGCTGACCTAGCGCTGTGACGAGGCGACGCGGAGATCAGCGGGCGCCTCGAAGAACTCCCCCTGGCCGGCCTCCTAGGGGCCACCAAGGCCATGACGGAGTTATGAGGGTGATTTGGAGAAGCGGCCCGGCGCGGTAACCCCCGCCGGGTCCGCGCCCGCCCCGCCGCACCGTCGGCGTAGCGGACGCTCCCCATCTCAACCCTTTTCTTCGGGGTTACGCCCTGGGACTCCTGTGCCCTCCGTCCCAAAAAGACGGACGACGCTACCAGAACCCCTCCACCACCCCGCCGCTCCTGTCCGGGGGCGGGATGGCCTGGTGGAACCATTCCGCGGCGATGCCGCGCTCTTCGAACATGGCGGCGAGCTGCTGGGCGTCTTCCTGGGAGGCGTAGCCGCGCAGTGCGGCGAGCTTGACCTCCCTCGTCTCCGAGATGTCGACGCAGTGGGTCGGGTCGACCTCCGGCCCGTCGAGGTCGAGCTCCCCTTCGTCGAGGAACTCGCCGGGGATGGCGACGTAGAAGAGACGCGCGGCCTTCCCGGCCCCCTCGCAATAGCGCTCGAAGGCGGCAACGGCGGCCCCGTGCAGCGCGATGTGGTCGTCGTGCCGCGAGATGCCGAGCGGCCCGAAGGTGATCACCACGTCGGGCCCCACCTCGGCCATGACGGCGTAGACCTTCCCCGCCAACTCCTCTGGATCGGCGTCCTTCACCTCTTGGTCGCGGTAGCCGAGGATGATCGGCGGGTTGGCGCCGTAGCGCTCCAGCGCGCCGCGCAGCTCCCGCTCACGCACACGGGGAAGCTCCTCCCGCTCGATGCGGAGTCCGCCCGTCCCCAGCGTGCCAAGCTCGCCCCGCGTCGCGGTGACGTTGAAGACCTCGACTCCCTCGCGGGCGTAGCGCGTGAACGTGCCGCCGCAGCCGGAGGTCTCGTCGTCGGGGTGGGCGAAGACGCCGAGGATGACGCGCTTGTCGGGCATGGGAGTCCAGTCTAGGCGCTTTCGCGAGCGCAACAGGAATGGGCGGGGATGTGAAGAATGGCGGCGGGGCGCGGGCTAGCGGTTCTTGTAGTTCGGCTTGCGCTTTTCAAGGAAGGCGCGGCGGCCCTCCATGTGGTCTTCGGTGAAGGTGTTGCGCTGTGCGAGGAGTAGGCCGTGGTCCATGGCGGCCTTGCGGTCCATCTCCAACCCGGACCAGAGCGCCTCGACGGTGCCCGCCAGGGCGAGCGGGGGTAACTCGGCAAGCGTGCGGGCCATCTCCATAGCCGTGTCCAGTAAGTCGGCGTGCGGCACGACCTCCTGCGCCAAGCCGACCTGGTAGGCGCGCTCCGCGGTCATGCGCCAGGCGCTGCCCATGAGCGCCATGCGCATCACCTCGCCGAAGGGCATCCGGCGGGTGAGGGCGATAGGCTCGACGGCGGCGACCCGGCCGTAGGTGACGTGGGGATCGAAGAAGGTCGCGTTCTCGGCGGCGATGACGAGGTCGCTGTCGGCGACGAAGTAGAGCCCGCCGCCGCCGCACATGCCGTTGACCGCCGTGATCACTGGTTTGAAGCAGCCGTTCTGGCGCGCCGTCACCGTCGAGCCGGGAACCCTCTTCCACCGCTCGAACTGGCTCATGCCCTGCACCTCGGCGGTGCTCTCCTTGGTATCGACGCCGACGCAGAAGGCCCGGTCGCCCGCGGCGGTCAGGACGGCGACCCAGACGTCGTCGTCCTCCCGCATCTCGGTCCAGAGTCCGGAGAGCTCCGCCTCCATGCGGCGGTTGAATGCGTTGAGCGCGTCGGGACGGTCGAGCGTCACGACGCCGACGTGGTCCCGTCTCTCGTAGTGAATGGTCTCGTAGGGCATGGCGGGCAGAGGTGAGGGGCAAGTCTAGTGTTCAGGCTCGTGCTCGTGGAGCGCCTCATGCTCGGTCTGGGTTGTGGGCCGGGTATCCTTGCCCAGCGCGGCACTGAGCTCGATGCGGCCGAGGTGCTTCACGTTGGCGCATCGGTCAACCTCACTGTCCCCAAGCGAGCACGACTCGATATCCTTAATGAAGAACCGGACCGGGCCGCCCTTCGCCTCGGGCAGCGGACCGTCGTCGTCCCGGTAGACGAGAATCCCCTGGGCGCGGATCGGGGCCAGCGGGATACTGGCGCTGAAGGTGCCGTCGTCGGTGGCCAGGGTGATGAAGCAGGCGTCATCGCGCGCGCCGGAGGCCTCAAGCACGGCGTCGAGGCGCACCCCGCCGCCCTCGCGCCCCGGTATCTCCGACCCGACGTCGGGAATCTGACCCGGCAATGCCGCGAGGTCGTTGAAGCTCAGCGCCAACGCGCGCTCGACGAGGCCCCCGGTACGTAGGACTTCGGCCATGACGGAATTGTCGAAGAGCGCGCGCCGCCGGTCAAGGCATGAGCGCATCAGGCGAAGAGCAGCGTGGCGCCGCAGGTGACCCAGGCCAGGACGAAGATCGTCCACTTGATGGCCTTCTGGCTCACGTTCAGGGCGAACCTAACACAAAGCAGCGCTCCCACTGTCATGCCGGCGGCGAGGATGAGGCCGGGGGCCCACTCCACGTGGCCGGTGACGGCGAACACCACCAGGGACGCGACGCTGAAGAGCGCCGTGCACACGAGCTTCAGCGCGTTGGTGCGCACCAGGTCGTAGCGAAGCCCCACCGCCAGGGCGGCGATCAGCAAGAAGCCGACACCAGCCTGGACGAACCCGCCGTAGAGGCCCGCGGCGAAGAGTAGCAGCAGCCCGGCGGGGCTCTCGGTCAACCTGCGCGGCGGCGTTCCCGTCGGCGGCGCCATGACGTCGGGAAAGACCACGATCGCCAAGGCGACGGCGATGATCGTCGCCAGCAGGGTGGGCTTGAGGACGCCCGGGGGCACCCAGGTCGCCGCGAGGGCGCCAATCACGGCGCCCACCACTGTCGGCGCGAGGATCGCGGGAATGGCGCTCTTCTCGAGCTTGTCGTACCTGTGGAAGCCCCTAACGCCGACCAGCGACTGCTGCAGAATGCCCACTCTGTTGGTGCCGTTGGCAACGTCGGCGGGCATGCCCATCAGTATCAGGAGGGGCACCGTGATCAACGACGCGCCGGCGGCGACGACGTTCATGAACCCGCCGAGCACGCCGGCCGCCACCAGCGCGGCGGCCTTCCACCACGTCAGGTCGATCTCGGCAGGCGTGAACAGATCTACCAGGGATTCCATGGCGGGTTCCAGCGCCGCTGGGGCGCGAGCTGGGATGCCCGCACGGTAGCCCTCCGAAGCCTCCGAGACAAGGTTGAACGCCCGGCATCCACTCTGGGTACTGCGCGGGGTCGCGGCCTCCCGCCAGGCTATGTCCCTTCAGGACGGAGTGGGTGCCGCCACCGAAGTCCTGGGAATCGGCTGAAATCGGCGTCCGTGGACACCATGGTGCAGCCATGCTCGATAGCGATCGCCGCATGCTGGGCGTCGGCGACCGCCGTTGAACAGGGCCGCGTCGCCTTATGCCTCAAGCGCCCTCGGCCGGTCCAGATCAACCCCGGGGCGGGGACGGACACCGCGCACGGTCACTAACCGAAAAGGCGGCGGCTCCGGTGCGTCTCGCCGCTTCAGCGCGTCGTCCAGGGTGCGGGCGATATAGGCGCTCACGCTGATTCCTTGTTCGCCGGCTGCCCGGCGCACCTGTTTCGCAAGCCGGTCGTCTAGCGAGATCGTCGTCCTCATGATGCACCAGCATACTGCCTCTCAAGTGCATCAACTGCGGTCAAACTGCCCCCCCCCCCCCAAAGGGCAACCGCCCCACGGCAGCCGCCTCGCCGCCATCGTCCCGAGCGACTACGGGGCGGGCGCGGAGCCTCGCAGCGCCTGGAGCGCCTGTCGGCTGCCTTCTAAGGCATAGAGGCGCAATGACTCAGGAGCCAGCCTGTAGGCTTCGATAATCGTCCACTCCTCCGCGGTTAGACCCTCGTCACCGAAGAACCATCCCATCGGCCTGCCGTAGGCTTCGGCTAGACGCAAGACGGCACTGACGCCGGGCTCTATTTCGCCGCGCTCATAGCGCGAAAGGGACTGCAGGTGCAGGCCGGCCCGCTCCGAGGCCGCCTCCTGACTCCAACCTTTCGCCTTGCGAGCTTCCCGCAGGCGTCCGGGGGGGTTGTCGAGTGCCTGTTCGCTCCAAGTGCTCACGCGGACGCGCCAAATTAAGCAAGTACGCTTATGGGCTCTACGACTGTACCGCGTGCGCTAGTTGCCAAGAAGATATTATGCGCTTATCATTCGTTTTAAATTGACACTTTAAGCTCATTAATCGACGGCCCTTCAGCCCCTCGATGTAGGCGACGGGCGGGCGTACTCAATCTGAAGGACGAAGCTTGCGCGTTGCATTCCTAACAGCGGGGCTACTCATTCTGCTCATGGTCGCGGCTTGCACATCGGAAACGCCTGGGCCCACCGCCGCGCCAGAACCGCCGCCAGTAGCCACGTCGACGCCATCACCGGCTCCGCCGCCGACCCCAACGCTGGAACCCACGGCTACGCCGACCTCGCCTCCAGCGCCAACTCCTACACCTGAGCCGACGGCGACCCCGTCACCTGCACCGGAGCCGACCGTGACCCCGTCACCTACACCTGAGCCGACAGCGACTCCGTCACCTACACCTGAGCCGACGGCGACCCCATCACCTACGCCCGAACCTACGGCAACACCATCACCTACGCCCGAACCTACAGCAACACCGACATCTACACCGGAGCCGACAGCGACACCGACATCCGACTGTCAGGACCTGTTGGCGGATGGGTGGGACTTCGAAGAGACCGTGACCAACGAAGGTGTGATGGCCTGCCTGCATTCACAGATGGGCTGGTAGGGCAACTCGATCAAGGAGGAATTCAAGCATGCCCAGGCGCTACGGTGTTCGAATGTCCAAGAGGATCGGCGTCTTCTTCGCGGTCTTGCTAGGCGCCTTGGGGTTGCTCGCTTGCGGCGCAACGGATACCCAGATGGAGCGCATCGCGTCCAAGTTCACCCAACCAGCCATTGAAGTAACAGCGCTTGATCTCTTCAAGGAATACAGTCGAGACAGTGAAGCCGCGAAGCTGAAGTATGAGGGTAGACGCGTCTTGGTGTCGGGCACTGTGGAAGACGTATACGACGACGAGAACTTTGAACCCACGGTGGCATTTGACGTTTGCCGAACCGACTACTGCTTCGAGGGGATCGTAGCGCAATTCGCCGAACGGCACCGGGATGTTGTCTACTCCTGGAACCCGAGAGACGACGTTCAGGTTCTGTGCTACATCCCGATCGACGATTTCGCCTGGGTCAGCGCGGCCTCTCTGCGTATGTGTCAGCCAATCAGTTAGCTCGGCCATTCCGCCCTTGCCGATCTGCTATGCTGGCGCCCGCCGCGACGGCTGGCGGCCGGGGAGGTCGGCATGGCGCCCTATGTTCCTTCTGAAGAGGAAGTCCTTGGCTACATGGACTCGTGCAGCAACTGGGGGCGCTGGGGCGACGACGACGAGCTCGGCACGGTCAACCTCATCACCCCGGAGGCGCGCCTCGCCGCCGCGGGGCTGGTCAAGGAAGGCATCACCGTCTCCTGCGCCCGCCTGATCCCCCGGACGGCGGAGGCCGACTTCGACATGCCGCCGCTGCACTTCATGACCGGCGCCGGCGAGCGGTTCGAGGGAAAGAAGACGCAGCCCGACGAGCTTCAATCGACCGGCGACTTCTTCGGGATCGCCTATCACGGCTTCACCGTCACCCACGTGGACAGCCTGTCGCACGTTCTCCGCGACGGCGTCCTCTACAACGGCCGCCCGGCCAACCTCATCTCGACGACCCAAGCGTCGCAGGCGCTGGCCATCGAGGCGCTCAAGGACGGGGTCGTCACCCGCGGCGTGCTTCTCGACTTCCCCAAGCTGCGCGGGATCGACTGGCTGGAGCGGACTGACGGCGTCTACCGCGAGGACCTCGACGCGGCCGAGCGCGAGCTGGGCGTCACCGTCGGAGAGGGCGACGTCCTGCTGGCGCGCTTCGGGGCGGTGCGCCGCCGGAACGAGGAGGGCCCCTCGCGGAAGGTTTACGAGCAGCGGCCGGGATTCCACGCGGTCTGCGCTCCCTGGTTTCACGAGCGCGGCGTGGCCGCCGTCGGCTCCGACAGCGCCCAGGACCTTTTCCCCAGCGGCTACCCGCTCATGCGCGCGCCGGTCCACCAGATCGGCATCGTGGCCATGGGCCTCTGGCTGATCGATAACTGCGACCTCGAAGCCCTGGCCGCGACCTGCGACCGGCTGGGGCGTTACGAGTTCCTGTTCAGCATGGGTCCGCTCCGCATCACCGGCGGCACCGGGTCGCCGGTGAACCCCATCGCCGTCTTCTAGGCCGCACCGGACGCGCCGCCCTACGCATCAGGAGGAAAGAGCCGCCATGCCGCCGCGCAAGCCCATCCGCTTCAGCGTCGGAGGGACGATGTCCCTGGGCACGTTCGAGCAGGTCGTCGAGATCGCGCAGACCTTGGAGGATCTCGGCTTCGACGGCTTCTACAGCTCGGACCACATGTACGGCGTCGGCGGGGGCGGCCCCATGCGCGCCAAGTACACGCAACTCTTGGAGGCCTGGACGGTGATGGCGGGCCTCGCGCCGGTCACCAAGACCCTGAAGCTCGGCTGCATGGTCACCGGGGTCACCTACCGGCACCCCGCCATGCTTGCGAAGATCTGCTCGACGATCGACGTGATGAGCAACGGCCGGCTCATCCTGGGTATCGGCGCCGCGTGGTCAAAGGGAGACCACGACGCCTACGGCATCCCATTCCCAGGACTGAAGGTGCGCCAGGAGATGCTCGGCGAGGCCCTCGACGTGGTCCACGGCCTATGGACGGAGCGCTCGTTCTCCTACGAGGGCAAGCACTACCGGATCGAGGACGCACCCATGGAGCCGAAGCCGGTACAGAAGCCGCGTCCGCCGGTGCTCATTGCCGCCGTGGGCGAGACCGGCCTCGCGCTCACCGCGAGGCACGCGCAGTATTGGGCGAGTCTGAGCACGCCGGCCTACGCGGCCGAGAAGATCGCGCGCATCGAGGAACTCTGCGCCGAGCGGGGCCGCGACCCCAACGAGATCGAGTACATGCGTTACTGCGACATGGTGCTCACCGACGACCCCGGCCGTGCGCGGGAGGTCATCGAGAAGCGAGGGCGCGGGCTGCAAGAGCGGGGTGCGGCCGCTCAGGCGCGCAACAGCGTGGAGGGGGAGTCGCTGGAGGCGCGGGTGCGGGCCGGCGCCCTGATCGGAAGCCCCGCCGAGATGCGCGAGGAGGTCGCGCGCTACGCCGAGGTCGGCGTCACCCACATCGTGATCATGACCCCACGCCCTTGGGACCGCCGCATCGCCGAGCGCTTCTCCAACGAGGTGATCACCGCCTTCGCCTAAGGGCGGTGTTTCCCGGGCTCCTAGCCGCCGTTCTCGCCGGCCATGAGCCGGATGTAGGCGCCGAGAAACGGATCGAGGTCGCCGTCGAGGACGGCGTCGGGGTCGGTGGAGCCGTACTCGGTCCGGTGGTCCTTCACCATCTTGTAGGGGTGAAGGACGTAGCTGCGGATCTTGTTCCCCCACTCCGCCGGCACGTACTCGCCCTTGAGCCGCGCCTTCTCCTTCGCCTGCTTCTCCATTTCGAGGCGCATGAGGCGGGAGGCAAGAATCGTCATCGCGGCCTCGCGGTTCTGGCGCTGGGAGCGCTCGTTCTGGACGGAGACGGTGATTCCCGTCGGCCCATGGACGACGCGCACCGCCGTCGAGTTCTTCTGCACGTTCTGGCCGCCCTTGCCGCTGGCGCGGAAGTAGTCCAGGCGGAGATCGTCAGGGTCGATGGTCACCTCGACCGGGTCGGCCTCGGGCATCACCTCGACCAAGGCGAAGGAGGTATGCCGCGCGTGGTCGGCGTCGAAGGGGGAGAGGCGGATGAGGCGATGGGAGCCCTTCTCCGACTTGGCGTACCCGTAGGCGTACTTGCCTTTCAAGTCGATGTGGGCGCTCTTGATGCCCGCCTCCTCCCCGTGGGAGATGTCGAGCACGGCGGCCGCGAAGCCGCGGCGCTCCGCCCAGCGAAGGTACATGCGGAGGAGCATCTCCGCCCAGTCCTGCGACTCGGTGCCCCCCGCGCCGGCGTGGATCGAGAGCAGCGCGTTGCGGGCGTCGTGGGGACCGCTCAGGGCGAGGTCGAACTCGAGGCGGTCGAGACGAGCGGCGAGGGCGGCGGCGTCGCGGGCGACCTCGTCCTGAACGGCGCGGTCGTCCTCGCTCTCGGCGAGGTCGAGCAGCTCGTTTAGCTGGCCGGCGTCGCGCTCGAGGCCGCGCCACTCCGAGACAGTGTCGCGCAACTCGGCGATGCGGCGCATGCCGTCGCGGGCCTCCTCCTGATTGTTCCAGAAGTCGGACGCGGCGGAGCGGCGCTCCAGTGCGGCTAGCTCACGCTCTTTGCCGGCGAGGTCAAAGACGCACCACGAGATCGGCGATACGCCCTCTCGAATCGTCCAACTGATCGCGGAGTTCGCTCATGGCTAGTCGGGCCGTATCGGCTCGTCGTCGTCGGGCTCGTAGTGGCGTGGCTCGGGGTCCGGTTCCGGCTCGAAGATGCGGGTCGGGACCGGATCGGGCTCTGGCTCGAAGATGCGCTGTTCTTCGGGAACGCCGCCGGCGGGGGCCGCTTCGGGCACACCCTCGCCGGGAGCCGCTTCGAGCATCGCCGCCAACTCTTCCTCGGAGCGGTCGCCCAGCGCGATTTCGAAACCCTCGCCGTCGCCAAGCGGTTCGAGCAGGGTGAGCGGGGGCTCCTTCGGCGCCGCGAGCTCCGCCATGACCTCCTTGGACTGCGCGGGGATGAGACGCCCGATAATGACGTTCTCCTTCGGCCCCTGCAGCCGGTCCACCGTGCCGCTGACCGCGGCCTCGGTGAGTACCCGGGTGGTCTCTTGGAACGACGCCGCCGCCAGGAAGCTCTCCGTATTCAGCGACGCCTTGGTGACGCCCAGGAGCACGGCTACCGCGGTGGCGGGCTCGCCGCCTTCGGCCATCACCTTGTCGTTGACTTCCTGATAGGCGAACCGGTCGAGAATCTGCTCAGGCAGCAGCTCTGTGTCGCCGGGCGTCTCGACCCGCACCTTGCGCAGCATTTGCCGCACCACGATCTCGATGTGCTTGTCGTTGATGGTCACGCCCTGCGCGCGGTACACCTTCTGGACCTCTTCGACGAGGTACTTTTCGACCTCTTCGCGCCCGAGGACGCGCAGGATGTCCTGCGGGTTCAGCGGGCCGGAGGTCAATGGGTCGCCGGCCCGGACCTCGTCGCCGTCCTGCACGATGATGCGGGCCGCGGCTGGTATGGCGTAGGAGCGCTCCTCGCGCTCTTCGTAAGAGATGGTGATGACGCCCTTGGCCACCTCGGCGCGGCCGGCGATCCGGGCCGTCACTAGGCCCTCCTCGTCCTCCTCGTCATCCCCGCCCTTCTTCGACTTGGCCTTCTTCGGCCGGGCTAACTTGGAGCCGACCTCGACGATGGAATCGTTGTCGATGAGGACCTCATAGCCCTTCGGAACCTCATGGTCGTCGCTGTAGACCTCGGTATGCACCACCGTGATGCGGCGTCCTTCGTCGGTCTGCACGACTTCGAGTCGCCCGTCGATCTCCGCGATGATGGCCTGGCCCTTCGGAGCGCGCGCCTCGAAGAGCTCCTCGACGCGCGGCAGGCCGCTGGTGATGTCGATACCGGCAATGCCGCCGGTATGGAACGTCCGCATGGTGAGCTGCGTGCCGGGCTCGCCAATGCTCTGGGCGGCGATGATGCCCATCGCCTCGCCCTCCTGCGCCACCTCGCCCTTCGCCAGGCTCCGACCGTAGCAGAGCTGGCAGACCCCGCGGCGCTCCTCGCAGGTCAGCGGCGAGCGCACGTGCACGCGGTGATGCTCGATGCCGATCGCGGCCTCAGCCTCAGCCGTCGTCATGTCCTTGCGCTCGGTGAGGTACCGCACCGCCTCAATCCAGGTGTCGGCGGCGCTGAGGTCATCCTCGGGAACGCCGAGCTGCTTCAGGGCCTCGACTCGGAAGTCCTGAAGCTGGCTCGTGAAGAGCTCGGCGAGACCCTCGTCGATCTCCTCGTTGCGGTCGACCAACACCTCGCCGGTGATGGGATCGGCGACGGGAGTCGCGGCATAGCGCCCGACGATCCGCTCCTCGAATTTGCCCATGAGCGGCTTGTCGGGGCGGTCCATGATCCAGATGCCTTCATCCGTCTCGCAGTCCTCGCTTTTGATGATTACGTCCTGCGACACGTCGATGAGCCGCCGCGTCAGGTAGCCGGAGTCGGCGGTCCTGAGGGCAGTGTCGGCGAGGCCCTTCCGCGCCCCGTGCGTCGAGATGAAGTACTCGAGGACGGTCAGGCCCTCGCGGAAGCTCGAACGAATCGGCAGCTCGATGATCCGGCCGCGGGGGTCGGTCATTAGGCCCCGCATGCCCGCCATCTGCTTGATCTGCGCGATGTTACCCTTCGCGCCCGAGCTCGACATGAGGTCGAGCGAGCCGTAGTCGGGGAGGTGGGCCTGAATCGCCTCCTCCATCGACTCCGAAGCCTTCGTCCACGTGTCCACCGTCTGGCGGTAGCGCTCGTCGTCCGTGATCAGGCCACGCTGGTATTGCTTGTCCAGGTCCTGGACCTCGTTGTCGGCGCCTTCGAGAATCTCCGACTTCACGCCGGGCACCTGGATGTCGTTGATAGCGATGGTGGCGCCGGACTGGGTGGCGTAGCGGAAGCCGAGCGCCTTAATGTTGTCGAGCACCGCGGCGGTGCCCTCGTTGCCGAGCCGCTGATAGGCCTCGGCGACGAGCTCCTTCAGCTCCCGCTTATCCATGATCTCGTTGCGGAAGCGGATGCCCGAGTCCTCGGGGGCAACCTCGTTCATGATGATGCGCCCGACGGTCGTCTCCGTGTAGTCGCTCTTGCCGCGGACACCGCGCACCTGGATCACGGCCTGCAGGTCGATCTCGCCGAGGTCATGGAGAAGCTTCGCGTCCCACGGCGAGCTGATCTTGCGGCCCTCGCCCTGAGCGCCGGGGCGTATCTGGGTGAGGTAGTAGCAACCCATGACGATGTCGAGGGTCGGCGCGGCGAGCGGCTCGCCCGAGCTGGGGGACAGCATGTTCCGCGTGCTCAGCATCAGGCGCTTGGCCTCGAGCACAGCCGCCTGGGAAAGCGGGACGTGCACGGCCATCTGGTCGCCGTCGAAGTCGGCGTTGAACGCCGCGCAGACGAGCGGGTGAATCTGGATGGCGCTGCCTTCGATCAAGATCGGCTGGAAGGCCTGGATGCCGAGCCGGTGCAGAGTCGGGGCGCGGTTGAGGAAGACCGGCCGGTTGCGGATGACGTCTTCCAGCACGTCCCAGACCTCGGGACGCACGCGCTCGACCATGCGCTTGGCGCTCTTGATGTTGTGGGCAAGGCCCAGGGCCACCAGGCGGTGCATGACGAGCGGCTTGAACAGCTCGAGGGCCATCTTCTTGGGAAGGCCGCACTGGTTCAGCGCGAGCTCCGGCCCTACGACGATCACCGAGCGGCCGCTGTAATCCACGCGCTTGCCGAGCAGGTTCTGACGGAACCGGCCCTGCTTGCCGCGGAGCATGTCGGACAGCGACTTCAGGCGGTGGTTGTGGCTGCCCTCTATGGCGCGTCCCCGCCGCCCGTTGTCGATCAGCGCGTCCACCGCTTCCTGCAGCATGCGCTTCTCATTGCGAATGATGATCTCAGGCGCGCCGAGCTCCAGCAGCCGGCGCAGCCGGTTGTTGCGATTGATGGTGCGGCGGTAGAGGTCGTTGAGGTCGCTGGTCGCGAAGCGGCCGCCGTCGAGCTGCACCATAGGTCGGAGGTCGGGAGGCAAGACGGGCAGCACCCGCAAGATCATCCACTCGGGGCTGTTCCCGCTCTTGCGGAACGCCTCGACCACGCGGATCGTCTTCGTCGCCTTCTTCCGGCGCTGGCCGGAGGTGGAGCGAATCTCCCCCTGCAGTTTGTCGCGGAAGGCATCGAGGTCGAGCTTCTGCATGAGATCCAGGATCGCCTCGGCGCCCATGCCGGCGGTGAAGAACTCGCCGTACTCGTCCCGCATCTCGCGGAAGCGGGACTCCGTCAGGAGCTCGCGCTCCTTCACGCTCTCGATGGCACTGAGCTTCTCTTGCAGTTCCTCGTCGAGATTCTTGTTGTGCTCATCACCAGGCCGACGTACGTCGTTGACCTGGCGGTCGGTCTCTTCCTTCCGGGCCTCGATCTGGTTGTCGATCGCCTCGGTCTCGTTGAGTTGCCGCTCCGCGGCCTCCTCTTTGATCTGTTCGAGGCGGGCCTCCAGCCTGCCGTCGAGGCCGGCGACGAACTCGTCGTCGATCGGCGTTCCCTTCTTGGCGATGGCCTCGCCGAAGAGTTCGATCTTCCGAACGGCCTTTTTGCCCGCAAGCTCCTCGACGATACCGCGTACCCTTTCGAGGTCTTCCCGGGCCTCCACCTCGGCGGCCTCGCGGTCCTCGACCACCACGCCCTCAATGCGGGCGCGCTGCTCGGCGAGCTCCTTCAGATCCGACTCGGCGTTGCGTTCGATCTCCGCCACGGAGGCCTCGATGGCTTCCACCAGGGACTGCCGGCGGGAGGCCACGTCGGCTTCAATCTCCTCGACGATCTCCTGCCGGCGCTCTTCGTCGACGGAGGTGACGATGTACTGCGCGAAATAGAGGACGCGCTCAAGGTTCCTCGGCGAAAGGTCGAGCAGGAGCCCGATGCGCGAGGGCGTCCCCTTGGCAAACCAGATATGGGCGACGGGGGCGGCCAACTGAATGTGGGCCATGCGCTCCCGGCGCACCTTCGACCGCGCGACCTCAACGCCGCACCGGTCGCACACAATGCCCTTATAGCGGACGCGCTTGTACTTGCCGCAGTAGCACTCGAAGTCTTTGGTTGGGCCGAAAATCCGCTCGCAAAAGAGGCCGTCTTTTTCCGGTTTCAGCGTGCGGTAGTTTATCGTTTCGGGCTTGGTGACCTCGCCGTACGACCAGTTCTTTATCTGCTCCGGCGACGCCAGTGAAATCCTGATTGCGTTGAAGTCATTCGCTTCGGGCATCACGTCCCCTTCTTTGCTAGCTTCGGTCCCTCACCCTTTCGGTTCGATGCTCCGGTTGCTCCTTTCCCGCTACGAATCTTCTTCAGAGGCATCGCCGTCGGCCTTGTCCTCGGACGGCTCCTCGTCATCCTGGTCGGCTTCGTCGTCGGCCTCGCTGTCGGCCGCGTCATCGTCGTCCTCGTCATCGGCTTCGTCTTCCTCGTCGGCCGAATCCTCGTCGTCATCATCGTCGTCGTCTTCCTGGCTCGCCTTGACTGCGGCCTCGACGATGTCGCCGCTCACGGGAGCGGGCTCGTCGTCGGAGTCGCCGTCATCGCCGGCGCCCGCAAGCGCCGCCGCGGGGATGGCGAGGTCGGGGCCCAACTCGAGACCGCCCAAGTCGGCGTCGAGCTCCGACCCGTCGCCGGTGAGCTCGTCGAGGACGGAGTTGCGCTGCTCGGCCGCCTCGTTGAGAAGCTCCACGGAAAGGCCCAGGCTCTGCAACTCCTTCAGGAGTACGTGGAACGACTCGGGGACGCCCGGCTGGCAGATGTCCTCACCCTTGACGATGGCCTCGTAGGTCTTGACCCTGCCGACCACGTCGTCGGACTTGACGGTGAGCATCTCCTGGAGGTTGTAGGCGGCGCTATAAGCCTCGAGCGCCCAGACCTCCATTTCGCCGAACCGCTGTCCGCCGAACTGCGCCTTGCCGCCAAGCGGCTGCTGCGTGATCAGCGAATATGGCCCGGTAGACCTGGCGTGGATTTTGTCCTCGACCAGGTGGATCAGCTTCATCATGTAGATGTACCCAACGGTGACGGGCTGGTCGAACGCCTCACCGTTGCGGCCATCGAAGAGCGCGGTCTTGCCGAAGATGGGCGGCGCGAGCCGCTCCTCCCGGTGGACGCTGCGGACGAGCTCGAAGACTTCGTCGGGGGTCAGACCGTCGTGGGAGCGTTCGGCCTCGTCTTCGAGCCAGATTTTCAGGCAGGCCAAGGTGGCCTCGCCGGGGTACGCCTCGCTGAACGCTTTGGCCCCGTCGTAGCCGCGCTCGTTCAGCCACTCCGCCGCGATCTGTTCCGGGGCCCGGCCGTTGGCACTCTCCAGCGCACCGCTGCGCGCCATGATCCAAGTCCGGGCCAGGCTATCCTCAATCGCGTCGTCCTCCGCGCCGTCGAAGACGGGCGTGCTGACCGTGAAGTTCAGCGCTTGGGCGGCGAAGCCGAGGTGCGTCTCCAGCACCTGTCCCAAGTTCATCCGGGAGGGCACGCCGATGGGGTTGAGAATCACGTCGACCGGAGTGCCGTCGGGCAGGAAGGGCATGTCCTCTTCGGGCATGATGCGGGCGACGACGCCCTTGTTGCCGTGGCGGCCCGCCATCTTGTCGCCTTCCGCGATCTTCCGGGTCTGGGCAATCCAGACCCGCACCAGACGGTTGACTCCCGGCGAGAGCTCGTCGTGGTTCTCCTGCGAGAACACGCGCACGTCGATGATCTTGCCGCGCTCGCCGTGGGGCACCCGCAGCGACGTGTCTTTCACCTCGCGCGCCTTCTCTCCGAAGATGGCGCGAAGGAGTTTCTCCTCCGCCGTCAGCTCGGTCTCACCCTTGGGCGTGATCTTGCCCACCAGGATGTCGCCGGGGTTCACCTCCGCGCCGATGCGGACGATGCCCCGCTCATCGAGATCGCGCAGGCTCTCCTCGCCGACGTTCGGGATGTCGCGGGTGATCTCTTCGGGCCCGAGCTTCGTGTCACGGGCCTCGACCTCATGCTTCTCGATATGGACGGAGGTGAAGCGGTCGTCCTTCACCAGCCGTTCGCTCAGAATGATGGCGTCCTCGAAGTTGTAGCCTTCCCAGCTCATGAACGCGCAGAGGATGTTCTGCCCGAGTGCCAATTCGCCGTGGTCGGTCGAGGAGCTATCGGCGAGGGGCTCGCCCTCCTGCACCACGTCGCCCTTGCGGACGATCGGGCGCTGGTTGATGCACGTCCCCTGATTCGAGCGAATGAACTTCTGGAGCCGGTGGGCATGCTCGACGCCTTTCTTGTCCCGGACCTTCACGACGTAGAGAAGCCGGTCCTGCTCGTCGCGCTCGGCGCCAACCGCCGAGACGACACCGTCGGCCTTGGAAAGCGTCACCTGGCCGCTGTCGCGGGCCACCCGCCACTCCATGCCGGTGCCCACCAGTGGCGCCTGCGGCTTGAGCAGTGGCACCGCCTGACGCTGCATGTTCGCGCCCATCAGGGCCCGGTTCGCGTCGTCGTGCTCCAGGAACGGGATCAGCGAGGTAGAGACGCTCACGATCTGCTTCGGCGAGACGTCCATGAAATCGATGTTCTCGGGGCTCTCGAGCGCGAAGTCGCGGCCCTGCCGCACCTCCGTCTTCTCCTCGACGAACTGCATCCGGTCGTCCAGCACCGCGTTGGCCTGGGCGATGGTGTATTGCTCCTCGTGGTCGGCCGAGAGATACTCGATGCCCTTCGAGGCGTAGGGCCGCACCTTGATCTTGCGGGCCTTCAGCTTCCTCTTGATCTCCGCCGCGGCCTCTTCGGTAATCACCTCGCCGGCGCCGACGATCACCTTGCCCGATGCGTCGGTCACGTCATCGCGGACGGCCCGGCCCACGAGCTCCGCCGGCCGGTTGGGCGCTTCCTTCAAGACCCGCCGGTACGGCGTCTCGATGAAGCCGTACTTGTTCACCAGGGCATAGGTGGCGAGAGAGCCGAGCAGTCCGATGTTGGGGCCTTCCGGCGTCTCGATGGGGCAGATGCGCCCGTAGTGGCTGTGGTGCACGTCGCGGACGTCGAAACCGGCCCGCTCGCGGGAGAGGCCGCCCGGGCCCAGCGCCGAAAGGCGGCGCTTGTGCGTGAGCTCGGCCAGCGGGTTCGTCTGGTCCATGAACTGCGACAGTTGCGATCCGCCGAAGAACTCCTTGATCGCCGCCACGATCGGCCGGATGTTGATCAGGGCGCTCGGCGTCGCCTGTTCGGGGTCGATCAGCGTCATGCGCTCCTTGACCACCCGTTCCATGCGGAGCAGCCCGATGCGGAGCTGGTTCTGCGTGAGCTCGCCGACGGCGCGGACACGGCGGTTGCCGAGGTGGTCGATGTCGTCGTCTCGGTCTTCGCCGTTATTGATCATGATCATCCGCTTGACGATGGCGACCAAGTCTTCGACGGAGAGCACCCGCTCTTCTTGCGAGGGGTCGACGCTGTCTGCGCCCTTGGCCTTGCCGTTGCGTGAGGCGCCGCCGAGGCCGAGGCGGTTGTTGACCTTGTAGCGCCCCACCCGGCCGAGGTCGTAGCGCCGAAAGTTGAAGAACAGGGTGTTCAGCAGCGTCCGCGCGTTCTCCAGGCTCGGCGGCTCGCCGGGGCGGAGCTTCCGGTAGAAATCGAGGAGCGCCTCCTCTTCGTTGCGGACGGCCGGCTCTTTATCGATTGTGGTCTGAGTGAAGGGATGGTCGGCGTTCTTGTCGACATCCTTGAACAGGTCGAGCAGCTGCTCGTCTTCGCCCAACCCGAGCGCGCGCAGCAGCGTGGTGACGGGAATCTTGCGCTTCCGGTCGACCTTGACCGAAAGGACGTCGCGCGCGCTGGTCTCGAACTCGAGCCAAGCCCCGCGGTTGGGGATGAGCTTTGCCGAGCAGAGGGCCCGCCCACTGCCCGGATCTTCGTCGATCTTGAAATAGACGCCCGGCGAGCGCACCAACTGGCTCACCACGACGCGCTCGGCGCCGTTGATGATGAACGTGCCGGCGTCGGTCATCATGGGGAGGTCCCCCATGAAGACCCAGCTCTCTACCTCTTCGCCGGCACCGTCGCCCTGCTTCTTCTCGAGGACGGTCTTGGCGTAGATCGGCTTGGCGTAGGTCTTGTCGCGCTCGCGGCACTCGTCCTCGGTGTACTTGGGCTCGCGGAACTCGTAGTCCTCGAACCGGAGCTCGTAACGCCCCCCGGTGAAGTCCTGGATGGGCGTGATTTCGTCGAGGAGTTCTCTAATACCCTCCTCCAACAGCCAGTTGAAGGAGTTGTTCTGTATCTGTATGAGGTTGGGGACTTCGAGGACTTCTGGTATACGGGCGTAGGACTTCCTTCCACTGGCGTCGGTTTCTCGGGTCGAAGAGACCAGGGTCGTCATGCGGCAAGGCTCCTTAGAAGGGCTCCCACGCGACAAGGCGCAATCAGGCCAAGTAGGTAAGCGGAAGGCGGTACCGGGCGGCGCAGATTCCCTGAACGCGGCTTGCTCGTAGGGCGCACGAGGGGCATAGTAGGGCAACGGTGATTGTACACCCGCTTCCGTTCGTCTGTCAACGCTTCCCCCATAAATGAGGTGGACACGGAAGCGGGACGCCGCCTACAATCCCCGCTTGGGCGCGGCGCTCGACCGAGCCCCGGCCCCTAAGCGGAGGACACGATGTACCTGGAGCAAATCTCGCTGAAAGACCGCGTCTTCGTCATCATCGGCGGCGGCAGAGGCATGGGCGAAGCTACCTCCCACGCCATCGCCGAGGCCGGCGCCAAAACGGTCGTCGCCGACTACAACGAGTCCCGCGCCACGATGGTCGCCAACGCCGTGGTGAAGGCCGGCGGGACGGCCATGCCCGCGCGCGTCGACGCCCGCGACCCCGATCTGGTCGACGCCCTCTTCGACAAGGCAGCCGCGGCCTACGGCCCCGTCAACGGCGTGGTCAACGTGGCCGGAGGCATGGCCCGCAACCCCTGGGCCCCCGCCGCCGACTGGTCCGACGAGTCGTACTTCGACGTGATGGACTTGAACCTCAAGGCCGCTTTCATTCCCTGCCGGGCCGCGATCAAGCGCATGATCGACCAGGGCGCCGGCGGCGTCATCGTCAACTACTCCTCGGTGAGCGGCATGAACGCGGCGGCCCACCACTCCATTTACGGCGCGGGCAAGGCGGCGGTCATCCACCTCACCCGCACGCTAGCCTGGGAGTACGGACGGTACGGCATCCGCGTGAACTCCGTCGCTCCGGGTTCGGTGAAGACGCCGCTCGTCGCCGCGAGCATGTCGGCCGAGATGGAGGCCCAGATTCCGCTCGCCCACGCCGCCGATCCCTCCGAGATCGCCTCCGTGGTGCTCTTCCTGGCCTCCGACCTCTCGCAGTACGTCACCGGCCAGACCATCGTCGCCGACGGCGGCGCGACCTTGGCGCGGTCCGGAAAGCCGCCCGAGGGATTCGCCGATAGCAGGCGGCCCGGAGAATAGGCCGGATTTGCATGATTGGCGCACCAAAGACCGCGTGCTAACCTGAAGCCTCCGCGCAGCGTCTTTTGATGGCCGCGCGTACCCAACCGTAAGGAGTCAAGATGGAATTCTCATTGCTGTACGAGCTGGCGAACCCCAAGCCGTGGCACGACCGCAGCGAGTACAACAAGTGGTGGGAGGGCCTGGAGCAGGTCGTCCTCGCCGAGCAGCTCGGGTTTGACGGCGTCTGGGCCGTGGAGCATCACTTCCTCGAGGAGCTTTCCAGCTCCTCCGCGCCGGAGATCTGGCTCACCGCCTGCGCCATGCGCACCGAGCGCATTCGCATCGGCCACGGCGTCGTCCTCCTCCCTAACAACTTCAACCACCCCATCCGCGTCGCGGAGCGCATCGCCGGCCTCGACATCATGAGCAACGGGCGCGTCGAGTTCGGCGTGGGCCGCGGCTCGTCCTGGCAGGAGCTCGGCGGCTTCGAGGTGCCCCCTGAGCTTAGTCGCGCCCAGGTGATCGAGAACGCCACCATCATTCCCCAAATGTTCCAGACCGACTCCTTCTCCTACGAAGGCAAGTTCGTCAACATCCCGCCCCGCAACGTCATTCCCAAGCCGATCCAGAAACCGAGCCCGCCGATGTGGATGGCCTGCGGCTCCGACGACACCTACGAAATCGCCGGCGAGCTCGGCCTCGGCGTCCTCGCCTTCGCCGCCAAGTCCCCCGACTACGTCGGCGAGCGCATCCAGCGCTACAAGGAGAAGGTCGTCAACGCCAACCCCGTCACCGGCGTGGTGAACAACAAGACGGCGGCCTTCTGCATGATGTACTGCGGCGAGTCGGACGACGAGGCCGACGAGACCGCCGGCCCGACGGTCATCTGGTACCAGGATGTCTTCGCCCGCTACTACAACCCCTCCCAGCAGACCAAGTACAAGGGCGCCGACCACCGTACCTTCGACGACGACGGCAACGAGGTCGTCCAATCGTCGGGGAGGATGAAGGTCCATCAGAAGCGGCCCAAGGCCACGCACGAGCAGATGAAGGCCCTCATGGCCAAGGCCCGCACCAGCCAGGGGCTCTGCGTCGGGAGCGCGGAGAGCATCATCAAGGTCCTCAAGCGGTACGAGGCGAACCAGATCGACCAGGTGCTCTGCATCGTCCAGTCCGGCATGCTCCAGCACGACGACATCATGCGGTCGCTGAAGCGCTTCGCCCGCGAGGTCATGCCCGCCTTCGGCCGCTCCGTGCCCCAGGCCGCCCTGGTCGCCTAGACCCGTACGCCGCGCTCTGGCGAAAGGAGGACGAGATGCATCCGATCTACGCTCCCTACGGCGTCTACCGCGACACCGCCGCCGAGTGGTTCGAAATGACCGAAAACGCGAAGAAGGTCCGCCTCTACCTGGAGGACTTCTTCATCGAGCATGGGCGCAGCCCCAACCTCCCCCAGATCATGCGCGACAACGGTCTCGACCAGAACCAGACGTGGCACGCGCTCTGGCAGCTCGAGCGCGCCGTCCAGGTCATGTTCGTGCCCGGCAGCGAGGACATCGTCAAGGTGCCCCCCTTCTCCAACGCCGCCACCCGCCACCGCGTGACCGTCGACGGTGAGTCGAAGTGGTACGCGGGCTGCGGCGGCGAGTCCTGCGCCATCAACGCCATGTTCCCGGGCAAGGTCGTGACGGTCGACTCCCACTGTCCCTGCTGTTGGGAGCCGATCAGCTTCAGCGCCAAGGACCGCCAACTGGTGGACTTCGAGCCGAAGACGGCCGTCCTCCACATCGGCGTCAGCCCCTACAACTTCCGGAAGGACTGGATTGTCACCTGCGACAGCATCAACTTCTTCATCGATCCCGACCACGTCGCGGTGTGGGAGAAGGCGTACCCCGACAAGCGCGGCGTCCAGATGCCCGCGCCCAACGGCATCCCGTGGGTCGACGGCGTGGCGAGCACCCGCCACTACGACTACAACCGCGGCCCCGACCTGGCGAATGGCGACATGATCCGCCAGGCCTTCGCCGACAGTGGCCTCGACGTCTCGGTCTGGGACTAGCGCAGGCCCTCGCCGCGGAGGCGGCGCCATGACCCAAGCGCGCACCGATAGAGCGCCATCCGAGGGGGCGCAATCCGCCGAGGGGGCCCGCGCGCTGGAAGGGCTGCGCGTCGTCGAGTTCGGCGAGTACATCTCCGCGCCCTACCTGGGACGGCTCCTCACCCTCTACGGCGCCGAAGTCATCAAGATCGAGCCCCCCGCCGGCGACCGTGCGCGCCACCACGGACCGTATCCCAAGGGCGCCGACGGAGACCCCGACCGCAGCGGCCTCTTCCTCTACCTCAACGCCGGCAAGCAGAGCGTGACCATCGACCCCGCCGCCCCCGGCGGCGCGGACCTCGTGCTCGACCTCGCCCGCCGCGCCGACATCCTGATCGACAACTACATGCCCACCGACCTCGAGGCTTGGGGCCTAGCCCCGGAACGGACGGTCGCGGCGAACCCGACACTGGTCCACACCTCCATCACCACCTTCGGCCACTTCGGCCCCTACCGCGATTTCAAGGGCTACGCGCTGACCGCCTCGGCGGCGGGCGGCGTCGCCTACCGCACCGGCGACCCCAAACGGCAGCCCCTGGCCATGCCCTATGACCGCGCCGACTACTGGGGCGGCATGAACGCCGCCTCGGCCACGATGATCGCGGTGATGAACCGCGAGCGCACCGGACGGGGCCAGCACGTCGACATCTCCACCGCCGACTGCCTCAACACCTTCAACAACCCGATGGACTACATCGACTACGTCGATACCGGCTTCTACCCCCGCCGCGGCGGCAACCGCAATCCCACCATCTACCCCTTCGTCCTCCTCCCATGCAAGGACGGCTACTACGGGCTGATCGTGGCGCATGAAAAGCAGTGGACGCGGTTCGGCGACCTCATGGGAAATCCCGCGTGGATGAGCGAGCCCCGATTCGCCGACCGCGACAAGGCAGGCAAGGATTACCCCGAGGAGATCGACGACCAGATCAAGCCCTGGCTCGCCAAGTACACCAAGGCCGAGCTGTGGCAGATGTTCCGCGACAGCCGCATCCCGTGGCACCCCGCCCACACCGTGGCCGAGCTGCTGGAATGGGAGCAGTTGCAAGTCCGCGACTATTGGACCAAGGTCCCCAACGACGGCGGCCCTCCGATGCGCGTCCCCGGCGCGCCCTTCAAGCTGACGGCGTCGGAGCGCGTCGAGCCCGGCCCCGCGCCCCGGCTCGGGCAGCACAACGAGCAGGTCTTCAGCGGCCTTCTTGGCCGCTCCCCGTCCGATCTCGAAAAGCTGCGCGCCGCGGGTGCGGTATGAGCCTCCCGCTAGAAGGCATCCGAATCGTCGACTTCACCCAGGTCTGGGCGGGGCCTCAGGTCAGCGCCTGCCTCGGCGACATGGGCGCGACGGTGGCACGGGTCGAGTCAAACAGCGGCACCGACGTGCAGCGCAACTTCGGCCGTCCCAAGTCGCCCATGCGCCAGATCCTCGAGTCGCACTGGTACTACCGGAGCCGCGAGTACTACGTCACCCTAAACCTGCTGCACGCTGAAGGCGTCGACCTCCTCAAGCGCATGATCCACTGGGGCGACGTGCTCGTCCTCAACCTCTCACCGCACAAGCAACGCGCCCTCGGCGTCGACTACGAGAGCCTGCGCAAGGAGAAGCCCGACCTCATCATGGCCGCCTTCTCCGCGGCCGGCCAGTGGGGTCCCTACGACGACCTCCTCGCCTTTGGCCCTTCCATGAATGTCGCTGTCGGCAGCGACGCCCTCGTCGGCTACCCCGAGGACGAGGGCCGCCCCATGCTCCATGTCTGGGACCCCGACCCCGGTATGGGCGTCATGCTCGGCTACGCGATCATGACCGCCGTCTTCCACCGCTCCCGGACCGGCAAGGGCCAACTCATCGACCTCCCGTTCAGCGAGCTGCTGCCCGGCTTCCTCGGCGAACCGATCATCGAGTACCAGATGACCGGCGAGGTCCCCAAGCCGAAGGGGAACCGCCATCCTCACATGGCCCCCCACGAGATCTACCCCAGCAAGGACGACGACTCCTGGGTCTCCATCGCGGTCAACGGCGAGGAGGAGTGGCGCGCCTTCTGCGAGGCCATCGGCCAACCCGGCCTCGCCAGCGACCCCCGCTTCGCCACGCTCGCCGCCCGCCAGGCCAACCTCGCAGCCCTGGACGACGCGGTCGCTGCTTGGACGCGGGAGCGGTCGAATATCGAGGCGACGCACCTGCTCCAGCGGGCCGGGATCGCCGCCGCGCCGGCATACAAGGTCAGCGAGCTCTACCACGACCCCCACGACGTCGCCCGCCGCACCTCGATCGACGTGCAGGTGGACGAGCTCGTCCCCGCCGACGTGACCTACGGCATTCCGTGGAGACTCAGTGAGACGCCGGGCGCCATACGTGGACTAGGACGCGCCCTCGGCGCCGACAACGAGCGCTTCTACCGCGACGAGCTCGCGCTGCCTCCCGAGGAGATCGAGCGCCTCATCGAGCGGCAGGTCATCTACTAGCCCGCGGCCCAGTTAGACGGCGCACTCCCCTTCGCCGCGCTCGACCTTGAACGGGATCGTCTTGCTCCAGTCCATATAGAGCTGGATCGTGTCCTTGCCGAGCGGCCCGACCTGTTGCAGGTCGGCGAGAAGCGGCGAAAAGGCGTCGGGGCCGACGCGGTCCACGAAGTCGAGGAAGCGCTCGTCGGCGCTCTCCCGCTCCTGGGTGTAGAAGTCGAGCACGCGCTCGATGAACTCGGGGGCGTGCTTCGCCGGCACCCGGCCGCGGACGCGCTGGCCGATGCGGATCGGCCCCTCCGTCCCCGTCGCGTTGCCGCCGACGAAGACCTCGTAGGCCGGCACCTGCTGACCGCTGGCCCCCTTGATAGCGGCCCCGTGGAAACCGATGCTCGCGATGTGGTGCTGCCCGCAGCCGTTGGGGCAGCCGCTCGCCTTCACGTGCATCTTCTTGATCTGAGGGTCGGAGGTATCCAGGGCGGCGATCTTCTCACGGAGCGCCCGCCCCAGGCCCATCGACGAGGTGATGCCCAGCTTGCAGCTATCGGTGCCGGGGCAGGTGACCACGTCTGTGATCTCGTCCGCGCCGCCCTCGACGAGGTCCAGCGCCTTCAGGTCGTTGTAGACGTCATGGACGAGCTCCGTCCTCACCCAGCGCAGCACGAGGTTCTGTTCCTGCGTCAGCCGGACACGGCCGCCGGCGTAGGCGCGGCTGATCGCCGCGATGCCGCGGAATTGATCGCCGTCGAGGTCGCCCTGGGGGACGGTGATCTCGACGACGACGTAGCCGTCCTGGCGCTGCGGCCGCACGTTCGTGGCCGCCCACGCCGTGAACTCCGGCGACGCCGTTGTCCCGTTGGCGAATCGGCTCGCCGTGGGAGGCGGCGGTGCGTCGGCGGCCTCGTCGTCCTCGAACATCCACGGCTCGGGGTCAATCTTCTCTTCGGCCCACGGCTTCGCCAGCTCCGCCTCCACCAGCTTGCGGAACTCGTCGATGCCGATGCGGTCCACGAGGAACTTGATCCGCGCCTTCATCCGGTTCTTGCGCAGCTCGTCGGCGGCGTCGAAGACCCGGAACACCGCCTCCGACACCCGCAGGTAGTCGTCAACGGATACGAATTCATAGAGCGTCGGCGCGAGCCGCGCCATGATCGACGTCCCGCCGCCCACCACGATCTTGAAGCCGCGCACCGTCTCGCCGTTGACCTCCTTGGTCTGGGCGATGAAGCCGAGGTCGTGGATCGCGGTCATGGCGCAGTCGTGATCGCAGCCGGAGAAGGCCGTCTTGAGCTTGCGGGGGAAGGCTTGCGTCAGCGGATGCCGCACGAAGTAGCGGGCGTAGGCCGTCAGATAGGGAGTCGGGTCGAAAGGCTCGCCGCCACAGATGCCCGCCAGCGGGCAGCCCGCCACGTTCCGCACCGTGTTGCCGCAGGCCTCACGGGTGGTCAGTCCCGCCGACCCGAGCAGCCGCAGACCGTCCGCTGACCGGTCTAGCAGGATGTGGTGGAACTGGATGTTCTCTCGGGTGGTGATGTGCCCCTTCTTCAGGGGCGCAAACTCGTCGGTGAACTCGCCCAGCACTTCAAGCTGGTCCGCGGTCACTCCGCCGAAGGGCAGCTTGACCCGGAACATCTGGGCCTCGGGCTGGCGCTGGCCGTAGACGCCCTGCCTCAGCCGGAACTTCATGAACTCTTCCTCGGGGTTCTCCCCCGAGCGGAACTTGCCGACTTCCTGCTCGAAAGCGTCGATCTCTTCGGGCAGATAGGGAATGACGCCCTTCTCCGCGCCCTTCTTCTCGACCGTGGTCATAGTGCTCTCTTCCTAGCTTCCCGTGGAAAGCCGCTAGCCGAACGCTCTCGTACGGGAAACGGTCCGGCTCGCGCCCCGGAGTCCCCACCTAAAGGGACGCGGCACCGGTCGAACCCTCTGCGCTCGAACTCTCAGTCTAGCATTGCGGTAGGTCGTGTCAACGGAAGCGGCCCCCTACGCCCCCGACGTTGCCAGCGCGAGGGCGCGCTCGTAGTCCTCGCGTGTGTTCAAGTTGGTCAGCACGAGCGGGTCCTCGACCGCCACCTCGTGGATGTCGCCGCTGTGGCGCTGGATCACCTCGCGGACGCCGCTCCCCTCCTCGGTGATGTCGAGCAGCTCGGGCAGCAGCGAGGCGTCGAAGATTGGCGGGTGCCCATGCTTGCCCCCGTGCTCCGGTATTGAAATGAGCGCTCCCCGCTCGGCGTGAGACTCGGCGAGCCCGCGCAGCAGCTCGGCCGGTCGGGGTTGGTCGGCAGCCAGCAGCATGATGGATGCCGCGCCGGAGCCCACGGCCCGCAGCCCCGCCTTGATGGACGTCGTCTTGCCCTCCAAATAGTCCGGGTTGACCACGATGCTGAGGCGGGGGTCTTCGACCCCCTCCACGAGTGGCCGCACCGTGGCAGCCTCGTGCCCCAATACGACCACGGCCTGCCCAACCCCGGCTTCGAGAAGCTGCCGTGTCTGATAGACGACAAGCGGCTCGCCCAGCCAGTCGAGGGTCTGCTTGGGCCGGCCCATCCGGCTCGACTCGCCGGCGGCGAGGAGCACCCCGGCACAGGACGCCGCGCCGGACGCCGGCGGGGTCACGCCCGTCCTGCGAGCTGCTTCGCCTTGGGGAGGAGACGGTCGGCCTTCAGCACGCCGCCCTTCTTCCCGTGGCGTACCGCCAGGACCTCCGCCATCACGCTGACGGCGATCTCCTCCGGGCTCCGCCCGCCGATGTCGAGGCCCACGGGAGCACGGATCTCGCCGATGCGCTCCGCGTCAACGCCCTCCTCGAATAGCCGCCGGAAGATCATCGCCGCTTTGCGCTTGCTCCCCAGGAGGCCCACGTATCCCGCCTTCGAGCGAGCTGCCGCCAGCAGCGCCGCATCGTCGTACTTGTGGCCGCGCGTCGCGACGAGGACGTAGGAGTTCGGCGTCAGGTCCAGTGAGGCGACGCCTTCGGCGAAGTCCCCCACCACGATCTCCTCCGCTTCCGGGAATCGTTCCGCATTAGCAAACATCTCGCGGTCGTCGACGATGATGGTGGCGTAGCCGAGGAAGGTCGCCAACTTGTAGACCGCGTAGCCGACGTGCCCGCCGCCGACGATGACGATCGTCGCGGGGCGGGTAAAGGTCTCAACGTAGATCTTGGCTTTGGACTCGGTGGTGAGCCAGACCTCGCGCCCCTTGGGCATGAGGTCGAGCGCCGCGTCGACCGCAGCCTCGTCGAGGTCGGCGGCGCCCAGGCCGCCCACCGTGCCGCCGTCGTCCCGGATGAACAGCTTGGCCTCGGGCCTGCCGCCCGACGCTCCCGGTTCCGCCAGCGTCGCCAGCGCCCGGTCGCCGCGGCCCTCGAAGGCCGCCAGAATCTCGTCGAACAGCGGCGCGAGCTCGCCGTGGCCCGCCAGGGGGTCGATCAGGATCTCCATCGTGCCGCCGCAGACGAGCCCCTCCCTGGCGGCGATGTCCTCGTTGAGGACGAACCGGCGCAGCTGCGGCCCGTCGTCGGTCTGCTCCTCCAGGATAATGCGCGCCTCGGTCAGCACGTCGGCCTCGACGCAGCCCCCGCCCAGCGTGCCGAACATCGTGCCATCGGCGCGCACCAACAGCTTGGCCCCCGGCTTCTGGGGGGTCGAGCCCTTGGTGTTCACCACGGTGGCCAGGACGAACGGCTCGCCGGCCGCGAGCAGCCGTCCCGCTTCGCCGAAGATGGGTTGGATATCCATTGCCCCCAAGCCTCCGGGTTCAGTATACCGAAGCGCGATAGCCGACGCGTCGGCCTGTCCGTCACCCGCCGGCGGCAAAGTGCGCCAGCGACGCCATCAGCGTGGCGAACGTCCGCGTCGGTACGACCCCCCGCTTGTTCGCCTCTCCCTTGCGGCGAATCCAGATCGTGTCCATCCCCGCGTCGCGTCCCGGCTGGATGTCGTTCGTCAGGCTGTCGCCCACGACGACGACGCGCCCCGCCTCCGCACCCAGCCGCCCCAGCGCGCGGTCGAAATAGTCGCGCTTTCCCTTCCCCACGCCGAGCGTCTCTTCGTCGAACGTCGCCCTGAAGTACGACCGCCCCGCCCGCTTCTCAATGTGCTCGACTTTGGTCTTGGCATAGTCGCCCGTCGCAAGGTGCAGGGTGTACCCCGCGCCCGCCATCGCGTCCAGGTAACCGAACGTCTCCTCGAACAGGGCGGTTGCGTACCAGCACTCCTCCTGCGCCGCCCGGATGCGCCGCCGCAACTCGGCGGTCACGTCGGCCTTGGTGGTGCGGTTCAGCTCTTCGACCATCATCTTGTAGTGCAGGTCGAGGTCGGCGTGCCGCTTGGGGTGTTTGGCGAGCACGATACGGTGCACCGACTCCCAGAGCTGCAGCACCTCCCGCCCGGTGAGGCCGAGGAAACCGTCGAGGTTCTTCTCGTAGACGTAGTCCGAGTCGTTGAGCGTGCGGTCGAAATCGAGCAGGACGTGATCGTAGCGGGGCATGGGAGCGGGCGGCCTCCGGGGATCGTCTCCCCAGAAGCGATTATACGTCCGCGCGCGCTCGGCCCGTGGCGCACAGCTCAGCGGCCGGACAGCCGCCGCAGCGGGGCTCCCGCTTCACGCAGTGGCGCTTGGCGAGCGCCACGAGCAGGGCGTGGTATTCGTTGAACACCGCCACATCCGGCGGTAGGTTCTCCTCAAACAATCGCTGGTAGCCCGAGTAGGTCTGCTCTCCGGGAGCAATGCCGAGCCGGTCGACGATGCGACGCGTCATCGCATCGATGACGAACACCGGCCGCCCTACCGCGTAGAGCAATATCGAGTCCGCGGTCTCCGGTCCGACCCCGTAAATCGAGAGCAGCTCCCCGCGCACCGTCCTTAACGGCCCCGCCAGCCACGCCCCGAGGTCGTCGTCGTGCTCGCCGAGTCGCTCCGCGAAGGCCTTCAGCTTCCGTGCCTTGGCGTTGTGGTAGCCGCACGAGTAGCAGAGCTCGGCCAGCTCCGCCTCCGGAATGCGCCGCAGCGCCGAGGGGGAGAGCGCGCCGGCCTCCCTGAGCTTCGCCATCGTGCCCTCGACGTTTCGCCACGCCACCGCCTGCACCAGGATCGCCCCCACGATCATCTCAAACGGCGATTCGGCGGGCCACCATCCCTGCGGCCCGTACGCCGCCATCAACCGTTCGTACACCCCCGCGATCACGGCGCCCTGTCGGGGATCGGTGGATGAACGGGGCCGGCTCATGGCGGGTCTAGCATAGGCCGCCGCGCCGCGTTGTATAATCCCCTTTAGCCTTGTCCACCGGACTGCCGCCCATGTACGCCTTTTTCAAGAACGAAATCGTCCCGATCGCCGAAGCCAAGCTGCCGATCACCACGCACGCCTTTCACTACGGCACGGCCTGCTTCGAGGGGATTCGCGGCAACTGGAACGAAGAGCAGCAGCAGCTCTACGTCTTCCGGCCCATCGAGCACTTCCAGCGGTTGATCGCCAGCGCCAAGATCCTGCGAATGAGCGTCCGGTTCTCTCCCGAGCAACTCTGCGACATCATGGACGAGTTGATCCGCAAGAGCGGCATCAAGGACGACCTCTACATCCGCCCCGTCGCTTACAAGAGCGCCGAGGTGGTGGCGAACCTGAAGGCGCAGGAGCTCGAAGACGACTTCATGATGTTCGTCATGCCGTTGGGGAACTACCTCGACCCCAGCAAGGGCATCCACTGCCAGACCTCCTCCTGGCGGCGCATCGACGACATGAGCCTCCCCGC
Source organism: Dehalococcoidia bacterium (assembly GCA_965207995.1). GTDB lineage: Bacteria > Chloroflexota > Dehalococcoidia > SHYB01 > SHYB01 > DAOUKH01. The sequence goes on along the minus strand of OZ242299.1, from coordinate 1,785,745 downwards.
CCGCGGCAAGATCACCGGCGGCTACGTCAACAGCGTCCTCGCCAAGACCGAGGCAACCGAGAGCGGTTTCGACGAGGCCATCATGCTCAACGCCGACGGCCACGTCTCCGAGGGCTCCGGTGAGAACGTCTTCATCGTCTCCGGCGGCAAGCTCGTCACGCCCGCGCCTCAGGACAACATCCTCCTCGGCATCACCCGCAACACCATCATCGAGCTTGCCCGCGAGGAGCTCGGCATCGAGACCGCGGAGCGGGCTATGGACCGGACGGAGCTCTACCAGGCCGACGAGTGCTTCCTCACCGGCACGGCGGCGCATCTGACGCCGGTCAACCGGGTCGACCACCGGCTCGTGGGCGACGGCGAGATCGGCCCGGTGACGAGCGCCCTGCAGGAGCTCTACTTCGACGTCATCCGCGGGCGCAATCCGCGCTACGACGCGTGGCGCCGCCCCGTCTACCCCGCGGCGGTCAGCGCCTAGGCGGCCCGGCCGGGGCGGGCCCTCCCCGTGTTCAGCCTCGCGCTCGACTACTTCCTGCTGGTCGTCTTCGCGACCATAGGCCTGCTCCAAGTCGCCGCCGCCTTGAGCGGCCTCGACGGGGTGCAACTGCTGGCGAACCGGCGTGCCGCGGGCATCCTCGGCGCGGCGATCCTCTGCGGCGCGTTTGTCTGGTTCACCCTCACCGGCGACCCGTCCATCCCCGGCGACATCGGCGGCGTCGAGGGCAGCGAGCAGTTCGGCTTGTTCTGGGGCGGGCTTGCCGCCGCCGTCGCCGCTACCTACGCCCTGGCCTCGGTCGTCCGGCGCGCCGGACGCGTTGCCTCCCGCGTCCCCCCGTCGATCGAGGCGTTCCGTTCCGGGACGCTCCTCGCGCTGCTGAGGGCCCGCCTCGCCGGAAGGTCCGGGCCGGAGACCAAGCACGATGCTTGACGCCGACCGCGCCTTCTTCGAGGCGATCAACGGCCTGGCCGGGCGGTCCAGGGTGCTGGACAACGTCATGGAGATGCTGGTCAGCGACTTCTTCCTGCCCGTCGTGCTTTCCCTCGCCGCCTTCGTCCTGTGGTTCTACGGACGCGACGCCGCCGAGCGCTACCGGGGCCAGTGGGCCTTCCTCTACGCCTCGGTGGGCGTCGGCTTCTCCAACCTCGTCGTCACCATCTTCAACTCCGCTATCGACCGTCCCCGGCCCTTCTTCACCGTCGACGACGTCCACGTCCTCTTCTACCGTCCCACCGACCCCTCCTTCCCCAGCAACGCCGCGGCCTTCGCCTTCGCCCTCGCCGCCGGCGTCTTCCTCGTGCGGCGGCGGTGGGGACTTGCCATCGGCTTCGGAGCCCTCCTCTTCGCCTTCGCCCGCGTCTACGCCGGGATGCACTTCCCCCTCGACGTCGTCAGCGGCGCGCTCATCGGCATCCTCACCACCTGGTTCTTCGCCCACCTCCTCAACCAGTTCCGCTTCGTCGTCGACTGGGCCCTCGGCCTCCTCCGCCGCTTCTATCTCGCCTAAAGACTCGCCGCCCCCCGCGCGTTCGGTACAATGAGGCCCGCGCCGGCCCACAGTCACGCGGCACGGCGCGTCAGGAGTCGACATGACCGCTTCCACCGATTGGGCGTTGATTCTCGGAGCATCGAGCGGCTTCGGCGGCGCCACCGCCAAAGAGCTCGCCAAGTCCGGCTTCAACATCTTCGGCGTCCACCTCGACCGCGGCGCGACCATGCCCATGGCCGAGGAGGTCATGGCCTCGATTCGTGGCGAGGGACGCGAGGCCGTCTTCTTCAACGTCAACGCCGCCGACGCCGGGAAGCGTGACCAGGTCTTGGACGACATCCAGGAGCGCCTCGACGGCGGCTCCGTGCGCGTCGTCCTGCACTCCCTGGCCTTCGGCACCCTCCGCCCCTACGTCGCCGACGAGCCGGGGGGCGACGTCACACAAAAGCAGATCGACATGACGATGGACGTGATGGCGAACAGCCTCGTCTACTGGGTCCAGGGCCTCGTCCGGCGGGGTCTCATCGGCGAAGGCGGCCGCGTCTTCGCCATGACCAGCGCCGGCGGCACCCGCATCTGGCCCAGCTACGGCCCCGTCTCCGCCGCCAAGGCCGCCATCGAGTCCCACATCCGGCAGCTTGCCTGCGAGCTCGCTCCCAAGGGCATCACCGTGAACGCGATTCGCGCCGGCGTCACCGACACGCCCGCCCTCCGCAAGATTCCCGGCAACGACGAGCTGCTCGACGGCGCGCGGCGCCGCAATCCCAGCGGACGCCTCACCACGCCCGAGGACGTGGCCGCCGCCATCGCCCTCCTCTCCGACCCGCGCGCCGCTTGGATTACCGGCAACACCATCGGGGTCGACGGTGGCGAGGACATCGTCGGCTGACGCCCGGCGCGCCCTGACCTCCCAGGTCAAGCGCGCCGCCCGCGACGCGGGCTTCGATCTCGTCGGCGTCGCCGCCCCGGACCACTTCGCCGACGCTGAGCGCGCCACCCTCGACCGCATCCGCAGCGGCCTGATGGACGGCCTCTCCTGGTTCCACAAGGCGCGCGTCCGGCGCGGTTCCCACCCCGACAAACTCCTCCCCGGCGTGCGCTCCGTCCTGGCGTTGGGCCTCTCCTACCGCACCCCCGACCCCGCGCCGCCTACCGACGGCGCGCTCCGCGGCCGCGTCTCCCGGTACGCCTGGGGCCGCGACTACCACCGCGTGATGGAACGCCGCGCCAAGACGCTCGTCGCGTCGCTCCAAGCACTCGGCGGCGGCGAGGCCCGCTTCTATGTCGACTACGGCCCCATGCCCGACCGCGCCGCCGCCCACCGCGCCGGCATCGGCTGGTTCGGCAAGAACACCAACATCCTGACCAGCGAAGCCGGCTCGTGGCTCTTCCTCGCCGAGGTCCTCACCGATCTCGACCTGGAACCCGACGAGCCCCTGAAGAAGAATTGCGGAAGCTGCATCGCATGCATCCCCGCCTGCCCCACCGACGCCATCCCCGCGCCCTACGTCGTCGACAACACCCGCTGCATCTCCTTCCACACCATCGAGAACCGCGGCACGATTCCGCGGGAGTTGCGCCCCCACTTCGGCGATTGGGTCTTCGGCTGCGACATCTGCCAGGACGTCTGCCCCGTCAACGACCGCAACGCGGAGACGCCCGGCGACCCGGAGTTCGCCGCCTCCGACGTCGACCGCGCCTATCCTGATCTCATCGAGCTGCTCGCGCTGTCGGAGGACGAGTTCGCCCGCCGCTTCCGAGGCACCCCGCTGATGCGCGCAAAACACGAAGGAATGCAGCGGAACGCCTGTGTCGCACTTGGGAACGTCGGCGACGCACGCGCCGTCCCTGCCCTCCGGCGTGCCCTCGTCGGGCCCAGCGCCCTCGTCCGTGGCCATGCCGCCTGGGCCTTGGGACGCATCGGCGGGAATGAAGCGGAGGCGGCCCTTCACGCCGCCCTCCCCACCGAGTCCGACCCCGCCGCCCGCGAGGAAATCGAAGCCGCCCTCGCCCAGATCAGCTAAGGGTCGCCCCCGCCCAGCGGCGCGCTATACCAGGTTGAAGAAGCGCGCCGCGCGCTGCCCAGGAACGCGCTAGAGCTTGCCTTCGCGGGCGGCGCTCGTCTCGCGGGCGCGCTCGAGGAAGGACTGCTGCGCCGCGGGGACGTTCTCCGCTCTGCCGCCCCAAGTCGCCAGCGGCGTGGCCTGGAGGCCGCGGCCGTAGGAGAAGCTGAGCTCCCACGGGAAATCGCGCTCGCCGGCGTTCATAGCGTTCAGGTTCTCCGTCGCCTCGGCGTCCGACTGGCCGCCGGAGAGGAAGACGATCCCGGGAACGGCGGCAGGCACGGTGCGTTTGAAGGTGCCGATCGTCGCCGCCGCGACCTCGGCGGGGCCTGCCCGGTTAGCGGCGTCCTTGCCCGAAAGCACCATGTTCGGCTTGAGCAGCATCCCCTCCAGCGATACTCGCTGCGCCACCAATTCCGCGAAAACGGCGCGGAGCGTGCGTTCCGTCGCCCAGCGGCACAGTTCGATATCGTGGTCGCCGTCCATCAGCACCTCGGGCTCGACGATAGGGACGAGGCCGGCCTCCTGCGACAGCGCCGCAAAGCGCCCCAGGGCGTGCGCGTTGACCCCGATGCAGTAGTCGGACGGGATGTGGTCGCCGATGGCGATGACGCCACGCCACTTGGTGAACTTCGCGCCGAGGTCGGCGTACTCGTTTAGGCGGTCGCGGAGCCCGTCGAGCCCCTCCGTGACCTGCTCGCCGGGGGCGCCGGCAAGCGGCTTCGCGCCCATGTCGACCTTGATGCCGGGAATGATGTCCTGGCTCCTGAGCACGTCGACGAACGCCCGCCCGCCGTCCGCGCTCTGCCGGAGCGTCTCGTCATACAGAATGACGCCGCTGATGTAATCGCCGGCGCCTCCCGCGGTAAAGAGCAGTTGCCGCCACGCCCGCCGGTTGTCCTCCGTCGACTCAACCCCGATCGAGGTGAGGCGCCGTGTGATGGTGCCCGTGCTCTCGTCGGCGGCCAGGATGCCGCGCCCCGGCGCCACCAGCGCCCGCGCAATCTCCTCCAGCGTCTGCTCCCGCGTCTCTACCGTCATGGTCTCGCTCCGTAGTCCAGTGCTCTCATGGTGCTTGCAATATCTCTTCGATCCGCTCGACCGCGTCGGCGTTCCCGACGATGAGCGGCGTGCGCTCGTGGACCGCCTCCGGCTGAACGTCGAGGATCCGCTCCGTGCCGTTGCTCGCCTTGCCTCCGGCTTGCTCCGCGACGTACCCCAACGGCGCCGCCTCGTATACCAGCCGCAGCTTGCCCTTCGGGTTCTTCGCGTCGCCTGGATAGAGGAAGACACCGCCCTTCAGCAGGTTTCGGTGGAAGTCGGCCACGAGCGACCCCACGTACCGCGACGAGCGGGTGCGGCGCAGCTCAGCCACCGCCTCCTGCATCGGCTCCTCCCACCGGTTGAAGTTGCCCTCGTTGACGCTGTAGTACAGCCAGGCGCTCGGAATCCTGATCATGGGATGCGTCAGACGGAAGGTCTGGTCGGCAGGGTCGAGCGTGTAACCGCGCACCGTGCCCGGCATCGCCGCGACCAGCACCGCGCTCGGGCCGTAGACCACGTACACCGCCGCCGCCTGCTCCCTGCCTCGCCGCAGCACCGAGGCGCCCGCGGCCGGCTCGCCCTCGTCGCGCCGGTACACGCCGAAGATGGACCCCGTGCTCACCGCGACGTCGATGTTCGAGGAGCCGTCCATGGGGTCGCAGACCGCGATGTACCGGTGCGCGTCGGAGTCGCCGAGCACCTGCGGCTCGTCCAGCTCCTCGCTGCCCAGCACCGCCACCGTCCCGCTCGCGGTCAGATGCTCGGTGAAGCGGCGCATGCTGATCTCGTCGAGCTTCTCGACGTCTTCACCCTGGATGTTGACCTTGCCGGTCTTTCCCAGCGCGCCGTCGAGCGCGGCCCGCGCCACGTCGGACGCGATCTCCACGCAGGCCGCCGCGATGCCGCCGATGGCGTCCTGTAGCCCGGGCTCGCCGTCGAGGTCGGCCGCAAGCGCCTCGCTCAGACTGCTGCCCGGCTGAAGGGTCGCGATCTCTGTTCCTGCCGTCATTAGATTCCTGTAGCTCCGCTACACCGACGCGTAGGCAGCGCCCGCTCTGCCGCTCTCGCTCCGGCGCTCCCCGCCGAAGGGCAGATACTCGCCCCAGACGTCGCGGAGCACGTCCGTGATCTCGCCCAACGTCGCGTATGTCTTCACCGCCTCGATGATCGGCGGCATCAGGTTCTCGTCTCCCGCCGCGGCCTCGCGGAGCCGGGCCAATGCGGCATGTACCGCCGCCCCGTCGCGGGTCTCCTTCACCCTGGCAAGGCGCTCAAGCTGCCGGCGTTCGCCCGCGGGGTCCATCTCCAACAACTGGATCTTCTCCGGCTCGCCCGCGACGTACCGGTTGACCCCCACCGTGATCCGCTGATCGCGGTCGCACTCCCGTTGGTAGCGGTAGGCCGCGTCGGCGATCTCCCGGTGGAAGAAGCCCTCCTCGATAGCGCGGACGACGCCGCCCAAGGCCTCGATCTCCTTGAAGTAGGCGTAGGCCTGGCGTTCGAGCTCGTTGGTGAGCTGCTCGACGTGGTAGCTGCCGCCGAGTGGGTCGATGGTGTTGGTCACGCCGGTCTCGTGGGCGATCACCTGCTGCGTCCGCAGCGCGATCGTCACCGCCTCCTGCGAGGGCAGCGCGTAGGCCTCGTCCATCGAGTTCGTGTGCAGCGATTGCGTCCCGCCGAGCACGGCGGCCAGCGCCTGGATCGCCACCCGCACGACGTTATTCTCCGGCTGCTGCACCGTCAGAGCCGCACCCGCCGTCTGGGCGTGCGTCCGCATCCACCACGAGCGCTCGTCCTTGGCGCCGAAGCGGTGACGCATCTCCTTGGCCCAGATGCGCCGCGCCGCCCGGAACTTGGCGACCTCCTCGAAGAAGTCGTTGTGAACGTTGAAGAAGAAGCTCAGGCGCGGCGCGAAGTCGTCTACCGCCAGGCCGCGCTCGATGCAGGCCTCGACGTAGGCGAAGCCATCCGCGAGCGTGAAGGCGAGCTCCTGCGCCGCCGTCGACCCGGCCTCGCGGATGTGGTAGCCGCTGATACTCACCGGGTTCCACTGCGGGCACTCCCGCGCGGCGTATTCGACCGTGTCCACCACCAGCCGCATCGACTGACCCGGGGGGAAGATGAACTCGTTCTGCGCGGTGAACTCCTTCAGGATGTCGTTCTGGAGCGTTCCTCGCAGGTCCGAGAACGGCACGCCCTGCTTCTCCGCCACCGCCAGGTACATGGCCCACAGCACCGCCGCGGGGCCGTTGATCGTCATCGAGGTGCTGACGTCCCCCAGCGGGATCCTATCGAGCACGATCTCCATGTCGGCCAGCGAGGAGACACCGACGCCGCACCGCCCGAACTCGCCGAGCGAGAGCGGATGGTCGGTGTCGTAGCCCATCAGCGTGGGCATGTCGAAGGCGATGGAGAGCCCCGTCTGCCCCTCGTCGAGCAGGTACTTCAGGCGCTCGTTCGTCTCCTCGGCGGCGCCAAAGCCGGCGAACATCCGCATCGTCCACAGCCGGCCGCGGTAGCCGGTGGGATGAAGCCCCCGCGTGAACGGGTACTCGCCGGGCAGGCCGGCGTCCCGCAGATAGTCAGAGTCTTCGATTGCTGTCGGCGTGTAGACTCGTTCGACGGGAACGCCGGAGATCGTGGTGAAGAGGTCGTCCCGCTCCGGGGCGTCCCGGGTGCGCTCCTTCCAGCGCGCCTCCGCGGCGGCCACATCGCCGCGCTTTCTGTCGCTCACCGGACACCCCCGTCGACTGCTCCGCGCCCGCCTTGGACGCGGGCGGCAGTCCGGGCGCGGGCGAGGGAGACTAGCCGTATCGCAGTGTAGCACGCGGCGGCCCAGATTCCGATGCGTCCGGCGGGTGCGTTACCATAGGCCGCGACTCGCTCGACCGGGGAGGCGGAACCTGTGCGTTCGGACAAGCTCGCCGCGTCGGCTACTGAAGCCGTAAGTGGTGTCTCGGACGGGGCCACGATCATGATCGGCGGCTTCGGCGGCCCGGGCGGCATGCCCAGCAATTTGATCCTCGCCCTCCGCGACCTCGGCCCGCGCAACCTCACCATCATCAGCAACACCGCGGGGCTTCCCGGCTTCGGCGCGAAGGCGGGCGAAGAGGCACTCAACATGAGCGTTCTCTTCGAGAACGGCCAGGTCTCCAAGGTCGTCGCCACCTTCCCCGTGCCGCGCTCCGCATCCATCGACACGCCCTTTCAGCAGCGCGTCCGCGCCGGCGAGGTCGAGCTTGAGGTCGTGCCCCAAGGCACCTTCGTCGAGCGCATCCGGGCAGGGGGCGCCGGTATCCCCGCCTTCTACACGCCAACAGGAGCGGGCACGTTGCTCGCCGAGGGCAAAGAAGAGCGCGAGTTTGGGGGGAGAAGGTGCGTACTTGAACACGCATTGAGGGCCGATTTCGCCCTTATTCGCGCCTTTCGCGCGGACCCGTGGGGCAACTTGACCTACCGCGGCACTTCCCGCAGCTTCAACCCCGCCATGGCCACCGCCGCCGACGTCACCATCGCCGAGGTCGACGAGATCGTCGAGCTTGGCGCACTCGACCCCGAAGCCATCGTCACCCAGGGCGTCTACGTCGACCGCGTCGCGCGGCGCGCCGACGCCTAGGAAGGACGCCGCCGTGAAGCAGCCGCTCGACCGGGAAGTGATGGCGATGCGGGTCGCCCGCGAGTTTCAGGACGGCGACGTCGTGAACCTAGGGATCGGCATCCCCACCCTGGCCTCCGGCTTCGTCCCAGAGGGCCGCAGCATCATCATGCACAGCGAGAGCGGCGTCCTAGGCTACGGCCCCATCGTCGAGGACGAGGACGGCTCCATCGACCTCATCAACGCCGGCGGCCAGTTCGTCAGCGGCCAGCCGGGGATGAGCTATTTCGGCTCGATCGAGGCGTTCGCCATGATGCGCGGCGGGCGCATCGACATCGCCGTGCTCGGCGCGCTCCAGGTTTCCGAGCAAGGCGACCTCGCCAACTGGATGCTGCCCGGGCGCGGGATCGGCAACGTGGGCGGCGCCATGGACCTGGCCGCCGGCGCCAAGCGCATCATCGCCGTCACCGACCACGCCCGTGACGGCGTCCCCAAGATCGTGCGGGAGTGCAGCTACCCCATCACTGGGTTCCGCTGCGTCGACCTCATCGTCACCGACATCGCCGTCATCGCCGTGACCCTCGGCGGGCTCGTGCTCCAGGAAGTCGCCCCCGGCTACACCCCCGCCGACATCCAAGCCCTCACCGAGCCAACCCTCACCGTCGCCCCCGACCTAAAAGAGGTCACCCTCTAGCAAGACCTCACATTAGGCCTCTCTCCCCTTGGGAGAGACTGAGCGAGGGCCGGTTGGTGAACGTTGGTGAGTGTGGGACAGGGGTGGGGTGGTGAACGTTTGGTGAACGTTGGTGAACGAGGGGCCCTCTTAAGCCTCCCTCCCTCTGGGAGGGACTGAGGGCGGGCACTCGAACGCGGACAACTCGAACAGGACCCGCCCTCTCATCCCGCCCAAGGGGCGGGAGGCCGGACCCCGACGCCGCCTGCCGGCAAAGGGGACAGCCCCGTCCATGCTTGATCTCGTGGGCGGGGGTGTGCAGAGGTCGCCGCCCCGCTAGAGCGGCTGTTTGGCCGGCAGGCCCGGACGGCGCGGGTACTTTCGCGGGGTCGGCCCGCGCTTCTCGATCGTCACCAGCACCCGGGGGTCGCCCGTGACGTTGGCCGACACCTCGACGATCTGCGGCAGCGCGCCGCCTAGCAGCTTGATTGCCCGCCGCCCCTCCGCGACCTCGGACTCGACGCCGGGGCTCTTGTAGGCGACGACCACGCCGCCCCGGCGGCAGAGCGGCAGCGTCAGCTCGGCAAGGACGGGGAGCGGCGCCAGCGCCCTGGCGAGCACGACGTCGAACCCCTCCCTGTACGCCGGGTCCTGCCCCAGCCGCTCCGCCCGCTCGGCGACGACACTAGCCTCGGCGAGGCCGAGCGCCTCCACCGCCGCTTCCAAGAAGTGGGCCTTCTTCTGCGTCGCCTCGACGAGCGTGAGCTCGATTCCGGGATGGACGATCTTCAGGGGGAGGCCGGGGAAGCCCGCGCCCGACCCCACGTCGATGACTCCGCCTGAAGGCGCTCCGCCCAACGCCAGCGCCGCGGTCAGCGAGTCGAGGATGTGGCGGCTCTCGATCTTGGCGAGGCTGGCCTTGGAGACCAGGTTCATGCGTGTGTTCCACGAGCGCAACAGCGCGGCGTAGCGGTCGAAGTCGGCAAGCATCTCATCGGAAAGCTCGACGCCAAGGTCGCGCGCGCCGGCTTGGAGCCGCGCATGATCGAGGGGTGGGCTCGAGGAGGCTTCCATTGCGCCCGATACTACCCCGCTCCGGTCAGGCGAGCGAAAACGTCGCCCCCTCCGGGCCCTTCTCCACCTGAATCCGAGCCGGGAACTGTTCTTTCAGATCCTCGATGTGGGTGATGACGATGATGCGCTCGAAGTCGTCGCGGATGGCGTTGAGGGCATCGACGATGCGGTCGCGGCCCCCGGGGTCCTGCGTGCCGAAACCCTCGTCGATGAAGAGCGTGGGCAGCGGCGCGCCGGCCCTCCGGGCCAGGACGCGGGAAAGCGCGATCCGCAGCGCCAGGTTGATACGGAAGGCCTCGCCGCCGCTGAACAACTCATAGCCGCGAACGCCGAGCTCGTCGGCGATGCGGATGTCGAGCGTCTCCCGCGCGCCCTCGCGGCTGCGGTAGTCGCTCTGCGTCTCCAGCGTGAGGTGCATCCGGTTGTCGGTCATGCGGCCGAGCAGCCGGTTCGCCTCCTCCTCGATTTCCGGGATCGCCGTTTCGATGATGAGCGCCTGCACGCCTCGACGTCCGAATGCCGCCGCCAACTCGTCGAAGACACTCTGCTCGTCCGACGCCGCGGCCAGGGCCTTCCCGCGCTCTGCGCGCTGCTCGGCGACAGCGTCCAGGCGGGCAAGGTCGGCCTCGGCCGCGCCCACCTCCTGCTCCAGCCTCCCCCGGCGGGCATCGATCCCCGCCGCGGCCGCCTCCGCCTCCGTCGCGCGTGACCGCGCTTCCGGCAGCGCGGCGACCTCAGGAGTAAGCGCCTCTTGCTCCTTGCGCAGCGCCTCGATCTCGGCGGCGCGGCCCTGCAGCGACGTCTCCGCCCGCCCCAGCCGTTCGACGACGCCGGGCAGCAGGCGCTCGGCTTCGCGCAGCTCCCGGAGCTTCCCTTCGAAGGGCTGCGCCGATTGGAAGTCCGCCCGCGCCGCCTCCAGCGCCGCCGGGTCGAAGTCCAACTCGGCGATCTGCGCCGCGACCTGTTCGAGCCGCTCCCGCTCCTCGGACGCCGCGCCCTCGAGACGTTTCGCCGCCGCCTCCATTTGCCCGCGGCGCTCGGGCAGCGCTCGGACCGCCTCCTCCGCGTCGGCCAACGCACGTTTGAGGCTGCCGATCTCGGTCTGCAGGGCGGGCTCCTCGGAGCGCAGCCGGGCGTCGATGCCGTCGGCCTCGGCCCGCTGTGCCTTCTCCGCCTCCTCGAGCGCCTTGCGTTGGGCTTGGTTCTCGCGATGTGCATCGCCCTTCGCCTTGCCCCTCGACTCATATTCCGCAAGGACGCCCTCGCACCGGTCCTCGCTCAGCGGCGTCTCGCAGAGCGGGCAGACCCCGCTGCCTGCGCGCAGTTGCTCCATCTTCTGCTTGATCTCGTCCATCTCGGCGCGAAGCTGCGTGTTCTGGGCGTCGAGCTCGCCCGCCATCCGCGCCGACTCCTCCACGCGACCGCGAAGCTCGTCGCGCTGTTGCCGCAGCGGTGCGAGGACGGCGAGCCGTCCCTCCGCCTGTGACACGGCGTCACGCGACTCGGCGAGTCCGCCCGCCCGCCTTTCCACTTCGGCGAAGGCATCGCGCTCCCGCCCTAGGTCAGCCTCGGCTTTGGAGCGCGCCTGCGCTATGGCCCCTTCGAGCTTCGCTTTCTCCGTCGCAAGTTGCAGCGACCGGCGCTCCAGCTCTTCGAGCCGGTCCTTCTCTCGCGCCGCCGACTCGAACCGCTTGAAGCCCGCCTCGATGGCGTCCCGTTCCTCGATCCGCGCCTCGTACCCGGCCCGTTCCGCCTTCGCCGCCGTGACCGCCGTCTCCAGATCGGCCAGCTCTCCCTGCAGGCCCGCGGCGCGTTCCTTCAGTTGCCCGAGTTCTCGCTCTTTCGTCTCAAGGACGACGACCTGCTTCTTGAGCCCGTCCAGCGCCGCCTGGGCCGCGCCGCGCTCCTTCTCGGTCTCGGTCAGGGCCTCTTTCGCAGCGGCGGCGCGTTCCTCGCGCTCGCCCCGTGTCGCAAGCTCAACCTCGTACTCACCGATCGTCGTGCGGAGGGCATCTGTTTCGCCTTGCTTTCGGCGGGCCTCCTCGCGGGCGCGGTCGGCGATCGTGTCGTAGTAGCCGAGGTCGAGGATCTCCGCGAGCACCTCTTTGCGCTTGTCCGCCGTCTTCAGCGTGAACTCGTCGGCGCGCCCCTGCACCAGGAAGGCGCTATTGATGAAGGTGTCGTAGTCCATGCGCAGCGTCTCGACGATGCGCTGCTGTGTCTCGCGCAGTGTCCCTTGCGTGATCGGCGCGGACTCGCTGCCCGACAGGACCTGGAACTCGAGCAGCGTCTTGCCCGGTCGGCGCCCCGCCCCCCGCGACCGCTTGCGGACGACCCGGTACGCCGCGCCCTGGGACAGGAAGTCGAACTCGACCTCCATCTCGTCGCGGCCGATGGTGATGAGGTCGTCGTCCGACTTGGCGCGGGCCTTGCCCCAGAGCGCCCACGTCATTGAATCGAGCAGTGCCGACTTCCCCGCCCCGTTCGGCCCGCACAGGCAGGCGACGTGCAGCCCTTCCAGATGCAGCTCGGGAACGCCGTCCCGGTAGCACATGAAGTTCCGCAGGCGCAGCTTGACCGGAATCATGACGGGCGAGGGCGGGTGGGCATGGGGAGGGTCGATTCTAGCACGCGGGCCGCGCGCCACTTCGGTCGCCGAGAGCGGTAGAATGAGCGCCGTCATGTTCGAAGCGCTTTCAGACAAGCTCGGTGCCGTCTTCGACAAGCTGGGGCGGCGCGGGCGGATCGGCGAGAAAGAGATCGACGAGGCGCTGCGCGAGGTGCGCATGGCCCTCCTGGAAGCCGACGTCAACTTCAAGGTCGTCCGCGAGTTCGTCGGCAAGGTCAAGGCGCGGGCCATCGAACCGGGCGCCCTGGAAGGCGTGACGCCGGCCCAGGCCGTCGTCGACATCGTCCGCGAGGAGCTTGCCGGCATCCTCGGCGGCGCGCAGAAGAACCTCGCCGCCGCCAGCGCCCCGCCGACGATCGTCATGATGGCCGGGCTCCAGGGCGCAGGGAAGACGACCACCGCCGCCAAGCTCGCCGTTTTCCTTAGGAAGCAGGGCAACCGCCCCCTGCTCGTCGCCGCCGACGTAAAACGCCCCGCCGCCGTCGAACAGCTCGTCGCCCTCGGCAAGCAGACCGACGTGCCGGTCTACGACGAGGGCGCCTCGGCGGACGCGGTCGCGGTCTGCGAGCGCTCGCTGAAGCGGGCCCGCGAGGTCGGCGCCAACTGGGTGATCCTCGACACCGCCGGCCGGCTCCAGATCGACGAAGAGATGATGGACGAGCTCGCCGAGATCAAGCGCAAGCTCAAACCGTCGGAGCTGCTGCTCGTCGTCGACGCCATGACGGGCCAGGAGGCGGTGAACGTCGCGCAAGGCTTCCACGAACGCCTCGCGCTCACCGGCCTCGTGCTCACCAAGCTCGACGGCGACGCCCGGGGCGGGGCGGCGCTCTCCATCAACTCCGTCACCGGCCTGCCGATCAAGTTCATCGCCACCGGCGAAAAGACCGACGCATTCGAGCCCTACCACCCCGACCGGCTCGCCTCCCGTATTCTCGGCATGGGCGACATGGCTACGCTCATCGAGAAGGCCCAGGAGACGGTCGACGTGGAGAAGGCCAAGGCCTTCGAGCAGAAGGTCCGCCGCGCCGACTTCGACCTCGAAGACTTCCTCGACCAGCTCCAGCAGATGAAGAAGCTCGGCTCGATAGGCCAGATCCTGGAGATGGTCCCCGGCGGCAAGATGCTCGGCGCGAAGCTCCCCAAGGGCGCGATGGACGACGCCGGCCTCGTCCGCGTCGAGGCCATGATCCAGTCGATGACGCCGAAGGAGCGCGCCAAGCCCGAGATCATCGGCGGCAGCCGCCGCAAGCGGATCGCCAACGGCAGCGGCACGACCCCGTCCGACGTCAACCGCCTGCTCAGCCAGTTCCAGCAGGTGCGCAAGATGATGAAGCGGATGTCGTCCGGCAAGATGAAGGGCCTGCCCAGAGAACTGGGCATGCTCCGCTAGGGGATACGCATGGACGACGTGGGCGTCAGCCTGACCGAATCCGACGGCGGCTGGAGTGCCGAGGTCGTCGTCACCGGCGGCGGGTCGACCACCCGCCACGAGGTCACCCTCAGCCGCGGCGACTACGAACGGCTCGCCGGGGGCAAGGCAACCCCCGAGGCGCTGATCGAGGCTTCCTTCGCCTTCCTGCTCGAACACGAGCCAAAGGAGTCGATCCTCCGCCGCTTCGACCTGCCCGTCATCGGTCGCTACTTCCCCGACTACGAGCGCGTCATCGCGCAGCGCCTCTAGGGCTCGGCGCTCATCACAGCACCGACCCCGCCTCGCGGAGGTTGGCCGTCTCCTCGGCCGAGTAGCCGAGCTCGGCGAGGATGGCGTCGGTGTCGGCGCCCTTCAGGCCGGCGAAACGCCGGACCTCGCCCGGCGTCTCGGACAGCTTGACGGGGAAGCCCACCTGCTTGACCTTGCCCGCTTCGGGGTGGTCGAGGTCGAGCACCATGCCGCGGTGGGCGAGCTGCGGGTCGCGCAGGACCTCCTCGAAGTCGAGCACCTTGGACACGCAGGTATCCTCGTCGGCGAGCAGGTCGTGCCACTCCTGCGCCGTCTTCCTCTTGAACGCCTCCGCGAACGCCTGCCGTATCTCTTCCTTCCGGTCGAGGTCGTGCTGGCTGTCGGCGAGGTCCTCCCGCCCGATCAGCCGGCAGACGTTGGCATAGAACCACGGCTCGTTGGCCCCAATCCCGATCCATCGCCCGTCCTTGGCCTCGTAGACCGAGTAGTGCGGCTCCGCCCCGGTAAGCCGCGTCCGCGCCGGCTGCGGTATCACGCCGTCGTTGAGGTACTGCTGCACGAACTGGGTGAGGAGCGAAAAGACACCGTCGGTCATGGCGATGTCGACGAACTGCCCCTTGCCCGTCGTGGCGCGGGCGATGAGCGCCGTGAGCACGCCGATGATCGCGAACTGCGAGCCGCCGGCGTAGTCGGCAATCAGGTTGCCGGGGATGGCGGGCGTCCCGCTCGCCGTTCCGGTGATGCCGAGCGCGCCGCCGGTCGCGATGTAGTTGATGTCGTGGCCGGCCCGCTGCCCATAGGGGCCGTCCTGCCCGTAACCGGTGAGCGAACAGTAGACGATGCGGTCGTTGAGCCGGCGGCAGGCCTCATAGTCCACGCCGAGGCGCTTGGCGACGCCGGGCCGGTTCCCCTCCAGCACCACGTCGGCGCGCTCGACGAGCTTGTAGAAGACGCCGCGGGCCGCATCGTCCTTGAGGTTGAGCGTGATGCGGCGCTTGTTGCGCTCCAGCGTGTTGAGCGCCGCCCCGCGGACGTCCTTCACGTCCTTGTACTCCAGCGGGCGGTCCTTGAAGCCGCCGCGGCGTCCCTTGGGCGGGGGCTCGTCGATCTTGATGACGTCGGCGCCCATGTCGCCGAAGTACTGGGACACGTAGAACCCCGGCGCGAACCGCGCCAGGTCGATGACGGTCAGTCCGTCGAGAGCGCCGGCCAAGCCTGCCTCCTACGCGCTATTCAAAGACGCCGTCCGCCGCGAGTTCCGCGATCTCTTCGTCGGTGTAGCCGAGAAGGTCGCGGTAGACCGCCTCATTATGCTGACCCAAGCAAGGTCCGGGACCCGCGACGCCCCCCGGCGTATCGGAAAGGCGCGGCGCGAAGTTGTCGTAGGCGTGACGGCCTATTTCGGGGTGCTCGTGGAAGGCGAAGTGCCCCCGGTGCGTTAACTGCGCGTCGGAGAAGAGCTCCTCGCACGTCTGGACCACGCCGGCGGGGACGCCCGCGGCCTGGAGCTTGTGCATCAGTTCCTGGGCGTCGAAGTTGCGAGTCCACTCGCCGATGAGGGCGTCGAGGCGGTCCTCGTGGCGCTTGCGCCCGAGAACGGTGGCGAAGTCGGGCGAGGCCGCCCACGCGGGGTCGCCCATGGCGCGCCGCAGGGCCCGCCACTGGTCGCCGTTGAAGACGGTGATCACGCACCAGCGGTCGTCGCCGGCGCAGCGGTAGGCGTTGTGCGGCGCGGCGTGGGGCGAGCGGTTGCCGATGCGGCCCGCGACGCGGCCGTTGGCGGTGTAGTCAAGCAAGAGCGGGGCGAGGAACTGCAGCGCCGCCTCGAGCTGCGACAGGTCGATACGCATACCCTCACCCGTCTTGCGCCGCCGGTCGAGCGCCGCGGCCACGATCGCGGCCCCGTACCGGGGGCTGATGAAGTCGGTGTAGGCCCCGTAGGTGCCGCAGGGCTCGCCGTCGGGCCAGCCGACGATCTCCGAGAAGCCGGCCAGGGAGACAAGTTGCGTGCCGAACCCCGGCTGCATCCGGTACGGTCCGGTCTGGCCCTGGTTCGTCGAGCTGAAGTAGATCACCCCCGGATTCACCTCGCGGGCCGTCTCGTAGCCGAGTCCGAGGCGCTCGATGGTCCCCGCGGTGAAGCTCTCCGCCACGACGTCGGCCCAGGCGATGAAGCGCTTGGCGACCTCAAGCGCCTTGGGGTGCTTCAGATCGAGGCTCGCGCCCAGCTTGCCGCCGTTGTAGTTGGCGAAGAAGCCGCTGCGGTTGATCCCCGACTCTTCGTCGCGGAAGGGCGCGCCGAGCCGCAGGAAGTCGGGGCGCTGCTCGCTCTCGATCCGCACCACCGTGGCCCCGTAGTCGGACAGATAGCGCATCGTGATCGGGCCGACGCCGACCCACGAGAAGTCGGCAACCTTCACCCCCTCGAAGGGCAGGCCCATCAGATCGCCCCCTCCGCGTACAGGACAGCGAGCTCGGCCCGGCTCAGTCCCAGCTCGCCCCGGTAGACCGCGTCGTTGTGCTCGCCGATGAGCGGCGCCCGTCCCCGCACCTGCGGCGGCGCGTTCGACGTCTGGGCGAAGCTGCCGGGGTAGGTCAGCGTTCCGCCGCGTTCGTCGTGCTCCACGTCCACCCAATAATCCCGTTCGCGAAGCTGCGTGTAGTCGAGCAGATGCCTCGTCGTGAACACGGGATAAAGGTTAAAACGCCACTTCACCGCGCCCTCATAGAGCTCGGCCGCGGTCTTCGTGGAGAAGAACGCTTGCGCCAGTCCCTCGTAATGGTCGAGCTCCTCCTGCGTCATCGTTAGCGTCGACACGCCCGTCCAGTCCCGGAGCAGGCCGGGGTCGTCGGAAAACTCCTCGTCGAGCATCCACGCCGAGAGGCCCGCCCAGTCGCCGCGGGGAAAGAACGTGACGTAGCCGTCCTTCGTCGGCCAGTGCATGCGGTACATCACGCCATCGGTGCGGGGACGCACCGCGCCGCCTCGCACCGTGTTGCGCCCGTTCAAGTCCCAGATCTGCGCCGCGTTCATCAGCCCCCAGGTGACCGCCTCCTGCGCCGAGACGTCGACGCGCCGACCTTCTCCCGTCACCTCGCGCCGGTAGTGCGCGATCAGCATTCCCGCCGCGGCCTCGGCGCCGGCGTGCAGGTATCCCTGACCGAGGGCGAAGCCGGCCGGCGGCCGGCCGGCCTCGCCCTGGGTGTACAACAGGCCGCCCATGGCGAGGGTGATGAGGTCGGAACCCAGGTAGCCGCTGTACGGGCCCTCGCCGCCGAAGTCGGTGACCCCGGCATAGACCAACGCAGGGTTCACCCGGCGCAGCGCCTCATACCCCACACCGAGCCCGTCGTACGTCCCCGCCGGCTCGGACTCCACCAGGAAGGCGGCGTCCTCGGCCAGCCGCGTCAGGATGCGGCGGCCCGCCTCGGTCCCAACGTCGAGTGTCACGCCGCGTTTCCCGGCGTTGTAGGAGAGAAACCACAGGCTTTTCTCGGGGCGCGGGTCGTCGTCCCAGAAGGGGCCCACCCGGCGCTCGCGGCTGCCCCCCGGCGGCTCGATCTTGATCACGTCCGCCCCGAGGTCGGCGAGTATGCGCCCGCAGACGCTCCCCCGCTCGTCGGTCAGATCGAGCACGCGGAATCCATGCAGCAGCGGTGCACCGGCCATAGCGTCCCCGCGGGCGGGCGGCCAGTATAGGAAGCGCCAATCCGTAGGGTCAAACCGGCCCGCCTTCTCCCTCTGGGACAAATCTGAGAGAAGCGCACGCCGCGGGCGCACCGGCTCAGGTGGGGACGCTTAGCAGGATCCTGACGTTTTCAGTCTGGCCGTTTGCCAACGTCGCCGCATTTCGTCGCGGCGAACGCCGTCATCCCGCCACCTGAATCCTTAGGGTTGCAAACCTTGACTTCACCGCCTACAATTCGGCGCTCAAAGCCCCCGCGGCTTGGCCTGCCTTGTTTAAGAGGTATGCACAGGACCGCGAGAAGGTAGTGAAGGATGAAACGTCTGGGAAGCCGAGTTTTGATTCTCTTCAGCGCCGTCATGGCGCTGGCCATGGTGGTCGCCGCCTGTGGCGGCGGCGAGGAGGCTCCCGCGCCCACGGCGACGCCGCAGATCATCGTGCAGACGGCAGCGCCCGCGCCCACGGCCGAGCCGCAGATCATCGTGCAGACGGCCGAGCCGCAGGTTATCGTGCAGACGGCCGAGCCGCAGGTTATCGTGCAGACGGCGGCGCCCGCGGCCACGGCCGAGCCGCAGGTCATCGTGCAAACGGCAGCGCCCGCGCCCACGGCCGCGCCGGAGATTGTCGTGCAGACGGCGACGCCGACGCCGCCGCCGGCCCTCGGCAGCGTTACCCAAGAGCTGCTTGGCGCCCGCTTCATCCAGGGCCCCGGCCTTGAGGGATGGCGGCAGGCCCCCAAGCGTGGCGGAACGCACATTTACGGCTTCAACCGCGCATCCCGGGGCACCGACCAGATCATCAACCGCTCCTACACGGTTTCGACCTCGTCGAACATGGGCTACCAGAAGATGTTCACGTGCCAGTACGCGCCGCTCCTTGAGGTGGCCAATCCGGGCGCGTGCGTCCCTGTCGGTGACCTCGTCTCTGAGTGGAGCAGCAACGCCGACGCCACCGAGTGGACGGTGACGATCCACGAGGGCGCAGCGTGGCACGACATGCCTGAAGGGTCGCGCGGGTACACGTCCGAGCTCTCCGGTCTCTACGGGCGGTCCGTGGTGGCCACCGACCTCATCCACGCCATCAACTACTGGCAGGGCAACCTACTCAAGCCCGACGGCGACAAGCAGCCCACGCCGAACGCCCTCGCCTACAGCAGGGAAATCGTCGGGATGGAAGCGGTCGACGACAAGACGGTCAAGCTCACCCTTGCCAGCGCCGACCCCTACTTCCACTTCACCTTCGCCCAGTTCAACCCGCGCGTCATGCCGCGCGACGTCTGGGAGCTCGACGGCCACCACAACGATCGCATGGTGGGATCGGGCCCATTCATGCTCGTCGAATACGACGGCGAGATCGAATGGACCGGCATGGCGAACCCGAACTACTACAAGATCGGCGCCGATGGCGCGCCCCTCCCCTACGTCGATGCCCACAAGGTCATCATCATGGGGACGGACCTGGCCCGCTCCGCGCTGATCACCGGGCAGGTCCATAGCACGGCGGGCGTCGGCATTTCCGGACCGTCCACCGCGCTGAACTTCGGGCGGCAGTGCCCCGATTGCCAGATCCTCGAGTACTTCGTACCTAGGAATACCTCGCGGATTCTGATCTTCAAGCACCGGGCGACCGACCGCATTCCCGACGCCCCGTTCGCCGACCGCAAGGCGCGGCTCGCCGTGGCCAAGGCGATCGACTACGAGTTCCTCATCGACAACATCTACGAGGGTGCGGCGATCATGACGCCGATCAGCCTCACTTGGAGCTTGGTCTGGGACCAGCCGCCGTCGCTGGCGGAAATGGGGCTGAACCGGCCCGATGACGAGAATCCGTTCATTTACGACGCCGACGTCGCCAAGCAACTCTGGGCCGAGGCGGGACGGAGTCCAGGCGAGAAACACGAGCTCCACTACTTCGCCTACTCTTCGAGCCACGCCAACTACATCGAGGCGATGGCGCAGTCGATCGCGCAAACGCTCGACATCGACGTGGAAACCTTCAGAGCCACCGACATCGGCGTCTACTACGAGAAGTTCGGCTACGTCAACGCCGATGACATCCAGAACTTCACCAGCTTCGTGGCCGTCACCAACAACGAGGCCGTCCATAACGCCCTCATTCCGAGGAAGCTCCGCTCCTTCGACGAGGAGAATACGGCCGGCTTCGAAAGCCCCGTCATGGACGAGATCGCCGCTGAGTGGCTCCTCGGCCCCACGCCGGAGCGTGAGCTCGAACTGGCCGCGGCCTACTACGAGGAAATCCTCAACGAGATGAGGTGGATGCCCGCCCCCACCGAGGCCAGCTACGACTCCCAGGCCGGCATCCTTCGCAACAGCTACCAGCAGACGGTGGGTGGACGCGCCTACCACCACTGCGCCCACTGCGCGGAGATCGTCTGGCTCGACGACTAGAGGCTAGCCAAGAAGTGGGGCCCGGTCTCCCCGACCGCGGCTCCTGAAGAAAGACCAGGCTCGCCTGGGCGGCGGCATCGGCCCGCCCCCAGGCGAGTCTCTTTAACGCCACAACCCTCCGGCCTCTCCCCTCTGGAGACCTTTGCGCAACTCCCGCCGATGGTTGGGAAACAGGCGGCGCGGGGCGGTCTTCCCTCTCCCCCCCTGGGGGAGATTTGAGAGAGGGCGCGCGCCGTCAGGCGCGCGGGCGCCCGCAGGGCGCTGCTCTTTACTAGGCCCAAGGCCACGCAAAGGTCCCCTCTGGGCGAGCAGGTTGAACCTCTCTCCCTCCAGGAAAGATTAAGGGGAGGCGATCCCTACCGCGGTGTCGGCTCCGAGAAGCCGGGGAGCCCCGCCTGCTGGGGGGAGACGACGGGCGGCGGGATGAAGTGGCGGCTGATCGCCCACGTCTGGTCCTGATAATAGGACCCCACCGAGCCGCTGCCGTAGAGCTGCTCCGGCCGACCGGCCATGCGCTCGAACTCCAGCTTCGCAATCTTCTGCCCGTGTTCCAACGCGAAGGGCACGTCGTGAGCGCGCACCTCCATGACGGCCTTGCTCCCCGCCAGGCCCCCCGACGCGCTATAGCCGAAGCCGGGGTCGAAGAAGCCCGCGTAGTGGGTGCGCAGCTCGCCGCTCGTCGGGTCGTACGCCGTCATCTCGGCGGCCACTCCCGGCGGGATCGAGACGCGTTCCTCGGAGACCAGCAGGTAGAACTCTTCGGGTTCCAGGATCAACCGCCCGCTCTGCTCCGCCCGCACCTCTTCCCAGTAGTCGTCGATCGCGTGCGCCTGCGTCTTCGACAGGTCGACGAGCATGCTGTTCTTCTTCGCCCGGTAGCCGACTCTGCCCGTGGCCGGCCGCAGGTCGACGCTGAGGAAGAGGCCGCTGCTTCGCACCACCGAGTCGAGGTAGTCCTGGCTCAACGGCATCGGCGCGCCGTCGGGCGTGCCCGGTTTGAACAAGAGCGGCTCCGCCGTGTGCAGTGCCCGGATTTCCGAGTCGCCCAGCCTCGCGCTACCTCGTATCAGCCGGAGCTGGTTCAGCGAAAGCCCCTCGCGGACCCGAATCGTAAACGAGCGGGAGACAACTTCTAGAAAGAGCGGGCCCGTATAGCCCGTCTGGATTTCATCGAAGCGCTGCCCGTAATCGGTAATGACCCGGGTGAAGACGTCGAGGCGCCCGATGGAGCTCCGTGGGTTGGCCTTGGCCCGAATCGACGGGGGCAAGTGAATTTCTTCGAGCAACGGGACGAGGTAAGGGCGGTTCTTTTCGAGAATGCCGCCACGACGCAGGTCGACGCTCCCCATCGAGTAGTCCGTCAGCCGGTCCTTCACCAGCTTCTCGGAGGGCAGGAAGCTGCTCCGCAGGCGGTGGGCGGTGGGCCCCAACCGCAAGTCGAGGCTCGCCGGCTGGTAAGAAGACTCGGGTATCTCGTCCTTCGCGCGGACCCATCCCTCGGCAACCGCGCGCCGGAGATCGGCGTCGGCGAGCACCCCCGGCGCGGCCGCGGGGCCGTTGAGGGAATGGCTGCTCTCGCCGCTCTGCTGCATAGCTCGCGCGCACGCTCCGATGAGCCTGGGGCTGGCCGCCAAGCGGGGCCGCGTGAAGGATAACGGCGACGCGCCGTCGCGGTCTACCCGACTAGCCGAGAGTGGGGGAAACCCCTACCACTGGCTGGACTCTTCGGCGTAGACGTGGTCCGGCAACCGGTAGCTGATGCCCGCTTCTTCAAACATCGAGGCCGTGAGCAGACCCGTGAAATTGGCGAAGGCGTTGTCCTGTCGGTAGTTGGAGCGGAGCTTCGCCATGATGCCGGAGTACTTCGTTTGCAGCCGGAACCACGGCAGTACGCCGAAGGTGTTGTATTTGGGGTACCGCAGCTGATCGGCAAGCGTATTCCCAATGAGCGCGCGGGAGACGCTGCCCACGTACTTCGCCAGGCTGCGTCGCGCGTCCGATTCCGTAATCCCCGCCACCAACGGCGCGGCGGCGATCAGCGAATTCGCCATCGCGATCGATTCAACGCTGGGTGCCGGCTCGGATACGACACCGATGTCGAAGATCCGCAGCGCCTCCTTCTCATCGCGGTACAGCATCGTCTCGGGGATGCCCATCAGGAACCCCGTATAGCGCCAGACCTGCATGAAGCTGGCGCGTTCCTCATCGTTGTAGACCGCGCCCAGGCTCTTCAGATGCTTCAACAGCCGCGCCGAAAACGCGGTGATGGCGAAACCCACGTGCGCCGCGCTGATCGGCGTTCCCCAGGCTTCGGCATCCCATTCATCCGAGGCGGCCAGGAGCCGGCGCACCTGCGCGTGGATCAACCGGATGCGGACCGACAGCTTCCAGCCGTCCCCATCCCGCTCCAAGCCGTGCGGCATGAAGATCTCCACCATGTGGCGATTGTTCTGCTTTAGGCGCCGGACGCCCTGATCGCGCAGCCGCCCGCTGATGAAGAAGGACTTCGCGATGTTCGTCGAAAAGCCTTCTATGAGGGTACCCCCGACCATCCCTCCCAGCACCAGTCTTGAGTTCCGGTGGAACATGCGGATGCCCGGTATGAAGGCCGAGGGGTCGACCCAGTCCGGCGGAGTGTCCAGCCCCTTGAAGAAGTCGCGCACCAATTGCGGCGCGTCGCGCAAACCCTCCTCGTCTTGCTCCATTCCCGCGTGAACGAACCGGTTGCCTTCTTCGCGGCCCAACGCGGCGATTTCCCCCATCACGGCGTCGGCTTCGGGATCGCCGATGGTCGTATGCGCGACGTACCGGTCCGCGAGCTCGGCGTCGAGCGCTCGGGCCTTCTCGTACCCTTCTATGTAATCGGTGGGCACGTTCACGACGGCGGCGCCTCACGCTCTGCCGGGCGTTCTTCGGTCGGCTCCACGCGCAGGTCGGGGAGCCAGCGCAGGAACGCCGGCAGATACCAGTTCCGGCCGCCCAGAACCTCCATGCTCGCAGGGACCAACACCGACCGCACCAGTGTCGCGTCCAAGAGCACGGCGATGGCAAGCCCGAACCCCATGAGTTGGTTGATAATCAGTTCGCCGGTGGCGAAGGCGCCGAATACGACCACCATGATGAGGGCCGCGCCGGTGATGAGCCCGGCCGTCGACCGCAGCCCGTAGGCCACCGCCTCCGTATTGTCCTTGGTTTCATCGTAGCGTTCCCGTATCCGGCTCAGCAGGAATACGTGGTAGTCCATCGACAGCCCGAAGAGGACGGCGAAGAGGAACAGCGGCAGCCACGCATCGATCACCTCGGCTCGTTGGAACCCCAGCAAGTCGATGGCGAAGCCCTTCTGGAACACCAGCACCAGCAGCCCGTACGTGGCCCCCACGGAGAGCAGATTCATGATGATGGCCTTCAGTGGAATGACGATAGACCGGAAGACCATCATCAGGATGATGAAGCTGAGGCCGAGCACAAAGACGAAGACAATCGGCGTGTACACGTCGACGATGCCGTAGAAGTCGGTGGCCTCCGCCGTCAGGCCGCCGACGTGCACCTCGTACAGGTCGTCCGGCACGCCGTCGAAGGCGGCGGGGATGGTCTCGTTACGGAGCCGCCGCATCTGATCCGCCGACGCCGGGCTGGTTGACTCTCCGGGCAGCCGCAGCGTCAGTAGCGCGATGTCTTGGGCCTCGTACATCTCGCGTTCGGGCGGCACCGGGTAGGTTGGGTCATCCGCGATTGCCTGCTCGAGCCGCCCAATGGCCATCGCCACCCTTGGGTCATCCACGTCGCCGTCGATCACAATCTCGGCAGGATTGAGCAGGCCATTGGGACCGACGTCGCCGACGGAGAACTTTTCTTCGAGGACGACGAAGGCCTCCTTGGTCTCCGCATTGTCGGGGAAGGTGTTGACGTCGTTGAGCCCGGTGTGCATCTCGAACGTGAAGTACGACAGGAAGAGCATCGGTGCGGCAACCAAGATGATGCTGACGACCGGGCGCCGCATGACGGCATGGGTGATGATGTCCCAGAACCCGCCTTTGGCGGTCTCGGCGTCCTTTAACGCGAACCTGCCAAGGAAGGGGATGGTGAGGTCGTTCACCCGCGGGCCGAGAAACGAGAGGGCGGCGGGCAGCAGGGTAAGAGTCGAAGCCAGCGCGGCGAGCACCACCAGGATGGCGCCGAGCGCCAGCGATTGGTGGAACGACGCCGGTACGATCAGCAGCCCGACGAGCGCCAGCACGACGGTCGCGCCGCTGAACAGCACCGTGCGCCCCGCCGTCTCGCCCGCCCGTTCGACCGCCGCCCGCGGCGACAAGCCGCGGCCCAGCTCTTCCTTGAATCGCGACACGATCAGCAGCGAATAGTCGATGCCCACCGCCAGGCCGATCATGACCACCATCATCTGCACGAAGAAGATGAGCTCGAAGGCCTGGCCGATGAGCGCCACCGCGGCCAACGCGACGACGATGGCCACCCCCGCCTGTCCCGGCGGCAGCAGCGTGGCCACGACGCCCCCACCGAAGAGCAGCAGGAGAACAAGCAGGGCCACCGGTATCCCGAACCGCTCGCCCTGCTCGAGGTCGTGGGCGGCCAGGTTATTCTGATCGACGATGATGCTGGCGGTCCCGCCGATTAGTACCCGGAAGCCATCCGCACCATTCGCTTCCTCGACGATCTGCATCACTTCTTCGACGTTTACGGTAGCCTCGTCCACATTCCCGGCCAGGGAATAATGCAACAGGGCGGTGCCGCCGTCCTGGGAGGCCATCAGAAACAGCAGCTTTATCCGTTCCTCCGGGGCGATGGCGCCACCCGCTTCGATCACCTGGTAGTAGTGGTGCAGCGGCCCGTTCTGCAGCCCGCCCTCTATCGTTCCCGGCCCCAAGGCCATGATCCGGCCGTGAATCTCTTCCACCTTGGCCCGGAAGGCCGGGTCGGCCACGGTGAGCGAAGGCGACTGCACAATGACAATCTCGGCCAGTTGTTCCGGCCTCTGCAGCCGCTCCTCGAGCAGCGCCGCCGCGCGCTCCGACTCGTACCGGCCCGCCAGCCGGAAGTCGGTCGTCGTCGCGCTATCGAGGAGGTTGACGCCGATAACGCCCGCGATGACCAGCACGACGAGCCCCACGGCCATGGCCGTCAGGGGGCGCTGCGCGCAGATGCGGGCCAGGAATCTTGTCACGCGGAAGCTCCTTCAGAGCGGGGTGGACACGCCATCCGCCTAGCATATCCGTAGCAGAGTATACCCACGTATCGCGGCCACGGCCACTGTACACCCCTGTTGCTACCTAGAATCAATAAGCCTTGCATATGCGGCACGGTATCTCTAAGATGCATCTACCGATATTGGCTAGGGCGGTCAGCCCAGCACCGCAAGGGAGGAAAACTTTGGCGAAACACGTTCACGACGTCCACGAGTGCGACACCCACGAGCATCACGGCGAACCCGGCCACGTGCACGATATCCACGAGTGCGACACCCACGAGCATCACGCCCACGCGCATGACCCGCATGAGTGTGATACGCACGAGCACCACGGCGACGAGCCCGGCCACGTCCACGACCCCCACGAGTGCGACACCCACGAGCACCATGCCGACGAGGGTCACAATGAGCACGAGTGCGATACCCACGAGCACCACGGCGATGAGCCCGGCCACGTCCACGACCCTCACGAGTGCGACACCCACGAGCACCACGCCCACGGCGATCACGTGCACGATATGCATGAGTGCGACACCCACGAGCACCACGGCGAGCCCGGCCACGTCCACGACCCCCACGAGTGCGACACCCACGAGCACCACGCCCACGAGCACGCCCACGCCTAGCCGCGTCCTAACCTAGCTTCCTGGCCCGACACGGCCCCGCCGACCTTCTAGGTGGCGGGGCCGATTCGTTAAGCGCCCGTCCGAACCTTAGGCGCGTTCGTCCTGAGGGATGAACGGGAGGCCGCGGAGCCTGCCGAAACCGTCAATGCCTAGCGGGGAGTGGTGGGCTAGGGCGTACCGATTTGCGAACCTCGGAGGGAGCTCCTATTGTAGGGAAGAGACCGTTCTAGCCAGAAAAGGCTGCGCCGTGATCCCCAGCTCGATCACGGGAAACGTAAGGTGGCTAGCGGGGTCGTAATCGCCGTCCCAGACGGCATCGCCGCCGTCCTCCGCCTCTGAGAGTGTCTCCGGCGCGACTGGTGTGGACATCGCCTGGGCGAGAGTTGCTTCCCGCTGGTCGTATGAAATGCGGTTGTCCGGCGGAGGCGGCGAGGCAGCATTTCTCAGGAAGGAAGGGTAGGCCATTGTGAGTTTGCTGACGGCGGTAGCGGCCCTTGCCGCCATCGGCGTGCTGTTCGCGGTGGACCCAGGCGGGGCCATCGCCGAAAGCGGCTTTCCCGACTTCCAGGAGATGGACTGGAAGCAGCGGACGGCCTGGGGCTTCCGCACGATCGGCGTCGTCGTAGCGCAGCTGCTCACTATCGTGCTGTGGTTCTGGCCCAAGTGGCGGCCCCCGCAGGCGAGCGCGTGGTACTCGGGGGCCGCGAAGCCCGGTTCGTTGCCCGCGGCGGCGGTTTCCGCGCTGCGAGGGCACATGATATGGAGCCCGACGGTCCTGGCCTCCATCATCGAGATGTGCCAGCGCGGCACGTTGCGCATCGAGGCAGTCGGAACAAGAGTCGGTTTCCTATACCGGCTGACTCGGCAGGACTCGCCGCAGTACGAATGGGAGCGGACGATATGCAACAGCCTCCCGCCCGGCCCCACAACGGTCGATGCGCTCCGTGAAGCGATAAGCAAGCACGAAGATGCCATCGGCGACCAGATAGGCGACTACCTGCAGCAGCGCGGCCTCTTCCATGACAACCCGGTGCGAGTCAGGAGGGAAAACTCCGACGACGGAAGTGACTGGTGGATGGTCGCCTGCATCTTGACGGGTGTTGGCACCGGGCTCTGGGCGGCTCTATGGCTGGACCAGTGGTGGGCGAACGCCCTGATCGGCGGGTTCGCGGGTCTCGTGTACTCGTTTGTGACCTTGCCGACGATAACGACAGGCATGCTGAAGCCGAAGCCGACGGGGGCACTCGAGATAAGTCAGTGGCTTGGCTGGGAAGCGTCGATGGTCGGCTCCGCCCCTCCCGGCGCTCGGAGCCAGTCGGACCCCATGCTAGCCTACGCCGTCGCCTTCAATGTCGCCCAGCCGTGGCTCGACGTTACGGCCTCGGCTCCGCCGTGGTTCGGATCCGGCAGGGAATCCTCCCAACGGGGCGCCGGCTTGGACGCGGCCTATCGCGCCTTCATGCACGCGCCGGAGTGGTGGCTGGACGGACGGTCGGACGACGCGGCGAAGGCAGCCGCGGAGCCGTACTACGAACTAGAGCTTGAACTGCTGGACTTGGAGTCGCCGGACGCCGAGCAGCCCACGCACCGCAGGACCTCCGACGAAGTTGAGGAGATCGACCTTGACCTGGAGGCGCAGGACAGTCCCCCGGCAGCCGCACCGGAAGCGTCGCCGGCGGAGTATCAGCCGCACGGATGGGAAGGGGCGGCTGAGGAGGAAAAAGGCGGAGGCTGCCTTCGCGGGTGCCTCATATGGGGGATAGGTCTGGCGGGCATTGGGGTGTTGGTCTTGGTCGTCCTCTTCAGCCTCGACGTAGTCTCGCCGCGCGACAAACCGTGTCCCCTGGAATCTCCCCCTGTCCCGACGCCCGCGCAGATTGCGTCGCTCGGCGACCTGTTCCACGATCAGTGCGTGAGGGTCAGGGGCACGGTTGTGTTCCAGGAAGCCGGCGGCTTGGTGCTGCAGGTGAACCGGGACGAGTACGTGCAGCCGGTGAGCGTTCTTGACCCATCAGAGGTCCTCGGAGCTCTCCCCCCGGGGCGCGTGATCACCCTGGCCGGGCGGCTCATCGTGGAGGAGGACGGTACGTACGCGATCCACTTCATACCGGAGCGCGGATCGGACCGGGAGTGGTGGCGGAACCTGCTGGAGAACGTGGAAGGGGTGTTCTAAGGGTGGTGGAGATAGGGGGATTCGAACCCCCGGCCTCCGCATTGCGAACGCGGCGCTCTCCCAGCTGAGCTATATCCCCGGGTGCGCCCGAAAGGGGCGCTCCAGAAGTATAGCAAATCACGCCCACGTGGCATTGACAGAGACACCGCCCTCACAGATGGTGTGAGCGCGACGCGTCCCCGGAGGTCCGACGGCCCTCGGGCGACCTGCGCCAACATTCCCTTCTTGTAGGACGGGCGCGCCTTCGCATGACGATTCTCCGCTGGATTGCCTTCATTCTCGTGGGCGCCCTCCTCGTGGGGGCTCTCTTCTTGGCGCTGACCTACGTCAGACTCAACGGCGGCCTCCTGAATCCGGGCTACTATCCGGAGCTGTTGAAGAAGGCTGACGTCTACCGGTTCGCTACGGTCGACATCGTGTCGTCGGCGCTCGACGAAGCACGGCGGCTCGATCCTGAGGACTTCGGCGGCGACTTTCACACCAACCCGTTGGTTGCCTCCGGCCTTACCACGGCGCAAATCACCGACGCCGTGGGCCGGGCCCTCTCCCCGGAGGAACTCGAGGCGCTCGTCGCCCCCTCGGTGCTGCAGGTCGGCGAGTACGTGGCCGGACAGCGCGACGCGCTCGCGCTGCGGGTCGACGCCGCCCCACGCATCAGAGCCCTGGTGGACGAGTTCAAGGCGCTTCTGCGGGAGGGCGGGGCCTACGACGAGCTGCTGGAGCAGGAGGTCTATCCCAGGATCCGCGAAGCGGTGCAGGAGGCGCGGGCGGACGCCGGAGAGCCGTCCGGATGGATACTCCTCATCTTCGGCACCGGCGACAAGGCCGAGGAGCGGATGATCCGGGCGATCCAGACCGCCGTGACCCCGGAGTGGTCCGCGGCTCAAGTCGAACGGGGGCTCGACCAGGTGACACCCTATCTGCTTGGAGAGTCGGACAGCTTCGAGGTGCGCATCGCCTTCGCCGACCTTCTGGATTCGGCGGCCTCGGAGGCGGCGGCCATTCTGCACGAGGCCGACGCGCATGACGTCGCCTTCACCGGGGTCGTTGAACCCGAGTTGGAGAAGCGTCTGCCGGACACGGTCAGGCTCTCTCATGGCATAGAGGTCTCGCGGCAAGAGATCGCCGACGCCCTCCGCCGAGGCGTGTCGCCCGCGAACGTCCAGCAGCAGGTCGAGCCCGTCATCGATGAAGTCAGCGACTACCTGACGGGGCGGTCGGATGGGTTTTCGACCCGGCTCTACTTGGCCCAAAGCAAGCGGGAAGCGGCAACCGCCTTGACCAACTTGGCCGTCGGAAAGCTGGACGAAGCGCTACGGAGCCTGCCCGTTTGCGCCACCGAAGCGGACGCGCAGGCCGCGAGAAGCGCTCTGGCGCAAACACTCCCGCCTTGTCTCCCTTCGGACTTGACCGCGAGCGAAATCGCGCTCCAAGCACGGCCGGGCATCGCTGCCTCCGTCGAGAGCATCGCATTGGGGCCCGTGCCCGATACGATTACCTTTACCGAGGAGGACCTCCGCTCGGCGGTGGAACAAAGCGGCGGCGAATCGGCGCTCGCATCCTTCGACGACCTGCGCGGGATTCTCGACGAGGACTGGACGTACACCCAGGATGACCTGCGCGCCGACCTGGCCAACGACGACGTCATCGACGAGACGCGGGCCTTCCTCGCCGGCGGCTACGCGCACCCCAAGGACGACCCGGACGACTTCGGCGAAGCGCTCGACGAGGCGCGCCAATCGCTCGGCGAATTCATGACGTTCGGCTGGGTGGCCTACATCATCGCGCCGCTTCTGCTCGTCATACTCGGCGCTCTCGGCGGGGGGCGCTTGTCCGGCAGGGCTGCGTGGGCCGCGTTTGTCCTCTGCATCGCGGCGGTGCTCGTGTGCATCCTCTCGTGGCCGGTCTACGGCGCGGTCGCCGATCCGGCCTTCGAAGAGGCTCGGGCCGAGATCATGGAAGAGGCTACCGGGGACTTCGCCGGAACGTCCGTCCTTGTAGGGAACAAGGTTGTCGACCTCACCGAAGCGGCCGGCGACGACTTCGCCTCGGGCGTCAGGTGGTACAGCCTCTTCGTGGCGATCGGCGCGTTTGGCGCGCTCCTCACGGCCCTCTTCTGGCCCTGGATCGTGGCCGCGTTTCGGGGTCCTCAGAAGCGGCGTTCCGAGCCGCGCGACCCCCCTGCCATCGAGGGCTAGCCGCCGCAGCCTCGGACGGCACCCAGCCCTACCACATCACCATGCCGCCGCAGACGTTGATCGACTGCCCGTTGATGTAGGCCCCCTTCGGAGTGCACAGGAAGGAGATCACGTCGGCTACCTCGTCGTCGCTGGCGGCGCGCTTCAGCGGGACCGCGTTCTGAAGGCGGTCCCACCGCTCGTCCCTCGGATAGCCCAGATCGTCCATCCGCGACGTGTCGGTCACGCCCGGGCAGATGGCGTTGCAGCTGATCTGGTGCGGGCCGAGCCACTGGGCGAGCACTTGGGTGAAGCCCTGCAGTCCGAAGTTCGCCGATGCGTACGCCGCTGTCACCGCCGATCCGCGCTTGCCGCCCACCGACGATATGTTGACGATGCGCCCGCCCTCGCCCTGCTCGATGAGGTGCTTGGCCACCGCCTTCGAGAGCAGGAACGCGCCCACCAGCTTGATGTCGAGCACCCTGCGGAAGATATCCTCGGAGAGCCTGTCCGGCGTCACCCGGTCCTCGCCCCGCCGGAAGGCGGCGTTGTTGATCAGGATGTCGACGCGGCCGAACTCCGCCACCGTCGCCGCGACCATGTGGTCCACGTCCTCCGCCTTGGTCACGTCGCCGACGAGCGGCAGCGCGCGGCGCCCCTGCTCTCGCACCTGCTCCGCCGTGCTCTCGATGTCGCGCCAGCCCGCCGCCTGCTCATCGGGCGGGTAGGTCTCCGGAGCCCGCCCCGTCCCGGTGGGGACGATGTCGCAGCCGAGCTTCGCCAACGAGACGGCGCAGGCCCGCCCGATGCCGCGCAGCCGCCCCGCGCCGGTGATGATCGCTACCTTGCCGTCGAGTTCTCCCACGTTCCGGCCTCCCTGCGTTTCTCATTGATTCGGGCCGGCGGCATTGTCGCAACCGCCCGCCCGTCCGTCTAGCGCCGCCGCTTCGCCTTGGGGCATTCCGTCCTCTACAATTGCTCCCGCCAACCGCCGGGAGGAAGCATGGAGGAAGCGAAAGTCCTCTACGAGAGCCGCGATCACGTCGCCCGGATCACCCTGAACCGGCCCGCCGTCCTCAATGCCTTCGACGAAGAGATGGCGGTGCAGCTCGACGACGCCGTCGAGCGCGCCCGCGACGACGACGACGTCTGGGCGGTGGTGCTCACCGGCGCGGGCCGGAGCTTCTGCGCCGGCCAGGACCTGCGCTTCTCCGAAAGCAAGCCGCCCGACGAGCGGGCCTCGGCGACGGCCGCGATCACGCGCCGGGGACACCTCGGCTGGAGCGCCTACAACCTCTACCTGCTCGACAAGCCCCTCATCGGCGCGGTGCGCGGCAACGCCGTCGGCGGCGGACTCGGCCTCGCCCTCGCCTGCGACGTCCGGATCGCTGCCGATGACGCCCGCTTCGCCGCCATCTTCGCCAAGCGCGGCTACTCCGTCGACTCCGGCGTCAGCCTCCTCCTCCCCCTCGTCGTCGGCTACCCGCGGGCCGCCGAGATGACCTTCACCTCCCGCTTCGTCGACGCCGCGGAGGCCCTCGAAATCGGCCTGGTGAACCGTGTCGTCCCTTCCGACGAGCTCGAAGGGGCCGTCGACGAGCTCGCTGCCGAGATGGCCCAGCAGGCCCCGGTCGCGGTGCGCCTCTCCAAGCGCGCCCTGCGCCGCACGATGGACCGCGAGGCGCTCGCCGCCCACGAGCTCGAGCTCTATGAGGTCGCCGTCAACCTCAAGACCCAGGACATGGAAGAAGGCCGCCGCGCCTTCCTCGAAAAGCGCGCCCCTGACTGGAAGGGCATATGACGCCGCCCTCACAAGAAGAAGAGAGCGGGCCGCCCGTCCTCTACCGCGTCGCCGATGGCATCGCAACGATCACCTTGAACCGCCCCCGGCGGCTCAACGCCGTCGACCGCGACACCGCCCTCCTCTTCGACCGCATCTGTCGCGAGGCCGCCGCCGACCCCGAGGCACATGTCGTCGTCCTCACCGCCGCGGGGTCGAGCTTCTGTGCCGGCGCCGACCTGCGCGCCACCTCCGACGTCGCCGCCGACAACAACAACACGCCCGCCGCCAACCTAAGACGCTCCGGCCACCTCGGCTGGTGCGCCTACAACCTCTTTCAGGTCGACAAGCCCACTATTGCAGCCGTTCAGGGGAACGCGGTGGGCGGCGGTCTCGGCCTCGCCCTGGCCTGCGACATCCGCATCGCCGCCGAAGACGCCCGCTTCTCCGCAATGTTCGCCAAGCGCGCCCTGACTCCCGACTCCGGCGTCAGCCTGCTGCTCCCCTCCGCCGTCCGCTACCCCAAGGCCGCCGAGATGCTGCTCACCTCGCGCTTCGTCGAGGCCCGCGAGGCGCTGAAGATCGGCCTCGTGAACCGCGTCGTCCCCTATGACGACCTGGAGGACGCCGCCTACGGCATGGCCCGGTTGATCACCGAGTCCGCCCCCGTCGCCGTCCGCCTCAGCAAGCGCGCCCTGCGCCGTCCACTCGACCGCGAGGCAGCCGCTGCGTTCGAGTACGAGTCCTACGGCGGCCTCGTCACCGCCAAGACCGAAGACCGCGCCGAGGGCCGCCACGCCTTCCTCGAGAAGCGCCCGCCCCGTTGGACCGGCCGCTGACCCTGCCATCCGGCTGAAGACCCAAGCTGCGGGGGCGGGTACAATGGAGGCAACTCCAAGCCAGGGGCTCCCCTCCATGCACGAGCCGCGACCCGACGTCAAGGCCCGCCTCGACGCGCTTTGGAACGACTTCGAAGCCCTTGCCCCGCGCTCGGTCGGCTATCCCTGCAACCTCGACTTCGACTACTCGGCGCTGCTGCCCATCATGCGGTTCGCCGCGAACAACGTCGGCGACCCCTTCCACGAGAGCAACTTCCAGAGCAACACCCACGCCATCGAGCGTGAGGTCGTCGCTCAGTTCGCCGACCTGATGAATCTCGGCCCCGAGGAGATGTGGGGCTACGTCACCACCGGCGGCACCGAGGGCAACATGTACGGCCTCTACCTGGCGCGCGAGCTCTTCCCCGACGGCGTCGTCTACTTCTCCCAGGATACCCATTACAGCGTCCTCAAGATCCTGCGCGTGCTGAACATGCGCCAGATCATGATCCGGAGCCAGGACAACGGCGAGATCGATTACGAGGACCTTTACGAGACGATTCGGATCTACCGCGACGCGCCGGTCATCTTCATGGCGAACATCGGCACCACGGTAAGGGGCGCCGTCGACGACCTCGACAAGGTCCGTGGCATTTTGAGCGACCTGGCGATCACGAAGTCCTACATCCACGCCGACGCCGCCCTCAGCGGCATGATCCTGCCCTTCGTCGACGATCCGCAGCCTTACGGCTTCGACGCCGGCGCCGACAGCGTCGCCATCAGCGGCCACAAGCTCATCGGCTCTCCCATACCCTGCGGCGTCGTGCTGACCAAGCAGAGCTACGTGGCCCGCATCGCCCGGGGCGTCGAATACGTGGGCGTGCTCGACACCACCCTGCCGGGCTCCCGCAACGCGCTCACCCCGCTCATCCTCTGGTACGCCTTCCAACGCCACGGCCTGGAGGGCTTCAAGAGCATCGTGACCGAGATGCTCGCCGTCGCCCAGTACGGCGTCGACCGCTTCAACGGCCGCGGCGTCCCGGCGTGGCGGCACAAGAACTCGGTGACGGTCGTCTTCCCCAGGCCGCCGAAGGACATTGAGCACAAGTGGCAGATGGCCGCCGAAGGCGACGTCGCCCACATCATCACCATGCCCCACGTGACGCGCGCCACCGTCGACGCCATCGTCGACGACTGCGTCAGGGCGCGGGCCGCCTGACCCGGATAGGCCTGAGGAGACGCCGATGAGCCGCATCATCGTCACGGTAAAGAACGAGGTCGGAGTCATCGCCGACATCAGCTCGGCTCTGGCCGATGCGGGCATCAATATCGAGACCATCGACGCCGAAGGCGGAGTCGGCGAACGGGGTGTCGTCGTCCTCTCCACAAACGACAACGACCGTGCCCTTCACGTACTCAAAGACGCGGGATTCCGCTCAATCACCGACGAAACCCTCGTCCTTCGGCTCCCCGACGAGCCCGGCGCACTGGCGAAAGTGGCGGAACGCTTCAAGCAGGCCGGCGTCAACATCCGCAGCCTGCACATCCTCAGCCGCCACGACGGCTACTCGATGATCGCCCTCACCGCCGACGACCGCGCCAAGGCCGAGGCCCTGGCCGGCGAGGACGCCGTCCTCTAAGCAGGCCCCGCCCCTCCCGCGTTCGCTCCTTGGCAGCCTCCGCGCCTTGGCCTATAGTCGCCCTGCGGCCGCGCCGAAGGCGGCAGGCCGCGGGAGGCGCAGTATGACCACGCGGCGAGCGATTTCGAGCGATTCCCACACTATGGAGCCCGGCGACCTGTGGGCCGATCGGCTCGACGAACGGTTCCGCGACCAAGCGCCCCGCGTCCTCGACAACGAGAACGGCGTCGGCTGCCACTTCTCGATTCCCGGCCTCGGCCGGCAGCAGATCTCGGGAGCGTGGGCACTTGGCAAGGACGATAAGGATCTCACCGAGCACCTCCTCAGATCGACCATGAAGGATGCTCGGCCCGGCGGCTGGGACCCCGAGGCGCGGCTCGAAGACCAGGACGCCGACGGGGTCGAGGCCGAAGTCCTCTACAGCACGCTGGGACTCCGGCTCTTCCCCATGGACTACCCCGAGTTGCAGCACGCCTGCTTCCAGGTCTACAACGATTGGCTGCACGAGTTCTGCTCCTACGCCCCGGACCGACTCCACGGCATCGCGCTGATCTCCCTTTGGGACATCGAACGCGGCGCCCAGGAGCTGCGCCGGGCCGCCGACCTCGGCTTGAAGGGCGGCATGATCTGGGCCTCGCCCCCGCTCAGCCGGCCCTACAGCCACCGGATGTACGACCCACTCTGGGAGGCGGCTCAAGAGCTCTCCATGCCGCTCTCGCTGCACATCGTTTCCGGGATGGGCCCCGAGAGCAGCATTCCCCCGCTCGGCGTCGACCCGGCCCAGGGAGGCCCTGCCAAATACGCCAACCTGATCCAGGAAATTCAGCGTTCCATTGCCGACATCGTCCTCGGCGGCGTCCTCGAACGCTTCCCCCTGCTCAAGATCATCGCCGCGGAATGCGACACGGGATGGCTGCCTCACTTCATGCAGCGCCTGAACCACGCCAACGAGAAGTTCGCCGCCAAGATCGGCAATCCTCTGAGCATGGAACCGTCCGAGTACATGAAGCGCCAGGTGTGGGTCACCTTCCTCGACGACGCCGTGGGCGCGGCCAACGCCGGCGATTACGGCGAGCACAGCTACATGTGGGGCAACGACTACCCACACTCCGACTCCACCTGGCCCAACTCTCACGCGGTGATCGACCGCTGCTTCGGCGGCCTACCCGACCGCGTCTCGCAGAGGATCCTCTTCGACAACGCCGCCGAGCTCTACCACATCGAAC
This sequence comes from Dehalococcoidia bacterium, assembly GCA_965207995.1. GTDB lineage: Bacteria > Chloroflexota > Dehalococcoidia > SHYB01 > SHYB01 > DAOUKH01. The sequence goes on along the minus strand of OZ242299.1, from coordinate 1,749,762 downwards.
TCTAGGCCGGGCCTCCGCATGAGTATCCAGCGCGTCTCGCACCTCTGCTTCCGCGTCTCCGACCTCGAACGCTCGCGCCGGTTCTACGAAGACGTCCTTGGCTTCCGTCCCCTCTACGAGATCGACACCGTGGGCAGCCCCTCGACGCGCCTGCTGGGTCGGACCGACATCCGCCTCACCGGCGTCTGGCTGGAGCGCGACGGCTTTACCCTCCAGCTCCAGCAGCTGCACGTGGACGGGCTGGCCAAGCCGAAGCGCGACGCCGTCGAGATCGGCTACAGCCACGTGGGAATCCGCGTCTCCGACCTCGACGCGGTCGTCGAGCGGCTCGTGGCCGCGGGCGCCGACGTCCTCACCGCCTCGCGCACCGAGAACCCCAGGCCCGACGGCCTTCAATCAGGCGCCGTCTTCGTCAACGACCCCGACGGCATCCGCCTCAAGCTCATCCAAATCCCCGGCGACCCCAAGGGCCCCATCACCGCGCCGGAAAGGGCCTAGCCCCGGAGACGAGCCCAGGCAAAGCGCCCGTGTGGGGCCGGGAGGTCCGGCCTCTTCTCCCAGCGGGAGAAGATTGTGATGAGGGGCCCCTCGCTACTCCGCCGGAGGCAGTTTGACCGCGACGTCCCCAGCGCGAATCGTGCCCGACTGCACGACCCTCGTGTTGACGCCGCGGAGACGCCGCGCCCTTCCCTCTGGAGTGCTGATGAAGCGAAGGGCGTCCTGGCCGAAACGCGCCGCGAACTTCGCGCAGCCGGTGTGCGGCTTCTCGGAGATCTCGATCACCGCCGAGCCGATGCTCAGCCGCGTTCCCGGGGGCAGGTTCTCAATGCTCATGTCGAGGTCGATGAGAAGCTGATCGCCCGCAAGCCGCCACCGCTCCTCCGGCCCAGCCAGCAGCGCGAGGAGGCGCGCGTTGATGATCGTGATCTGCGCCACCGGGTCTGCCTTGCCGTCGGGGGTGGTCGGGTTCGGCCTGGCCTTCCAGTTGTCGCCGACGAGGCCAAGGTCGACGTCGAGCTCGCCCTCGGCGATGACCTCACGCTGGTCCACGCCGGGCCTCCGGACGATCTTCACCAGAGGACCGTTGTCCTTGGGAGACTCTAGGACGTCTCCGAAGCCGGCCTCAAGCTGCTCCTTCGTCAGATGGTCGCCCACGTTCCCTGTCTGGCTCATCGCTAACCCAATACCTCCCACGGCATCCCGCTCTCCTCGGGGTGATTCCTCGAACCCCCTCGAGGCTATGCTGGCAAGAACCTATCCAGATCGAAGTTTCCACTGTTGAAACGAACCAGCTCTAGCCAGTTGATGGCGCCAGACTGATCACAGAAGTCGTCCATGAATGTCTTCGTAAGCCTATTGGTCAAATTGCCCTTTTCCCGGGCGAAGCCATCATTGTGTTGTTTGGCCTGGTACCCAATGGGTTCGACGATATCCGTATACAGTTGCTCGTTCTCACTGATTAGGTACCAAAAATTCTGTCCGACCACCTTCAAGTACCCTTTTGCCGTGTGATTCGTGCGGGTCTTCCCGTAGCAGATACCTAGCACGGGCTGAACGTGTGCCCTGGGATTTGCTTGCTTGACCCTTCTGACAGCATTGGTCAGATCTTGGGCAAGCTGGCTGTGCTGAGAACTATTTCCCCAGTTGGTACCGGACTTGATCGATACGACATAGTGAACGTCGCTATTGAAGAACTCCAGGTCGACACCAGGGGCGGTTGACTTGTGTCCTCCCGAGGTTTGTCCAGCGATGAAGACCGCAAGCTTCTCAAGGAAGTCTCCGAAGAGCTTCTCTTCCGATGAAGACAGGAACGCTTCAAGGAGTCCGTCAATCAGGTCGCTGGCCCGCGTTATGTTCTTGGCTTTGAACAGATACGGGTTCTTACGAAGCAGTTTTCTGAGGCCCAGCTCTTCGAGTGACTTCAGCCTACGGTTGTGGAAGTCAACGATATTCTCACTGACGTAAGCGTTGACTGAGTCGATGTCCAGCGGTTTCATTGGGACGCACCGTCCTGTCCGACGACGATCCATAGGGCCGTTGTTCTTCCGCTATGCCCGGCAGTCTAATCTGCAAATCCTTGATTCGCTGGCGACTGAGTTCGACATACTCGACGTTCACGTCGACACCTAGGTAGCGTCTGCCAAGCTGCACCGCAGCGACTGCAGTGCTCCCCGATCCGATGAACGGGTCAAGCACCGTGTCGCCCGGCAACGTGAACAGGTTAATGAACCATGCCGGCAGCCCTACCGGGAAAACCGCACTGTGATCCTTATTGGACGATTCCGTAGCCATGTGGATGACGTTGTTTGGGTACACCATCTCGCGCCCGACCCAATTGGAAACGTTTTTGCCAAACCCGCTACCAACCCGGGACTCGTCTCGGATCCTGTCGGTCTCACTGAGGTTTGCCAGGCGGTCCTTCGCCCAGTCTCCGACCGGAACCATGACGGCCTCTTGATACATCCGGAACTCTTTCTGCTTGTTGAACTGGAGCAGTCGCTCCCAGTTGTCTCGGAATCGGTTCGGCCACTTGCCGGGGTAGGAGTTCTTCTTGTGCCACATGAACTCTTCTGTCCAGAGCCAACCGCGCCTTCTCAATTCACGTATTAGCTCAATGACGTATGTATGGCGCTCTCCATTTACAACGCGCTCCTTGATATTCAGCACGAACGTGCCGGTCGGCTTCAGCACACGAAAGAACTGGTCGGCCTTTGGCGCGAACCATTCGACATATCGGTCGGGATGAACGCCACCGTAGGTCTTCTGGCGCTGGTCGGCATAGGGCGGTGAGGTGAAGATGAGGTCCACGGAGCTATCGGGGACTCGTTTGAGGACTTCCTCGCAGTCCCCATGGAGGACTTCGTCCAAGTGCTCCACGCTTAAGGACCTCCTAGCCCAGACGTGCTAGCTGCGAACAACGGCGGCCATCATTGTTAGCGTTGCGCGCTCACGGAAACAAGCCCCATCTGTCACCGTCGAACTCACGAGCGGAGAGAGAGATCGGCCATGCGGATCTTCCGAGTGAGCGTTTCGCGAACCGCCGCGAGGTCAGGCCCAAGGCGGCCTCGCTCGGCCTCTAGGGTGAAGTAAAGCTCGACGATAGCGGTCTGCAAATCGGCGCCGGCCTCCGACATCGTGGCGCCGAAGCCGAACTCATTGAGCTCGTGAGCTTCCAGGACCACTTTGTCGTCCTCCATAGTCCGCGACACTAAGATCGGCCCAACGACGCGAAGCCGATCATCCTGCAACCTATCAAGTAGAAACTCTTCAGGGGGGCTCATTGGGCTCCGTTCCTTCGTCCTCAGAATACCATCCAGTAGACGCTGAGATTGCCCCCCCACAACGGTTGTCATCCGCTTTGGCATGGGTACTCCAATGCCTGGAGCGGCAACTCACCCATGTGCGCTACCCCAGGAACTCCCGCAGCGCCGCGGTGAAGGCGTCGGGCTGCTCCAGCATTGGATAGTGGCCGGCGTCGGGGATGGTGACGAGCCGTGAGCCGGCGATGAGGTCTTGGAAGAGTCCCCCGTAGGACGGCGGCACGATCTTATCCGACCCGCCCCAGATGAGCAGCGTCGGGGCCGCGATCCGATGGATGCGTTTCCGCAGTCCCTTGTCCGGTATCGGCCAGAGGAACTTGCCCGCCGTCGAAAGCGACTTCGCGCGGTCGATCACCGCGACCTTCTTCTCCTCCACGTCGTCGGGGATCGTGTAGAGCCCTCGCTTCAGCGCCGCTTCCGGGTCGGCCCACGAAAGCTGCGCGGTGTCCTTCTCCGTGGTGGCGAAGATGTCGGCGGCGGGGTTCTCGTCGTCCCACAGACCGAACGGCGATGCCAGCACGAGCTTCGACACCGACGTGTTCGCGATCGCCGCGATCTCCGCCGCGATGGCCCCGCCGAGCGAGTGCCCCACGAGGATGGGTTGCTCGACGCCCAGCGCGTCGAACAGGTCGAGGTGATAAAGCGTGAGGTCGAGGAAGTCGGTCAGGTCGTCCAGGCCGGTGGAATCGCCGAAGCCGGGCAGCACCGGCGCGACGACCCGGTGGTCGGCGGCGAAGCCGTCGAGCCAATCGGGCCACGACGGCAGCCCCGCGACGCCGTGCAGAAAGACCAGGGGCGGGCCTTCGCCCGCGGCCCACACGTCGACCTCAAACGTTCCTCGAACCGATACCCGCTGCCGATCGGCCATGTTCTGATTCCTGCCTTCTCGGTGCTGCCTAGCCGCCGTTCGCCAGCGCCGCCGGGGTGCGGAGCTCCTCTTGCGAGAGGCCCTGCGGATACCAGCGGTCCTCCCACTCCGACCACATCGGCCGCAGGTGCGGGAGTATCTCCTTGGCGATCATCTCGGTGTTGTACATCGTCTTTTCGCGCGGCATGTCGCCAAAGTGCGCCAGGAACATCAGGTGCCCGACGTTGAGGCGCTTGATGACGTCCCCCAGCATGTCGCGCACCGTCGACGGCCCGCCGGCGATGACGAATCCGCCGTCGATGAGGTCCTTCCAGGTCAGCTCCTTCCGCTTGTCCCTGGCCGGGGCGGCGAACTGCGATTCCAGGCCGGCCTCGATGGTGGCAACGGTGCGGTAGCCGGGCGCCTCGGCGAACTTCGGCGCGATGTGCAGACACTTGTCGTAGAAGTACTTGGCGTGCGGCCAGTACAGCTCCTCCGCCTCGGCGTCGGAGTTCGCCACCGCGACCAACTGTAGGAAGCCGGCGCGGTAGGGGTTCCGCTCGACGCCCAGCTCATCCACGGTGTTCCAGAAACCGCTCAGGACCTGCTCCCCGCGCTTGTAGCCCGAGTAGCTCAGGTAGGAGTACATGTAGTCCCGCTCGGTGACCCACTTCCACGTCTCGATGCTGCCACCGCCTGGCACCCACACCGGCGGGTGCGGCTTCTGGATCGGCTTGGGCCAGGTGTTGACGTACCGCAGCTGGGTGTACTTGCCGTTGAAGTGGAAGGGCTCGGACTCCGTCCATGCCTTGATGATCAGGTTGTGGGCCTCGTCGTACTTATCGCGGAGCGTCGCGGGCGTCGCCCCGTAGCAGTAATTCGTGTCCATCGAGCTGCCCACCGGGAAGCCGGCGACCAGCCGCCCGCCGCTGATCACGTCGAGCATGGCGAACTCCTCCGCGACGCGAATCGGCGGGTTGTAAAGCGCGATGCTGTTCCCCAGCACCACCACGGCGCAGTTCGCCGTGCTGCGCGCCAGCGACGCGGCGATGATGTTCGGCGACGGCATCAGGCCGTAGGCGTTCTGGTGGTGCTCGTTGACGCAGACGCCGTCGAAGCCCATCTTCGCGGCGAACTCCAGCTCGTCCATGTACTCGTTGTACATACGGTGCCCCGCCGCCGGATCGAAGAGGTCGCTCGGGGGATCGACCCACACGCTCGGGTACTTCGTGGAGAAGTCGGGGGGAAGGTCCTGATAGGGCATCAGGTGGAACCAATAGAAGCGCATCGCGGCCTCCGGCACAGACCCGGAACAGAATGGAAAGTTAGTGTAGCCCGGCCCCGTTAGAAGTCAACGAAACGGGCCCGGCCTCAAACAACGCCCTGCGCTCGCAGCGCCTCGATCGCGGCCTCGTCGAGCCCGAGGCCGCCGAGGACTTCGCCGGTGTGCTCGCCCAGATGCGGCGCCCGCGGGCCCACCGTCCACGGGCAGTGCTCCGCCATCCACGGCGCGCCGTTATAGGTGAAGCTCTGCCCTAGGTCCTCGTGCTCGACCTCGGCGAAGGTCTTGCGGGCGCGCCAGTGCTCATCCTCGAGGTTCTCCTCGGGACGGCGGATCGGCACCCAGTGCAGCTTGTAGCTCTGGCCGATCTTCCACAAGTCCTCGTCGAACTTGTAGCTGCCGATCCAGCGCTTGATGAGGTCGTTGACGTGCCGCATCGCGGCGGGGTCGCGCAGCGCCTCCGGGTCGTCGTACTTCGGATCAGCTAGGTCGTCGGCGACGCCGTGTTCGCGGAGCATGTCGACCTGCGCCTTCGCACCCACCCCGATGCCCATGCTCGCGTTGACGTAGCGCCCGTCCTTGGTGAGCGCCTGCGAGTTCGTCGATTGCGACGTGGAGGCGTGGCGCCCCGTCTGGCGGCGCAGCGGCATCCGGTTGTAGACGAAGAACGGGATGTCCATCTCCGTGCTCACGTTGACGGCGTGGTGGATCGAGGAGTCGATGTGCTGGCCCTGCCCCGAACGCTCGCGGTACATGAGCGCGCCGAGGATGGCGATATAGGTCTGGTTGCAGGTGATGTGGCTGGCGTGCCACATCTGCGGCGCGATGGGCGGCGTATCGTACGTCCCGTCGGGCCGGGAGTCGTAGCCGCAGTTCATCATCACCCCGCCGAGCGCGAGGTGCACCAGGTCGGAGCCCCGCCAGTCCCGCCGCGGCCCGTCCTGGCCGAAGTCGGTGATGGAGGCGTAGACCAGCCCGGGGTTCTCCGCCTTCAGGTCGTCGTAGCCCAAGCCCAGCGACGCCAGGTAGCCCGGCGGGTGCGTCTCGACCATGACGTCGACGTCCGCGGCGAGCTGCTTGAAGATGCGCCGCCCCTCCTCTTGTTCCAGATCGAGGGTGACCGCCCGCTTGCCGACGTTGTAGTGCCAGAAGTGCAGGCTCTGCTCAGCGTCGCCGCTGTCCTCGTAGAAGGGGCCGATCTCCCGCGTCGCGGCGCCCGCGGGCGGCTCGACCTTGACCACGTCGGCACCCGCCCCGGCGAGTAGCTTCCCCAGGAACTCGCCCCGGTGGTCGGCGACCTCGAGGACGCGGATGTCGAACAGGAAGCCTTTGGGCTTACTCGGCTTGGTCACGGGGGCCTCCGCGGCGGCGCGCCGCGCGCCCATTCTCGAAAGGAGCCACCCTGGTGTCAAGGTGCGCCGGGAGCTAGCCGGCGGCGGGCTTGTACAGATTCAGATCGCGCTTCTTCAGGCGGTTGCCGAGGCGCTCCTTAATCTGTTCGAAGTTCTCGAAGTCCCACTCGCCGACGAAGGTGACGGCGACGCCGCCCCGGCCCATGCGGGCGGTGCGCCCGATCCGGTGGAGGTACTCCTCAATGTTCTCCGGCATGTCGTAGTTGATGACGTTCGATACCGCAGGCACGTCGATGCCGCGGGAGGCCAGGTTCGTGGCCACCAGCAGCTTGACGCGGCCCTCGCGGAAGCCGCGCATGGCGGCGTCGCGCTTCGCCTGAGGCATCGCCCCGTGGATCGCCTTGATGGCGTGCCCCCGGCGCTTCATTCCACCGACCAGCTTATCGACGCCAATCTGGGTGCGGCGGAAGATCAGCGCTTGCTCGTACTCGTCCTCCGCGAACAATTCGAGCAAGCCGTCGAACTTGTCGCGGTCCGCCACTTCGCAATAGTACTGATCGACCTGCTCCACCGGCTCCGATTCGGGCCCGACAGTGATGAACTCCGGGTCCTCGAAGTAGGAGTAGATCAAGCGCTTGATTATCGTTGGGACGGTGGCGCTGAAGAGCGTGCGCTGGGCGTTGCGGGGCGTGTGGCGGAGGATGCGGCGGATGTCGGGGAAGAAGCCGATGTCCAGCATCTGGTCGGCCTCGTCGAGCACGACGATGCGGATCTTGTCGAGCCGGAGCGTCCCCCGCTCCATGTGGTCCTGGATGCGACCCGGGGTGCCGACGACGACGTGCACGCCTGCTTCTAGCGCGTCGAGCTGGCGCTTGATCGGCTGGCCGCCGTAGATGCTGACCGCCCGGACGCCGCGGTACTTCGCGACCTTTCCGACCTCGCTGGTCACCTGCTGGGCGAGCTCCCGCGTCGGCGTCAGGACGATGGCCTGGACCTCGTTCCGCGCCCCGTCGACGGCCTCCGCGATCGGTATCGCGAAAGCGGCGGTCTTGCCGGTGCCCGTCTGGGCCTGCCCGACGAGGTGCTTGCCGCTGAGCATGACGGGGACGACGTTCGTCTGAATAGGCGTGGGCTCGGTGTAGCCCATGTCGCCGAGGGCCTTGGCCACCGGCTCGGAGACGTCGAGGCCGCCGAACTTACGGTCTCTCGGCAGCTTGCCGGTCTGGGCCGGAACGGTGGGCCTGTCGGCGCGCGGCCGTCGCGGCTTCGGAGCGGCGTCGCGCGGCGGCGCCTCATCCCGTTGGGAAGGCGGCTCCGGCCGGCGTTCAGGCTGTCGCTGCTCAGAGCGCTCCTGCTCCGGCCGGTTGCCTCCCGACCGGCGGCGTCCGCCGCGGCGGCGCGGCCTGGAGCGCTTCGGAGCGTCGCCTTCGCCCGCGGACTCCGGCGGCGAGGGACGCGCGGCGGGCGGAGCGGCGGACTCGGCCTTCGGCGCCGGGCCTGCCGGGCCGTCGCTATTTCCCGACTTACGCCAGGGGAGGAATCGGGAGAGGCCTTTCGGCGAGGGAGTGTCTGCTTCTGTGGTCGACATGCGGGTAGCCGGCATTGGGAAAGTTCAACATCCAGTGTGCGCCGCGCGGGGCGTGGCAGGGTTGCAGCGGCCCTAGTGAAGATTCACGGAGAAAAGAAAGAGGGGCGAACGCCCGCAGCGCCGCCCCTCGTGCAAGACACAGTGAAAAAGTGGAGGACCATCTACCCAACAGTGTAGCACCCCCTTCGGCGGCCGGTCAATGAAGCGGCGCACGGGCAATTGTGATGTGAGCGCACCACCCTATAACGGGCCATGACATTGATCAACCAGACGGCTAGGTCATAGACTCCCACGGGCGTGTGACACGCGGGAGCGATAGGAGTTGCCATGCATTTGTGCTTTGTCGACGAAAGCGGAACTCCGGCAAAACCTGGCCGTGCAAGAGACAGGTACTTTGTATTTGGTGGTGTGGTTGTCCCAGAGGAACGTTGGGAGACTATGAGGTCTCGGCTCGTCGGGCTGAAATTAAGAATGAAGTATCACGGGGAAGTCAAGTGGCGGTATTTTGCCCCGCAGAACGATGATGCCGCGAATCCGATGCGAGAGTGGGGCCCTGAACAGAGGAACGCCTTTCGTGAGGCCTTCTTCCGAATTCTGACAAAGGATAGGTCGCTTCGCATTATTGCTGGGGTTTGTGACGCGTCCCTTGCCTACCGTCTTGGCAACGTTAACCAACAAGAGGACATTTATTTCCGCACCTACAAGGTAGTCACTGAGCGTTTCCAGTACCTTCTACAAGACATAACGAGGAATAGTGGTCACCACACTTACGGAATCATCGTCGCGGATCACCGAAACGGCCACGAAGACCACAGGATGCGAGAGCGTCATGAGCGGCTAGTGCGTGAATCGAAACAGTACACTTCCAGCTATGGAAACTTCATAGAGAGCATCTTCCTGTCTCCCTCTCATATGAGCGTCGGAATTCAGTTTGCTGACATGGTCGCCGGGGCAATTTGGCGATTCTACGCCCACGACGACGACGAATGGCTCAACGCGATCCGATCAGCCTTCCGTACAGACAAAGCGGGAACCATTGACGGCTATGGGATTGCAAGATTCCCGAAGGAAGGCTGGACCGGGCCGATAGTTCAGTAGACGCCGGGTGGGGCCGTAGCCCCATCGTGCAGTGTGACGCACTCCCGGCGACTGCATCTTAGAAATTCGACGCTACGATGTCAATCTAACGCCGGAGGTCATCGGGAGCGCTTCGGCAGTGTCCCCGCGTTGACAGCCGAAACGGCGCGTCGCTACCATTGGAAGGCTTGCAACGGAAGCGCCCCGGGCTCCCGCCTGATACATCACTCAACTGGAAAGGCAACGACTCTCCGTGAGCGTTGACCGCCCCCACCTCCGGCTCCTCCATACGTCCGATGTGCACATCGGCGACGACATCAACCCCGCCAAGAGGCTCCTCGGGCTGACCGCCGTCGTCGACGCCGCCATCGAGCAGCGCGTCGACGTGCTCCTCATCGTCGGCGACCTCTTCGACAGCGCGCGGGTGCGCCCGCCGTTCGTCGACGAGGCGATGGCCGAGCTCGGCCGCATCGAGATGCCCATCCTCGTGACCGTGGGCAACCACGACTGCCTCAGCAAGCCCTCCATCTACGACCGGGTCGACATGCTTGCCGCCGGCGGCCACGTCCGCTTCATGGACGATCCCGACGGCGAGAGCGTCCGCTTCGACGACCTCCGCCTCAACGTCTGGGCCCGCGCCATGATCGAGCACCACCCCGCGCACAAGCCGCTCGAAGGCTTCCAACGGGGCGGCGACGGCTACTGGAACATCGCCATGGCCCACGGCCACTACGTCCCCGACGACGAGTCGAACTACCGCTCCTCGCCCATCTGGGAGCGGGAGATCGCCGGCCTGGGCTGCGACTACCTGGCGTTGGGCCACTGGCACCGCTTCCTCGACGTCAGCTCCCAGGGCGTCCCCGCCTTCTATTGCGGCTCGCCCTCCGAGGCCGGGGGCTCCTTCGCCAGCGCCAACCTGGTCTCCCTGCACCCACGGGACGGCGTCAGCGTCGAGCGTATCCGCCTCCCCATCGAAGACTAGCGAGACTCAGCCCCGCTCCCCGCGTCCTCCGCCTCGGCAGCGACGCGCGTCCGGCTCAGCGCGACCCCCACCGCGATCCCGGCCAGCGCCACGAACGCCGAGAGCAGATAGGTCAGCGTGATGGCGTCCGAAAGAGCCAGCGTCATGTTTTCCAGCATGCGCTGAAAGAGGCCGGGGCCTTCCGCGCCTAGCGCCCCGAAGGCCGCCTCGATTTCGCCGAGCGCACCATCGTCGAGGAGCGTCTGAGGGTCCTGGAACCGGTCGAGCGTCTCGGCGGGGACGGCGGCGGCGACCTCGGGCGGGGTGAGGCCTTCGATCCGGGAGGCGAGGCGGGCGTTGAGCGCCGTGCCCACGACGGCCACGCCGATGGCCCCGCCAATGTTGCGGCAGAACCCGGTCATGGCCGTGACCGCGCCGAGCACCGCCACCGGCATGACGTTCTGCGCGAAGATCATGTAGACCGGCATCACCACGCCGGTCCCCACGCCGGCGAGGACCATGAGCCAGACAAGCGTGATCAAGCCGGATTCCGGGCCCAGCGTGGCGAGCAGGAAGTACGAGCCCGCGAGCACGACCGAGCCGCCGAGCCCGATGGTGTGGTAGCGGCCCGTGCGGGCCACGATCTGCCCTCCCGCGAAGCCGCCGACGACCACGCCCATGATCATGGGCAGCATCAGCGTTCCCGAGGCGCTGGCCGAATGTCCCAAGACCACCTGCACGAAGAGCGGGGTGAAGAGCATTCCCGCCCAGATCGGGAAGCCGTGGACCAGCGCGATGAGCGCCGAGCCGCGAAAGCCCCGGTTGCCGAAGAGCTCCAGCTCGACCAGGGGCTCCGGTGCGCGCCGCTCTTGAATGAAGAAGGCCGCGGCGACCACGACCGCGGCCCCGAAGAGTCCCAACACCGTGGGCGACCCCCAAGGGTGCTGCGACCCGCCCCACGAAATAGCGAGCAGGAACGGCACCAGCGCGCCCGTCAGCAACGCGATCCCGCCAAAGTCGATGCGCGGCGTGACCTGCAGCCGCCTCGAGGGGACGCGCCCCAGAAGCAGGCCGATGGTGAGGAGTCCCAGCGGCACGTTGGCGAAGAAGACCCAACGCCACGAAAGATTGTCGGTGAGTACGCCGCCGAGCAGCGGGCCGACGGCGCCGGCCACCGCGATCGCCGCCGAGTTCAGTCCGATCCACTTCCCACGCTCCGCCGGTGGGAAAAGGTCGGCGATGATGGCGAACGCCGTCGCCGCGGTGGCGCCCTGCCCGATGCCGGCGATGCCCCGCGAGACAATGAGCTGCGTCATGTCTTGCGCCGCCCCGGACAATAGCGCCGCCGCGACGTAGATGACGATCCCGCCGATGAGGAACGGCCCCCGTCCGTAGACGTCGGAGAGCCGCCCCACGACGGGGATGGCGATGATCGACGTGAGCATCGGCGCCGTGAAGATCCAACTGAAGAGCTCCAGGCCGTCGAGGTCGCCGAGCATGTCGGGAATCGCGGGCGTTATCAGCGTGAAGTTCATCGTGTTGAACAACATGCCGAGGGTCACGCCCGCGAGGACGTACGCCTTCGTCTTTTCGGGCAAGTCGTACATCATGACGCGTGCATTGTAAGAGGGGCGGACGGCCCCGCCGGGTCGGCCCCTACCCCTGGCCCGGCCCCGCCGCGTTTGACGCATCCGTGTCAATGGGTCTATAGTCTCTTCACGCTGCGGGAGCTTGGCTTGCCAGGCTGAGAGGGTGGGACAGCCCACCGACCGCCAAAACCTGATCTGGGTAATGCCAGCGCAGGGATTTGCGAAGCCTCGAAAGCACCGCTCCCAAGGCGGTGCTTTTCTTGTGCGCGGGAAGAACGGGATGGGACCGGGTCCCGACCGGAGCGCGCAAGTGGAGGTAGGAGCATGAGCGACGACCTGGTAATCGCGGGCAAGCCCTTCGCGTCGAGACTCATCGTCGGTACCGGCAAGTACCGCACCGACGACGAGATGACGGAGGCCATCGCCGCCTCGGGCGCCGACATGGTCACCGTAGCCCTGAAACGCATCGACTTCGAGAGCGACGAGAAGACCATCCTCGACCACATCGACTGGGGCGAGTACCACATCCTGCCCAACACCGCCGGCTGCCAGACCGTCGAGGAGGCCCTCTACACCGCGCGCCTGGCGAAGACCATGGGCATCTCCAACTGGCTGAAGCTGGAAGTCATCCCCGACCCCAAGTACCTCCTGCCCGACCCCATCGGGACCCTCGAAGCCGCCAAGATTCTGATCGCCGAGGGTTTCGTCGTCCTCCCCTACATCAACGACGACCCCATCCTCGCCAAGCAGTTGGAAGAGGCCGGCTGCGCCACCGTGATGCCCCTCGCCTCCCCCATCGGGTCGGGCAAGGGCATGGTCAACTTCGACCAGATCAAGATCATCATCGAGCAGGCCAACGTCCCCGTCGTCGTCGACGCCGGGCTCGGCGCGCCCTCCGACGCGTCGTTGGCCATGGAGCTCGGGGCCGACGCCGTCCTCATCAACTCCGCCATCGCCCTCGCCCAAGACCCCGTCACGATGGCCGATGCGATGAAGCAGGGCGTCGAGGCGGGCCGCAAGGCCTTCCGCGCCGGACGCATTCCCAAGAAGGCCTACGCCTCCGCCTCCAGCCCCCAGGAAGACATCCCCGCATGGTCCGTACGGAGCTGACCCTACCCAGTCCCTGCATCTGCCTCATCGCCGCCCGGAGCACCGCTCCCCCAGGCGAGTTGGTCGAGCGCGTCCGCGACGCCGTCGAGGCGGGCGTGGACATGGTGCAGCTGCGCGAGAAGGAGCTTCCCGGCGGCGACCTTCTCTCCTTGGCCGAGCGCCTCCAATCTGTGATTGACGGCAAGGCGCTCTTCGTGGTCAACGAGCGCGCTGACGTCGCCCTCGCCTGCGGGGCCGACGGCGTCCACCTCGGGGAGCGCGCCCTCTCGCCGCAAGCGGCCCGCCGCGTCGCTGGAGACGCGCTGCTCATCGGGCGCTCCGTCCACAGTCTCGAATCGGCGATGGCCGCCGACGCCGAGGGCGCGGACTATCTGATCGCCGGCACCATGTTCGAGACCTCCTCGAAGCCGGGCAAGACGCCCGAAGGCCCCGGCCTCCTCCGCCGGATCGCGAGCGTGACCTACAAGCCCGTGCTCGGCATCGGCGGCGTGACGGCAAGCAACGCGCCGCAACTGATGGAGGCGGGCGCGGCCGGTGTCGCCGTGATGACGGGCATCCTCGCCGCCGCCGACCCCGCCAAGGCCGTCGAGGCGCTGCGGGACGCAGTGCGCCGTCCCGCGGCGCTGGGAGCCGAACGCAGATGACGCTCACCGTCAACGGCAAGCCCCGCGAGTTGGAGGCGCCGACGCCGCTTCCCGACTTCCTTGCGGGCCTCGAGCTCGGGCCGCGGCCCATCGCCATCGGCTACAACGGCGAGGTGGTGCACAAGGAGGCCTGGCCCACGATCACGCTTCGGGGCGGCGACACCTTGGATATTGTGCACATGGTTGGAGGCGGCTAAGCGATGAAGAAATCAGCCGACGCGGTCGTGGTCGGCGGGGGCATTATCGGCGCCGCCGTCACCTACGAGCTTTCCAAACGCGGGCTGAGCGTGGTCCTCATCGAGCGGAACACGCTCGCCTCCTGCGCCACCTACGCCTCGGCGGGCATGCTCGCCCCCGCATCGGACAGCCTCTCCCGCGAGCCGGCTATCGACCTCTGCTTCGAGAGCTACCACATGTGGTCCTCTTTCAAAGACGAGGTCGAAGAAGCGGGCGGCGTGCCCATAGACTTCCGCTCGGGCATCCTCCGGGTGGCCGGCGAAGAAGAGGAGGAGGCCACCCTCAAGCAGCAAGCGGCGTGGGCCGGGGAGCGCGGCCTTCATATCCCCTGGCTCTCGCCCGAGGAGGCGCTTGAGGTGGAGCCGGCGCTCTCGCCCGAGATTCGCGGCGGGATCTTCTCCGCCAACGAGCACAACGTCAACCCGCCGCGCGTCGTGGAGGCGATGCGGCGCGCCGCCATCGAGCTCGGAGCCGAGTTCCGCGAGCACACGCCCGTCACCGCCCTCGCGCGCGAAAACGGGCGCGTCACCGGCGTGATGACTCCCGGCGGCGAGACATCCGCCGGGACGGTCGTGCTTGCCGTCGGGGCCTGGGGCTGCGAGGCGGGCGAATGGTTGGGCATGGATGTTCCCGTCCACCCGGTGCGCGGCCAGGTCGCCTATCTGAACAAGCTGGCCCAGCCGCTGCGCCACACCGTGCTGCGCGGCATCCACTACGCCTCGCCCAGGAACGACGGCACGACGCTGATCGGGTGTACGCGGGAGCACGGCGTGGGTTATCGAGTGGAGACCACCGTCGCGGGCATGGGGGGGTTCTTCAGCGGCGTGGCGGCGCTCGTCCCCGGCGCCGGCGAGGCCAGCGTGCATCACACCCGGGCGGGCCTGCGCCCCTGGTGCGCCGACGACCTGCCCGTCCTCGGCCCCGCGCCTGAGGCCGAGAACGTCGTCTTCGCCACCGGCCACTACGCCAGCGGCATCGTCCTTGCTCCCGTCACCGCGCGTATCATCGCCGACGTCATCACCGAGGGCCGCGACGACACCGGCCCCATGGCGGCGCGGCGCTTCGCTCGAGGCGCCCCATGAAGCCAACGCGCCGGGGCCGCCTCGACCTGAGCCTCTACGTGATCACCGACCCGGCGCTCGGCAAGGGACGGGGCCACGAGGAGATCGCCGAGGCCGCCTTCGCCGGCGGCGCGGGCATCGTGCAGCTACGAGACAAGGGGGCCTCCACGGAGGCCCTCTATCGCGCCGGGCTCCAAATGCAGGCGCTCGCCGAGCGCGCCGGGGCGGCGTTCGTGGTCAACGACCGGCTCGACGTCGCCCAGGCCACCGGCGCTGGCGGGGCGCACGTCGGGCAGGACGACATGCCGGCCTCGGTGGCCCGCGGCCTCCTTGGCAAGGACGCCATCGTGGGCGTCTCCGTGGAGAACGGCGAGCAGGCCCGGGAGGCCGAGCGCGACGGTGCGACCTACGTCGCCGTCGGGCCTATCTACGAGGCGCGCGGCTCCAAGGCCGACGCCGGCCCGCCGGTGGGCCCCGACGCCGTCGCCGAGATCAAGCGCCACGTCTCCGTCCCCGTCGTCGCCATCGGCGGGATCAACCACGAGAACGCCGCCGAGGTCGTCGCCGCCGGCGCCGACGGCCTCGCCGTCATGACCGCCATCATCGGCGCCCCCGACATCGCCGAGGCCGCCCGCCGCATGCGCTGCCTGATCGACGAGGCCCGCCGCTCATGACCCGCGCCGCCGCCAAGACGCCGACGGTCGGCGAGCTCGGCGAGTTCGCCCTCATCGACCGCATCCGGCGGACGCTCGGCGACGCGCCGGACGTCGTTCTCGGCATCGGCGACGACGCCGCCGCCGTGCGCCCCACGCCCGGCAAGCTCCTCCTCGCCACCTGCGACATCCAGGTCGAGGGCCGTCATTTCATCAAGGCCCGCATCGGCCCCGAACAGCTCGGACGGCGCGCCGCCGCCGTCAACCTCAGCGACGTCGCCGCCATGGGCGGACGCCCCACCCACGCGCTCGTTTCGCTCGCCCTGCCCGCCGGCACCGAGGTCGAGTGGGTCGAACGGCTCTACGACGGCCTCCGCGACGGCTTCGCCGAGCACGGCGCCGTCGTCATCGGCGGCAACCTCTCCGGCTCCTCCGCGGAAATCGTCATCGACGTCACCCTGCACGGCGAGGTGGACGAGCACGCCATGCTCCGGCGCTCCGGCGCACGGGCCGGCGACGCCGTCCTCTTGACCGGCGACCTCGGTGCGGCGCGGGCCGGACTGCTCGCCCTCGACGCCGGCCTCTCCGGCGGGTCGGCCGACGACGCCGCCCGCGCTCACCTCCTCCCCACCGCCCGCGTCGACGAGGGCCTCGCCATCGCCGCTTCCGGCCTAGCCACCGCGGCCATCGACGTCAGCGACGGCTTCGCCGCCGACCTCGGCCACCTCTGCGAAGCGAGCGGGACCGGCGCGCGCATCTTCGCCGACCGCCTCCCTGTGAGCCCCGCCGTCCGCGACGTCGCCGCCGCTCTCGGCTTCGACTCCCTCCTCGCCGCCCTGCACGGGGGAGAGGACTACGAGCTCATCGTCACCTGCGCTTCGGAGCACGCGGACGCCTTGATCGACGCCGTGCGCCGTACCACCGGAACACCGCTGACCGCCGTGGGCGAGATCACCGAAGCATCCGGCCTACGCCTCGTCGAGTCCGGCGGGAACGAACGGTCGCTCGACTCAGCGGGCTGGGACCACTTCGCCGGAGCGGACGCATGACCGCCGACGGCATACCCCCTGCCATTCCGCGGGCGCTCACCATCGCCGGCTCCGACAGCGGCGGCGGCGCCGGCATCCAGGCCGATCTGAAAACCTTCACCGCCTTCGGCGTCTTCGGCATGTCGGTGGTGACCGCGGTCACCGCCCAGAACACGCTCGGCGTTCAGGCCGCCCATGAGCTCCCCCTCGACCTCATCGAAGCGCAGCTGCGCGGCGTGAGCTCCGATATCGGCGTCGACGCGGTCAAGACGGGCATGCTCTCCTCCGCGCCGCTGGTGCACCGGCTGTGCGACCTGCTCGAAGAGCTCCAACTCCCCAACCTCGTCGTCGACCCCGTCATGATCGCCAAGGGCGGGCGCTCCCTGCTGGCGGAGGACGCCGTCGCCGCCGTTCATGGACGCCTGCTACCCCTCGCCAGGATCGTCACCCCCAACCTCCACGAGGCCAGCGCGCTGACCGGACGTCCGGTGAGCACTCTGGAGGACGCCCGCGACGCCGCCCGCCGGCTGCGCTGCGCCGACGGCCAGATCGTCGTCGTCAAGGGCGGCCATCTGGCGGATACGGACGACGCCGTGGACGCCGCTTTCGACGGCGAAACCGTCCACGATCTCGCCGCACCCCGCTTCGAAACGGCCAACACCCACGGAACGGGCTGCACCTTCTCCGCCGCCATCGCCGCGGGGTTGGCGCAGGGTCTGCCCGCCATCGAGGCGGTCGCCAAGGCCAAGGCCTACGTCACCGAGGCGGTTCGCGGCTCGCTCGACCTCGGCGGCGGCCACGGCCCCACCTACCACATGGCCGGCCTGGAAAGTTCATGGGCCCTGCCCGCTTCTCAAGGGGGCGCGCCGTGACCCAGCCGCGCGTGCAAGCGCTGGGCATCAGCGCCTCCTTCGAGCAGGGCGGGGAGACGCTGCCCGTGCTGCACGGCGTGAACGTGAACGCCGGGGCCGGCGAGTTTGTCAGCATCGTCGGGCCCAGCGGCTGCGGCAAGAGCACCCTGTGCAACATCATCTCCGGCGTGGCGCGGCCCGACAGCGGCCGTGTCCTCATCGATGGCGACGACGTCTCCGGCCGCGTCGGGCTTGTCGGCTACATGCCGCAGAAGGATCTCCTCCTCCCCTGGCGCACCGTCCTCGACAACGTCGTGCTCGGCCTCGAAGTCATGGGCGTCCCCCGCGCCGAGGCCCGCGCCGAGGCCATGCCCCTCTTCGACGAGTTCGGCCTCGCCGGCTTCGAGTCAGTCTACCCCTACGCCCTCTCCGGCGGCATGCGCCAGCGCGCCGCCTTCATGCGCACCGTCATGTTCAACAAGAGCGTCCTGATTCTCGACGAGCCCTTCGGCGCGCTCGACGCCCTCACCCGCGCCGCGATGCAGGAGTGGCTGCTCGGGCTCTGGGCCAAGCTCGGACACACCATCCTGCTGGTAACGCACGACGTGGAGGAGGCCGTCCTCCTCTCCGACCGCGTCTATGTCATGTCGGGCCGCCCCGGGGAGATCAGGGCTGAGATCGACGTCGCTCTCCCCCGGCCCCGCACCTACGAGCTCGCCGCCGACCCCGCCTTCATGGAGCGCAAGCTCGAAATCCTGCGTACCCTCCGGGCGAGCGCCCCGGAGCCGGCGGTCGCGTCATGATCTTCCAGAGACGCCTCTCAACACGGGTGCCCGCCATCGGCGCGCGGACCGGCTCCGCCGCCGAGACAGGCCCGCTCAGCGCCGCCGGCGCGGCGGCCAACCGCTACGCCGCCGCCGTCCTGTTCGCGCTGCTCGTGCTCGTCATATGGCAGGCCGTCGCCTTCCTGACCTCGGTGCAGGACTGGCTCCTCCCCGCGCCGACCGAGATCGTCGAGGCGCTGCGCGACGACTTCGGCCTCATCAGCGGCCACGCCTGGGTCACCACGCAGGAGGCCCTCATCGGCTTCGCCGCCGCCATCGTCATCGGCTTCGGCATCGCCCTCGCTATCGTCTACTCCCCGATCTTCGACCGCGCCTTCTTTCCCTACGTGATCGCGTCGCAGGCCATCCCCATCATCGCCATCGCGCCGGTGCTCGTCGTCTGGTTCGGCTTCGGGCTCTTCCCCAAGGTCATCGTGATCGTGCTCATCACCTTCTTCCCCATCGCCATCAACACCATCGACGGCCTCCGCCGCGTCGACCCGGAGATGCTCACGCTCCTGCACACCATGGGCGCATCGCGCTGGCAGGTCTTCCGCCTCGTCCGGCTCCCATCGGCGCTGCCCCTCTTCTTCACCGGCGCGAAGATGGCCGCCGCCGTCGCCGTCATCGGGGCGGTGCTCGGCGAGTGGGTCGGCGCAGCCGAGGGGCTCGGCTATCTCATCACCCGGTCGTCGGCGCAGTTCCTCACCGCCCGCGTCTTCGCCTCCATCGCCGTCCTCTGCCTCATGGGAATCGTCCTCTTCTATGCCGTCTCCCGCGTCGAGCGCTGGGCCACGCCGTGGGCCCACCGTGCCGAGCAAATCGCATCGCCAGACCACTAGTCCGCAGGAGGAACCATGCGCTTCGCCAACCTTCGCCTCCAGTCCTTCGGTAAGGGCAGGCTGCTGGCCGTGGCCTGTGCTCTGGCCGCCGTGGCGCTTCTCGTTGTCGCCTGCGGCAAGGACGACCCCGACCGGTTCGTGGTCTCCCTCGACTGGTTCCCCAATGCCGACCACGCCGGGCTCTACGCCGCTCAGGCCCAGGGATTCTTCAAAGACGAAGGGCTGGACGTCGAGCTCAAGTTCGGCGGCAATCCAGAGGACCCGCCCAAGTTCGTCGCCAGAGACACTGTCGACCTCGCCATCAGCTACCAGCCCGACGTGATCCTGGCCAAAGCCGAGGGCATCCCAATCACCGCGGTCGGCGCTATCGTCAATGTCCCGCTCAACTCGATTCAGACCCTTGAGAGCTCGGGCATCACCGACCCCGCTCAGCTCGCCGGCAAGCGCATCGGCTACCCCGGCATCCCCAGCAACGAGGTCTACCTCGAGACCATCCTCCGCCGCGCCGGCGTCGAGGGCGGTCTCGACGCCGTCGAGCTCATCAACGTAGGCTTCGACCTGGGGCCGTCGCTCTACGCCGGGAAGGTCGACGCCACCATCGGCACCTACTGGAACGTCGAGGCCGTCCAGGGCGAGATGCTCGGCTACCCCGTCAACGTCCTCCACATCGAGGACTACGGCGTCCCCGCCTACGACGAGCTCGTCTTCATCGCCAGTGAGAACGGCGTGCAGGAGAAGGGCGACCTGATCGAGCGCTTCCTCCGCGCCGTCGTCCGCGGCCACGAGTACACCATCGAGAACCCCGACGCGGCCATCGACGCCGTCGCCAAGGCCAACCCGGAAATGGAGCGCGAGCTGATCGATCGCGGCGTCCGCCTCCTCGTCGAGGTCTGGCGCGACTGGGACCGCTTCGGCTACATGGAGGAGTCGCGCTGGAGCGGCTTCGTCACCTTCATGCGCGACAACGACCTCCTCGACGCCGAAATCGACTTCGACAAGCTCCTCACCAACGAGTTCGTCCCCTAGTGGCGCCTTCCCTTAAGCCTCTCCCCCTCTGGGGGAGACTGAGAGAGGGCGCGCGCCGCCAGGCGCGCGAGCGCCCGAAGGGCGCTTCCCCTCCGCTCGCCACCTTGACTGTCGCCCTAGCCGCGGCACTGGCCGTGACGGCCTGCGCGGGCGCCGACCCCACGGCGACGCCCTCCCCCGTCCCCTCAGCCACCCCGACGGTCGAGGCGCCAACCGCGACTCCGACGCCACCACCCCCGCCGCCCACGCCCACCGCCACCCCGGAACCCACTCCGGCGGCGACGCCGGCACCACCCTCACCAACGCCAACGCCGGAGCCAACCGCGACCCCCTCGCCAACGCCGGCGCCCACGCCTGCCCCGACCGCCACCGCGACCGCCGTGCCGACTCCAACGCCGGCGGCGCCCTCCCCCACACCAACGCCGGAGCCGACACCGACACCATCCGAACCGCTGCTCATCATCGACGGCGTCCCCTTCGTCACCGAGGTCGCGCGCACCGGCGCCGAGCAGGCCCGGGGACTATCGGGCCGCCCAGAGCTGGCCGCGCAATCGGGCATGCTCTTCCCCATGTCCCGCGACGTCGTCGCCAGTTTCTGGATGAAGGGCATGCTCATCCCCCTCGACTTCGTCTGGATCGGCTCCGATTGCCGCGTCGCCGACCTCACCCAAGACGTCCCGCCCCCCGACGACCCCGAGCAGACCACCAACCTGCCCATCTACTCCCCCTCGGTGCCCGTCCGCTACATCTTTGAGATCAACGCGGGCGAGGTCGCGGCCTTCGGCATCGAAATCGGCGACGAGGTGCGCTTCTCCAACCTCGACCTCGGCGACCAGTGCGCCGCTTAAGCCTCCCTTCCTCTGGGAGGGACTGAGGGCGGGCACGCGGCAGGCGGTTGACCGCCCGCCGGAGTCGGCGCTAGGCTCCCTCCGCCCCCAGAGAGCAAGGAGGCCGCCCATGCCGATCGACCTCAAGAGCTACACCGACCCCAAGACCACCGCCATCCTCGTCTGCGACTCCGACGAGTACCACCTGGCCGCCAGCGGCCCGGTCGCCATCCCCGAGCTGCGCGACGTCGCCCTGCGGCGCGGCATCATTCCGAAGATGGCGAAGCTCAACGACGCCGCGCGGCGGGCGGGAGCGAAGGTCTTCTACCGGCGCATGGCCCGCTGGCCGGGCAACGCCGGAGCGATGCACAACACGCCGCTGGGAAAGGCGCTCGAGCGCGGTGGCGGCCCCGACCTCACCCACGGCGCGCAGGCCACCCAGATCATCCCCGAGCTCGCGCCGCGGCCCGGCGACTTCTACTACGAAATCTCCCACGGCGCGATGACCTCGTTCCACGACTCGGGGCTGGACAGCCTGCTTCGCAACATGGGCATCGAGACCGTCATCCCCATCGGCGTCTCGGTCAACGTCGCCATCGTGGGGGCCGCCATCGAGGCGGTGAACCGCAACTTCAAGTGCATCGTCCCCGTCGACTGCGTCGCCGGCGTGCCGGAGGACTACGGCGACGCCGTCCTCCAGCACACCATACGGGCCCTCGCCGTGGTGACGGGTTCGGAGTCGATCGCCGCCGCGTGGGGCGTCTAGCCGCGCCGTTTGGCGCCGCGGACACGCACCGGCGCGATGCTGTCGGCGGGCGTCATGTCGCTCCGAAGGCAGATGAACCGCCCGAAGTGGAGCCGTCCGCCCGCCCCCGCCTCGCCGTACTCGATGTGCGCCACGACCGACGGCTCGCACCAGTAGAGGAGCTCGTGCACCTCCGGCGGATTGGCGAAGTGGGGCTCGTCGGACGCGACGCTTGAAAGCGTCCGCTGGAGCGCTTCTCGGTCTTCCGCTGAGAACCCGCCGGAGACGCCGCCGAGGTAGTGCAGCGCGCCGCCGTCGTACGCGCCGACGAGCAGCGTCTGAAAGGGCTCCCTGGCATCGGCGCCGCCCATGGTGAAGCCCCCGATCACCACGTCCGCGGTGCGCCGGTCGCTGATGTCGAGCCAGTCCTTGCTCACCGCGCCCATGCGGTAGCGGCTCGTCTTCACCTTGGCGAGCATGCCCTCGACCCCCAGGGCGCGCGCCGCTTCGAAGAAGACCGTCCCTTCCTCGTCGTGGTAGTACGCGGTCTGGACGGCGTCGTCCGGCGCGACGATCTCTTCCAGGATCCGTTTGCGGTCGACGAGGGGAAGCCCGGTGACCGGGCGGTAGCCGTTGTAGAGCACGTCGCCGACGTGGAAGACGGGCGGGTCGAGGCCGGGCTCGTCCTCGCCGCCGGTGATGAGCCGCATCGCCCGCGCCGGGTCGGAGCGCCCCGCCGAGTCGCGGAAGACGATCTCGCCGTCGAGCACGACGCCGTCCATGCCGATGGCCTTCGTCACGCGGCGCGCCAAGTCGGGCATGACGGCGGTGATGTCGCGGCCGCTGATGGTGCGGAAGACCGCCCGCCCTCGCACGATCGAGGCCATGACGCGGACGCAGCCCCACTTCGCCTCGAAGACGTAGCGCGGGGAGTCGAAGGGTTCGGCGGCGACGGCGGCGCGCATCGGGCGCGGCCGATCAGGGAGTCCGCCAAGGGGAAAGGCCAG
The DNA here is from genome assembly GCA_965207995.1 of Dehalococcoidia bacterium. Lineage (GTDB taxonomy): Bacteria > Chloroflexota > Dehalococcoidia > SHYB01 > SHYB01 > DAOUKH01. The sequence continues at coordinate 1,726,891 of OZ242299.1, read as the reverse complement.
TTGTGTGGCGGGGACGGAAGAAAAGGCGGTCATGCGCGCATAGCCTCAGCCGCAGGTATCGAGACCGCCTCTCTCGATCCCTGACGTGGCCCAGAGTATGCCACCTCGGGGCCGTTTGCGGTAGGGGGCCGCGTCGCGAGTTTCGGCCGGACTACGGGGCGTCGACGTCGCTGACTTGCACGTCTACGTGCCGGCGGGGGCGAGAGCCGGGTCCCGGCGGGCGCATGAACACGGGCCGGGACGCCAGCAGCCCCTGACGGACGGCGATCAGGCTGACCGCGGCGAGGCCGACAAAGACGATGCCGTAGACCAAGAACAGCCCCACGTAGACCGGCACGGCGGCAAGAACGGCGATGGGGCCGACGAGCGGGATGCCTCGGAATACGGCCACCACAGCGGTCAGCCCCGTGAAGGCCGCCAGGAAGACACCGGTTATCGCGAGTCCGAGACCGACCGCGCCTCGCAGGACGGGGCCCCAGACGAACCGCGCCCCCAATGAGCCCCGCGATTGGCTCATCGCTGCGGTCTCCGCCGGGACCGGCGCTGTGTCGGGTTCACCCGGTAGACCACCGGCTCTTTCGTGGTGACGGTGACGCCGACCTTCTCGCCTTGCTCGGGAATGCGGGCATCGTCGTCCAGCACCATGGCCTTGCGCAGGTCCACGACCTGGTCGCGCAGCGCCGCCGCCTTCTCGAACTCCAGGTCGCGCGCCGCGTCCTTCATGCGGCGCTCCAGGTCCTTGATCAGCCGCGCCACTTGGTCGCGGGGCATCTCCCGCGTCGTCACGTACGGCGCCTGCTCCTCGGCGATGGCCCGCACGCGGTCGGTGATGTCCTTGATCGATTTCTTGATCCCCTGCGGCGTGATGCCGTGTTGATGGTTGAAGTCTTCTTGCAGCAGCCGCCGCCGCTCGGTCTCGTCGATCGCCAGCCGCATCGAGTCGGTGACCATGTCGGCGTACATGATCACGTGGCCGTCCTCGTGCCGCGCAGCGCGCCCGATCGTCTGGATCAGCGAGCTCCCCGAACGAAGGTAGCCCTCCTTGTCGGCGTCGAGGATGGCCACCAGGCTGACCTCCGGCAAATCGAGTCCCTCGCGCAGCAAATTGATTCCCACCACAACGTCGAAGACGCCCAAACGAAGATCGCGCAGAATCTCACTCCGCTCCAACGTGTCCACCTCCGAGTGGAGGTACTGCGTCTTGATCCCCATCTCTTTCAGATAGTCGGCAAGCTCCTCCGCCATGCGCTTCGTCAGCGTGGTGATGAGGACCCGCTCCTTGCGCTCGACCCTGACCTGCACCTCCCGCATCAGGTCGTCGATCTGGCCCTGCGTCGGCTTGACCTGCACCGTTGGGTCGAGGAGCCCCGTCGGCCGGATGACCTGCTCGACCACCTGCTGGCTCACCTCGAACTCGTAGGGCCCCGGCGTGGCGGAGACGAAGACCGCCTGCGCGATGTGCTCGTCGAACTCGTCATAGCTCCAGGGCCGGTTGTCGAGCGCCGAGGGCAGGCGGAAGCCGAACTCGACGAGGGTGCGCTTCCGCGATTGGTCGCCGTGGTACATCCCACGCACCTGGGGAATCGTCATGTGGGACTCGTCGACGAACAGGAGGAAATCGTCGGGGAAGTAGTCGAGGAGGGTCGAGGGGCGGCTGCCCGCGGCGCGGCGCGCCAGGTGCCGCGAGTAGTTCTCGATCCCGGAGCAGTAGCCGCTCTCCCGCAGCATTTCGAGGTCGTACTTGGTGCGCTGCTCCAGGCGCGCCGCTTCGAGTACCTTTCCCTGGCGTTCCAGGTCGGCCAGCCGCTCTTCAAGCTCCACTTCGACATCGCTCATCGCCGCGGCGAGCTTGTCCGCCGGCGTCACGAAATGCTTCGCGGGGTAGATCTCGACGACATCGCGGTCGCCCAGGATTTCGCCGGTCAGCGGTTCGAGCTCGGTGATGCGCTCGACCTCGTCGCCCCAGAACTCGATGCGGAGCGCCAGGTCTTCGTAGGCCGGCTGGATCTCCAGCGTGTCGCCGCGGAGGCGGAACCGCCCCCGGGTGGGGTCGAGGTCGTTGCGCTCGTACTGCATGTCGATGAGCTGGCGGATCACCTTGCCGCGCCGCGCCGACCCGCCGCGTTCCAGCCGCACGCGGAAGTTGGCGTACTCCTCCGGCGAGCCCAAGCCGTAGATGCAGGAGACCGAGGCGACGATCAGCACGTCCTCGCGGGTCAGCAGCGCCCGCGTCGCGGCATGGCGCAGCTTGTCGATCTCCTCGTTGATGTCGGCATCCTTCTCGATGTAGGTGTCCGACCTCGGAATGTAGGCTTCCGGCTGGTAGTAGTCGTAGTAGGAGACGAAGTACTCGACGGCGTTGTCGGGGAAGAACTCCTTGAACTCGGTGGCGAGCTGCGCCGCGAGCGTCTTGTTGTGGGCGATGACCAGCGTGGGGCGCTGCACCCGCTCCACCACGTTCGCCATGGTGAACGTCTTCCCCGATCCGGTGACGCCGAGCAGCGTCTGGTACCGGTCGCCGCGATTGACGCCCTCGACCAACAGGTCGACCGCCTGCGGCTGGTCGCCGGTCATCTTGAACTCGGAAACGATCTTGAACGGCGGCATGGCTTCGCCCGGCTGCCCTATTCCTTCGTTCCTGGCGTCACGATGGCGCGCACGGCGCCGAGCAACGTCTCCGCCCCGGAGACCGCGGCGCGGGCCGCGTCTTCCGTGAAAGAGCTGCGCGAACGCGGCGCCGGGGCGTTCGGGTAACGCGTGTTGGTGTAGTACGGGTCCATTCGCTCCATGTCACCCCGCGACGGCCCGATTTGCGGGTAGTCGCCGACGAGCATCTCGAACAAGACTTCCAGCGAATGCTCACGAACGCGCCGGTCTCCGCGATGGCAGGCAAGCCCCTTCAGCGCTTTCTCCGCGGCCTGCTGCGCGTTGAAGCAGGCGAGGGCGAACATCCCGTTCCCAAACAGCAGACGGGCCGCGTCGAGGTCGCCGGCGGCGTCCTCGATCCACTCGACCCCCTCACCGGCCCAGTACTCGCCCCGTTCCTCGGCGATGACCGCCTCCCGCACCATACGGTCGAGGGCGTAGGGTTGCGAGCCGCGTTCAAATATCTGGACACCCTCAGCCAGGGCTTGCACGACGAACCGCCGCCGCGACGCGACCGCCTCCCGCACCTCCTCCGGGGTGTACGGGAAAACGTCGGCGGGCCACTCGCAGGCCTTTCGGACCTCCCCGAAATCCACGTAACGCTGGCGCATCGGCTTGTCCGACTCCGCCACGACGAGAAGATCGACGTCGCTTTCTTCCGTCGCCTTCCCAGTCGCAACTGATCCGATGACGTACGCTCGCAGGACCCCGGCTCGCTCCAGGGCAGGCGCGAGGCGGACGCGCAGGGCGTCTATGGTCGGCAGGGTTCTCGTCGTCACCGGTGTGGTCTCCGGTTGTAGTCTAGCAACGCGGGGTGGGACGCGTTAGCCGTCCTTGACGATCATCACGGAGGTGGCCTTCACCACCGCGGCGGCGCGGTCGCCCTCTTTGAGCCCGAGCTCGCGGGCCGCCTCCGCGCTGATCAGCGAGACGACGTGGTTGTCGCCGACCTTGAGGTCGATCTGCGCCAGAAGCCCTTCGATGCGGACGCCGGTCACGACGCCGGGAAGCCGGTTGCGGGCGCTGCTCTTCATCGTTGCTCCTCTTCTCCGTGACGCGGCTGCATGATTTCGGGCTCGGCGATGGCGAAGGCGGCGGTCAGCGTGAGGCGCGCCTGCCGGTCGCGCGGGTCGACACCGGTGAGCGCCTCGATGCGCTGTAGCCGGTAGCCCACGCTGTTCCGATGGAGGAAGAGCGCCTCGGCGGTGGCCTGGAGGTTGCCACCAAGCGCGATGAACGTGCGGAGCGTGGACGCCAGGTCGGACTGGGTGCGCTCGTCGTACTCCCTGATCGGGGCCAGCAGGCGGCAAAGGGCCGTGCGGACCTCCCGCCGCCCCTCGACCGATTCCAGGGCCCCCGCCAGCGCTTCGATCGCCTCCACGCCGCCCATGGTAGCAGAGCGGCACTTGGCTTCCCCTACTTTGTGCGTTTCGCCGATGTCCCCGGCCCCGTGCCCCGCTAGCATCGACGCGTGCGCCGCAAGACGACTAGAACATTACGCCTCGCCGCATGGGCGAGCGCGGCCGTCGCCGCCATGCTCGCTCTCGCGGCCTGCGGCTCGACGGACAGCGAGCCCAGCCTGACTGTCTTCGCCGCCGCTTCGCTGACCGAGGCCTTCAACGAGATGGGCCGGGAGTTCGAGCGGCGGAACGAAGGCGCGGAGGTGCGGCTCTCCTACCAGGCAAGCTCCACGCTGCGCATCCAAATCGAACAGGGCGCCGAGGCCGACGTCTTCGCTTCCGCTGACGAGTTCAACATGGGCCTCGCCGCGGAGGCCGGCGTCATCTCCGGCGACCCCGTCGTCTTCGCTCAAAACCGGCTCGCCGTCATCGTTCACCGCGACGCGGGGCAAGTCCGCGCCCTCGCCGACCTCGCGACTCCCGGCCTGCGTGTCGTCGCCGGCGACGACGCCACGCCGTTTGGGCGCTACACCAACATGGCCTTTGACCGCCTGGCCGACGATCCCGAGTTCGGCCCCGCCTTCCGCGACGCCGTCGTCGGCAACATCGTCTCCAAGGAAGCCAACGTCCGGCGCGCCGTCGCCAAGGTCGAGATCGGCGAGGCCGACGCCGCCCTCGCCTACGTCACCGACACCGGCGGCGCCGGGCGTGGCGATCTCGAGGCCATTCCCGTTCCCGGGCGGTACACCGGGGCAATCCGCTACCCCATCGCCGTGGTGAACGGCGCGGCCTCGCCCGGCCTAGCGGAGGACTTTATCGCCTTCATCCTTTCCGAGAAGGGCCGCGCCATCCTCCATCGGCACAACTTCCTCCCGCCGGACGGAGACACCTCATGACGGGCGGGACGCGCTTGGGTCGAAGCTGGCTGCTCGCGGGCGGGGGAGTCGCCGGCCTTTATCTCCTCTTCATCTCGCTGCCGCTGATCGTGATGGTGGTGCGCGGCGTCGGCGAGGAGGGCTTCTGGGTCAGCCTCGGCGAGGGCTTCGTCCTTGATGCCCTGCGCCTCTCCCTTGCGACGAGCGGGATCGCCGTCGCCATCACCGCCGTGCTGGGCACGCCCGCCGCCTATTTCCTTGCCCGCAGCCGCTTTCCCGGCCACAGCATCGTCGACGCGCTCCTCGAGTTGCCCATCGTGCTCCCGCCCGCCGTCGCCGGCCTGGCGATGCTCATGGCCTTTGGACGCACCGGCCCCCTGGGAGAGTTGGGCGGCTCGCTCGCCTTCACCACCACCGCCGTCGTCATGTCCCAGATCTTCGTCTCCGCCCCGTTCTTCATCCGCTCGGCCCGCGTCGGCTTCGAGGCCATCGACGACGAGATCGAGGGCATCGCGCAGACGCTTGGGGCCACCCCCTTCGCCGTCTTCTGGCGCGTCTCGGTCCCGCTCGCGGGTCGCGCCCTAGTGACCGGACTGGTCATCGCGTGGGCGCGGGCCATCGCCGAGTTCGGGGCCACCATCATGTTCGCCGGGAGCCTGCAGGGGAAGACGCAGACCATGCCCCTCGCCGTCCTGGCCGCCCTCGAGTCCGACCTCGGCGCGGCCCTTGCCCTGGCCGCCGTCATGCTCGTCATGGCCTTCGGCGTCCTCCTCGCCGTGCGCTGGCTGGCGGGACGGAGCGGGGCCGATGCTTGAAGGCTGGGCCCGCCACTCCGTGGGGCGCTTCACCTTAGAAGCGCACTGGCGCGTCGACACTGGCCGCGTGCTCGCCATCGTCGGGCCGTCCGGCGCGGGCAAGACCATGACCCTCCGCGTCATCGCCGGCCTCGTCCACCCCAACGCCGGCCGTCTCTCCCTGGGCAGCCGCGTGCTGCACTCGTCAGAGAGCAACGCCTGGGTGAAGCCCCACGAGCGGGGCGTCGGCTACGTCCCCCAGCACTACGCGCTCTTTCCCCACCTCAGCGTGCGGGGCAACGTCGCCTTCGGCGCGCAGGGCAAGAGCCGCGAGGAACGGGAGCACGCCGCGGCACAGGCCATGGAGACCTTCCGAATCGCCGACGTAGCCGACCGCCCGTCGACCAAGCTCTCCGGCGGGCAGCAGCAGCGGGTCGCGCTGGCCCGCGCCCTCGCTCCCGCGCCCCAAGCCCTGCTCCTCGACGAGCCCTTCGCCGCCCTGGACGTTTCCCTGCGGCGCGAGCTGCGGCGGGAACTCCTGGGAATCAAGGAACGCGAGGGCATCCCCATCGTCCTCGTGACCCACGACCTCGCCGACGCCGTGGCCATGGCCGACGACGTGATCGTCCTCGAAGACGGACGCGTCGCCGACGAGGGCCGCCCCCTCGACGTCATCGAGCGCCCCCGCGCCCGCGGCCTCTCCCGGGTCACCGAGATCCAGAACGTCTTCGAGGGCCGCGTCGCCGATGTCTCGCCGGAGGACGGCGTGATGACCTGCGACCTCGGCGCCGTCTCCCTCGTGACGGCGCATGCCGGTCTGCAGACCGGCGACCTGGCGCGGGTCGGCATCCGCGCCGGCGACGTCCTCGTGGCCGTCGAGCCGCCAACCGGACTCTCGGCGCAGAACGTCATCCCCGGCATCATCGCCGACGTCGCGGAGGAAGGATTCGAGCGCCTGCTCTCCGTCGACTGCGGCGGCGTGGCCTTCCGCGCCGAGGTGACGCCGAGGTCCGTGGCCCAGCTCGGCCTGCGACCCGGCCGCGGCGTCTGGCTCGTGATCAAGAGCAACGCCTGCTTCCTCCTCGATTGAGCGGCCCCGCGGCATATAATCGCCGCGCCATGCCGGGAACATCCGCAAGCGGCCCCTTCGTCCAGACCCCCTGGCGGGGTCTGCTCTTTCGGGGCGACAACGCGCGCGTCATGGCGCTCCTCGAACCCGAGATCGCCGGCGCCGTCGACCTCATCTACGCCGACCCGCCCTTCGCCATCGGCGAGGCGCTGCGCTTCGGCGCGCGCAAGCAGGCCCGCGACCGGGCCCACGGCGAACCCGCCTACGACGACGTCTGGGAAGGCGGCATCGAGGCATACACCGCCATGCTGCGGGAGCGCCTCACGGCGATGCGGCGGCTGCTCGCACCGTCGGGCGGCATCTTCCTCCACCTCGACTGGCGGGCCTGCCACCACGGACGCCTGCTCCTCGACGAGATCTTCGGCGCCGACAACTTTCGCAACGAGATCGTGTGGCACTACGGCGGCCGCGGCGCGAAGGCCGGGGCGGGGCAGTTTCCCCGCAACCACGACACCATCCTCTTCTACTCGAAGTCGCCCGCGACCCGATTCACGACCCCGCGGGTCGAAGAGCGCCTCACTCCTGAGGCGGCGCGGGCGCGGGGCTACCGGCGCGGCGACGACGGCCGCTGGTTCAAGACCGCGCCCCGCGGCGACTACAGCGACGAGAGCATGGCGCGGCTCGACGCCGAGGGCCGCGTGCATCGAACAAAAACGGGGCGCGCTCGCGTCAAATACCACCTGGACGAGGAGGACGGCCTCGTCGTCGACCGCCGCCCGCTCGGAGATGTCTGGTCCGACATACCCGACATGATGCACGCCCCCGTCGCCGAGCGCACCGACTACCCCACCCAGAAGCCGGAACGGCTCCTGCGGCGCATCGTCGAGGCCGCCTCGCCTCCCGGGGGGCTTGTCGCCGACTTCTTTTGCGGATCGGGGACGGCGCTCGCCGCCGCCGAGGCGCTGGGGCGCCGGTGGGTGGGCTGCGACCTCAGCCCCGCCGCCGTCGAGATCGCCGCCGCGCGTCTGACCAAAGCCGGAGCCGCCTTCGACGTTCACACCGTCGATTGACCCCTACGCGCCACCGGGAGGCGTGCTAGACTTGGCGCGCCGCCAGTTCTCCCACCCCTGAGCGGCGGGTGACGCCATGCCGAACGAGACCGACTTCGTCTTCGAGGACCCCGAGCACTTCGAGGAAGGGCTGCTTCACCTCGTTGACATGCTCGAGCTGAGCGACCCGCGCCGCGCCGAGGCGCTGGAGAGTCAGGCGAAGGTGCTCGAAGCCGGCGTCGCGGCCCCCGTCGGCGGGACCTTCGAGGAATGGCGCGGCTTCTGCCTAAACATCGCCGGCCAGCTTAAGGCCGCACGGGGCAAGGTGACCGCGGCCGAAGGTCAGGCGATGCTCGACGCCACGATCGACCGCTTGGAGCAGATGGCGGAGTAGCGTTCGGGCCGTTCGGCCCTTGGCCCTACTTCTTCCTGCCGAACAGCCGGCGGAAGCGCCCGCGCCAGTCGGCGGCGTTGTCGTCCGAGTACTGGACCGGCTCGCCGCGCCAGCTCTTCTGGTAGCCGGTCTGCTCCTCGAACGACGTACTGCCTCTCGCGATGTGGATCAGGTAGGCGAAGAGCAGCAACCCGATCGCCGCGCCGATCACCGCCGGGCTCCGCGCGAACAGCGAAGCGATCAGCAGAATGGCGCCAAGGCCGCCCACCCTCTTCGGGGTGAGCCAGCGGAGCCAGTTCCCAGCTTCCAGGCGCAACGACTGGCCAACCCGCGCCTGCGCGTCCTTGAAATGGTCGCGCAGGGGACGGCGGGGGCGGAGGTCGCCCGCCTCCCCCATGATTTCTTCGATTTCGCGTTCGTATCGCTCGGACATCACGTCTCCAGTTAGGCCCGCCCGGCTTCCAAGCTCACCATCGAGCGGGGCAATGAGATTATAGGATTTCCTGGCGGCCTTGTCGCGCCCGTCAAGGGATGTGGGAGGCGTATCCCGTCCCGATGTGGCCGTCCCGTTCGAGGGCGGCGCGGCGCTCCGCCGGATAGGCTAGCAGCTCGCCATAGACGTAGTCGTTATGTTCACCCAGCCGCACCGGCGGCGTCCGGAGATCGTTGGGCGTCCGGTCCATCGTCCACATCAGGCCCGGATAGTCGTGCGTTCCGGCGTCGGCGTGCTCGAATCGCTTGAAGAAGTCGTCGTGGGCGAGCTGCGGGTCGGCGTACAGTTCCGAGTCGCGCAGCACCGGCCCCGCCGGCACGCCGTGGTCCTGCAAGGCCGCCGCCGCCTCCGATGCGCTCAGCCCCGACGACCACTCCGCGATCCGCTCGTCGAGCGCGTCGTGGTGCTTGAAGCGGGCGAGGACGCTGGAGAATCGCGGGTCGCGGCGCAGCTCCGGCGCCCCCATCGCCTTGCACAGACCCGCCCACTCCCAATCGGACGTCACGGAGAGCGCGACCCAGTTGTCGTCGCCCGCGCAGGGGTAGGCGCCCTGCGGCGCGCCGTCGGGGCGCCGGTTCCCCAGCGTGGAGTGGACGCGGCCGTTCATCGTCCAGTCCATGATCGACTCGCCGAGGTACGGGACGAAGTTCTCGCCCAAGGAGCACTCCACCATCTGGCCCTTGCCCGTCCGCATGCGGTGGCGCAGGGCCATGACCGCCGCGAAGGCCCCCGACGCTCCCGCCGCGCCGTCGCCCAGGTACGTCTGGTCGATGGTCGAGTAGTCCTCGTCCGGGTAGCCGCGCACCAGCGTGTGCCCCGCGGTGGACTCCACCTGGACCCCGAACGAGCGGTAGTGCTTGTAGGGGCCGTCGAGGCCGTAGGCGGGCATGCGCACCGCGATCAGGTCGGGGCGGACCTTCCGAAGCTCCTCGTAGGTGAGCCCCAGCTTCTCGATGGTGCTCGGCACATTGTTCTCGATGAAGATGTCGGCGGTGCGGAAGAGGTCGTAGGCGACCTCGCGCCCCTCCGGCCGGAGCATGTCCACCGTCATGCTCTTCTTGTTCCGGGCATGACTCTGGAAGATCGGGTACCGGTTCCACGAGTTCTCCCCCGGATCCCAATCGGGATAGGCGAAGCCCCAGTCCTTTCGCAGACGGGGCAGGTCGGGCGGCGGATGGGCCAGGCGACCCCGCGTATTCGGCTGCATCAACTGCGTGGACTCGATGCGGATGACCTCGGCGCCCCAGTCGGCGAGCAGCATCGTGGCGTGCGGCCCCGCCCATACGATGGTGAGGTCGAGCACGCGGATTCCTTCGAGGGGGAGCGCCACCTACACCACCCCCTCGCGGCGCAGCGCCGCCAGCTCCTCGGAGGCGAGCCCGAGCCGGCCGCACAGCACCTCGGCCGTGTGCTCGCCCAGAAGCGGCGCCGGGCGCATGGGCCGGCGCGGGCTGCCGTGCATGGTGAAAGGCCGCCCAACCTGGGTCAGGACGCCGGCGTCCGGGTGCGTCACCCGTTCCCACATCCCCCGCTGCCGGAAGACGGGATCGCCAACCAGGTCCGACGAGTCGTACAACGGCCCCGACGGAATCTGGTTCGCCTGCGCCAACTGGAAGAGCTCGCGTTTCGAGTACTGGAGCGTGAACGGCAGCAGGTGCTCGTCGAACTCGTCCGAAGCGGTCGGCCTTGCCCGCGCCGTCGCCGTGGCGAAGCGCGGGTCGTCCAGAAGCTCGGGCTGCCCCATCATGCGCGCCACGTCGGCGATCTTCCCTTCGCCCGCCATGAAGTGCACATAGCCGTCGCCGCAGATGCGCACCCCCGTTCCCGGTATGGAGCTCCCGACCTTGCGCAGGTTGTTCTCTCCCGTGTACTGATAGCCCACGAGCATCGTCGTGCGGCGGTCCTGGTTGGCGGCCTGCGCGCGGAACTGGGAGAGCTCGATGTGGTCGCCCTCGCCCGTCATCTCCGCCTTCCACAGTGCGATCATCGCCGCGCTCGCCGAGCAGGCCCCCGCGTGGTATTGCAGGATGCTCTCTCCAAGCTTCAGCGGCTCGCGGTCGGGGAGCCCCGTCGCGTGCATCGGCCCGCCCATGGCGTAGGTGACGATCTCCGACGTCTTCAAGTCGTGGTACGGTCCGCTCCGTCCGAAGGCGGTGATCGAGACGGCGACCAGGTCGGGGCGGCGTTCAGACAGACGCGCATAGCCCAGCCCCAGCGCCTCGCTCTCTGATGGCGCGAAGCTCTCGACCACCACCGAAGCCTGCTCGACGAGCGCGAGCACGATCTTGCGCCCCGCCCGCGACGCCACGTCCAGCGTCACGCTGCGTTTGTTCGTGTTGAGATGCAGGAACGAGCCGCTCTTCTCGGGGTGGGCGTCGTCGCGATGAAAGGGCGGCGCGGCGCGCTGCACGTCGCCGCCCGGCGGCTCGATCTTGACCACGTCGGCCCCGTGGTCGGCGAGCAGCTTGGTGCAGTAGGCGCCCGCGATCCCCTGGCTGAGGTCGAGGACGGTGACCCCGGAAAGGGGCGTCTCGGCGGTCGGCGAGTCGAGCATCGGCAGCCTTGGCTTGCCGCGCCCGCTTCAGATAGGCCGCGCGGCGGACGAAAGTGGGCCAAGTATACGGCGTCTCGCAAGCGCACTCGGCCTCAGATCTGAAGTGTGGCGCCCCGGATGTAGACCAGAACGGACTTGGTCACAGCCGCGGAGCTCTAGTTGCGATAGATTGTCCCCAGCGAGCACGACGCCTCAGAGTGCGTCGGCAGTTGGATCTCTACGCCTTCGACGCTTGCGCCCTGGACCGTAATCGAGGCAGCTTGGTCGTGGCTGGTGGTGATGCCGCTCCCGTCGTACCAGCCGATGAAACTGCACCCTGGGTCGGCATAGACGGCCAGCACAAAGGCGCCGTCGGGCACTCTAATGTCAAATGTCCCGTCCGGGCCGGTCCGGCCGATCTTACTGTTACTCCCCTCCCATTGCCATGCCCGCACTCCAATACCCTCCAATGGTTCGCCATCCGGCCCGATCGCCACGCCCCGGACCCTTGTTCTGTGCCATGGGCCGCCGTGGCAAGACGCCGAGACCGTTGCGTTGCCAAAGACTTCCCCCATGAGAATCGCCAACGCCGGATCATAGGTCTCCAGCTCGACGCGGGTGAATACGTCAATCCAGGCAGGGGGGTCGTTGAGCCCGAACCACGATTGGACCCCCTCCGCCCAGTACTCGTCGGGGTTCTGCGCTGCGTAGGTGTTCTGCCAAAGACCGGCGTCCATTGCATCTCCATAGGCGGATTCAAGGCGCGCACGGAATTCGGCGCCTCCTGCTTGCTGCTCAATCCCCACCAGCAGCAGACTATGGGCAAACTCGTGGACGAGAATGTCTTGGTCCGGATAAGGGTCGCTCTCATAGCAGAGGAGATTCTCCTCCGCTATGGCGGTTAACGGACGTGCGAGCGTCGCTCCCAGACCACCGCCCCTTGTCCTCTCATCCCAGTCGACGCCTGGGTAGGCTTCGTTCAAGTCGCTGAACTCTGGAAGGTCCGTGATGACCGAGCCTTCGGCCATGACGGCAACACGGACGCGCAGCCCTACCAGCGTTGCGCGGAGGTCGGGCCGCGACGCCAGCATCTCGTTCACGATGTCCCGAGCGCGGGCCAACGCCGCGTCAGGCACGTCCGAGGAAGCAACGATAGGAAGCCCATCAGCGTCCAGATGTTTCTCATAGAACGGATCCAGACCGGGTGTCGGCTCCGGTGTCGCCGTGGGAGTCGGGGTAGGCGTCGCGGTCGGCTCCGGTGTCGCCGTGGGAGCCGGGGTAGACGTCGCGGTCGGCTTCGGTGTCGCCGTGGGAGCCGGGGTAGGCGTCGCGGTCGGCTCCGGTGTCGCCGTGGGAGCCGGGGTAGGCGTCGCGGTCGGCTCCGGTGTCGCCGTGGGAGTCGGGGTAGACGTCGCGGTCGGCTTCGGTGTCGCCGTGGGAGTCGGGGTAGGCGTCGCGGTCGGCTCCGGTGTCGCCGTGGGAGTCGGGGTAGGCGTCTTGGTCGGCTCCGGTGTCGCCGTGGGAGCCGGGGTAGACGTCGCGGTCGGCTCCGGTGTCGCCGTGGGAGCCGGGAAAGGCGCCTTGGTCAGATCCGGCGTCGCCGTGGGACTCGCTATGGTCGCCAGCGATTGCGTCGGGCTCGCGGGGGGGTCGGAAGCGGTCGGCGGCGCTGGTTGGTCGCACGCCGCCAAGAGCGCAGCCACGACACAGCACAGCGCCGCCAGACGGAGTCGCTTAGCGAAGCGGAGTCCATTCCCGTAGATCACTGGTGCTCACGTCCACGGTCTCGTCGCCTGCGGCGCGATGGTAGCACGCGTGCCGTCGGCACCTTCCCCCGCCGCGGGCGCGGGCGCTACAATGCCTGACGTGACCACCACCTCCCACACCACACGGCCTATGCGCGTCTATCCCCTGGACCCGCGAGACCTCAGCCAGGAGCAGATCGCGGTCACCTTCGCGATGACCTCGCGGAGCCCCCAGCCGTTCGACGAGATCAGCCGCGTCGTCTCCGAGACGAAGGCCGCCGACTTCAACGAAAAGTGGGTCGTCGGCTACGGCCACGCCTCCGTCGCCGAGCACGCCGTCATCCACATGGCCGTCGAGGACCTGTCGCGGCTCGTTTGCGACGATCTCGAAGACAACCGCCTCGCCTCCTACACCGAAAAGTCGTCCCGTTACCAGGTCCTCGACCGCGGCAGCTATTTCGTCCCCGCCGAGGTCCGGGGCCACGCCGTCGAGCGCGTCTACATCGCGGCCTGCGACCGGCTCTTCGATGCCTACCACGCACTCATCGAGCGCACCCTGGAGTGGCTGCGGACAGAGCATCCCCAACGCGAGAACGAGCGCGACGGCGCCTACCGGCTCCGCCTGCGCCGCATCGCCACCGACCACTGCCGCTTCACCCTGCCCGCCGCGACCCTGACCAACGTCGGTGTCACCCTCAACGCCCGCTCTATGGAGCACGCCATCAGCAAGCTCCTCTCCTCGGAGTTGGCTGAGGCCCGCGACCTCGGCGCCGTGCTCAAGGACCAGGGCCGCGCCATCGCGCCGACCCTCATCAAGTACGCCGACGCCAGCGACTACCTCACCGGAGCCCGCCGGGCGCTCGCCGCCCGGTCGGCCAGCGACGAGCACGGACCCCTGCTCCAGGACCGTCCCGTCGAGGCGAAGCTGGTCGAGTACACCCCGGACGCCCAAGACAAGCTCGTCACCTCCCTCCTCTTCTCCAACTCTGGCCTCTCCTACGTCGAGGCACGGAGGCGCGGCGCGCTCCTTGGGTCTGAGGAGCGGAGGGCGCTCTTCAACGACGCCCTCGACGGCCTGGGGCCGTTCGACGCGCCCCTCCGCGACCTGGAGATGATCGAATACCTCTTCGAGCTCACCATGGACTACGGGGCCTACCGGGAGTACAAGCGCCACCGAATGCAGACCTATCTGCCGCAGCCGCTCACCCCCGACCTCGGCTACGTCGTCCCCTTCGTCGTCTCCGACGCCGGGGCCGTCGACGAGTTCGAGGCGGCGATGGCGGCTTCGGCCGAGGCCTATCGCGCCGTAGCCGACTTGGACCCGCACGCCGCGCAGTACGTCGTCACCCACGCCCACAACCGGCGGCTGCTGGTGAAGATCAACCTCCGGGAGTGCTTCCACCTGCTGAAGCTGCGCAGCGCGAAGGAAGCGCACTTCACGATCCAGGACATCGCCAAGGGCATGCTCGCCGAGATCGAGCGCGTCCACCCCGAGCTGATCGGCTACATTCGGCTCCGCGAAGGCTGACCGCGCCGCGCCTCAAACCGGTCGGAACGGGCCGCCGTGCTATACTCGGCCCAACGGCTTTACACGCAGCCGAGCCCTGTCGCGTTTGGAGGCGCCAAGCACGTGACCGAGCGGAGGCTCCCGCCTTGGTTCAAAGTCCGCTTCCCCGGAGGCGAAAACTACCGGCGGATTGTGGGCGTCATGCGGGAGCGCCAACTCCACACCATCTGCGAGGAGGCCCGGTGCCCCAACATCGGTGAGTGCTGGGAGAACGGCGCCGCCACCTTCCTGATCCTCGGCGACATCTGCACCCGCGCCTGCGCCTACTGCGCCGTCACCAGCGGCAAGCCGCTCGCCCTCGACCCCATGGAGCCGCTCCGCGTCGCCTCCGCCGTCGAGGCGATGGGCCTGCGCCACGCCGTGATCACCTCCGTCAACCGCGACGACCTCGACGACGGCGGCGCCTCCGTCTACGTCGAGACCATCCGCCGCATCCGCGAGCGCGCCCCCGGCTGCCGCATCGAAGTCCTCATCCCCGACTACCAGGGCGACGCCCTCCGGGCCGTCGTCGACGAGCAGCCCGACATCCTCAACCACAACATCGAGAGCGTCGAACGCCTCTTCCCCCGGGTCCGGCCCAAGGGAGACTATCGGCGCTCCATCGAGCTGCTCGCCCAGGTCCGGGACTGGGCTCCCGGCATGACCACCAAGTCTGGGGTCATCGCCGGCATGGGCGAGTCGATGGACGAGATCATCCAGACGATGGCCGATCTCCGCGAGGCCGACGTCGACGTGCTCACCATCGGCCAGTACCTGCGCCCAACCGACAAGCACATCAAGATCGACCGGTTCTACCGGCCGGAGGAATTCGACGAGCTGAAGGCCGTCGGCCTCGCCATGGGCTTTGCCCACGTCGAGTCCGGCCCCCTGGTGCGAAGCTCGTACCACGCCCACGAGCACACGGCCGCCCCCGAACAGCGGCGGAGGGAGCTACTTGCCGGAAGCGTATGACGTAGTCGTAATCGGCGGCGGCCCCGGCGGCTACGTCGCCGCCATCCGCGCCGCGCAACTCGGACTCAAGACCGCCGTCGTCGAGCGCGACCAGGTCGGCGGCGTCTGCCTCAACTGGGGCTGCATCCCCAGCAAGGCCCTCCTCCGCAATGCCGAAGTCGTCAACCTCGTCCGCAACGCTGCCGACTACGGCATCGGCGTCGACAACCCCTCCTACGACATGGCCGCCGCCATCGACCGCAGCCGGCGGGTCGTCGACCAGATGACCAAGGGCGTCCTCTTCCTTCTCAAGAAGAACAAGATCGACCTCATTCAGGGCTGCGCGCGCCTAGACGGCCCCAACGTCGTCGTCGTCGATCCCGGCGGCGACCGCCTGGACGCCAAGGCCGTCATCGTCGCCACCGGGGCGCGGGCGCGCGGACTGCCCTCCCTGGCCCCCGACGGCGAGCGCGTCATCACCAGCCGCGAGGCGCTCGAGCTTCGCGAGCCCCCGAAGTCCATCGCCATCGTCGGCGCCGGCCCCGTGGGCTTGGAGTTTGCCTACTTCTACCGCGCCTATGGCGTCGAGGTTACCGTCATCGAGGCCCTCGATCGCTGCCTCCCCACGGAGGACGCCGAGGTGGGCCAGGGGCTCGCCCGCGAGCTGAAGAAGCTGAAGATCGCCGTCAAGACCGGCGTGCCCGTCGAGTCGGCGGAGCACGACGGCGACGTCGTCCGGCTCTCCCTCGGCGAGAATGGCTCGGCGGGCGTGGTCGAGGCCGAAAAGGTGCTCCTCGGCGTCGGCATCACACCGAACACCGAAGGGCTGGGCCTCGAAGAGGCCGGCGTCACGCTGGCCCGCGGCGGCTGGATCGAGATCGACGACCACATGCGCACCGGCGCTCCCGGCGTCTACGCTATCGGCGACGTGACCGGCAAGCTGGCCTTGGCCCACGTCGCGCAGCACATGGGCATCGCCGCCGCGGAGGACATCGCCGGCCACGACGTCGAGCCCATCATCTACGAGAACATGCCCCGCGCCACCTACTGCCAGCCCCAGGCGGCCAGCTTCGGCCTCACCGAGGCGCAGGCGGAGGAGCAGGGCTTTACCGTCCGCGTAGGGAAGTTTCCCTTCACGGCAAACGGCAAGGCGGTCGCCTCAGGGGCGACCGCCGGTTTCATTAAGATCGTCGCCGCCGAGGACGGTGAGGTGCTCGGCGCGCACATGCTCGGCCACGACGTGACCGAGATGCTGCCCGAGGTATCGATGATCAAGCTGCTGGAAGGCTCCAGCCTCGAGCTTGGGCGCGCCGTTCACGCCCATCCTTCGATGTCGGAAGCCGTTATGGAGGCGTCGCTGGCCGTGGCCGGATCCCCGATCCACATCTAGCCAGCGACGACGCGCCGGCCCCGAGGCCGGCATCCCGCGGAGGCCGGGACATGGTGACAACACTAGAAGAGAAATCCGTAAACAAGGAGCTTGCCCTCGACTTCTACCGGACCATGACGCTCATCCGGCGCTTCGAGGAGCGCTGCGCCGAGTGGTACGGACGGGCCAAGATCGGCGGCTTCCTGCACCTCTACATCGGCGAGGAGGCCATCGCCGCCGGGGCCTTCGCACGCCTCGCACCCCAGGACTACATCGTCAGCCACTACCGCGAGCACGGCCACGCCATCGCCCGCGGCCTCGACACCAAGCGGCTCATGGCCGAGCTCTTCGGACGCGCCACCGGAACCAGCAAGGGCAAGGGCGGCTCAATGCACCTCTTCGACGCCTCGAAGGGGTTCCTCGGCGGCTACGCCATCGTCGGCGGCATGATGCCGGTCGCGACGGGATTGGCGCTCGCCGGCAAGAGGGAAGACCGCCTCTGCCTCTGCATCTTCGGCGACGGCGCGGTCAACGAGGGTGAGTTCCACGAGTCGTTCAACCTCGCCGCCCTCTGGGACCTTCCCGTCATCTTCCTCCTCGAAAACAACGGCTTCGGGATGGGCACCCGCGTCGAGCGCGCCCACGCGGGCCGGTCGATGCACCGCCTCGCCGACGCCTTCGCCATCCCCAGCGAGCAGGTCGACGGCATGGACGTGCTCGCCGTCTACGAAGCCATGGGGCGAGCCGTCGAGCACACCCGGGGAGGCGGCGGCCCCTTCTTCCTCGAGGCCATCACCTACCGCTTCCGCGGCCACTCCATGGCCGACCCCGTTGCCTACCGCGACAAGGAGGAGGAAGAGGTCTGGAAGAGGAAGGACCCCATCACGCGGTTCGGGGCCGAGCTGCTCGATAGCGGCATGGCCTCCCAGGGCGAGATCGACGCGATCAAGGCCGACGTCGAGGAGGAAGTCAACGCGGCGGTCGCCTTCGCCAACGAGAGCCCTGAACCGGAATTGGACGAGCTATACCGTGACATTCACGCCGACTAGATCGGCGGGCGCGGAGGAGGAGCCAGGGCGTTGCCCGATCTAACCTACCGGGACGCCATACGGGAGACGCTGCGCGAGGCGCTCATCAACGACGAGCGCGTCTTCCTTATGGGCGAGGACATCGGCTTCTACGGTGGCGCCTACGGCGTCACCAAGGGCCTCGTCCACGAGTTCGGCGAGGACCGCGTCAAGGACTCGCCCATCGCCGAATCCGTACTCGTCGGGGCGGGCATCGGCGCCGCGCTCGCCGGGATGCGCCCCATTGTCGAGCTCATGACCATCAACTTCAGCCTGCTCGCCTCCGACCAGATCGTGAACGTGGCCGCCAAGCTCCGTTACATGTCGGGCGGGCAGCTCTCCGTCCCCCTCATCATCCGGACGGTCAGCGGCGGGGGCGCCCAGCTCGCGGCGACGCACTCCCAGAACCTCGAGAACTGGTACGCCAACGTCCCCGGGCTCAAGGTCGTCGCTCCCGCGACCCCATACGACGCCCGCGGCTTGCTCAAGACCGCCCTCGCGGAGAACGACCCCGTCATCTTCGTCGAACATTCCCTCCTCTACGGCGCTAAGGGCCCTGTGCCAAAGGAGGAGTACGCCGTTCCTTTCGGCGCCGCCGACGTCAAGCGCCCCGGCGCCGACGTGACCATCGTCGCCTACCTCCGCATGGTCCCCATCGCGCTGGAAGCGGCCGAGACGCTCGCGGCCGAGGGGATTGACGCCGAGGTCATCGACCTCCGCTCCCTCCGCCCCCTGGACACCGCCACCGTCGCCGGTTCCGTGATGAAGACGAACCGCGCCGTCGTCGTCGAAGAAGGCTGGAAGAGCGGCGGCCTCGGCGCTGAAGTCACCGCCTCGATCATGGCCGACGCCTTCGACTCCCTCGACGCCCCCGTGGCGCGGGTCGCCGGCGAAGAAGTGCCGATGCCGTACAACAAGACGCTCGAAATGGCGGCGATTCCCGATGCCCGCCGCGTCGTGGACGCCGTCCACTCAATCATGTAGCACGCCTCGACAGAGGCGCTAGGAGCCGTAAGCATGGCCACCGACGTCATCATGCCGCAAATGGGTTTCGACATGAAGGAAGGCACCCTCGTGCGGTGGATCAAACGGGAAGGCGACGAGGTCGCCTCGGGCGACATCATCGCCGAAATCGAGACCGACAAGGCCGTCGTCGAAATAGAAGCCTTCGACTCCGGCGTCCTTCGGCAGACCTTGATCGGCGAAGGGACCACCGTCCCCGTGGGGGAGATCATCGCCGTGATCGCCGGGGCCGACGAGAAACTCGAGAAGCGGGCGGCTCCAAAGACGGCCCCGGCGAAAGCCCCCGCGGCTTCGCCCCCACCGGCGGAGGCCCCGGCAGCAGCCGCTCCCGCCCCGGCCGCACGGGGAGAGGTGAAGGCCTCACCCCTGGCCAAGCGCGAGGCGCAGAAGCTCGGCATCGACATCGCCGCCGTTCCGGGCACCGGCCCCAACGGCCGCGTGACCAAGAAGGACGTCACCGATTTCGCCGCCGGAGCCGCCAAGGCGCCGGAGGCGGCTCCCGTCGCGCCCGGCCCCGCCGCGCCGGTCGTCTCCGCCCCTGCCGCCGGGCCCAAACGCGGCGAGGTCGTCGCCCTCAGCAAGATGCGCGACGCCATTGCCCGGAGCATGTCCTTCAGCAAACAGAACATCCCGCACGTCTATCTCACCGCCGCCGTCGACATGACCGACGCCGCACGCCTCCGCGCACAGCTCAACGCCGCGCTCCCCGACGAGAAGATCAGCTTCAACGACATGGTGCTGAAGGCGTGCGCCATGGCCTTGGTAAAACATCCGTTGATGAACGCGAGCTACACCGATGCCGGCATCGACGTGAAACAGCGGGTGAACGTCGGCATGGCGATCGCCCTGGAAACGGGCCTCGTCGCGCCCGCCATCGTGGACACCGACACCCTGACGCTCCGCGCCATCGCTCAGGCGACGAAGGCGCTGGTGGCCCGCGCCCGCGCCGGCAAGCTCTCCGCCGAGGAGTACACCGGCGCCACGTTCAACGTCACCAACCTGGGGATGTACGGCGTCGAGGAGTTCACCGCCATCATCACCCCGCCGCAGGCGGCGGCCTTGGCCGTCGGAGCGGTGACCCCATCGCCGGTCGTGCGCGACGGCCAAGTGCAGGTTGCCGACCTTATGCGCATCACACTTTCGCTCGACCACCGCGTCGCCGACGGTGCGCAGGGCGCGGAATTCCTCGCCGAGGTACGCCGCCTGCTCGAAATCCCCGCGGCGTTAATCGTCTAAAGCCTCCGGCGGCAACAGAAGTCCCCTTCAGGTGCATGAGAAGGTCCTCCACCCCGCACTGCTCGTCATAAATCCGCGATTTACGGGTATAGACAGGGTATGCTAGGATTACGGTCAACTTGAGTCCTAGGAGACTCATGAAGCCTACGAGGGGGGCTAAATGGCCTACAGCACTGTGAGCAAAAAATCAGGGAAGACCTACTACCTCCACTCCAAGGACGTCACGTTGAAGGGCGGGCAGCAGCAGACGATCTTCTACTTCGCCGGCACTGCTGGCTCGAACGCCATCGACGCCCTGCCATCAGGTTACGTGGTGGTGGAAAACGAACGCACCGGTCTGCCGCTCCTGAAGAAGGGCTAACCGCATCCGAACTTGGCGGCGCCCCCGGCGCCGCCATCCAGCAATCCTCACAGCGCCACCCCTCGCGGGTGGCGCATCTTTTCGGCCCCTCCCTCCGGCCTCTCTCCCCTGGGGGGCGCCCATCAAACCTCCCTCCCCTTGGGAGGGACTGAGGGAGGGTACGCGCGTCGCGGCGCGCAAGCGCCCGAAGGGTGCTGCTCAGTGCCCGTGTTCCTGCAGGGCTCTTCATGGCCAGAGCATCGGCTCAGCGGAATCCCGGTCTTCTCCTAGACCGGGGCACGGTGGAATAATCCAAGCGCCATGACCATGCAGTCCGACGCCAAGCGCCTCGCCGACCGCGTCTTTGCCGCCGTTGGCGGCCTTCCCGCCGAGGTCTCGATTCGGTTCACCGACGACTCGCTGACCCGCTTCGCCAACAACGAGGTCCACCAGAACGTGAGCGCACGGAGCGCCGCCCTTTCGGTGCGCGTCGGCGTGGCTAGGCGCTGGGGTGAGGCCGCCACCAACGACCTCAGCGACGGCGGAGTCGAGAAGGCCGCCGAACAGGCCCGGGCGATCGCGCAGATCCTCCCCGACTCCGACCGCTACCTCCCGCTGCCCCCACCGGCCGAGCCGCCGCCGGTGGGCGGCTACGACGTCGACACCGCCGAGTACGGCCCCATGCAGCGCGCCGCCGAGGTCCGGACGATCACCGGCAAGGCGGCGGACGCGGGCCTCACCGCCGCCGGCGCCTTCCGCACCGGCACGCACGCCACCGCCGTAGCGAACTCGGAGGGGCTCTTTGTCTCCCACTCCGGCACCAGCGCCGATCTCATGGCCGTCCTCATGGACGACGATGCCTCAGGGCACGCCGGCCAGCTCTCCACGCGGGTCGGCGACATCGACGCCGAAGTCCTCGCTAACGAGGCCGCGGCGAAGGCCGTCGCGGGCCGCGCCCCCAAGTCCTTGCCTCCCGGCGACTACGAGGTCGTGCTCGGAGAGTTCGCCGTCAGCGACATGCTCGACTTCCTCGGCTACGTCGGCTTCGGCGGCTTGGCGGTCGAGGAGGGGCGCAGCTTCATGTCCGGCAAGCTCGGCGAGGCCGTCATGGGCCCCAACGTCTCCATCTGGGACGATCCGCTCGACCCCGCCGGCATCCCGCGCCCCTTCGACGCCGAGGGCGCCCCCGCGACGCGCGTCGACCTCGTGCGGGGCGGCGTCGCCGTCTCCCCCGTCCACGACCGCCACACCGCGGCCAAGGCCGGCGCCGAACCGACCGGCCACGCCCTGCCCGCCCGCTACTCGATGGGGCCGGTGCCCCGGAACATGTTCCTCGCCCCCGGCGACGCCTCCAGAGACGACCTCGTCGCCTCCGTCCGGCGCGGACTCCTCATCACCCGTTTCTGGTACACCCGCGTGGTGCATCCCCTCACCGTCCACATGACGGGCATGACGCGCGACGGCTGCTTCCTCATCGAAAACGGCGAGGTCGCCGGCCCCGTGCGCGACCTCCGCTTCACCGAGAGCTACCTCGAAGCCCTCAACCGCGTCGACGCCATCGCCGCCGACACCAAGCTCGTCCGCGAGTTCTTCTCCGTCAACCGCGTCCCCGCACTCAAGATCGCCTCCTGGCGCTTCACCAGCCGCTAAACGACACCCAATCCTCTCCCCCTCTGGGGGAGCCCTTACCTCTTCTCCCCACGGAGACCTTTGCGCAACTCCCCGTCGATGGTTGGAAAGCGGGTGGAGCAGGGTGGTCTTGCCTCTCCCCCTCTGGGGGAGATTGAGAGAGGGCGCGCGCCGTCAGGCGCGCAGGCGCCCCAAGGGGCGCCCCTTCCGGTCTCTTCTCCCGCAACACACAGATGACGCCCCGCCCCACCCCTGCTACGCTACCCACTCGGCGATGGAGCCATCCATCCCGAAGGAGCTGCGAATGGAGTTGCAAGGTCTCTACGCGACGGTCACCGGCGCCGGACGCGGCATCGGGCGCGGCATCGCCCTCAAGCTGGCGGAGGCAGGCGCCGACGTCGTCATCGGCGACCTCGACCCCTCGAACGCCGAGTCCGTCGCCGCCGAGGTCCGCGCCCTCGGACGCCGCTCCTTGGCCGTCGAGGCCGACGTGGGCGCCCGCGCCGGCGCCAACCAACTCATCGCCGCCGCCAAAGCCGAGTTGGGCAAGATCGACATCCTGGTGAACAACGCCGGCGTCGTCGGCGCACCAGGCTGGCAGACCCGGTCCCAGCCCAGCGATGAAGACTGGGAGGCCGTGCTGCGTGTGAACCTGATGTCCCGCGTCTTCTGTTCCGAGGCCGTCGCCGACCACATGATCGAACGCGGCTTCGGCAAGATCGTCAACATCGCCTCCATCGGCGGCATCCAGGGCAGCCCCACCCTCACCCACTACTGCGTCAGCAAGGCCGCCGACATCAACTACACCCAAGGGCTCGCGCTGAAGCTGGGGCGGCACGGCATCAACGTCAACGCCATTCTCCCCGGCCTGCTCATGACCGACATGATGAGCGGCATCTACGACATCGGCCGCGTCCGCGGCGAGACCCCAGAAGACCTCGGCGACGCCGAGATTTACAGCCGCGCCGTCTCAAGGGTGCCGATGGGCCGCGGCCAGACCCCGGAGGACATCGGCGACCTCGTAGTCTTCCTCTGCTCCGAGCGCGCCCGCAACATCCACGCCCAGTCGATCAACGTCGACGGCGGCTACCGCATCAGGTAGCCGGCGTGAGAGTAGCGGTCACCGGATCGAGCGGGCTCATCGGCGGCGCCCTCACCACGTCGCTCGCCCAATCCGGCGTCGGCGTCCTGCGGCTCGTCCGCGACCGGCAAGCCGTAGGCGATGGAGCGGCCTTCTGGGACCCGGCCAACGGCGAGCTCGACCCCGCCGCGCTCGCGGGCGTCGATGCCGTCGTCCATCTCTCCGGCCTCAGCATCGCCGCCAAGCGCTGGTCGGCAGCGCGGAAGGCAGCCCTGCGCGCCGCCCGCATCGACTCCGGCAAGCTCCTCGCCGAGACCGTCGCCGCCATGGACAGCCCGCCCCCCGTCCTCGTCTCCGCCTCCGCTCTCGGCATCTACGGCCACCGCGGCGACGCGGTGCTCGACGAAGAGAGCGGCAGGGGCGAAGGCTTCCTCGCCGACCTGACCGCCGATTGGGAGGCCTCACTCGAGCCCGCCAGGGCCAGGGGCCTCCGCGTCGCCTGTGCCCGCTTCGGCGTCGTGATCTCTCGAAGGAGCGATCCCCTCTCGCGGCTCATCCCCCTCTTCCGACTCGGCCTTGGCGGGCCGATCGGAAGCGGCCGCCAGTGGCTGAGCTGGGTCCACCTCGACGATGCCGTGAAGTCCGTCCGCTTCGCCCTCGACAACCCCGCCGTCGACGGCGCGTTCAACGCCGTCGCCCCGAACCCCGTCACCAACGCCGAATTCACCAAGGCCCTGGGGCGGGCGCTGCGGCGTCCCACCCTCCTCCCTGCGCCGGCCTGCGCCGTCCGGCTCGCCTTTGGCCAAATGGCCGTCGAGACCATCCTCGCCGGCACCCGGGTCCTCCCCAAGCGGCTCGAAGCCCTCGGCTTCACCTTCGACTACCCCACCATCGCGCAAGCCCTTCAGGCCGAGGCCGGATCGTGACCGCGCTCCGCTCCCTCGATACCGTCAAGGTCGGCGACGAGCTCCCGGCGCTCACTGTGACCCCCACCAACGTCTCCGTCTTTCTCTTCGGCGTTGCCTATTGGACGCCGCACCGCGTCCACTACGACAAGGAGTGGGCGCGCTCCGAGGGCTACGACGACGTCCTCGTCACCGGCCCGCTGATGACCGGCTACCTCGTCCGGATGCTTACCGCCTGGTCGGGCGACCCGGCGGCGGTGAAGCGGATCGCCCTCCGCAACCACGCCCCCGCCTTCGCCGGCGACGAGCTCACCGTCCGCGGCGCCGTGACGTCCGTCTCCTCGCGTGACGCCGGCGGCGAGGCGGTCATCGCCGTCTCCATCGTCAAGCAAGGCGACGCCGAGGTCGTCTCCGGCGAGGCCGCGGTCGCGCTTGCCTAGGGCCGCGATGTTGCGCCCCTCTTCAGGTGGTTTCATAATGCATTTGTCCCGCTCGTCGGCGGGCCGAGGCAGTTCTCTATGAAGTGGAGTTCCAGCGTCTCCGAGGAGTTTGACGTCAAGGACGCCATCTCCGAAGTCGTCGGGAACGCGCGGGCCGACCTCGCGGGCGAGCCCCCAGACCTCGCCGTCGTCTTCGTCTCCCCGCACCACGCGCCCGACTTCGACCAGGTCGCCGCCCTGCTGCGCGAGCGCCTCGGGCCGAAGACGCTTGTGGGCTGCTCGGGAGGCGGCGTCATCGGCGGCGGCCGCGAGGTCGAAGACCGCACCGGCTTCTCCTTGACCACGGCCTCGCTGCCAGGGGTCGAGGTCACCCCGTTCGCCATCCAGGACGAGCGTCTCCCCGACCCCGATGCAGGCCCCGCGGCCTGGGAGGCCGCCGTCGGCGTCGCCGCGGCGGACGACCCGCACTTCGTCCTGCTCGCCGACCCCTTCTCACTGCGCGCCGACGCCCTGATCGCCGGCCTCGACTATGCCTTCCCGTCTGCGGTCAAGATCGGCGGGCTCGCCAGCGGAGGTCAGGGGCCGGGCCGCAACGCCCTCTTCCTGAACGATGACATCCACCGGGGCGGCGCCGTCGGCGTCGCCCTGTCCGGCGACATCCACGTCGAGACCATCGTCGCGCAGGGGTGCCGCCCCATCGGCAGCACCCACGTCGTCACCAAGGCGCAGGGCAACATCCTGCTCGAGCTCGACGAAGAGCAGCCCATGCAGATCCTCCGCCGCGAGTTCGAGAGCGCCGACGACCGCGACCGGCGGCTCATCAACTCCGCCCTCCACCTTGGCGTCGTGATGGACCCCCTGAAGACGGACTTCGCCCAGGGCGACTTCCTCATTCGCAACGTCATGGGCATCCAGCGCGAGAGCAACGGCCTCGCCATCGGCGAGATGCTGCGGGAGGGACAGGTCGTCCAGTTCCACGTCCGCGACTCGGTGAGTGCCGCCGAGGACCTCGACACCATGCTCGGCGCCCATGCCGCCGCCCACGAGGACGCCCCCGGCTCGGGCGCGCTGCTCTTCTCCTGCCTCGGACGCGGCCAGCACCTCTTCGGCAAGCCCGACCACGATACCGGCCTCTTCCGCGGCAAGGTCGGCGAAATTCCGCTGGGCGGCTTCTTCTGCAACGGCGAGATCGGCCCCGTGGGATCGAGCACCTTCCTCCACGGCTTCACCAGTTCCTTCGGCATCTTCAGCCGCCGGGCGTCCTAGACGCGGCGGGAGCGCGACCCTCTTGCCCCCTCCTACTGATGACGGCCCGTCGGACCGCGCCGGTCACACGGCCCTCGACTATCACGCCGCCACCAAGCACTCCCCCATCAGCATCCGGACGAACCGGCACTTCCTCGATTTCTCGAACCAGCCTATGCCGTTCAAGGTCTATGAAGGCCTGGACCCCATCGAGCTGCCCCGTGGCCTCCACCCCTCCACCATCCCCGCCCTCGACGCAATCACCGGCGGCGCTTCAGGAGCCGCCCGTGCCCCCAACCTCGCCGATCTCGCCAAGCTCTTCTACTACTCCGCCGGCATCACCAAGAGCTACGACCACGGCAACCACAAGTTCTACTTCCGCGCCGCCGCCTGCACCGGCGCGCTCTACCACGTCGACGTCTACCTCGTTTGCGGCGACGTCGAGGGACTCGAAGCCGGCGTCTACCACTTCGGCGTCCACGACTTCGCCCTCCGGCGGCTGCGCTCCGGCGACTACCGCGCCGTCGTGATCGAGGCGTCCGGTCACCATCCCTGGGTCGCCGATGCGCCCGCGACTCTCGTCCTCGCCAGCACCTACTGGCGCAACTCCTGGAAATACCAGTCCCGCGCCTACCGGCACGTGGGCTGGGACAGCGGGACCATGCTTGCAAACCTGCTCGCCGTCGCCTCGGCGTCGGAGCTGCGCGCCGGCATCGTCATGGGGTTCGCCGACCAATCCATCGAAGCCCTGCTCGGACTCGACCCCCAGTGGGAGGGGGCTGCGGCCCTAATACCCGTCGGCCAAGGCGCGGTCCCGCCCGCGACCACGCGCGAGATGCCGGCGCTCGACCTCAAGACCGCGCCGCTCTCCCGCACGATGGTCGACTACCCCAAGATTCGCGAGTTGCACGCCGCCTCTTCGCTGGCGACGCCCGAAGACGCCGCCGCGTGGCGGGGCGACCCCCCGGAGCGTCAAGACCCGCCCCCGTCACGGCCAACGATTCCTCTCAAGTCGTTCCCTAGGCCCGGCGGCGGCCGGGAGCAGCCCCGGATCATCGAGGAAATCATCCAGCGGCGCGGGTCGCCCCGCGTCTTCGCCCACGAACCGATTACGTTCGAGCAGCTTTCCGTTTGCCTAGCCTCGGCGGACGCACCCCTCGCCGCCGACTTCCTCGGCGACGCGGCCAAGCCCGTCAACGAGATGTACGTCATCGCCAACGACGTCGAGGGGCTGGAGGCCGGGGTCTACCACTACCGCCGCGAGGAACGAGCGTTGGAGCCGCTGATGTTGGGCGACTTCCGCGATCAGGCCGGTTTCCTCGGCCTCGAGCAGGCCCTGCCCAAGGACGCCGCGGCGGACGTCTTCTTCACCGTCGACCTCGAACGGCTCGTCGACCGGTTCGGCGACCGCGCCTACCGCGCCGCTCAGCTCGAGGCCGGACTCATGGGCGGCCGACTCTACCTAGCGGCGTACGCCCAGGGATTCGGCGCATCCGGCCTCACCTTCTTCGACGACGAGACCATCGACTTCCTCTCGCCGCACGCGGCGGGCAAGAGCGTCATGTTCCTCGTGGCCCTAGGAAAGCGGGCCAAGCGCCAGGCCTAACACCCGTACTGGTCGAGGATGGCGACGATCTCCTCGGACAGCCCCGCTCTCGCTTCCACCTCCAAGAGGAGCGCGGCCGCGAAGTCCGGGCCGAAGAACCCGCCCATCTCCTCCTGGACCAACTGATTGATCAAGAGTTCCTTCTCCTCGTCGGTCTTGCTCGCGTCGAGGCCGATCTGGAGGAGCCGCGGGAACATGCCCTCGACGAGGGCCAGGAAGTCTTCGAGGAACAGGGCGTCGGCGGGGCGCGTCTCCGCCGCGGCGCGCAGGGCTTCCAGTTGGCGTACCCGGGCATTGTGGTACGCCGGAAGGTCCGGCGGCGGGACCAAGGTGCCAAAGGCTTGCACGCCTCCGGCAGCCAAGTCTCCCAGAGCTCCCCAGGTCAGCGGGCCGAGCTGCTCGAGAGCGCTCGGATCGCCGCCGAAGTCTCCAAGCTGGTTGAAGACCTGTACGGCGGTGATCGCCCCGCACGCCTGGGCGTACGCCGCGACCTCCGGCCCGATGGGTGGGGTCGGCGTGGGCGGCACCGGGGTGTACGTCGGCGCCGGCGTGTACGTCGGTACGGGGGTATACGTCGGCTCCGGCGTGTACGTCGGCCCCGGCGTGGGCGGAGGTTTTGGTGTCGGCGTCGCCGTGGGCGGCGGCGGAGTCGGGGTCGGCGTCGGCGTGGGCTCCGCCCCGGAGCACGCCGCGACGACCAGCGCCGCCGCAGCGGCAATGCTTATCAAGGTGACGCGTTTCAACATGGCTTAGACGCTGAAGCAATCATAGCGTTCCAGGATGGCGCGCGTCTCTTCGGGGAGCGCCTCCCACGCCGCCGACTCGGCCGCGCCCGTCTCGGCCCACTCCGGACCGAAGAACTCGCTGAGTTTCTCCGTGGCTATCTCCTGAATCTCCTCTTCCTTCTGCTCATCGGTCTTGTTCGGGTCGAGGCTGATCTCGATGAGTTGCGGGAAGATTTCCTGGATGACAACAAGGAAGTCCTGGATGAACAGTCCGCCGCTGGGGCGCGAAAGTGCCGAATCGCGGAAGGCCCTGAAGGTATTCAGCCGGGCGTCATGGTATTCCTGCAGCTCCGGCGGCGGCATCAGTTGGCTGAAGGTCTGCACGCCGCCGTCGAGCAGTTCCGCGAGCCGTCCCCAAGTAAGGGTGCCCGTTGGATCGAGCGTGATGGGGTCGCCCTCGAACGTACTCAGTTGCGTCATGAACTGGACCGCGATGTCCATCTGGCACTGCTTCGCGTAGGCCTCGACCGGCGAGTCTTCGGCCGCCGGAGGGGCCGTCGCCACGGGCACCGCCGTGGCGGCCGGTGCGGGCGGCTCCGTGGCCGCTGGAGCCGGCGTCGCCGTCGGTGGCACCGGCGTTGCCGTCGGCGGCACCGGTGTGTTCGTCGGTGGCACCGGTGTGGCCGTTGGCGGCACCGGCGTATCCGTCGGTGGGACCGGCGTTGCCGTCGGTGGCACCGGCGTGTTCGTCGGCGGCACCGGCGTTGCCGTGGGGTCTTCGCCGGCACAGGCGGCGACCGCCAAGACCGCGGCGAGAACGGCGCTCATCAGTGTGGTTCGCTTCAACATCATCCCGCCTCCTTGTGCGATTCGCACCGCATACCGCCCTCGCGCCTTTGGTCCACCCACTCCTTGGTTCCTACGACAGTGTGTTCTAAAGAGGTTCTTGCCTTCCGGCTACCCGCTTGGCTTGGTCATGGCGAATGGGTCGAGAATCCGCGCCAGGTCGTCGGCGCTCAAGTCCGTCTGCTCCTGGGCGACTTCGGCGATGGTGCGCCCCGACTTCGCGGCGTCTTTGGCGATCGCGGCGGCCTTGTCGTAGCCGACCACCGGCGCGAGGGCCGTGGCCAGCATCAGACCACGCTCCACCGAGTCCGGCCCCTGGCTGGTCGCCTCGAGGCCGTCGACGCACTGCGCCGCGAAGTTCGACGACCCCGCGGCCAACAGGTCGATGCTCTGCAGCAGATTGTGGGCGGCGACCGGCATCATCGTGTTCAACTCGAAGAAGCTCCACTCGCCGCTCTGCGTCACCGCCGTGTCGTTGCCGATCACTTGGGCGCAGACCTGGATGAGCGACTCCGCGATCACCGGGTTCACCTTGCCGGGCATGATCGAGCTTCCCGGCTGCACCTCCGGCAGGGCAAGCTCGCCGATGCCCGCCCGCGGCCCCGATCCGAGGAACCGCACGTCGTTGGAGATCTTCAGTAAGCTCACCGCCACCGTGCGCAGGCAGCCGCTCGCCTGCACGACGCCGTCAAGCGTCGCCTGCGCCTGAAAGTGACTGTCGGTCTCCCGAATCTCGACGCCCGCGGCGGCGGAGACCTTGGCGCACGTACGGCTCGCGAACTCGGGGTGGGTGTTCACCCCGCTGCCCACGGCCGTCCCGCCCAACGCGACTTCGCGGAGATCGGCCCGCGCCGCGTCGAGCCGGCGCAGCCCTCGCTCGACCTGCCCCGCGTAGCCGTCGAACTCCTGCCCTAATGTCACCGGCGTAGCGTCCTGGAGGTGTGTCCGGCCCGTCTTCACAATACCCGCGAACTCGTCGCTCTTATGACGCAACGACGCGTGCAATTGTTCCAACGCCGGAGCGAGCCGCTCTTCGATTGCCATCAACGCCGCTAGGTGGATCGCCGTCGGAATGACGTCGTTCGACGACTGTCCCAGGTTCACGTGGTCGTTGGGATGCACCGCCTTCGAGCCGCGCCCCTCGCCGAGCAGCTCCCCGGCGCGGTTCGCGATCACCTCGTTGGCGTTCATGTTCGTCGACGTGCCCGACCCCGTCTGGAAGATATCGACCACGAAGTGTTCGTCGAGCTTCCCTTCCGCCACCTCGTCCGCCGCAGCGACGATCACGTCGGCGATCTTCGCGTCCAGCAGCCCCAGGTCCCGGTTGGTCTCCGCGGCGCAGCGCTTGATCAACCCAAGCGCCCGGATAAACGAACGCGGAAACCGCAGGTCGGAGATGGGGAAGTTCAGCACCGCCCGCATCGTCGAGGCGCCATAATACGCCGCCTCGGGGACCTCCATAGGGCCCATCGTGTCCCGCTCAATGCGAACGCCGTTGCTTGAAGCCACCAATTCCTCCGGCAACCAGTATACCCGACGCCCATATACCCCATACGCCAACCTTACCCTCCCTTGCCCCCTTCCCTTGCGGATAGATTCCCTCTCGCGCCGGGTGAGTACCTCGACCTCTTCTCCTCTGAGGGAGACGTTAAACCTCCCTCCCTCTGGGAGGGACTGAGGGCGGGCACGCGCCCGCAGGGCGCGCCGATGGGGGCGGGGCGCGGCGGTCCCCTCTTCCCTCTTCTCCCCACGGAGACCTTTGCACAACCTCCGACGACACCGACGGATCATCCATGTAGGGGCAACCCTCGTGGTTGCCCAGGGGTGCGGGCGGGGTCTTCTCCCCTGTAGGGGCGCTTCGCGAAGCGCCCGTTCCCTCACAACCGGAACCGTTACGCAAAGGTCTCCCCACGGGAGAAGATTGAGATGAGGGGCCCCCTCACACCCGCCAACGCCCACCGAAGCCCGACACCCACACCAAGAAAAGAGGCCGCGCTCCCGGGAGCGCGGCCTCTTTCGAATCAGCCTTTTGCGTGAGGCGGCTAGCGCCTACTCGTCGTCATCCTCGAGCCCGTACAGCTGCATCGCGTTGCCGCACGTCATCGCGTACTTCTCATCCGCGGGTATCCCGTCGAACATCTCGGCGATCACCTTCCGGCTGTACGGCCAGTCGTTGCCGTGGTGCGGGTAGTCGTTCGACCACATGATGTTGCCCACGCCGATGTCCTCGCGGTTCTTCACGGCGAAGCGGTCGATGATGAAGGTCACCAGCCAGTTGCGGCGGAAATACTCGCTGGGGAGCATCTTCAGGTTGCAGCCCGTCATCGAGCGGTTCCGCCAGTAGCGGTCGTCCCACCACGCCAGCACCGCGGGGATCCACCCCGCCTGCACCTCGACGCCCACCATCTTGAGCGTCGGATAGCGGTCGAAGATGCCTTGGTGGATGATGTCCGACATCGTCTGCGGGAAGCTCCCGAACGGCATTCCGCCGAGCATCGTGTTCAGGTTCTCCGAAGCCGCCGCCGCGGCGATGGCCGCCTCCTTGGCGTCGCGCTTCCCGCCCCCGATGTTGATGTGGATGTGCACCGGCATCTCAAGGCTCTCCGCCTCGGCCCAGAACACCTCTTCGTCCGGCCCCAGCGTCGGACTGCCGCTCGGCCAGTGCGTCAGGATGACGCCCCGGTAGCCGGACTTCTTTGCGTTCTTCAACTCGGCCAGGCTGTTCTCGATCCCCAGGTTCGGCATCTGGTACATCGGGATCAGCCGGCGGTGGTCGGCGGCGGCGAACTCGTTGAGTATCCAGTCGTTATAGGCGGCGACGCCCGCCTTGTGGAACTCGTCGTCGTCCGAGCCCGTGAAGTACGTCATCATCCGCTGCGAGGGATAGAGCACCTCAGCGTCGACGCCGTCGAAGATCATCTCCTCGACACGGGCCTGCCCGTCGAAGCACCCCTTGTTGATCGTCTCGTAGGTCGAGCCGTACCAGTGCATCTCTTCGTACTTCTGGCCGGCGGTCGTGACCATGCCGATCGCCGCCGGGGCCACGTCGGGGAAGAACTCCCAGGCGTCGCCGCCCTTCGGGTCCTTCACCACGCGGGGCGCCCGGTCGTGGAACTTCTTCGGCAGATACCGCAGCCACATGTCGGGGGGCTCGATGGTGTGCCCATCCGAGTTGATCACCTTGTATTTCATGTCTTGCCTCCGTTCGCCCCAGCGCCCGCCGACGCCTTGGCGTACTCTTCACCTAGTCCGAGGGAGCATAGCACAACGGCAACGCCGGTTGACCCCAGTCGCGGGATGCATGCGCCGCCGGCCCTTGCTACAATCCGGCGCACGTTATGACAAGGCGATAGCCCCCGGTCCACGCTGGGAGAGAGGCGGCGCGCCATGGCGAATGCCCAAGGAAGTCCTGCGACCGACGGTGAAGGGACCGGCATCTTCGGAAGCCTGCTCCAGCGATACACCGATGAGTTATTCCTGTTCTTCCGCGTCCTCTTCGCCTTTTTCGTCGGCCTCCACGGCTGGCAGAAGGCCTTCGGGCTGTGGGGATTCCCCGTGCCGCACCCCACCGACAAGCTGATCACCGCGGCCGGGTGGGTCGAGTTCTTTTGCGCCTTCCTCATCGGGCTTGGCATCTTGACCCGCCTCGGCGCGGGCGCCCTCGCCGTGATGATGATCGTCGCCTACTTCCACATGCACTTTGCCCTCGACGCCTGGCCCCACCTCTTCCCCAACCCGCCCGGCGACATGGGCGGTGCCTTCGGCGCCCACGGCGGCGAAGTACCCCTCCTCTGGTTCCTCATCGCCGGCGCCATCGGCGTTCTCGGCAGCCGCAAGTGGGGCCTCGAACGCCTGATTTTCAAGAAAGAGCTCCTCTAGCAGCCCTCATCCCCAACCAAAACGGTCGGCCGTAGACGCCGCGGGGCGGCGCGCCCCGCGGCCCGGGAGCCTCCATGCACTTCGCCTTCTCCGACGCCGACCAAGCCTTCCGCCGGGAGCTCCGCGACTTCTACGAGCAGGAGCTGCCCGCCGACTGGTACGGCGGCTACGACGAGCGCGACGCCATGCACGAGTTCATCCGCTCCGTGCGCAAGAAGATGGCCGACCGCCAGTGGCTCACCATGGCCTGGCCCAAGGAGTACGGCGGCCAGGACGCCCCCATCACCCGCCAGCTCATCTTCGCCGAGGAGAGCGCCTACTACCGCTTCAACGCCCGCGACCAGGGTGTCGGCTTCCTCGGTCCCGCCATCTGGATGCACGGCACCGAGGAACAGAAGCAGCGCTTCCTCGGCCCCATCTCCAACGCCGACGTCGCCTTCCACCAAGGCTTCTCCGAGCCCGACGCCGGCTCCGACCTCGCCGGCCTCCGCACCCAGGCCCGCCGCGACGGCGACGACTTCGTCATCAACGGCCAGAAGATCTGGGGCGGCCACCTCCACCTCGCCGACTACAGCTTCCTCCTCGCCCGCACCGACCCCGACGCCCCCAAGCACAAGGGCATCAGCTTCTTCGTCATCCCCGCCGACACGCCCGGCATCCGCTACGAGGAGTTCGGCAACCTCGCCGGCAGCATCCAGAACGTCGTCTACTACGACAACTGCCGCGTCAACGCCCGCGAATGCCTCATCGGCGAGGAGAACCAGGGCTGGTACATCGCCACCACCGTGCTCAACCACGAGCGCACCGTCGTCGAGCACGCCCCCAACGCCAAGCGCCAGATCGAAGACCTCGCCAAAGTCTGGCACGACTTCGGCTGGAGCGCCGCCGACCCCGTCCGCGCCAACGTCCGCCACCGCCTCGCCCAGATGGCCATCGAGGCCGAGGTCTGCCTCATGCTGGCCTACCGCATCGGCTGGCTGCAGAGCATCGGCCACCAACCCAGCTACGAGGCCTCCCAGGTGAAGATCTTCGGCAGCGAGCTCACCCAGCGACTCGCCCACAACGCCGGGGCCTTGCTCGGGCTCTACGCCCAGATCGAGCGCCACACCGCCAAGCGCCCCTACGTCCTCGCCGACGGCCGCGTCGAGCACCTCATCCGCATGCAGCTGATGTACAGCATCATCGGCGGGGCCAACGAGATCCAGCGCAACGTCATCGCCGGACGCGGCCTCGGGCTGCCTCGCAGCTAGCGGGCCTCTCTTTGAGCAAGAGAGCCGAAGGAAGGCGTCTTCAACTGGGAATCACCCGGCTAACCGGCAGCGAGATGTCCTCGAAGCATGCCGGAGTCAGGCTCGCCTCCGCGCCGATCAACCGCGATTCGGTGTATTCTCCGTCCAACGGCGTCGAGTAGACTTCCACCGACCGTGTGTCCAGGTTGACGATCCAGACTTCGGGTATCCCCGAACGGGCATAGATCGGCAGCTTCGCATTGCGGTCGAAATCGATCGTCGTGTCGGACACCTCGACGAGCAGCAGTGTATCTTCCGGCCCGGGGTGCCCTCGCGAATAGTCGCGTCGTTTCAGGAGCATGAGATCCGGCTGCGGCTCGCTTCCCGCGTCGAGCCGCACTGGGCCTTGGACCCTCAGGACGGCCCGCCCTTGAAGCCCCTCGAACAGCATCTCCGACAGTCTATCGACACAGGTCGCGTGCCTGCTGCCGATTGGAACCTTGGCGATGATCTCTCCGTCCAGCAACTCGACGCGGTCTTCTGTCGTCAGAATGCCGGCCTCGGCCATCGCGTGGTATTCGTCCACGGTGAATGCGCGTCGTTGGATCTGCATCGTCATCAGCGCCCTCGCCACGCGCTTCCGCGCCGCCGCAATCGTAGCAGTCCGCCCGCTTTCTTCAGGGGGTCCCGAGAGCCCCCGCTCTCGACGGTCCACGCCGCCCTACGCCCAGCGCAGCAGGATCTCGGCGACACCCTTCGGGCTGCTGATCATCGCGTCGTGCTCGCCGCCGAACTCGATCTGCTCCGTCTCCGCTATCCCCAGCTTGGCCGCGAACTTCCGCTGCCAGGAAGGCGGCATCGACCGGTCCCGTGTCAGCACGATCCACGAAGCCGGCTTGAGCCCGGCGAAACCGTCGCGGGCCACCTTCTCCATCACCGGCATGGGCCGCTCGCGCTCGAACTCCTTCTCCAGGCAGTCCACCAACCATTCCGCCCGTTCCCGTCCCAGCCGCCGGCTCGACCGCTCCACGTCCCACTCCGACTTGAACCGCTCCCGCGGCGCTGCCGGCCTGATCCGCTCCTGCGGGTCCATCTTCCCCATGCTCACCAGCAGGTCCCGCAGACTGTCCCCCTCGTCCGGGACGGCGCACGCCATGAACACCACCCGTTTGAAGCGCTCCGGTATCGCCTTGACGATGTACGGAATCGTCAGCCCGGCAAAGGAGTGACCGACCACGATGATGTCGCGCAGGTCGGCGGCCTCGATGTCGCCGATCGCCGAGGCGACGTAGCCCGCCATCGTGCAGTCCTCGGCGTCTTTCTTAGCCCCCCAGCCCGGCATATCCAGGGCAACGAGCCGGCCCAGGTTGGGATGACCCGAACGGGCCATCTCCTCAATCGTCGGCGTCCAGCACCATCCCGCCCGGCCCCCGCCGTGAATGAACACGTAGTCCGTACCCATGGCGGCCTAGTCTACCAGCCAGGGGTCTTGCCTCTTCTCCCCACGGAAGACCTTCGCGTAAACCGCGGCGGCAGTAGGGGATCATCCATGTAGGGGCGATTCACGAATCGCCCTCCCCTCCGGCCTCTCCCCCTCTGGGGGAGATTGAGAGAGGGCACGCGCCCAACGGGCGCGCCGGAGGGGCCGGGCGGGGCGCCCCCACCCCCTACCCCGCGGCCAGCGCCCGCTGGAACGCGACGTCCTCCGCCGGCAGCGGCTTGCCGGCAGCCATCCCCCGCGACTCCTTGATCACCTCGTCGAGCCGCCCCGACGCCGTGAGCCGCCGCAAGGCGTCCATCACCGCCCCGTCGACGAGCCCCCGGCGCTCGAACCCGTCCAGCGCATCGAAGACAGCCGCAAGACGCGCCTCCCGCCCCACGTAGTAGTCCCGGGCGCGCTCGTGGTTGTTGTACGCCTCGAAGTTCTCCCCGGCCACCAGCATCATGCCCATCCGACGGACCTCCTCGGGCTCGTCCTTGATCAGCGCCGGGTAGTAGTAGTACAGCATCACCTTCTCCATCCACGGATGGACGGCCACCCCCCACCCGGCCAGCTTCGGCCCACACTCGTCGAGCACCCGCCGCAGGCGCCCCCTGAAATCGAGCCGCATCGCGACGTGGTCAGCGACCGCCGGCGTCATCGCGATTCCCGCCTCATGGAACACCGGCGCCATCAGTTCGAGGAAGTGACCGCAGGCATGGGTCTCGTCGAGCTCGGGGTAGCGATCCCGCATCTCGGAGAGCCGCACCGGCACCCCCCGCTCCTCTGCGAGACGGAAGATGCTTCCGAACAGGACGGGGTCCATCCCGGCGCGCCCCAGATCGT
Organism: Dehalococcoidia bacterium; assembly: GCA_965207995.1. Classification (GTDB taxonomy): domain Bacteria; phylum Chloroflexota; class Dehalococcoidia; order SHYB01; family SHYB01; genus DAOUKH01. The sequence goes on along the minus strand of OZ242299.1, from coordinate 1,690,450 downwards.
GCAGCAGGCAGGTCACTTCCAGGTCGCCAAGCCGCTCCTGGGGCAGGCCCAGCTCCCCGGCGAGCGCCAGCACGATGCGCGTAGCCCGCTCGGCGTGCGCCTTGTCATACCCCGCCACGACGCGCGACGGGTCCCCGGGGCTCGGCGCGTCGTACAGCGAGAGCAGCTTGCGTCTCAGCGTCGCGTCCATCGAGAACCCACCCTCCTCATATAGGCGGCGCATTTAAACCTCTCCCCCTCTGGGGGAGACTGAGAGAGGGCGCGCGCCGCAGGCGCGCGGGCGCCCAACGGGCGCCGCCCCCATGATAGTCCGCCGACGCGCCCCGCGCGGAAATAGTCGAAGGCCCCGCCGCGCGGGCCACGCGGCGGAGCCTTCATGCGATGGCTCGCAGTCGTGTTGAGGGGGACGCTAGGCGTCCGGCAGAGGGGAGAGGTCGAGGTCCGGGGGCGGGTACTCGGGGAGCCGCCACTGGAGCAGCGGCTTGTCGGCCGCCTTGTGGTAGTCGTTGGCGTTCTTGGTCGACTCGTTGAAGAGCTCCTCGAACTGGCCCCAGTCCCCAGCCTTGATCGCCTTCTTGATGGCGCCGAGGTCGTCGTTGATGAACGGCTCCATCCACTGCGCGTACTTGGGCCGGGTGATCATGCAGGTGTCGATCAGCTCTTCGATTTCCTTGATCTGGAACTCGGCGAGCGGCCAGTTCCCCTCTTTCGCGGCGTAGTAGGCCTTCCACCACCGCAGACCGACCTCCGGCATGAGCCGCGCGGGGCTGGGAAGCATCGCCGCGATGTCGTCGATGGTGAAATACGCGTGGCCGTTATAGCCTTGGGGCTTGTCGTCTGTCGTCATGGAGCCTCCGAAACCGTTGCTTCGCTTCGAGATTCGCCCGTCACAGGTGCCGGGCACACCGAGGCATCATAGCAGCGGCCTCGACGGCGGCGCAAGGCCGAAGGGGCGCCGCAAAAGGCTTGCCAACCGTGCCGACTGTACTAATATATGTACATGGAAACGAGCCGCCGCCGCATTGTCCAGCGGCTGCTCCGAGAGGGGTGGGAGCTCGTCCGAGAGGGCAAGCATTCGATCTACGCCCATCCTCGCAAGGGCATCATCGTGGTGCCTCGGCACGGTGAGTTGCGGCCCGGAACCGCTCGCACCATAGCGCAGAAGGCAGGTTGGGAATAGGAGAGAAGGCATGAGATACCCGGCACTCATCGAACAGGGCGGCGGCATCTACGGCCTCGTCTTCCCCGACCTTCCCGGCGTGGCCGTGACGGCCGACACGCTCGAGGAGGCCATCGACGACGCCGTCGACGTACTCCGCGACTACATCGAAGTATCGGAGGAGCGGGGGTTCGAGGTTCCGCCCGCGAGCCAGCTCAAGGACATCGACGTACCCCCCGGCAACACGCTCGTGAGCATCCCGCTGATTCGCCCCTCACACCGGAAGGTCCAGGTCCACTGTCAGCTCGACGACGGGATCGTTGCGTTCATCGACGAGGAGTGCCGCCGCCGCAACATGACCCGTACGGCTTACATCACGTGGATGGCCCGGCGGATCGCGGCCCAGGGCGGCTAAGGCGCGCCCGCACTGCCCGGGCCACCTCAAACCCTTCCCTCTTATGAGGCCTTTGCACAATCCGTGACGGGAGCAAGGGATCGTCCCTGTAGAGGCGACCCTTGTGGTCGCCCTCCTCTGTAGGGGCGATTCGCGAATCGCCCGTTCTCATCCCCCGAACGGCCTCACGGGGGTAGGCCCAAGGTTACGCAAAGGTCTCCTTACCGAGGTTCCGCAGACGTGGCCTAAACGCCTTAGCGGCCCGCACCTCTGACGGTCATGTACCCGCCTGGAAGTTCAGGACGTCGTGGAGGTTCGACAGATACTCGGCGAACGCCTGGCGGCCCAGCGGCGTCGCCTGCAGCCACGTGCGCGGTTTGGCATCGACGAACTCTTTCGTGGTGGCCAGATAGTCTGCCTCCTCCAGCTTGCGCAAATGCGTGGTCAGGTTCCCGGCCGTCAGGCCGAGCTCATGCTGCACGAAGCCAAAGGCGAAGCGATCGTCCTCCGGCACGGAGACCAGCAGGGTCATGATGCGCAGTCGGGTGGACTGGTGGATGGTCTCGTTGAGGACGGCGTGCTCGTTAGTCAATTGTCCCCGCTCTTCCGTATCCACCACGCGCCCAGCAGCACCACCGCCAACATCAGTCCCCCGGACACCGGCATGGCAAGATCGTCCAGGAGGACGTAGGGAATGTAGAACGCCGTGGCGAATCCGACTCCGATGACTGCCAACGCCGGGCGGTACATGATGCCGAACAGGATGTACCCAAGGGACACAATCCCCAGGATCACCCCCGGTATCCGGTCCCCGTCTTCGGCGTTCCACATCCCAACGGCTGTCGGGATGATGAACATCGCCGCCACGACCGCCAGCCAATACAGGAAGACCCGTTTGCCGGCGCTGCGGGCGGCGTCGCCACGAGCGATTTTCTTGCCCGCCCGGCTTCCTATGATCCCGCTCCCCACCATGCCCGGCACCATCAGGCTCCCCCAAAGCGCCCCGAAGAACCAAGGACTGCGATCGATGAAATCGGGGGCCAGCTCCATGACGGCGGACTGCGTCGCGACTCCCACGGACGCTATGCCGGTCCAGAAAAGCAGTATCGTCGCCGACCCGGCGACGTACATGGAGCTCCTGCTCCTATCCATGGTCGTGTGGATAGCCTCAACACTCTCCTGGGTCGTGGGAGCCGCCGTTTCATAATCTCGACTTGCCATCATGATCCTCCAATCGGTCATGCGACTCGCGCGACGGCCTTGCGGCAACCGGGCAGTCGCTTGGTCCACCGCACTATACTGCAATACAAAGTACTTTGCAATACAAACAACAAGTGACGGAGGGATCTGTTGAAGCAGGCGGCGAGGCGGATCGCCCTCCCTCCGGCCTCTCCCCCTCTGGGGAGCGTCCCTTATACCTCCCTCCCTCTGGGAGGGACTGAGGGAGGGCCCGCGCCGTCAGGCGCGCCGGAGGGGCGGAGCGGTCTTCCCCTCTCCCGCCGGGAGAGGGTTGGGGTGAGGGCGGGGAGCGGGGAAGGGTGCGCCAACGTCCATGGAGCCGCTGATCCCCTCAACCACAAGCCGTCCAAACACCCCGCCCACAACCCTTTACTCTCCGCCTCTACGGCGGTAGCGTATGCCGTCGGACGCGGCGCCAAGACCAGCCCCGTCCGCCGAGCGACATTCATGCCCAACCGCCTCGCCGACGAGACCAGCCCGTACCTGTTGCAGCACCGCGACAACCCCGTCGATTGGTACCCCTGGGGCCCTGAGGCGCTGGAGCGCGCCAAGAACCAGGACATGCCGATCTTCCTCAGCATCGGCTACTCCGCCTGCCACTGGTGCCACGTCATGGAGCACGAGTCGTTCGAAGACGACGACACCGCCTCCGTCATGAACGCCCTCTTCGTCAACATCAAGGTCGACCGCGAGGAACGCCCCGACCTCGACTCCATCTACATGCAGGCCGTCCAGTCGATGACCGGACGCGGCGGCTGGCCGATGTCCGTCTTCCTCACCCCCGACGGACGCCCCTTCTACGGCGGCACCTACTACCCCAACACCTCCCGCCACGGCATGCCCTCCTTCACCGACGTGCTCAAGGCCGTCGCCGACGCCTACCACAACCGGCGCGGCGACGTGCTCCAGTCGGCCGACCGGATCTCGGCCCGGCTCGCCCCGCCCGCCGGCTCCCCCAACGACATGCTCACCGAGAACATCCTCCGCCTCGGCACGCAGCGCCTCGGCTCCACCTTCGACTGGACCCACGGCGGCTTCGGCGGCGCGCCCAAGTTCCCCCAGCCGATGACCCTCGAGCTGCTCCTCCGCGCCTACGCCCGCGATAACGACGACCGCGCCCTCCAGATGGCCGAGTTCACCCTGGAGCGCATGGCCCGCGGCGGGATCTACGACCAGCTCGGCGGCGGCTTCCACCGCTACTCCGTCGACGCCCCCTGGCTCACCCCGCACTTCGAGAAGATGCTCTACGACAACGCGCTCCTCTCGCGCGTCTACCTCCACGCCTTCCAGATCACCAAGAAGCGCTTCTACCGCCTCATCGTCGAGGAGACCCTCGACTACGTCCTCCGCGAAATGACCGACCCCGCCGGCGGCTTCTACTCGGCCCAGGACGCCGACAGCGAGGGCGTCGAGGGCAAGTTCTTCGTCTGGACGCCCGCCGAGCTCGCCGTTGAGCTTGGCGTCGAGAAGGCCGCCGCCTTCGCCGCCTACTTCGACGTCACCGAGGCCGGCAACTTCGAGGGCAAGAACATCCTCAACGTCCCCGAGGAGACGGCCCACGTCGCGGAGAGTCTGGGCATGGCCGAGAACGACCTCGCCCTCCTCATCCAGCGGGCCCGCCGCCGCCTCTATCAGGTCCGCGAGCGGCGCGTCCACCCCGGCCGCGACGACAAGGTCCTCACCGCCTGGAACGGCCTTATGCTCAAGAGCTTCGCCGAGGCCGCCGCCGTCCTCAAGCGCCGCGACTACCTGAAAGCCGCGACCGCCAACGCCGCCTTCCTCCTCGACAACCTCCGCCAAAACGGCCGCGTCCTCCGGACCTGGAAGGATGGCCGCGCCAAGCTCCCCGGCTACCTCGAAGACTACGCCATGCTCATCGACGGCCTTCTCGCCCTCTACGAGACCACCTTCGACGGCCGCTGGCTCGACGAGGCCCGCGGGCTGGCCGACGGCATGATCGACCTCTTCTGGAGCGAGGGCGACGGCTCCTTCTACGACACCGGCTCCGACGCCGAGGCCCTCATCGTCCGCCCCCGCGACATCTTCGACAACGCCATGCCCTGCGGCGGCTCCGCCGCGGCGGACGTCCTGCTCCGCCTCGCCGCCTTCACCGGAGACGCCGAATACTCGCGGAAGGCGGTCAACTCCATCCGCACCGTGGCCCGCTTCATGCAGGAGCACCCAGCCGGCTTCGGCCACTGGCTCGGCGCACTCGACTTCTACCTCGGCAAAGTCCGCGAGGTCGTCCTCGTCGGCGACTACGACGACGCCTCTTTCCTCCTCATGCGCGACGTGGTCTTCAACGACTACCGCCCCAACAAGGTCGTCGCCGGCCTCGACTCCGACGCCGTCCCCGTCTCTTCGCCCCTCTTCGAGGCCCGCGTCCCCCTCGGCGGCATGGCCACCGCCTACGTCTGCGAGAACTTCGCCTGCCAGACCCCCACCACCGACCCCGAAGAGCTTGCCCGCCAACTGGCCTAGCCGACTGATTTGACACGCGGGGCCGCGCCCCGCCACACTTCGGCGCGACCCTACGCCCCAGGAGGCGCGCCATGCCCGTCAAGCCCACCGAAGCCGAGGTCCTCGGCTACTTCGACAAGCTCAGCAACTGGGGACGCTGGGGCGACGACGACGAGCTCGGCACGGTCAACCTCATCACGCCCGAGAAGCGCAAGCAGGCCCTGGCCACCGTCGAGGAGGGCGTCCCCGTCACCTGCGCCCGGCCCGTCAACAAGACCCTCCTCCCGCTCGGCGGGCAGCAGGGCTTCATGCACTTCATGTCCAACAGCGGCGAACGGTGGAAGGACGTGAAGCAAGCCGAGGGCGTCTTCCAGTTCTCGACCGACTTCATCGGCTTCAACTTCCACGGCCACTCGATCACCCACCTCGATGCCCTCTCCCACATCTTCTGGAACGGCATGAGCTACAACGGCTTCTCCGCCGCCAAATGCACCACCAACTTCGGTGCGCTCGTCGACTCCATCGCCGTCCTCCGCGAGGGCATCACCACCCGCGGCGTCCTCCTCGACATCCCCCGCCTCAAGGGCGTCAAGTGGATAGAGAAGGAGCCCGGCATCTTCCCCGAAGACCTCGACGCGGCCGAGGCGGCGCAAAACGTGCGCGTGGAGCCCGGCGACCTCCTCTTCGTCCGCACCGGCAGCTACCGCCAGCACCTAGAGGAGGGTGCCGAGGCCGCCGAGCCGAACCGCGGCGGCCTCCAGGCCGCCTGCCTCCCCTGGCTCCGCGAGCGCGACATCGCCGTTCTCGGCGGCGACGTCGCCCAGGACATCGTGCCCAGCGGCTACCCGCGCGTGGCCATGCCGGTGCACCAGGTCGCCATCACCGCCATGGGCGTCTGGATTGTCGACAACGCCAACCTCGAAGAGCTCGCCGAAGCCTGCGCCCAACGCAACCGCTGGGAGTTCCTCATCACCGTGAACCCCCTCCCCCTCGAAGGCGTCACCGGCTCCCCCGTCAACCCCATCGCCATCTTCTAAGCGCGGGGGCTGGGCTGGGGTATAGCGGCGGCGCTGGGCGCGTCGATGACGGCGAGAAGCTCCGTCGCCTCGTACAACCTGGGCCACGACCCGGCTTGCAGTTCGACGATCTTCAGCTCCCGGAGCTTCTCCATGATGTTTCTCGCGCCGGCGGTGGTGACGCCCAAGCGGCGAGCCGCTTCGGGAATGGTCATAGTCGGCGCCGCGAGCAGTTCGTCCAGAAGGCGGAATACGTTCCCCGACGCGCGCGCTCCTTGCAGTTGCTCACGGTACCGGTCCTGAAGCTCCCGGACGGACCGTATGCGCAACAACGTATCGTGCGCTTGCTCGGCCACACCCGCCAGGAAGTACCGTAGCCAGGGAAGCCAATCCCCGGTGACGCTCACGTTCAGCAGCCCGTCGTAGTACTCCTGCCGCCGCCGCTCGAGATAGGCACTGAGGTGCAGGAGCGGCGCGCGAAGCAACCCCTTCTCGCAGAGGAACAAGACCACGAGCAGCCTGCCCAAGCGGCCGTTGCCGTCCACATAGGGGTGAATCGCCTCGAACTGGTAGTGCATCATTGCGCACTGGATCAGAGGAGGCAGCGCGACCGGCTCGTTCACGAACCGCTCCCAGTCTTCGAGAAGCTCGCGTACCAGCGGCGCTGGCGGCGGGACGTACCGGGCCGCCTCGATGGGGCTCCCCTCAGGCCCAATCCAAACCGGAACTTCCCGCAGCGTGCCCGGCCTCTTGTCCTCCCCCCGGACATCGCGCAGCAGAATCTCGTGCATCTGATTCGCCAGGCGAACACAGATCGGCAAGCCTTCCAAGGCTTGCAACCCATGTTCAAGCGCCAGGACGTAGTTCGCCACCTCGACGACATCCCCCGTCGGCCGTCGGCGCGTGGCCGCGGTCTCGTACCGGAGCAAGTCGGATAGCGACGCCTGTGTCCCCTCGATACGCGATGAGAGGACCGCTTCCCGCCGCATGAACGGCCTGACGAGCAGGTGCGGATTCGGAATCGTTTCGCCCACGCCGCTCAGCGTCGCAACGGCCCGCGATGCCTCATCGAGCTGCATTACCAGGTCGGTTGGAAGGTCTACCGCCCGGGGGAGTGGGTCCGGCACAAAGGCCCGGTGTCCTTCAATGGTCGTAACCAGCCGCCCCACAGGGCTGTTTTCGAGTTCCACAAGCATATGCAACACGCCTTGCAAACGATGTCGAAATAGAAACGTTCCTCAAATATCATTGCAATTATACCGCAGATAGCCCATAAAAAGAAATCTTTACAAGAAATTCTTTCAATTGTCTCGCAAACTTGCAACGCGCGTTGCAAAGCAGCCTCAAATTCAAACTCTTCCACCAATTCGTTGCAATTGACTCCCAGAGTGCAACGCGCGTTGCAATTGAACACGGCACCCTGCCATCCCCGCATTCCGTCCCGCCACCTGCGCGGCGTAGAATGAGCGCGCCCCGACGAAGGCGCCCCTGATGGCCCCAGCCCGCCGCAACACCAGCCCCGTCCTCGACGCGTTCCACCCCGCGGTGAAGCGCTGGTTCACCTCACGCTTCGAGACCGTGACCCCGCCCCAGGCCAAGGGCTGGCCCGCCATCCGCCGGGGCCGCGACACCCTCATCGCCGCCCCCACCGGCTCCGGCAAGACCCTCTCCGCCTTCCTCAACACCATCGACGCCCTCGTCCGCCAAGGCGTCGACGCCCCCCTCCCCGACGAGACCCAGGTCCTCTACGTCTCGCCCCTGAAGGCGCTGAGCAACGACATCCGCAAGAACCTCAGCGAGCCCCTCGACGGCATCCGCGAGGCGCTGGAGGCGATGAACATCGAGCCCCCCGAGGTCCGCGTCCTCGTCCGTACCGGCGACACCAAAGCCTCCGAGCGTGCCGCCATGGTCAAGCGCCCCCCGCACATCCTCGTCACCACCCCGGAGTCGCTCTACATCCTGCTCACTTCCGCCGGCGGACGAAAGATGCTGGAGACCGTCCGCACCGTCATCGTCGACGAGATCCACGCCGTCGCCCGCGACCGCCGCGGCGCGCATCTCGCCCTCAGCCTCGAACGCCTCGACGCCCTCGTGACGGCCCGGGCCCCTTCGCGGCCCGTCCGCATCGGTCTCTCCGCCACCCAGCGCCCCATCGAGGAGATGGCCCGCTTCCTCATCGGCGCCCGGCGAGTCGCCCCGGACGGCGCACCCGACTGCGCCATCGTCGACGAAGGCCACGCCCGCGCGCTCGACCTCGGCCTCGAGCTCCCCAGCGAGCCGATGACCGCCGTCATTTCCAACGAGACCTGGGAGGAGGTCTACGACCGCCTCGCCGAGCTCATTCGCGAGAACCGCACTACCCTCGTCTTCACCAACACCCGGCGCCTCGCCGAGCGCCTCTCCATGCATCTTTCCAAGCGGCTCGGCGACAACTTGGTAACCTCCCACCACGGCAGCCTCTCCCGCGAGCAGCGCCTCGACGCCGAGCAGCGCCTCAAGGCCAGCAGCCTCCGCGCCCTCGTCGCCACCGCCTCCCTCGAGCTCGGCATCGACATCGGCGACATCGACCTCGTCTGCCAGATCGGTTCGACCCGCGCCATCGCCACCCTGCTCCAGCGGGTCGGTCGCTCCGGACACACCCTCGGCGGCACCCCCAAGGGGCGCCTCTTCCCCATCACTCGCGACGACCTCATGGAGTGCATCGCGCTCCTCCTCGCCGCCCGCCAAGGCAAACTCGACCGCCTCACCGTCCCCGAGAAGCCCCTCGACGTACTCGCCCAGCAGATCGTCGCCTCAGCGGCGCTCGAAGAATGGGACGAGACCGCCCTCTTCGACCTCGCCCGCCGCGCCTATCCCTACCGCGACCTGACCCGTGGCGAGTTCGACGACGTGGTGAAGATGCTCGCCGAGGGCTTCACCACCCAGCGCGGACGCGGCCGAGTCCACCTCCACTACGACGGCGTCAACCGCCGCATCCGCGCCCGAAAGGGAGCCCGGCTCGCCGCCGTCACCTCCGGCGGCGCGATCCCGGAGAACGCCGACTACAACGTGATCCTTCAGCCCCAGGGCGCAATGGTCGGCACCGTCAACGAAGACTTCGCCATCGAGAGCATGCCCGGCGACATCTTCCAACTCGGCATCTCCGCCTGGCGCATCCTCAGAGTCACCCAAGGCAAGGTTCTCGTCGAGGACGCCCACGGCCAGCCGCCGACCATCCCCTTCTGGCTCGGCGAGGCCCCCGCCCGCACCGCCGAGCTCTCCGACGAAGTCTCCGCCCTGCGCGCCGAGATCGACCAACGCCTCGGCGCCCAACAGCCCCCCGACCTCGAGCGCGTCAAGGACACCACCGTCTGGCTCGCCGCCGAGGCCGGCATCGAAGACGCCGCCGCCGACCAGGCCGTCGAGTACCTCGCCGCAACCAAGGCCTCCCTCGGCATCATCCCCACGCAGCAGAGCATCGTCCTCGAACGCTTCTTCGACGAGTCCGGCGGCATGCAGCTCGTCCTCCACGCCCCCTTCGGCGGGCGGGTGAACCGGGCCTGGGGCCTCGCCCTCCGCAAGAAGTTCTGCCGCGCCTTCAACCAGGAGCTCCAAGCCGCCGCCACCGAGGACAACATCGTCCTCTCCCTCGGCCCGCAGCACAGCTTCCCGCTGGACGACGTCTTCCACTATCTGAATTCGAAGTCGGCCCAAGACGTGCTAACCCAGGCCCTCCTCGCCGCCCCCATGTTCGAGGTCCGTTGGCGCTGGAACAGCACCCGCTCTCTCGCCGTACTCCGCCACGAGCGCGGCAAGAAGGTCCCGCCTCCCATCCAGCGGATGCGCGCGGGCGACCTCCTCGCCGCCGTCTTCCCCTCCCAGACGGCCTGCGCCGAGAACGTCGCCGGCGACGTCGAGATCCCCGACCATCCCCTCGTTCGCCAGACCGTCGACGACTGTCTCCACGAGGCCATGGACGTCGACGCCTTCCTCGGCCTCCTCCGCCGCATCGAGGGCGGCGAGTTGCTGCCCACGGCGGTCGACACCGTCGAGCCGTCGCCGATGGCCCACGAGATACTCAGCGCCAAGCCCTACGCCTTCCTCGACGACGCTCCCCTCGAAGAGCGCCGCGCCCAGGCCGTCATGATGCGCCGCACCATCGACATCGAGTCCGCCCGCGACCTCGGCGCCCTCGACGCCTCGGCCATCGCGCTCGTCCGCGAGCAGGCCTGGCCCGATCCCCGCGACGCCGACGAGCTGCACGACGACCTCGCCCTCCTCGGCTTCGCCACCGAGCCCGAGGCCGCCCCCTGGGCCGAGCTGCTGGCGGACCTGACCGCCGACCGCCGGGCCGCCAAGGTGACGCCGTCCGAGGGCGAGTCCCCGCCTCTCTGGATCGCCGCCGAGCGCCTGCCCCTCTTCGAGGCCGTCTTCCCCTCGTTGCTGGAAGGAGGCAGCGGCCGTATCGAACCGCCGGTCGAGGCCCCCGAGCGCGAGCGCGCCCGCGCATGGGAGCGGGGCGAGGCCCTCATCGAGATCGTCCGCGGCCGCATGGAAAGCCTCGGCCCGGTAACCGCCCGCAGCCTAGCCGTCTCAATCGGCCTCGACGTCCGCGAGATCGACACCGCCCTCGCTGCCCTCGAGACCGAAGGCGCCGTCCTCCGCGGCTCGTTCACCCCCCGCCCCGCCAACGGCGCGACCGGCGCCGACGAAGAAGAGTGGTGCGACCGCCGACTCCTCGCCCGCATCCACCGCTACACCCTCGACCGCTTACGCAAGGAAATCGAGCCGGTCTCGCCGCAACAGTACATGCGCTTCCTCTTCGCTTGGCAGCACGCCGAGCCAGCGACGCGCCTCCAGGGCGCCTCCGGTCTGGCAAAGGTCCTCGAAAGCTTGCAGGGCTATCAGGCCCCCGCCGGCGCGTGGGAGAGCCAGGTGCTGAACGCCCGCATGGACCGCTACTCCCCCTCCTGGCTGGACGAGCTCAGCCTCACCGGCCAGGTCGTTTGGGGACGGCTCTTCCCGCCCGCGACCGCCGACCGCCGCGCCGCCGGCCCCACCCGCTCCTCACCCATCGCTCTCCTCTTCCGTGACCGCCTCGACGCCTGGCTCGCCGCCGCGCCCCACCCCAACGGATCGGCCAAGATCGGCTCCCTCGCCCAGGAAATCCTCGACTATCTGAAGTGGCGCGGCCCCACCTTCGCCCAAGACCTCGCCAAGGCCACCCACCGTCTCCCCTCCGAGGTGCGCACCGCCCTCGGCCGGCTCGTCAACGCCGGCCTGATCACCGGCGACGGCTTCGGGGGCCTCCGCGGCCTCATCTCGACACGGGCCGGCTCCAACCGGCGCGCGCGGCGCACCCCGTGGGCGGGGCCCGGCCAGCCCATCGTCCCGCCCGACATGAGCGGCCGTTGGGCCCTCTTCCGCGACGACCACGCCATCGACTACGACGACGCCCCCGGTGCGCTCGCCGCCGCCGAGCTCTGGGGCCGCCAGCTCCTCCAGCGCTACGGCGTCGTCTTCCACCGCGTCGCCCAGCGCGAGACCGGCCTTCCCCCTTGGCGCGACCTCCTACGGGTCTGGCGCAGGATGGAGGCCCGGGGCGAGATACGCGGCGGCCGCTTCGTCTCCGAGTTCTCCGGCGAGCAGTACGCCCTGCCCGAAGCCGTCGAGGCCCTCCGCGCCGTCCGCCGCAAGGACGGCGACGGCGCGCTCATCGCCCTCTCCGGCGCCGACCCCCTCAACCTCACCGGGCTCATCACCCCCGGCGAGCGCGTCCCCTCCGTCGCCGGCAACCGCGTCGTCTACCAGGACGGCCTCCCCGTCGCCACCCGCGTCGCCGGCGCAGTCACCCACCTCCGCGAACCCAAAGACCCCGCCGAACGCGACGCCATCATCCGCGCCCTCCGCCCGTAGCGGCACCCTCTCCTCTCCCTCTGGGCACCCCTTAAACCTCCCTCCCTCTGGGAGGGACTGAGGGCGGGCCGGGGCGGGGCGCGGTGGTCCCCTCCGGGCCTCTTCTCCCCACGGGAGAAGATTGAGATGAGGGGCCCTCCGATCACTGCGAAAGGCCACCAGCCGTCGGCCCTCCCCTCCCCTGTAGGGGCGAGTCGCGACTCGCCCGTTCCCCCACAACCGGAGCCGTCATTTAAGCCTCTCCCCCTCCGGGGGAGATTTGAGAGAGGGCACGCGCCGCAAGGCGCGGCGGCGGGGCCGGGCGATGGTCCCCCCTGCGACACCCGCCCATTGCCCATGCCCACCGCCGCTCCCTACCATGTCCCCATGCAACCACAGCCCATCGGTGCCGGCCAATCGCATACCTCCGCTGCCCCAGAGCGCGGTGAAAAGGCCGGGGGCGCGCGCAAACAACCACGGAACCGCGGGCCGAGTGCGCGGAAACGCCGCTTCCTCCACGAGTTCGAGCGCGTCGGCACATTGAGCGCTGGACGGAGAGCCGCCGGAGTCTCCTACCTCCAAGTCCTCGAGTGGTTCGAGGACGAGTTCTTCCGTCAGCGCTTCCGCGAGGCGAAGCTCGCGTTCCGCGACCGCCTCCAAGAGCTCCTCATGGAGCGGATCGTCGAAAAGCACGACGGCCCCTTGTTGCGGCTCAAGATCCGCGCCGAAATCGACGAGAAATACGGCGCGAGAGGGATGCCGATCGACGACGATGCCTTCGCGGCCGTCGAGGAGTTGGAGAGAGGGATTCTCGGCATGGAAGACGGGTTCGGGGACTGACCCGGCCCCGGACGGCTCGCCCTCCCCGGCGCGCCGTTCACGCTTCCCCATTCCTCTTTTTTCGGGGAGACCCCTGGTGCTCCTGTGCCTTTGACAGAGCCCAAAGATCTCCTGTCCATCAGGGCCTCACCGCCCTTTACTCATCCTCTCCTCACGATGGAGAGTGCCTTTCAGGAGCCTGCGCGGCCGGCCGCCGCGCCGGCCGCGCAAGCTCCTTCCTTCCCCCACTCCGGGGCGTCCCTTAAACCTCCCTCCCTCTGGGAGGGACTGAGGGCGGGCCCGCCCCCACCCGCCTCGCTGGGCCCGCAGCGCGGTATAATCTCCGGCGCGCACAATCCCGACCAACCCCGGAGGTCCGCCCGATGGGCAATTTCGTGAAGGTGGCCAAGGTCGCCGACGTCCCCGAAGGAGAAGTCATCGGCGTCGACGTCGCCGGCGAGCGCGTCGGCATCGCCAACGTCGACGGCTCCTTCTACGGCTTCTCCGCCGTCTGTTGGCACATGGGCGGCCCCCTGGAGGAAGGCTTCCTCGAAGGCACCTCCCTCCAGTGCCCCTGGCACGCTGGCGACTACGACGTCACCACCGGCCAGGCCCTCGTGCCCCCCGCCAGCGGCAAGCTCACCTGCTACAACGTGCGCGTCCAGGGCGACGACCTCGAAGTCGAGGAGCCGGCCTAACCCCCGGCGCGCCCCCATGCGCGTCGCCCAGATCACCAGCACCTACCTCTCGGTGCCGCCCCGCAGCCACGGGGGCACCGAGCTCATGGTCTACCACCTCGTCGAGGGGCTCGTCGCCCGCGGCCACCGCGTCGAGCTCTTCGCCTCCGGCGACTCCAACGTCAGCGCCGAGCTGCACGCCGTCGTCGACGTCGCCACCTCCTACGACGACGACTGCACCACCTACGTCGACAAGGAGATGGAGACCCGCAACACCTTCAACCTCTACCGCCGCGGCGACGGCTTCGACGTCATCCACGGCCACTGGCCCACCCTGGCCGCCTACTTCTCCCCCTTCACCACCACGCCGACGGTCCTGACCTACGCCTATATCGAACAGGAGCTGCACGACTACTACCGCGCCAACTTCCCCAACGTGCACCCCGTCTGCATCAGCCACCGGCAGGCCGAGAACCTCGGCGAGCCCGATCTCCCCGTCGTCCCCAACGGCATCGACGTCGACGCCACCCCCTTCGGCGCGGACGCGGAGGACTTCCTCGTCATCGTGGGGCGCATCGCCCCCAACAAGGGCATCGCCGACGCCATCCGTATCGCCAAGGCCGCCGGCGACCGCCTCGTCATCGTCGGCCACGCCCCGCCCCAGCTTCCCTGGGCCGAGCGCTACTACCGCGAGGAGGTCGAGCCCCACGTCGACGGCGACCGCGTCCGCCACGCCGCCCACCTCCCCAACGACGAGGTGCTGGACCTCGTGAGCCGCGCCAAGGGCTTCCTCTTCCCCCTCCAGTGGGAGGAGCCCTTCGGCCTCGCCGTCGCCGAGGCCCTGGCCGTGGGCACACCGGTCATCGCCTATCCCAAGGGCGCCATGCCCGAGGTCATCGCCGACGGCCGCACCGGCTTCCTCGTCGAGACCGAGGCCGAGGCCGTCCGTGCCATCGCCCGCCTGGGCCAGATCGACCGCCGCGCCTGCCGCGCCTGGGTCGAGGAGCAGTTCCCTATCAGCCGCATGGTCGAGGGCTACGAGGCCGTCTACGAGTCCGTGGCCGCCCGTTCAGCATAAGGAGAAGCAGGCTATCGCTGACGAAGACCATAGGGACGACGCCCCGCACCGGAGCGGCCTGCCGCCGGTCCTCGCGCCCGGAGTCCACTGGCGCCACAAGATCGTCACCACGGCGGTCAAGCTCGACCTCTTCGGCCGGCTCGCTCGGCACCCTTCGACCGCGGCCCGCGCCGCCGAAGACCTGAACGGCGACCCCAGGGCCTTCCGCATCCTCCTCGACGCCCTCACCGCCCTTGGCCTCCTCGCCAAGCGCGGCGAGACCTACGTCAACACCGAGGTCGCCGACACCTACCTCGTCCCCGGACGGCCGGACTACACGGGCGACCAGCTCGTCGTCGACGACCTCTGCTGGGACATGTGGGGCCGGTTGGAGGAGACCCTGCTCCAGGGCAAGCCCGCCGTCGCCGACTCCATCTTCCAGCAGGGCCAGGGCGACGAGGTCGCCGAGCGGCTGCTCCGCGGCCTCCACCGCGACGCCGTCCTGATCGCGCCCGCCTTGGCCAAGGCGCTGCCCCTGGCCGAACACACCGCCGTCCTCGACGTCGGCGGCGGCGCGGGCGCCTACGCCCTGAGCTTCGCCCGCGACTACCCGCACCTGCGCGCGACCGTCTTCGAGCTGCCCAAGGCCGCCGCTCTGGCCCGCGGCAACGTCGACGACTGGGGCCTCGCCGATCGCGTCGCCGTCGTCGAAGGCGACTTCCTCCTCGATGACCTTCCACCCGGCCATGACTTCATCTTCATGTCCAACATCCTCCACGGCCAGCCGCCCGAGGAGAACGCCGCCCTCTTCCGGCGGGTCGCGCGGGCGGCCCCGCCGGGCGGACGCGTCGCCGTGCGCGACGTCATCATGGAACCCGGCCTCGACGCCCCCGAGTTCGGAGCCGTCTTCGCCGTCAACATGCTGCTACACACAAGCGGCGGGCGCTGCTACGCTCTCCGCGAGATCACCGACTGGATGACCGGGGCGGGGCTCGGCGACATTCACTACGACGCGCCGAGTTCGCTCATCCTGGCCCGCAAGCCTTAGCCCCAAGGAGGCAGCCCATGCGAATGAAGGACAAAGTGGCCCTGGTGACCGGCGGAGCGTCGGGCTTGGGCGCAGCCGCCGCCGTCCGCCTGGCGGAGGAGGGCGCGAAGGTCTGCGTCTGCGACCTCGACGAGATCGGCGGCCAGAAGACCGTCGCCCAGATCGGCGAAGCCGGCGGCGACGCCTTCTTCGTCAAGAGCGACGTCTCCACCGCCGAGGGGGCCGAGGCCTGCGTCGCCGCCGCCGTCGAGCGGTTCGGCGCCCTCCATGTCCTCTTCAACAACGCGGGGATCAGCGGCGCCTACCAGACCCGCCAGTCGAACCTCGACTCCATGGAGCCCGAGGAGTTCGACAAGGTCATCGCCGTCAACCTGCGCGGCGTCTTCCTCGTCGCCAAGTACGCCGCCCGCGCCATGCGCGAGGCCGGCGGCGGCTCCATCGTCAACACCGCCTCGATCGCCGGCCTCGTCGGCATGGCCAACCCCGGCTACAGCGGCTCCAAGGGCGGCGTCCACGTGATGACCAAGATGATGGCCCTCGAGCTCGCCAAGGACAACATCCGCGTCAACGCCGTCGCCCCCGGCTTCATCGACACCCCCATGCTCCGCGGCATCAGCCGCGGCGCCGACGAGGAAACGCAGAAGAAGCGCCTGGAGCACTTCGCCAACGTGACCCCCATCGGACGCCACGGCAGGCCCACCGACATCGCCAACGCCGTCCTCTATCTCGCCTCCGACGAGGCCTCCTTCGTCACCGGCCACAGCCTCGTCGTCGACGGCGGCTTCACCGCCCAATAGGAGGACCGCCCCCTTAAGCCTCTCCCCCTCTGGGGGAGATTTGAGAGAGGGCACGCGCCCCGCAGGGCGCGCCGGCGGGGCGGGGAGGTCTTCCCTCTTCTCCCCACGGGAGAAGATTGAGATGAGGGGCCCCCTTTCGACCACCACAGGTCATCGAAGCCCACCGCCTCCACAGGCAGGAGCACGTTCCAGTGGCTAGATTGAACGGCAAAGCCGCCTTCATCACCGGCGGGGCCTCCGGCTTCGGACGCGCCGCCGCCCTCCGCTTCGCCCGCGAAGGCGCCAAGGTCGGCCTGCTCGACATCGCCGAGGCGAGCGGACACGCCACGGCCCGCGCGGTCGAACAGGCCGGCGGCGAGGCCATCTTCGTCCCCGCCGACGTGCGCGACGAGCCCTCCGTCCGCGCCGCAATCGACGCCGCCGCGGACAGGTTCGGACGCCTCGACATCCTCTTCAACAACGCGGGGCGCCCCTCGCCACACCGCCAGACCCCCATCGAGGACGTGCCCGCCGAAGACTGGGACGGCATCCTCGACATCAACCTCAAGGGCATGTTCCACGCCGCCAAGGCCGCGGTCCCCCACATGCGCCGCTCCGGCGGCGGCGCGATCGTCAACACCGCCTCCTTCGCCGGACTCGTCGCCATCGGCGCCGTCTCCTACGCCGCTTCCAAGGGCGGCCTCATCGCCTTCACACGCACCCTCGCCTCCCAGCTCGCCCCGGCGGGCATCCGGGTCAACGCCGTCGCCCCCGGCTACACCAACGTCTTCACCGCCGAGGGCGATGCCGTCCGGCGCTCAGAGGAAGACCGGCGCCGCCAGACCGCCAACATGGCCGAACAGATCCCCCTTGGCCGCGTCGGCACCGCCGACGACATCGTCAACGCCGTCCTCTACCTCGCCTCCGACGAGGCCTCCTTCGTCACCGGCCACGTCCTCGTCGTCGACGGAGGCTACACCGCCCGTTAGCGGCCCGTTGGAGCGCGTCGCCCCAATCTGGTACGATTCAGGGCGTATCCGAACTGAGGAGGCTTCTCGGGGCGCCGGGTTGCGAAGGCCCAGGCCGCGCCTGCAATGGACATCGAGTTAACCGCCGTTCTGCTGGTTCTGTTTCTGGCCCTCTCCGCCTTCTTCTCTAGCTCGGAAACCGCCTTCTTCGCCCTGCAGCGCGTCCGCGTCGCCCACCTCGTCGAGACCGGCTTCCCGCGCGCCGACCGTCTCGCCCGCCTGAAGGACAACCCCGAGCGCTTCCTCTCGACCGTCCTCCTGGGGAACAACGCGGTCAACCTGGCCCTCGCCTCCATCGCGACCGCCCTCGCCTTCGACCTGCTCGGCGATTCGCGCGGGCTCGGCGTCGTCGCGGCCACCGTGGTCACCACCGTCGGCATCGTCATCGTCGGCGAGGCCGTCCCCAAGACCCTCGCCTCCCGCTACCCCGAGCAGCTCCTCTTCCTCTACCTCCGGCCGCTGGAGGTTGCCCAATGGGTCCTCTTCCCGCTGGCGGTCGTGCTCCAGAGGATCAGCGCGGCGATCACCCGCCCCTTCTCAAGCTCCCGCAGCACGGCCCCTTCGATCAGCGAAGAAGAGCTGCGAACCCTGGTCCGTGTCGGCACCACCGAGGGCGCCGTCGAAGAGACCGAGGCCGAGTTCATCCACAAGGCCTTCCGGTTCGGCGACCTCCAAGCCCGCGAGATCATGACCCCGCGCCCGGAGATCGTCTTCCTCTCCAAGGACGCCACCTTCGACGACTTCCTCCAGTCCTACGCCACGGAGTCCCACACCCGCTTTCCCATCTACGAGTCCGCCCCCGACAACGTCGTCGGCACGATCTCCGCCAAGGACGTGCTCCGCGCCTACAGCCAAAGCGCCCTCACCAAAGACGATCCCATCGCCCCCCTCGTCCGGCAGGCCTATTTCTACCCCGAGACCAAGCACATCGACGACCTCTTCGTCGAGATGCGGACGCAGGGTGCGCAGCTCGTCATGCTCATCGACGAGTTCGGTGTCATCGCCGGCCTGCTCACCGTGAAGCAGATCGTCGGCGAGGTCGTCGGCAAGATCGCCGACGCCGACGAGGACGAGGAGGAGGAAGTCGAGACCATCGACGAGCTCACCTTCCAGGTCGACGCCGGTATGCGCGTCGACGAGGCGAACGAACGCCTCCACCTCGGCCTCCCCGACGAGGAGGGCTACGAGACCCTGGCGGGCTTCGTCCTTGCCACCCTCGGCCGCATCCCTCGCGACGGCGAGCAGGTGCGCGCCGGGAACCTGCGCCTCACCGTTAGCGAGATGGACGGGGTCAAGATCGAGAAGATTCTGGTAACGAGGCCGCCCGATGGCAGTGCAACGCCTCAGAGTTAGCTACGGACGCTCCGGCGCTCTCCAGTACCTGGCGCACCTCGACATGATCCGGATGTGGCGCCGGCTCTTCCGGCGCGCCGCCGTCCCCGTCGCCTACTCCGAAGGACGCAACCCGCGGCCCCGCATCTCCATCGCCGCGGCGCTCCCCGTCGGCGTCACCAGCGAGGGCGAGCTCCTCGACGTCTACCTCAACCGCCGCATCTCCGGCTTCTACTTCCTGAAGCAGATCGAGCCCCAACTCCTACCCGACCTCCACGTCTACGGCACCGAGGAGGTCCCCATCGACTCGCCATCCCTCCAGTCCCTCGTCCGCGAGTCCGAATACCTCGTCACCGTGCCCTGCTCGGAAAACGGCGCCGCCGGCTCCGTCGAGCGCCTGGAGCAGGCCATCGACGACCTCCTGGAAGCGGAGACCCTACCCTGGGAGCACCAACGCGAGAAGGAGGTGCGGCGCTACGACCTCCGCAAGCAGGTCCACGACCTGTGGCTCGAAGAGGCCGGCGGCGGCGAGGCCACCATCGGCATGGTCCTGCAGACCGACCCCGAAGCCAGCGGGCGCCCAGAGCAGGTCGTCGCCGCCCTCGGCGTCGACACGCCGACCGCCGTCCACCGCTCGCGCATCGTGCTCGCCGCGCCGTCCAAGCGCCGCCGTAAGCGCGGCCGAGGCTGACGAAGGAAAGATCTGGCCATGAATCGAGCGGACGGCCCCGTTCGCCGCGTGCTCAGTGCCGTACGGGCCTTCTACGTTGATCACGCCGACGCGAAGCGCGTCCTCGTCGGCGTCTCCGGCGGCCCCGATTCCGTCTGCCTGCTCGACGCCGCCGCGTCCCTCCACGACGAGACCGGCGTCGACGTCCGCGCCGCCCACCTCGACCACGGCCTGCGCGGCGAAGAAGGCCGCGCCGACGCCGCCTACGTCGCCGGCCTCTGCGACAGACTCGGCGTCCCCCTCGACACCGAGCGCGCCGACGTCGCGGCGCTGGCCAAGGAGTCGCGGCAATCGATGGAAGAGGCGGGCCGCCGCGCCCGCTACGACTTCTTCGCGCGGGTCGCCCGCCGCCACTGTACGGGCGTCGCCCTCGTGGCGCACACCGCCGACGATCAAGCCGAGACCGTCCTCCTGCACCTGACGCGCGGGGCCGGGCTCGCCGGACTCGGCGGCATCCGCCCCCTCACCTCCTGGCGATCGCCCGACGGTGGCCTCCGTGTCGGACGTCCCCTCCTCGGCCTGTCGCGCGCCGGCACGGAAGCCTACTGCGCCGCCCGCGACCTGAGCCCTCGCCACGATAACTCGAACGACTCGCTCGACTTCGCCCGCAACCGCATCCGGCGCGAGGCGCTGCCCGTCCTACGGAAGATCAACGTCGAGGCCAGCGGGAACGCCGCCCGCTTCGCGAACCTCGCCGCCCAGGCCGCCGACTACCTGGACGCCCAGGCCCGCGAATGGCTGAAGTCCAACGCCTCCACCCGCGGCGACGCCGTCGCCCTGCCGCGGGCCGCGCTCGCCGCGCAGCACCCCGCGCTCCGCGCCCACGTGCTCCGCGAAGCCCTACGGGAGTTCGTCCCCGATCTTCAAGGGTTCGGCTCCCGCCACCTCGACGCCGTCGACGATCTGTGCTCAGGCGCTTCGGGTCGGCGCGCCGACCTCCCCGGCGGAGTCGCCGCCCATACCGAAGCGGCCGCGCTTATCCTGCGCGTGGGGCCGCCCCCGCCGCCCGCCATGCCCATCGAGCCCCACGATCTGACCCTGCCCGGCGTCGCCGACGCCGGCCCCTGGCGCGTCGAGGGGCGGCTCGTCCCCGCTTCCGAGCCATTCCCCGACGGCCGCTACGCCGCCCTCCTCGATCCCTCCACCGCCCGCCGCGTCACCGTCCGGAGCCGACGCCGCGGCGACCGCTTCCAACCGCTGGGGATGCGCGAGAGCAAGTCGCTGCAAGACTTCTTCGTCGACGCCAAAGTCCCCCGCGCCGACCGCGACGGCGCCCCCCTGCTTGTCGCGGACGGCGAGATCATCTGGGTCGTCGGCCACCGCCTCGGCGAGCGGGCCAAGGTCCGCGACGGCGCTCGGCACGCCCTCCGCGTCGAGTTCACCCCGCGAAACGGCGCCGGCGGCTAGCCCTCTGGGGGAGACGTTGAACCTCCCTCCCTCTGGGAGGGACTGAGGGCGCGCCGGTGGGGCCGGGAGGTCTTCCCTCTTCTCCTCACGGGAGAAGATTGAGATGAGGGGCCCCCTGCCAGCCACCGCTGGCTATCGAAGGCCCCTACCCCGCCCGCGCGCCGCCGCTGACCGCGATGGTCTCCCCCGTCATGAACGACGCCGCGTCGGAGGCCAGAAAGAGCACCGGATAGGCGATCTCCTCCGGACGCCCAGGACGGCCCAACGCATTGCTCCCGACGTGAGCGTCCGGGTCGAGCCCCGCGAGCACACGCCCGCGGATGAAGCCCTCCGTCTTGGTCAGCCCCGCGGCCACGCAGTTCACCCGGATGCCGTGCTCCGCCCACTCGGCGGCGAGCATGCGCGTCATCTGCTGCAGACCGGCCTTCGCCGAGCCGTACGGCATGAACTCCCGCGCCCCTGAGTTCGCCGCCTCCGACGAAATGTTGACGATGACGCCGCCGCCCTGCTTCGACATCACAGGAAAGACCGCCTGCGAGCACAGAAACGGCCCCCGCAGGTTCAGGTTCACCATCCGGTCCCATATGGAGTCGGTGATCTCGGCCGCGGCGACCCGATGGTTTCCGCCCGCATTGTTCACCAACACGTCGACGCGTCCGTACTCGTCGACCGCCCGCTCCACCATCGCCTCGACGGAGTCGCGCTCACGTACGTCGGTCGGCACGACGAGCGCGCCATGCCCCGCCTCCTCCAGCTCCGACGCCACTCGCTCCAGGTTCTCGACCTTCCGGCTCGCCAGTACGACACACGCGCCGTGATCGGCGAAGACGTGGGCGATGGCGCGCCCAATGCCCGTGCCGCCGCCGGTGACGATGGCGACGCGGTCGGTGAGATCGAGAAGAGAGTCGGGCATCGCGGCGGCGAGTGTACAATGGCGCCTTCAGAGCGGCAACGGGGAGCGCCCTTGGACATGACGAACACCGCGGACAGACTGAACATGCCGCTGGGCGAGGCGATATTCACCCTACGGGCGATACGCCGCCTGAAGCCGGATCCGATTCCCGACGAAGACCTGCGCGCCGTCCTCGAGGCGGCGATCAGGGCGCCCAACGGCGGCAATACCCAGCCGTGGCGTTTCCTCGTCGTACGAGACCCCGAGTTGAGGGCCAAACTCGGCGTGCTCTACCGGGAAGCCTGGTGGGCCAAGCGTCGCGACGAAGGCATCATGGGGCCGGAGGACCTACCGGACACCCCGACTCGCCGGTCATGGTGCTGGTCTGCGCCACCGCTCGCGGCCCCGCCGCCGCCGACAACGTGATTCCCGCGGCCCAAAACCTGCTGCTCGCCGCCCGGGGCCTGGGCATCGGCGGGACCATCACCACCCTGCACCCCACCGTGGAAGAGCGGGTGCACGCCCTCTTCGGCATACCCGACAAGGCGCAGGTCGTCTACTGCATACCCTTGGGGTACCCCCGCGGCAAGTTCGGGCCGACGACGCGCAAGCCGCTGGGCGAAGTCAGCGCGATCGACCGTTGGGACACGCCGACCGGCTGGTAGGTTGCCGCGCGGGGCGGCAGTCAGTCCGTGCGCTTCGGCCGCGTCATGCGCAGCCCGACCATCGCGATCAACGCGGCCACGATGGCGACGACAAGGTTCCCGGTGAGCGTGACGGCCAACAAGACCACCGCCAGCATGACGACGTACTCGAACGCCAGCCGCTTGAACGTCGGCAGCGAACGCCTCGGCCTGTCCGGTTCCTGGTTCATACGCTCCCCCGCTAGGCCGCCGGCTCGCGGGCGCCCAGGCTCTCCCGCAGGTGCTTGAGCCCGAACGCGTGGTTCTCCTTGGTAAAGCTCGCCACGCACGCCTCCGGCGTCTCGATCCGGTACCCACGGTAGAACGCGTCCGCCGCCGTGTGCAGCACGCAGACGTCGGTGCAGACGCCAACGATGGTCAGCCGCCCAGGGGCCAAAGCCCTGATGCGGGCGTCGAACGCGGGATTCGTGAAACCACTGTAGGCGTGCTTCTCGAACACCTCGCCCCGCGCGACAAGTTCCTGCAGCTCGGGCACGATCTCCGCCTCGACTGAACCCTTCATGCAGTGCGCCGGAAAGACGCCGAGGGCGATCTCCGGGTCCGCCGCCTCATGCGCGTCGCAGGTGAACAGGACGGCCTCCCCCTCGCCGAGCCGCCGCTCGATCAACTCCCCGACGGGGCCGATCACCCGGCGCGCCTCATCGCCACAGGAAAGCGGATACCCCTCTTCGAGAAAGCCCCGCAGCATATCCACCACGATCACCACGTCCGCCAAGGCGCCGCCTCCACTCCCCCGCCGGGAGTGGCGCAGTATAGCACGCGCCCTCCGGCCTCTCCCCGTCCCGGGAGCCGCCCCTTAAACCTCCCTCCCTCCGGGAGGGACTGAGGGCGGGCAGGGGCGGTGCGCGGTGGTCCCCTCCGACCTCTTCTCCTCCTGGAGACCTTTGCACAAACTCCCGCCGATGGTTAGAAAACGGGTGGAGCGGGGTGGTCTTACCTCTCCCCCTCTGGGGGAGATTTGAGAGAGGGCGCGCGCCGTCAGGCGCGCGAGCGCCCGTCGGGCGCTGCTCCCCCCACTCCACCCGTGTTACGCAAAGGTCTCCCCTGGGAGAAATTCGACATGAGGGGCCTCTGGGACCGCCACCGAAGGCCGCGCGACTCCGCCGCCTTCACAGTCGAACGCTAGGAATCATCCTCTTCGGCCATCAGGTCGGGAAGCGGCTGCTCCTCCGGGTATGCCTCGATGCCGTGCTGGGGAACGTCGAGACCGCTAAGCTCATCCTGACGGCTGGTCCGCAGGCCCATGAGCCGGTTGAGCGCCCAGCACGTAGCGCCGGCAACGACCACGACCCACCCGATGAGCGCCAGCACACCGATGACCTGGATGACGAATTGCTCCCCGTTGCCGTCGATGAAACCGGAGATGCCGTAGCTGCCGTCGGCGAAGATGCCCACCGCGACAACGCCCCAGATGCCGGGGCCGCCGTGGACCGAGACCACGCCCGTGACGTCGTCGACGCGCAGAATCCGCTCGACGACGAACCTCGTGCCGAGCATGACCGGAACGGCAAAGGCGCCGATGAGCACGGCGGCCCAGGGGGCGACGAAGGCGCAGCCAGCGGAGACGCCGACGAGCCCGGCCAGAGCGCCCTTGCAGACGGTGGGGAGGTCGGCCTTGCCCGTCCTGAACATGCTCAGGTAGAACACGACCACCGCGCCCGCCGCGCCCGCCAGCACCGTATTGGCGGCGATCACGGAGATGCGGAGGTCGGCCGATGCAGCGGCGTTGCCCGCGTTGAAGCCGAACCATCCCACGAAGAGGATGAAGGCCCCGGCGGCGACGAAGGGAACGTTGTGCCCCCTGACGAGGTTCGGCGTGCCGTCGGCCCTGAACCTGCCCAGGCGGGGGCCCACCGCCGCGGCGCACACCAGTGCCGCGAGGCCGGCGAAGGCATGGACGACGCCGGAGCCGGCAAAGTCGGCCACGCCGGCGGTCTCCCCGATCTCCAGGTTAGCGAGCCAGCCACCGCCCCAGACCCAGTGCCCATAGACGGGGTAGATCAGCGCCGCTAGGACGAAGCTGTAGGCGAGATAGGCGGTCAACTTCATGCGTTCCGCCACGCCCCCGGCCACGATCGCGGCGGCCGTCGCCGCCAGCATCACCTGGAAGAACCAGCGCGCGATCGTGCTCACGTCATAGGCATCGCCGGCGAGGAAGAACCCCGACACGCCGATGAACTCGTTGCCCGCTTCCAGCCCGAAGCCGCCCGCGCCGCCGAACATGAACGCGAAGCCGAACGCCCAGTAGGCTAGGCTCGCGATGGCGAAGCCCATGAACCCCCGCGTCATGTAGCTGACGGTGTTCTTCGACCGGATCAGGCCCGCGCCAAGGAAGGCGAAGCCCGCCTGCATGAAGAACACTAGGACGCCGGCGGTCACCGTCCAGACCAAGTCGGCCGCGCTGTCGGGGTCGGCCGCGAGCGTGTCGGCGCCCACCGCGTCCTGCGCGTTCGCGATCTGGGGCGCCAGCCAGAAGCCGGCGAAGAGGAGCGCCAGCATGACGAAGGCCGTCAGGCTTCGCGCCTGCCACACATTCCTGGGCCGCGTCTCCCCCACCGGCAGGGTGAGGTAGCGGCCCGCGCCCGCGAGTGCTCCCATCATGCCAACGGTCTCCCTCCCCAACGGGGTCATTGTCTTGCCGCCGAACCTCCCCCGTCAATCGACGCGCGGGAGTCCGGCCCGGAGGCGGCGTACGCTACAATGCCGCCGTGGACTATCTCGAAGGCCTGAACCCTCCCCAGCGGGCCGCCGTCGAGGCGATCGAGGGCCCCGTTCTGGTCATCGCGGGGCCCGGCAGCGGCAAGACCCGCGTCATCGTCCACCGGCTCGCCTATCTCATCGACCGCGTCGGCGTCGACCCCCGCCGCATCATGGCGGTCACCTTCACCAACAAGGCCGCGCGGGAGATGCGCGAGCGCGCCGCCCGCCTCCTTGGCGACCGCGCCGCCCACGTCACCCTCGGGACATTCCACGCCATCGGCGCGCGCATCCTCCGCATCGACCATGAGGCCGCCGGCCTTGACCGCGACTTCGTCATCTACGACGCCGACGACCAGCGTAATCTGGTGAAGCGTGCCATGAGCGATCTGGAGATCGACTCGAAGCGCTTCGGGATCGGCGCCGTCCGCAACGCCGTCTCGGCGGCCAAGAGCAAGCTCCTCAGCCCCGCCGAATACGCCGGCGAGAAGGCGAACTACTTCGAGGAGGTCGTCCACCGCGTCTACGAGCGCTATGAGGCGCTGCTGGCGCAAAGCAACGCGCTCGACTTCGACGACCTCCTGTTGCGGGTCGTTACCTTGTTGGAACGCAACGAGGACGTCGTGGAACGCTATCGCCGCCGGTACGTCCACGTCATGATCGACGAGTTCCAGGACACCAACGCCGCCCAGTACCGCATCGCCCGCCTCATCGCCGACCCTGGGCGCGCCGGTGGAGAGACGAACCTTTTCGCCGTCGGCGATCCCGACCAGTCGATCTACTCCTGGCGCCAGGCCGAGATCGGCAACATCCTCGGCTTCGAGCAGGACTATCCCGGCGCAGAGGTAATCAAGCTGGAGCAGAACTACCGCTCGACGGGCATGGTCCTCGACGCGGCGGGCGCGGTGATCGGGGCGAACCAAGCCCGCGCGGTCAAGACGCTGTGGACGGAGAACGGGCGCGGCGAGCGCATCGGCGTCATCGACGCGCTCGACGAGCACGACGAGGCGGCGCGCACCGCCGGCGAGATCGGCCGTCTCGTCGGCAAGGAGGGCCGCCGCTACGCCGACATGGCCGTCCTCTACCGCACCAACGCCCAGTCCCGTTCCTTCGAAGAGGCCTTCATGCGCTACGGCCTCCCCTACCACCTCGTCGGCGCCACCCGCTTCTACGAGCGCCGCGAGGTGAAGGACGTCGTCGCCTACTTGCGCCTCGTCCGTAACCCCGCCGACGACGTCAGCCTGCAGCGGGTGATCAACGTCCCCTCCCGCGGCATCGGAGAGCGCACCCTTGACGAGCTGGGACGGTGGGCGTCGAGCCGTGGCCTGCCCCTCTACGCCGCCGTCCAGGCGCTCGCCGACCCCGGCACGGCGCCGGAGCTCGACCTCACGCCGCGGGCGGCGAAAGCCCTGACCGGCTTCCGTGAGCTCATCGACTCCCTCACCGAGGAAAGCCGCCGCATCTCCGCCGCCGAGCTGGTGACGCTGGTCTTCGAGATGACCGGCTACCGCGACCACCTTCTCGCTGGCGACGACATGGGCGAAGAGCGCGTCGAGAACGTCATGGAGCTGCGCAGCGTCGCCGAGGAGTTCGACGCCATGGACCCGCCGGAGGGCCTCACCGCTTTCCTCGAGCAGGTCGCCCTCGTCTCCGACACCGACAACCTCGGCGAGAAGCCCGACACCGTCACCTTCATCACCCTGCACCAGGCCAAGGGGCTGGAGTTCCCCGTCGTCTTCATCGCCGGCATGGAGGAGGGCGTCCTCCCCCACAACCGCTCGTTCGACAACCCCGATCAGATGGAGGAGGAGCGCCGCCTCGCCTACGTGGGCATCACCCGCGCCGAGGAGCGCCTCTACCTGATGCGGGCCTACCGGCGCTCTTCCATGGGACGGCGCGGGGTGAACCCGCCCTCACGCTTCCTCGCCGACATCCCCCCGAGTCTCCTCCGTCCGCTCGACCGCGGCGCGGGCCGCGCGCGCCGCTCCTACGGCGGATTCGGCGGCGGCGGCACCGAACGCACATCCACGCGGCTCCGGGCATGGGACGAGGCGGACGAGCCGCCGCGCCGCCGCTACGCCGATGCCGCCCCGGCGCCGGGCCGGATCTCCAGGCGGCCCGCCCCGCCGGGGGTGCGCGCCCGCCGCGACGCCCGGCCCGCCCCGTCCGGCTTCGAGACCGGCGACCGCGTCCGCCACGCCAAGTTCGGCGACGGCGTGGTCGTGGGATGCGTCCCCTCCGGTGCCGACCACGAGATCACCGTCGCCTTTCCCGGCGACCACGGCGTCAAGCGGCTGCTCCTCAGCTTCGCCCGCCTGGAGAAGCTATAGCCGGGCCGCCCACCCCATCGTCTAGAATAGAGTCCGCGCCATGACCGCCATCCTCGCCATCGAGACCTCCTGCGACGAGACCTCCGCCGCCGTCGTCGTCGACGGGCGCGACGCCCGCTCCAACGTCATCTCCTCGCAGATCAACGTCCACGCCCGCTACGGCGGCGTCGTCCCCGAGGTCGCCTCGCGGGAGCACGTCCTGCGCATCGGCCCCGTCGTCCGGCAGGCCCTCGAAGGCGCCGGCATGGACTGGGCCGGCCTCGACGCCGTCGCGGTCACCGCCGGGCCGGGGCTCGCCGGGGCGCTGCTGGTCGGCGTCAACGCCGCCAAGGGCATCGCGACGGCGCGGGGCCTGCCTCTCGTCGGCGTCAACCACCTCGAGGGGCACGTCTACGCCAACTGGCTCAACGCCGACCCGCCCCCCTTCCCCTTCGTCTGCCTCATCGCCTCCGGCGGGCACACCGACCTCGTGCTCATGCGCGGCCACGGCGCCTACGAGATGCTGGGGCGCACCCGCGACGACGCCTCCGGCGAGGCCTTCGACAAGGCGGCCCGCATCCTCGGCCTCGGCTACCCCGGCGGGCCGGTCATCCAGCGCACCGCCGAGCACGCCGACGCTCCGCGAACGCTGCCCCGCGCCTGGATGCGCGGCAGCCACGACTTCAGCTTCAGCGGCCTGAAGACGGCAACGCTGCACCTGGCGCAGGACCTCGGCCTTTACCCGCCGCCTGCTCAGAACGGAGGCGCCGCGAAAGAAGACCCTGAGCGGGAGGCCGAGGTCGCCAACGTCGCCGCCGGCTTTCAGGAGGCCGTCGTCGACGTGCTCGTGGAGAAGACCGTGGCCGCAGCCGAGGAAGCCGGGGCCGCCGCCGTCGCCCTCGCCGGCGGCGTGGCCGCCAACAAACCGCTGCGCGAGCGGCTCGCCGCCCGCGCCCGCGTCCCGGTCCACATTCCCCCGCCCGTGCTCTGCACCGACAACGCCGCCATGATCGCCTCCGCGGCCTTTTTTAACCTGGGGGATGGCCGGATGTTGAAGCAGTCCGGCTCAGCTAGCCCGGAGCGGCAGATGGCGCTGGACGTGTCGCCGGGGCTGTCGCTGGCCTAGCCGCTAGGCGAGCGCGCAGCCCTCGCAGAGCAGCCCGTCGCAGCGCCGCTTGTAGAGCCCGATCATCCCCTGCTGGACGGCCGCCGTGCGCGGCAAGTCCGCCGCCCCGCGCTCCCCCAGCATCGCCTCCATGCGCCGCGTTAGCCGGTTCGCCGCCAGCGGAGGGTGCGCGCGGTAGGCGTCGAGGCAGCGTTCGGCCAGGGCCGCGTCGCCCTCCAACCGCGCCGTCGCCGTCAGCCAGGGCAGCGCCGCGTTGACCACGATGTCGGCGGCCCGCGACGCCCCCACCAGCGCCCCTTCCTTTTTCAGGACGCCGCCGCCGTCGCTTCGCGGCGATGAAAAATCGGAGCGGGCGCGCCAATAGCCGGGCCCGTCGACAGCGAAGGCTCCGGCAAGACCCCCTGCGCCGCCACTGACGAGCACGTCGCCGAGCCGTCCCGTCAGCCCGCCGGCCAGGCGCGCCGCGATCGTCCCCGCCGCGGCGACCCGCCGCGGGGGCGCGTTGGCGGGACGCGCTCCGTCGAAGCGCCACGGCAGGCGGTCCGACCGCACGCCTTCGGGGCGGCGCTCCCAGAGCGCCTCCAGAAAGGCCGGATAGCCGCGCTCCGGCTCCCATCCCCGCCGCGAGGGCAGCAGCCCAGCCGCTCCCAGCAGCAGCGCCTCGGCCCAGTACCGGCGCGTCGACTCCGGCAGTGGGAGGAGCGCCGCCTCGAGCGAGGGCCACGGGGCCAGCCCGCCGAGCCGCCGGAACGGCTCCACGTTCCGCGCATAGCCCAGCGCTTCAAGGACGCCGGCATACAGCGCCTGCCCCGCGCCGCCTTGGCCGATGCGGCGCTCATAGGCGCCGGCCCGCTCTTCGAAGCGGCGCAGCCCTTCCTCCTCGAGGAAGGCGGCCAGCTCCGCTGCGGGGCCGGGCCGCATACAGGGCCGGACCTCCGCCCCCGCGGGGGGATGGGCGCCTTCCAATTCGACAACCGCCGTGGGCGCCGTCGCCCCGTCGGACATCGCGATGGGCACGGCGGGCTGCCTCAGCGCGACATGCAGGATCACGTTGCGGTAGCGCGGGTCGCGGTGGTGCCCGTGGCTGCGCCAATCGGCCCCATCGACGTGGATCTCCACGTCGCCGCGGGCCAGACGCCCGCGCTCGTCGCCCAGCACCGCCCCCAGGAAGTCGGGGCCCGCGCCGCCGTTGGGCCAGCCGGGAAAGACCACACGCCGCACCCCGCCGTCGACGAGCGGCACCTCGCGCCCCGCCGCCCCGGCCCACCAGTCGTGGACCGCGGACTCCGGAGGGTCGCTACCCGCGCGGGGGCCCTTCGCCCCCCTCGCCGCGCTCGTCCGGTACGCCGTCCGTGTCTCGGCTATCCGAAGCACCGGCCCCGTAGGGAGCGCCGGACTCCTCGGCCATGCGGAGCAGGGCCCGCGCCGAGACGCCGCGGGGCTGGTAGACCCCCGTCTCCCACTCGCTGATCGTCTGCTGGCGCGCGCCAAGCTCATCGGCCATCTCCCGTTGAGTCATGCCCAGCCTTCGCCGCAAGGCTCGCACCGCCTCAGCACTCCATTCGATTCTCTCTTCCCCCACGGCCCACAGAATATACACGTTACCGTGTAAACATACAACCGCCCCTCTTGCACGGCGGCCCTGCGCCGGGTAGTATGGCGGATGGTTTAGCACTCGGGTCGCCCGACTGCTAACCGCAGGCTAGGCCGCCGGGCGGACGCCGCGGCGGTACACGATAGGGTCATCGAAGGAGGCGTACGTGGCGAGAAAGATCAGACCGATGGGCGACCGCGTCTTGGTGAAGTCTCTCGACGCTGAGGAGACGATCAAGGGCGGCATCATCATCCCCGACACCGCGAAAGAGAAGCCCCAGGAGGGCGAAGTGGTGGCCGTCGGCCCCGGCAGGGTCACCGACGACGGCAAGACGATTCCGATGGAAGTCAAAGTCGGCGACAAGGTGGTCTACGCCAAGTACGGCGGCACCGAGATCAAAGACGGCGACGACGAGCTCCTCATTCTCCGAGAGAGCGACATTCTGGCGAAGGTCGGCTAGGCCCGCCCCGCCCATTCGGCCCGCCGGAGCGCGGGCCTCAGAAGGAGTCCAAAGAGAGTCATGGCTGGAAAGCAGATCGCACACGCGGAAGAGGCGCGCCGCTCCATCATCCGGGGCGTGGACGCCTTGGCCGATACGGTCAAGGTCACCCTCGGCCCCAAGGGGCGCAACGTCATTCTCGATAAGAAATTCGGCCCGCCGCAGGTCAACAGCGACGGCGTCACCATCGCCAAGGAAATCGAGCTCGAAGAGCAGCTCGAGAACATGGGTGCCCAGCTCCTCAAGGAAGCCGCCACCAAGACCAACGACGTGGCCGGCGACGGCACCACCACCGCCACCGTCCTCGCCCAGGCCATCGTGCATGAAGGCTTCAAGAACGTCACCGCCGGCGCCAACCCCATGGCCATCAAGCGCGGCATCGAGATCGCCGTGGCCGCCGTTCGCGACGAGATCCAGAAGGTCGCCACCCCCGTCGCCGGCAAGGAGCAGATCGCCCAGGTGGCCTCCCTCTCGGCCCACGACACCGAGATCGGCGAGCTGATCGCCGAGGTCATGGAGAAGGTCGGCAAGGACGGCGTCATCACCGTCGAGGAGTCCAAGGGGCTCAAGTACGAGATCGAGTACGTCGACGGCATGGAGTTCGACCGCGGCTACATCAGCCCCTACTTCGTCACCAACACCGAGCGCATGGAGTCCGAGACCGACGACCCCTACATCCTCATCACCGACAAGAAGGTCTCCGCCGTCTCCGACATCCTCCCCGTCCTCGAGAAAGTCCTCCAGGTGAGCAAGAACTTCGTGCTCATCGCCGAAGACGTCGAGGGCGAGGCCCTGGCCACCCTCGTGGTCAACAAGCTGCGCGGCACCCTCAACTGCCTCGCGGTGAAGGCCCCCGGGTTCGGCGACCGCCGAAAGGCGATGCTCGAAGACATGGCTATCCTCACCGGCGGCACCGTGCTCAGCGAGGAGGTCGGTCGCAAGCTCGACTCCGCCACCGTCGCCGACCTCGGCCGCGCCCGCAAGGTCTCCTCCGACAAGGACAACACCACCATCATCGAGGGACGCGGCGACGACGACCTGATCACCAGCCGCATGGCCCAGATCAAGTCGCAGATCGACACCACCACGTCCGACTTCGATCGCGAGAAGCTCCAGGAGCGGCTGGCGAAGCTCGCCGGCGGCGTCGCCGTCATCAAGGTCGGCGCGGCCACCGAGGTCGAGCTCAAGGAGAAAAAGGCCCGCGTGGAAGACGCGCTGTCCGCCACCCGCGCCGCGGTCGAAGAGGGCATCGTCGCCGGCGGCGGCACCACCCTCATCCGCATCCAGAAGGGCCTCGACAAGGTCAAGGGCGACGAGGAAGACGAGACCACCGGCGTCCAGATCGTCCGGCGCGCCCTCGAGGAGCCGGTCCGCCAGATCGCGGCCAACTCCGGCGCCGAAGGCTCGGTCATCATCCAGGGCATCCGCGATTCCAAGGCCAAGAACTACGGCTACGACGCCGAGATCGAAAAGTGGGGCGACATGATCGAGATGGGCATCGTCGACCCCGCCAAGGTCACCCGCGCCGCCGTGGAGAACGCCTCCAGCATCGCCTCCATGATCCTCACCACCGAGGCCATGATTACGGAGAAGCCGGAGAAGACCCCGCCGATGCCCCCGATGCCCCCCGACGGCGGAATGGGCGGAATGGGCGGCTTCTAGCCCGTCTCCGCTTGACCCACGACCCGAATCGAAGGGGCCGCCCACATGGGCGGCCCCTTCTCCTTTTCCCCTCGCTCCCCTGTAGGGGCGATTCGCGAATCGCCCGCCCCTCCGGCCTCCTCCTCCTTGGCGCATCGAGCGATTCCCTGCCCCTTCCCTTGCCCGCGGGCCGCGGCTGCCGCTACCCTGAAGTGGCGCACGGGAGCCGTTCCTCACAACACCCGGGCCGGAGGGGCAGCCATGGACCTGGAGCTCAAAGGCAAAGTCGCGCTGGTCACGGGAGGGAGCCAGGGGATCGGCAAGGCTATCGCCCGCGAGCTGGCCATGGAGGGCGCCGACGTGGCGGTCTGCGCCCGCACCCGTCAGGACTTAGAGGCCGCCGCCCGAGAGTTGGCCCAGGAGACGGGCTGCCGCGTCCTGCCCGTCGTCGCCGACGTCGCGGACGCTCAGGCGGTCCAGCGCATGGTTGACATCACCATCGAGCGCCTGGGCCGGCTCGACATCCTTGTGAACAACGCCGGCAGGGCCGGGGGGTTTGCCACCGGCCCGCTGGGAGCCGTGACAGACGAGGCGATGCACCAGGACCTGAACACGAAGTTCATGGGCTGCCTGCGCTGTGCCCGCGCTGTTGCGCCGCACATGGTGCGCCAAGGATGGGGGCGCATTATCAACGTCGCCGGCCAGTCGGCGCGCGGTTCGGCCAGCTACGGCACCGGCATACGCAACATCGCCATGGTCCATCTCAGCAAGACGTTGTCCGATGAGCTCGGGCCGTCAGGCATTACCGTGAACGTGGTGCATCCTGGGACTGCCCGGACCCCGTGGTTCGACCAGATGCTGGCCGACCGAGCCCGGCGGGAGGGGACCACGGCCGAGGAGGTGGAGGCCCGGATGGCGGGCGGCGCCGCAATCCGCCGCATCGTCGAGTCCCGCGAAATAGCCTACCTGGTCGCGTTCCTCGCGTCGCCCAAGGCTGCGTGCATCACCGGCGAGGCGATCGCCGCCAGCGGTGGCGCCGGCCACGCCGTCGTCTGACCGATGGCCACCTTGGCGGATAAGCTCTCGATTGTCCCGCTATGAGTCCCCCGGCAACTCGCCCAAGACGACCACGTTCTTCTCGGCTCTCTTCTCGGCCAGCTTTTTGATGGCGCTCGGCGAGTAGCCCAACGACTCGAGCACTTCCGCCGTGTGCTCGGCATAGCGGGGTGGGCGCCTGCGCGGTCCGGCGGGCGTGTGTGACAACTTCACCGGCATCCCCGTGGTCTTAAACGTCCCACCGCTGGGGTTTTCCAGTTCGATCAGCATTTCATTGTGGAGCACCTGGGGATCAAGGAAAGCTTCCGCGTAGTCGTAGACCGGCGCCGCCCAGATATCGGCGGCCTCGAATAGACCCAGCGCCTGCTCCGCCGTGTGCTCGGCCATCGCCCGTTCAACGAACCGCCAAAGCTCCTCCTGGTGCTCTCGCTGCTTCTCCCACGTGTCGTAGCGGGGGTCCTGGGACAGGTCCTCGATCCCCAGGGCGTAGCAGACCTCGGCTAGTCCGGCGGATATGGCGATCCATTTGCCGTCGCTGGTCTCGTACGCCCCGTACGGGACTCCCGAACCGAAACTGTTTCCCCTGCCATGACGGCCGCGGCGATACATGCCGCCTCCATTGAGCTGATAGAAGGCATCGTGCATCTGCAGATCGACCATAGTGTCGAGCAAGGAGACCTGCACTTCTTGCCCCACGCCGAAGCGGTCTCGTGCAATGAGGGCGGCGAGGACTCCATAGGCCGACAGCTTCGCCGTGTCCAGGTCGGCGATGAGGGTCCCGATTGGGATGGGTGGGTTATCGCCAAAGCTATTCATCCACATCGCCCCGCTCATAGCCTGGGCGAGAAGGTCCTGCCCCTTCTTTTCACTGTACGGCCCGGTCTCGCCGAAGCCGGAGACGGAAACGTAGATGATCTGCTCGTTCAAGCGGCGAAGGTCTTCGTAGGCGACCTTCAGGCGCTTTTTCACCGAGGGCCGGAAGTTAGTCACCACGACATCCGATTGTCGTGCAAGCTTGTAGATGATTTCTTTGCCTTCAGGGCTGCTGATGTCGACGGCGATGCTGCGCTTATTGCGGTTCATCTGCAGGACGAGCAGGGCCTCGTCGTTCAACCAGGGGTAGGTCACCCGGCGGTCCAGCATACCGCCCTCTACGTCCTCCACCTTGATGACGTCCGCGCCCAGGTCCCCTAGCATCTGAGCGCTGAGCGGCCCGGCGCCGATACGCGAAAAATCGAGAACTCGAATGCCTTCCAGCACTGCTGGCATCAGGTTACCTCCTCCGAGGGCCCGCGGGTGCTCGTCCCTGCGTGCCGCTTGCCAGGGCCGGCACAGGGCGCCGCCGGTGGGGCGACATGATCGGCCGGCATCTCTAGAGATACCACCCGACGTCACCGACGCCCTGGCGGTCAGGCCTGGTGAAGAACGCCGCGGTGCTGGCGCTGGCGTAGGGGTCCGTGATGACGTTTACCGCTGCTGGTTTGCCGGAGGCGTAGGCCCGTTCGAGGGCAGGCCGGATGTCCTCCGGGCGCTCGACGAACTCGCCGTGGCCTCCCAGGGCTTCCATCATTCGATCGTATCGAGTGAAGCCCAGCTCTCGCTGCGGGTTATCGATCCCTTCGAAAGCGGCCGCGTACCCTCCATTGTTGCAAATCACGAACAGCACCGGAAGCTGGTAGCGGACGGCGGTATCGACCTCGATGCCATACCAGCCGAACGCCCCATCTCCAGTGAGGACCACGACCTGCTTGTCAGGCTTGGCGAGCTGGGCCCCGATCCCGAAAGGCACGCCCACCCCCATGGTCCCATGAGGCCCTGGAGTGAGCCGGTGCCCTGGCACGAAAGTCGGGATCGATTGATTCCCGTAGACCAGCGTCTCATTCCCATCCAGGGCGAGTATGGCGTCGCGGTCCATGAAAGCTCGAACTTCGCGGCACAGCCGGAGCGGGTGGATCGGCGTCTGGTCGGAGTTGAGGTGCTGTGCCTCGCGCTCCGCTCGGCTGGCGTCGCGTTTGGCGAGGGCACTGACCCATTCGGACCGGCCCGGCTCGAAGCGGCCCCTGGCTGCATCGGTGAGCTGGCGCAACACCGCCTGAGCGTCGCCGTACAGGCCGACCTCCACCGGGGCGTTTTTGCCGATCTCCGTCGGGTCCAGATTCACCGCGATGATCTTCACGTCCGGGTTCCACCGGGGCGGCAAGAAGAAGGTCGAGATGATATTGGCTCGTGTGCCCACCACCAGCACCACATCCGCCTCTCGAAACGCCATCGACCGAGCCCCGCCAAAAAAGAGAGGATGGTCTTCCGGAATGACCCCGCGACTCTGAGGCGTCGTGAAAAAGGGGGTCCCCGTGAGGTCGACGAAACCCTGCAGCTCGCTGCTGGCGCCCGACCACAGCACGCCGCTGCCCGAGACAACGAGGGGCCTCTGGGCCTGGGCCAACAACTCGATCGCCTGCTCCACGAGAGCAGGATCTGCATGCGGCCGCGCCTGTGTCCGGTATTTGGTGGGCCGCTTCGCCTGCTCTTCGTCTATCGGCGGTCCCTGTTCCGCGACGTCCGCGGGCAAGTCGAGATACACCGGCCCTTGGGGAGCGGCAAGCGCATGGCGGAACGCCGAGCTGACGTACTCGGCAATCCTGTGGGGATGGGTGAGTTGGGCAGCCCATTTCGTGGCCGGCTCCATCAATCTCACCTGGTCCATTTCTTGAAAAGTACCCGTGTGGCGGTCCAGCAGATGAGCCGACGCTCCTAAGGCGATGACGGGGCAAGCGTCCGCAAGGGCGTTGGCCAGGGCCGGGACGAGGTTCGCGGTGCCGGGGCCGGGAGCCGTGAGAACGACGCCCGGCTTGCCGGCCACTCGGCTGTAGCCGTGCGCCATCATCCCCCCGGCCAGCTCGTTGCGGACCAGGACCGGTCTCAGCCCGGCCGTGGTCAAATCGTAAACGAGACGTTCCCGCTCTAGGAGGTGAAAGAACGTGTCTACGCCTTCGGCCGCAAGTGCTTGGGCCAGGATCTGACCCGCGGTAACTTGCCCCATACAACTTCCCCTCTTTTTCTGGAGTGGATGTCGCCTCAGCGGACCGGATTCGCCATCCTAGCACAAATCAGGGCCCTGCCGCTGTTTCTCCCATTCACGTCGTCGGCCATGGGGCATCTGGCAGCCGCTGCGACTTCCGTCAATGACCCCGTGAGAGCGGCGCTTGCGCCCGCAACAAATATCGCTTGACAAAAGGGCCTTGAATTGGTAGTTTTCGGCCCCGAGTGGCGGTCGAGTTTGGACCATGCGCCATCGGTGGCCCGGTTCATGCCGAATCCCGACTCGAACGCAGGGTCGGGCAAGTGTTGGGGAGGGGGTATTTCTAATGGGAACGATAAGCAGCCGAAAGGCAGTCGGATTCTTACTGGTACTTGGGGTTGTCGTCTCGCTGGTCGTTGCGGCCTGCGGCGGAGGAACTGACCCGACCGCGGTCCCGACTTCTCCCCCGCCGACGGCGGTCCCGCAGCCCACGGCAACGCCGGCGCCCACTGCCACTCCCGCACCCACTGCCACGCCGGCGTTCGGCGCCAAGTACGGCGGTTCCATCTCATGGGCGTGGTGCTGTCCCAACTTGCCGAACCTGGACCCCCACTACGGGAACCACATGACGGCGCAGTCGGTGAGCCCAATCTACAACCGCCTGATGAAGCTCGATACGCTCGAAACGGCCAACGACGTCATAACCGTGCCGGACATTGCTGAGGGGGTCACCCTCTCCAACAACGGGGAGCGCATGACGTTCAAGCTGAACACTGGGGTCATGTACCACAACGGACGCGAGCTGACCTCGGAGGACATCAAGTGGAATTTGGAACGGCTCTCCGGTGAGGGAAGCTCCTACAAGACAACGTATAAGAACGTCGTGAGCTTCGAGACCCCGGACCCGTACACCTTCGTCATCAATACGAGCCAGGTCGACGTACTGCTTCCGTTCGCCATGGCGGGACGGGAGGCCCTCATCGTGGCCCCCGAAACGGAAGACCTCAACACCCAGGCGATCGGCACCGGGCCTTTCACGCTGAATCGGTTGGAAAAAGACGTCGGCGTCTTCATGGACCGGAACGACAGCTACTGGAAGGAAGACCACGTCGGGAACCAGTTGCCCTACGTCGATGCCACCGAAAGCTTGATCATCCCGGACCGAGCGGCCCGGACGGCCGCGACCGTTACCGGCAAGCTGAACTACATCGAGTACTTGTTCAACGAAGAGGTGCAGGAGGTACAGAGAGCGAGACCCGACGCCCAAGTGATCGAGTACCTGTGGCAGAGCTCCTACGTCCTCTACTACAACCAAAACAATCCGTTGTTCCAGGACGTTCGAGTGCGCAAAGCCATCGCCCTTGGAATGGACCTCGACGCCCACATTCAAGCGGCGTTCGGCGGCCTCGGTCAGTGGGCGGGTCCGGTCTCCGGTCAGCACGGGACGGCCTGGGCCTTGACCCCTGAAGAGTTGGCCGCCGAGAAGTACTCCTACCGGTATGACGTTGAAGAGGCCATAGCCTTGCTCAGGGAGGCCGGCGTACCGGAGGGCTACGAGCTGCACGTGGACTCCGTCAAGTTCCAGCGCGACTACGAGGCCAACGTCGAGGTATTCATCGAGGAGATGAAGGCTCTGGGCTTCAAGGTCGTGTCCAACGTGGAACCGGACTTCGCCTCCTTCAAGAAGCATACCGAGGACGTGGCGTTCAGGGACGTCGCCTGGGGCTTCGGTGGCGCGAACAGCCCCGAGTCCTACATGAACAACAACTACCATTCCACCGGAGCCAAGAACAGCTCCGGCCTGGCTGATCCGGAGCTTGACGCGATGATCGATGACATGCTCGCAACCGGCGACGATGCGGCGCGGCAAGTCAAGGTCAAGGAAATCCAGGACTACATCCTGACCAATCAGCTAGTGCTCCAGCGCGTAGCCGACTCCCTCACGTGGGCGGTCGCGGATGCAGACCTCAGGACGAGTGATTCGGGCCGGTACAAAGTCCAGCCCATCAATACCTACGTTCGGGACCACGAACGGCTCTGGTACGACAACTAAACACAACGCTCGGCGGGGTAAACGACGCATAATTAGGAGGAGCCTATGGCGTACGTCGTCAGACGGCTCCTCCTAATTATTCCCGTCGCGTTTTTCGTCTTCACGCTGGTGTTCTCCCTGATCCGGCTTGTGCCGGGAGACGCCGTCGATGCCCTCCTGATTGAAGCGTCGTCCTCAGGCGATCCCGAAGTCGAGGCTCGCTTGCGCGCCGACCTCGGTATCGACGAGCCGGTCGTCAAGCAGTATTTCGTCACGCTTGGCCGGTTCGTGAGGGGCGACCTGGGAGATTCATTCCTGGACGGCGAGCCGGTGATCGACGAGGTCTTGCGGCGGGCGCCCATAACCCTTCAGGTTGCCGGGCTCTCCATGGTCATCGCGCTCCTGATCTCGGTGCCCGCGGGGGTCATCTCTGCACTCAGGCAGGATACGATCATCGACTACGTTACCAGGGTCTTCGCCGTCACCGCGCTAGCCGTGCCAGGCTTCTGGATTGCGACGCTGGTCATCGTCTTTCCTGCGAGATGGTGGGGATACAGTGCCCCAATACCCTATCAGGACTTCCTGGACAACCCCCTGACCAACCTGGAGCAGGTCCTCCCTGCGGCGGTCGTGTCCGGAGCCATCGTCGCTGGCATCCTGGCCAGGTTCATCCGCTCATCGCTGCTTGAGGTCCTCAGGCAAGATTACGTGCGGACCGCCAGGGCCAAAGGCCTTGTGGAACGCAGGGTCATCTTCGTCCATGCCATGAAGAATGCCATGGGGCCAACGGTGGCGGTTGGCGGCGTGATCTTCGCCAACCTCATGGCCAGCGCCATCATCATCGAGACCATCTTCTCGATCCCGGGCCTCGGCTTGCACACCGTCAACTCCATCGCTCAGCGGGACTACCCGGCGCTGCAAGCAGTCACCATATTCTTCGCCATGATGGTGGTATTCGTGAACTTGAGCGTTGATCTCATCGTGGCGTGGCTCGACCCACGTATTCGTTACGCTTGATGGACCATGCACCGCAAACTCGTGGCGTAGAAGCCGTGCGGCGGCTGGCCCCGCGACGGCTGTACCTCGCGGTGCCGGCCATGATCTGGAGCTTCTCGAAGCGCAAGCCTCTGGGGGCCGCCGGCGCCGTGGTGATTTTCGCGGTCGCCTTCGCCGCGATCACTGTCGACCTTATCGCCCCCTTCGGGTTCTCTGAGATCAACCCGATAGACCGCTTGCAGGGCCCGAGCTGGAAACATCTCTTCGGCACCGACGACGTGGGTCGCGACACCTTTAGCCGCGTGCTCCACGGCACGCGCGTATCTTTGCTGGTGGGAGTGGCCTCCGTTGCCGCGGGAATCCTCCACGGCGCCCTTTGGGGCCTTGCCTCCGGCTACATCGGCGGCAAGTTCGATATGGTGGTACAGCGGATCATGGACGCCATCATGTCTGTTCCCCTACTCCTTATGGCGATGGTTGTCGTCACCGTGCTGGGGTCTGGCCTTCAGAACGTCATCCTAGCCCTTGGATTCGTGTTGACGCCCATCGCCAGCCGCGTTGTCCGAGCGGATGTCTACTCTGCCAAGGAGCTGATGTACGTCGAGGCGGCCCGTGCCATAGGCAGCTCGGGCTGGCGGATCGCCTTCAGGCATATCCTCCCCAACGTCACCTCTCCAATCATCGTCCTGGTCACGATCAACCTGGGATTCGCGATCATCGCCGAGGCATCCCTTTCGTTCTTGGGCTTGGGACCGCCGCCTCCCACGCCGACGTGGGGCAACATGCTGTCCGGCGCGGGACGGCAGTATATGATCCAGGCCCCCTGGATCGCGCTCTTCCCAGGGCTGGCCATCACCGCTACGGTGCTGGCCTTCAACCTCTTGGGGGACGCCCTGAGAGACGTGCTCGACCCGAGGTTGCGAGCGTCCGGCGCCTGAGCCTCGATGCAGCCGGCCGAGCGGAAACGCTGAGAGCCATGACGATCTTGGACCGATTCTCACTCAAAGGAAAAGTGGCCATCGTCACCGGCGCCGGCCAGGGCATCGGTCGAGCCATCGCCACGGCATTCGCGGAAGCCGGAGCAAACGTGGTCCTTGCCGGCATCAACGTCAAGGACCCCGAGGCGAGCGAGACCCAGCTCAGGGGCGTCGCCGCGGACCTGGAGAAACTGGGCGTAACGACTCTGCCGATCGTCGCCGATATGCGGAGGCCTCAAGACGTTCAAGACATGGTGCGCGAGGCCATCGCTGCCTTTGGGAAGATCGACATCCTAGTCAACAACGTTGGCGGCACCGGACTCACGCCGTTCGTCGAATTGAGCGAGGAGGAGTGGGACGCCGGCATCGACGAGAACATTACCACCACGTTCTTAGGGTGCCGCTATGTCGGCGCCCACATGGCGGAACGCCGGGCCGGCGCCATCGTCAACATATCCTCCATGGATGGGCGGCGGCCTGCGCTCCACCGCGCTCACTACGGCGCCGGCAAAGCCGGCGTCATCAACCTGACCCAGACGGTCGCCGCGGAGCTCGGCCCGTTCGGGGTTCGAGTCAATGGCATAGCTCCCACTTGGGTCATGACGGAGTGGATGAGATCGCAATGGGACGAGGATCCGGAGAAGGAGCGCATGGCGGTGGCCACGATTCCCATGGGACGTGGCGCCAGGCCCGCGGAAATCGCGGCGTTGGCCCTCTTCCTCGCCGGCGACGGGTCCTCCTACGTCACCGGCGAGACCATCAACATTACGGGCGGGGCCCTGGTAACCGGGAAACCCGAGATGATTATCTGAAGACGGCAACCTACCATGAGCGTGTTAGACCTCTTCTCCCTCAAGGGACGGACCACCATCGTCACCGGCGCCGGCCAGGGCATCGGTCGAGCCATCGCCACGGCATTCGCGGAAGCCGGAGCGAACGTGGTCCTTGCCGGCATGAACATCAAGGACCCCGAGGCGAGCGAGACCCAGCTCAGGGGCGTGGCGGCCGACCTGGAAGCCCGGGGAGGGCAAACCCTGTGCGTCGTCGGGGACATGCGGCGCAGCGATTATGCGGAATCGCTCCTTGCCCAGGCTGTGAGCGCCTTTGGAGCGGTGGACGGGCTCGTCAACAACGTGGGCGGGGGCACCGTTCCCACGCCCTTCCTGGAATTGACGCCGCAACGCTGGAATGAGGGCATCCAGCAGAACCTCAAGACAACGTATCTGGGCTGTCGAACGGTCGGGGCTCACATGTTGGAGCGGGGCTCCGGGGCTGTCGTCAACGTCGCCGACATTGCCGGCAGTGGCCCGTTAACGTGGTACGCCCACTACGGCGCTCCGAAGGCGGGAGTCATCAGCATCACCCGGACGCTGGCCGCCGAGCTTGCTCCCTACGTGCGGTTCAACGCCATTGTGCCTTACCTGATCAGAACGGCAGCCGTGGACGCGGTGATGAAGGCGGATCCGCCCCTTGAGCAAAAGGCGCTGAGCCGCACGCCGCTGGGCCGCCTCGGCACGCCCGAGGAGGTCGCCGCGCTTGCGCTGTTCTTGGTCAGCGACGCGTCGTCCTATATTACCGGCCAGGCCATCCGCCTCACCGGCGGAGCGCAGCCGGGCAGTAACCTGCGAGTGATACTGCCGAAGTGAAGGTCCTGGGGGCGGGACGCCGCGGCTCGGGCACTCCGCGTTTCGCGGCCCGGACGAGTGGTGAGACATCTGGCGAACCGGAGGTCGGCTTGAAGCGATCATACGCTGACACGCCCATGGGGCAGATCCACTACGCGGCGGACGGCGAAGGCAGTCCTCTGGTCCTCCTCCACCCGAATTCTCGGTCGTTTCGGGTGTACACGGGCCTCATTCCCCTACTCGCCAAGCGCTACCGTGTTTTCGCTCCCGACCTGCTGGACTCCGGCGGCTCGGACCGGCTGCCCGCCGAGGCGCCGATGGAAGACCTGGCTCTGAGCGTCGTTCAATTCCAGGACGCGCTCGGCATTGCCAGGGCGGACATCTTTGGCCTAGGCACCGGGAACAAGGTCGCGGCGGCGCTTGCGTCCGGGTGGCCGCAACGTGTGGGGAGCGTGATACTGTGCGGCGAGACGCACAGCATCATCGTCGACCGAGAGAAGCGCAGCGCCGCCATTCACGCCATCATGGGGCGGCAGAGCAAGGGCGACGAAACCCTGTCCGAAGCGCCGCGCCTGCTCGGGGAATGGGCTTCCAGCTACGTCAGCCTGAGCGGGATATGGTGGGACCAGAAGGTGCTCGCTGCCCGAAAACTCTCCCCCGGCGCGCTCAAGGTGCTGGCGGACCGTGCGGTGGACTTCATGCAAGCGCGGGACAGCGTTCGCGGGGTTTACCGGGCCAACATCGGGTTCGATTTCGAAGCCGCGCTGAGCCGCATCAAGGCCAGGACGTTGGTGGTGGAGCTGGCCACTGAGGGGGAAGAGCGCCTTGGCCGCCAGGGTCGGCTTGTCGCGGACCTCCTGGCCGACGGCTCCCTCGTCACCATGGACGACACGGGCGGCGACGTAGTGGAATGGGCGCCGCACCGGCTGGCTGAGGTCATCCTGAGTTTTCTGGACAACGGCTCCTCGTAGGTCGACCGGCAAAGGAGCGATCATGACCCGCAACGCCCTTGAACACATCCGAGTTCTCGACCTTAGCCAGTTCATCGCCGGGCCTTACTGCGCCAAGCTGCTGGCCGACTACGGCGCGCAGGTACTGAAGGCGGAGCCGCCCGGAGGCGACCCCTTGCGCCGACTGGGACCGTTCTACAAGGACCTGCCCCATCCCGAGGGGTCCGGGCTGTTCTTATACATGAACACCAACAAGCGCGGCATCACGTTGAATCTCGAAACGGCGGCTGGCGCGTCGCTTTTCCGAGACCTCGTGCGAGAGGCCGACGTACTGGTGGAGACCTTCCGGCCGGGGACCATGGAGAACTTGGGCCTAGGCTACGATGACCTCCTGGCTCTGAACCCCGCTCTCATAATGACCAGCATCACCAGCTTCGGCCAGTCGGGGCCCTATCGGGACTACGAGGCGTCGGACTTGACCCTCTATGCCCTGGGCGGGTTGATGGCCATCAACGGGGAGCAGGACCGGGAACCCCTGAAGGCGGGAGGACGACAGTCCTTCTTCCATGGCGGCCTGCACGCCGCCCTGGCAACCCTGGCCGCCGTCTTCGCCCGGCGCTTCACGGGCCAGGGCCAGCACATTGACGTATCGATGCAGGAGTCCATC
This sequence comes from Dehalococcoidia bacterium, assembly GCA_965207995.1. Taxonomy (GTDB): domain Bacteria; phylum Chloroflexota; class Dehalococcoidia; order SHYB01; family SHYB01; genus DAOUKH01. The sequence goes on along the minus strand of OZ242299.1, from coordinate 1,646,650 downwards.
GCCAGCATGGTGGGGGAGACCCTCCCAATGTTCTGGACTCAGAAGGTTGTCGCTCCCCGGCAGGGGAACCGCGAGCCTTCAAGCCATCCCACGACGATCCTTCCATGCCGTAACGGCTATGTGGCCATACAGGCCGCCGGCGCGGCCCAGTGGCCGGCCCTGGTTGAGATGATGGGCAGCACCGAGCTTGCCGAGGATGAATTCTCCAACGGTCGGGACCGGCGGCGCCGCGCCGACGAGGTCGACGCCCTGATGGCGCCCTGGCTCATGGAGCATGACAAGGAGGAGATCGCGCGGCAAGGCCAGGAGAAGGGCATGCCCTTCTCCCCGGTCTCCTCGCCCGAAGACCTGCTGGAGGACCCTCAATACCGGGCGCGCCGCTACTTCGAGACCATCGATCACCCGCATACCGGACCCCTACCCTATCCGAGCACCTCTTTCAGAATGAGCGAGACGCCCTGGAAAGCCGGCCGGCCCCCCCTCCTGGGGGAGCATAACGAAGCCGTCTTTTGCCAGGAGATGGGCATGCCCAAGACGGAGCTGGCCCGGTTGCGAGAAATGGGGGTCGTGTGATGGCCAAGGAGACCGCCGGGGGCCGCCCTTTGCTGGAAGGCGTGCGGGTGCTGGACCTCTCCATGGTCTGGGATGGTCCCTACGCCACACGCCTGCTGGCGGACCTTGGGGCGGAGGTCATCAAGGTGGAGGCCGTCCAGCGCATTGATCCCCTGCGCCGCCTGCCCTATTCCCCCGGGGGCAAGCCAGCCGCCGACCCGTGGAATTGCAGTGCACTCTTCCACGATCTAGGCCGTAACAAGTTGGGCCTGACCCTGGACCTGGAGCAGCCCCAGGGCAAGGAGCATTTGCTGACGCTGGCCCGCATTAGCGATGTGGTCGTGGAGAACTTCAGCGCCGGCGTCATGGCGAGTCTGGGCATCGACTACCCTGTTCTGCGCGAGGTTCGGCCCGACATCATCATGTGTTCCATGCCGGGCTACGGGCGCACGGGGCCTTATCGTGACTTCCCCGCCACGGGACTCAGCATGGACGCGATATCGGGCCTGGCGTGGAGCACGGGTTACCCAGGCGGCCCTCCCATGCCCCAGGGCATGTCCTACGGCAACCCCATAGCCGGAGTCACCGGGGCCTTCGCGGTCCTGACGGCCCTGGAGCACCGGGCGGTTACCGGCCAAGGCCAGCACATCGACCTCTCGCAGGCCGAAGCCATCACCAGCCTGCTCCCTGAGGCGATCATGGACTACGCCATGAACCGGCGCAACGGGGAACGGAAGGGTAACGCGCACTCGTGGATGGCGCCCCATGGGTGCTACCGGACTCGGGGCGAGGACCAATGGATCACCATCGTGGTGACCAATGACGAGCAGTGGGACGCCCTGTGCCGCGTCATGGGCAACCCGGATTGGAGCAAGGAGGAGCGATTTCGAGCGCAGAGAGGCCGGTGGGACCATCGGGAGGACCTGGACCGCTACATGGAGGCGTGGAGTTCCGAGCAGGATGCCATCGAGATCTTTCACCAACTCGCGGAGGCGGGGGTGAACGCCGGCCCCGTCCTGACCGCCAAGGGGCTGGTCGAGGACCAGCACTTGAACGCGCGCGGTTTCTTCGCCACCGCGCACCACCCGGAGGCGGGCGAATTCCTCATGCGCATGCCCCCTTGGAAGCTATCGGATGCGCCCCAGTCGGCCCCGGGCCTGGCGCCCTTCCTGGGGGAGCACCGGCTCTGGGCCTTGAACGAGGTCCTGGGCCTTTCTTCCAACGAGGTCGAGGCGATGGAACAAGACAAGATCACCGGGGCTACCCCCGTGCCGGGGCCCTCGTAAAGAGACAGGATGCCTGGACCACTGGAAGGCATTCGTATCGTCGACCTGGCCGCGATGGCGCCGCGCCCGCATTGCAACCAGATCCTCGGAGACCTTGGGGCGGAGATCGTGACATTTTCGGTGTCGATTGCCTCGAAACCTTCGGGGGACTGAGAGAGGGCACACGCCCACAGGGCGCGCCAGCGGCGCGGCGAGGGGAGGTCTTCGCCGGCCGCGAGTCCAGAGCGCCCAGGGGGTGGACAGCGGAGGGATTGACAGTCTCAATTTTCGACTCCTATAATCGCGAAAGAGGTGGAGCGGCCCGCTTTGGGGCCGGCCTCACCGCGAGGCGCCCTCCACCCTTCCGGAACAGGTTTCCCATTTCGCGCCCTGAGGCTGTTCGGTGGCTTGTGGCGCCGCCGTAGCAAGCTCCCGGCTCTTCCCCCAGGCGCGACCCCTCTCTAGACGGCAGCGATCCACATGAGCCGAAATCCGTGAACCACGCGGCGAAGTTCATCTTCGTAACCGGCGGCGTCGTCAGCTCCGTCGGCAAGGGCATCGCCGTCGCCTCCCTCGGCCGCATCCTCAAGAGCCGCGGCCAGACCGTCTCCGTGCAGAAGCTCGACCCCTACCTGAACGTTGATCCCGGCACCATGTCCCCCTACCAACACGGCGAGGTCTTCGTCACCGCCGACGGCTGCGAGACCGACCTCGACCTCGGCCACTACGAGCGGTTCATCGACGTCGAGCTCACCAAACACTCCAACGTCACCGCCGGCGAGATCTACAGCTCCGTGATCGCCAAGGAGCGCCGGGGCGACTATCTCGGCGGGACGACCCAGGTCGTCCCCCACGTCACCAACGAGATCAAGGACCGCATCCTCCGTCTCGCCGATAAGAGCCCCGCCGACGTCATCATCGTCGAGGTCGGCGGCACCGTCGGCGACATCGAGGGCCTCCCCTTCCTCGAGGCGATCCGCCAGATGCGCAACGAGGTGGAGCGGGGCGCCGCCCTCTACCTCCACGTGACCTATCTGCCCTACATCAAGGCGACGCAAGAGCTGAAGACGAAGCCGACGCAGCACTCCGTCAAGGAGCTGCGCAGCATCGGCATCCAGCCCGACATCATCCTCTGCCGCAGCGACTACGAGATTCCCGAGAGCGCGCGGGCCAAGATCGCCCTCTTCTGCGACGTGCCCCCCGACGCCGTCGTGCCGCTCGAGACCGCCGACAACATCTACGAGGTTCCCGGCATCCTCGAGGATGCGCGCATCGGCGACCTCGTGATCGAGCGGTTGGGCCTCCAGGCCTTTCCCGACGGCCTCGTCGACTGGCGGGCCATGGTCGGCAAGATGACCGCCGAGTACGAGCCGCTGACTATCGCGGTGGTCGGCAAGTACGTGGAGTTGCACGACTCCTACATCTCGGTGCGTGAGGCCCTGCAGCACGCCGGCATCGACCACGGCCGGGGCGTCGAAATCACCTGGGTCGCGGCGGAAGAGTTGGAATCGGGCGACTGGGAGCCCTTCCTCGCCCACGCCTGCGGCATCGTCGTGCCCGGAGGCTTCGGCGAGCGCGGCATCGAGGGCATGGTCCGCGCCGCCCGCTACTCACGCGAGCGCGGCATCCCCTATCTCGGCCTTTGCCTTGGCATGCAGGTCATGGTGATCGAGTTCGCCCGCCACGCGATCGGGGTCGAGGCGAACTCCACCGAGTTCGACCTCGAGACGCCCTACCCGGTCATCGACCTGATGCCCGGCCAGCGCGACCTCGACGACATGGGCGGCACGATGCGGTTGGGCGACTACCGGTGCGACCTCGAGGCCGGGACCCTGGCCCGCGGCGCCTACGGCGAACGATCGATCGTCGAGCGCCACCGGCACCGCTATGAGTTCAACAACGACTACCGCGACCGGCTCTGCGGGGCGGGACTCACCCCCAGCGGGCTCTCGCCGGACGGATCGTTGGTCGAAATCACCGAGTTACAGGGGCACCCCTTCATGCTGGGGACCCAGTTCCACCCCGAGTTCAAATCGCGCCCGAACCGCCCCCACCCCCTCTTCCAGGCATTCGTGGGCAGGGCGAAGGAGATCGTCCCCGAGGGCGGCCAGCACAAGCTCCCGATCAGTTGACGGCGGCTGCGACGGGCAGGAGGAAACGGCGTTGAGAGAGGACGGAAGAAGGTCGAACCAGCGGGGATCGCGGCGGCGCTCGGGCAACCGGGGCGGCCAGGTCCAGGTGATGGAGCCCGAGGTTGACCTGACCCCAACGACTGATCTGGCCGCGGTCATGGCGGTGCTCGACTCCAAGTCGCGCGACGATCTCGTCGCCGTGGCCGGCGAGATCGGCATCCAGGGCGTCGCCCAGATGAAGAAGAGCCGCCTCGTCCAGGAGCTCCTTCAGATCAAGGCGCAGGAGCAGGGGCACGAGGTCGCCACCGGCGTCATCGAGATCATCGGCGACGGCTACGGCTTCCTTCGCAGGAACGGCCTTCGCCCCAGCCCGGACGACGTCTACCTCTCCCCCTCCCAGATTCGCCGCTTCGCCCTGCGCACCGGCGACCTCGCCATCGGGCTCGTCCGCCCGCCGAAGGAAAGCGAAAAGTACCGCGGCCTCCAGCGCGTCGAGGGCATCAACGGCCTCGATCCCGAGGCGGCGAAGAAGCGCCCGACCTTCGACCGGCTCACCCCCGTCTTCCCCGACGAACAGATCAAGCTCGAGCTCGGCCCCAAGAATCTCTCCAACCGGCTCATCGACATGCTCTCCCCCATCGGCCGGGGCCAGCGCGGCCTCATCGTCTCGCCCCCCAAGGCTGGCAAGACCATGCTGCTCAAGAGCATCGCCCAGGGCGTGTCCCAGAACGCCCCGGAGGTCGTACTCATGGTTGCCCTCGTCGGCGAGCGCCCCGAGGAAGTCACCGATATGGAGCGCTCCGTCGAGGGCGAGGTCTTCAGTTCCACGTTCGACGAGCCCGTCGAGGACCACACTCGGGTCGCCGAGCTCGTCCTGGAACGCTCCAAGCGGCTGGTCGAGGGCGGCAAGGACGTCGTCGTCCTCCTCGATAGCATCACCCGCCTCACCCGCGCCTACAACCTCGCCGTGCCCACCAGCGGGCGCACCCTCTCCGGCGGCATCGACCCCGTCGCGCTCTATCCGCCGAAACGCTTCTTCGGCGCGGCGCGCAACTGCGAGGGCGGCGGCAGCCTGACCGTGATCGCCACCTGCCTTATCGACACCGGCAGCCGCATGGACGACGTCATCTACGAAGAGTTCAAGGGCACTGGCAACATGGAGCTGCACCTCGACCGCAAGCTCGCCGAGCGCCGCATCTACCCCGCGATCGACATCCAGCGCAGCGGCACCCGCCGCGAAGAGCTGCTCCTCAGCGGCGACGCCCTGAAGCAGGTCTGGCTCCTCCGCCGCATCGTGGCCATGATCACCGCCGACGCCCAGCGCGAGACCGAAGCCACCGAAAAGATCCTCGAGCGCCTCTCCAAGACCCCCACCAACGACGCCTTCCTCGCCACCCTCAACAAAAGCGGCGTCTAACCGCCGGGACGGGGTCCCGTACCCTCCTCTCCGTAAACCTCTCCCCCTCTGGGGGAGACTGAGAGAGTGTTAGTGCTAACTCTAAACTGACCCAGTAGCGCTAATTTGGAATTGACCCACCCCGATAGCGGACGCATCTTCGTCGGGAAACCGATTAGGAGGTGCAGCAAGTCAAATGATAGGAGGTGGGTTAGTGAGAGAGTTATACGAGTTGAAGGGCGATGGAAGCTCGATCCGAGGGATATCGAGGGAGTTGGGGATTTCCCGGAACACCGTGCGCAAGTACGTGCGCTCCGACGAGGTGCCCAAGGCCAAGCGGCGAGAGAAGCAGGGGTCGAAGCTGGACCCATACAAGGGTCACATAGATGGTCGGCTGTCGGCGGGAGTGGACAACTGCGTGGTGCTGCTGCGGGAGATCCGGGAGTTGGGCTACGACGGCAGCTATCCGACGCTGACCAACTACGTGCGGCCTCGGCGTCGGCCGCGTCAGCCCCGTGCGACGGTGCGGTTCGAGACGGCGCCAGGCGAGCAGGCACAGGTGGACTGGGGCAGCTTCGCCTATGTCGGAGAGGACGGGCGCAAGCACCGGGTCTGGGCCTTCGTGATGGTGCTGAGCTGGTCTCGGACCATCTACGTGGAGTTCGTCCGGCGCGCCGACGTGGCGACCTTCATCAGGTGCCATCTGAACGCCTTCGAGTACTTCGGTGGTGTTCCCCGCCGCTGCCTGTACGACAACGCCAAGGTGGTGGTCCTGGGGCGTGACAGGGAGGGCAGGCCGGAGTGGAACAGCCGGATGCTGGACTTCTCACTGCGAATGGGCTTCGACCTCCGTCTGTGCCGACCCTACCGAGCGCAGACGAAGGGCAAGGTGGAGAGCGGCGTGAAGTACGTCCGGGGCAACCTGTGGCCCGGTGTCCGCTTCACCGACGACGCAGACATGAACCGCCAGGCCCTGGAGTGGTGCGATGCGGTGGCCAATCGGCGAGTCCATGGGACGACGCACCGGGTCCCCCGAGAGATGCTGGCTGAGGAGCTCGCCCACCTGGGCAGCCTGCCGCCGCGTTCGGGCCTTGCGCCCTACATGCGGGAGGAGCGGAAGGTGGCCAGGGACGGCTACGTCCACTGGGAGAGGTCTCGCTACGGCGTGCCCTGGAGCTGGGCGGGTTCGACGGTCCAGGTGGGTGTGCGGGCCGGTACGGTGGAGGTCTGGTCGGGCGACGTGCGGCTGGCGGTGCATCCCCAAGCCCAGCGGACCGGTCAGCGCCTCACACTGCCGGGCCAGTGGGACGGACTGCCCGGCGGCGATGATCGTCCTCGTAAGGAAGCCGTGGCGGTGCAGATCCCTGTGGGCCAGGTGGAGCGCCGCTCCCTGGAGGTGTACGAGTTGGCAGCGGTGGGAGGTGGGCGATGATCGCGCTGGAACAGGCTCGCCAGCACCTGGAGACGCTGGGCCTCAAGCAGGCCGTCGAAGCCCTGGACAACTCCCTGGACGCTGCGGCCACCAAGAAACTGACCTACCCCGAGATGCTGGCAGAGCTACTCGGCGTGGAAGTGGCCGCCCGGAAGGAGCGGTACATGTCCACCAGGACGAAGCTGGCTCACCTCCCCTTCCACCGGACCTTGGAGCAGTTCGACTTCTCGTTCCAGCCCTCCATCGACGAGCGACAGGTGCGGGAACTGGCCGGCCTGTCCTTCGTCGCTGAAGCCACCAACCTGCTGCTCCTGGGACCGCCAGGTGTGGGCAAGACCCATCTGGCGGTGGCCCTAGCGCTCAAGGCCATCGAGAAGAGCCAGGGGGCCTACTTCGTCCGAGCCTACGACCTGATGGAGGACCTGAGGAAGGCCAGGGTGGAGAACAACCTCCAACGGCGCATGCGGGTCTACCTGTCGCCCAAGCTACTCATCGTGGACGAGTTCGGCATCTGGCCTTACGACCGGGACGCCTCCACCGCCTTCTTCACCCTGGTGTCGGCTCGCTATGAGCGGGGCAGCATCATCCTCACCTCCAACAAGGGCTTCGCCGAGTGGGGTGAGCTTCTGGGCGATACCGTCATCGCCTCGGCCATCCTGGACCGGCTGCTGCACCACAGCCACGTCCTCAACATCCGAGGCGAGAGCTACCGGCTTAAAGGCAAGAGGCAGGCCGGACTCTTCGCCTCCCATCAACTGCTATCGACATCGCCTGAAGCCGCTAGCTCCGGCGACGTCTAAATCCAACAGGCACTCTTGCTTGCCAGAAAGGAGGCGACTTAACGACAAGGTGGGTCAGTTCTAACTTAGCGGAAAAGGGTCAAATCTAACTTAGCATTGACAAGAGGGCCGGGGCGGGGCGCGGAGGTCCCCTCTTCTCCCGTGGGGAGAAGACTGAGATGAGGGGCCCCCTCATTGCCGCCACTGGTCAACCGCTGCCCGCCACCCCGATCCCCCACCCGTAGGGGCGACCCTTGTGGTCGCCCTCTCCTCATCACCGCCACACGCCAGCCAACACCCACCTTCTCCCTCCCATACGGGCACCCCCTTGTGGGCACCCTCCCCTATAAGGGCGCGTCGCGACGCGCCCCTCCCTCCAACCGCCACCCTCTGCGGGCGCCACCTTGAACCTCTGGCGCGTGGTGGTCTTCCCCCCTCTCCCGCTGGGAGAGGGTTGGGGTGAGGGCGGGGGGCCGGGAGGGGTACGCCAACGGCAACACAGTCTGCGGCTCTGGCCGGGGCGGGGCGCGGCGGTCCCCCTCTTCTCCCCACGGGAGAAGATTGAGATGAGAGGGCCCCTCATCACCACCAACGGCCACCGAAGCCGCCGCCTCTCCCTGTAGGGGCGATTCACGAATCGCCCGCCCCCTCCAGCCGCCCCACGCTGTTACAATCCCCACCGTGACCACCGCCGTCCTCACCGCTCCCCCACCCCCCGCTCCACCTACTGCCCTCGCCGCGACCCACGGACTCAGCCACATGGGCCTGCGCGAGGGCTCCCGCCGCTTCTTCTTCGACGGCCAACCCCGCCTCGGCTTCCGCGTCGCCGCCGGCGCAGCCGTCGCCCTAGGCCCACCCGTCGGCCCCCCAGAGACCGCCCCCTCCGTCCTGCACGGCTTCCGTGACTGGTGCTGCGAGCGAGGTCTGCGCGCCGTCGTCTGCGGACTCCCCGCCGACCTCACCGGCGCCGCCCGTGCCGCCGGCTACAACCTCACCCCCGCCGGCGCCGAGGCCATCGTCGACCCCCGCCACTTCCAGCCCCAGGGACGCCGCTGGCGCGAGGTCCGCGCCGCCCGCAACCGTGCCCGCGCCCGCGGCCTCCGCTTCCGTTGGATGACCCTGGAAGAATGCGCCGCCCGCCGCCGCGAGATCGACGCCGTCTCCCAGGTCTGGCTGCGCACAAAGCGGCCCCTCGAGCTCCGTTTCGCCTTCGGTGGGGCCGGCGCCCTCCTCGACCCCGCCACCCGCGCCGCCGCCGCCGAGGACGCCCACGGCCGCATCGCCGGCTTCGTCACCTGGGTCCCCGCCCGCGGCGGCTGGATGCTCGAGCTCCTCCGCTACCGCCCCGGGGTGATGGCCGGGCTCGCCGACTTCCTCGCCGCCGCCTCACTCCTCGCCTTCCGCGACGAAGGCTGGCCCTACGCCAGCCTCTCCGGCGCACCCCTCGCAAGCCTCGACGGCGCCCCCTCCTGGACCCTCGCCGCCCTCCGCCGCGCCGCCCGCCCCCTCTACGACGCCGACGGCCTCCGCCGCTTCAAGCAGAAATTCAACCCAACCTGGACCCCCCTCTACCTCGCCCACACCGGCCGCTTCGGCCTCCCCCGCGCCGCCCTCGCCATCCTCCGCGCCTCCCTCTCGTAGGGGCGCCCCAAAATCCCTTGACGCTCCCCGGCCCTCCGGGTAGCCTGACGGAGCCCACGGAACCTCGGCCAAGTCCCGGCAGAGGACGGCCCCACTACTCGGCGGCCCGCACAACCCATGACCCAGCCACAGACCACCGGCGCCGAGACTCCGGCCCCCGCCGCCCCGTCGGCAGACCTGCTCACCCGCGAGTTCCTCGCCTTCTACCGCCCCCTCCACGAGCGCTTTACCCCCCGCCAGCGCGACCTCGCCGCCAAGCGCCGCGAGGCCCTCGCCGACTCCCACCGCGGCCACCTCCCCGACCACCTGCCCCCCTCCGAGGCCACCGACGGCGACTGGCGCATCGACCTCCCCAACTGGTGCCAAGACCAGCGCAACCAGATGACCGGCCCCGCCGACGATGCCGAGCTCGTCGTCAAGATGCTCAACTCCGGCGCGCCCGGCGTCATGCTCGACCTCGAGGACTCCATGGTCAGCCACAAGGGGCACATGCTCGAAGGCACCGCCAACGTCCTCCGCGCCCTCGAAGGCGCCCTCTCCTACTACGACAAGAAGCGCGACCGCACCGTCACCATCAACGAAAGCCCCGTCGTCGTCTTCACCCGCCCCCGCGGCCTCCACATGGACCAGGAAGGCGTCATCGACGGCGAACCCACCGCCGCCGCCCTCATCGACACCGCCCTCGTCGCCTTCCACGCCGACCCCGCCAAGCTCAAGCACCCCCTCAGCTTCTACGTCCCCAAGTCCGAAAGCGCCGAGGAAGCCCTCTGGTGGCGCGACCTCTTCCAGGCCATCGCCGAGGCCAAGGGCCTGCCCAAGGACTACATCAAGTGCATGGCGCTCGCCGAGTCCCACCCCTTGGCCTACCAGATGGAGGAGTTCATCTACAACCTCCGCGACCACATCATCGGCCTCAACCTCGGCCGCTGGGACTACATGGCCAGCCTTATCGAGTTCAACCTCCACGACCCCGCCTGGGTCCTCCCCGACCGCAACACCATCGCCCACGACGTCCCCTTCTTCCAGCGCGTCCGCGAGCTCATCCCCGAGATCTGCCACAAGCGCGGCATCCTCGCCATCGGCGGCATGACCGCCCTCTTCCCCAACCGCGCCGACCCCGAGCTCAACGCCCGCGCCCTTGAATCACTCGAAAGGGACAAGGCCAACGAGGCCGCCTCCCTCATGGACGGCGCCTGGACCGGCCATCCCGATCAGAACGAGATCGCGGTGAGTCAGTTCCCCTACCCCAACCAGGTCCACAAGCGCCCCGCCGGCGCCGAGCGCCGCCCCGATCTCCGCCCGCCCGTCGAAGGCGGCCGCCGGACCCTCCAGGGCACCCGCGACGCCATCCGCGGCGTCATCCGCTACCGCTACGGCGTCGTCACCGGCAAAGGAGCCAGCCTCCTCGACGGCTACATGGAAGACCTCGCGACCGACCGCATCTACCGCCTCATGATCGCCCAGCGGATGCACCACTACGAGCAAGTCCCCGTCCTCGACGAAGACGGCCTGCCCGTCGCCCACACCCCCGAGCGCATCACCCAACTCTTCGACGAAGAGCTCGACCGCATCCTCGCCGAGCTCCCCGGTGCCGACGACGACGTCCGCGCCGACTACCGCGAGGCCCGCCGCCTCAGCGAAGCCCTCATGCACGAGCACGTCCTACTCACCTAGAGCCGGCCCCGTGCCTACCTCCAAGAGCCTCCGACGCCCCTTCGAGGGCATCCGCGTCGCCGACCTCTCCCTCGTCCTCGCCGGGCCCCACGCCACCAGCTACCTTGCCGACTGGGGCGCCGAGTGCATCCGCGTCGAGCCCCTCCAGGTGCTCCAGGCCAGCACCCGCGGGCGCTTCGCCAGGCCGACGCAGCCCTACATCGACTCCATGCGCAACTGGATCAACGCCTACCCCAACTTCACCATGACCGGCCGCGACTTCAACTGCTGGCCTTTCTTCCAGAGCCACGCCAAGAACAAGATGAGCATGACCGTCGACCTCCAGCAGGAGGAGGGCATCGAGGTACTCAAGCAGCTCGTCGCCGTCTCCGACATCGTGATCGAGAACAACGCCCCGTCCACCGTCGACAAGCTCGGCATCGACTACGACGCCCTCCGCGCCGTCAAGCCCGACATCGTCATGCTCCGCATGCCCGCCTACGGCCTCACCGGCCCCTACGCCTACTACCGCTCCCTCGGCTCCCACCTCGAAGGCACCTCCGGCCACACCTACATCCGCGGCTACCGCGACACCGACCCGACCCAGACCGAGGACATCTTCCTCGCCGACGCCGTCGCCGCCCTTCACGGCGCCTACGCCGCCGCCCTCGCCCTCCTCCAGCTCCGGCGCACCGGCAAGGGCCAGATCATCGAGCTTTCCCAAGCGGAGTGCATGGTCTCCTTCTTCGGCGAGCACCTGCTCGGCTACCAGATGTCCGGCGAGTCGCCCGGCCCTCAGGGCAACGACTACTACGGCATGGCCCCCCATAACACCTACCCCTGTGCCGGCGACGACCGCTGGGTGGCCATCGCCGTCGGCAACGACGCCCAATGGCAGGGTCTCGTCGAGGCGATGGACCGGCCCGAGTGGACGAACGACCCCCGCTTCGCCACACAGGATTCGCGTTTCGAGCACCGCGACGAGCTCGACGGCCTTGTCGCCCAGTGGACCTCGCGCTTCGACGACAAGTGGATCATGCGCCACCTCCAGGAACACGGCGTCCCCGCCGGCGCCCTCAACGACGACCGCGATCTCATGGCCGACCCCCAACTGAACGCCCGCGAGTTCTTTCACGCCATGGACCACGAGTGCATGCCCATCGAGTACCCCCGCAGCCCCTGGCTCATGCAGAACACCGAGAGCCGCCTCGACTACCCCCCGCCGACCCTCGGCCAGCACAACGCCTACGTCTACGGCGACCTCCTCGGCTTCGACGACGCCGAGCAACGCCGCCTCGAACAAGCCGGCCACATCGGCGACGAATACCCCCCGCACATCGCCTGAGGCGACCGGTTCGTTGACATGCCCCACTCCGGCTGGCAAGATTGCGCCGTCTCATGAGCGGCGCGGGCTTCACCTGACAACACCGCCGGCCACTCCGGGCTGAGTGGCGGGCGTGGGGCTGCCGCGTCTTCCGGCAGGCCAGCCCCTGGGCCGCTTCCCCGCTCCGCGCCTTCCCACCGCCGCCTGATCCCTTGTCATTCGCGCTTGCAATTCGCTAAGGAGAACTCCTTGCTGAAACGACGTCTTCACCGACTGATCACCGGCCTCGCCGCGCTCGCTGCCGCGGCCATACTCGCCGCAGGGTGCGGCGGAGGTGATGAACCAACCCTCTATATCGGCGGCATCCCCGACCAGGATGTCTCCGTCCTCGAAGCGCGGTTCAAGTTGCTCGCTGAATATCTCTCCGACGAGACCGGCGCCGACGTCCGCTACCTGCCCTCCCAGTCCTACGCCGCCCTGGTAACCGGCTGGCGCAACGACGAGGTCCAGTTCGCCTGGTACGGCGGTCTTACCGGCGTCCAGGCCCGTCTCGCCGTGCCCGGCTCCAACGCCGTGGCCCAACGCGTGACCGACGAGAACTTCACCTCGGTCTTCGTCGCCGCCCCCGGCTCGGGGGTCGCGAGCTTCGACGACCTCCGCGGCCGGACCTTCACCTTCGGCAGCGAGAACTCCACCTCCGGCCACCTCATGCCCCGCTTCTTCCTGACCGAAGCCGGTATCGACCCCGAACAGGACTTCGCCGGCGTCGCCTACAGCGGCTCCCACGACGCCACCTGGAAGCAGGTCGAGGCCGGCGCCGTCGAGGCCGGCGCGCTCAACGCCAACGTCTGGAACACCCGCGTCGGTGCCGGCGACGTCGACCGCTCCAAGGTCGACGTCTTCTTCACCACGCCCGGCTACGTCGACTACCACTGGGTCGTGCGGCCCGGGCTCGACGACCTCTACGGCGACGGCTTTAGCCAGCGCCTCGTCGACGCCCTCCTCGCCCTCGACGCCGCCAACGGCGGCCGCCAGAGCGAAATCATGGACGCCTTCCAAGCCGAACGCTTCATCCCGACCACAAATGAGAACTACCGGCCCATCGAGACCATCGCCCGCGGTCTCGGACTCATCGCGGAACAGTAGCTCACCCGCCGCCATCCTCATCGAGGGCGCGGGAAAGCGCTACGACGGCGTCGAGGCCGTGCATCCGCTCTCGCTCTGCGTTGAGCGGGGCGATGCCGTCGCGCTCCTGGGGCCCAGCGGCAGCGGCAAGACGACCCTGCTCGCCATGATCGCCGGCGAGATCGCCCCGAGCGAGGGAACGGTGCACCTGCGCGGCAAAGACCTCGCCCGCCTCCGTCCGGGGCGCGAGCTCGCTGAAGAGGTCGGCATGGTGCACCAGCAGTTCGACCTCGTCCCCAACCTGTCGGCGCTGCATAACGTCCTCGCGGGGCGCCTCGGAAGCTGGAGCCTGGCCCAGTCCATCGTCTCCCTCGTCTGGCCCCGGGAGCGGCATCTCGGCATGGCGGCCCTCGACCGGGTCGGCATCGCCGACCGCGCCCGCGTACGCGCCGGCTTCCTCTCCGGGGGCGAGCAGCAGCGCGTCGCCGTGGCGCGTGTCCTCGTGCAGGACCCCGCGGTCATCATCGCCGACGAGCCCGTAGCCTCCCTCGACCCCGCTCGCGCCGAGGAGGTCCTCCGCATCCTCGCCGACGTCGCCCGAAGCGCCGGAAAGACCCTCGTCGCCGCCGTCCATTCCCCCGCCCTGGCACGGGCTCACTTCAGACGCCTTGTCGGGCTTCGCAACGGCGCCGTCTGTTTCGATGCGCCGGCCGAGTCGGTGACCGCGGAACAGCTCGACGACCTCTACGCCCTCGAGGGTCTGCGCGGGGAGTGATGGACGAGCGGGAGGGGCGGCTGGGCGGGCGCTTCCTCGGCGGACGCGGCGCGCTGACCGCCATCCTCGTCGGCGCCTTCGTCCTTAGCCTCGCCGCCGTCGACTGGCGCGGCGGCGTCTTCAACACCGGCGGCCTGAGCGCGATGGGCGAGATCGCCGCCGCCGCCTTCCAACCCGACCTCGCCCCCGACGTGCTCGCCATCGGCGCCCGCTCGACGTGGACCACCATCGCCTACGCCTTCGCCGGCATGACCGTCGCCCTCCTGATCGGCATCCCGTTCGGCGTAGTCGCCTCCGGCGTCGTCTTCCGGTCGGAGCGGGGACGGCGGGCCGGGGCGGCGGGATCGAGGTTCGCCTTGGCGGGATTTCGGGCCGTCCATGAGCTCGTCTGGGCCTGGCTCTTCGTGGCCGCGATCGGATTGTCGCCCGTGGCCGGCGTCCTCGCCCTCGGCATCCCCTACGGCGGCATCTTGGGACGCATCTACGCCGAGCTGTTGCAGGACGTCCCCGAGGCTCCCCTGCGGGCGCTGCGGAGCGCCGGCGCCTCCGAGTGGCGGGTCTTCTGGTTCGGGCGGCTGCCCATGGCCCTGCCCGACATGCTTAGCTACACCTTCTACCGCCTCGAGTGCGGCATCCGTTCTGCCGCCGTGCTCTCCTTCGTCGGGCTCGGCGGGCTGGGCCACAACATCCAGATTTCGCTCCAGGACATCGACTATTCGCGGATGTGGACCTTCGTCTACTTCCTGATCGCGCTGATCGTGATCGTGGACGTGTGGAGCTCGCTGGTGCGGCGGCGCGTCGCGGTGGAGCAGGGATGAAGACCGGGCTCGGCACGTGGTCGGCGATCGCCGCCCTGGGGCTCGCTGTCGCGGCGTGGGTGACGGTGTTCACCGGCGAGTTGTTCGACGCGGGGCGGTTCTTCTCCGCCGACACGTTCGAGCGGGGCTTCGACTTCGTCCAGGGCCTGCTGGGGTTCGACACGGTGACGACGCCCGCCTTCTTGAGGGGCGGGGAGTGGGCCGACAAGGCCAGGCTGGCAGGGGAGACGCTGGCGATGAGCGCCGCCGCCGCCGGGATCGCCGCCATCGCCGCGCTGGCGCTGTTCATGTTCGGGGCGCGGAACGTGATGATGGGCAGCCTGGCGCCCTACGGGTCGGTGGTGTGGAAGGGGCTGTTCTTCCTGACGCGGGCGTGGTTCACGGTGAGCCGGGCGGTGCCGGAGCTGGTGTGGGCGCTGATCTTCGTGTTCGTGTTTACGCAGGGGGTGCTGCCGGGAGTGCTGGCGCTGGCGGTGCACAACGCGGGGGTGCTGGGGAAGCTGGGCGCGGAGGTCGTCGAGGGGCTGGACACGCGGCCGGCGCGGGCGCTGCGGTCGACGGGGGCGAGCCGGCTCCAGGTGCTCGTGTTCGGCGTGCTGCCGGAGGCGCTGCCGAAGTTCGTGACCTTCCTCTGCTACCGGTGGGAGGTCATCATCCGCACCACCATCGTCGTCGGGTTCGTGGCGGCGGGTGGGCTGGGCGCGGAGTTCCGCCTGGCGATGAGCCTGTTCAAGTTCACCGAGGTGGCGCTGATCCTCTTCTGGTACCTGCTGCTCGTCCTCCTCGTCGACGTCGCCTCGGCGCGGCTGCGGCGGCTGGCGCAGTAGTCCCCCGGACCTTGGGGGGAAATCCCCCCGGCGCGCCCGCGGTGCGCGCCTTCCGCTCATTCGCTCGCCCGCAAGGGGCGGCTCGAGCTCCCGCGCGGCTCGGTTCTGCATATCCGTGCGTCCACGGACAGCGACTGCCGGCCACGCCCGCCGGGGTTGTAGGGCTCATCTCCTGCGCGTCCGCAGGGTGTCGCTACGGCTCCCGGCCACGAACGTACGTTCTGTCATGATGATAGCCGCGGCGGGCGGGGGTGTCAAGCGGGCGGTGGCGGTGGGGGAGGGGGGACCACCCCCCGGCCCTCTCTCAGTCTCTCCCAGGGGGAGAGAGGCCTAAGGTGGCTCCCCCAGAGGGGGAGAGGTTTAAGGTGTTCCCCCGTTGGGGGAAATGTTTAAGGTGTCGCCCCCCGCGGGAGGGGAGGAAGGAGCGCCCCGCGCCCCGCCGGCCCTCTCTCAGTCTCTCCCAGAGGGAGAGAGGCTTAAGGTGGTCTCCCCCTGAGGGGGAGAGGCTTAAGGTGGCTCCCCCAGAGGGGGAGAGGTTTAAGGTGCTCCCTTACGGGGGAGGGTTAAGGCGTCGCCCCTCCTAAGGAGAGGAAGGGGTGGCGGTGATGAGGGATGGGCGCGCCGCGTCGCGCCCCTACAGGGGACCGGAGGGCGGGCCTACTACGCCAAGAACCCCATGATCGCGGCCACGGCAGCGAGGCCCATGAGCTGAACCACAGCTATCCACCTGACCATGCGGACCTCTAGCTCCCTCACGTCCGCCTTGGTCGCCATGTCCTTCACGTCCTCTTTGGTAGCGAGGTACGGTATGGCGCCTTCGATCTTGCTGACGCGCTGCTCGACAGTAGCCATGCCCCTATGCTATATCCGTGCGACGCAGTTGGGTAGTCCCCTAGCGCTGGCAGGCGGGGCAGTGGTAGGCGGAGCGGGCGCGGATGACGGTGCGGGCGACGGGGGCGCCGCAGCGGCGGCAGGGGGCGCCGGCTTCGCGGGGGATGAGGAAGTAGTCGCGGGTCTCTTCGCGGCCGGTGGGGGGCTTGCCGGACGTGCCCAGCGAGGTGAGGCGGTCGACGGCGAGGTGGAGGGATTCGACGAGGCCGGCGTGGACCGCGGCGATCTCGTCGGCGGTGAGCGAATTGGCGGGCCGGAGGGGGCCGACGCCGGCGCGGACGAGTGCTTCGTCGGCGTAGATGTTGCCGACTCCCGCGATGAGCGCCTGGTCCATCAGGAGCGGCTTTATCGGCGCGGAACGGCCCGCAAGCCGGCTTTGCAGCGTAACGGCGCTGAAATCGCGTCCTAGAGGCTCGATTCCGAGCCGCCCCACGATCATTTCGACGTCGGGCGCGAACCACAGGCCGCCGAGCTTGCGCGGGTCGACGAAGCGCAGCTCGCGGCCGTCGTCGAGCTGCAGGACGTTGTGGGCGAATTTGTGGCGCGGCTCGGCGGCGTCGGCGATGGGGACGGAGCCGGTCATGCCGAGGTGGATGCCGAGGTAGGCCTCGTCGAGCTCGGCGAGGATGAACTTGCCGCGGCGGTCGAGGCGGCGGACGGCGGCGCCGGTGATGCCGAGGACGAAGTCCTCGACGCCGCCCGAGCGTACCGCGCGCGGCCAGCGCAGGTCGGCGCCGGTGAAGCGGCGTCCGACGAGGCCGGCGGCTTCGAGGTAGCGCTTGGCGGCCTCGACCTCGGGGAGCTCGGGCACGGGGTCCTCCGGCGCGCCCGGCGGTCGGCGCGCAAAACGGGGCGCACTCTAGCAGGGCGCGGGGGCGGCGGCAAGGGTTGGGGTGGTGGGTGGCGCTCCTCGATAACCGCCGACGGTGATCCGGGGGACCTCCCCACCCGCCCTCTCTCAGTCTCCCCCAGAGGGGGAGAGGTTTAAGGTGCTCCCCTGCGGGGAGGGTTTAAGGTGGATCCCCCGCCCAGGGGGGTGGTGGGTGGTCCGCTCCCTTCCGGCCTCTCCCCCTGAGGGGGAGATGAGAGAGAGGGTTGGGGTGGTGGGTGGCGCTCCTCGATAGCCGCCGACGGTGATCCGGGGGACCTCCCCGCCCGCCCTCTCTCAGTCTCCCCCAGAGGGGGAGAGGTTTGAGGTGCTCCCCTGCGGGGAGGGTTGAGGTGTCGCCCCGCCGGCCCTCTCTCAGTCTCTCCCAGGGGGAGAGAGGTTTATGGTGGTGGGTGGTCCGCTCCCTTCCGGCCTCTCCCCCTGAGGGGGAGATGAGAGAGAGGGTTGGGGTGGTGGGTGGCGCTCCTCGATAACCGCCGACGGTGATCCGGGGGACCTCCCCGCCGGCCCTCTCTCAGTCTCTCCCAGGGGGAGAGAGGCTTAAGGTGGTGAGAATGTGGTGGATGTGGTCGGCGGCGGCTTCGGGGTCTTCGAGGAGGTCGGTGTTCCAGAGACGGAGGACGCGGTAGCCGCGGGCGGCGAGGTAGGCGGTGCGGCGGGTGTCGTAGGCGGTGTCGTCGGCGTGCTGGCCGCCGTCGACTTCGATGATCAGGCGGCGTTCGTGACAGAGGAAGTCGACGATGTAGGGGCCGATGGGAACCTGCCGGCGGAATTTGTGGCCGTCGAGGCGGTGGGCTCGGAGGAGCGCCCAGAGCGCCCGCTCGGCTTCTGTTGAGTCGCGGCGGAGTTCTCGGGCGCGATCGGTCCGGGTGGGCATGGGGGGAGTGTGGGGGTGGTGGTGGCCTTGGGGCAAGGGGTGGGTGTCAGGGAGGGACCCCACCCCCGCCCTCTCTCAGTCTCCCCCAGAGGGGGAGAGGTTTGAGGTGCTCCCCTGCGGGGAGGGTTAAGGTGAATCCCCCGCCCAGGGGGCAGGGAGGGGACCGCCCCGCGCCCCGCCGGCCCTCTCTCAGTCTCTCCCAGGGGGAGAGAGGCTTAAGGTGGTCTCTCCCAGAGGGAGAGAGGTTTATGGAGGTGGTGTCGCCCCCTCCCTTCCGGCCTCTCCCCCTGAGGGGGAGATGAGAGAGAGGGTTGGGGTGGGGTGGTGGCGCTCCTCGATAGCCGCCGGCGGTGATCAGGGGGGACCTCCCCGCCGGCCCTCTCTCAGTCTCTCCCAGAGGGAGAGAGGTTTATGGTGGTCTCCCCCAGAGGGGGAGAGGTTTAAGGTGCTCCCCCTGCGGGGGAGTTTGTTTGAGGTGTAGCCCCCCGGCCAGGGGGCAGGGAGGGGACCGCCCCGCGCCCCGCCGGCCCTCTCTCAGTCTCTCCCAGGGGGAGAGAGGCTTAAGGTGGTCTCTCCCAGGGGGAGAGAGGTTTATGGAGGTGGGTGGTCCGCTCCCTTCCGGCCTCTCCCCCTGAGGGGGAGATGAGAGAGAGGGTTGGGGTGGGGTGGTGGGTCTCCCGCCGCCGATCGAGAGGGGACCACCCCGCCGGCCCTCTCTCAGTCTCTCCCAGGGGGAGAGAGGTTTAAGGTGGGTTTCTCCCAGAGGGTAGCCCCCCCTTTAGGGGGGGTTGGGGGGGCAGTGTCCCCCTTAACGCAGGAAGCGCCCCGCCGGGTGGCGGGGCGCTTCTTTGCGTCCTTGGATCAGGTCGCGTGGGCTAGCTGCGCTGCGACATCATCACGCTGGCGCCGGCGGCTACTGCCGCGACGATCGCGATGATCAGAGCGATGATGGCAAGCACTGCGCTGGCGTCTTCGCCGTCGGCGCCGTTGGCGCCGGCAGGACCCTGCGCGCCTTGCGCGCCTTGCGGGCCGGCGATGCCCTGAGGACCTTCGGCACCGGTGTTACCGGTCTGACCGCGCGGGCCGGCGACGCCGTCCGCACCGTCTGCGCCCGGAGGTCCGGCTTCGCCTTCGGGGCCCTGAGGACCCTGGCCGCCGGTCGCGCCGCGCGGGCCGACAGGCCCGGCGTCACCGTCGGAGCCGTCCTGGCCGTCCATGCCGTCCTGGCCGTCCTGGCCATCCGTGCCGTTACGGCCCGGCGGACCCTGAGCGCCGCGGAGCTGCGCGCGCATGCTGTTGACGACGTCCATGACGACCGCCTCGAGCTCTGCACGGCTGATGTCGCCGCGGCCTGGACCCTGCGCTTCCGAGTCGATGTTCTGCATGATGACTGTGTTGGCGACAATCGTCACCGTCACCGCGCCCTCCGCCGGGACCCACATCTCATCCGTGAGGCCTCCGCCGGTCAGCGCTTGCAGACTCACCTCTGCGCCGGAAAGCGGGTCGCCGGAGGTCAGGCTGATGTCGATCCGGTACTGGTTCGCCATCAGGCCACCGGCGCCCGTCGCTGCTCTTGCCACTTCGTTCCCGTCCGCCACCACGCGTACATGCGTACCCGCTGGGGCCGCCTCGCCTTTAAAGGTCACGTACCCGGTCAGCACGGTGACGCCTTGCGCCGACACCGTCAAAGCCGAGCCCATGAGGGCCACCAGCAGCGCGATCGCAGTAAGGACGCCTGCGAGTCGGAGCTTTGTCATGAGCTTCTCCTCTCTTTCTGCGGCTAGGGCCTCCCGGCAGCCGCCGGGAGGCCCTCCGCGTCCTTATCTGCTTGCTATTCGACTACCTCGATGGAGACCACCGAGCCGAGGGCGAAGAAGGTCGGCGTGTCCGCCGCCACATCCACCGCCGGCTGGCCGCTCACCGCGACGCGCGCGTCGGCGTTGAGCGTGAGGATCAGCACACCGTTGGGCTCGACGTTCACCAGCGTGTTGCCGGCGAGGCCGGGCACGTAGGCGCCGAACATCGTGCCGCCCGGAGGCGCAGCCGCCGCGAGGGTCAGGATGCCGCGCGAGGTGAGCGCCTGGAAGGCGGTCTCGGCCGGCACCACGTTACCCACCGTGGAGCTGAGGATCCGGATCGGCGCCGTGGCCGTGAACTGCGGGCTCGTGCGCACCGTGATGGTGTACGCGCCGGGGTTCAGGGCCGGGATGAGGACTTCAGCGCTGAAGTCACCAATGCCGTCCGTCAGCGGGTTCGGCGTGGGCGCCTGGTTCTGCTGGCCGACGTTGATCGTGCCAACGTTGGAGTAGGCGCTGAAGCCCGTACCGCTGAGGCTGATCGTCTCGCCCGGCCGCGCCTCATCCGTCGAGAGGGTGACGCTCGGACCGGGGATGGTGAAGGAGGTGGTCCCTTCGATGCTGGCCACCTTGGCCTTGATGACCACCGCGCCCGGAGCCAGCGAGCCGCCGCGCGGCGCCGCCGGGACCGTCAGGGTCACCGTGAAGTTACCGTTCACGTCCGTCGCCGGGGCGGGGACGGGCAGCGCGTTCGCGTCGCCGAAGAACAGCTCCGCGAGGTTCGTCTGCGCCGGGAAGCCGTTACCGGTGACGGTGATGACCGTGCCGGTAGAGGCCGAGTCCGGGCTGACCGAGATCACGCCCGTCGGCACCCGCAGGGTCGCCGTCGCGTGCTGGTTGCCGTTGTTGTCTCCCGCGTAGAACGCGCCCGTCTGGTCGGTGCTTGGGGTTTCAACGGCTTGGGTATCCGGGTTGTCGGCGCCGCCGTTGTTGTCGATGGCGCGCACGGTGATGGTGGAGACGCCCACGCTCGTCGGCACCTGGAAGGCCCCGGTGAACTCACCTGAGGAGCTGACCGGGAACGGCCCGTAGACCGCGCTGCCGAGCTGCTGGGTCGGCGACGTCCACAGGTCGACGGTGACTTGCGAGTTGACCGTGTTCCGCGTGGTGACGCCGAAGCCGGAGCCGTAGACCTCGACCGTGGAGCCGGGGTTCGACGTGCTCGGGCTCAGCGTGATCGAGCGCGCCTGGATGGTGAAGCCGGACGAGGTCGCGGCACGCGTGCCGTCTTCGCTCGCGTCGACCGCTCGCCAGGTCTTGCTGCCCTTGGAGACGGTGTCGGCGTTGAAGGGCACCTTGCCGGTGTAGAGGAAGGTCCCGTCCGTGTTCACCTGGATGTTCGTCGCGACCGACGTGCCTTCCAGCGACAGGTCGACCGCGCCGATGCCGTTGAAGCCGGAGCCCGTCACGGTGACGGCCTGGCCGGGCACCGTCGACGAGGGATTGACCGTCAGCGTCCGGCTCACGATGGTGATCAGGAAGCTCGCGTTCTGCGTCACCGTCACTTTGTCGGACTCGTCGGTACCCGCAGTGCCGCTGTCGTCTTGCATGTTGCTCGAGACCATGCGGGTACCGGTGATGGAGACCCGCTTGGTGCCGGTGCCCTCGTCCTGCGCGATGGTGAGGGAGCCCTTGTTCCGGGCCATGTTCACCGAGTCCTCGAAGCCTTCGTCCATCTCGCCCGCGATGCTCGCGGTGAAGGTGCTGCCCGGGGCAAAGTCGGTCAGGGTGATGGCGAGCTCGGAGCCGAGGGAGACCTCTGTCGCGGCCGGCGTCACCGACGCCCGCTGCGTGTAGGCGCTGGTGCTGATCGTCATGCCGCTGCCGAGGTCCTCGACCTGGATCAGGCCGCCGATGGCCGTACCGGAGCTCGCAATGAAGCTGCCGTTGAGCGCGCCGGAAGAATCGACGGTGTAGGTGCCGCCGGTGCCGACGGTCCTTGGCGCGACGTCGTCGTCGTCGTTGCACGCCCGGTTGTTCTGACCGGTGGTACCGCTGCCGATTGCGGTAAGCGCCGTATCTGAAGGACACGGATCACCAGTCGGGTATGGCCGGGCGATGATCCCTTTGTCGATGTCGTCCTGCGACAGCTGGATGCCTTCCTCTTCGGTGTCGCTATCCGCAGGCAACGTTACCGGCCTGACAGTGGTGGCACTGTCCAGGTCGACCGTTTGGGGATCGCTCCCGCTGGTGATGCTGGGAACCAGGTCCGCGGGGTCGTCGCTGTCCGGGTCATCTATCAGGGCCATGACGAAGTCCGAGACGCCCCGGATGCCGTCGTTGTAGAGGCTGATCGAGCCGCCGCTGGTGCCCGCGGAGAAGCCGCCGCCGGTAACGGTGACGGTCCCACTACGGGTCTGGCTGCTCGGGCTGATGCTCAGGTACTGCGTGATGCTGTAGCCCGTGCTGTCCGTGCCGTTGACCTTGACGATCGCGGAGGTCGTTGGGCGATTCGCGTTCCGAATGCCCGCCGAGCTGGAGATCACGATTCGCCCGGGGTTAGCGATTGGCGTGAAGAACGAGACGGTGTTGCCCGAAACCGTCGGCGCGACCGTCAGCAGCGTCGCGGCTCCTCCGCCAGCTTCGCTCACGATGACGTCGGTGCGGTCGATGGTCGAGGGCACCGAGGCGTTCATGAACTGCAGCGTGACCTTGCTCACGTTCGCGGTATAGCCCGTGGGGCTAGTCGGCACGATGGTGAACTCGGCGACCGCGCCCGCGCGTGTCGGGCTGTTGGTAACCTCGGCGCCGTCCACCGCCTGGCCGACGACCTTCGTCGGCATGAGGGAACCAGCCATGGCCGCCACGAGGGCGGCGACCAGGAAGAATCTTAGGAATCGGGAGGTTGCGTGTTTCATAATGAACACTCTTGCTCCTTTCGTACGTTTGTCTCAGGTTGCTTCATAGAGAAGAAGCCACGAGGGCCTTTCCCGGCCCGTGCGCCTGAGCGCTTACCCATCGGTCCAAGGATCCGGCTTCCCGCGGCATCGTGGAGCCATCGCAACCTCCTTTTTGCGGACTTCGCCCATTTCGTGCGATGTCATCGGAACATCTCCGTATCGGGAGCGAGTCTACGTATGGAATCGGTGAAATCGACATAAAGCCAGGAGTGGTCTTTCGGCTACTCAGGTTATATGAAGTGTCAAGCGGTGGGAAGATACAGGAAATGCATGCGGGGCATAGGTGGCCCCACACACATCCATTATGGACTCCTGTACGTAAGTGTCAAGCGGTTCCGCAACCAGATTTCGCGAATCGCCGCGGTGACGGGCGGGCACGGGAAAAAAGAAAGCGTCTGGCGGGTTATGTGAAGAGGTCGGCGGCATAGAAGGATATGACCCCGCGGAGGCAGGACTACATAAGAGTAGCATAGGAAGCGCGGGAAATGCAACAAGTCGCGGAAAATTGGTCAAGATAAGTTCTAAATCCAGTTTTGAATTTGGTATTGAACGGGAGTGAAGGGCGGCGGTCGTTCGTTACGTGTTCGTTAATTAAGGGCAGGGGTGGGTCGTGGACGTTCGTGAACGTTGGTGAACGCGGGACGGGGTTGGGTGGTGAGCGTTTGGTGAACGTTGGTGAGCGGACCCGCCCCGGCCGGGCGATTCGTGAATCGCCCCTACGGGGGAGAGGCCGGAACCGGAGGGGGGACCACCGCGCCCCGCCCCGGCCCTCTCTCTCATCTCCCCCTCAGGGGGAGAGGCCGGAACCGGAGGCCGGACATCCACCCCTCGAGCCTTCCCTGGGTGGGGCTACACCTTAAACATTTCCCCCAACGGGGGAACACCTTAAACCTCTCCCCCTCTGGGGGAGACTGAGAGAGGGCGGGCGGGGAGGTCCCCCGGATCACCGCCAACGTCCAACCGCGGCGCACCCCACGCCCCGCCCCGGCCCTCTCTCTCATCTCCCCCTCGGGGGGAGAGGCCGGAACCGGAGGCCGGACATCCACCCCTCGAGCCTTCCCTGGGTGGGGCTACACCTTAAACACTTCCCCCAACGGGGGAACACCTTAAACCTCTCCCCCTCTGGGGGAGACTGAGAGAGGGTGGGTGGGGAGGCCCCCCGGATCCGCCGCCAACGTCCAACTGCGGCGCACCCCGCGCCCCGCCCCGGCCGGGCGATTCGTGAATCGCCCCTACGGGGGAGGGGAGAGGCCGGAGGCCAGCCACTCCGTCAGCATGGCGCGCAGCTCGGCGGCGCACTCGACGAGCGAATGCCCCGCGCCGGGGTAGAGGACGATCTCCTTCGGCTCCGAGGCCCACTCGTAGATCTGCTGCGAGCAGGCGGCGGGGAGGCGGGTGTCATCCTCGCCGTGGACGAGGAGGAGCGGGCGGGGGGCGAGTCGGGCCGCGCCGGTGGCGCCATACGTCTGGCTGCTGAGCGCGGCGACGGCGGTGACGGTGGGGCTGAGTCCGCCGGCGGCGATGACGACGGCGCCGCCGAAGGAGTGCCCGACGAGGGCGACCCTCCGCGCGCCGAGCCCCTTGAGCATGGAGACGCCGGCGAGGATGTCGAGGACGCACTCGGCGAGCTCGCCCGGCTGGCGGTAGTCGAGGCGGAGGGAGGCGACGCCGCGCGTGGCGAGGTCGCGGGCGAGGTCAGCGTACAGCCCGCCAGCGGGGCCGTCGAGGCCGCCTCGCGCGCCGCCCACCCAGACGACGGCGCCGTCGGAGCCCTCGCAGGCATGAAACACGCCGGGGATGGGTCCGCGCGACGTGTCGATCTCGACGGCGAGGGTGCCGTCCGCCTGCGGCTCGGCGCCCACGCGGCGGATTTCGAGGTTGAGGTCGGGGGTGTCGTCGGTAGCCACGTCAGCGCCTCCCCTGTAGGGGCGCGTCGCGACGCGCCCGCCCTCATCCGCCGCCGGCGGGTATCGAGGGCGCCGCCCACCACCCCAACCCTCTCTCTCATCTCCCCCTCAGGGGGAGAGGCCGGACCTCCGCCCCTCGACCCTCCCCTGGGCGGGGCTACACCTTAACCCTTCCCCCAACGGGGGAACACCTTAAACCTCTCCCCCTCTGGGGGAGACTGAGAGAGGGCACGCGCCCGCAGGGCGCGCCGGGGCGGGGCCGGGCGGGGCGGTCCGCTCCTCCACCGGCGGGAGAGCACCCTACCCACCACCCCAACCCTCTCTCTCATCTCCCCCTCAGGGGGAGAGGCCGGACATCCGCCCCTCGACCCTCCCCTGGGCGGGGCGACACCTTAAACATTTCCCCCAACGGGGGAACACCTTAAGCCTCTCCCCCTCTGGGGGAGACTGAGAGAGGGTGGGTGGGGAGGTCCCCCGGATCCGCCGCCAACGTCCAACCGCGGCGCACCCCGGGCCGGGCGGTCCCCCTCCCTGCACGGGCCCGCCGCGACGCTCTTTACACCAACCGGATCAGCTTGGGTCGCGGCATCGTGTCGTCGAAGTAGCAGTCGACGGCCTCTTTGACGTTGCGGCGAAGATCCTCTAAGGAATCCCCCTCCGTGTGGATGCCGTGTCCGAGTGCGCTCGCGGTGTAGCCGCCGTCCACCTCATCCTCGCTCACTTCGAAAATGATCTCAGTCTCAGACATCGGCTCCTCCCACGAGGTCGCGTCGTTCTCCCGCTAGGCCGCTACTTTACGCCCGCCAGGCCGCCCGCGGCCACCCCACCCCGGCCCTCTCTCTCATCTCCCCCTCAGGGGGAGAGGCCGGAAGCCGGAGGCCGACCCCTCCCTCATTAAACCTCTCCCCCTCTGGGGGAGATTGAGAGAGGGCACGCGCCCGCAGGGCGCGCCGGTGGGGCCGGGCGCGGCGGGTCAGCTGCCGGCCCGCCGGGCCACGAAGCGGCGCATGCGCTCCAGCGCCTCCTCGATCTCGCCCGTCGAGACGGCGTAGCAGCAGCGGACGTAGCCCTCGCCGGCCGCGCCGAAGGCGGAGCCGGGGACGACGGCCACCCTTTCTTCTTTAAGAAGGGACTCGGCGAACTCGTCGGACGACAGGCCCGTGGACTTGATCGAGGGGAAGGCGTAGAACGCGCCCTGCGGCTCGAAGCAGCGGAGGCCCATGTCGTTGAGCCCCTTGACCAGCAGCCGCCGCCGGTGGTTGTAGGCGGTGACCATGTCGTCGACGACGCGGTCGTCCGTCTTCAGCGCCTCGATGGCGGCGGCCTGGCTCGGTCCGGGGGCGCACAGCATCGTGTACTGGTGGATCTTCACCATCGCGCCGAGGACCTCCGGCGGCGCCGCGGCGAAGGCGACCCGCCACCCCGTCATGGCGTGGCTCTTCGAGAAGCCGCCGAGCAGCACCGTCCGCTCCCGCATCCCCGGCAGCGACGGGAAGCTGGTGTGCGTGTGCTGGTAGACGAGGCGGTCGTAGACCTCGTCGGAAATCACGATCAGGTCGTGCCGCTCGGCCACCTCCGCGATCGCCAGCATCTCGTCGCGGCTCAGCACGGCGCCGGTCGGGTTGTTGGGGTAGGAGAGGACGAGCGCCTTCACATTGCGCCCCGCGGCCTTCTCGACCTGCTCGGCGGTGACGCGGAAGCCGTTCTCCTCGGTCGTCGCCACCGGCACGACGGTGCCGCCGGCCAGCGTCACGCACGGCGCGTAGGAGACGTAGCTGGGCTCGGGGACGATGACGGCGTCGCCGGGGTCGAGGATGGCGCGCATGGCCAGGTCGAGGCCCTCGCTCACGCCGACGGTGATGAGGAGCTCGTCGTTGGGGTCGTACTCGAGGTCGTAGCGCCGCTTGAGGTCGTCGGAGAGCATGCGCCGCAGCTCGAACAGCCCGTGGTTGGAGGTGTAGTGGGTGTGGCCGCGCTCGACGGAGTGGATGGCCGCCTCGCGGATGCGCCACGGCGTGGCGAAGTCCGGCTCGCCCACGCCGAGCGAGATGACGTCGTCCATCGTCAGGATCAAATCGAAAAACCGCCGGATCCCCGAAGGCGGGACGGCCTCGACGCGGCGGGATATGGTGCGGCGCGTGGTGCTGGTCAAGGGAATGGGGTGCGGCGGCCGGGAAGTCGGCGGCGGCGGCAATTCAGTGACCATTCTAGCACCCTCCCCCTCCCGTGCCCGCCCTCTCATCCCGCCCAAAGGGCGGGAGGCCGGACCCCCGGGGAGGCCGACCCTCCCTCTTAAGCCTCCCTCCCCCTGGGAGGGACTGAGGGCGGGCAGTGGCGCGGCGCGGGCCGCTCGCCCACCGGCGGGAAAGACCGCCGCGCCCCGCCCCAACCCTCTCTCTCATCTCCCCCTCAGGGGGAGAGGCCGGAACCGGAGGCCGACCCTCCCCTCTCTCTTAGGGCGGGGCTACACCTTGACCTTTCCCCCAACGGGGGAACACATTAAACCTCTCCCCCTCTGGGGGAGACTGAGAGAGGGCGGGGCGGGGCGCCCTTTGCTAGAATGCCCCCGCCCATGGACTACCGCCAAGCAGTCGACTACGTCCTCGGCTTCGCCAACTTCGAAGTCGAGGGCCCCGAGAAGCTGCGTTACCGCGACTTCAACCTCACGCGCGTTAACGAACTGTTGCGCCGCCTCGGCGACCCCCACCTCCAATACCCCACTGCCCACGTCGCCGGCACCAAGGGCAAGGGCAGCGTCTGCGCCATGACCGCGTCGGTCGCGCAGGCCGCCGGCCTCAAGGTCGGCCTCTACACCTCGCCGCACCTGCACACCATCCGCGAGCGCATCCAAGTCGACGGCGAGCCCATCTCCGAGGCCGCCTTCGCCGAAGGGGTCATGGCGCTCAAACCCGCCGTTTCCGAGGTCAACGCGCTCACGGCGCTCACGAGCGGGGGCCGCATCACCACCTTCGAAGCGCTCACGGCGCTCGCGTTCCGCCACTTCGCGAAAGAGGGCGTCGCCCTCGGTGTGATCGAAGTCGGCCTCGGCGGCCGCCTCGACGCCACCAACGTCGTCGCCCCCGCCGCCTGCGCCGTCACCAGCCTCAGCCTCGACCACGTCGACGTCCTCGGCGGCACCCTCCCCCAGATCGCCGCGGAGAAGGCCGCCATCATCAAGCCCGGCGTCCCCGCGGTCAGCGCCCCCCAGCCCCCGGACGCCCTCGCTATCGTCGAGCGCGCCGCCGAGCGCGCCGGCGCCCCCCTCCACCTCGTCGGCCGCGACATCACGTTCGAGCGCAGCCTCGACAGCGGCGGCATGCAGCGCGTCGAGGTCGCCACGCCGTCGCGGCGCTACGACCTGCGCGTCCCGCTCGCGGGCCGCCACCAAGCGGAGAATACCGCGGTAGTAGTCGGCCTCTGCGAGGCCCTCACCGGGGCCGGACTCCCCCTCACCCCCGCCGCCATCGCGGACGGAATCGCCTCCGTCTGCTGGCCCGCCCGCATGGAGCTCCTCCCCGGCGACCCTGTAGTCCTGCTCGACGGCGCCCACAACCCTTTCTCCATGCGCCGTTTCAAGCAGTCGCTCCGCGAACAAGTGCCGAGCGAACACGTTATCCTCGTCTTCGGCGCCAACCGCTCGAAGGACCTGGACGGCATGGTCGCCGAGATCGCCCCGGTGCCCCGCCGAGTTCTCGCAGTTCAGTCGCGGCATCCCAAATCGGCCCCGCCGCGTGATATTCTGGCGGCATTCTCCCGGTGCGGCGTGCAAGCCGAGGAGGCAGACGGCGTCGCCAACGGCATCGACGCCGCGCGCCAACTCGCCCGCCCCGGGGACGTGATCATCGTGACAGGTTCACTCTTCACCGCGGCCGAAGCTCGGGAGCATCTCTTGGGGATCAGCCCCGAGATCTACGCCATGGGGGAGCCCTCGCTGCAACCCCTTCCTTGAGAAGGGAGCAAGGGACCGACGTGCGGGAGCGGGACGAAGCAACGCGAGTCGTGGCGACCGGGCTGGGCGCGCTGACGCCGGCCGGCGTCGGCGTATCCGCCACGTGGGAGGCGCTGAAGGCGGGACGGTCGGGCATCGCCCGGCTGTCGCTGTGCGACCCCACGGGCTACTCCTGCACCGTCGGCGGCGAGGTCACCGACTACCAGGCGTCGGACTACCTCGACGCCAAGGCCGCGCGGCGCATGGCGCGGTTCGTGCAGTTCGCCATCGTGGCGGCGCGGGAGGCGATCGGGCAGGCGGGGCTCGACCTGGACTCCGAGGACCTCGACCGCATCGGGGTCGTGCTCGGCAACGGCAACGGCGGCTATCCGGAAATCGAGGACGGCGCGCGGACGCTGGTGGCGAAGGGCGGCATGCGGATGAGCCCGTTCTTCTTCCCGATGACGCTGCCCAACATCGCCGCCTCCCAGGTCGCCCTCACCTACGGCCTGCGCGGGCCGAACTCGACGATCGTGACCGCCTGCGCGGCGGGAACGCAGGCCATCGGCGAGGCCGCCGAGATGGTCCGGCGGGGCGCGGCGGACGTCGTGATCACCGGCGGCGTCGAGGCCGGCATCAGCCAGCTTGGGCTGGGCGGCTTCGCGGTCATGCGGGCGCTGTCGACGTCGTTCAACGACGAGCCGGAGCGGGCGAGCCGACCCTTCGACGCGAAGCGGGACGGCTTCGTACCGGCGGAAGGGGCGGGCATCCTGGTGTTGGAGAGCCTGGCCCACGCCCGCGAGCGGGGTGCGGAGCCGCTGGTCGAGATCGCCGGCTACGGCGCGACGTCGGACGCCTACCACGTCGTCCACCCCGACGAAGACGGCTCCGGCGCGATGCGCGCGATGAAGCTCGCCGTCGACGACGCGGGCCTGGCGCCGCACGAGATCGACTACATCAACGCGCACGGCACCTCGACGCCGCTGAACGACCGCATCGAGACGCTGGCGATCAAGCGGCTCTTCGGGGAAGCCGCCGGCGGTGTGGCGGTGAGCTCGACGAAGTCGATGCTGGGGCACGCGCTGGGCGGCGCCGGCGGCATGGAAGCCATCGCGACGGCGATGACCATCGTCGACGGCGTCATGCACCCGACGATCAACCAGGAAGAGCCGGACCCCGACTGCGACCTGGACTACGTGCCGAACGAGGCGCGGAAGCGGGACGTGCGGGCGGCGATGACGAACAGCTTCGGATTCGGCGGGCAGAACGCCTGCGTGGTGATGACCCGGCCCGGGTAGGGCCGTTTACCTGGCAGCGGCTTCGAGCGGCTCGATCTTGCCGGGCAGCATGCCTTCCAGGATGCGCTCCATGGCCATGCTGTGGCTGCACGCGTCGTGCTTCGAGAAGTAGTCGCAGGTGCAGCGGAAGACGCCCTCGCGGAAGCCGATTTCGTGGGTGCGATGGTCGCCTGTAAATCGGAGGGTGAATCGGCTGAAGCTTATTCTCTCCCGCTCTCTCGCGTAACGCTTCGCCTTTTCGACCTTCCCGATCAGGCTGGAATCCATCGTTCTCGCACCTCCGCGCGGCTCGCCGCGCCCCCGATTCTATATCGCGGCGGAGCGTGGGTCAACGAGCGGCGCGAGGGCGGCGGGCAGCGGCCCAACTGAAGTAATGGAGCGAAAACGGCTTTGACATTTTCTTCACAATCTCATATAGTCACATTTCACCTTCGGCCCCACTTTCGGCGGTTTCTTTAGGATGCGCGGGGCGGCCGGGGGCCGGGCGGCGGGCGTTCGCAGGCCGCGGTGAGGCGGCACTCGGAAGAGCGCCCCGCTCCGGAGAATCCCGGATCTGGAGAGGATGGGAAGCGGTGCAGGCTAGGGAGCGAAAAGAGGCGATCGAGTTCGTGCTCCACTCGACGAAGGAGCACGACGTCAAGTTCATTCGCCTCTGGTTCACCGACATCCTGGGCGGTCTGAAGGGCTTCGCCATCACCGCCGAGGAGCTCCGCGAGGCGTTGGAGCGCGGCAAGCCGTTCGACGGCTCGTCGATCGAAGGTTTCGCCCGTTCCGACCCCGACGGCGGCGACCGGTGGGACCCCGCCGAGAGCGACCTGATCGCCCTTCCCGACCCGACGACGTTCACGCTGCTCCCGTGGCGGCCCCGGCAGAACGCGGTCGCCAAGATGTTCTGCGACGTGCTCAGGCCGGACGGCGAGCCGTTCGAGGGCGACCCCCGGCAGGTGCTCCAGCGGAACCTCAAGCGCGCTTCCGACCTGGGCTACACCTACTACATCGGGCTTGAGATCGAGTTCTTCTACTTCAAGGACAACGAATCGACGCAGGTGCTGGACCATAGCGGCTACTTCGACCAAACGTCGCTGGACGTGGGGTCGGAGCTGCGCCGGGAGACGGTGCTCACGCTGGAGCAGATGGGCCTGCCGGTGGAGTACAGCCACCATGAGGTGGCCCCTAGCCAGCACGAGATCGACCTGCGCTACGGCGACGCGCTGACCATGGCCGACGCGGTGATGACCTACCGTCTGGCGGTGAAAGAAGTCGCCACCAGCCGCGGGGTCTATGCCACGTTCATGCCGAAGCCCATCAACGGGGTGAACGGCAGCGGGATGCACGTCTCGCAATCGCTGTTCCGGGGCGAGGGGAACGCCTTCTACGGAAAGGGCGATGAGTACCACCTGTCGGACTTGGCCAAGCACTTCGTGGCGGGGCAACTGGCCCACGCCCGCGAGACCTGCGTGGTGACGAACCAGTGGGTGAACTCGTACAAGCGCCTCGTGCCCGGCTTCGAGGCGCCGGTGAACCTGACCTGGGCGAAGCGCAGCCGGTCGGACCTGGTGCGGATTCCCGACTACCGGCCGGGCCGCGGGGACAGCACGCGGGTCGAGTACCGCGCGCCGGACTCGGCGGCCAACCCCTATTTGACGTTCAGCGTGCTGCTCGCCGCCGGGCTCGACGGGGTGGAGCGCGAGCTGGAGCTGCCGCCGCCGTCCGACCACGCCGACGCCGGGCAACGCGGCCCCGTGGAATCACTACCGAGCAACCTTATGGAGGCCGTCGACGCGGCCTCGGACAGCGACCTCGTGCGCGAGGCGCTGGGCGATCATGTTTTCGAGAGTTTTCTTCGAAACAAACAGAACGAATGGGAGGAGTACCGCGGGCGCGTCCACGAGTATGAGCGCCGCAGGTACCTGCCCGTTCTCTGACGGAACGATAGCGACCGGTCTATGGGCATGTTGACCAAAAGGCAGCGGGAGGCGCGCGACCGCGGACTGCTCTACGATCCGCGGTTCGAGCATGACGCCTGCGGTGTCGGTTTCGTGGCCGATGTGAGCGGGCGGCAGAGCCACGCCACGCTGCGCAAGGGCATCGAGTCGGTGTGCAACGTGACGCACCGCGGCGCGGTGTCGGCCGACGCCAAGACCGGCGACGGCGCGGGGGTGATGACGCAGATCCCGCGCGCCTTCTTCCGCCGCGAGATCGCCAGGCTGGGGAAGCGCCTCGACGTCGAGGACCTTGCCGTCGGCATGATCTTCCTGCCCGGGCACGACGAGGCGGCCCGTGACAAGTCGGTCGCGCTGATCGACGAGGTGACCAAGGCGCACGGCTTCAAGCACCTGGGCTGGCGGCGCGTTCCCGTCGATAAGTCCGCCCTGGGCGAAATGGCGGCCGAGACGGAGCCCGACATCCGGCAGATCATGCTCGGCAGGGCCGACGCGGGCGACGACGACGACTTCGGCCGCCGGCTTTATCTGGCGCGCAAGGAGATTGAGACGCGGGCCGCCGAGTCCGGCCTCGACGACCTGTACATCCCGTCGTTCTCCCACAAGACGCTGGTCTATAAGGGCCTGCTCGTGGCGCCGCAGCTGAGCCACTACTACCGCGACCTGGAAGACCCCGATTTCGAGACGGCCATCACGCTCTTCCACCAGCGGTACAGCACCAACACGTTCCCCAACTGGTTCCTGGCGCAGCCGTTCCGCTACTCGGCGCACAACGGCGAGATCAACACGCTGTGGGGCAACTACAACTGGATGCGCGCCCGCGAGCCCGAGCTGGAAAGCGGGGTCTGGGGCGACCGGATAGGCAAGCTGATTCCCGTCATCGACGCCAGCGGCAGCGACTCGTCGCAGCTAGACAACGTGGCCGAGCTTTACGCGCAATCGGGCCGCGACATTCTCCACACCATGATGATGCTCGTGCCCGAGGCGTGGGAGAACATGCCCCACATGAAGCAGCGGTGGCGGGACTTCTACCAATACCACGCCAGCCTGCAGGAGCCGTGGGACGGCCCCGCCGCCCTCGCCTTCACCGACGGCGACATCGCCGGCGCGTCGCTCGACCGGAACGGGCTGCGCCCCGCCCGCTACAAGTACACCGACGACGGCATCGTGGTGATGGGGTCGGAGGTCGGCATCCTCAATTTGGACGACGCCCGCGTCATCGAGAAGGGGCGGCTGGGGCCGGGGCAGATGATCGCCGTCGACACGAAGAACCGGCGCTTCATCTCTAACGATGAGATCAAGAACGACATCACGTCGCGGGAGTCGTACGGCAAGCTGGCGCGGCGCATGGTGAACCTCGGCGCGATTCCGGAGGCCAGCCCCAACGGCGGCGCGCCGGGCGAGCTCGACCTCTTCCAGCGGCAGCGGACGTTCGGGTACACGCTGGAGGACCTGTCGTTCGTCATCAAGGCGATGGTGCTCGAATCGAAGGACCCCGTTTTCTCCATGGGAGACGATACGGCGCTGAGCGTGCTCGCGACGATGCCGCGGTTGGTCTACAGCTTCTTCAAGCAGCGGTTCGCGCAGGTCACCAACCCACCCATCGACCCGCTCCGCGAGGAGCTGGTGATGGCGCTCGATACCTATCTCGGTGCGCGGCACAGCGTGCTCGAGCCGGGCCTTCGCGAGCACGGACATCTGATTCATCTGGACTCTCCGATCCTCTTCAATGAGGAACTGGAAGCCATTCGCAACCGGACGGAAGCGGCGTTCAAGTCGGTGACGCTCGACGCGGTGTTTGCGGCGTCGCGCGGCCCGGGCGGGCTGGAGGAGGCCATCGACGCCCTCTGCGAGGATGCCTCGGCCGCCATAGACGACGGCGCTTCGATCGTCGTCATCAGCGACCGGAAGGTCGACGAGAAGCATGCGCCGATACCGATGCTGCTTGCGGTGGGGTCGCTGCATCAGCACCTGATCCGGCAGGGGAAACGGATGCGCGCCAGCCTGGTCGCGGAGTCCGCCGAGCCCCGCGAGGTGCACCACTTCGCCTGTCTCCTGGGCTACGGCGCCAGCGCGATCAACCCCTATTTGGGGCTGGAGACGCTCTCCGAGCTGATCGTCGAAGGCGACATGAGCGACATGAGCCTCGATGAGGCGAAGGGGAGCTACCGCAAGGCCCTCAACACCGGCATCCTGAAGATTATGTCCAAGATGGGCATCAGCACCGTGACGAGCTATCACGGCGCGCAGATCTTCGAGGCCATCGGGCTCTCGGAGGATCTCATCGAGAAGTGCTTCACCGGGACGACGTCGTGGATCGGCGGGCTCACGCTGAAGGACCTCGGAGAGGACGTGATCGCCAAGCACGAGCGGTCGTTTGAGCCGACCAAGTTCCACAAGCTCGACGACGTCGGGTACTACCGGTTCCGGCGCGACGGCGAGCGGCACACGAACAGTCCGCAGATGGTGCGGGCGCTCCACGCCGCGGTGAAGTCGAACAGCTACGAGGACTACAAGGTCTTCTCCGACCTTGTGCAGGACCGCGAGCCGATGGAGATCCGCGACCTGCTCAAGTTCAAGCCGCGGAACCCGCCGGTCCCGCTGGATGAGGTGGAGCCGGCCGAGGAGATCATGAAGCGGTTCAACGGCGCGGCGATGTCGCTTGGGGCGCTGAGCCCCGAGGCGCACGTCACGCTGGCGACGGCGCTCAACATGATCGGCGGCAAGAGCGACACGGGCGAAGGGGGCGACGAGCCGGCCCGGTACTGGCCGACCGAGAGCGGCCCTTCCCCGCACAGCCGGATCAAGCAGATCGCGTCGGGGCGCTTCGGCGTGACCGTGGAGTACCTGGCCTCGGGCGACGAGATCGAGATCAAAATGGCGCAGGGGTCGAAGCCCGGCGAGGGCGGACAGCTTCCCGGCCACAAGGTGATGGAGCACATCGCGCGGCTGCGGCACTCGAAGCCGGGGACGCCGTTGATCTCGCCGCCGCCGCACCACGATATCTACAGCATCGAGGACCTTGCGCAGCTCATCTACGACCTGAAGATGGTGAACCCGCGCGCCAGGGTGACGGTGAAGCTCGTCTCCGAGGCGGGCGTGGGCACCATCGCCGCCGGCGTGGCGAAGGGCTACGCCGACAACATCCTGATCAGCGGCGACTCCGGCGGCACGGGGGCCTCGCCGCTCAGCTCGATCAAGAACGCGGGAAGCTCCTGGGAGCTCGGCCTCGCCGAGACGCAGCAGGTGCTCGTGCTCAACGACCTGCGCGGGCGGGTGCTGCTGCGGACGGACGGCGGCCTGAAGACGGGCCGCGACCTCGTCGTGGCCGCGATCCTGGGGGCGGAGGAGTACAACTTCGGCACGGCGGCGCTCATCGCCATCGGCTGCAAGATGGCGCGGCAGTGCCACCTCAACACCTGCCCGGTCGGCGTCGCCACCCAGAAGGAAGAGCTCCGGCAGAAGTTCTTCGGCACGCCGGAGATGGCGGTGACCTACTTCAACCACGTCGCCATGGAGACGCGCGAGGTCTTGGCGAGCATCGGCGTCCGCTCGCTCGACGAGATCATCGGGCGCACCGAGCTGCTCGAACCGATCGAGTCGGACAACCCGCGCATCCAGCAGCTCAACCTGGAGCGGGTGCTCGCCGACCCCGATCCGTCGGGCACGAAACCGCGGAAGCGGATGCAGCCGCGCAACGACCGCCCCAACCACGACCCCATCGACGACAAGCTGGTCGAAGCGCTCGCCGACGCCATCGACGGCGGGGAGCCGCTGACCCTCGACTTCCCGGTGGGCAACGAAGACCGCACCGTCGGGGCGCGCGTCTCCGGCGCCATCGCGACGAAGCACCGGACGTCGACGCTCGAACGCCACGTCGGCGAGCTCCGCTTCAAGGGGAGCGCCGGCCAGAGCTTCGGAGCGTTCTGCTCCGGCGGCCTGCGGCTGGTGCTCGAAGGCGAGGCGAACGACTACGTGGGCAAGGGCATGGCGGGCGGCGAGATCGTCATCAAGCCGCCTGCGAATGCCCGGTTCACGCCGCACAAGAACATCATCATCGGCAACACCGTACTCTACGGCGCGACCGGCGGACGCCTCTTCGCGGCGGGCCGCGCCGGCGAGCGCTTCGCGGTGCGGAACAGCGGCGCGACGGCGGTGATCGAGGGGGCCGGCGACCACTGCTGCGAGTACATGACCGCGGGCCTCGTCGTCGTGCTCGGGGAGACCGGCCGCAACTTCGGCGCGGGGATGTCCGAGGGCGTCGCCTACGTCCTTGACGAGGACGAGCAGTTCCCCACTCGCTACAACCCCGAAATGATCACCCTGGAGCGCGTGCGCCGCGTCGAGGACGCGGAGTTCCTCCGGTCGCTGATCGAGGAACACTACGAGGCGACCGGCAGCCAGAAGGCCAACGAGATACTCGGCGAGTGGGAGCAGTACCGGCGTTCGTTTTGGAAGGTCGTGCCCAGGACGGCCCACGACAACAACCGGGCCGCCGCCGCGCCGAGCGCCGACGTGAGCAAGACCCCCGTCGGCGCCCGCTAGCGCGTTCCCGCGTCCGCCGGCCGAAGAGAGGAACGATGAAAGCGACCTATATCACCGAATTCGGCGGCCCCGAAGTCCTCACCTACGGCGACGTCGCCGACCCCGAGATCGGGGCGGGCGACGTGCTGGTCCGGGTGCGGGCAACCGCCCTCAACCACCTGGACGTGTGGCGAAGGGCCGGCCAGCGCGGCACCAAGAGCACGCTCGACGAGCCGTTCATCCTCGGCTGCGACATCGCCGGCGAGATCGCGGCGACGGGGGCGAACGTCGGCGGCTTCTCCGAGGGCGACCGGGTCGTCATCAACCCCGGCGTCATCCCTCCCGAGGACCACAAGACCTTCGCGGGGCGCGAGACGATGTCGCCGCGCTACGGCATGATCGGCGCGGCGCGGAACGGGGGCTACGCCCAGTACGTCCAAGTGCCCGCGGAGAACGCCCACCGCGTGACCCGCGAGGGCTCCTGGGAGGAACTGGCGGCATTCCCGCTGACCATGCTCACCGCTTGGCACATGCTCATCAGCCTGACCAAGCTGAAGGCGGGCGAGACGGTGCTGATCCAGGCCGTCGGGTCGGGGGTGGGCACGGCGGCGCTGCAGATCGCGAAGCTCGTGGGGGCCAACACGATCGTCACGGCGAGCATGGACTCGAAGCTGGAACGCGCCAAAGAGATGGGCGCCGACCACGTCATCAACTACCAGGAGAAGGACTTCGCCGCCGAGGTGAAGGAGATCACGGGCGGCCAGGGCGTCGACGTGGTGTTCGACCACATCGGCGCGTCGACCTTCACAGGCAACATCCGCAGCCTGGCGATGGGCGGGCGTTACGTCAATTGCGGCGTCACCAGCGGCCATAAGGCCGAGCTGCACATCGGCCAGCTCTTCACCAAGCAGATCCAGCTTTACGGCTCGTTTATGGGCACCAACGACGACATGCGGCAGGTGGTGCGCTTGCTGGACCAGGGCAAACTGCACGGCGTCGTCGACCAGGTCTTCGCCCTCGAAGAGGCCCGCAAGGCCCACGAGGCGATGGAAGACCGCAACGTCTTCGGCAAGCTGGTGCTCCAGATCCCCTAACCGCTTCCCGAGGGGAGGCCGTTGAGGCGGCGCGCCGCGTTGCTATAATGCGGCGGTTCTCCGGTGTAGGGGCCGGAAAGGCAGGCGGATTTGAGCGACGGGAAAGCAGTCGCCGACCGGGTCATCGGCAACGTCGAGCGTGTGATCGTCGGCAAGCGGCGTGAGGTCCAGCTGTCGCTGATCGCCCTCATCTGCCGTGGGCACGCGCTCATCGAGGACATCCCCGGCGTGGGCAAGACCACCCTCGCCAAGACCTTGGCCCGCTCCCTCGGCTGCACGTTCAAGCGTATTCAATTCACGCCCGACCTGCTCCCCGCCGACATCACCGGCGTTTCGGTCTACAACCAGGCCGATGGGGCGTTCGAGTTCCGCGAGGGGCCGATCGTGGCGCAGGTCGTCCTCGCCGACGAGATCAACCGCGCCACGCCCAAGACGCAGTCCGCCCTCCTCGAAGCAATGGAGGAGCGCCAAGTGACCGCGGACGGGGTCACCCACATGATGCCCGAGCCCTTCCTGGTACTGGCGACGCAGAACCCCATCGAGTACGAGGGCACCTTCCCGCTCCCCGAGGCGCAGCTCGACCGCTTCCTGCTCCGCATCACGCTCGGCTATCCGAGCAGGACGGAGGAGGTGGCGATCATCGAGATGCAACAGACGGAGCACCCCGTCGATTCGGTGGAGCAGGTGGTGTCGGTGGAGGAAGTGGCCGTACTGCAGGCGGCGGCGCGCGAGGTGTACGTCGACGGGTTGATCAAGGAATACGTGGTGAACCTGAGCGACGCCACCCGCCGCCACGAGGCGATCTACCTGGGCGCCTCGCCGCGCGGCTCTCTGGGGCTCTTCCGCGCGGCACAGGCGAAGGCGCTGTTGGAGGGCCGGGACTACACCATCCCCGACGACGTGAAGGACCTAGCCGAGGCGGTGCTGGCCCACCGGCTGATCGTCAATCCGGCGTCGCGGATGAAGGACATCACGGGGTCGACCATCCTTACCGAGATACTCGACCGCGTACCGGTGCCGGGCGCGCGTCCGAGGGACCGCGTCCAGACCTAACCTCGCCCGGTGGCTCGGCAGGGGCATTGACCCGCGGCCCGTCCCGGCTACACTACACCACCGCATATTCGCGAAACGGAGCGTGCGCATGAGTTTTGGCGTCATCGAGGCCGGCCAAGGATGGATGGGTTACATCTATTCCGAGCGGGGCCTTGCACGGCTCACCCTCCCCTTGAACAGCCGCCAAGACGCGTACGACTCGCTGGGCCCGGACGTATTCGGCGCCGGCGGCGAGGACGACGCTGCGGCCGTCGGCATGCTGAAGGCCTTCCTCAAGTCCTACTTCGCCGGACGTCCCGCTGACCCGGCGTCCTTCACCGTGGACCTCGCCGGCTACACCGAATTCCAGACGCAGGTGCTGGAGCGGGTGCGGGGCATCCCCCGGGGCGAAACGCTCAGCTATGGGGAGGTTGCCGCCGAGGTGGGCCGCCCCGGAGCGGCGCGCGCCGTGGGCGCCACGATGGCGTCCAACCCCGTCTGCGTGATCATCCCCTGCCACCGCGTGGTGGCCGCCGACGGCGGCCTGGGCGGCTACGGCGGCGGCCTCTCCATGAAGCGCCGCATGCTGGAGATGGAAGGCGCGCTGGACCCTCCCTTCACCCGCCGGCTGGTCTAGTCGAGGGGCTCGTCGGGGTCCAGGGGGCCGGTGAGGTCGGCGAGCAGAGCGCGGCCCTCCGCCTCACGGTTGTCGGGCACCATCACCCGCACGGGCGTCATGCCCGAGCCGGCATAGGACGCCAGCGTCGCGGTGCGGACGTGCGCCGGAATGCCGTTGTTCCGCAGGAGCTGAGCGATGACCTCGCCCATGGTCTCGTTCGGCGCCGTGGTGACGGTGACCCAGTCCAACTAGCCGCCTCCTTCGCCGTGCCGGACGGCAGCAGGCTCTTCGAGCCGCCGGGCCGCCTCGTTCCAATCGGGCCGGGCGTCGACGCTCGACCACTCGGTGAAGGCGCCCCGTTCCACCCAGTCGTCGAAGCGGCCGACGGCCTCCAAGTGCTCCTCGGTTGCGAGGAAGGGGAGCATCGCCTCGCGGTCGCGCCAGACCGTCAGGGTGCGGAACCGGCGCGTGAAGAAGCGCGCGGCCAGCGCGTACCTGATGAGGCCGGGCGTTTCATTGAGCCGCTCCGCGATGCGGTAGTTCAGTTTGATGAACGGGAAGATGTCGCGGTAGTACCTGAGGCGGAGCGCCGTCGCGACGCAGAAGACCTCGCGGCCCGGCTCTTCGTCGCCGACCTCGACCCAGCGCATGGCGGCCTTAGACCAGCTTGACGGCGCGCTCGCCGACGAGGGCGTTGAGGCGTTCCATGAGCAAGTCGTCGCAGGCGACGGTCAGCGGCAATTCCATCTCGTTGCGCCGGCCTTTGCTGGTCACATTGAGGCGCACCGGGCTCTCACCGCCGTGCGACTTGAGCATTTCGAGGAGGGCGCTGAACCGATCGAGATCGGCACGTTCATCTCCGCTCTCCTCAAGGCTGAGGTAGAGCGTGCGAACGATGGGCGGCGATGGGGGCGGGGGTGGGACTTCCGGCGGGGGCTCGTCTGGCATAGGTACCTCGGCCTCCGGCGCCGACGGCTCGACGGCGGTAGGCGGCGGGGCCACATCCTCCGGAGGGGGCGCCGGCACGGCCTCGCCGTCGAGGACGACGGGCGACGGCTCCGGGGACTGGGCGACGGGCGGGACCGGCTCGGGACCGGCGGGCGCCTCGTCGGCCCGGCGGGCTACGTCCTCGGCCTCGCGCACGATGTCGAACGGCGCTGCGTCCGCCGGGGCTTCGTCGGGGCTAGGGGCCGGATCGGTGGCAGCGGCAGGAGGCTCCTCTTCCCTCGGGCGGCCGGCGTACCGGGCGCGGGCGGCCTCGAAGCCCTCTGCGGTGTCGCAGGACATCGACGGGCGGTCCTCGCGCACCCGGACCTTGCCGGAGGCAACGACCATCTCGTCCATCTCCCACAGGTGCGCCGTCTTCTCGTAGACGTTGGGCCAGACGGCGACCTCGAGGCTGCCCTGGAAGTCTTCGATGAGGGCGATGACGAAGGGGCGGTTGTCCCGCCGCGTGGTCATCATGCGCACCGACGAGACGCGGCCGGCGATGGTGATCGTTTCGCCCTCCATGTCGGCGTCGACCTGGCGGGAGGGGGTGACGACGGACGAGCCCAGGTCGCGGTAGACGTCGAGCAGCGGGTCCTCGCTGAGGGCGACGCCGAGCCCTTCACGCTCCCATTCGGCGCATTGCCGCTTGCCGATTTCTTCGCCTTCGAGCTCGATGGTTGGGATCGGGATCGCGACCTCGTCGCCGAAGAGGTCGAACATGGTGGACTGGCCCTCGTCGCGGATGCGGGCCTGCTCGTTGGCGATGGAGATGATGCGGTCCAGGTTGTCGAGGAGGGCGCCGCGCCCGCCGAAGCGGTCGAGGGCGCCGACCTTGATGAGCGACTCGAATGTGCGGCGGTTGAGGCTGCGGGCCGGCGCGCGGCGGCAGAGGTCGGCGATGTCTTCGAAGGGGCCGTGCTCGCGTTGCTCCTCGACCAGCGGGGCCACGGCCGACTCTCCGACGTTCTTGACGGCGGCGAGGCCGTAGCGGACCGCGGGGCGGCCCGCCTCGTCGCGCTGGATGGAGAAGCCGGTGGTGGGCTGGCCGATATCGGGCGGGAGGACGTCGATTTCGAGGCGGCGGCACTCGGCGATGGTCGCGGTGACCTTTTCGGTGGAGTCCTTGAAGCAGGTGAGCAGCGCCGCCATGTACTCGACGGGGTAGTTGGCCTTGAAGTAGGCGGTCCAATAGGCGATGAGGGCGTAGCTGACGCTGTGGGCCTTGTTGAAGGCGTAACCGGCGAAGGGCTCGATGAGCTCCCAGACCTGGTTGGCGAGGGCGTCGTCGTAGCCTTGGGCGCGGGCGCCGGCGATGAAGCCGTCGCGCTCCTCCTGCATGAGGGCGGCGATCTTCTTGCCCATCGCCTTAC
Organism: Dehalococcoidia bacterium; assembly: GCA_965207995.1. GTDB lineage: Bacteria > Chloroflexota > Dehalococcoidia > SHYB01 > SHYB01 > DAOUKH01. The sequence continues at coordinate 1,604,813 of OZ242299.1, read as the reverse complement.
GGACGATGTCGGCCTGGCCGAGGGTGTAGCCGGCGAACTGCTGGAGGATGAGCAGCACTTGGTCCTGGTAGACGATGATGCCGTAGGTCTCTTCGAGGACGTCTTGGAGGATGGGGTGGGGGTAGCGGACGGCGCGCTTGCCCCGTTTGGATTCGATGAAGTTGGGGATCTGCTCAATGGGGCCGGGGCGGTAGAGGGCGATCATCGCGGAGAGGTCGCCGAGTGAGGAGGGCTTGAGCTCCTTGATATAGCGGCGCATCCCGGTGCTTTCAAGCTGGAAGACGCCGGTGGTCTCACCGGAGGCCAGGAGGTCGAAGGTGGTCTGGTCTTCGAGAGAGAGGTTGTGGAGGTCGATCTCCTCGCCGCGCGTCTCCTTGATGAACGTCATGGCCCGCTGGATGATCTGGAGGTTGACGAGCCCGAGGAAGTCCATTTTGAGGAGGCCCAGGCTGGCGATGTCGTCCATGGCGAACTGGGTGACGGCGATGCCGCTCTCGTTGGTGTCCTTGGGGCGGGCGAGCGGGACGTAGTCGATCAGGGGCTCGTCGGCGATAACGACGCCGGCGGCATGGGTGCCGTAGCTGCGGCTGACGCCTTCCAGGTTGCGGCTGGTGTCGACGAGGTTCTTGACGCGCTCGTCCTCCTCGTAGCGCCGGCGGAAGTCGTCGACGTGTTCGAGGGCGAGGTCGATGGTCCAGCTCATGATTTCGCCGCGGTCGCCCTTGCGGTAGCCCGGGGGAATGAGGCGGGCCACGCCGTCGACCTCGCCGTAGGACATGCCGAGGACGCGGCCGGTATCGCGGAGGGCCGCTTTGGCGCCGAGCGTGCCGAAGGTGATGATCTGGGCGACGCGGTCGGAGCCATAGCGGTTGACGACGTAGTCGATGACCTCGTCGCGGCGGTCGTCCTGGAAGTCCATGTCGATGTCGGGCATTTCCTTGCGCTCGATGTTGAGGAAGCGCTCGAAGACGAGGCGGTAGCGCATGGGGTCGACGTTGGTGACGCCGAGGGTGTAGAGGACGAGGCTGGCGGCGGCGCTGCCGCGGACGCCGTAGAGGATGCCCTGCTCGCTGGCGAAGCGGATGATGTCCCAGACGACGAGGAAATAGTCGGGGAAGTTGGTGTCGCGGATGACCTGCAGCTCGTAGGCGAGGCGGCGTTCGAGCTCGTCGGTGACGTTGGCGTAGCGGCGGGTGAGGCCTTTGCGGCAGAGGGTGGAGAGGTACTCGAAGGCGTCGCCCCCGCCGGGGACCGGGTAGCGGGGGAGGTGGGCGGTGGAGAAGTCGATGGAGACGTCGCAGGCGTCGGCGATGCGGCGGGTGGTCTCGATGGCCTCGGGCAGGTCGCGGAAGAGCTCGGCCATCTCGTCGCCGTCCTTCAGGAAGAAGGAGGCGTCGGACATCTTCAGGCGGTCTTCCTGATCGACGGTGGTGTTGGTTTGGATGGCGAGGAGGACGTCTTGGGTGTCGTGCTCGTGGGGGTGGACGTAGTGGACGTCGTTGGTGGCGACGATGGGGATGTCGAGGGTGCGGCCCAGCTCGATGAGCTTGGCGTTGACCTGGTCGAGCTCGGGCAGGTTGCCGTGGCGCTGGAGCTCGAAGTAGAAGCCCGCCATGCGTTCCTTAAACCACACGGCGGCGGCGCGGGCGTCGTCGTCGCGGCCATCCTGGAGGTAGCGGGGGATCTCGCCGTTGAGGCAGCCGGAGAAGGCGATCACCCCCTGGCCGTGCTGCTCGAGGAGCTCGCGGTCGATGCGCGGCTTGTAGTAGAACCCCTCGAGCTGGGCCTTGGTGGCGAGATTGAGGAGGTTGCGGTAGCCGGTCTGGTCCTTGGCCAGAAGCGTGAGGTGGTAGGGCTTCTTGGCGTCGGACAGCCGGTCGCGCCGGCTGCCGGCGGCAAGGTAGGCCTCCATGCCGATGATCGGCTTGATGCCGGCGGTTCGGGACTGGCGGTAGAAGTCGACGATGGCGTGGAGGACGCCATGATCGGTGACCCCGATCGAGTCCATCTTGAGCTCGTGGGCCCGTTCGATGAGCTGGTCGACGCGGCATAGGCCGTCGAGCAGGCTGTACTCGCTATGCAGGTGGAGGTGAGTGAACGGCGTCGGCACGTTCGCGGGGGCCTGTCGGGAGTGGGGGCGATTGTAACATAACGTGGCCGGTCCGATGGGCCGGTGGCGGTTCTCGCGGGGCGAGTGGGGAGCAGCGCCCTGCGGGCGCTCGCGCGCCTAGCGGCGCGCGCCCTCTCTCAATCTCCCCCAGAGGGGGAGAGGCTTTAACGTGCTGCTCCAGCGGGGAGAGGTTGGGGGGGACGGGCGCGTCGCGTCGCGCCCGTACAGGGGAGGGAGAGGGCGGCGGGCGTCGATCACCCGTGGCGGCGGGTGAGGGGGTGGGCACCCACAAGAGGTGCCCCTACAGGGGTAGGAGAGGCAAGACCTCCCCTCCCGGCCGCCCTTTCGTGATGGTTGGCGGTAGACTGGATGGCGCGAGGCGGCAAGGAGGCGCGGTGGCGATGCGGCGCGTCGGTGTTTCACGGGTGGGCGTTGGGCTGTTGCTGGCTGTCGCCGTCATCGTCGGGGCGTGCTCATCGCCGGGCGGCGACGGCGGCGGGCCGACGAGGGGTGCGCCCACGAGCGGCGCCGCTACCCCGGTCTCCGTCGAGCGGACGGGGCAGCAGGTCTTCGCGGCGACGTGCGCGGCGTGTCATGGGGCCAACGGCGAGGGGCACCCCACCTGGCGCATCCCCAATGACGACGGTCTCCTCCCGCCGCCTCCGCTCAACGGCGACGGCCATACCTGGCACCACGCCGACGGCCTCCTGTACCGTATCGTCAGCCGGGGCGGGGGTATACCGGGCTATAAGAGCGGCATGCCGGCCTTCGGTGACCAGCTGAGCCACCAAGAGATCGTCAACGTGCTGACGTACGTGAAGAGCCTCTGGGGCGACAAGAGCTTTCAGGGAAACTCCATCCGGGAGACGCAGCAGCTCCTGAGTGAGAACGACCCCTTCCCGCCGGCCGGGAGCTAGCTCGCGGCCGTGGGCTTCCCCTCGCTACCTACTTTCCGCTGGGGCGCGGTTGCAACACGGTGCCGCTAGTGGTACAAAATCTCACAGAATCTACGCGGCTCTCACCCACCGTATTCAAGGGGGTTGCCATGCGGGTATCGCGCAAGATGTGGATCGTCTTTCTCGGCTTGCTGGGAGCCCTCGCGCTCGCGGTCTCCGCCTGCGGGGGAGATGACGAAGCGTTCAAGATCGGCGTGATGGAGTCGGTCACCGGCCCGGGCGAAACGTACGGCAACGTGGCCGTGCAGGCTAAGCAGATGGCGGTGGACGAGATCAACGCGGCCGGCGGCGTCAACGGGCGCATGATCGAGTTGATCATCGAAGACTCCAAGTGCAGCGCGCAGGACGCGATCACCGCCTACCGGAAGCTGACCGACGTCGACGAAGTCAAGATCATCCTTGGCACGTCGTGCAGCGGCGCCATGCTCGGCGCGGCGCCCCTGGCGGAGGCCGACGGGGTGGTCATGTTCTCCGGTCTGGCGACCAACCCTGACATCGCCGACGCCGGCGACTACATCTTCCGGACGTCGCTGAACGACGCGCAGCTCGGCATCGACACCGGCAACCTCATGTGGGCCGACGGCGTCCGCAACCTGGCGACGATCACGGAGGCGACCGACTACGCCGAGGGCGTACGGGGCGCCACGGTGGCGCAGTTCGAGAAGCGCGGCGGCGCCCTGGTTGCCGAGGAGCGCTACGCCTCGGACGTCATCGATTTCCGGACGCAGCTGACGAAGCTGCTCAGCGCCAACCCCGACGGCGTGCACCTCGCCGCCCAGGGGGAGGCGTCCGGCGGGACCATCGTGAAGCAGCTCCGGGAACTGGGCTACGACGGCCCCATCTATAGCGAGGTCGTGCCGGTCGGCGCCACCGCCTTGGAGGTGGCCGGCGAGGCGGCGACGGGGCTGAAGGCGATCACTACCGACCTCGACCCGAACAACACCACGGCCCAAGAGGTCCTGCGGAACTTCCGGGAGCGGTATCAGTACGTGACGCTGCCGTGGTACATCGGCTCGGTGTACGACGACGTCTACATCACCGCCGAGTGTCTTGGGAAGACCGATGACGATCAGGACGCCGACGGCTTCCGCGATTGCCTCTACGGCATCACCTGGAGCGGCGCCATCGGCGACAACTACAGCTTCGACGACCGGGGCGAAGTCGTGGGGCTGTCCAACCTCGTGGTCGAGGTCCTTCCGGTGGCGGAGCGGACGGAGGAGAACTCCGGCTACAAAGTCCTAGGCCCGGCGCCCAGCGAGTAGGGAGGGCCGCAGGGGGGAAGCGCCCTCCGGGCGCTTGCGCGCCTGACGGCGCGCGCCCTCTCTCAGTCTCCCCCTCTGGGGGAGAGGCCGGAAGCATCCCCTACGGGGGAGCAGCGAAACCACCCCTCCCTCTGGGAGGGGGTGAGGGAAAGGCCGGGGAACGCCGTTGCTGAGCAGTCTGGCCGACCATCGCAGGCTCCTCGCGGTGGTGCTGACGACCGCGGTCGTGGGCTACGTGGCGTGGAAGATCGGCCAGTCGCCGAACCAGGCGCTCCAGTTCACATTCAACGGGCTGGCCGTCGGGGCGATCTACGCGCTGCTAGCGATGGGGTTCACGCTCGTCTACAGCACGGTCTGGTTCTTCGATCTCTACTACGGGGCCGCCGCCGCCCTCGGCGCATACGGTGTCTTCTACCTGCGGTCGCAGGAGTCCTTGGGCGGGATCTACGAGGTGAACACGCCGTACGTCAACGGCGTCTTCGCCGCGGTGGTCGCGGGCGTCGTCGCGTGGGCCCTGCACGAGGGTTTCCACAGCCGGCTCCGGCAACGTTTCCCGCCGGCCGCTCTGCGCGGCGGCTGGGTTCTCTTATCCGTGGGCGCCGGCGTCTATGCCGGCTTGGTGCTCAGCTATCCGGCAGACCTGCACGTCACCTTCAGCCCCGTCATCGGCGTACTGACGGCGCTGACGGCGGCGTGGGCGCTCCGCCGAGGCGCCGAGGCGGTTATCGGAAGCGCGCCCACCCGCCCCGTCCTAGCCCTCACCGCCGCCGCGGGAGCGGTTGTCGGAGCCTACTGCGGCCTCCTCGTCGCCGGCGCTCCGGGGGCCAAGCTCTACCTGAGCTGGGCGGTGTCCTGCCTCCTAGCGGGGTCCGTCGGGCTGGCTCTCTACCGGGGTCTGTACGTCTCGATGCGCCAGCGGGCGAGGTCGCCGCTGGTGATGCTCGTCGCGACGCTCGGCATTCTGCTCGCGATCAGCGCCTTCATCGTGATCATCTTCCAAAGCGCGCCGCGACCGCTGCCCGATCCGTTCGGAAGCGAGCCGTGGACCATCGGCGGCGCCAACATCAAGGGATTCAACATCTTCATCATCGGCGTGGCGCTCGCCGGCTTCGTCGCCCTTCTGCTCCTGCTCAAGAAGACCGCCTTCGGCAGGACGGTGCGGGCCATAGGCGACGACGAAGAGGTCTCCAAGGTCGTCGGCATTAACACGACGGTCGTCATCGCCATCGTGTTCTTCATCGGAGCGGCCTTCGCCGCGCTGGCCGGGCTGCTGAGCGGCCACGACACGGCCATTCAGCCCAGGATGGGGCTTCTGCTTTTGCTGAAGGGGTGGATCGCCTCGGTGGTCGGCGGCATCGGCAACCTGTACGGGGCCATCGTCGGCGGCTTCGTGCTGGGCATGGTCGAGCAGTTCGGCATCTGGGACCTCGCCGGCGAGTGGAAGGACGTCATCGCCTTCGTCATCCTGATCCTATTCCTGTCGTTCTGGCCCTTGGGCCTGTTGCCGAGGAAGTAGGCGTGTCGTGATGCTATCGCGGGTGACTGCGCGCGACCCCCGGGAGCTCCTCCGGCTCAGCCGGGGGAAGGTGGAGCTGTGGGCGAACCTGCTCGTCATCTCCTGGGCGGTGGCGTTCGCCGTCTGGCAGGGTCACGGCTTCGCGATCACCGTGGGGACGGTCTTCGCCATCTGGGCGATCTTGGCCGTCAGCCTGAACCTGGTCGTGGGATTCACCGGACTCCTCTCGGTAGGCCACATCGGCTTCTTCGGCATCGGCGCCTACGCGATGGCCATCCTCACGTCGCAGGCCTCGTACGACACGCTCAGGACGGGGGCCATCCCCACCTTCGGCTGGCCGTTCTTCGCCGCGCTGCCGGTGTGCGTGCTCCTGGCGGGCCTTGTCGCGATTGTGGTCGGCGTCGTCTTCAACCGGTTCCGGGACGACATCTACGTGCTCGTCTCCTTCGGCTTCGCCATCATTTCCTTCAACGTCTTCCTGAACTGGCGCGGCCTGACCAGGGGCGCCTTCGGCATCCACGACATCTCGAGGCCGCAGATCGGCGGGTGGGTCTTCGACGGCGAACTGGAGTTCCTGCTGTTCTGCTTCGTGGCCCTCGTGTTGGTGGTGCTGATCGCCTGGTGGCTGGTGACCTCATCCTTCGGGAGGGTGCTGACCGCGATCCGGGAGGACGAGCAGGCCGCCGAGGTCTTCGGCTACCAGGTCACCCGGTACAAGCTCGCCATCTGGGTGATCTCGGCGATGATGGCGGGGCTCGCGGGGGGCCTGTTCGGGAGCTGGACGACCTTCGTCGACCCGAACTCGTTCGTCCTGCTGGAGTCGGTGCTCCTGGTGTCGATCGTGATCCTGGGAGGGCTGGCGACCATCTGGGGCTCCCTGCTCGGGGCCATGGCCTTTGTCTTGTTGGAAGAGGGGATGCGCTTCCTCCCATTCCTGCCGAACGAGCACATCGGCCAAGCGCGGCAGGTGGTCTTGGGCATCCTGCTCGTGGTGCTTATGCTGTTCCGGCCTCAGGGCCTGACGGGGAGGTACAAGCTGTGACCGCCGACCGTCCCGACGCCGACGACTACGCGCTGGAGACCATCGACATCTCCAAGCACTTCGGCGCCATCAAGGCGGTGGACGAGCTCAGCATCGTCATCCCCAAGACGGGGATCACCAGCATCGTGGGCCCCAACGGCTCGGGCAAGTCGACGCTGGTGAACCTGCTGAGCGGCGTGCTGCCCCTGGACGGCGGCATGGTGATCATCGGCGGTCTCGGTTTCAGGGTGGTCAAGGCCCACGAAACGCCCTCCCACGGCCTCGCCCGGACGTTTCAGGAGGTGCGGCTCTTCGACCAGATCTCGGTGTGGGACAACATCATGGTCGTCCTCACCAACCGCAAGCTCTTCCCGGCCATGATCGAACGGACGAAGGCCAGCCACCGGGAGAAGGCGCAGCGGATTCTGGAAGACGTGGGGATGTGGGAGAAGCGGGACTCGCTCGCCATGGACCTCTCCTACGGGCAGCGCAAGCTGCTGGAGATCGGCCGCGCCCTGGCCTTGGACGTCAAGATCTATCTCTTCGACGAGCCCTTCGCCGGCCTCTTTCCCCAGATGATCGAGCGGGTCAAGGGCATCGTGAGACGGCTGCGGGACGAGGGGCGCACGCTGATTTTCATCTCGCACAACATGGACATCGTGCGGGAGCTTCCCGACCGCATCATCGTGCTTGACAGCGGCAAGCTGCTGACGGCGGGAGACGTGCATGAGGTCTTGAGCCGCGCCGAGGTCATCGAGGCCTACCTTGGGATGTAGCAACGGATAGCAGGGATATGAACGCGACGGACGAAACAACGCAGCGCCCCGACGCTGTCGACGGAGACGGGGCGGCCGGCGACGAGATGCTGCTGGAGCTGGTCGACATCTCCGTGCGGTACGGGGCGGTGCGTGCCCTGGAGGGGGTATCGCTCGGAGTCCGCACGGGCGAGCTGGTGGCGGTGATGGGGCCCAACGGGGCTGGGAAGTCGACCGTGCTCAAGGCCATCATGGGGCTGGCGCCGGTCGTCGCGGGGACGGTCTACCTGCGGGGGCAGCCGTTGGACGAGCCGACGCACGAGATCGTGAAGAAGGGCGTCGCTTTCGTGCCGCAGGGAAGGCGGGTCTTCACCCATCTCAGCATCGAAGAGAACCTGGAGATGGGCTGCCTGTACCTGAACGACCGCGCCGAGCAGGCCCGCCGCTTGGACTCGGTGATGGAGCTGTTTCCCGTTCTCCACGAGAAGCGCCGCGACGTGGCGAGCCAGATGTCCGGCGGACAGCAGCAGATGCTGGCGCTGGGCCGTGGACTCATGGCCGCGCCGGAGGTCCTGCTCCTCGACGAGCCGACGCTCGGGCTCGCGCCGATCATTGTCAAAGAGGTCTTCCAGAAGGTCGCGGAGATCAACGAGCGGCTGAAGATGACCACTTTCATCGTGGAGCACAACATCAAGGGCGTGCTCGGGATCGCCGACCGTGCCTACGTGCTGGACAAGGGCATGGTCGCGCACGACGGCACGCCGGAATCCGTCCGCGAGACCAACATCCTGACCGATGTCTTCCTGGGCCGGGTCAACCCCGAACGGGGGGAAGAGGCGGAATAGACGACATCGTCTACCGCTTCGCGCCGGAGACAGCGGGGCATTGGCCGGCGATAGACCCGCGCGGGTGTCGTCCGGTAGAGTAGGTGGCCGTGCGCGCATGAGTCACCGCGCCAGGAGGGATGATGGTGACAGAAGTCGCTCCCAGGACGTATAACGCGGGGTCGGAGCTGCCCGGCGAGTACCGCGAGACGCTGCTCGAGCTTTGCTATCACAACAGCGAGGAGCTGATCGGCGTCGGCGGGCGCTTCGAGGGACACATCGCGGACGTCATGGCGATGGCGTCGGAGCATGCGCCGGACTCGCGGTCAATGCTGCGCATCGCCAAGTTCTGCCACGAGGAGATCAAGCACGGCCACCAGTTCTATCAGGTCTACGCGCAGATCGACGGCGACCTGCCCCGCAAGATCGAGGAGCACGGCCGGCTCGAGTTCCCGCGGTCCAAGAGGACCGACCCCTGGCTCGACTTCGCCATCACCAACATCTTCTTCGACCGCTTCGGCGCCTTCCAGATCAGCGAGTGGATCGAGTCGAGCTACACGCCGTTCGCGCGCATCGCCGCGATGCAGTCGGCGGAGGAGCACCGGCACGCGCGCATGGGCGTCATCCACCTGCGGCCGCTGCTGAAGGACGCGGCGACGAAGGCGAAGGTCCAGAGGAAGATCGATCGGTTCTGGTACCCGCTCACCCTGGACATGTTCGGGCGGGCGGAGAGCCCGCGCAATGAGCGCTACCGCAAGTGGGGGCTGAAGCGTCGCACCAACGAAGAGCTTCGCCAGGCCTACCGCGAGAACCTCGACGCCGACCTCATCTCGCTGGGGCTAACGCCCCCGGACCCGGCGGCGGGGCGGCGGGTGTTCTAGGGGCCGTTAGCGGATAACGACGACCTCGACATCGGGGACCTCGCTCCAGAGCCGATCGGTGGTCACGGCCGGCGCGTCCATCCACCGCGCGAGCGCCAGGCAGGCGCAGTCGGCGAGCGATAGGCCCAGAGGCCGCGTTTCGCTGTGCAACACGCCGGCGGCATAGGCTGCCTTTTCGTTGAATGGAACCACCTGTAGGGCTAGTTCCTCGAGCTTCGCTTCCGTCGCGGCGGAAAGGACTCCATCATCCGCCGTCTTTGTGATGACCTCGCACAGATTGACCGCGCTTATTGCCGGCGATGGGAGAAACTCTAGAACCCGCGCAACCCCAGGTTCCGCCTTGAGCAGCGCTAAGACTGCCGAAGCGTCGAAGACGGCTCTAGTCACGCGCCGCCTCGCGAGCGGCCTCCCGTCGCCGGTCGGCGATCAGCTCCTCAGACAGACTCACACCGGGCCGACCGGCCCGGCGGAATTCCTCTTGGAGCCAAGCGAGGGCCTGCTTCCAGGTTGTGATGCGCAAGCCCCCATCGACAAAGGAGATGGTCATCTCGTCCCCCGGCTCGACACCGAGCGCCTTGCGGTGCGCGGCGGGGATGACGATCCGGCCACCCTCGCCCAAGCGAATGCGAGTCGTCATGCGGTCCGGAACGGTTTTCCGGCGGGTGGATTTCTTGCGCGTGGTGGTCATGCCAGCCTCTCTCAATATGGCAGCATAAGGCAAGTATGGCATAAAAGCAAAAACATGGCAATCATTGTCGTATATGGCAGACAGGAGCCCCGCCTACCCTTACGCCACGACCACCGAGTAGTCCGTGGCCATGGGGGCGGGCTGGTAGTCGCCGGTGTCGCCGGGGACGGTGACGGGGCCGGCCTCGCGGGAGGGGAGGAGCACGGACGCCTGGCCGGGGGCAGTGACCTCGCCGCGCTGGTTCTCAATCCAGACTTCGAGGTCGACGATGCGGTGGGCGCCCTCGGCGCGCTTGCCGACGACCTTGCCGTGGACCCATGACGTGTCGCCGATGTAGTTGAACTTGCGGATCTGGTCGGAGTGGCGGAAGAGCCAGCCGTCGTCGCCGGCCCAGTTTCCGGCGAGCTGCATCATCCACTGGGTGCGCATGCGGCCGTAGTCGTAGGGGCGGGGATTGCCGACGCGTTTGGCGCGGATGGCGTCCCAGTGCACCCGCTGGGCGGCGTCCCAGGCGCCGTACTCGTTGAGGGTGTAGAAGTTGGGGGCCTTCATGCGGTTCCGGTAGGCGGCGCGGAGGGGGCCGACGCCGAACTGGCCGAAGCCGTTGGCGATGTGCCAGCAGATGATGTCGGTGACGCAGAGCGGGCCGCGCACGATCGTGGGGAGGCGCTCGCCCTCGACGACGTCCTCCCAATAGCGGGGCTCGGCGCCGCGCACGTACTCGTTGGCGTAGGCGTCATCGATCTTCGCCAAGTACTCCTCGTCGTAGGCGGGGTCGTCGATGGTGAGGTTCTTGCCCTTCTTCTCCGACGCCTCGCGCTCGACGTGGAAGAAGTAGTTCATCAGCACACCGGTAAGCTCGCCGCGCTGGTTGACGTACTCGTTCTTATGGTGCACCACGGCGGACTTCCCACCGAAGCTGGTCTCCTTCTCCTCGACCTTCGAGATGTAGAAGCGGCGGGTGATGACGTCGCCGGGCTGGATGGGGCGGTAGAACTCCCACGAGTTGCCCGAGAGGTAGTTGGGGACACCGCTGAGCGCGCCCCGGCCCTTCTCGCGGACGTCGGGTGGGATGGGTTTGGCGTTGACGTTGCCGCAGGTCGACATGTAGGCCGGCGGGGCGATTATCGAACCCCACCGCGTCTTCGCGCCATACCCGGGGTCGGTGTGGAGGGGGTTGTCCTCGCCGTAGCCGTAGCAGTAGTGCCGGATCGAGTCTTCGGAGGCGACGGTGTTGAAGGGCTTGGGCCGGGGAGCGAGGATGCCGATGCGCGCCCGCATCCGCGCCATGCCGTCGGGCGTGATCCGGCCCCGCATCTCCTTGGGACGGCTCTTCTCGGCCATGGATTGTCCTCCTGCGCTGCGGCGCCGTCCGAGTATAGCGTCCGGCGCGGTGGACGCTTCTGATTGATGGCGTTAGACTACCCTTCTAGGCTAGGCCACAAGAGGCTAGGCATAGGCCGGGCCTGAGTGCATACGACGGAGGGATCGATGACCACGCAGACCAAGATCAACTACAAGTGCGTTTCGGCGGACTCGCACGTCAACCCACCGCCGACCATCTACGCCGACCGCGTGCCGGCCGGGTTGAAGGAGCGCGCCCCGAAGGTCGAGAAGAAGAACGGCAAGGAAGTCCTGCGCTTCGAGGGCCGCGAGCAGAAGTTCATGTCCCTCGCCGGCGCCGCGGGCGCCGACTACGCGAAGCTCAAGACCGAGAGCGACGTCGCCCAGAAGGGGCACATGGGCGGCTGGGACCCCATCGCGCGGATTAAGGACATGGACACCGACGGCGTCGACGCCGAGGTGCTCTACGGCAGCGGCGACGGCGGCGGCGTGGAGATGAAGACGACCGACCGCGAGCTCCGCTTCGCGATGATGCAGGTCTACAACGACTGGCTCGCCGAGTACTGCTCGCCCAACCCCGGGCGCCTCGTGGGCATCGCCGAGATCCCGTTCTGGGACATCAACCTCGCCATCTCCGAGGCGACGCGCGCCAAGCAGCTGGGTCTGCGGGGCGTCCTGCTCCCCTCGATCCCCGCGGTGGACAACTCCGACCCCGACGACAAGTCCTACATCGACCCGGTCTACGAGCCGCTGTGGTCGGCGCTCGAAGACCTCGAAATGCCGATCAACTTCCACCTGGGCGGCAAGCCCCGGACTCGCGGCCTCGAGCGGATGCTGCTGGTCAGCGTCACCGTCAACAAGGCCATGATGGCCGAGCCGATGACGAGCCTGATCTTCAGCGGCGTCCTCAAGAACCATCCCAAGCTGAAGCTGGTTTCGGTTGAGAGCGGCATCGGCTGGATGGCCTTCATCGTCGACTGGATGGACCACAGCTGGGAGCGGCACCGCTACCACACCAACAGCCCGCTGGAGGAGCGGCCCAGCGAGGTCTGGCGCCGCCACGTCTATGGCACGTTCATCGAGGACTACGTGGGCGTCCGCGAGCGGCACACCATCGGCGTCAACCGGATCATGTGGTCCAGCGACTATCCCCACATCAACAGCACGTGGCCGAAGTCGCAGGAGTACATCGCGAAGCACCTCGAGGGCGTCCCCGAGGACGAGCGGCGCATGATCATCGCCGACAACTGCGTCGAGCTCTACAACCTCAACGCCTAAAGCGGCCCAACTTCACGAAGAGCGCACTCACCCCTCTCCGGCGGAGAGGGGTGAGTCTATTTCGGCCCGCGTTCTCCCTGGGAAGCAGCGCCCTACGGGCGCTCGCGCGCCTGACGGCGCGCGCCCTCTCTCAGTCTCCCCCAGGGGGGGAGAGGCCGGAGGGGAGGGCGCTTCGCGAATCGCCCCTACGGGAGCAGCCTCCGGCCAGCGCGTCTTACAGCGGGTCTCCTGGGCGATGTCCTATCTTTCCGGCGTGGGCTAGGCTATCCTTCGGCGCGGCGCCGGAGCATCCCGATGCACGCGGCGCCGTACAGGAGGCCGCCATGCTGCAAGGTGAGAAGATTCTCGTGACCGGGCCCGCCGGCCAGGTCGCGTTTCCGGTCTGCAAGACCCTGGCGAAGGAGAACGAGGTCGTCGGAATCGCGCGCTTCAGCAACCCGGACGACCGGGCCCGCGTCGAGGCGGCCGGCGTCAAGGCGGTCAAGCTGGACATGGGCGTCGACTCCTTCGACGCGCTCGACGACGACTTCACCTACGTCCTCAACTTCGCGGTGGTGAAGAGCCCCGACGACAACTTTGACTACGACCTCGCAGTCAACGGCGAGGGAACGGGCCGCCTCATGTACCACACGCGGAGGGCCAAGGCCTTCCTCCACTGCTCCTCGACCGCCGTCTACAAGCCCACCGGCGGACGCAAGCTGAAGGAGACCGACCTTCTCGCCGACAGCCACGTGGTCATGGGCCCCGGCATGGCGACGTACAGCATCTCCAAGATCGCCAGCGAGGTGGTGGCGCGGTTCGCCTGCGTGCAGCTCGGACTCCCCACCGTGATCGCCCGGCTCAACGTGCCCTTCGGCGACAACGGCGGCTGGCCCTACTACCACCTGCTGGCGATGATGGCGGGTCTGCCGGTCCCGGTGCATCCCTCGCTGGGTAACTACTACGCGCCCATCCACGAGGACGACATCGACGTCCACGTCGAGGAGCTGCTGGCGGCGGCGTCCGTGCCCGCGCTCACGCTGAACTGGGGCGGCAGCGAGGAGGCGAGCATCGAGGAGTGGTGCGCCCACATGGGCGAGCTGACCGGCCTCGATCCCAAGTTCGACTACACCGAGCAGGCCCTCGGCAGCATCTCGCCCGACCCCGAACTGATGCACCAACACCTGAGCCGCACCACGGTGCCGTGGAAGGACGGCCTGCGGCGGATGATCGAAGCCCGCAACCCGGAGCTGCTCCGCCGGTAACCTCGAAAGCCCCGAAGCCAACGACGCCGCGCCCGGCCGCGGCGGGAGGTCGAACATGCCTGCCAAGATTCCCACGAAGTGGGACCGTGAAGTCGACGTCGTGGTGCTTGGGTCGGGAGGGGCCGGCCTCGTGGCCGCCACCCTGGCCCACGACGGCGGCGCCGAGACGCTGCTGCTGGAGAAGGCCCCGCTGATCGGCGGGACGACCGGCGTCTCCGGCGGGATGCCCTGGATTCCCCGCAACAAGCACATGGCCGCGGTGGGCGTCGAGGACTCCCGCGAGGACTCCCTGACGTACCTGCGCCGCCTCACCCTGGGCATTGAGCCCGACTCGGCGCTGCTCGAGGTCTACGTCGACACCGCCCACGAAATGATCGATTACCTCGAAGAGCACACGCCGCTCCGCATGTTCTCCACGAGCTGGTTCGCCGACTACTACCACCAGTTCCCCGGCGGCAAGCAACGGGGACGCTCCATCGAGAACCATCCCTTCGACGCCAAGCAGTTGGGCGAGTGGGCCCAGCGGCTCCGCATCAGCCCCATCTACCCGCCGATCACGATGGAGGAGGGCTCCGTCGCGAGCGACCCGTCGCAGATCAACTTCGAGTTGCTGGCGGAGCGGGCGCAGAACGACATCCGCACCATGGGCGGCGCGCTCGTGGCGTCGCTGTTCAAGGGGCTCCTCGACCGTGGCGTCGAGGCGCTGACGGAGGCCCCGGCCCGCGAGCTGGTGCTCGACGGCGACGGCGCGGCCGTCGGCGTGCGCGCCGAGTACGAAGGCGGCGACCTGTACGTCGGTGCCCGGAGGGGCGTCATCCTCGCCACCGGCGGCTACGAATGGAACAAGGAGCTGGTCAGCACCTTCCTGCGGCAAGGCCTCACCCATCCCCTCAGCCCGCCCTACAACGACGGCGACGGCCTCGTCATGGCGATGGAGGCCGGGGCCGCCCTGGGGAACATGGGCCAGGCCTGGTGGAGTCCGGCGGTGGTCGATCCGACGATGGAGTTCGAGGGGCACCCCCTCGCGCACACCGGCAGCGGCATTCCCACGCTCCCCGGCGCGATGCTGGTCAACCGCTCCGGCAAGCGCTTCGTCAACGAGTGCACCACCTACATGGACCTGCCCAAGACCTTCTACACCTTCGACCCGGTGGCGCAGGAGCACCCCAACTACCCGTCGTGGGCCATCTTCGACGACGCCTGCAAGAGCACGAACATCATCTTCACCATGATGCCCGGCGAGCCCGCTCCCGACTGGCTCGACCAGGCGGCGACCATTCGCGAGCTGGCGGAGAAGGTGGGCATCGACGCCGACGGCCTCGACGAGCAGGTCTCCCGCTTCAACCGCTTCGCCGCCGAAGGCGTCGACCCCGACTTCCAGCGGGGCGCCAGGGCCTACGGGCCCCACACCGGCGGCGACTACGACGCGGCGCGGACGCTCTCGCCGCTGGAGACGCCGCCCTTCTACGCCCTCCCCATCCTGTGGGGCGCCCTGGGCACCAACGGCGGGCCGCGGACCGACGAGAACGCGCGGGTGAAGAACCACCGCGGCGGGCTCATCGACGGGCTCTTCGCGGCGGGCAATGTGGCCGCCGGGGTCTTCGGCCCCACCTATCCGGGCGGCGGCGCGACGCTGGGCCCCGCGATGACGTTCGGCTATATCGCGGGGAAGGCGGCCGCGGCGCAGCCGTCACGCGACCTGCCGTCGGGAGGCTAGGCCGTGGCCGTGGGCGAGGCCGTCCGCGAGGTCCGCGCTCCCATCGAGGCGGTGTGGCGCTTCACCAGCGACATGGACAACTGGGCGCCGCTGGTGACCGGCTACCAGTCGCACGAGCGGCTCTCCGATGACGAGTCGCTGTGGACGCTCAAGGGGCAGATCGGCCAACTGAGCAAGGCGGTGACGTTCCGCATCCGGATCACCGAGTGGGACGAGCCGTCACGCGTCGCGTTCACGCTTGAAGCAACGAACGACAACGTCGCCGGATCGGGCGCCTTCAGCGCGGCGCCGGCGGACGGCGGCGCGACCACGATGCAGGTGCACCTCGAGCTGGTCCCCGGCGGCTTCCAAGGCCCCATGGTGAACGCGCTGCTGGCGCCCGTGCTTCCCAAGGTCTGCGACGAATTCGCCGGAACACTCGCCGCCGCGATCGAGGAGTCGCACCGCGCCGCGAGCGGCTAGCGGAAGCGGCCGAAGCGGGGGAGCGGGCCGCCCATGAGGGGGCGGGCGTAGTCGCGGAAGAGGCGCGTGGGGAGATCGGTGACCGGCTCGGAGAAGCCCTCGGGGAGCAGGCGTTCCTTGCCCGCGACGGCCTCCAGCGGGGCCAGTCCGACGGTGCACCGGTAGGGGCCTTCGGGGGCGCGCACCAGGGTCACCATCTTGCCGGTCTCGCCCTGTAGGGCGTAGCGCACCGCCGCCTCGCCGACCATCCGCGCCTCCTGGGCGTCGACACGAGAGATGGTGGCCGCCATCGACCGCGCCAGCATGCCCGGCTTGGTGAAATTGGCGCGCACCTTCAACCGCCGGCTCGCCAAGCGGGAGAGATAGTGCGCCGGGCTCGGCCAATAGGCGTGACCGAACTCGTCGACGTAGTCGGGCTCGCCTCCGGCGCCCAGCGGCCCGTCGGGGCCCTTGGCGTTCTCCGCGACGACGGCGACGGCGTAGCCGAACTTGGTCATCGCCTCGTCCAGCAAAGCGAGGAAGCGGTCCTCGTGAACGACCTTCTCGGGGCTGACGATCGCGTGCGGGGCGTCGCGCTCCTCCCGCTTGGCCATGCCCGCCGAGACGGCGAGCCAGGCGGCGTTACGCCCCATCGCCTCCAGCACCAGTATCGGGCGGTCGACGCCCATGGCCTCGGCGTCCCGGGCGGTGCTCATCGTCGCGAGGGCGAGGTAGCGCGCCGCGCTGCCGAAGCCGGGGCAGTGGTCCGTTTCGGGCAGGTCGTTGTCGACGGTCTTGGGGACGCCGATCACCGTGAGCGGGTAGTCCCGCTTCCGGGCCGCTTCGCCGAAGAGGCGGGCGTTCTCGGCGGAGTCGTTGCCGCCGATGTTGATGATGCAGGCGACGTTGTGCGACTGCAGCGCCTCGAAGACGGCAGGAATATCCTCGGCGGTGATCTTGCGGCGCGCGGTGCCCAGCGCCGACCCCGGCGTGCGGGCGACGGCGCGCCAGACGGCCTCGGTTTGGGCAGAGAGGTCGATGAAGTTGCCGGCGATGAGGCCGCGGGGCCCGTGGTCGGCCCCATAGACACGGTCGAAGGCGCGGCTGCGCTCGGCCCCGTAGAAGACGCCGGCGAGGCTCTGATTGATGACGTGCGTGGGCCCGCCGGACTGCAGCACGAGCAGCGAGCCTTTGCGTCCCTTCGGCATCGGTATGCGTCCTCCCCTTGCCGCTCCGCTTCTGTACAAGCTCACCTTCCATTCTAAGGGGTGTGCTAGACTTCACGTTCGGCGTGCCCCGTCCGAGGCCGCGGCGTCCCTTCATGGCGGATATTCCACGTTCCCGCAGCGGCAAAGAGGTCGGCGAGGTCGCCCTTCCCCTGCTTCGCGACGCCGGCGCGCTGCTCCTCGACCGGTTCGACGGCGAGAAGAACGTGCGCCCGAAGGGGCGAGCCAACCTCGTCACCGATGTCGACTTCGAGGCGGAGGCGCTGATCCTCGAGCGCCTGCGCGCCGAGTACCAGGACTTCCGCGTCCTCGCGGAGGAGTCGGGCGAAAGCGGAAGCGCGGACTCCCCGTACACCTGGATCGTCGACCCGGTGGACGGCACCCGGAACTACGCCATCGGCGTCCCCTACTTCGCCACCACCATCGCCCTGGCGCGCGACGGCGAGGTCGTCTACGGCGCGACCTACGACCCCTCCCGCGACGAGATGTTCGAGGCGCGGCGCGGCGGCGGCGCCTTCTGCAACGGGCGGCCCCTACGCGTCTCCGACAAGACGAGCCTGAGCATGGCCACCCTGGCCACCGACATGGGCTACAACGACGCGATGGCCGGCTTCGCGCTGCAGCTCCTCGACCGGCTCTGGCCGGGGATGCAGGCGGTCCGCATCATGGGGTCGGCGGCGCTGGGGCTTGCCTACACCGCCTCAGGCCGCGCCGACGTCTACTTCCACCATTGCCTCGCGCCGTGGGACATCGCGGCGGGCATCCTGCTCGCTTCAGGAGGCCGGCGCGGTGGTCACCGACCGCGACGGGGCGCCAATCTCGCTGGACAGCCCCTCCATCATCGTCGCCAACGAGGCCCTCAAGGACGAGTTCCTCCGCATAACCGAGGGCCTCCCCTGGCGCGACCCGCCCGGCGGCTAGCGACGGGCGGGCCGGGATCCCAGCAGCCGCGATAGTTCCGCCAGCGCGGGATGGCTGGGCGCCGCTGAAGGCATACGCTCATATTGCTCAAGCAATCCCGACTCCGAAAATCGTTGCGGCCAATCGAGGTCAACGGCGATACGATCGTCATTCCAGACGAGGGCCGAGAGACTAAGCAGGTCGCTCATGTCTCGCACAAAGGCGCGTCCAGCGTACTTGAGGCCCCCGTAGTGCACCCGTGCCAGGCGTATCAGATCCGACGGTTCCATGGGTCCGGAATCCAGCAGCATGTCGATGATCTGCAGTTGTCGCTCCGCCAGGGCTCGGCGACGGGGACTGCGCAGCCGCCCGAACAGCGAGTGCGCGAACTCGCGATAGAGCGTCCGTTTGTTGTGGGTGAGGATCTCAGCGGCAAGGGCGTCGCAACGCTCCGCGACCGCCGGCAAGGCGAACCTCAGAAACGGCGTGAGGTCATGCCCGCCGGCGCGTGAGTCGTACAGCGCCGCGCGGTACTCCTCCTGGTGCTCGTAGTAGTAGTTGGAGAGGCTGACCATGACCATGTCATTGACTCCGGCCTCGCGCAGCATGAACGCTTCCAATGCTCGCGCCGTGCGTCCATTCCCGTCGTCAAAGGGGTGCATAGCACCGAGGTGGTAGTGCGCGGCCATCGCTTGGACAATGCGGTCGTGCCTCCGAAACTCTCCGGCAAAGGCCCGCCCCAGGGCCCGGAATGCGTCGGCGACCTCGACACCCCCTTCTGCTCCCCGGCAAACCGGCCTTCCGAAGGTAACGTTCGCTCCGTCACGGCGCAGCGCGCCGGGCACGCAATGATCATCATCGCAACCCGTAACGATGCGGCGATGGATATCCAACACAAAGTCGGCGGTAACCGGACGGTCGGCCGGGAGGCCGCGCAGCCAACGATACGTGGCGTCGGCCGCCCGCAATTGTCGTTGCGAATGGGTCAGCCCGGTGCGCGTGGACGCATTGAGGACGAACGCTTCATCCTGTTCGCGTTGGGTGAACTGGGCACCCTCGATGCGCGAGGTGCCGACCGCCTCCAACCGCAGTTGCTCCTCGTGGACCTGTTCAATCCATCGGGACAGGTAGGGGAGCCGACTCAGAACGCCGGCGGCGGTCTTGGCTTCTATCAACACCCCGGCTATGGCGACGGTGTCGTAGCGCAGCCATTGCTGAGGAAGAGCGTAACGGCTGACGCGGTCAGTGGTCATGTACCGTTCGTTTCCTCGTTCATTTCATAGTCATTTCCATATTCTACTCTATAAAACAATAGCAGAGGCTTTGTTCATTTCAACAGCATTTACCTATTCTTTTCCTTCTGAAAGTCCGCGAGGGCACCGTCTTCCCCTTCGAGGGAGCCCCGCCCGTTCCCCCTCACAGCACCTCGTAGGCCCACATCTCGTACCAAATGTCGGGCTCGCCGTTGGGCATCGCCTGGAAGGGGGCGCCCCGCTCGAGCAGGCGCCACGTGCCGGCCGCTTCGAGCGCGGCCTGCTTAACGTCGAAACCGCCCTCCGTGTAGAAGTCGGTTCGCATCGAGAAGACAACCGGGCCGCCCGTCTTGGTGACGCGGACCAGCTCGTCCAGCGACTCCGGCGGCGCGTGGCCGTACGTCAGCACGCCGACGCACGTGGTGCCGGCGAAGCCGCCCGTCTCGAACGGCAGCGGCTTCCCCAGCTCGCCGACCATGAGGTCTTCGTAGACGCCCTTCTGCTTCGCCGTCTCGAGCATCCCCGGCGACATGTCCAGCGCCGTGATGCGGCTGAAGCCGCGGCCGGCCAGCTCCACGCCGACCATGCCGGTGCCGGCTCCCGCGTCGAGCACCTCCGCTCCCTTGTCGCCGACGTACTTCGCCAGGAGCTCGGCCCCGGCCCTCGGCGCGCTGAAACCCAAGTTCTCCAGATCGGCGTCGTACTTCGACGCCCAGCCGTCGTACTCACTCGTCAGCTCCGTGTAGTCCTTCGCGTCATAGACCCGTTGAATGCGCTCCGTTCGCGCTTTCTCGCTCGTCATGTACAACCTCCCGGTCCCCAGAGTCTACCGCAACGTGGGAGCACGTTAAGCCTGCCTCCCTCTGGGAGAGGCGGGAGGGGACGGGCGACTCACGAGTCGCCCCTACAGGGGAGACGTTTGCAGATTTGGGCCGCAGGCTGCGTTGACGTTTGGCGCACCCCGCTCCACCCCCGGCCCTCTCTCAGTCTCCCCCAGCGGGGGAGAGGCGGGAGGGGACGGGCGACTCGCGAGTCGCCCCTACAGGGGAGGGGACGCCCCTCCCCACCCCCCGCCCTCACCCCAACCCTCTCCCAGCGGGAGAGGGGGCAGACCGCCCCCAACGGGGGAGCACCTTAAGCCTCCCTCCCTTTGGGAGGGACTGAGGGCGGGCGCGCCGGCGGCGCCGGGCCGCGGCATGGCGATAGGCGGTATCATGTAGTCGCCAGGCTTCGAGAAAGGCCCCCACCCCATGCGCCTCATCCTCATCCTTGCCGCCTTCGCGCTGACCGCCGCCGTAGCCTGCACCTCGACCGGCGACCACGACGGCGACTCGCGCCTCGCCTCGGTGCGCGACCGGGGCAAGGTCGTCTGCGCGACCCTCGAGGACACCCCCGGCTTCGGCTTCCTCGACACGCGTGGCAACCACACCGGCTTCGACATCGACCTCTGCCGCGCCGTCGCGGCGGCGACCCTGGGCGACGCCGACGCCGTCGAGTTGCGCATCATCGACGCCGCGGAGCGCGGCCCCGTCATGCAGAGCGGCGAGGTCGACCTGCTCATCTTCGTGACGACGTGGACCAGCTCGCGCGACGCCGCGTGGGGCGACTTCGTGCCGACGATGTTCTACGACGGCCAGGGCTTCATGGTGCCCGCCCACCTCGGCGTCTCGAGCGCCTACGACCTGGGCGGCGCATCGGTCTGCACCCTGGCGGGCACGACCAGCGAGCTAAACGCGCAGGACTTCTTCAGTCAGAACCGGCTGGACTACACCGCGAGCATCTTCGAGTCCGCCGACGTCACCCTCGACGCCTACACCCGCGGCGCCTGCGACGTCTTCACCACCGACCGTTCTGCCTTGGCCGCGCTCCGCTCCAGCCTTCCCAACCCCGATGAGCACGTGATCCTCCCCGAGGTCATCTCGGAGGAGCCCCTCACCCCGCTCGTGCCCCACGGCGACAGCCAGTGGTTCGACGTCGTAAAGACGGTGATGGGCATCCTCATCCAGGGCGAGGCCTTGGGCGTCGACTCCACGAACATCGCCGCCCGCGCCGCCTCGGACAACGTCAAGGTGCGGCGCCTCCTCGGCGTCGAGGGCGCCTGGGGCCAGGAAGACCTGGGCCTCGACCGCACCGTCGCCCAGACCGTCATCGCGCAGGTCGGCAACTACGGCGAGATCTACGACCGCCACCTCGGCTCAGGCGGGCTCGGCCTCCCCCGCGAAGGCGGCCGCAACGCCCTCTGGTCCGACGCCCCCTGCACCGACTGCCCCAAGGGCGGCCAGATCTACGCCCCGCCGCTCCGGTAGGGAGCGGCGGGGATTCTTTGTGGGTGCGCGCCCGCACGCAACACAAATGTTGACAGCAACACAAGTGTTGTGTAACTATGGACGAGGATGAACGCTCGCGAGTTCCGGCGGTGGCTGCAAGGGCAAGGCTGCACCTTCCACACCCACAAGGGCGGCAGCGGCCACCTCACCGTCAGGCTCGGCGACCGCACCAGCCAGCTGCCGATGCACGGCGGCCGCAAGGAGCTCGGACGCGGACTCGTGGCCAAAATCAAGAAGGACCTGGGGTTGGACTGATGCTCTCCTATCCGATAGCACTGGACGATGACGACGGCACCATCCTGGTGACGTCTCCCGACTTCCCGGAGCTGACCACCTTCGGCGAGGACCGCGACGAGGCCCTGTCGCGCGCCGTCGACGCGCTGGAAGAGGCGATCGCGGCCCGCATCCACGACCGCAAGGACATCCCGCCGCCCTCCCACGGCGATACCTACGCCCTCCTGCCGACGCTAACCTCGGTCAAGGTGATGCTCTACCAGGGCATGCGAGACCAGGGCGTCGGCAAAGCCGAGTTGGCCCGCCGCTTGGGGTGGCACCTGCCCCAAGTCGACCGCGTCCTCGACGTGCAGCACCGCTCACGGCTAGACCAGATGGACGCGGCCCTCGGCGCCATCGGCCGCCGCCTGCACGTCACCGCGGCGGCCACCGAATAGCATAGGTCCAATGGATATTCAAAGGAACAGCACTTGTGTCTGAACCGGATAGTGAAGGGGAATCCAGCATGTTGGTAGAGCCTGCCAGTGCGCGAAAAGGTCTCGTCATCGTGAATACGGGTGAGGGTAAGGGAAAGACGACGGCTGCCCTTGGCGCGATCTTTCGCGCTTGGGGCAGTGACTTCCGGGTCAGGATGTTCCAGTTCATTAAGCACACATCCGCGAGGTTCGGTGAACATAGGGCCGCTGAAAAGCTGGACATCCAAATGGAGGCCCTGGGAGATGGTTGCACGAGGAATTCGAACGATTTAGACAATTCAATCGCGCTGGCCAGAGAGCAGTGGAACCGCTGCAAGCACGCGATACTCAACGGCAACGAAGAGATCATCGTCCTGGACGAGTTCACATACCCCTTGCACTATGGGTGGGTGCCTGTG
The DNA here is from genome assembly GCA_965207995.1 of Dehalococcoidia bacterium. Lineage (GTDB taxonomy): Bacteria > Chloroflexota > Dehalococcoidia > SHYB01 > SHYB01 > DAOUKH01. Next base: position 1,581,962 of record OZ242299.1, on the reverse strand, counting down.
GCCGACGTCATCGATACCGTAAAACGACGGCCCGAAACGATGCACGTCATCATCACGGGTCGATATGCCCCGCAGGAGTTGATTGACTGTGCAGACCTCGTTACTGAGATGCGGTCGATCAAGCATCACTATCACGACCAGGGCATTAAGGCTCAGGTGGGAATAGAGCTGTAGTAGCCTCGCGCTGAGCCATCCCCGCAGGTGGGCCGTCACCCACCGAACGCGGCCGAGGCCCAGCCGACGGCGGCGGCGACCGTGACGGCGAAGGCGGACTGTTGCACGACAAGCCTGCCCGCGACCCGTAACCCGAGCTCGCGCCCAATCGTGATCGCGGTGACCAGGCATGGCAGCACCGTTCCGGCGAGGAATGTCGCAACCAGCAGCTGGGCCGCGCTCAACGAGGCAACGGTGCCGGCCTCAGCCAGGAGCAGTATGCCGTCCTTACGGACAGCGGCGAGCACGGTCGGCAATGCCGCGTCCACCGGCAGTGCAAACACGGCCATCGCCGGAGCGAGCACGCCCCCCGCTGCATCGAGCGCGCCCGACCAGTCGAGGAGCGAGGCAACCATGGCGATCGCGAAGAAGGTCGGGAGCGCCGTGCGGAAAAATGCCCCAACCGTCCCTCGTGCCTCTGACCCAACTGCCGCGAAGGACGGCCGGGTGAGGAAGGTGCGCGGTTCGATGAGCAGCGTGTTGAGGGTCGACCGCGCGGCAGGCCGACTGATGAGGCGGGTGTAGACGAGCGTCGCCGCGACGAGCAGCACCAGGTACGGCACAACGAGACTGCTCTCGCCGGCAGCGGCAAAAACCGCGAGCGTCGCGCCGAGTTGGTACGAGCAGGCGGACCCGAAGGAGATCGCGCCGACAGTCGTCGGCCGGGTGCAGGCAGAGCAGGAGCGTGTCGAGACGATTGCCGGGACGTTGCAGCCGAAGCCCATCAGCACCCGTGTCACGTCGCGCCCGTGCAGGCCGACCGGCCGCAGCAGAGGATGGAGCACCGTCCCGATGCGGTCGGCGAGGCCGCTCGCCTTGTATGCGCTGATCAGAACCGAGTAGGCCAGCACCGTCGGGACCGCCCACACGAACAGCAACGGCCCCATCGTGAGCAGTCCGTAGTCACCGGCGAGCACGGCCCCGAGCGGTCCAGGCCAGCCCTCTATCCTCTCGGCCAGGGGTGTCGTGGCCGCCACGGCCAGCGGATCAAGCCAGGCGGCGACCTGGTTCGCGCCGAGCACCGCGAGCACAGCCGGCAGGATCAGGAGGACGACCGCTGTCGCCGGACCTGCGACGGCGTGGTCGAGGAGTCCGCGCCGCGGCTCGATCCGCCACCCCGCTCGCACCGGCGTTCGCTCATGGCGGACTGTGCCGGGCGCCGTGACGGCGGCTTGCAATTCCTCGAGCGCCGCGGCATCGGGACGGCGCGCATCGAGCACCACGAATGGCAGTCCGGTCGCCAGCGACATGCGCGCGACCGCCTCGCGGGCGGAGGCGTGGTCGGCGACGAGGTCCCAGCGTGTCACGGCAATGCTCGCCCGCCTCCCCTGCACGAGCGGCAGGAGAAGGTCAAGGTCCTCATCGAGCCGGGTCGCAGAGGCGACGAGCAGCACCTCGTCCGCGTCCTTGAGCGCCGCCAACGCGCGGCGCACAGTGTCGGCATCAGTGGCGCGGTGCAGCCCCGGCGTGTCCACGAAAACCCGGCTGGAGGTCGTGTGCTCGCTGCAGGGTACTGCGGTGCCGCGGAAGTCTACGCTCCGCGCAGGCTGGCCCGTTAGGGCACGGACCAGCGCGGACTTGCCAACGCTCGCCCGTCCGAGGAGCAACGTGGCGGGAGGGGCCGCGACATCGATTTGATGTCGGCTAGCACGCACAGGACTCCGCGCAGCAAGAGAGGTCGTCCAGGTACATCCCCGCCGCTCGGTGGGTCGCAACGGCCTCCGTGGTGTCCTTCCCGAGGCGCTGTGCTATCGCATCGGCGATAATGGCGAAGCGCTGGCGGAACTTGTAGATGAAGCAGAAGTTCACGCCCCGGTGCTCGACCATGGGGCCGGAGAGGAACAGGCCGGGCGCAACCGTGGATTCGTCGGCCTCTTCCGTGACGACGGGGGCACCGTTCTCATCGTATGCAAGCAGGCCGTCGAGTTGGCTGAGGGATCCCTTGAAGCCGGTTGCCAGAATCGGGCGTGTCTCGCTCGGCCACTCGCGGCCGTCCGAGGCCTGGACGACCCACGTGTCGCCGTCCTCGCGCACCGATGTGATGTCGACACTGTCGACGAGGTCCAAGGCGCCCGTGGAATCGGCCCATTCCAGACGTTCGCGGGAAAACGGGGAGAGGGAGATGCTGGGGTCCGGGTCCTCTCTCTTCCATGTCGCATATCGCGCCAGCACGGTCACGTTCTTGTCCAGCTGCACGAGCGAGACGGCCGCGTCGGCGGCGCTCTCGTAGCCGCCGATCACCGTGAAACGATCACCCTCGAGTTCCTGCCATGTGCGGACCTCGGAGGAGTGGCAGCAGCATTCCGCGCCCGCGAACGGATGGAGCTCCGGGTACTGGAACTCTCCGGCCGCCCAGATGACATGTCGCGCCCGCACCGGCCGGGCGGTCGTCGTGAGCGTGAATGTTCCGTTGTCCTCGGCTGCGACGGAGCAGACGTCGACGCCGGACTGCACGGAGAGCTGATAGTGATTGACGACGGCGTCGAGGTACTTCGCATAGGCGATTCCGCTGGGGTGTTCGCGATCGAGCGTGTAGGCCGGCGACGTGCCGGCGACGATCGAGTTGAGGTCGAGCAACCCAAACGCATTCGAAGTAAACGACGGCGTGATGAGTCGCATCTCTTGCGGCCACCGCCGGAACGATGCGCCGACCTCGTGGCGATCGAGGATAACGATGTCGTTGACACCGAACGCCTTGAGGGCAACCGCGCATCCAAGGCCGGCCGGTCCCGCGCCCACGATCGCGACCTGGTGGAGGCCCGGCGGTTTCGGGGCCTGGTCCCGCCGCCGTAATCTTGCCTTTTTGCCCATGCGACCTTTTCCTCCCGAGCTCTTGATTGCGACCCCCAAGGATCGCAGTATTGATACCTCATGTCAATAGCGAGGGGCGCCCTTACTCGTGCAGGAGGCTCGCGCGGGACTCGGCTGGCGCGTCGGCGCGAGAAGGATCGCAGCACAGTACGCCGCCGCCGGATCTACGGCCCGCCGCTCCGGTAGGGGAGCGTGGTGGCCCCGGCTACGCGAAGGGGTTGAGCGCGGAGACTCCCGTCGGCTCGAAGTGCCGGACGTTGCGGGTGACGACGGTGAGGCCATGCTCCAGCGCAGTGGCGGCGATGAGGAGGTCCGCGCCGTCGTGCCCGAGGGTCGCCGACAACTGTCCCCAGCGCCGTGCGGTGGCGATGTCGATGGGGAGGATCCGGTCGCCGTACCAGGCCAGCACACGGTCGAGCCAGCCGGCCAGCTCGTGGGCGAACGGTGGGTCGCGCCGCTGCTGCTGCGTAATGCCCCGCTCTATCTCGCCCACGGTGACGACGCTGAGGTACAAGTCCGCCGTACGCCGGCTGGTCATCCAGCGGACCGCCTCGGGGTTGCGCTCGCGCCTGCGGAGCGCCGACAACACGTCGGTGTCGAGCAGGAACATCAGAGGTCCAGCGGCCGCGGAGGAACCGTCAGTCGCTCGAATTCCCGATCGTCCTGGGGGATGCTAAGGAGCAGCTCCCCCAGAGTGGGAGCGTCGACCTTCTCCAAGCGGCACAGTCGCTCGTACTCCTCCGCCGCAAGCACCACGACTGCGGGTTCGCCGCGCCGGGTCACCCGCTGGGGCTCGCCGGCGAGCGCGGCGTTGACCAGCGCGCTGAACTTGTTCTTCGCATCCTGTAGCGGCCATTCCATTTTGACGCCTCTAGCTAGATGATCTGGCTAGATTATAGCCTTGGGGCACGGGCTTCCGCCACAAGGGAGACGCCGCAAGTCGACCGCGTCCTCGACGTCCAGCACCGCTCCCGGCCAGCTAGATCAGTTCTTCTCGTCACCCCGACGGGGACTGCGTTGGCCCCGGCGTTTGGGCGCAAGACAAGAAATTGCCCGACCTTGTCGAGTTAGAAAAGGTCACAGACGAAAGGCCTTAAAGTTACAGTGGGATTACACGCTGGTGGTACAGTCATCTAGGCAGGATCCGCCTAGCGGAGGGGGAGAAGCATGAGCGGCTACAAGGGGACCACCGCGCAGCTGACGTTGCTCTGGGCGCTGTCAGTGTGTGCGCTGACCCTCCTTGTCACTTCTGCGTGCGACGGGCCTAGTCTTCCGCCTAGAAACCTCGAGCAAGCCGTCTCCTGGGGCACTCTCGAGGAGATACGGGCCTTCGTCGCCGACGGGGCGGACGTAAACGCAACAGACGAGCATGGGAACCCGCTACTTTACGTGGCCATTGATCGCTTCGGGCCTCCTGATGCTTTGGATGAGATATTCGGTGAGCGTTACGACCCGGAACCCATCAGGATTCTGGTGGACGCCGGAGCGGACGTAAACGCCAGGGACTCCCAGGACGATCCAGTTCTCAAGTTAGCGGTCCGGCAGGGAGGAGAGGACGTTGTCACGATGCTGGTGAACGCCAGCGCGGACGTAAACGCCAGGGACTCCGAGGACGATCCGATCCTCAAGGAAGCGGTCCTGTGGGGGCACGCCGAGGTTGTAAGGGCCCTGGCAGAAGCAGGAGCGGACGTAAACGCCATTGACTCTGACGGAAATCCGATTCTCTTTGAAGCGAGCGGAAGAGGAAACGCGGAAGTTGTGAGAGTTCTGGTGGACGCCGGCGGAGACGTAAGCGCCACCGAATCCGATGGAGATCCGATCCTCAAGGAGGCGGCCTTGCGAGGGCACACTGAGGCCGTCATGGTGCTGGTGGACGCCGGCGCGGACGTAAACGCCAACGACGCCGCTGGTGATCCGATTCTCATCGCAGCGGTCTGGCCGGGAAACGTGGAAGTCGTCAAAGTTCTGGCGGATGCCGGCGCGGACGTAAACGCCTTAGACGCCGATGGTGACCCGATCCTCAAAGAAGCGGTCTGGCGAGGACACGCCGAGGTCGTCAGGGTTCTCGCAAGCGCTGGCGCCGACGTAAACGCCAACGACGCCGATGGTGACCCGATTCTCAAAGAAGCGGTCTGGCGAGGAGATGCGGAAGCTGTCAGGGCTCTGGCGGAGGCTGGCGCGGACGTAAATGCCACGGACAGCAGGGGGCGCTCAATGTTGTACCTGGCCCGATTCTATGGGCATTCGGAGATTGAGACGATCCTAAAGGACGCGGGAGCTGTCCTCACGACGAGCGAACAGCAAGCAGCGCATTAGTGAGCACGAAGAAGTTCATGGTCGCTATGCTTGGGGTGTAGCAGCGAAGGGCCGGTCGTGCTCGCGTCCATCATCCGGGGCGTCCGAGACAATCCCACCAAGCTCAAAAGTGGTTCTGTCTACCTTATACGGTGGTGGGCGATCGTGGACTCGAACCACGGACCCCAGTCTTATCAGGACTGTGCTCTGACCGCCTGAGCTAATCGCCCGAGAGGGAACGGGAGGCTTCGAGTCTAGGACGCCACACCTGTTGGTGTCAAGGAATCGGCGTCGCCGCGGGGGCGCCGGGGCCGGCGTCCGGGGCGCTGCCGATTGCGCCGCGAGCCTCTATACTGTCCGGGCGCGCGCCGTGCCGGGGGGCTCGACTGCCCTCCCTCAGTCCCTCCCAGAGGGAGGGAGGTATAGGAGCCCTCCAAGCGGGAGGGAGGTATTGGGGGCGCGCTGGAGGCTAGGCATGGAGTTCCGTTTCACCGCCGAGGAGGATGCGTTCCGGGCCGAGGTCCGCGACTTCATCCACAAAGAGACGCCGGAGCCGCTCCGCAACAGCGGAGGCGGCGAGAGCAGCTTCTCGACCAAGAACTGGCCCCACACCCTGGAGTTCCGCAAGAAGCTCGGCAAGCGCGGCTGGATCGGCATCTCGTGGCCCAAGGAGTACGGCGGCCTCGGCGAGTCCCTCGTCAAGCAGGCCATCCTGAAGGAAGAGCTCTCCTACTGGCGCGCCCCGATGCTCGACGCTCAGGCCTACCAGCTCGGCCCCTCCCTCATCGTCCACGGCACCGAGGACCAAAAGAAGCGTTATCTTCCCGGCATCGCCTCCGCGGAGGACGTCTGGTGCCAGGGCTTCTCCGAGCCCAACTCCGGCTCCGACCTCGCCTCGCTTCAGACCCGCGCCGACATCGACGGCGACGAGTTCGTGATCAACGGCCAGAAGATCTGGACCTCCGGCGCCCACCTCGCCGAGTACATCCACCTCCTCGCCCGCACCGACCCCGAGGCGCCCAAGCACCGGGGCATCTCGTACTTCCTGTTCTCGATGAAGACGCCGGGGGTCACCGTCAAGCCCATCCGGCAGGCCAACGACGGCGAGGGCTTCAACGAGGTCTACTTCGACAACGTCCGCATCCCCAAGGACTCCATCTTCGGCGAGCTGAACCGCGGCTGGTACGTCGCCACGACGACGCTCGACTTCGAGCGCTCCAACGTCGCCGGCGCCGCTGGCGCGCAGCGCAACCTCGACGACCTCGTCGCCTACTGCACCGAGACGACCCGGCTCGGGGAGCGCCTGATCGACCGCCCCGACGTCCGCTACCGGCTCGCCGAGGCCGCCGTGGAGATCCAGGTCGCCCGCATGCTCTCCTACCGCGTGCTCTCGCTGCAGGCCAGCGGCGGGGTGCCCAACATGGAGGCCTCGCTGGCCAAGCTCTTCTCGACCGACGTCTCGCACCGGCTCGCCATCCGCGGCATGGAGATCCTCGGCCTCACCGGGCAGCTCCACGGCGGCGGACAGCACGCGCCGATGAACGGGCTCCGGCTGTCGCACTACCTCTCGACGATGTGCAGCGTCGGCGGCGGGTCGCAGGAGATCCAGCGCAACATCATCGCCACCCGCGGACTCGGCCTGCCCCGCTAGCCGTCGTCCGCCCCGGCCGGCGACGGCTCCCTTTCGCCCGGCGACCGGATGGGCGCCGCTCGCGTCCACAGCCAGACGCCGGCCTGCGTCGCGGCGGCCACGGCGCCAATCGCAACCAGCGCCGTCTGCGGGCCGACGACCTCGGCGATCGCCCCCAGGAGAAGCTGTCCGAACGGAGCGATGCCCCAGATGATGGTCCGGAAGGCGAAGACACGCCCCGAAATCTCGGGCGGCGACAGCAGCTGCACCATCGCCATGTTCAGCGCCAGGTAGACCGACTGCGTCATCCCCACCACGACGATAATCCCGACCGAGAGCGTGAAGCTCTCCGACTGCGCGAACAGGATCAGCACCAGTCCCTGCACGACCCCGGCAGCGATCATCACCCCAGGCCGGGGACGGGACACGTTCAGCGCCGCCAGGAGCAGCGACGCCGCCAGCCCGCCGATGCCGGCGCTGGTGAAGAGCAGCCCCAACTCCGAACCGCCGACCTTGAGCACGTCGCGCTGGAAGATCGGCAGCAGCGCCATGTACGCCGTGGCGAAGACGGTGAACAGCGCGGCGGAGGAAATGATCACCGTCAGGCTGTGCGACTTCCGGATGTAGCGCACGCCCTCCAGAAAGGCCTCCAGCGCCGTCTCCGTCGCGTCGCCCGCCGGGGGACGCGCGGGGAGCCGCGCCGCGGAGAGCAGCGCGAGTACGGAGAAGCCCAGGGCCGTGAAGAAAACCGCCTGGACGCCGCCGCCCTCCAGGATGTATCCCGCCGCCCCAGGCGCCACCGCCATCATGGCGTTGAGGACCACCGTGAAGTGCACCACCCCGTTCATCACCGCCGGACGCGGCACAACGTCGGCGATCATCGCCTGCCGCACCGGCAGCGTGCCCCCCGTCACCGCGCCGCCAAGTAGCGAGAACAGCATCAGGAGCGCGACGGTCATCCCGTCAAACACCAAGACGACGGCCGTAGCGAGCACGAAGACGATATTGAATACCTCGGCGGCCACGAGAATCTTCCGCCGGTCGATCCGGTCCGCCATCGTCCCCATGACGAGTGGCATCACGAGGATGGGGAGCGACCAGAGGGCGAAGCTCAACGTGACCAGGAACGGCGACTGCGTCAGGTCCTGCGCCAACCACGCCCGCCCCAGCTGCTGCATATGCACCGAGGCGAAGGTCATCACCGCGGTCATCCAGAACCAGCGGTAGCCCTGATAATGGAAGGCCTGCAGACCTCGGATCGGCTCGCGGACTCGGGTGGGGGACATGCGGCAGCCGGCGGCCTAGGCGTCCGGGGCCGACGGCGCGGGGCCGTTGCTGATGGGGAGCGTAAAGCGGAAGGTGGCGCCGCCGCCGGGCTCGCTCTCGGCCTTGATCGAGCCTCCCAGGGCCTGCACCGTGTGCTTCGCCAGCGCCAGACCCAGACCGGTGCCGCTGCTCGCACGCGACGTGTCCGCCTTGAAGAACCGCTCGAAGATGTGCGGCAGGTGCTCGGGCAGGATGCCGTCGCCCGAGTCGGCCACCGACACCTCCACGGCGCCGCCCTGCGTCCGCGCCCGCACCGTCACGCAGCCGTCCTCCGGAGTGAACTTGAGCGCGTTGTCGAACAGGTTCTGCATCACGCGGTGCACGGCGGCGCGGTCGGCGACGACGTCCGGCAGGTCGGCGGGAAGCGCGACGTCCAGATCGATCTGCTTGCTCGCCGCGCGAGGCCGCACCCGGTCGGCGGCGGTCTCCACCAACTCCGCGATGCTCATGGGCGCGGAGGCGAACTCGGCCTTGCCCGCCTCCAGCGTGGCGAGGTCGAGCAGCTCCTGCACCAGCACCGTCATCTGGTCGACTTCCCCGTGGATCAGGCGGAGGAACTCGTCGGCCGCGGCGGGGTCGTCCGACGCCGCGTCCTGCAGCGTCTCCACCGACGCCTTGATCGACGCCAGCGGCGTGCGGAGCTCGTGGGAGACGTTGGCGACGAACTCGCGGCGCACCCGTTCCAGCCGGCGGATCTCCGACAGGTCGCGCGCGATGATCAACACCGCCGCGCCGCCGCGCCGCACCATCGGCGTCGCCGACACCTCCAGGGGCCGCAGATCGTGGCCGTAGGAGATCTGCCCCGCATGGTGGCGCCCATCCGCCAGCGCGTCGGAGACGAGCCGCGCCACCTCGTAGTCGCGCACCACCTGCATCAACCGCTGCCCGATTGCCTCATCGGCCGAGACGCCAAAGACGGCCAGCGCCGCGGGATTGGCGACGGCGATGGTCCCCGCCTCGTCCACCATGAGCAGGGCGTCGTTCATGCCGTCGATCACCGCCCCGAAGGTGTCCCGCTCGTGGTAGCTCGTGCGGACCTGGTTCTCCAGCGCCGTCGCCATCTCGTTGATCGCGACGGCCAGCGGGTCCGCCTCGCTGATGTGCGGGGTCTCGGCGCGCTGGTAGAGCTCGCCGGCAGCGAGGCGGCGGGCGACGCCGGTGAACGCGGCTAGGGCCCGCTGCAAGTTCCCGGTGAAGAGCAGGCTGAAGACCACGAGCGCGGCCAGGGCGACCGCCCCCACGATAAGCACCGGCCGCACCGCCCCCCAGTAGGCCTCCCCCAGGCTCTCCCTGCCGACCGTGACCCGGACCACGCCGACTACCACGCCGTCGTCCACGACCGGCGCGGCGACATGCAGCCGCGACTCGCCCGTGAACGGGTCGTTGCGGTTCATGCGCTCGGTCCCGCCGCCGAAGGCGTCTTGGATTTCGAGCGCGTCGCCGGTGGTGCGCCCCACCTCGTCCGAGGCATAGCGCACCTCGCCCGCGGCGTCGACGACGGTGACGGCCTCGCCCTCGCCAAGGACGGCGGCGGCCGCGGCGTCGAGGCGTTCCGGCCCGAGGCTGCCCGCGATCAAGCCCCGCGCGGTCTCCACCAGGCCGTGGGCCTGAGTGACGGCCCTGGCGTCGAGCTCGTCCGCCGCCTGGCCGCGGGCCCGCGCGCCGACGACGACCGACGTCGCGATGGTAATCGCCGCCACGAGCACCAGGCTCGAAAGCAGCATCCGCCAGCGCAGGCTCCGCAGCATCCTACGGCTCGAACTTGTAGCCGATTCCTCTTATCGTGACCAACCGCTTGGGGCGGCTGGGGTCCTCTTCGATCTTCTCGCGGAGCCAGCGCACGTGCACGTCGACGGTCCGCGTGTCCCCGCTGTACTCGTACCCCCAGATGCGCTCGAGGAGCGCGTCGCGGGAGAAGACGATGCCCTGGTTCTTAAGCAGGAAGGCCAGGAGGTCGAACTCCTTGGGGCGCAGCGCGGTCTCAGCGCCCCCGATGGTGAAGCGCCGGGCCGCCGGATCGATCTCCAGGTTGTGCGCGGACAACACCTCGTGGGCCTGCCTCTCGGCCCCGGCCCGCCGGTCCATCTCGACCCGGCGCAGCAGCGCCTTCACGCGGGCAAGCAGCTCGCGCATGCTGAAGGGCTTGGTCAGATAGTCGTCGGCCCCGACCTCGAGGCCCACGATCCGGTCGACCTCCTCGGCCTTCGCCGTGAGCATGATGATCGGCGTCGTAGCCTCGCGGCGGATGGCGCGGCAAACGTCGAGCCCGTCCAGCTTCGGCAGCATGAGATCAAGCACCACGAGGTCGGGCGAGGAGGTGAGGGCGAGGTCGCGCCCCTCGGCGCCGTCGCCGGCCGCAAGCACCTTGAACCCGTCGCGGCCCAGATTGTACGAAAGGGCCCGGCGAAGAGTGTCTTCGTCCTCGATGACGAGCACGATGCGCTGGCCTGAGGGCTCCACGCGCCGATTATACTCCCGCGCCGCCCCCTCGCGGACGCTCTGCCCAACGCAGAACGGCACGCTCCGCCGCCGCTTCGACCAGCGCCGCGGCGCGCTCTGGGGCTGCCTCGGGCGAGCTTTCCTGCCCAAGCGCCTCGCTCGCCACGATCCCGTGGGGCAACAGCTCCTCCGGCGCGAGGTCGATGCCGCCGCAGACCGCGATCACCGGCGCGCCCGCCTCCCGCGCGGCGTGGGCGACCGCCAGCGTCCCTTTCCCGTCGAGCGTGCCGGCATCGAGTCGCCCCTCGCCGGTGAGGACCAGGTCGGCCCGATCGAACCGGGCCGCCGGGCCGATGAAGTCGAGCACAAGCGCCGCCCCGTTCAGGAGCTCCGCGCCCAAGAAGGCGTGCAGTCCGCCGGCCAGTCCGCCCGCCGGCCCGCTCCGCGGCGTGGCGAGGAGGTCGACGCCCGTCGCCGCGCGCGTCACCTCGCAGTAGTGATCGAGGCAGGCCGAGAGGAGGTCCATGTCGGCCTCGTTGCACCCCTTCTGCTCCATGAACTTGCGCGGCCCCTCCGGCCCGGTCATCGGAATGTCGACGTCGCAGGCGACCCGAACGCGGCTCTTGGCCAGGCGCGGGTCGAGACCGGCCATGTCGATAGAAGCCAGCGCTCCCAGGGCCGCCCCGCCGGGCGTGAGAGGCACGCCCGAGGCATTCAGGAACCGCACCCCCAGGGCGCTCAACGCGCCCGTCCCGCCGTCCACCGTGGCGCTGCCGCCCACGCCGACCAGAATATCGCGGTAGCCTCGGTCCAGGGCCGTGCCAATGAGCTCGCCGGTGCCGTACGTCGACGCCGCCCGGGGGTCGAGGCGCACGGGGTCGAGCAGCCGCAGCCCCGAGGCCCGCGCCATCTCCACCACGGCGGGACCGCCGTCGCCCAGCGTCCCCCACCGCGCCCGCACCGGCGCGCCGAGCGGACCGCGGACGTCGGCCTCGAAATAACGCCCGCCGGTCGCGCCCACGAGCACGTCGAGGGTGTCGTCGCCGCCGTCGGCCATGGGGAGCGCGACGGCTTCAGCCTCGGGAAGGGCGGCCCGGCAACCCCGGGCCATCGCCTCGGCCGCTTCGTGGGCGTTCAGGGTTCCCTTGAACGCCTGCGGCATGCACAGGATGCGCAAGGCCGGCGCTCTACTTCTGCTCCGCGCCGCCCCCGACGCCGTCGTAGAACGCGTAGGTCTCGGCGCCGATCCCGATGGGTTCGAGATGCCGCCCCAGGGTGCTCGCGAAGAAGTCCTCCAGGGCGCGGACGTCCCACCCGTCCCCGTGGATGGCCGGATGCACCGGCTTGGGGTGGGAGAAGAGGCTGAGCGTGTTGCCCTGCAGCCGCACGATCTGCCCCGTCACGTTGGCCGCGGCGTCGCTTGCCAGAAAGACGACCAGCGGCGCGATCGTCTCCGGCGGCACATTTGCGGCGGTCGGATAGCCGCCCTTGACCGACATGTCCGACATGCGGGTCAGCGCCAGCGGCGAGATCCCGTTAACGCGGATGTTGTGCTGGGCCAGGTCGAGGGCCATGGCGTAGGTGAGCCCGGCGACGCCCGCCTTGCTCGCCGAATACATCGAGCGCCCCTCCAGGCCGGCCTGCGCCCCGGAGGTGACGTTGAGGATGCAGCCGCGCCCCTGGGGGATCATCACGTCCACGGCGTGACGGGCCATGGCGAAGACCCCTTTGACGTTGACGCCGACGATGGCGTCGAGCTCCTCTTCCTTCGCCTCCCAGATGGGCGCGACGCGGTAGAGTCCCGCGTTGTTCACCAGCACGTCGAGGGCGCCGTACTCGTCGACGCAGTGCTCGACGACCCCGCGGGCCTCGTCCCAGCGCGCCACGCTGCCGCCGTCGGGGACCGCCGTGCCGCCGGCCTCGCCGATCTCGCGGGCGACGCCCTCGGCCTCCTCCACGTCGATATCGTTGATGAGCAGGCGGGCGCCCTCGGCGGCCATGGCCATGGCGTACGCCCGGCCCAAGCCGCGCCCCGCCCCCGTGACGATGACCGCCTTCCCTTCAAGCACGCCCATGCCGCCCTCCAGGCGGCGCAGTATAGCAGCCGCCCGACGGCTCATCTCTCCCAGGCGGAGAGCTCGGCCTCGGGCAGGGGGTCAAAGAAGCTGTCGTCGACGGCTATGCGCCCCGCGAGCGCGCCGCAGCGCCGTGTGCTCCGCCGCGCATAGCCCACGAGCCGCGCCATCGGCTTCCCGTCGCGAGTGATCACGACGTCTTCGCCGGCCTCGACTTCCGCGAGCAGCCGTGACAACTGCTTCTCCGCCTGCTGGACGCTGACGATCTTCACAACAATGCTCCGTCGGGACGCTGCCAGGTAACCATGGGGCCGCGTCGGGCGCCGCGTCAACCCCGTGGGCCGCGGGTGCGGTATGCTATCGCACCGGAATGGGCGTGCTTCGAGGATGCATCGGGCGTCTGCGCTCGGCCGAGGGGCTCTGGCGGATCGGCGCCATCGTGATTGTCTCCGCCGTGGTTGGCGGGGCCGTCGGCGGAGTTGTGGGGGCGCTCGTCGCCTCGGACTCCGGCTCGCCGGACACGCAACTCCAACTGAGCGTCCCCGAGCGGGTCGCGGCGATCAACGTGCTCGTCAACGCGGACTGGCCGCACGTGCCCAGCCCCGATGACTGGTACACCGAGCACCGGCACGCCCATGCGTCCCTTGGTGAAGAGTGGGTGCAGCCCGGCGGCCTCGGAGAGTTCCTCCACATCGATGGGCTGGACCCATCCCGGGACGACGTCCATGCCTGGCGCGCGAGCTACGCCGACTGGACCGTCGAGACGGAAGAGCTGCTCCAACAGCTGGACCACTCCGACCACCACCACGCCCCGCTCCGGACCGTCCACGCCCGCGGCCTCCGTATCCTGATCCACGTGGACGCGCTTCTCGATCAGTGACCGCGGCCCCCTTCGTTGCGCTCAACGGCGCCGCTCCCCTACCATGACCCCATGCCGCGAGCCGCGCCGGACCTGTCCCTAGTCGACGTCCTCAAGGACATCGTGGGCGACGAGCACGTCCTCCACACCCCCGAGGACATGCTCGTCTTCGAGTTCGACGGCTCCATCGACCGGCAGCCCCCCCAGGCCGTCGTCCTCCCCTCCACCGCCGAGCAGGTGTCGCGCGTCGTCCGCCTGGCCCACGACCACGGCGTCCCCCTCGTCCCTCGGGGCGCGGGGACCGGCCTCAGCGGCGGCGCGGTCGCCATCGAAGGCGGCATCCTCCTCGTCACCACGCGCATGGACCGGATCATCGAAGTCGACCCCGTCAACCGCTTCGCCATCGTCGAGCCGGGCGTGATCAACATCCACGTCAGCCAGCGGGCCGCCGAGCACGGCCTGATGTACGTTCCCGACCCGTCGAGCCAGAAGACGTGCACCATCGGCGGCAACGTCGCCGAGAACTCCGGCGGGCCCCACTGTCTCGCCTACGGCGTCACCACCAACCATGTCCTGGGCCTCGAGGTTGTCCTGCCCGACGGCGACATCGTCTGGCTCGGCGGCTACGAGCCCGGACGCGCCGGCTACGACCTCCTCGGCCTCTTCGTCGGCTCCGAGGGCACGCTGGGCATCGCCACCAAGGTCATGGTCAAGCTCATGCCGGTGCCCGAGGCGACCAAGACCCTCGTCGCCCCGTTCAGGGACATCGACGACGCCAGCCGCGCCGTCTCCGAGATCATCGCCCGCGGCGTCATTCCCGCCGCCCTCGAGATGATCGACCGCATGACCATCGAGGCCGTCGGCCCCATCGTCCGCGCCGAATACCCGCCCGACGCCGGCGCCGTCCTCCTGATCGAGGTCGACGGCCCGCGCGAGGCGGTCGACGCCGACGCTGCCTCCGTCGAGGCCATCTGCGCCGAGCTCGGTGCGCAGGAGGTCCGCAGCGCCGAAGAACCCAAGCGCCGCGAACGCCTCTGGGCCGCCCGCAAGGGCGCGCTCGGCGCGCTGGGGCGGCTCGCCCCCAACTACTACATCCTCGACGGCGTCGTGCCCCGCACCCGCCTCCCCGAAGTCCTCCGCACGGTCAACGACATCTGCGACCGCCGCGGCTTCCGCGTCTCCAACGTCTTCCACGCCGGCGACGGCAACCTCCACCCCAACCTCCTCTTCGACGAGCGCGTCGAGGGCGAGGCCGAGCGCGTCCTCGAGGCCGGCGAGGAGATCATGCGCGTCTGTGTCGACGTCGGCGGCAGCATCACCGGCGAGCACGGCGTCGGCCTCGAAAAGAAGAGCTTCATGCGCCTCATCTTCACCGACGACGACCTGCGCGCCATGGAGAAGGTCAAGAAGGCCTTCGGCGCCACCGACACCTTCAACCCATGCAAAGTGCTCCCCACCGGCATCGCCTGCGGCGAGGGCTGGAAGCTGTCGCGCCTCCCCTCCATCCCCGGGGCCTACCTCTAGGCCATGACCGTGACGGCGCTGCATGACACGTTGGCCGACACCGTTGGGCCGGACGCGCTGGCTCGCGGCGACCTCGCCCCCTTCGCCGTCGACGGCGTTTCTCCCAAGGCCGTCGCCGCCCCCGACTCAGCCGACGCCGCCTCGGCCCTGCTCCGTCTCGCCAACGACTCCGGCCTCGCCGTGGTCCCACGCGGCGGCGGCGTCTCCATGGCCGCCGGCATGCCGCCTGACCGCCTCGACGTCGTCCTCGAGACCCGCCGGCTGAACGCGCTCACCCTCCACGAGCCGGCCGACCTCGTCGCCGGGGCCCAGGCCGGGATGACCCTCGAAGCGCTCAACCGCGCCCTCGGCGAGTACGGCCAGATGCTCCCCCTCGACGCGCCCAACCCCGGCCGCGCCACCCTGGGCGGCATCCTCTCCGCCGATGTCAACGGCCCCCGCCGCGCCTTCTACGGCACCGCCCGCGACCGCGTCATCGGCCTCCAGGCCCTCGACCCCTCCGGCACGCCGATCAAGGGCGGCGGACGCGTCGTCAAGAACGTCGCCGGCTACGACCTCCCCAAGCTCTTCATCGGCGCCCACGGCACCCTCGGCCTCATCACCGAGGCCACCTTCAAGCTCGCGCCGCTCCCCGCGGCACGGACGGCCATCGTCGGCGCGTTCGCCAAGATCGGCCCCGCCCTCGACGCCGCCCTCGCCGTCCTCAAGAGCGGACTCCGGCCCACGGCGCTCGATTTGCTCAACGGCGCCGCCTACCGTGCCGCCGCCAAGCGCGTCCAGATGCCCTCGATCTCCGACCGCGACTACTTCCTCGCCGCCGAGCTTGCCGGCGTCCCCGGCGCGGTCGAGCGCCAGAAGATGCAGGTCCACCGCGCCATCACCGACGCCGGCGGCAAGTCGCTCCTCGCCGACGAGACTTCCCAGCAGGACGGCTTCTGGCGCGGCGTCATCGACCTCGGCCGCACCGCGCAGCGCCCCGCGACCATGATCACCCGCTTCTCCTCCCGGTGGGACGGCCTCGAAAAGCTCGTCCTCGGCCACGAGGCCCTGGCGGAGAGCAACGAGGCGGAAGCCGCCATCGAGGTCTACCTCGGCGTGGGCCTGGGACGCACCGCCTGGTGGGTCGGCGAGAGCCCGCCGCCGGAGCCGGCGAAGCTCGCCGCGATCATCGTCACCCTCCGCAAGGCGGCGGAGATCGCCGGCGGCCCCTTCGTCGTCGAAAGCGTCCCGCCCGCCGTCAAGAAACTGGTCGACGTCTGGGGCGTGCCGGGGCCCGAGTTCGACATCATGCGGCGGATCAAGGACCTGTTCGACCCCAACGAGGTGATGAGCCCGGGGCGCTTCCTGGGCGGACTCTAGAAGCGATGACCACCGAGACCGAACACGTCCACACCCCGGCGGCCCCCGGCTTCGCCGGCCCCGACGCGCCCCTCGAGGAAGACCTCTACAAGTGCGTCCACTGCGGGCTCTGCCTGCAGGTCTGCCCCACCTACGTCGAGCTCGGCGTCGAGACCGAGTCGCCCCGCGGCCGCATCGCCCTCATGAAGGGCGTCCACCAGGGCCGCATCGGCCTCACCGACGGCGTCGCCGGCCACCTCGACCTCTGCCTCCAGTGCCGCGCCTGCGAGGCCGCCTGCCCCGCCGGCGTCCCCTACGGCCGCATGATGGAGGCCGCCCGCACGCAGATGGCGACGCACCGCCCCCGCTCCCTCCGCTACCGCCTCGGCATCTTCCTCGGCCTGCGCCTCCTCCTGCACCACCGGCTCCTGCTCCGGACGACCGCCCGGGCCCTGAAGGCCTACCAGCGCAGCGGACTCCAGGCCCTCGTCCGAGGCACCGGCATTCTCCGCCCCGTCGGCGCCCTCGACCGCCTCGAACGACAGCTGCCCCGACTCGGACGCTTCTACCAGCGCCCCCGCAAGCCTGTAGCGCCCCAAGGCGCTGCGTTCCGGCGTGTGGGGATGCTCGACGGCTGCGTCATGCCCCTCGTCTACGGCCGGGTCAACGAGGCCACCGCCGCCGTGCTCGCCCGCAACGGCTGCGAGGTCGTCGTCCCCGCCCAGGGCTGCTGCGGCGCGCTCAGCACCCACCTCGGCGAGCGCGACTCCGGCCGCGACCTCGCCCGCCGCAACATTGACGCCTTCCTCGACGCCGGCGTCGACGCCATCGTCGTCAACTCCGCCGGCTGCGGCTCCACCATGAAGGAGTACCACGAGCTCCTGAAGGACGACCCCGCCTACCGCGACAAGGCCGAGCGCTTCGCCGCCATGGTCCAGGACGTCCATGAATTCCTCGACGCCCTCCCCCTCGACCCGCCCACCGGTGAGACCCCCACCCGCGTCACCTATCAGGACTCCTGCCACCTCGCCCACGCCCAGGGCGTCGCCGACGCACCCCGGCGGATCCTCGACGCCATCCCCGGCGTCAAGCTCGTCGAGATGGAGCGCTCCGACCTCTGCTGCGGCGCGGCCGGCGTCTACAACGTCACCCACCGCGCCATGTCCGACCGCCTCCTCGACAACAAGATGCGCCGCGCCGCCGCAACCGCCGCCGACGTCATCGCCACCGCCAACCCCGGCTGCATGCTCCAGCTCGAAGCCGGCGCCCGCGAACGCGGCCTCCCCCTCCGCGTCGTCCACGTCGTCGAGCTCCTCGCCGCCTCCTACGCCGCCGAGCCGCCCTCGCCCGAAGGCTAGGCCGGGAAGACTTCAGCCTGCCGCACGCTGGATGTTCGATAGGTCCCTTGCGCCGCTAGTATCCCGTGGACTACACTGGCGCAATGGTCGAGGTTCGCCAGACCGATGTCTATGCGCGATGGTTCGAGCGGCTTCGAGACAGGCAGGCGAGAGTGCGAATCGACAGCCGCATCCGGCGGCTGTCCCTGGGCAATCCGGGCGACGTGCGGCCGGTGGGCGAAGGGGTTTCCGAGATTCGCGTCGATTACGGACCCGGATACCGCGTGTACTTCATTCAGCGCGGGGAGGCCGTGGTGATACTTCTGGCCGGAGGCAACAAAGACAGCCAGGCGCGGGACATACGTCGGGCGCTGGACTTGGCCAGGGGGCTATAGGGAGGCAGCATCAATGGCAAAGACACAGACCAGACCGTGGGATCCAGCGGAGCATCTGGAGACCGAGGAAGACATGGCCGCCTACCTCAACGTCGCTCTCGAAGACGGCGACCTGAGCCTGATCATGGCTACGCTGGGCGACATCGCCCGGGCCCGGCGCATGGCCCTGGTCGCGCAAGAAACCGGCCTGGGCCGCGAGAGCCTCTACAAGTCGCTCTCGTCCAATGGCAACCCCGAGTTCGCCACCGTGCTCAAGGTCGTCCACGCCCTGGGGTTCCGGCTTCAGGTCACCGGTTCGCCGACTCCGAAGTAGTCGGCGCTCGCCTTCCCCAAGCGCTCCGGCAGCGACCGCTACCTGAGGCGAATGACGCCGCAGGCGACGCGTTCACCTTCTCCGTGGTCTTCCGAATACGTGTCGGCTTCGTCGTAGATGATGATGGCGGAGCCATCGTCGTCAAACACCGAGTGGTCTGCCCCGGTGCCCAAGGTGATGCCCGCCGTGAAGAAATCGGCCCGCGCGGTGCCGTCGGCATGCGCGTACAGGTTGGGCAGGTCTCCGCCGTGCGGCCCAACACTTCCGCCTCTCCTCCAGGTGTCGTGCAGCAATCCGCCTTCACCCGGGTCGAAGTGATCGCCGGCTGCCTCGAAGTCGGGCTCACAGGCGCCGACGGCGTTGATGCTCAAGGCGTGCCCGCCCGGCGTCAGCTCCCGCACGTCAACCGCGACGATGACGCCAACGGCGCCTTGCGTCAGGGACACCGTACCTATGTCCCCGCCGTCCGGTGAGACCAGCGCAGCCTCGGCGGCCACGCCCACCGGCGGCTCATAGTCCGAGCCGCCGCGCAGCCACTCGAAACCCAGCACAAGAAAGAGGACGACCACCAGGGGCAGCGCAAAGATTGCCGGGCCCAGCCTTCGAATCACCGCAATGCCCCTTACACCCGCGACGTCGGACACCTCAGCATCCCGGCCTGCTCCATGCCCTGCCTAAGGCAAAACGCCCGGGGTGTTGATACTGCGTCGCCCTTCCGGCCTCTTGTCGATACTTCCTATCACTAGGGCTTCCAAAATCTACTCTCTTGGCCCGCGGCTTGTCAACTCGGCGGAGGTCTTCGCGTGACCCGCGGCGGCAGGTGACCGTCCCTGTAGGGGCGACTCTTGCGGTCGCCCAATCCCTGATCACCGCCAACCGCCTCCGGAACTCGCCGCCTCTCCCCTGTAGGGGCGAGTCGCGACTAGCCCGCTCCCCCACAAGCGGAACCGTTACGCAGGGGGCTCCAGCAGCGCTGCGAGGGAGCTTCGGGAGGCCGGGAGGCCGGCAGCCCGGCCCCTAGTCCTCGTGCTCGTCGCGGCTGACCATCCAGTTGATGCCGAACCGGTCCGTGCAGGAACCGAAATACGACCCCCAGAACATGTCCTGCAGCGGCATCGACACGGCGCCGCCCTCCGACAGCTTGCCGAAGACCTCGTCGGCCTCCTCCCGGCTGCTCGCCGAGTAGGAGATCGAGAAATTGTTCCCCTGCTCCGGTGCCGGACCGAACGCCGACGGCACGTCGCTGCCCATCAGCACCGTCCCTCCGATGCTGTACGACACGTGCATGACGTTGTCCCGCTCCGCCTCGGGCACCCCCATGTCCATGTCCGGCGGCCCGTCTCCAAACGTCTGGAAGATATCGAACTCGCCCCCAAACACCGACCGGTAGAACTCAAACGCCTCCCGGCACCCCTCTCTGAAGTGCAGATACACATTCAACGACATCGTGGCCTCCTTGCTCCTAGCCCGCCGAGCCTACCGGAGCGTAGTCGCCGGCGCCAGTCCCCGGTGTCGTGCGTGTGCAGCGCGCGGCCGGCCGCCCCCTACCCCGCCGCCACCGCCGCCAACGACCGCTCCGCCGCCGCGACGCCGGCGCCGGGCTCGACGGCGCAGCCTTGGGACGCGAGCACGCTCCCCAGCGCGCCGAGGAAGAGGCGCACGTTCTCCGGCGTCGAGTTGTAGCCCATGAGGCCCACGCGCCAGGCGTTGCCCGCGAACGGGCCCAGGCCGGCGCCGATCTCGATGTCGTGCTCGTTGAGCAGCGCGCCGCGCACCTCGGCGTCCGACGCGCCCTCGGGGACGCGCACCGTCGTCAGCGGGTAGGCCCGGTACGCCGGCTCCACGATCAGCTCCAGCCCCAGCGCCTCCAGCCCCACGTACAGCGCCAGCGAGTTCCGCCGGTGCCGCGCGTGCCGCGCCTCCAGTCCCTCCTCCAGGATCACCGCCAGCGCTTGGTGCAGACCGTAGATCATCGACACCGGCGCGGTGTGGTGATAGCCGCGCACGCCGTTCTCGCCCCGCCAGTACCGCAGCACCGACCGGATGTCGAGATACCAGTTGGCGACCGTCGACTCCCGCCCGCGGACGACGTCGAGCGCGCGCTCGTTGAACGTCACCGGCGCCAGCCCCGGCGGCGCGCCCAGGCACTTCTGGGTGCCCGAGTAGGCGATGTCGACGCCCCAGGCGTCCACCTCGACGGGCACGCCCGCCAGGGAGGTGACGCAGTCGATCAGGAAGAGCGCGCCACGGTCGTGGGCCAGGTCGGCGAGCCCGTCCAGGGGCTGCAGCACCCCCGTCGACGTCTCGCCGTGCACCACCGCCACCATCTTGACCTTGTCCACGCTGTCGAGGGCCGCCTCGACCGCCTTGGGATCGAGCGGGCTGCCCCACTCACCCTCGGCGCGGATGACGTTGCCGCCGTAGCGCTCCACCATCTCGCCGATGCGCCCGCCGAAGAAGCCGTGCATCCCGATGACGACGTTGTCGCCGGGCTCGACGACGTTGCACACCGCCGCCTCCATCCCCGCCGACCCCGTGCCCGACACCGCGATCGTGGCGTCGTTCTTGGTGCGGAAGACGGCCCGCTGCATCGCGCAGACCTCCTCCAGCACGTCGATGAAACGCGGGTCCATATGGCCGATCACCGGCCTGGCCAGCGCCTCCTCCACCCGGGGGTGGACGTTGGCGGGGCCGGGCCCCAGCAGGGTCCGTTTCGGCGTATCGAGCAAACGCGGCGCGCTATCGGGCACAGCAGGACCTCCAGGGGAGCATGACTTCAACAGGGAAGCGAATCAGAAGGGGCGCTCCCAGCCTAGCAGCCCCCAAATCCGCCGGTCAAGCGGAGGTAGCGCCTCAGCAGCCGCACTTGATGCCGGCCACGGCGTGGGCGCCGCTGCCGTGGGTGGCGTAGCCGTCGCGCTTCCACCAGTCGAGCCCGCCGATGAGCTCGCGCACCTCGAAGCCGAGCTCCAGGAGCTTCATCGCCGTTTTGGTCGACGCGTTGCAGCCGATGCCGTCGCAGTAGCAGACGTAGCGCTTCGACCTGTCTAGCGACTGGGTGGACTCTGGGCCGATCTCCCGGTGCGGGAGGCTGATGGCGCCGGGGACATGCTCGTGGGCATAGGCGTCGGCTGACCGGCCGTCGACGACCACGATCGGCTCGCCCCGCTCGAGCGCCTCGTAGAGGTCCGCCGAGTCCATCTCATAGGCCAGCTTGTGCCGGTAGAAGTTCAGTTGGTCGGTGTTCATCCTACGCCGTATCCTCCCGGAACGCCTTCGCCCGTTCCAGCAGGAACGGCAGCCCCTCGCCCGACGGCGTCCGGAGCAGGATGTCGCACGCGCCGGACAGCGCCGTCTCCAGCGGGTTCACCTCGATGAGGTGCGCGCCGCGCTGCTGCGCGATCGACGGCAGCCCCGCCGCCGGGTAGACCAGCGCCGACGTCCCGATCAGCACCACGCAGTCCGCCATCAGCGCCTGCGTCTGGCAGACCTCGAGCACGTCGACCGGGATCGGCTCGCCGAACATGACGCCGTCCCCCTTCACCAGCCCTTGGCAGTGCCGACAGCGCACCGGCAGCTTGTCGAGGGAGACCTCGTCCGCCTCGAAGCGCGCCACGCAGTTGATGCAGCGGTACTTGAACCGGTTCCCGTGGATCTCCGCCACGTTGACGCTCCCCGCCACCTGGTGCAGGTTGTCGACGTTCTGCGTCACGATGTGGCGGATGAACCCCTCCCGCTCCATCTCGGCGAGCGCGTAGTGGCCGGGGTTCGGCTTCGCATTCTCCATCGCCTCCGAGAAGGCGGCCATGTCGGGGTCCTGCGGCCGCAGACGCTGCTCCCACCACGCCTCCGGGTCGTTGAGGAAGGTGTCGTACATCCGCATGTCCGGCTCGCCCTTCTTCGTCCACAGCCCGCCGGGACCGCGGAACGTGGGGATGCCGCTCTCCGCCGACATGCCCGCGCCGACGAGCGCGATGGCGTGCCGCGAGCGGGCGAGAATCTGTGCCGCCTCGTCGAAGGCGCGCCGGTGGTCGTCGCCGATGGCCATGGCCCGCCCATGCTAGTCAGCGGGCCGCGCCCTAGCAAGCGCTCACGGCGCCCCCGGCCACGCGCAGCACCCGCGACCCTTCAAGGAAGTCCGCCTCGAACGCCGCGAGGTCGGCCGTCGTGATGATCGCCTGCGCGTGCCGCTCGACCCGCTCCGTCAGATAGCGCCGCCGCGCCGGGTCGAGCTCGGAGAGCACGTCGTCGAGCAGCAGCACCGGCGGCTCGCCCGAACGCTCCTCCATGAAACGGGCCTCGGCGAGCTTCAGCGCCAGCGTCGCCAGCCGTTGCTGCCCCCGCGATCCGAACGTCGCCAGGTTCGCCCCGCCGACGGTGAAGACGAAGTCGTCCCGGTGAGGCCCGACGAGCGTCGTCCCCTGCGCCACCTCGCGCTCACGGCCCTCCGCCAAGGCCTCCTTGAACAGCGCCGACATCTCATCGTCGCCCGCCTCTAGCGCGCCGGCCAGCGAGGGCACGTAGGTCAGGTCGAGCCGTTCCGACCCAGCGGTGAGCTCGCCGTGGGCCACCGACGCCAGCGCGCCGAGCCGCTCCAGCGCCATCCCTCGCGCCCCCACGACGACCGCCCCCGCCGTCACCAAGCCCTCGTCCCAATATGCCAGCTCGTCGACCCCGGCCCGCCGTTCCCGGATCGCCTTGAGCAACGAGTTGCGCTGCGCCAGCACGCGGTTGTATTCCCGCAGCGAGCGAAAGAGGCGCGCATCGACCTGAGATAGGGTCAAGTCCAGGTAGCGGCGCCGTGCCGATGGGGGTCCAAAGACCAGTTCGACGTCCTGCGGCTCGAACAACACCGCCTGCACCTCGCCGACGAGGCCCGCGGCGCTGCGATTCACGCCGTTCACCCGCACCCGCTTCTGGAGGTGCGTCCCCTCGCCTCCGGGACCGCCCGGCGTCCGCTGCAGCACGATGTCGATCGTCAGCAACTCCTCGGCCCCACCCGACTTCTGGACCTCCGCCTCGACGCGCGCGTACGGGATCTCCGCGTCCGACTTCAGGCTGACGATCTCGCGCTCATGCCGCGCGCGTACAGACTTCGCGGCGGCGAGCATGAACAGTGCTTCGAGGATGTTCGTCTTGCCCTGCCCATTGTCCCCGTGCAGGACGGTGCGGCCGGGAGCGAGCTCCAAGTCAAGCTCGCGAATATTGCGAAAGTGTTCGAGGCGGAGCCGGCGGATCAGCAACCGGTCCCTCGCTCATGAGCGCCCGCGGTCTTGGGCGGCTAGCTGACGGGTTCGGCGACCCCGTTGTTCGTCGGACTCTCGCGCTCGCGCGACAGGATCTCGCGGCCGCGCCGCGCCGTGGCGAGCAATGCGCCGAGCTCGCCTTCGAGCTTCTCGAGCACCTCGTCGGCGTAGTCGTCCGCGCCCTTGAGGCGCTGTTTCGCGATCTCCTCCGCCCGCTCCAGCACCTCGCCGGCCTGCTCCCGCGCCTCCGCGATGATGCGCTCGGCGGTCGTCCGCGCATCCCGGTAGACCTGCGTATCCGACACCTTGGTCATCGACTGTTCGTCGGCCTCGGAACGGATGCGCTTCGCCTCGGCCTGCGCCTGCGTCAGGATCGAGTCCTTGAACCGGATGATCTGCTGAGCCTCCGAGATGCCCTTCGGCAGCGCCTTCTTCAGGGCCGCGCACAGGGCGTTCAACTCGCCGGGGTTGAGTACCGCGCGGTTGGTCAGGGGGAGTTTCGTCGCCGACGATGTCAGCGCTTCAAGTTTCTCAAGAATCTTGAGGGCCTCGACATTCGCGTCGGCCGGGACGGTCTCCTTCTTCATGCGACTCCTCCCCTCCTGCCGGCGCCGGACTTATGCCAGCGTCAGCTTTTCGCGCAACGCCTTCTCCACGTGCTTGGGGACCAGGTTGTCGATCCGCCCGCCCAGCGAGCAGACCTCCTTGAGAAGGCTGGAGCTTAGGAACTGGTACTCGATTCTCGTCATCATGCAGACCACCTCGATCGAGGGGTCCATGTTTCGGTTCATCATCGCCATCTCGAACTCATACTCGAAGTCCGAGTTGGCTCGCAGCCCCCGCACCATCGCCGTCGCCGAGATCTCCTTGGCGTAGCCGATGGTGAGGCCCTTGTAGGTCCGGACGGAGACGTTGGGCACTCCGGCCATGGCCTCTTCGAAGAGGCGGACGCGCTCGTCGGTGTCGAAGAGCAGCTTCTTCGGCGGGGCGTCGAACACGCCGATGACCAGCTGGTCGAAGATCTTCGCGGCGCGCTTGGCGATGTCCACGTGGCCGTTGGTTGCGGGATCGAAGCTCCCCGGGTAAAGCGCGATGGTCATGGCTTAGACCCCGGCGGCCTCGCAGGGCTCGTAGAAGGACAGCGCGGTGTCGCCATAGCGCCGACTCGCCAGGAGCAGCAGGCCCTCCGGCTTAGGAGCCGTCGCCCGGGCGGCATGCTCGAGGACGATGCGTCCGCCGGTCCGGACGATGCCGCCGGACGCGATAGCGCCGAGCGCTTCATCCGCCTCCGTGGCGGCGTAGGGAGGATCGGCGATCGCCAGATCGAAGGTCTCGTCCGTCGCTTGTAGGTACTTCATAACCGTCGCGCACGAAACCGCGGCCTGGTCCTGCAGCCCTGCGGCGCGGAGCGTCTTTCGGATCGCCGCGCATTGCCGGCGGTCCCGCTCCACGAACCGCGCGAAGGCGGCGCCACGGCTCAGCGCCTCGATCCCCAGCGCGCCGGCGCCCGCGTACAAGTCGAGCACTCGCGCCCCTTCCAGCCGCTCAGGCCCCAGCGCCGAGAAGAGGGCGCTCCGAACGCGCGCGGACGTGGGCCGTACCCCGGGGGCCTTGGCCTCGAGCCGCGCCCCCTTGACGCGTCCGGCGATAACTCTCACGACACAAAATCCAAAACCGCGTTCAAGGGGATGCTTCCATAATACGAGCGCCCCCTCGTTCCGTCAACTTGCAGCGGGCCCCGCCTACACCTTACGCGCGTAGACCGTGATGCCGTCCGACCAGTCCAGCCACCGCGCCAGCCCATGCATGGCGCGCAGCCCCGGCGCCGCCGCCGAGAGCAGCCCCGTCCTATGGAGCAGGCGGATCGGGCCATAGAGCCCGGTGTCGGTGTCGCCTGAGTCCGTGACCGCCGCCAACGTCGGCGTCTCCGCCACTTTGAACGTCTCGAGTCCCGCCTCCGAGGCCATCCGTGTGAGCGTTCTGCGCGAGAAGTAGTAGGTGTGTTCCGGAACGTTGAAGTGCCGCCAGCGCCCGCCGACGACCTTCGGCCAGAGCCCTTCCACGTCGTGGGTGGCGATAACGAGGACCCCGCCGTGCCGCAGGAGCCGGTGCACCGCCTGCAAGACACCCTTGGGGTCCGGTAGGTGCTCTATGGTCAGGAGCATCGTGACGAGGTCGACGCTCTCCGGGGGCCGTTCGAGCTGGTCGATGGTGCCCGTGACGACGTCCAGCCCCAACTCTTTGCGGGCGTACTCCGTGGCGTAGGCGGAGACGTCCACGCCGCAGGGCGTCCAGCCGCGCCGGCGCAGTTGGTCGAGCACGATACCCATCCCGCAGCCAACGTCCAGCGCCACGCCCGGAGTCATCTCTCGCAGCGGACGCAGCAACTCGCCGACCACAAAGGCCAGGTGCGCCTCCAGGGCCAGGTAATTGGGGTAGCCTAGGTGGACATCCTCGTAGTCGGTCCCTCCCCCGTAGTATTCGGCGGTGTTGTAGATGGTCGCCAGCTCCGCCGCCGCCGGGCGGGGGTTCAGGAACGTCAGGCCGCAGGCGTCGCACCGCACGATCCGATAGCCGCGCACCACGTGCCGCTCCGTGTGCTCCTCGGACCCGCACAGGTTGCACACCACGGTTTCGAGTTGGGTCTGGGTCATCCGCGTTCCTCCCGCGGTGCCAGAGCGTATCACGGGGGCGGGCTCTCGAACCCCCTCATGTATAATCGCGGCGTTCCGCCAACGGCCCTCTCCCATGGACTTGAAAGCCCTGATACGCGACGTTCCCGACTTCCCTTCGCCGGGAATCGTCTTCAAGGACATCACGCCGCTGCTCCAAGATCCCGGCGCCGTGCGCCACGCCGTCTCCCTGCTCGCCGACCGCTACCGCCCCGGCGGCGTCGACGCCGTGGTCGGCATCGAGTCGCGCGGCTTCATCTTCGGCGTGCCGCTCGCCTTGGAACTAGGCGCCTCCTTCGCCCCCGCCCGAAAGGCGGGCAAGCTGCCCCGCGAGACGGTGAGCGCCGAGTACGCCCTCGAATACGGCTCGGCCCTCATGGAGCTCCACGCCGACGCCATAGGCCCCGGCCGACGGGTCCTGCTCGCCGACGACGTCCTTGCCACCGGCGGCACCATGGCCGCGGCCCGCGACCTCGTGACCCGCCTCGGCGGCGAGGTCGTCGGGGCCGCCGTGCTCATGGAGCTCGGCTTCCTCAACGGCCGCGGCAAGCTCGACGGGCTCGACGTCTTCTCCCTCATCCGCTACTAGCATGAGCCCTCTCGACACGGTCACCTTCGACCTCTGGCAGACGCTCATCGTCGACTCGATGGAACTCGGCGCGCCTAGGATGCAGGCGAGGCTGGACGGCGTCGCCGCGGCCTTGGGCGAGGAGGGCTTCGACTTCCCCTACGACCACCTCCGTAAGGCCACGCGGACCACCTACGAGATCCTCGACGAGATCCGCACCAACGAGGGCGACGTCACCTTCACCGAGCAAGTGGAAATCTTCCTAAAGGCCGTCGACGAGGACGTTGCGGCGCGGCTCTCCCCAGAGACTCGCGCCGAGGTCGAGCGCCACTACGCCGACTCCTACCTCGACCACCCCCCACAGGTCGACCCCGAGGCCGCGGACGTGCTCGCCGCCACGCGGGAGATGGGGTTGAAAGTCGCCCTGATCTGCAACACCGGCGCGACGCCGGGGGTCACCCAGCGCACCTTCCTCGAGCGCGTCGGCCTGATCGGCTACTTCGACACCCTCACCTTCTCCGACGAGGAGCGCCTCTCCAAGCCCGCCAAGGCCATCTTCGACCGCACTCTCGACCGCATCGGCTCGACGGCCGACCGCGCCCTGCACGTCGGCGACCACCACCGCAACGACATCGAGGGCGCCAAACTCGCCGGCCTCCGCGCCATCTGGCTCCGCCGCAACGACTCCGAGCCGGCCATCCCCCCCGACGCGGAGATCGTCAGCCTCGGCCAGGCCGTCCCCATCATCCACCGCCTGGCCGAAGCCTTCCCGTAGCCCTTCAGTTGCGGACGGGGGCGCGTTCTCGTATCATTTCCTGGTGCGCTTTCCGAAGTCCGGCGTGAGCCGGCGTCCGTCACCCCAGCAACGTTCCACATAGGTGTCTCGTCATGGCTACGATCACGCTCACCGCCAGCCCCAGGGCCATCCTCGGTAAGCGGTCGCGCTACCTCCGGCGCGCCGGCATCACTCCCGTCAACCTCTACGGCGCGGGCATCGCCTCGACCGCCCTGCAGGTGGACACCAGGCATCTGATCGACACCATCGTCCAGACGACCAGGAACACACCCGTCAGCCTGCAGATCGAGGGCGAGGCGGAGGCCCGCACCGTCTTCCTCTGGCGCGTGCAGCGCGATCCCCTCACCGAGGACGTCCTCCACGTCGACCTCTTCCATGTCGAGGCGACCCGCACCATGCGCGCCACCGTGCCCATCTATCTTGACAACGTCGATCCCGACCTCGAGAAGTTCAGCAAGCGCGTCAACCAACTCCTGAACGAGGTCGAGGTCGAAACCCTGCCCATGGACTTGCCCGAGGAGATCCGCCTCGACGGCGCCCAGCTCCAAGAGCTCGACGACGAGATCAAGGTCGAGGCGATCGATCTCGGGGACAAGGTGACCGTCCTTACCGACCCCGACCTCATCATCGCCAAGGTCTTCGAGTACATCGAGCGCGTCGAGGAAGAAGAGGAAGAAGTCCTCGAGGGCGAAGAAGGCGAGGAGGGCGAGGGCGAAGAGGGCGAAGAAGGCGCTGCCGAGGGCGGCGACGAAGCCCCTGCCGAAGGCGACTAGCTCGGCAGCACCGAGCCGGCGAAGTCCCTCCGTCCCGCGGCGAACCCTTCCGCCGTCATGGCGCGCTTGCCTTCGGGCTTGACCGCAGCCACCGCGAGGCCGCCGTCGCCCGTTTCGATGACGATGGCGTGTTCGTCGCTGGCGTGGACGCTCCCCGGCGGGCCACCCAATCCCGCCACCGGCGCAGCCTCCAGGATTTCAATGCGGGCTCCGCGCCAGGAGGTGAAGCTCCCCGGCCACGGCCGGTAGGCGCGGACCTGCCGCGCGATGCGCTCTGCGCCGTCCGTCCAGTCGATCCGCCCGTCCTCCCGCGTCAGGCGCTGGGTGAAGGTCGCCGCCGACTCGTCCTGCGGGATCGCCTCGATCTCGCCGGCGAGCCAGCGGTCCAACGTCGCCACCGTGAGCGCCGCGCCGTGAGCGGCAAGCCGGTCGCTCAGCGTTTCGCCGGTGTCGGCGTCGCGGATGGTCTCCCGCTCTTGGGCCAGCACCGGACCGCTGTCCATGCCCTCGTCGACGAGCATCACCGTCACGCCGGTCTCGTCGTCGCCGGCCAGGATGGCCGCGGGGATCGGCGCCGCGCCGCGCCACCTCGGCAGGAGCGACGGGTGCAGGTTGACCACGCCCCTGGGGAAGACGCCGAGCACGGCCTTGGGGAGGAACTTGCCGTAGGCGGCGACCACCGCCGCGTCGGGCCGAAGCGCCGCCAAAGCCGCCACCGTCTCGGAGTCCTTCAGGCTCTTCGGCGTGCGTGTCTCCAGGCCCAGCTCCGCCGCTCGGCGCTTGACCGGGCTCTCCGTCACACGCCTGCCCCGGCCCGCCGGACGGTCGGGCTGCGAGTAGACCGCCACGAGCTCGTGCGGCCCGGCGGCGAGCGCCATGAGCGTGGGAAGCGCGAACGCCGGAGTCGCCATGAGCACGATCCTCGCCATGCCGCGATTATAGGCCCCGGCGGCCCGCAAACCGCGCTCTGAATACAAACCTGTTTGGCGTTTCGCATGACTCAGCAAAATCGGCGGGAATTCGTCACGGCGCGCCCTTGACCCCACTTTCCGCGCGTTGATAGCGTTGCCGCCGAACGTTCGCCGGTTGCTTTCCTCCGGCAGGCATAACCCCCACGGAAACAGGCCCCTAGGAGTCCTCCTTTTGCCTCCACCCACTCCATCGGCCCGCGACACATGGGCCGCCGTACTCGGTGGCCTGCAGCTTGAAGTAACCCGCCACAACTTCGACACCTGGCTCAAGGACACCGTAGGGCTGAGCGCCCAAGGCGGCGAGTTCTCCGTGGGCGTCCCCAGCGGCTTCGTCGCCGAGTGCCTTGAGAAGCGCATGGCTCCCCTCATCGTCCGGGCGCTGAAGGGCCGGACGGGGACGGACTGGGCCGTCCGCTACGAGGTCCTCGGCGACGCCCCTGTCGCCGCGACCACGCCTCAGCCCTCCGCGCCCGGCGCGCGGGTCCGGGGCGCCGGCGCCGCCCTCAACTCCCGTTACACGTTCGAGACGTTCGTCGTCGGCAAGGCCAACCGCTTCGCCCACGCCGCTGCCATGGCCGTCGCCGACAACCCCGGGGCCGCCTACAACCCGCTCTTCATCCACGCCGGCGTCGGCCTCGGCAAGACGCATTTGTTGCACGCAATCGGCCACGCCGTCGCCGCCCAAGGCCGGCGCTACCTCTACGCCAGCGCCGAGCACTTCACTAACGACTTTGTCTCCGCCCTGCGCGAGAACCGCGTCGAGGAACTACGCGACAGATACCACGAGACCGACGCTCTCCTCATTGACGACATCCAGTTCATCGCCGGCAAGGAGCACTCCCGCGAGAGCTTCTTCCACACCTTCAACGACCTGCACACCTCCGGCAAGCAGATCGTCATCACCAGCGACAGCCGCCCCAAGTCCATCCCGCTCCTGGAGGAACGCCTGAGCTCTCGCTTCGAAGGCGGCCTCACTGCCGACATCAGCCCGCCCGACCTCGAGACCCGCATGGCCATCCTCGGCGCCAAGGCCGACCAGGCGGGTGTGCTTCTCAAGGACGACGTCATCGAAGTCCTGGCCCGCAAGTTCCTCCACAACGTCCGTGAGCTCGAGGGCGGCCTTAACAAGGTTCTGGCAATGGCCCAGATGGGCCGTCGCGACATCGACCGCGCCCTCGCCGAGCAGGCCATCGGCGGCTTCGACACCGCACCATCCCGTGTCCACAACTACCACCCCATGGACATCATCGATATCGTCGCGGCCTACTACGGCCTCACCGCCGATGACCTCACCGCCGCAACCCGAAAGCGGAATATTGCCCACGCACGGCAGGTCGCCGCCTATCTCCTCCGGCAGGAAACCCGCCGGTCCCTTGCCGACATCGGCCGCCTCCTTGGCGACCGTGGCCACTCCACCATCCTCCGCGCCCACGACAAGATCGCCACCGACATCGACGTCCACGACGACCTCCGCCGCCAGGTCGGCGAGATCCGGGACGCTCTTGATCGCCGCACCGTGCGCGCCATTTCCTAGCGCCTTCTTTGCACAGACGGCCTGTGCATAACGCCGCTATTCCTGTGCGTAACCCCTCCTTCCTTGTGCGCATCCCTAGCCCTTCGCGCACTCGCCACGCGCTTATCGACACTCCCCTCAAGACACCCTCCACTCCACGCACCGACGCACACACTGCCCCGCACACACGCCTCCAGAAGCGCCCGGCCCAAAGCGCACAAAGACACGGCCTTATTAGTATTATTAAGGCTTAAATACATAGGTTGACCTTACTTGTCTTCTTTCTTTGATACTGTCCTCATCCACGTGCGGTCGGGCGACGGCGGCAACGGCGCGGTCAGCTTCCGCCGGGAGAAGGGCGTCCCCAAGGGCGGTCCCGATGGAGGTCGCGGTGGTGACGGCGGAAGCGTCGTGCTTCGGGCAGACGCGCAGATGAGCACGCTGAGCGCCTTCCGCCGTCGACGGCGATTCAACGCCGAGCGAGGCGTGAACGGGCGGGGCAAGGACATGTACGGGCGCAAGGGGCAGGACGTCGTGGTCGATGTCCCCGTCGGTACCGAGATTTGGATTGATGGCAAGGGGCAACCGGTGCGGGTAGCCGACCTGACGGATTCGGGCGAGGAATACATCGCGGCCGTCGGTGGCCGGGGCGGCAAGGGCAACGCCGATTTCGTTTCGTCGACCCAGCAGGCCCCCTACATCGCGGAGAAGGGAGAGCGTGGGGAGGAGCGAACGTACCGGCTGGAGCTCAAGCTCATGGCCGACGTGGGGATCATCGGCAAACCCAACGCGGGGAAGTCGACGCTCTTGGCCGCCGCGACGATGGCCTCGCCGAAGGTCGCCGGCTACCCATTCACCACCCTGGAGCCGCAGCTCGGCGTCGTGACGCTGGGCTGGGAGAGCTTTGTCCTCGCCGAGATCCCTGGCCTGATCGAGGGGGCCCACCTCGGCGTCGGCCTCGGCCACGAGTTCCTGCGGCACGCCACTCGTACCCGTGCCCTCGTGCACCTGGTCGACGGCGGTGTGCCTGACGTCGCCGCCGCGGTCCGTGAGGTGAATGAGGAGATCGAGGCCTACGGCGCCGGACTCGAACGCAAGCCGCAGATCCTCGCCGTCAACAAGATCGACATGCCCGAGGTCGCGGCCCGCGAGGCCGAGATACGCAACGCCCTCGCTTCGTTCGACGGGCCGCTTTTCTTCGTCTCCGGCGCGTCCGGACAGGGTGTGGCCGAACTGGTGCGGGCTGCGGCGGCT
Source organism: Dehalococcoidia bacterium (assembly GCA_965207995.1). Taxonomy (GTDB): domain Bacteria; phylum Chloroflexota; class Dehalococcoidia; order SHYB01; family SHYB01; genus DAOUKH01. Next base: position 1,549,614 of record OZ242299.1, on the reverse strand, counting down.
GAGGCGAAGCAGGCGCCCGCCATGCCGGAGCCGGAGGTCGTTCCAGTACCGCAGCCGGTCGCCGTGGGCGGCGGGAGCCCGCGCGTGCACATTACCGCGGAGGGCGACTACGTCGTCGAGCACCCTGCGGCGGAGCGACTCGTCGCCGGCAGCGATCTGCGCAAATGGGCCGGACTCGCCCAGCTCAAGCTGCAGCTCGACCGCCTGGGCGTGACCGACGCCCTGGAGCACGCCGGCGTCTCCATGGGCGACACGGTGCGCTTCGGCGAGATCGAGCTCGAGTGGTAACCGCGCCATGACCGTGGGCATCTTCGGCGGGACCTTCGACCCCATCCACACCGGCCACCTGATCGTGGCCCGTGCTGCGCTGGAATCGCTCGGCTTGGACGAGGTCCTCTTCGTGCCCGCCGGGAAACCCTGGATGAAGGCCGGGGAAGACGTGTCGCCGCCGGAGGACCGTGCGAGGATGGCCGAGCTCGCCGTGGCGGGAGAGCCCCAGTTCCGGGTCTCCCGCCTGGAGATCGAGCGGCCGGGGGAAACCTACACCCTCGACACCCTGCGCGCCCTCCCCGCTGGCGACGTCCGGCCCGTCCTCTTGCTCGGCGCCGACGCCTTCGCCAACTTCGCGGCCTGGCGCGAGCCGGCGGAGGTCGCCCGCCTCGCCAGGATCGCCGTTCTAGGCCGCCCAGGACGCGACACAGCGGCGATCATCGACGAAGTGAAGGCCGAGGTGCCCAACGTCGAAGCCGCGCCGCTGGAGGCCCCTCTGATCGAAATCAGTGCCACCGCGATCCGCGACCGTGTTCGCCGAGGCCTCCTCATCCGCGACCTCGTTCCACCGGCCGTCGCCGGCTACATCGCCGACCGCGGGCTCTACCGGTCCGACGGCCAGCCGACCGCCGACAGCCGCCGAAACCGCTTGAAGGGGATCATCGAGACGCGGGCTGTCATGCGCGGCTCGTTCACCCTCGCGTCGGGGAAGACCAGCTCGTACTACTTCGATGGCCGCCGCGCCACCCATGACCCGGATGGCGCGCGCCTGATCGGCGAGCTGATCGCCGAGCTTCTCGACCCTGGCATCGACGCGATCGGCGGTCCGGCGACGGCGGCGAACCCCATCATCACCGCGGCCCAGATCGCCGCGGCCCGCGCCGGCCGCCCGATCGACGCCTTCTACGTGCGCTCCCAGACCAAGGAGCACGGGACCAAGAAGCTGGTCGAGGGCAATCTCCCCGCCCCGGGCGCGGAGGTCGTGATCGTGGACGACACCATGACCACCGGTGGCTCCCTCCGCCACGCCATCGAGGCGGTGGAGGCCGAGGGCTGCACGGTCGCGAAAGTCCTAGTCGTCGTCGACCGCGGCGAGGGCGGCGCCGACGCGCTCCGGGCCCGCGGCTATCAGGTCAGCGCCCTCTTCCACGCCGACGCCGAGGGCAATCTGACCTAGGTCGCGGACGGGAGCTTCGGACAAACGAAGAGGCGGACCGTCGGTCCGCCTCTTTTTCGTTCACTGCGGATAGAGTGCAGACGCGCTAGACGTCGAGGTTCTTGACCGCCTTGGCGTGGCTCTGGATGAAGGCCTTACGCGGGGCAACCTCTTCGCCCATGAGCGTGGTGAAGGCGTCCTGGCAATCGGTGAGGTTGTCGATGTCGACCTTGAGCAGGGTGCGGGTCTCCGGGTTCATGGTGCTCTCCCAGAGCTGCTCGGGGTTCATCTCGCCGAGGCCCTTGTAGCGCTGCAGGTTGAGCCCCCGCACGCCGCCTTCAAGAATCTCGTCCACCATGTCGATGAGGGCGGGCGCCGAGTCAAACGCGCCGAGGTCCCGGTCGCGGCGCTTCACCGTGTAGGTCGCACCGGCGTCGTACTCCGCTAGCGTGGCGTACTCGTCGTAGAGGCGGCGCAGCGTGCCGCCCACGAACGAGGAGCCGAAGGCGGCGGTCTGTGGGCCGCCGTTGCGCACGCTCAGCTCGAAGGAGGTGTACTCGTTGCCCCGCACGTTGGCCTCGCTCACGGGTTCGAGCTCCTCGAGCTTCCGTCCGAGCTCCTCGACCGAGTCCCGGTCGTTGAAGTCGATCCCTTCCAGGAAGTCGAAGTCGATGCTGCGCAGCAGCGCGAAGAGGAGGTCGCGGGTGTAGCCGCGGCCTTCGAGGTCGCTCAGCAGCGAGCGCAGGGCATGGATGTTCGCCGCCCGTGGCCGGAGCGGCTCGCCCTCGGCGTCCTTTTTGCCCTTTTTGCCGCCGGAGCTCGCGGTGACGTCCCGCAGCGCGAGCTCGAGGATCATGCGGTCCTTCTCGCGCTCGCTAAACACCCAGTGCGCGTCCCTTCCCACCGCGACGCGGTAGAGCGGGGGCTGGGCGATGAACAGGTTGTCGTTCTCGATGAGCTGCTCCATGTGGCGGAAGAAGAAGGTGAGCAGCAGGGTGCGGATGTGCGAGCCGTCCACGTCCGCGTCGGTCATGATGATGATGCGGTGGTACCGGAGCTTCTCGATGTCGAAGGTCTCACCGATGCCGACGCCGAGCGCGGTGATCAGGGCCCTGATCTCCTCGTGGTTGAGCATCCGGTCGAGGCGGGCCTTCTCGACGTTGAGGATCTTGCCCTTGAGCGGGAGGATCGCCTGGAAACGGCGGTCCCGCCCCATCTTGGCCGAGCCGCCCGCCGATTCGCCCTCGACGATGTAGATCTCGCAGTTCGCCGGGTCGCGCTCCGAGCAGTCGGCCAGCTTGCCGGGAAGCGTGCCGCCTTCCATGGCGGTCTTCCGCTGCACGAGGTCGCGGGCCTTACGGGCCGCCTCGCGGGCGCGGGCCGCGGTCAGGCACTTGTCGATGATGCGCCGCGCGTCCGCGGGGTGCTCTTCGAGCCACGCCGACAGCGACTCGTTCATCACCGTCTCGACGTACCCCTTCACCTCGGGGTTGCCCAGCTTGCCCTTCGTCTGCCCCTCGAACTGCGGATCGGTGATCCGCACGCTGATGACCGCGGTGAGGCCCTCGCGGACGTCCTCGCCCTGGAGGTTCGGCATGTCCTCCTTGATGAGCTTTTGCTTGCGCGCGTAGTCGTTGATCACGCGGGTCAGCGCCGACCGGAAGCCGGTCAGGTGCGTGCCCCCGTCGCGCGTGTTGATGCAGTTCGCGAAGCACATGACGGTCTCGGCGAAGCCGTCGTTGTACTGCAGCGCGACCTCGATCGTGGCGTCCTCGACCACCCGCGTGATGTGCAGCGGCTTATCGAAGACGGTGTGCCGGGAGGCGTTCAGGTGCCGGACGAAGCTGGCGATGCCCCCGTCGAAGTAGAAGGTGACCTCGCGGTCGGAGCGCTCGTCGACCAGTTGGATTTCGAGGCCCGCGTTGAGATAGGCCATCTCGCGCAGGCGGGTCGCCAGCGTGGCGAAGTCGTACTCGTGCTCGCCGAAGATCTGAGGGTCGGACTTGAACGACACCGTGGTGCCACGCGCCCCCATGGGCAGCATGTCGGTCACCGGGCCGGTGGGGCGTCCGCGGGAGTACTCCTGGAAGACGTGCCGCTCGTCGCGCTGCACCTCGACGCGCATCTTGGTCGACAGGGCGTTCACCACGTGGGCGCCCACGCCGTGCAGTCCGCCGGAGACCTTGTAGCCGCTGCCGCCGAACTTGGCCCCGGCGTGGAGCGTCGTCATCGCCGTCTCGAGGCCGGTCAGGCCGGTGGTCGGGTGGACGTCGATGGGAATGCCCCGCCCGTTGTCATGGACGGTGACGGTGGCGTCCTTGGCGATCTTGATGACGATCCGGTCGCAGTGGCCCGCCATCGCCTCGTCGACGGCGTTGTCGACGATCTCGTAGACCAGGTGATGGAGGCCGCGTTCATCGGTGCTCCCGATGTACATTCCGGGCCGGCGGCGTACCGCCTCCGTGCCCTCGAGCACCTGGATGTCGACAGCGGTGTAGTCTTGCGACCCTGGGCCGCCCTGTGCCTGCATGGACATGAGGTGTAATTCCTGAAAAGGCCCCGGCGTTTCCGCGGCCCCGCAGGGCAGGCTTCGCCGAGGGCCAAGCTACCATAACATTCTACCACGCGACAGGAGTAAATGGAACCGCTTTCCAGAGAAATTACGAAACCACGTTCTGAAACACGGTAAAGCGGGGCGCCGCCTCGTTTCAGCCCATCGCCGCCTTCCATTCCGGCCCCGCCATTGGCATACTAGGACGCCGTTCGAGACCCCGCTCATGCCCCCGCTCGCCGTCCTCATTCAAGCCGCCGAGGAGACCCAGATTAACTGGGTCCAGGTCATTCTGGCCGCCGCTCTCGGCGCCGTCATCGCCGGGCTGGTCTTTCGGCGCCTGCCGTCGCTGCTGAAGCGGGCCGTCCACAAGCTCGACGTCTGGATCGTCGGCGACCTCTCGGTCCTGGACAGGGCCACGGCCATTCTCGGCACCGCGTTCGTCATCGCCTGGGTGCTGTTCGGCGCCGGCGTCTCCATCGCCAACGGCCTCGGCGCCGACACGACGCAGATCAACGCCGATCTCCTCGACTTCGGCGCCACCGTAGGCTCGTTCCTAGCCGAAGAGATCGTGCAGATAGCGATCATCGTGGGCATCGCCTTCGTCCTGGTGAAGGCGGCCGAGCGGGCCGTGCCCCAGATCATCCTGGGCGTCGTCAAGGACCGCGCCCGCCCCGACACCTTGCCCGAGGAGATCCAGAAACGAGAGGCGACCCTGTCCGCGGTGATCATCGGGGCGGTCAAGGTGTTGGTCTACCTCACGGCCCTGTTCATGATTCTGAGCGGGCTCGGCATCAACGTGACGCCCGTGATCGCCGCCGCCGGCGTCGTGGGTATCGCCGTCGGGCTCGGCGCCCAGAGCTTGGTCCGCGACGTGCTCGCCGGCATCTTCGTCATCCTCGAAGAGCAGTACCGCGTCGGCGACTGGGTGGAAATCGCCGGCCAATCGGGGAGCGTTGAGGACATCAACCTCCGCCGCACCGTCATCCGGGCCTTCGACTACTCCATGCACGTGATCCCCAACGGCTCAATCGGGGTCGTCGCCAACCACACGAAGGAGAAGGCCCGCGTCCTTCTCAACATCCCCATCGCCTACAAGGAAGACGTCGACCGTTGCATGGAACTCCTCAACGAAATCGGTAAGGAGTTAAGCGAGGACCCCGACGTGGGCACGAAGATCACGGCGCCGATCACCGCGCTGCGGATCGGCGACTTTGCCGACTCGTCGGTCAACATTCTCTGCCTCGGACAGACTAAGCCCGGCGCCCAATGGGAGGTGACCGGCGAGTTCCGAAGGCGCGTCAAGTACCGTTTCGACGAGCTGGGCATCGAGATACCCTTCCCCCACCAGACGCTCTATTGGGGCGTCGACCAGCCGCCGTTCCACCCGCCCGAAGAAGGCGAGAAGGCCTAGTCGCGCTTCGCCGCGTTGCGGTAGCGCCAGGCCAGGAATGCGCCGCCGAAGATCAGCAGACCCATGATCGAGGCCCACAGCGCCGTGCCGCCGTACCCGGCGTCGGTGTTCTCCCGCACCACGATCTGGCCCTCGATCGATCCGGTGCCAAGCGGGCTTTCCACCGTGGCGGTGAAGCGCCACGTGCCGGGGGTGAGGAACGTGATCAGGTTCTGGTAGAAGTCGCGTTGGTCGAGTCGCTGCGTCCCTTCGAGGTCGAGCCGCTCGCCGGTCTCAGGGTTGATGAAACGGTAGGTGAGCCGGGAGTCCGGCACCGACTCCCCGCCCGGGTGCGTCAGCACCAGCGCGGTGAACCGCGACCCGAGGTGCGCCACCGGCGACACCGGGTTGGCCCCGATGCTGATCGAGTACGGGCCGCCGACCCCCTCGGCGATCTCGTCGGCGACGGCTCGGATCGTCGCCGGAATAGCGATCTCCACCGACTCGCTCCCCAGAGGTCCGTCGAGGACAAGGCGTGTCTCCCAGACCCCCTCGCGTGGGAAGAAGAACCCGGCCTCCTCGAACCGCCCCGGCCGCTCCTCGTCGGGCTGCAGCGCGACCCGCGACACCGTGCCGTCGAGCGGGTCGACGATCTCCAGCGACGCGGTCACACTGGCCACGGGCCCGCCCGACGCCGCTTCGACGACGCCGACTCCGATCCGTCCCAGCGCCCCTGCGGCGGCGGGGAAGGGGTCGATGAAGAACGAGACCTCGTACCCGCCCGCGGTCTCCGTGAGCGTCGGGGCCGCTTCGTCCTGGGCTACGGCCGCTGCGAGCGCCAAAGCCAGGCCCAGCCCCACCAGCACCGCAACCGCCGCCGCGCGGCGTATGCCCGCGCCGGCGAGACCGGCGAAGTCGAAGGAACTGGCGATAGTGATGCTCCCGAGGATGGCGCCCGAAGAGCATGGTACCGCACTCCCGGCGCCGACGAGGGTCCCCTAGTGGTATGTGCTACGATGCCGGCTCCAGATGCGGTTCGGTGGCGCGACCCGCCCGACCCCGCATCACGGCCCTCCCATGCACCCCGACCCGCACCGCGCGACCGACCCGTTGGAGGAGGCGCAACGTCGGCGGCGCATCATCCTCGTCGTCGCCGCCTTGGTCACGGGAGCCATAGCCGTGGGCGTGGGGATGATGGCCCTCGTCGTCGCCTTCGTGCCCGGCGGCTTCGTCGACTCCTCGTTCGTCAACGAGACCGACGAAGACTTGGTGATCTACGTGAACGGCGAGGCGCAGGCCGTCGCCGGCGGTGGGGCCACGGTGAGCAACTTCGCCCTCTTTCCCTCCGACGAGGCCGAGGCCGCGCCCCGGTACGTCGTGCAGGCGTACACTCTTGACTTCGAGCGGGAGAGCTGCACCGTCGACGGGGGCTGCGAGGACGAGCTCCGCCACTGCGCGGTGTACACCTGGAGCGAGCTCGCCGCGCTTGATTGGGTTGTTCCGGTCGAGGCCAACGCGGCTGAGGGGCTGCGCTTCGACGATGTCCCGCTCGACGCCTGCCCCTAAGGGACTGGGGTTAGCCGGCCGCGGGCCGGAATTTGGGCAGCGTCAGGTCTTCGGTTACCGCGTCGAACACGACTTCCAGCGGCATGCCGATTTCCAGGTCCTCGTTGGCGCAGTCCACGACGTTGCTGACCATGCGCGGCCCTTCTTCGAGTTCGACGAGGACCACCGGATAGGGAACGTCGTCCTTGAAGGCGGGCAGCGTGGGCGGGTGGACGACGATGAAGCTGTAGAGGGCGCCCTTGCCGCTCGCCTTGATCCAGGCGTACGCCTCGTCGCCGCAGAGCGGGCAGGTGAGCCTGGGGAAGTAGCGAGGCTTGCTGCAGCCGGAGCACTGCTGGAGGAGCAGCTCGCCGCGCTTGCAGCCCTCCCAGAACTCGGCGCTCCAAGGGTCGGGAAGCGGGGTGGGGAAGGGAGCGTTGGCCAAGGGTTCGCCTCGCGGGCCGCACTGGCCCCAACGGAGTAGAGGGGCATTGTAGAAAGGCGCCCTACTCCTGTCAACGAACGGTTCTGACGAAATCCGCCAACCTTGACACTCAAAATCGACGGGGCCGATAATGACGGGGAAACTTTGGGCTTTCCACAGGCCCGAAATCGGAAGGTAACGACAGGACAGTAGAGAAAGGACGGTAGAAGTTGGCTAACCCAATTAGCCGCGTCATCGAAGGTTTCGTGGCGCTGGTGACCGGGGGGCTGACCAAGAAAGTCGAAGCCGCTGAACGGCAGGCTGAAGGGATCATCAACAAGGCGGAGACTAGGCGCGAGCAAGTCGTCAAGGAGGCGCGCGCCGAAGCGAACAAGACGCGTGCCGCCGCCGAGGCCGAGTACAAAGAGCGCAGACAAGACGTTCAACGACAGGAGCGACGACTCGCTCAGAAAGAAGATGCACTCGACAACAAGATCGAGGGTGTCGACCGGAAAGAGCGGGACCTCAGAGAGAAGGAGCGCGGGCTAGACGACCTGCGAGCGGAGCTAGAGACAGCGCGCGGCCAACAGGTGGCCGAGCTTGAACGCGTCTCCGGTCTCTCCAAAGAGGATGCGCTCGCCGAGCTTTTCAGGAGCGTCGAGAACGAGCTAGAGCTCGAAGCGGCCAAGAAGATCCACGAGATCGACCGCCGTATCGCCGACGAGGCCGACATGAAGGGCCGCAAGGCGATCGCGCTGGCCATCCAGCGGCTGACCTCGGACGTGGTCTCCGAGACCACAGTGTCCGTGATCCCCCTCCCCAGCGACGACATGAAGGGGCGCCTCATCGGGCGCGAGGGGCGCAACATCCGCGCCCTTGAACAGGCGACCGGCGTCGACCTGGTGATCGACGACACGCCGGAGGCGGTCACGCTCTCCGGCTACGACCCGATCCGCCGCGAAGTGGCCAAGGTCGCGTTGCAGAAGCTCATGCTCGACGGGCGCATTCACCCCACCCGCATCGAGGAGATGGTGAACAAGGCCCGCGAAGAGGTCGAAGAGGGCATGCGCAAGGCCGGCGAACAGGCGGTGATCGACGCCGGTGTGCTCGGCCTCTCGTCCGAGGTCACCGCACTCCTTGGTCGGCTGCGCTACCGCACCAGCTATGGGCAAAACGTGCTCAAGCACAGCGTCGAGGCGGCGCATCTCGCGGGCATGATGGCCTCCGAGATCGGCGCCAACGCCCAGGTCTGCAAGGCAGGCGCCTTGCTGCACGACCTCGGCAAGGCGCTCACGCATGAGATCGAAGGCGGGCACGCCGAGATCGGCGGGGAAATCGCCCGCAAATACGGCATCAACCCTGAAGTCGCGGCCGCCATCGAGGAGCACCACGACGACGACCGGATCAACGTCGAGGCGTTCATTGTCGCCGCCGCCGACGCCATCAGCGGGGGACGGCCGGGAGCGCGCCGGGACACCGCCGAGATGTACGTCAAGCGCCTGCAGGAACTCGAGTCGACCGCCACGAGCTTCGACGGCGTGGAGAAGGCGTACGCGATCCAGGCCGGCCGTGAAGTCCGGATCATGGTGCAACCGAAGAAGGTCGATGACGTCCAGGCGGCCAAGCTCGCCCACGACGTGGCCCAGAAGATTCAGGACACCATGATCTACCCCGGTCAGATCAAGGTGACCGTCGTGCGGGAGACCCGCGCGGTCGGCCTCGCCAAGTAAACCGGATCCGCACCGGCTCTGTGAAGGGGCGCGGGGATCATCCCCGCGCCCCTTTTGTTTGCCCTGTTCTTTTCATGGCATGGGGCGGGCCGTATACTGAAGCGCCGGGGAGCTACTGCTCCAATTTGCCCCGGCGGAGTACCCGCGCCACAGCATGCGTATCCTCATGGCCGGAGACGTCGTAGGGAAGCCGGGTCGGCGCGCGGTGCGGGCCCTCGTCCCGGAGCTTCGCCGCGACCTTGACCTCGACTTCGTCATCGTGAACGGGGAGAACGCGGCCGGCGGACTAGGACTCACCCCGGATACCGCCCAGGAGATGTACGAAGCCGGCGTCGACGTCATCACCACCGGCAATCACGCCTGGGCGAAAAAGGAAATCGTCCCCTACCTAGAAGGCGACTACCCTCTCATCCGCCCCATGAACTACCCGCCAAGGGCTCCCGGCAAAGGCTACTGGCTGCACGACGGGGTGCTCGTCACCCAAGTGATCGGACGTGTCTTCTTGGCCAACGTCGACGATCCCTTCCGCGCGATTGACGAGCTCCTGTCGGAGGTCGGGCCGGACACGAAAGTCATCATCGTCGACTGCCACACGGAGGCCACCTCGGAAGTCGGCGCGCTGGGGTGGTACCTCGACGGCCGCGTGAGCGCGGTCCTCGGCACGCACACGCATGTAGGGACGATCGATGCGAAAGTGCTGCCCAAGGGGACGGCGTTCGTCTCCGACATCGGGATGGTCGGCCCGCGCGATTCAGTCATCGGCAACGCCGTGGGAGAGGTGCTGGAACGGTTCCTCACCCAGCAGCACGCGCGCCTGCAGGTGGCCACCGGCCCCGCGGTGTTCAGCTCCGTCCTCGTCGACGTTGACGAGGATACCGGCTTGGCGCGCAGCATCGAACGCGTCGACAGAGAGGTCGCCTAGGCCGCGCGGCACAGGGCGCCTTCATGCAATCCTTACTCGACGAGGTGACTAACAAATGGCCGACGTAGACCTGCACATGCACACCACAAGGTCGGACGGCCGCCTCACGCCGACCGAGCTCGTGGACCTTGTGGCCTCGCAAGAGGTGAAAACCTTCGCGGTCACCGATCATGACACCACCGAAGGGCTTTCGGAGGCCGCCGAGGCGGTGGCGAAGCACCCCGGCCTAACCCTCATCGACGGCGTCGAATTGAGCACCGACATCGAGGGCTCGGAAATCCACATCCTCTGCTACTTCGTCGACAAGACGGACGAACGGTTCCAGTCGCAGCTTGCCCGCTTCCGCGAAGGGCGCTACGCCCGCGGGAAGGGCATGGTGGAGAAGTTGGCCGCCCTGGGGATGCCGCTTTCTTGGGAGCGAGTCCTCGAGATCGCCGGCGACGCTTCGGTGGGGCGGCCCCACGTGGCCCGCGCCCTCATCGAGGCGGGACACGTCGCCACGAACCAAGAGGCGTTCGACAAGTACATCGGGAGAGGCGGCCCCGCCTACGTCGAGCGCGAGAAGCTCACCCCCGAGGAAGCGATCGCGCTCGGTGTTTCCAACGGCGCGGTTCCCGTCCTCGCGCACCCCGTTTACACCAAGGGCGTTGAGGACTTGCTACCTTCGATGAAGGAGGCGGGGCTCAAGGGGATCGAAGTGTACTATGGGACGTACAGCGTAGAAGACGAGCGTCGGTTCAAGCACCTCGCCGAGGCCCACGGCCTGATACCTTGCGGCGGCTCCGACTACCACGGCAACCACGATGGGGAGCGGCTGCCCGGCGCCGCAGGCCCGCCGGCAAGCTCCGTCGACGCCCTGCGGGCCCACAGCCCGAACGCCGGTGCATAGAGAATTCGCGCATGCTTGACGCCCGCGGCATCCAGGAGATCATCCCGCACCGCCCGCCCTTCCTGTTGGTGGACCGGATCCTCGAAGTCGAGGCCGGAAAGAGCGCCGCGGGGCTCAAGCAGTTCACCATCAACGAGCCGTTCTTCCAGGGGCATTTCCCGGGGAATCCCATCGTCCCCGGCGTCCTTATCGTGGAAGCCTTGGCCCAGGTGGGTTCGGTGGCGATCCTCTCCCTCCCCGAGAACCGCGAGAAGGTCGCCTACTTCGCGGGCATCGACGGGTTCAGATTCAAGCGCCCCGTCGTCCCCGGCGACACGCTGGACCTTGAAGTCACCCTCGAGCGGGTGCGCGGCCCCATCGGCAAGGGGACGGCGCGCGCGTCCATCGACGGAGAAACGGCCGCGGAGGGACGGCTCACCTTCGCCCTCGTCGACCGCCCCAAGCCCCCGGACGCCGAGGCGTAGCCGCGTGCATTCGCTGAAGCACCGCCGCCGAGGCCAGGCGCGATGACCGCCGGCGCGATCATCATCGTCATCGCCGCCTATTTCTGGGGCGCGATTCCGGTCACCCACCTCGTCGTCAAAGCCCTGCGAGGGGTCGACCTGCGGAACTTCGGCTCCAGCTCCGTCGGGCCCAGCAACGCGGCCCACCTCGTAGGACGCCGGACCGCGATCGCCATCGGGGTCGTCGAGGTGCTCAAAGGCGCCGCTCCTATCTGGGTGGCCCAGGCCGTTGACTTGGAAGTTTCCCAGCAGATAGCCGCCGGCGTCGCCTGCATCGTCGGCCACAACTGGTCGGTGTGGATCGGCTTCAAGGGCGGGCGGGGCATGAGCATCCTCCTCGGCGTCTTGCTCGCCGTGGCCCGCCTGGAGCTGCTGCTCGTTACGATCATCGCGCTTTTCGGCATCGCGTTCTGGGGAAGCGTGCCGCTCTTCCTCGGACTGTCCGCCGCGCTCCTCCCCATGTGGAGCTGGCTCCTCGAGCGCAGCGAGGCGCACATCTTGGGCCTCGGCCTGATGGCCCTGGCGATCATCGTCAAGCGGCTTCTTGGCAACGAGCTGCCCGAGCGATGGACCGCGCACGTCGTCCTCTACCGGCTGCTCTTCGACCGGGACATCTTGGACCGAGAGGAGTGGGTGCGCCGTGGCCTCGAGTCCGCCCGCGCCGCGGGCGAGCCGCCCGAGGAGGAGCCACCGCCGCCGCCCGAGCCGCCACCTCCACCGCCGCCACCACCGGAACCACCACCGGAGCCACCGCCGCCACCACCGCCGAGGCCACCGGCTCCACCTCCACCGTACCCGCCGCGGCCGCCGGAGCCGCCACCGCCGCCAAAGCCGCCGGATCCGCCGCCACCGCCGAAGGGGCCCTATCCGGCCCCGTACCCGCCGCCGGACCCTCGGCGTGAGCCGAGGTGAACTAGATGCAGTGCGCCACACACCCGCAGGTCGAGACCATGCTCGGCTGCGGCAAGTGCGGCAAGCCCATCTGCCCGCGCTGCTCGATTGCGACCCCGGTGGGCTTCCGCTGCGAGTCCTGCGCGCAGGTGCGCAAGAACCCGATGTTGGTCATGGACGCCGGGGAGCACGCCACGGCGGCTGCCGCGGCGCTCGGCCTCGCCCTCGTGGGGGGCATTATTTGGGCGCTGGTCAACGGTGCCCTCGGTGGCTTCCTGACCATCATGGCCGGGGCGGGCGTGGGATACATCATCAGCGAAGGGTTAACGCGCGCCACCAAGGGGAAGCCAGTCCTGTATCTCCGCTACGTTGCGGGGTCTGCCGCGCTGTTGGCCTTCTTCGTCGGCAACGTCCTCACCCAGTACTGGTTCGACGACGCTCCCTTCATGACGGCGTTGACGCACTTCTGGGCGGAACGCTACGCGGCATTTGCGCCGGGGGGAGTGGTCATCGCCGAGGCTTGGTCGCGCCCCGATGTCTGGACCATCCTCGCCGTCCTGCTCTCGGTCTACATCGCGGCGTGGCGCACGGCGCGTTAGCTTCCCACCCCCGCGGCGCTCGACTACAATAGCCGGCGTCCGTCGGCCACGGTCGGCGGGCGGCAAGTCCCCAGAAAAGAAAGCGAGGCTCGCGCATGGGCGAACTCAGCGGCGGCCGCTTGGTCGCGAAGGCCCTGAAGGCCGAGGGCGTGAAGTACATCTTCACCCTCAACGGCGGCCACATCTACAACATCTTCGAAGGCTGTGCCGACGAAGGCATCGACATCATCGACGTGCGCCACGAGCAGGTCGCCGGCCACGCCGCCGAGGGCTGGTCGCGCGTCACCCGCACCCCCGGCGTCGCTGTCGTGACCGCCGGCCCCGGCGTCACCGACACCGTCACCGCGATGGCCAACGCCTATCAGGCCCCCAGCCCGATGATCTGCATCGGTAGCAACAGCGGGGTCAAAGACCAGCTCATGGGCGGCCTGCAGGACTTCGACAGCGTCACGCTCATGCAGTCGGTGTCGAACTTCTCCGAGCGCTGCGCCCTCACCAACCGCATCCCCGACTACGTGGCCACCGCGTTCCGCTGGGCGACGACGGGGCGCATGGGGCCGAGCTACATCGAGTTCCCCAACGACGTGCTCAATGCCAGGGTCGATGAGGATAAGGTCCACTTCCCCGTCAACTACCGCACCGGGGCCCGCGCTCCCGGCGACCCCGAGCTGATCAACGAGGCGGCCAGGCTCCTGAAAGACGCCAAGCGGCCCGTCGTGATGGCGGGCAGCGACGTCTGGTGGACCGACGGCGCCGACACGCTCCGCGAGTTCATCGAGACGATCAAGGCGCCCGTCTTCCTCAATGGCATGGGGCGCGGCTCGATCTCGCCCGAGCATCCCCATTTCGGAGCGCAGTCGCGCCGCTTCGCCCTCACCCAGGCCGACGTCATCCTCCTGATCGGCGTGCCCATCGACTTCCGCATGAGCTTCGGGCGCAACACCTTGATCCCCGACGAGACCAAGCTGATTCACATCATGTCCGACCCCCGCGAGGTCGGCCGCAACCGGGGGAACGATGTCGGGCTCGTAGGCAACGCGCGGCTCATCATGGAGCAGGTCCTCGACGCGCTGCCCGGTGTGGGCTTCGAGGCGACGGGCGACTGGGTCGACAAGGTGCACGAAGAAGAGATGAGCTTCCGCACCCACGACCTCGAGCTGATGGAGACCGACCAGGATCCCATTCACCCCATGCGGCTCGTCGGAGAGATCCGCAAGTTCCTCGACCGCGACGCCACCGTCGTCGGCGACGGCGGCGATATCGTCACCTTCGGCGCCCGCGCCATCCCCATCCACGAGCCCGGACACTGGCTCGACCCCGGCCAGTTCGGCTGCCTCGGCGTGGGCACCGGCTTTGCCATGGCGGCCCAGCTCGCCCGCCCGGGTAAACAAGTCCTGCTCCTGAACGGCGACGGCGGCTTCGGCCTCAACGGCATGGACATGGAGACCATGGTGCGATTCAAGCTGCCCGTCGTTTCCGTCGTCGCCAACAACGGCGGCTGGGCGCAGACGATCCACGGCGTGAAGCGCGCCTACGGCCGGGCGCTTGGCTGCGACCTCTCGCAGGACACCCGGTATGACCAGATCGTCGAGGCGATGGGCGGACACGGCGAGCGCGTGGAGAGGCCCGAGGACATCCGTCCCGCCCTCGAACGCGCCTTCGCCTCCGGCCTCCCCGCCTGCGTGGACGTCGTCACCGACCCGGAGATCAGCTACGGCGCCATGCCCGGCAGGTCGCAGCGCCGGATCTCCTAGCCGCCGCGATGCCGCACGTCGAAGTCAACGGCTTCAGTCTGTACTACGAGTCGCTCGGCTCGGGCCATCCCGTCGTCTTCGTCCACGGCCACACGCTCGACGGCCGGATCTTCGACGACGTTCTCCCCCAGGTCGCGAAATACTACCGCGCCATCCGGATCGACCTCCGGGGCCACGGGCGGTCGGAGGCCCCCGACGGCGAGTACTCGTGGAAGGCCTTCGGCCGCGACCTCACCGCCTTTATGGACGTAATGGACCTCGCCAAGCCCTCGTTCGTCGGGCACTCCGTCGGCACGACCGTCGTCATGGAGCACCTCTTCAACAACCCCGGCCGCGCCACGACGGTCGTCTTCATGGCCGCCGGCGTCTCCGGCGACCCCATTTCGGCCAATCTCCAGAAGTACATGGACGAGCAGGCCGAGCGCTTCCGCAGGGTCGGCAAGACCGACGAGTGGGTCGAGGGCCGGGTGCGGAACATGGTCTGGGAAGGCACGCCGGACTACGCCGTGAAAGAGGGCAAGGTCCGCGCCATGGTCGACGCGTGGTCGGGCAAGAGCTGGCACATCCTGACCGGCTCGACCCGGGACGACCGCCCCACCCAGAAGGAGCAGATCGAGTCCGGCGCGATTCAGGTGCCCGCGCTCGTCGCCGTGGGCGAGCACGATGGTGGGGCCTTTCAGAAGGGCGCGAAATACCTCACCCAGAACCTGCCCATCGTCCGCAGCGAGGTCATCCCCGAGGCGGGACACCTCGCCCCCCTGGAAAACCCCAAGGCCGTCAACGACCTCATCATCGACTTCCTCAACGGCGCCGTCGGGAAGGCCCTGGGCTAGCGCCCCTCGGCACTAGAGCTTGGCGGCGAGGGGCAGGAGCTTCGCCGCCACGTCCCGGAGCTGATCGATGCAGTCTTGCTCGTTCTCAGCAAAGCCGGGGCCGGCGACGACACGGTCCGCCCCCGCTTCCAGGTAAGCCGTCACGATGTCGGGTTCCGGCGGCTTCCCGAAGATCGAGATCGGCAGCCCCGCCGGGTCGCGTCCCGCTTCGCGCGCCAGCGCATACAGCGTCTCTCGCCGCTCCGGCAGCTCTTCGGGCGTCACCTTTTCCGGCGACCAGCCGTCGCCGTAGGCGATGACGCGCTCGAGCACCTTCTTCGCCACGCCGCCGAGGTAGATCGTCGGGTGCGGGCGCCGCGCCGGCCGCGGTATCGAGCGCGCCTCGGGGAACTGCCAGAAGCGGCCGTCATGGGCCACCGCTTCTCCGGTCCAGAGTGCCTTCATCACCCGCAGCGCCTCGAGCGTCTGTCCCCAACGCCGGCTGAAGTCGACGCCCATGATCTCCGCTTCCTCTTCGAGCCAGCCCGCGCCGACGCCGAGGACGAGCCGCCCTTCGGTGTGCCGGTCGATCGTCGCGAGCGCCTTTGCCAGGCGCACCGGATGGTGCTCGGGAACGAGGAGGACGCCGGTGCCCACCAGAAGCGAGCTGGTCACCGCGCCGGCCCGCGACATCATGATCAGCGGGTCCTGGAAGCCGGGGACCTGGCCGTCGGTGAAGAATGCGGATTTGCTCTTGGTCACCGACGCCGGAGCCACCACGTGTTCGGCGAACCAGATCGAATCGAAGCCGAGCCGCTCCGCCTCCTTGGCTATCGGCGCCGGATCGAGCATGCGGTCGGGATCGTGGGGCAGGGGCAGGGGAAAGGAGACGCCGATCTTCTTCATGGGGAGACCTCCGGGGCGCGGAGCGCGCGGGGAGTCTAGGCATGCCCTCGAATGGCTGTCAAACGCCCCGCGTGGGTTGGCCGTGCCGCGTTCAACAGGAGTAGCGTTTGCCCTTTGAATATGGGAATCGCTATACTAGACGTAAGGCGTGGTTCTCGAGCCACGTTCCTGGTGAGCACACCGGACGGCCGCCGCAAGACCAGGGCGCGCGCCCCCTGCTAGAGGACGGGCCGCTCAGCGCCCCCGCGGTGTTGATAGTTTGATAGTGGAGGAGACGCATGACCCAAGCCGCCGCATCCCCGCAAGACGCGCCCCAGACCTACGCGCCGCACGACTGGAAGCTGGACGACTACGCCTCCGAGAAGTATCGGGCGATCAACATCCACAACTTCGAGCAGCTGCCCCAGATTCAAGCGATGCCGGAGGAGGTCCGGCGCGCCGCAACCGTCGTCGGCCACGTGCTGCCGTTCAAGTCGAACCAGTACGTCGTCGACCATCTGATCGATTGGGATGCAGCCCCCGACGACGGCATGTTCCGGCTCACCTTCCCCCAGCGGGATATGCTCAGCCCCGAACACTATGACCGCATGGCCGACGCGCTCGACCAGGGCCTGCCGCCGGACAAGATCCGGGCGGTGGCCGACGAGATCCGCATGACATTGAACCCACACCCGGCCGGCCAGAAGGAACACAACATGCCCGCGCTTGAGGGCATGACGCTGGAAGGGATGCAGCACAAGTACCGCGAGACCGTGCTCTTCTTCCCCAGCCAGGGGCAGACGTGCCATGCCTACTGCACCTTCTGCTTCCGCTGGCCCCAGTTCGTGGGCATGAAGGGCGAAAAGTTCGCCATGCGCGAGGCCGACCGCTTGGCCGCCTACACCGCCGCCCATCACGAGATCAGCGATGTCCTCTTCACCGGCGGCGACCCGCTGATCATGAAGACCAAGAACTTGCGGCAGTATGTCGAGCCGCTGCTGGAGCCGGGCGTGGGACACAATCTCCGCACCATCCGCATCGGCTCGAAGGCGATCGCCTACTGGCCCCACCGCTTCCTCTACGACAACGACGCCGACGACCTGCTCCGCCTCTTCGAAGAGGTGACGAATGCGGGCCTGCAGGTTGCCCTGATGGCCCACTTCAACCATCCCGCGGAGCTGCGTACGGACGCGGCGCTCGAGGCGGTGCGGCGGATTCGCGACACCGGCGCGCAGATCCGCACCCAGACGCCGCTCCTCAAGCACATCAACGCCGACCCCAAGACGCTCACCGATATGTGGGTGGAGCAGACGCAGGTCGGCTGCGTCCCCTACTACCTCTTCGTCGCCCGCGACACGGGAGCCAAGCGCTACTTCGAGATCCCCTTGGTGGACTGCTGGGAGACCTTCCGGCAGGCCTACAAGCACGTCAGCGGTCTCGCCCGCACCGTCCGCGGCCCGAGCATGTCGGCCACCCCGGGCAAAGTCCAGGTCCTCGGCGTCGTCGAGCACGCCGGCGAGCGCATGATCGCGTTGAACTTCCTCCAGGGCCGCGACCCCGATTGGGTGGGGCGCCCCTTCTTCGCCAAGTACGACGACAAGGCGTCGTGGCTCGACGAACTCGAGCCTATCGACGGCGGCGAGTTCTTCTACGAGGCGCGGATGCGTGAGTTGCTGGCCGAAGAGGGCAGCCCGTGGGCGCGCCCCGAGACCCGGATCCTCTTGGAGAGCGCCGCCTAAGCGCGTCGAGCAGCGAAGGGGTCAACGCCGCGGGTTACTTGCAAGCGTAGCCCCACTTGCGCATCTGCTCGTTGACGTGGACGTCGCCGACGTAGGCGTCGGCTGACGGCTTGCCGTCGACCTCGCCGCGCTTCTCGATCTGCAGATCCTTGCCTCGGACGAGTTTGGCGAGTCTCCGTACGCCGAGCTGGAAGCCGGGCTCGCCGGCGGCGGGCGCGCACACGTCGGCCAAGGCTATTTCGCCGCCCGGGTCGCACAGCATCGTGCCCCCATTGACGGCCCGTTGGAAGCGTACGGACTCGCGCACTTGCATGGTCCTCCGAAGGTGTAGCGCGGAAGGCGCAGGAATCGAACAGGCGGGCCGAGTATAGCACCGGAGGACAGCCGCCTCCGCGCGTTCGTGAAAAGATGCACACATCCCCAAGAACGTGTAAACTCTTGGCGACCTTCTCGGACGGGGGAAGCCTTGCCGCGGCTGAAGACGATTCTCCTCCTTGCGTCGGTGCTTCTCGCCGGCGCCTTTCTGTTCACCGCCTGTATCTACACCGAGTTCACCGAGGTCGACGTCGAGCTCGGCAAGGAATGGACCGACGGTGAAGTCGAGGGCTTCCTCTACACCAACTACGTAGCCGTCCCTGAGGGCGAGGTTATCTTCGCGGTGAAGAACGAGGGTACCTTCAAGCACGACTTCGTCGTGTTGGAGACCGATCTCGCACCCGACAACCTGATCGTCGCGGGCGACCGGGTCGACCTGGGGGCCTCAGGAACGGAGCGCGGGCGGATCCAGCCCCGCTACCTGCTCCCCGGCGCATCGAACACACACACGTTCAAGCTCAAGCCCGGCGAGTACGTCCTCTTGAGCAACGAGCCCGGCGACTACCACGCCGGCATGTTCGCCGCCCTCTCGGTCGAGTAGGCGCCCGGCGCGGACAGGCCGCCCAACGCCCCTAAAGCAGCGCCGCCTTGACGCGCGCGACGACCTCGCCGCGCGGCGCCAGTTCCGGCTCCCCGCCGCTGCGCCGCTTGAGTTCGACGGCGTCTTGCTTCAGGTTCCGCGGACTCACCGTCAACCGCACCGGCATCCCAAGAAGGTCGGCGTCGTTGAATTTGACGCCGGGGCTCTCGTCGCGGTCGTCGTAGAGCGTGTCGATGCCGGCGGCAACCAGCTCGTCGTAGAGCCGCTCGGCCTCCTCCGCGACCTCCGGCGACCGGTCGGCCCCGAGAGCCACAATCGACACGTGGTACGGGGCGATCGGCGTCGGCCAGACGATCCCGAGCTCATCATGGTTCTGCTCAACGGCCGCGGCCATGAGGCGCCCCACACCGATACCGTAGCAGCCCATAAAGGCGGGCTTCCGCTCGCCCGACGGGTCGAGGAACTCCGCCCCGATCGACTCGCTGAACACCGTCCCCAGCTTGAAGACGTGCCCCACCTCGATGCCCCGCGACGCCTGAAGCGGGGCCACGCATGAAGGACATCCCTGCCCCGACGCCGCGAGCGCGACGTCGGCCACCACGTCGGCCTTGAAGTCGCGTGGGTAGTTCGCGTTCCGGTAGTGGAGGTCGGGCGCGTTGGCGCCGGTGACGAAGTTCGCCCCGTCCGTGATCGACTCGTCGGCCACGATCGGGAGCCCCTCAAGGCCGATGGGCGACGCCGAGCCGGCCACCAGACCCGCCTCCGCGACCTCTTCGTCGGAGGCCAGGCGCACGTCCGTCGCCTTGAGCAGGTTCTTGAGCTTCACCTCGTTCACGTCGAGGTCGCCGCGGATGCACACGAACGTCACCGCCCCATCGACGGCGTAGAAGACGGCCTTGAGCGTCTTCCGCGCGGGGATGTCCAAGAAGTCCGCGATCTCCTCGATGGTCTTCATGCCGGGCGTGTCGATCGGTTCCAGAGGCAGCGGCTCCTCCGCGTCGCCCGGCGCTCTTCTGCCCGTTGCGCGCTCCTGGTTCGCCGCGTAGTCGCAGCCCCCGCAGTGCAGGATGGTGTTTTCGCCGTGTTCGGCGAGCAGGATGAACTCGTGCGAGTGCTTGCCGCCGATCGCCCCGCTGTCCGCCTCGACTGCCATCGACGGAAGCCCGCAACGCGTGAAGATGTTGCGGTAGGCCTCGACGAGCCGCCGGTAGGTGACGTCCAGCTCCTCCTCGCCGGCGTCGAAGCTGTACATGTCCTTCATGTCGAACTCGCGGACCCGGAGCAGCCCCCCGCGCGGCCGGGGCTCGTCGCGGAACTTCGTCTGGATCTGGTAGAGCCGCAGCGGCAGGTCGCGGTACGAGTTCATGTTGTGCCGCGCGAGGGTGGTGATGACCTCCTCGTGCGTCGGAGCGAGCACCAGCTCACGCCCCCGCCGGTCTTGTGTCTGGAAAAGCGTGTCGCCGAACCCGGCGCGCCGCCCGCTCGCCTCCCACATCTCCGCGGGCTGGAGCACGGGCATGTGCAGCTCCTGCCCTCCGGCGGCGTCCATCTCCTCCCGGATGATCTGTTCGATCTTGCGGATCGCCCGCCACCCCAGCGGCATCACCGAGTAGACCCCCGACGTCAGCGGGGCGATCATCCCCGCCTTCAGCAGCAGGCGGTGACTCTCGGACTCGGCGTCGGCGGGGTCTTCGCGGTGCGTCTTGCCGAACAGTTGGGAGAGGCGCATGAGTATTCCGTCGGAAAGAGATTCGGCAACCAGTATACGGCAGCGCTAGCGGGGCAGGCCGAGGCCGCGCGTCGCGATGATGTTGCGCTGGATCTCGGACGTGCCCGCCCGGATCGTGTTCGCCACCGAATCGAGGTACTTGCGGAGCGGCTTGCCCCGCAGCGACACGTGCTTCGACCCCCGCGCCAGCACGCCGTAGTGCCCCATGACGTCGACCAGCATCCGGCACTGGCGCTGTCCCACCTCCGACCCGACCAGCTTCGAGATGGACGCCTCGCGGTTGGGCACGAGCCCCTGCGACTGCATCGACGCCACCCGGTAGGCGAGGTTGCGCTCCATCCTGATCTCGATGGCCGTCTCGGCGAGCCGGTGGCGCACCAGTGGGTCGTCGAGCGCCTCGGGCTGTGCCTCGCGCAGCACCGCCAGCACTTCCTCTTGCAGCATCTCCGCCTGCACGATGCGCTCGATGCCGGAGCGCTCGAAATCGAGGTTGTGCGCCACGGTGTACCAGCCGCGGTCCTTCTCCCCCACCATGGCCGAGGCGGGCACCCGCACGTTGTCGAAGAACACCTCGTTCATCCGCGAGCCCGCCATGGTGTAAAAGGGCCGCATGGAAAGCCCCGGCAGGTCCTTCAGCGGCACGATGAAGACGCTCACCCCGCGGTGTTTGGGAGCGTCGGGGTCGGTCCGCACCGCCGTCCACAGATAGTCGACGAAGTGGGCCCCGCCGGCCCACATCTTCTGGCCGTTGATCACGTAGTCGTCGCCGTCCTTCACCGCCGTCGTCTGCAGGCCGGCGAGGTCGGAGCCGGTGTTCGGCTCGGTGTAGCCGATGGCGAAGCCGATCTCGCCGGCGATGATCCCCCGCACGAAATGGGCTTTCTGCTCTTCGGTGCCGAACTGCAGGATGCTCGGCCCCATCTGGCGCTCCGCCGGGATGTGATAGCCGCAGGGCGCCCGGTTCCGCGCCATCTCCTCGTTAAAGATCATCTGCTCGATGTAGCCGAGCCCTTGGCCGCCGTACTCGACGGGCCAGGCTCGCCCAATCCAGCCCTTCTTCCCCAGCTCGCGTGAGAAAGCGGGCGAGTACCGGGTGTCCTCGGCCTCGACCTCGCTCTTGCCGGCGAAGTCCCGCCCCACCTGGAAGCGGGGCAGCACGCCCCCCAGCCAGTCGCGGACCTCCTGGCGGAAGGCCGTTTGCTCCTTGGTGAACTCGAACCGCATCGGGGCAACTATACCGCGCCGTTAGACAGCGCCCAACCTTGGCGGTGCGGCGCGCTTGGGCGCAGGCGGCCGGGAGAAGAGGATCATGACCGAGCCCAGGCCCCCCAGGATGGCCATGATCACGAAGGAGACCGCGTAGCCGTTCTCCAGATGGTCGCTCAGCAGGCCGGCGAAGATCGGCCCCACGACGCTGCCGATGAGCATCAAAACGGCCCCATAGCCGGAGATCGTGGCGTAGTGCTTCCGGCCGAAGTACTCGGCCCGCGTCGCTATCCACACGGGCGCGCCACCCCCGTGCCCGACGGCGAAGAGAACAAGAAAGATGAGGCCGTGCCAGAAGTGCTCGGTGAAGGCGAGTACTACCAGGCCTGCCGCTTGGATCAGCACCGTGGCTGCCAACACGTAGCGCTTGGTGAAGGCGTCGCCGAGCACCCCGAATGCCAGCCGCCCCGCCGCTCCCACCGGGCCGATGAGGCCAAGCAGCAGCGCGGCGCGCGCCGTGGAGAAGCCGGCGTCTTCCACGAGAAAGGCGATCAGGTGAACCGGGACCGCGGCAGTGCCCATCAACCGGAGCAGGAAGCCGATGTTCATCACCCAGAACTGGCGGGTGCGCAGGGCCTCGCCTGGGGTGAAGTCGATCTCCTCGGCGCCTGTCCACCCGCTCGCTCCCGCGGCCGTCCCGGCCGTGCCTCCGTCCGGCTCGTAGCCGTAGGGTTCGGGGCGGTAGCGCATCAGCAAGGCCAGGGGCAGTCCCACACCCCAGACCACGAACCCTGAGTAGAACGCCGTATCCCGCCAGCCGTTCTGTTCGATCGACCACGCAATCCCCAGCACGATCAGCCCGCCGGCCGCCGACCCCGACAGCACCAGCCCCAACGCCCGCGACCGTTGCCGGACGAACCAGTTGACGACGGTGGCGAAGACCGGCGGCCCTAACCCGAAGCTCTGCCCTGCCGCGATGAGGAGGATGAAGACGACGTAGAACCAGAGAAGCGAGGGGACGTAGCTGAGCAGAATGAAGCCGGCGCCCATCATGGTCACGCCGACCAACATGATGGGTCGCGCGCCGAAACGGTCGATCAGGAACCCTTGGACGGGGCCCACAAGGCCGTGCTCCAACCGGGCGAAGGAAAAGACCCCGGCGATGGCGGTCTTCGAAGCGGAGAACGTCTCGGCGAGGGGCAGAAAATACGCCCCCATGCCGATGAGATAGAAGCCCGAGGTGAGCGCGGTGCACGCCGTCCCCGCCCCGACGATCACCCAGCCGTAGAAGAAGCGCCGCCGCGGGGCCCCGCCGGTGGCCGCGTTCACGTCCGGCGCTCGCCGCTGGCTGGAGGGCGCATGGAAGACCTCTGCGCCGCGGCTAGCGGGTGAACTTCTCGTTCTGCCAGGCGAGGGCCGCCTTCAGCCCCTGCTCCTTCGCGATGCGGGCGAACTCTTTGGCCGCCGGCGACTTGTGGGCGATGGCGTCCGACTCGCGCGCCAGCTCCTGCATAACGGTCCGTCCCATCAGCTCGACGGCCTTGTTGCAGATCGACTTGTTCTGCGCCTGCAGGTCGTAGGGGACGAGTGCGATGTTCGAGGCCAGCCGGTGCGTCTCCTCGTCGAGCTTGCTGGCGGGCACGGCCTGCATCACCAGCCCGATGCGTTCGGCGGTGCGCCCGTCGACCATGTCGCCCGTCAGCAGCATGCGCTTGGCCCACTGCGGCCCCACCAGGTACGTCCACATATGCGTGGCCGGCGACCCCATCGACCGCACCGCGGGAAAGCCGATTTGGGCGTCGTCCGCGGCCACGATCATGTCGCAATTCAGGGCCAGGTCGGTCCCTCCCGCCAGGCAGTAGCCGTGCACCTTCACGATGATCGGCTTGGTCAGGTTCCAAAGCACCGACCAGCGCCCCGACCGCGCCGTCAGGGTGTCGATGTCGGCGCGGATGCTCACCTCTTGCGGCGTCTGTCCCTCGCCTTGCTGTTCCCCGGTGCGCGGCGTCAGGTCCCAGCCGGCGCAGAAGGCCCGCCCCGCCCCTTGGATGACGAGGCAGCCGACGCCGTCGTCGCGCTGCGCATCCCCCGCCGCCTCGAGCAGCTCGTCCATCAGGTGCTTGGTCAGAGCGTTCAGCTTCTCCGGGCGGTTCAGGGTGATATAGCGCACCCCGTCCCGGGTTTCAGTCAGCAAGGTATCGAATGGCATGGCCGCCTCCGTCCAGGGATGGCGACATTCTAGCCGCTCTCCGGCGCCTACGCGGGCGGCGACAGCAGCGCCTGGAAGATCGCGTGGACGTGGGCGTAGAGCCGTGCCATGTTCGGGAAGGCCACCGCGGGGTTGGTGAGCCGGTCGAGGTTGACGTGGCTGAATATGTCGAACTGGGCGTTGCGTTCGATGCGGCCTTCCAGCGCGGCGGCCAACTTCTCCGTCTCCGGGTAGGGGACGAGCGTGTCGCCGCGGTCGGACATCAGGTAAAGGGTTGTCCGAAACTCCGACGTGGCCGCCGCCGGAGACAGCCGCCACAGCTCCTCCTGCGCCGACTCGGGCAGGTCCCGGATGCGGCGCTCCGCCTCCGCGGTGCTTTCGCTGCGCAGCAGCCGGAGAACGGCGAGGGCTTCCTCGCTGAAGGCGCTCTCATCCGGGGACTCCGGCGCGTCGGCCGCCAACTCCGCGGCCGCCCGCTCGTCGGGGTCGCTGATCAGGCCGAACAATTGCTTCCGCACCACGCTCCGGGTCAGTGAGTTCGGCGGCCAAGAGGTGACTTCGCCGTCCTCGATGATCGTCTCGCCGATCGCGGCGGCGATCAGCGCGTCCGTCCGGTAGTAGCCGCCGAACCAGCTCACCAGCGCGACCTCGTCGGCGATCCGCTCATCGGCGGCCGCGAGGAACGAAAGCGACGAGCCCACGCACACCCCCACGTACCCGATGCGCGTGCCGTCGACCTCCGGCCGCGCCGCCAGCGTCTCGAAGGCCTCGACGAGGAAGTCGATCTCCCGCGGCGTCACCCGCCGGTCGACGAGGGTGGGGCTCACCGGAATGAGCGTCGCGGTGCCCATGCGGGCGAGGCCGTCGCCGAGGCGGCGGACGCGGAAGTCGTCGAGCGGCGCCGGCGCCGCCCCCAGCGCGACGATGATGGCCGGGTGCGGCCCCTCTCCCTCGGGCAGGTACAGGTCGGCCTCCCAGCCCTCCTCCTGCGGGCCGAATCGCACGTGCAGGCGTTCCGGCTCCGGCGTCACGACACTAAGGGGACGCACCGGCGAGCCGGGAATCAGGTTCGCCATGAACAGGCCGGTCTTCGCCGCGGTGCGCCCGTCGTGGGTCAGCGTGAAGAGCATGACGATCGCACCCAGGGCGGCCAAGGTCGCCAAGACGATCCGCCGCCGCGTGGGGCGTGGCCAGTCCATGCGGAGGTCCAAGTTGGCGATACGGGGCGTC
This sequence comes from Dehalococcoidia bacterium, assembly GCA_965207995.1. GTDB lineage: Bacteria > Chloroflexota > Dehalococcoidia > SHYB01 > SHYB01 > DAOUKH01. Next base: position 1,524,261 of record OZ242299.1, on the reverse strand, counting down.
TTCATGGTTTCGTCGGCAACGGGTGTAGCGTCAGTGTAGGGCTACGGTCAACGGCGGCGCCCCATTCGATTTGCCGCCGCTGGTCGCATCCCCTACCATCGGGCCATGCCGACGCTGCCGGGACCCCTCGTTGACACCGATTGGCTCGACGCGCACCTTGCCGAGCCCGACCTGCGCGTCTTCGACTGCACCGTTTTCCGCGATCCGGAACAGGACCCCGATGAACACCCCATGCGCTTCCTCAGCGGCAAGGACGCCTGGCGGCGTGGGCACATCCCGGGCGCGGGCTTCATCGACCTCGTCGAGGAGTTGACGGTGAAGGGCGAGACCCGGTTCATGTTCCCCGTCCCACCGCCGGATCGATTCGCCGAGATCGTCGCCGGCTACGGTATCGGCGAGGGCGTGCGCGTCGTCCTCTACGACGGCACCGGCCAGAGCTGGCCGGCGCGTGTCTGGTGGCTCCTCCGAGCCCACGGCTTCGACGACGCCGCGGTGCTCGACGGCGGCTGGGCGAAGTGGAAGGCGGAGGGCCGCGCCGTCTCCACAGAGGCGTCCCGCTATCCTCCCGCCCGGTTCACGGCCAAGCTCCGGCCCGAGCTCACCGCCACGCGGGACGAGGTGCTCGCCGCGCTCGGCGGCGCCGAGACCTGCCTGGTGAACACGCTCAGCCGCGAGGACTTCGAGGGAACCGCCCCGCCCCGCTACGGACGCAGCGGCAGGATACCCTCCAGCGTGAGCGTCCCCGTAACCACTTTGTTCGACAAAGAGACCGGCGCCCTTGTCGGGCCGGAAGGCATCGCGGAACGGTTCGGGGCGGTCGGCGCGCTCGACGGCAAGCGCGTCATCACCTACTGAGGCGGCGGCATCGCCGCCAGTTCGGCGGCGCTCGCTCTCACCCTGCTTGGCGTCGACAACGTCGCCGTCTACGACGGCTCGATGTTCGAGTGGGCCGCCGACCCCGCGCTGCCGCTGGAGGTCTCCGCCCCGTAGCGGTCCCTCCTGGTGTCAGGCCGCCGCGCCGCCTTCGTCGAACGCCGTGTCCAGCGCCGTGATGAAGCGGTCGATGTCCGCCTTCTCGATCGCGGTCGAGAGGTTGGTGCGGATGCCGCCGGGCACGTGAAAGCCCTGGCTGAGCAGCGAAAACCCTACGCGCCACGCCAGCGCCGCGTCGCTCTTGCGCGCATCGCGGTGGTTGCGCACCGGCTCGGTGTTGTAGTGGAAGGCGCTGAAATGGCAGATGCCGTTCACTTGGATCGTCACGCCCCGGGCGTCGGCGAGGTCGCGCACACTGCCGCGCATATAGTCGCCGATCTCTCCCAGATAGGCATAGGCCTCGGGGGTGAGTTGTTTCAGTTGAGCGACCCCCGCCGCCATCGCCAAGGGGTGCGCGTTCCACGTGCCGCTGTGGAGCACCGGCGGCGCGGCGCCCTCCCCCGCGCAAAGGGCCATGATGTCGGCCCTCCCGCCGAACACGCCCATAGGCATCCCGCCGCCCACGAGCTTCCCGCACGCCGTCAGGTCGGGCGTCACCCCGTAGTAGCCCTGCGCGCCGCTGGGCGACATGCCGATGGAGATCATCTCGTCGAAGATCAGCAGAGCTCCGTGACGGTCGCACAGGTCCCGCAGACCGGCCAGAAAGCCCGGCTCCGACGGAATGCCGCCGCCCGCCCCCATGAACGGCTCGACGATCACCGCGGCCAGGTCGTCGGCATGCTCCGCCATGACGTCGGCGCAGCCTTCCAGGTCGTTGAACGGAAGGAAGGCGACCTCCTCCCGGACGCGCGGCGGAACGCCGTAGCCGACGGGGTCGTCTTCCATGCCCGGCCAGGGCTGGCCGATGTTGGCCCCCATCCCCGACGACATCATGTCGTGCAGCCCGTGGTAGCTCCCCTCCATGCGGGCGAACGTCGTCCTCCCGGTGAAGGCGCGGGCCAGCCGCACCGCGAACATCGTCGCCTCCGTCCCAGACGCGGTGAACCGCACCCGTTCCATCGAAGGGAACTGCTCCGACAGCATCGACGCCAGCTCCACCTCGCGCTCCGACATCAACCCATGCCCCATGCCCCTGGCGAGCTGCTCCTGGATCCCCTCGACGACCGCAGGGTGCGCGTGGCCCAGCGGCAGCGAACTGAAGCCGTTCGCCATATCGAGGATGGCGTTCCCGTCGACGTCATGGAGGAACTGCCCCTCCGCCCGCTCGATGAACGGCGGGTAGTGGGAGTAGACCAGCCCGGTCCGGCTCACCCCGTCGGGGAGGTAGCCCCGCGCCTGCTCCGCCAGCGCCCGCGACTTCGGCGTCGCCGCGAAATAGCGCTCGCGCGCCTTCTCCATGCCGTCGGTGGCTGCGTTCATAGTCCCTCCTGGCTCATTCCGGTTGCGCCGCCGCTTCGCGCAGGCGTTGGTAGCTCGCTATCGAGCGCTCGATGGCCGCGTCGTAACCCATCTCCTCATTGTCGGGGCTTACGATCTCCATCTCGTAGTAGCCGGCATACCCCGATTCCTCCAGGGCGCGGAGCATGGCCGTGCACGGCGCGATCCCCTCGCCCGGCGCGGTGCGGTCGAGCGTGCGCAGCGTCATCGCCTTGTGGTCGCTGACCTGGACGTTGAAGATCGACGCCGCCGTCCGCCGGATCTGGTCCTCGATGTCCGGCGCGAACCACAGGTGCCAGAAGTCGAAGACGTAGCCGAGGTCGGGGTCGCCGATCTCGGTGATGATGTCGTAGGCGTCCTTCGCCGTGTTGACGAACGTCAGGTCCTGCCGCATGGGGTGGATCGGCTCGATGGCCAGCCGCAGCCCCCGCTCCTTGGCGTGGGGGAGCAGCAACCGGAGCTCCTCGGTGAACCGCTTCGCTGCCTCCTCCCACAGTGCATCGTCCCGCGGCCCGCTCATCACGAACACGCAGTCCACGCCGAGCTCGGCGGCGGCGTCAAGGTCGCCCATGAAGGAGTCGATCACCTTGCCGATGCGCGGGTGGTCGTGCCCGTACCGGCCGATCCCCTGGTAGTCCGTCACCCGCAGGCCGGAGTCCTTCAGCCGGCGGATACCCTCTTGCCTCCCATACTCGTTGAGGCCCACGCGAGTCACCCCGATGGCGGGGACGCCGTGGCGCGCCCACCCATCGACGCACTGGCCCAGATCCCACTTCGGCGTGGTGATGGCGCAGATCGAAAAGCGCGGATCGTCCACAGAGGCCTCCTCGCCGTCGAGCCCCAAGTGTGGCCCTTCTCGCCCCCGCGGTAAAGGCCACCATTTCCGCCGCTCGGCTGCTACAATCTGACGTTGCGCGCCCGGCGCGCAATTGGCACAGGACCGGCTCGCCGGGCCGGCGGCGTTAGGAGGAACGATGGAGTTCGGAATCTTCGTGCAGGGGCATGCTCCGGGTCAGGCGAACGCGCACAGCCCGGTCTACGAACAGGACTGGGTGCGCCGCGAGCTGGACATGATCAAGCTCGCCGACAAGCACAACTTCAAGTACGTCTGGGTGAGCGAGCACCACTTCCTCGAGGAGTACTCCCACCTCTCCGACTCCGCCACCTTCTGCGCCTACGCGCTGGCGGTCACCGAGCGGATTCACCTCGGCTCGGGCATCTTCAACATGAACCCCATAGTCAACCATCCCATCCGGCTCGCCGAACGCGTCGCGATGCTCGACCAGCTGAGCCAGGGACGCTTCGAGTTCGGCACCGGCCGCGGCGCGGGAAGCCACGAGATCGGCGGCTTCGGCCTGACCAACGACGAGACGCGCGCCAACTGGGATGAGACCATCCGCGAGCTGCCCAAGATGTGGCGGCAGAAGGGCTACTCCCACCCCGACGGCAAGGCCTTCGTCACCCCGTCCGAGGGGACGCAGATGATGCCCGGCCGCGAGGGCGCCTTCAACGTCCTGCCCAAGCCCTACGCACACACCCACCCCGCGCTGTGGGTCGCCGCCGGCAATCCCGGCACCTACGAGCGCGCCGCCAAGAACGGCCTGGGGCTGCTCGGCTTCAACATCGGCTCGGTGTGGGACATGAAGGAGCACATCGGGAACTACAAGAAACACATCGGCGACGCCAACCCCATTGGCGAATACGTGAACGACAACGTCATGGTCACCGTCGGCTTGACCTGCCAGAGCGACAAGCAGCGCGCCCGCGAGCTCGCGGCCTCGCCCGGCTCCACCTATCTCGCCTCCCTGGTATTCCGCTATCACGACACCTTCCCCAGGCCGGAGGGACTCCCCTACTGGCCCGAGCTGATCCCGGACACGCCGCCCGAGCATATCGACGCCATGATCCAAGGCGGCTACGCCCTCGTCGGCGACCCCGACGAGATCATCCAGCAGCTCCAGCCCTACCAGGACATCGGCTGCGACCAGCTCGTCTTCAGCGTCTGCGGCAACCAGCCTCCGGAGGCGGTGGCGGAGACCGTCGAGCTCTTCGGCAAGTACGTCATCCCCGAGTTCGACAAGGACCCGGTGCATAGCACGGTCCGCTACCGCGAGGCCGCCGGCGGCCCGCTCGTCCCCCGTGGCGACTAGCCCGTCCGTCCCCTACGCAATCCCGAAGCCCCCTTCACCTGAAGGGGGCTTCGCGGTTAAGGCGGCATGGATACGCGCGGACGGATCATGAGGGCGATCTGCGGGATGACGGCGAGCAGCCCCATCACGCCGAGGGCGGCCTGGGGCGTGGTGAGGTCGGCGGCTGCCCCAAGCATAATCTGCGCCGCCGGAGTCATGCCGAAGATCATGATCCTGAGCGCGATGACGCGCCCCATCACGGCGGGCGGGGCAAGCCACTGCACCAGGGCCATGTTCAGGGTGAAGAAGCCCTGGGAGAACGCGCCCACCGCCACCAGCACGCCTAGCGACACCGCGAACGAGTCCGACTGCGAGAAGACGGCGATGAACAGGCCCGACAACGCGCCCATGAGCAGGCTGAGGCGCAGTGAGGGGCGCTCGGAGCTCGTGAGGGCGAGCACGAAGGCCACGATCAGCGCGCCGATGCCGCTCGCGGCGAACATGAGGCCGAGCCCCGAAGGACCGACCGCCAGGATGTCTTCCTGATAGATCGGGAAGAGCGCGACATGGGGCACGATGAAAAACGTGCCGATGACCCCCGAAATCATCGCGAGCATCAACGGCGGCGAGGCCCGGACTGCGTGAACGCCCTCGGTTAGCTCCTGCGCCAGGGGGGCCTTCTCCTCTCGCGGTCTTGGCGGAATCCCCGGCATGCGAAACAGGAAGATGATCGAGAGCACCGACAATCCGCACGCCGCGAAGAACGGCGCCTCCGGACCCGCTACCTGAATCACGACCCCGCCGATCGCCGGCGCGGCGATCATCATCAGGCTGAAGATGGTGCTATAGAGGACCAGAGCGTTCGTCTCGGTGCCGGGTTCGGCCACGTCGGGAATCGCCGATTGGCGAATGGGCACGGAGAGCCCCATGAAAACACCGGCCGCGAGGGAAAGCAGAAGCAAGCCGGCGATGTTCACCGCTTCGGCGGCGATGAGCAGTCCTATAGCGAGAGCGAGGCCGATCTGGCCCACTTCCAAGATCAGCAGCACGCGCCGCTTGTCGGACCGGTCGGCGAGCAGGCCGCCCACGAACGGCATGATCAACATCGGCGCCATGCTCAACGCGAAGACGGCGGTCACGAGCAACGGCGATTCGGTCAAATAGCGGCCGTAGTAGCCCCGCGCCAACTGCTGCATCTGAATCGAGCCGAAGCTCAGCAGCGCGGCGGCCCAGAACAAGCGGAAGCCGTGCCCGTAGAAGGCGCGCAGCGCGGGAAAGCGGACGTAGGGTGTTCGGTTCACGTTCGTCGGCGGATCTCGGTCCGCCAACCAGTGTACGGCCTCGTGCTCCGCCGGACGCTAGCGCATCGTGGCGCCGCAATCGACGGCGATGGCCTGCCCGTGCACGTTGCGCGCCCGGTCGGAGGCGAGGAACGAGACCATCCACCCGATGTCCTCGGGAACGTTGCCCCGCCGTAGCGGCTGCCTGAAGGCGGCCCGCTGGAACATCTCCGCGTCGTCCATCGCGGCGGCGCCCGGCACGCGGATGCGGAACTGGTCCTGGATCCCCCGCGCCATGTCGGTCCCCTCGGTGATGCCGGGGCAGACCGCGTTGACGTTGATGTTGTAGCGGCCGAGCTCGACCGCCAGCGACTTGGTGTAGCTGATGTCGGCGGCCTTGGTCGCGCCGTAGTGCGCCGCGCCCCGGCTTCCGATGAAGCCGCCGATCGAGGCGATGTTCACGATCTTGCCGCCGCCACGCTCCTTCATGTGGGCCGTCACCGCCTCCGAGCAGTAGACCCGCGACATGAGGTTCACCCGCACCGCCGCCGCCCAGTCGTCGTCGCTGGGCTCGGTGCGTTCGTTCCAGCCCGGCGCGCCCATCACGCCCGCGTTGTTGACCAGGACGTCGATGTGGCCGAACGCCGCGAGCGCCTCGGCGACCATCCGCTCCGCGCCCTCCCGCGTGGCGACGTCGGCCTCGATCGCCGCCGCCCGCCGTCCCAGCGTCTCGATCTCACGCGCCGTCTCTTGCGCGGGGGGTGCGTCGCGGTCGCAGACGGCGACGTCGGCCCCGTCGCCCGCCAGGCAGAGCGCGATGGCGCGCCCGATGCCCCGGCCTCCGCCGGTGACGATGGCGGTCTTACCCGCCAGAAGGTCGGCCACGCCGCTCCCTTCAGCCGCCGTTGGCCATGGAGTCCAGGACCGCGCCCGGCGACATGGGAAGCTCGGTGATGCGCTTGCCGGTGGCGCGGCTGATCGCATTCGCCATCGCCGCCATCGGCGGCACCAGCGAGGCCTCGCCGACGCCGCGCAGGCCGAACGGGTGCCCGGGGTTGTGCGCCTCGACGAGCACCGGCTCGATCATCGGCAGGTCGAGGCTCGTGGGGATGCGGTAGTCGAGGAAGCTCGAGTTCGCCATCACGCCGCTGTCGAGGTAGTAGTACTCCTCGTTCAGCGCCCAGCCGATGCCCTGCACGGTTCCGCCCTGCATCTGCCCCTCGACGTAGCTCGGGTGCGCCGCCTTCCCCACGTCCTGGAAGATGGTGGCCCGTTCGACCTCCACCTTCCCGGTCTCGGGATCGACCTCGACGTCGACCAGCAGCGCCGCGAACGATGGCCCGACCTGCTTGGGATCGGCGGAAGCGGAGGCCGTGATGAGGCCGCCGGTCATCATCAGTTTGCCCGCCAGCTCCTTGAAGGTGAGCCGGTCGTCGGGGTTCTTCGACGAGATGAAGGCGCCGTCGGCGTACTCGATGTCCTCGGGCTGCGTCTCCCACAGGAGCGCTGCCCTGCGAACCATTTGCTCCTTGACGTCCTGGGCGGCGTTGACCACCGCGATGCCGGTGGCGAAGGCGGTGCGGCTGCCGCCGGTGACCCCGGTGTAGCCCACCGAGTCGGTGTCGCCCACGCTGGGGTGGACGTCCTCGGCCGTGAGCCCCAGGACCTCCGCCGCCTGCATGGCGAGGGCGGCGCGGGAACCGCCGATGTCGACCGAGCCGGTCACCAGGGTCACTTGGCCGTTCGAGGTGACGTTCAGGGTGGCCGACGAGTTCATGCCGGCGTTGCCCCAGTAGCCCATCGCCAGGCCCCGGCCCTTGTTCGGCCCCTCCAGGGGCGCCGAGTAGTGAGGATGGTCCTTGATCGTCTCTTCAAGCTGCTTCGCGCCGATGCTGGGGAACGGCATTCCCGAGGCCTGCCGGTCGCCCGTCTGGGTAACGTTCTTCAGGCGCAGCTCGAGCGGGTCCATGCCGAGCTCTTGGGCGAGCTCGTCGACGACCTGCTCGACGGCGAAGGAGGCCTGCGGCGAGCCCGGCGCGCGGTAGGCCGAGGTCTTCGGCTTGTTCACCACCACGTCGTAGCCGTCGATCAGCAGGTTCTCGATCTTGTACGGCGCCAGGCAGGTGGCGGCCCCGGAGGCCACCGACGAGCCGGGGAAGGCCCCGGCTTCGTACGCCAGGTAGACCTCCGCCGCGGTGATCGTGCCGTCGCGCTTCGCCCCGATCTTGGCCCGCATGGAAGTCCCCGAGGCGGGGCCCGTTCCTTCGAACACTTCCTTGCGGCTCATCGAGATCTTCACCGGGTGGCCGGTCTTCTTCGAGAGCATCGCCGTCACCGGGTCGAGATAGCTGTTGATCTTGCCGCCGAAGCCGCCGCCGATCTCCATCGGCACGACCTTCACGCTGGACACGGGGAGGTTCAGGATCGACGCGACTTGGTGCCGGACGACGAACGGCCCCTGCGTGCTCTTCCAGATGGTGATGCTGTCGTCGGCGTTCCACAGCGCCGTCGAGTTGTGCGGCTCGATGTAGCCTTGGTGCACCGGCTTCGTGGCGAAGGAGCGCTCGACGATGACGTCGGCCTCGGCGAAGCCTTGTTCGAGGTCGCCCTGCTTGAACTGGGTGTGCGCGGCGACGTTGGTGGGCCCGGAGTCGTCGGCCGCCGTGGCGTCGTTGGTGCGCAGCGCCTCGTGGAGCACCGGCGCGTCCGCCGCCATCGCGGCATCCACGTCCAGCACGTGCGGCAGCACCTCGTAGTCGACCTCGATGAGGTCGAGGGCCGCCTCGGCGACGTGCTTGCTCGTGGCGGCGACGCCGGCGACGGCGTGCCCCTTGTACAGCGCCTTGCCTCGCGCCAGGGCGATCTCGGTCAGGATCTGCGGGTCGGCCAGCGTCTCCATGAAGTTGGAGGGCGGGATCGTCTTCTCCGGCAGGTCTTTCGAGGTCACCACGGCGCGCACGCCGTCCAGCGCCTCCGCCTTCGACGTGTCGATCGAGCGGATGCGGGCGTGGGCGTGGGGACTGCGGAGCACCGCCCCGTGGAGCAGGTCGGCGAGCTGCAGGTCCGCCCCGTACTTGGCCCGGCCCGTGACCTTGTCATAGCCGTCATGCCGGATCGGGCGCGTCCCGACTACTTTGAACTCGGCGGACGGGCGGTCGGCTGTCGTCGTCATATTCCCACTCCTCAGTTGGTCATCAGCCCTGGGCGGCTGCTCCCTACAAGGATGGCCGCCACTTCAAGCGCCCCGATGCTACCCCGGCAACGGCAGTGTTTCAAGCGAAAACGAGCCCACACTCCGTAAGGGAGCCCCTTGTAGGTGCCTGCCCCCCCAGGAAACTTTCGCACAACCGTGAGCAAGCCGAAAGGCAGCCGGGGAGGGGCGGTCTTCCCCCGCTCCCGCTGGGAGAGGCAGGGGTGAGGGCGGGGGGCCGGGAGGGGTGCTCCAACGTCGACGCAGCCCGCGGCCCCATTTCGCGACGGCAATAGGGAGCCGTCCCTGGAGGGGCGACCCCTGGGGTCGCTCCTCCCCTGTGGGAGCGCGTCGCGACTCGCCCGCCCTCCGGCCCCTTCTGAGGAACGCCTTAACCCTCTCCCCCTCTGGGGGAGATTTGAGAGAGGGTGCGCGCCGCTAGGCGCGTCGGAGGGGTGGGGATGAGAGAGGTGCGCCAACGTCCTTGGAGCCGGAAGCGCGCCTTCCCCGCGACATCCGCCCCTTCCCTATCCTCACTCCCGCCCCCTACCATATCCCCATGGTCCCCATGCATACCCAGCCCAGCGGTGCCGGCCGCCCACGGACCGCCCCTCGCGGTTCCCGGATGGCCATGGGCGCGCGCAAGAAGCGGAGGAACCTCCCGCCGAGTCAGCGGAAACACCGCTTCCTCCGAGAATTCAAGCGCGTAGGCACACTGAGCGCCGGTTGTCGGGCTGCGGGCATCTCCCATGGGGAGTTGCTCGCTTGGCTCGACGACGAGAAATTCCGTCGGCGCTTGTGCGAGGCGAAACTGGTCTTTGCCGACCGCCTTGAAGAGCTCCTCAACCACCAGATCTTCGAAGAGGAAGACGGCGTCGCGCTGCGGTTCAAGCTCCGCGCCGAGCTTGGCGGCAAATACGGCGGGCTAATCCAGCCCGCTTCCCCTGCCGCCTTCCTCTCCATGTGGCAGCGGGAGTTGGAAAGAGAGTCTGGGAGAGCGCGCTCGGCCTATTGATCCCGCCGGGCACGCAAGGCCGCCAAGCTACGGCGCTCCGGCCGCTCCTTCTCACTCTTTGACGGGATCGCCCCCTTAGCCCCGGTGCGCCCTCCGGCTAGCCGCCCTCGAAATAGCGGCGGGGGTTCTCGACGAGGATGCGGTCGATGTCGTCCTGCGACACGCCGCTGCGCCGCAGCTCGGGGACGAACGATTCGAGCAGGTAGGTGAACCGGCGCTTCTCGGGGTTCGTCGGGCGGGTCTTCAACCCGTGCAGGCAGCCGACGTTGTCGTGCGAGAAGACGATCTGCGACGAGAACCCCATCGCGACGAGCGCGGCGATGACCCCGATCTTGGTCTCGTCGTCGACAAAGTTCTCCAGCCCCAGCCGGTCGAAGCCGATGTAGGCCCCGCGCCGGAGCATGCTGACGTGATAGTCGAGGTCGGCGGAGTCGCTGCAATGGCCCACCGTGACGCGCCGTAGGTCGAGCCCTTCATCCTCGAAGATGTCGAGCTGCTGCGGCCCCATGCTGCCGTCGGTGGTATGGGTGGTGATCGGGGTGCCGGTCTTCTTGGCGGCGCGAGCGGCGGCGCGCAGGGCTTTCTCTTCGTTCTGGCTGACGTTGTGGGGGCCGGTGGCGCACTTGATGACGCCGGGCCTGATCTTGCGCGGCCCCACGCCCTCGGTGATCTCGGTGACGTAGATCTCCTCGATCTCGTCGACGGCCTTGCTCACGAAGTATTGCGGGTAGCCCCGGAACGGGCCTTGGTCGGTGTAGAGGCCGGTGGCGCAGACGACGTTGACGCCGGAGGCGCGGGAGACGTCCTGCATGAAGTCGACCTTGCGGCCAAGCTCCATCGGGATGGGGTCGATGATCGACGAGACGCCCGCCTCCTTGAGCCGCTTCATGTCCTCGGTGAGCTTGATCAACTGGCCCTCGTAGTCGAAGTGGAGGGTGCTGTCGTAGTCGGCGCCGGTGGCGGAGGCGACCAGGTGCTCGTGGGTCAGAGTGGCGCCGAGGTCGGCCGAGCTTACCGGGCCCAGGACGGTCATCACGTCGACCGGAGGCATGGCAGGTCCCTCCTCGGGGCCGCGGCCCGGAGAGGGACGCGGAGATGCGCGCGGGGACTACTTCTTGGACGGGGTCTCGTCTTCGCCGAGGACGGCAAGGGGCTCGAAGGCGTCGCGGCCGGCGTACTTGGTCCGTGCGCCAACCTCACCCTCGATGCGGAGCAGGCGGTTGTACTTGGCGGTGCGCTCCGATCGGGCCGGGGCGCCGGTCTTGATCTGCCCGGAGCCCGTCGCGACCGCCAGATCGGCGATTGTCGTGTCCTCGGTCTCACCCGAGCGGTGACTGATCACGGTGGTGTACCCGGCGTCCTTCGCCCGCTTGATCGTGCCCAGGGTCTCCGTCAGCGACCCGATCTGGTTGACCTTGACCAAGATCGAGTTGGCGACGCCTTCCTCGATGCCGCGGTCGAGGCGCTCGGAGTTGGTGACGAAGAGGTCGTCGCCGACGAGCTGCACCTTCTCGCCGAGTCGCTCGGTGAGCTCCCTCCAACCTTCCCAGTCGTCCTCGTGCAGACCGTCCTCGATGCTGACGATGGGGTATTGCTTCACCCAACCTTCCAGGAAATCGATCATCTTCGTGGAGGTGAGGCTCAGCTTCTCCTTCCGGAGGGCGTACTTGCCGTTCCGGTAGAACTCGCTGGCGGCTACGTCGAGGGCAAGGAAGATGTCCTCGCCGGCGGTGTACCCTGCCTCTCCGACGGCTTCGAGGATCAGCTCGACGGCGGCGGCGTTCGATTTCAGCCGCGGAGCGAAGCCGCCCTCGTCGCCGACGTTGGTGCCCAAGCGGCGCTTCTTCAGCACACTCCTCAGCGCTTGGTATGTCTCCGCGGCCATCTGTATGGCTTCGCCGAAGCTCGGCGCGCCGACCGGCATGACCATGAACTCCTGGAAGTCGGTGGAGTTGTCGGCGTGGGCCCCGCCGTTGAGCACGTTGAACATGGGAACGGGGAGGCGGGTGGCCGAGTCGCCGCCGAGGTAGCGGTAGAGGCCGAGGCCCTTGCTCTGGGCCGCGGCGTGAGCGACGGCCAGCGAAACGCCAAGGAGGGTGTTGGCCCCCATCTTGCTCTTGTCGGGCGTGCCATCGACTTCGAGCAGCCGCTTGTCGAGCGCCTCTTGGTCCAACGCCGACAGGCTGCGAATGGCCCCCGCCATGGGGCCGTTGACGTTGGCGATGGCCTTAAGAACGCCCTTGCCGCCGTAGCGCTCCGGGTCGCCGTCGCGCAGCTCGACCGCCTCGTGTGTCCCGGTGCTCGCCCCCGACGGAACGGCGGCGATCCCGACGGAGCCGTCGGTCAGCGAGACCTGGACTTCGATCGTGGGATTCCCCCGCGAATCCAGGATCTCCCGGCCGATGACGCGCTCGATGATGCTCATCGGCCCATCTCTCGGCCTAGCGCTTCCGCCCTGGCTACGGCGTCGGCGGGGTCGGCGGCGACGTTCAAGCGGGGCTCGGGCTCGCCGTCGCCCCTGATAAGAGTCCAGCTCTTGAGCCCCACCAGCGGCTTGTTGTACGCGAGGGCGAAGCCGATCTCGGAGAGTGTGCCGTACTCGCCCTCGACGGCGATGCAGACGTCGCCGTTCATGGCGACAAGGGAGTTCCGGGCGTAGCCGATGCCGGTGACGATGGGGTAGTCGACGTAGGCGTTGGCGCCGGCGCGGTCGGGGCCGGGGAGGATGCCGATGGTGATGCCGCCGGCGGCCTTGGCCCCCTTGCAGGCGGCCTCCATGACGCCATTGCCGCCGCCGCAGACGAGGGTGTGGCCTCGGGCGCCGATCTCGCGCCCCACCGCCTCCGCCAGGGCGTAGACCTCAGGGGTGCACCCGTCGGATCTTCCGAGGACCGCGATGTGCATCCCGAGCCGCCCCTTCCCAGACCAATGCCATCGGTCATTATAGCATCGAGGCCTTATCTGTTGGACGGCTGGATTTGGCCCTTTCGGGGCGGGCTTTGCTATCGTATGCGGCGGCCCGCCGCGAAGGACTCACATGCGCGTAGGTTCCAGCGATAGCTCCGCGACAAGGCTGCCCGCGGCGACGCTCCGCGGCGCCCAGGTGCGGTAGGGATGGCCCGCGAGCCCAGGCGGCACCGCGACCCACACCCCCGGCGTCCCTTGCCGCCGGCGCCGACCCGCTTCGGCGCCTTGCGCCACCCCGACTTCCGCTTCCTCCTCACGGGGAACCTCTTCACGCAGATGGGGCAGTGGTCCCAGCAGTTGGGCAAGGGCTGGCTGGTCTACAACGACCTCGACGGTACGGCGTTCCAGCTCGGCGTCGTCGCCTTTGCACAGGGCGCAGGCATGTTCTTCATGTCCCCGGTCGGCGGAGCGCTTGCCGACCGCCTCAATCGCCGGAATCTCATGCTGTTCAGCCAGGTGTCGCTGGCGTTGGTCGCCCTGGGCCTAGCACTGATCGTGATGACCGACGTCGTCAAGATATGGCACGTCTACATCCTCGCCTTTCTAAGCGGCTCGTTCTTCGCGCTCAACAACCCCGCCCGGATGGCCGCGATCCATGACATAGTCGGCGGGCAAGACCTCCCGAGTGCGGTCTCCATCAACGCCGTGGTGATGAACTCGATGCGAGTCATCGGCCCATCGGTCGGCGGGGTGCTGCTCATCGCCGTCGGCACCGAGGGGACCTTCTTTCTGCAGTCGGCCGGCTATGTGGGCGGGGTCGTGTCGGTGCTGCTCATGCGGCGTCGTTTCACGGCGGGGGGGACGGCAGCGCCCTTCTTCCAGAGCATCGCCGACGGCGTCCGCTACGCCCGCGGCGACCGCACCATTCGGGCACTGCTGACCGTGTCGTTCCTCGCGGCGATTCTGGGGATGTCGATGACGCAGCTGATGGCAGCCTTTGCCAAGGATGTCCTGGGACAAGGGGAAGGCGGCTTCTCGGCGCTGTTCATCACGCTCGGCGTGGGCGGCCTGGTGGGGGCGCTGATCTTGGTCACGAAGGGAGACATCCGCAATAAGGGCCTTGTCTATTTCTGTGCCGCGATCGGGACCGGGCTGTTCATCGCCGCGATGGGCGCGGCGGGAAACCTCGTCTTCTCGTTCGCCGCGATGGTGGTCCTCGGGGCCACCTCGGCCTCCACGCTCGCCTTGGGCAACACCCTCGTCCAGACGAACGTGGCGGACGAGTTCCGGGGCCGGGCGATGTCGCTCTACTTCCTCTCGTTCAGCCTGTCGCCGCTCGGGGCGATGGCCGCCGGCGCGCTCGGCGACTGGACGAACCTGCGTATCGCCTTTGTCGTCGTCGGGCTCGCGCTCGCCCTTCCCGTAGCCTGGCTCACCCTTACCCGCCGCGACATGTGGCGGCTATAGCGGGCTACTCGATGTACTCGACCGCGACCCGGTAGGCCGCGGGCACGCCGGTTACTGGAGCGGTAGGCGCGATTAGGACGACGCCGCCGGGGCCGTTGGCCGGCAGGGCGACCTCCCCGTGGAGGGTTCCGTCGAGCGGGATCTCGACAACCCTTCCTTCAGCGCCGAACTCGACCAATCGCACGCCGTAGGTCTGTGGCACGCGGTTGTCGGTGCGGAAGAACCCCTCGGCCTGCCACCCGGCGTCGGATTCAGCGTCGTCAAAGAAGTCCCTGGCTTCGAGGCGCAGGTCGTCGAGGAGCAGGCCTTCAGCGTGCACCGCTTGGTCGGTGACGTACTCGAACCGCACGACAACCTCGCCGCCGGCGTAGTCGCTCAGATCGATCTCCTCCTGTACCCAGCGGGCGTTGCGGCCCCCGCCGCTCTTGCCGGTGTAGGCGGGGCCGAAGCTCTGCCCGAGCGGGTCGTCGACGGTGGAGTGGGAGCCTTCCAGCACCTCCCACGACAGGCCGCCGTCGCGGGAGGCCACGACGTAGGCGAAGTCGAAGCTCTCTTCGATGTCGAACCAGAGGTCGAAGGTGAGCGACGCCTCACTCACGCCGGTCAAGTCGAAGGCGCGGGTGAGCGTCGCGTCGATGCCGTCACCCCGGTTGCTCCACCACATCATTTCCCCCGATGGCGGCGAGGTGGGAAGGAGCCGGACTTCAGGATTGCCCTCGAAGACGAGCCGGCGGGCGCGGTCGTCCGAACCGACAAGGACATAGTCCGCGGCGTATTGGCTGGCCTTCCGCTCCACTTCGCCGGTGCCGGAGATCCGGCTGCGGAGACCGGCGCCGAAGGAGTTGCCGGCTAGGGCGAGAGCGCGCTTCAGGTTGTCCACCGTCCACTCGAGGAAGAAAGCGTCGAAGCCGGGGTCGAACCCCTGCTCGGCGAGGAACGACTCGACGCCCTCGGCGCCGGTGAGCGGACTGGTCAGCAGCGAGGCGAGAGCGTCTTCGCCAACGCGCCCGGCGAGAAAGGTCATGAAGCTGTAGGCCGCGCCGTAGTGCGGGCCGACGGCATCGTGCTCGTCTGGCCACAAGGTCAGTTGTATGCCGGGCGGAACGAAGAAGAAGCCCTCAGGCCCGCCGCGATAGCCGGCCGCGGCGGCGGCGTACTCCGCGGCTCCCTCGTGGACCCAAGCCGTCTCGAAGGGGTCGGCGTCGGCTTGGGCGGCGTGCTGGAGCTCGTGGGTCAGGACACCGTGGTACCGGTCGCCGCCCGGCTGCAACACGAGGAGACTGAGGTAGACCATCGGCCGCTCGTTGCTGAGCCGGTTCACCGCGCGAGGCAGTGTGTCGAGCGAGTTGTAGTACCCCGCGACGTTGGGGATGCGGGCGTTCAGAATGGTGAGCCGCGAGTCGATGCCGGCCCCGGGCTCCCAGTCGGGGTTCACCAGGCGCCTGATCGTGGGGATGATATGTCCCTCGATCTCGCGGGCCGACGCTTCGAGCTGGCTGTCGCGCACGCGGGCCCCGCGCTCGACGTAGAAGTAGGCGTGCTCGCTGACCAACCGCAGCTCCGCCTCGACGGTGAAGGGCCGCAGATCCCCAACATCAAGGACGTGAAACTCCTCGACGTGGCCAACGGCAAGGTCCGTCTCGATGGGCGCCAGCGGCGCGAGCTCCGTGCCGCCCCCGTACTTCAAGCGCTCCGCCAACTCGATGGGGTCGCCCCGGGGCGGCTCGGGGATGGGGAGGAAGGAGCGCGCCGTCGTGGGTGTGGGGACGGGTGTCGGCGTTGCGGTGGCCGGGACTTGAGTCGGCGTTGCCGTCGGTGCCACCGTGGGAACGGCCGTCGCCGGCGCGAAGGTGGCCGAGGGTGGCGGAGCGGTCGCCGGCTCGATGACGGGGGCGGCCGTCGTGGTCGGGGCGGGCGCCGCGGAGGGCGTCGGCGTCGGGGCGCCGCCGTCGCACGCCGCGAGGAGGAGCACCGCGGCGAGCAGAGCGCTCAGGAAAGTCACGCTTCGAGGTCTTGGACGCGGTGGAGGCGAGCCTATAATGCGCTGCATGGGTATGGAGCTGGGTGTTTTCGGACTGAGCCGGTCGGGCTTCGGCCGGCGGGCCGTGGCGGGACTTCTTTCAGTTCTTACGTTGCTGCTTGTGCTCGCGGCTTGCGGAGGCGGTGAAGAGCCGACCTCGATGCCGTCGCCAACGCCCACGCCGGCGGCAACACCCACGCCGGTGCCACGTCCCGAAGATGTCATCGCTGCATCTATCGACGCCATGGCACAGGTTAACTCCTTCCGGTACATCCTGGAAAACGAGGGCGGAGAGACGCCGATCTCGAACGGACTGGGGCTGCGCCGCGCCGAAGGCTTCATGATTAGGCCCGACGGCCTCTATGCGGAAATCGACGCCGTCTTCGCCGGTCTCCTCTTGCGCCTAGAGGTCATCGGCGCGGGTGGCAAGACCTACATGACCAATCCGGTCAGCGGTGCGTGGCAAACGTTCGAGACGGCGCTGAACCCGCTCGCGTTCTTTGATCCCGCCGAAGGTGTGCCGCGCGTGCTCCGGGGCATGGAGGACCTACTCTTTGGGGAGCCCACTGAGTTCGGCGGGCGCCCCGTGCATGCCATCACCGGACGCGCCCCCGCCGAGGCGGCCCAGTTTATGGCGGGCAGCTTTGCCGAGGGCTCCATCTTGGACATCGAGGTGCTGATCGACGCGGAGACCCACGAGTTGCTCAAGGCCTTCCTCGATGGACGGCTCACCGTCGACGAACCCGAGGGCGTCTCGCGGACGCTCCAGTTCTCCGAATTCGGCGCGACGTTCGAGATCGAGCCTCCCATCTAGCCGCCGCGCCGGCCCATCTAGCTCATGCAGGGAAAGCAAGAGGCCGGGCACGCCGCCAAGACGTCGGCCTACGCCCTGCTGCTGCTCACCGGCTCGGGCGTCTTCGTCGCCTCGCTCGACCAGACGGTCGTCGTCACCGCCCTTCCCGGCATCTTCCTCGACGTCGGCCTGCCGGTCAGCGACTTGGACAAGGGCGCTTGGATCGTCACCGGCTACCTGATCGGCTTCACCGCGGCGATGCCGCTGGTGGGGCGCATCTCCGACATCTACGGCCACGGCCGGGTCTACACCGCGGCGATGCTTGTCTTCATGGGCGGCTCGGCGCTGGTCGCCATCGCCGACGGCCTGACCTATATCGTCTTGGCCCGGGTAGTGCAGGCCGTGGGAGGCGGCGCGCTCGTGCCTGCGGCCATCGCGATCGTCTACGACGCTTTCCCGGAGAACCGGCGCGGCGTCGCCATCGGGGCCATCGCCGCCATCGCCGAAGGAGGCGCGGTGCTCGGCCCCCTCTACGGCGGCCTCTTCATCCACTTCCTCGACTGGCGCTGGATCTTCTGGGTCAACATCCCCATCGGCGCGGCGGTTATCGCGGTCGTGCTGCCCGCCGTCGCTAACAAGCGGCGCTTCGGGCTGCGCGTCGACTACCTTGGCGGTTTGCTGCTCGGCGGGAGTATCACCGCGCTGGCGCTCGGCCTCTCCGACGACGCGGTGCTTCCCGCCGAGGGGGGGTGGCGCGTGGGGCTGCTCGCCTCGGCGGCCCTGTTCTTCGCCGCCTTCGTCTGGCGAGAAGCCGTGGCCCGCGACCCGATGCTGCCGCTGCGCCTATGGAGCAAGGCGCCATTGGTGGCGGCGAACATGACCAACCTGTTCGTCGGCGCGGCTTTGGTCCTTGCCTTGGTCAACATCCCGCTCATGACCGATACCATCCTCGGCGGCGAACCCCTCGACGGCGGCCTGCGCCTCCTTCGTCTGACGGTGATGATCCCCATCGGCGCGGTGCTCGGCGGCTACCTCTACCAGCGCTTCGGCTATCGTCCGCCGGCGTTCCTGGGCATTGCCCTCATGGCGCTCGGATTCGGCCTGCTGGGCCGGTGGACGTTGGAAATCCCCGAGCCGCGGGGCACCCTCGATTTGATGGTCGGCGGCCTGGGGTTCGGGCTCGTCATCGCGCCGGTCACCGTCGCCGTTCTCGACAATACGACGGACGACCAGAAGGCCACGGGATCGGGCCTCGTGACGGTGATGCGGATGCTGGGGATGATCGTCGGCCTCTCGGTGCTGAGCTCGTGGGGACAGAACCACTTCGAGACCTTGGTGGGCGTCTTCGACTTGCCGCTGCGTCTGCCCGGCGAAGACTTGGAGGTGTTCGAGGCCCGCGCCGCTGCGTACGAAGACACCATCCTCGCCGCCACCCTGGAGTGGTTCCAAGACGTCTTCTTCGTGGCGATGGTGGTGGCCGCCGCGGCCATCATCCCCGCCCTCTGGCTGGGCCGCCGCCGTTCCAGCGCGAAGGAGGAGCCGGCGGCCCCGCCCGGTGGGGTATAGTGACCGCCGCACCCCGGCCGGATGGGGCCCGGCACCCTGGAATGGCATGAGCTTCTACATCGTCGACGACGTCTGCATCAGCTGCGGGGCGTGCGAGTACATTTGCCCCACACTCGCTATCGAGCGCCGCGCCGATAACTTCCGCGGTACCTTCATCATCGACCCGATGCTCTGCTTCGATTGCGACGCCTGCCCCAGCGTCTGCCCGTCGACTGCATTCACCAGGACCCGGAGTCGATCATCTGTCACGGTCGCGGCTGCCCCCTCAACGCCAAGTCGAGCCTGCGCGACTGGGAATGCACCGAGCTCGACGAGCGGCGCTGCGCCGGATGCGGGAACGTACTGTGGCGCCGTCCCGAGGGCGGGGACTGGTTCTGCTTCCGCTGCGACGAGGGCAAGGGCATCTGCCCCAAGGTCCGCGCCGCCCAAAAGCCGGACTACGCCGTCGTACCCCGGTACTCTTCGAAAGCGCTAGCCGGAAATGACCCGTAGGAGGACTCTCCCCATGAGCACGCAGACCACGGTTGCCTTTCCCAGCCTCCAGTGGTTCGAGGCGCTGCAGGCGCTGATGAACGGGAACGAGGAGCAGTACAAGGCGCTGGGGTATGCCGACTCGCGGGCGGTGTTCAAGGTCGGCGACCGGGCCTACGGCTTGGTGTTCGAGATCTACAGCTGCACCGAAGCGCGCGAACTGACGGCGGACGAGATCGAGGCCTACGACCCCGACTGGATTCTCGAAGGCGACCTCGACACCTGGCGCGAAATGATCGAGAACATCAAGGCCAACGGCCGGGCAGACAGCGACCACACGCTCAACCGGCTCAGCCTCCTCCAGCACCCCTTCCGCATCCACGGCGCCGACCAGACCCGCGTCGACCAATTCCACCGGCAAGCGCTTTCGTTCCAGGAGTTCGTCGACGCCTCGGTGGCCCTCGATACGACCTTCTAGGGGGTGCGCTGCGGGCGGGATTTGCCCACCAAATGGCGCCGATGTAAGGTAGCGCGGACTCTGGACCCAGGAGGGGCGGCATGGAAATCAAAGGCGCGGTGCTGGCATTCGTCGACGTTGCTGCGGAACTGACGGCTGACTACAACCGCTGGTATGACCTCGACCACTTGCCGACGCACATTTCGCGGCCGGAGGTGATTGCCGGCCGTCGCTACGTCGCCGACAGGGAGTTAAAGGCGCTCCGCCGGAACGTGGGGATGGAGGCCCTCCGCAATGGCGAAGGGGCTTACTTCACCACCTATCTGACGAACACCACCGCCTTTGACGACTACCGCGTCTCCGGCCGCGAGCTCGACCGCGGCTTGAACCGCGCGGGGCGGATGTGGCGGCAGGGGTTTGTGCCCTATGCGGGCTATTACCGTGTGACGGGGACCTACGCCGCCGAGGGTATCCCAGTCGTGCCGGAGGCCATCCCTCACCTGGCCCATCGAGGCATCGTCGTGATCATGGGCGACGCAAAGGATGTCGACGTGGCGAAGGCGTGGTGGGAAGGCACCGGCCTACCGGGGGCGCTGGCCGTCGAAGGCGTCCACGGCGCGGCCGCCTTCGAGGCGGACGCGCCGGAAGAGGCAGGCCGGCTCGCCTACATGCTGCTCGTCGAGGCCGATCCCGCCGACCCCGCGCTGAACACGGCCCTCGACGCCGCCCTCGACCCACCCGTGGACGTCTGGACTCCGCTGGTGACCGCCCCGGTTCGGGCCGTGCGCCCCTTCGAATACGACTTCGAGTTTTAGCCTGGGGCAGCCCGGTTCCCGCGCAGGTGCGCCCCAAAGGAGCAGGGGCCGTCGCCCGAAGGTAGAGGATGCTATACTTCCGCAGCCCTTTCCGGGGAGGCGAGCCTGAAGGCGGAGCGTGCTGACCGGAGGGTCCTGACCAGACCATGAAATTCCACGGCTTCATCTATTGCACCGTTGGCGACCGCGCCCAGATCGAACAGGGTATGGCGGGGAAGCGGCCGGAGCTCTATCAGGGCATGCTCGATGAGGTCGGCGAGTACGTCCGCTTCTGCGACGAGATCGGCTTCGAGGGCTTCGGCCACCCCGAGCACCATCTCCAGATCGAAGGGCTCGAGGTCTCCAACGAGCCCGGTCTGCTCAGCCTCTTCATCGGCATGCAGACCAAGCGGCTGCGCGTCGATCTCTTCGGCTACGCGCTGCCGGCGCACAACCCGCTTCGGGTTGCCGAGCACGTCGCGACCCTCGACCATATGCTCAAGGGGCGGCTGAACGTGGCCTTCGTCCGAGGCTATCAGGAGCGGTGGCTCCAGAGCCTGGCGGTAAAGCCGGGACTCACCGGGGCGGGGCCGTGGAACCGGAAGCAGCCGTCGGACATCATGAACCGCGAATTCTACGAAGAGAGCATCGCGGTGATTCGCAAGGCATGGGCCAACGACACCTTCTCCCACGAGGGCAAGTATTGGACCTTCCCCCCCAAGGACCTCGTGAACCCGCACGAGCAGCCAACGTACCTGAAGTTCGGGCAGGGCGTCGACGACGACTACAGGATCCGCGAGGTCGGGATCGCACCGAAGCCCTACCAGCAACCGCACCCGCCGCTCTACAGCGGCTTCACCCAGAGCATGACCACGGCGCTCTACTGGGCGCGAGAGGGCGGCAAACCCGTGATCCTCGGAGAGAACCTGGAGTTCTGCAAGACGCTCTGGGGCGCCTACCGCGAGGAGGCGGAGCGGCACGGACGCGAGGTCCCCTACGGCGAGGAGGCGGCCTGGGGCGGCTATCTGATCCTCGCCGACACCGATGAAGAGGCCCAGGAGTGGGCCAAGGACGCCTACTGGATGTGGGACAACTGGGGGTGGGGCTTCGGGATGCCTTACCCGGCGATGATCATCGGCGGGCCGGAGACGGTGAAGCGCCGCATCCAGGAGGCCCGCGACGCGGTGCCGTTCAACGAATGCTTCTTCCTGCTCGGTCAGGGCGTCCTGGGCCGCGACAAGGTCATGAAGACCCTCGACCTCTTCGCAAACAAGGTGATGCCCGAGTTCGCGGACATGTAGCTGCGGGCGGCGCTTGCCCCCGGCCCAGCGGAACGCGTGGGGGCGGCAACTGAGGCGCCGCTAAAGCCCGAGGGCGTCGGCCATCTCGTCTTTGAGGGACTGGCTGTCGCCGAGGTAGACCTCCAAGGCCTTGTGGCGGCGCCAGTAGAGTTGGATGTCGGTCTCCTTCGCGACGCCGTAGCCGCCGTGCATCTGGACGGCCTCGTTGGCGGCGAGGCGGCAGAGGGCGCTCGCGCCGACCTTGGCCGCGGCGGCGTCGAGCGAGGCGTCTTCGCCCTCGCCCAGCCGCCAGGCGGCGCGGCGGGCGAGCAGGCGGATGCGGTCCAGGTCCATCTTGATGCGAGCGAGGCGGTGCTGGAGGGCCTGGTTGGCGCCGATGGGCCTGCCGAAGGTGTGACGTTGCTTGCAGTGCTCGACGGTGCGCTCCAAGAGCGCTTCGGCGCCGCCGACCATCTCGCAGGCGAGCATGGCCCGGCCATAGTCGAGGACCCGCGCCAGCGGGGGCCATGCGCCGCGCCAATCGCCCAGCAGGGCCTCTTCAGGCAGGCGGACGCCGTCGAGGGTGAGGTCGGTGAGGCGCTCGCCGCTCATGATGCGGTAGGTTTCAAGGGCCAGGCCCTCCGCGCCGGCGGGGACGATGAACAGGGAGACGCCGTCCTCCCCCGCCGAGCCTTCGGCTCGCACCGCGATGATGAAGAAGTCGGCGACGGCCCCGTGGCGGACGAAGCGCTTGACGCCGTTGAGCACGATCGCGTCGTCATCCAGCGACGCGGTCGTGGCGATGTCGCCCACGCCCCCGGCGGCGGTCTCGGTGAGGGCAAGCGCGCCGATGAGGTCGCCTGCGCCGATGCCGGGCAGGTAGCCGAGCCGCTGCTCCTCGCGCCCCGCCTCGGCGATGAGCATCCCGCAGAGCACGACTGCGGAGAGGTGGGGCGTGGGCGCGAGCGCGCGCCCCATCTCCTCGTACAACAGACCAAGGTGGAAGAGGTGGCCGTCTTGGCCGCTGTAGGTCTGGTGGAAGGGAAGGGAGAGCATGCCGAGCCCGGCCATCGCGGCGTAGAGGTCGCGCGAGTAGTCGAGGTCGTCGTCTTCGACCTCGCGTACCAGATCGGTGGGGCACTCGTTGGTGAAGAAGTCGCGGAATGAGCCGCGCACCATCTGGTCGTCTTCGCCGAGCACGATGTCCATGTTGCGCCTCGGAGATTAGCCTCGGGGCAGCCCAAGGCCGCGGCGGTCGGTGGCGATCCGGTTGAGCATGACCTCGGCCGAGCCCCCGGCGGTCGTGCCTTGCCGGCTCCCCATTGCGAACCAGAGGACGGTGTCGGCGAAGGGGAGGTCGCGGCCGGCCTCCTTGAAGTTCAGCAGGCCCAGGTGGCCGAGCAGCTTCATGCCGGCTTCGCTCATGCGCTGGTAGAGCTCGGCGGCGGCGATCTTGGCCCCGCCCAGGGACACTCCGTCCATACCGACGCCGCGGTCGGCGTGAGCGGCGGCCTCGTAGGACATGCACCGTACGCTCTCCAGCTCGATGTACAGGTCGGCGAGAAGATGCCGCATCCATTGCGCCCCGCCGTCAGTGGCCTTTAGCGATCGGACGTAGGCAGCGAGATCGTCGTGCATCCGCGCGGCGCGTCCGGTGTTGGCGGTGAGGAGGGTCGCGCGCTCGTCGTTCAGCACGCGCGTCATCTGATACCAGCCGTTGTTGACTTGTCCGCCGAGGACGGCGCCGGCGGGCACCCGTACGTCGTCGTAATAAGTGGCGGCGACGGAAGCGACGTAGGGCTCGCCGCGCATGATGTGGACCGGCGCCATGGTGATGCCGGGCGTGGTCAGCGGGACGAGGAAGATGGAGAGGCCCCGGTGGCGCTCGGCGTCGGGGTCGGTGCGGGCCACGCAGATGTGCAGGTTGTTCTCGTGGAACTCCGGCATCCCGTGGCCGCCCCAGAGCTTCTGGCCGTTGAGTACCCACTCGTCGCCGTCGCGCCGGGCGCGCATCTCGATGTTTGCCGCGTCGGAGCCCGCGTTGGGCTCGGAAATGCCGATGGTGACCAGCCATTTGCCCGCGGCGAATCGCGGCAGGTACTTCGCCTTCTGTGCCTCGTCGCCGGCGGCGCGCACCACGTCGCAGGCATGATGGGAGCCGCACTGGATGAGGGCGTAGGCCAGCTCCTCGGTGAGGATTGCGTGCTGCATGGGGCCGAGCGCGGCGCCGCCCTCTTCCTCGGTCCAGTGAGGGAAAAGCCAGCGCTTGGAGCGAAGCAACTCCCAGATTTCGCGCGAGAAGTAGCCGCCGCCGGGGTGACGGTAGGCCCGCCGCAGGACGTCGGGGGTGAAATGCTCGGCGCAGAAGGCGCGGACCTCGCGGCGCAGCGCCTCCTCTTCAGGAGTGAACGCGAAGTCGATCATCGCAGCGCCGCGGCCCGCCTAGAGCCCCATGCGGTAGAGCTCGTTGCAGTTGGCGAAGATGATCTTGTCCCGCACGGCGGGGTCGATGCCCTCGAACTGCTCTTCCATCAGCCGCAGCGACTCGGGCCAGGTGCTGTCGTCGTGGGGGTAGTCGGTGGACCACATCAGCATGTCGGGGGACATGGCGTCGAGGTTGGCCAGGCCGAAGCGGTCGGTCATGAAGGTGAAGCGCACGTTGCGGTGGAAGACGTCGCGCGGGGTGAGGCCGGAGGGGAACTCACCGCCGTGCCGCCCCCGCTTCCGGCCGTAGCCGTACTCCATGCGCTGGATGAGGTAAGGAACCCAGCCGATGTCGTTCTCGACGGAGATGACCTTGAGCCCGGGGAAGCGCTCGAAGACGTGGGAGAAGGTCATCGTGACGAGGGTGTCGGGGATCATATGCACAAAGTTGGTGTAGCTGATGAGAAAGAACTTGGAAATGGAACGCTCGGGGCCGGTGAAGGCGTGGAGGCTGATGGGGACTTCCAGGTCTTGTGCCTCGGCCCAGAGGGGATCGTAGTGGTCGCTCTCGAAGGAGAGCCGGTCGGGTGGGGTTCCCCAGATGGCTGCGGCGCGGTAGCCCATCTTGGCGGCGCGGCGCAGTTCCTTGACGGCGATTTGGATGTCGTAGGTCGACAGGAGAGCGACGCCGTAGAGGCGCCGGGCGTCGGTGGCGCAGAAGTCGGCGAGCCAGTCGTTGTAGGCGCGGAAGCATGCCGCCTGGAGCTCGGCGTCGGGGATGCTGTAGACGCGGGAGCCCATGCTTGGGTAGAGGACCTCGGCGTCGACACCGTCGACGTCCATGTCGGCGATGCGGGCGACGGGGTCGTAGCCGCCACGGCGGCCTTCCTCCGACTGCTCCTTCTGGACCGCGTAGGGGGTACCCAGGGCGCGGATGGCTCCCCTGGAGCGGCCCTCGCAGACGAAGACGTGCCCGTTGCCGTCGGGGCTAGGCTCGACGCGCGGGGCGCGCTCCCGGAATTCGGGGTCGATGCGCTCGGCCCACATCTCCCACGGCTCCAGGATGTGCGAATCGGCCGAGATGGCCCGTACCGTCATGCCGCGCTCCCGTTGGCCGCGCTGCGCGGCCGCTTGGACGGGCGTATGGTGGCACAACGCCGGGGCGGTTTCAAACGGCGCCGGTGCTATACTCGCCGCCCCCGGCGACGGCCTCGCTTCACCGAAACGCCGGAAGCGGGACACCGGCATGAGCGGCATGTTGATTTCGTCCGACTCCCACGTCGTCGAGCCCGGCGACCTGTGGACCGAGCGCATGACGGCCAGGGGCGCCGTCCTCCGTGAGCTCATTCCCCGCTTTGTCGAAGGGCCGGAGTCGGACGAGATCTACGTGGGCGACATCGCCATCGGGGCGACCTTCCGCGGGGGCTCGGCAGCCGGGAAGCGCTTCGAGAGCCTGGAGGGGATGCGTCTGCACGGGCGCGTCGGCGACGTCCGGCCGGGGGCCTACGACCCCCAGGCGCGGGTCGCCGACATGGATGCGGACGGGATCGAGGCCGAGGTCGTCTATCCAACAATCGCCCTCCACATGTACCACAAGGTCCATGACACGCTGCTGCTCGGCGCGATCCTCAACGCCTATAACGACTGGATTGCCGACTTTTGCGCGGCCCACCCCCACAGGCTCCGGGGCGTGGCCATGATCGTGCTCGACGACGAGGTCGCGGCGGCGGCGGCCGAGCTGCGGCGCTGCGCGAAGCTGGGACTGGCGGGGGCGGTCATTCCCGTCTACCCAACGCCCGGTGAGTTCTACGACGACCCCAAGTACGACCTGTTTTGGGCGGAGGCGGAAGCACTAGAGATGCCGCTGAGTCTGCACCGCGCCACGAACCGCCCGGGCACCTTCACTGCGCCCAAGGTGACGTACGACCGCGCCGTGCTCACCGCTCCCGACCGCGTGAACGCCGAGAACTGGGTGCGTCAGACCCTGTGCCACCTTATTTTCTCCGGGGTACTGGAACGCTTCCCGGGCCTGCGCTTCGTGCAGCTCGAGCATGAGCTGGGGTGGGTCCCATTCTTCATGGACCGCATCGACTACGTCTACCGCGAGCGGCCCATGATGATCACCCACCGCTTCGCCGACGGGTCGGTGCCGACGGACTACCTGCGGCACAACGTGTATCACAGCTTCCAGGAGGACGCGCTCGGGATGCGCGATAGGTGGATCATTGGCGTCGACAACCTGCTGTGGGGCTCGGACTACCCGCACTTGGAGTCGACGTTCCCACGCTCGCGAGAGATTCTCGACCGGGTGATGGCGGAGGTCGGTGAGGACGAGCGGGACCGGATGACGCGGAGCAACACGGCACGGCTATATGGCTTCTAGCGGCCCCTTGTCGGCCTTCGCCTGAAGAGGGAGTGACGGGAGAGGCTTGTCAAATGCCTGTTGACGGGAGTACCCTATGCGAAGTTTGAGAAAAATTTCGCAAACTTGCCTGCCGCCGCGCTTGACGTTCATAGACGACGATCCCTATAATCCCCCGAACGCGGCCCGAGCTGGTGGGGTCGGCCATGCAATGGAACGTCGCCCAGCTTCTGCAATCCGCGATCGGCTCGGAGCGCGAGTACGCGATAGATGAGGCGGAGGACCGATACGAGGAGCTAGCCGGCAAGATCAAAGGGGCCGTACGGCTGATGCGGACGGACCGGGGGATCCTGGTCAGAGCGGAACTTGATACCCGCGTCCGCGCCGAATGCAGCCGCTGCCTGAGCCCATTCACGGAGCCGGTAAGTTTTGCGATCGACGAGGTCTTTTACCCAAGCATCGATATCGTCCACGGCGGCAAGCTCGACCCCCCGGAAGAGGACGGCGCCTTCAAGATCGACGCGCGCCACACCCTCGACCTCGGGGAACCCGCCCGCCAATACGCCCTGCTGAGCCTTCCCATGAAACCCCTCTGCGCCCAAGCGTGTTCCGGCCTATGCTCCGGCTGCGGCGTCAATCTCAACGTCGAGACCTGCGGCTGCCCCCAAGGCGCCGTCGATCCGCGGTGGGCGTCGCTCGAGGCCCTGCTCTCTTAGACGACCGAACTCTAGAAGAAGTTAATGGCACCACTACCAAAACGTAAACGTTCCAAGTCCCGGCAAGGGACTCATCGGGCGCACCGGGGGCTCCGGCCGCAGAGCTTGAGCAAGTGCGTCGAATGCGGCGAGATGCAGCTTCCACACCGTGTCTGCCGTACCTGCGGGATCTACGCCGGACGCCAGGTCCTGCCGAAGGTGGCCGAGTAGACGTCCTCGGTCGCGCCCTTTCCGAAAGGGCTCCGAATCTCCAGGGGGTGAATCGTGAGCAGCGCACAGCAAGAAGCCGGAAACGGCGGCGAGGACGTTGCGTTTATTTTTCCGGGCCAAGGCTCGCAATACGTGGGCATGGGCGCGGACCTTTATGAAGAATCGGCGGCGGCACGGACGGTCTTCGACACCGCCGACGCGATCCTCGGGTTCTCGCTGTCGAGGCTCTGCTTCGGGGGAAACGAGGACGATCTGCGCCAGACGCACAACGCCCAGCCCGCGATCCTGACCACGAGCATCGCGGCGATGGAGGCGGTGGCGGAGGCGCGCGACGGCAGGCCCATTGCCGAGCCGCGTTACGTCGCCGGCCACAGCCTTGGTGAATACACCGCCTTGGTGGCGGCGGGCTCCCTCGGGTTCGACGACGCCCTGCGTCTCGTCCGCGAGCGCGGCCGCCTCATGCAGGAAGCCGGCCAAGTCCGTGAGGGCGGCATGGCCGCGATCCTGGGCCTTGACGAGTCGCTCGTCGAGCAGCTCTGCCAGCAGACCGGCGCCGAAATCGGCAACGTGAACAGCGAGGGACAGATCGTGATCAGCGGCGCCAAGAGCGCGTTGGTGCAGGCCCTCGACTTGGCTCGGGCCATGGGCGCCCGGAAGGCGGTGCCGCTGGTCGTGAGCGGCGCCTTCCACTCCAGCCTCATGCGGCCCGCCGTCCCCGGCATGATGACGGCCCTGAACGGCGCCCGCATCGCCAGCGCGCGCGTCCCCGTGGTGTGCAACACCACCGCCGAGCCCATCGACGAACAGCGGGCCATCCAAGGCGAGCTCGTCGAGCAGATCTGCCGCCCCGTTCAATGGTCCCGTTCGGTGGACTTCATGGCGGGCCACGGAGTGCGCCGTTTCGTTGAGATGGGCCCCGGCAAGGTGCTCACCGGCCTCGTCAGACGCATCGCCAAGAGCGCCGAGGCCATCAGCGTCAACGACATCTCGACGGTGCGCAGCTACGCTCTGGCGTCCTAGCACCGCCCGACACGCTCCGGCGTAGAGGCGCTTTCCCGTGGACCTTTCAGGCAAAGTCGCGCTCGTCACCGGAAGCAGCCGCGGCATCGGCCGCGCCGCCGCCCTCCGACTCGCCGCTGCGGGCGCCGCGGTGGCCCTCAACGCCACGAAGGACGCCTCCGAGACCCAAGCCTCCATCGAGTCCGCGGGCGGAGTATGCTCGGCGCACATCGCCGACGTTGCCAACGCAGAAGAGGCGACGGCAATGGTGCAAGCGGTCATCGAGCGGCACGAGGGCCTCGACTTCTTGATCAACAATGCCGGCGTCACCCGCGACACGCTGGCGCTCCGGATGTCCGACGACGACTGGCGGCGCGTCATCGACGTCAACCTGACCGGCGCGTTCAACTGTGCCCGCGCGGCGCTCAAGCACATGGTGCGGCGGCGGTCGGGGAGAATCGTCAACATTGGCAGCGTGGTCGGGTACCGGGGGAATCCCGGACAGGCGAACTACACGGCGTCCAAGTCGGGGCTCATCGGCATGACCCGGAGCCTCGCGCTGGAGGTCGGCTCTCGTGGCGTGACCGCCAACGTCATCACGCCCGGCTACATCGAGACGGACATGACGCTTGAAGTCGCCGAGACCAGCCTGAACGCCGTTCGTGAGATGATCCCCGCGGGACGGCTGGGCACACCAGAGGACGTAGCCGAAGCGGTCCTGTTCCTCTGCAGCGACGAGGCTGCCTATATCACCGGCCAGACGCTCCCCGTGGACGGGGGCCTGGCGCTGGTCTAGGGTAAGAGACACGAGAAGACGATGCCCGACGCGCGAAGAAAAGCCCGTATCCTCGCCCTGCAGGTCCTCTACGAGGTCGACTGCTCGTCACACGCGTGGGAGCCAACGCTGGAGCGCGCACTCGATGAGGCGCCGTTGAATAAGGAAGGGGAGGCCTTGGCACGCACGCTCGTCGCTTGCGTCATGGAGCATCGGGAGAAGGCGGACGAACAGATCGCCAAGTACGCGCCGCAATATCCGGTGAGCCAGCTTTCGGCGGTCGACCGAAACATCCTGCGTATTGCGGTCTGCGAGATTTCGTTCAATAATACGCCGCCGAAGGTAGCGATCAACGAAGCTGTCGAGATCGCCAAGTCCTTCGGCGGCGACAACCTGCATCGGTTCGTCAACGGAGTCCTTGGATCGGTGATGGCGGCGGCGAACCCCTAACTACGTCTACCGGAGGCTGTGTTGTCTACCGTTTTCGAGCGCGTTACCAAAGTCACCGTCGAGCAGCTTGGCGTTGAAGACGACCAGGTCGTCCCCAACGCGTCCTTCGTCGAAGACCTGAACGCCGATTCGCTGGACCTCGTCGAGCTGATCATGGCTCTCGAGGAAGAGTTCAGCGAGGGCGATGACAAGCTCGAGATCTCCGATGAAGACGCCGAGAAGATCGTCACCGTTCAGGACGCGGTGGACTTCATCACCGACCACACCGGCGCCGAGTAGCGCGCCGACCGTCTAGCCCAACTCGCGCTTCGCCTGCTGCCAGAGCGCCTCTTGCTCGACGAGAGGCAAATCGCTCAGCTTTCCGCCCGACGCCGCGGCAGCCTGTTCCATGTGCCGGAAGCGCCTCTGAAAGCGCTCGTTGGCCCGGCGCATCGCCGTCTCGGCGTCGACCTCGACCCACCGGGCCACGTTCACCATTGAAGCGAGGACGTCGCCGAGCTCGTGCTCGCGCTCCTTCGCCGACCGCGCCGCCTTGAACTCGTCGATCTCCTCGCGCAGCTTGTCGAGCACACCGTCGATCTCTTCCCACTCGAACCCCAACTTGCCGGCGCGGCGCTGCAATTCTTGGCTCCGCGCCAGGGCGGACAGCGAGTTCGGAGCCCCGTCGAGGACCGACTCTGCTGCGGCGCCGCGTTCCTGCTCCTTCAGGGTCTGCCAGTTGGCCGCTACCTCGTCGGCGTCCGAGGCGTGGGCTTCGCCGAAGACGTGCGGATGGCGGCGCAGCAGCTTGGTGTTGATCGACCGGAGCACGTCGTCGATGGTGAAGGTACCTTCGTCGGCGCCGATCTGGGCGTGAAGGCCCACCTGGAGCAGGACGTCGCCGAGCTCCTCCGCCAGGTGGGCGCGGTCGCCCTCGTCGATGGCGTCGACGGCTTCGTGGCACTCCTCGATGATGTAACGCCGGAGCGTTTCGTGGGACTGGGCCTTGTCCCAGGGGCAGCCGTCGGGGCCACGCAGCTTGGCGACGATGGCGAGAAAGGTGTCGAAGCTGTCGAGGTCTTCGAATTCGCTCATAACGAGGCGCCCCAGAGGTGCGGGACGCCCAATTATGGGCGGCGCGGCCTCGGCCTGACAACCGGAGTGCGCCCGCGGCCGCCTTGACACCCGGACGTCGCCCCGCGAATGATGCACTGATGGAGACCCTGCTCGCCCTGGCGCGCCGCCGCTTCCCGCTGATGGCGGTCCTCGTCATCACCGTCGCCATGCCGCTCTTCCTCATCGCGGCCAATGTGCGCATCGTGACAGAGAGCGGCTGGTTCTATACCTACGCCTTCGACCGCTACGACGTCTCGGTGCGCACCGGCATCGAGCCGGACGAGCTCCAACACGTCGCGCGCGAGTTCAAGGCGTACTTCCGGAGCGGCGAGGAGCGTATCCAAGTGCGGGCGACGGTCTACGGCGAGGAGCGCGACCTGTTCAGCGAGCGGGAAATCCTGCACATGATCGACGTGAAGCGGCTGATGCGGGGCGTCGGGCTGATCGAGCAGGTGAGCTTCTACACGATGGCGGGACTGGCGCTGGTGTTGCTCGCCCTCCTGGGGCGGCGGGCGGCGCTGCTCGCCGTGGGGCGCGGCCTACTCTCTGGGGCCGTGCTGTGCTTCGTCATCCTCATCGCCCTGGGGATCGGCTTCGCCGCGGGCTTTGACGCGCTCTTCACCCAATTCCACCTGATCAGCTTCGCCAACGACCTCTGGCTCCTCGACCCTAGGCGTGACTTCCTGGTGATGATCTTCCCGGAGGCCTTCTTCCGCGACGCGACGCTGGCGATCGCGGCCCTGACGTTGGGGCAAGCGGCGCTGACGGGGGCGGTGGTCTACTGGCTGCGGCGAAGGGCCCTCTCTCAGTCTCCCCCAGAGGGGGAGAGGTTAGAGGGTTAGTTGAAGGCGCAGGCGCCGGGTTCGGGGGCGCCGCAGCGGCCGCAGCCGGCGTCGTCCATGGGCATGGCGCTGCCGCCGCTGGTGACGGTGGCGAAGAGCGAGAGCGCCCGCTTCGCGCCGGTGTGACATTCAGGGCACGCCTGCGGCGCGTCGGCCTCGTGCATCGAGGTGCGGACCTCGAAGCCGCTCCGGCAGGTCTCGCAGTAGTACTCGTAGACTGGCATGGGGCAACCGCCTTCGCCTCTATTCTAGCTCAACCGCGCCGCTGGGGTAGCGTTCCTCGGCCGGCCTCGCTTCGACCATCCTGCGCATACCGTCGCGCCAATCGACCTTCGTCTCGCCGATGAGCTCGTGCATGCGCGTGGTGTCGCAGAAGTTGCTGCCCGCATGCCAGGCCACGCGCTCGAACTCGGCCTTCACGCCGATCAGGCCGGCCATGTACTCGCACCATTCCTCCGCGGCCACGGGCTGGCTGCCGCACCAGTTCACCACCACGGGAGGAACGCTTGCAATCTCGAGCAGCTTGACCGCCTGCCACACGTAGTCGTCCTCGTGCAGCGGGCTGTACAGGTTCGGAGCGTCGGCTGAGAGGGGGACCGGCTTCCCCGCCCGCAGGAGGGCGAGGTGCATCGCGGGCAGGCCGCCCGCGTCGCCGTAGGCCGCGTTCAACCGCGCGATGCTGGCGGGGACGCCGAACTGCTGCGAGAGGAACTTGACCACGGCCTCGCCGGCCAACTTCGAAGGGCCGTAGGTCGGCGAGACGGGAAGGCCCTCCCCCAGGGGATCGTCCTCGGCGCGGGGGATACGCCCCCGGGGCTTGTAAACGGAGCACGTCGAGCAATAGAGGAACGACTTCGTGTTGCGGGTGTGGTACATGAGCTTGCCGGTGGCGACGGCGTTGACCTCGATGGCGTACTCGAAGTCGGCCTTGCCCGCTTCCTGGTAGACGGCGAAGTGCAGCACGCGGTCGTAGTAGTCGTCGATCAGCGAGCCGAGGTCGTCGGAGACGAAGTCGCCGGCAATGCAGTGCATACCATGGCCTTCGAGCCGTTCGCGGCTGCCCGGCTTGCCGAATCGGGCCAGGGCGTGGACGTCGTTCTTCTTCGCCAGCTCCACCGCGATGGCGTAGGCGACCTGCCCCGTCGGGCCGGTAATCAGGACTTTCTCGCCTTCGATCATGCCGCTCCCCCTCCGCTCTTCGCCTCCGCCAGAGGCACCGGCGAGTCTACCGCCGCGGGGTGCCCTGTCAACCGGCCGAGTCAGGCGGCCACGAGTAGAATCGCCGCCGACGCCGTGAGCCAGAGGACGAAGTTCAACAGCAACGGACGGTCCTTCATGAATATCTCTTCGGGGCTGCCCCCCATGTTGCGGGTGTGGACGAGGAAGAGGTAGCGCAGCACGCCGTAGAGGACGAAGGGGATGGTGAGCATCATCGAGTTATCGTCGGGAAGGTTCCCTGCGGTGAAGGTGTAGAGGGTGTAGGCGAGTACGGTCGCCGGCGCGACCACCGAGAGCAAATGGTCGAGGAGTCCCACCGAATAGTGTTCCAGGGCGGGCCGGTGGCTCGACCCGTCCTCCCCGAGCGTGGCCATCTCGCCGCGCCGCTTCCCCAGCGCGATGAGCAGCGCGCCAAGGCTGGTCATCACGTACAGCCAGGGCGAGATGGGGACGTCGATGATCTGAGCTCCGGCTGCGGCGCGGATGACGAAGCCCGCCGCGATGGCGAAGATGTCGAGGATCACCTCGTCCTTGAGCCGGATGTTGTAGGCGGCGGTGATACCTAGATAGAGCGCGAGGAGGGCCCCGAAGCCGAGGTCGACGATGAAGGCCGCCGCCAGGCCGCCCGCCGCGAGGACGACGGCGGCGGGGAGGGCGAAGCCGATGGCGAGGCGGCCCGACGCCAGCGGCCGGTCCCGCTTGGTCGGGTGCAGCCGGTCGGCCGCGAGGTCGCGCCAGTCGTTGAAGATGTAGGTCGCGCCGGCGACGACGGAGAAGAGGGCGAAGCCGATGGTCGCCTCGCCGAAGAGCCGCAGGTGGTCGGTGACGCCCTCGGCGCCCCCTTCGCCCAGCGTGAAGAAGAACGCCAGATAGACCAGCGAGTTTTTGGCAAGCTGCTGAGGACGCATGGCCGCGCCCAGCAACCAGAGCTGAGAGAGCCAGCGGCGGGGAGGGGTGGCCCCGGAATGTGTAGGATGGGCGTCGGACGAGGACATGCGAGCAACCGGCGGGGCATCATGGTAACAGAAGCGATGAGCGTCGGCGGCGGAGCGGACCGGTGACCCCGCGCCGCCCCAGGCCGCGCCTCGACGTGCTGCTCGTCGAGCGGGGCCTCGCCGAAAGCCGTGCCCAGGCCCGGGGGCTCATCATGGCCGGGCGCGTACGGGTCGGCGGCGAGCGCGTCGACAAAGCGGGAACGCTCGTCGCGCCCGACGCCGAGATCGATCTCGATCACCCGCCCAGGTTCGTGAGCCGCGGCGGCTTCAAGCTCGAAGGTGCGCTCGACCACTTCGGCGTCGACCCCTCCGGCCTCGTCTGTCTCGACGTAGGGGCTTCCACCGGCGGCTTCGCCGACTGCCTCCTCCAGCGCGGCGCGGTGAAGGTCTACGCCGTCGACGTGGGCCGTGGCCAGCTCCACGACCGCATCGCGCGCGACGAGCGAGTGACGGTGCTCGACCGCACCAACGCCCACCACCCCTTCGACCTCCCCGGCCTCGTCGGCCTTGCCACGATCGACGTGTCGTTTATCTCCCTCACCCAGGTGCTGCCCAACGTCTTGCCGCACCTCGGGCCTGGGGGCCGCGTTCTCTGCCTGGTGAAGCCGCAGTTCGAGGCGGGGCGTGAGCAGGTGGGGCGCGGCGGCATCGTGCGCGACCCCAGCATCCGCGCCGCCGCTCTCGCCAAGGTCGGCCTCTGGGCCATCGAGCGCGGCATCCGTGTTCGCGGACTCGCTACGTCGGTTCTCGCGGGGGCGTCGGGCAACGTGGAGTATTTCGCGCTCCTGGAGCCTTAGCGCTTCCGGCCCGTCGGGCCGCCGGTGGTATCCTAGGCCTAGCCTTTACGAGGTCCGACGTGTACCGAGCCCCCCGCGGCGCCAAAGACATCCTCCCCGACGAGCAGCCTTGGTGGGAGTACGTTGACCGCACCGCTGCCGACCTGCTCGCGCTGTACGGGTTCCAGCGCATCGACACGCCCATCTTCGAGGAGGCGGACCTCTTCGTTCGCTCCGTCGGCGAGGCGACCGACGTGGCCGAAAAGGAGACGTACACCTTCGAGGACCGGGGCGGCGACCTGCTTTCGCTGCGTCCCGAGGGCACCGCCGGCGTGGCACGCGCCTACGTCGAGCACGGGATGCACGTGCTGCCGCAGCCGGTCCGCCTCTATTCGACGCGCGTACCCATGTTCCGCTACGACCGTCCACAGGCGGGCCGCCAGCGCCAATTCCACCAACTCAACGTCGAGACGGTGGGGTCGCCCGATCCCGAGGCGGACGTGGAAATCATCGAGGTTGCGTGGCGCTTCTTCGCCAACCTGGGGTTGCGCGACCTCACGCTGTTCGTGAACAGCATGGGCGATGCCGTGTCCCGGCCCCGCTACATCGAGGCGCTGCGCGCCTACTACGAGCCGCTTCTGTCCCAGATGGGGGCGGACGCGCAGCGGCGGTTCGACGTGAACCCGCTGCGGCTGCTCGACGGCAAGGACGAGGTGTCGATTCGGCTGGCCTCGGAGGCCCCGCGCTCGACGGACTTCTTGGAAGAAGCTGCCGCGGCTCACTGGAGTGCGGTGCTCGGCGGCTTGGAGGCTTTGGGCATCCCCTACTCCATCGACCACACGCTGGTGCGCGGCCTCGACTACTACACCCACACGGTCTTCGAGATCGCACCGCCGGAGGAGGGGCAGCAAAGCACCCTCGGCGGCGGTGGGCGCTACGACGGGCTCATTGAACAGATTGGCGGGAGGCCGACGCCCGGCGTCGGCTTCGCCTCGGGCATTGAGCGCATCATCATCAATCTCAAGCGGCAGGGCGTGGAGACGCCCGGCGCGGCTCGAGTCAACGCGCTGGTGGCCTTTCTGGGCGACGACGGGCGCCGCGCCGCGCTCGCGCTGACGTCCGCCCTCCGCGGCGCTTCCGTCTCGGCGGTCATGGCCCCGAGCGGCAGAAGTCTCAAGGCGCAGCTGCGCTATGCCGGTTCCATTGGCGCGGAGCACGCCCTCATCCTCGGCGACGACGAAGTCCGCGACGGCACCGTCACGGTGAAGCGCCTCTCCGACGGCGAGCAGCACACGCTCCCCACCGCCGAAGCCATCGCCCGACTCGGCGGCTAACGGGGCGGCGCCCTACTTGCGTCCGGCGGCAGTGGGCAATGCTCGCACTATCGCACCGACCCGGCGTTCCGCAGCGGCAAGGTCGAACTGTGCCTGGAGGTTCAGCCAGAATTGTGGCTCGACGCCGAACCAGTGCCCGAGCCGCAAGGCCGTGTCGCCCGTCACGGAACGCTTTCCGGCGATGATCTGGCCGACGCGGTTCGGGGGAACGCCGATCTGACGCGCAAACGTCGTCGGGGACACGCCCAACTCCGCGAGTTCGTCTCTAAGGATCTCGCCTGGATGCACTACGCGTTTCAACATGCCGAAGACCTCTTGTTTCAATGGTAGTCCGCGATCTCGACTTCGGTTGGCCCTGGACTATCTGAAAGCCAGGTGAAGCAAAGGCGCCATTGCTGGTTGATGCGAATAGAGTATTGGCCTTCCCGCGTGCCCCTGAGCACCTCCAGACGATTGCTTGGCAAGCCCCGCAACGCTTCCAGCGACGGCGCCGCATTCAGGATCGAAAGCCGCTTCGCCGCCTGTTTCTCGAACCCCTGGAACGCTGCAACGAATGCGCCACCGGCGAACTGCTCGGTCCGCCTATCCCGGTATCCGAGAATCATTGTCGACCAGTCTACGAGCGGTTGACGATGGACGTCAAACGTAATTCCGTGGGCGCGACTGGGTTGGTTGCTATAATCGAGACGCGCCACTTTCCTTCCCTTGGGCTTGGGGCGCGGGGCTCCGACGATGATCGATCATCTCAGCGAACGACTTGCTGGCCTCGACGAGCGCTATGAGGCGCTGATGCAGCGCATGGCTGACCCCGAGGTTGCTGCCGACTACGAGAAGCTCCAGGCACTGGCCAAAGAACGTGCTTCGCTGGAGCGCGTCGTCGAGCTGTACCGCAGCTACAAGCAGGCCGCGCGGGAGTTGGCGGAGGCGAAGGCGCTGGCCGGGGGCGAGGGGGACGAGGAACTGGCAGCCCTCGCCCGCGAGGAGCAGGCCGCCCTCGAACAGCGGATCGAGGTACTGACCGACGACATCCAGCTGGCGCTCCTTCCGAAAGACCCCAACGACGAGAAGTCTGTCATCGTCGAGATTCGCGCCGGGGCGGGTGGTGACGAAGCCGGACTCTTCGCCGCCGATCTCTTCCGCATGTACACCCGCTACGCGGACCGCCGCCGCTGGCGGGTCGACGTTATTGACAAGAACGAGTCCGGCATTGGCAGCCTGAAGGAAATCACCTTCGAGGTACACGGTGGCGGGGCCTACAGCCGTCTGAAGCACGAGAGCGGCGTTCACCGGGTGCAGCGTGTCCCGACGACGGAATCCAGCGGGCGCATCCACACGTCGACGGCCACGGTCGCGGTGCTTCCCGAAGTGGACGAGGTGGAGGTCGAGATCAACCAGGAAGACCTCCGCATCGACATCTTCCACTCCGGCGGGCACGGCGGGCAGAACGTCCAGAAGGTCGCCACGGCGGTGCGGATCGTTCACCTGCCGACGGGCGTCACCGCGGTCTGCCAAGACGAGCGGTCGCAGCTCAAGAACAAGACCAAGGCGATGGCGGTGATCCGCGCGCGGCTGTACGACGCGGAGCGGCGGCGGCAGGAGGCGGAGATCACCGAAGCGCGACGGGCGCAGGTGGGGACGGCGGACCGGTCTGAGAAGATCCGCACGTATAACTTCCCCCAAAACCGCATCACCGACCACCGGCTCGAGGTGAGCGCGCACAACCTGGCCCAGTTCATGGACGGCGACCTCGACGACATGGTCGACGCGCTGGTGGCCCACGACCGGGCGCGGCAACTCGAAGCGGCGGCGGTAGCGTGACGCTCGGCGAGGCGCTCGCCGATGCGCGCACGCGCCTCCGAGCGGCGGGCGTGGACGAGTCGCCGCTCGAAGCCGAAGTGCTTGTGATGGCAGCGGCGGGGATCTCGCGGGCAGGACTCTACGCGTCGCTGCGCGAGGCGCCACCCCACGGCTTTCAAGACCGGTTGGACTCGACTCTGGCCCGTCGCGCCGACCACGAGCCGCTGGCATACATTCTGGGACACCGCGAGTTCTACGGCCTGGATTTCGAAGTCAACCCGGCCGTGCTCATTCCCCGCCAGGAGACAGAGGCGTTGGTGGATGTCGTCGTCGGCCTCGCCAAGGAGCACTTCGGCGGCGAGGCATTGATCATTGACGTGGGCACTGGCAGTGGCGCGGTCGCGGTGAGTGCCGCTCTGGCGTTGCCGAAGTCTCGGGTGATTGCCACCGATATCTCGCGTGAGGCGCTTGCGGTCGCCGCATCGAACGCGGCGCGGCTGGGCGCGGGAGAGCGCATCGAATTCCGCTTCGGCGACTTGCTCGATGCAACGCCGCTGACCGCTGAAGAAGCGGCCGTCGCCATCGTCGCGGCAAACCTCCCCTATGTGACTGACGAGGAGATGGAGCGGCTCGCGCCGGAGGTCAGACGAGAGCCCCAATTGGCGCTATCCGGTGGCGCCGACGGCCTCGACCTCGTGCGCCGCCTGCTGGCGCAAGTTGCCGGGATGGTCGTCCCGCCGCGTTTCGTCGCCCTCGAAGTGGGCGAGGGGCAGACCGAGGGCTTGTTGGGGGCCGCGCGCGGGTTCGCCGGCCTTGCCAGCGCCAGCGCCTACACCGATCTCTCGGGCGCCGAGCGGGGAGCACTCCTCGAGTTTACCCCCGCTCCCCTGCCCGCGGCGCTCGCACCTGCCGGGCCTGGAGCCTAGGCCGTGGGCACGCTTTTCCTGATCGCGACGCCGATCGGGAATCTCGAAGACACTTCGTTACGCGCCATCCGCGTGCTCGGCGAGGTCGATCTCATCGCGGCGGAGGACACGCGGCGGGCCAAGATATTGCTGGGGCGGTACGGGATCAAGACCCCGGTGATCAGCTACCACGAGCAGGGAGGGAAGGGCCGGACGGCGGCGCTGTTGGACCGGCTGCGTTCGGCGGACGTCGCCCTCATCACGGAGGCCGGGATGCCATCGATCAGTGACCCCGGCTATGGCATCGTCGCGGCGGCGATTGAGGCGGGCCTGCCGGTGGACGCGCTGCCCGGTGCGAGCGCCGTCGATACGGCCCTCGCCATCTCGGGGTTACCGTCGCACCAGTTCACCTTCGCCGGCTTTCCACCGCGCAAGTCCGGCGAGCGGCGCCGCTTCTTCCAGGGTCTGGCCCGGGAGCCTCGGACGATCATCCTCTTCGAGGCGCCGCGCCGAGTGCGAGGCACGCTACGGGACGCCGCCGAGGCCTTCGGCCCTCGCCGCATCGCCGTTTGCAGAGAGCTGACTAAGCTCCATCAAGAGGTCTTTCGGGGGACCATCGACGAGGCGGGCGCCCACTTCGAGGCGCCCCGAGGAGAGTTCACCCTCGTCATCGAAGGCGCGCCGGAAGGAATGGGCCCCGACGATGACGCCATCGCGTCGGCCAGACGGCTACTGGCGTCGTTGGCTGCGGTGGGCGCCACGGGCAAGGACGCCACCGCGCAAGCCACTGAGGCCTTCGGCCTGCCACGGCGGACGGTTTACCGGCTCTGGATCGAGGCGAGGGACGCCGCCGAAAGAGGGGGCGGAGGCTAACCCAACGGCAGCCGTTTGCGCCGCCTGCCGCCGCGAGAGGCGGTCCGCTTCGAGCCCGCCCAGAGGCCCTTGAAGTAGTCGCCGTCGAAGAAGTGGCGGTCGTCGGCGGCGTTGGCCAGGTCCATTGCCAGGTTGCTCGGGAAGCCGGCGACCTCGACGTGCTTGCCGAGGCTCTTCACGGTGGAGACGGCGTAGATGAAGTCGGCGTCGCCGGAGACGAGGACCGCAACGTCGTACATGTTCTCCCAGGCGTAGCGAAGGAGGTCCGTCGCCAGCATGATGTCGACGCCCTTCTCGACGAGCTGGTCGCCGCGCATCTTCTGGGTGCCGAGGCGCAGGTCCATCCTGGGGACGGCGTAGAGGCTCGCCAGAAACTTCTGCTGTTCCTTGTGTTGCTCGGGCCTGCGATCAGGGTCCTGCACGATGTTGTAGTAGTACGTGCGGAAGAGGGGCCGTCCCCCGGCGAGTTTGTGGACGAACAGCTCGAAATCGAGATCGGCCCGGCCGCAGTTTTCCTCCAG
Organism: Dehalococcoidia bacterium; assembly: GCA_965207995.1. GTDB lineage: Bacteria > Chloroflexota > Dehalococcoidia > SHYB01 > SHYB01 > DAOUKH01. Next base: position 1,484,230 of record OZ242299.1, on the reverse strand, counting down.
GCTGTGGTAGAGATTGCTCCCGTCGATGAATACGACAACTCTTGGCGCGTCCGGCGCGAGGCCGTTTTGATTATTCATGAATCACCTCTCATTTCATGATACCCGCTTACGGGGCGTCGCGCCCGCCACGGCGATTCTAGAGAGCCCGGCCTCTTCCTTGACGGCCCCCAAACCCCAGAATAGTATGAACCGTAGGGACGGAGCCGAGCAGGTGCCGCCCGGGAGGCAACGGAAGATGTTTCGGAGCTTTGGATGGCCGGAGATTCTCCTCATCCTCGGCGTGCTCGTGCTTGTCTTCGGCGCCTCCCGCCTTCCTCAGATGGGGCTGTCGCTCGGCAAGGGCCTTCGCGAGTTCAAGCGGGGCATCACCGGCGGCGGCGAGCAGGCGAAAGTCGCCGACGAGCCAAAGTCGCAGGGCGAGCCGCCGGAGCGGCCTCCGGCCCAGCACTAGCGTTCCGCGCGCTGCTTCCACCTAAGGCGGCCTTTCGGGCCGTCTTTGTCGTGGGGCCCTAGTTGCCGGCCTCGGCGGCCTCCGCCTGGCGGCGCTTCGATCGCACTGCGAGCTTGGAGAACACGATCCCCACCTCGTAGAGGACGACGAACGGGGCCGCCACCATCAACTGGTTCACCGGATCGAAGGTCGGCGTAATCACCGCGCCGAGGATCACCGCGATGACCAGCCAGATGCGGCGCTGCCGCGCGTAGAAGTCCGGCGACACGACGCCGAACCGGGCTAGGAAGTACATGAGGAAGGGCGTCTCGAAGGCCACGCCCATCCAAAAGAGCAGAGCGATGACGGTGTTGATATAGCTTTCGAGGGTGATCAGGGGCGAGGCGACGTCGCCGCCGAAAGTGAGCAGGAAGTCGATGATCGGTGGAATCAAGATGAAGTAGGCGAAGGCAAGTCCACCGCCGAAGGCGAGGGCAACGCCCGGCAGCATGATGAGGAAATACCGGCGCTCGGCCCGCGTCATGCCGGGCGCGAGGAACCGGGCGACCTGGTCTACGACGACGGGAAGCGCGGCGATGACGCCGCCGAGGAGGGCGACCTTCATCGTGGGGCCGATGGCGCCGGTGAGCGTGGTGTAGACCAACTGGAGCTCTTCGCCGTCGCGTTCGCCGGGGCGGAGCAAGATGTCGAAGATGAAATCCCGGAAGACGAACGCGACGATGACGCCCGCGATCACGGCTCCCGCCACGATCATGAGACGCTTTCGCAGCTCGGCGAGGTGGCCGGTGATCGGCATCTCGCCGCCGCTGGACTGAGCCGGTCCGGCCACGGGCGGCGGTTACCTCTGGCCGCCGGAGGCCGGCGCATCGGAGTCGGCCGTGGGAGCCTCGCCCGCTGTCTCCTGGGGACGCTCGCTGGACGACTCCGCGCTCTCCGTGGGACGCGGGTCGTTTGGCGGCGCATTGAGGTCGAGGTCGACGTCGAACATCTGGCGCGCCTCGGCGGCCTGCCGGCGGGCCTGATGGAGCATCACGCCCAGCTTCTGGGCCGCTTGAGGCAAGCGCTTAGGGCCGAGCGCCACGAGGGCGACCAGCAGGATGACGAAGATCTCCAGCGCCCCAATACCGAAGAAGTTCACGCGCTCGCTCCGCCCGGTGCGATTCCGTCAAGGAGAATAGCATACGGCGCGGCGGCGAAATGAAAGAACGGGGCCCTGCAGGGCCCCGTTCGAGAGGTGCTCGCGCCGTTGGGCGGGAGGGTGGAGATCAGAGTCCCAAGCGCCTCCAGAAGGGCCGGGCGCCCCTGCCTTCGGCGTCTTCGGATGCGGCCGGCGCCGACGCGACGGAGGACGCGGTTCCCGCGCCATTTCCGGGACGCGGCGTACCGTCGGACCAAGCCGCGTCCCACTGCTCCATCGCGTTGATCACCCCCGCCAGGCCGCGCCCCTTCTCCGTCAACGTGTACTCGACACGCACGGGTACTTCGGGGAACAGCCGCCGCTCGACGATCCCGCGCCCTTCCAGCTCCTTGAGCCGCTGAGAGAGCACCTTATCGTTGATCCTGCCCAGATCGCCGAGGATTTCGCGGAAGCGCCGCGGTCCTCCTATCAGATCCTGCACGATCAACGCCGACCAGCGCTTCCCCAGAAGGTCAAAGGATGTTTGCTCAACCTGTGTGGCCATAGCCCCCCTCCTTTGCATGCCGCGCCTTCCAGAGCGCCGCCCTTGGTCAAGGCAAATGTTACTAGACTTTTGTCCAATCGGCAAGCAGTAAACGCAAGATGATGGGGTCGATGATGCTGAATCACGGATTATCTTGTGCTTTCAAATTGACGAACCCTAGTCGCGGAAGAAGGCTTTTGAAGCGAACCTGGCAACCGTTTCGGAGGGGCCCTGGTTGCCGAAGGACAGTACGCTCGACGAGCGGCGGCGGCACGAAAGGAAAGTGGACGGCCTGCCCGTCCGCTCGGCGAACCTGGAGAGGATCGATCAGCCGGGCGTGCTGGCAGCGTCTCGGAGGGCGGCATCCTTGAGGTGCGCCCAAGGCAGCGCCTCTCCGTCCGTGGGGGCATTGAGCAAGCGTTGCCAATCGAAACCGGTGGCTTCACAAGCCGCCTCCCACGCCGACCGGTCGACGACGGCATCCCTACCGTCGTACAGGCAGGTGTCCTCGGCGGTCAGGACGCCGGCGGCGTCGCGCCCCGCCCGCGATAGCACGGCCTCGATCACCGCCACGTCGGGGTCGGCGGTCGTGGAGTGTGCGCCGAGTTTTCGAAGCTGCTTCTTCACCTTCGCCGCCGCCTCTCGCACCGCCTCCGGCGTGATTGCCGGCAGGCGCTCGGAAGGGCCGCCTGCGAGGGGCGTGAAGGGCGTCAGCTCGACGCGGAGGCGGGGACGCCGTCCCAGCACGCGCTGCCCGGCGTCGAGGACGCGGCGGGCCGCGTCGACAAGCGTGGGGCCGTCGTAGGGTGCGCCGTCCGCGCCGGGCGCCTCCGGATGCCCGATAACGGCGGCAAGTGTGAGGCCCGGCCATCCGGCGCGAAGGGCCGTTTCCGCTGCGGCGGTGAGATCATCGAGCGCGGTTGGATCGATGGCTTCGGCGCAGCCGGCGTCCAACGGTGGCAGCCCAAGGCGCAGGTCGTTGGAAGGGGCTGCCCGGAGGAGGGCGGCCGCGGTCTCGGCACAGAAGTCGTAGCTCGTTGCGGGAGGGGCGAGGAGCCGAATCTGCCGGTAGCCGGACGTTTCGTTAAGTGTCAGCGCCGCCTGGGCGGCCTCATCGGCGGTGGCGCAGCGGGCGAGGTCGAGGAGGCCGCCGTCACGGTCGATTTCCACGTGGGGAACGACCTGCCGCTCGGTGAACGGCGGGTGCTCCGAGTTGAGGCGGCGCGGTTCCGGCGGATCGCCGGGCCCCGTGTAGCAGGCAGGGCCGCCCGCGTCGGGCACCGCGTAGAACGACGGCACATAGGCGCCCGGAATCCGAGCGATCCGGGCAAGCCGTTCACTTCGGTCGCCGCCGGACGCGGCTTCGAGGAGAGCGGGGAGGGGGTCGTCGGGGTCGCCAAGCAGCGCGGCGTCCACGAACGCGGCGATGGGCTCCCAGTTCACGATGCCCGCGCCGGCGGCCACGATCAGGGGCGCGTCGCTTGCGCGCGCCGCCGCGAGGGGCTCGATGTGGGCCAGCTGCAGGATCGCGGCGGCGTTCAACAGTTGGGCGGGACGTTGGGCCAGGAGCACGACGACATCGAATTCGTGCAGGGGCCGCTTGCTTTCGACCGCGTAGAGCGCTGCCCCGGCGGAGCGCAACCGTTCGCCCATGTCTCGAGCGGGGAGGAAGGCGCGTTCGGCGCGCGTTCCGGGAAGGTCGTTGAGCGCCCCGTAGAGCCACTGCAAATCGCGGCTTCCCATGCCGGCCTCGTAGCCGTCGAGGCAGCACAGGACCACGTCGAAGTCGTCCGGGTCGTGCTGCGGGGGGACGGCGTTCCATTCGCCGCCGGCGTAGCGCGCCGGCTTCTGGACGCCTCTCAACAACAGGTTGAGGTCGATGGGGGACATGTTGGAATGCTCGAAGGAGCCCGGGGCGGACTATTATATGCGCTTGGGCGCCGGTGAGGCGCCGGGACACCGATCTTTGATGCGGCGCACGCTGAATAGACTGACACGCTTACTCAGCGCGGGGTGCCCTTTTGTCCTGGCGGCGGCGGTAGTGTCTTGCGGGAGCGGGAACGGCGAGCCGCCGGTGGTGTTGCCGTCGCCAACGCCGCCCGGAGTCCAGATCAGGACCGCGTCGACGGACATCACGGTTGGGCCGAACCGGCTGCTCTTTGGGATCTTCGATGAGGCAGGGGCGCCGCTCGGCCCTGCCGAGGTGACCGTCCGCGTCCGGCGGACGGAGGAGGAGGGGGGCGCGATGGTGACGGAGACGGCAGCCCTACACCTGGGCGCGGAGACGGCCGCCGCGGCGGGGCTGTATTCCGTCCGGCTCGACCTAACCGACACGGGAGGCTATCTCGTCGAGGCCGAGATCAGACGAACCGGGCGAGCTTCCGCGACGGCGGTGACCGGGTTCCGGGCGAAGACGCGCTACGACACGCCCGGCTTCGGCGAGCCGGCCCCGGCCAGCGTGCATCCGACGCTTGCCGACGCGCCCATCGAGCAGTTGACGTCGGCGCGGCCCGTCGGCGACCCTGCACTCTACCGACTGACCATCGCCGATGCCTTGGCTGAGGGCAAGCCGCTCATGGTGGTCTTTTCCACACCCGCCTTCTGTGGAACGCAGACGTGCGGGCCGCAACTGGAAGTCGCGGAGGCGCTGGCGGACGCCTACGGCGAACGCATGAACGTCGTCCACGTCGAGGTCATGGAGCGGCCCGACCTCGTGCTGGCCGGTGAGGCCGAGCCTACGGTGCGGGCCGTGGTCCGGGAGTGGCGGCTTCCCACCGAGCCGTGGGTCTTCTTGATCGACGCCGACGGACTGGTCTTCGATCGCTTCGAGGGGTTCTCACCGAGGTTCGAGCTCGAGGCATCGGTGAGGCAGCTGCTGGGCGAGCCGCTGGCGTAGGGCAGCCGCGTATGCTCCGCAGGAAGCAGCGCCCTGCGGGCGCTCGCGCGCCGAGCGGCGCGCGCCCTCTCTCAAATCTCCCCCAAAGGGGGAGAGGCCGGAGGGAAGGACCCGCTGCTAGAATGAGCGCGGAGCAGCGGGAAGCTGGAGGGCACGGCGATGGCGACCTACGACCGCACCACCGAAGACCTTGGGAACCTGGTGGCGATGGACCACCTGAACCTGACCGTCGACGACCAGTCGCATGCGACGCTGTTCTACATTACGGGGATGGGGCTGACCCGTGACCCCTACATGTCGGTAGGGCTCGAGAACATGTGGGTGAACGCGGGTCGGCAGCAGTTCCACTTGCCGACCCGCCCGAACGCGCAGGTCGTGCGGGGGCGCATCGGTGTGGTGACTCCGGACCTGGAGCAGTTGCGGAAGCGGCTCGAACGCATCCGGCCGCGGCTCGACGAGACGCACTTCGAGTGCGTGGCCGACAATGGAAACTTACTCGTGACTTGCCCGTGGGGAAACCGGTTCGACTGCGTCGAGGCCGTCGATACGTTTCGGGCGCGGCTGGGCGTCCCTTACGTGGAGTTCAACGTTCCCACGGGTGCGGCGCCCGGCATCGCGGCCTTCTACGACCAAGTGATCGGCGCGAAGGCGGAGCTGCGGGGTGGCAGCCGCCCCACCGCCGTGGTCCGCGCCGGCTACGACCAATCTCTGTTGTTCGTCGAGGACCAAGCGGAGGCGCGCCCTTACGACGGGCATCACGTCGCGGTCTACGTGACCGACTTCTCGGGGGCGCACGCGCAGCTCGAGGGCCGAGGCTTGGTGACCGAGGAGTCGGACGCGCACCAGTTCCGGTTCAAGGACATCGTCGATCCTGGAACGGGAGCGGTGCTGTACGAGCTGGAGCACGAAGTGCGGAGCCTCGGCCATCCGATGTTCGGGCGGGCGCTGGTGAACCGGGACCCTTCGATCACGCTCTTGAACTACGCGCCGGGGGCGGAGCACCTGAGCGTCGGCTAGGAGGCTAGTCGGCGAGGGCAGTGGCGATCAGGACGCCGTCCACGGCTTCGTACTCGACGGTGACGGGCAGCCCTAAGGTCATGTGCTCGCGCAGGTGGGATGCCCGCCAGTGGCGAAGGTCTACATCCGGCCCGCGCGAGAACTCGTAGTCGCGGCCGTCGCCGGCGCGGACGACGATGCTGTCCCACTCGATGATGTCGCCGGCGCGGACCTCAATGACCTGCCCGCGCACGGACGACGGCCCGCAAGCCGTCAAGGCGGCAACGAGGATAAGGGCCGGCAGCGCCGCAAGGAGGGCGGCCTGGAGGGCTGAACTTCTCACCGGCACGCTGAGGCGCTAGGCGCCCTTGGCGCCGCCGGTCGGGGCGGAGGCGCCGGCGCCGACCTGCACCATCGCGGGCCGGACCACCCGGTCGTGGAAGCGGTAGCCCTTCTGGAGCTCGCCAACCACGACGCCTTCCTCGCCCTCGGCCTGCATCACGGCCTCGTGCATCGTTGGGTCGAAACGCTCGCCCACGGTAGCGATCACGCTCAAGCCCTGGCTCTCGAGGGTCGAGAGCAGCTTGCGGTAGACGAGATTGAGGCCTTCCACCCATTCGAGGCCGGCCGTGTCGGCGTCCAGCGAGTCGAAGGCCCGTTCCATGTCGTCGAGGATGGGAAGCAGAGACTTCACCAGCATCACATTGGCGAAGACGCTGAGCTCCCGCCGGTCCTGTTCCGTCTTCTTCTTGAAGTTGTCGAGGTCGGCCAAGGCCCGCAACCACTTCTCGTGGTACTCCTCGGCCTTGGCGGCCCGTTCTTCGAGCGATTCCTCGGCCGAGTCTTCGGATTCGGGCTCGGCGTCTTCCGGTCCGGGCTCTTTCTCGTCGTCCAGCATGAGGCGCACTCGTCTAGTCGCAGGGAGTTGGGCACCCTCATTGTACGACACGCCCCCGTGGGGGCCCCTCATCTCAATCTTCTCCCACGGGGAAAAGAGGCAAGACCGCCCTGCCTCCCTTAGTCCCTCCTGGAGGGAGGGAGGCTTAACGCGCGCTGCCCCAGCGGGGGAGGCCGGAGTGGAGAGCGGCCATAAGGGGACGGCCCGCACGGAAGGAAAGCCTGGTGTCAGCCCGCGTGGCTTGGAAAGGGGAAGGGGCTAGTCGAGGCCGGCGGCCATGTCGCCCATGATGGTGGAGACGAGGCGGACGGAGGCCATGGAGCGGCGGTAGTCCATGCGCTTGGGGCCGAGCGCGGCAACGACTCCGCCGATGCCCTCGGGGTCGCCGTAGCGGGAGAGGACGACGCCGCAGTCGTGCATCTCCTCTGCTTCGTTTTCGCCGCCGATCACAATCCGCCATTCGCTCCAATCGATTGCCGCGGAGAGCATCTCGCGCAACAACTGGCGGTTCTCCAACAGGCCGATGACGGCACCGACACGCGTCCCGTCCTCGGCGAACTCGGGCTGGCCCACGAGGTTGCGCAGGCCGGCGACGCAGGGCTCTTCGATACGGTCGAGCTCCTCTTCGAGCAGGAGGTCCTTGACGACGCCGAGCACCCGGCGCTCGACGGGGCCGAACTGCGGCGCGGCGTCCATGCCGTGGTAGGTCGCCCCGGAGTAGATCGCGCTCAAACGGTTCGACAGTTCGTTGAGATCGTCCTGGGTCGTCATCTCGGCTATGGGGACGATCCGCTGGCGGGTCTTCGCGGCCTGGAGCACGAGAATGAGCATGACCGCGAACTCTTGCAAACGGACCAACTCCAGGCGGCGGACCTTGCCCTGGGCCGCCTTGGGCGGGGTGACGAGGGCCATGTTGCCGATGAGCCCGGCCAAGGTCTCAGCGGCCGCGTCCGCCCAGTGTTCGACGTCGTCGCTGGCGCCGCTCAGGCTGTGACGGGCATTGGCGGCGTCGCCGGCGGGCAGCTCGGGGTCGTCGGGCAGCGCCTCGACATAGGAGCGGTAGCCCTTGTCGAGGGGGACGCTCCCTGCGGAGATGTGGGGGCGGTGTATAAACCCGTCCTCGGCGAGCTCGGCCATCTCGTTGCGCGCGGTGGCGGAACTGAGCCGAAGGGCGGAACTCTTGGCCACGGCCTGACTGGAGACGGGAACGGCTTGGACCACGTACTGGCCCACGATGAAATTGAGAATCTCCCGCTGACGAGTCGTTAGCATGGCCACCCCCGCCGCCTACGAGCGGCGCCCCGCGTGGGGGCGCTCATTATAGCGCCGTCAACGTGCCCGTGCGCGGCGGCGAAGCCCCTATTGGCCGTAGGGTAGGACCAGCACATGCAGATGGCAGAAACATGTTATATTGCGAGCGTTCCCTTGAATGGGCGGGGGTGGGTCCGGCCAAGGGGCCATCCCCGCGCCCAAGTTGCGCGCCCATCGCGCAATGTCTCCCACCCCACTTCTCACATTACTGAGCCTTGTTGTCGTCGCGGCGGCAACACTCAGCGCCGCCCTTGGGCAGAGCGCACCGTCGATCGTGTTGACGGGCGGTGTGGACAACGGAACCTACTTCTCGGTCAGTCCCGGCTTCAACGTGGTGGGGGTCGAGGTAACCGCCGAGGCCGGCTCGCCGGTGCAGCGGTTCGCGGCCCGCGCCGATGGCGACGGATCGACGACGGCCTTCGATCTCACCGACGGACTGGCCGTGACTTTCGAAGGGGACACTCCGGTCACCGACGAGACACCGTCGGGCGACGTCGACGGCACGAATCGTCAGTTCACCTCGCTCCAAGCCGTCGGCGACAGCGGCATCGCCGACCCTAATGCCGGGCACGACGGCTATGTAGCCAAAGAGGACATCGTGGTCACCATCGATGGGACAACGTTGCCTTTGGAACAGTACGGCACCATACCCGATAGTAGAACCGGACTACTGACCGTGCTGGTGCAGACCGCCTCACCGCCGGCGACGGGGTCCGCGATACGGTTCACGTACAAGGCCCCGATTTTCGACATCAGCGACCCCGGCGCGACGCCCATCTCTTCGCTCGTCTCCGCCACTGACGGCGCCACTACCTTCGCTACGGAGAGCATCGACGCAGCCCGGGGCATTTTGACGCTCGATGGCGCGCCTGCTGAGGGAGACCGCAACGTCGTGATGACGTTCGAGACGGGGGAGTTGGGCCGCATCACCGGCGTGGCGGCAAGCACAGAGACCGCGCGGGGCACGGGTGAGACGCGCCGGTTCTCGGTCTTCGAGAGTCCAGGAGGGAGCGGCCGCTACCCGTTGAAGGTGGGGCTCGTGACCGCGGAGGGGTTGAGGGTAGTGCGTGCCCGCGTGACGGCACCCGACCGGACGGTGGGAGAAATCCTGGCCGCCTTGTACGTCGCCGGCCAGGGCGGCCTCGCGGCACGCCTGGCGGAACTGCGCGACAGTCTCGGCCTGACGGATGAGGACGCGGCGCACACGTTCATCGTTCGGCTCCTACCCGTCTCGGACGGCGACGCGCTATTCGTAAGCTACGGGCCGGCCGGGGCATCGGCGAAGATCGACCTTACCCCGCCGACCCTACGAGTGCTCAGCCCCGCGGAGGGAAGCTTCGTAACCAGTGCTGCGGCCGACCTCCGGGTGCGGGCCGTCGACGAGGGCGCGGGGGTCGATCTGAGCGGCCTCGGCACGGCGGACAGCGCCGCGCTCATGACCGTGGACGGGGCCGTGCTGGGCGGGGCCAGCGGTGGGCTCGGCGCCGTATCCGAGAGCGGCGGCGCGGTTACCTTCGCCGCCTCCGTCCCGGCGTCGGACCGGGTGGTGTCGTGGTCTATGGACGTAGGTGACCGGGTGGGGAACCGCATCACGGCGGAGAGCCCGGGCGGAGCGTCGTCGCCGTTCACCTTCATCGTCGACCGGACGCCGCCGGTGATGGTCGACGCGTCGACGGGGCTCTTCTACAACGGCGCACTGCGCTCGGAGGTCGGTCCCGAGCCCGGCGCGGTGCGGATTGAGTTCGACGGCGGCGTGGTCGCGGGCCCAGATGGGAGCTCACCGGGCGCTCCCCTGGATTCGGCAACGGTGAGCGCGGGAGACTTCCTGGTAGATGGCGCGGTGCCCTTAGCGGCGGCAGCGCGCGGACGATTCGTCTACCTGCGCACGGGGGACACCCGAACGGACGACACGCCGCTGGTCGAGGTAGCGGGGCCGATCGCCGATACGGCAGGGAATGTAGTGCCCACAGGCGCATCGATCAGGGCATCGGATGCCACGGGCCCGACGATGACCCTCGCCGTCGAGCGCGGCGGCGAGCGGACCAACCGGGCGGTGCGGGTGGTGACGCAGGCGTCGGAGCGGCTGGCCGCAGCGCCACGATTCTCGGTCGACAACGGCGCAATCGTCGAGGGGCCTGTCCAAGAAGGGAGTGGCATCTGGTCGGTCTTGGTCGCGGGTTACGAGGACGGCCCCGTCACGGTAGCCGTCGAGGCACGCGACATCGCCGGCAATGTCATGCGGCGAACAGGCGAAGATGTATCCGCGCGGGCGAACGAATCGGGCACGGCGTTCTCGGTGAGCCGACGGCTCGCAGCCGGGGAGTCCGGGGCACTGATTCTGACCGTCGACAGCGACCCCGCTCAAGGCCCTACCGCGGGCCCGCTTGCCATGACGCTCGCGGAGGATGCTCCCGACAGGCGTCAGATCACCCTGGCTGAGTCCGAGAGGCCGCCGACTGAGGGCGACGTCGTGACGGCGTCGTACGCTTTCGCAGCTACGGTGTCGTTCACGTGGGACGTGACGCCGCCATCGGCATCGCTCGATCCACTAGGGGAAGGCTCGCCGCCTAGAGCGGTGACGGTCGAAGGCCCCATATGGCTCCGGCTGGACTATGGCGAGCCGGTGACCCTGACCTACGCGTCGTTCGACGGCGCGGAGCGGACGCACGATGTCTACACCGCCGATGACAGGGTTTTCGTCCTTGCCGTTGAACAGTTGACACTGGGAGAGCATACGCTGCACGCGCGGGCCACCGACGCAGCGGGTAACGAGGGCCAGATGCAGGCCTTCATCATCGAGGCCGTGCCGGGCCCAATGTTCGACCTGCGCCTTCAGCCCGGATGGAATCTCATCTCGCTGCCCGCCCGGCCGGTGTCGCCGGCGCCGTCGGCGCTGTTCGCCAACACGACGGTGGAGGCGGTGGTGCGCTTCGATTCCGACGAGGGATTGACGGTCTCGACAGCCACAAGTGGCGTGTGGGCTGGGGAGGTGGCCGAGCTTGTTGAAGGCGAAGCCTACTGGGTATACGCGCGGCGGTTCGAGACGGCGACGGTCCCATTGGCCGGCTCTCGCTCGCCGCTCGTCTTCACTACCCAGCGCCTTCGCGAGGGTGTGAACTACCTTGGCGTGGTGGTGGGGAACGTGGGGAACGCGGTGGTCGGTGTGGAGCCGTCGCCGGTCAAGGCGTCCGACTATCTGAACTCGGTGGCGGGCAAGTGGGAGCGGATCGTGCGTTTCGACCCCGATCCCTCCCGCGGCTTCGAGTCGCTGACGCCGTCGATGCGGGGATGGAACGGAATCGACCCGGCGGGCCCCGACAGCAAGATGGGCTTCGGGCCCGACGGCATCGCCGACACGGACGACGACGTGGCGTCGGAACGGGCCGACAATGTGCCGAGGGCCGAGCCGATTCTTGAGCCCGGGCGCGGCTACATCGTGATCATGAAGGAGGCGGACGACCTCTTCCTGGTCTAGTCCTCTCCGCCGGTGGAGAGCGCCGCGATCTGCGGTTCCGCGGGCAGCGACGAACGACTGACGGAAAGCCTCCCTACGGGGGGCTGCATGGCGGCGCCGGTCTCCTTCGCCACCGCGGCGACCTCGTTCTCGGTGGGGGCGCCGATGGGCACGATGAGGCGGGGTTCGAGGACGCCGACGGTCTCCGCCACGGCTGCGATGTCCAGCCCTTCGTCGCCGACGGGGACGAGGAGGACGTCGACGTCGCCGAGCGCGGAGGCGTGGTCGGAGGTGGGGGTGTGGCCGATGCGCCCCAGGTAGCAGACCTGCACGTTGTCCATCGAGAGGGTGTAGGCGGTGTTGCGGCCGCGGGCGGCGCCTCTTTCGGCGTCGCGGTAGGTGCGCACGCCGTGGATGGAGACGCCGGAGATTTCGTATTCGCCGGGGCCGCGAATCAGCCGTTTCGCGGCCTTGCCCGTGGCCTGCAGCGCTTCGTCGTCCTCGACGCTCCACACGATGACGTCGGCGGCGGGCGCGTCGGCCGTCTGGCCGTCCTCGACGGGGTCGGTGAGCACGCTGAGGTCGGACGACTTCAGGTGGAAGCAGCGGGGGCCGTGGCGGGTGATTTCCAAAGGGCGGGCCCTCGGGGGCAGGTTGGGGGTCGTGGGGTGAGTATAGGGAGGGGTGCGAACGAGGGTCAAGGAGGGCGGTAACGGGTTCGCGGCGGCGGGCCCAGCCGCTATAGTAGGGCCCGCAGATGGCCGCTCGACCGGTTGGGGAGCGGGCGGTTGGAGGAGGAATAGGATGACGACGGAAGCGAAGATCAAGCTCAAGGTTGTCGACGCGGACGGGCACTATATGGAGCCGCAGGACCTGCGACCGTACATCGAGGCGAAGTACCGGGAGGTGGCGCCGCACCGCATCGTCAAGGAGGACGGCGCGGAGGACTGGGGTGGGCGCGATTGGATCAGCGAGGGCAGCGTCAACTTCGGGAACGTCGTCTTTACGAGGGAGAGCGAGGAGCACCAGCAGGGGCTGCTCGCGGTGAGCGGCACCCGTGAGGCCGACGGGACGAAGCGCCAGAAGAGCATGTACGGCTCGCTGCCGCCGGGCGCGGTCGAGTCGGCGGCGCGGCTCGGGGTCATGGACGACGAGGGCATCGACGCCGCGGTCATGTACCCCACCGGGGCGCTCACCTGGATTCCCGACTCGGACTATCACATCGCGGTGAACCGGGCGCTGAACGATTGGCTGGCGGAGTGGTGCTCGGAGGACCCGCAACGGATGATGGGGGCGACGAACATCGTGGCGATCCACGACGTCGAGGCGGCGTGCGAAGAGGTGCGCCGCTGCTACGACGAGCACAACTTCCGGGCCGTCTTCCTCCGCGACACGCTGCCCAACGCCGACGTCAAGTGGTGGCACGACACCTACGACCCCTTCTGGCGGACATGTGAGGAGCTCGGCGTCGCGATCGGCTTCCACCCATTCCCGGGCGACTCGATGTTCGGCTCGGCGAGCCTGTTTGACATCATCGGCCCCGACTCGGAACGGATGTACATGCGGACGCCGTTCAACCATCCCGTCGACGGGATGCACACGATCATGGGCATCATCACCGGCGGCATCTGCGAACGCTTCCCCAACCTGAACTTCGGGATGCTGGAGAGCGGCGGCGGCTGGCTTGTTCCCTTCCTCGAACGGCTCGACAGCAGGTTCGAGTACATGGGCCACACCCTTCCGCACCTAACAATGACGCCGAGCGAGTACTTCCGCCGCAACTGGTGGATCTCGTTCGACCCCGAGGAGGCGATGCTGGTGCCCTCGGCGGAGTGGCTGGGCGCGGACCGCATCATCTGGGGTTCTGACTATCCCCATCCCGACGCATTCTATCCCGGCTTCGTGCAGATGCTCAACGAGAACATCTCCCGGCTTTCGGAGGAGGAGCAGGCGAAGATCCGGGGCGGGAACGCTGTCGACTTCTACCGCTTGTAGAGAGGGCATGCGTGACGCGCCGCGTCCTGTTCGTGTGCGTGCATAACAGCGGGCGCAGCCAGATGGCGGAAGCGTTCGCGCGGGAGCTGTCCGAAGGGCGGCTCGACGCTGAGTCGGCGGGCACGGAGCCGACGACGGGGCTCAACCCTGTGGTCGTCGAGGCGATGCAAGAGCGGGGGCTCGACATCACCGGGCAGCAACCCAAGCTGCTCACGCCGGAGATGGCGCGCCGCGCCGACCGCATCTTCACCATGGGCTGCTACGCGGACGGGGCGTGCCCCACGTTCATGCTCGATGCCGAGGACTGGGCGCTGGACGATCCCCACGGCCAGCCCATCGAGCGCGTTCGGGCCATCCGGGACGACGTCGAGGCACACGTGCGCGCCCTGATCGCGGAGTCGTAGCGGGGTGGGGCGAAATCGAGTAGCAGAGGCAACCGCCGATGTATCAAGCCATTGTCTACCTCCACATCGTCGCTGCCATCATCTGGCTGGGCGGGATGCTGTTCCTCGCTATGGTGATGGTCCCTCTGGCCCGCCGGGACGCCGGGGCGGGGTTTGCAGTCCTGCGCGCCGCGGCCAAGAAGTTCGTTCCCGTGGCGTGGGCGTCAATGGTGGTGCTGGCCGGCACCGGCGCCTACCTGGCTTGGACGCACTGGGACGTCCGGCCCGGCACGTTCTTCACGGGAGAGAGCCACTTCATCCAATTTCTCCAGATGAAGACCGGGCTGTTCGTCATTGTGATTCTGCTCAGCCTCGCCCACGACTTTTGGCTGGGGCCGAGGATGATGGACCGGCTGGCCGCGGCGCGGTCGTCGGGTTCGCCGCTGCCCACCGGCCCGGCGCGCCTGCTTGTCCAGTGGGCGGCCCGCGTCAACCTGCTGCTGGTGCTGACGGTGGTGGCCCTAGCGGTGTTGCTGACCCGGCCTTAACTCGCCGCAATGAACTCAGGGGTGGCTAGCGGCGCTTGGCGCGGTACCAGTACCGGTAGGCCGTCGTGTAGCCGGACTTCTCGTAGAGGGCGCGGGCCGCTTCGTTGGTCTCCATGACAGCGAGGTAGGAGCGCGTGGCACCGTGGGCAGCGGCCCATTCCAGGAGGGCGTGCAGCACGGCGCGGGCGGCCCCTCGGCGACGATGCTCGGTGGTGGTCGCCATGTTGTGGACGCCGGCCCAGCCGTCCTCGACGACGACGGAGCCCACGCCTGCGACCTTGCCGTCGATGCGGGCAGTGGCGTAGCCGGCGCCGGCGCGTATCCGCCGGTGGATGCCGCGGCGCCCCTCGACCTCGCCGGGGGTTAGAGACTCGGCCGCGGCGTAGGCGGATAGCCAGGCCTCGTCGAAGTCGCCTAACTCCACGTCGATAACTTCCGGCGCGGGCAGCGGACGAAGGGGAAAGCCGGCCGTCTGCACCAGGGTTGCCGCCTCCGCCGCGTAGCCTCGCTCGGCAAGGATGGGGTCTAGGTCGGGCGGCGACGCGGCGGGCGAGACGAGGAACCGTGGCTTGAGGCCGCGCTCGGCGTAGGCCGCCTCGACGCGCGCGATGGCATCCTCGATATCCGGCGGGGCGGATCCGTGGGGGAGGACGGAGTTGGCGCGGCGGGTGACGCCGTCGGTGAAGCGCAGCCGCCAGCCGCCGAGACTTTCCTCGTGGGCGGCGGGCCAGGCCCGGAGCTGCAGGCGGTCAAGTTCGGCGACGAGCGCTAAGGAGGGCTCGCCGTCGGGCGGGCGCGGGTCATTCATAGGTCAAGCCGTGGGGGCGACGAACAGTCACTCCGGCGCGTAGCCTTCGACCCACGCGGCCGCTTGGACGATTCGGTTTAGCGTCGCCTTGGTCTTCCTGCCAGTAATCAGGCAGTGCCCAGGGCCTCCTGAATCGGGATCGCGGACTACCCCAAGTCCAAGTTCTCGCAATACGCCTACGCTGATAGCGACAAGGAATGGCTCCGAACCTTCCTCAACGACGACGTTTGGCGTGGTCTCAGCGTTCAGATAGACGGAGACGAGTCCGCTAACACCGCCTTGCTTGAAGGCCTGTGTCGAAGGACGTTTCCGTTGAAGGTTCTCATCGAAGACAACGAAGCCTTGGTGTACGCGACGGAGCA
This sequence comes from Dehalococcoidia bacterium, assembly GCA_965207995.1. Taxonomy (GTDB): domain Bacteria; phylum Chloroflexota; class Dehalococcoidia; order SHYB01; family SHYB01; genus DAOUKH01. The sequence goes on along the minus strand of OZ242299.1, from coordinate 1,468,467 downwards.
CGACTTCGTCGTTGCTGATGCCGACGTCATCGCCAAGCTCCATCCCCACAGACGCACGCGGAAACCTCTACCGCGCCCGCACCGCCTGTGCGTATTGGGCCAACGCGCTGAGATCGCCCTCGGCCCGCTCTTCGCGCTCCTCAAGCGGGCTTCTGAAGTAATACTCGACGGCCCCCGCCGGCGTTACCTCGATCTCCAGATCGATGTCGTTGCAATGCCATTCGGCCTGCACGCCGCCCTCGTGGGTGGGCACGATGGCGGGCGGAGGCGTCTGACCATCCAGAATCTCCGTCAGCACTTGCAGCAGCCTTTCAACCGCCGCCGGTTGCGTACGCGTAGCACCGGTGGCCCAGCCGTCCGCACCTACCGGCAGCGCGTCGAGCGCATCGATGGTGGCGGAGAACCATGCGGTCTCGCGCAAAGCACGTTCCGTTGGCGTAGTCATTGGCGGCTCCGCTACCACTCTACCATGCGCTAGAGGCTGGTGAGCCAGACGCCTTCGTGGTCGCGGACCCAGCCGCGGGCGGCCATGGCTCCGCCGTCGACGGGGATGTTGATGCCGGTGACCCACTCCGACATGTCGGAGGCGAGGAAGGCGGCGACGCCGGCCATGTCCTCGATGGTGCCGAGGCGCTGTAGGGGGAGCGAGCGCTCGTAGGGGTTGTCGTCGCCCTGGGCGTGCTCGAATGGGATGCCCGGCGTGATGATATGCCCCGGCGAGATGCACGACACGCGTATGCGGTGCTTGGAGAGCTCGAGGGCCATGGTCTGGGTGAAGTTGATGATGCCGGCCTTGCAGGCCCCGTAGACGGCCCAGCCGGGAGCGGCGCGGAGGCCCTCGATGCTGGCGACGGAGATGATCGAGCCGCCGCGGCCCTGCTCGATCATGCGCTCGGAGACGGCCTTGGTGCAGTAGAAGGTGGCCTTGAGGTTGATGCGGACGATGGCGTCCCAGCCGCGCTCGCTCATGTGGAGGAAGTCGGCGGGGAAGCCGCCGCCGACGTTGTTGACCAGGACGTCGACACCGCCGAAGGTCTCGACGGCCTTGTCGACGGCGGCCTTGACCTGATCGAACTCGCGGACGTCGGTTGGCGCGGCCAGCGATTTGCCGCCCATGGCGGCAATCTCGGCGGCGCTCTCCTCGGCGAGGTCGGGGTTGCGCTCGGCGATGACGACGTTGGCGCCGAAGGCGGCGAGCCCCAGGGCGAGTCCCTTGCCGATGCCCCGGCCTCCGCCGGTGACGATGGCGGTCTTGCCGTCCAGATCAGCGATGGAGCGGTCGATCACGGCGCCCTCCTGGCTCCCGCCCGGGCGGGGCTGGCGGCATTATAGCGGCTCACCGGCCGGCATCGCCTACGCTTCGAGGGCTTGGGCGACGAGCTCTTCGTGGTAGGCGGTGTCGCCGAGGTTGAACTCCCAGTGCTTGGCGCGGCGGGTGTAGAGCTGGAGGTCGTGTTCGAGCATGAAGGCGGCGCCGGCGTGGACCTCGTGGGCCTGGTGGGCCATGTGCTGGGCGGCCTTGCTGGCGTGGGCCTTGGCCATGGCGACCTCTTTGGCGTGGGGCTCGCCTTCGTCGATGAGCCAGGCTGCCTGACGGGAGAGCAGGGAGGCGAGGTGCATGTCGATGGCGATGTCGGAGCAGAGGTACTGCACGGCCTGGTATTGGCCGATGGGCCGGCCGAACTGGACGCGGTCCTTGGCGTAGCCGACGGCGAAGTCGAGCATCTTCTCGCCTGCGCCGACGATCTCGGCGCACTGGAGCACGCGGGCGCGGTCGACGACCGTCTTGGCGGCGGCGTAGGCCTGGTTGAGTCCGCCGACCATGGCGCTCGCGGGGACTAGCACGTCCTCAAGGGTGACGGCGTAGAGGCGGTAGCCGGCGATGTTGTCCATAGGCTCGACGGTGACGCCCTCGGCCTGGGGATCGACGAGGAAGAGCGTGCCGTCGAGCCGTCCGGGGCCGGTGCGCGCGCCGATCAGGATTTGCTCGGCGGCCTCGGCGTAGGGGACGAGGCTCTTGGCGCCGCGGAGGCGGTAGCCGTCGCCGTTGGGAGTCGCGGTGGTGTGGACGCCCTCGGGGCCGTATTCGCCGGTCGGCTCGATGACGGCGAGGGGGAGAACGAGGTCGCCCCTGACGATGCGGGGCAGGATGTCCTGCTTCTGCTCCTCGCTGCCGAGGGCGAGGATGGTCTCGCCGGCGAGGACGACGGTTGAGAGGTGGGGGCTGGGGAAGATGGAGCGGCCCATCTCGACGTAGATGGGGTAGAGGTCGAGGAGGCCGCCGCCGGCGCCGCCGTACTGCTCGGGATAGGTGAGGCCGAGCCAGTCGAGGGCGGCCATCTCCTTCCAGAGCTCCTGGGAGTAGCCGGGGCCGCTCTCTTCGAGCTCCCTGATCATCTCGGCGGGGGCGTTCGCGCTGAAGAAGTCGCGGGCCGTCTGCTGGATGGCGCGCTGCTGTTCGTTGAAGGTGAGGTCCACGGCCGTCCTCCTATCGCGGCAGGCCGAGGCCGCGGGTGGCCAGGACCATGCGCTTGACTTGAGAGGTGCCGCCGGCGTGGTTGGCGAAGGAGCCGCGGTACCACTCCTCGGCATGCCCCGCCATAGGTGCCCATTTGCCCTTCTTCACCTGGCTCATCGGCCCCACGATGCGGGTGATCGCTTGGGCGAAGAGGGGCTGGGCCTCCTTGGTTATGACCACGCCCAAGGCGCCGCCGAAGGCCGGGGGCTCGGTCGACTTGGCCGCCGACAGGCCCTCGTAGGTGAGCAGCTTGAGCGTCTCGACGGTGATCGCCATGTTGGCGAGCTCGTGCCGCACGAGCGGGTCCTTGATCAAGGGTTTGCCGTAACGGGTGGTCTCTTTACAGTAGGCGACGACGTCGTCGAGCATGCGCTGGTACTTGGAGTGGCCGGCGTAGCCGCCGCCCCCGCCGTAGAAGGCGTTCATGATGTAGTACCAGCCCATGCCCTCCTCGCCGACCATCATGTCGTTGGGGATGCGGACGTTGTCGAGATAGGTATGGTTCTGCCGTCCGCCTCCGAGGTTGAAGAGCGGCGAGAAGCTGATGCCGGGGAGGGAGAGGTCGAGGCAGAAGACGGTGATGCCCTTGTGCTTGGGGACGTCAGGGTTGGTGCGGGCGGCCAGGTAGAGGACGTCGGCGTGGGTGCCCCAGGTGGTGTAGGTCTTCTGGCCGTTGACGACCCAGTAGTCGCCGTCGCGGACGGCGGAGGTCTGGAGGGAGGCGAGGTCGGAGCCGGCGTCGGGCTCGGTGAGGCCCTCGGCCCAGAAGGTCTCCATCTTGGCGATGGCGGGGAGGAACTTGAGCTTCTGCTCGTGGGTGCCGCCGACGAGGAGGCTGCCCGCGGCGAGGCCCCAGCCGATCATGTTGATCATCGGCGCCTCGCGGTAGGTGAACTCCTCCATCATGATCGTCTTCTCGATGGAAGTGCGTTCGAGGCCGCCGTATTCCTTGGGCCAGGTCAGGCCGATCCAGCCCTGCTCGCCGACCTTGCGGGTGAACTCGCGGGCGAAGTCCCAGAGATCGGGGTCTTCCTCGAACTCGTGGTTGAACTCCTTCTCGGGCGGGAGCTCTTTGTCGAGGAAGGCGCGGACCTCGTCGCGCCACGCTTCCTGTTCGGCGGTAAAGCGAATCTCCATTGCCGGTTCCTCCAAGGAGTCCTGTTACGGGGCCGGCGGGGATTATACAACGGCGCTCCCCCGGCCCGCCCCTGCTACAATCGGCCTGCCCGCGGCACGGTGCGGTGAGGAGAGAGCATGACCGAACGCGTAGTCGTTTCCGCCGACGACCATCTGCAGGAGCCGCCAACCCTGTGGCAGGAGCGGCTGCCCGCCAGCCTGCGCGACCAAGCGCCGCGGCTGGTGGAACTTCCCGACGGCGGGCAGGGCTTCGCGGTTGCGGACCAAGCGCCGCGTCCTCTGGGGATACTGGTGATGGCGGGCCGCTCCGCGTCGGAGTTCACGGACAAGGGGCTCACGTGGGACGACGTGCCGGTGGGGAGCTACGACCCCGCGGGGCGCCTCCGGGACATGGAGACGGACGGCGTCTCGGCGTCGGTGCTGTACCCGAACATCTGCCTGGACATGATGATGGACCAGGTGCGGCTGAGCCCGGAGCTCGCCCGCGAGGTCTACGGGGTCTACAACGATCACATGTCGGAGTTCTGCTCGACGGCGCCGGACCGGCTCGTGGGCATCGGGCTGCTGCCGATGGACACGACGGAGGACGCCATCGAGGAGCTGGAGCGTCTGGGGACGCTGCCGGGAATCCGCGGCGCGCTGATCCCGTACATTCCGCCCGGCGGGCGCGACTGGAACGATCCCTACTTCGAGCCGTTCTGGGCCGCCGCGAACGAGGTCGGGATGCCGCTCAGTGTGCACTCGGGGCGGCCGCGGTCGCTGCCGGCGCGCGCCGAGACGATGGCGATGCCGGGCGGCGGGTCGATCTACATGCACATCGGCCCGATCGGCATGGCGGAGACGCTGGCGCGCATCATGTGGACGGGGGCGTTCGACCGGTATCCGAACCTCAGGCTCGTATCCGTCGAAGGTGGGATCGGGTGGCTCGGCTTCTTCATCGAGCGGGGCGAGCACGTGCGGAAGCGCCACAGCGCGTGGACGGGCGTGCACCTGGAATCAGGGCCGCGCGACTGGTTCGGGCGCAACCTGTTCGCCACGTTCGAGGAGGACGTGACGGGCCTGCACGACCTCGACCTGATCGGCGACGGGTCGGTGATGTGGGCGTCGGACTACCCGCACTCGGACACGACGTGGCCGAACTCGATGGCGACGATCGACCGGGTCTTCGCCGGGGTCGACGAGGCGGCGCGGGACAAGATCACGCGCGGCAACGCGGCGAAGCTCTACGGCCTGGACTTCTAGAGGGGGCGAGCATCGGATGAAGTACCGGCTTCTCGGCCGCACCGGCGTGCAGGTGAGCCAACTCTGCCTGGGCACGATGATGTTCGGCTCGTACGGCAACCCCGACCGCGTCGCCTGCATGCGCATCGTCCATGCCGCGCTGGACGCGGGGATCAACTTCATCGACACGGCCGACGTCTACTCCGGCGGGGAGTCGGAACAGATCGTGGGCGAGGCGCTACGGGGGCGGCGTGACAACGTGGTCCTCGCCACCAAGGTCCACCATCCGATGGGGGGCGATATCAACGAGCACGGGAGCTCGCGGCGGTGGATCGTGCGGGCGGTCGACGACAGCCTGCGGCGCCTGAAGACGGACTGGATCGACCTCTACCAGGTACACCGTCACGATCCGCTGACGGACTTGGAAGAGACGATGAGCGTGCTGACGGACCTGGTTCGGGCGGGGAAGGTGCGCTACATCGGGAGTTGCACCTTCCCGGGCTCGCTGATCGCGGAGTCGCACTGGATCGCGGAGAAGCGGGGCTACGAGCGGTTCCGGTGTCAGCAGCCGCCGTATTCGATCTTCGCCCGCGGGGCCGAGAAGGACTCGCTGCCCACCAGCGCCCGCTATGGGATGGGCGTCATCACGTGGAGCCCGCTCAGCCAGGGCTGGCTCAGCGGCCGCTATCGCCGGGGGCAGCCCTTCCCCGACGCGCCGCGCAGCTCGATTCCGACCATGCGGAGGCGCGTCGAGGGGTGGGAGGACGCTCCGGCGAAGTCGCTGCTGGGGAAGCCGGTCGCCGGCGACCCCATCGCCGAGCGCAAGCTGGACATCATCGAGGCGTTGGTGCCGCTCGCCGAGCAGTCGGGTATCTCCCTGGTGCACCTCGCGGTGGCGTTCGTGCTCAACCATCCGGCGGTGACGTCAGCGATCATCGGGCCGCGGACGATGGAGCACCTGACAGGGCAGCTCGGCGCGGTGGACGTCGATCTGAGCCAGGAGGTCCTCGACCGTATCGACGAGCTGGTCACGCCGGGCTCGGACGTGAACCCGCTCGGGCCCGAGGTCGGCTACCAGCCGCCGGAGATCACGGACTCCTGGCGGCGGCGGCGCAACGCAATGCCCCCGCGGCGCTAGCGTGCCGGCTTATTCAACGTTGGCCGCTAACGTTTCAATCCCGTCGGCGTTGTTAAGTTTTGCGGCGCTGAGCTTAATAGCTGCAACGACTATTAAAGATTTAGCGCCAAAACTTAGTAGCAGCGTTGATTACTAAGAATTAGCGATTTATACTTAATAAAGTGTCAGGCTATTAAGTTTTGCGGTGCAACCTTTCATTAGGGAGGGGCAGGTTCCATGCAACGCGGCGAGACCGGGCGCTACTGGGTGAGCGCGGATGGCGGCGAGCAGGTGCGCGCCTTCATCCCCAATCCCCTGCCTCCGGAGCCGCCCCTGGTCATCGAGGGCGGCTTGCAGCAGGCCCTGTTCGATGCCGCCCTTTCCCTGGGACGTCTTGACGGCGCCTCCGCCCAACTGCCGGACAGAGACTTGCTGATCTATGCCTCCATACGCAAGGAGGCGGTGCTGTCCTCGCGCATCGAGGGGACGCAGTCCTCCATCTCCGACCTCATGCTGTTCGAGCTTGAAGAAGCGCCGGGCGTCCCCCTCGACGACGTCCGGGAGGTGTCGAACTACGTGGCGGCGATGGACCACGGCCTGCGGCGCATGCGCGAGGGATTTCCGCTGTCGAACCGGCTGATTCGAGAGATTCACGAGATTCTGCTGTCGAGCGGGCGAGGGAGCAGCAAGGCGCCGGGGGAGTTCCGGCGCTCGCAGAACTGGATCGGGGGCAGCCGCCCCGGCAACGCCGTCTTCGTCCCGCCGCCCCACACCGAGGTGGCGGCATGCATGGGCGACCTCGAACGCTTCTTCCACACCGAGGACGACGGCATGCCGGCGCTAGTGAGGGCCGCGCTTGCACACGTGCAGTTCGAGACCATTCACCCGTTCCTCGATGGGAATGGGCGCGTGGGACGGCTGCTGATCACGTTTCTGCTCTGCCACGCCGACGTACTGCGCGACCCAATCCTGTACCTGAGTCTCTATCTCAAGGAGCGGCGCTCCACCTACTATGCGCTGCTCGACGACGTGCGCCGGACCGGCGACTGGGAGGCGTGGCTCGCCTTCTTTCTGGAAGGCGTCCGGGAGACGGCCGACGGGGTCGTCTCCACCGCCGAGCGCCTGTCGCGGATGTTCGCGGACGACCGCAGCCGGATCGAGGCCACGCGACGGGCCGGCTCCGCGCTGCGGGCGCACCACGAGCTCATGGCGCGGCCGATTCTCACCATCCCCAACGTGAGCAAGCGCACGGGGCTCTCGTTTCCCGCCGCCGCGTCGGCTATGAGGCTGCTCGTCGACCTCGGCATCGCGCGTGAGATCACGGGACGGAAGCGCAACCGGATCTTCGTCTACGACCGGTATCTCGCTGTTTTGGAAGAGGGGACGGAGTCGTAGGCTTGGCGATCGGCGCCGACCGCTTCCGGTTGGCGCGCAATCCCGTATAATCCCCGCCGAGATACGGCACCCTGGAGGCTCCCTTGGGCGACTACAGAAAGTATGAGGAAAACCATCTCGGCGTTGAGATGAAGGACCGCGTGGCGGTGGTGACGATGAACCGGCCGGAGAAACGCAACGCCATCGACTCGGCGCTGCATGAAGGGCTGGAGCTTATCCTCGAAGACTTGAGCACCGATCCCGACATTGGGGCGATCGTGCTCACCGGCGCGGGCAAGGCTTTCTGCGCCGGGGGCGACATCAGCACGATGGGCGACACTATCCAGGACCGGTCGCCACTGCACTACACGCGGGGGCCGAAATACCTCATCCAGGCCTTCGCTAACTGCGAAGCGCCGATCATCGCCGCGGTGAACGGGCCCGCGGCGGGCCTGGGCGCGACGATCGCCCTCATGTGCGACGTGATCTACATGAGCGACCAAGCGCGCATCGGCGACACGCATGTGCAGGTCGGGCTCGTGGCCGGCGACGGGGGAGCGGTGATCTGGCCGCTGCTGGTCGGGCCGCACCGCGCTAAGGAGTTCTTGATGGCGGGGGCCTACGTCGATGGCGCGAAGGCGGAAAAGATCGGCCTTGTGAACCATGTGGTGCCGCACGACCAACTACTGGACGAGGCCTTGGCCTTCGCCACGGAGCTGGCGAACGGGCCCGGGGCGGCAATCCGCTGGACCAAGATGGCGGTCAACCGGATGATCTGGCAGAACATCAACCTGGTGCTCGAGATGAGCCTCGCCACGGAAGGACTGTCCTTCCAGACGAAGGACCACGTCGAGGCGGCGACCGCGTTCATGGAGAAGCGCCCGCCGAAGTTCACCGGCGAGTAGGGGCGACGATCGGGGCGTGGCGGGCGCCGGGTCTCAGGCTCCCAGGGAGACCCCCGCAAAACGGGGCCGCACGCTGCGTTGATGTTGACGCACCCCTCCCGACCCCCCGCCCTCACCCCTGCCTCTCCCATCGGGAGAGGTGGAAGACCGCCCTGCACCACCCGTCTTTCGGCTTGCCGACGAGTTAAGCAGGTGTCTCTGTGGGAGAAGAAAAAGACCACTAGTCCCTGCTCCGGCCCTCTCTTAGTCTCTCCCAAGGGAGAGGATTAGGGGGCGGCGCCCCTACAGGTCGAGGGATTGGTGTTCGGGAGGGCCTAGGGGGCGGTAGGCGGGGTCGGTGCGGAGGATGACGCCCAGGCGTTCGTAGTCTTTGGCCTGTTGCTCGAAGGGGCGGTTGGCCATGGCGCGGCCGCTCGGGTGGTAGAGGGGCACGACCTTGGCTCCGCGCCAGGGGACGGCAGTCGCGACGGCATCCTTGAGCTTGATGGCGTGGGGCTCGATGAGGTGGAGCGCGTCGAGGGCCCGCACGCCGAGGGTGACGACGTAAGGCGGCTGCACGATGTCGATCATCTCGCGCAGGTAGTTCGAGCAGTTGCGCAGCTCGGCGTTGGTGGGGCGGTCGTTGCGGCCCTGCTCGTCCTTCGGATTGCACTGGACGGCGTTGGCGATGAAGAGGTCGCCCCGGCTGAGGCCGGCGTGTTCGAGGAGGCGCTGGAAGTTCTCGCCGCTGCGGTCGCCCTGGAAGGGGACGCGGGTGACGGCGGAGCCGAAGCGGCCCGGGGCCTCGCCGATGACGAAGGCGCGAGCCTCGATGCGCCCGTTGAGGGGGCCCAGGACGGCGGAGTTGCGCTCCATGCGGGGGCAGAAATCGCAGTCGTAGGCGCGCTGCGCGACGTTGGCGAACCAGATGTACTGCTCTTCGGTTGCGCCGCCGTTCATGGCCGGGGCTAGCGGGCCTCGTCGACCATGGCGAGGAAGCGGTCGAACATCTCGACATTGTCGAGAGGGCCGGGGGCGGCCTCGGAGTGGTACTGGATGGTGAGGAGGGGCATCGAGGTGTGGCGCAGCCCCTCGACGGTGCCGTCGTTGAGGTTAACGTGGCTTATCTCGGCCTCGCTGGGCAGCGAGTCGGGGTCGACGGCGTAGCCGTGGTTCTGGGCGGTGATGTAGACGCGGCCGGTGGCATTGTCGCGGACGGGGTGGTTGCCGCCTCGGTGGCCGAACTTGAGCTTGTAGGTCGTGCCGCCCAAGGCGTGGGCGATGACCTGGTGGCCCAGACAGATGCCCATGATGGGCCGCCGCCCCAGGATGGTCTTGGTGCTGGCGATCATGTAGTCGAGGGGGGCAGGGTCGCCGGGGCCGGGGGAGAGGAGAATGCCGTCGGGGTTGGCGGCGAGGATCTCCTCGCCGGTGGTGGAGGCGGGAACGGTGGCGACGTCGCAGCCGCGCGCTCGGAGCAGGCGCAGGATGTTGTGCTTGACGCCCATGTCGACAACGGTGATCCGGCGCCGGGGCCGGTCGCCGCCGCTCCACGGCTCGCCCTGTTCGGCCATGACCGACCGGACGTAGTCCTGTTCGTCGTAGGACGGGCTGTCCCGCAGGACCTTCAGGGCCTCGTCGGGCGTGGCCTCGGAGGTCAGCACGCCCATCATCACACCGCGGTTGCGGAGGCGGCGGGTGAGCGCTCGAGTATCGACGCCGGCGAGGCCGGGGATGCCCTCGGCTGCCAGATATTCGTGCACCGTCATCTCGTTCCGCTGGTGGCTGGGGCGGTCGCAGTGTTGGCGCACCACGAAGCCGCGGACCTGGATGCGGCGGGACTCGACGTCGGCGCGGTTCACGCCGTAGTTGCCGATCATGGGGTAGGTCGGGGTGACGATCTGGCCTGCGTAGGAGGGATCGGTGAGGATCTCCTGGTAGCCGGTCATGCTGGTGTTGAAGACGACTTCGCCGACGGAGGTCGCTTTCGCGCCGAAGGCATCGCCGCGAAAGACCGCGCCGTCTTCCAGCGCCAGGAATGCCTCAGCCACGGGTCACTGCCTCCTGCCGTTCGTCGTGCACAATGACGCCGCCACTGAGGGTCGCGACCACGCGGCCTTTCAGGCGTTGCCCGCCGAGCGGGGTGTTCTTGCTAAGTGACGCGAAGGCCTGGGGGTCGACCGTCCACTCCTGGTCGAGATCGGCGAGGGTGACGTCGGCGGGCGCGCCCTTGGTGAGCCGTCCCAAGCGGGCGCCGGGGCCGCCGAGGACACGGGCGGGGCCGACGGTGAGCGCGGCGACCATCGTGGGCAGCGGGACGCGCTCGGAGTGCACCAGGGTCATGAGCGCGCCGAAGGCAGTCTCGAAGCCACTGATGCCGTTGGCGGCGACGTCGTACTCGCAGAGCTTGTCGACGGTGGCGTGGGGGGCGTGGTCGGTGGCGATGGCGTCGATGGAGCCGTCGGCGAGCCCCTCTATCATGGCCTCGACGTGGGGCCGGGGGCGCAGCGGCGGGTTGACCTTGGTGTTGGTGTCGTAGGCCGCGGCCGGGCCGGAGAGGCCGGTCGACTGGGCACCCTGGAGGTCGCGGTTGCCGGCGACCCACTCGTCGGTGAGGGTGAGGTGGTGGGGCGTCACCTCGGTGGTGACGGGGATGCCGCGCTCCTTGGCGCGCCGCACGAGGTCGAGCGAGCCGATGGTGCTCATATGGGAGACGTGGAAGTGGCCGCCGGTGAGGTCGGCGAGCTGGACCCCGCGGGCAGTCATGCCTTCCTCGGCAGCGGCGGGCTGTCCCCGCAGTCCCAGGCGGGTTGAGACGTGTCCCTCGTGCATGGCGCAGCCGACGTAGGACGGCTCCTCGCAGTGGTCCATGATGGGCACACCGAGGGCTTTGGCGTAAGCGAGAGCGCTGCGGAGGAGGCCCGGCGTGAGCACGGGGCTGCCGTCGTCGGAGAAGGCGACCGCGCCGCCCTCGGCGAGCTCGGCCATCTCGACGAGCTCCGCGCCCTTCCGCCCCTTGGAGACGGCGGCGACGGGCAGGACGCGCACCGCCGCGGAGGCGGCGCGCCCCATGACGAAGTCGAGGGTGGCGCGGGAGTCGATCGCGGGGTCGGTGTTGGGCATGCAGCAGATTGTGGTGAAGCCGCCCCTGGCCGCGGCCCGCGCGCCGGTGGCGATGGTCTCCTTCTCCTCGAAGCCCGGCTCCCGGAGGTGAACGTGGAGATCGATGAAGCCGGGCATGACGGCGAGGCCGGAGGCGTCGATCACTTCAGCGCCTTCCGGCAGCGCGTCGAGGCCGCCGAGGGTGGTCTCGACAATCACGCCGCCGGCGATGAGCAGATCGCCGGTCCCGTCGAGCCCGCTTGCCGGGTCGATGAGCCGTCCGCCGCGGAGGAGGAGTGGGGCGTTCACTCGCCGCGCTCCCCGGAGGCGAGCAGGTAGAGCAGGGCCATGCGGACGGCCACGCCGTTGGTGACCTGGGTCTCGATGAGGGAGCGGGCCCCGTAGGCGAGGCCGTGGCTGATCTCGATGCCCTCGTTCATCGGGCCGGGGTGCATGACCATCGCGCCGGGCTTGGCGCGCCGCATCCGCTCTTCGTTCACCTGATAGAAGCGGACGTATTCGCGGAGCGTGGAGAGGAGGCCGGCGGTCTGTCGCTCCTTCTGGATACGGAGCGCCATCACGACGTCTGCGCCGTCGAGGGCGCGGTCGATGTCGGTCTCGATGGAGAGGAAGCCGGTGCCATCGGGGTCGAACGCGGTCATGGCATCGAAGGGGAGGAGCGTGGGCGGGCCGCAGAGGACGACCGACGCGCCGAGCTTTTGGAGCCCCCAGAGGTTGGAGCGGGCGACGCGGCTGTGGAGCACGTCGCCGACGATGGCGACGCGGAGGCCGTCGATGGCCCCGAGCCGCTCGCGGATGGTGAAGAGATCGAGGAGGGCCTGACTGGGGTGGGCGTGGGCGCCGTCGCCGCCGTTGATGACCTTGACGCCGGTGTTGCGGGCGATGACGTGAGGAGCGCCGGAGAAGCCGCTCCGAACGATGAGCACGTCGGCGCCCATAGCCTCCAGGGTGCGGGCGGTATCGACGAGCGACTCGCCCTTGACGCGGCTGCTGTCGGAGGCGGAGATGTTGATGACGTCGGCGCTCATGATCTTGCCGGCGTGCTCGAAGGAGGCCCGCGTCCGGGTGCTGGGCTCGGCGAAGAGGGTTATGACGGTGCGGCCTCGCAGGGTCGGCACCTTACGGATCTCCCGACCCAGCACCTCGCGCATCGCTTCCGCCGTCTCGATGACGCCCTCGATTTCGTCGCGGGTGAAGTCGTCGAGGTCGAGGATGTGGCGGCGGGGAGCGTCGAACGCCACCGGCGGCGAGGGCTCGGCCACCTGCGTCTCGGAGCGCTTTTCGGTCATCGTCATGCCGAGCTCCTTTCCTGGGCGCCGCGGCGGCCTCTCTCGGGGGTATCGGCGATCATGACGCCGTCGGCGCCGTCCACTTCGTAGACATGGACGCGGACGCCTTCGTTGCGCGAGGTGGGAATGTTCTTGCCCACGTAGTCGGCGCGAATGGGGAGCTCGCGGTGGCCCCGGTCGACCAGGACGGCGAGCTGGATCTGCTTGGGACGGCCGAAGTCCATGAGGGCGTCCATGGCGGCGCGGATGCTTCGTCCGGTGTAGAGGACGTCGTCGATGAGGACGACGGTGGTATTGGTGAGATTGGCGGGGAGGTCGGTCTTGTGGAGCGGCGAGCGGTGGCTGGAGAGGTCGTCGCGGTAGAGGCCGATGTCGAGGGCGCCGACGGGAACGTCCGCGCCCTCGAAGTCGGCGACGTGGTCGGCGAGCCGGCGGGCCAAGGGCAGGCCGCGGGTGAGGACACCGACGAAGAGCAGGCCGTCGGCGCCGTGGTTGCGCTCGACGATCTCGTGTGCGATCCGCACGAGGGCGCGGCGGATGTCCTCGGCGTCGAGGACTTCCTTCTCACGCATGGCGTCCCTCACAAGAAAAGACCTCCGGTCCGGGCCGGAGGCCTTCTTCAAGCCGATATGGAGGAGCGCCGCGAGACGCTCGATTCGTTGAGTACCGCATACTTCCCTTGTCAGCCTCGCCGGACCGACTTAAAGGCGCGGAGCTTGTGTCTGTTCCGGGTGGAATAGTAGCACGGCGACGCGGCGGGCGGAACCCCCGCCACGCGCTACACGACTGAGCCGGTGGCGAGCAGGGCCTCGATTTCGGGGGGCGTGTAGCCCGCCGAGGCGAGGATGTCGTGGGTGAAGTCGCCGAGCTTGGGTTCTAGCCGCTGAATGGCGGACGGGGTGCCACCGAACTTGGTCATCGGTGCGACTTGGCGGGCGAGTTCTCCTGATGAGCGTTCGTAGTCGGCAAATGCGCCGCGGCTTTGGAAGTGAGGGTCGCCGGCGAGCTCGCCGATCTCGTAGACCGGGGCGACGCAACAGTCGTTGGGCATGAGGTCGGCGACCCACTCGTCGCGGCTGCGCGTGCGGAAGATGGCGGCGAAGGCGGCGCGCATCTCGTCGATGCGGCCGTCGTCGTACTGGTGCTCGATGAAGTCCTCGCGGCCGAGGGCCCGGCAGAGGTTGGCGTAGAAGTACGGCTCGACCGCGCCGACGCTGACGTACTTGCCGTCCTTGGTCTCGTAGGTGTCGTACCAGGCGTACTTGCGGAGCGTCATCTCGGAGCCGCGGGTGACGGACACGCCGGACTCGTGCTCCATTTCGAACCAGCGGTGGACGAGGTTGAGGAGGCCGTCGGTGGCGCCGGCGTCGACGAACTGGCCGCGTCCGGTGCGGCCGCGGGCGATGATGGCGGCGAGGATGCCGATGACGCCTTGCATGCCGCCGCCGGCGGCGTCGCCGACGGTGCCGGCGGGATGGGGCTTGTGGCCGGGGCCGCCGTTCAGGGCGACTAGCCCGGCGAGGGCCTGGTAGTTGATGTCGTGGCCCGCGTAGCCGGCGTAGGGGCCGGTCGCGCCGTAGCCGCTCATGGAGCAGTAGACGAGGCGCGGGTTGACCTTGGCCATCGTCTCGTAGCCGATGCCGAGGCGCTCGGGCGTGCCGGGGCGGAAGCCGACCCCCATCGCGTCGGCGGTGGCGGCGAGGCGGTAGAGGACGGAGCGGCCGGTCTCGCTCTTCAGGTCGAGGCCGATGACGCGGGTGTTGCGCCGGAGGCTGTAGGTGCGGGACTCGTCGGCGGGGAGGGCGGCGCGACGCGCGGCGCTTGGGGCGGGCTCGGCGACGCGAATGACGTCGGCGCCCATGTCGGCGAGGATGCGCGAGCAGTGCCCCCCGGGCCCGACACGGGCCAAGTCGAGATAGCGGACGCCTTCGAGCGCGCCTGGCACGCCGTCGCCGCCGCGGTCCCTAGCCGCGCTTGGGCAGCTGCGGAATCAGCCAGGAGAGGTAGGCATCTTCGCTGCGGGTCTGCATGAAGACCCTTCCCGTGCCGCTGTAGGTGGCGACGAGCCCCTCACCGCTGAAGAAGGTGGACTTGAGCCCACCGACGCGGCGCACGTTGTAATCGACGGTGCCGTCGAAGGCGACCATGTGGCCGGTGTCGATGGTGTAGCTCTCGCCGGGGTTGAGGGTGATCTCGTGGATGCCGCCGTAGCTGCTGAGGAAGAGGTCGCCCATGCCGGAGGCCTTGATCAGGAAGAGACCCTCCTTCGAGAAGAAGGCCTTGGCGCCGCCCCACGAGGTGTCGATCTCGATGTCGGGCGAGGATGCCATGTAGGAGCCCGACTGCACGTAGACCGTCTCGCCGTTCAGGCGGAGGTGGACGATGTCGCCGGGGAGCGCGGGGGCGAGCATGACCTCGCCGGGGCCGCTCTCGGCGGCGAAGGTGTTCTGGAAGAAGCTCTCGCCGCCCAGCATGGAGCGCTTGAGGCCGCCGAAGAGGCCGCCGCGCGCCTCGGTCTTGATCTCAATCGTGTCCGACATGGCCACCATGGCGCCGGACTCGGCGACGATCGACTCGCCTTGCCGCAGCGAGACCTTGGCGAGCGCGTACGACGGTTGGTACAGGATTTCGTGCTCCATGCGTCCTCCTTGACGGCGCGCGCGGCGCCGGGTGCGGTCTAGCCGCTTTGTTGAAGTCCTTCTTCCATTATGTACTACGCGTCCTAGCACGCTCCCGGTTGCTGCCCGCCTTGCCGCCGCCTATAGTGCCTGCGGTCGCGGGCGGCTCTATCGCCCGCTTGTTCGGAGGAGAGACGTGCCGAAGCTACTGGAAGGAAAGATCGCGCTGGTGACCGGCGGGGCGTCGGGCATCGGACGCGCCACGGCGGGCATCTTCGCCCGGGAGGGCGCGAAGGTGGTCGTCGCCGACGTGCTCGAAGAGGGCGGCGCGGAGACGGCCCGGATGATCGAGGACGCGGGCGGCGAGGCGGCGTTCGTGCGCTGCGACGTCACCGACCCCGGCTCTGTCGAGGCGCTGGTCAAGCGCGTCGTCGCGCTGCATGGACGGCTCGACTGCGCGTTCAACAACGCCGGCATCGAGGGCGTGCCCAACGCCCGTGTCGCGGACAACGAGGTCGAAAACTTCGACCGCATCATCGGCGTCAACCTGAAGGGCGTTTTTCTGTGCATGAAGTATGAGATACCGGTGATGCTGGAGCAGGGCGGGGGCGCGATCGTGAACACCGGCTCGTCGTCGGGGATCAGCGCCGAGGCCGGCATGGCGGTCTACAGCGCGTCGAAGGGCGGTGTGTTGCAGATCACGAAGGCCGCGGCGGTGGAGTACGCGCGCAGCGGGATCCGCATCAACGCGGTCTGCCCCGGTGGCGTCGCCACGCCGATGGTGGAGCGTATCGCGGGCCAGTCGGTGGCCGACTTTCGGGGGCAGTTCATGCTCCCGCCGCGCCTGTCGCGGGGTCAGATCGGCGCACCGAGCGAGATCGGCGAGGCGGTGGCCTGGCTCGCCTCCGAGCAAGCGTCGTTCATCACGGGCCATTGCATGTCCGTCGACGGCGGCCTCACCGCCCAGTAGGGTCGACGCCCAAGGAGCAACGACATGGACTACAACTTCAACGGCAAGGCGGCACTGGTGACCGGGGCCGCGTCGGGGATCGGGCTGGCGACGGCGCGGGGTTTCGCCCGCGAGGGCGCCGGCGTCATCTTGGCCGACATCAACGTCGAGGCCGGCGAGGCCGCCGCCGCGGCGATCGTGGTCGAGGGCGGCGCGGCCGCCTTCGTCGCCTGTGATGTCTCCGATGAGGCGCAGGTCGAGGCCGCGGTCGCTGCCGCGGTCGAGCGCTACGGACGGCTCGACTGCGCCTTCAACAACGCGGGAATCGAACAGGGCGGCGTCCCGATCACCGACCAGGAGCGCGAAAGCTGGGACCGCTACCTCGCCATCAACCTGACCGGCGTCATGCTGTGCATGAAGCACGAGGTGCGGCAGATGAACAAGCAGGGGAGCGGGGCAATCGTCAACGCCTCGTCGATCCTCGGCGTCGTGGGCGCTCCCGGCACGCACGCCTATACGGCCACCAAGGCCGCCGTGGCCAACATCACCCGGAGCGTGGCGCTGGAACAGATCGCCAGCGGCATCCGGGTCAACGCGACCTGCCCCGCCGCCATCGACACGCCGATGAACGAGCGCACGATGCAGAGCGTCCCCCGCGAGTGGCTGGAGAACATGCAGCCGATCGGGCGCATGGGCACTGCGGACGAGGTCGCCAACGCCGTCCTGTGGCTCTGCTCGGACGCCGCCTCCTACGTCACCGGCCACACGCTGTACCTCGACGGAGGGTTCCTGGCGCAGTAGCGGGGCACGGGCGGCGGGGTGGCTCGGAAGGAGGGCCGGGTTGTGAGGAGAGTCTCGCTTCGCTGCTTTGTGAGCGTCGCGGCACTGCTTGGCGTGCTCGCGGCCTTGGCCGCTGCCTGTAGCAGCGAAAGCCCCACGCCGGAGCCGACTGCCACCCCCACGGTGCCGCCGACCAGCACGGCGGTGCCGACCGCGCCGCCTACGGTGGCGCCGACCGCGACCGCCACGGTGGTGCCGACCGCGCCGCCCACTGCGGTGCCGACGCCCACGCCCTTGGCAGTGCCGACCGCGGCGCCCACGGTGCCGACTGCGACACCGACACCGGAGCCAACGGCAACACCCACGGCGCCGCCGACCGCGACGCCGACGGCTGCGCCGACCGCGACGCCGACGGCTGCGCCGACCGCGACGCCGACGGCTGCGCCGACCGCGACGCCCACGCCACCCTACTACGAGGTCTGGTCATCCTTGCGAGAGGGCCGCCAACTCGATTCGAACAAGCCGGATGCCGCAGCGGCGATCAAGGCGCTCCCTTGGGTCGCGGACGGGATCGAGGAAGACGAACGACAGGGCGTGCTGGAACTCATACGTAGGGCGCTGGGGTCCACGGAAGTCTTCAACGTCATCGTAGCCCAGCCTTGGATCGAGGATGGGGTCAACGAGACCGAACGCACCGTCATGGCCCATCTCGGGTCTGTCGCGCGGGTGGACGAGGCTGCGGCGCTGCGGATTCTCAACATGCCCTTCCTCAAGACCGTCGATGATGAAGACGGCGCCGCGATGGCGTCGCTGCGACGTTTGGCGGGCCAGTTTCCGGGGCAATTTCAGCGGGCCGTACCGTGGTTCGAGGACGGGCTCGATGAATCCGAACGCACCGTGATCAGCCTCGTGAGAGCGATAGCCGGAAGCGACCATGCGGCGGCGGCGCGGATTCTTGAGATGCCTTTCCTGGAGACCGTCGAGCGTGCCGACGCCTTGACGGTTGAGGCTCTGCGGGACGCAGCGGACCGCAGTACGGAGGCGCTGCGGGCGACCCTCGAAAAGCCGTGGGTCGAGGATGGACTCGACGAACCTGAACGAATCGTCAGCATTCGCATTACAGAGATTGCGACAAAGGACCGCACGGCAGCGCTGCGGATCCTTGAGATGCCCTTCCTCGAGACGGTCGAGGTGTTCGACGCCGGCGCGATGGGGTCGCTGTGGCATTTGGCTTCCAGGCAGCCGCACCTATTCCAAGAGGTGCTGGAGCACCCCAGTCTGAGCGTAGGCATCTCGGATGAGTGGGCGAAGGTTGTCATGATGCTAGGCGGTTTGAGCGACTCGAATCCGGACCGGATGCTCTTCTTGCTGGACCGGGGGCCGGGAGCCTTGGAAGAGGAAGAACGCACCATCGGGCTTCCGCTCGCGGGCGAGGTGGTTCTGACCATCATCCGGACCCAGCCGGGATCGCCGCGCAGTATGGACGTGTTGGAGCGTACGGTCCGCAACGCGGAGTCGTTCATGGGAGTGCCTTTCCCTGTCGAATCCGTGCTCCTAGTCTTCGAAGAAGAGCGCCGCGGCTCAGTCCACGCGGGGACTCACCTCATCTTCTCCGCGCACAACGACGGACGGGAGCCCGATAGCATCTTTAACCTCTGGGCCAATCGGATAGCCGGCTATTATTGGAAGGGTCAACGCACTTGGATCAGCGAAGGCGCAGTGTTGATCATGACACCGATTAGGGAGAGCGGCCGGGCAGGCGCGCCGCGCGTAACCTTCTCGTACCCCTGCCCCGAACTTCGGGGCATAGTGGATCTAGAGGCCAGCGACCCCTATGCAGTGACCACGAGAAAATGCAACTACAGTTTCGGTGACCGCCTTTTCTTGGACTTGTATTACACGTTGGGGGATACCGCGTTCCGGCAGGGATTTCGCAACCTCTATCTGATGTCACAGGCCAGCCAGATCGACATCAGCCACATCAAGGAGGCCTTCAAGGCCGGCGCGCCAGACCAAGGCATCCTCGTCGATACCGTGGTGGGACGTTGGTACGACGGAACTGTGGAGTACGATACCTCCCACCTGGACGGTGGGCCGGTCGACCCCGAGCTATCTGGCATCGACGGGCGGGTCGAGGACGCGTACTTGGCGCTGTACCAAGGGGGGCCACCGATCTCCGGCTTCGCCGGCCCAGATGGCACGGCGCCGGTGTGGCTCACGATTGATTACTCCCATTCAGCCGATGGGGGGCCACGCGAGGTACAGCTGGAGATCGTGGATTTCTTCGAAGACGGATTCATGTTCCGCCGACGCGAAGTGACAATACGGACAACACCTGGATACGGAGGCAGCAGTCACCACATCGAAGTCGGGTATACGGGGATCGGACGATCAGGTGGAACCGAACCCGGCAAGTACTGGGTGTACGTGTACCACGAGGGGCGGAAGGTGGCGGAGGTGGCGTACGAGGTGACGGAGTAGGAGCGGTCGCCGTTGGTAGGGCGGCGGCTGGTAGACTTGCGGCCGCGATGGGGTTTGTCCGGGGGACTTTTCCGCCGACCGATGATCTCGATGCGGCGCGGCGCTTGCTGCTGGCGTACGAGGCGCCGGATGAGGCGCAGCGGGCGGTGCGCGAGCGGATGCTGGCGTTCATCGAGGCGCACCCGGAAGACGCGCACCGGCGGACGTGCCTGCCAGGGCACCTGACCGGGTCGGCCTTGGTGCTCGACCATGAGGAGCGGCGGGCGCTGCTCACCTATCACCGCAAGCTGGGGCGCTGGCTGCAGTTGGGGGGGCACGCCGACGGCGACGCCAACCTCGTGGGCGTGGCGCTGCGGGAGGCGGTGGAGGAGAGCGGGATCGCCGACCTCGCCATAGATCCGGCACCGGTCGACCTCGACATTCATGTGATTCCGGCCCGTCCCGGCGAGCCGGAGCATCTGCACCTCGACACTCGCTTCCTCGTTCGGGCCGACCCCGGCGCGGAGCCGCGGGTCAGCGAGGAGTCGCTCGACCTGCGCTGGTTCGCGCGCGGCGACCTCGACGGCGTCGAGACCGACGAGTCGGTGCGCCGGCTCTTCCGCGTCGCGTTCGGCTAAAACGCCGTCCTGCTTCTTGTCATCCCCCAACGCCGCTGGTAGGCTCGCTTCGGGTGAGATCACTCCTGTGCGCGGCGCTCCGCTCCGCCGGTCTCGTGGTCTACCGCTACCGTCCGTCGACGATGGCCGAAGGAGGCGCCGTGCAGGTCTCGATCAACGCCTTTCTCCGCAACCCGCCGATCTCGGGGCGCTCGCACCAGCAGCTGTACGGCGAGTTCCTGGAGATGATGGAATACGCCGACCAGAACGGGATCGCGCGGGTGGCCCTCGCCGAGCACCACTTCGAGGACGACGGCTACCTGCCCTCGCAGTTCGTCATGGCGGGGGCGATCGCGGCGCGCACGAAGCGCATGGAGATCTGGTTCGCGATCATGGTGCTGCCGCTGCACCATCCGCTGAGCGTGGCCGAGGACGGCGCGGTGCTCGACTGTCTGAGCGGCGGCCGCTTCACCCTCGGTGTGGCGGGCGGCTATCACCATAAAGAGTTCGACGGCTTCGGCGTGCCCCGCAACGAGCGGGCGGCGCGTGTGGACGAGGCGCTCGACATCATCCGGCGCTGCTGGGAGGACGAAGGGCCGTTCGACTATGACGGCCGGTTCTGGACGCTGAAGGGCGTGAAGGTGCGTCCGAGACCGGTACAGCAGCCGCGGCCCAAGATCATGCTTGGGGGCAACAGCGAGGCGGCTGCACGGCGCGCGGCGCGGCACGCCGACGGCTTCATTCCGGTGGGGCCTAAGTGGTGGGGGGCGTACCGGGACGAGATGGTGAAGCTGGGGAAGGACCCGGGGCCGGAGCTGCCGAGTCCGCCGGATCCGCACCCGTTCCACCTCCATGTGTCGCGCGACCCGGAGCGGGCGTGGGACGTTATCGCGCCGCACGCGCTCCACGAATGGAACGCTTACGCGCAATACAACGACGACGATCCGAACATGATGTTTTTCACCGCGCCGAACGCAGACGTCCTGAAAGAGCAGGGGATCTACCGGGTGATGACTCCGGAGGAGTGCACCGAGTTCATGCTCCGCCAGCGTCAGGTGCTCGGCGACTGGGCGTCGCTTAACCTGCGCCCAACCATGGGCGGGATGCCCGCCGAGCTTGGGCAGGAGTGCCTGGAGCTCGTGGTCAACGAAGTGATGCCGCGCGTCCGCGACGCCGGCGCAAGTTAGGGCTGGGACGGTTGTCGTGACGACGCGCGCACTCATAGTTGTCTGCGCCGGGCTGCTGGCGGTGGCGGCGTGCCGGGGGCCGGAGCCGACCCCCGTTCCCGTCGAGCCGACTCCGCGCCCGACGGCTACGGAGGCGCCCACGATCACCCCACGCCCAACTCCGACACCGACGGCCACGGCGACGCCTACGCCGCTTCCGACGCCCACTCCCACGCCCACTTTGACGCCGACCCCGACCTCGACGCCGACGCCGCCGACCGCGGCCACAAGGACGCCAACGCCCGGGCCGACGTGGACCCCGGTACCGACGTGGACCCCGGCGCCGACGTGGACGCCCGAGCCCACGCCGACGCCGGTACCGGGCCGGACGCGGGTGGCGACGCCTACGCCGCGCCCGACGGCGACGCCCACGGCGACCCCCACCGCGCTGCCGCCGCCCAGTCCCACGCCCACAAACCAGCAGACGCTGGTGGTCACGGCCGCTACCGTGCGACCAAGCGTGGTCAAGGTTCAGACGCTCATGAACGTGGGCTCCGGGGTGATCATCGAGACCAGCGCCGACGGCGGGGCGCTCGTCCTGACCGCACACCAGGTCGTCGAGGACGGCACCGCGATTGCGGTGCTGGTCAACGACGCCGCGCTGCATACGGGGGAGATTGTCGGCGTGGACGAGGTGAGGAATCTGGCGCTTGTCCGCATCTGTTGCTCGGGAGACTTCCAGGCTGCACCGTTGGGCAGCGTCATTGCGCCGCCCGCAGGCGATGCGGTGTTTGCGATGGGCTATTCGCTGGGAGAGAGCCGGGCGTCGGTCGCCGAGACGGAGGTAACCGGCATCGAGTTCGACTCGTCGACCCTCCGCTGGTTGGTCCGCACACGGTCGCCGGTCGACCCCGACCAACTGGGCGGGCCGCTGTTCACCTTGGACGGGCGCATCACCGGGGTCAACATCTCGGAGCCCGGCTCGCCGGCCTCGTCGGGCTTCGCTGTTTCGGCGGCCACGGTTCTGGAGGACCTTCCCTTCCTGAGGATGGGGAGCACCGCGCCGCTTCCCTCCTCGCCGAGTCCGACGGCCACGCCCCTCCCGATTCCCCAGCCATTGACCCAGAGCGTGACGGAGTTCGGCTTGGGCGATCTGATCCGGCTGGAGGACCTCGTCGCGGTGGTGCTCGGTTGGAGAGAGCCGGACCTCCCGGTGCACATCCGGCAGAACCCGGGAAAACGGTTCGTCGCGGTCGATTTGGCCTTGGTCAACGCCGGGGAGCGGGACGTATCGAGGCTCTTCTACATTCGACTCAAGGACTCGGCGACGCGCGTCTACGACCCCGACCGCAGGTGGGGGGAGTTCGCGAGGGGGGCAGCGCTTCCTGGCGAGGGTGTCATCAGCCCCGGCGAGCGCATCCGGAGCGAGGTCGTGTTCGAGATCGATGCCGACGGAGAGGAACTGGCCCTGAGCTTCACGTTGCGCACCTTCAGCGCCCAGGAGGCCCTCATCGCGCTCGGGCCGACTCCTCGGGGTATTGAACCTCCGGCGCTCATCCCCGGCGAGACGCCGCCGACCATCTTTGCCACCGGCGAGCCCGTCCAGGCCGGGGACGTGGAACTGCTACTCCACGGCGCATCGCTGACCGAGAGGCTACCCGTTCGGCCAGACGCCGGACTCCGGTTCGTGGTCCTCGACCTAGCGGTTAGGAACCTCTCGACAGCTGGGATTGCGATCGACTCCAACCAGCAGTTGACGCTTAAGGACTCGGATGGCTACAGCTATACGATCCATCCGGCGACGTGGTCCGCCATTCGCTCGCCGGTCGATGGGACTTTCGACGGAGGGCAGGTGAAGCGGGGCCCAATCATCTTCGAGATTCCCCCCGACGCCGGGGGGCTTACCTTGGTCTTCGAACCCCTGTTTGGGTTCGGCAAGGTCGTCATCGCCGTCGACCCCGACTAGGGCGCGTGACGCGGCGGCGGATGGGGTAGTATGGCGCGGGCAACCGCCGGACTCGATAGCAGGAGGTCGTCATGGCGAAGGTGAGCGGGTCGTATCTTGTGGCGAAGGCGCTGCAGAACGAGGGCGTCGATACGCTGTTCTATCTGATGGGCGGGCCGATCTCGCCGATTATCGCCGAGGCGGAGAAGCTGGGGCTGACCTGCTATTACGTCCGCCATGAGCAGGCGGCTGCCATGGCGGCGCACGCCTATGCCCGGGCTACGGGCAAGACCGGCATCTGCGTCACGACGGCGGGCCCGGGCACCGCCAACGCCATCACCGGCGTCGCCAACGCGCAGGCCGACGCGTGCCCGGTGATCTGCGTGGGGGGCTCTTCCTCCATCGAGGGGATTGGCGTCGAGGTCTTTCAGGAGATGGACCAGGTGCCGATGTTCAAGTCGGTGACCAAGCTGGCGATGAAGATGGACCTCACGCATCGCATCCCCGAATACCTCAGCATCGGCTTCCGCCACGCCCAGGACGGCTGCAAGGGCGCCGTCTACCTGGACGCTCCCGGCGACGTGCTGACGCGGGAGGTTGATGAGGAGCGGGTCATGTATCCAGAGCGGTACCGCGTCAGCGCCCGCGCCCACGGCGACCCCGCGCTGGTGCGCGAGGCCATCGGCATGCTCGCCGGGGCGAAGAAGCCGCTCGTCATCACCGGCAGCGGCATCTTCTGGTCGGAGGCGGAGGCCGAGCTGCGGGCGTTCGTCGAGGCGACGGGCATCCCGTTCTTCACCACGCCGCAAGGCCGCGGGGCGATCTCGGAGGACCACGACCTCTTCTTCCCCGGAGCTCGGAGCGGCGCGTTTCGGGAAGCGGATGCGATCTGCGTGATCGGGACGCGGGCGAACGCGATGCTGTTCAACCTGCGCGCGCCCCGCTTCAACGCAGACGCCAAGGTGATCGAGGTCAACGTGGACGGGAAAGAGCTCGGCCACAACCGCGCCGTCGACGTGGGCATCCTGGGCGACGCCCGCGCCGTGCTCGAGCAGCTGACGGAGGAGGCCAAGGGCCGCATTGACTCCGCCGCCTACGGGGAGTGGGTGGAGACGCTCAGGGCCTCCGACGCGGCCCGCGAGGAGCGCGCGCAAGACCTGCTCCACTCCGACGCCGATCCGATTCACCCGTTGCGGCTGTGCCGGGAGCTTCGCGAGGCGATGGAACCCAACGACGTCCTGGTGGTGGACGGGCACGAGACCCTGGGCTTCGCCCGCCACTCGATTCCCACGTTCATGCCGCGCCACCGGCTCAACGCCGGCCCGCACGGCGTCATGGGGGTCGGCGTGCCCTTCGGACTCGGGGCGCAGGCCGCCAATCCCGACAAGCGGGTCGTCGTGCTCAGCGGCGACGGTGCGTTCGGGTGGAACGGCATGGAGATGGACACGGCGGTGCGCCACAACCTGAACATCAAGGTTGTCATCTGCAACAACGCCGGCTTCACCAGCCGCGGCTCCTACGGCAGCGTGGGGCGCGAGCTGGGCTGGCAGCGCTACGACGAGATGATGGCGGCCATCGGCTGCCACGGCGAGTGGGTGGAGAAGCCCGAGGACATCCGGGCGGCCCTCGACCGCGCCTTCGCCGCGGACGGCCCGGCCGTGGTCAACGTCCGCACCGACCCCACGGCCCGCGCGGGTTCCGCGATCGGCATGTAGCTTGGCTGCCTAGAGGCGCGGGCTATGCCGGCGAGCGGAGGTTCTCCAGCACGGTCTTAGTGGAACGGGAGAGGTTGAGCGTGTAGAAGTGCACGCCCTTGGCTCCCTGCTCCAGGAGCTCCCGGCACTGGCGGGTGGCGTACTCGATCCCCTCGGCGATGACGGCGTCGCGGTCGTCGGCGACGGCCTCGATGCGTTCCAGCAGCGGCTTGGGTATCGATGCGCCGCAGAGCTCGGTGAAGCGCTTGATCTGGCCGACGTTGGTGATGGGCATGATGCCCGGTAGGACGGGCACGTCGATGCCGGCGGCGCGGACGCGCTCGACGAAGTCGAAGAAGGCGTCGTTCTTGAAGAAGAGCTGGGTGACGATGAAGTCGCCGCCCGCGTCGACCTTCCGCTTGAGGTTGTCGAGGTCGGCCTCCAAGCTCGGCGACTCGATGTGCCCCTCCGGGTAGCCGGCGACACCGATCGAGAAGTCCCACTTTGACCGGATGCGGGCCACGAGCTCGTCGGCGTGGGCGAGGCCGTCGGGGTGCGGGGTGAACGACGTGTCGCCCTGGGGCGGGTCGCCCCGCAGGGCGAGGACGTTCTCGATGCCCCGCGTGTCGATGTCCTCCAGGATGGCGTCGATCTCGGTCTTGGAGGCGCCGACGCAGGTCAGGTGGGCCATGCTCTCCAGGCCGAAGCGCGACTTGATCATCTGCACGACGTCCAGGGTCTTCCGGCGGGTGCTTCCGCCGGCGCCCCAGGTCACGGAGACGTAGGCGGGGTTGAGGCTTTGGAGGCGCTCGGCGGCGCGAAGCAGGGCCTGTGCCGACTTGTCGTCCTTTGGGGGGAAGAACTCGAAGGAGAAGCTGTGGCCCGGCTCGGTGAGCTTGTCGGCGATCTTCATGGGTGGCGCTAGAGCTTCTTGATGGCGGCGATGGCGTCGCGGGCCGCCTCGTAGTCTCGCCTCCCACCCTTCAGGATGGGGGGCACGACGTAGAAGGCGTCGGCCCCGGTCTCGCGCAGCGCTCCGGCGACTTCGACCGCGACGTCGGCCGGGGGGCGGCCTTGGGCGATCTCGTCCACCAAGCGCGGCGGCGGGTCGCCGAAGACCAAGCCGTCCCGCGTCAAGAGTTGCACTCCCCAGAATACCGGAGCCGGGAAAGGCGCGCCCGCGAGCTCCTGGTAACGGTCGAGGAAGTCGCGGCGCGGTGCGGGGTCGTAGGTCGGCTGGGCGATGATGAACTCGGCGCCGGCGTCGATCTTCCGGAGGGCCAGCGCGGCCTCCGCCTCGACCCCCTTGCTCAGGTCGATGGCGGCGCCCGCGCAAAGCTGCGTCGGCGCGGCGAGTTTGAGGCCCTTGAAGTCGCGTCCTTCGTTCAGGGCGCGGATGTCGGCCAGCAGGCGGGTGGGGGTGACGTCGCGCACCGGCCGGGTGCGGGTCAAGTCCTTGGGGGAGAAGTCGTCGCCGTGGAGGACGAGGACGTTGTCGAGGCCGAGGGCCTGCGCGCCGAGCAGGTGCATCTGGAGGGCGAGGCGGTTCATGTCACGGGTGCCGAGGCTGAAAATGGCGTCGATGCCGGCGACGCGGCGGACCGAGGCGGCGGCGGCCACGGGGTCCATGCGGGCGGAGCGGCCGGGACTGTAGGCGGCGCAGACGAAGTCGGTCTCGATGCCGGCGATTGCGTCGGCGAAGGATGGGTCGCCGGAGCGGGGCGGTGAGCAGTCCATGGCGACGAGGGGTTGCGTACCCCGTTGCGCGTAGGCGCTGGTTACCGTTGCCATCGGCCGATTCCCCCCGATCCGCCGGCCCGAGTGCGGGGGCCAACAGGAAGGGCAGCATTCTATCATCGGGCGAGCCAGGGCCCGGCGCGCCTGAAGCGCGTGCCCCCCTGCGATACTAATGGGCCGCGGGTTTGGACTTCAGTGAGCGTTCAGGGAGTTGCCGGCGGGTTTTCAGTCGACGTCCTGCCCTTCGCCATCCGATAGCCGACGCGGGGTTCCGTGAAGATGTAGGTGGGACTGTCCGCGCCTTCGCCTAGCTTGCGGCGTAGCTTGTTGACGATGGTGCGCATGGGCCGCAGGTCGCCGCTGCTCTTCTCGCCCCAAACCCGTTCCAGCAAGTGCTCGTAGGTCACGACTCGCCCCGAGCTGGCGGAAAGCTCAGCGAGCATCCGGTATTCCAGGGGCACCAGGTGTACCGGACGACCCGCAAGGGTCACCTTGCGCTCGGCGTAGTCGACGACGAGGTCGCCCAGCGCATACGGTTCCGCTGGCTCGGCGGCCGCCCGTCGGCGCAGGGCCCCCCGGATCCTTGCCGTGAGCTCCGTCGGTGAGAAGGGCTTGACGACATAGTCGACGGCCCCCATGTCGAAAGCCCTGGCGATGAGTTCTTCTCGTCCGTAGGCGGACAGGAAAATGACCGGCACGTCCGCCGTCTCTAGGATGCTCTTCATCAGCTCAATGCCGTCCGTCCCGGACAGCATGAGGTCCAGCAAAACCAGCTGGGGCCGCCACTCCGTCACGAGGCGGACTGCCTCCTCCGGCTCGCCGGTCACTATCGGCTCGTAGCCCGATTGGGTGAGGGTGTCGCGGACGTATCTGAGGGTCTGCGGATCGTCGTCCACCGCGAGGACGCGCACGCCCAGCGCCTCCTCCTCCGCCCGCCGTGCGGAGTGCTCCGAGACCGATGGGAATCGGCCCGCCGCGCTGCTCCCGGCCCCCTCGATCGTCGGAAGCGTGAAGGTGAAGCGTGCACCAAGGCCCGGCCCGTCGCTCTCGGCCCAGATGCGTCCCCCATGCGCCTCCACGATCCCCTTGCAGATGGCCAAGCCCAGGCCCGTGTCTCCTGCTTGCTCCTCGGACTGTACCTTGGAAAACTTGCGAAATAGGTGCGGCAGGCTCTCCGCTGGGATGCCCCGCCCCTCGTCCGCCACCGAAACCGCCACATGGACGTCATCCCGCACGGCGGTCACCCTAATGGGGGACGGCTCCGAAGAGTGCCGGGCCGCGTTGGACAGCAGATTGGCGAGCACCTGCACGATGCGCCCTCTGTCCGCCATCACCAACGGCAGGTACGGCTCGACGTCGATTGCCAGGTTGTTCCTGCCTCCGCCGCTGATGAAGGCGTTCCTTGCCCGGTCCACCAGTACGGCCACTTCCGCAGGTTCGGGACTGACCGGCAGGGTACCCGTCTCGATGCGCGCCACATCGAGAAGGTCGGCGACCAGATCGTTCATGTGGTCGGCCTGCTCCTCGATGATCCGCAGGAACTGGCGAACCACTGCGGGGTCGAGGTCTGTGGCCGACCCCAGCACGGTGGCGGCGGAGCCCTTGATGGAGGTCAGAGGCGCCCTGAGCTCGTGGCTCACCATCGCAAGGAACTCGGCCCGCAGCCGCTCCAGCTCCTCCACGGCCGCCATGTCCTGGACGGTCACGACCATCGATTCGACGGCGCCCTCATCGGAGCGGATGGGCGTCGCATTGAGCAGCACGGTGACGGTCCGCCCGTCGGGGACCCGCAGGACGATCTCCTCGGCGCGTACCGTCTCCCCGACGCGTAAGAGATCGGCCAGCGGAGACGCCTGGAGGGAAATCTCGCGCCCGTCAGCCCGCTTGAAGGTCACCGAGCCCAGCAGCTGCTCCAGCGTCTGCTGGGGATTCCGCAGGCTGTCGACAATTCTCCGGGCCTCCCGGTTGAGCGACTTCACGCCGCCCGTCACGGCATCGAAGACGGCCACGCCCACCGGGGATGTGTCGATTAGTGTCTCCAAGTCGGCCCTGGCCCGCCGCTCCTCTCGGTGACGGCGGGCGTTGGCGATGGCCATCGCCGCTTGGGAGGCGAAGAGCATCAGGGTCTCCTCGTCCTCTTTGGTGAACTCTTGCCCGTGCTGTTTCTCGCCGAGGTAGATGTTGGCGACACGCTCTCCCCGGTGCAGGACCGGGGACAGCAGGTAAGACAACTTAGGGCTCACCGCCAGCGGGAGGCGCAACTCGGGAAGGCCCAGCGACCTGAGGTGCTCGAATAGGTCGGGGCCCCGCATGGGGCCGGGAATCGTGGCCAGATACCCGGAGAGCTGTGGCCAGTCCGGCAGGTCCCACAGCTTAGTCTCCTCGTCCGTAGTGATGCCTGAAGCGAGGAAGTCCTCCACGATGCCCGCATCGTTGAACAAGTTGATAATGCCGTACCGGGCTCCGGTAAGCGACCGCGCGGATTCGAGCACCCCCTGCAGCACGGAGTTGAAGTCGAGGTCTTCGGTGATACGAAGACTGGCCTCACTCAGGCGGGAAAGACGGGCCCGCAGCTCTACTATCTCTCGCATCAGCTCGTCCGGAGCGTCGTTCATACTCTTCACCTCGACTAGGACTGCGTAGGCTCCTGCACTCCCCTCCGCATGGGGCCGGACATGACTTTGGAGCCGACGCTGCAACTATGCCAGTCCGCACGAAAGATTACAAGAAGTCATAGAAAGTCTCCTTAAAAGTAACAGCCACGTTACATGCATGTGGTAGTCTGCCTGTCGGTTCGTACTCCATCGGGTGCGGAGGTGGTGCTGTGTCCCACGTGGGGGGACCAGCCGAGAACGGTTTCCGTAGGACGCCGGCAGCCTGCGCTGCGCCGACCGGCTTGAGGCGTGCTATGCCCACGAAGCGCAGGACTCTTCATGGCTAAGCGGTCATCGGCTACGCCCGACTACACGATGGGCTTCAGTGAAGAGTTCCTGGAGTCTCTTCGACGATACACCGCCGAGGCCAACGCCGCGTACTTGCTCCCGTATCTCAGGCCGGGCCTTCGGGTTCTCGACTTCGGCTGCGGGCCGGGCACCATATCGGTGGGTCTGGCCAAGGCCGTTGCACCCGGCGAGCTGCACGGCGTCGACATGGAGGAGTCCCAGATCGAGTTGGCGAGGTCCGCGGCCGCGGCGGGTGGACGCAGCAACGCGTTCTTCCGGGTCGGCGACGCGACGCGCCTCCCTTTCGGGGACGGCTTCTTCGACGTCGTCCACGGTCACAACATCCTCATGCACGTTCCGGACACTGCCGCCGTGCTTGCCGAGGTTAGTCGCGTCCTCAAGCCCGGCGGCATTGTTGCCTGTCGTGAACCGATGTTTCGGTCGAGCTTCACCCATCCCGATTTCGGCGTCATCGGAAAGGCGTGGAGGATGATGGAAGACCTTCTGGCGGCTGACGATGCTCATCCGCAGATGGGTGTTGAACTGAAGGGACGCCTGACCGAGGCCGGGTTTGCCAACGTCCGGGTGACCGCGTCCTTCAACATCTACAGCTCACCCGATGACATGGCTTACATCTACGGCATGGTCGCTAAGTGGCTCTTGTCGCCTGAGATTTCGGAAGCGGCCATCAAGTACGGGGCGGCCACCCAGAAGCTGTGCGACGACATACGCGCCGCCTACGAAAAGTGGCTCGAGCATCCCGGCGCGTTTGCCGCCATCGCCTACGGCGAAGCCGTAGCCAACAAGCAGTGGGAGTAAGCGGCTCCGCTGATCGTGAGCGGTGCGGGCGCGGAACTGAGACGCAAAGGGCACATGGTGGAGTAACGGTAATGGCCCCGACCTCGGCTACGCCCGACTATACGATGGGTTTCGGTGAGGAAGTCATCCAGTTCCTCCGGCGATACACGGCGGCGGCCAACGCCGCGCACTTCCTTCCATATCTGAGGCCCGGCCTCCGCGTTCTCGACTTCGGCTGCGGGCCCGGCACGATATCGGTGGGCTTGGCCAAGGCCATAGCGCCCGGCGAGCTGCACGGCATCGACATGGAGGCTTCCCAGATCGAGTTGGCGAGGGCCGTAGCCGAGGCGGGTGGACACGGCAACGCGATCTTCCACGTTGGCGACGTGACCGATCTTCCCTTTGAGGACGCCTTCTTCGATGCCGCCCACTGCCACAACGTGCTCATGCACGTTCCGGACACCGCCTCCGTGCTCGCGGAGGTGAAGCGCGTGCTGAGGCCCGGCGGCATTGTGGCCTGCCGTGAAATGATGAGCCAATCGAGCTTCACGTATCCCGATATCGGCCCCATCAGAAGGGCGTGGACGATACTCGAAGACCTTCTGGCGGCGGACGACGGCCATCCACATATTGGCGGAGAATTGAAGGCGCACCTGATCGACGCCGGATTTGCCAATGTCCGGGCGACCGCGTCCTTCGCCTCCTACAGCACGCCCGAGGAGTTGGCCTTCATCCACGGCATCGTGGAGCGGTGGTTCCTGTCGCCGGAGATCATTGAACCGGCCATCAAGTACGGGGCGGCCACCCAAAAGCTGTGCGACGACATACGCGCCGCCTACGCCGTATGGAAGGAGCATCCCGGCGCATTTACCGCCGTTGCGTACGGCGAGGCCGTCGCCAACAAGCCGTGGCCCTAGCGAGCCAGACCGACCGAGCCGGTATCCAGGGGAGCACGATGAGTACCACGATCCGAGGGATGCGCCCGGGCAGGTCGCCGCAGGGTGATGCCCGGCACCCTTGGCACGATCAAGAACGTCCTGAAGGCGTTGGTGAAGTCGGGCAGGCCGAGCGGCTTGGTGCCGAGGACGAGACGCCTGAACAGGGCAACCCGGCGCCGTTCCATACGAGAGAACCGAGTGCGGTCGGGATGTACCACGTGAGCGAGGACTGCCGCCATGCCCGCCGGATCAGGCCGTGGAACCGCTGCGCGGGCGGCGAACGCGGCTGCTATTGGTGCAACCACGGAATTGAACTCGAACCCTGCCCTGCGTGCGGGCCGTGACCATGGGCGGGGGCCGGACCAACCGAACACAGGTCGTCTCACCCACTCGACCAACCCCACCGGCCCCCGCCCACCAAGCAGTCCGCCAAGGAAATCATGATGAAGATTGAGACAGGCACCTTCCACACGACCTCGGCGAGCTCGATGTGCGGGTCGTGACCATGGGCGGGGGCCGGCGCAAAGCTCCGGCGAGCGGCTAAACATCCACCAATCGTCGGCCGGCCCCCGCCCACCAGCCCGAAAAAGCCGCATGGATGTCCTGTTTCGGCAGGTGAAGGTCCGAGTCCCCTGACGCAGAGGTGTCCGGCGCTACTCGAACACCGGGAAGGGGTCCGACGCCTGGTCTTCTGGGGCCGTCGTTCCCACAGTGATCCTGTGAAATTGAGCGGGCTCGGCGTGGCCCAAGACGCGGGACTCCGCGCCTACGACTTCATGGCATCGTGGTTGGCCACTAGCTTGGACGCGACGTCGGCGAACACCCGCATGTCCTCCGGGCTGATATGCTCCATGAGCTTGGCTTCGTATGCCTTCATGCGTTGACGGATCTCGGTTGTCAGCGCAACGCCCTCTTCCGACAGCCGAAGCATCACGACGCGCCGGTCGCTGCGCAAGCGACGCCTGACCAACAGGCCCTTCTCGACCAGCGTGGTCACGATGCGGCTTATGCGCGACGCGTCGACCGGCAACACTTCCGCGAGCGCGGTGGCCGTGACCTCCCTGCTTTCCAAGCAGCTTCTGAGGAGGGTGAACTCGATGACGCTGAGGTCGTAGCCCTCTAGCTCGTCCGCCGCGCCCTTGACGACGGTGTTCACCAGACCGGACATGCAGGCGCCCAAGTCTAGGGGCGCAGTCTCGGCCTGCCGTTCTTGATCGCGTGGGGATTGCCGCCGACGTGCCACTACGCGACCATCCTAACAGAATGAAGGCTTGAGATGGGTGGCTCGATGGAGGCCCTCCGGGCTCGCCGCTCAGCGGCCCGCACGCTCGTGCAACACCGTCCGAGCCGCAGGGACCCTTCCGCTGAGCTTGGTGCGTGACCGCTCGCCGTTTGCGCCAACATACTTGGAATATACTATTGTTGTTATTGACAAACAATGGGCTTGCAACTATTGTGCGCATCAATGCATCGCGGAGCAATTGGCTTTAGGCCGCGTCGCCCTCGGCCCGCCGACGGCATAGGACGCGGCCAACTCGCGTACATGCGGCTCGCCGCCGTGGGAGCGTTGCTCGTCGCCGTAACGGTCGGGCTCGTGCCCGCCACTGCCGAGGGCGAAGTGAGCGCACCCGGGCGGCCGGGCAAGCTCTCGCTGAGCCAGGACCAGGGGCACGTCATCCTGCAATGGACCGCGCCGAGCGGCGGCGGGCCGTTCGACGGCCACCGGATCTGGCGGCGCGCGCAGGACGAGACCGACGCGGCAGTGGTGCTCGAGGTGAACGGCCCCGACCTGTTCGCGTATGACCCCACTCCCTGGCCCGGCATCGCCTACAGCTACCAGGTGCAGGCGTTCGGCCCCGGAGGGGATGGCGAGCGGTCTCCGGCAGTCAGTATCAGCACATACGTGGAGGAAGTGCGCGGAGGGTTCTTGGTACGCGATTCCGAGGGTCGGCGGCAGCCCTTCGCCCTTCCACGCAACACTGGGTCGCCGGTGCTGTTCGACATCGAGTATTCAGGAACCGATCAATTCAGGGTGTTCCTTGTGGACTCCGAGCAGCACGGCGGGAAATACCAACGGCTCCTGACGCCGGCGCGGCTTTTCGGCCCCTACGGCCCCTACGAGGGTGTTCGTGCCCTTTCCTACAGGGATGGCATGTTTGAGGGGCAGGACCAAGCCGCCGGCGCGTTCAACGTGCGTGTGGAGGGCGGTGGGGCGTGGGAGGTACGGGTCAGCCTGCCCGACTTCGGGGCGCCCCCGGTCACCGTGGCGGAAGGCAGCGGGGATAGCGTGGTCGGGCCATGGATCTTGCGGAGCCCGAATCCGTTTATCGCCGACTTCCACTTCGAGGTCACGCACCAGGGCAGGGAGTTTTCGGCGCGGCTCATCGCCTCCGACGGGACGGTGAGGACGCTGGTGCCGCAGCAGATCGCCGCATTCGCGGACCGGAAGGCGACGGTGAATGTCTTTGCTCCCTGGAATCCGGACAAAGGCGCCGACGACCTGCACTACGACGACTACGCGCTCGATATCCAGGCCGACGGCGAGTGGTCTATCCGGTTGATCAACCCGGCGCCGGCGCCGGCGCCGCGAGTGGAGGGTATACCGCTCGGGCGGGTGCTCGGCACGTATGCAGGCTTCGGGAACCAGGAGCTTTTCCACGGCATCGCATACGCCGACGTACCAAGCTCGCCAATACTGTTCGACATCGACTTTCGCGGCGGGAGCGCATTCAGAGTCGTCCTGGAGAACCTATTCGCCTACTACGGAAGGCGCCTGACCCCGGACCGCCTCATCGGCCCGTACCACGGCGTCCTTGCGCTTCCGTACAAGGATGGCGAGCTCAATGGTCAGACCATCTCGGCCTTCAACATTTCCGTCGAAGCGCTTGGCGGCTGGGAGGTGAAGGTCGGCCTTCCCGACTTCTCCGCCCCGGCAATCACTTCGGCGAACGGATGGGGCGACAACGTGATTGGGCCCTTTGCCCTCAGGAGCGAGGATCCGTCCTTCTCCGACTTCCTCTTCGAGGTCGCGCACGACGGCGTGAACTTCCAGGCGCGCCTCATTGCCTCGGATGGAACAGCCGGCCCCCTTATTCCACCCCAGAGCCTTCCCTTCGAAGGCAAGAGAGCGCCAGTCACCGTCTACGCCCCACACGCCCCGGCAGCCGGGCCCGATGACTTGTCCTATGGCGAATACGTGCTCGCCATCCAAGCCGACGGTGACTGGACCGTGAGGCTAGTGGAAGCAGCGTCCGAGGAAGTAACGCCTAAGAAAGATCCCCTGGTAGACGGCTAGCTCCCTAGGAGCCGCCGACGCGCCTGGGCGAAGCAGTCCCGCAGGGTGTCGAACAGCACGGCCCCGAGGGCCACCACCCCGACCACCACGGCGAGCACAACCTCGACGCAGAAGCCAGCGAAGCGCTTCATACGATGCCGTCGAGTTGCGCCCACGCCGTTCCGCACTTGAGGCATGGATCGAGGATCGCGTTGGTCCAAATGCAGCCGTCGACGTGCTTCTCGCCGTAGCCGGCGTCGCAGCGGTTGTAGGACTTGATGCGCTTGCCGTCCGAACAGTCCTCGTGGCAGTGAAAGAGCCCGAGGCCCCCGGCCGCTGAGTGGAAGGGTTTCATGGGCGCCTCCGGCCCCGCAGGCGCTTCCACGTGAGACCCAGCATGGCAGGAATCAGCAGGGCCAGCACCACGGCCAGCGACACGACCACGACCACGAGGGCCGACAAGACGAGGGCGCTCATGGCCTAGACGGCGATCGTGGCGGCGGCTCCGCGGCGCGGCGGGAGCACTCACCGGCCATTCGCCGGAGTCGTCTTTCCAGCTTCTTCCAAGCCGGCCGCGGGCCCTCATCGACCGAGGGCGTGTCCTGAATGGCGACTACGATGGTCTTGGGGCCGGCGTCGTCGCACTGGAACGTCAGGGCGAACCTTGCGACCGACATTACGCCGCCGTCCCTACGCTTGAATGCGTGGTAACCCTGGAGCGCTACGGTGTCCATGTCAGTCCTCCGCTTGCTGGTGGCCGATCACGCTAGCCGCCTCCAGCGTTGGCCTCGGGAGGCGGACCGAATCGCCCTGGCTTTGGTTCGCGAAGGGCCCCGCCGGCAGTCACCGGTCCGCCGGCGGGGCCGAACGAAGGCCCTTGGCTCCACCCCGACTTTGTCGAGGGCCTCCAGCAGATAGGTCAGACGCCGGCCTTCGACTCTGCTCACAAGCGACCCCACGGGTTACTACGCTCCGAGGGCCGCAAGCAGTCCTTCAAGCCCAGCCAGCTCGTCCTCGTTCAGGCACTCGAACAGTTCGAACCCCCCGATGGCCGCCTCGACGAAATCGGCGGACGAGGACTGCGAAGGGCCGCCGCCAATGTGGGAGGCGATGACAGCGATATACGTTGGATTGCTGCGGATGAAATCGCGTGCACACGCCGCGGACGCATCGCTGAGGACTCCAATCTGGGCCTCGGTGGCGGCGAGCAAGAACGCGACGACGCTGTCCGGTGTAAGGCAATCGGCTGCGTTGACGCCAAGCCCCGCCGCCCTCAACGGCGTCGCACCCACCATCGCTCGGTACTCCGCCTCGGAAAGCGTGTCACGCACGCAGGACGCTTCGGACTCCGGGAGCAGGGCTACGAGGTCTTCCCCTGTGAGGGGCGAGAGGTTGTCGATAGAGGTGTAGAGCTCTATCAGCGCGACTGCTTTCTCGCTCTCCGTCATGCAGTCGTAGAAGCCGAGAAGGATATCGAGCGTCTCCTCGCCGTCGTAGGTGGTTTCGTCTGTCAATTCGATGCCAAACCGAGCGAGGATGAGCTCAGGGTGCTGGAGGGCAAAATCGGCAATGCACTTGCGGCTCTGCTCGCTGCGTCCACCGGCTGCAGCGTCGAGGAACGCCACGCCAACGAGCACAGCGGTCTCAGGCGTCAAGCATCCAAAAATCGGCGCCGCAGCGGCGGGATCGCCGCCTCCCGCCAACAGCGGAAAGCTCAACATGGCCTGGTACATGGCATCGCCCAGAACGCCCTTGATGCAGGCGGCTTCCTGTTCAGAGAGACGGTCGAAGAGGTCTTTGCCGGTGGTCGACGCGTCGAGCACGAAGTCCCGCATCGAAAGGACCGGGTGGTCGGTTGCCGGAACCTGCGTCGGTGTGGCTGTAGGCGCAGGTGTGGCTGTAGGCGTAGCCGTTGGTGCGACGGTCGGCGTAGGCGTTGGTGCGACGGTCGGCGTAGGCGTCGGTGCGACCGTAGGCGTAGCCGTTGGTTCCGGTGCCGAGCACGCCGCCGCGACAGCGAGGGCAAGCAGGACGATGCCCCCTATTGCGGCCATACGCCCTTTCTTGTTGCCCCAGCAGCTCACGGCGGCTTCGTCCTGAATAGAGGCCCCGGCGGGTGACCCGGGAGGCCTCCCGTCGCGGCCCAGAATATACCACTCGTGTATAACCGCGCTGTAACTTTATGACCATTTATCCATGACTTCTTGTCACTTCCGCTGCCGATTCCAAGCAGCCACCGTCGAGCTGACGAGAAGCGAACGGTTGCCTGACCAGAAGGCGTCGCCCTCCGCGCTGCTCCGGTAGCGCG
Organism: Dehalococcoidia bacterium; assembly: GCA_965207995.1. Classification (GTDB taxonomy): domain Bacteria; phylum Chloroflexota; class Dehalococcoidia; order SHYB01; family SHYB01; genus DAOUKH01. The sequence continues at coordinate 1,431,578 of OZ242299.1, read as the reverse complement.
TTAGCTGCCCCGTGGGCTTCCACGACCTCCCTGCAGATGCCCAGGTCCTGATCGTCCATGTTCGCTTTGTAACAAGACCGCGTAACAAGAGCGCGTCACAAACTGTTGCGCCACAAAGATTGCGACTGCTAGTTTTTAGTCACGCATACATTATTTGACGCATACGTTACTTACCACATAAGTTGTATATTGCAAATGTTTTGTGCTAGCATCTTCGCCGGTTACGCATGCGCGCGTTATGCAAGTCCGTTGTCCACGGCAGTCGGGCGCCGGAGGTGGTCTTGCAAGCAGCGGGCACAGAAGGGCGAGGCACTGCGACTCTCACGCCGCTTCTCGGGACGTCGTCTTCGTGACGCGGCTCCTTTCCAGACATGGGGCGGATGTTTCTCAACATTGGGATGGAGGGCTGCGACAGCACGCTTTGGTAGCACTTGATTATTCCATGAGAGTGGAAGCCGGCGCGCGCACCGGCGCACGGCGCGGCTGATGTTCCGACAAACTCGCATCGCGCGTGCAGCGGCGTTGGTAGCCGTCTTCGCCCTCGTCGTAACCAGCGGCGAAAACGTGGTCCTCGCCTATGTGCCGCCGGCCTCTGGGCCGTCCGGCGCCCAGATAAGGCCGCAAGCGGACACCTCCACGCCGGAGTTGCCGGGCAAGCCTGCGGAATTGCAGGCCGATACCGAACCTGGCTCGCTGGATGTGTCGTTGGACTGGGACGACGTCGAAGGCGCAACCGGCTACCTGGTCCGCTGGCGATCGGTTGACGATGGCGGCAAGCTGAACGAGGGCGTGGAGGTGCAGACCTCCGACGCCACCATCACCGTCGGCGGCAACGGCGAATGGGTGGTGCGGGTAGAGGCGTGCAACGACGCGGGTTGCGGATCACCCACCACATCGCGGTTTGACGTCCAGTCGGCCACGGAGCCGACGCCCGAACCCACGCCCGAGGCTACGCCGGAACCGACGCCCGAACCCACACCCGAAGCGCCGCCGGAACCCCCGGCCAAGCCCACAGGGTTGGACGTGACCACCCAGGAAGGCTCGCCGGACGTGGCGTTGGACTGGGACGACGTTGATGGGGCAACCCACTACCTGGTCCGTTGGCGTTCGGCGGGCGACGACGGCACGCTGAACGAGGGCGTGGAGGCGCGGTCCTCCGACGCCGGCATCACCGTCGCCGGCTACGGCGAATGGCGGGTACGGGTGCAGGCTTGCAACGACGCTGGCTGTGGACAGCCCCTGGCGAAGACTTTCGAAGTCGAACCCCCGGCCAAGCCCACGGGGCTGGACGTGACCCCGCAGGAAGGCTCGCTGGACGTGGCGTTGGACTGGGACGACGTCGACAGGGCAACCCACTACCTGGTCCGTTGGCGATCGGTGGGCAACGGCGACAAGCTGAACGAGGGTGTGGAGGTGCAGTCCTCCGCCGCCGGCATCACCGTCGGCGACTCCGGCGAGTGGTTGGTGCGGGTAGAGGCGTGCAACGCCGCGGGTTGCGGGCCATCCAGCACATCGCGGTTCGAGGTCGCGTCCGCCACGCAGGGGAGCAACTCCCCTCCCACGTTCGACGACGGCGCCGGCCCGCTGACCCGCTCCGTTCCCGAGAACAGCCCGGCGGATACGGCGGTGGGCGCCGCGGTGGCCGCCACCGACCCGGACGGCGACACTCTCGCCTACACCCTGACCGGCGCGGACGCGGCCTCCTTCACCGTTGACGCCGGCGGCCAGATCAAGGTCGGCCAGGGCACGAGCCTGGACTACGAGACCACGGCCGGCTACTCGCTGACGGTGAACGTCAGCGACGGCAAGGCCGCCGCGGGCGGCGAGGACACCGCTATCGACGCCTCGGTCGACGTGACCGTCAACGTCACCGACGTTCCGGACACCGCGGTGACGCCGTCGCCTGGGACCGTCACGCGCTTCTTCCCCTTTGTGATCATCCGCATGGTCCTCGAAAGACCCGGCGATATTGGGGACGCGACCCTGCCGACAGCCGAGGGCGGCGACGGCGAGTTCACCTACAGCCTGACGGGACTGCCTTCGGGGCTGTCCTTCGACCCGGACACGCGCACCCTGTCCGGGACCGTGGCGGCCGGAGAGTACACCCTGACCTATACCGCCACGGATGAGTCCGGAGCCCAGGACACGCTCACCTTCCCCTTCATCGTGCAGTCGGCTCCCTCGGAGGGCCGATCATTTGTGAGGAGCCGGAGCACGGACGGTGTGAGCGGCCAGAGCGAGGACATCAGCGCGCTGCGTCCCCATGTCCGCAACATGCAGGTGGCGCGAAAGACGTACAGCGGGGCGTCTCCCCCCGGTTTCACGGTGACCTGGATCCCCCCGCTGGAAAGGGGCGATTCGGGGGAGACCAACCTGGTCGTCGAACAGTATGAGCTGCGTTACAAGAAAGCCGGCACATCCGTGTGGACGGATGCCTCCATATCCAAGGACTCGCGCAGCGTGGATTTGACCGGCCTGGAGGCCGGCACGGTATACCATGTGGATCTGCGCGTGAAGTTCTCGGGCGAGCGCTACACGGAGTGGAGTTTCGCGAACCTCAATGGGCACAGAACCAACCGCCCGCCGACGCTCAGCGATGACTCATTCATCGCAGACGCCTCGTATCCGTGGGGCGCCGTGGGAGAACTTGACAACCTTGCCGGCTTCTTCACCGATGCGGACGGGGACACGCTGACCTATACGGCCTCCTACGCGCATCCCGGCGTGATGAAGGCCAGCGTGAACGGGACCACATTGTGGACGGACTTCCGCAATCCAGGGACGACAACGCTCACCTATGGAGCGCATGACGGGTTCGGCGGATATGTCTCGCGCACGGCCACCATCTCGAGCACAGGAACGGTGACCCGGAGCGTGCGCGAGAACTCCGCCGCAGGCACGACGGTGGGGGGCCCGGTGCCGGGGATGCCCTACGACGACGGCGACGATGAGACCGATGACGCGCTCACGTACACGCTGCATGGCGAGGCGGCGGGCGCATTCGTCATCGACTCGGCGACGGGGCAGATCAGCGTGAAGCAGGGGGCGAGCCTGGACTACGAGACCAAGGCCTCCTACACGGGACAGGTGAAATGGACGGTCCAGGGTCAGGTCTGCGTCGCCAACCTGATCATCAACCTCACGGATGCGGAGGCGGGCAAGCCCGCCACGCCGACGGTGACGCGGAAGACGTCCAGCGTGCCGATTATCCCGGCGCTGGACGTGTCCTGGCCGGCGGCCCCGGCCAACGGCACGACGATCACCGGGTACGAGGCCAAGTACCGCGTCAAGGCAGACGAGGGCGAGGACCCCAACAGATGGACGGCCTATACCGGCACGCTGAGCGCCACGAAGACCAGCCTTGTCCTGTCGAACCTGCCGGAGGGCGTGACCTACGAGGTCCAGGTGCGCGCCCTCACCAGCCTCGAGGGCGAGGGCCCGTGGTCGGACACGGGCTCCGGGCGGGCGAACCGGCGGCCGGCGGTCACCGCCTTCGAGTTCACCGGCGTGGAAATCGCCGCCGGCTCATCCATCGAGTACCGGGAGACGGGACAACCGACGGCGGCGCTGTTCTTCACGGACGTGGACGGCGACGCGCTGACCTACACGGCCACCACCGGGCCCCCTGGGCTGCTGGGGACCAGCCTCTCCGGCGCGGGGGGAAGCGCCCGCCTGCAGTTGACCGGGCTCAACCAGGGATCGGCCACGGTGACTCTTACGGCGATCGACCCCTACGGCGGGGAAGTCCGGCGCACGGCGATTTTCACCATCACGGCAAGTGCGGAGCGCAGCATCGTCGAATTCTCCCCCGCGGGCACGGCGGTGGGCGACCCGGTGACCGGCACGCCCTACGGCGGCACGGCGCTGGTCTATAGCCTCGCGGGCAACATCGTGGAATCTGGGCTGTTCGCGATCAATTCCGCGACGGGCCAGATCAGCGTGGCGGAGGGGGCGGTGATCGACGCCTCGGTGGTCGACTCCCACCGGGAGGCCATGGAAGGGCAGGAAAGCAAACAGTTCTACAGCGGAGAGGTGCGCTACCGTGTGGGGGACCAGAACGCCGCCATACAGGTGCGCATCTTCGTGACGCAGGTGAAGCCCGGGGCGCCCGGCAGGCCCACCCTGGCGCCCGAAACGTCCAGCGAGACGGGGAATCCCGGGCTGGACGCCTCCTGGACGGCGGCCGACGCCAACGGCCTGACCCTCACGGGCTACCAAGTCCGGTACCGCAAGCAGGGCGATACCGAGTGGACGCCCTACAGCGGCACACTGCCGGCCTCTGCGGCAAGCGCGACCCTGCCGGACCTGGATGCGACCACCACGTACGAGGCGCAAGTGCGCGCGGTGGTCAACGTAGGCCCACCAGCGGACATCTTCCTCAGCGTGGACAAGGCCTCTCTTCGCGAGAGCACGCAATCCTACTACGTCAACGTCACGGCGACCCGGCAGGGAACGTCCGGCGAGGTGACGGTTGCCCTGGCATTTTCCGGCACGGCCATCATAGACGCCGATTACAGGTCTGTCCCACCCGCCCCGACCATTACCATTGCCGACGGCGCGACCAGCGGGACGGTGGAGCTGCGCCTGTTAGTGACGACCGACGGCGAGCAGGAGGGGAGCGAGACGATCATCCTCTCCGGCACGGCCGCGGGGCTGACCGTGGGCAGCGTGGTCGTTACCGTCATCGACAACGATTATCCGGGCGAGCCCATCATGGCCTCGACTGTGCGATTCAGCCCCTGGTCGGAGACCGGCACGGGGACCACCGGTGAGCGCAACAGCATCACCCTCTCGGCCAGCCCGGACACGATAGGCGAGGATGCCGGGGCGACCGAGGTGACGGTATCGGCGACGCTGAACGCGGCGCTGGCCACGGACACGGTGGTGGTCCTGGCGCTGGGCGGGACGGCGGCGGCCCCGGCGGACTACTCGGCGACGGCGCTGGCGAGCATCACCATCCCCAAGGGGCAGACGAGCGCAGAGGGAACGTTGACCATCACGCCCGTGGAGGACGAGACAGCGGAGGGCGACGAGAGCATCGAGGTCACCGGGAGCTACAAGCGCTTCACCGTCTCCCCAGACACGATCACCCTGACGGACAACGATACTGCGACGGTGGGCATCAGCGGGCCGACGGCGGAGGTTGCGGAGGGGGAGAACGCGGCGTTCACGGTGACGCTGAGCGCGGCCATCGCCAAGGAAGTCACCGTCCCGTGGAGCGCGCCGCTGGCAACCGACACGGCGGTCGCGGCCGATTTGAGCGCGACGTCGGGAACGGTGACCTTCGCGGCGGACTCGGCGGCGGGGGCGACGCAGACCATCAGCATCCCCATCGCAGACGATACCACTCTGGAGCCTGCGGAGACGTTCACCGTCACCCTCGGGGCCGTGGGCGGCGACCTTGCGGGCCTCGTGACGGTGGACCCGGCGAGCGCGACGGCGACCATCGCGAAAGACGCCGGTTTCGGCGCCCACATCACCCTCTCGTTCGACCCTGAGTACGTCCAGGAGGGGGCTGACTTCGTCGTCACCCTCACGGCGACCCGGGACGGCACAGAGGGCGATCACACGGTCGATTGGAGCGTGGCCACCGTCACCCCACAAACCGCCACCAACGGCACCGACTTCACAAAGGGGGGAGGAGGGTCCTGCGACACCGGGCGGAATGTCGACTACTTTATGCGCTCACTTCCCACGGATGTGCGCATCGCTCCGGGCGAGTCCAGCGCATCGACGACCGTGACCTTCCACATTTGCTCCGACGACTTGGATGAGCCAAACGAGACAATTGCCTATACGGCGACGGCGCCCGGCGCGACCTTCACCGAGGCCGTGCTCACCATCGGCGATCCGGAAGCCATCACCCTCTCGGCCAGCCCCGACACCATCGCCGAGAACGCCGGCGCCACCGATGTGACGGTGACGGCGACCATGAGCGCGGCGCGGGCCACGGACACGGTGGTGGACCTGACTTTGGGCGGGACCGCGTTGGACCCGGCGGACTACACGGCGACGGGGCTGGCAAGCATCACCATTCCCAAGGGTGAGACCGCCGTCACGGCAACCCTGACCATCACGCCGGTCGACGACAATGTGCAGGAGGCCGACGAAACCATCACCGTTTCGGGCGAGTCCGGGGCGCGGCCGGTGAGCTCGGCGGACATCACCCTTTCCAATGTCACCCAGCCGGCGCCGGTGATCTCCTTCGAGACCGCGCCGACATCGGTCACAGAAGGAAATGACGCCACATACACCATCCAGATAGAAGGCAGCCGCACCACCAATGTCACAGTGCGCTTCAAGACCGGGGCCGCCGACGACCTCGCCACCGCCGGACAGGACTACACGGCGGTGGACCAGACCATCACCTTCACCCCCACCGAGAACACCAAGACGGTGACGGTCAGCACCCTCGCCGACACCAGAATCGAGCCCGCCGAAAAATTCACCGTCACCCTCTCCAACGCCCAGGGCGGCGGCGGGCCGGCGCCGGTGATCCGGGACGGGACCAAGACCACGACCATCAACGACGTCTTCACCGACGATGACGCGTACCCCGACTCGTATACATTGACGGCCACTCCCATCTCGGTGGGCGAGGGAGACGGAGGCACACAGATCACCTTCACCGCGACGCTGGAGGACGAGGGCACTTTCCCTTACCCCGTCGATGTCATCGTCTACGTGGAGGGTAAAACCGGAAAGAAGGGAACGGCAGACCTCAACGAGGACTACACCGTCGCCGGCAGCCACGGGGCGTTCCTGGTCTTCTCCATCGACCCCCGAGACGACAGCGGCACCGGAACCCTGACGCTGACGCCGGTGGACGACAGCGTGGTGGAAAGGGAGGAAACGGTCGTCTTCACCAGCGCGGCCGGCGGAGGCCTGACAACCTCCGACACGCCAACTGTCACCCTCACGGACAACGAAATTGCTACGAGCATAACGTTGAGTGTCAGCCCGTCGGTCCTGCGCGAGGGCAGTTCGGACCAAGCCACCGACGTCACGGTCACGGCGACGCTGGACAGCGACGCGACGCTGTCGGTCCCGATCGAGGTAACGGTGTCGCTGGAGGACGGGACCGCCAAGGGCGAGGACTACTCCAAGGCCACGGCGACGGTGATCATTGACGAGGGAGAAACGAGCGGGTCCGGGAGCCTCAAGGTGACGGTCACGGGTGATGACAAGTCCGAACCCGATGAGACCCTGAACGTCACCGGAACCGCGAAGGGGTTCACGGTCCATCCGGCGAAGCTCACCATCCTGGACGACGACTCCACGGGCAGAGGCAACAATATCAGCCTGACCGTGAGCCCAAGCAGGGTGCGGGAGGACGCCGGGGCCACTGTTCTGAGCGTCACGGCGTCGCTGCACGGGAAGGATGCGCTACAGCAAGACGCGGTGATCAACCTGTCGCTGGCCGACGGTACAGCCACCCTCGCCGGCGGCGACTATTCGGCGGCCACCGGGACGGTGACCATCCCGGCGGGGCAGCTCTACGGCACCGCCAACTTCACCTTCACGCCAACCAACGACGCCGTCGTGGAGGGCGACGAGACCGTCCTCCTGAACGGGGCGCTCCAAGGAGTGAACGTCGCTCCCGCAGCGGTCACGATCATCAACAGCAGCCACGCGGACCTGAGCATCAGCGGCCCGAGCGCAGCGGTGGCCGAGGGCGCCAGCGCGACATTCACCGTCACCCTGTCGGCGGCCGTCGCCGAACAGGTGAGCGTGGCCTGGTCGGCAGCGCCGAACACCGCCGTGGCGGCGGACTACTCTCCTGCCGGCGGTTCCGTCACCTTCCCGGCGGGCTCGGCGGCGGGCGCCACGCGGACCTTCACCGTCCAAATGACGGACGACGCGCTGTCGGAGCCGTTGGAGAACTTCACCGTAGAGTTGGGGACGGTCACCTCGTCTGTCAGCGCCTTCGTAGCGCCCAAGCCGGGCTCCTTCATCGCGGACGCCTATATCGCCGAGAGCGATCCCATCACCGTTTCCATCACCGGCCCGTCAACCGTGGACGAGGGCGACGCCACCACCGCCTACACTGTCTCCCTCTCCGGCGGCACCCCTACAGCGGACCTCACCGTGGATTACTCCACCTCGGACGGCACCGCCGAGGCGGGCGAGGACTACGACGCGCCTTCGGACACGTTCACCTTCAAACCGACGGCGGCGGACGCTCAGACCTTCACGGTGCAGACTACCGAGGACACGACTGACGAGTCGGACGAGACGTTCACGGTGACCATCTCCAACCCATCAGGCGGCGGCGGTCCGGCGCCCAGCCTGGGGACGTCCTCAGTCACTACGACGATAACGGACGATGACGCCGCCACGGGAATCACGCTGAGCGCCGACCCCGACACCCTCGAAGAGGACCAGGAGTCGGCCGAAACGGTGACCGTGACGGCGAAGTTGAACGGCGCCACGCGCACCGAGGCGACGGTAGTGACCATCGGTACGCTGGCGGGTTCGGCGACGGCCGGGACTGGGAAGGACTACACGGCCACGACGTTGGCCAGCATCACCATCCCGGCAAACTCGTCGAGCGGTACCGGCACGCTGACCATCACGCCGATAGACGACAAGGTAGTCGAGGGCAACGAGACCATCATCATCCCCGGGACCACCAGCACTGAGGTGGGTCTGACCGTCGGTTCGGCCACCATCACCCTGAAGGATCTCAACGGGAACACAAAAGATGATCCCGAAGACATGGACTCGACAGACCTGCGCATCACGGGTCCGACGTCGAACGTGGCCGAGGGCGGCAATGCCGTCTTCACGGTGACGCTGTCGGAAGCCGTGGCGGCCCAGGTGCAGGTGGCGTGGAGCGCGCCGTTGGCGGCGGACGCGGCGGAGGGCGCGGACCTGTCGGCGACATCAGGCACGGTGACCTTCGCGGCAAACAGCGCTGCGGGGGCGACGCAGACCATCACCATCACCGCTACCGATGACATGCTGTCGGAGGCGGCCGAGAGCTTCACCGTGACGCTAGGGGCGATCACGACGTCGCTCCCTTCAACCCAGGTGGTAGTGAAGAGCGATGAGAACAGCGCGACGGCCACGATTGCCGCAAGCGACCCGATTACCGTGAACATCTCCGGCCCATCCACCGTTGACGAGGGCGACGCCACCACGGTTTACACGGTGTCCCTGTCGCCCTCGGACGTAACCCCCACGGACGACCTGAAGGTGGACTACGCGACCGCCAACGGCACCGCCACGGCCGGATCTGACTACACAGCCAAGTCGGGCATGCTCACGTTCACGCAGGCGGACCACGCCGACAAGACGTTCACGGTGCAGACCACCGAGGACAGCGTCGACGAGTCCGACGAGACGTTTACCGTGACGATATCGAGCCCGTCGGGCGGAGGAGCTACTCCTACGCTCGGCACTTCTTCCGTCACGACGACCATCACCGACGACGAGGCCGCGCCGACGGGCATCACGCTGAGCGCCAACCCCAACACCCTCGGCGAAGACGACAGCGCAACATCCATCACGATCACCGCCACCCTCGGCGGCAGCACTCTGCCCTCTGACACCGTGGTCACCATCGGCACCCTCGCCGGCACCGCCACCAAGGACACCGACTACACCGCCACGTCGCTGGTCAGCATCACCATCCCGGCCAACACCTCCAGCGGCACCGGCACGCTCACCATCACGCCCACCGACGACTCAGTGGTCGAGGGCGACGAGACGATCACGATCCCCGGTACGACCACCGTGGGCCTGACTGTCACGTCGGCGACGATCACCCTGACCGACGACGACAAGTCGACGACGGATGACCCCAGCGACAAGGACGGCGCCGAGCTCTCCATCAGCGGGCCGGCGTCCAGCGTGGCCGAGGGATCCGACGCCACCTTCACCGTCACTCTCTCCGCGGCCGTGGCGGCGCAGGTGACGGTGGCGTGGAGCGCGCCGCTGGGGACGGACGCGGCCGAGGGCGCAGACCTGGGGACGACATCGGGCACGGTGACCTTCGCCGCGAACAGCGCGGCGGGGGCGACGCAGACGATCACCATCACGGCGACGGACGACGCGCTGTCCGAGACGGCGGAGTCCTTCACCGTCACCCTAGGGGCCATCACCTCGACGCTCTCCTCCCAGATCTCCCTGAAGAACGGGGCCTCCAGCGCCCAGGCCACCATCGCCGCGAGCGACCCGATCACCGTCAGCATCACCGGCCCGTCGACGGTGGACGAGGGCGACACCACCACCAACTACACCGTCTCCCTCTCGCCCACCGGCGTGACGCCGACATCCGACCTGACCGTCTCCTACGCCACGTCGGACGGCACGGCCACGGCGGGGACTGACTACACGGCGAAGTCGGAGACGCTGACGTTCAGCCGGACGGCCGCCGGCCCGCAGACCTTCACGTTGCAGACCACGGAGGACACCTTCGACGAGGGCACGGGGGAAACCTTCACCGTCACGATCTCAAGCCCGTCGGGGGGCGGCGGTCCGGCACCCAGCCTCGGAACGGCAAAGTCGGTGACCACCACCATCACCGATGACGACGACGCCCTCACCGGCATCGCCCTGATGGTGAACCCCACCAGTGTGGGCGAGGACGACGCGAAGACCGAATTCACCGTCACCGCCTCCCTGGGCGGCACCACCACCCGGCCATCGGACACGGTGGTGACCCTGACCCTGGGCGGGACGGCAGGCTCCTCGGACTACACGGTGAACAAGTCCCTGAGCAGCATCAGCATCCCCGCGAACTCGACGAGCGGGACGGGGACGCTGGAGCTGACGCCGACGGACGACACCATAGTCGAGGGTGACGAGACTATCACCATCTCAGGCACCACGACGGTGACGGGCCTGACGGTCACGTCCGCCACCATCACGCTGACGGACGACAACGGAAGCACCAGTGACCCCGGGGAAGAGGACGACAAGGACGGCGCCGAGCTCTCCATCAGCGGGCCGGCGTCCAGCGTGGCCGAGGGATCCGACGCCACCTTCACCGTCACTCTCTCCGCGGCCGTGGCGGCGCAGGTGACGGTGGCGTGGAGCGCGCCGCTGGGGACGGACGCGGCCGAGGGCGCAGACCTGGGGACGACATCGGGCACGGTAACCTTCGCCGCGAACAGCGCGGCTGGGGCGACGCAGACGATCACCATCACGGCGACGGACGACGCGCTGTCCGAGACCGCCGAGTCGTTCACGGTGACTCTGGGGACGATCACCTCGACGGTGTCGTCGCAGATCTCATTGAAGAACGGCGCGAGCTCGGCCCAGGCCACCATATCTGAAAGCGACCCGATCACGGTCGAGATCAACGGCCCCGCCACCGTCGACGAAGGGGACGCCACCACCAGCTACACCGTCTCCCTGAGTCCGTCGGGCGTCACGCCGACGGCCGATTTCACCGTCTCCTACGCCACGGCCAACGGCACGGCCACGGCGGGGACGGACTACACGGCGAAGTCGGAGACGCTGACATTCAGCCCGACGGCCGCCGGCCCGCAGACCTTCACGGTGCAGACCACGGAGGACACGATCGACGAGGGCAACGGCGAGACCTTCACCGTGACCATCTCCAGCCCGTCGGGCGGCGGCGGACCGGCGCCAAGCCTGGCGACCACCAGGAGCGTGACCACGACGATCACGGACGACGACGCCGCGCCGACGGGCATCACGCTCAGCGCCAGCCCCAACAGCCTGGGCGAGGACGACGCGGCCACGCCCGTCACCGTGACGGCCACCCTGGACGGCGACAGCACGCGTACGTCTCCGACGGTCGTCACCATCGGCACCCTCGCCGGCACCGCCACCAAGGACACCGACTACACCGCCACGTCGCTGGCGACGATCACCATCCCGGCCAACACCTCCAGCGGCACCGGCACGCTCACCGTCACGCCGACGGACGACCAGGTGGTCGAAGGCGACGAGACGATCGTCATCTCCGGCACCACCACCACGCAGGTGGGTCTGGACGTGAGCGACGCCACCATCACGCTGACGGACGACAACGGAAGCACCAGTGACCCCGGGGAAGAGGACGACAAGGACAGCGCCGAGCTCAGCATCGCCGGGCCCGCATCGAACGTGACCGAGGGCTCCGACGCGACCTTCACGGTGACGCTATCGAAGGCGGTGGCGGTCCAAGTGCAGGTGGCGTGGAGCGCGCCGCTAGGGACGGACGCCGCCGAGGCGGCCGACCTGGGTGCGACCTCGGGCACGGTGACCTTCGCGGCGAACTCGTCGGCGGGGGCGACCCAGACCATCACCATCGCGGCGACGGACGACGCGCTGTCGGAGACGGCGGAGTCCTTCACGGTGACCCTGGGCGCCATCACCTCGACACTGTCGTCGCAGATATCCCTTAAGAACGGGGCCTCCAGCGGCACCGCCACCATCGCCCAGAGCGACCCCATCACCGTCAGCATCACCGGCCCGTCGACGGTGGACGAGGGCGACGCCACCACCAACTACACCGTCTCCCTCTCGCCCACCGGCGTGACGCCGACGGCCGACCTGACCGTCTCCTACGCCACCTCGGACGGCACGGCCACGGCGGGGACTGACTACACGGCGAAGTCGGAGACGTTGACGTTCAGCCCGACGGCCGCTGGCCCGCAGACCTTCACGGTGCAGACCACGGAGGACACGATCGACGAGTCCGACGAGACGTTTACCGTGACCATCTCCAGCCCGTCGGGCGGCGGCGGACCCACTCCCACCCTTGGGACGTCCTCAGTCTCGACGACCATCACCGACGACGACGCCGCGCCGACCGGCATCACGCTGAGCGCCAGCCCCAACAGCCTGGGAGAGGACGACTCCGCAACGTCCGTCACCGTCACCGCCACCATGATCGGCAGCACCCTGCCCTCCGAAACCGTGGTCACCATCGGCACCCTCGCCGGCTCCGCCACCAAGGACACCGACTACACCGCCACCTCGCTGGCCAGCATCACCATCCCGGCCAACACCTCCAGCGGCACCGGTACGATCACCATCACGCCGACGGACGACCAAGTGGTCGAGGGCGACGAGACCATCACCATCCCCGGCACCACCACCGTGTCCGGCCTCAACGTGACCTCGGCTACCATCACGCTGACGGACGACAACGGAAGCACCAGTGACCCCGGGGAAGAGGACGACAAGGACAGCGCCGAGCTCAGCATCGCCGGGCCCACATCCAACGTCTCCGAGGGGTCTGACGCGACCTTCACGGTGACCCTGTCGGCGGCGGTGTCGAAGGAAGTGACGGTGGCGTGGGCGGCCACGGGGAACACCGACGACTACTCCCCAACCTCCGGGACGGTGACGTTTGCGGCGGGGTCGGCGGCAGGGGCCACCGAGGACATCGACATCACGACGACGGACGATGCGTTGTCCGAGACCGCCGAGTCGTTCACGGTGACCCTGGGCGCCATCACCTCGACGCTGTCGTCGCAGATCTCTTTGAAGGACGGCGCGAAGGCCGCCACGGCGACGATATCTGAAAGCGACCCGATCACCGTCAGCATCTCCGGCCCGTCGACGGTGGACGAGGGCGACGAGACGACGGCTTACACCGTCTCCCTCTCGCCCACCGGCGTGACGCCGACATCTGACCTGACCGTCTCCTACGCGACCGCCAACGGCACGGCGACGGCCGGATCTGACTACACAGCCAAGTCGGGCACGCTCACGTTCGCGCAGGCGGACCACGCCGACAAGACGTTCACGGTGCAGACGACGGAGGACACGATCGACGAGGGTAGCGGCGAGACCTTCACGGTGACGATATCGAGCCCCACGGGCGGCGGCGGACCCGCGCCGAGCCTGGCGACCACCAAGAGCGTGACCACGACGATTACCGACGACGACGACGCGCCGACCGGCATCACGCTGAGCGCCAGCCCCAACAGCTTGGGCGAGGACGACAGCGCAACGTCCGTCACCGTCACCGCCACCATGAACGGCAGCACTCTGCCCTCTGACACCGTGGTCACCATCGGCACCCTCGCCGGCACTGCCACCAAGGATTCTGACTACACGGTGACCACCTCCCTGGCCAGCATCACCATTCCGGCCAACTCGGGCAGTGGAACGGGCATGCTCACCATCACGCCGACGGACGACCAAGTGGTGGAGGGCGACGAGACGATCACGATCCCCGGCACCACCACCGTGTCCGGCCTCAGCGTGACCTCGGCTACCATCACGCTGACGGACGACAACGGAAGCACCAGTGACCCCGGGGAAGAGGACGACAAGGACAGCGCCGAGCTCAGCATCGCCGGGCCCACATCCAACGTCTCCGAGGGGTCTGACGCGACCTTCACGGTGACCCTGTCGGCGGCGGTGTCGAAGGAAGTGACGGTGGCGTGGGCGGCCACGGGGAACACCGACGACTACTCCCCAACCTCCGGGACGGTGACGTTTGCGGCGGGGTCGGCGGCAGGGGCCACCGAGGACATCGACATCACGACGACGGACGATGCGTTGTCCGAGACCGCCGAGTCGTTCACGGTGACCCTGGGCGCCATCACCTCGACGCTGTCGTCGCAGATCTCTTTGAAGGACGGCGCGAAGGCCGCCACGGCGACGATATCTGAAAGCGACCCGATCACCGTCAGCATCTCCGGCCCGTCGACGGTGGACGAAGGCGATACCACGACCGCCTACACGGTTTCCTTTTCCCCCACCGGTGTCACGCCCACATCCGACCTCACCGTCTCCTACGCCACGTCCAACGGGACGGCGACGGCGGGCAGCGACTACACCGACACCTCTGGGACGCTGACCTTCACCAGTACGGCGGCGGGGTCGCAGACCTTCACGGTCCAGACGACAGAGGACACCTTCGACGAGACGGATGAGACCTTCATGGTGACGATCTCTAGCCCTTCCGGCGGCGGGGGGCCGGCGCCTGCTCTCGGCACGGCAAAGTCGGTGACCACCACGATCACCGATGACGACGATGCCCTCAGCAGCATCACGCTCAGCGCCAGCCCCAACAGCCTGGGCGAGGACGACGCGGCCACGCCCGTCACCGTGACGGCCACCCTCGATGGGGGCACCACGCGGCCGTCGGAGACGGTGGTGACCATCGGCACCCTCGCCGGCACGGCTACCAAGGACACCGACTACACCGCCACGTCGCTGGCGACGATCACCATCCCGGCCAACTCCTCCGAGGGCACCGGCACGCTAACCATCACCCCGACGGACGATCAAGTGGTCGAGGGCGACGAGACCATCACCATCCCCGGCACCACCACCACGCAGGTGGGTCTGGACGTGAGCGATGCCACCATCACGCTGACCGACGACGACAAGTCGACCACGACGCCGGGGGACAAGGACGGCGCGGAGCTCAGTATCGCCGGGCCCACATCCAACGTCTCGGAGGGGAGCGACGCGACCTTCACGGTGACCTTGTCGGCGGCGGTGGCGAAGGAAGTGACGGTGGCGTGGACGGCCACGGGGAACACCGACGACTACTCCCCAACCTCCGGCACGGTGACCTTCGCGGCGAACTCGTCGGCGGGCGCAACCCAGACGATCACCATCACGACGACGGACGACGCGCTGTCGGAGACGGCGGAGTCCTTCACCGTCACCCTGGGCACCATCACCTCGACGGTGTCGTCGCAGATCTCGCTCAAGTCCGGCGCGAAGGCGGCCACGGCCACCATCGCCGCGAGCGACGCCATCACCATCAACATCTCCGGCCCATCCGCCGTGGACGAGGGCGACACCACCACCACTTACACGGTCTCCCTCTCCCCCTCCGGCGTCACGCCGACATCTGACCTGACCGTCTCCTACGCCACGTCCGACGGTACCGCGACAGCGGGGACGGACTACACGGCCAAGTCGAGCACCCTCACCTTCACCAACGCGGCTGCAGGCTCGCAGACCTTCACCGTCCAGACCACTGAGGACACGATCGACGAGGGCACCGGCGAGACCTTCACCGTGACCATCTCCAGCCCGTCGGGCGGCGGCGGACCCACGCCGAGCCTGGCCACGTCGAAGTCGGTCACCACCACGATCACCGACGACGACGACGCGCCGACCGGCATCACGCTGAGCGCCAGCCCCAACAGCCTCGGCGAGGACGACAGCGCAACATCCATCACGATCACCGCCACCCTCGGCGGCAGCACCCTGCCCTCCGAAACCGTGGTCACCATCGGCACGCTGGCAGGCACCGCCACCAAGGACACCGACTACACCGCCACGTCCCTGGCCAGCATCACCATCCCGGCCAACTCCTCCGAGGGCACCGGCACGCTAACCATCACCCCGACGGACGATCAAGTGGTCGAGGGCGACGAGACCATCACCATCCCCGGCACCACCACCGTGTCCGGCCTCAACGTGACCTCGGCTACCATCACGCTGACCGACGACGACAAGTCGACCACGACGCCGGGGGACAAGGACGGCGCCGAGCTCAGCATCGCCGGGCCAGCCGCGAACGTCTCCGAGGGGAGCGACGCGACCTTCACGGTGACCCTGTCGGCGGCGGTGTCGAAGGAAGTGACGGTGGCGTGGGCGGCCACGGGGAACACCGACGACTACTCCCCAACCTCCGGGACGGTGACGTTTGCCGCGGGGTCGGCGGCAGGGGCCACCGAGGACATCGACATCGCGGCGACGGACGACGCGCTGTCGGAGACGGCGGAGTCCTTCACCGTCACCCTGGGCACCATCACCTCGACGGTGTCGTCGCAGATCTCATTGAAGAACGGGGCGAAGGCGGCCACCGCGACAATCGCCGCGAGCGACCCGATCACCATCAACATCTCCGGCCCATCCGCCGTGGACGAGGGTGACGCCACCACCAACTACACCGTCTCCCTCTCCCCCTCCGGCGTCACGCCGACAGCCGACCTGACGGTGAGCTACGGGACCTCGAACGGGACGGCGACGGCGGGGAAGGACTACACCGCCAAGTCCGGCACGCTGACCTTCACCAGTACTGCGGCCGGGTCGCAGACCTTCACGGTGCAGACCACCGAGGACACGATCGACGAGGGCACCGGCGAGACCTTCACGGTGACGATCTCCAGCCCGTCGGGCGGCGGCGGTCCGGCGCCGAGCCTGGCGACCACCAAGAGCGTGACCACGACGATTACCGACGACGACGACGTCTCCGACATCTCCTTGAGCGTCAGCCCCAACAGCCTGAAGGAGAATGCCGAGGCCACCTCCATCACTGTCACCGCGACCCTGGACAGCGGCACCCGGGCCAACGCGACGGTGGTGACCATTAGCGCCCTCGGCGGTACCGCGACGAAGGACACCGATTACACGGTGACCACCGCCCTTGCCAGCGTGACCATCCCGGCCAACGCCGCCAACGGTATCGGGACGCTGACAATCGACCCGACGGACGACGGCACCGTGGAAGGAAACGAGACCATCACCGTCTCTGGTACGGCGACGGACATGACGGTCAGTTCGGCCGACATCACGCTGACGGACCACGCTACCAGTCAGCGGCTGGACGGAGCGAAACTAAGCATAGCCGGCCCCTCGTCGTCGGTAGCGGAGGGGAGCGACGCCTCCTTCACAGTGACCCTCTCCAAGGCGGTGGCGGCGGAGGTGCAGGTGGCGTGGAGCGCGCCGCTGGGCACCGACGCGGCGGTGGCGGCGGACCTTGGGGCGACCTCGGGCACGGTGACCTTTGCCGCGAATTCCGCCGCCGGGGCCACCCAGACCATCTCCGTGACCGCCACCGACGACCAGCTCTCCGAGACGGCTGAGAGCTTCACGGTGACGCTGGGAACGGTTACCTCCACGCTGTCGTCGCAGGTGTCGGTAGACACGTCTGCCGGGAGCGCCACGGCGACGATCGCCACGAGCGACCCCATCACCATCTCCATCAGCGGGCCTACAGGAGAGGTGACTGAGGGAGGCGCCGGCACGTACACCGTATCGCTGTCGGGTGTTACGCCCACAGCGGATCTGACAGTGGATTACGCCACCGCCGACGGTACGGCAGTAGCCGGCTCCGATTACACCGACACCTCTGGCACCCTGACCTTCACCCAGACCGACGCCGGGGACAAGACCTTCACGGTGCAGACCACTGAGGACATCCTGGCCGAAAACACCGAGAACTTCACTGCCTCCATCTCCAATCCGACAGGCGGCGGAGGCCCCACGCCTTCTCTGGGCACGTCATCCTCCGCCACCACCACCATCAGGGACAACGATGGTGAGATTCTGTCCCCTTCCATCCCCGCTAGCGTAGACATTCGGCTAACCGTTGACCCGATCAGCGTGAATGAGGGCGACGGCGAAACCACGTTCACGGTGACGGCGACTCACGACGCCGGAAGTACTCGGAGCGAGGCCACAGAGATCACGCTGTCCCTGGGAGGAACGGCGGACAGCTCAGACTACACCGGTCCCACAGAGGCCAGCGTGACAATACCCGCGGGCCAGCCCAGCGGATCCGACAACCTTGTCCTAACGCTGATTGACGACGACATTTCCGAGGGTGACGAGACCATTCTTGTCGGCGGCAGCTTCGAAGCCCTGAAGATCGGACCCGCGCTCATCACCATCAGCGACAACGAATCGACGTATCTGAGCATCGCCGGGCCGGCGGCGGACGTGCAGGAGGGCGCCACCGCCTCCTTCACCGTCACCCTGTCGCAAACCGTGGCCGCGGACGTCACGGTCGCTTGGTCCGTTGCCACGGACACCGCGGTGGCGGCGGACTTGGGCGCCACGTCGGGCTCCGTCACCTTCCCGGCCAACTCCGCGGCTGGGGCCACGCAGACCATCACCGTTGCGGTCACCGACGACGACTTGTCGGAGGGGTCTGAGACCTTCAGCGTCGCACTGGGCGCCGATAGCGGCGACCAGGCGGACACGGTATGGGTCAAGACCACGGCCGGGAGCGCCACGGCGACGATCGCAGAGAGCGACCCTATTACCGTCTCCATCAGCGGCCCCTCCACGGTGGACGAGGGCGACGCTGCTACGTACACGGTGTCCCTGAGCCCGTCGGGCGTCACGCCCACGGCAGATCTGACGGTGAACTACGCCACGGCGGATGGCACAGCGACGGCGGGGTCTGACTACACCGCCAAGTCCGGCACGCTCACGTTCACGCAAGCGGCGGCGGGGTCGCAGACCTTCACGGTGCAGACGACGGAGAATATCCGGGCTGAACGCGTAGAAACCTTCACCGTCACTATCTCCAGCCCTTCAGGCGGCGGCGGTCGGGCGCCCACGCTGGGCACGTCGTCGGTCACCACGACTATCGCGGACGACGATGCCACCAGCGACCCTCCCAATGACGGCCGGCCCGGTTCGATAGGGGCCACGGACATCTGGCTAAGCGTCGCTCCGGACAGCGTAGACGAAGGCGCAGGGGTCACTACCTTCACGGTAACAGCCACCTATTACTCCGGAATGATGCGGTCAGAGGACGTCGAAATTGAACTCACCCTGGCAGGCACCGCGGACGATTCAGACTACACCGCCCCGTCGCAGGCCAGCGTGACCATCCCGGCAAGACAGCCCAGCGGCTCCGACACCCTGACACTCACCCTTACAGACGACAACCTCACCGAGGGCGACGAAACCATCATAGTCGGCGGCAGATCCGGAGAACTGAGAATCACCTCTACAGTCATCGTCATCAATGACGACGAGGCGACGTATTTGAGCATCGCCGGGCCGGCGGCGGACGTACAAGAGGGCGCCAACGCCTCCTTCACCGTCACCCTGTCCAGGAACGTGGCGGAGGAGGTGACGGTCGCATGGAGCGATGCCCCAAGAACTGCTCAGACCTCAGACTACACGGACAGTTCCGGCACGGTGACCTTCCCGGCCAACTCCGGGGCTGGGGCCACGCAAACCTTCACCATCGCCACAACTCAGGACACCTTGTCGGAGTCGGCGGAGACCTTCGACGCCGTGCTGGGCGCCGTTAGCGGCGACGGAGCCGACGGTGTTTACGTCAAGACCACGGCCGCCAGCGCCACCGCGACGATCGCAGAGAGCGACCCGATCACCGTCACGATCAGCGGCCCCTCGACGGTGGACGAGGGGGACGCCACCACGAACTACACCGTCTCCCTGTCGCCCTCCGGCGTCACGCCGACATCCGACCTCACCGTCTCCTACGCCACGTCCAACGGGACGGCCACCGCCGGCAGCGACTACACGGCCAAGTCGGGGACGCTGACCTTCACCAACGCGGCCCCGGGCGCGCAGACCTTCACGGTGCAGACGACGGAGGACACGATCGACGAGTCCGGGGAGACCTTCACCGTCACCCTCTCCAGCCCCTCCGGCGGCGGCGGGCCGGCGCCCACGCTGGCCACGAGCTCCTCGGTGACGACGACGATCACGGACGACGACGCCGCGCCGACCGGCATCACGCTGACCGCCAGCCCGTCCAGCCTCGGCGAGGACGACTCCGCAACGTCCATCACCGTGACGGCCACCCTGAACGGCAGCACCTTGCCTTCGGACACCGTCGTTACCATCGGCACGCTCGCCGGGACCGCGACCAAGGACACCGACTACACCGCCACCTCCCTGGCCGGCATCACCATAGGCGCCAACTCCTCCACGGGCACGGGGACGATCACCATCACGCCGACGGACGACCAGGTGGTCGAGGGCGACGAAACTATCAGCATTCCGGGGACGACCACCGTGTCCGGCCTCGGCGTCACCGCCGCCACCGTGACCCTCACCGACGACGACAAGTCGACCACGGCGCCGGGGGACAAGGACAGCGCGGAGCTCAGCATCACGGGTCCGACGGCGAACGTGGCGGAAGGGAGCGATGCGACGTTCACCGTCACCCTGTCCAAGTCGGTGGCCAAGTCCGTCACGGTGGCGTGGAGCGCCCCGCTCGCCGCGGACACGGCAGAAGCCGCAGACCTGGGGACGACCTCGGGCACGGTGACCTTTGCCGCCAACAGCGCGGCGGGGGCGACGCAGACGATCACCATCAGGGCCACCGACGACGCGCTGTCGGAGACGGCGGAGGGCTTCACGGTGACCTTAGGCGCCATCACCTCCACGCTCTCCTCCCAGGTCTCCCTGAAGAACGGGGCGAGCGCCGCCACAGCGACCATTTCCGAGAGCGATCCGATCACCGTCTCCATCAGCGGCCCCTCCACGGTGGACGAGGGTGACGCGACGAGGAACTACACCGTCTCCCTGTCCCCCTCCGGCGTCACTCCGACATCCGACCTCACCGTCTCCTACGCCACGTCCAACGGAACGGCCACCGCTGGCAGCGACTACACGGCGAAGGCGGGCACCCTGACCTTCACCAATGCGGCGGCGGGCGCGCAGACCTTCACGGTGCAGACGACGCAGGACACGATTGACGAGTCCGGGGAGACCTTCACCGTCACCATCTCCAGCCCCTCCGGCGGCGGCGGACCGGCGCCCACCCTGGGCACGAGCTCCTCGAAGACGACGACGATCACGGACGACGACGACGCGCCGACGGGCATCACGCTGAGTGCCAGCCCGTCCAGCCTGGGCGAGGACGACTCCGCAACGTCCGTCACCGTGACGGCCACCCTGAACGGCAGCACCTTGCCGTCGGACACCGTCGTTACCATCGGCATCGCCGGGACCGCGACCAAGGACACCGACTACACGGCCACCTCCCTGGCCGGCATCACCATAGGCGCCAACTCCTCCACGGGCACGGGGACGATCACCATCACGCCGACGGACGACCAGGTGGTCGAGGGCGACGAGACCATCAGCATTCCGGGGACGACCACCGTGTCCGGCCTCGGCGTCACCGCCGCCACCGTGACCCTCACCGACGACGACAAGTCGACCACGGCGCCAGGGGACAAGGACAGCGCGGAGCTCAGCATCACGGGCCCGACGGCGAACGTGGCCGAGGGATCCGACGCGACCTTCACCGTCACCCTCTCCAAGTCGGTCGCCAAAGACGTCACGGTGGCGTGGAGCGCCCCGCTCGCCGCGGACACGGCAGAAGCCGCAGACCTGGGGACGACCTCGGGCACGGTGACCTTTGCCGCCAACAGCGCGGCGGGGGCGACGCAGACGATCACCATCAGGGCCACCGACGACGCGCTGTCGGAGACGGCGGAGGGCTTCACGGTGACCTTAGGCGCCATCACCTCCACGCTCTCCTCCCAGGTCTCCCTGAAGAACGGGGCCTCCAGCGCCCAGGCGACGATCGCCCAGAGCGACCCGATCACCATCAACATCTCCGGCCCGTCGACGGTGGACGAGGGCGACGCCACCACGAACTACACCGTCTCCCTGTCGCCCTCCGGCGTCACGCCCACATCTGCCCTCACCGTCTCCTACGCCACGTCCAACGGGACGGCCACCGCCGGCAGCGACTACACGGCGAAGGCGGGCACCCTGACCTTCACCAACGCGGCGGCGGGGCCGCAGACCTTCACGGTGCAGACGACGCAGGACACGATCGACGAGGGCGCCGGTGAGAGCTTCACGGTGACGATCTCGAGCCCGTCCGGCAGCGGCGGGCCGGCCCCCACCGTGGACACGAGTTCCTCGGTGACGACGACGATCGAGGACGACGACGACGCCTCCGACATTTCCTTGAGCGTCAACCCCAACAGCCTAAGGGAGGACGACGATGCGACGTCGGTGACGGTGACCGCGACCCTAAACGGCGCCACCCTGCCCGGCGCGACGGTCGTGACCATCAGCGCCCTCGGCGGCACCGCCACCAAGGACACCGACTACACGGTGACCACGACCCTTGCTAGCGTCACCATCCCGGCGAACGCCTCAAACGGGACGGGGACGCTGACCATCGACCCGACCAACGACGACACCGTGGAAGGAAGCGAGACCATCACCGTCTCCGGCACCACCACCGTAAGCCTGACGGTCAGCTCGGCCGAAATCACGCTGACGGACCACGCGCAAAATCAGCAGCTGGACGGGGCGGCATTGAGCATATCCGGCCCCGCGTCGAGCGTCTCGGAGGGCGCTGAGGCGGTCTTCACCGTTACGCTGTCCAAGCAGGTAGCTGCGGAGGTGCAGGTGGCGTGGAGCGCGCCTCTAGGGACCGACGCCGCCGTCGCCGCGGACCTGTCGGCCACCTCGGGCACCGTGACCTTCACCGCCAACTCGGCCGCCGGGGCCACCCAGACCATCTCCATCACCGCAACCGACGATGTGCTGTCCGAGCCGGCCGAGAGCTTCACGGTGACCTTGGGGACGATCACGTCGACGCTGTCGTCGCAGCTGTCGGTAGACACGTCTGCGGGGAGCGCCACGGCGACAATAGCCGCGAGCGACCCCATTACCGTCTCCATCAGCGGCCCCTCGTCGGTCAATGAGGGCGACACGACGACGGCCTACACGGTGTCGCTGTTGCCGTCGGGCGTCACGCCGACTGAAGACCTGACCGTCTCCTACACCACCGCCGACGGCACAGCCACGGCAGGGTCGGACTACACGCCCACGTCGGGCGCCCTCACCTTCACCGGGACGGCGGCGGGCCCCCAGACCTTCACCGTGAGCACCACCGAGGACCCCGTCGACGAAGGGACGGGCGAGAACTTCACCGTGAGCATCTCTAGCCCCTCCGGCGGCGGCGGGCCCACGCCCACGCTGGGCACGAGCTCCATCACCACGACGATCGCCGACGACGACACAAGTGGGGACCCGCCACCGCCGCCTCCGCGGGGGCCGCCACCGCCGCCTCCGCCGGCCCCGACGCCCACACCGCCACCGACGACGCCCACACCCGCGCCGCCGGGAACGCCCACACCGGAGCCGCCGGGGACGCCCACACCGGAGCCGCCGGGGACGCCCACACCGGAGCCGACGCCGACGTCCACGCCCGAGCCGCCGCGTACGTCCACGCCCGAGCCGCCGCGTACGCCCACGCCTGAGCCGCCGCGTACGCCCACGCCCGAGCCGCTGGCGCCGCCCGCACCGACGCCGCCGGTGCCGCACGCACCCGCGCCGCACGCACCGCCGTCGGAGGCGACGCCAACACCGAGCCCCACTCCGCCGTCAGGCCCCACCCCGACGCCGGGCCCCACGCCGACACCGAGCCCCACGCCATCGCCGGGCTCTACGCCGGTGCCGGACTCCACACCGACACCGATCCCCACTCCGCCGTCAGGCCCTACCCCGACACCGGACTCCACGCCGACGCCGAGCCCCACGCCACCGCCGGGCTCTACCCCGCCGCCGGACTCCACGCCGACACCGAGCCCCGCACCCCCGTCGGGCTCTGGATTCACGCCCCCGTGGGACACGACCAGTGCCCTCGTAGAATCGCCGGGGTTCTCGCTCTCATGGCTGATACCGCTGCCATGGCTGATACTGGCAGCGCTGCTGGCGCGGCCCATCGTGTCCTTCATTCTGATATGGAAACGGAAGAACACCACGCCAAAGCATGAGGACCTGGTTATCAGCCTTGACTAAACGCCGGGCTTTGCTGAAGTGCAGAGATCTGCCTCCAAGCGGAACACCAAGGTCTCGTACTTGCTCCAGCAACTCTTGAGGTGCACCGAGGGCTGCGGTTCAGGGCGAAGGCCGCCTGGGATTCAAGGAACCGGCGCAACGGGAAGGCCTACCGGTACGAGGCGGCCACGCCGCGGCGGTACTGCCAGGTCTGAGCTGCCGTCTGCGTTGCCGGGAGCGCTCACCATCCCCCGGAGGGGGAGGGTCGGGGCTACCAGGGCATGGAGACGCCGCCGTTGGGGTGGATGATCTGGCCGGTGACGAACTCGCCGGTCTGGGCGACGAGGTAGAGGATGGCGTGGGCGATGTGGTCGGGGTGGCCGGCCAGACCGAGGGGGCTGCGCTCCTCGGTGGCCTGGATGAAGGCATCCCTGCGGCCGGGGACCTCGTTGCCCTCGGCGTCGAGCCAGTGACGCTCGGTGAAGCCGGTGATCACCATGCCGGGGGCGATCGTGTTGACGCGTATCCCGTGAGGGGCGGCCTCCTTGGCCGCGGTCTTGCTGAGCATGGCGACGGCCGCCTTCGACATGCCGTAGAGGGACCAGGTCTCGGTGCCGGGGCTGTCGATGATGCCCGAGGAGACGTTGACGATGTTGCCCGATTTCTGAGGGATCATCGCCTTCATGGCGTGCTTGACGCCGAAGAAGACGCCCTTGAGGTTGATGGCGAAGAGGTCGTCCATCATCTGCTCGGTGGTGTCGACGATCATGCTCTGCTGGGGGATACCGGCGATGTTGCCCATGATGTCGATGCGACCGTGGTCGTTGACGGCCTTGGCCACCAGGGCCTCGACCTCGGCCTCGTTGGTGACGTCGCAGCGCATCGTGGAGGCCTTGCCGCCGGTGTCCTCGATGAAGCGGGCGGTCTCTTCGAGGCCCGCCTCGTTGATGTCGGCGAGGACGACGGTGGCGCCGGCCTGGGCGAGGACGATGCCGGTGCTGCGGCCCATGCCGCTTGCGCCGCCGGTGAGACAGGCGACCTGTCCGGAGAGGTCGAAGAGCTTCGCGATGTCGGTGGCCGCCATGTGGGGCTCCTGCGGAAAGGAATGGAGGCCCGCTGAATCTAGGTCGCGCCGAGGGGCAAGTCAACCGCCCCCGCTTCCTCAAGTTCGCTACAATAGCGGCCTCTTTCCATAGGCGCTGCGGGGAGGATGTCATGGCGAACGATCTACTGATCAAGAACGGCCTGATCGTCGACGGGACAGGCGCGGAGCCGCGCCACGGCGACGTGGCGGTCCGCAATGGGCGGATCGTAGAGGCCGGCGACGCAAATGGGAGCGCGTCCAAGGTCATCGACGCCGACGGCCTGGCCGTGGCCCCCGGCTTCTGGGACGTGCATACCCACTACGACGCGCAGTTCCTGTGGGACCCCATCGCCACGTCGTCGTCGTGGCACGGGGTCACCAGCGTGATCATGGGCAACTGCGGGATCACGCTCGCGCCGTGCAAGGAGGAGGACCAGGACTATCTGATCCGCATGCTGGCGCACGTCGAGGCGATGGACGAAAAGGTAGTGTCGACGACGCTGCCCTGGGAGTGGGGCGACTACGCCGCCTTTCTCCGGGCGCTGGAGCCTCGGCTCGGGCTGAACGCGGCGACGTTCGTGGGACACTCGACGCTGCGGCGGAACGCGATGGGGCCGGAGTGCGCGCAGCGCGCCGCGACGGACGACGAGGTCGCACGGATGAAGCAGCAGCTTCGGGAGTCGGTCGAGGCCGGCGCACTGGGCTTCTCGACGGCCCGGGTGGCGACGCACTGGGACGGCGACGGAAACCCCGTCCCGAGCCGGGTGGCCGACCTCTCCGAGGTCTACGCGCTTGCCGCGACGCTCGGGGAGATGAATCAAGGCATCGTGCAGCTCGCGGTGGGGGCGGATTTCAACAAGTACACCGATGAGGGGCGGGAGCGGCTCGCCAAGCTGATGCGGGTGAGCGGGCGGCCGGTCATCATCAACTCGGTGGCGCAGACGACGACCAACGTGGAAGGCTGGCGAGAGGTGCTGGACTGGATGGCGTCGATGCGCGCCGAAGGCGGCAAGATCATCGGGCTCGGTAACGTCGTGCCGAACCGGCGCGAGTTCAACCTGCGCTACACGGACTTCTTCGACCGCTTTCCGCTATGGCTAAAGCTGTCGATGGAAACGTTCGAGGAGAAGATGCGCCTGCTCGGCGACCCAGACTACCGGGCGCGGCTGCGCGAGGACACGGAGAACGTCACCGACACCTTCTTCCTGCAAAACCCGATCAAGTGGGACCTGGTAACGCTGGTCAAGGCGCAGACGGACCGTTGGAAGCGGTACGAGGGAATGAGCCTGCAGGCGATTGGGGACGCGCTGGGCGTCCATCCGACCGAGGCGCTTTTCGACGTCTCGGTCAGCGAGGACCTCGACACGCAGTTCTGCCAGACGGGGAACCGCAACCCGGACGAGGCGGCGCAGATGGAAATCCTGCGCGCGCCGGACATGATCCCCGAGCAGTCGGACGCCGGGGCGCACGTCATCACGGAGAACAACACCGGCTTCCCCAGCCACCTGCTCGGCTACTGGGTGCGCGAGCGGGGAGCGCTGAGCCTCCAGGAGGCCGTGCAGCGCATGACCTCGGTGCCCGCCGGACAGTTCGGGGTGACCGACCGCGGTGTGCTCGCGCCGGGGATGGCGGGGGACGTCGTGGTCTTCGACCCCGACACGATCGCCGCCGGCGACCCCGAGTTCGCCGACGATCTGCCCGCTGGCGGCCGGCGTCTGGTGCAGCGCGGCACGGGAATCGCCTACACCATCGTGAACGGCGAGGTCACGCTCGACCACGGCGAGTACACCGGCGCGCGGGCCGGCCGGACGCTGCGGCGCGGCTAGACGCCGGGCACGTCGATCTTGTAGAGCCGCGCGGCGTTGTCGCGCGTGACCTTGCGGGCAATCTCCGGCCCGACGATGGCCTCCAACTCCTTCACAGCCTCGCGGGAGTGAGGAAAGACACCGTCGCCGTGGGGGTAGTCGCTGGCCCACATGACGTTGCCCGCGCCGATGTCGTCGAGCATCTTCACGCCGACCCAATCGTCCTCGAAGGTGGCGTAGACCTGCCGGCGGAAGAGGTCGCTGGGCTTCTCTTGTAGCTTGAAGTCGTTGACCCGGAAGCCGTGTTTCTCCTGCACCTGGTCCATGCGCTGGACGACGTAGGGGAGCCAGCCGATGCCGGACTCGCCGAGGACGAGGTTGAAGCCGGGATTCTCGGCCAACGCGCCGCTGAAGACCATGATGGTGAGGGCCTCGTCCATCTGCATCTGGCAGATCGAGGTGTAGGCCGAGGTGACCCACGAGCCGAGCTCGACGCGCAGGCGCTCGGTGCCGCCGCCAAGGTGGACGCTGACGGGGAGGCCGGTCTCGTCGGCGGCCCGCCAGAGCGGCGCCCAGCTCTGGACGTAGGCGTGGTCGAAGGGGTCGGTGCGCACCCAGTCGAAGAAATTGAGGAGTGCGCCGCGCATGCCCATGGAGGCGAGGCGGCGGAGCTCGTTCGCGGCGGCTTCACCGTCGTGCGAGGGGAGGTAGCCGAGGGCGCAGAGGCGCTCCGGCGACGCCGCGTTGAACTCGGCGGCCCAGTCGTTGTAGGCGGCGAGGACGGCGAACTTGAGCTCGGGGTCGGGGATGGGCCAGCGCAGGGGCCCGTACATGACGTGGGTGTGGACGCCGTCGAGGTCCATGTCCTCAAGGCGCAGGGACGGCGTCGAGGGGCGGCGTCCGTCGTCGTCGGGGCCCGCGGCCTTGCCGTCGAGCCAGCCGAGGCTGCCGCTGGGGCCGAGCGCCGCGCCGTCGATCTGCCACTGCTTGCCGCCGTTGACCTCTACGACGCGCGGGGCGTGCTCGCGGTAGCGGGCGGGCAGGCGCTCCGTCCAGAGGTCGGGCGGGAGGGTGTGCATGTCGAGGTGGTCGTCGGCGGAGACGATGACGGCGTCCATGGCGGCGCTCCTTGGCCCGCACCCGGCGGGCGCGGCTGACGATAGGCGGCGGACAGGCGTTCGTCAATCGGGTGCGTGTGCACTAGGATTGGAGCGGCCCGCGAGCCGCGGGCGAGCCGACAGGAGGAGAGCATGCCGAAGGGGATCTTTCTCGCCTACACCAACTGCGTCGAGCGGGGGCGCGATGAGGAATTCAACCGCTGGTATACGCACACGCACCTGCCCGACTTGCTGAAGGCGCAGGGCGTGGTGAGCGCGCGGCGGTTCTTCAACCTCAACCCGGGGGTGGGGCCGTCGCAGTACCTGGCGCTCTACGAGATCGAGAGCGACGACGTCGACGCGTCGATCGCCGACCTCAAGGCGCACGCCCGCGCGTCGTTCCCCAAGGGCCGCCACGTCGACTTCCTCACCGTCGGCGCGCTGCACTCGTTCCAGGAGATCGAGCCGGACTCGCTGGAGCCGCTCGAGGTGGTGGACTACCCCCGCACGCCTCGATAGGGTCGGCGGGTGGAGTGGGGTGGTTCTTTCCTCTCCCCCGCTGGGGGAGACTGAGAGAGGGCGGGAGGTGGAGCGGGCTGCGCCAACGTCCACAGAATCCACCACCCTCCCGCTGACGCTCCCTCCCCTGTAGGGGCGAGTCGCGACTCGCCCGTTCTTATCCCCCGAACGGCCTCGCGGGATGCAAGGTCTCCAGAGGGAAAGAGGCCTACCGTGGGGCGGGTAGTCATTGGGACGGCGATAAGGTACGGTTCGGGCCGCTGCGCCGGTCGGAGCCGGCGGACCGGAGGTGGGGCGATGAGCGAGGAAATGAGCAGGATCGAAGCGCTGGAGCGGCGCGTTCAGGAGCTGGAGGACAAGGAGGCGATCCGGGACGTCCTCGCCCGCTACGGTTTCACCGCCGACCTGGGGCACTCGAAGGACTGGGTCGACGTGTGGACGGAGGACGGGGTCTACGACCTGGGCCCCGACGACAAGGCGGCGGGGTCCGACGCACTGTTCCGCGACATCATCACCAATCCTGAGGGGCACAAGACCATCGAGAACCGCTCGCAGCACACGGTGGTGAACCACTTCATCCGCGTCGATGGCGACTCGGCGTGGGCCGAGGCCTACTCCATCGTCTTCGTGCGGGGCGACGAGGGGTACTATCCCTGGACGTGCGGCTACAATCACTTCGAATTTGAACGGAAGGACGGCCGGTGGCGCCTCGCGCTCCGGCTGCGGCGCCCCGTCGGCGGCGACGAATGGGGCGGCAAGGTGATCAAGGCGTTCGCCGAAGCATAACGACGAAATATTGGAGAAGGAGCGCGACGTATGAAACTCGACCTGCTGTACGAGATCGAGGTGGAGAAGCCCTGGCCGGAGGGCCAGCGCAAGGCTGAGCAGCAGGCCTACTGGGAGGCCCTGGAGCAGATAGAGCGGGCCGACGAGGCCGGCTTCAACATCGTGTGGATGGTCGAGCACCACTTCCGGGTGGAGCGCTCCCACTGCTCGGGGCCGGAGGTCTTCCTCGGCGCGGCGGCGATGCGGACGAAGAACATCCGCATGGGCCACGGCGTCGTGCTGCTGCCCAAGCCGTTCAACCACCCGGTGCGGGTCGCCGAGCGCGCCGCCGTCCTCGACATCCTGTCGAACGGGCGCGTCGAGCTGGCCACCGGGCGCTCCACGCCGTACGAGCAGGACGGCTTCGACGTGCCCTTCGCGGAGTCACGGGAGATGTGGGAAGAGGCGATTCGGATGCTCCCCGAGATCTGGACGCAGGACACCTTCTCGCACGAGGGCAAGTACTGGAAAGTCCGTGAACGCGCCGTGCTTCCCAAGCCGGTGCAGGAGCCCCATCCGGCGCTGTGGGTGGCGGCGTCGAGCGACGACAGCTACCCCAAGGCGGGCGAGAACGGCCTGGGGGTGCTCAGCCTGTCGATCCTGGTGCCGCTGGAGAAGCTTGGGGAGCGCATCGCGACCTACCGTTCCGCCATTAAACGGGCCAAGCCCATCGGAAAGTTCGTCAACAACCGCCTCGCCGCCTACACCCTCGTCCACTGCGCCGAGACCAACGCCAAGGCCATCGAGAACGGCGGCATGAAGGCCTGCCACTGGTGGTACCAGCATCTCGCCGAGGTAACCCTGAAGTGGGAAGCGCCGATCATGAAGGCCCAGGCCGAGGCGTCGGGGGACGTGACGGCGATCGGCGGCGTCCAAGCGCGGCTGGAGGACATGGAGCGGCAGGTGCGCGGCGAGTTCGACGTCGGCGAGTACGACCGCCAGAACATGGTCGTGGTCGGCGACCCCGACACGATCCTGCGCAAGCTCGAGAGCTACGAGGAGATCGACGTCGACAACCTGATCTGCCTCATGCAGTTCGGCGGCATCAAGCACCCGGACATCCTCAAAAGCATCGAGCTCATGGGCAAGTACGTGATCCCCGAGCTGAAGAAGCGGGAGAAGAAGCCGGCGGCCGTCTAGAGGCGAAGGTGGAGCGGGCGATGGGATTCGAACCCACGACCTTTTGCTTGGGAAGCAAACACTCTGCCACTGAGTTACGCCCGCGGGAGCGCCAATTCTAGGCGCCGCTTCGAGGCACTGTCAACGAACGGCGGGCAGGGACGGTGACGGTGTAGCCGACAGTACGGACCGGGGCACCGGCATTCACCGAGCTGTGGATACAAAGTGACCCGCAACCTGAACACGCTTCATTCAAGCCGCAGGACACGGGTGGCCTTAGCCAGTGTTGTAGCGGCTGTAGTTCTTCTTGCTGCGGCTTGCGAGGATCCTGGCGACGTGCTTCCCCCTTCGGCTTCACCGCAACCGACCGACACGCCGACGCCGGCACCGACCGACACGCCGACGCCGGCACCGACCGACACGCCGACGCCGGCACCGACCGACACGCCGACGCCGGCACCGACCGACACGCCGACGCCGGCACCGACCGACACGCCGACGCCGGCACCGACCGACACGCCGACGCCGGCACCGACCGACACGCCGACGCCGGCACCAACCGACACGCCGACGCCGGCACCAACCGACACACCGACGCCGGCACCAACCGACACACCGACGCCGGCACCAACCAACACACCGACACCGGTACCGACCAACACGCCGACGCCGGCACCCACCAACACACCGACGCCGGTACCGACCAACACGCCGACGCCGGCACCCACCAACACACCGACGCCGGTGCCCACCAACACACCGACACCGGTATCCCCCTTGGTGTTCGAGGTGACCACTCGATCCTCTACCGAGATAGAGGTGGCCTGGTCGCACGACTTAGACGGACCATTACACCAAGCCCTCTTCAGAGATGGCGAGGTCATAGCGACACCGCCATTGGGGCAGCGTTCATTCATCGAGGACGGACTCAGTCCGAACGGGCGCTACGAGTATCAGCTGTCCATCTGGTTCAAGGACCGGATAGAGACAGCGAGCGCATCCACCGTGACGCTAGCGCACCGCCCCGTGGTAGCCGGGCCAATGCATGTGAACGAACAGGGCTTGACACTGGCGCTGGTGGACGAGGCGAACCCGCAAGAGACCACGTATCGGGTCACGCTCTCCCGCGGTGGCGATACGGTGGCTACCACGGACTGGGACACCTCTCGGTGCAGAACATTCGAAGGTCTGCAGTCCGGCGAAGCGTACGGCTTCGAGGTCGTCGCCAGGAATCTCGATGGCGTCGAGACGGAGCCGGTCGTCTGGCTCAACTCCCAGATGCCCCAGGCCCCGGAAGTCGTGTTTACCCAAGGCCGAACGGGCACCGACGACCCTTGGATCCTAGGTCGGCTAGAGGCCCTCGCTGACATTTACGAAGTGACCGACCGCGCTCGGGTTTGGATGTTGTCGGACGTCAACATCCAAACCCACAAAGAAGGCAACAACCTGTCTTGGTACCATGCGGGTTACGGTATCAAATACAACCACTTTGTCTCCTCGTTGGCCAGCCTTATGCATGAGTTGACCCACGGGTTCTGGGACAATTGGGATGGTTGGCCGGAGCCGTGTGACGTGATGAACGTGTACACGTTTCGGCGAGATGTTGCGCGATTCATGCTCGATTTTCGAGAATACGAAGAGTCTGGTGGCGAGAACCCTTGGGAGGAGTGGCGTGCGTACTACAACTACCTCACGACGCTGTCCGGGGGCTATACCAGTTCCGGAAAGGGCGATGCGTGGGACCTCCTCGCCCAGGGCAAGTATGATGAGCTCTGGCCGTACTTGTTCCATGGGGCCGAGGCAACAATTGTTCCTCTCGTGGCGGGCAAACTATCCCTGATTCCTCCACCGCTGCAGGACTACTTCGTAGGTTTCCTTTCGGAGGACGAGGAGTCCTCTTGGGCCGAAGAGATACCTTGGTTCTTCGGCCTCCCGCCGCAGGACCAATATCTTTGGGCAGTTCAGGGCTTCTTCCACCCTATCTTTTGGCAGGCTCAGGGCTTATACGAGCCATCTGTTGAGAGAACAACCATCCCTGAGCCGCTACGCACAAGGCTAAGGGATGCAGATCGTCAACAACTCGTTCGCTTTGTGAACACCTTGGAGGACCTATCCTGTACTCGCTCATGCTGGCCTCTTTGGGACGTTGACTACGGCTATTGGGACTTCTATGTTAGGGACAGCCTTCGTCGCCCCAGCTATTACCTTGAGGAGTTGAGCCAGGGCATCGGCGTGGAGCTAGAGCAAACGAACCTAGACGCTGTCAAGGGAGTCCTTCAGGCACTGATGGATCAGCTCGTTTGCGGAGATGGCAGCGCTTCGGAGGTCCGCGAGTTGATTGGCACCACACCGGATATTTCCGAGCTCCAGCGTGTGGCCTTCCTCCAGATGGTCGACGTTTATGAGGCCAACAGCGATGGCTTCACCTGCGATTCCTGGGCGGATGAGGTGTAGGCGTAGGGCGCGGATTCCCGCTGGCTTGCCCCATAGGGTCTCGCCCCTACCCCGCCGCGACTACTCGCCCATGGCGGCGACTTCGTCCCAGTAGCGCTGCCAGCTTGGCCAGGCGTCGGGGAGGAGACCCTGCCTGACGCTGCCGCGGTCGATGCTGACGCCGGCGGTGGGGCGGGTGAGGGCGTCGACGCCGTACCAGCGCATGAGGCGGCGGCGCTTGAAGTACCAGAGGCCGTCGCGGCGCTCGTAGGTGTCCCAGTACTGGATCATGCCGACCATCCACTCGCCGGGGCGCTCAATCTCGTCGCGGCAGTAGACGACGCCGTGGGCGTGGTCTTCGTCGTCGAGGTCGATGATGTGGTTGCCGACGAAGTGGATGCTGGCCTTGAACTTGGCGAAGGCGCGGACGAACCACTCGCGCAGCGGGCCGCGGCCCCACTGGTCGCGGCCCACCTGGACGTCCTCGATGAAGAGGGCGACGAGGTCGTCGATGTTGCGCGTATCGAGGGCGAGGGCGTAGCGGTGGGGCAGCTGCCTGATCTGCTGGTAGGCGTCGAGGCGGGCTAGCCGCGCCGCCATGTCGTCGTCGGGCATCGCCGTCCTCCTCCAGGCCTAAGGGGTGCGCCGGTCAGCGCCGGTTCGCATCAGGACTGGGAGTCCTGGCACCAGAGCCGGCAGCCGGTGACTCCCAACGTGATCGGCAGCAGCACGTCCACGACCGCCCAGATAACCCACGCCTGATGGTTGCCGTCGAGGCTGTCGGACCCTTGGGCCAGGAGCGCAATCCAGTTGTGGAGGAAGAGGATGGTGAGGGCCGCCGTCAGGTAGAAGAGGACGTTGGCCTCCAGATACCGCCGCGTGACGGGTCCGTCGCCCCCCTCGTGCTCGCGCTTGTTCACGAAGTTGTACGCGAGACCGAGGACCAGACCGATGAGCATCAGGACGTCGACCACGTACCACACGTCGAGCACGTCGAAGTCGGAAGACTCGGCGACGATCGTGTTGACGATGAACCAGACCGCCACCACGACGGCAAGGCCGATCAGATAGGCGCCCACCGGCTTCTTGAGTGCTTCCATTGCGTCCTCCTCCCCGCGGCTACTGCGTGGTGCGGAGCGTAGACCGTCCCGGCGCACCGGTCAACGGCGGAGCCGGCCTCTCGGTCACGCGTCGTCGTTGGACGCCGGTGTGATCATGAGAGTGTAGCTGCCGGCCCCGCCCTCGAGGTTCTCGACGGAGACGTAGTGCTCTTCGGAGAACGGCGCCGTCCACAGGATCTGGGGCTCTCCGGCGTCTTCGCTCCAGCCTATGTCGTTGCCGTCGAAGTCCCAAAGCACTACAGAGGCGGCGGTGAGGGTTCCCAGTTCGACCCCGATGTGGTAGCGCCGGCCTTCCTCCGCCTGGAAACGAAACCAGTCGTCGTCGAGCGGGCCGTCGATGACCCCCGCGACGGGCTCCCCGATGGCTATCAGCGTCGGGTCCGCGACGTCATGGTCGTCGACTTCGGGCGAGAGAGGGCTCGGAACGTCGGGCGGCTGAATGTCCACCGGTTTGCCGAAGTCGGAGAGCGTGATGGCGATCCACGCGGTGAAGGTGTCCGCCTCGAGGGGGTTATCGTTCGCGGGCAGAGCGAACCGGATGACGGTCTTTCGTACGAGGAAGTCGTCGACGCCGATCCAGTACTCGACTTCGCCCGTGCCTTCCCGCGTCTCAGGGTCGTCGAGCATGTGGGCGAGCGTCTCGCCGGAGACGGGCCCCGACAGGTAGTAGACGCGCCCGCCGCCCCGCAGCTCCTTGCCGGCCAGGGTGAAGCCTTCAATCAGCTCCGGGCCGAAGCCGGCGCCGAACACGCCGGCGTCGAGCAACTCCTGATACGAGGGGGCCTGCCCGTAGAACGTGGTCTCCCATTCACCGGTCAGCGGATTCTTCAGGTACGACCTGCCGCCGGTGGTGATCACTTCGAACTTGATGGTGGCGTCGGGCGAGATGACCGATATGGTGAAGTGGCTGCTGTCGGGGGCTTGGAAGTCTCCCGCAATGCGTTGACGGATGTCCTGGTCCGTGACGCCCGCCTGCTCCTCGAGCGTGATGTCGATTTCCAGGTGGCCGGACTTGATGTCCGCCATAGCCTTGGCGGCCGCGTCCAGCACTTCGCCCGGCGACGGGAGCTCAGGCGTAGGGGTATTGGTGGGGGCTGGTGTGGGCGTTGCCGTGGGCGCCGGTGTCTTGGTCGGCGCGGGCGCCGGCGTGTCGGTGGGGCCGCGCGTGGGCGGGAGCGTCGCGGTCGGCCCCGGCGTGGGCGCCCCCGGCCCGTCGCCGCATGCCGTCAGCGCGATCAACGCCAGCAAACAGGATAGGCCGACTCCCGCGATGGTAGGTGTGGGCAGAGGGTTCCTCAGATGTATCTACGCGCCGAACCGGCGACGCGCTAATAGAGGTAGTGCCCCTGCACCGAGGCGGCGACGGAGACTTCGATGTCGCGGATGGCCTGGGACATGGCCTGGCCGATGAGGTCGAGCTTGCGCACCTGCTCGATGCGGGCGGTGGCCTGCTCAAGCTCGCGCCGGGACAGGATCTCCTTGAAGATGCCGCAGGCGTCTGCGAGGCAGATGATCACGACGTCGCGGGGGTCGGGGATCTCGTCGCTGAAGAGCACACCCATGATGCGGAGCTTCACCTCGCGCTCGGCCTGCCCGTCGATCATCGGGTAGCGCCGGGACCGGAAGACCCAGAGGAAGCGGTCTTCCTGGCGCTCGAGGATGCCGAGGGCGATGAGGCGGGAGAGGGCCTCGTCCTGGATGGCTTCGGCGCGTTCCGCGGTCTGCTCGACCCAGTAACGCGCGTTCTGCTTCTCACCCGCGGCGATGTCGGCCAGCGTCGGGTCGAGCAAGCTGTCGCCGGTGGGGGCGGCGTCGAGCAGGATGAGGTGCTCGAGGTCGGTATCGATGCGGTTCTCCATGGCGAGGTCCATGAGCACGCCGCCGGCGAGGGCGTAGTTGAGGGACCAACTTGGAACGCGCGCAAACCTTCCGTCGTCGTCGTGGAGCATAAGGAGGGTGATTTCCTCGACGAATCTCAGCATGGCGCGCGTCCTTTCCGGCGTTGGGCGACCCCTTTGCCGGACATTCTACCCGACGAATGGCTTGGTCGGTGAAGTGGGCCTTCCCCTCAGTCCCTCCCAGGGAGAAGACCCCTCATCTCAAGCTCCTCCCGGGCGAGACCCTTGCACAACCTGCCGGCAAGCTAAAAGAAGGGCGGGGCGGTCTCCCCCCTTAAGCCTCTCCCCCTCTGGGGGAGATTTGAGAGAGGGCGCGCGCCGCCAGGCGCGCGAGCGCCCGCAGGGCGCTGCTCCCTACTCATCCCTTGAGTTACGCAAGGGTCTCCAGGGGGAGAGCCGGAGCTCCCGCGGGCTACTGGGCGACGAATGACGTGGTGACGTCATCGTTGACGCGCACGGTGTATTCGACGCCGGGTTCGAAGTCGGAGCCCAACGGGACGCTGGTCTCGACGATGGGGTAGTCGGCGGTGCATGGCACCGCGGCGTCGGCGACCTCGTGGTGGGTGATGACTACGTCCAACGCGTTCGGCTCGCTTCTGCGGAATTCGTAGCCGTTGAACTGCGAGCAGGTGCTGCCCTTGGGCATGGCGGAGAGGACGCGGAGCTGGTACTGAGGAGGTGCGCTTTCCAGGACCGCCACCTCGGCGCGCTCGATCGGCGACTCGGCGATGAAGGTGTGCGGCAGGCCGGGGTCGGGCAGGGTGAAAGTGGTGACCAACCGTTCGTTGACGATCACCCGGTACGTCCGGCCGGGTTCGAGCGGCTGGAGGATGGGTTCGACGGCGTCGAGCTCGACGGCCTGCTCGTGGCAGGGGATCGCCCAAGGAGTGGACGGCGGCTGCATGAGGGTGAGCCGGGCAACGATATCGTCGTCGATGACCTCCAGTCCCTGGTTGCCGGGGCGGGCGCAGCCTTCGATCGTGGACTGGTAGAAGGCGATCCGCAGGAAGAGCTCCGGCTCGTTGGGGATGAGGTTGGCCCAGAGGATGGGGGCGGGGACCTCAACCCAGGTGCGCCAGTCCTGGTTGTCGCCCACCAGGACGAGGAGCATGTCCACCTTGTCGGGATTGCCGCGGGTGATCACGTCGTAGGCGGTGTCGTTGGTGAAGGCGAGGCGGCCGTCGGCCTCGACGATCCGGGCGCTCACCGCGTAGGTGTTCCTCGAGTCGATGTCCTGGCGGTTGTAGCGGACGTCGAACGCGATGGGGACCTGACCGGGCCCGGCAATGGTCTGGCGGGCGATGAGGGGGGCGGCAGCGTCGGCGTAGGAGACGTCCCGCAACTCGACGATGAGGGTGGCGTCCGGCGTCAGGGCCAGCCGTTCGCGGTAGGTGACGGTCCCCTTTACCGAGGCGTTGGGTTCGCGGCCCGAGGGCACTTCCCACGTCACGTTGTCGAGTGTGGGATCGCCCTCGCAAGCGCCGGAGAGGAGAAGGATGGCCGCGATGGCTAAGAAGGAGAAGCAGGCGGTCTTGGCCGTGGTCTTCATGGGGCGCGCCTCGGTGGGGGAGGTGTCTCTACTAGTAGAGACGCGGCCCAACGCGGATTTGTTCCCGGCCCGGGGTCAAGGGGTCAGGAGCGGCAGGCCGACACCGCATACAACCAGCCTGCGGCTTCCTTGAAGCAGCAGGAGGCGGGCGTAGCGTGAGGGAAGTGGAGCGTACCGGACCGCGAACTTTGCGCCGTTGTTCGGGGCTAGTCGGTTTCCGCGTAGGTGAGAAGCCACTCTCCCCCGAACTCTTCGTAGATGAACACCATCTTCACGGAACCACCGTCCCAGCGTGCGGTCTGCCTGATCTCCCACTTGCCCGGCTCGATTTCCGTGGGGGGAGACGTCTCCTCCGGCCTGATTTCCAGGGCAAAGTTCCTGAAGGGCTGCAGGTTTGACCGGACCTCTTTCTCTTCTTCCGCCCAGTAGCTTGGCTCGTAGAAGACCGCGAGTCCATCGGCGTCGTAATGGTTGTAGACCTCCCAGAGTTGCGCGGTCTTTTCGCGGATGTGTTCCGGGAGGTCTATTGGCTCGTCGGGGGTGGCGTCGGGTTCTCCGGATGCGTTATCGGCGGGCGTGGGCTCCGCTTCGGGCGTGGCGGTGGCGGTCGGTGTGGGCGCGGGTGTCGGGGTCGGTTCTTCGCCGCACGCAGCCAGAGCGAGCGACAGCGCCACGATGGCCGCCAGTGCCGTTCCCATTCGCAGCATACCCACCCCCTTGTGTCGCGACATTTTGGCGCTCTAGCCCGCGCGGAGCCCGCCGGGGAGACGCTTTGATTCCCCGGACAACATTTTACAGCCTCACAGGCACGGGCGCAGGTTAGGCATGCCGGCGGAGGGGGCCGAGACGCGCCCCCCCCCCGCCTTATCGTCCCTCAATACGGCCGGTAGAGCCAATCGGCCAGAGGTTAGCCGGAGGAATCCTCGGTGGCGAGCTCCTCCCGCCCCTGGTACATGCCGTAGCCGATAGCGATCAGGCATAGCCCCTGGATGTAGAGGACGATGGTGTTGACGAAGAGCAGGGCATCGATGCCCGCGTCGGGAGTGGATATTGCAACCAGGAAGTTGATCAGCCCGACAAGTCCGCTTACCGGCAGGATGTAGCACGCAATCTTGTAGGGGCTCATCGCGTCGAACCGTTTGGCGAGCCCAAGGCCGAACAGGCTGGACGCGATGGGGGCCAGCGCTATGAATGCCAAGTTGACCCCGGTGGTGTCGAGGTGCAGTGCCAAAGCCGCGGCCTCGAAATCCGCCGCCGCCTGAGAGCCGGCGGCGGCAATCTCGGCGCGTTGCAGCAGGTGGAGTTCGAAGTGCCGCATGCCCGTCGCGATGATGAGGATGGACCATTCGATAATGGTCGCGATAATGCCGAACTGGAGGAGCCTGCCTCCCAGCCCGGCCTGCCGTCTCGCGAGAGGATAGAGACACATGAAGCCGAAGGACATCAGCAACAGCGAAATGAGCGTGAGGAACGTCATCCATTGCGCAAGGACCGGCGCACCGGCGAAGGCGCCCAACGCCGCGGCGTAGTCGGTCTGGTCCACCTGGTCAATGAAAACGTACCCCGGGATAAACAGTGGGGCTATGAAGGCCAGAAGCACCCCGACAACCAAGGCAAGACCCGCGTATTTCATCGTCATGACTTCCCTCCTGTTCTCGCGTCCTGGCGCCAGCTTGGGCTATTCCTAGACCAACAGTCCAGCGGAGGATAGCACCGAGCCGAAATCGCAACAAGTTCAAAACTAGGCTCGGTATTGAGACACCCCACCGTCGGCCAACGGGCAGGCCTCGCGCCTTCGACCCAGCACTTATGATGGTGGCCGGCGGAAGACCATGCCCGACTTCCCACGGCTCTTCGAACCGCTCCAGATCGGCAACTTCACGGTGCGGAACCGCATCGTGAACACCACGCATGGCACGGCGCACTCGGAGGCGCGCGATCTGCGCTACCTGCAGGAGCGGGCCCGGGGCGGTGCCGCGCTGATCGGCATCCACTCCGCGGGCACGACGCATTTCCCCCTTGGGCCGGGACGGTGGAAGAAGGAGCACGGCCGCGACTTCGACGTGCGTCTCCCCAATCCAGCGACGCCCGAGGGCATTGAGTTCTTCGACGAGATCGGCCTCCCGGGCCTGCGGAAGCGCGCCGAGGTCATCCACGATGAAGGCGCGAAGGTCTTCGGCCAGGTCTACAACGCCGGTGCGGGAATGCACCGCGACAGCCTCCAGCCGGCCTTCGGACCCTCGCCGGTGCCCGAGCCGTTCGACGCCGTCGTCCCGCACGAGCTGACCGAGGAGGAGATCGCCGACCTGGTGACCACCTTTGCCCACGGTATCCGGCGGGCGAAGGAGGCGGGCCTCGACGCCGCCGAGATCCACGGCGCGCATGGCTACCTGGTCACCGAGTTCCTGTCGCCGCGGTTCAACCGGCGGGAGGACCGGTACGGCGGCAGCCGGGAGAACCGCGTCCGTTTCGTGTTGGAGATCATCGAGGCGGGCCGCAAGCTCGCCGGCCCCGACTACCCGATCGGCATCCGGATTGGGCTGGACGGCGACGGACGGCACGGCGGTCTCACCATCGACGAGCTGGCCGGCATCGGCCGGTCGCTGTCGCCCCACGTCGCCTTTATCAGCGTCAGCGGCGGCAACTACACGGGGCTGGGCGACGGCCTCGAGATCGCCTACGTCAGTCCGTGGTACGTGCCGCCTGCGCACAACGTGGAGGCCGCGGCGGCCGTGAAAAAGGTCGTCGACGTGCCGGTCTTCGTTGCCGGCAAGATCACGGACCCCGCGATGGCGAACAGCATCCTCGCGGACGGGGCGGCGGACATGGTGGGCATGGTGCGTGCCCTGATCGCCGACCCCGAGCTGCCGATCAAGGCGAAAGAGGGGCGCCCCGACGACATCCGCATGTGCATCGGCATGGACGAGTGCCACTACATCGGCCACGCGCGCAAACCGGTGATGTGCGCGGTGAACCCGGCGGCGGGCCGGGAAGCCGAGATGGAGATCGTGCCGGCGGAGGTGAAGAAGACGGTGCTCGTGGTGGGGGCCGGGCCTGCGGGAATGGAGGCGGCGCGATCAGCGGCGCTGCGCGGCCACCGGGTCTATCTGGCCGACCGGGAGCGGGCGCTGGGCGGCACCGTCCGCATCCTGGCGCAGGACCCCAACCGCCGCAATCTGGCCGACCTGACCGTGTTCTTCCAACGGGAGCTTCGCCGGGCCGGGGTCGAGCTGCTCCTGGGCGACGAGATCGAGGCCGACGCCGTGCTGGAGATGGCTCCCGACGCGGTTGTGGTGGCAACGGGCGGATGTCCCTACGTCCCCGAGTTTCCCGGCGTCGAGCACCCGAACGTCATCACCGCGCTCGACCTTTTCTCCGGGGCTGCCGTGGCCGGGGAGAAGGTGATCGTCGTCGGCGGCATGGACGACCACGTCGGGGCTCCGACGGCGGCCGAGTTCCTCGCCGACCAGGGCAAGGAGGTCGAGCTCATCTCCGAGCAAGTCGATCTGGCGCTCGGGGCCGAGCACCCGACGCGCTATCTGTTGTTCAAGCGGCTGCTGACCAAGGGCGTGACGATCTCGATGATGACCCGCATGCAGAGCTTCGACTCGCCCGGCGCGACGCTGTTGCAGACGTTCACCCGCCAGGAGCGGGAGGTCCGAGGCGTCGACACGGTGGTGTTCGCCTGCGGCACACGGGCCGACGACCGGCTGGCGAAGGAGCTGCGGGGCAAGGTGAAGGAGCTCGTCCTGATCGGGGACAGCCTCGCGCCGCGGCGCATCATGCACGCCATGCTCGACGGCGCCCGCGCGGGTCGCGCCCTGTAGCCGAGCAGGTCTTGGGCGGGCCGCGGCCTGCGTAAATGCACTATCATCGTGGGGAGTCCTACGCCTGAACGTCGATGAGGTTGCCGGCAGGCTTTTGCTCTTAGGCAGGAGAACCACGACGTGAATGAGCCCATAGCCGTTGTCGGGATGGCGTGCAAGTTTCCCGGCGCTCCGGACCTGGCGTCTTTCTGGCGGCTCCTGGAGTCGGGCGGGAACGCGATCTCCGAGGGCGTTCCCGGTTCCGGCGTCGGCCGCATCGGGCAGTTCTATCCCGAAACGGCAAAGCAGTTTCCCGCCTGCCACTACGCCGCTCTCGTCGACGACATCGACCTGTTCGACGCCGAGTTCTTCAGGGTTTCGCCGGTGGAGGCCCAGCTGCTGGACCCGCAGCAGCGCATCCTGCTGGAGACCTGCTGGACCGCACTTGAAGATGCGCTGGTCGACCCCGACCGGCTGAAGGGCAGCCGCACGGGGGTCTATGTCGGCATCAGCAACAACGATTACCGCACCGTAAGCCTCGGCGCGGGCCAGCCCAACGAACCGGCCGCCAGCCTGTATACCGTGGCCGGCACGTCCTTCAACACGGCTGCCGGACGCGTGGCCTTCGCCCTCGGCCTGGAAGGGCCGGCCATGGCCGTCGACACGGCCTGTTCCTCGTCGCTGTTCGCTCTGCACCAGGCGATGGCCTCGCTGCAGCGGGACGAGGCGGACATGATCCTGGTCGGCGGCGTCCAGGCCATCTTCGTCGGGCGGCTGACCGAGCTGCGGGCCAAGGCGGGGATGTTGTCGCCGGACGGGCAATGCAAGGCCTTCGACGCCTCGGCCAACGGCTTCGTGCGAGGCGAGGGGTGCGGGATCGTCGTCCTGAAGCGGCTCAAGGATGCCCAGGCCGACGGAGACCGCATCTGGGGCGTGGTGCTTGGGTCGGCGGCGAACCAAGACGGGACAAGCACCGGACTCACGGTGCCCAGCGGGCCGGCGCAGAAGCGGGTCATCGAGGAAGCCCTGCATCAGGCCGGTGTGGCCTCCCACGAGGTCGACTACCTGGAAGCCCACGGAACGGGAACGGAGGTGGGCGACCCCATCGAGTTGAACGCCGCGGCGGAAGTCTACGGTCGAGGACGGCAACCCGACAGCCCACTGCTTGTCGGTTCGGTCAAGACCAACGTCGGCCACCTGGAGCCCGCCGCGGGCGTGGCGGGACTCATGAAAGTCGTCCTGTCGATGCAGCGGGGGGTCATCCCAAAGCACCTGCACTTCAACAACCCGAATCCCCGCCTGGACTGGGACGCGCTGCCGGTCAAGATCACCTCCGAAAGTATGGACTGGCCGAGCGTCTCCCACCGGCCGCCGAGGGCTGGGATCAGCTCCTACGGCTGGTCGGGGACCAACGTCCACATCGTGGTGGAAGGCTTGCCGGTATCGGAACAAGTCCCCGTCGACGGTGCGGGGATGCCCAGACCCGCCGGCCCACCCCGCGCGATTGCCGTTCAGGTCTCGGATTCAGCCAAGGGCGACCCGGCGGAAGCTCACGAAAGGGTCGACCGTCCGGCCCGTCTCCTCCCGCTTTCGGGGAAAACGGATGCCGCGCTCCGGGACGCGGCGAGGTCGTACCTGTCGTGGCTCGACTTGCAGGGCGACGAGGCGTTCGCCAGTGGGAATGCCTCGGACGCGCAACTGTCCGACATGGCCTGGACGGCCACCGTGGCCCGGAGCCACTTCGACGTTCGGGAAGGCGTGGTCTTCCGTGACGCCCCCTCGCTGAGGAACGGCCTGGAAGCGGTGGCGAGCTCCGGCGAAGCCCCACCGGCCCAAACCGCATTCAAGGTCGCCTTCGTCTATACCGGCCAGGGAAACCAGTGGGTCGGCATG
Source organism: Dehalococcoidia bacterium (assembly GCA_965207995.1). Lineage (GTDB taxonomy): Bacteria > Chloroflexota > Dehalococcoidia > SHYB01 > SHYB01 > DAOUKH01. The sequence goes on along the minus strand of OZ242299.1, from coordinate 1,388,024 downwards.
GGGCAGGCCCTCTACGAGAGCGAACCGGTATTTCGCGCCGTCCTCGACCGCTGCGACCAACTGATCCGCGAAGAGCGGGGGACATCACTGCTGGATGTGATGTTTGGCCGAGACGGCGCTGCCGGCGACTTGGATGAGCCCCGTTGGACCCAGCCTGCGATCTACGCCCTGGAATGCGCCCTGACGGCCCTCTGGGCCGGCGTGGGGATTCGCCCCGACGTCGTCTTGGGCCACAGCCTGGGGGAGATTGCGGCGGCGCAGGCTGCCGGGGTCTTCACCCTGGAGGGCGGCCTGCGCTATGCCTCCGCCCGCGGCCGGCTCTTGGGAGAACTGCCCCGCCCCGGCGCCATGGCGGCCATCTTCGCCCCGAAAGGGGAGGTGGAGGCGGCGGTCGGCGCGTGGAGCGATGAGCACTCCGGCTCCGACGTGTGCATCGGCGTAGACAACGGGACCCACCAGGTGATCAGCGGCCCCGCGGAGGAGGTCCATGCGCTCTCTGACCGCCTCGAGGCGGCGGGGTTGAACGTACGGCGGCTGCGCGCCAGCCCCGCCTACCACAGTGCCCTGGTGGAACCCGCACTTGACGACTTGGAATCCGTCTTCTCCGACATCCCGACTTCCGCGCCCGCTATCCCGCTGATCGGCAACATGACCGGCGAGCCCGTGGGCGCCGGCATGCGGATGGACGGCGCCTACTGGCGCCAGCATGCGAGGCGGCCGGTCGCCTTCCTCGACTGCGTGGAAAGCCTGGCGGAACTGGGCGTGGACGCGGCCATCGAGCTCGGTCCGCACGCCATTCTCGGCCCCCTCGTCTCCTTGAACTGGCCCCAGGAGAAGGGAAACGTCTCGGCTCCCACCGTGCTCCAAAGCCTGCTCCGTCCGTCCTTCGACGGTTCCGAACCGGAGCGGGCCGACGCCTTTGTCTCTGCCGTGGCGGGGGCGTACAAGGTTGGGCTGCCCGTGGACCTCGCCGGCCTGTTCGCCGGGGAAGCGCGGCGCAAGATATCGGTGCCCGGCTATCCCTTCCAGCGGCGACGGTACTGGGTGCCGTCCGGCAGGAGAACCGTCTCCGGCGACGCCCACCCCATGCTCGGCGCGAGGCACGAGTCTCCCCGCGGCGAGGTGATGTTCGAGACCGAGATGTTCCCGTCCGACCCCACGTGGCTCGAAGACCACAAGGTCTTCGGCCGCGTCGTGATGCCGGGCGCGCTCTACGGCGCAATGGCGGCGACCGTGCCCCTGACGGAGGGGTCGGCGGCCGCGGTCGTCGAGGAGCTGCAGCTCCATAATCCGCTGGTCTATCCCGACTATGCCTCCGGCGATGCGGATGAGCCGGGACGCCGGATGCAGTTGGTTGTCGACGGGGCCAAGGGCGGCGCGGCCCGCACCTTCGAGGTGTACAGCAAGGGAGAGGACGACGAGGCATGGCTGCTCCACGCGGAAGGCCGACTCTCTCCCGACTCCGGCCAACGCGGGATCAGCAACAGAATCGACCTGGGGAAGTTAAAGGCGTCCCTCAGTCCACAGGACGTTTCCGCCTACTACCGGGACAAGTCCGCCACCGGAATTGAATTCGGGCCGTCATTGCGGACGGTGGAGAGTCTTTGGGGCTCCGGCGGCGAGGCGGTCGGCGACGTCACGCTCCAGGTTGCCGGAGATGGGAACGACGCCGGCATCCATCCCCTGCTGCTGGACGGCTGCTTCCAGGTCTTGTCGGCCACGCGCAACCTCTCCGGCATCGGGGGAGATGCCACCTATCTGCCCTTCGGATGGGAACGCCTCTGGCTGAATGGGCCGCTGCCCGAACGAATCGTCTGCCACGCACGACTAAGGGACAGCGTTCAAGCGCAGGACGAGGGCGAAGGGGCGCCGGTGGTACCTGAGACCTTGACCGGCGACCTGTGGCTATATTCCCCGGAGGGGGACGTCCTCGGCGAATTGACCGGATTCGCCCTGAAGCGGGCCACACGGGCTGCTCTCCTTTCGTCCACCGAGGGGCTGGGGGACCTGCTGTACGAAGTCGTCTGGCGCGAACGTCCACTGGCCGGAGGACTGCAGTCCGCCGATTCCCTCACCGGGCCGTCGACGGTGGCGGCGGGCACGGGCGCCTTCGCCGAGTATCTGTCCAATGAAGGGGTCGAAGTTGGAGACCGGGCGGCGCTGCTCAACGATCTGGAGCGGTTGTCCCGGTCCTTTTCCTTGGCGGCCCTGGAGGAGTTGGGGTGGCAGCGTGAGGCGGGGGCGGAGATCGACCCGGCCGCGCTGCGGGAGCGGCTGGAGGTCATCCCTGAACACGCCCGTCTGTTGGAGCGGATGCTCCGCCTGCTGGCGGATGGCGGCGTCTTGGAGCACACGCCGGGCGGCTACGGCGTGGTCGTGGGCGCCGAGGACCCGTTGCCGGACGAGGCCCTTGCCGATCCGGAGGCCTTTGCCGACCGGCTGGTCGAGCTCCATCCTCACGGCACGAATGAGATAGGACTCCTCCGAAGGAGTGGCGCGGCCTCGGCCGACGTGCTGCGCGGCGAGGTCGACCCACTATCGATTCTCTTCCCCAGGGAAGGGCCCGGCGCCGCCGACTTCTACTTCACCGCCCCGGCCTCCCGCGCCTCAAACCGTCTGCTCGCGGACGCCGTCGCCGCCACCGTCGCCGACTGGCCGGAAGGCCGCCGCCTGCGAATCCTCGAAGTGGGAGCAGGCACCGGCTCCGGCACCTCCGTCGTCCTGCCGGAGCTTCCGGCGGGTGGATTCGACTACGTCTTCACCGACATTTCGGCGGGATTCTTCGCCGGCGCCGAGGAGCGCTTCAGCGATTCCGGCGCGCCGATAACGTACCGGCCCCTGGATGTCGAACGGGACCCCGCGGAACAGGGTTTCGATCTGCACGCCTACGATCTCGTCATAGCCGTCAACGTGCTCCATGCGACGCGAAACCTGGGCGAGACGTTGACGAATTGCCGGAATCTCTTGGCCCCGTCGGGCCACCTGTTGGCCGTCGAGAGCCTGCGAGGCCGCGGCTGGCAGGACATGACCTTCGGACAACTGGACGGCTGGTGGCGCTACTCCGACGCCTACCGCCCGGACCATGCCATCGCCTCCCCCGAGGTGTGGCTCCGCGCCCTGACGGACACCGGGTTTGAAGACGCGGCGGTCCTGGGCGGCGAAAGCGTGGGCGACGAGGGCCCCTTGGGTTCCGGCGTCATCCTCGGCCGGGGCCCCGCGGAGATAACCTTGTCGGGCGGTGTCTGGGTCTTGGCGACGGACGATGCGGATGCGGCCGGAGGACTGGCGGCGACGCTCGCAGCGCACGACCAAACGGTCATCGTGGCCGGGGACGTGAAAAGCGGCAACGCGGCGCCAGACGGCCCGGGCATATTTCCTACTTCGGTCGATGCGGAACGTAGAGAGTCGTGGAGAGAGCTGCTCGAAGGACTGCCCGCGGAGGTCCCGCTGGAGGGCGTAATCCATTGCTTGTCGCTCGAAGGCCGTGGAACTACGGCGACGACGGGACAGATGGCGGAAGACGCCAAGAAGGCGGGGGCAAGCGCACTGGCGCTCGTGCAGGCCCTGCAGGACTCGGGGCTTACTCCGGCCAAAGGTCTCTGGTTCCTCACCGAGGGCGCTCAGGCGTTGGAGCGCGACTACATGCTGAAAGGGGTTGGAGAACTGGCCGGCGCCACCCTCTGGGGCTTTGGCAAGGCCATTGCCCGCGAGGCGGGATATCTGCAGCCCAGGATGATCGATCTAGACCCGGACGCATCGCCTCAAGCCGACGACCTCTTCAACGAGGTCATGTACCCGGATGCGGAAACGCATATCGCCCACCGCTCCGGCAGACGTCTCGGCGCGCGTCTCCTAAAGGAGGGCGACGGGAGGACCCGTATCGGCCTGCCGGACGACCCGGACTGGCGGCTCGTGCCCACCGCCGGTGAGGGACTGGAAGGACTGCACGCGGAGCCCGCCACTCAGGCGCCACTGCAAAGCGGCGAAGTCCGGGTGGCGGTGGAGGCGGCCGGGCTCAACTTCTCCGACGTCCTCATCAGCGTGGGCGCCGTCGAAATGGAGCCGATGCTGGGCGACGAGTTCTGCGGCCGCATCACGGAAGTTGCCCCCGACGTTTCCGAGTTTGGAGCCGGGGACCGCGTCGTCGGCCTGGGAATCGGCACCTTCCGGCCGGACCTGGTGACGCGCGCGGAGATGGTCGCGCATGCATCCTCGGACGTGCCTGCGGCTGCCTTGGCCACCGTGCCCACCTCCTTCGTTTCCGCGGAGCTGAGCTTCCAGATGTCCGGGTTGAAGGCAGGCGACCGTGTCTTGATTCATACCGCCTCCGGTGGCGTGGGACTGGCGGCCGTCCAACTGGTACAAGCCGCCGGGGCCGAGGTATTCGCCACGGCGAGCGCGGCCAAACAGGCCTACCTCCGGTCGTTGGGAATCGCCCCCGTGTACGACAGCCGGAGCACCGACTTCGGCCGGGAGATACTCGACTCCACCGGTGGGGCAGGTGTCGACGTGGTGCTGAACAGCCTCACCGGGCCGGGCTTCATCGAGGCCAGCCTTTCCTGCCTGGCGCAGGGCGGCCGGTTCGTCGAGATGGGAAGGCGCGACATCTGGAGCGCGGAGGAGATGGCCGCGGCCCGGCCCGACGTCGCCTATTCCGTGCTGGAAGTCGATGCGCTGAAGCGGCAAGACCCGGCTACCGCGGGGGCCTCCCTGAGGAGGGTGATGACGCGTCTGGGGGCCGGCGAGTTGGAACCCCTCGTCCATACCCGGTGGCCGATGGCCGAGGTCGTTCCGGCTATGGAGTTCATGCGGTCGGCGCGTCACATCGGCAAGAACGTCATTGTGATGCCTCCCCTGACGGACGGCCGGTTGCGCGCGGACCGGACCTATTTGGTGACGGGCGGCTTGGGCGGCATCGGGACCCTCGTGGCCGGATGGCTGGCCGACAGAGGAGCGGGCGTGATCGTGCTGAACGGCCGCCGAGCTCCCGACCCCGAGGCCGTGGAAGCGATCGAAGCGCTGAGGCGGCAAGGCGCCGACGTGCGGGTGGAGTTGGCCGACATGACCGACCCGGCCGCTATCGACGACATGCTGGCGCGGATCGATGTCGGCATGCCTCCGCTGGCTGGAGTCATCCACAGCGTCGGCGTGCTGTCCGACGGCGCCCTGGGCAATCAGACCTGGGAGCGCTTCGAGCAAGTGCTGTGGCCCAAAGTGCTCGGCGCCTGGCATTTGCACCAGGCGACACTCGATCAAGACCTGGACCTCTTCGTCCTCTTTTCGAGCATCACCGGCGTGGTCGGGAATTCGGGGCAGGGGAACCACGCCGCCGCCAACGCCTTCCTCGACCAACTGGCCGGATACCGGCGCTCCCTGGGGCTGCCGGGCCAGTCGATTGCTTGGGGAGCTTGGTCGGGGCTTGGCGAGGCTGAAGAGCAGCGCGAACGGATCGAGCGCCAGTTGGCCGCGTCGGGCACCGGCTGGCTGAGCCCGCAGCAGGGTCTAAAGGCCTTCGATGAGCTGGTGCGCCAAGACATAACGGCAGGGATGGTGGCGGCGGTCGACTGGCCGGTCCTTGCTGAGAACTTTGAAGGGGAGATTCCCTTCCTGGGCGAATTGGTCGCCGATGATTCGGAGGGCGACGACGGCGCCACCGACGGTGATGCCGATATCCTCTCCCAGTTGCGGCAAAGACCGGCCGGGGACTGGGAGCCGGTACTTGTCTCCTTCCTTCAGGGCGAGGTTCAGGCAGTGCTGCGCCTGCCGACCGCTCCGGCGGCCACGATCGGCTTCTTCGATCTGGGGATGGACTCCCTGATGTCGGTGGAACTGCGGAACCGGCTGAACCGCGCCCTTTCCGGCGAGTACGTCGTATCGAATACGGCGGTGTTCGACTTCCCCAACGTCGCCGCCTTGGCCGGCCATTTGGCGGGTGAGCTCAGCGGAGTCTTGGGGGCAGAGAAGACGCCGGTGCTCGAGGAGCCTGTCGCACCGAAGCCGCGGCTTGACGCGACGATAGGAGTCGAGCCGATAGCCATAGTAGGTATGGCGTGCCGGTTCCCCGAAGCGCCGGACTTGGCATCCTTCTGGGACCTGCTGGAAGCCGGCAAGGATGCGGTTACCGATGGACGAAGGGACGCAGGGCCCTGGGACGGTGTTGCCGGAGACCCGGCTTCCGCCGATGCCCTCTATAGAAGGGGCGGCTTCGTGGAGGGTATTGACCTGTTCGACAACAGGTTCTTCAGAATATCGCCCATCGAAGCGCGGATGATGGACCCCCAGCATCGGATGCTGCTGGAGACCACCTGGCAGGCCTTGGAAGATGCGGGCATCGACCCCGACTCGCTCCGGGGCAGCCGCACCGGCGTGTACGCCGGAATCGGGGGGAGCGAGTACCGCGACGTGATCGCGGCCCAGGGGCAGGAAGACCTCTACTTCGGCACCTCCGGGAGCATCGGCGCCGGCCGGATCGCCTTCGTCCTGGGCTTGGAGGGGCCGGCGATGCCGGTGGACGTGGCCTGCGCATCCTCCTTGGCGGCCGTCCACCAAGCCGCCGCGGCCTTGAGGCGTGGAGAGGTAAACCTGGCCCTTGCCGGAGGCGTGAACGCCACGCTATCTCTTCCGATCATGCGGTTCCACAATGAAATGGGGATGCTGTCGAACGCCGGCACCTGTAATGCCTTCGACTCGTCCGCCGATGGCTTCGTCCGCAGCGAAGGATGCGGCGTCATGGTGCTGAAGCGGCTCAGCGAGGCGGAGGCGGACGGAGACAGGGTCTGGGGGCTGGTCAGAGGAACGGCGGTGAACCAGAACGGGGCCAGCGCCGGTCTTCCGGTACCCAACGGGCCGGCGCAGGAGCGGCTCATCGAGGAGGCCCTCGACCGGGCCGGCGTTGCGCCGTCGGAGATTGACTACCTCGAGGCCCACGGTACCGGCACGGACCTGGGAGACTCCATAGAGCTGCGGGCCGTCGCCTCCGTCTATGGCCGCGGCAGGGAAGCGGACCGACCGCTGCTCATAGGGTCGGTGAAGACCAATATCGGTCACGCGGAATGGGCGGCCGGGATGGCCAGCATGATGAAGGCCGTCTTGGCGATGCAGCGAGGTGTGATTCCGGCGCATCTGCACTTCAAGGAACCGAACCCAAACTTCGACTGGGACCGGATGCCGGTACGGGTGACCTCCAAGATGACGGAATGGCCCCTCCATCCGGATAAGCCCCAACTTTCCGCGGTAAACGCCTTCGGCCTGTCCGGCACCAACGCGCATGTTGTGCTGGAGGGATATTCAAGCCCATCCGAAGGCCCGACGACCTGGCCGGATGGCCCGCCGCGACCTGTAGAAGTCTCCCCGGGCACCCCACCCGAGGACGCGTCAACTTCCGTTGAAGCATCCTCTGGGCGGACGTTCAGGCTCCTGCCCCTTTCCGGGAAGTCGCACGACGCCCTCCGCGACTTGGCCGGTCGGTACCTGACTTGGCTGAACGAGCGGCCCGACGAAGCCACGGCAGAAGAACTCCTTGCGGACATGGCCTGGACGGCGGGCGTGGGGCGGAGTCACTTCGCCTACCGGGCCGGGTTGGTGTTCCGCGATGTGACGGAGCTTGAGGCAGGGCTGAAGAAGCTCGCCGAGTCTGTGCAGGAGACCGCCTCCGAAGAGCCGGCCAACTCAGCCCGAATAGCCTTTGCGTACACCGGACAGGCCGGCGAGTGGGCGGACATGGCTGAGGCCCTGTACCAGACCGAGCCGGTCGCACGGGCGGTCCTTGACCGCTGCGACCAAGTAGCGCGGGAGGAGCGGGACACGTCCTTGCTCGATGTAATGTTCGGCCGGACTGAAGCGAGGGCAGACTTGAACGACGAGGGGTGGGCGCAGGCGGCCACCTATGCCGTCGAGGCTGCGCTGACCGCCCTCTGGGAAAGTGTAGGAGTCAGGCCCAACGAGGTAGTGGGGCTCGGGGTTGGCGAGATCGCCGCGGCCCAGGCCGCCGGCGTGTTCGGCCTGGAGGACGGCCTCCGGCTGGCGATGTCCTTGACCGGCCCGCAAGCGGACGTGCCGCCTATTGCCATGGCGGAGCCCTCCCTGACCCTGACCAGTTCGGTGACCGGGCGAGCGGTGAAAGCAAGTGCCGAGCTCGACGACGTCCACTGGCGGCAGGTGACCGACGAGGCGGCCGGCTCCCAGACCTTCACCAAGACGCTGGCGTCCCTGGGTGCGGACCTCGTTGTCGAGGTGGGGCCGCAAACCGCGTTGGGCTCGATGGAAGCGCCGCCGGAAGGCTTCGAGGAGCGGTTCCTGAGAGCGGTGTCCGCCGCATACGAGGCCGGAGCGCGGATTTCCTTCAGCGGCCTCTTCGCCGGCGAGGAGCGCCGCCGCATCGCGATTCCGGGCTATCCATTCCAGCGGCGGCGCTTCTGGGTGCAGCCGCGTCGGCGTGGCGGCGGTTGACTGCCCCCAAGGGGCCTTGCTAGCATGGGAACGCTTTTACGGCTAAGGATGTACCGTAGAACAAAGGAAGACCCACCCTTGGCAACCACCGAAGAACGGATCAGAAAGCTCGTTGACGACAATCTCGAGATCGACGGTCGACCGATTGGGCGGCCTTTAGACTTGAACAGCAGCCTCAGGGATTCGGGCGTGTCCTCAGTGGACTTTGTTGCCTTCGTCAAGATCGTGGGCGACGAATTCGGCGTCAACTTCACTCCGGACGACTGCGCCAAGTTCACCACCATGGGTGAGCTGGTGGAATTCCTGGACTCCCGCGGGTAGTCTCCGGCGAAGCAACTCGTCGGCAGGAATAGTCTCTCTTAGGGGCCGGGCATTGAAGTCGGTCGCGGAGAGTGCCTCTAGCAGTTCCGCGACTCCTTCCGGTACTTGGTGGAGCGCCTACAGAAGCGACGGTGAAGTCGCGACGTTCCATGTCGACGTGAGACCCGATCCGCCTCGCGAAAGCGAGGCGTTCGGGTGGCTGGACCGGGAAGAACGCTCCCTCTGGCGAAAGTACCTGCCGGGGCCTCGGCGCAGGTTTTCCCTTTGCAGGGCGGCGCTCCGCGCCATGCTCTGCAGTCGCCTTGACTGCAGGAACGAGCAGTTGTCATTCGCCCTAGCGGAGTACGAAAAGCCTTTCGCCCTGTTGGAGGGCGCGAAGGCGCCGATAAGCTTTAACGTCAGTCACAGCGGAAATCACGGCCTCATTGCCATAGCCGCGGAGGGCCGGCTTGGCATAGATCTCGAAGAGCCCGTCGACAAGCGGAACCTCGACGGGCTCATAGAGATGGTGATGGGACCGGATGAACGGGCCCAACTGGCTTCCCTGCGTGGCACCGAAAGGCTGCGTCTCTTCTACCGCATCTGGATGTGTAAGGAAGCCCTGATCAAGGCGCTGGGCACGGGCTTTTCCACCGATATCTCCAAATTTCAAATGCCGCCGGAGATCCGTGAGGGCAATGCGACGGTTGTCATCAGGCTCCCCGATCTTCCGTCGGTGGCCTGGAGTCTGAACTACATCGGCAACGACGAGTTTGAAGCGGCCCTGGCTTACGAGCTTGCGCCGGAACCCGAACACCTCGAAGGCGGGGCCTGAAGATTGGCTGATCGCGAAGACATGGTCTGGGAGCTGCCGGAACCCGTTTCAGTCCACGAGGTCCAAGTGGACGCGGAGACGCGAGTTGTCCTGCGGCAGCATGGCAACCCCGCCGGACCGAGACTGATTCTGAGCCACGGCAACGGGCTGGCGATAGACCTCTACTACCCGTTCTGGTCCCTGCTTGCGGACGAGTTCGACCTCATCGTCTACGACCTCAGAAACCATGGATGGAACAAGGTCAGTTCCCTAGGCGATCACAATGTCCCAACCCTGATAGCCGACCACGACGCCATCCTCGACGCCATCGACCGGCACTACGGGGAAAAGACGCAGGTGGGGGTGTTCCACTCGGTTTCCGCGCTGATATCGCTCTTGTCGCCCATCCGGGGCGGTCGGTTCGCCGGCCTGATGCTCTTCGACCCTCCTGTCGCTAAGGAGGGCCACGACCTTCACGCATTTGAACAAGCGACCGTACGTGCCGCCTCGACGGCGCGCAGCCGGACCGCCAAGTTCCGTAGCGTCGAGCAATTCGCCAGGGTCCTCCCGTTGCTGCCCCCCTTCCAACGCTTCGTTCCGGGGGCGTGCGACCTCTTGGCGAGCACGACGTTGCGCGAATCGGACGACGGAGTTGGCTACGTCCTGCGCTGTCCGCCCGAATACGAAGCGCAGCTGATGGGCTACGGGAGAGTCCATGCGGCCGCGGTGGACTTCGATTCGCTGGACTGCCCGGTCAAGGTCATCGGCGCGGACCCCACCCTGCCGTTCTCTTACCTGCCGAGCCTCGACCTGTCGGACATCCTGACGGTGGACTACGATTTCCTGCCCGAGGCGACCCACTTCCTGCAGTTGGAGCAGCCCGAGCGGTGCGCCGCGGCCACGCTGGAGTTCCTCGAGGCGATCGGCGTTCGCTGAGGCGGGGCGGACTGCAGGCCGGCGCTACTAACGCGCCGGCGATGCGACACGGACTTCGATGACTTCGATGTCGTGGTACTGGAGGTGGGTGACGGAGGCGGCGTAATGCCGCAGCAGCCTCAGGGAGGCGTCACGCCCCATGGCGTCCTCAAAGCTGCCGAGCTCCGCCGTCTCCGCTTCCGGCCCCGCGTTGGTCAGCAGACTGATCCGGTCTTCGAGATTCTCGGGGCTGCCCGTCGCACTCACGAACTCGAGCTCCGCCGTCGGCCCGTCCCCGCTTGCGGTGATGCGCAAACGCTTCGTGCCGCCCACGTCATCACTGCGAGCCTCCGAAAGCAGGAGCAGCGTCTCTTCAGCCACGGCGTGAAGCCGGTCCGTCATCTGGGGACTCCAGCCTTGGGCGGTCGAAAAGTCTTGAAGGAACTTGTTGATTTCGGGGAGGGCGTCCTCACGTAGGTCCGTCCGCATGCGCCGGCGCCGGCGCCTGTTGAATTCGGCGAAGAAGGTCAGCAGCACCAGAACGACCCCTCCCGATGTAAGCGCTCGCTGAAAGACCGATTCCCACAGGTCGCCTATCGGAAGCGGCACGAGCCCGGTCTGAAGCCCAGTCCCTATGAGGAGGGCCGCCCCGATCACCAAGGCCATGCGGTAGTCGGAGGCCTCCTGGGCGATCATCTTCATGCCCTCGACCATGAGGGGGCTGACCATGACGATGACAAAGATGGCGGTGACCGGAGCCGGCATGCCGATCAGCAGGCCCCACGACTTTGGGAAGAAGGCGGCCGCGATGAGAACCACGCCGGTGATGACGCCGATGGAGCGGGAGGCGCAGCCGGTCTGTTGAGCGAAGACGGTCCCCCTTGGACTTGTGCCGAGGGGCATCACGGCTGCGAGGCCGGCGAACACGCTTCCGAGAGCCGTGCAGACCGACAGTCCCTGCACCCGCCGATAGTCCATCGCCCGAGATTTGCGCCAGGAGACCCGCTGTATAGACAGCGCGATGGAACTCCCTTGGAGGACCGTAACCAACCCAAGGAACAGGAACGCCGGCAGGAGCGACCAGTAGGCCGGCCCGAAGCTGAACCCCAGGCCTTCCCACCCTTCGACCGGCAGACCCGCTACCGAGGCCTCACGCACCGGTCCGAAGTCGTAGATTCCGAACGCCATGCCCACCACGGACCCGGCCGCTATCCCAATGAGGGATGACCAAACTCGCCAGACCCCTGAACCCCTGAGCAGCAGGCCAACGATGAGCGCAAAGGTGACCAGGATGCAGATCTCCCCGGCCCCTGCCGGCGCGTCGTCCGGCACGTCGTTCATCATATTGAAGAGGACCGGAATCATCGTAATGATGAGCAAGATCAGGATGGCGCCGCTCATCGCCGGTGTTACGAGCCGCCTAATGAGGGACATTCGCAGCGAAAGGACGAGTTGAAAGAGACTTGAGGTCACGATCAACGCCGCCAAGGTCGCGGCCCCGCCCTCTTCCAGCGCGATGATGCAGAAGGGGATTGCCGTGGGTGAGGGGTAGGGAATGACCAGCATTCCGGAACCGATCGGGCCGATACGGAATGACTGCAGGATGGTGACCGCCCCATTGACGACCAACATTGCGAAGACGGCCCAGGCAACGCTCGCGTCGGAGCCGTCAACGGCGTTGATCAGGACGATAGGGAAGAGCGCTATCGGAGCGACGACGAGCAGCGCCGATTGGATCCCCAGCCCCAGTGCCTCCAGGCGCGGAGGGCTCTCGTCCGGCTCGTACTGGGGCGTCAAGGAGGCGGATGTCGTGGTCATGCGCGTCGCAGGGGGCGGGGCTTCAGTCCAACAGCCGCCTTACTCTAGCGCACGCTCCCGCTCCCGGCGAGCAGCCGCCCGCCGCCGGAGCCGCGGCCAAACAAAGACAATCGGTGCCGGATTTGCGAAAAGTGATAAAAGGTCATAGCATACTAGCCAAAAAGTAACAGTAAAGTTACACAAAGATGGTATAGTGCCCGCGCATAAATCTGGCCCGGCATGCCATTCGCGCAGCTGGGGCTTTTGGTGTTGCGATGTCAATAACCCCCCCCCCCCCCCCCGATTCTCACGCCGTAATCTCAACTCCCCGGAGCCTCTCCCCCACCTCCGCCTGGAGGTGACGGCATGAGGCTCCCCAACGCAGCCCCCGCCCCTCCGCTGCGCCGCACTGCGGCATTGCTCGCCATCCTCCTTGCCGCCCTCGCCGTGTCCCTGTCCGGTGGGAGTCCGGCGAACGCCGCGGACGCCCCGTCTGTGACCGGCGTGGAGGTCACCTCCGACGCCGGCGCCGACAACACCTATTTCCTGGGCGAGACCATCACCGTCACGGTCACCTTCTCCGAGGCCGTCGACGTCACCGGCACGCCGCAGATCAAGATCGACATGGACCCCGCCGACTGGGGCACGAAGGTCGTCGACTACCAGGGCGGCTCCGGCACGGCCAGCCTGACCTTCGACCACGAGGTCATCCAGCCGAACTACTCCACCCAGGGCATCGCCGTGCTGGCGAACAGCCTGGCGCTCAACGGCGGCACGGTCCGGTCGTCGTCGGGCGTCAACGCGGTGCTGACGCACACCGGCCTGGGTCACGACCCCGAGCACAGGGTGGACTGGCAGCAGTCGCCGCCGGCACTGACGGTGACCGGGGTGAAAGTGTCCTCCGCGCCTTCGTCCGGCGACACGTATGCCCTGGGAGAGATCATCACCGTGACGGTCACCTTCAGCGAGGCGGTGAACGTCACCGGCACGCCGCAGCTCAAGATCGACATGGACCCCGCCGCGTGGGGCACGAAGGTCGTCGACTACGAGAGCGGCTCCGGCACGACCAGCCTCACCTTCGACCACACGGTGGTGGAGCCGAACTACTCCTCCCAGGGCATCGCCGTCCTGGCGAACTCGCTGGCGCTCAACGGCGGGACGATCAGGTCCGCCTCCTCACAGCACGACGCTGGCCTGTCCCACACCGGAAGGGGCCACGACGCCGACCACAAGGTGGACTGGCAGCAGGCGCCATCGGAACCTGACTGCGGCGACGCACCGCCCGAGAACGTGGTGGCGATCCGGGGCGACAGCGGCATTGTGGTCTCCTGGACAACGCCGGATGCAGTCGGCCAATGCAACCTGACCGGCTTCCTCGTGACCGTGGAATGGAGCGAGGGCGGTCTCACGGCTGTCTCGGAGCTCACGGCGCTGCCGGCCGAGACGACGGTGACGGTCCCGGATCTGGGCCTCGACGACTACGAGATCACGGTGTACGCGCAATATGAGGAGCGTCCCAGGACCTCGTATCACCACGTTCCCGCCACCTGCACGATTCAATTGACGGTTGTTTCCGACTTTGACAATGGCGTGACGGGAAGCTGGACGACCAGCCACGACACCTGCGAGAGCTCATTCCGTATACAGCACCGGAAGCCGGGGCGCACCGCCTGGGATGAGTCGCACTCTGTTCCGCGTCCGGGAGTCGAACGCGCCTTCTTGTACGGCGGTCTCGACCCGGTGCAGTACGAGTTCCGCGTGCAGACGACCGATGAACACGGCGTCATCCACAACAGCAACAGCGCAACGGTCATGGTGTTGCAGGACGCCGCGGCCGGCATGGCTGTCGGGCGTCCGGAGAACGTCCGCGTCGAGATTCACCCCTTGGAGCATGGCCTGACTGTCTGGTGGGATGACCCGCTGAGCATCCCGGCCGGAAAGCGCGTGAGCGGGTTCTTCGTCGAATACCAGCTGGCCTCGGCCGCGCCAACGTCCGCATGGACGCGAGCGCTCAGAGCGGCAACCGGCATCACGTCAGCCGCAACATACGCTCGACTTGATCCGCCGACAGAGCTTTTACCTGCGGACTTTAATCTCCTGCCCCCGCGCAGGGTGGTGGTCGCTGTGCCGGACGATCCGAACACGCCCGCCAACGAGGCAGTGGCTGCGGTGAACCACGGGCTTGCGGGCCTGGCCAAGGACACCGCATACCGGGTCAGGGTGCTCACCGAACTGACCGACACCAGTGATAACACGGTCAAGACGACTGTTGCATCAACGTATACCAAACCCGTCGTGGTGAGACACGAGGCGGTTACGGGCTGGTGGATCGACAACACGCCGTCCTACAACCCAGACATTAGTACTTCTGGTCGCATATTTGGGACCATTGATTCAAACCACGATTCAGCAAGCGCCGTTTGCACCGTCAATCACGCCTCAATCAACTGCCCTCCAAACACACTCATAAGTTTAAACACTGATATACCTTCTACCGGTGGAACGTACACCCTTCGCGTGAAGACCATCTCCGCAGGCAGTAGCGACGGTAAACTCTCTGGAATCATGTATGCTTTCCCGGACAATAGCTCCGCTACCAGGAGCGCATTTAGAGGCGCGCTAGTTTCGCAACGATACTTCGCGTCCGGCTCTGACGACACAATGTACGTGCGCTGGAAAAAGGTAGCTAGAGCTGCAAGCCATTTTGAGTCATACCTGGTTCAGACCAAGAAGGCGGGCGGGGAATGGGTCACGACCGTTGTAGAGAAGACCGAAGCTGACGACAGGCATGGAATGTCCGACTGGATTGACTATGAACTGAGCGCCGACGAGCTGAGGAACTGTCACAGCGGTCTGGACGCAACGCAACTGGCCGCGTGCCGGGCGAACTCGGCCAGCGGCGAGTACGAGGTGAGGATCAGGGTTCGCGCGGCGGTCGGCACAGGAGCTTCACGGCGCGAGTTGGACGGCCCCAACACGGTGGCGGTGTCTACGACCGTGGGCGGGGGCAGGTCCGGCATCGTGACGAACGACCGGATTGACCACATCGGCACAGGCAAACTGCGGGTCTCGTGGGATCCGCCCGAGACGGAGCCTGACCATGTGTACGGCTATCGCGTGCGATGGCGGCTCGCGGACGACCCGGGGGCCGCATGGCAGACGCGCGACATTTTCCCGCGCAAGTTTCTCCGCCACTGCTCATTCGTGAGTTGTACCAACAACCCCCGCTCGGTGGATTTGACCGGACTACAGAGCGGCAAGCACTACATCATCACGGTGGCGGTGTTCGATGCGGATGGGGAGGGCATCAGCGTGCGAGCAGGAGGAAGGCACGCAGCGCCAGACTAGCAGCGCGTAGCTGCGGACCAGGACCGGCATGCACGCGCGCAGCGCCGGGTGGCAGCGGATGTCGTGGTCATGCGCGTAGCAGGGGCCGGGGCTTCAGTCCAACGGCCCGCCCTAACTCTAGCGCACGCTCCCGCTCCCCGGCGAGCAGCCGCACGACGCCGGAGCCGGGGCCAAACAACGGCGAATCGTGCCGGATTTTACAAAGGTCATAAAAAGTCATAGTAAATTCGCCAAAAAGTCACACCGAAATTACACCGATGTGGTAAAACGCTGACCAAGAAGTACGCTCCCCAGGCTGGGAGTGCCTGCATGAATGTCATGCAGAGAAGCGCTGAACAGGCAACAGTGTCGGCACGGGCGCCCGCTGTCGCGGGCCCCCTGGCGACGCGCCTCCCACCCGGCGCGCCGTCGATGGCGCATCTAACCTGGCCCCCGATTTTTCACCGCCGCCTAGCGCGCACCTCTCGACACCGGAGGTGACGGCATGAGCCGCCCACTCCCGTATGCCCTCGCCCCGTCCCTGCGCCGCGCCGCGGTTTTGCTCGTCCTCATCGTCCTTGCAGCCCTTGCCGTGTCCCTGTCCGGAGGGAGTCCGGCGAGCGCCGCGGACGCCCCCACGGTGACCGGCGTGACCGTTACCTCGGACGCGGGCGACGACAACACCTACGCCCTCGGCGAGACCATCACCATCACGGTCACCTTCTCCGAAGCCGTGGACGTCACCGGGACGCCGCAGCTCAAGATCGACATGGACCCCGCGGCGTGGGGCGAGAAGTGGGCGGGCTACGCGAGCGGCAGCGGCACGGCCAGCCTGACCTTCGCCCACACGGTCGTGGAGCCCAACTACTCGAGCCAGGGCATCGCCGTCGTGGCGAACAGCCTGGAGCTGAACGGCGGCAGCATCCGCTCCGCCTCCTCGCAGACCGCGGCGACGCTGGCTCACACGAATCGGGGCCACGACGCCCACCACAAGGTGGACTGGCAGCAGACCGCGCCTGCTCCAACTCCTACCCCAACGCCAACTCCCACCCCGACGCCAACTCCCACGCCTGCGTCGGACCCCTCCGCTTTGCAGGTCTCCGTTTCGTCCAGCCCGGCCCAGCCCCGGGTGAACGAGGCCGCGAACCTGACGGCGACGATCGCCAATGCTCCGTCGGGCTCCAACCCCTCCTACAACTGGGAGGCCGAATCCGACGGTGAGTGGAGTTCCGTCAGCACGAACGCCACACTCTCCTTCCTGGCCGCCAAGTGGGAGTCCTGGACCTTCCGGCTCACCGTCTCGTACGAGTCCGGGGACTCGGCCACGTCGGACCCCCTCACCGTGACCTGGTCGAACCCCAACAACCGGGCCCCGGTGGTCGACACGGAGGCCGAGAACTACCCCCGGTTCGTCGGAGATATCAACGCGCCTTCGGGGGTGCTGGTCAGCAAGCCCCTCTACCAGGTCTTCTCCGACCCCGACGGCGACAAGCTGACCTATTCCGTGTCCATCACCAGCGGCAACGGCCACCTGGTGGAACTGCTCGACCTGAGACTGCCCGACGACCCCAACCGGCCGAAGATCACGTCGGTGGGCATCTTCCCGCGCCTGTTCCTGAAGGCCGCAGACGACGCCAACTGGAAAACGGTCAGCCCCCCCATGGCGGACCCGTCGCCCGTCACGGTCAGGGTGACCGTCACGGACCCCGGCGGCCTGTCGGTCTCCCTGGACAGCGACTACCTCGTCCACTGGGACAGCCGTCCGGAGGTCGTGAGCGCCACCGTCACCGGGGCAGTCCTCAAGCTGACATTCGACATCGCGCTGGAGGACGATCCCAGGCCAGCCTCCAGCCAGTTCACGGTGAACGTGGCCAACGGCGACGGGACGTCCGGGACCATCGAGGTCAACGACGTGTCGGTCAAAGACAAGGTGGTGACGCTGGCGCTGGCCTCGGCGCCGCAGCCGGGGCAGACCGTCACCGTGGACTACGCCAACGACTACGACACGCCGTTGCAGCGCGCCGGCGGCGGCGACCCCGCGCTCAGCTTCACCGGACAGGCCGTCACGGTGGAACCACTCACGCAACCGAACCTGGACGACGACCCGGCCAACTCCCTCGGCCCCCAGGGCTCTTCTCCGAGCGCGACTCCCCAGCAAAGTAACGAGGAGCAGGCGTCCAGCCCGACCGTGACCGACGTGGACCTCACATCGGATGCCGGCTCCGACGACACCTACGAACTGGGCAAGACCATCCGAATCGCGCTGACGTTCAGCGAGCCCGTCGATGTGACCGGCGCGCCGCAACTGAAGATCGATATGGATCCCGCCGACTGGGGCACGAAGGTCGTGCCCTACGAGAGCGGCAGCGGCACGGACACCCTGACCTTCGCGCACGTCGTCGTCCAGCCGAACTACTCGACCCAAGGCATCGCCGTCCTCGAGAACACGCTGGCGCTGAACGGCGGGACGATTCAGTCCACCGCGTCGGCGATGGCCGCGGACCTCGCACACGACGGCTTGAACCACCAGGGCGAACACCGGGTCAACTGGCAGCTCCCCGCCCAGCGCACGGACGAGCCGACCATCACGGAGGTGAGGATCAGCTCGGATGCGGGCAGCGATCGCTCCTACGCGAAGGGCGAGGTCATCCGCGTGACGCTCGGGCTCAGCGAAGCCGTGAACGTGACCGGCACGCCCCGGCTCAAGCTCGACTTCCGGGCCGGGACTGACGATGAGCAGTGGGCGACCTTCGAGAGCGGCAGCGGCTCCAGCACGCTCGTGTTCGCGTACACGGTGGCCGAGGGCGACGACTCCGACGACGGCGTCGCCGTGCCGGCCAACTCGCTGGAGCTGAACGGCGGCACGATCGTCTCCACGTCGGACACCTCGAGCAACGCGGGGCTCGCGCACACCGGGCTCCTGCGCGACCCGAACCATCGCGTGGACTGCACCGAGCCGACGCTGCTCACCGCGGTCGCCGAGGGGACCACGCTGACGCTCACGTTCGACGAGGCGCTGGGCGCGGCCGCGTCGCTGTCGAACGCGCAGTTCGCCGTGGTGCGGACGCCGCAAGGAGGCAGCGAGGAGTCGATCGGCCTGAGCGGGACGCCCTCCATCTCCAGCGTCTCGCTGACCCTGACCCTGGCGAGCGCCGTGCTCGACACCGATACCGACGTGAAGGTGAGCTACACGAAGCCGACGACCGGCGCGAACAACAAGCTCATCGACAAAGCCGGCAACGAGGCGGAGAGCTTCGCGGACGTGTCAGTGATGGGCGACATTACGCCGCCGAGGCTGGTGAGCGGCCAGGTCGACGGCGACACGCTGATCATGTACTTCAGCGAAGCACTCGACGAGACGTCAATAGGTGGCTGGTTCCGGGTGACGATCACGCTCTACACCGGGCGCAGAGCTTCCTTTACCGCCAACGGCGGCATCGAGATTCAGGGGAACAAGGTGACGGTTGGTCTGGGCGAGAGTTGGGCTGGAACCAAGTTTGTCGCGAAGGCGGGGGTGACGATAAATGTCGCCTACTACATCAGAGACGACCGCCCAGGAGCCAGCAACCTCCGCGACCTGGCCGGCAATCCAGTGGATACTCCCAGATTCTGGGCCGGCAATCACCACACCCCCATTATCGACCTCGAGAACATCACCGTCGGACCGCCGCGAGTGACCAGCGTGGAACTCTCCTCAGATCCCGGCGCAGACGCCACCTACGGCCTGGGCGACACCATCAGCGTCCAGGTGACCTTCAACCAAGCGGTCTTCGTAGTCGGCGAGCCGCGCATTCAGATCCCGTTCGACATTGGTGTCGGCGCGCGATTGGGCGACGAGCAGAAGTGGGCGGTCTACTCCGGAGGAAGCGGGACGTCGGTGTTGACGTTCAGCTACACCGTGGCCGAGGCGGAGAACTCGCTGAACATGACGACCAAGGGCGTCGCGGTGGTCAGGAACTCGCTGACCGCCGGCACGATTCGCTCGGTCGAGAGCAGCAAGAATGCCGACCGGACCCACGTGGGGCTGGGGCACAACGCGGGCCACAAGGTGGACATTCCGCTGCGTCTGAAGCGCGCGGAACTGAGCGGGACCACGCTGACGATCCACTTCAACAAGCCGCTCGGCGAGGCGCGCTCCCTCTCGAACAGCGCCTTCGTGGTGAGGAAGACCAGCGCGGGAGGCATTGTGCGGACGATCGGTCTGCGCGGTTCGCCCCTGATCAGCGGCCACACATTGACGCTGAAACTCGCCAGCGGGCTGTCAAGCACTGACTCCGACCTGAACGTCAGTTACACCAAACCCGGCACAGGCTCCGGCAACAAGCTGGCCGACACAGTTGGCGCCGAGTTGGCGAGCTTCAGCGCGCAGCCCGTCGGCGCCGACGTGACGCCGCCGACGCTGATCCGCGCCGAGGTCAACGCGAACATGGTGACGCTCGTATTCAATGAGCCGTTGGACGCGAGGTACAACGAGGCTCACCGATTCCGCGTGACTATGATTGTCCGGACCTTCCATATCGACGAGTCGAGGGGAGGTATTGAGGTGCCGATCGAAGCCGGTCACGAATTCACTGTCCAGCGAGACGTGCAGATCAATGGTCACCGGGTGACGTTCAGCGCAGGCGAGGGAGATTTCCGTATGGCCAGACCAGACTTGAACGGCGGCCGGGTGTACTACTACAAGCGCAACGACGAAACCGGCCCCGCCCTCCGGGATCTCGCCGGCAACGAGGTCACGATTCCTCACTACAATCCCGGATTCTGGTCGACCAGGTGGGTGCACACGGTGAACGTCACTCGCTAGAGGCGTGCTCCGCATGGCCGGGCGTTGCGGGAGGCCCGGCGAGCAGGCCGCACGACGCCGGAGCCGCGGCCAAACAACGGCGAATCGTGCCGGATTTGCGAAAAGTGATAAAAGGTCATAGTAGATTAGCCAAAAAGTAACAGTAAAGTTACACAAGAATGGTATAGTGCCCGCGCATAAATCTGGCCCGGCATGCCATTCGCGCAGCTGGGGCTTTTGGTGATGGGATGTCTATAACCCCCCCCCCCCGACTTTCCCGGCCGTAAAACCGGCATCGCGGAGCCTTGCGACCGCATACGACAGGGAGGTGGCGGCATGAGGTTCCCCGCTTTAGCGTCTCTCCGGCGCGGCTGGCCGCTGGCCGCAGTCGCTGCCCTCATTGCCCTGGCCGCGCTGCTGACGGGCGGCCCGGAGCCGGCGCAGGCGCATGACGGCACGGAGGGCCACGTGCATTTCGCGCCCTTCCTTGACGGGTGCGGTTCGTGTCCCGACGCGCCCACAGGCTATGCCGAGCCCGGCTTCCGGGGTGTAATCAAGGTCCACTGGACGCCCGCGACCACCGGAGTGGCCGCGACGTCCTGGCACATCAGATATACGAGAGTTACAGACGAAGATAATCCGTTCAATCAACCACAGAATGTGACCCACATAAGCCACCCCGCCAGCGCGCGGAGCTACACCATTTCCGGCCTGGAGCCGGGCGTCCAGTATGCGGTATTGATAATGGGATGGGGTGGAAATGGGTATGGCGATGCGGCTGTAGCCTCCCTGGCTGCAGGCGCCGTGCCGTTGCCGGGGCCCCCCTTCTTCGACGCGAGGGTGACCGGGGACATTCTGAGGATAAGAATCAAGGGGGACCTGGACACCGGCTCGGTGCCGGCGGGCAGCGCTTTTAAGGTTACCGCGTCGCAGTACGGCGTGACCCGGACCATAAACGGCTCGGACGCGCCCATACGCAGCTTGGACCCGGTCAGGATACTTGACGCGAGTTTTGCGAACTTCAGGTTCACGTACGTATACGTAATGCTGACGGAAAGTGTCCGCCGCGGCGAGACGGTCACGGTGAGCTACACCCGGCCGACGCAGAACCCGCTACAGGACCGGTCCGGCAACCGCCACACGTACTCATTCTCCAACAAGCCGGTCACCAACCGCACCCCTCGGGACAGTTCCGACACCACACCGCCCACTTTCACCAGCGCGGAAGTGAAAAAGCCGAGTGACCGGTTCGCGGTGACGGATACGACGCTGCTCGTGACCTTCAACCAGAACCTGGACCTCCAGGCGGCGGGTACGGCGGGCAGCGCGTTCAGCGTGACCGTGACGAACCCGAACACCGGCGCGGCGCGGACCATAGAAGGCAAGGGAACGGTCGGGACCGGCGAGCGCAACAATTTGGGCTACCTCGTCCCGAACCAGGTTGCGAACGTAACCCTGGACGGCCGTATCCTCCGCAGAGAGACGGTCACGGTGAGCTACACCCAGCCGACGGAGAACCCGCTGCAGGACGAGAACGGCAACCCCGTGGCGACCTTCACCGGTCGGACGGTGAGCAACAACGTACCCCTGCCCATGGCCACCGGTGCGCAGGTGATGCCCAACGGGCAGTCCCAGTATAACCGGCTGATCGTGACCTTCGACCAAGAACTGGACGACAACTCGTCGCCGGCGAGCGCGTTCGTCATGACCTCAAGGTATACGTTAACTCGCCCAATAGACGGGGCCCAGGTAGAGCGGGAGCATACCCACACCGGCACGGGCACGCTCTCTATCTCCGGCAGGACCTTGGAAGTAACCCTGGACAGCCCGATGCAGCCCATCGCCGAGTTCACGGTGAAGTACACCAAGCCGTCCAGCGGCAACAAGCTGCGGGACACGGTCCACAACGAGGCGCCGTCGTTCACCTTGGCCCAGGGCAGCAGGGCTAACTTCGTGGTGTGCTCGGCCTGGGGGAACTATGCTCTATCAGGGGACCGAGCAGCCATCATCTCCCCCATCCCTTGCGACATGGCAAAGCCCGCCTGGAATTTTGGTGAGGGATCGAGCGGCTCCATCGTATGGCTCTATAGCGAGGCCAACCCCGCGCCCCCGGTGGACCAGCCGGTCGAGTTTGTGGCTTACACCATACCCGGCCGTCCGGACCACCGGGCAGTGCGCGACGCCCAAGGCGATTGCTATCGTGAGGAGCGGGTCAACGGCCAGTGGCAGCGCTCAACCTCTTATGGCTCCAACGGCGAGTCCTGCCGCCAGGCGAGCTGGAACGCCTACAACCGCGCGATGGGTCTCCTGATGGTCAACCCGGACGGCGGGACGTTCCCCAGCGGCCCGGCGCCCGTCGTCGCAACGCTCGACAGCGCGGCGGTGAACGAAAAGACGCTTAAGCTTACCTTCGACCGGTCCCTGGACGCGGTCTCGCTCCCGGCGCCGTCGGCCTTCACCGTCACGGAGAACGGGGTGCGGCGCAGCGTTGCGGCCGGCGGCGTCGCCGTGTCCGGCCAGACGGTTACGCTGACGCTGACCGCGGCGGTGGACCCCGGCACGAAGGTTACGGCGCGTTACACCAAGCCGACCGTCAACCCGCTGCGGACTGCCGCCAACGGCATCGACGTGGAGGGCTTCACCGACCAGTCGGTGACCAACAACACGCAGATAAACATCTGGTCCGCCACCCTGACGGTCAGCCAGGGGACCTTGGAGAGCGTGTCCGGAACTCCATGGACCGGATGCTATACAGAGCGGGCGACATCGTGCAGCAGCGCCCTTACGGAAGACTCGTTCACAGCCGCAGGCGCAAGTTATCAGGTCTTTGGGATCATCGAAAATCAGGATTCATTCACGGTCGTCATGAACCGGGCAATACCCTCTGCATGGACGATGCATGTCGACAATCGTCAATACCTTGTCGCCAACGCGCAACATTCGGAAAATGGTGGCGTCCACCGTCATGTCTGGAACAGCGGTGGGGTCTGGAGGGCGGCGGGCCAGCAGGTCTCGTTGCGGCTGACGGGGCCAGCGCCGACGCTCCAGAGCGCGGCGGTGGAAGGGACTACGCTGACGATGACCTTCAGCGAGAACCTGGACACGGCCTCGGAGCCGGCGCCGTCGGCATTCACCGTCACCGTGAACAACGCCGGGCGCGATGTCGCCTCCGACGGCGTCGATATCTCCGGCTCGACGGTGACGCTGACGCTTGCCTCGCAAGTGAGCGCAGTCGACACGGTCAAGGTGGGCTACACCAGGCCGACGGCCATGCCGCTGAAGGGAGTGTCGTCGGGCATCGCCGTAGGTACCTTCACTGACCGGGCGGTGGCCAACAACTCCCCGAAGGTCGTGTTCCAGAGCGCGACGGTGGACGGGACGACGCTGACCCTGACCTTCGACCAGTCCCTGGACACGACATCAGAACCGGCGCCCGGCGACTTCTACGTCACCGTGAACGACGCCCGGCGCAACGTGGCGACCGAAAACGGCGTCGCCATCTCCGGCGCAAAGGTGACGCTGACCCTGGCCTCGGCGGTGGCATACGGCAACACGGTCAAGGTGCGCTACACAAGGCCCTCCACCAATCCGCTGCAGGGCGGCAACGGCGCCCCCGTCTTGACCTTCACCGATCAGGGGGTGACCAACGACACGGCGTTCTGGACGGCAACGCTGACGGCGGGACCTTCGGGGCAGAGTGGCAACGGTTGCCGGGCCGCGGCCGGGTCATCCACACTGTGCAACACCGCCCTTTCGGATGACGATTTCACAGTGGGCGGCACAACGTATCAGGTCAACATTCTCGCCGCCGGCGTAGCTTCAGACTCGTTGGGCTTCATGGAACTCGAGCTGGACAAGGAGGTCCCTACGACCTGGACGCTGTATGTGGGAAGTAATGACGGGCTCGCTGTCTCGACCGCAACCCGTTCCAACGGCAACAAGAACGCGCGCTGGCACCCCGTCAACTGGGGCATTGGGAATGGCGACATGCTCACGGTGAGCCTGAAGGCGCCGCCCCCGACGACCACGTCAACGATGTCCGATTCGGAGGACGCCAGCGGACTGACCGCGCAGCAACAGGTGCAGGTCCCGGCGGTATCGGTGACCGGCGTGTACGTGGTCTCGGACCCGGGCGCGGACAAGACCTACGGCATCGGCGACACCATCCAGGTGCGGGTGACCTTCAACCAGTTGGTGGTGGACGTGGACACCTCGGGAGGCACCCCCCGCATCAAGATAGACATGGATCCGGCGGAATGGGGCGAGAAGTGGGCCAGCTACGCCAGCGGTAGCGGCACCAGCGCCCTCACCTTCGCCCACACCGTGGTGGAGCCGAACATCTCCACCCAGGGCATCGCGGTGCTGGAGAACACCCTGGAGCTCAACGGCGGGACCATCCGGTCGGACGGCGAGCACGCCGCCCTGTCCCACACCGGCCAGCCCCACGACGCCAACCACAAGGTTGACTGGCAGACGGAGTCGGACACCAGCAGCGACGAGGACGGCGCCACCGGCAGCAGCAGCGGCGGCGATGAAGACGGGGGCAGCGGGAGCGACGAGGAGCCGAGCGAACCGGCTTCGGTATCCAAAGTGAAGGTGTCCTCCTCGCCCCAGGCCAACTCCACCTACGCCCTGGGCGAGACCATCAGCATCACGCTGACCTTCAGCGAGGCGGTGACGGTTACGGGAACGCCGCGGCTGAAGATCGACATGGACCCGGCGGAGTGGGGCGAGAAGTGGGCCAGCTACGCCAGCGGCAGCGGGACGGCAACGCTCACCTTCACCCACACGGTGGTCGAGCCGAACATCTCCACCAAGGGCATCGCCGTGCTGAAGAACACCCTGGAACTCAACGGCGGGACCATCCAGGCGTCGGGCGTCAACGCCGACCTGACTCACACCGGCCTCAAGCACAACGCCAAGCACAAGGTGGACTGGCGCCCGTCGACCCCGACGGTGACCGGCGTGTCGATAACGTCAGACCCGGGCAGCGACGACACCTACGGGCTTGGCGACGTGATCCGCATCAGCGTCACTTTCAGCGAGGAGGTGGACGTTACCGGAACGCCGCAGTTGAAGATTGACATGGACCCGGCGGACTGGGGTGAGAAGGTAGCGGCCTACGAGAGCGGCAGCGGCACGGCCACCCTCATCTTCACCCACACGGTGGTGGAGCCCAACTACTCCACCCAGGGCATCGCGGTACTGCTAAACCCGCTGACTCTCAACGGGGGCGACATCGAGTCGTCGGCCTCGGACACCGACGCAGACCTGTCCCACACCGGCCTGGCCCACAACTCCGAGCACAAGGTGGACTGGCAACTGTCGGACGAAGGCGGGCCGGGCTCCTGACGCGGGGTTGTCGGCCACGGGACGCCGGCGTCGGGCCAGTTGGGAGTGCCTCATGAGTTTCCTGCGGAGAAGCGCTGAACAGGCAACGGTGTCGATACTGGCCCTCGCCGCCGCCCTGGCCCTCGCCGTCGCCCTGGCTCTGGTCTGGGCCACGCCGGGCGTTGCACACGCCGACGACCCGCCGAGTGCGACGTTCCACCTCACCAGCAGGGTCGCCACTCTCACCAATGAGGACGGCGAGCCGATCACTGCCACCATTATCTCGACCGTCGTGAACCTCGACTTCGGCGACGCCCTGCTCGCAGCCGGGATCGACCCGTCCTCCATCACCGTCACGGTGAATGGCGTCCCCCTGGACTTCACCAAGCACGCCTTCACGTTCAATCATCAGCGCCTGACCGTCACCAACGAGGAGTGGCGTGAGGGCGCCGTCACCGAGGCGGAGCTAAATCAGAGACGGTTCGGCAACGTCAGAGTCTCCTACGTCCCGCCGGCGGACGCCGGCGACGAGCGCCTCCGCTACGCAAGCGGCAGCGACGTCGGGAGCTTCGAGGTGACCGCCACGCTCACCAGCGAGGAAGGAGCCGGTGCGTCCTTCGTGGCGCCCGATGAGCCCGCGACCGTGACCGTGACCATTCGCGGCAACGCCTCGCCGGCGAAAAGCCTCACCGTCGTGCTCGAACCCGCGGAAGCCGGAGACGCCGGCACGTCCTCCCAGACCGAGGAAGAAGTTGCGGACCTCGTGCGAAGTATCTGCCGGCAGATGGGCGCCGGCTGCCGCTGATCGGGCGCACGTGGGGATGTGAGACGCCCATGCCGCCCGGTCAGCCACCACACGGTGGTTGAGCCGAACCTACTGCAGGGTACCGTGAGAATTCCTGCTTTCTTCTTCGCGGTGGTCTTGTCGCTGGCCGTCACGGCCTGCGGGCAGTCGCCGGAGCCAAACGGTAGTACGCCTCCTCCTCCACAAACACCGGCGGAAGCCGCCACTCAGCCACCTACCGCCACCGCCACCCCGGTACTCGAAGCGGACGCCTCCAAGCCGACCGCCGCCGCAACCGTTGCTTCAACATCCGCCACCCCGCTGCCCGAGGTGCGATACGCCGACCTGGAGGGCGCAATCGTCAGCGGCGACGCAGAGCGCGTGCAGCAGCTACTCCAGACGGGAGTAGATGTAACCGCGACAGGACCTGTCGGCAACGTCCTCCCCTTTGCCATCGTGAGGAGCAATGACGAAATCGTAAGGATACTGCTCGAGGCGGGAGCGGACCCCAACGCAACCGACATAGCCGGTCGCACATCACTCGACATCGCGATCACCTTTGACAAGACAGAGGTCGTCCGGATGCTGGCGAATGCCGGCGCCGACGTCAACGAAATTGTATCCGGACGGCTCTCTGTGGGCGGAGAAGACACGATTCTTGGGATGGCTGTTAAGTCGGGCAACCTTGAGATCATACGGATTCTGGTCGACGCCGGAGCCGACATTGCCGCGAAGTCTGACTTCGGGCAGTCAGCTATGGAGATAGCGGTCGAAGGAGGCAACGCCGAGATCATCGAGATTCTGAAGTCCGCGGCGGACCGAGCGAGACCGCCCGGCAGTCCGGGGGGCCTAACGGCGATTCCCAGAGAGACGGACATCGATCTGTCCTGGCGGGCGCCGTCGGAAGATGGTGGGTCGCCTGTCCTCGGATACCGTATCGAGGTTTCCGAGGACGGCTCCAACTGGGAAGTTCTGGTCGCTGACACAGCGTCTGATGACACCAGCTATACCCATACCGGCCTGGAAGGAGCCGCCGCCCGCTACTACCGCGTGTCGGCTATCAACGCAGCCGGTGTCGGGCCGCATGACAGCGCCACTACTGAGAAATCGTGCGGGGGGTGGGATAGCCTGCACGCGGCAATCGCAACTCTCCAAGCAGCAGCGGTTCAGTGTGTCATAACAGAACTGAGCGCCGACGTAAACGCAACCGATGATGATGGTCGGCCAATGCTTTATTGGGCCATCCTGGTTGGCGCCCCGGAAGTCGTGCAGGTACTGGTGGACGCCGGCGCGGACGCAAATGCGACCGATGACAATGGCACACCAATGCTGCTGACGGCGATCACTGCGGGTGACAATCCCGTGGAACTAGTGAAGATTCTTGTTGAGGCGGGCGCGGACGTCAATGCGACCGATGATCAGGGCTACTCGGTCCTCTATTCGGCCATTCTAGAAGAAAGCCCGGAGATCGTTCGGCTGCTGGTCGAGGCCGGTGCGGACGTCAATGCTACCGATGAACGAGGCAATCCGATGCTCTATTGGGCCATTCTAGAAGAAAGCCCGGAGATCGTTCGGCTGCTGGTCGAGGCCGGTGCGGACGTCAATGCCGCCGATGCTTCCCAGGGCGTACCTATGCTCCGTTGGGCCATCGTAAAAGACAACCCGGAAATCGTGCGCATTCTGGAAGAAGCGGGCGCAAAGCAATGAATTATGAGGTGCCGAATGAGACTATTGATCTCACTAGCCATACTCGTCCTTGTAGCCTGCACCAATGGTTCCCCTCCAGCCACACCTATTCCTCCAACCGATGCCCCGGTTCCTGCAGCCACCGCTGTTCCTCCTGCCGGCTTGGATGAGTATATGGCGATCTGCAGCGAGACGTTTGACCCTGACGAGCACAACTCCAAACAGGAGTTTCTTGCCGCCATGGACACTAACGTCAAGGAGATTGAGGCGGTGCGGCCGCCGCCGGAAGTGGCCGACTTTCACAACGCCGTTATCGCCTACCAGAAGGCTGTCAAGCAAGCTTTGGAAGATGCTCCCCCACCAGAACCGGGGGGACCATTGAGTTCATGGCTCATCCCCGCATTGTCGAGTGTAGATCCGGAATACGAGCTCAAGGTGTTGGCCGCAATTGATGCTATGGATGAGGACATAGCCGACCGTCTGAGCGAAGCCGGTTGCATCTGAACATCACGACCTCCGATAGCAACCATCCCTGCCGGCCGTGGCTCCTTCTTCCGGGTGACTCGTCAACAATTGTCGACGATGACCGGCGCCACGGCTCCGAGCACCCAGCGCGCGATGGCCGCCATCTCGGCATCCTGGTGCGGCTGGCCGAAGACCTGTACGCCGACGGGCATACCGCCGACGCTCATCAGCGGCATCCCCACGGCCGGGGCGAACAACATCGAGCTTGGGAAGTTGAACACCGGATCGCCCGTCGGGAGCGGAAGAAGCGGAGCGCCCGGCTCATCGCCGGGCCAAAGGTGAGCAGGGCCGGGGCACGAGAGCGTGATGATCGCATCGGCAGACCCTCCTAGGGCCGCGTGCGCGTCCTGCGCGGCCCGGCGGGCGAGCAGCGCCGCCCGATAGTCGTCGACCGACATGGCCTCCGCCTGGGCAAGGACGGCCTTTGCCCGCTCGCTGACGCCGTCCGGGTGCTGATCGACCAGGTTCCGCGTCGCCCAGCGGTTCTCCCAGCCCGTGATCGCGTTGCACACGTCGCGCGCATCGCCGATGGCCCGCTCCAGCGACTCGACCAAGGGGTTGTCCCGCCGACCCAGCAACTGGACGCCAAGCTCGCGCAACTGACCGAGGACCGACGAGAAGCCCGTCTTGCTGAATTCGTCCAAATCATGCCACCCCTGGGTCTCCAGGACGATCAGCCGCTCGGGCTTGCGTGGCGCGGGGGTGGTCGAAGGGCCGTTCAATCCGGGCCACCCGCGATCGCCTCCGACGCGACGCGCGATTTCGATGGCGACCTGCCACATATCCTCGACGCAGCCTGCATGGACGCCGTGGGTGCTCATGCTGGTCGCCTGCCGCTCGCCGCGGTTGATGCCGCCCTGCGTCGGCTTGAGGGCGACGTTCCCGCAGAAGCCGGCAGGCCTGATGATCGAACCGGCCACCTGGGAGCCAAGCGCCGCCGGAAGCATGCGCGCCGCGACCGCCGCGGCCGAACCGGACGAGGAACCCCCGGGCGTGCGCCGCGGATCGAACGGGTTGGTCGTTGGTCCGGGGTGCCAGCCCCCGAGCTCGGCCGTGACCGTCTTTCCTAGCACCACCGCACCCGCCTGCCGCAGGGCCCAGACGGCCGGGTTGTCCCGCTTGGGGAAGTTCCCGCGGAACGCCTGGCAACCGTATTCGGTCGGCATATCCTTCGTCTCGAGGAGGTCCTTGATCCCGACCGGCATGCCATCGATCGGGGAAAGCGGCTCGCCCCCGGCCCAGCGCGCCGTGCTCGCGTCCGCCGCGGCGCGGGCCAAGTCCGGGTTCAGGTGCGCGAACGCCTGGACGACCGGCTCGCGCTCAGCGATCGTCGCCAGGCAGCGTTCAAGGAAGTCGCGTGGACTATCCTCGCCGCTCTCAAACCGCCGAGCGGCGTCGTGGAACGTCAGAGGCTCGTAGGTCCGCGGGTCGTAGCCCGGCCCGGCTTGGGCCATCGCTCATCCTCCCTCGCCTCGGAGGGCCGCTTGTCGCCGCGGCGCCGCACTTCCCGCCCGGATGACTCGCAGCGCTGCGGCAAGTACGTTGGCCATGTCAGGGCCCCATTTGACGCCGGCAGAAACGGCGCCCACCTTCCCCTACGTCCTAGCCTCTATCACAACGCGGCCCCCGCGCTCGACCTCGATGTTCAGGTCGTGCCCGTCGAGCATCCGCATACCCACCAGGGGTGTGGCGTCGGCGGCGTCTGCCTCTACATACCTCGGCTGACCCTCCCACAGCACGGCAACACCGTAGGAAGGAAGCGTTACTTCGCTGCCGTCGGCCAGGGTTGCCCGGCTCGTGCCACGAAAGTCCAATTCCAATTCCGTCGCCAACGACGGAGGCACAGTCAGGAATCCGGTGAATCCGGTGTCTACCACGGCCTCGATTTCCCTTGTCCGCCCCGCTTGGCCTTGTACGACAACGGTTACCACAGGCTCATAGGCGGCGTTCACCACGCCCTCTATCACTCGGCTCTCCGCAGGGATCGACCTCCGAAATGATGCAGCGCCCGGTATCCGACCCGGAGCAGCCAGACGTCAATAGCGTCAGGCCGCTGCGCCCGCAGTTGGTCCGTCGCGGCAATGACGTTGTCGCCAATAGCCCAGCTGCCGCTCTCAACGTCGATGGCGACGACCTCGCCTCGGTGGTCCGCCTCGACCTGCGAACGAATGTCCCGCTCGTATATCTCGTCGCCAAGACGGGCCGTCTCTTCTCGTGGCCGGCGTGGCAACGCGGCCGTCTCCCGTCCCTGAGCGTTCGCAGGGGATTCTGCGTCTCTCATCCGTTCTCCTCTTGCAGAGTTAGCTCTACGACGCACATCTTACTGCTTCGCGGCGGCTAGTTGTCGCCTCATCCGCCACTCACCGGGGTCGCTTCTCGTCGCTGTACGCGCTCTGCGATCTGCGGGCCCGATTCGATTTCCGCCACGCGCAGCTCGAATGCCTTCTGAAGGTTCTGCCACAGTTGGGGCGTGGTGCCGAAGTACCGGGCAAGGCGCAGAGCCGTATCGGCTGTCACGCCCCGCTGCCCCTTCAGAATTGCCGTGACCCGGTTCGTGGGTACGTCCAGAGCCTTGGCTAGCGCGTTAGCCGACAACCCAAGCTCTTCGAGCTCCTCACCCAGTATCTCTCCGGGGTGCACCGGCCTCATTCCGTTGCTCATGCTCATGTCCAACCTCATCAGTCATCCGTGTGCCGGGTGCTCTGATTGCTGGTCGGGTTGTGGCCCGCACGTTCTCAGGCAAATGACTGATATTCAAAATGCACACAGAGCGTTCGCATGATTCCCAAGGGCCGCTCATTCAAAGAACGTCCGGGCCAGACCCGATTGCCGGATAATCGACAGTAGCGTTCCAGTGTGGAGTTCCCTGTGATCCGGCACCGGCACGGTCGTCGTGTCGCCGCCTTCGGCCCTTTGCATCACAATGTGGCTGCCTCTTCGACGTACCTCGGAGAATCCTTGCGCTGCGAGAATCGCACAAACCTCTCTGCCCGATAGCACGCGAAGTCTAGCCAACCGCTACCTCGACGTGCGTTACATAGATTTCATCATGAAGCCGCCGTTGTATTTCGTTAGCGGAAGCAGTCTCGTAGAAGAGTTCCAGCGCTTCCTTTAGGTTGGAGCGAGCCTCCGACACGCTAGCGCCTTGACTTGCAATGTCCAATTCGGGGCACAGCGCGACATAGGAATCGCCTTCACGCTCGATGATCGCGGTCATTTGCCTGATCATTTCCGACCTCCGTGTCGTGCATACCGAGTTGCCAAGACCCTCTTCCCAAACCTTCAAGCCTGGTGGGCGCTAGTGGACTCGAACCACTGACCTCATCCGTGTGAAGGATGCGCTCTAACCGGCTGAGCTAAGCGCCCGTATGAAGTAACGCATTTGTGGTGCCAACGGCAGGACTTGAACCTGCGACCTAGCGCTTATGAAGCGCCCGCTCTGACCAGCTGAGCTACGTTGGCACCGTCGCGCGGATAGCCTGCCGCCCTCCGCACTCCCGTCACTATACCATTGCCGCTTCGAGAGCCGCCACAGCCCGCACCGGGGGCCAAGGGAGTAGAATGGGCCCCGTACGAGGAGGCTGAGATGGTTGCGATTCAAGCGCCGCCCGGCGGCACGGCGGCGGCCCCCGACTTCCTGGAGGAGCGTGGCATCCCCTACGACGCCTGGCCCATCCCCGGCGAGGTCGCGGCGCTGCAAGACAAATCCGCGCTCTCCGACGACGAGAAGGCGGCGGTGCTTGCCGCCTTCCGGCCGAAACTCGAAGGCGAGAACGAGGCCCGCGGCTACATCATGGCCGACATGATCGTGCTGAGCCCGGAGACGCCAGGGCTCGACGAGATGCTCGCCAAGTTCGACCGGGCGCACTACCACGACGACGATGAGGTGCGCTACATCTTCGCCGGCGAGGGCGTCTTCGGCTTCGAGCCCGAGGACGGCGAGCCCTTCGCGGTGACCGTCTCGGCGGGCGACTACATCATCGTCCCCGCGGGGACCTACCACTGGTTCACGCTCACCGAGGCCCGGCACGTCAAGGCCATCCGCCTCTTCAAGGACATGAGCGGCTGGGCGCCCCATTACCGCGAGTCCTAGCCCGCCGCTCTCGCTCCGTCTTCCAACGGAAAAGCACCATGGCCGATCTCATCCGCGCGACCTATCTCGTCTCGTCGCCCGAGCCCTTCGACGTGGAGAAGAAGGCGCTCGGCATCGCCCTGGGCCAGACGACCGACACGTGGACGCCGACGGAGCGCGGCGGGCTGGAGCGGCTGGAACGGCACCGGGGCCGCGTGCTCGACGCGAGCGAACCGGTAGTCGGCGACGGTCTCCACACCGCCGAGGTCGCCATCGGCTACCCGCCCGAGAACACCGAGGGCGACGTCGCGTCGCTCCTGGTGATGGTCTTCGGCAAGGTCAGCATGGACGGCGCGATACGGCTCCTCGACCTTGAACTGCCGGCCGGCTTCACCGCCGCGCTCCCCGGCCCCAGGTTCGGGGTCGACGGCATGCGCCGGCTGCTGGGCGTCGCCGACCGGCCGCTGGTGATGTCGATCTTCAAGCCCTGCGTCGGCCTGACGCCGGACGACCTCGCCGCCATGTTCCGCGAGCAG
Organism: Dehalococcoidia bacterium; assembly: GCA_965207995.1. Taxonomy (GTDB): domain Bacteria; phylum Chloroflexota; class Dehalococcoidia; order SHYB01; family SHYB01; genus DAOUKH01. The sequence continues at coordinate 1,354,706 of OZ242299.1, read as the reverse complement.
GCGGAGGGCGGCACCGACGTGGTGAAGGACGACGAGATTCTCCCCGACCTCGAAGCCTGCCCCACGGAGCGCCGGCTGGAGCGCTGCCTCGAAGCGGCCCGCGCCGTCGAGTCGGCTACGGGGCACAAGACCCTGTACGCGATCAACCTGACGGGGCGCGCCGGCGAGATCGTCGAGCGCGCCCGCGAGCTGGCGCGCCGGGGCGCGTCGTGCTTCCTGCTCAACGTGCTGGCCTACGGCTACGGCACGCTGGAGGCGCTGGCCCGCGACCCCGAGGTCGGCGTGCCCATCGTGGCCCACCCCGCGGTATCGGGCGCAATCGGCAGCGCGCCCCGGCACGGCATCGCCTACCACGTCATCCTCGGCACGCTGATGCGCGCCGCCGGCGCCGACGTCGTCCTCTTCCCCTCCAGCTACGGCACGGTGGCGCTGCCGCACGCCGACACGGACGCCATCCGCGACCGTCTCACCCGGCCTATGCCGGGGACGGCGGCGGCGTTCCCCGGCCCGTCGGCGGGGATTCACCCCGGCCTGACCCCACGAATCGTGGCTGATTACGGCCGCGACGTGGTGATCAACGCCGGCGGCGGTGTCCACGGCCACCCCATGGGCAGCCGGGCGGGGGCGGTGGCATTCCGCCAGTCGGTCGATCTCGCGCTCGAAGGTGCCGACCCCCGCGGCGCCGACGTACCCGAGCTCGCCGCGGCCCTGAAGCTATGGGCGTAGGCACCGTGGACGCAGGAGAGGTTCGGGTCGTCGAGCGGCGGCCCGTGGTCTTCTGCGACTTCGACGGGACGATCGCCATAGACGAGGTGATCGTCGAGGTGTGGCGGGAGTTCGCGCCGCCAGGGTGGGAGCGGGACGTGGAGGATATGTTGGCGGGCCGCAAGAGCCTGCTCCAAGGCGACGCCGAGATCTTCGCCCGCATCTCCACCAGCCGCGCGCCCGAGATCGCCGCGTTCGCCAAGCGCACGGTCCGCTTCCGACCCGGGTTCGAGGACCTGCTGCGCTACTGCGACGAGGCCGCTATCGAGTTCAACGTGATCACCGGGGCGCTCGACTTCTTCGTCGAGCCCATTCTCGAGCCCTACGGCGAACGTATTGCGCGCGTCGTCTCGATTCCGGCGGACCTCACCGGCGAGGTCATCCGCTTCCATGCCGACCTGGCCTGTGAGACGTGCGCGCTGTGCAAGGCCAAGGTGATCGACGACTACCGGGACGTTTTCCGCATCGTGATCGGCGACAGCATCACCGACGAGCACGGCGCCCTGATCGCCGACACCGTCTTCGCCCGCGACCGGCTGGCCGCGATCATGCGGGAGCGCGGCCTTCCCCATCACGAGTTCGACACCCTGCACGACGTCCGCGACACGCTCCGGGACCGCTACCAATTTCCGGCGCGGACGCTCTTGAAGGGTGAAGGAGCGTCATGACGGCGCTTGACGTTGCGGAGGCCATGGCCGCCATCGACGAGCTGATAGCGGCGGCGCGCTCGTTCCATGAACGGGGCTGGATGCTGGGCACGTCGGGGAACCTGTCGGCGCGCCTCGACTCCGGCCCCGTCGACACCGGCGGCCCCGTGATCGCCATCACCGGCAGCGGGGCGAGCAAGGGCGCCTTGACCTACGCCGACATCGCGATGATTCCTGAGGAGAGCCGCGACCTTCTCCCCGCGTTGGGCGCGGCGCGACGCAGCCCTTCGGCGGAGGCGGCGATCCACCGGACGGTCTACGAACGGCTACCCGAGGTCGGCGCCGTCTTCCACGTCCACACGGTGGCCTCGACAGCGCTGTCGCGGGCGGCGAAGACAGGGGACGGTGCCCCCGGCGCTGTCGTGGCCGAGGGACTGGAGATGCTGAAGGGCCTCGACGTCTCCTGGCGAGACGGCGTCCTGCGGGCCGAGATTCCGGTGCTCGCCAACCGCGCCGACATGGGGGCGCTGGCCGAAGAGGTAGGGGCCCTGCTCGACGGCGCCGCGCCTGGTCTGCCCGCCCTGCTCGTGGCCGGTCACGGGCTTACCGTCTGGGGCGCGACCATCGAACAGACGCGAAACCGCCTCGAGGCGGCGGAGTTCATCTGCGAGGTGCTGTGGAGCGAGCGGACGCGGTCGCCCCGATCCCCAGGGTTGCCCCCAGAAGGGGGCTGAACCTATAATGGATCGGTTCTCCAGTGTGATCTGCTATGCCGAAACGAACGTATCAACCGAAGGTGCGCCGCCGCAAGCGCGTGCATGGATTCCGGTCCCGGATGCGGGACCGTCACGGCCGCGCGGTGCTGCGTCGGCGTCGGCTGAAAGGCCGAGAACGCCTAACTGTGTAGCGTGGAGCCGCATGCGCAGGGAGGCGCGGCTCAGGAAGGGTTCGGACTACGCACGAGTGCGCCGGGAAGGGCGCGGATGGTCGAGTCCTCTCCTCACGCTACGGGCCCTGGCTAACGAAACAGACACTAGCCGCTTCGGCTTTCTGGTAAGCCGCCGGGTGGGAAAGGCGGTCGTAAGAAATCGGGTCAGGCGCCGCTTGAAAGAGATCGCGCGGCGCGCGCCGGTCGCCAAGGGATGGGACCTCGTATTCATCGCGCGTCCGGCCGCCGCCGAAGCCGGCTTTCAGGCGATTGAGGCCGCCGCGCGCCAGCTCCTGAAGCGGGGCAAGGTCTACGAGGCGGGCCCGTGCAGGGACACCACATGAAATCGATTGCGCTCTGGGGCATCAAGTTCTACCGCGCCGCCCTCTCGCCCTACTACCCTGGCGTCTGCCGCTACACCCCCACGTGCTCGCACTATGGGGAAGAGGCGATCACGCGCCACGGCTTTATGCGGGGGGGCTGGCTGGCGGTGCGCCGCCTCGCCCGCTGCGCGCCTTGGGGCGGCGTCGGGTCGGACCCCGTGCCCTGAGCATCGAGTGATTGCTATTCTGACTGCGTTGCTACGTTGATGACCAAACTGCACGCCGCCGCGCGGGCGGCGCTCCAAGGCCCGCGCGATGGGGGACGCTGGCCGCGAATCGTTGGGTTCGCGGCCCTGGCGCTGGCTACCCTGCTGGTCGCCTCCGCCTGCGCGGGGGGCGGCATCGCCAGGGAGAAGGGCTGGTCGGCCCCCGTCGTCTCGGACGGGATGCTCTACGTCGGCAACCGTGACGGGCAGGTCCTTGCCTTCGAGGCGGCCCGGCTGGACAACAGCTTCCGGACCGGCGCGCTCCCGGTCAACCTGGACGAGCCGGACTCCGTGGACCATCAGTCGGCGTTCAAGGGGCGCTTCCAAGCGACCGACGACGAGAACGAGAACAGCCTCGGCTTCTACGCCTCGCCCCTCATCGTGGACGACACCCTGATCATCGGGGGCCTGGACGGCAAGCTCTACGCGCTCTCCCGCGCGGACATCGCCGAACAGATCTGGCTGCCGGCATTCCGAACACGCCCCGCGGGCGCCGACTTCGAGCCCGACCAGGGCCGCATCTTCGGCGCGGCCGCTGAAGCCGGCGACCGGGTCTTCGTAGCCGACGAGGAGGGCTACGTCTACGCCGTAGGCCTCGAGGACGGCGCCGAGCTCTGGAAGCGGCTCACGGATGCCGAGCGCTTCTGGTCGGGCCCCGCCGCGGCCGACGGCGTCGTCTACATCGGCGGCATGGACAAGTCGGTCTACGCGCTGGATGCGGAGACCGGCGAGCTTATCTGGAAGTTCGACGACGCGGAAGGCGCGTTCGTCTCGACCCCGCTGATCGTGGGAGACACGGTCTACATCGGCTCGCTGGACAACACGTTCTATGCGATAGACCGCGGCACGGGCGAGATGCGGCATCGCTTGGAAGGCAGCGGCTGGTTCTGGAACGACGCGGTCCACGTGGACGGGACGATCTTCGTCGGTGACTTGGGTGGGGTGTTCTACGCGCTTGACGCCGCCGACCTCTCGGTGAAGTGGAACATCGAGCTCGCCGCGCCGGTGCGGTCGAAGGCGGCGGTCTACGAAGACAAACTCTTCATCGCGGCGCGGAACGGGCAGGTCTCCACCGTGGACATGGCCAGCGGCAGTTTCGTCTCGCCGAGGATCCCGTCCATCGAGGAGCGCATCCTCGCCGACCTCGTCGTGGCGGAGGGCGCGCTGTACGTCCGCGACGACGACCAGCGTCTCCACCGCTTCGATCTGGACCGGGAATCGTAGCCGGCATGGAAGTAATCAGCTTCATATGGAACGAAGGCCTGGTCAGGCCGTTGATGAACGGTCTGGTCCTGTTCTACGGGCTGCTTTTCAGCAACCTCGGCCTTTCGATACTGGCGCTCACGCTGGTGACCCGGATCATCCTCTATCCGCTCACGGTCAAGCAGCTGCGCTCCACGCGGAGGATGCAGGAGCTCCAGCCGCGGATGAAGGAGCTCCAGGAGAAGTACAAGACCGACAAGACGCGCCTGCAGCGCGAGCAGATGAAGATGTTCAAGGAAGCCGGCGTCAACCCGCTCGGCTGCCTGGGCCCCATCTTCCTGCAGCTCCCGATCTTCATCGCGCTGTTCTATGCCTTGCGCGACGTGCTGGCCGATACACCCGAGAGCTTGGTGGGCCTGTCGCAGAAGCTCTACGACGGCCTCCCCTTCGCCGACGCGGCGGTGCCGCTCAACCATAGCTTCCTCGGCATGGAGCTCGGCGCGCTGGTCTCGGCGAACCCGGCGGGCTACGCCTTCATCCTGCCCCTGGTGGTGGGAGGGAGCACGTGGCTGGTGCAGAAGGCCACCATGACGCCCACCGCCGACCCGCAACAGCAGTCCACGCAGCGCATGCTGCAGTGGATGATGCCGATCATGCTCGGCTTCTTCACCCTGAGCTTCCCCGCCGGCCTGGCGGTCTACTGGATCGCCTCGAACTTGGTCAGCTTGGTGCTGCAGCTCCGCATGGCGGGCGGCCTTGGCGGCCTCGCCCCGTCGAGTTCGCCGTCGCCGGCCCCGGCGGCCGTCGAGGGCAAAGTCGTCGACGGCGGCGCGGCATCCGACGGCGGGGAGGGTGTCGGCGGATTCTTGAAGAAGGTCTTCCTAGGAACTCAACCCGCTGCCGAGCCGCAGGCGAAGGTGAGCGCCCCCGAGCCCGAGGATGGGCCTGAGGAGAGCGCGCCGCCCGCGAAGCCGGCGGCGGCGGAAAGGAGTGTGCAAGATGGCGGGAGTCGAAACGACGGGCAGAACCGTCGAGGAGGCCGTCCAAAAAGCACTCGACCAGCTCGGCGTGGACCGCGACGACGTCGAGGTCGACGTTCTCGATGAGGGCCGCGGCGGCATTCTCGGTATCGGTTCCGCCGAGGCGAGGGTCCGGGTCGAGCTTCTCCACGGCGACGTCCTCGATCTTTCCAAGGAGACGCTAGAGACCCTGCTCTCCGGTATGGGGGTGGACGCAACGGTCGATCTGCCCCAGACGCCGCCGAAGACCGTGGAGGGCGAGACGCCGGGTCCGGCCTTCGACATCGACGGCGAAGACGCCGGACTCCTGATCGGCAGGCGCGGAGAGACGCTCAACGCCCTCCAGTTCATGCTCAACTTCCTGATGAGCCGGAAGGTCAAGACGCGGGTCAACGCCACCATCGACATCGAGGGCTACCGGGAACGGCGCTACGAGACGCTGCGGGCCATGGGAGCCCGTCTCGCCGAGCGGGCCGCCTCGACCGGGCGCACCTTCTCGATGGAGCCGATGCCCGCGCGCGAGCGCCGCATCGTGCACCTGGCGCTGTCAAAGCATCCCCGTGTCACCACGGAGAGCGTCGGCGAGGGCGACGCCCGCAAGGTGACCATCGTGCCGAAGCGGGGAGGAGGAGGGGGACGCCGCCGTCCCCCGCGCGACCGGGTCCTCGACCCGATGGACTAGCCCGCCGGCGCGAGGGCTCCGGAGTCAGGCATGACACAGCGAACGGCTGACACGGCCCGGTTCAGTCCGGTGTCGAGCCGGGCCGGCTTCCCCGAGATCGAGGGGCGCATCCTCGAGTTCTGGAAGCGCGAGGACATCTTCCGCAAGAGCGTCGAGCAGCGGGAGGGGCGCCCCCGCTTCATCCTGTTCGAGGGGCCGCCGACCGCGAACGGGCGGCCTGGGATTCACCACGCGCTCTCCCGCGCGTTCAAGGACATCTTCCCGCGCTACAAGGCGATGCGCGGCTACCACACGCCCCGCAAGGGCGGCTGGGACACCCACGGCCTGCCCGTCGAGCTTGAGGTCGAGAAGGAGCTCGGCATCAGCTCGAAGCAGGAAATCGAGGCGTTCGGGGTCGAGGAGTTCAACCGGCGCTGCCGCGAGAGCGTCTTCCGCTACGTCAAGGACTGGGAGGAGCTGACCGAGCGCCTCGGCTTCTGGATCGACCTCGACACGGCCTACGTGCCGTATGAGAACGACTACATCGAGACGGCGTGGTGGATCGTCAAGCGGCTCTGGGATAGCGGCCTCGTCTACCAGGGCCGGCGGGTGGCCCCCCACTGTCCGCGCTGCGGTACGACGCTGAGCTCCCACGAGGTCGCCCTCGGGTACAAGGACGACACGCCCGACCCCTCGATCTACGTGAAGTTCGAGCTGCTGGCGGAGACAGCGCCGGAGGCCCTGCGCGAACGCCTCGGCGGCGGCCCGGCCCATCTGCTGGCGTGGACGACGACGCCGTGGACGCTGCCGGGCAACTCCGGCCTCTGCGTCGCGCCCGCCGAGGACTACGTGCTGGTGCGGCTGGAGGAATCGGGGGAACGGCTCATCCTCGCCGCGCCGCTGGCGGCCTCGGCCCTGACCGAGCCGTTCGTCGAGGAGGCGCGGCTGTCCGGCGCCGATCTTGCCGGCGCCCGCTACCGCCCCCTCTTCGACCCGGTCAGCCGGGGCGTCGACGTCTTCGAGTTCGAGGGCGCCGGCTCCGCCGCCGTGCGTCCCGCCGCCGCGCCGCCGGACGACCTCAGCTACCCCGTCATCACCGCCGACTTCGTCTCGATGGACGATGGCGCGGGTATCGTCCACACCGCGCCGCCGTTCGGCGAGGACGACTACCAGGCTGGCATGAAGAACGGGCTCCTCTTCGTGCAGCCGGTGACCTTGGGCGGCGAGTTCGTCGACGGATATCCGTGGTCGGGCAAGTTCGTCAAGAACGCCGACAACGCTATCATCGAGGACCTGAAGGCGCGCGGGCTGCTCTACCGCCGCGAGACGCTCAAGCACACCTATCCTTTCTGTTGGCGGTGCGATTCGCCGCTGCTCTACTACGCCAAGAGCTCGTGGTACCTGCGGACGACGAGTGTCCGCGAGCGCCTGCTCGAGGCCAACGAGGAGATCAACTGGCGGCCCGAGCACATCAAGCACGGCCGCTTCGGCGAGTGGCTGCGCGGCAACGTGGACTGGGCGATCTCCCGTGAGCGCTTCTGGGGCACGCCCTGGCCGGTGTGGCAGTGCGACTGCTGCGACGAGACCGTGGCCGTCGGCGGCCTCGACGACGTGCGCTCGAAACCCGGCGTCCAGGGGGCCGGCGAGGGCCTCGACCTGCACCGCCCCTTTGTCGACCGCATCACGTTCGATTGCGGCGCCTGCGACGGCCGGATGCGCCGTGTCCCCGACGTGATGGACGTCTGGTTCGATTCCGGGATCATGCCCTTCGCCCAGTGGCACTACCCCTTCGAGAACAAGGAGCTCATCGACGGCGGCTCGTGGTATCCCGCCGACTACATCTGCGAGGGCGTCGACCAGACGCGGGGCTGGTTCTACAGCCTCCACGCCGCCGCCACGCTGCTCGAGGCGGCGACCGAGCGCGATATCGAAGCGCCCAGCTTCCGCAACGTCATCTCGTTGGGGCACATCCTCGACGGGAAGGGCGAGAAGATGAGCAAGAGCAAGGGCAACGTCGTGGCGCCCGCCGACGTCATCGACGCCCACGGCGCCGACGCGCTCCGGTGGTACCTCTACGCCGCGGCTCCCGCCGGCAACAGCCGCCGCTTCTCCGCCGACCTCGTCGCCGAGTCGGTCCGCACCTTCCTGCTGACTCTGTGGAACACCTACTCCTTCTTCGTCACCTACGCGAACATCGACGGCTTCGACCCCGCGAGTCCCCCGCCGCCGGTGGACGAGCGCCCCGAGCTCGACCGGTGGGCGCTCTCCAAGCTCCAGACCCTCATCGTCGACGTCACGCGGGCCCTCGACGACTTCGACGCGACGGGCGGCGCCCGCACGATTCAGGCGTTCGTCGACGACCTGTCGAACTGGTACGTGCGGCGCAGCCGCCGCCGCTTCTGGAAGAGCGAGAACGACGCCGACAAGGACGCCGCCTACCACACGCTCTACCAGTGCCTGGAGACGGTGACGCGGTTGCTCGCCCCGTTCACCCCGTTCGTGGCCGAGGAGATGTACCGGAACCTGGTCTGCCGGGCGCGCCCGGACGCGCCTCCGAGCGTGCACCTCGCCGACTACCCGGAGGCCGACCCCTCCCTCGTCGACGAGGACCTGGCCGCTGCCAACGACCTCGTGATCCGTATCGTGAGCCTGGGCCGGGCGGCCCGTGCCAAGAGCCAGACCAAGGTGCGGCAGCCGCTCGAGGCCGCCGTCGTGGCGGCGCGCGGCGACGCGGCGCGGGCGGCGCTCGACCGCCTCGGCCATCACGCCCGGGAGGAGCTCAACGTCAAAGAGCTCCGCTTCGCCGAGGAGTCCGACCTCGTGTCCTACGAGGTCAAGGGCAACCCCGCCTCGCTTGGCCCGAAGCTGGGCAAAGAGATGGGCAAGGTCATGGGCGCCATCGCCCAGGCCGACGCCGCCGACCTGACGCAACGCGCCCGCGCGGGCGCCACGATCGAGGTCGCGGGCCACACGCTGGAGCGCGACGACCTCGACCTCCGCGTCAACGACCGCGAAGGCTACTCGACCGCCAGCGACCATGCCCTGACGGTGGCGGTGACGACGGAGATCACCCCTGCGCTCGCCGAGGAAGGCCTGGCGCGAGAGTTCGTCCACCGCATCCAAAACCTCCGCCGCGACGCCGGCTTCGACATCGCCGACCGCATCGTCACCTACTACCAGGGCTCCGACGAAGCGGCGGCGGTCTTCGAGTCCCAGGGCGCCTACATCGCCGCGGAGACGCTCTCACAGCGCATCGAGCGCGCCGCCCCGCCCGCCGCCGCCCACGCCGAAACGCAGCAGGTCGAAGGCCGCGACGTCACCCTCGGCGTCGTGAGGGTGTAGCCCCGCGCGGCTAAGGGCGTTCTGCTAGAAGGCTGGCGTGGTTGAGTTGAAGTCTGACTTTCTCGCGTTGACACACGAATGTTCTGAGGGCATGATGAAAAAAGCAAAGGCGGGGCTAAAGCGCCCAAATTACTTTTTGGAGCGCTGAACGTGCAAACAAAGTCGCTAGAACCAGCGCTCATTTCTCTTATCCACCTCAGTGGGGGGCGCGTACACCGCACGAAACTCGTCAAGCTCGTCTATCTGACTGACCTTCGCTTTCACAAACTCACCGGGCAAACGCTCACCGGGCTTCGGTACATGTGGGACAACTACGGGCCCAACGCCGTGAGCAACGCGATAGTCAAGGAAGCGGATAGGCTTGTTTCCAAGGGTGTTCTTCGGATGTCAGCCCAGCAGTCCGCCTACGGAACTGGGTCGTTTCGCTACTGGACTTCCCCAGAAGAAGCAGAACAAGCGCTAAGTGACTTGGGTCCCGGGGAGAGGCAAGTAGTGCGGGACATCGCTAAGGAGTTCGGGAAGCAGTCCGTAAAGAGTATCGTGGCTGCGTCGAAGCAAACTGCGCCATTCTCAAAGGCGCAGCAATACGACGTCCTTGAAATGGAATATGACCAGGCGGCGACTCGCCAAGGAAGAGAAATGGGTCAAGATGGTTCATTTCGTGAGGCCCTGCAAAGCGGCCTGCGCGACGCCGCCCGAGGTAATGTGATAACCCAAGAGGAGCTCGACCAGCGGTTCAGCCGCCGTGCGCAGTCATAAGGACGGGCGTTTGCCCGCCGGCGCTATCGCGAGGATCAAGAGCGTCTCTTTATCCCCTGTGCCATCCACCTGATAGGCTATCCACCATTGGGAGCCCTTATAGCAGGGCAAGAACACGGGGAGATATGGCATGAGGACTTTGTTCGCGCCATCCACTGCGGGATCCGTCGACAACAGCACAACGATTCCGCGGATGTCGTGACGGGCCTCATCGGTCTGCTGCTCCAAGAAGCGACGTGCGGTTCTGCTGTAGAGTATTCTCATCCGTCGCGCGTTTCTGTGGTCGGAGCCCCGCTGCTACACTCCTGAGAATCGAACGTAGCATTGAAACTCCGTAACCGCAATATGTTCCTGTCACATTGAAGGAATGAGCATATCCTGCGGTCGACAGCACGCTGCCGCGATGAAGGTGTCAGAGGCATAGGCTATGGATGCGCCGAGAGAAGCGTTCTCCAGCCAGGCCTCGCCCGAGTTGCTGGCGGCCCTGCGAGACATCGCCCAGAGCGAAGGTCGCCAATTCGAGGCGGTGCTGGAAGACGCTCTGAGGGAATACCTGGAGAACCGCGCCGCGGGGAAGCCCCGCGTGTCGGTGATGGCCCGTTTCCAGGCCAGCGTCGAGGAGAACCGCCGCCTCGGCGAATTGCTGGCTGACTGATCTTCCGGGCAGGCGACAAGGCGCCCTGCCCGGCCCCGCGCCGCTGCTATAATCCGCGCAATTCCCCCTTGGTTTGCGCGGAAGCGCCGTGACGCAAGAGCAGTCCGCCCTCATCCCCAACCGGCCGGTCTTCATGGCCATCGACGGCCACTCGGTCGTCTACCGCGCCTACTTCGCCCTCGCCGGGGCGCAGTTGAACCTGAGCCTGCGCTCGACGGGTGAGCCCACGGGCGCCGTCTTCAACTTCGTCAACATGTTCATCAAGGCGTGGCGCGACGTGGACCCCGACTACTGGGCGATCGCGTTCGACACGTCGAAACCCACGTTCCGCGACGAGATGTACGACGCCTACAAGGCGGGGCGGGCCAAGATGCCCGACGAGCTGCGGAGCCAGATCGGCCGGGTGCGCCAGGTCGTCGAGGCGCTGAGCGTGCCGGTGCTGGAGCGGGACGGCTTCGAGGCCGACGACATCATCGGCACCCTGGCCCGGCAGGCGACCGAGCGGGGCATGGACACGGTCATCGTGACCGGCGACACCGACCTCGCGCAGCTGGTCAACCCCCACGTCCGCCTGCGCTACCAGTCGTTTCGGGGCCGGTCGGACACCGCGGTCTACGACGTCGCCAAGGTCCGCGAGCGGTACGGCCTGGAGCCGCCGCAGATCGTCGACTTCAAGGCGTTGACCGGCGACACGTCGGACAACATCCCCGGCGTGCCCGGCGTCGGCGACAAGACGGCCACGGCGCTGCTGCAGAAGCACGGCAGCGTGGCGGGGATCTTCGACCGCATCGACGAGGTCGAGGTGCCCCGCATCAAGAGGATCCGCGAGCTGCTGCTGGAGAACCGCAAGCAGGTCGAGATGAGCCGCACCCTCGTCGAGATCGACGTCAACACGCCCGTCGAGTTCGACTTCGAGGCGGCCAAGACCGGCGACTTCGACCGGGGCACGGTGATCGACACCTTCCGCGAGCTCGAGTTCAACAGCCTGATCGCAAGGCTGCCGGGCCTGCCCCAAAACGCAATGGGCGAGGCTATGCAAGGCGACACAGGCGGCGACACCGACTACGTCGTCGTGGACGACGACGCGGCGCTCGACGCGCTCGTCGCCGGCATCAAGACGGCGGGCCGGTTCGCCCTCGACCTCCGCGGCACGAGCCACGCGGCCATGTTCGCCGACCTCGTGGGTCTGGCCCTCTCCACCGAGCCGGGGAAGGCGGCGTACGTCCCGCTAGGGCACGCCGCGAGGAAGCAGCTCGATGCCACCGATGCGCTGGACCGCCTGCGTCCGGTGTTCGAAGACGAAGACGTCGACAAGGTCACCCACAACGGCAAGCACGACTCAATCCTGCTGGCACGGCACGGCATCGACCTGCGGGGCCTGAAGTCGGACGTCACCATCGCGGCCTACCTGCTGGGCTCGAAGTCGCTGACGGTGAAAGCGCAGGCCTTCGAGCGGCTCAGCGCCGAGATTCCCGGCGACGCCGACGTGCTCGGCACGGGGGCGAAGGCCACGCCGATACGGGAGGCGCCGATCGCCGACGCGGCCCGGCTCGCCTGCGCCGCCGCTGACTTCGCGGGCCGGCTCTGGCCCGTCTACGAGCGGGAGCTCGCCGCGCAGGGCATGGTGGGCCTCCTCACCGACCTGGAGCTCAAACTCCTGCCCGTGCTCGCACGAATGGAGCGCCTCGGCGTGGCCATCGACGTCGACCTGCTGCACGGCATGTCGCGCGAGATGGCCGGGTGGATCGAAGGCATCGAGCGCGAGGCCTACGACAGCGTCGGCCATACCTTCAAGATCAACTCGCCGAAGGAGCTTTCGAAACTGCTCTTCGATGAGATTGGGCTGAAGGGCTTGAAGCGGACGACCCAAGGCTATTCCACCGATGCGGCGACCCTGGAGTGGCTGCAGGGCCAGCACCCCGTCATCGAGCACATCCTCGAATACCGGCAGATCAGCAAGCTGAAGTCGACCTACGTGGACGCCCTGCCGGAGATGGTCGCGCCGTCGACGGGGCGCGTGCATACCACCTACAGCCAGACGGTCGCGGCTACGGGGCGGCTCTCGTCGAGCGACCCCAACCTCCAGAACATCCCGGTGCGCACCGACCTCGGCAAGCGGGTGCGCGACGCCTTCATCGCCGACCCCGGCTCGGGCTGGCTGCTGCTGTCGGCGGACTACTCGCAGATCGAGCTGCGCATCCTGGCCCACGTGACCGAGGACGCCGGACTGATCGAGGCCTTCCGCCGCGACGAGGACATCCACGCCTCGACCGCCTCCCGCGTCTTCGACACGCCCCTGAGCGAGGTGACGGAGGACCAACGGCGCTTCGCCAAGGTGGTCAACTTCGGGCTGGCCTACGGCATGGGCGAGTTCGGGCTCGCCAGCCGCGCCGACATCAGCCGCGAGGAAGCCGACGCGATCATGGGCGAGTACTTCCGCAAGTACCCCGGCATCGCCCAATACCTCGACGACGCCCGCGCCAAGGTACGCGAGCAGGGCTACGTGGAGACCCTGATCGGCCGCCGCCGGTACATTCCGGAGATCAGCGCGCCCAACCACCAGCTCCGGCAGGCGGGCGAACGGATGGCGATCAACCACCCCATCCAGGGCGCCGCCGCCGACGTCATCAAGATCGGCATGATCAACCTCCAGGAACGCATGGACGATGCCAACCTTGAGGCCCGCATGCTCCTCCAGGTCCACGACGAGCTTATCTTCGAGTCGCCCCCCGGCGAAATGGAGACGCTCATCGGCCTCGTCCTAGAGGTCATGCCCAAGGCGATGGACCTGCTCGTCCCCCTCAAGGTCGACCTTAAGCAAGGCCGCTCCTGGGGCGAGATGGCGTAGCCCGCCCCCATCCGCCGCCCCCTCTTAAACCTCTCCCCCTCTGGGGGAGATTAGAGAGAGGGCGCGCGCCGTCAGGCGCGCGAGCGCCCGCAGGGCGCTGCTCTCTACTCGGCCCAAGGTTACGCAAAGGTCTCCTCTGGGAGAGCCCCCCTATAGCCTCTCCCTCTGGGAGAGACTGAGAGAGGGCGGGCGGCGCGGGGCGGTCTGCCCCCTCTCCCGCTGGGAGAGGGTTGGGGTGAGGGCGGGGCGTGGGGAGGGGTGCACCAACGTCTGTCACCGCCGCCCCCTCCCCTGTAGGGGCGCGTCGCGACGCGTTCGTCCCCTCTTAAACCTCTCCCCCTCTGGGGGAGATTAGAGAGAGGGCCGGGGCGGGGCGCGGCGGTCCCCTCCGAGCCTCTTCTCCCGTGGGGAGAAGATTGAGATGAGGGGCCCCGCGCCAACCGCCATCGACACCGGCCGCCGCCTCCCCTGTAGGGGCGCGTCGCGACGCGCCCGTCCCTCACCGCCACCGCCCCTAAAACCACGCCCCCGCGCCGCGCTCCGACCGTGCCTGCGCCTCCAGCGCCAGGGCCAGCGCGTCCGCGATGTCCGGGCTCGGCGCGTGGCCCGACAGACCCCGCTTGTGGACCCGGATCACCCGGTCGCTCTCGACCTCCCACTCGACCTGGGCGAGCTGCGCCGCGAGCTTGCCGTTCGCCGTCAGCGGCGCCTCGCGCGGCAGCCGCAGCGTCCCCGCCTCCAGCCGCTCCCGCAGCCGCCAGTACATCTCCGCCAGCTTGTTCTTGAAGTGCACCGACGACCGTCCGTCCGCCGCGGCCCCGAACTTCACCGCGTAGACCCGCACGTCCAGCTCCCGCAGCCGGTCGACCACGCCGCCGCCGACCCCGCCGTCGTCGACCGCGACCGCCACGTCGCCCAGCTCGTCCACCATGCCCTTGATCTCCGCCACGGTCCGCATCGTGTTCTGTCCCAGCCACCGTTGCAGCCGCGCCAGACGGTTGCCTTCGAGCAGCACCGCCGCCGTCTCGTCCTCGCCGCTCCGCGCCACGTCGACGCCCAGCGCGAAGCCGCCGCCCGACGCCGGGGCATCCGCCGCCTGCTCGATCCAGTCGAAGCGGATGAGCTGATGGCTCGCCGCGGACGGGAACTCGCCGAGCACCCGGATCTGATAGAGCGGGCTCTCCTCGCCCCAGTCCCGCGCCGCCTCGGCCACCGCCGCCGGTGTCACCAGACCGGGCACGTCGCCGCCGGTCAGGTTCGGCGTGTCGGACGCCGAGATGTGCATGCGCCGCCACAGCGCCGCCTGACCGTGGAAGGCGTCGTAGAACTCCCCCTCCAGCCGCGTCGGGTTCCCGATCGCCAGCACCGCCGCGTTCCCCGCCAGCAGCGACCCCTTGATCGCCTCCCAGTGCGCCGGCGGAATGCCGCTCGCCTCGTCGACCAGGAAGAGGATCAGGTCGGCGTGGAAGCCCTGGAAACCCTCCGGCCGCGTGTGCTCCGGGCTCACCCCGATGGCGTAGCGCCGCGGCCCCAGGTCCCACCGCGGCTGCCCCCGGTAGAAGACGCCCCCGAGCGGCGCCCGCGCCCGTGCCCCGTAGTACGCCGACCGCGCCTCCCGCCACAGCAGCTCCGTCACCTGCCGCTGCGTCGGCGCCGTCGTCACCACCACGCTCGACTCATAGCAGCACAGCGCCCACAGCATCAGCCGAGCCGCCAGCGCCGTCTTCCCCACGCCGTTGCCGCTCCGGACGGCGACGCGACGGGGGCCCGCGCCCCGCACCGCCTTCGCCACCGCCCGCGCGATCTCCACCTGCTTCGCCCACGGTTTCCAGCCGAGGATGTCTCGGAAGAAGACCGCCGGATCGTCAAGCGAACGCTCCAGAAACTCAGGACTCATCCGCGTCATATGGCTCCCTCGCCGCCCGCTCGATATCCTCCCAGGTCAAGCCGCCCTTCTCCTTCTGCGGCACATCCTTCTTCCCCTTCCCGTACTTCTCGGGAAGCTCCGCTTGCGCCTTGAACTGCAGCAGCCCCCCGTTCTTCCCTTCCTCGATCCGATGCACGATCTTCTCCTCGATGTGGTCCCGGAAGCGCTGCTTCGCCTCCTCGAACCCCTCCGCGAAGCTCTTGTCCTCCCTCAGCCAGGCGTTCAGCACCTTCAACGTGACCCCCGCCGCCTCGCAGCCCCCCGTCGTCGTGCCCACGCTCCCTACCTTCTTCAAGAAGACCCGCTTCCTCCCCGCCGCCTTGACCGGCTCCCCCGCCGCGATCCGCAGCTCCAACTCCTCATCGGCCCGCGCCCGGATACGTCCCTTCACCTCCACCACAGCCGCGCGAAACGCCGCATCGTCCCGCCGCCAACGCCTCAGCTCTGGCATCGTCGCCTCTGCCGCCCGCTGCGCGGCGGCCATCACCCCCGTCCCCTCCAACGCCTCCAGAAACACCCCCTTCCGACCCGTGAAGTTCGCCCGCGCCCCCTGAGCCGCCCCCGCCCTCTTCGCCGCCTTCGCTTCCTCGAACGCCTCCCCGAACGCCTCGTCATCCCGCTTCCATCGCCACAGCGTCCACTCGGTGACACGGGCTGCCTCCAGCCCCGCTTCCACGTCCCCGGTCCGCAACGCCTCCAGAAACATCCGCTGCCGCTCCTCTACGTCGCGCCGGCGGACTGTCCTCCCCGCCTGCTCAGGCTTCTCCCCCGCCATCGGACTCTCCCTCCCGCGCCTTTCCCGGCGCGTCGAACTTGACTTCCAAAGAAACTTCCAAATCCTGCACACCTGGGGAACTTGCAAATCCAAAGGGACCCTTGGCCGGGCCGCTTATGCCCCCGTGCTCCCCTTAAACCCGCCCCCGCGCCACTTAAAGCGAAAGACCCGCTCGCGGAGCGGGTCTTCGGCGGGTGCGGAGCAGGCCGTCTAGGCCGCGTCCGCGAGGGAACATACGTTCTCTACCCTAACGATAAACCCCCTTGACAAGGCCGTCAATAGCTCATTTCGCCCGGAAATCCATTTCGGGCGGGAACCACGCCAGCATTGAAGGGTAGAATCGCCGGGCCCGGAGCGGCCTCCCCCGCTGCCTTCACCTAGGACGCTTCTTGTCGTAACTTAGGGGCGCTCCGCCTTGACGCTCATTTGGCGTGCGAATCCTACGGAGGGCCCAAGCATGTCGGACTCAATCCCTGCGGCGTTAGACACTTGGCAGCGAAAGGGCTTGACCCTGGTGCTCGCCCTCGCAGGGGCTCTCCTGATCGTCGCAGCCTGCGGCGGCTCCGATCCAACGCCTGCCGCCACCCACCTGCCGTCCACCCCCGCACCGGCCGCCTCAGCCGCAGAGGCGAAGTCCTCCCAGGGGTTCATCTCCGTGAGCGCCGGATACTTTCACACGTGCGGGGTGAGGACGGACGGGTCGGTGGCCTGCTGGGGCTCCAATGAGAGCTTTGCTGGCTTTTTCGGTGGCCAGGCCACGCCGCCCGACGGCTCCTTCGCCTCGGTCAGCGCCGGAGGGGACCACACGTGCGGGGTGAGGACGGACGAGTCGGTGGCCTGCTGGGGCTCAAACGAATGGGGAAGTGAATTCACGGGCCCAGCCGCGCCGCCCGAAGGGTCCTTCGTCTCGGTCAGCGCCGGAGTGGTCCACAGGTGCGGGATTAGAACGGACGGGTCGGTGGTCTGCTGGGGCCTAAACGAAACTGCCGAAGGTCAAGTCATTGGCCATGCCACGCCCCCGGAGGGCTCCTTTCTCTCCGTCAGCGCCGGCTACGCACACACGTGCGGAGTGAGGACGGACGGATCGGTGGCCTGCTGGGGCTGGGACGAAGCCGGCCAGGCCACGCCGCCGGACGGCGCCTTCGCCTCTGTGAGCGCCGGAGGGTCCCACACGTGCGGGGTGAGGACGGACGGGTCAGTGGTCTGCTGGGGCTCAAACGAAGACTTCGACGGCGAATTCACTGGCCAAGCCACGCCGCCCGGCGGTTCCTTCGTCTCGGTCAGCGCCGGGTCCTTCCACACGTGCGGGGTGAGGACGGACGGGTCGGTGGCCTGCTGGGGTTCAAACCAGGACTTCGAAGGAAAATCCACTGGCCAGGCCACGCCGCCCGACGGCTCCTTCATCTCAGTGGGCGCCGGCTTCGCACACACGTGCGGGGTGAGGACGGACGGCTCGATCACTTGCTGGGGCCGGAACGAGGAGGGTCAGGACACTCCGTCGGCTGCGGAGTTCGCCTCGGTGAGCGCCGGTGTGTTCGGGACGTGTGGGATGAGGACGGACGGGTCGGTGGTCTGCTGGGGTTTAGGCCGCTATTTCGGTGACCCCCCGGCGCCGCCCGGCGGTTCCTTCTCCTCGGTCAGCGCCGGGTCCTTCCACACGTGCGGGGTGAGGACGGACGGGTCGGTGGTCTGTTGGGGCGATGATGATGCCGGCCAGACGACGACGCCGGACGGCGCCTTCGCCTCAGTGAGCGCCGGGTCCCTCCACACGTGCGGGGTAAGGACGGACGGGTCAGTGGTCTGCTGGGGCTCAAACGAAGACTACGACGAATTCACTGGCCAAGCCACGCCGCCCAGCGGTTCCTTCGTCTCGGTGAGCGCCGGAGGGTTTCACACGTGCGGGGTGAGGACGGACGGGTCGGTGACCTGTTGGGGCTCAAACGAGGACTTCGAAGGCAAATTCACCGGCCAGGCCACACCGCCCGGCGGTTCCTTCGTCTCGGTGAGCGCCGGCTCCCTACACACGTGCGGGGTGAGGACGGACGGCTCAGCGGCCTGTTGGGGCTCAAACAACGATTCCGAGGGCGAATTCACCGGCCAAGCAACGCCGCCGGGGGGTGCCTTCGCCTCGGTGAGCGCCGGAGGGTTTCACACGTGCGGGGTGAGGACGGACGGGTCGGTGGTTTGCTGGGGCCATGATGACTCTGGCCAGGCCACACCGGTGGCCGGGGAGTATGCTTCGGTGAGCGCCGGAGGGCTTCACACGTGCGGGGTGAGGACGGACGGGTCGGTGGCCTGCTGGGGCGCCCGCCGCTGGGCGTGAGGGCGCCCGCGCTCCAAGCTCTCCCTCAGTCCCTCCCAGAGGGAGAGAGGCTTAATGGGTTCCCCCAGCTCGCAAGGGTTGCCCCTACGGTGAGCGCCGGTCCGGCCCGAAAAGGAGCCGACACCGTAAGGGCGCCTCTTGTGGGCGCCCGTCCCCCGACGCCACAAGGGTTGCCCCTAGAGGATGATCGCCTGCCGGCGGCCGCTCACTCGCCGAGGTGGTAGAGGTTGCGGGCGTTGCCGACGAGGACCTTGTAGCGGTCTTCTTCGCTCCAGCCGGCGGTGGCGCGCTCGATGTACATCTGGGAGTTGGGGTAGGTGCAGGTGGGGTGGGGGAAGTCGGACTCCCACATGATGTTCTCGACGCCGATGATGTCGCGCTGCGCCGGGCCGTTCTCCTCGAACCAGAAGTTGACGTAGCACTGGCGGTGGAAGTACTCGCTCGGCTTCAGGGGCATGCCGAGGCGCGCGAGGGCCTGCTGCTGGTGCTGGTGGTCGGACACCTCGAGGAGGTAGGGCACCCAGCCGATGCCGCTCTCCGACGAGACGAACTTGACCCCGGGGAAGCGCTCCAGGATGTTCGAGAAGAGGATGGTGCTCATCACCTGGATGTTGGCGGAGATGGTCTTCACCGAGCCCTCGGCGCTGCCGAAGAGGCGGTGCTGTCCCTCCCAGCGGCCGGTGTCGGTGATGCCCATGCTGCCGCCGGAGCCGATGTGCAGGTTCACCGACATCTCGGTCTCCTGGGCCGCGGCCCAGAGGGGGTCCCAGTAGGGGTCGGCGATGTGGGGGTAGCCGAACTGCTGGGGGAAGGCGAAGGTGAGGCCGTTCATGCCCATCCGCTTGCCGCGGTAGGCCTCCTCGACGGCGAGGGCGACGTCCCACATCGGCACCTGGGTGAGGGTGATGAAGCGGCCGGGGTAGGGCGTGCTCCACTCCTCGACCTGGTAGTCGTTGTAGGCGCGGATCGCCTCGATGCGGTACTCCTCCTCGAACTCGGGGTTGCTGAAGGTGTTGCCCGCCACGCCGCTGATGTTCGAGAAGAAGGTGTGGACGTCGACGCCGTCGGCCTCCATGGCCTTGATGCGCTCCGCCGGGACGTAGGTGCAGACGGGGACTTCGTCCCAGGTCTTGGGGTGGACGGTGCGGTCGGGCATGGCGCCGTTGACGGTGCCGATGCCGTTGGGCTTCCGGAGGTGTCCGTGGATGTACCAGTTGTCGGTGCCGTCGTCGTCGCGCCGGAGGTGGGGGATGTCGTCACCCCACTTCTTCGACATGCGGGAGGTCCACGCGTCGGGCGCCTCCTGCAGGTGGTCGTCGGTGGAGATGACGCGGTACTCCATGACTGTGCCTCCGGTGTTGGGGACGGGCGCGTCGCGACGCGCCCCTACAGGGGAGGGCGACCAAGGGCCGCTAGTAGGGCGGGCCGGGGCCGATCTCCCTCGCCTTGGGCATGACCTCCTTGGCGAAGCGCTCCATGTTCTCGCGCTGCTCGGGCCAGGTCGTTCCGTCGAAGCCGAGCGTGCAAAAGGTGATGCCGTGGTCGGCGTACTTCTCGATGTCGAGGAGTATCTGCTCGGGCGTGCCGTGGAAGTAGGCGCGGCCGCTTTCGGGGACCTTGTTGTCGGTGATCTTGGCGAGCCCGCCGTAGACGACCTGGAAGTTGTCGGGCCGCTCGCGGGTATCCTTCTGCGCCCAGTAGTTTTCGAGGTAGCCGATAGCGTCGCGCATGCCGTCGAGGTCGAACATGAAGGGGTTCCAGCCGTCGCCGAGGCGCGCCGCCCGGTAGAGCGAGAGCTTGGTCTGCCCGCCGATCCACACCGGCGGGTGCGGCTTGCGGATAGGCTTGGGCCAGAACCGCATCTCCTTGAACTTGATGAACTCGCCGTCGTAGGCGGCCTCGTCTTCGGTCCAGAGGACCTTCATGGCGCGGATGTAGTCGTCGGTCATCGCGCCGCGGGTCTCCCAGGGCACGCCGAGCTGTTCGAACTCGGGCTTCAGGTAGCCGACGCCGGCGGACATGATGGCGCGGCCGCCGGAGACGACGTCGAGGGTCGAGACCAGCTTGGCGGTCTGGAAGGGGGAGCGGTAGGGGAGCACGTAGACGTTGATGATGGGCGCCATCTTCGTCTCGGTGGTGAGCCAGGCGAGGAAGGTGGCGGGGTCGAACCAGTAGGGAGTGGGGATGGCGTCGTGCTGCTTGGGCACGGCGAGGTGGTCGCCGACGTGGAAGGCCCAGTAGCCGAGCTCGCCGACGCGGCGGGCGTAGTCCATGATCCATTCCGGCCCGGTGTATTCCGGCCAGCCGGTCACGATGCGATGCGGGTACCCCACCATGAATTCCACGGGCGACTCCTTATCGGGGCGGCAAAATCCGAGCGATTGTAGCACGGCGCCGGGGGCCGAACGCCGCCGATATAATGGGCGCGCTCCGGGACTCGCCAAGGAGGCGCCGCATGGAATTCGAAGGCAAGGTCGTGGTCATCACGGGCGCGGGCAAGGGCATCGGCAAGGATGCGGCGCTGAAGTTCGCCGCGGAGGGCGCGTCGCTGGCCGTGGCGTCGAGGACCGCGGCGGAGATCGAGCGCACGGCGGAGGAGATCCGCGCCGGCGGTGGCAAGGCCATCGCGATCCCCACCGACATCTCGGAGCCGGCGTCGGTGCAGGCGATGATCGACGGCGTGATCGCGGAGCTCGGCCAGATCGACGTGCTGATCAACAACGCGGCGATGCCGGGCCGTCCGGGGCGCAGCGAGCTGCACCTCTGGGAGCTTGAGCTTGAAGACTGGGACTTCGTCTACGGCATCAACGTCCGCGGCACGATGATGTGCAGCAAGTACGCCCTCCCGCACATGATCGAGCGCGGCGCGGGCGGCAGCATCATCGTCGTCTCCTCGACGGCGGGACGGCGCGGCATGGCCAAGCGGACGCACTACTGCTCGTCGAAGGCGGCCCTGTTCGGCTTCACGCAGGCGCTGGCGTGGGACTGCGGCCCGCACAACATCCGGGTCAACTGCGTCGTGCCCGGCGCGACGATGACGGAGCTGATCGTCAACATGTTCAACCGCCACGCCAAGGAGCAGGGGCTCCCCTACGAGGAGATCGTGCGGCAGAGCGCGGTGGGCTCGCCGCAGGGGAAGATCGCCGAGCCCGGCGAGGTCGCCGACCTGATGCTCTATCTGGCGTCGGAGCGGGCGAGCGCGATCAACGGCCAGACCATCGATCCCAACTACGGCACGTTCATGGCCTAGCGCCGTGCCCGTCCGGCAACAGCAGAGGAGGAGCGAATGAGCAACGGAGAACTCGCGGGCAAGGTGGCGGTGGTGACCGGCGGGGGCCGGGGAATCGGGCGCGCGACGGCGCTGAAGCTGGCGGGGGCCGGTGCGTCGGTGACGCTGGCGGCGCGGACGCAGTCGCAGGTCGACGCGGTGGCGGAGGAGGCGCGGGCGCTCGGCGTCGAGGCGCTTGCCGTCTCAGCCGACGTCTCGAACGAGGCGCAGGTGCAGGCGCTGGCGAGCGCCGTCAAGGAGCGCTTTGGGCGGGTCGACATCTTGGTCAACAACGCGGGCGGAGGCGGCGGCTACCGCGGGCCGATTCTGGGGCTTTCGGTGGAGGAGTGGGACGCCGTCTTCGCGCTGAACTGCCGGGGCACCTTCCTCTGCGTGCGCGAGCTCGCGCCGCACATGATCGAAGGCGGCGGGGGCGTGATCGTCAACGTGAGCTCGGAGACGGGGCGGCGGGCGACGCCGGGGCTGGCGCACTACGGGGCCTCGAAGTTCGCGCTGTGGGGCTTCACGCAGTCGCTGGCGACGGAGCTGGGGCCGCAGAACATCCGGGTGAACGCGGTGAACCCCGGCGCGATTCTCACCTCGGCCCTGGAGAACTACTTCGAGCGAGTGGCGGTGCAGGAGAGCATCACCGTCGAGGCGGCGCGCCAGCGGATGGCGGGGAAGTCGCCGATGAACCGGATGATCGAGGCGGAGGAGATCGCGAGCGTGATCTTCTTCCTGGCCACCGACGCCTCGAAGCCGCTGGTCGGCGCCATCGTCGACGCCAACGCCGGCGCGCTGATGCGGTAGCCGTGGCGCGGCTGGAGGGCAAGGTGGCGGTCGTGGCCGGGGTCGGACCCGGCATCGGCCGGTCGGCGGCGTTGACGTTCGCCCGCGAGGGCGCGTCGGTGGTCTTGGTGTCGCGGACTCCGTCGCGCCTCGAGGCCATCGCCACCGAGATCGAAGCCGGCAGTGGGTCGGCGCTAGCCGTCCCCGCCGACCTGACCGATGAGGCGCAGGTCGAGTCGATGACCCGCGCCGCGCTCGACGCCTTCGGCCGCATCGACGTGCTGCTGAACAACGGCTCGTTCACCGGCGGCGTGAGCCCGTTCGTGGAGTCGGACGCCGAACTGTGGCGGCGGGTGATGGACGGGGCGCTCGTCGGGGCCGTGAACGCGGCGAGGTCGGTGGCGCGGGCAATGATCGAGCAGGGCGATGGCGGGAGCATCATCAACACGTCGTCGCTGGCGAGCAAGGAGCGCTTCGAGGGGCGGGCGCACTACGCCGCGGCCAAGGCGGCGCTGAACAACCTGAGCCACACACTCTCCTGGGAGCTTGGGCCGCACGGGATCCGGGTCAACGCGATCGTCGTGGGCGGCGTGGAGACGGACCCGCCGGTGGCGGGCGCGGTAGAGCGCGCCGCCAAGCTGGGCGTCACCGTCGACGAACTCAACGAGGCGTGGCGGGCACGGTCGCCGCTGCGCCGCATGGTGACGCCGCAGGACGTGGCGAACCTCGCACTCTTCCTGGCCTCGGACGAATCGGCGGCGATGACGGGCCAGGCGATCAACCTCACCGCCGGCGTCGTGCAGCACTGACGGCGGTAGGGCCTAGCCGGGCCAGGCGCCGGTGTCTTGGAGCCAGGCTTTGACGGCGGCGTAGAAGGCCGGGGGATTGTCGCCGGCGACGGTGTGGCCGGCGTTCTCGACGGTGACGAGGGTGCTGCCGGGGATGGCGTCGCGGACGCGCTCGGCGGCGGGGGCCGACCAGATATCACTTTTCGCGCCGCGCACCAGGAGGGTCGGGGTGCGGATGCGGTTGACGTAGCGCCAGAGGTCTTTGGGGTCGCGGGGGCCGACCTGTTTGCCGAAGCGGCGGTGGTCCCACTTCCAGCCCCAGTTGCCGCCGGGGTACTCGCGGAGGTGGTGGGAGAGCCGGTCGCGGATCTGCTCCTCGGTGCGCAGCGGGTTGTACTTGAGCGAGCGCTCGACGAAGGCCTCGAAGCTGGGGAGGCGCTGCACCTTGGTGAAGCGGCGGATCGCGTCGCCGCCCTTCTTCGTCATCTCGGGGCCGACGTCGACGATGACGAGGCGGCTGACTTCCTGGGGGTGAATCGCGGTGTAGGCGTAGGAGTTCATCCCGCCCATGGAGAGGCCGACGAGGACGAACTGCTTCAGGCCCACGAGCTTGACGAAGGACGTGATGTCGCGGAGGTGCGCCCGCAGCGTGTAGATGCAGCGGGGCGACCACTCGGTGTCGCCGTGGCCGCGCTGGTCGAGGGCGATGACGTGGAAGTCGCTCCGCATGTTGCGGGAGAACTCGTCCCAGCTATGCGCCGACTGGGAGCCGCCGTGGAGGAGGAGCATTTGGGGCGCGCCGTGATTACCCCAATCGAGGTAGTGCATCTTCAGCGAGCCGACCTGCACGTAGTGGTCGGTGAAATCTTGCGTAGTCGAAGTCACTTCATGCCTCCCCGCCCTGGTTGTCCCTTCGGCCCGCCGGGGGCGGACGCGATAGTCTAGCCGCGCCGTCCTCCGATAGCGTTAGATTCGTCTCAGCAGCTTGTCGTATTCATGGTGTGGTCCGATCCAAAACCATACGATTTCTTCCTCGTCCACGACCCCAAGGGCGCGGTAGTCGATGCTCACTCGCACCGAGTACACAGGACGCCGCCGACTCACCTGCTTGAAGTCCAGACTAGGGTGATTAGGGTTCGACGCAAAGAAACGGTAAGCGTCACGGGCCTGTCGTCTAACGTGGCTGGGGAGGAGTCGATAGGCATCCCAGAAGCTCTCCTGGGCAAACGAACGCATTGCCTAAAGCTCTTCTGGATCGAGAGGTCGAGTCAGTCCTGCCCGGTGTGCTGCCAGGGCCTTATCGGCCAGCCGCTTCAGCAGGTCTTCAGATTCGGGACGGCTGAACAATTCTGCCCATTGCTGCTCCGATTCCAGTTCAGCCAGCAGGAAGCGGGCAAACCTGTCCTGCTCTTCCTGCGGAAGCTCGGAGGCTCTCTCGAAGGCTTGCTGAAGAAGCTTGGTCATCTGCTTCCTCCTTCTTCGATCTACGAATCATTTTTGCCTAGCGGGCGGGGGTTGCCAACTTGCCGTCGAGGCGGCGGAAGACGAGGCCCGTGGCGAGCTTGGGGAAGAAGCAGGTCGACTTGGGGGGAAGCCGATCGCCGAGGTCGGAGACCTCGCGGAAGGCGTCCATGGGCACGGCCTTGGGTAGGAAGGCGATCTGCGCCTCGCCGCGGGAGACGCGCTCGACGGCCTTGAGGGCGCTCGTCTCGAAAGAGAGGAGGCCCTCGTGTTCCGCCGCCTCCTCGTCCATGCCGAGCAGGGGGGCGAGGAGCGTCTCGCGGAAGAGCGCGGGCGCGAGTCCGGCGCAGACGCGCGACAGGCCGGCTTGGGCCGCGACCTTGCTGACGAGCGCGTCGTCTCGGAGGCGCAACGTGGTCAGCGTGCCCGGCCGGAGGCCCCAAACGGAGAAAGCGGCATCGTCGTCTTCAAGGTCGGCAAGTGCCGCCTGGGCGATAGTGGCGGGGTCGACGTCCATCGCGCGGGGTCCTTCGGCGTAGCAGTCGGCGATACAGGCGCGGAGGCGGTCGAGCTGCTCGGGGCCGAGCCCGCGAAGGAGGCGGTGGTAGGGCAGGTTGAGCAGGCCCGGATCGTCCATGGCGATGACGGCGGTGAGGAGGAAGTTGTGGGCGTCGTCACCGGTCTCGCCGTTGGGCGCGCGGCCGTTCAGGGATTCCGCGTAGTGGAGCGCCGTCTCGTAGCGGTGATGGCCGTCGGCGACGTAGAGCGGAGCGCCTGCGAGCGCCTCGTAGACGGCGTCGATGTCCGCCGGAGCGGTCAGCGCGGCCAGCTCGAACGAGCCCCCACCGTCCATCTCGGCCTGTGCGGTGGGAGCTTCGAGGGCATGGTCGAGGAGGTCGGCGAGGCCGGGGGAGCCGGCGTGGAGCGTCATGACCGGGCTGAAGTTTGCGCCGGTGGCCTGCATCAACTTCAAACGGTCTTCCTTGGAGCCGCTCCGGGTGTCTTCGTGGGGGCGCACCGGGCCGTCGGCGGCCAGGGGGCTGAGGCGGAGGGCGCCGAGAAGCTCGGTCCGCGTATAGGGTTGCCCCTCGTGGACGAACCGGTGGCGCACGGCGTAGTAGGCGGGACTCTCGTCCTGGCGCAGCACTCCGTCGGCCACCCATGCGTCGAGGGTCTCCGCGGCGTTCGTGTAGGGATCGGGCAGGGCCGCGGGATCGGGGGCTTCGAGGCGGACGGCGTTGGGGCCGCCGGCATCGAGCAGGCGGCGCCGGTCATCCGGGAAGATCATGTCGAACGGGCCGCAGAGCGCCGCGCCGAGAGAGACGCGCGCCGGGTCGAACCGCAGACCGGCGAAAGGCCGTACGTCGGTCATGAGGGACTCCTGAGTGAGGCGGGGATCGCAAAAGCGCCGTGTCGATTATACGCGCGGGGCCGGAGGGCAGCGCCTATACTGTGGTCTCCTTCAGAGGGGTAGATGAGTCGATTCCTCGCAGCCGTCACATCGCCGCTGGTCCTGATCTGGAGGCGCGCGCGGTCCGACGCGCCTTTCCTGGCGGCCCTCTTTGCGGGGGTGCTCCTCGCTACGGCAGTCTTGGCGGGATCGCCGCTCTACCTCAATGCGCTGAGTGAGCTGGGGCTGCGTCACGCCCTCCAGCACGAGCGCACCGGCGTCCTGGACGCCGCCGTGCTCGTACCCGCCCGTCCGCCAACCCGAGGCGTCTTCACGGCGACGCAGACGGAGGTCCGCGAGCGGGTCGGCAATGCGGCGGGGCCGTACATCGAAGCCGACGGTTCGCATCTCGCAGCGTCGGCGATGTGGGCCGTGCTCCCTGAGGAGTCGATCTTCGCGGGCTCGATACGCGGACGCATTCAGTCGTTCGACGCCTACGAAGAGCGGGTGCGGGTGTTGGAGGGACGGCTGCCGCGCCCGGGAGCCGCCGCGGACGGCGGCGCGGCGGAGGTGGTCCTGGGGGCGAACTCGGCGCGCTCGCTGCAGACCGGCCTCAGCGGGCGCTTCACGCTCTCGACGGGAAGGGACGGTGCGGGCGTGAGGATGGAAGCGGTGGTCGTGGGCATCGTCGAGCCGCTCGACCGGCGCGACCGCTACTGGCAGTTCGTTGCCGACCCCTTCTCAATGCAGACCGATTTCAGCACCGGCGAAGAGCTCCCGATGGTCCCGCTGGTGGCCCCGCACGAGACGTTCTTCACCGACCTCACCAGGGAGCGGAGCACGCTCCGCGCCGACTACTGGTTCTACTTCTTCGTCGACGGCAGCGCCATCGAGGCGACCGAGGCCGGCGCCCTCCGGGAGTCGATGACGGCGCTCGAAGACGAGCTCCCCATCAGGTTCCCCGGCGCAACGGTGCTTTCGGGGCTGACGCGCACCCTGGAGCGTTACGAGGACAAGCTCTTCTTCAGCCGGATCCCCGTGCTCATCATGGCGATCACGGTGTCGGGCGTGGCGCTCTTCTATCTCGTCGTGATCGGCAACGCGGCGGTGGAGCGGCAACTCTCCGAGATCGCGCTGTTCCGGTCGCGCGGGGCCAACGGCCTTCAGGCGGTTGGCATCTATCTGTGGCAGGCGCTGGTGCTGAGCGCTGCCGCAGTCGGGGCGGGCCCGCTGCTTGCCTGGGCGTTAGTCCCGCAACTGGGGCGGGCGCCGCCGTTTGAGAACGTGACCGCAGGCGCGCCCCTTCCCGCCGAGATGACGGCGTCGGTGTGGATCTTCGCGCTCATCGGCGGGGTGCTGGCGTTCGCGGCGCTGGCGGCTCCGGCCCTGAAGGGAGCGCGGTTCAACGTGCTCGACGCCCGCTCCGCGGCGGGACGTCCCGGCAGGTTCCTCGGCTTCCACCGCTACTACCTCGACGTGTTCCTGCTGGCGGTCACCGGGTTGCTCTACTGGGAGCTCACGCAGCGGGGCTCGCTGGTGACGCAGCGCCTCTTCGGGGAGGACTCGATCGACGAGCTGCTGCTGGCGGCGCCGGTCCTGCTCATGGCATCGCTGGCCCTGCTGATCTTGCGGGCGGCGCCGTACCTGCTCGACGCCGCCTCGTTCGTGGTCTCACGGTTCTCGACGAAGGCGTGGCCCGCCATCGGCCTCTGGACGTTGGCGCGGAGCCCCGCCGCCTTCCTGCGCCCCGCGCTGATCGTCTCGCTGACCGCGGGCATGGGCATGTTCGCCGCGAGCTACCACGACACCATCGAGCGCAGTTTCTCCGACCGCGGACTCTACTTCGCGGGGAGCGACGCGCGCCTCGTCGGCCTGCCCCGCGCACTTACGGCAGACGCCGACATCGCCGCCGCGTTCGAGTCCTACGCCGCCGTGGACGTTGCGGGAGCGGTCTACCGGAGCGGCTCCGGCGCCCTCGTCTCCCCGTACGGCTACCAACTTCTTGCCGTCGATACGCTCAAGTTCCACCGCGTGAGCTGGTACCGGGAGGACTTCTCCGATACCGACCTCTTCACGCTGTTGCGCAAGGTCGAGGCGGGGCGGTCGATCCTGCGGGGGCTCGACCTTCCCGAAGGGACGACGCGGCTGGGTGTCTGGATCCGTCCCGACCAGGAGTACCAGAACAGGTCGTTGTGGGCGCGGGTCCGGGACGGGGCGGGCGTCGACTGGCGGTTCCGGCTGGGCCGCCTCGACTACACCGATTGGCGCTACCTTGAAACAGAGATCGGCACGCCGCGCGGCCCGATCGAAGGGCCGCTGACGCTGCAATCGCTCTTCATTTTCGAACTCGATTTCCCCGAGGAACCCTTGCCGATCGACGTACTGGTGGACGGGTTCAGCAGCTCGGGCCGGTTCAACCTATCGGACCTGACCGCCACGACCGGCGGCGGGCGCGTCGTCGTCGATGCCCTTGACTCCACGGCCCGGTGGGGGGCGATGGCGACGAGCCAGCTTGTCGGCGAGGTCATTGAGACCGATAGGGAGGTCACGCGCGGCGGGTCGCCGACGCTCGAGCTTTCGTGGCAGGCGGTCTCCGGCGTGGGCAGGCGGGGTATCTACCCCACCGACCATCACGAACCGCTCCCCGTGATCGGGAGCGAGAGCTTCCTGGCGCAGACGGGCCGCCTCGTCGGCGACACGGTGGACGTGCGCGTCGCCGGCGTGCCGATGCCGGTGACGATCGTGGACTCCATCCAGTTCTTTCCCACTTTGGACCCGTCGAGCCCGTTCGTGCTCGGCAGCCTCGACACGCTGCTGCACTACGCGAACCTGTTCCGTGGGGCGCAGGCCCGGCCCAACGAGGTGTGGCTGTCGCTCAGCGACGACGAGGCGGAGCGGGCGGCGTTTCTGGACGAAGTCGGGTCGTCTCCGTTCCGCGACTACGTCGTGATCGAGGGCGACGCGGAGCTGCTCAATTTGGTTTCCGATCCGCTCGTGGGTGTGGGGAGCCGCGGCGTGTCCTTCTCGGTGCTGCTCGTGCTGGCCGTGCTGACCGCCGGCGGCTATCTGGGGTACACCTACGCGGCGTCGTTCCGGTGGCGGCGCGAGTTCGCCGTGCTTCGGGCGCTGGGGCTGTCGGGCAGGGGAAATCTCCTGGCGCATAGCTGCGTCCACGCCGCCATCATCGGCGTGGGCGCGCTGATCGGCGCGCTGGTGGGCAGCCGCGCCCATGCGATGATGATCACCTTCCTGGAGCACACCGAGCGGGGGAGGAACGTTCTGCCGCCGTTCGCGCCCCAGACGGACTGGAGCGGCGTGGGCTGGATCGCGCTCGCCGCCGCCGGCGCGGCACTCGCACTGCTGGTCTGGGCGGCGCTACGCTATGCGAAGACCCAGGCGTGGCGGACGCTGCGCGAGGGGAGCGACATCTGATGGGCGGGCTCATCGGCATCGCGTGGTTCGCCCTCCGGCGCTCCCGGCACCGGTGGCGGCTGTTGGCGCCGCTGCTGGCAGGCGCCGTGATCGCCTCGGCAATCCTCTCGAGCGCGTCGATCTACGGCGACGCGGTGCGCCAACTCGGCCTCGACCGGTCTCTCGAAGCAGAGGAGCCGAACGAGCTTGACGTGGACCTGATTTCGAGCTTCGCGCCGTCGCGCGAGTCGTCTTACCGCACGATCCAGAACGAGGTCGACATCGCGGTGACGCGGAACGTCGAGTGGTTCGTCGAGGGCACGACCCGAAGCATGGAGGGGTCGACGTTCTTCGTGAACGACGTGGGGCGGGGCGGGGCGCCGATAGACCCGTCGCCGGAGAACATCATCGGCGACGAGCAGGACCGCATCGATCCCCGGCTGCGCTCCTTCTTCTTCTACCAGACGTTGTTCGACGAGCACGTGTCGATCATCGAGGGCGATTGGCCGGAGACCATCGCGGTGCGAGTCGACGCCGACGAGAAGCCGCTCGACTTCCCCGAGATACCGGTCGTCGTGCTCGAGGAGACGGCGGACCTGCAAGCGCTGTCCGTCGGCGACCGGCTGATGGCCGTGCCGTACTGGGAGGACGTCAATACCTACACGGTGGCGCGCATCACCGGGATCGTGCGGCCCGTCGATCCCGAGGCCCGGTTCTGGCAGCGGGACCTCCAGCGCTACGTGGAATCGACGCGGGAGGACAACTTCATCGCCATGTACGTCCCGGAGGAGACCTTCTTCCAGGGCGTGGGGCGCCTCTTCCCCAACATGAAGTCGGACTACGCGTGGGGGTTGTTCGTCGACCCTTCCCTCATCGACGCGGACGGCGCCGGCCTGGCGCAGTACGGCCTCGACCGGATCGACGATCATCTGCGGGCCAGGCTTTCGAGCTACCGCTCGGTGACCGGACTCGACGAGGCGCTGGCCGAGTTCGAGACGCGCGATCTGTTCGGGCGCATCCCGCTCTCGGTGATGCTGGTGATGATGCTCGGCGTCGTCCTCTACTACCTCGTTATGGCGTCCAACGTCGTCGTCGAGCGGAACGCGGCGGAGGTGGCGCTCCTGCGTTCCCGGGGGGCCGACGGCGGGCAGGTCTTCCTCTTGTATCTGAGCGAGGCGGGGCTGATCGCGGCGGCGGCGTTCTTCGCCGGGCCGCCCATCGCCTTCGCCGTGACCGGCCTGATGGGGTTCACGCCGGCGTTCTCCGCCTTCACCGAGGGCGCGCTGCCGGTGAGCCTGACTCCGGCAAGTTACGGTCTCTCCCTTGGCGGCGCGGCGCTCGCCCTTGCCGCGATGCTGCTGCCCGCGGTCCGCTCGTCGGGGCTGAACCCGCTGACGCATCACACGGAGCTTTCCCGGCCCCGGGGGGCGCCGTTCCTCACTCGCTACTACCTCGACATCTTCCTGGGCGTCATCGCCGGTCTCTTGTTCTGGGAACTGACCTCGCGGGGCACGGTGGTGACGGAAGCGCTCTTCGCCGGCGAGGCGGTGGACGAAGTGCTCCTTGCGGCGCCCGGGCTCTTCCTGCTCGCCGCGGCGCTGCTCCTCTTGCGCTTCTTCCCGATCGTGACGGCCGTCCTTGGTTGGGGGGCCTCGCTGCTGCGCCGCGCGGCCGCGCCGTTGGCGCTGTGGCGGATGTCGCGGGAGCCGGCGCCGTTCACGCGGCCGCTCCTGCTGTTGCTGCTCGCCGGGGCCGTCGCCATGTTCGCCATCAACTTCGGCGCGACGCTCGACCGCAGCTACGCCGACCGGGCCCGCTACGCCTCCGGCGGCGACGTCTTGTTCAAGGGTGCGGAACTCGCCCGCAGCGGTCCTTCCGCGGGGTTCGACGAACAGTTCGGCGGGCTCGGCGTCGCGTCGACGCCCGCTTTCCGGACGACGGGACGGCCCCTGCTGGGACTGTTTTCACGGGGCCGCCTGAACATCCTGGCCGTCGACCCCGACAACTTCGCCGACGTGGCCTGGTGGCGGGCCGATTTCGCGGACAAGCCGCTCGACGGGTTGCTGAGCGCCGTGCGCGAGGAGGCGGTGACGGGCGGGGTGGCGCTCCCCGCCGACGCGACGGGGCTGGGCGTGTGGCTGCTGGCGGAGACGCCGCGGATGGACGTCATGCTCCGGGCCCGCGTGCGGGACGCGAACGGGCGCTATAGCGACTTCGACATGGGGCGCCTGGCGCCGGGGGCATGGCAGTTGCACGAGACGTCGTTCGATACAAGCGGACGCCTGCGGACCCGCTCGGTGGTCCCCGAACCGCCGGTCGCCCTGGTGTCGCTCACCCTCGAGCAGGTGGGCGGGGCAGCGCTCGAGCCGGGCGCGGTCTACCTGGACGAAGCGCATGCGGTGACGCCGCGGGGCCGGGTACCGGTCGAAGGCTTTGGGGCGACGGCGGCGGTGTCGGTGATCGAGGACGCGCTCATCGCGGTGGTGGATGCGCTGCATCTGGGCACCGGCCCGGCGCGAACGAGTGACGGGGGCGCGACGGCGGCGTTCACCTGGGGGACGACGGGCATCGGCGCGACGCACGGCGTCACGTTCGGCGCGACCCGTTCCGTCGCGACGCCCATGCCCGCGCTCGCGAGCGCCACCGCGCTCGAACAGGAGGGCCTGGAACGCGGCGACCGGATCGCCCTCTCCATCGGCAGTCACCGCATCCCTATCGAGATCGTGGAGGTCGCCGAGTTCTTTCCCACGCTCAACCCATTCGAGCAGGGATTCCTCGTGCTGGACCTCCACGGCCTGCTCGGCCGCCTGAACCGCGCGGAACGGGCTCGGGACTGGCAGCCGAACGAGGTCTGGGTGACGACCGGCCTGGACGGCCCCGAACGGGAACGCTTCGTCGCCGACGCCGAGCAGTCGTTGGGCCTGGGCGCGACTGACCGCGACGCCATCGAACGGGAACTCCAGGCCGACCCGCTGACGGCGGCGGGCTGGAAGGGCATACTCTTCATCTCGTTGGCGGCCGTGCTGTTCGCGGCGCTGCTCGGGGTCGGGGTCTACGGCTACGTGCAGGCGCAGCGCCGCAGGGTGGAGTTCGGCCTGCTCCGCGGCATCGGACTCTCGACGGGAGGACTGACGGCGATCGTCTTGATTGAACAGATGTTATTGCTGGTGACGGGTCTGGGCCTCGGCGGCCTGATCGGGTACTACTTGATCGGCGTGGTGATGCCGTTCCTGGGTCTGACCGAGGAGGGGGCGAGGGTGCTGCCGCCCTTCGCGGCGGAGGTGAACCCTGTGGCGGTCGCGATAACCTATGGGGCGATGGCCCTGGCATTCTTGGCGGCGGGGGCCGGCATGATCGCGGCGTTGATCCGGTTCGGCATGCACCGGGCCCTGCGGCTCGGGGAGGTGGGGTAATGACGCAGCGCTACGGCGAGGCGCTTCGGCGCCGCGACTCGCGGGGTGGCGAGCCCTACGTGATCTGCGAGGACTTGTTCAAGATCCACAAGGTGGCGGACCTGGAGGTCGTCGCGCTGCGTGGGCTCGACCTGAAAATACGGACCGGCGAGATCATGGCCGTCGTGGGGCCGAGCGGCAGCGGCAAGAGCACGCTGCTGCACATCCTGGCGGGCTACGAGACGCCCTCGGCGGGCCGGATAACGGTGGACCGCCGCAATTTGCTGAAGATCTCGGAGGGCGAGCTGGTGGAGTACCGGCGCACCGGCATCGGCTTCGTGTGGCAACAGGTGAGCCGCAATTTGGTGGCGTACCTGACCGCCCGTCAGAACGTCGAGCTTCCGTTGCTGCTGACCGGGCGGAGCAAGAAGGAACGCACGGAACGGGCGGTGGAGCTGCTGGAGTTCACCGGGCTCGGCGACAGGGCCGAGCATACGGTGGACCGGCTATCGGGCGGGGAGCAGCAGCGCGTGGCCATCGCCACGGCGCTCGCCAACAACCCGCCGTTGCTCCTGGCCGACGAACCCACCGGCGAGCTGGACACCGCGACGAGCCTGGAGATACTCGACCTCTTCCGCTCGGTGAACCGCGCCTACGGCACGACGATCGTCATCGTGACGCACGACGAGAACGTTGCCGAGCGCGCCGACCGCGTGGTCGCTATCGCCGACGGCAAAACGTCGACGGAGACGGTGCGGTACCACAGTTTCCGCTCGGACGATCCCCGCGAGGGCGAGCGCGACGAGGCGTCCATCGTCGATAGCAGCGGGCGGGTGCAGATCCCACGCGAGGCGCTGGACCGCGCGGGCATCGGCGAACGCGCCCACGTCGAGGTGGAGGGCGGCCGCGTGGTGCTGCGGCCGGGCGAGGAATGAGCGAGGCCGATGTGAACGAAACTGGGCACAGCCTGCCGGAGGACGCGCTCGCGTCGGCGCGGGGAGTCGCGCGCCGGTTCGAGGTAGCGGGGAGGGACGTGACGGCGCTGGACGGCGTCAGCGTCGACATCTTTCCCGGCGAGATGGTGCTGCTGCTGGGGAGATCGGGCTCGGGCAAGACGACGCTGCTGAACCTGTTGGGTGGGCTCGACCAGCCGGACGACGGCGCGGTCTTCCTGGAAGGGCGCGACGCTGCCGCCATGACGCCGGGGGAACTGACGCGCTTTCGAGGAGAGCGGATCGGCTTCGTCTTCCAGAGCTTCGGGCTGCTGCCGCTCCTTTCGGCCCAGGAGAACGTCGAGCTGCCCCTTCGGATTGCCGGCGCACGGCGGGAGGTTCGGGAGTCCCGTGCCCTGGAGGCGCTCGACACCGTCGGCCTCAGTCACCGCCTTCGTCACCGGCCCTACGAGCTTTCCGGCGGCGAGCAGCAGCGGGTCGCCATCGCGCGGGCGCTGGCCCACGAACCGCCGCTCGTGCTCGCCGACGAGCCGACCGCCGAGTTGGACTCACGCACGGCGCGGGCCATCTTCGAGCTGCTGGCCGAGATCGCCGACCGGGACCGTGTGGCCGTTGTGGTCGCCACGCATGATCGCGCCGCCTTGGAGTTCGCGCACCGCGTCCTCGAGCTGGAGGACGGCGCGTTGGTGCGCGAGGGGCGCGGAGGCTAGGAGCGTCCCCACCGCCTGGGGTCGATGCGCCGGACGAGGGCGGCGATCAGCGCGCTCCGGAGCGCGTCCCACCGCTCCTGGAGCCGGCGCCGCTCCTCGTCGGAGAGGTCGCGGGCGCCGTAGCGCACCTTTGCGAACCCGTGGGCGACCGCGGCGGTGTCCTCCGGATCGACCGCCAGGCCGTCGGCCAGCCGCGCCGCGTACTCGACCGGCGTCTGGTCGCGTGTCGGGCGGATGCCGGCGTAGGCCCCCAGGCGCGCCATCCGCGCATAGAGGCCGTGGGCGTGGGGAAGTCCAACGAAGCCGGCCTGCCAGGCTAGGAAGACCAGCAGGAGCAGGGCGGCGGTCGCGCCCGCCAACGCGGCAATGGCGAGACCGATCCGAATGAAGACGGAGAGGAAGACGCCGGCGACGCTCGTCTCCTCGGGCGGTTGGAGGACGTCCCGCAGGTTGAGGAGCTCGGGGTCGCCGTAGAGGTCGAGGAACTCGTCTAGCGGCTCGAAGAACTCGGGCTGCGACTGGCCCAGGCCGAACTCGGGGGGCGGCGGCGGGCCGTGCACGATGGGTTCCAGACCTGGTGAGGGCTCGAAGGGAATCCAGCCGAAGCCGGGGAAGAAGACCTCGGGCCAACTGTGGGCGTCGGCGAAGGTTACGAGATACGAGGAGGACCCCTGGTTGAAGTCGCCGACGGCGTAGCCGCTGGCGAGGCGGGCGGGGACGTCGGAGGCGCGCAGGAGCACGGCCATGGCGGAGGCGAAGTAGTCGCTGTAGCCGGCCTGCTGCGTGAACAGGAAGTGGTCCATCGCGTCGACGTTGAGGGGTGGGTTGGGGATGGCGTAGGTCTGTTCGTAGCCCCGCAGGTGCTCCGCGATGGCCAGGCCCTTGTCGTAGGGGTTTTCGATTTCGCCGGTCAGCGACTTCGCGAGGTCGATGACGCGGGCCGGAAGCTTGTCGGGAAGCTGCAGGTAGTTGTCGGTGACCCATTTGGGGTAGTCGGAACCGGCGCCTCGCAGGTCTTCCGGCGTGGCGATCGATATGGCCGAAAGGGCCTCGTACGACTCGCCCGCCTTCAGGCGTCCCCTCGGCTCCACCGCGAGCACGTCGGGGACCGCGGGCGGCTCCCGGCTGACCTCGATGGCGCCGTCGCTCTCCCCGATGACGCGCGTCCCCTCGGGCATCAAGGCCTGCGTCTCGGCGCGACCACCGCGGACTTCGGCAACGTCGCCGACAACGGCGGCGATGTCCTCCGGGAGGTTGGGCGACGACTCGCGGCCGCGGAGGTCGATCTCGTAGACCCGGGGTGATGCAAGCTCGACCGTTGCGTCCACGCTGAACTCGACGGGCCTGCCCGCGGCGAACAGCACGGCGCTCTCTTCATACAGAATGAACCGCTGCGCGATGATCTCCTGCTTGCGGTAAACGTCCGTCCTCGGGACGAGGTCGACGTCGCGGAGGTCTTCCTCGTCGCGCAGCTCTTCGAGGGCGATCCAGCCGCGGCCCTGGTAGAAGTCGTAGCTCTGGCCTCGCCAGTAGGCGGGCACGTCGGTGACGACCTCGAACACGGGGGCGTAGCCGGTGCTGATGCCGCCCCGCAGGGGCAGCGCCCCGCCGAAGCTGTGCAGCGGCGAGCCTCGCTTCGAGGGAATGCCGGCGAAGACGCGCTCGAACTCGTCTTCAAGGCCGCGCCACGGGCCTCTGGCGTCCTGATAGAGGTTCCGCAGCTCGGGAATGGTGGCGTCGGTGTTGGGGATCGACCAACCGGCGGCAAAGACGACCGCGGTGAGCACCGCGACGTTCATCACGAAGCTGTAGCGCCCCGCGACGCGTCTGATCCCTTGCTGCTGCCAGTGTTCGAGGCGGCTGAGGTAGTAGACGCGGCCCAGGAAAAGGATCGAGAGCAGGAGAAAGAAGAAGGTCGGGACGACGTAGTGGGAGTTGGGCAGATAGGTCTGGTTGGTGAGAAGTGCGAGGGCGGGGACGATCACCGCGGGCCAGCCCCAGTGGTAGCGGAAGTAGAGCACCGTGGAGACGAAGGGCATGGCGAAGGAGAGGACCGCCAGCCCGAAGGCGAAGGGCAGCCGGTCGTTGCTGATGCCCCCGGCGTCGCCGATTGCGCCGACCCAGGCGTCGACGCGGTCGAAGATCTCACCGAAGCGGCCGCCGAGGGGGCCGGAGAGCGTGCCGGCCGTCTCCCAGATGGCGAGGCCCACACCGAGGGCGGCGCCGAGCACGACCGCGGTGATGAAACCGCGCCGTCCGCCGACCTTGGTCGCAGAGATTCCGATGACGAACCCGGCGATGGCGATGAGCCAGAGGCGCGGAGACGGATCGACCCAGTTGGAGGTGTGGACGGCGAGCACGGCGGTGATCTGCACGCCGAACAGCAGGATGACCGTGATCCATCCTTCGGAGGGCGTGAGCAGGGAACGGACCTCTCCCGACTTCGCGCTGGCGCGCGTCTCTCGGAGCCAGCGGGCCATCAGCCGGCCGTCCGTTCGGGCGCGAAGGCGCCGAAGGGCCGCGCCCGCCCGCCGAGGGCGACGGCGATGAGGTCCTCGGGGTCGCGTGCACCGGCCTTGATGACGTAGGTGGGCGTGTTCGTGGCGGCGGTGCGGTAGGCCGCGTCGGGGTAGCCGCCGCGCTCGGGGTCGCCGTCGACGATGACGGCGGTCACCCTGGCGTTTCGCTGCAGCAGGTGGCGGACGCCGTCGAGCCATTCGTCGTCGGGCGAGGCGGTGATGAGCGCCACGGAGGTGTAGCGTCCCACCCGCGTGTGCAGATCGGCGATCATCTCCAGCAGGGGGCGGTTGCCCAGCGCTCGAATAGCGGCGAGCGCGTCCATGATGTGCATGAGGTGGTCGGAGCCGCGCTCCGCGTCGAGGACGAAGCGCTCGTCGCCGTGCGCCATAAGGCCGACGGGGTAGCCGCCCTCGGAGTAGCGGCGGCAGATCGAGGCGGCCACGCGGACGACGGTCTCCTCGATGTCGCGGCCGGCGGGGCCGGCGTTGGCCCGGCGCTCCATGTCGGCGAGCACCCAGATGTTGTTGGCGGGCTCGACCTCGAACTCCTTGACCATGAGCCGCCTATGCCGCGCCGTCGCCTTCCATGAGATGCGGTTGAGGCTGTCGCCCCAGTAGTAGTCGCGGATGCCGTAGGCGTTGGTGGTGGAGTGCTGGCTGCGGCGGCGGACGGAGCCCTCGGCGGGCAGGTCGGCGGGGAGGAGGACGAAGTTGGGCAGCTCCATCGTCTCGGGGTGAACGACCACCTGGTTCCGCCGCCCCGCGCCGCGCTCCATCTTGTAGAGGCCGAGTGGGTCGGAGGCGGTGACCTGCATGGGGCCGAGGCGATAGAGGCCGCGCATCGGGCAGGGAACGTCGAGGCCGATCCGCATGTCGGCGCCGCCGCCGAGCCCGATGACCGCCCCCGGCGGTTCGATGGGCATGTCGGTCGACTCGCGGACTTCGATGAAGCCCTGGAGCCACCGGCGGGCGCGGCGCACCTGGACGTGCTCGGCAATCGATTGCCCGGCGACGGTGCGGAGGTTGGCGCGGGTGACCTCGACGTGCATCCCCCGCACCAGGAACGCCGTCCAAGCCAGCCCGATGATGAGCAGCAGGCCGAAGACGTAGAACATGCGGAAGAAGACGGGGAATCCGGTGGCGAGCCCGAACCCAAGCACGAGCAGCGTCAGAACGATCAGGACCTTTGCCCGCTGCATCGCCACCCCCGGAGAAGGCGCATTGTAGCACCGGGGCTTCTCTAGGCGGACACTTTTGGGTCGCCCTTCTCACGGGAGGGAGCAGCACCCTTCGGGCGCTCGCGCGCCTAGCGGCACGCGCCCTCTCTCAATCTCCCCCAGAGGGGGAGAGGAAGGAACCACCCCGCTCCTCCCCCCGCCCTCACCCCAACCCTCTCCCAGCGGGAGAGCAACTGTGATTGCGCGTCAAGCGATTTGTGGATTCCAGACAGTTTCCTCCCGAAGGATGGCGTTGAGCATCGTCAGCATCTTGCGCATGCACGCGACGAGGGCGACCTTCTTCGGCTTGCCCCGGCCCACCAGCCTTAGATAGAGCGCGGGCAGCACGGCGTTGTGCTGGATCGCCGCGAGCATGGGCATGTAGAGCGCTGACCGCACCACGGCTCGCCCGCCCCAGCAGAAGCGCTTCCCCTCACGTTTCCCGCTGTCACGGGCGAGCGGCGCAACACCGGCCAACATGGCGATCGCTTCCCGGTTGACCCGTCCGAGCTCTGGCAGCGTCGCCACCAACACGCCGGCCAGGAGCGCACCGACTCCCGGCACGCTCAGCAGCCGCTCCCAGCGCACACGGAGGGCGGCGTCCCGCTCGATCACCTGCCGCAAGGCCTGCTCAATGGCGGCGATCTCCTGCTTGAGGAAGGCGAGCTGGCGCTGCGTGCTGGCCAGGCTTGGGCCGGTGGCGTGGCGGGCATGGTGCAGTTCGCGGGTCTGATTTGCGACGAGTTGGTTGCGGCGGGTGACCAGGTCGCGCGCCTCCCGTTCGGCGGCCGAGGGCGGCGCCTTCGGGCTGAGCTGGTTGACGGAGGCGAACCGGGCGATCACGGCGGCGTCGATGCGGTCCGTCTTGGCCAGGACGCCGACGGAGCGTGCGTAGCTGCGGACGTTGCGAGGATTGAGGACCACGAAGGGGAGTTTCGCCTGAGCGAGTGAGTCGGCGAGGGGACGTTCGTAGCCGCCGGAGGCCTCGAATGCGATGATCCGTGGCTGTGCGTCGCGGCAGTACTTGGAGAGGGAGCGGAGGCCGGCGGGGGTCGTCCTGAAGCGCCGGACTTGTCCGGTGGGGTAAGCGCTCAGATCGAGCCATTCCTGAGAGACGTCGATGCCGATGCAGAGGGTCGATTCCATGCGGTATGCTCCTTCTGTCCTGCCGTGCCCTGCCTTGCAATGCGAGCTCGGCATTCGGCTCAGGCAACTGTTCGGGCTGCCGGCAGGACAGGTGAATGGGGGGCGGGGCGGTCAAGCTCTCCCACGGTCTCTGCGGACCCAGGGGGAGACGGCCTGCCCCGCCTTCTCATCACCATACAAGGGGGATAGGGATACGTACCGTAAGCTGGGCTGGTATCCTGACGCCATGGCCCGCCCGTTGATCGGTGTCACCGAATCCCGCGAGGAGCCCGCCGCCCTGTACGCGGAAGCCGTGGAGGACGCGGGCGGCGCCCCTATCGTCATCGACCTCTCCGCGGAACGACCGGTTCAAGAGGTGCTCGGAGAGGTGAGCGGGCTCCTGCTCACCGGCGGCGGCGACGTGGACCCCGGACTCTACGGCCAGGAGCGTCACCCCGAGACGCGGGTGAAGCGGGGCCGCGACGCGACCGAGTTCGCGTTGATTCGCGCGGCCATCGAGCGGGACATGCCGGTGTTCGGCATCTGCCGCGGGATGCAGGCGATCAACGTGGTGCTGGGCGGCTCGTTGGAGCAGCACGTCCCCGACCACCGCCACCCCGACGGGCCGGGGCGGGAGCCGGTCCACCATGAGGTCTTCGTGCCGCCGGGGAGCCGTCTCACCAATATCGTCGGCGTCGGCGGGTTCATGAAGGTGAACAGCCTGCATCATCAGGCCGTTACCCACAAGGGAAAGGCGCCGGGGCTTTTGGTATCGGCTTATTCTGTAGGAGATGGTATAATAGAGGCCCTCGATAGCCCCCGAAGCAGCCACCGGTGGGTGGTGGGAGTGCAGTGGCATCCCGAACGTCGTGATGAGGTCCCGCGGCATCACCGAAAGCTCTTCACCGGCCTCGTCGAGGCAGCCCGCGAATTTGGCGAGAATCCAGAGCCGTAAGCGCGGGCGTTCTTGAGGTGAGCGTATGGTCCTAGAGAGCATCGGCAACGTCCGCCCCATCAAGCTCGAAGAGGAGATGCGCAGCTCGTATCTCGATTACGCCATGAGCGTGATCGTGGCGCGGGCGCTGCCCGACGTCCGGGACGGCCTTAAACCCGTCCACCGGCGCATCCTCTACGCGATGGACGAGTTGGGCGTCCGGCCCAACAGCCCGTACAAGAAGAGCGCCCGCATCGTGGGCGAGGTGCTGGGGAAGTACCACCCGCACGGCGACGCGCCGGTCTACGACGCGCTGGTGCGCATGGCGCAGGACTTCTCGATGCGCTACCCGCTCATCGACGGGCAGGGCAACTTCGGCAGCATCGACAACGACCCGCCCGCCGCCATGCGCTACACCGAGGCGCGGCTGGCCCGCATCGCCGAGGAGATGCTGCTCGACATCGACCGCGAGACGGTCGACTTCACCACGAACTTCGACGACTCGTTGCGGGAGCCGACGGTCCTCCCGGCGCTGCTGCCCAACCTGCTGGTGAACGGCGCGTCGGGCATCGCGGTGGGCATGGCGACGAACATCCCGCCGCATAATCTGACCGAGGTGTGCGACGCGGTCGTCCACCTGGTCGAGCACCCCGACGCGACGATCGACGACCTGATGGAGCACGTGCGCGGGCCGGACTTCCCCACGGGCGGCATCATCATGGGGCGTGAGGGGATTCACTCCGCCTACCACACCGGCCGCGGCAAGGTCGTGGTGCGGGCGCGGGCCGAGTTCGAAGAGCTGGGGAAGGGCGGCTCGCGGCGGCAGATCGTCGTCAACGAGCTGCCGTACCAGATCAACAAGGCGGGCCTCGTCGAGAAGATCGCCGACCTCATCAAAGAGAAGCGCGTCGAGGGGATCAGCGAGGTCCGGGACGAGTCGGACCGGCAGGGGATGCGGATCGTGGTCGAGTGCCGCCGGGACGCGATGCCCGAGCAGGTGCTCAACAATCTGTACAAGATGACGCCGCTGCAGTCGGCGTTCCACATCAACATGATCGCGCTGGTCGACGGCCAGCCGCGCGTGCTCAACATCCGCCAGGCCCTCCGCGAATACGTCGACTACCGGCGCATCGTCGTCACGCGGCGCTCCGAGTTCGACCTGCGGAAGGCCCGCGAGCGGGCGCATGTCTTAGAAGGCCTGATCACCGCCCTCGACAACCTGGACGAGGTGATCCAGACGATACGGGAGTCGGACGACGCCGAATCGGCGCGGACGGCCCTGATGAACGGCTTCGACCTGACGCAAGTCCAGGCGCAGGCGATCCTCGACATGCAGCTGCGCCGTCTGGCGGCCTTGGAACGGCAGCGCATCCTCGACGAGTTCGAAGAGCTGCGCCAGCGCATCGAGTACCTCGAAGACCTGCTCGGCGACCCCGCGAAGATCCTCGGCGTCGTCAAGGACGAGACGGTCAAGCTGAAAGAGGACTTCGGCGACGAGCGCCGCAGCGAGCTGAGCGACCAAGAGGCCCGCGAGTTCACCAACGAAGACCTGATCCCCCACCAGAACGTGGTGGTCTCGGTCAGCAACCGCAACTACGCCAAGCGCCTTACGGTCGACGCCTACCGGGTGCAGCGGCGGGGCGGTCAGGGCGTGAAGGGGATGGTGACGCGGGAGCAGGACGTCGTCGACCACCTGCTCATCGCGGACACGCACGATCACCTGCTCTTCTTCACCAACCGGGGGCGCGTGCTCCACACCAAGTGCTACCGCGTGCCGCAGGAGTCGACGCGCGCCGCGAAGGGGACGCCGCTGGTCAACATCATCCCCGTGCAGGACGACGAGCGGGTGACGGCGATCGTGGCGACGAGCGACTTCGAGCACGACAACTACCTTTTCATGTGCACCCGCGGCGGCAAGGTGAAGCGGACCCAGATCAAGGAGTTCGCCTACGTCGTCGCGCGGACGCCGGGGATCATCGCGATGAACCTTGCCGAAGGCGACGAGCTGGTCGGCGCGGTGATCGTCGAGGCCGGCGACGACGTGATCGGCATCACGGAACAGGGCAAAGCGATCCGCTTCCCCGCGGGCGACGTGCGGCCGCAGCTTCGCAACGCGAGCGGCGTGCGGGGCATCAAACTCGTAGGGAACGACCGAGTGGTGGACTTCGAGCGGGTGGTGGAAGGCAGTTACCTGCTCGCCATCGGTGAGAAGGGGCTCGGCAAGCTGACGCGGCTGGAGTACTACACTCCGCATCATCGCGACACCCAAGGCGTCATCACGCTGAAGATCACGAAGCGCACGGGACCGGTGGCCGCTGCCCGCGTGGTGCATCCCAACGAGGAGCTGGTGATCATCTCCAGCAAGGGGATCATGTTGCGCACCAGGCTGGACCAGGTCCGCAAGACGGGACGGTCGGCGCAGGGCGTGCGCATCATGGAGATCAAGGACAACGACACCGTGGCGTCGGTGGCGTCCTTCGATAGCAGCAAGGTCAGCGAGCCGACGCAGTCGTCTGAATAGTCCGGTTCGGCAGGCAAGAAGAAGAGGGCCCCGCGGGGCCCTCTTTCCTTTTGCGCAATGTTGGCGTGGGAGAGACTGGGCGCCCTTCGGGCGCCCGCGCGCTTGACGGCGCGCGCCCTCTCTCAGTCTCCCCCAGAGGGGGAGAGGCCGGAGGGCGATTCACGAATCGCCCCTACAGGGAGGTGCGGCATCGACCGCGCACGGGGTGGGATGGGCAGTGGCGGCTGGCAGAGGGCCCCTCATCTCAATCTTCTCCCCACGGGAGAAGAGGGAAGACTCCCGCGCCCCACCCCGGCCCTCTCTCAGTCTCCCCCAGAGGGGGAGAGGCTTAAGGTGCTCCCCTGCGGGGAGGTTTTCGGACAAGCCCCGCCCCGGCCCTCTCTTAGTGTTCCCCAGAAGGGGGAGAGGCCGGAGGGCGATTCGTGAATCGCCCCTACGGGAGGGATGCGGGCGTGACGACCTTGGTGTACTTCCCCTGGATGTAGGCCAGCGGCTCGGCGCCCTCGCGGATGCTCATCTCGTCGACCCGCCCCACGAAGATGGTGTGGTCGCCCGCCTCGTGTTTGGCGTGGACGGTGCAGTCCATGAAGCCGAGGGCGCCCTTGAGCGTCGGGAGGCCCGAGGCTGTCTTGCCCCACTCGAAGGGGCCGGCGCCCTCCGTCTTGCTGCTCGCGAAGAAGTTGGAATGCTCCTCCTGCCCTTGGGCCAGGAAGTTCATGACGAACCGGTCGCTGGCGTCGAGCATGGGGAAGCTGCGGGCGTTGTGGGCGACGCAGACG
Source organism: Dehalococcoidia bacterium (assembly GCA_965207995.1). Classification (GTDB taxonomy): domain Bacteria; phylum Chloroflexota; class Dehalococcoidia; order SHYB01; family SHYB01; genus DAOUKH01. Next base: position 1,311,008 of record OZ242299.1, on the reverse strand, counting down.
AGGATGAGCAGGGGGTCGAGCGAGACGGAGCAGACGGAGTTGGCGGTGATGCCGTGGATGCCCCCGTCGGGGGTGTAGAAGCTGATGACGCTGACGCCGGTAGGGAAATTGCTCCACAGGGCGCGGAAGCGGTACTTGTCGGCGTCCTCGGTCATGGCGGAGGGCAGTGTAGCGTAAAGGGGTTCCTGAAGGAAGCGGCGCCTACTCCTTCGGGCCGCCCGAGCGCGAGCGGTGGCGGTCGGCGCTGTCGATCATGATGGTGACGGGACCGTCGTTGTGTATCTCGACGCTCATGTAGGCGCGGAAGCGGCCCGTGGCCACGGTCAGGCCGGTCTCGCGGAAGAGGTCGGCGACCCTGTCGAACAGCGCCTCGGCCTGCTCCGGCGGGGCCGCCTCGGTGAAGGACGGGCGGCGGCCCTTGCGGGTCCCCGCGTGGAGCGTGAACTGGCTCACCAGCAGGACCTCGGCCCCGCAGTCGAGGGCGGAGACGTCGAAGCCGCCCTCGCTCCGGCTCCCTTCGCTCTGGGGAAAGATGCGGAGGTTGGCCGTCTTCTCGACGAGGTAGCGGGCGTCGCTCTCGTCGTCGTCGCGGGCGACGCCGATCAGGAGGGCGAGGCCACGGCCGATGCGGCCGACGACGGCGGAGTCAACGGAGACGGAGGCCGAGGTAACGCGTTGAATGAGGGCGCGCACGCGGGGGCCGCGCCGGGTTAGTCGGCGTCCTTGGTGGCGGTCGCCGTGGCCTTCTCGGAGCCGCTCGATTCGCCGGAGTCCTTAGCGGAGGAGTCGGACTTCGTGCCATCGCCGGACTCGCTCTTGGAGTCGGACTTGTAGGAGCCGGAGCGGCCGTAGTCGGTGGTGTAGAAGCCGCTGCCCTTGTAGTGAACGGTGGGGGCGTGGAGCACGCGCTCCGAGCGGCCTTCGCAGACGGGGCAGACTGCGATGGGGGCGGCGTCGAAGCCTTGACGGCGCTCGAAGCGGTGGCCGTCGGCGCAGGCGTACTCGTAGATTGGCATGGGTTCCTCAGGGAAGGGGGTTGGCGCTCATCTGCGCCAAGTGCTAACAAATTGATAGTAGCAAGGGCGGCGGAACGTGGCAAGCGCGCCGGTTACGGGGTGGCATGTCTGCTTGGACGAAGTTCAAGGAAATTGCCGGATTTCAGCACAACGCGGCGGCCCTTGACGCCAGCGGCCCGAGGCCCCACCATCGGGCTACGCTATGGTCGACACAAAGCTACTCGCTGAAGAGGCCGGCCGTGAACTCCGCAAGCGCATTGCGTTTTCCATGATCGCGCGGGGACAGAACCCCATCCCCTGGCTCAAGGAAGCTGAAGCTCGTCTTGAGCGCATGAGCAAGGCCACGCGAAGCGGCGCGGACGAGATCGACAAGATGCTCGCGGGCCAGGAGCCCGACGTCAACGCATGGGACTTGGCTCCCCTGGTCGAGTTCGCGCCCGTCCTACAGAGCGTCCTGCGCTATCGCGACGCACACAAGCGCATCCGAGAGCTCACGCTCTAGCGAGGCCATGTCCACCGACCACACGGCGGTGCTTCAGGCATGTCTCGAAGAGCGGCGCGAGTTGGCGCGCAGAGCAATGTCCTTGCTCGGCGTAGCTGTAGCCGCGCTCGGTGGGGGAGCGCTAATCGCAAATGTCATTCCTGGGTTTCAAATCCTCTCAGTACCAACACTGATAGGGGGAGGCCTTGCGCTCGCGGGCTTCTTGGTGGTCTTGTTCTTGGCGCTCGTCGTTGCCTATCCCGCGGAACCGCTTTCGGCTAGCAGCTTCGCAGATCCCGAAGTCGACCTCGAGGACATGAACTACGAGATGAGAGTTAGGTCGATCGCCTTGGTGTTCGCTTTTTTGGGACTGCTGGTACAAATAGCAGGCACAACCAGCGTAGTGCTCGCAGCAATAGTGGGTAGTACGGCTCCACCCGCCTGCGCGTGTTGAGAAATCGCTCCGCCGCCTCGAGTTCTTTCGTGGCCATAAACTACCTCGCAGGCTTGGGCCGACGCACCCGAACCCCGCGGGCGCGACGTGCTAATTCGACGATACTAATACGTTACACGAAATAGAACAAGCACGGAATTTCCGGGGCAAACGGGACCGAGGCACCGCGATGGTGGGCGCTGTTTCAGCCCCGCGTGAAGTGTCCCAAGTTGACACAGTCCGGGCCCACGGACCGGCCAAAGTTGATGCAGTACCCGCTATGGCGGCGAGGAGCCGGGCGGCACGACGAGGCCCGAGGCGCGCACCGAAGCACCGCGCCCGCCGGCGCGCTCCGTCCGCTGCAGCGTCTCGGAGAACCAGAGGAAGAAGTCGGCCATGTCTACATGCACGTGGCAGAGGCCGTATTTGTTGGGGTCGCGGACGATCCGGTCGCACTTGGCATATTGGCAACGGTTCATGGGGCCTCCGAAGCGGGGCGCGCTTTAGATCGCGGGCCAGGGATAGGGACGCCAGGCGTCGGCGAAGTCGCGGAGCGGGAGGGTGGCGCTCTCGATGACGCACCGGCAGCGGTGGTAGAAGGAATCGACCTCGCTTGGCGAGAGGTGGCGTTCGAGGGTCGCGAGCAGGGCCTCGTCTTCGGCGGCGGCCGCGACGTCGTCCTTCACGTCGTCGCCGATCGGTTCGTCTTCGATGTCCCACATCACGGTGCGCAGTTTGTTCTCGGAGAGGAAGGAGAGCCCGTGGTCGATGCCGCGGATGCCGCCCGTGTTGTCCTTCAGGACGTGCCCGCCCTTGCGGTCGGCGTTGTTGATGAGGATGTCGAGGACGGCCATGCGCACCATGTCGGCCTTGTGCTCCTCCACGAGGTTGAAGTAGTGGCGTCCCCGCTCGGCGTGGACGAAGAGCTGCACCGATCCGACACCGTAGGGCCCCTCGCGGATGATGGTAGGCGGCACGAGGTCCCAGTCCAGGGCCGCGCTCACCGCCCAGGCGAGGTGCTCGCGGATGTAGAGGGTGTTGGAGGGGAAGTCCCACAGCGGGGTCTCGCCGCGGCGGGGCTTGTAGACGCCGAGGTGCGCCGCCTCGCCGTTGGCGATCTCGACGAGGAACGTCGAGTTATAGCCCGCCATGATCGGCCGGTGGCCCGTGATCTCGCCGCTCTGCATGGCTTCGACGGCGCGTTCGGAGGAGAGCCGGTTCACCCAAGCCGCCTGCATCGGGGCGCCGGAGGCGGCGCCCGCGTGGTCGCGGGCATTGTAGCACCGGCGCCGTTTCCGTTCGTCCGCTAGAGCCGGCGGCCCAGGATGACGACGTCGCGCTCGATGCCGTCCATATCGGCGACGGCGGGGAGGCACCCCCATTCTTCGAAGCCGACGCCTTCGAAGAGCTGGATGCTGGGGGTGTTGTGCTTGAAAACGGTCGCGACCAGGTTGCGAAGACCGAACCCGGGGCCGCGGTGGATTGCTTCCCAGAGAAGACTGCGCCCCACGCCGCGCTGGCGGTGCTCGGGGGCGACGTAGACGCTGATCTCGGCGGTGATGTAGTAGGCGGGGCGCTCGTGGAAGGGCTGGAAGCTGAGCCAGCCGCAGACCACGCCGCCGTACTCCATGACCCAGATGGGGCGGGTCTCATGGTTACGCTCGCGGAACCAGGAGAGGCGGCTCTCCACCGTGACCGGCTCGGTGTCGGCGGTGGACATCCGCGTGGCGACGGCCACGTTGTAGATCTCGACGATCCGGGGGAGGTCGTCCTCGGTGGCGTCGCGCGTCTTCACGCGTCCACCTCCTCGGCGAGGTGTTGGTAGGTCTCGAAGGTGGGCCGGTCGAAGCAGACGAACCGCACCGATTTCAGCACAGGGTTGCGCGCCAGATGGGACGCCGTTTCCGTGAGTGCGATGCGGGTGGCCCGCTCGCGGGGGAAGCGGTAGACGCCGGTGCTGATCGCGGGAAAGGCGATGCTCGCGAGGCTGCGCTCCTCGGCAAGGGCGAAGCAGGAGCGGTAGCAGGAGGCGAGGGCGTCGTCCTCGCCCCGGTTTCCGCCGCCCCAGACGGGCCCGGGGGTGTGGATCACCCACGTTGCGGGAAGGCGGTAGCCCTTGGTGATGCGCGCCTCCCCGGTGGGACAGCCGCCGATGGCGCGGCACTCGTCGAGGAGGTCCGGGCCGGCGGCGCGGTGGATGGCGCCGTCGACTCCGCCGCCGCCGAGCAGCGTCGTGTTCGCCGCGTTGACGATGGCGTCGACGCGCTCGCGGGTGATGTCGCCCTCGACGATGGCGATGCGGCCGCGGATGGTCATCGAGCCGCCGTTCTCCTGAAGAGCCCCGGGTACTTCCCCTCTAGAGCATTATATGAGGGCGGCGCGACGCTTAGCGTCCGGCGCCGCCAAGAACCGGCAGGAGGAACGCGCAATGACGACGCCGAAGATGACACGAGAAGCGCTGCGAGAGTTGGGAGAGGAGGTCCGCCGGAGCATGGGGCACGCCATCGCCCCCGATGGCTCAATTCCGACCTCACCGGAGCTGGGAACGTACTCAACCGAGGCGATCTTCGGCTCCGTGTGGGCCCGGCCCGGCCTCGACCGCCGCTACCGGATGCTGGCGACCCTCGCGGCCCTGACGGCGACCCGCGAGCTTGTCGAGCTGCGCATCTACATCGGCACGGCGCTGAACGGCCTGCTCTCGCCGCTGGAGATTCAGGAGGCCTTGCTGCAGTGCTCGCCGTTCGCGGGGCTGCCGGCGGCGTTGAACGCGATGTCGGCGATGCGGGAGGCCTTCGAAGAGCGGGGCGTCACGTTGGAGCCGCCCGAACGTCCCTACGTCAGCATCGAGGAGCTCGAACGCCGAGGCCGGGCCGCCCGGGAGCGTGTGCTGGGCGCGGCGGGGGCGCGGAACCCGGTCTTCGACATGGTCCCCGGCCTGGGAGAGCTGCTGTGGCGCTACCCCTTCGGCGAGATCTTCCACCGGCCCGGTCTCGATACGAAGTCGCGGGTGGTGTGCGCCGTGGCCGCGCTCACCGCGCTGCGGGCGAACACGCAGCTCGGAATGTACGCGAGGGAGCACGCCCGCTCCGGACTCACCCGCGAAGAGCTGGCTGAGGTGATGGTGCAGGTCGGGCCCTACGCCGGCTTCCCCCAGATGCTGAACGCGCTCCGGATCCTGGCCGAGGCGGGCAGCGCCTAGCTCAGCTTGTTCCGCACCGTCACCGCGGCCGTTCCCGCGTCGCAGTCGATGGTCTTGACGGCGAGGGCGACCTTGTTGTCCGTGTCGAGCGCGTCCCAATAGGCGTCGGCGATCTCGTCGATGCCGCCGGTGAGCGGTAGGGGGTAGGGGTCGCTGCCGAACGGAGGCAGCGGGTCGCCGTCCCCTTCGCAGGTGTGGATGCAGGCGCCGAAGCCGTTGACGAAGCCGGCGTAGCGGTAGAAGCAGTGGATGGAGTGCTTTGAGTCGCCGGGGTCGCGCACGATCTTGGCGAGCTTGAGCTCGGTCTCCTCGCCGTTGAGGCGGACGAGCCCCGCGATCCGTGGCGTGTAGTTCGGCGCGTCGGGCTCGTGCCGGCGCCCTTCGAGCGCCGTCTCGAACGTCGACCCCACCGACACATGCTGGACGACGCTGTCGGTGTGGTCGCCGTTGGTGACGACGTGCCAGCCCCGGAACGAGGACATGGCGCGGTAGATGATGAGGCTGGGGTCTTCGACCTTCGACGGGTCGTGGGGCGCGGTCGACACCTCGGCGCCCTCGACTTCGAGCACCCGGTTGCGCGAATTCGGGCTCCGCCCCATGACCCAGTAGACCTGCACCCAGTGGGCGCCCTCTTCGTCGAGCCCGAGCACGATGCCGCGTCCCGGATAAGGGTTCGCGCGCAGCCGCGCCAGGTTCGCCTCGGCGATGTCGGGGAGGGACATGCCGCTAGATCACGTCGTCGTTGCGGAGGCGGGCGATTTCGGAGCCGGGGAGGTTGAGGAGCTCGCCGTAGACGTAGTCGTTGTCCTCGGCGTAGACGGGGAAGTGGCGGTTGAGGGTGCCGCCCACGAAGGCCGGGCTCTCGCTGAGCTTGATGGGGAAATCCTTGACGGGCCAGGTGCCGACGAAGGAGTTGGTGAGGTCGACCTGGAAGCCCCGGTGCTGGAGCTGGGAGTCCTTGAACATCCGGTCCTCGGCGGTCTGGCAGAGGCCGGCGCGGACGCCCGCCGCCTGCAGACGCTCCATGAGCTCGAAGCCGTCGTGCTGCTTGGTTTCGCCGGCGAGGCGTTCGTCGAGCTCCTTCACGTGCCGGAGACGCGAGGCGAGCGTGGTGAAGCGCTCGTCGGCGGTCCACGCCGGGTCGCCTAGCACGCCGGCGAGGGCGCGCCACTCGTCGTCGTCGAAGACGGCGATGGCGATCCAGCGGTCCTCTCCCTGGACGGGGTAGACGTCGTGGGGCGCGGCGGGGATGTAGGGTGAGGTGTTGCCGGTGCGCTGCGACTCCCGGCCGTTGGCGACGTAGTCCAGGATCGCGGTGCCGGTCATGTAGATGGCGGGCTCGGCCTGGGAGCAGTCCATGTACTGCCCCTCGCCGGTGCGGGAGCGGTAGTAGAGGGCGCTGAGCATGGCCATGGCGCAGTAGTAGGCGCCGCTCCAGTCCATGTAGGAGTAGCCCCAACCGGCGGGGGGCCATGGCCCGGGCAGGCCCGACTGCTCGGTGAGGCCGCTGATCGCCTGGGCGGCGGGGCCGGTGGAGACGAAGTCGGAGTACTCGCCGCGCTTGCCGAAGCCGGGCTGTTGGACGTAGATGATCGAGGGGTTGACCTTGCGCAGCTCGTCGTAGCCGAGGCCGAGGCGCTCCATCGTGTTGGCGGTGAAGCACTCGACGACGATGTCGCTGATGCGGACGATCTCCTTGAAGAGCTCCTTGCCCTCGGGGTGGCGGAGGTTGAGGCTGACGCCGCGCTTGCCCGCGTTGATGCCGGCGAAGTGACCGCCCTGGTTGATGCCGCCGCCGACACGCGTGCCGGGGCCGGGCTCGCCGCCGAGGATGCGGTCGCGTTCCTCGCCGACGGGGATGATCGGGGCACCGGCGCGGATCATGTCGAGGTGGCCCTTCCACTCGATGCGGAGGTCCTCGGCGCCGAGGCTGGTGAGCATGCGCGGCCCGCCGGCCCCGGCGAGCAGCCAGGTGAGGTCGGCGATGCGGACGTTGTCGAGCGCGAACGGCATGGCAGGCTCCGTCGGCGCTAGTGTAGCGCGGCGAGCGGGCCGCGTCTCCGGTGTTGGCGGGCGGCTACTTCGGAATTTCCTTGGCCCAGGCGTCGGCCTCGGTGGGGGTCTCGTACTCGTCGGGGGAGTAGACGCAGCCGGGGCGCGGCGTCATGAGCTCTTCGCGGCTGCGGGTGGTGTAGTCGCGGGCGCGGCGATCCCAGGCGGTGAGGCGCTCGTCGGCCTCGTGCTCGTCGCTGTAGCCCCGCGTCGCCGCCCACACGCCCCACATGCGGGCGCGGGAATCGACGTCGGTGGCCCAGATGGTGACGACCTCGGTGTCGTTCATCAGGACTTCGTAGAGGCCGGTGGCGGTGTGGCCGTACTCGGCGAGCAGCGGCACGCGCTCCTCGCGGACGGCGGCCAGGTACTCGGGGCTTGCGCCGGGCCGCACTTGGGTAAGCTCGTTGACGAAGAGGGAGCCCTTGATGCCGCGCTCGCGTATCTCCTCGGTGGTCGGGCTGCCTTCGACGCCGACGCAGACACGGTCGAAGCCGCCGGTGCGCCACTTGTAGGCATCGTCCCACCAGCCTTCGTAGAAGGCCTTGCGGCGCTTGAGGTTGAGCCGGTCGATGTTGAGGCGCAGGCCCTCCCAGCCGCCGGGGATGTCCCAGATGTTGATGACCTGGGGCCAGCGACCCGTCATGCCGATGGTGTAGAAGGTGCCCTGGAGCTTGGTCATGCCCGGCATCGCTTCGGTGGGGTCGACCTTCAGGTGCTCCATGTACTCGTAGGCCCCTTGGCCGACGATGTCGACGTGCTCGTACAGGTAGAGCGGGCGTTCCATCCTCGTCTCCTTGACGCGCGGGCCGTTAGCCGAGCTGGGAGATGATCTTGTCGCCGAACTTCTCCGCGGTCTCGATGTGCTCGCCGGTGGTCTCGCCGGGGAGGCCGACGGTCATGTAGGTGATGCCGACCTCGGCGAGGGCGCGGATGTTGTCGATCAGGCGGCCGTAATCGAAGGTCGGGTTGTTGAACATGCGGGTGCCGCGCGCGCCGTAGGAGATCTCGAGGGGAGCGGTGCGTCCGACCTTGGCGGCATGGTCGCGGGCGTAGGCGATGCGGTCCTTCAGGTCGTCGGCGTCGTTGATGGCGGGCGAGCGGCGGATGCCGGCGAACTGGCTGGGGTTGTGCATGGGGATCCAGCCGTCGCAGAGCTCGACGGCGCGGCGGATGGCCCTTTTGGCGTTGCCCCCAACCCAGAGGGGCGGGTGCGGCTTCTGGATGGGCTGGGGGAGCATGGTGTGCCCCTGCGCGGAGTAGCCGGGCCCCTCCATGGTCACGCCGGCGGTGGTCCACGCCGCCTTCATGGCGAGGATGGCGTCGTCGCAGAGGTCGTTCCGGTTGTCGAAGTCGGCGCCGAGGGCGTGGAACTCCTTTTCGAGGTAGCCGGAGGCGAGGCCGAGGATGAGCCGTCCGCCGGAGAGCACGTCGAGGCTGGTGACGGACTTGGCGGCGAGGAAGGGGTTGCGGTAGGGAAGGACGTAGATGTTGGTCATGAGGCGCAGGGTGGTGGTCGCCGCCGCCGCCGCGGAGAGCGGCACGAAGGGATCGAGGGCGTGGTGGCCGCCCTGGGCCATCCAGTCGTCGGCGGGGAAGGGGTGATCGGTGACGTGGACGGCGTCGAAGCCGGCCTTCTCGGCGGCGCGCGCCACGGCGGCGATGCTCTCGGCGCGGATGAACTCGTCGCCCAGATCGACCCTGTCGGTGTGAAGCCCTAGCGAGAACCGCATGCTGTCTCCTTGCGCCGGCCCGCGGGCCGGAGGTGGCGCCTAGTGTACCGGCTCGGCGTCCGGGGCGGGAGGCGGGGTGGAGCGGGGCGCGGGGCGCGGCACTCCAGCGACCACGAACGGTGTGACAGGTGGGGGTTAGGGGAGGCAAGAAGCGGGATGTATGATGGCCTCCTCACAGAGGCAGGCTCTTGCCGAGTCGCAATTATGCTCGTACCTACTGAGCCGAAGCTCTACCACATTGTGCATGTGGACAGACTGGCTTCGATCATTGCTGATGGCCGGCTCTGGTGCGACGCGGAGATGACACGACGGGACGGAGCGGGAACCTCCATAGGAATGAGCCATATCAAGCAACGTAGGCTCGAGTTGGCTCTTCGGAGCCATCCCGATCTCCGGGTGGGGGAGTGCGTTCCCTTCTACTTTTGCCCGCGCTCCGTCATGCTCTACGTAATCCACAGGCGCAACTCCGACCTAACCTATAGCGGTGGGCAAGGGCCTATTGTTCACTTGGCGGCGGACTTGCGTCGAACGGTAGCCTGGGCAAGGGATAACAGGCACCGCTGGGCTTTTACGACCTCTAGCGCTGGGGCGTACTATTTTGAGGACTACTCCAATCTGGACGATTTGGATAAGATTGCCTGGGATGCGGTGGAAGCCAGGGATTGGGCAGAGCCTTCCATCAAGGAGGGCAAGCAGGCCGAATTCCTGGTGCAACAGTCCTTCCCCTGGGGACTGGTGTCGCATGTAGGAGTTTGTTCCAACGCAATCCGCGATCAGGTACTGAACGTCCTGAAGGCGTCCAAGCATCGCCCTAGTGTCAGAGTGGAACCTGCCTGGTACTACTGATCGTCCGTAAGGGAGGACGGCATGATCGAATACAAGACCGGCGATATATTCACGGAGGATGCCGAAGCCCTGGTCAACAGCGTCAACTGTGTTGGTGTCATGGGGCGTGGGATCGCCCTCCAGTTCAAGAGGCGCTTCCCTGAGAACTTCAAAGCCTATGAGGCAGCGTGCAAGCGAAACGAGGTCAATCCCGGCCGTATGTTCGTCTTCGATACCGGCAAGCTGACGTCACCTCGCTACATCGTCAACTTCCCAACTAAGCGGCACTGGCGTGCGAAGAGCCGGCTTGAGGACATCGAGGCTGGTCTTGAGGCCCTTGTAGAAGAAATCAAGGCGCGGAACATCAAGTCCATTGCCATACCTCCGCTGGGGAGTGATCTGGGCGGATTAGAATGGAAACAAGTGCGCCCGCACATAGAAGGGGCGCTGCGCGAACTCAACGACCTCAAAGTCATCGTGTTTGAGCCCGGTAGTGCGCCAGCGGACGGACGGACCAACCGTTCAACGGACGCGCCCAAGATGACGGCTGGCCGCGCTGTCGTCGTTGGCTTGATGCGACGATACCTTGACGGCCTGCTGGATCCATTCATAACCCTGCTAGAAGTACACAAGCTGATGTACTTCATGCAGCACTCCGGCGAACGGCTGAGATTGGACTTTCAAGAACACCACTATGGTCCATACGCCACGAACTTACGACATGTGCTGCTCTCAATCGAGGGGCACCTCATTTCTGGCTACTCCGATGGAGTCGACGACCCAGGCAAGCGTCTCGAACTCGTACCGGGAGCCGTCGAGGACGCAACGGCATTTCTCGACGGCCATGCTGCAACGCGGAAGCGCTTGGAGCGCGTAGCCGAGCTGGTCGATGGTTTCGAGTCGCCCTTTGGCCTAGAACTCTTGGCTACCGTTCATTGGGTCGCCAGTCGCCATCCATCCGCGACCTTGGATGAAGTCATCGCATACACCTATGCGTGGGGCCGTCACAAGCGGCAGTTCTCAGAGCGCCAGATAGACTTAGCGCTGAGGCAGCTCAAGGCAAAGGGTTGGCTCGAATCGAACGGCGCACCCCTTCAACAGGACTAGAGCTGCTATCGCGGTGAGGGTGCCTTGCTCGCCATGCAGGGCAGTAAGTCGCTGAATCTGTACACCGCCGACCTCTCTAGCGCGGCTCCCCCTCCAACCCGCTCACCCGTGGCGGATTTTGAGGATGACCAGGGAGACGACCATGATGCCGGCGAGGCTGTTTGCCGTGATGACCGAGGGCGATCCGATGACGACGCCGTAGGCGATGAAGAGGGAGACCGATAGCGTAATGGCCAGGAACGTCCTGAGGTTGAGGTCGCCCGTGGACTTCGTGCGCCAGCTCTGCCGCACTTGAGGGAAGAGTGCGGCCGTACCTAGGGCGGCAGCGGTAAAGCCAAGGATTTCGACGGGTTCCACGTATCGTTCCGCGTCAGGCGCGACTGGTAGGGTAGGGCAAAGTGTGCGCTGTGTCGCCCCACGCCTGTCCTCTCTCGGTTTCCCGCGGGGGAATTTGCATTACCGTCGCTTGCGGCTCCATGGGCCGCGGCGCACCCGGCCCCGCCCCCCGCCCTCCGACGCGCCTGCGGCGCGTGCCCTCTCTCACATCTCCCCCAGAGGGGGAGAGGCAGGAGGGACGGGCGGCACCCGCTCAGCCGTGGCGGATTTTGAGGATGACGAGAGAGACGATCATGATGAAGGCAACGGTGTTGGCGGTGATGACCGAGGGCGATCCGATGACTGCTCCGTATGAGAGGAAGAGGGTTATCGAGAACGTCAGGATCAGGTAGGTTCTGAGGTTGAGGTCGCCGGTGGAGCGGGTGCGCCAGCTCTGCCGCACCTGTGGGAAGAGCGCCGCCGAGGTGAGGACGGCAGCGGTGAAGCCGATGATTTCGGCGTAGTCCAAAGTTCTTCCAGACTTCTAGAAGGGGAGCGCGGCGGTGGCGTGCTCGATGAGGCGGACGAGGGGGCCGGGGTAGACGCCGAAGAGGATGACGGCGGCAAGCAGGCCGAGGAGCCCGCCGCGCAGGGGCGGGTCGAGGGGCAGGGGCTCGGGGTCGTCGGGGTCGCTGAGGTACATGCGCTTGATCACCATCAGGTAATAGTAGAGGGAGACGAGGCTGGCGGTGGCGGCGATGATGACGAGCCAGAGCAGCCCTTCCTGAGCGACGGCGGTGAAGAGGTAGAACTTGGTGGCGAAGCCGGAGAAGATGGGCAGTCCTGCCAGGGAGAAGAAGGCGGCGCTGATGGCGAGAGCGAGGAAGGGCTGCCGCTTGCCGAGGCCGGCGTAGCCGTCGATCGAGACGCGGCCGGTGAGGTTCTGGTAGGCGATGATGGCGGTGAAGGCCGCGAAGTTGGTGGCCGAATAGCCGGCCAGGTGGAAGATGAGGCCGTTGGAGGCCTCGGCCGAGAGGGCGGCGATGCCCATGAGCAGGTAGCCGGCCTGGCCGATGCTGGAGTAGGCGAGCATCCGCTTGATGTTGGTCTGGACGATGGCGACGAGGTTGCCGATGACCATGCTGAGGACGGCCATCGCGGCGAGGACGTTCCGCCAGTCGTCGATGGCGGGAGCCAGCGCGGCGGCGAAGAGGCGGAGCATGAGGGCGAAGGCAACGGCCTTGGAGGCGACGGCGAGGTAGGCGGTCACCGGCGTCGGCGCGCCCTCGTAGACGTCGGGGGCCCACATGTGGAAGGGCGCGGCCGTGATCTTGAAGCCGAACCCTACGATGACGAGCGCCAACCCCGCGACGAAGGCGGGGGATGCGCCGTCGGCCAGGGCGACGGCGATCTCGGCGAAGACCGTCGTCCCCGTCGCGCCGTAGACCAAGCTCAGGCCGTAGAGGAGCAGGGCGGAGGAGAAGGCCCCGATGAGGATGTACTTGACGCCGGCCTCGATGGAGCGGCGACGGTGGACGGCGTAGCCGGCGAGCACGTAGAGGCTGAAGCTGAAGAGCTCGAGGGCGATGTAGGCGGTCAGCAGCTCGCCCGCCGAGACCATCGTCATCATGCCGAGGACGGAGAAGAGGAAGATGCCGTAGAACTCGCCGTGGCCGTTCAGGTACCGCTTCACGTAGTCGGCGGAGGCCAAGACCATGAAGGCGGCGACGGCCAGGAGGAAGAACTTGAAGAAGATCGAGAAGCCGTCGACGTGGAAGAGGCCGTCGTAGAGGACCTCGGACTCGCCGATCAGGGTGACCGTCGAACCCGCCGCGGCGGCGATGCCGGCAATCGTGAGGAAGGGGAGCCAGTGCTTCCTGTCGTCGGGCAGGAAGAGGTCGACGGCGATGACCAGGAGGGCGGCGCCCGCCAGGATGAACTCGGGGAGGAAGAGGGAGAAGTCGACGTTCATAGGACTTGCGTGATGCGCTCGACGAGCGGGTTGGCGGCGCTATTGATGACGTCGAGGAACGGCTTGGGGAAGACGCCGGCGAGCACGAGCATGGCGGCGAGGATGCCGCCGGCGAAGCGGTCGCCGAGGGAGGCGTCCTTCAGGCCGGCCCAGCGGTCGTCGGCGGGGCCGAAGAAGGAGCGGGCGGCGAGCCGGAGGATGTAGACGGCGGTGAGCATGGCGGCGATTACCCCGAGGACGCCGACCACCGGGAAGGTGCGGAATGCGCCAATGAAGACGAGCACCTCGGCGACGAAGCCGCTGAGCCCGGGGAGCCCCAGCGAGGCGAGCCCCGCGAGGACGAAGAGGAAGACGGTGATGGGCATGCGCTTGGCGAGGCCGTTGAGCTCGCCAATGTCGCGGGTGTGGGCCTGCTCGTAGATCACGCCGACCATGGCGAAGAAGAGGGCCGTCATCAGCCCGTGCGAGAACATCTGGAGCACGGCCCCGCTCACGCCGACGCTGTCGATGGTGGCAAGTCCGATGAGGACGAGCCCCATGTGGCCGACGCTGGAGTAGCCGATGACGAATTTTAAATCTCTCTGCGCCATCGCCGACATCGCGCCGTAGACGACGTTGATCGTGGCGAGCGTGATGAAGGGAATCTGCCACCAGTCGAGGCCCTCGGGCAGCAGGGTCATGCCGAGGCGGATGATGCCGTACGCCCCCAGCTTCATGAGGACGCCGGCGTGGAGCATGCTGACGGCGGTGGGGGCGGCGACGTGGCCGTCGGGCGACCAGGTGTGGAAGGGCCAGAGTCCGGCGAGCACGCCGAAGCCGATCATGATGAGCGGGAAGAAGATGCGCTGGAAGTCGCGGGCGAAGTCGGCCTCCTGCAGCGCGAGCAGGTCGAAGGAGCCGACGCCGGCCTCGACATAGATCGCGATGATGGCGACCCAGACGAGCACGCTCCCCGCCACGAGGTAGAGCACCAGCTTCAGCGCGCCGTATTCCTTGTTGGTGCTGCCCCAGACGGCGATGAGCAGGTACATGGGCAGCACGGCGAGTTCGTAGAAGAAGAAGAGGAAGAAGATATCGAGGGAGACGAAGGTGCCGTAGACGCCGGTGAGCAGCGTCATGAAGAGGACGAAGTACTCCTTGGGACGGTCGTCGATGCGCCAGGAGACGATGACGCCGGTGAAGGCGACGATGCCGGTGAGCAGCACCATGAGCGCGGAGATGCCGTCGGCGCCCCAGTGGACGGTGATGCCGAGGGTGTCGATCCACTCCCACTGCTGCTGGAACTGATAGCCGCCGGCGGTGTGGTCGTAGGCGATGAAGGCGTAGACCGAGAAGCCGAGCATGGCCGTCGCGGCCAGCAGGGCGGCGGTCCTGATCGCCATCGGCCGCGACGCGGGGAGGAGCAGGAGCAGCGCGGCGGCTCCGCCGGGCAGGGCGACGAGGATGGTGAGCAGCGCGTCGTCCAGGACGGCCTCCCTAGCTCACCGCGACCATGATGATGATCGCCGCCGCCGCGGTGACGGCGATGGTGAGGATGTAGGTCCCGATCAGGCCGGTCTCGTGGTAGCGGAGCGCCCGGCCGGCGAGGACGGTGGCCTTGCCGGGGCCGTCGACGCCGGTGTCGTTGACCACGCGGCGGTCGAAGACGGCGATGAAGCGCGACGCGGCGAGCACGACGTTGTCGACGGCCCACTGGTAGAGCTCGTCGAGGTAGAACTTGTTGGCCACCCACGCGTAGAGGCGGGGATAGCGGCGCTCGACGATGGAAGGCGCGAGCTCCGCTCCGCGCGGGGCGTAGATGAAGCGCCCCACGGCGAACAGTCCGAAGGCCACGGCCAAGGACGGCCAGAAGACGGCGTGGTTGATCCCGTATTCGTGCGCGCCGCCGGGGAGGTGGAGGAACGAGCCTATGCCGCCGAAGTCGCCCCAGCTGAGGGCGAGCAGGCCGAGGCCGGCGGCGGGAATGGCCAGGGCCGCCATCGGGATGAGGATGAGCGGACCGGCCTCGTGGACGTGGCGGGCGGCGTCGGAGCGGGGCTCGCCGGCGAAGACCATGAACAGCATGCGTGCGGCGTAGAGGGCGGTGAGGCCGGAGGCGGCGAGTCCGGCGGCGAGGAGCCAGCCGTTCCGTCCGTCGAGGACGCCGAGGAGTATCTCGTCCTTGCTGAAGAAGCCGCTCAGGGGGAAGAGGCCGGCGAGGGCGAAGGTCCCCACGGCGAAGAGGACGAAGGTGACGGGCATGGCGCGCCGGAGGCCGCCCATCTTCCGCATGTCGAGCTCATCGTCCATGGCGTGCATCACCGACCCCGAGCCAAGGAAGAGCAGCGCTTTGAAGAAGCCGTGGGTGAGCAGGTGGAAGATGCCCGCCGCGAAGCCGAACGAGCCCATGGCGAGCACCATGAAGCCGAGCTGGCTCACGGTGGAGTAGGCGAGCACGCGCTTGAGGTCGTTCTGGGCGAGGGCGAGGAATGCGCCGAGGAAGGCGGTGAAGAGGCCGACCGCAGCGACGGCGTCGAGGACGCCGGGGGTGTGGACGAGCATGGGCGAGAGCCGGGCGAGGAAGTAGACGCCGGCGATCACGAGCGTCGCGGCGTGGATGAGGGCGCTGACCGGCGTCGGGCCCTCCATGGCGTCGGGGAGCCAGACGTGGAAGGGGAACTGCGCCGACTTGCCCGCCACGCCGATGAAGATGAGGGCCGCGGAGAGGTTCAGGCTCGCCGTGCCGATCTCGCCGGCCTCGGCGAGCGCGAAGATCTCGCGCATCGAGAAGGTGCCCGCGGCCTGGAAGAGGACAAGGACGCCGATGAGGAGGGCGACGTCGCCCACGCGGGTCACGATGAAGGCTTTCTTGGCGGCCTCGGCGGCGGAGCGGCGCTCGGAATAGAAGCCGATGAGGAGGTAGGAGCAGAGGCCGATCAGCTCCCAGAGCACGTAGAAGACCAGCAGGTTGTCGACGACGACGAGGGCGAGCATCGAGGCTGCGAAGAGGGCGAGCACGGCGAAGAACCAGCCGAGCTTGGGGTCGCCGCGCATGTAGGCGAGCGAGTAGACCTGCACCGCCAGCGAGACCGCGGTCACCAGGCCGATCATGACGATGGCGAGCTCGTCGATGGTCATGCCGAGGGAGATGCCGATGTCGCCGGCCTCGAACCAGAGGCGCTCGAAGGAGCCGGCGCCGTCGGCTACGAGGTCGGCGGCGAAGAACCAGAAGAGGGCGAACCCCGCCGCGATGGCCGCGACGGCAAGCGGAGCGCCCTTAAGCGGCAGGCGCCCTCCCAACAGCAGAATGCCGGCGAAGGCGCCGGCGGAGAGCGCGGGCGGAAGCCAGGCCCACTCGATTCCCATGTCGTTCCCTCAGAGGTCTCCGGAGCCGTTCCGCGCGCTACCAGCGCATGAGGTTGACCTCATCGATGTTGACGGACGAACGGCTCCGATACAGCCGCAGGACGATGGCCAGCGCGAGGCCGACCTCCGCCGCCGCGACGGTGATGACGAAGATGGCGAAGATGACGCCGACGATGAGGCCGGGGTCGAGGTAGACGGCGAAGGCGACGAGGTTGATGTTGACCGCGTTGAGCATGAGCTCGAGCGCGAGCAGGATCATGATGGCGTTGCGCCGCGCCAGGACGCCGAAGACGCCGAGCGAGAAGAGCACGGCGCTGACGATCAGCACGTGGTGGAGTTCGATCACGCCTCGTCTCCGGAGTCTGCCGGTGGGGCGTTGCCGCCGCTTTCAGGGTCGTCGCCGGGGCGGGCGAGCACGATGGCCCCGATGAGGGCGACGAGCAGCAGCACCGAGGCGATCTCGAACGGCACAGCCCAGCGGGTGAACAGCTCGGCCCCAAGCTCGCGGAAGCCGACGGGCTCGTTGCCGCCCGACTCGGGCCACGAGGTGGCGACGATCGTCGCCACGAGCGCGCCCAGCATGACGAGTCCGGCGACGGCGGCGATGGGCTTGTGCTTGACGTCAAGGTTGCCCGCTTCGCCCGATTGGCGCGTGAGCATCAGGGAGAAGAGGACGACGACGATGATCGCGCCGCCGTAGATGAGCACTTGCACCAGCGCGAGGAAGGGAGAAAAGATCAGGATGTAGATGCCGGCGACGGCGAGGAGGCTGAGGAGGAGGAAGAGGGCGGCGTAGACGACGTTGGAGGCGATCACGACGCCGATGCCACCGGCGATGGCGAGCGCGGAGACCGCGACGAACATGGCGAGCTCGACGCTCACGCGGGGTCCGACTCCTCTGTGGCGGCCGGGGCGGCCTTGGGCGCGGGCTTGGGCTTGGGGATGCCGGGCCGGACGGTGATGCCGGCGCGGCCCTGGAAGTCGCGGCCCATGCGGAACAGGTCGGCCTTGGAGGCGATGAGGCCGCCGCGGGAGATATCGGCTTCCTCGTGGTAGTCGGTCATGGCGATGGCTTCGAAGTTGCAGACCTCGACGCAGATGCCGCAGAGGATGCAGCGCTCCATCCGAATCTCGAAGTCGTCGACGATCTTCTTGCGGGAGCTCTTGCCCTCGGCGTGGAGGGGGTTGTCCTTCATGGAGACGGTCATGCACTCGGTGGGGCAGTAGCGCTCGCAGACCTTGCAGCCGGTGCAGGAGGGCTCGTCGATGACGTCGTCCCAGAGCAGGGCGGGGAAGCCGAGGTTGCGGGGAGAGAGCGGGATGTGCTCGCCGCCCCGGGCGTTGGAGGGGCCGTCGCCCTCGGCGGGCCTGCCAGGGTATTGGACGGTGACGGGCTTCCGAGCCATCGTCAGCAGGGTGACGCCGAGTCCCTTGAGGAAGCCGATCATCTAGGCGGTCTGCTCCCGTGCCGTGATGCGGCCCTTCTCGACGCGGACCCGGGTGGTCCGGGGGCGCAAGACCTGACTGGGCCGCCTCCGGTAGTAGAGGGCCGCGGCGCCGGCCAGCAACGCCAGCGACAGAAGGACTATAGCCCAATCGGGCCAGCCGTAGAAGAGATAGAAACCCGTCAGCACCAGGTTGGCGAAGGCGAGCGGGAGGAGCACCTTCCAGGCGAACGCCATGAGTTGATCGATGCGGAGCCGGGGGATGCTGGCGCGAATCCAGAAGATGAGGAAGGTCACCGCCGACACCTTGAGGAGCATCCACATGGCCTGGACGAAGTCCTCGAGCCATCCCCCCGCCGGCGCGGGCCCCCTCCAGCCGCCGAGGAAGAGCAGCGTGGCGAGAACGGCGATGGCGAAGGTGTTGGCGTATTCGGCGAAGAAGAACATCGACCAGCGGATGCCGCTGTACTCGATGAAGGGGCCACCCATGACCTCGGACTCGGCGACGGGTATGTCGAACGGGGTGCGGCCGACCTCGGCGAGCCCGGCGAGGAGGAAGAGGGCGAAGGCGGCGGGCTGGAGGATGATGAACCAGAGCGGCGCCTGCTCGGTCACGATGGCGGTGAGGTCGGTGGTGCCGGCGACCATGACGACGCTGATCACGGCGACGATCAGGGGCAGCTCGTAGCTGATGAGTTGGGCGGCGGCCCTCGCCGCGCCGAGCATGGCGTACTTGTTGAACGAGGCCCATCCCGCCATGAGTAGGCCGGCGACGGAGACGCTGGAGACGGCGATGAAGTAGAAGGCCCCCAGCTCGAGGTTGCGGATGACCAGGTCTTGAGTGAAGGGGACGGTGACCCAGAGCATGAAGGCGGGGACGAAGACGATCAGCGGCGCCAGCCAGAACGAGAGCTTGTCCGACTTGCCGGGGAGCAAGTCTTCCTTCGTCAGCAGCTTCATGGCGTCGGCGACAGGCTGGAGGAGCCCGAACGGCCCGGTGCGCATGGGGCCGATGCGCTGCTGGATGCGGGCCAGCGCCTTGCGCTCGGCGTAGGTGAGCGCGAGCACGGCGAAGGAGATGAACGCGATGAAGATCGCGACCGCCCCGATCAGCCACCATGCGTCGGTCCAGGTCATCGGTCGACCTCGCCGAGCACGATGTCGAGGGAGCCGAGGATGACCACGGCGTCGGCGATGTAGGCGCCGACGGTGAGGTCGCGCAGCGCCATCAGGTTGGAGAAGGACGGCGCCCTGATCTTGACGCGGTAGGGGGAGGTCTGGCCGCGGCTGACGAGATAGACGCCGAAGTCGCCCCTAGGGTTCTCCCCGCGGGCGTAGGCGTCGCCGATGGGCGGCTTGACGAAGCCGAACTTGGCGACGGGGGTCTGTATCGGCCCATCATCGAGCATGTCGAGGGCTTGCTCGACGATGGCGGCGGACTGGCGCATCTCTTCCATGCGGACCCAGTAGCGGTCCCAGCAGTCGCCGTTCTCGCCGAGGGGGATGTCGAAGGTGAAGCGGTCGTAGAGCTCGTAGGGCTCGTCGACGCGGACGTCGTGGAGGATGCCGCTGGCCCGCAGCGCCGGGCCGCTGAGGCCCCAGTCGACGGCGTCGGGGCCGGCGATAGCGCCCACGTTGCGGGTGCGTTCCAGCATGATCTCACTGAAGGTGAGGAGACGGTCGGCCTCGTCGATGGCGCGGCGGATGCGGTCGAGCGCGCCGCGGACGCGGGGGACGAAGCCGTCCGGGAGGTCTTGGGCCACGCCGCCGACCCGGATGTAGCTGTGCATCATGCGCGCGCCGCTGACGCTTTCGAAGAGTTGCTGGATCTCCTCGCGCTCGCGGAAGCCGTACATGAAGGCGGTGCCGAAGATGCCGACATCGGTGCCGAACGCGCCGTAGAAGAGCATGTGGCTTGAGATGCGGTTGAGCTCGCAGAGGATGATGCGGACCAGCTGCGCGCGCTCCGGCGCCTCGATGCCCATCAGCTTCTCGGCGGCAAGGCAGAAGACGAGCTCGTTGTTGAAGTTGGCGACGTAGTCGAGGCGGTCGAAGAGGGTGATGATCTGCCGGTAGTTCTCGCGCTCGCAGAGCTTCTCGGAGCCGCGGTGCAGATAGCCGATGACGGGCTCGGCGTCGACGATGCGCTCGCCTTCAACCGTCAGGATCATGCGGAAGACGCCGTGCGTGCTGGGGTGTTGCGGCCCCATGTTGAGCAGCATGTCGACGCATTCGAGGCCGTGGTCGGGTGCGGCGTCGTCCATGGCCGCGGCGGGGCTGACCGTGGGTTCGGAGGTCATCGAGTGCGGTCCTCCAGGGCCTCGTCGTCGAGTGGCGTCTCCCAGCGGGGCGATTCATCCTCGACCCACTCGGCGGTCTCCTCGAAGGGGTAGTCCTTCCGGAGCGGGTGCTTGCCCTCGAATTCGTCGAACAGCAGGAGGAAGCCGGGGTTAGGGTGGCCGGTGAAGGTGACGCCGAAGAGCTCGGCGCCCTCGCGCTCGTGCCAGTCGGCGCCCCGCCACACCGGCGTCACCGACGGGATGGCGGGGTCGTCCTTGGGGGCGTTCGTCTTCAGGGCGAAGCCGTGGCGGAGGGTGGTGGACCAGAGGACGTAGACGGCCTGGAAGGCGTCCTCGTACTCGGCGACGGAGAGGCAGCCCAGGTAGTCGATCTGGAGCCGGTCGTCGTCCTTGGCGACGCGGGCGGCGTCGGCGATGCGCTCGCGGGGGATGGTGAGGGCGACGCGGTCGACCATGTAGCCGACCTCGGCGTCGAAGCCGGCGTAGACCTCGCGGAGGCGGGCCTCCATGGCGGGGTCCTCGACGCGGTGCGCTTCGGGGGCCTTAGGCGCTCGGTCGGCCACGTCCGCCGGTCTCTTTCATGATCTTGTCTTGGAGCTTGATGAGGCCGTCCATGAGGGCCTCGGGCCGGGGCGGACAGCCCGGCACGTAGATGTCGACGGGGATGATCTTGTCGACGCCCATCACCACGGAGTAGGACTTGGTGTACGGCCCGCCGCAGGTGGCGCAGCTCCCCATGGCGATGACCCACTTCGGGGACGGCATCTGCTCGTAGAGCAGCTTGATCGGCTCGGCCATCTTCTTGACGACGGTGCCGGCGACGATCATGACGTCGGACTGCCGGGGCGAGGGCCAGGTCACGATGCCGAAGCGGTCGAGGTCGTGGTGCGCCATGTAGGTGCTGATCATCTCGATGGCGCAGCAGGCGAGGCCGAACTGCAGCGGCCAAAGCGACGACTTGCGCGCCATCGAGATGAAGTGGTCGATGGTGCCGGTGACGACGCCGGGCGCGCCGCTCTTCTGCAGGTTGCTCGACCCCGGCCAGAGCCGCTTCGGGTTGACCTCTATCTCCAATCGAGGGCTCCCTTCTTCCAAGCGTAGGCGAGGCCGAAGAGGAGGATGCCCATGAAGATGAGCATCTCATAGAAGACGGCTTGGACGATCCCGGGGTCGAGGAAGACGACGGCCCACGGGAAGAGAAAGACGGCCTCGACGTCGAAGATCAGGAAGAGGATGGCGAAGAGGTAGTAGCGGAAGTGCATGTGCGAGTAGCGCTCGCCGGAGGGGACGATGCCGCACTCGTAGGGGAGGTCCTTGAGGACGGACCGGGCCTTGGGAGCGACGATCAGCGCGGCGGCGAAGGAGAGGGTGACGAGGAGGGCGCCCCCCACCGTCGCGATGAGGACCGCGCTCCAGTCCTGCCAGTACTCGCCAAGCACGCGGTAACGCTCCGCCCTCTAGCGCCAGGCCCTGCGCCGCGCCGGAACCCCGGAAAAGGGGCTCGACGCGGGCGCTCCAACAGAAGTATAGCACCGGCGGGAAATGCGGGGCGGACCCGCAGGCGCAAGGCCTATCCGCTTGGCTGCCCTAGGGAGCCAAGCGGTCCCTGTCCAAGACAAACGAGTCCAACCCAACACTCCGGCCTTCACACAAGCGGCGCATTGGCACGGCAAACATTTGGTCACCAAAGCTGGAGGCTATCTCCCCGTCGTAGAGCACGACGCCACTCGCAAACCTGTCCCCGACGGCCTGCTTCAACTTGTGCAGACCGCGAAAATCCGACGGGAAGACAGTGGCGGAGGCCTTTACTTCTACGCCGGCCACGGCCGTGACGCCCCGCTCAATGACGATATCTACTTCCACTTGGTCCTTGTCCCGATAGTGGTAGAACGACATTGGCTGCTCCTGGCAAACGGCTTGGCGTTTCAACTCCTGCAACGCGAAAGTCTCCAGGAGCTGCCCGAATACCGATCGGTCTTGGGTCAGGGCTTTGTCGTCGAGCCCTAGCAGGGCGCACCCGACGCCGGTATCTCCGATGTGCAGCTTTGGGGTCTTGACCAGACGGCTCAGCCGGTTGCTGTGCCAAGGCGGAAGCCTCTCAATGAGAAACAGACGGTCCAAGAGTCCAACGTACTCGCCGATTGTGGGGCGGCTGACCTGGAAAGGCGACGCTAAATCAGAAAGGTTGTACAAGCGGGCCGTTTGCGAGGCAGCAGCGGTGAGCAACCGCGGCATTACGTCGAGAGACCTGACTCTAGACATGTCCCGCACGTCCCGCTGGAGTTGTGTGTCGACGTGATTCCGGTACCAGTTGGCGCGGCGGCGGACGGTTGAGCGCGTCAACGCTGCCGGATACCCACCGGATGCTACGCGTAGCGCCAACTCGTCGCCGAGACGGTCGGTAGTTGAAGTTTCGAACGCTCCGCGAAACAAATCATCCAAGAAACTGGGGGTGCCCTTGTCTATCTCGCATTGTGACAGGGGGTGGAGGGGAAGGACTTCCAGGCGACCTGCCAGGGAATCCGACAGCGACGGCAGCAAGAGTACCTGGGAGGAGCCTGTCAGGAGGAATCGACCGGGAATACGATCGCGGTCTATTTCTCGCTTCAAAGCGGTGAAGAGAGAAGGAACGCGCTGCACTTCGTCCAGGATCACCCGTTCCGGCAGTCCGGCGACAAACCCGGCCGGGTCGGTTTCCGCGGCGGCGTGGGCCACGTCATCATCGAAGCTGATGAAATCGTAACCTCTAGGTTCGCCCACCAAACGGACGAGCGTCGTCTTGCCACACTGCCGCGGCCCGTTCACTAGTACGGCAGGCGAATCCGCCAGCGCTTCCACCAGGGGGATTTCCGCGTAGCGTCTGTAAAGCGTGGTTTCCTGCATCGTCCAATCGTAACGTTAGTAGTCGTCCAATTGCAAGTTTATGAGTCGTCTGATTGCAACTTTATCCTGCGTTCAATTGAAAGTTTAACTATCGTCCGATTGCAAGCTTGGGCTGCGTACAACTGAAGAACAGACCCCTGACAGGGGGGAGCGTAGCCCCCTAGCGCTTGGCGCGGGCCTTGCGTTTGGGGGCGGCGCCGTTGCGCGCGGCGCGGGCGGGCTTTCTGACGCGGCCGTTGGGCGAAGCCTTGACCAGCATCGGGGCGAGCCATTGGCCGGTGATCGAGTGCTCGTCGGCGACGATGGCCTCGGGGGGGCCGATGGCGACGACCTCGCCGCCCTTGTCGCCGGCGCCGGGGCCGAGGTCGATCAGCCAGTCGGCGTTCTTGATGAGGTCGAGGTGGTGCTCGATGAGGACGACGGTGTTGCCGGCGTCGACGAGGCGGTGGAGAACGCGGAGGAGGGCGTAAGCGTCCTCGAAGGAGAGGCCGGTGGTGGGCTCGTCGAGGATGTACAGCGTGCGGCCGGTGGAGCGCTTGGAGAGCTCCGTCGCCAGCTTGACGCGCTGGGCCTCGCCGCCGCTCAGGGTCGTCGCCGGCTGGCCGAGCCGGATGTAGCCGAGGCCGACGTCGCGCATGGTGGAGAGCTTGTTGTTGACCTTGGGGATGGCGGAGAAGAAGTCCGACGCCTCGGCCACGGTCATGTTGAGGACCTCGGCGATGGACTTGCCCTTGAAGAGGATTTCGAGCGCCTCGCGGTTGTAGCGCCGCCCCTCGCAGACCTCACAGGGCACGGTGACGTCGGGGAGGAACTGCATCTCGATGCGGACGTAGCCCTCGCCCTTGCAGGACTCGCAGCGGCCGCCCTTGACGTTGAAGGAGAAGCGTCCCGGCATGTAGCCGCGGGCGCGGGCCTCGGGGACGGCGGCGAAGAGCTCGCGGATGGGGGTGAACGCGCCCGTGTAGGTGGCGGGGTTGCTGCGCGGCGTCCGGCCGATGGGCGACTGGTCGATGTCGACGACCTTGTCGATATGCTCGAGCCCGGTGATGCGGTCGAAGGCGCCGGGGCGGTCCTTGGCGCGGTAGAAGACCTGCGCCAGCCGCCTGTAGAGGATGTCGTTGATCAGCGTACTCTTGCCGCTGCCGGAGACGCCGGTGACGCAGACGAAGCTGCCGAGCGGTATGGACACGTCGACGTTCTTGAGATTGTTCTCCCGCGCACCCTCGATCTTGATCGCCTGGCCGTTGCCCTTCCGCCGCTTCTGGGGCACGGGGATGGTGCGGCGGCCGCTGAGATAAGCGCCGGTGATCGAGGCGTCCGTCTCCTTGATGACGTCGATGGGCCCCGCGGCGACGAGGTGCCCGCCGTGCTCACCTGCGCCGGGGCCGAGGTCGAGGATCCAGTCGGCGCTGCGCATGATCGCCTCGTCGTGCTCGACGACGATGACGGTGTTGCCGAGGTCGCGCAGGCGGAGGAGCGTGCCGATCAGCCGGGCGTCGTCGGCGGGGTGGAGGCCGATGGAGGGCTCGTCGCAGACGTAGAGCACGCCCATGAGTCCGCTGCCGATCTGCGTGGCGAGACGGATGCGCTGGGCCTCGCCGCCGCTGAGGGTGCCCGCGCTCCGGTCGAGGGTGAGGTAGTCGAGGCCGATGCCGAGGAGGAACTGGAGGCGGCTGTCGATCTCTTTGACGATCTGGTTGGCGATGGTGCGGTCGCGCTCGTTGAGCGCCGGGACCGGGGCCGCGCCGTCGCCGCCCATCAGCCCGCGCACCCACTCCGAGGCGCTGGTGATGGACATCGCGGTGACCTGCATGATGTGCAGGCCGGCGATCAGGATCGAAAGCGCCTCGGGCCGGAGGCGGCGGCCGTCGCACTTCTCGCAGGGGAGGGCCGTCATGTAGCGCTCGAGCTCGCCGCGGACGTAGTCGGACTCCGTATCGCGGTAACGGCGTTCGATGTTGCGGACGACGCCCTCGAAGTTCTGGGGGAAGTGGAAGACGCGGCCGTTCTTGGCGACGTGGCGCACGTCGACCTTCTCGCCGCCCGCCCCGTAGAGGACGATGTCGAGCTGCTCGGGCTTCAGGTTCCCGACGGGCGTGTCGACGGAGAAGCCGTACTTCTCGGCCACCGCGGCCAGGATGCTGGAAAACCAGGGGGACATCGAGCCGGCCCGCGCCCACGGCGCGACCGCTCCCTCGCGGATAGAGAACGTGCGGTCGGCGATGACGAGCTCGGGGTCGACCACGGGCCGCGACCCGATGCCGGTGCACTCGCTGCAGGCCCCGTGGGGGCTGTTGAAGCTGAAGGTGCGCGGCTCGATCTCGGCGAGGCCGATGGCCCCGTGCTCGGGGCAGGCGGCCAGCTCGGAGTAGACGTGGTCTTCGCCCTTGCCCTCGGACGGCACGGCGGCGATGACGACGACCCCCTCGCCGAGCTTGAGGGCGGTCTCGACGCTGTCGGCGATCCGGGTGCGCAGGTCGGGGTCGTCGTCGCGGATGGCGAGCCGGTCGACGACGGCCTCGACGTCGTGCCACTTCTGCTTGTCGAGGACGATCTCGCCGGCGAGGTCGCGCACCTCGCCGTTCACCCTGGCGCGGGCGTAGCCGCTCTTGCGGAGGGTGTCGAAGACGCCGAGGTGCTCGCCCTTCTTGTGGCGCACGATGGGGGCCAGGACCATGAACCGTTCGCCGCTGGGGAAGCCGAGCACAGCGTCGGCGATCTGCTGCACCGTCTGGCTCTGGATGGGCCGCCCGCAGCGGGGGCAGTGAGGCTTGCCGATCCTGGCGAACAGGAGGCGGAGGTAGTCGTAGATCTCGGTGACGGTGCCCACGATCGAGCGGGGGTTGTGGGAGACGCCCTTCTGATCGATAGAGATCGCGGGGCTCAGCCCCTCGATGTAGTCGACGTCGGGCTTCTCCATGCGGCCCAGGAACTGGCGGGCGTAGGCGGACAGCGACTCGACATAACGGCGCTGGCCCTCGGCGTAGATGGTGTCGAAGGCCAGCGAGCTCTTTCCCGACCCCGACAGGCCGGTGATGACCACGAGCTTGTCGCGGGGGACCGCGACGTCGATGTTCTTGAGGTTATGCTCGCGCGCGCCTTTGACGAAGATCTCGTTCTGGGGCATCGCCGTTCCAGTTGCGAAGGTTGCGCCGGGGGAGGGGGCGCAAGCCATTGTAGCGCGGACGCCGCCGCGTCAGAAGGGGGCGGCGTGAAGAGCAGCGCCCTGCGGGCGCTCGCGCGCCTGACGGCGCGCGCCCTCTCTCAAGTCTCCCCCAAAGGGGGAGAGGCTTAAGGGTGGCCCTATTCAGGGTCGGCCCAGTTGGGCTTGCGCTTCTCGGCGAAGGCTTTGGGCCCTTCGATCTGGTCGGGGTGGCCGGAGAGGGTGCGGCCGATGGTGGACTGCCCTTCCTGGGCGGCGGTGTAGCTGTGCTCGAGGGCGTTCCAGAGGATCGCCTTGGCCGCCATCATCGCGGCGGGCGAGTTGCGCAGCATCGTCTCCGCGATCTCCTTGGCGCGGTCGAGCAGGGGCTTGTCGCGGACGACCTCGGTGACGATGCCCAGTTCGTAGGCGCGCTCCGGGCCGATGCGCTCATGGGGGCCCATCAGGGCGATCCGCATGTTGGCGTGGAAGGGGATGCTCTTCGCCCAGAGTACCTGCCCGACCATCGCCGCGATGCCGACGCCGACGCCGGGGTTGAAGAAGGCGGCGTTCTCGTTGCAGATGACGACGTCGCTGTCGGCGACGAGCATCAGCCCGCCGCCGCCGACGATGCCGTTGACCGCGCAGATCACCGGCTTGCGCACCCCGTTCTGCCACGGCGAGGCTTTGACGCCGGGGGCCTCGGGGTCGCGCTTCTCGCCGGCGGCGTTGCGCTCCGCCGTCTCCTTGACGTCGACCCCGGCGCAGAAGGCCTTGTCGCCGACGGCGGTCAGGATCGCCACGCGCAGGGAGCGGTCGTTCTGGAAGTCCTCCCAGATCTCGGCCATCTCGTAGGTCCAGCCGGCCATCGTGAGGGCGTTCATGCGGTGGGGCCGGTTGATGGTGATGATGGCGAGCTGGCCGTCTTTTTCGTAGAGGACGTCTCCTGGGGCCATGAGGGTTGTGCTCCTGTTGCGTGGGAATCGGGGCAAGTCTAGAGAGGGGCCCCTGGGGTGTCAAACGGATGGGCGGTTATCGAGAAGGGAGACGCCTTCCACGCGAGCGAGGGCGCGGTCGAAGGTGTAGAGAGGGTGGGCTCCGGCCCGTTCGGCAGCGGCGGCGATCATCAGGTCCGAGAACCCGGCCCCGCCCTGCTGAAAGCTGATGGCGGCGCGGGCAACGTCGTCGACGGCCTCAATCACGAGGTTCTCAGTGGCGGCGAGCTCCGTCAGCACGTGCGCGATGCGGTCGCGAGGAAACCGATAGGTGCGCCCCAACACCCAAACGACTTCCAGCACAACCTCACGACAGATGAAGCCGGGCTGTTCCGGCGTTAGTCCTTCCAACAAGGCTCGGGCTGCCTCAGCTTGCGCTAGGTCGTCGCGTACTAGGTATCGTACGAGCACGTTGCTATCGACGGCGATCATGAGTCACAAGCTCCGGAGGCGATGCCCTCTTCCATTTCATCTAGGGTCTTCGCCGGGCCGTCGTATTGCAGCACGCCATAGAGCCGGGAAATAGGCCGTAACGGCGTGATCCGAACTTCTCCGTCGTGGATGGTGTAGCGCACACGATCCCCTGCCTCTACGGCAAGGGCCTCGCGGACGGCCTTCGGCAAGGTAGTTTGTCCCTTGGCTGTGATTTTTGATTCAATCATGGCTTTTTCTTTCTCCCAATGTATTTCCTGCTTTACCTTACTTTTCAGCATAACAAGCGGCGGCCCGTGGTCGCAAGGGCGGGCACGCCGGCGCGTTCGTGTAGAATCCGGCTGCCCACCAGAACGGCGGAGGTGCCTCCATGCCGAAGATCGAGCTCAAGTTCGGCGCCATCTCGACGGACGACCACGTCCAGGAGGCGCCCGACACCTGGACCGCCCGCATGTCCAAGGCCCAGTGGGGCGACCGCATCCCGCGGCTCTTCGAGCTCGACGACGGCACCGAGACGTGGCTGATGAACGAGGAGCCGCTGGGCGGCCTCGCCGTCGTCGCCAGCCTGATGCCCGACCGCCGCACCGCGCCGAAGCGGTGGGAGGAGGTCCCCCGCGCCGCTTACGTCCCCGCCGAACGGCTCGCGGCCATGGACGCCGACCACACCGACGTCCACACTTTCTTCCCCAACATGGCCGGCATCGCCCGCGGCGCCTTCATCCACCGCGGCGAACCTGAGTGGCGCCTCGCCTGCATCCAGGCCTACAACGACTGGCTGATCGAGGAATGGGCCGACGTCAGCCCCCGCTTCGTGCCGCTCTGCATCGCCCCGATGTGGGACGCCGAGGCCGCCGCCGACGAGGTCCGCCGCGCCGCCGCACTCGGCCACCGCGGCGTCATCTGGCACGGCGCCACCGAGGCGCTGGGCCTGCCGCACTTCAACGAGGCGTCGTGGGACCCGCTGTGGGCGGCCTGCGCCGAGACCGGGCTGCCCGTCTGCCTCCACGTCGACCGGGCGCAGTTCCGGCCGTGGGAGAAGTTCGCCCCCGCCGTCTGGAAGGCCATCGAGGACTCGAACTCGATCACCGCCAACGTCCGCGTCCTCACCAACCTCCTCTTCAGCGGCGTGCTGGAGCGCTTCCCGTCGGTCAAGATGATCACCGTCGAGAGCGGCCTCGGCTGGATTCCCTACCTGCTTGAAACGCTCGACCACGAGTACACCGTAATGGAGTGCTGGAAGGACGGCATGTCGCGGAAGCCGAGCGACTACTTCCGCTCCAACGTCTACGCCAACTTCTGGTACGAGCGGGTCGGCATCGAGATGCGCCGCCACATCGGCGTCGACAACATCATCTGGGAGACCGACTTCCCCCACACGACCTCGACCTACCCCAAGAGCAAGGAGACGCGCGAGGCGGCCCTCGCCGACGTCCCCGAGCCCGAGCGCCGCAAGATCCTCGTCGACAACGCCGTCAAGCTCTTCAAGCTCGACGCGGCCTAGGAAACCTCCCTCCCCCTGGGAGGGACTGAGGGCGGGCACACGCCCCAAGGAGAACACCATGAAATTCGGCCTGGGATTCCCCGTCATCAAGCTGTACCCGCCGACGGTGCAGCCGTGGGAGGAGTCGGCGACGCCGGCGGACGTGGTGCGGATCGCGCGGACGGCGGAGGAGGTCGGCTTCGACTACCTCGGCGTCTCCGACCACATCTTCATGAGCGTCGAGATGGCCAAGCTGATGGGCGGCCGCTGGTGCGAGGGCGTAACCACGATTACCTTCCTCGCCGGCGCCACGAAGCGGATCCAGGTCTACAACAGCGTCCTGGTTTTGCCCTACCGCGACCCGGTCATCCTCGCCAAGCAGATGGCGACGCTCGACTTCCTCTCCGGCGGACGCTCGATCCTGGGCATTGGCATCGGCCACCTGGAGAAGGAGTTCGAGGTGCTCAAAGTGCCGCGAGCGGAGCGCGGCCCGATCAGCGACGAGTACCTGGAGGCGATCAAGATTCTGTGGACGGAGGAGCGCCCCGAGTTCCACGGCAAGTACGTCGCGTTCGACGACATCGTCTTCGAGCCGCGGCCGGTGGCGAAGCCCCACCCGCCCATCTGGATCGGCGGGAACAGCAAGCCGGCGATGCGCCGCGCCGCGAAGTACGGCGACGGCTGGGTGCCCTGGCAGATCACGCCGGCCCAGCTCCCCGAGGCACTGGACTACCTGAAGAGCCGCCCCGAGTTCGCCGAGCGGCCCCGCCCTTTCGACGTCGTCATGCCCGCGGTCTTCATCCAGCGGGAGGAGGGCACCCAGCGGGAGCTCGGCGAGACCCGCATCCCCGACTCGGCGGACGAGTGGCTCGAAACCGTCAACGCCAACCGCGACGCCGGCGCCACCGCCACCAGCATCTCCCTCGGCCACACCAACACCGTCGACCACTTCATCGACAAGCTCCACTGGTTCGCCGAGGAGGTTATCGCGCCCTCCCGGCGGTAGGGGGTGGAGATGTGACAGGAGCGGATCAGATGTTGTTTGCGAACGGCCAGATTTCTTTAGCAACCTGGGCTAGATGCAAACTTCGCTCCGCGATCGTCTCCTCGTTCCATATGCCTGGTTTACCCTCTAGTAATTCCCAATTGAGGCGCAAGGTAGTGTGCTTTGCTAGGGTTTCCTTTTTCTGATGCCAGGGGGCATTAGAGAGCGACGCATTTAGCTTTCCGGTCACAAGCGTTAGGTTACCAATTTGCCTTACAGCTTGGTCTCGAGCCTGTATCGCTTCTTCCCCGCTCATACCATCCGGCAATGGCCAGTGCCTCTGCCATGATTCCGGCATAATGTGTTCCCTGGTCAATGTCCCTTGGCTGATCGCTTCAGTCTTGTCGCTTCTAAGGTGGGACTCGATAGCTTCCAACACCATCGTTTGCCTTCCGACAGTACCACGTAATGGCGTGGCAAAAAGTTGCGCAAGCAGCATAGTGTCGTTAGGCCATATGCGGTTATCGACAGTTTGATCACTCAAGAAGTCTATGATAACTTGATCTGCTGCTGAAGGATTATTGGTTTCTGTTCTAACCAGGAGTTCCACAAAAAGCTTGTTAAGCCCTTGGGTTGAAACGCCGCAGAGCATGCGTCGCACCAAGTAACTTTCAAGCGCCCGAGTGCTCCGCCTACGTATGTCGTCAGGAATATCTGTAGTATAGAGCCACATCAGAAGCGGCATTGCGACGCCTATTTCCATAACTTTTACGCGCCGCAGAAAAGTTTCGATTCCTGGAGTCCTGGACTCTTCTAAGTCCTGATAGACTTGCCCTGCTCTTCTAATGTCCGCGGCAACTTCCTCTATCGACGGATGATCGGGGCGTCCCAATAGTTTATTGAACTCGGCTGAGACATTATCGGCATTGACCTCTTCGCGAGCCCGCATGACCACCCAGTAATTTAAGAAGCGGTCCAGATGGATGCGACTATATCTTCCCTCCTTTGTACTACCGCGCCACCACTCGCTTTTGTCGAAAAGCCCCCAGAGCTCTGTGGCTTTGGCCGCGTCATCGACCACGTCCGCCTCGTACATGACGGTGTTCTTGATATGGTCAGACTGTCTTAGCGGTTCGGCTCTCGCATTGAGGACGGAGAAGATGAAGTGTGGCTTTTCACCTTCATCAAGATCAACGGTGGCCAATTGGAGGTATGTGGTGAGAGTTTTGCTCAATGCCTCGGCTTTAGCACTTCTAGTGGCAGGCTCTTCGTTGAGCCAAGCGGTTATTTCCTTTCGAAAATACTGAAAAGCCTGGCCGATGGAGCGCAAAGGACCGCTCGCGTCGCTCAATCCTCTGATAACATCTTGGAAAGAATGTAGGTCATTGAGGTTAGACTGCCGGACCTTAGTGTCGCTATCGGAATCGCCGCCTTGTTTGTCGGCATCATTCAAAGTGAGCTCAGACAACTCATTAGCTCTTTGAATATCATCTAAGTTTTGGAAAGCTTCTTGAGCCGCACGAATCAAGATTTGGAGAGTAGTCAATCGTTGCTGACCATCTACGACGATACGCTTGACGACTTGCCCTGTCTTTGCGCTTTGCAATTGCAGGACGATAGCTCCCATGAAATGCGGCGGGATCTTTTTTTCGCCCGGCACGGCATTACGGAGCTTCTCCGCGATCCGTTTAGCATCGCTCCAAAGTGGTTCCCACTGCTTATCTTTGGTCCAAGCGTAGGGCCTCTGAAATACAGGAATGCGGTATGAGATGGGGTGAGCGAAGAGGCCGTGCAGGGTTTGTATGTTCGCGTCCATGGTGAACTCCTAGTTGTCGGACAGCCAAAGCCCGGGGAACGTGCGCCGCCACACTATAACAAAGGGGTTTCTAGGGTGGGTCGGCGAGGGTGCCGTCGGGGCGGCGGCGCTGGTGCAGCTCGTCTTCGAGGCGGCGGAGGGAGTCTTGGGTGGCGCGCAGCTCGCTGATGAGCGCGTCGGCGGACTTGGGCTGCTGGATGGCGCGCAGCCGCTCTTCCTTGACGTTGTTGAGGTTGTTGATGACCACGGCGATGAAGAGGTTGATGACCACGAATGAGGCCAGGACGACGAAGCTGACGAAGTAGAGCCAGGCCCAGGGGTGGAGCTCCATCGCGGTGTACATGATGTCGGTCCAGTCCTCCAGCGTGATGACGCGGAAGAGCGACAGGAGCGAGATGCCGAGGTTGCGCCAGTGCTCGGGGTCGTGCTCGTGGAATATCTGGTAGCCGATGATGGCGTAGATGTAGGCGACGATGCTGATGAGCACCACGATGTTGAGCATGCCGGGGATGGATCGCACCATCGTGGTCACGATGAGCCGCAGCTCGGGGAGGGCGGAGACAAGGCGCAGGATCCGCGCCAGCCGCGCGAGGCGGGCGACGATGGCGAATGGTCCGACGGCGGGAATGAAGGCGAGGACGACGATAGTGAAGTCGAAGAGGTTCCAGCCGTCGCGGAAGTAGCGGTCGACCTTCGGGGAGACGGCGAAGATCTTCAGGGAGGCTTCGGCGACGAAGACCCAGAGGATGAAGCGTTCGCCGAAGTGTAGCCAGTCGCCGGCGTGGTCGAGGATGCGGGGGGAGGTCTCGAGCCCAAGCAGGACGCCGTTGGCGACGATGAGCGCGATGATGGCGAACTCGAAGGCGCGGGCCTTGGTCAGTCGTCCGGCGAGTTCCCGCATGTCGGGTAAGTGTAGGGGAGTTGGGGGCTCCGTCAACATGGGGCACAGGGTTGGCGACCTCCAATGAGGGCTGGTGGTTGTCAGGGGGCCCCTCATCTCCCTCTTCTCCCGTGGGGAGAAGAGGGAAGACCACCCCACCGGCCCTCTCTCAGTCTCTCCCAGAGGGAGAGAGGCTTTAACGTGCTGCTCCAGCGGGGGAGAGAGGTTTAAGCCAAGGGATGCGGGCCGGCCGCTGGTATAATGGCGCCCGCGCCACTTCTTCCGGAGGATTCCGGTGCCCCTTAGCCGCGACGACGTCGCTCACATCGCCAGCCTCGTGCGCCTCGGCATGTCGGAGGACGAGATCGAGACGCTGCGCGCCGAGCTTTCCGACATCCTGGCGCAGTTCGAGGCGCTGAGCGCGGTGGACACGGAGAACGTGCCCCCGACGGCGCACCCCGGCGGCATGCGCAACATCTTCGACGACGACGAGCCCGCCTCCGGCATGGAGGCGGAGGCCGTGCTCTCCAACGCTCCGCTGCGGGAGGACGACTTCTTCCGCGTCAAGGCCGTGCTGGAAGAGTAGCGCGCCGGTGGAGTTTTATTCCTTGACGGCCCACGAGGCGGCGGACTTGCTGCGCCGCCTCGAGGTTTCCTCGGTCGAGTTGACCCAGGCGCACCTCGACCGCATCGCCGCCGTCGAGCCCAGCGTCGAGGCGTACGTCGCCGTCACCGCCGACCGCGCGCTCGCCGACGCCGAAGCCGCCGACGCGCGCATCGCCGCGGGCGAGGCCGGGCCCCTGACCGGCGCGCCGATGCAGCTCAAGGACAACATCGTGACCGAGGGTGTGGCGACGACGTGCTCGTCGCGGATGCTGGAGCGCTTCGTCCCGCCCTACGACGCCACGGTGACGCTCCGGCTGAAGGAAGCGGGCGCGGTGCTGCTCGGCAAGGGGAACATGGACGAGTTCGCCATGGGCTCGTCGACGGAGAACTCTGCCTTCCACCCCACCCGCAACCCCTGGGCCCTCGACCGGGTGCCCGGGGGCAGCTCGGGCGGCCCCGCCGCCGCGGTCGCCGCCGGCGAGGCGCTCTACTCGCTCGGCTCCGACACCGGGGGGAGCATCCGGCAGCCGGCCTCCTTCTGCGGCGTCGTCGGGGTCAAGCCGACCTATGGGCTGGTGAGCCGGTTCGGCCTCGTCGCCTTCGGCAGCTCGCTCGACCAGATCGGGCCGTTGACCAAGGATGTGCAGGACGCCGCGACCGTGCTCCAGGCGATCGCGGGCCACGACCCCCACGACTCGACCTCGGTCGACCGCCCCGTCCCCGACTTCTCGGCGGGGCTCGGCAAGGAAATCGCCGGGTTGCGGCTCGGCGTGCCGCGGGAGTACGTGGACGGGATCGACGAGGCCGTTGGCCAGGTGTTGGAGCGCGCCATCAAGAAACTCGAAGAGCTCGGCGCGGTGATCGACTACGACGTCTCGCTGCCGAGCACGCCGCACGCGCTGGCGGTCTACTACATCGTCGCGCCGTCGGAGGCGTCGACGAACCTGGCGCGGTACGACGGGGTCCGCTTTGGCCCGGAAGTCCCCGACGCGGAGAACATGTGGGACGCGATGGAGAAGGCGCGGCAGCGGGGCTTCGGTCCCGAGGTGAAGCGTCGCATCATGCTGGGAGCCTACGCGCTGTCGGCGGGCTACTACGACGCTTACTACCTGAAGGCGGCGCGGGTGCGGACGCTGATACGACGCGAGTTCGACGCCGCCTTCGAGCGCCTCGACGCGCTGGTGACCCCAACGTCGCCGACGCCGCCGTTCAAGTTCGGGGAGCGCATGAACGACCCGGTGGCGATGTACCGCAGCGACGTGGCGACGATCCCGGTGAACATCGCCGGCGTTGCCGCCCTTTCCGTCCCCGCGGGCTTCCTCGAAGGTCTGCCCATCGGGCTGCAGATCATCGGGCCCGCCTTTAGCGAGCCGACGCTCTTCCAGATCGCCCACGCCTACGAGCAGGCGTCGGGCTGGAGCAAGCTCCGCGCCCCGGTCAATCCCGTCCCCGCGAGCTAGGGCCGCGCCGCGGGCCCCGCGCCTGTACAATGGCCCCGCCAACAGGCAGACGGAGCGGAGCCATGGAAGAAATCCTCAAGATTCTCGAATCCGACGCGCGCGCGTCCTACGAGACCATCGCGACGATGACGGGCCGCGACGCCGCCGAGGTGGAGCGCTTGGTGAAGGAGGCGGAGGACTCCGGCGTCATCGTCCGCCACCGGACCATGGTGAACTGGGAGAAGCTGGGGAACCGCGACGTGTGGGCGCTCATTGAGGTGCAGATCGTCCCCGAGCGCGAGGTGGGGTTCGACGCCATCGCCGAGCGCATCTACCGCTTCCCGGAGGCGCGCTCCGTCTATCTTGTCTCCGGCACGTACGATCTTGCCGTCCTGATCATCGCGCCCGACATCTACGAGGTGGCGCGCTTCGTCTCCGACAAGCTGGCCACGATCGACGGCGTCACGGACACGGTGACGCACTTTCTGCTCAAGCGCTACAAGGAAGACTACGAGATCCTGGTCGAGCAGGACGAAGACCGCCGGCAGCCGATGCAGCCGTAGCGCTACTTGCCGAAGCTGCGGTCGCCGGCGGGCGGCGGGCGGCGGGTGTGCCAGTCGGTTGCGTTCTGGTAGGCGTGGCCGATGCGGACCAGCGTGGCCTCGTCGAAGTGGCGGGCGACCAACTGCATGCCGACAGGCAGCCCCGACTTCGTGAAGCCGCAGGGCACGGAGACGCCGGGAAGTCCCGTGAGCGGCAGCGACGTAGTGCAGCGCCCCACGCTCGGGACGCCGTCGGCGGCATACGGGCTCTCGTCCCTGCTGAAAGCGGCCATCGGCGTCGTCGGATAGAGCAGGGCGTCGACCTCGGAGAGCGCTTCTAGGTACTCCTGAATGAGGAGCGTCCGCATCTGCTGCGCCTTGATGTAGGTGATCGCGGGCGTGATCGAGCCCTCTTCGAACATCTTGCGCACCGGCTTACTGAATTCCTCCGGCTGGCTGGTGAGGTGCTTGCGGTGGGCCGCCGCTCCTTCGGAGACCATGGTCGCCATGGTCGCGGCGCCGGCGTCCTCGGCGTGAGGGATCTCGACCTTCTTGAAGCTGACGCCGAGGTGGTCGAGGGTGCGGCGGGCGGCGTCGACGGCTTGACCGACCTCGCGGTCGAGCTCGTCGAAGAAGTAGTTCTCAGGGATGCCGATGCGCACGCCTTGGAGGCGAGGGCCCAGGCGCTCCGTCAAGGCGGGCGGGCGGGACGCGTTGGTCGTGGGATCGGCGGGGTCGTGGCCGATGATGGCCTGCAGCACGAGGGCGGCGTCCTCGACGGTGCGGGCCAGGGGGCCGGCGTGGTCGAGGGACCAGGAGAGGGGCATCATCCCACGGCGACTCACCCGCCCATAAGTAGGCTTGAAGCCCACGACGCCGCAGAATGCGGCCGGTATCCGAATGGAGCCGCCGGTGTCGCTCCCGATTGAGGCGTAGACCATGCCGGCGGCGACGCCGACGCCGGAGCCGCTGCTCGACCCGCCGGCCGTCCGCTCGTGGTTCCAGGGGTTCACTGCCGCGCCGTACTCCGGCTGGACGCCGCCGAGGGCGAACTCCGTCATGTTGGCCTTGCCGGCGATGACCGCGCCCGCCGCTCGCAGCCGCTCGGCGACGGCCGAGTCCTTGGTGGCGACGTTTTCCGCGTAGATCTTGGAGCCGACGGTGGTCTTGAAGCCGGCGACGTCGTAGAGGTCCTTGAGCGAGATGGGGATGCCGTGCAGGGGGCCGTCGATGCTGCCGCGGGCGAGCCGCCGGTCGGCCTTGGCGGCCTCTTCGAGGGCCGCGCCGGCCATGACCGAGATGAAGGCGTTGAGCGCGGGCTCGTCGCGTTCGATGCGGCGCAGGCAGGAGTCGAGCACCTCGGCGCACGACGCCCGCCGCGACCTGATGACGCGGGAGACGTCGGCGATGGTGAGGTCGCAGAGGTCGTTCATCGGGGCTGACTCGGCGGCAGGAAGTGGATGAGGAGGGGCTCGACGCCATCGAGGTCGATCGCGTCCAGCCGCGCCATGTTGCGGGCAACGGAGCGGGCCTCGGCCTCCAGCCGCTCAATGTCGTCGTCGTCGACCTGCAGGCCCACGAAGCGGGCCACCTCGGCCACGGTCTCCTTGGAGAGCGGCGTCTCTTGGGTCATTGGATCCTCCTCACCGTGCGGCGGCCCTAGCCTCCGGCCCCCGTCTTTTCACATTCCGTTCTACGCACGTTACGCGCCGCCGTCTTCCTCTAAGCCGTAGCAACGGACGGCGTTCTCGCCCAGGATCTTCGCCTTCGAGATCTCCGATAGGTCGCTGCGGTCGGCGAGCTCCTTCACCACGCCGGGAAAGATGCCGTCCGGGTGGGGGTAGTCGGAAGCGAAGATGATGGTGTCGTCGCCCATGGTCTGGATGATGCCGGGGATGATCGCCTCGTCGGGGTCGGCGGAGATGAAGCACTGGCGGTCCCAGTACTCGTCGGCCTTCATGGGCAAGGGGGCGCTGGCGTGGCCCCAGTATTCGAGGTGGTGGTTGATACGCTCGATCCAGTGCGCGATCCAGCCGCACCCCGATTCGAGCGAGGCGACGCGCAGCTTGGCATGGCGCTCGAGAACGCCGCCGCAGATCAGGTTGAGCACCCCCATCTGCTGCTCGTGGGGATGCGAAACCACGTGGCGGAAGAGGAAGTTGTCGTAACGGTCGAGGCCCGACTGCGGCACGTTCTGGGTGGTGCCCTCATGCAGGCAGAGCGTGGCGTCGAGCTCTTCCAGCAGTGACCACATCGGATCGAAGTAGGGCTCGTGAAGGTTGCGCCCGTCGATGGGGTTGGGGCGCCACATGACACCCTTGGCGCCGAGCTCGCCGACGGCGCGCCGCGTCTCCCGCATGGCCTCGTATACGTCGGCTTGGGGGATGACGGCGACGGTGATGAGCCGCCGGGGATCGGTCTGGGCGAAGTCGTAGAGCCAGTCGTTGTAGGCGCGGCAGAGCGCGGCGGCGACCTCGGGGTCCTCAATGGCGGCGAAGTGGAGGCCCGCCGTCGGGAACATCACGGAGGCGTCCATGCCCTCGCTGTCCATGTCTTCGAGGCGGGCGCGGGGATCGTACCCGCCCCTCCGCCGGCGGGCGGGGTCGGGATTGGGGTGGCGGGGGATGTAGGGCTGCATGCGGCCTTCGAGAAGGCTGCGGATTCGTCCCTGGGAGTCGGTGACGAGCCGGGGCGCCATGGCATGGAAGCGCTCTTCCAAGTAGTTCGGCCACATGGACTCAGGTTCGTTCACGTGGCCGTCAGAGTCGACGACGCCGTAGCGGGACATGCCTCACCCCCTCCGGCCCCCAATCTTGCGACGGAAGGAAAAGGCGTGTCAACAGGAGAGCGCGGCTTCGCCGCCTGAAGAGGCGCCCGGCTACCCCGCGAGGAGGGTGACTTTGATGGCGCCGGTCGTCTTGTCGAGGGCGGTGTCGAAGGCCTGGTGGATGTCGCGCAACGGGTACTGGTGGGTCTGGAGTGGGGCGAGGTCGGGCTGGTAGCGGGAGAGCAGGGAGACGGCGGCCGCGAAGTCGGAGCCGCGCCGGCTCGGGCCGTAGAGGACGGAGCCGAGCAGCTCTACCTCCTTGACGACGAGGAGCAGGCCGTCGAGCGACACCTCGCCGGTGAAGACGCCGAGGACGATGACGCGCCCCGACTTGCGTACCGCCTTGACGGCCTGGCCGATGGTGCCGGCCTCGCCGCCGACGGTCTCGATGACCACGTCGGGGCCATTGTCACGTGCCCAGGACATGAGGTCGACTTCTGGGACGGCTTCGACGCCGAGCGCGGCGGCGGCGCTTCGCTGGTGCTCGTACCGGGCGCTGATGGCGACGTGGGCGCAGCGGTCGCGGGCGAGGAGCGCGGCGAGCAGCCCGATGGCGCCCGCCCCGATCACGAGGACGCGGCTATCGACCTCCAGCCGCGCCATCATCACCGCCCGCGCGCAGACAGCGAGCGGCTCAGAGAGCGAGGCCGGCAGGGGCGCGACGGATGGGTCGACGGGGTGGACGGT
Source organism: Dehalococcoidia bacterium (assembly GCA_965207995.1). Lineage (GTDB taxonomy): Bacteria > Chloroflexota > Dehalococcoidia > SHYB01 > SHYB01 > DAOUKH01. The sequence goes on along the minus strand of OZ242299.1, from coordinate 1,272,071 downwards.
GTAGGCCGGGGCGTCGACGAACTCGCTCATCCCCCCGGGGATGCGCGTACCGATGAGCATGCCCTGGTTGCAGAGGTGCCGCTTGCGCGAAAGACAGAGGTCGCAGACGCCGCAGCGGGTGTGCGGCTCGACGGCGTAGAGGGCGTCGTCCAGGCCGGCGGGGCCGTCGAGGACGGTGCCGACGACCTCGTGGCCCGGCGTGTCCCCCGGCCGCGTGGGCAGGTCGCCGCGAAAGGAGTGCAGGTCCGAGCCGCAGATGCCGGAGGCGGCGACCTTCAGGCGGACGTGGCCGGGCGCGAGCGGGCCGGGCTCGACCTCGGACAACTCAATGCCGTCGGCGGTCCAGCGCGACTGAAGCATGGGCGCGCTAGCCCGCGCCGAACTTGGGGGCGCGCTTCTCGCGGAAGGCGGCGACGGCCTCCTGCTGGTCGGGGCTGCCCGAGGTGAGCCCCTCGGTGGCCAGACTCATCTCGAGCACCAGGATCAGGTTTTGCCAGATGAGCCGGTTGATGCTCATCTTCGTCCAGCGGATCGCCGCCGCGGGCCCGTTGGCCAGCTCGGTGGCGTAGGCCATCGCCTCGTCCATCAGCTTGTCGGCGGGGACGCAGTGGTTGACCAGGCCGATGCGCTCGGCCTCGGGCCCCGGCACGTAGCGTCCGCTCATCAGGTACTCCTTGGCGCGGTGGGGGCCGATGAGGAGCGGCCAGATGACGCAGCCACCGTCGCCCGCGACGAGGCCCATGTTGACGTGGGTGTCGCCGATGCGGGCGGTGTCGGCCATGAAGGTGGTGTCGCAGAGGAGGGCTACGGAGGCGCCGAATCCGGCCGCCGGGCCGTTGATGGCGGCGATGAGCGGGGCCTCGCAGTTGACCATGTTCTGCACCGCCCACTTCGCGCCGCGGAGGATGAGCATCCCGCCGCTGGGGCCGAAGTCCTTCATGTCGCCGCCGGCGCAGAAGGCGGGCCCGGCGCCGGTGAGGACGATGGCGCCGACGTCGGGGTCGGTGCCGAGGTCACGCCAGATGGTCTCCAGACCCCGGTGGAGCGCGTAGTTGACCGCGTTGCGCTTCTCGGGGCGGTTCATGGTGACCACGGCCACGCGGTCCTTGATCTCCACGAGGAGGTGGTGTTCGTCTGCGTAGCGTTGGTAGTCCATGCGCGCCCCCTGATTCGGCTGGCGGGATTATAGCAGCGCCGCCCCCGTCAGGGCGCGAGCTTCAGGGCCGGGTATGACAAGCGGGCGTTGAGGCTCTTCAACGCATCCGGCATAGTAGTGTCATATCGAAGGGGCATGACGACCGAGGAAAGAATCAGCAGGCTCGAAGGCGCCTACGAGCAAGTCGACAAGCGGCTGGACGACTTGAACCAGTCCATTAGCGGCTTGCGCGACGAGATGGGCGGCTTGCGCAACGAGATGCGCAGCGAGATGGGCGGGTTGCGTAGTGAGATGCGCGGCGAGATGGGCGGGTTGCGCAACGAGATGAACAGCCGGTTCACCGAGGTGCGGGGTGAGATGAACAGCCTGCGCGGCGAGATGAACAGCCGGCTGAACACGCTCACCATCGTCATGTTCGGAACGTGGGTGACGGTGATCGGCGCCGTCATCGGGCTCTATTTCGCCTGATTCCTGTCCTGCCTCCGACGTTCCCTCTTCCCCCTCCGGGGTTCCCGCGCGCCCGTCGTGCTAAGGTATGCCCCCGCTGTCGGAGCGGGCTTTGCGCGGGGGAAGCATGCTGCTCGGCAAATACCGGATGCTCGACCTCTCCCGGCTCTTTCCGGGGCCGTTGGCGTCGCACCTGCTCGCCGACATGGGCATGGACGTCGTCAAGATCGAGGAGCCGCGCCCGCGGTACGGCATGGGGCGCGACATGATGACGCCGCCCGACCCCACGCCTGAGGAAGAGGTCGTGTCGGCGGCCTACAACAGCATCGCCCGGAACAAGCGCAGCGTTGCGCTGGAGCTTCTCGATGAAGCGGCCCGGCCCAGGGCCCGCGAGGTCTTCTTCCGGCTCGTGGAACGGGCGGACGTCGTGCTCGAAGGCTACCGCCCCGGCGTGGTGCAATGGCTGGGCGTCGACTACGAGGCGGTGCGGGCCCGCAACCCAAGGATCGTCTACTGCAGCATCTCGGCGTTCGGGCAGTCGGGGCCCTACGCCGGCTTCCCGGGCCACGACCGGCAGATGTCGGCGGTGGCCGGGAGTGTCGGCCCGCGGCACCCGGAGACGGGCGAGCCGCTGGGTCACGGCGTCGCCTTCGCCGACGTGACCGCCGGACTGCATGCCGCGGCCGGCATCCTTGCGGCGCTGCTCGAACGCGAGGAGACGGGCGAGGGGCAGTACCTCGACGTCTCGATGGTCGGCAGCGTGATGTCGTCGAACCACGGCGCCTACGCGCAGCAGCGCCGCGACGCCGCCCTTCAAAGGAAGGCGAAGCCCACCTCGCAGTCCACCCTCACCTTCCTCAAGTGCCGCGACGGCAAGTGGCTGACGACCTCGAACGCCGAGGTACCGTTCTGGGAGAACTTCTGCCGCCTGATCGGACGGGAGAGCTACATCCCGCTCCACCGCGAGTCGGGGCCGGAGGTCGACGCGATGGTCGAGGACATCCGGGCCATCTTCCTCACCCGCGACCGCGACGACTGGCTCCGCGACCTGTGGGCGGCGGACACCTGCGCCGCGCCGGTCAACGAGCCCGCCGAGGCGCTCGACGACCCCCAAGTCCGCCACGTGGGGATGACGTGGGAGGTGGAGCACCCCTCGCAGGGCCCGGTGCGGCAGGTCGGCTTCCCGGTCACCTTCTCGCGCTCGAAGGTGGACCTGCGCCGCTTCGCCCCCCTCCTCGGCGAACACACCCGCGAGCTGCTCGCCGAGGCGGGCTACCCCGCCGTTGACATCGCCGCCCTCGAAGCCGACGGCGTGGTGAAGTCGTGGTCGTCGGCCGACGCTTAACGCGGCAGGCCGGGGCCGGCTACTCGTTTGCTAAGGCTGATGGCGGGCGCTCAATCGAGCTTGTAGTCGAGGACGTAGGAGTGCTGGCCCTCGTCGTTGTTGATCTCGAGCGTTCCCGCGATGCCGGTAAGCTCTCCGGAGCCCGAGTCGGGCACGATCGTGACCGTCAGCGCGGCGTCGCCCTTGTTCATCACCCCGCTGTGCTGGAGCACGAACGAGCCCGACCTCCCGCCAACCGATCCCGTGAAGTGCTCGATGGCCACGTAGGCCGCCGAACCTGGAGTGCCGGTGAAGGCTGCGATCATCTGCGCCTCTGAGGTGCCGACCATGTCGCCGGAGAACTCCTTGCGCACGACGTTGCGGTTCAGCGTGAGCCCGTCCTGCTCAAGAAACGGCGGCTCGGCCTCGGTGTTGACAGTGAAAGGTCCGCGGGCGGTGGGCATGACAATCTCCATTCAGGGCCTAGCGCGGGAGGCCGAGGCCGCGGACGGCGACTTGCTCGCGCATGATCTCCATGGTGCCGGCGGCGATGGTGGCGGAGATGCTGTGCCGCCAGTGGGACTCGAGGATGCCGTTGTAGACCGCGGTCGGCGAGCCCGTCTGGACGCGGGCGTAGGGGCCCATGACTTCCATGGCGAGGTCGGCGTTGCGCTGGTGGGTCATGCGGGTGTGCATGCTGGTGATGGAGGCGTCGCGGGGGCCGGGGTCGTCGCCCTTGGCCACGATGGAGGCGAGGCGGTAGGTCATCACGCGGGCGGCGCGGTAGCGGACGTAAGCCTCGGCGATCTTCTGGCGGAGGACGGGGTCGCTTCCGGCGGCGGGCGCCCCGTCGTCTGAAGACTTGGCGTAGTCGATGACGTCGTCGAGGACGGCATGGGCGGCGTGGCCGATGCGCTCGAAGTTGAGCGCGGCGGTGATGACGCTCCAGCCCTCGTTCTCGTTCCCCAGCATCGTCGACCGCGGGGCGCGGACATCGTCGAGGAAGACCTCGTTGATGTTGCCATAGCCGACCATGCTGCGGATCTTCCGGACGGTGAGGCCGGGCGTGTCCATGGGGATAAGGAAGACGGAGATGCCGCGGTGCTTGGGGGCGTCGGGGTCGGTGCGGGCGAGGAGGAAGCAGAACTCGGCGCTCTCGGCGTTACTCGTCCAGATCTTCTGACCGTTGATCACGTAGTCGTCGCCGTCGCGCACCGCCCGCGTCTGAAGCGAGGCGAGATCGGAGCCGGAGTCGGGCTCGCTGAACCCCTGGCACCAGACGACGTCGCCCGCGGTCATGCGGGAGAGGTGATAGTCCTTCTGCTCGTCGGTGCCGAACAGCATGATGCTGGGGCCGATCCAGTTCAGGTTCATGTACTGGGGGCCGCGCGGCTCGCGATGCTTTTCCATCAGGTCCTTGAGCTGCATCTGGGTCCAGATCGGCGCGTCGGCGCCGCCGTACTCCCTGGGCCAGGCCATGGTCAGCCAGCCGCGCTCGCCCAACTTCCCACAGAAGTCCTTGGCGAAAGCCTTCTCGTCGTCGTCGCTCGACGCGAAGTGGCCGCGGAACCATGCGGGAATGTTGTCGCGGCAGAAGGTGTCGACTTCCTCGCGGAAGGCCAGGTCGTGCTCGTCCCAGGTGAAGTCCATGCGGTGTCTCCCGGTCGGTCGTGTCAGGCGCCGGGCGCGGGCTCCTGCCGCTCCCAGAGTACGGTCAGGGTGAGGTCGGCGATACGCCACTCGTGGTCTTGGCGGACGAAGCGCTTGGTGTAAAGGTTGCCCTGCACCACCGCATAGCGCTCGCCGTCGTCCTCGGTGTAGAAGTGGTGATTGTTGGAGTAGGTCTGGGTTTCGGCCTCGTCGCCGCGCACCTCGATGAGCGGCTGGCCGAAGAAGTGCTGGGTGACCTCGAAGTGAGCGACGCCGCTGACGAACGGGATGATCTTGTCGACGCCGCTGTCGTCGAACCAATCGCCGTACTTGGCGTGGGCGTCGGGCGTAAAGAGCTCGCGCAGGGCGTCGAAGTCGCGGCTGTCGACGGCGCGGGCGTAACGCATGATGATGTTGCCGATAGCGGCGCGGTCGATGAGCGCTTGGACGGCGGGATCGGTCGATTCGCTGTGGGTCACGGCTCCTCCGCGCGCGGCGGTGCTAGTGGTAGGAGAGACCTGCGTTGACGTCGAGCGATTGGCCGGTGATGCCGCTCGCCATGTCGGAGGCGAGGAAGATGATCGCCGCCGCGACCTCGGTGTCGAGGGTTATGCGCCGCAGCGCCATCTGGTCGGCGAAGCCCTGGTAGACCTCGTCGTAGGTGACGCCGAGCTCCTCGGCGCGACGGTGATAGTAGCCTTCCAGCATGTCGCCCCAGATGTGGCCGGGGACCACGCAGTTGACCCGCACCTGGTGGGGGCCGAGCTCGTCGGCGAGGCTCTGGGTCATGACCGCGATCGCCGCCTTGGCGGCGCTGTAGGCGCTCCGCGTCTGGACGCCCTTGCGCATCGAGATCGACGAGACGTTGACGATCGACCCCGACCGCTGCTCGACCATGTAGGGGGCGGCGTGCTTGCAGGCCTGCATGTGGGCCATCACGTTACCGTCGATGCAGGCGCGCCACTCCTCGACGGAGGAATCGGCGACGGTGGTGAAGGGCTCGTTCTTGGAGGCGTTGTTCACCAGGACGTCGATCCTGCCGAACTCGGCGGCGGCCCTGTCGGCGAGCCGCTTCGCCTGCGCCTCATCGGTGGCGTCGGTGGGGACGACGAGGGCGCGCCGACCTGCGTCGCGGACCTCGGCGGCGACCTCTTCGAGCCGCGACTCGGTCCGCGCGCCCAGCACGACGTCGGCCCCGTGCTTCGCAAGCTCGACGCAGAGGGCCCGGCCCAGTCCGGGCCCGACGCCGTTGACGATCGCGACCTTGTCCTGCAAGAGCATGGCTGTGGGGCGCCTCCCTCGGCTCGCGGTGGTGCTACTATACCCCGCCCCGCATGTCTACGGACCGGGGACGAAGGAAGAGGCCCATGGCAGATGAAGGACGCTTGATCATCGGCGACCGCACCAAGGTCGGCATCGCGATTCCTCAGACGTTCCTCGACGGCCCCGCCGACGCCGGCCTCATCGGCCGTCACGCGGCCCGCGCCGAGGCCCTGGGCTACGACAGCCTCTGGGTACAACACGGCGTCTTCAGCAAGCCGGTTGATCCCTTCGTCCTCATGACCGCGGCAGCGATGGCGACGTCGCGGGTCAAGATCGGCTCTTCAGTGCTTGTCCTTCCTCTCTTCCACCCGCTGCACGTGGCGAAGGCCGCGGCCAGCGTCGATCAGCTCTCAGGAGGCCGGCTAATTCTTGGCGTCGGCTTGGGCGGGCACGAGGCGCGCTATCCCATCTTCAACATCGATCCCGCGCGCCGCGTCCGCCGCTTCCTCGACATGGTCGAGCTCATCAAGCGGCTGTGGACGGAGGAGGAGGTCAGCTTCGACAACGGTGAGTGGCGGCTCGACCGCCTGTCGCTAGAGCCGAAGCCGGTGCAGCGGCCGCACCCGCCCATCTGGTTCGGCGGGCGCGCCGAAGGCGCCATCAAGCGGGCGGTCCGGCTCGGCGACGGCTTCATGGGAGCGGGCGCCTCGCGGATGGAATCGTTCCTCGACGTGCTCCGCTCGTTGCGGAGGCATTTCGACGCCTCGGGGCGGGACCCCGCGTTCACCATCGCGAAGCGGCTCTACGTCGTCATCGACGACGACAAGGAGCGCGCCGCCCGCGAGCTACGGCGCTTCTTCGACCACCAGTACCACGACGCCGAGCTTGGGCTCGCGGTCTCGGCGTGGGGCTCCGAAGACGAGGTAACGGAACAGGTCGCCCGCCTCGCCCGCGAAGACCTCGACATGATCATGTTCAACCCCATCTACGACCACGTCGAGCACGCGGAGCGCATCGCCGAGCGCGTCGTGGCGCGGCTGTAGCTAGTGTGCCGGGCTGGGGTCGGCGTATGCGGCGTCGCGGTTAGGCAGGGCGGTAGCGCTGGACGCTGACGTCTGCCGCCCGGGCGCGCATCTGTGAGGCGTCCCACCAAGCCTGCATCCGCAAAAGCATGTCCATGCTGACGCCGAAGGCCTTCTCAACACGCAGCGCCATCTCCGGCGACAGGGAGCTCCGGCCGTGCAGAAGGTCCGAGACGGTCGCCCGGCGGACGCCCAGAACCTCAGCCGTCTTCGTCACCGTCAGCCCCGACTCCTCGACGATCTCCGTGCGAATGAAGTCCCCCGGATGCGAGGGGGTCATGTTTACCTTGACGCCGGTCGTGGCCATCAGTGGTAGTCCTCCAGGTTCAAGGTGCGCTAGCACCGTACGGCACACAGACGGACGCCGATCCACGGAGAAAAGGAAGAAGAGTGGCGCCCCGGAGGGGATTCGAACCCCCGATCTCCACATTGACAGTGTGGTATGTTAGGCCAGGCTACACCACCGGGACCAGGGCGCCCTTCGATTCTAGCGGCGGCCTTCTGGGGTAGTCAAGAAATCGCCCGCCGGCGCGGCCCGCGCCCGGCGGCCGCGGAGGCGGCGCGCCGATCATGGCGACGGGGACCGCGGAACGGTTCGAGATTCACGTCGACGACGCCGTCCTCGACGACCTGCACGCCCGCCTAGGCCGCACCCGCTGGCCCGACGAGGTCGAAGGCTCGGGCTGGGCGTATGGCTCCAACCTCGCCTACATGCGGGAGATCGCGGCCTACTGGCGCGACGGCTACGACTGGCGCGCCCAAGAGCGGTTCCTCAACTCGCTGCCGCAGTTCAAGGCCACAGTCAACGGCTTCGAGCTGCACTTCGTCCACGTGCAGGGGAAGGGGCCGGACCCGCTGCCCATCATCATCACCCACGGCTGGCCGGGGTCGTTCTTCGAGATGTACAAGATCGCGGGGCCGCTCACCGACCCCGCGGCCCACGGCGGCGACCCCGCCGACGCCTTCCACCTCGTCGCGCCGTCGCTGCCCGGCTACGGCTTCTCGCAGCGGCCGCGCGAGCCGGGGATGAACGTTCCACGCACCGCCGCCCTCTTCAGGGAGCTGATGACCGACGTCCTCGGCTACGACCGGTTCGTCGCCCAGGGCGGCGACTGGGGCGGTCTCGTCTGCGCGGCCCTCGGGCGCGGCCATGCCGACCGGGTGCCCGCCATCCACGTCAACATGCTCTCCGGCACGGCCAATCCCGACCCGGAACAGATAACCGAGGCCGAGAAGGCCTACGTCGAAGAGGTCACCTCGTGGCGGCGCGAGAAGCGGGGCTACGCCGAGGTCCAGGAGACCCGCCCCCAGTCGCTGGCCTACGGCCTGAACGACTCGCCCGCCGGCCTGATGGCGTGGATCGTCGAGAAGTGGTGGGGCTGGTCGGACTGCGGCGACGATGTCGAGCGCTCCTACACCAAGGACGAGCTCCTGACCAACGTGATGATCTACTGGGTGACCGGCACGATCAACTCCTCGATGCGCTACTACTTCGAGAATCGCAAGCTGATGGCGGCGGGGCCGCTCGCCCGCGTGCCGGTCCCGACGGGCGTGGCGATCTTCCCCGCCAACGACATGAACCCGCCCCGGTCGGCCGCCGAGCGCAACTACAACGTCGCCCGCTGGACCGAGATGCCCAACGGCGGACACTTCCCCGCCATGGAGGAGCCGGAGCTGCTTGTCGAGGACATCCGCGCCTTCTTCCGCGACTACCGCGCCTAGACCGCCGCCAGGGAGCACAAACATGGCCGCCGCGCCCGAGCCGTTCGAGATTCACGTCGACGACGCCGTCCTCGACGACCTGCGGGCGTGCCTCGACGCGACGCGGTGGCCCGACGAGGTCGACGGCGCGGGCTGGGAGATGGGGTCGAACCTGGCCTATATGAAGGAGCTTGCCGCCTACTGGCGCGACGGCTATAACTGGCGCGAGCAGGAGCGCCGCCTCAACGCCCTGCCGCAGTTCCGCGCCGAGGTCGGCGGGCTCGGCATCCACTTCGTCCACATCGAGGGGAAGGGCCCCGACCCGTTCCCGCTGATCGTCAGCCACGGCTGGCCGGGGTCGTTCTTCGAGATGTACAAGATCGCGGGGCCGCTGACCGACCCCGCGGCGCACGGCGGCGACCCCGCCGACGCCTTCCACCTCGTTGTGCCGTCGCTGATCGGCTACGGCTTCTCCGACGCCTCCCGCGAGCCGGGGATGACGACGCACCGCATGGCCGAACTCTTCGGCAGCCTCATGACCGACACGCTGGGCTATGACCGGTTCGGCGCGCAGGGCGGCGACTGGGGAGCGGCGGTGACGGCGAGCCTGGCGGAGCAGTACCCCGAGAACGTGGCGGGCATTCACCTGAACCTGGTGATCGGGAGGATGGCGCGACTCGCGGGCGAATCGGCGTCGCCCGAAGTCGAGGCCTACCGCGCCGAGATGGCCCGCTGGGTGCGCGACGAGTCGGCCTACTCGATCATGCAGGGGACGCGGCCCCAGACCCTGGCCTACGGGCTCAACGACAGCCCCGTGGGACTGGCCGGGTGGATCGTCGAGAAATGGCGGGCGTGGAGCGACTGCGAAGGCGACGTCGAGCGCTCGTACACCAAGGACGAGCTGCTCACGAATGTGATGATCTACTGGGTGACGCAGACCATCAACTCGTCGGTGCGGCTCTACCGGGAGAACCGAGGCGAGTTCGGACGCGCCGGGCGCATCGAGACGCCCTCCGCCGTCGCCATGTTCCCCAAGGAGATCTCGCACCCGCCGCGCAGCCTCGTCGAGCAGGGCTACAACGTCCAACGGTGGACGGAGATGCCGCGAGGCGGCCACTTCGCCGCCATGGAGGCGCCGGACCTCCTCGTCGACGACGTCCGCGCCTTCTTCCGCGCGCTGCGCTAGGCCTCGTCGGCTTCCAGCGACTTCAGGTCGGAGAGCACCGCCGCCAGTCGGCTCGCCAGCAGGTCGATGTGGTCCGCCGCATCGGAAGGTGTCACTGTCCACCAATACCCGAGAGTGCCCCCCGCTGTCGTGAAACTATCGTCCTTGAACTGCGATGTCCATTCCCTAAGGCGCTGCTCTAGTTCTGGCGGGTACCCCAAAGTGGGGCCTTCCCACCCAAGGTAGAGGACCAATCCCATCGACGATTCCATCGATGGGAGATAGATCCGCGCGACCGGGACAGGCCTGGGATGAAGCGGGCAGACTACTCGCAGAGTTACGCTGAAGGGATTCCAGCCAAGGGCGCCGCCAGACTCTGAAGTCACGTTGAGGAGCCGCTCCACGGCGTCCCGTTCTCTGCCGGTGAATTCATCCAAGAACGACTCGCGCGTTAACTTGATGCGCGGTGCGCTCTTCGCCGGGGCGGCCGCGGTCAGGCCAATGACACGCGGAACGAGCGTCTGTGTGCTCTTGCCGGAAAACTGCTTAATTTCGACGGCGAGCACTTCGATGTTGTCGCGGGTCTGCTCGTTGAGGAACGACACGATTCGAGTCAAGGAGTCCGGTATGTCGTCGGCCACGAACAGGAGGCGGATCCGCCTCGCGGCGAGGTTCGCACCCACGTCTGCCCAGAAGGCGTCGACGTCCGCCACCCCGTCCGTTTGCAACAGCTCGGCGATTACCTCGTCGGGATTCCTGTCCTGAGCCTTAGCGCCGTCTTCAAAGTCCCGCCGGATATCGTCCACCGCCCAGCTTCCCGCGCCGCCCGTGGCGTGAGCGGCGTATTCCAACATCTGTCCGACCACCTTGCGCCGGACTTCGCTGTTCGAGCCCCGCTTCACTTCGACGAGTGTGGGTGTGGCGTCTTGATCGATGAGCAAGTGGTCAAGCGCCCAGCGGTCTCCTGCGTCCGCGGCTTCGGCAATGCCTTTCTCTCGCTTGATCAGAATCCAGCGCCGAGGGTCGCCCGGCCGCATCTGCTCCCCATCGAGAAGCTCAGGGTGCTCTGCGAGGAGCGCCTGCAGGTCGTCCTCGGAAGTGAAGGAAGCCTCTTCAAGCGGCTCGAGCGTTCCCTGCTCGTCCCTGGTGTAGATTCGCTCGCCCATGCCGCTACCCGCCGCCGCTGCCGAGGTTCATGAGGCGGGCGGCGCGCTTCTTGTGGTAGGTGGCGTCGCCGAGGTAGCTCTGAAAGGTGCGGGCGCGCTTGGTGTAGTGGACGAGGCCGAAGTCGAGGTCGGTGCCGATGCCGGCGTGGACGTGGTGGGAGGCCTCGCAGGCCGCGGGGAAGCCGACGCTGGCCACGGCCTTGGCCATGCTGACCGAGAGCGGGGCGTCGTCGCGGCTCTCGTCGAGCTTCCACAGCGCCTCGTAGGCCGTCCATTGGATCGAATCGACGTTCGTCGTGCCCTCGATCACGTGGTCCTGGACGCGCTGGAAGGTGCCGATGGGGACGCCGAAAGCGATGCGCGTGTTGCTGTATTCGAGCGCCATTTGGGTTGCGGCGCGCGCCCCGCCGGCCATGTAGGCGCAGAGGACGGCGGCGCCGCGGTCGCGGGCGTGCTCGATGGCGGCCCAGCCCTCGTCGACGTCGCCGATCACGGCGGAGGCGGCGACGTTGTCCAGGGTGACCTCGCAGACCTTGTCGCCGATCCAGCCGGTGAGGAGCCGAACCGAGACCCCGGGGGCGTCCTTCTCGACGAGGAACAGGGTGATGCCTTGTTCGGATGCGCCGTTGTCCGACGTCCGGGCCGCGATGAGCAGGCGGTCGGCGACGTGCGCGTCGGGGACGAAGAGCTTGGCGCCGTTGAGCGTCCAACTCCCATCGCGCTTGGCCGCGGCGAGCTTGACGCCGTCGGCCTCCCAGGAATAGTCGGGCTCGGTGTAGGCGAAGGAGAAGATCTGCTCGCCGGAGGCGATGGCGGGGAGAAGCTCGTTTTTCTGCGCGGCGTCGCCGGCGTGGAGGATGGCCTGCGCGCTGAGCACCGCCGAGGAGAGGTTGGGGCTGCTGCACGCCGCCTCGCCCATGACCTCGTAGAGCACGCCGAGGTCGGTGAAGGTCATGCCCAAGCCGCCGTACTCCTCGGGGATGACGATGGCCGTCCAGCCGAGCTCGGCCATCTCGCGCCACAGGTCGGGGTCGAAGCCCGTGGGGCTTTCGTCGATCTCCCGCACCCGCTCCTTGGGAAGCTGCTGCTTGAGGAAGTCGGCGCCCATGGTCTTGAGCATCAATTGTTGTTCGTTAAGCGATAGGTCCATCGTTCCCTCCCCGGGATGCGGCCGCGGTCAGTGACTCCTCGGCGGGCCGCGCCGCCTGCTCACCGGCCGGCTGGTCGGCGGCTACCTCCGGCAGCCCCAAGGCCGAGGCCACCGCGGCGCGCTCGCGGTAGATGTGGTTGGTCAGCGCCCGGCGCTGGAGCGCGGCGAGCTTGGGCTCGGTGAGCGCCCGCGGCCCGAAGACCTCGCGGGCCGCTTCGGCGAGCCTCGCCGCCGCCCGCTTGGCCTGCATCGAATGCTGGGCCGCGAGGTAGCGCGTGTCCTCGCCGGCCTGCTCGGCCCACCAGAGACGCGCCCGGAACAGGCGCTCGATCTCGGCGGCGGCGTGCGCGTCGATAAGGTGCTCCTGCAGGAGCTCGTCGTCGACCGCGCCGGGGCCGGACTCCGCGCCCCGCGCCCAGTCGAGCAGCTCCGCGAGCAGCGCGTCCGACCCCCGCGGCGACCGTACCGGCGCGAAGGCGAACATGCCATCAAGCGCCATCTCCCAGCCCGCGCGGGGCTCGCCGATGGCGTAGGAGGCGGGGAGCCGCGCGCCTTCGAAGTCGATGACGGCGACATGGTCGGTGCCGTCGGTGTCGACGGGCCGCACCGTGACGCCGGGCCAAGGCAGCGGCGCGATCAGCATGACGAAGCCCTGGCCGGTTTGGGCGAGGAGCCAGGCGTAGCCGGGGTCGGGCTCGGCGCTCTCGAAGCGCTGGGCGCCGTCGACGGCCCACTCGCCGTCGCGCAGGGCCGCCTCCACCGTGATCTCGCCGGGGTCTAGGTCGGGTGCCGCCGCGAGCACGGGGACGGCGATGCTCACGCCCGCCGCTGTGTCGGCCAGCCAGCGCCTCCGCTGATCCTCCGTTCCCCAGCGGATGAGAGTCTCGCATAGCGCGCTCAACCGCCGGTCGAGGACGTGGTCGAGGCCACGGGCGTAGAGCTCATCAAACAGCGCGGTCTCGAGGTCGGGGGAGAGACCGGCGCCCCCGTATTCCTTAGGGAGCGCGGGGACGAGCCAACCCACCTCGCCGAGCTTGCGCTGGAGGGCGCGGGCCGCACCGGAGCCGGGGACCGGCTCAGCGCCAAGCTCGGCGAGGGCGGCGTCGAGCCAAGCGGCAACCTCATCTCGGAAGCGCCGCTGCTCCTCAGTGTAGCGGTACTCGAAGTCCACGGTCCGGCGCTCGCCCCGAGCCTACGACGCGGCCGTCTTGGACTCGAACGTCGGCAGGTTGGCGGTGGCCGTGGCCGGCGTGGGAGCGGCCTTCTCCTTCGTCTTGCTGATGCCCAGGCGGCGGGCGATGATCACCCGCTGCACCTCGGGCGTGCCGCCGGGGTGCGAGGCCCAGAGCGCCGACCGCTGGAGGACCTCCGCCTCGCCCTTGAAGGGGGCCAGGGGCTCGTCGATGCCGAGCAGGCAGAACGGCCCCATCGCCTCGCGGATGCGGTCGGAGTTGCGCAGGCGGTACTCTTTCTTGAAGAGCGCGGTCTGCGAGCCGTGATAGGTCATCTCCTCCTTGTTGTGGTACATGGAGAAGTTGCGAGCGTTGAGGAGATGCCCAATGTGAGCGTCGATCACGCACTCGACGGTCTGCTGGGCCACGAACGGGTCGTCGGCGAGTACACCGCCGTTGCTTTTGCGCTCGTTCACGAACTCGACGAGCTCGTCGACGGCCTCTTCCTTCACGTAGGCCATGCCGCGGCCCCCGTGCTCCATCTCGAGCGTGGTCTGGGTGACCTGCCAGCCCTGGTGGTCGCCGCCGATGAGATGGTCGCCGGGCACGCGGACGTTATCCATGGTGACGGTGTTCTGGTTCCTCCCGTTCAGGAGCTCCATGGGGGTCAGGGTGACGCCCGGCGTGTCGGCCTCGATGATGAAGTAACCGAGGTTCTTGTGGCGGGGTGCGTCGGGGTCGGTCATGACGGGGCCGAAGAGAATGTCGCACTTGGCGGGCCCGCCGCCGCTGACGAATACCTTCTGACCGTTGATGATCCAATCGTCACCGTCGCGGACGGCGGTGCTCTTGATGGTGGCGAGGTCGGAGCCGCTCTGGGGCTCGGTGAAGTTCTGGAAGGCGATGGTGCGGCCCGTCAACAGGCCGGGGAGCCAGCGTTGCTTCTGCTCCTCCGTACCCCAAACCAAAAGCGGAGGGATGACGAGGTGGTTGCTGTAGACCGTAGGTATCTTGCGGTTCTGCAGCTCCTCTTCGAGGATCACCTCGTACTCCGCCGCGAGACCGCCGCCGCCGTACTCCTTGGGGTAGACGGCGTAGAGCCACCCCTTGTCACCGAGCTTGTGGCGCAGCTCGACGGCGAAGTCAAAGAGCTCGTCGGAGATGACCTCGGGGTCGACCGGGGCGGTGATGTCGGCGGGGACGTTTTCGGCGAGCCAGTCCCGCACCTCCTGCCGAAAGCGCTCCTGCTCCGCCGTGTACCGGTACTCGAAGTCCATGGGTGAACCGCCTCCCCGGGAGCGGCGCCCGCCCCCGGCATCCTCGAAACCATAGCAGCTTGCCGAAGGGAGTCAACATCGGGCTGAATGCGGCGATAGCCGGCGTTCGCCGGCCCTCGCTGCGCTTCTTCCGCCGGGCGCTAGCCTTCGAGCTTGTAGAAGTCGACTGCGTTGCGGCCCCGGATCCGCTCCTGCGTGTCGCGGGGAAGCACGGCGATATTCTCGTTGAGCATGTCGAGGAAGTTGGGGTAGAAGGCGTCGGGATGGGGGTAGTCCGAGCCCCAGATGATGCGGTCGCCGCCGATGTAGTCGACGGCGAGGGGCAGGGTGACCTCCTCGGGGTCGAAGGCGATCCACCACTGCCGCTTGAAGTACTCGCTGGGGATGGTCTTCAGGCCGTCGGGGAGCTTGCTCATGATTTCGTAGCGGTTGTCGAGACGCTCCAGGAAGGGGACGATCCAGCCGCCGCCGCTCTCCAGCATGCCGAACCGCAGGTCGGGGAAGCGCTCGGTGATGCCGCCCACGATGAGCCCCATGATGGTGTTCATGGCGTCGACGGGCGCAATGAAGGGCGTGCGCATCATGATGCGGTTTGGGTCGCTGCGCTGGAGGTCGAAGTAGCGCCCCGCGCCCCACATCGAGTCGCCGGGGAAGGGATGAAAGCCGACGGCCACATCGAGCTCCTGGCAGGTTGCCCAGAGCGGGTCGTACTCGTCGCTCCACCAGCGGGCATGCTCGCTGGGCAGTGCCGTGCGCAGGAAGATGGCCTTGAAGCCGTGCCTCTCGGCGCAGCGCCGGACCTCGCTGCACGCTTCCTCGACGTCGTGAATGGCCACGATGTTGGTCACGCCGAAGAGGCGCGCGGGGTCGAAGGCGCAGAACTCGGCCACCCAGTCGTTCAGGGCGCGGTTCAGGGCATGGTGGTAATCGACGTCGGGCACCCAGGTCAGCGCGCCGGTGGGATAAAAGACCGCCGCGTCCATCCCCTCCTCGTCGAGCAACTTGAGGCGCGCCTCCGGCTCGTAGGCTGCGGGGACCGGCATTCTCATCATCGACGAGCCCTTGCGCTCGCCGGAATTGATCAGGAGGTTCTTGGTGGAGGTCTCGTTATCGCGCGCGAAGCCGCCCCCGCCCTCGGTGAAGCCGGGCGCCCCTTCGAGGAACCAGCTCCGTCCTCCCCAACTGACGCCGCCGTCGGGATGGGGGTCGAGGAATGGGGCCACGTCCTTGTAGCGGTCCTCGATCCACGGGGCGAGGCCACTCGGCGGCTCCATGTAGTGCCCGTCGGCGTCAACAACCTTGAGCTTGACCTTCGCCTCCGTCGTCATCGTCACCCTCCTGAGCGTTGGCGGGCCGATTATACGATGAGCCCGCCGCCCTCAAACGCAAAGAGAGGCCCGGCGTGCGCCGGGCCTCTCCGTCTAGGCGTGCTTGAAGCGCGCGGCTTGGGCTACTGGGTCACCCAGACGTACTCGATGTGCCAGCCGCCCTGGTGGAGCTGGATGCCGGCGAGGCGGAACTCGTACATGTTCCGCGTCCGCTGGCTTTCCACGTGGTACGTCGCCGGGGTAGGCAGCCCGAAGTTGCGGAAGTCGTTGATGACCTCGGCGTAGAACTCGCGGGTGATCTCCCGGATCCGGTCGGCATCGGTGGTGGTCTTCCACTCGGCGACCAGACCCTCAAGGATGGGATTGCTCCGGTCCTCCAGGTTGGCCGCACCCGCTCCGAGGAGGTTCCCCGCCCACGCGGACGGCGAGACGCGCGGACCCTGCACGTACTGGGCCATGCTGGGGAACTCCTGATGCGGCGGCGCCAGGTAGCCGATGGCCCGGTAATAGGTGCCGATGTCGGGGGCCCGGTTCACCGTCACTTCGATACCCAGGTTATTCCTGAGCTCGTTGGCGAAGGCCTCGTTGTTATTGGCGTTCGTGGATGAGTAGGCGAAGTAGATGAGCTCATGCTGCTCGCCCGGGCTGTGGCCCGACTCCGCCCATAGTTGCTTCGCGACATCCGGATCGAAGACGTAGGGGTTCTCGTCGTCGGGCAGGTTGTTCCCTAAGGCCCGCAGGTCGGGGATCTCGTCGAAGAAGGTATTCCAGGCGCCGAACACGGGCAGCACGACGGCCGCGCCTTCGAAGATGTTGTCGATGATGCCCTGGAGGTCGACCGCCTTCGCGATGGCGAGCCGGGCCCGCTTATCGGCGAAGGGGGCGTCCGGCCCCTCCGTCCTGAAGCCGACGCTGAAGTTCCGCCACGGCTGGAAGGACTCGACGATGGTGCAGTCGGGGCACTGCCGCCCGAAGTTCACCGCCGCCGAGGGCGTGCTGAGCCCCAGGTTTTGGGCGTGCATGTCGATCTGGCCGGTGATCATCGCCGACCGCCCCAGGCTGGCCGACATGCCGAGGAGCAGGTTGTAGCCGTCGAGGTAGGGAAGAGGCTCACCATCGGCCCCAGCCTTGAAGTAGTCGGGGTTGGCCACGTACATTGCCTCGACCTGCTGATCGTACTGGTCGACCATCATGGGACCGGTGCCGACGGACCGCTCGGTGTACTTGCCGTCCATCGCGAAGATTTCCGGCGGGAAGATGCGGGCTCTCCAGTCCGAGAGCAGCGTCGGGTAGTTGGGGTCGGGGCCGTCGAGGATGAAGGAGACGGTGCTGTCGTCGAGGGCGACGACGTCTTCGATTTGCGCGGTGAAGTGGAGGTTGCCCTGCGCCGTCGCCTGGTCCGGCAGCATGCTCCGCCAGTACATCGTCGAATGGATGATGTCGTCGACGGTGAGGTCGCGGCCATAGAGGCCGGAGAGCTCCGCGGTGTAGCCGCGGGCGGACGTGGGCGGCGAGTGCCACTTGACGCCTTCGGCGATGGTGAAGTTCCAGGTCGCGCCGCCGTCGGGGGTGGTCCAAGCGGAGGCGAGGTCGCCCTGGGCTTCGCAGAAGCCGATGTCGCCCACCTCGAGCTGGGTGGCCGGCGTGCAGCGGGCGATCGAGTTGTAGACCGGCGTGGCGGCGACGGCCACGGTGAATGACTGGTTGATGACGAGGTCGATGCCGCGGCTGGGAGCGGCGAATCCGTAGACGAACGTCCCGCCACGCTGCGGAGGAACGCGCCACGAGTCGAGGCCGTTGCCTTGGATGGGCCGCCAGCCCTTGATCTCCTGCGTGATGGCTCCGATGTTGGGCGTGGGCGTCGGCGTGGCCGTCTGCACGACCGTCATCGCCTCCGCCGTGGGAACGGGAGTAAACGTCGGAACGGGCGTGGCCGTCTGCACGATCACTTCGGCCGTCGGCGTCGCCGCCGCCGGCCCCGCCGGAACGGGCGTGGCCGTCTGCACGATCACTTCGACCGTCGCCGTTGGGAGCGGCGTTGGGGTTTGCACGATCACCTGCTGCGTCGGCGTCGCCGCCGGCGCCGGCGCCGACGTCGGATCGGCGTCACCGCCGCAAGCAGCCACGACCAATGCCGTGACCAGCGCCGCGACGGTCAGCGGGATGATCTTGGATAGCATTCTTCCGGCCATTGAGGTCCTCCTGCCGTTCCGCACGGCCTCACGGCCCCGCGCGTGAGCGCGGGACGCAATACCTAAACATGTCAGGGTAGGTTGTGTCAACTGTTGGAGGTGCCTCACGGCAAAAGAGAACGGCCCCGCGCCCGCGGGGCCGTTCCTACGGTGTCATGGTCAACCAACCTGGGACGTTAGCCGTGGTCTACCCAGACGTACTCGATGTGCCACCCGCCGTGGTGCAGCTGCAGCCCCGCCAGCCGGTACTCGTACATGTTCCGTGTCCGCTTGCTCTGGATGTGGTAGACCGCGGGAATGGCCGTCCCCACGCTGCGGAAATCGTTGATGATCTCGGCGTACCACTGGCGAGCGATCTCCCTGACCTTGGTTGGGTCGGTTTCCTGGACCCACTGCAACGCCAGCTGGATGAGGAGCGGGTTCTTCCGGTCCTCCAGGTTCGGCGGGCCAAGGACGAAGCTGGCCGCCCAGGCCCCGGGGGAGACCGTCGGCAATTGAACGAACATCGCCATGCTGTCGAACCGCTGCCGCGGCGGCCCCAGGAGTCCTATGGCGGTGTAGTACGAGCCGACGTCGGTCGCCTTCTTGGCCTCCACCTCTATTCCGAGGTTGGCCGACAGGTGGGAGGCGATCACCTCGGCGAGGACCGTTATGAGCGGCACGTAAGGCCAATAGATGATCTCGTGTTCAACGCCTGGGTTGGGGTCGGCCTCCGCCCAGAGGCTCCTCGCGACCTCCGGATCGAAGGCGTAGGGGTTCTCGTCGTCGGGGAGGTTGTTCCCCATCGCGCGCAGGTCGGGGAACTCGTCGAAGAACGTATTCCAGGTGCCGGTCACCGGCAGCACCGCCGCCGCGCCCTCGAATACGGTGTCGATGATTCCTTGATGGTCGATCGCCTTCGCGATGGCCATTCGCGACTTTTCGTCCGCGAAGGGGGCGCCTTCACCCTCGCTCTTGAAGCCCACGGAGAAGATCCTCCACGTCTGGAAGGACTCGACGATGGTGCAATCGGGGCAGAGCCGGCCGTAGTTCACCGCCGCCGACGGCGTGTTCACGCCCAGGTTCTGCATGTCCATGTCGATCTTGCCGGTGATCATCGCCGAGCGCGTGAGGTTGGGCGTCACCCCCAAGATCACCTCGTAGCCGTCAAGGTAGGGCAGCGGCGCGCCGTCGGCCCCGTCCTTGAAATAGTCGGGATTGGCCGCGAAGGAGATCTCGACCTGCGGGTCGTGACTGACCTGGATCATGGGGCCGGTGCCGACGACCCTGTTGTTGTAGTGGCCGTCGAGGGCGAAGATCTCGGGAGGAACGACGCGGGCGTTCCACTCCGACAACATGGTGGCGTAGTTGGGGTCCGGCAGGCCCAGCTTGAGCTCGACGGTGTACCGGTCGATGGCCCGCGCGCCGGCGAGCTGCGTGGTGAACCGTTGGTTGTTCTGCGGCGTGCCTTGCGGCTCCCCGTCCGGCTTCGTCAGTTGCCCCAGCCAGTACATGACGGTATGGACGACGTCGTCGGCGGTGAGCTCCCGGCCGTACAGGGCCTTGAGCTCTTCGGAGTAGGAGGGGTGACTGGGGTCGATGGTGTGCCACTTCACCCCTTCGGCGAGCTTGAACGTCAACGTCGTCGAGTCGGTCATGCTCCACTCGGTCGCCAGGTCGCCTTGCGACTTGCAGGCGCCGACGTCGCCCACTCGCAGATAGGGCGCCGGGGTGCACCGCGTAATGGAGTTGTACGACGGCGTTACCGCGACCGCCGTGGCGAACGAGTCGCTGAGCACGAGGTCGGTGCCGCGGGTCGGAAGTGGGAAACCGTAGATGAAGGTCCCGCCGCGCTGGGGCGGCACCCGCCAGGTGTCGAGGCCGTTCCCCTGGATGACGCGCCAGCCGACGATTTCTTCGGTAATGGCGCCGAGCTTGGGGGGTGGCGTAGGCGTGGCGGTCTGCACGATGACCTCCGCGGCGGAGGTCGGAGCAGGCGCCGGTGTCGGGCCGGGGGTGGCCGTCTGCACGATGACCGCCCGCGTCGGTGTCGGTCCAGGAGTCGGTGTCGGGCCCGGGGTGGCCGTCTGTACGATGACCTCTTGCGTCGGCGTCGGCTGCGGCGTCGGCGTGTGCACGATGACCTCAGGCTCGGCCGTGGGCGCCGGAGTCGGCTCGGCGGCGCCGCACGCGGCCACGACCAGGACGCCGGCCAGGAATGCGATGCCAAGCGCGATGGGTCTTGCGAACCTCTTCCGGGTCATACGTCCTCCTGCCCGCCCACGGCGCCGTCACCGCTCGGGTACATCGGATGCCGAAGTATACAAAACTCGACCACGCCGTGTAGCGGAGCCCGTGCCCGGCGCGGGGCCCGCGCTATAATGACCCCACTCGCTTCCGTTGGCCGGAGTGGCGGAATGGCAGACGCGACGGTCTCAAAAACCGTTGGGGGCAACCCCGTGTGAGTTCGACTCTCACCTCTGGCACCAACCCCTGCACTACGCCGCCGCGAGGGCGGCTTGGGCCTCGGCGCAGAGGGCGTCCACGTCGGTGAAGGTCGCGGCCCGCACGGGACGGAGGAAGAGCAGCGAGACTTCCTTGATGGGCCGTCCGGTGGCGTTCCGGGCGGCGAGGGCATAGGCGCCGCCTTGCAGGCGGTACCGCTGCGGCGGCTCCTCTTCCGCCTCGAGGGCGTCCGTTTTGTAGTCCACCAGCACGATCTCGCCGTCCTCCTCGAACAGCAGGTCGACAAAGCCTTCGAGTAGACGGTCTTCCGCGGGCGTGCTGACGTAAAGCTCCCGGTAGTACATCCCTGAAGCCACGGCGCGCTTGACCAACGCCGACTCCACCGCCGCCTGCGCGAGCGACGCCACCTCCCGCCAGCGGTCGCCGATGCCCTCGGCGGCGGCCTGCGCCTGGCTGACCGCCTCGATGCCGGCACCGGAGGCGAGGTCGATGCTCTGCAGCACGCCGTGGACGGCGCGGCCCAGGTTCGTTCCGCCGCGGCCCCGCCGGTAGGGGGCGTGCTCCTCGTCGCGTTCCTCCTTGGCCTGTTGGGCCAAGGTCGTCGCCGCGACGGCGTCGGGCGTCGATGCCCCCTTGACCAGCTCCGCTCGTCCCTCGATCCACCCCTGCCGGTCGGGAGCGGTGAGGTCGCTCGCGGCCCCGCCCGAGGGCGGTGGGCCGCTGTCCGGCAGGGCGTCGAGGTCAATCCCGCGCCAGAGCAATTCGTCACCAGCGCAGAGCTCCTCGATCCTCGCCGCGGGAGGCGTCCCACGCTCCGACCGGAAGAGGCTGAGTACGAGGTGGTCCTCGGCGCGGGTCGCCGCCACGTAGGCGAGCCGCACACCTTCGGCGGCGTCCGCATCCCGCTCTACGTCCTTGGCCGTGTCCCAGCCGGGGGTGTGGAATACTCCGCCTCCGAAGCTCATCTCCGGCGCGCCGCCGTCGCGGGGGAAGATGACGTTGCCGGGGCGGGCGCGCCGCTCGGCCCCAAGCCCCGCCAGAATCACGATGGGGAACTCCAGCCCCTTCGACGCGTGGACGGTCATGATGCGGACGGCGTCCTCGTCGGCTTCGGGGACGGGGACTTCGACCGCGCCGGCACCCTCCTCCTGCTGCCGCTCGATCCAGTCGAGGAAGCCGCGCAGCGAGCTCCCGCTTGATTCGACGTAGGCCCGTGCCTGGTCCGCGACCCAACGCAGCCGCCGCCAGCGCTCGCGGGGCCTGGGCCGCCCAAAGGCCGCCTCGACGACCTGGCGCTCGCGCACCAGCGACTCCACGAGCGCGTCGGGCCGGGTCCACGTCCGCTCGCGGTGGTAGGCGAGGAGCGTGGCGAGGGCATCGGCGACCGGCCCCGAGTCGTGGCCGGGGCTGAAATAGTTGAAGCGGCCCCCGGCGTCGGCGAACTCCAGCAGCTCGACGTCGCTGCAGCCGAAGATGGTCGAGCGGAGCGCCGCGGCGATCGCCACCTGGTCGGCGGGGCTGTCGATGGCCCGAAGACAGTTGAGGACCTCCCGCACGTCCTGCGTGGCGAGCACCAGCGTCTGGCTCTCCACGCGGTAGGCGATGCGGGCGTCTTCGAGGGCGTATTCGATGGCCCGCAGGTTGGCCCGCGTCGGCATCAGGATGCAGACGTCGCGCAGCCGCGCCGGGCGAAGGACGACGCCGTCCATGCCCGTGCTCCTGTCCCGCACCTGCCACGACCGTTCGATTTCTGCGATGAGCCCGGCCACCGCCGATGCCTCCGCCTTCCGGACTTCGTCGGCGGTGGCGAGGGCCGTTCCGAAACGATGAACGCCGAGCGGCGGGCCGGCCTGGGGCGGCGTCCACCGTGCCTTGAGGTCTTCGTACACTGCCTGGGCCGGGCCGGTCATGTACTGCCGGAACACGTGGTTGGCCCAACTGATGACCGGCTCCTGGGAGCGGAAATTCTGGGTCAACGAGACGCGGTCATTGCCGAAGCGCTCCCGCACCTCGCCCAGCGCGGCGATGTCGGCCCGCCGGAAGCGGTAGATCGACTGCTTGGGATCGCCCACGACGAACAGCTTGCCGGGGACGACGGTCGCGCTCCTCCACTCGGCCTCTTGGTCGCCGTCCGGGTCGCCGGCGAGGAGGAAGGCAATCTCGGCCTGTATGGGGTCGGTGTCCTGGAATTCGTCGATGAGGATGTGCGAGAAGCGGCGCTGGAAGTGCCTGCGGCTGTCGGCGTGGTCGCGAAGGAGGTCGCGGGCCCAGACGAGCAGGTCGTGGAACTCGGCCCGCCCCTCGCGGCGGCGGCGCTCGGCGTAGCCGATGATGAAGCGGCGCACCTGCTCCGCGACGGCGAGCAGCGCCGCCGCCCTCGCCTCGCCAAGCTCATCGGCGCGGGCCTCCTCCAATTCCTGAAGGAGGGCCTTGAGGGCCTTGCAGCCGTTGACGCTGTCGGGGCCGGTGCGCCAGTCGCTCTGCCTGCCTCTGCCGAACGAAAGCCTGCCGAAACGCGAAAGCCGCGACCATACGGCGCTCGTGTCGCTCTCGCCTTCGAGCCGGCCGGCGAGGTCGGCGACCTGGCTCCCGTGCCGGAATAGCGGGTCGTCCTCGCCCAGCGTCGACAGTTCGAGTAGCGTCTCGATTTCGGGCCGGGCGTCGGCCAGCTCCGCCGCGATGCGGGGCTCGGGATAGGGCGGGAGAGGGAACGGGTGATCGAGCCGGTCGTAGTTGTCATGGAAGATCTTCGCCATCTCGTGCAGATGGTCGGGGCGCAGCCCGAGGCGGATGGCCTGACGCATCGGCCCCGCCGCCTCCACTGAATCGAGCGCGATGTCCAGCCAGCCCTGCCAAGCCTCGTCGAAGGCGAGGTCGGAGGCGATGGGGTCGGCGACCTCGAAGCCGGGGGGCAACCCGGCTTCCAGCGGGCGCTCGCGGAGGAGGGCCCCGGCGAAGCTGTGCAGCGTCTGGACGGAGGCCGATTCGAGGTTCTCCAGGGCGGCGCGGCAACGCTCCGCTTTCCCACCGCCGGCCCCGTCGACGGACCGCCGCTCCAGCCCTTCGCGGACCCGTTCGCGGAGCTCGGCGGCGGCGGCCTCGGTGAAGGTGATGGCGGCGATCTCCTCGACCTTGGCGCGGCCCGAGGCGATCAGCGCGACGATCCGCGAGACGAGCGCGGTCGTCTTGCCCGCGCCCGCGCCGGCCTCGACGAAGAGGCTGGTGCCGAGCTCGGCCTCGATGCGGTCGCGGACGGACTGGTCGGCCGGGGCCCACTCGGCGGTCATGGTCCGTCCTCCCCGCCCTCCATGAGCGCAATGTACGGCTCCATGCCTGGCGCGGAACGCTTGCGCTCCCACACGCGCTCGCGGTTGGAGGGACAGATGCGATTGAAGTCGCAGTAGGTGCAGTTCTCCGGCCCGCGATTCCCCGGCTTCCCCGGATTCGCGGGGACGACGCCCCGCCGGATGCCGGCGACTATCATCGCGGCGACGTCGGCAAACTGACGCTCCACCTCGTGCAGCGCAACAGGCTTCATTTCAAACCGGCCGCGCGCGCTGATGAACCAGTACCCGCCGACGATCTCCGTCGCGCCGGGATAGCGGCGCCGGGCGGCGAGCGCGTAGATGGGAAGCTGGAGGCGGTGTCCCCGGTTCAGCGGATCGTCGCCCATTCGCCTGTACGGCGCGGCGCTTCCTGTCTTGTAGTCGATCACCCAAACCCGCGACCCGTCCCCGGCGGCGTCGATCCGGTCGATGACGCCGTGGAAGCGAAGCTCGGTCCCGTCATTCAACGTGAGCGGGACGGGCGGCCAGCCTTCGCCGTGTACAGGGGTGTCCATGGGCCGGGCCCCGCTCCCCGCGTCCATCCCGAATGCCTGCTCGACTCCCACCGGGCTCAGGCCGTCCTCGGCCAGGCGTTCGGAGTCCTTCTCGAGAAAGGTGTCCAAGTCCTCCAGGATGTCCTCCCGCGCTACCGCCCAGAGCAGTGGGCGGCCGGTGACGCCCTCGGCCTCGGCGCGCTCGAACTCCTGCGCTGCGATGAGGTCCATCCGCCGCTTCTCCTCCGGCCCCCATGGCCGGCCGTGGTCCGCCGGGCCTCGGGCCTCGACCTGCTCCTCCACGAACCGCTCCAGGATTTTGTGGACGAGGCTGCCCCGATCGAGGGGCGAGATCGTGAGAATTCGTTCGGGCCGCTCCAGCGCCGACAATCCCAAAACGTCACCGAAGAAATAGCTAAGGGGGCAGGTCGCCCAGCGCTCCAACCGAGTGGGCGAAAAAGCGCGTTCGAGTTGCCGCCGGAGCAGCCGGCTCGATGGGGCCACCGATTCGAGCCGCCCGTCCCACTCGGTGAAGGCGTGGCTCCGCAGCGCGGTCTCCATGCGGAGGGCGCGGCCCAGCGCTCCGGCGCCGCCGGCCAGCGGGTGGTCGTCGAGACGGCCGCCGTCCGCGCGCCACGCCCGTACCGAGGCGAGGTCGAAGTCGTGCAGGTCGGCGGCGGTCGCACCGGCTTCGGCGACGGCGGCCTCCGGCGAGTCGACGATCGACAGCCAAGGCTTATTCTCATACGAGGCAAGACCGGTGGAGAAGACGGGCTCGCCCGCGAGCCGGCCTGCCGCTTCCAGGAACCACGGCGACGGATGCTGGCCTCGCTGCGCTCCCGGGTCGGTGCGCGGGTAGCTGAGGAACCGCTTGGGCGCCGCCGAAAGCGCCAGCAGATAGAGACGACGTTCTTCAAGCGAGCGCTCCGCCGCCGACCGGGCCAGGTGTCCGCCCAACCGCTCCCGCAGCGCGTCGGGGAGCAGGGCATCCTCCTGCTGCTTGGGAGGCAGCGATCCGTCGGCCAACCCTACGATGAAGACGGCGTCGAAGGTCATGCCCTGTGCCGCGGCGATGGACGCGGCGAAGACGCCGGCCCCCGTCGCACCGACCCGGCCCGCCGGTTGGTCGAGGAGTCCGTCGAGCAGGGTGGTGAACTGCTCAATGTCGGCGGAGTCGTCAACCTTGTCGGCGTCGGCGAGCGACTCGACCGCCTGCTTGACCCTGCCGTAGCTCTGCTCCGAGTCGGGCCACCGGCTGGGGTCGTGGGCGTAGTCTTCGAGCATGCCGGCCGCCCAATCGGCGTAGTCTCCCCAGGAGCCGGACTCTGGCGGCGCACGGCGGGCGAGCTCGCCGACGAACGATCGCAGCCGCTCCGTCGTGAGGCGCAGGTTCCCCAAGCGGAGGACTCGTGCCGGCGGGTCGCCGGCCGCCTCCGCGCGCGTGGCTTTGTCGGCCTGCTCCCGCTCGTAACGCGAGAGGCGGTCTTCCCACTGCTGGGCGCCGCCGACCACGCCGGCCTCGGCGGAGACCTCCTCCCACCTCGGCAGCTCTTGCGAGGCGAGCTCCTGGCCCTTGCCCGTTCTGAAGGGAGTCTCCGCGATCAGCGTCATCAACGCCTCGCGGCTCAAATCCGTCTCGAAGACGCGCAGGAGCAGCGTCACGAGCTTGCCCGCCGACGTGTCCCGCAACCGCGCCGTGTCCGGCCCCGCGATGGGGATGCAGGCTTGGTCGAGTTGGAGCCGCAGCAGCGCGGCGTAGGGCTCCGCCTGCCGGTACAGGACGGCGATTCGGTGGAACGGCGTCCCGTCGCCGGCCAATCCGACGATGCGCCGCACGACTTGGCGGACTTCCTCATGGGCGTCGGGCGCGCTCAGCAGATGATCGGCTGCCGGGAGGCCAGAAGTGCCGGAACCCTCCGGCGCGGAGCCTAGGAGCGTCGCGGTTCGCCGTGTCCGCTCATCGACGCGCGCCTCTCCGGTCAGGCCCAAGACGACCGAGCTCGACCCAGCCTCGCCCAGCGCCTCCGTCAGCGCGGCCTCCGCCGGCGAGAAATCGTGGACGAGGTAGAAGACGACGGCCCCGATGTCCCGCAACGCCCCAACCGCGCCCCCAGCGCGCACCGCCTGTGCGGCGAGCCGAGTCAACTTCTCCTCATCGTAGTAGTCCTCAAGCAACTCCTGGTAACCCCGATACCACGCGATGAGATGGCGGCGCAGGTCGTCGGACGACTCGACCTTGCCGAGCCGCCCCTCAAGACGGTCCATCAGCCGGAAGGCCTGCGCTGCGCTCTGCTGCGTCTTGGGGTGACCGGCGACGGCGGCGAGCGGGCCGTCGCCGAGATTCCGGCCCGAGGCATTGACGGCGGCCTGCGCCACGGCGGGAGTGAGCGGCGTCTTGCCCTGGCCCGCCGCCTCCGGCGCGCCGAGGTACTCCGCCAGCCGGGCCAACGTCATGAACCGTACGTTGATCAGGCCCGCCGGCCGGCTGAGCCGCCGCCGCAGCGACAGCCCGGCGTAGCTCGTCGGCGTGACCACCGTCACCGGCGCCAGAGCATCGTCGGCCTTGGCCCGCGCGATCAGCGCCCGCAGCCGCTCGAAGGCCGCCTCGCCGACAGGTTCGAGATAGACGCGAGCGCGTGCATCATCCTGTCGGTCCATGGTCATGCGCTCGCGCGCCTCCTGCCTGCATCGATGTGGGGCGGCGCCATTCTACCCCCGTCTGTCGCCCGCACGGAGGCACGAGGATTGGTACTCTAGGAGAACATGAAGGCAATCAAGGTCACCTTCGACGAGGGACTGCTCGAAAGACTCGACCGCTTTTCGACGGTGCAAAAGCAAAGTCGTTCCGCAGTGTTGCGTGAGGCTGTAGCCGATTATCTGGCGTGCAAAGAGGCCGAGGAGATCGCGCGTCGGTATCAGGCGGGCTACCGCGCCTCTCCACCAGCCGAGTTTGAGGGGTGGGCCGACGAGGGCGCATCCCTGACCTAGTACCCCCTCACTCCCGGCGGCTCCAGAAGCGCGGGTCGAGGACGTCGCGGGCGGCGTCGCCGATGACGGCGAAGCTGAACACCGCGAGCGTGAGCGCCGCGGCGGGAAAGAGCGTCAGCCACGGGGCCGTCTCCAGGAAGCCGCCGGTGCCCTCTCGGAGCATGCGGCCCCACGACGGGTCCGGCGGCGGCGCGCCCAAGCCCAGGAAGCTCAACGACGCCTCGGCCACGATCGCCTGCTCCAACAGCGAGGCGGCGAGCACCGCCATCGGCCCCGCGCCGTTGGGAAGCACGTGGCGCACCAGAATGCGGAGCTGCCCCGCGCCCGCCGCCTCGGCGGCGGTGACGTAGAGCTCGCCGCGGGCCTTCAGAGCCTCGGCACGCGCCAGCCGCACCATCTGCGGCGTCGCGGCGACGGCGACGGCGGCGATCACGCTGCCCGTCGAGGGCGTCAGCGCCGCGACCAGCACCAGGGCCAGCACGAGGATCGGGAAGGCTAGCAGCGCGTCGACCACCCGCTGGATGGCGAGGTCGAGCTTCCCGCCCGCGTAGCCCGACACCAGTCCGATGGCGGCGCCCGCCGCTACGGCGATAGCCACCGAAACGACGCCGACGTAGAGCGAGATCCGCGCCCCGTGTACGACCCGACTGAAAACGTCGCGCCCCAGGGTGTCCGTGCCGAAGAAGGCCCCGCCCGACGGCCCCTCCAACCGCGCCGCGATATCCTGCGCCACGGGGTCGTGGGTCGCGATCAGGTCGGCGAAGATGGCGCATACGGCGAGCGCGGTGAGCACCGCCACGCCCGCGGCTCCCAGCGGCTTGCGCCGGGCCAGCGCCCAGACGCCGCTTAGCCAAGCTGCGCTCCTAGGCACGGTAGGCGACCCGTGGATCGAGCACCGCATAGGCCGTGTCCGCGATCAAGTTGATGCAGAGAACGAAGAAGACGAGCAGCATCGCCAGTGCCTGCACGACCGGGTAGTCGCGGCTCGCCGCGGCGTCCGCGATGCCCCGCCCCAGCCCGGGCAGGCCGAAGACGACCTCCACGACCACCGCGCCGCTGAGCAGCGCCCCCGCCTGCAGCGCCCCCACGGTGACGATGGGGATCGCCGCGGGGCGCAGGGCGTGCCGGAACAGGATCACGCGCTCGGCCAGACCCTTCCCCCGGGCGGCGCGCACGTAGTCCTGGCCCAGCGTCTCCAGCACCGATGCCCGCGTCATGCGGACCAGCGCGCCGGCGAGCCCGAAGCCAAGCACGAGCGCGGGGACCACCATGATCCGGACGTGGCGCCACGGGTCCTCCCAGGGGTCGGCGTAGACCAGCGGCGGCGTCCATCCGAAGACGATGAGCAGCACCAATAGCACCACCAGGGCGAGCACGAACGCGGGCGCCGACTGGCCCGCGATGGAGGCGGCCCGCGCCGCGTAGTCGGGCCACCGGTCCTGCGCCCGCGCCGCGAGCGCGCCCAGCGGAATCGCCATGAGCAGCGCCGCCGCGCCCGCGTACAGCGTCAGCAGCAGCGTCACCGGCGCCTGCCGCCCGATGATCGAGGGGATGCCCTCCCGCGACACGAACGACCGTCCTCCGAAGTCGCCGTTCACCAGGCTCCACAGCCAGTCGCCGTACTGGGCCGCGAGCGGTTCGTCGAGGCCGAGCTCCTCGCGCACTCGCTCGATCTGCTCGACGTCGTGGGCGGTCTCGCCGGCCCCGCTCAGCACCACCTCCGCCACGTCGCCAGGCGCGACCCGCATGATGAGAAAGACGACCGCGGACGCGATCAGCAGCGTCGGCACGAACAGGGCCAGCCGTATGGCGAGATAGCGGGTCACGTTGCCGGGCTCCGGGGATCGGCCTCCGTCCGCTGCGCCCGCAGAGCGCTACCTGTCGAGCCACACCGTGGCGAAGTCGGTGTGGGTGTGGCCGTCCTCGGGTGGAATGATAACGCCGCGCGCGTGGGTGCGGTACGGGACGACCTGCACCGACCCGGCGATAGGCACCACGTACGCCTGGTCGCGGATGAAGTATTGCTCGAACTCGCGCCACACCCGCACCCGTTGGTTGAAGTCCCGCGCCGCGCGCAGCCGGTCGTAGAAGTCGTCCACCAGCCGGTCGTCGTGCTTGGCGTAGGCGTCGGGGTTCTCCTCGTAGCGGCCGAAGACCGACTCCGTGCCCTCCGGCACCGGCGTGGTGAAGTGCGCCCCGGGCTGGCTGTCGTACTCGAGGCTGACCCGCCCCCGGTTCCACTCCGCCTCGTCGACCACCCGCAGATCGAGATCGACGCCGAGGTCGGCGAGCTGTCCTTGAAGGAACTCGCACCGCGTCACGAGCCGGGCCCGGCAGAGGTAATCCATCGCGAAGCCCTCGGCGAAGCCGGCTTCCTCCAGCAGCCGGCTCGCCTCGGCGCGCCGCTCCTCCAGCGCCCCGGAGTTGAAGCGCGGCCAGGTCACGAAGTCGTTACCGGTGAACGGGTTCGTAAGGCCGAGAATCAGCGAGACGTAGCCGAACCCGCCGAGCACGCCGGGGATGGCGGCTTCGCGGTCGATCCACAGCGAGACCGCCTGGCGCACCCGCACGTCCTGCCACGGGCCTTCCTTCAGCACGTTGAAGGCGAGACGGAAGAGTCCCCCCTGCATGTGGCCGTACCAGACAGCCCCCTCAAGATCGCGTTCGTAGCCGCGTTGGCGCTCGACGGTGAGGTAGTGCCCCTCGCCGCGGGCTCCGCCGTCGAGCCGGCCGGTGCGGAAGGCCGCGTCCATCGCCGCCGCGTCCGGCGTGATCACGAAGTCGATGCCGTCGAGGTAGGGCAGCGCCGCGCCTTGGGCGTCGCGCTCCCAGTAGCCGTCGAAGCGACGCAGCCGCAGCACCGAGCCCGGCTCGTAGCCGTCGAGCAGGAACGGCCCCGTCCCCACCAGCCCGACGTCGACCGGGCCCGCGCTCAGGTCGCCGCCGTCGATCAGCGGGCGCAGCAGATGCTCGGGATGAGCGATCTTGAGACGGGGGTTCATCAGCACTTCGAGGTAATGCGGGTTCGGCTCGGCGAGCCGGACGCGCACCTGCCGGAACGGCAGCACCTCGACCGCCGCCGCTCCGGCGGCAAGCCCGAGGTCGCCCCGAAAGTACGCCGGAGCGCGCACGCGCCCCTCCTCATCGATGCCGAACGCGGCCAGCTCGAACCA
Source organism: Dehalococcoidia bacterium (assembly GCA_965207995.1). GTDB lineage: Bacteria > Chloroflexota > Dehalococcoidia > SHYB01 > SHYB01 > DAOUKH01. The sequence continues at coordinate 1,241,572 of OZ242299.1, read as the reverse complement.
GAAGGCGACGTCGTCCCCGGTGAAGGGCTCGCCGTCGTGCCAGGCCGCGTCACCCCGGAGGGTGAAGGTCCACTCGGTGAAGTCAGGCGAGACCGTCCAGTCATTCGCCAGGCCGGGGCAGACCAGGTAGATGTTCTCCCGGCACCGGAAAACGAGGTTGCCCGGCCCAAAGAGCCCGCCGCCCGGGTGGTGCAGCGCGATGCTGCTGGTGCGCATCGGATCGAAGGCGGCGGGCGGATCGCCCCGGTTGGCCAGGACGAGCACCCCGCCCCGTCGCGCCAGCCGCGCGTTCTCCGCCAGGTCCGCCGTCGGCGCCGGGGACGGCGTCGTTGCGGCCATGGCCGGCGTCGGGCTCGCCTCCGGCGCCACCGTCGACTCCGGCCCCGCCTCGCCGCACGCCGCCACGACTACCGCCAAGGCCACCGCCCGCCAAAGCACGAAGAACCCGCTCATCGCTGCAACATCCGCGAACCCACCCGCGCTCTAGGATACGCAGCCGCGGGCGGCGACGGATGGGAGCGGGGCGGTCTGTCCCCTCTCCCGCTGGGAGAGGGTTGGGGTGAGGGCGTGGCCGGGAGGGGTGCGCCGATGCCCAAGGTGCCGGATGGCTTCGAACCCCCATGAGCGAAGCGGCGGCTCCCCAGGTCTATAATCGCCGCGTCTCCCACTCCCTGCGCCCGGTCTGGCTGGAAGGTCGGGCAGGAGGAACTCCATGGACACCCCCGAGCGGCATCCCGAGAGCGAAGGGCCCGCCCTGGCGGCGGTCCAAGCCTACATGGCCGCGGTCAACGAGGGCGACTCGGCGGCCTTCCACACCACGTTGCACTACCCGCACACCCGCCTCGCCGGCGGCGGTATCCGCCACTGGGAGGCCCCGCCCGAGCCTCGCGACATCCGCGCCGGCCTCCGCAAGACCACGCCGGGCTGGGCCCGCACCGAGCTCGACGAAGCCCGCGTCGTCCAGAGCTCGCCCGACAAGGTCCACGTCGCCGTCAAGTTCACCCGCCGCGACGCTGATGGCAACCCTCTCGAAGTCCACCGATCCTTCTACGTCGTCACCAAGATCGACGGCCGCTGGGCCATCCAGCTCCGCTCCAGCTTCGTCCCCAACCGCCAGCTGTAGGATCGGCCTATGACCGAACGTGAGGCGCACGAACGCGGTCATCCTCCCTACTGCACGTGCATCGATTGCACGAACGACAGAATGTCGAGGTGGCGCAGGTCCGCGGGCGCAGCTACGGGTGGGGATTCCGGTAGGCCGCCCACCGGCGGCCCGCCCGCGCGGACACCGCAGAAGGGTGGTTGTGGCTTCCTCCCCGTATTGGCCCTCGTCGTTGTGGCGCTCCTGATCGCCGGCGGCATCGCGTACCAGCAGGGTCTCTTGGACGACATCCTTGACTCAAACGACACCACGCCGCCAGTCGTAACGAGGCCGAGGCCGACGGCGACGCCCACGCCGACTCCCACGGCAACACCCAGCCCAGAAGAGAGATGGGAGGTGGCGCACGCGGCCCTGCTGGAGGCCTACGAGGCTTACCAGTCGGCGGTAGGAGCAGAACGGGCGAGGGTACGAGCCATCTATGAGGAAGCCCTGGCCGTCGAAACACAGGCGTACGCGGAATGGCAGGGCCTGGACACACCAACGCCGCGGCCACCTACCGCTACACCAACCCCGGGGCCGCCGACGGCGACGCCGACCCCCACACCGACGCCAACCGTTACGCCCACCCCCCGTCCAACATCCACGCCCACGCCTCGGCCGACTGCTACGCCGACGCCACGGCCGACACCTACTGCGGAGCAAAGCATCGCCAGGTTGATCCACGAGAAGATCAACAACCAGAGGCGACTCTACGGACTTCAGCCGCTTAAATGGAACCCGACTATTACCGCAATCGCGCAAAGGCATAGCGAAGACATGGCTGCCAATAACTTTTTCTCGCACGACAACCGACAAGGCCAGGATCCAACCGACCGTGGTCTGGCAATGGGGTTCGATTGCAGAAAAAACTATCCCGGCTACTACACGTATGGACTGGCCGAGAACATTTGGCAGGGGTATACCTACGGGTCTACTAGCACCATCGCCTTCATTACAAGAAAGAATTACCTATCGGTCGACGAGATTGCCTCGCAGAGTGTGAGCGGCTGGATGAATAGCCCGGGCCATCGCGAGAACATCCTCACCCGCGAATACACCGATTCGGGCATTGGGGTAGCGATTACGGAAGACGACAGAGTCTACGCAACACAGAACTTTTGCGCACAATAGCTGTTGTGAAGGGGCATCACCGCCCCACCTCCGCGCTGCCCTGAGCGCGACCGTTAGCCACCATGCCAGCCAAGCGAGACTATTACGAAGTTCTCGGCGTAAGCCCGACGGCGAACCCGCGGGAGATTCGGCGGGCCTACCGGCGAAAGGCGTTCGAGAACCACCCCGACCGCAACAAGTCGCCCGGCGCCGAGGACAGGCTCAAGGAGATCAACGAGGCCTACGAGGTCCTCAGCGACGCCTCGAAGCGCGCCCAGTACGACCTCGACCGCCGGCGCGGGCCGTCCCGGCCGCCGCCGCGCTCCGGACCGACCGGCGGCGCCCGCGGCGGGCAGACCGGCGCGCCGCCTCCGCCCCCGCGTCCTCCGCCGGGTGGCGGCCCCGCCCCGGCGGCCGCCACCCGCCGCTGGGGGTGGGGACGTTGGGCGCTCATCTTGCTCGGCGTCATCGTCCTGGTGTTGATTATCAACGCGCTCACCGGCGGCGACGATTCCTTCGAGCCGGTGGATCTGCCGCCGCCGGCGGCGTTCACGGCTACGGCGACCCCCACCCCGACGCCGACGCCGACCCCCACCCCGACGCCGACGCCGACCCCCACCTCCACGCCTTCGGCGACTCCCACGGCCCCGCCGACGGCGACCGCTACCCCGACGCCCCAGCCCACGCCCACGCCGCTGGGGCCGGAGCACGAGGCGTGGCAGGCGGCGGACAAAGCCGTCCGTGAGGCGCTCGCGGCCTACGAGTCGGCGGAGGGCGAGGAGCGGACCGCGGCGCTCGCGGCCTACGAGGCCGCCCTGGAGGCGGAGGCCAACGCCTACGCCGTGCTGCACGGCCTTCCCACGCCGACACCCCGCCCGACCCCGACACCCACTCCCACGCCGACGCCCCGCCCGACCCCGACGCCCACTCCTACCCCGTTGCCAACCGCCACCCCGACGCCGGCGCCCACTCCCACGCCCGTCCCACCGACGCCAACCCCCACGGCAACGCCGCCTCCAACCGCCACCCCCACCCCGTCCCTCCGCGACTACAAGGAGGTCATGATCGAGCTCATCAACGAGGCACGCGGGAGGGCGGGCGTGCCGCCGCTCGCCCTCGGCGACAACCGCGCTCCGCAGGTCCAAGCGGAGTCCGCGCTGGCCCACTGCTACAGCGGACACTGGGGCCTAGACGGGCTCAAGCCGTACATGCGGTACACCCTCGCGGGTGGCTACCAGTCAAACGTCGAAAACGAGGCCGGGCCCGACCACTGCCCGATCAATGCCATCCCGCATGGCGGCATCGAGCAGGTCATCCGGGACGCCATGAACAATTGGATGAGCGAGCCCACCGACCGCGACAACATCCTCGACCCCTTCCACAGGAAGGTGAGCCTGGGCCTTGCCTGGAACTTCCAGCACTACGCCGCCTACCAGCACTTCGAGGGCGACTACGTCGACTACACCGTACTCCCGGCCATCGACCCCAACGGCCTCCTCTCCATGTCGGGAACGCTGAAGAATGGCGCGGCGTTCCGCGACCTGGAGCCCTCCGGCGGCAATCAAGGCGGCCCGGCCGGCGACCTCGCCATCCGCATCTACTACGATCCACCCCCGCAAAGCCTCACCAGGGGGCAAGTGGCGCAAGCGGACTGCTACAACTACGGCAGGTTCGTCGGGACGCTGAGCGCTCCGCCCGCGGATGGCTTCGACACGCCGTTTAGCTACGTCACGCAGGACTATTGCCGTGACCCCTACGGCGTGCCCGTCGACACGCCGCCGCCGACCGCCGCGCCGCCGACCCCAACACCGGCGCCCTCGCTGCCGGTCATAGGCCGGCTGATCGAGCCGTCGCTCTGGGTCGTGACGGGGGACACCTTCACCGTAGTCGCCGACCTGCGCTCCGTCTTGAACCTGGGCCCCGGAGTCTATACCGTGCTTGTTTGGGGAAGCGTCGACGGCGAGGCCGAGGTCCTCATCTCGACCTATTCCATCTTCTACCAAGTGATGCCCCCGGAGACCTACGGCTGACCAGATCAAGCCTTTCCCGCTGTCCCTCAAACCCCGCCGCGGCGCTAGGGCGTACACTTGAATAGGTGAGGAGTCCCCCGCGCACCGCCCTCCGGCGGTGGCCAACCGATGAGCGACGACCAAGAAGTCTACGGCGAAGGGCAGCCGCCAGAGCGTCCAGCGCCCGGGGAGTTCCGGGGCTGGGCCATATGCCGGTTCTGCGGCCACTCCGGCTACGGCATCCACGTTTCCCCGGAGCCGAGGGGAAGCGCGCCCTACACGGCCTGCCCCTGGTGCAGCGAGCCGTTCGCCGCCACCGTGCTCGGCGCCGGCCGCGAGGGCGAGACCCCCGTCTACAACGTGGTCTGCGGCACCCACGGCAGCCTTGGGGAGCGGGTGCCCCTCGACAAGGCCGCGCGCCTCGCCCGCTGCGCCGCGTGCGAAAAGCGCATGCAGGCCGAGCGGGAGGAACAGGGACGCCGTAGCCGTCAAGGTCAGCCCTCTCCCCAAAGGCCGCGAGGTGTGCCTACGAAGCCGCCGAGCCAAGCAGAGAAGCCGATTGAGCCTCCATCCGCGGAGCCGCCGAAGCAGACGCAAGGACCCACAGAGAGACCACCCGAGGTGACGCCGCCGGCGTCGCGGGCGGAGATACCCCCCGAAGGACCGCTGGACACGCCGTCCAATCCGCCACCCCCAGGAGACCCGCCCGGCCCGCCCAAGCCCAACGGCCTCTCCCGTGCGGCCTGGCCGCTTGTCGCGGTCGTGGCCCTCCTGGCCGTCGTCGGCGTGATTGTGTACCTGGTGCTCTCCGAGGGGGACGAGCCTCCGACGGTCGTGGTGGTCGCACCGACCGCGACGCCGACGCCCATCGCACAACCGACACCCACGCCCACTCCTGCCGGCGTAGAGTCGACCCCCGCTCCAAGCCCCACTCCGACACCTGCGGCGATCGCCACGGCGGCACCCGCGCCTACCTCGACGCCGACGGTGACGGCCTTCGAGGCCTGGCAGGCAGCGGAGCAGGCGGTGAGAAGGGCCTTGGCGGCCTACGAGGCGGCCACGGGCGAGGAGCGCGCCGCGGCGCTTGTGGCCTACGAGGCCGCCCTCACCGCCGAGGCCCATGCGTACGCGTTGTGGCAAGGGTTACCTACGCCGACCCCGCGTCCGCGGCCGTCGCCCACCGCCGAGCCGGTGGCCACTGCCACACCCACCCCACCCCCGACGCCTCGCCCCACTTCGGTGGCCACTCCTACCCAGAGCCCGCCGACGCCCACGCCCACGGCGGGCGGGCCGACCCCCACCCCGGGGCCGGCGCCGCCCTATGCCGCGGTGTGGACGGGCCTGGCCAACGCCGTGTGGCTCCAGCAGAACCACCCGGCCCTAGCGTCGGCGATTACGGGACTCCCATGGGTCGCCGACGGCATCGACGGCGCCGAACGCGATGGCGTACAAGGGCTGGTCAACCTCGCAACGTTCTACCGGTCGGTCTTCGACGCTGTTATAGGCAGGCCGTGGGTCGCCGACGGCCTCAACGAGTCGGAGACCGACGTCGTCCAGGACCTCCGCTGGGTTGCCTATGGCGATGTGCCTGCGACCCTGCGGCTCTTGGACATGCCCTTCTTGGAATCCATTGGGCCCGCCGACGCGGATGCCGTCGACTCCCTGCGCCTGCTCGCGTATTGGAACCGGGACTTTCAGCGGGTCCTATCGCACCCAACGCTGAGCGGCGGCATCACGGACTTCTGGGCGCAGGTCGTTGCGGTATTGAACGACGTGAGCGTGACCAATCCCCAGTTGATCGACGTCCTGCTAGACCCAGAGCAAGTCGCCGTCGAGCAACGCACCGTCTCGTTGCCGCTATCGGGCGACGTGGAGTTGGTCATTATTCGCACCGGCCCGGGCGCGCTGCGCAGCATGGACCTGTGGGAGCAGGCCGTACGCGACGCCGAGGCCTTCATGTCCGAGCCGTTCCCCACGCGCCATGTGACCCTGCTCTTCGGGGAAGAGGTCACCGAGTCCGAGGTTGCCGCTCACTTCGGCTCCCACGCTGCGGTGCGCCCCGCTTATGACGTCGACGACGGTAGCCCCAAGGCGGATGCCGTCCCCTGGATCATCGCGCGTGAGGCCGCCCGCTACTACTGGAATAACAACCCCGAATGGGTCGACGACGGGGCGTCGGCCCTCATGGCCTCCATCGCCGAAAACGCCCGTACCGGCCGCCCCCTAGACCCCGCCAAAGCTCCCTGCGCACAGGCCCGGACAATCAACGCGCTGGAACGGCTCAACGAGGCGCGAGGCTACGATGCCTTCAACTGTGCCGACGCGCTCGGCGAGCGGTTGTTCCTCGACCTCTATCTCACGCTGGGCGATGGGGCGTTCCGTCAAGGCTTCCGGACCCTGTACCGCCTTTCGGAGGTCGAGGACATCGATGGCAACGAGATCCCGGTAGGGATTGGCGACATCAGGAATGTGTACCGGTCCTACGCCGCCGCCATCGCAAACATCACCGCCCGGTGGTACGACGGGACGGTAGCGCATGACGACAGCCGCCTCGACCGCGGTTCCGTCGACCCCATGCTCACGAGGATCAACGGCGGCATCGACGGAGCCTTCGTCTCGACCACTGAAGATGGCCCGCCCATTTCCGTCTTCTCCGCCGCGGAGGTGACCGATCGGCTCTGGCTCACCCTGGAGTACTCCTATCAGGTTGTGGGAGGCCCGCACCGAACGGATCTGGACGTCGTCGAGGCGTTCGAGGACGGCTTCCCCATTCGACGCCAAAGCGTGACCCTGACCGCCGAGGAGCAGTTCGTTGGCGAGACTGCAAGGGTTAGGGTCGGTATGGAGCCGTCCGTCCCGTGGGCGCCGGGGCGCTACTGGGTCTACGTGTACGAGGACGGGCGCAAAGTGGCGCAGGTCGAGTACGAAGTCACCCCGTAGGCGATACCTCGTATGGGCCTGCCCGGCGCCTCACAGGGCCGGTGGCTCCACGCCTAGAGTGCCGGCAGGTCGTAGTTGTCGACCGGGTGGATGACCTCGAACGGGGCGGCGAGGATGGGGTCGAGCGGCCAACCCGGATCTGAGCCGCGGCCCGCCGCGCGCCACTCGGGGAGCCGCCGCAGGACCTCGGCCATGACTTCGACAGGGTCGCCATCGAGGTAGTAGAGCCAGACGTGGCGGTGGGCGGGCTGCCCGAGTTGGGCCGCGATCGCGGGATCGGGGATAGAGGCGGCGGCCTGCCCCTCGTTGCGGAACCAGTAGCAGCCGGCGACGCCGGGAACGTCGAGCATGTCGGGCACGTGGACCTCGTCGTGCCAGCGGGAGACCTCGTCATCCAGGGACGCGTCGCGGAGTTGCTTGATTGTGCAGAAAACGCCGGTGTGGGGACGCCACGGCAGGGCCTTGGGGGAGCAGACGACGCGGTCCGCGGCGTAGGCCTTCTTCAGCCTGTGGTGGCCGAAGGTGACAATGGAGCGGTTGGGGAAGGAGCGTCCCGTCTCCCTCGTCCGGCGCGACAGGGCCGAGAAGTCCTCGACGGCGCGGTCGACCGGCTCGCGCATCATGTAATGCCCCAGGTAGCGCTTGGACGCCAGAACGGGATGCGCTCCCAGGCGGGCCTCGACCAGGGCCTTGGGGGCGGCCCAGCGGGCGGCGTAGACGGTGCCGTCGAGTGCGAGGTTCTCAGGTTGGTGGTCGCTGGCGTGCCACCAGTTGTAGGCCACGTGCTTCGAAGGGTCCGTGATCTCCGTCAGCGCGAAGAACCCCGATGCTGCCTTGTTCATGTCGCCCGCTCCCGCTGCGCTGCCGTTTGGGGGCGCTGCCGCGTGAGGGAAAGCAGCGCGGCCCCGGCGGCCGCAGCCGCTCCGAAATAGTAGACGCGGTGCAGGCCGGCGACAAAGCCTTCGATGAGCTGCGGGCTCGCCTCGCGGGTCTCATCGCGAAACGCGCCGATGTCGGCCTCGACGCCGAGCGCGGTGATGGCCACCGAAACGATCAGGGTCGCGGCGGCGATGCCGTGGACCTGCCCAAAGCTGCGCATCACACCCAGGAAGCCGGCGACAAGGCCGTAGCGCTCCGGCTCGACCGAGCTCACCACTGAGCTGTTGTTGGACGGCGCGAACATGCCCATTCCCAGGCTGACGCCCATCAAGATGAGCATGACCTCGAGCGCGCTCGAGTCCATGTCGAGGCGCGACATCCAAAGCAGACTGAGCATCGTGATGATCATGCCGCCGGCGGCGAAGATGCGGCCGTCGAACCGGTCGGCGAGCCGGCCGAAAACGGCCCCCGCAATCGCGAGCACGAAGGCCTGTGGGGCGAGGATCAGGCCGGTCGCCGCCGGGGCGTAGCCCAGGATCCCTTGGATATAGAAGGTGATGATGAATGAGTTGGAGATGATCGCCGAGAAGGCGAGGAAGCTGGCCAAGCTGCCCAGGGCGAAGGCGCGCCGCCGGAACAGCCGCAGGTCGATCATCGGGTCGCTGGCGCGGCTCTCGTGGAAGATGAAGACGGCGAGCGCGGCCGCCGCGAGCACGGCCGCGGACACGATGATGGGCGAGCCCCATCCGGCGGCGTTCCCGCGCGACATGAAGAACACGATCGACGCGAGCAGCACGGCGGAGGAGGCCATGCCGGTCCAGTCGAGCCTGCCGCCGGCCCGATCGTCATGGCGGTCGTCGTGGAGGACGTAGTGCGCGAGCAGCAGTCCGATCGGGCCCACGACGGCGTTGATGAAGAAGGCGGCGCGCCAGCCCAACAGGTCGATGAGGCCGCCGCCCAGGACCGGGCCGGTCACGATGCCGAGCCCCACCGTGGTGACCACGACGCCGAGCACCTTCCCCCGCTCGTTCTCGGGAAAGGCCGATACGGCGATGGCGATGCCCGTCGCCTGGATCGCCGCCGTGCCCGCCGCCTGGAGGGCCCGCGCGCCCAACAGCCAGCCGAAGTCCAGCGCCGACCCCGCCAGCAGCGATCCGACGACGAATACGAAGTAGGCCGCCACGTAGATTCGCTTGCGCCCCAGCAGGTCGGCGGCGCGACCCATCGGGAGCAGCGTCGCCGCCAGCACCAGCAGGTAGACCGAGACGACCCATTGGATCGTTGAAAGGTCGGTCTGAAAGTGTGTGCTGATCGAAGGGAGAGAGACGTTCACCGCCCCCACGTCGAGGGCCGTCATGAAGACGCCCACCGTGATGGGGGCCATGACGATCCACTTTCGCCTTGCGGTGGACGGCTCCGAGGGCGTGCTCATAGCGAGGACTGGGAAGGGGAGAGGTAGGGCGGGTCGCGCCGGGAGTCGAGAATAGCACGGAGGGCCGGGAACCGCGCCCCGTCGATTGAAGTTAACTTAAAATTAGTTTAGAATTATGTTCTGAGTTTTGCGTTTTGGTCGAGGAGGCGCCGGGTGTCCTATTCATCGCAAGTCCCTCAGCTAGCCAACCAAATCGACTCCGCCATCGTTCGGCTGCCGCTGCTTCTCATCCAGCTCATGGCGAGTGCCGCCCGCATCCCTCTACTCGCGGCCCAGTTGGCGGTGGGCGTCGCCGCCATGCCGCTCATCGCCGTGCAGTTGCTCGCCGAGGTGATTGAGCAGCTCCCCGCGCGCGTCGAGGACTACGCCCGCGAGAAAATCGCCGCGAGCCGCGATCGGGCCGCCGGTTTCGAGCACCATCCGGGCTTGGCCCCTCACATGGCCGCGGAGCAGGAAGAGCCGGAGCCTCGCCTCCGCCACCGGGCCGACGAAGGCCGCTGGGAGGCCTTCGCCGCCCAGAACGCGCCGCACGACCCCCGCGCCGCCTAGTCCCTTCCCGCCCCCTCCTCCTCGACCTAGTCTCTTCGCGCCTCACGCGCGGGCCCGCCCGCGTGTTTCGCGCCGTTAGACCCCGTGGTATGCTAGCCGCCGCGTTCGAGGCGGCCCTGTACGGCGCGCCGGCCCGAAGCCATCGTTCCGAAGGCTTTCGCGCCGTCATGGAGTCGGGTTTTCCCCTGTCCACGGCCTGGATTCGACGCCGAGTTTCGCTGTGACTTGCAAGGAGGCCTCAGGGTGACCACCTCGGCAACTGCTCGGGAAGAGTTCGTGGACGTCGCCGGATCGCGGCTCCACGTCGCCATCGCCGGGTCGGGCGACCCCATCGTCGTGCTGCACCAGGACATCGGCAGCCCCGGCATCGACGACCCGTTCATCCAGGCGCTGGCGCAAACGAATACGGTCTACCTGCCCACCCACCCCGGTTTCGACAAGCAGGACGTGCCCGAGTGGGCCCGCCACCCGCGCGACCTCGCCGTGATGCACCTGTGGGCGCTCCGCGACCTCGGCCTCAGCTCCGTTACGCTGTGCGGGCTCGGCTTCGGCGGCTGGGTCGCCGCCGAGATGGCCACGATGTCCCACCAGCTCATCGGCAAGCTCGCCCTCGTCGGCGCCGCCGGTATCCAGCCCCCCGAGGGCGACGAGATCATGGATCAGTTCGTCTTCAGCGCCACCGAGTACATCCGCGCCGGCTTCGCCGACGAGTCCCACTTCGACCGCCTCTTCCAGGAAGAGCCCGACGTCGACCAGTTGGAGATCTGGGAGATCAACCGCGAAATGACCACGCGCGTCGCGTGGAAGCCCTATATGTTCAGCCTTCCCTTGGCCCGGCTGGTCGGTGGGATCAAAGCCTCGACGCTACTGGTCTGGGGCGAAGACGACCGCATCGTCCCGCTCAGCTCGGGCCGGCGCTACCAGAGCCTCATCCCGGGGTCCCGCCTCGAAGTCATCCCCGGCTGCGGGCACTTCGTCGAGTACGAGAAGCCCGCCGAGCTCGCCAGGCTCGTCGCCGCCCCCTAGCGACGGCGGAAACGGGACCGCGGATACGCCTAAACAGAGAGGAAGAGCCCGATGCAGCTTATCTACTTCACCGAGCAGCCCATGTCGGCGTACCCCAAGGAGGCGGGCGATAAGCTCGGCTATACCGCGACCTTCTTCCCCAACAAGTACTTCGACCCCGTCGCCGGCGCGCGCCTCTACCAGGAGCGCCTCGAAGAGTACATCTACGCCGAGGAGGTCGGCGCCGACGGCATCATGCTCAACGAGCATCACAACGCCCCCTTCACCATGCAGGCGAAGATCAACATCTTCGGCGCCGTCCTCGCCGCGGCTACCAAGCGCTGCAAGATCGTCCTCCACGGCAACCCCCTGCCCATCATCGACAACCCCGTGCGCATCGCCGAGGAGGTCGCTCAGCTCGACATGATCTCGGGCGGCCGCATCGTCTCCGGCATCCTTCGCGGCGCCGGCCAGGAATACGTCGCCACCAACGCCAACCCAGTCTTCACCCGCGAACGCTTCGAGGAAGCCCACGACCTCATCGTCAAGACGTGGACCGAACCCGGCCCCTTTCGCTGGGAGAAAGACCACTACCAGTTCCGCTGCGTGAACCCCTGGGCGCTCCCCCTCCAGAAGCCCTTCCCCCGAATCTGGTGCCCCGGCGTCGTGAGCAAGGAGAGCATCGTCTGGGCGGCTCGCCACCGCTACCCCTACATCGCGCTCAACCCCACCCTCGAAGACGCCGCCCGCATCTGGGGCCTCTACGACGAGAACGCCAAAGAGGTCGGCTTCGAGGGCGGCTCCCCCTACCGCGGCTACCTCATCCGCTGCCACGTCCAGGACTCCAAAGAGAAGGCGCTGGAGAACGCCCGCCAGTTCATGTGGATGCAGGGCGAGTTCCTCGGGCTGGGCCACCCTGTCTGGGGCAGCCCCTCCGGCTACGGCTCCCCGACCACCCGCAAGCAGCGCCTCGGCGTGGGCCGGCGCAAGATCCCCTCGTTCGAGGAACAACTCGCCAACAACATGATCGTCGCCGGCAACCCCGACATGGTCATCAAGCAGCTCCGCACCATCCTCGAAAGCACCCGCGCCTCCATCCTCTGCCTCTGGGGCAACGACGGCCGCGTCGACCACGAGAACTCCATGAGCTGCATCAAGACCCTCGGCGAGGAGGTCATGCCCGCGCTCCGCGACATCGGCAAGGAGCTCGGCATCGAGGACCCCTTCGAGGCCAACACGCCGGTCTCCCTCGACCACGGCCCCAGCTACATACCGACCACCGAAGGGGAGCTCGTCGCCCCCTTCTAGGGAGCCGCCCGCCGCGCTACACTCAACATATGACCGAGCGCGAAGCTCACGAGCGCGGCCACCCGCCGGCGTGCACTTGTGTCGCCTGCAGCGCGGCGAGAGTCGAGAAGCTCCAACGCGGCAGCATCTTCGACCGGCTGCTCCGGGTGCTGCGTCTCAAGCGCTAAGCGCCGGGCCGCCCACGCTGCCCCGTGGTGTAGTGGTAACACAGAGGACTTTGGATCCTTGGACCCAGGTTCGAATCCTGGCGGGGCAGCCAGGGGCCGCGCCGGTCAGAGAGTGAGGAAACATGAGAGCCGCATTCATCGACGTCAAAGGCATTCGCACCCGCTACCTGTATGAGGGCTCGGGCGACCCGCTCCTCCTGGTGCATGGGTCGGGAGCCCTGGCGGACAACTTCTACAAGAACATCGACGCCCTGGGCGCCGAGTACACGGTCTACGCCCCCGACGTCATTGGTCACGGCTTCACCGAGCCCGTCGAGATCGAGGGGATTCCCTACATGGCGATGGTCGACCACCTCGCCGACTTCATCGACACCCTCGGCCTCGAACGCTTCCACCTGGCGGGATGGTCGATGGGCGCGCTCCTCGTCGCCCTCCTCTACTTCCGCATGCCGGAACGCACCCGCAAGCTGATCTTGATCTCCAGCGGCTCCTGCTTCAACACCGAAGAAGAGATCGCGGCGGGTCAGTCGGGGAATGCGCGAAACGTCGCCAGGACGTTCGCCGACCTGTCGGTCGAGACCATGCGCAAACGCCACATGTCGTCGGTGCACCCCAAGGCCGGTCCCCCCGAGGAGATCCTCATCTCGCACATGACCTCCTACGCCCAGCCTGGGATGAAGGAGTTCTTCGAGCGCATGGCGTCGTCCAGGACGAACCTCGACGCGCTCCGCCCCATCCGCATCTACGACCGGCTGGAGCAGATCACGGTGCCAACCCTGGTCTTCGCGGGCAAGGACGACCCCCGCGCCGTCTTCCAGCGGGTCGTCGAGGGAGTGGACCGCATTCCCAATGCGCGGCTCGTCGCCTACGACGAATGTGGGCACCGCCCGTTCTACGAGTACGTCGACGACTTCAACCGGGAAGTCCTCGAGTTCCTGCGCGGGCCGGAATAGGCGCTAGACCGCGCCGATCGAGCGCAGCTCTCTGATCTCCGCCGGCGTGTAGCCGGCGAGCTCGCCGAGCACCTCGCTGGTGTGCTCGCCGAGGTTGGGCGCGGGCCGCGTGGGCGTCTTCTCTCCCGGCGCCATGACCGCGCCCCGCATCTCCTTGATCGTCCCGAACACGGGGTGCTCGACGTCCAGGAGCATGCCCCGCTCCGTAAGCAGGGGGTTTGCCATGGCCTGCTCGAAGTCGAGAATGGGCGCGCTCGGCACCTTGCCCTTGAAGATCGTGAGCAGGTGCTCGGTCGTGTGCTTGCGGAACTCGGTGTTGAGCAGCGCGACCAGCTCCTCGCGGTTGGCGAGCCGGTCGGCGAACGTCTCGAACCTCGGGTCCTCCTTCCATTCCGGATGGCCGAACAGGTCGGCCAGATTCTGGAAGAAGACTTCCTTGGCGCACATGATCACGATCCAGCCGTCGCTCGTCTGGAAGTTCTGCGACGGCACCAGCGTGGGATGCGACCCCGCCGGCTCGCGCTGCATCTCGAAACCGCGGGTCAGGTGCCAGGCGCTCATGTAGCTCATCATCGACGCCATCGTGTCGTACAGGGAGACGTCGATGTCGCAGCCCTCACCCGTCCGTAGCGCCTTGATGATGCCCGCGGCCATCCCGTAGGCGGAGGCGATCGCGCCCGCCAGGTCGACGATGGGGATGCCCGACCGCACTGGCGGGCCGCCCGGCTCGCCGGTGATCGCCATCGCCCCGACCTCACCCTGCACCAGGTAGTCGTAGGCGGGGTCCGCCGAGCGGGGATTGTTCATCCCGTAGCCGCTCAGGTGGCAGCAGACGATCGCCGGGTTGGCGTGTTTCAGGTCGTCGTAGGTGAGCCCCAGCCGCGTCGGCAGGTCGCCACGGAAGTTCGAGTAGACCCCGTGCGACACCTTGACCAGCCGCTCGACGACCTCCTTGGCGCGGGGGTTGCGGAGGTTCAGGGTGATGCTCTTCTTGTTCCGGTTGAACGACTGGAAGTAGATGCTGTCGTTCACCCCGTCCTCGAGGTACGGCGGCACCCGCCGCGCCACGTCGCCCTCCGTCGTCGGGTCCTCGATCTTGATGATCTCGGCCCCAAGGTCGGCCATTTGAAGCGACCCGTACGGCCCCGCGCCGAACTGGGAAAACCCGAGGATCCGGATCCCTTCTAAGGGCAACGACATGACAGGTTGACCCGGTCTCTCCTAGAGCAGCATCAAGGCCAGGGCGGGGTCCATCGAAGGCAGGGCGTCGAGGAAGTCCGGCGCTTCGTGGTAGCACTGCACGAGATTGTTGTCGGGGTCGCGGAAGTAGACCGCCCGCTTCTTCGGGTGCTCGACCTTGAACTCCACGTCGACGCCCTTGGCGGCCAGCGCCTCCTCGGCGCCGTCGAAGCCGCTGTCGTCCGCCAGCTCGAAGGCGATCCGGTGCACGCCTGGCTCACGGCCGGGGACCGCCGCGACGAGCGCCATCGAGTAGCTTGGGTAGTCCTTGCCGTGCAGCACGGAGAACTCGCCCGTCGGCGAATGGAACAGCTCCCTGAGCCCGACCACGTCGATGTAGAAGTGGCGCAGCCGCACGAAGTCCGCCGCCACGATCACGGCATGGGAGGCGCGCTTGGCGTGGAGCGCCGCGTCGGAGACGCGCCGGATTTCAGGGTCGAACGTGATGAAGGACTCCGTCTTCGGCTCCTCCTGGCCCGGGACATATTCCTGGTGGAAGACCTTGGCGCCAGGCTTCCGGTAGTCCCGCCAGTTGCGCAGCATGTCGACGGTGTACTCGAGGCCGTTGCCTTCAGGGTCGCTGAAGTAGACGCTGCGGGTGACCAGTCGGTCCTCCAGCAGCCACGGCGTCACCCCAAGCTCGGTGAGCCGCTCGTAGGCCGCGACGAGCTCCGCCTCGTTGAACATCTCATAGGCGAAGTGGTTGAGGCCCGGCTTCGTGCCCCACTCCAGGGGCACTTCCATGATGCCCTTCTCCTGTGCCCTCTTCCCCCGGTCCCGGGTGTGCTCCCCCACCTCGACGAAGCCCAAGTCGTGATGGGTGTTGCCGTTGCTCATGAAGCCGCCCGGTCGGTTCTCCAAACGGAAGGTCTCTTCGATCCCGAGGACTTGGTTGTAGAAATCCATCGTCTTGTTGATGTCGCCCACAAAGTAGTTGTGGTGCGTCAACCGCCGGGGAGTCCCCGTGGCGCGATACGGAGTTGCCGATTGCGTCTGTGTCATGCCGCCTCCTTGCTGTTCCCGTCTGTCCTCCCAGAGAGTACCTGAATCCCTGCCCGTCGGCTACGGCCCGCCGGCCTCCCGGTAGACGAGCTCGTAGCTGATGCCGTCGTGGTCCCAGAAGAAGATGGCGGCGCGCCGCTTGCCGTTCTCGTCGACGTTGTAGCGGATCGGCCCCGCGAACCGGTAGCCCTCCGCCGTCAGCCGCTCATGGTAGGCGTCGAGGTCGTCGACGAAGAAGGCCAGGTGCGCGTTGCCCACGTCGTTGGGCCCGGTGTAGGACTGGGGCTGACCGGGCGGCGACGGGTACTCCAGGATCTCGACCGTGACCTCGCCCAGCCTCAGGAAGCAGACGTCGGTCCACGTTTGCTTGATGCCCGTGACCGGGTTGTCCCACGTCGCGTTGGGCTTGTCGCCGAACGACTTCCGCTCCACCTCCTCCATCCCGAACCACTCCTTCAGGAATGTCGCCGTCCGGTCGAGGTCGCTCACCGTGATGCCCGTGTGGAAGAGTCCCTTCGCCCTCATCGCATCCCCCCGCAACGCGTTCGGCGCTAACTCTAGCACGCCCGGCGGCCCCTCATGCCCGCGCCCCTTAAACCTCCCTCCCTTTGGGAGGGACTGAGGGAGGGCACGCCACCCGCCGGACGCTGTTGCTATACTCGCCTAGCCTCGAAGGGTGAAGGAGCCGCATGCCCACCGCGCTGACCAGACGCTCCATAGCCGTCCCCCACGGCATCGGCAAGATACCCGCGTACCTCGCCAGACCGCGCGCCGAGGGAACCTACCCCGGCGTCGTCGTGATCATGGAGTGGTGGGGGCTCAACGAGCACATCAAGGACGTCGCCGACCGCTTCGCCGCCGAGGGGTTCGCCGCCATCGCCCCCGACCTCTACCACGGGAAGATCGCCGACACGTCCGAGGACGCCGCCGCCTACTACGGCGCGATGAGCATGGAAGGCGCCGTGCGCGAGTGCATCTCGTGCAGCGACTACCTTAAGGCGCAGCCCTACAGCAACGGCAAGACCTCTATGGTCGGCTATTGCCTTGGAGGAACGGTCTGCTACCTCGCCCCCTGCCGGGGCGCGAACGTCGACGCCACCGTCGCCTACTACGGCAACGCGCCCGACCCCGGCGCGCAGCTCAAGCACGCCGAGTGCCCCATCTTCGGCATCTTCGGCGCCGACGATCCGATCATCAACCACGAACACGTCCGGCGGGTGCGAGGCGGCCTCAGAGGCTCCGAGCTCCCCCACCAGGTGCGGGTCTACCGTGGAGCGGCCCATGCCTTCTTCAACGACACCAGACCGAACTACCACGAACGCGCGGCGGGCGACGCCTGGCGCAGGACGCTCGCCTTCCTCCGCGAGCACCTCGCCTAGCCATTCCGCTGCCAAGGAGGTCGACTTGAAGGTCGCGTTTCGCTCCGAGGGCATGCCCCTCAGCCCGCTGCTTGAGGCCGCCCGGCTGGCCGAGCAGGCCGGGGGCCACGTCCTCCTCACTGCCGAGAACCGGTTCGACCCCTTCCTGCCCCTCGTCCTGGCCGCCGAGCACACCGCCCGCATCAATCTCGGGCCGTCGGTGGCGATTGCCTTTCCCCGGAGCCCCTTCATGATGGCGCAGCTCGGGTGGGAGCTTCAGCGCTACTCCGGCGGCAGGTTCGAGCTTGGTCTCGGCACCCAGGTGCGCGGCCACATCCGGCGGCGTTTCGGCGCGACGTGGGACCGCCCCATCGGTCGCATGCGGGCCTACATCGAGGCGGTGCGCGCGGTCTGGCACAGCTTCCAGACCGGCGAACGGCTGAACGTCACCGGCGACTTCTACTCGCTCAACCTCCTGACCCCCCAGTTCAACCCCGGACCGATCGACCATCCCCACGTTCCCGTCCTCGTGGCCGGCGCGAACAAGGGGATGTGCCGGCTGGCCGGATCGCTGTGCGAGGGGCTGCTGCTTCACCCCCTGGCCTCGCCGAAGTACGTGCGTGAAGTCGCAAGGCCCGCCGTGCAGGCGGGCGCCGAGTCGGCCGGCCGCTCGCTCGACGTCTTCGAGCTCAGCTCCAGCGGCTTCATCGCCGCCGGCGACACCGACGCCGAGGTCTGCGAGCGCCAGGAAGTCATCCGCGAGCGTATCGCCTTCTACGCCTCCACCCCCGCCTACCAGACCATCCTCAAGGTGCATGGCTGGGACGACCTCACCCCCGCCCTTCACGCCAAGTCGCGGGAGGGCAAATGGAAGGAGATGGCCGACCTCATCAGCGACGAGGTCGTCGCCGCCTTCACCGTCAGCGGGCGCTACGAGGAGATCGGCGCCCAGTTGCGTGAACGCTGGGACGGCGTGGCGTCGCGAGTCGAAGTCGCCTTGACCGCCATTGAGCGGGCGAAGCCCGAGCAGGTCGCCCGCATCGTTGCCGACGCCAGCGGGGACTAGGCCGGCCGCAGGTCGTCGGTGAGCTCGCGGATCGAGCTGAGCCCTTCCAACCCCGCGATCGACGCCAAGACCGCTTCCGTCTTCTCGGCGCCGATCACGCCCTGCGCCCACTCGGAGAACTTGGCCTCCATCTCGCTCCACGCCATGGGGTTCTCCGGCTCTCCCTTGGGCAGCGGGACGGCCCTTCGCACGCTGCGCCCGTCGGCGGTCACCAGTTCCACCCGCGACCCCATCATAACTTCAGACTCGTCGACGCTGACCGTGGTCATGTCCATCAACCGCTCCGTCTCCGGCGACCCCAGCAGCCCGTAGCTGCCCCAGGTGTAGGAGTCGAGCACGCTGGCCGCGGCGGCGAAGTAGATGCTGAACTGGCCCTCGACGATGTTGCCGGGCCGCTTCTTATAGTCCGGCGGGTTCGCGACGAGATTGTAGCCCGTCGGCCCCATCTCGATGTTGATAGCCGAGACGTCGGCGGGCGCAAGCTCTTGCTCTTGCACGATGTCCCGCACCGCGTCGATGGTGGCGTGGTTGTAGCGGCAGCAGGGATACGGCTTCACCGCCATGTTCATCACTTCCCACTCGCTGCCCAGACCGGCCAGCGCCGCCGTCGCGTCCAGCTCGTCGTTCGAATACAGGTTGAAGTAGCCGAACTTCCCTTCGATCGGCCCGCTCCCGCCGTAGTAGCCGTGCCGCGCCATGACCAGGCTGAGGATGGCGTTGTGGGCGGTCAGCCCGGTGTGGAGCCGCTTGTTCCATGCCCCGTCGACCAGGAACTGCTGCGACCCCGCGGTCTGGCTGCCGTTCAGGCCCATCGCGTTCGCCGCCTCCTTCTCGCTGAGGCCCATCAGGCGCGCCCCCGCTGCCGTGCACGCGAAGATGCCCGTCGTGGCGGTGGGATGGAAGCCGCGGCGGTGCATCGCGGGCCCGTGAGCCTTGCCGATCTTGTTCGCGATGTCGTAGCCCGCCACCGCGGCCGCCAGGAACTCCTTGCCCGACACCGAGTGCTCCTCGCCCAGCGCCAGCAGCGTGGCGAACATCGGCGCGCCGGTGTGCATGATCGCGACGCGGTGCGTGTCGTCGTAGTCCATGCTATGCGCCAGCGTTGCGTTCATCATCGCGGCGTAGTGCGCGGGATGGCGCTCGGCCGCGCCGAGCACCGTGCTCTTGCCCTTCGCGCCCCCGGCCAGGTCGAGCATCCCCTGCAGGATCGGCGCGGACGACTCCGCCACCTGCCGCCCGCCGAGCGCGACGGCCAGGAAGTCCATGAAGAGCCCCTTCGTCTGCTGCACCACCTCGGGAGGCAGCGCCTCGTACTGCAGCGTCAGAGCGTGCTCGGCGAGTCGGTTGGTGACACCGGTTGCGGCTACGACCATGAGAGTCCTCCTAGGCGAAGAGCGGGAATCGGCGGCCCCATTCTAGCAAGAAGCGCGCCGCCTTGACCCAACCCCCGCGCCTCCCTAGCATCCCCGCCGGAGGTGCATCATGCGCAACGGCGGCCTCGAGTTCTGCATCAACGGCGGCCAGGACGGCCCGATCGAGAACACCATCGATCTGTGGAAGGCCTGCGACGACGGCGGCGTCGACGTGTTCGGCATTCCCGACTCGGCGGTCCGCAGCCCCGAGCTGTACGCCTCGCTCACGCTGTGCGCGCTCAACACCTCCCGGATGCGGATCATGCCCTGCGTGAGCAACCCCATCACCCGCCATCCCTCGGTGACCGCGTCCGGCATGGCGACGCTGAGCGCCATCGCCCCGGGCCGGGCCGCCCTCGGCCTCGCCACAGGCGACAGCTCCATCTGGGGCGTCGGACTCAAGCCCGCCCGCGTCGAGCGCCTCCGCGGCTACATTCAAGCGGTCAAGGGACTCCTCGCCGGCGAGGAGGTCACCTGGGAAGGCAAGACCTTCCGTCAGCAGTGGGACGCCTGGGCCCCCGACCGCCACATCCCCATCTACGTCGCCTGCTCCGGCCCGAAGGTGCTCAAGATGGCGGCGCAGGCCGCCGATGGCGTCATCGTCACCATGGGCTTCTCCGACGAGGACGTGCGCTACATCCGGGGCATCATCGCCGAGGGCTGCGCCGAGGTCGGCCGCGACCCCGCCGAGGTCGACATCTGGTGGAACGGCTACGTCGTCTTCGGCGACTCCGTCGAGGAGGCGATGAGCCGCAGCCTCGGCTGGCCCATGGGCTGGCTCACCATGACCACGATGGAGGGCAAGGGTATCCCCGAGGAGTACCGCGACGCGGTCGCGGAGTTGAACGCCGACAAGCACAGCATCGCCGCCGTCTACAAGGTCCCCGACCGCCACAAGGTGCTCGCGGAACGGGCGAAGAAGCTCGGAATCTACGACTGGCTCGTCTCGCGGTCGCCCAAGCTCTACGGCACCCCGGACGACATCGTCGCCCGCCTCCAAGAGCTCGCCGCCGACGGCATGAACCACTGGATGTTCTACATCACCGGCCCCGCCGACTCCCGCAGCACCCTCGTCCGCCGCCTCACCACCGAGGTCATCCCCAAGCTCGGCTGATTGCGGGGCGGCGAGTAAAAAGCAGCGCCCTGCGGGCGCTCGCGCGCCTGGCGGCGCGCGCCCTCTCTCAAATCTCCCCCAGAGGGGGAGAGGCCGGAGGGGGCGGGCGAGCCGCGGCTCGGTATGGGAGGGGATGGCCACGGTCGCATGTTGTTCAAAAGTCTCCCACGGGAGGGCCCCCTCATCGCCGGCAGGCACCGCGCGAGAGCCGGGGTGGGGCATCACCTTAACCTCCCCCGTAGGGGGAGCACTTTAAACCTCTCCCCCTCTGGGGGAGACTGAGAGAGGGCCGGGGGTGGGGCGCCTTCTTACTCGCCGATCAGCCCCGCCAACACCGCCACGTCCGCCTCGCGCTCGATCCCGCCGACGCGCTCGACGATCTCCTCGACGCGGCTTGCGGGAACTCCACCCGCATAGCGACGCAGCTTCTCCGCCGCGTCGTCGAAGGTGCAGGGATTGCCCGGCGCGCCCTTCCAGTCCGACACCACCAGCGTGTGGGTCTCCCCCTTCACCGTGACTGACAGCTCCGCCGACGGACCGCCCGTCCTGCTGAACCGCGACCCGTCCTCGCCAAGCTCCACGCGTCCGGCCAGCGCCCGCACCCGCGGGTCGGCCAACACCTCGTCCGACATCGCCCGCGGGTCATCCAGCCCGCGCGCCAGCGCCACGCTCAGGGTGAATGGCAGGCTGTACTGCGCGCCCATCAGCGTGTCGGGACTCCGTTGCAGGAAGCGGGGCTCCATCATCCAAGGATTCCCAGTGACCCGCACCGCCTCCACGTCTGCGACGTCGAACGGCTGCTCCCTCCGCAGCCGGTTTACCCCCTCCACGACGGCGTGCGATGAGACGTGACAGGGATACGCCTTGACCGTGATGCCGAGCATGGCCCACTCGTCGTCGAGCCCTTGGGTGAGGAGCTCGGGCCGCGGTGCGGGCGAGTAGACGTTGAGGAAGCCGTGCTCTCCGTCGAGCACGGTAGACGGTCCGGTGAAGCCCCGCGCCGCCAGCAGCGCGCTCTCCAGCCCCAGCTGCCCGCCCCGGCCCACGTGCAGGCGCTTGGTCATCGCGCCCTCCGCGGCGAACTCGAGCAGCCCGCCGCCGTGTGAGCCGGCGATGCCGAGGGCGTGCGTCAGGCCCTCGGCGTCGAGGCCGAGCGCCTTGCCCGCCCCCGCCGCGCCGCCGAACGCCGCGTTGGTGCCCGGCCCGTGGAAGCCCCGGCCGTCCTCGACGGCCCGCGTCGCCGCCAGTCCAACCCGGCACACCACCTCGTAGCCCAGGACCATCGCGGCGGCGAACGACGCGCCGTCCAGGTGCAGCTGCTCTGCCAGCGCGAGAACGGGGGGAAAGACCGCCCCCGACGGGTGCGCCGACGCCGGCACGTGGGGATGGTCGCACTCGAAGCCGCCCACCGCTACGCCGTTGACCAACGCCGCGCCGGAGGCCGACGTCCGCCACGACGCGCCGAAGAGGGAGCACGGGCCGTCCGCGCCCTGCTCCCGCGCCATCTCGCCCGCCATCAGCGTCCACGGCCGGCCTCCGCCGGCGAACCCCGCCGCGAAGTTGTCCAGCAGATAGACCTTCGCCGCGCCGGCAACGGATGAGGGGAGGTCGGCGTACCCGGTCTCGGCGACGAACGCCGCGAGTTCTTGGGCGGCGGTCCGCGCCATCTCGTCCCGGGCTATTCCGTCGGCCGGGCGGCTTCAGCGCCGGCGATGCGTCCGTAGACCGCTCCCCGCATCAGACCCGTGCCGCCGGGGTAGTTCTCGTAGAAGAAGCCGCCGGTGATCTCGCCCGTCGCGTAGAGGCCGGGGATGGGGACGTCCTCGGTGTCGATCACCCGCGCCAGGTTGTCGATCTGGAGCCCGCCGAAGGTGAACGTGATGCCGCCGGTGACCGCATAGACGGTGAACGGCGGCGTGTCGAGCGGCAGCGCCCAGTTCGACTTCGGCGGGTCGATGCCCTCCGTGGCGACGCCGTCCTTCACCGAGGGGTTGAAGTCGCCGGGGCGCACCGCCGCGTTGTACCGCTCCACGGTGGAGACCAGCGTCCGTTCGGGCACGCCGATTTGCCGGGCGACCTCCGTGATCGTATCGGCGACGACGGGCGTCCCCGTCTCGTAGCGCACCTCCAGGAGGTGGACGGTCTTCGCGTCGAATATCTGGTACGCCACCGACCCTGGCTGCGTGAGGATGATGCGCCCGTACTTGGCGTAGGTGTAGCTCCCGATCTCCGCGCCCTCGTCGACGAACCGCTCGCCGAGCGTGTTCACCATGATCCCGTACGGGTACGAGAGGCGGTTCGTGCGGTCGGTCAGACGCAGGTCGCCGACGTCGGGGGCGGTGGCGTCGATGGGGGTCGAGTGGCAGCCCTGCCAGTGGCCGTAGGGCTTCGCCCCGATGTCAAGCGCCAGCCGGAGTGTCTCGCCCGTGTTGAAGCGGGTACCCCGCACCTTGACGCGGTCCCAGCCGGGGCCCAGATAGCGGGCCCGCATTTCGGTATTCGCCTCGAAGCCGCCGGAGGCGAGTACGACCGCACCGGCCGGCACGTCCTCCGTGCTCCCGCCGGCCTTGACCCTGACCCCGGTCACCGCGCCCGCGCCGTCCTGAAGGAAGCCGATGACCTTCGCCCCGTAGGCGACGCGGATCTCGGCCTCGTCCACCATCGAGAAGAGCTGCGCCACCAACCCGACGCCCTTGCCCTTCGCTTCAAGAACGGCCCCGGGGCTGAACCGCAGCTTGCCCTCTTCCTCGTTGCGCCAGAGCACGGACCACTGCCACCGCATCCCCAGCTCGGTCATCCAGAGGATGGTGGGAAGGGACTCGTCGATGAGGGTCGTCGTCAGGCCCTTGTCGGCCTGGCCGAGCGTTACCCGCATCACGTCGTCTTCAAACAGCCCGCCGTGGTACGGCGGCGCCTCGATGCGCTGCCATTCGTCGTCCCCGATGTTGGGCAGCACGCGGCGCAGGTCGGGCACGCCCTCGTAGGCGAACCGGAACAGCCCGCCGCTGAAGCGGCTATTCCCGCCCCGCTCCGACTCGGGCGCCTTCTCCAAGACCAAGACCCTGGCGCCGTTCTGGCGAGCCGACAGCGCGGCGGTCAACGCCGCGTTGCCCGCGCCGACGACGATGACGTCGTAGCGGGCGGAGGAGTTCGTAGTGACCAAGGGGGGATTCCTTTCGCGGCGCCCGTTGCCTTCGGCGCGGAGGCCCCACTGTACGCCGCGCCCAACGACGGGGCAACCGCGGGCGGCTCTTGGTAACTAGGCCCGGGGCGGCCACGCCGTAGCTAGCAGCTACGAGACGAAGTCGGCGTCCACAACCTCGAACTCAAGCCTGGAGGTTGAGGGCGCGTAGTGCATGACCAGCCGGTTCCAAGTACGTTGGCGCACCCCGCTCCACCCCCGGCCCTCTCTCAATCTCCCCCAGCGGGGGAGAGGCAAGACCACCCCGCTCCACCCCCGGCCCTCTCTCAAATCTCCCCCTGAGGGGGAGAGGGAAGAAACGCCCCGCTCCGCCCGCGCTTTCCGGTACACTCCGACCATGATCGAGACCGCGCTCAGCGGGCTCCGCGTCGTCGACCTCACCCAATACGTCGCGGGGCCCTACTGCACCAAACTCCTGGCGGACTACGGGGCCGACGTCGTCAAGGTCGAGCGGCCCCGCACCGGGGACGTGGCCCGGCGCGTCGGCCCCTTCCCCAACGACGAGCCCGACCCGGAACGCAGCGCCCTCTTCCTCAACCTCAACACCAACAAGCGCGGCATCGCCGTCGACCTGAAGTCGGCGGAAGGCCGCGACCTCCTCCTCCGGCTGGTGTCCGCGGCCGACGTGCTCGTTGAGAACTTCCGCCCCTCCGTCCTGCCCGCGCTGGGCCTCTCCTACGAGGTGCTGAAGCGCCGCAACCCCGCGCTGGTGATGACCTCGATCACCGACTTCGGCCAGACCGGGCCCTACCGCGACTACCTGGGCTCCGAGATCGTCGACTACGCCCTGGGCGGCGCCTACCACTGCGCCGGTGCTCCGGGCCGCCGCCCCGTCAAGCTGGGGAGCAACGTCGTCCAACTGCTCGCCGGCGCCCACGCCGCCGGGGCGACCATCGCCGCCGTCGTGGGCCGCGAGCTCCGCGGCCGCGGCGATCACGTCGACATCTCCATCATGCAGACCCAAGCGGGCAGCCCTGACCGCCGCACGCCGATGCTCGTCGGGCATCAGTACACCGGGAACGTCAACCGCCAGGGCGAGGTCTCCGTGTCGCCGGTGCGGCCCTGCAAGGACGGCCACGTCAACGTCTACGTCGCGCCGTCCCGGATCGCCGACATCTACGACATGATGGACATGCCCGAGCTCAAGGACGACCCGCGCTTCGGCGACCCCGTCGAGGTGCAGCGCCCTGAGAACACGGAAGCGCTCGAAGGCATCCTCACCGGCTGGCTCATGGACCGCGGCATGGTGGAGGTCTGGCGCGCCGCCCAGGGCGCGCGGGTCATCTCCGGCCCGGTCTACTCTATGGCCGACCTGCTCAAGGACCCCCACTTCCGCGCCCGCCGCTACTGGGACTCCATCAAGCATCCCGCCGCCGGCTCCTTGGAGTATCCTGGCAGGCCGTTCTCGTCCCCTGACGCCCCTCGGGTTCCCCGCCGTCCGGCGCCTCGGCTGGACGAGCACGTCGCCGAGGTCGCGGCGGAGTTGGCCGGCCTCGATCCCCGCCCGCGCCCCCATGCCCACCTGGGCCCGGACAACCTGCCCCTGAAGGGCATCCGCGTCCTCGACCTCACCGTGGTGCTCGCCGGGCCGAACGCCACGACCCTGCTCGCCGATTGGGGGGCCGAGGTCATCCGCGTCGAGCCGGTCAGCCGGCTCCAGCCCATCACCCGCGGGCACCGCGCCCGGCCTACCCAGGAGCTCATCGACGCCAACCGCAACTGGCTGGTCGCCTATCCCGGCTGGGAGCCCGGCGACCGGCCCTGGAACCGCTGGCCCCACTTCAACGCCCACGCGCGCAACAAGATCAGCTACACCCTGAATCTCGACGAGCCCGACGGCGCCCGGCTCTTCCGCCAACTGGTTTCCATCAGCGACCTCGTCTTCGAGAACAACGTGCCCGCCACCATCGACAAGCTCGGCTTGGGCTACGACGAGCTGAGAAAGCTGCGCCCCGACCTCGTCATGCTGCGGATGCCCGCCTACGGCCTCGACGGCCCCTACGCCGGCTACCGCTCCCTCGGCGCGCACCTGGAGGGGACGGCGGGCCACACCTACGTGCGCGG
The DNA here is from genome assembly GCA_965207995.1 of Dehalococcoidia bacterium. GTDB lineage: Bacteria > Chloroflexota > Dehalococcoidia > SHYB01 > SHYB01 > DAOUKH01. Next base: position 1,215,622 of record OZ242299.1, on the reverse strand, counting down.
CCACGCCGACACCGACCCCTCCGAGCGCGACGACGTCTACTTCGGTGACGCGGTCGCGGGGGCCACCGGCGCCGCTGCCGCGCTCATGGCCCTCTACCGGCGCCGCCGCACCGGCGAGGGGGGCGTCGTCGAGGTCGCCCAGGCGGAGAGCCTCATCCCGTTCTTCGGCGACATGGTTCTCGATTACCAGATGAATGGGCGGGTGGCGCGCGCCCAGGGCAACGACCTCTATGACATGGCGCCTCACAACACCTACCCCTGCAAGGGGGAGCATCGCTGGGTCGCCATCGCCGTCGGCTCCGACGAGCAGTGGTCGGGCTTCGTCGAGGCGCTGGGACGGCCCGCGTGGGCGGACGACCCTGCCTTCGCCTCCAAGGCGGGCCGCTACGAGCACCGTGAGCGGCTCGACGCCCTGGTCGACGAGTGGACCTCAAAGCACGAGGCCGCGTGGGTGATGGAGACGCTGCAGCGGCACGGCGTCCCCTGCGGCGTCCTCAACGACGAGCCGATGGCCTTCGCCGACCCCCACCTCCGCGCCCGCGGCTTCTTCGAGCGGCTCTCACATCCCGAATGCGGTGAGCACGACTACCCGGGCATCATCTGGCGCATGGAGGAGACGCCCAACCGCATACGGTCGGTCGCGCCGGTCCTCGGCGAGCACAACGACTGGGCCTGCCGCGACCTCCTGGGCCTCTCGCCGCCGGAGATCGACGCGCTGGCGCGGGCTGGCCACCTCGCCTCCGACTACCCGCCCCACGTGATCTGAGCCGGTGCGCCCCGCTCCACCCCGGCCCTCTCTCTCATCTCCCCCACAGGGGGAGAGGCCGGAAACCTCCCTCCCCCTGGGAGGGACTGAGGGCGGGGCGGGGCGGAACGCGGCTAGACGCGCATCGCTTCGACGATCGGCCCGACGGATTCGAGCGTGTCTAGGCGGCGGACGGCGTCGAGGAGGGCTTCGCCGTTGGCTTGGGGGAGGACGCCGCCGGCGAGGCTCCAGAACTTGTCCTCGAGCTCGGCCTCGCTCATCGGGTTCTTCCAGTGTCCTTTGTTGTAGGTCACCCTGGCCTGCGTCTCGGCCCCGTCATCCGTGCGGAGGGTGAGCGCCGTCAGCATCGCCTCCGGCCAGAGGGCGTCGGCCTCGTCGGAGGCGGTCACCCGTACCTTTGGCAGCGTCTCGCGGACTCGTGGGTCGCTCAGCGTTGGCTCGTCGAAGTGGGCCACGCCGACCTCCCCGAAGGTCAGCGCGACGGCGACCCCGTAGGGAATGCTGTGGTCCGCCGTCTCCCGGTCCTTGGGGTCCCACTTCTGATCGTCGGCTGCCATGATCCCGATCGCCGCCGGGCACGTTTCGACGTGGACCGATTCGATACCGGCCCCCGCCGGCATCTGGCTCCGCGCCTCGAGCGCTGCCTCGAGCGGCGTCTGGCCGAGGTAGCCGAGCGGGAAGCGCTTCAGGCTCGTCTCCCGGCAGCGGTAGACGCCGGCGCTGAGGTCGACGTCGAACGGCTCGCCGCTCACCGCGCGGAAGAACCCAGCCTCTCCCTCGAAGACGCGGCCCGGCCCCGTCATGCCGAGGCCCGCCAGCCTCGCCGCGAAGACGCCGTTCCGGCCCGCATTCGCCGAGGCGCACCCCTTCCACATCGACACGTCCCCGAGCCGGGTCTGGAAGAGCCCGACGTTCGCCGCCGCCGCGAGGCTCACCGCCTCCCGCGCCTGCTCGGCGGAGAGGCCCAGCAGCTTCGCGCTCGCCGCCGCGGTCGCGATTGCCTTCAAGATGACGTAGTCCCACCCGCGCGCCCGGAGGTTCACCCCGTCGGCGAGCCGGCAGAAGACCTCGTACGCCACCACCGCGGCCTCGAGGAAGCGCCGGCCGTCCGCATTGGCCGCCTCGCCGACGGCGAGCAGCGGCGCGAACATGTCGCTGGGGTGGCCCAACTCCTTGCTGGTGTAGGTGTCGTTGAAGTCCAGATAGCGCAGCGCCACGCCGTTCGCGTACGCCGCCATTTCAGGTGTGGTGCGCACGCCGGGGCCGAACAGCGTCGCCCCCGCCCCGGCGGGGCGGGCGTCGGCGGCGAGCGACCGCGCGATGCGCGCCGGCTCCGAGTCCAGGCCCGCGGCGGCGCAGCCGAGCCCGTCGATCAGATGGCGCTTCATCAGCGCCGTCACGTCCTCGGGCAACGCCTCGAAACGGACCCCTCCGGTGTATTCGGCGATCCCGTCGGCAATCGTGCTTGGAGCCATCTGCGCCTCCTCTTCATCCGCCGTTTGGCGTCCTCATGGTATCCTTTCGCCTCCAACCATTCGACTGGAAGGTGCAAACTCGTGGCGTTCGAACGCAAGATCCTCAACCCCGACGCGGCCCCGCCGAACCTCGGCCGCTACTCCCACGTCGCGCGCCTGAAGGCCGACGGGCTCCTCTTCGTCGCCGGCCAGGTCGGCTTCGGCCTCGACGGCGTGCTGGTCGGCCCCGGCGACGTGGCGGCCCAGACCAAGCAGACCTTCGCCAACGTCGGCGCCATCCTGGAGAGCCAGGGGGCCGGATTCGGGAACGTCGTCGAGTTCACCACCTACCTCACCTCGTCCGACTTCATCCCCGCCTTCATGCAGGCCCGCACCGAGGTCTTCGCCGAGATCTACCCCGACGGCGACTACCCCCCCAACACCCTCCTGGTAGTCGACCGGCTCGTCCAGCCCGAGCTGCTGGTCGAAATCAGCGCCATCGCCGGGGTGTGACGACGAATGCCGCCGCCCGTCACTTCTGGTTGACCGGGAGCGGCCGCTCGACTAGGCTACACCGCAGGAGATAAAGAGGCCTATGGGCGAAATCATGCTGGCGGGGACCACCCACTACCCGCTCTTGCTCTACACCGACGACTTCATGCCCGCGCAGATGGAGCGTCACTGGAAGAGCGACCTCGTACCCCCCGAGTGGAAGGACCAGAACAACTGGCCCGCCCAGATGCGCCAGGAGTACGGCCCCGACGGCGCCAACGCCATGGTCTCCGCCGCCGCCCACCGGGAGCGCCTCGTCGAGGGCTTCCGGAAGGTCCGCGACGAGATCGACGCCTTCCAGCCCGACTTCGTCCTCATCTGGGGCGACGACCAGTACGAGAACTTTCACGAAGACCTCGTCCCGCCCTTCAGCGTCTACATCTGCGACGAATACAAGACGCAGCCTTATCACAAGCGCCGCTACAAGGGCGACGGCGACGAGGTCTTTAACGTCTGGGGCGAGGACATGGACCACGTCTTCACCCACGCCGGCCACCCCGAAGCCGCCAAGTTCCTCGCCACCCGGCTGCTCGAGATGGGCTACCCCATGCCCTACGCCTACAAGACCCTCCACTTCCAGGGCCTGCCCCACGCCTTCCTGAACACACTGCTCTTCCTCGACTACGACCGGAAGGGCTTCGACTATCCGGTGATCCCCTTCCACGTCAACTGCTACGGCAGCGCCTTCGTCAAGAACAAGGGAGGAAGCCCGCTGCAGGCCGACGAAGACGCCGAGTCCGACCCGCCGGCCCCCTCGGCCAAGCTCTGCTTCGACGTCGGGGCGGCGACGGCCCGCGCCTTCAAGGACAGCAAGTACCGCGCGGTGCTTATGGGCTCCTCCAGCTGGTCGCACGCCTTCCTGGTTCCCAAGCACCACATCCTCTATCCCGACGTCGAAGCCGACACCGCGCGCTACGAAGAGCTGCGCGACGGCCAAGTCCACAAGTGGGCCGAGCTCTCCATGGACGCCATCGAGGATGCCGGGCAGCACGAGTTCCTCAACTGGATCTGCGTGGGGGGCGCCCTGCACGAGCTCGGCTATGAGCCGAAGATCCACGACTTCATCACAACGTATATATTCAATTCATCGAAATGCTTCATGACGGCGACGGCGGACGGGTCCCGCTGAAGTGAGCGGCATGAGGAGCCCGGCGGTCCGGACGCGCCGGGCGGGAGGGCAGCGATGGTTGGCGTAGCGCCGGAAAGAGAAACGGTAAGCCCGGACGTGCGAGAAACGCGGGACGAGGCCTACGGGTCGTCCCAGATAGGCCCCTTCGACTACATTCCCAAGGTCGGCTTCCGCGAGTATTGGTACCCCGGCGTCTGGGCCAAGAAGGTCGGGCACAAGAAGCCCGTCAAGGCCAAGATGCTCGAAGATGACATCGTCTTCTTCCGCGGCAAGGACGGCAAGGTCGTCGCCCTCTCCGACTGGTGCCCCCACCGGGGCGCGCGCTTCTCCCTCGGCGTCTGCGACTTCAAGGGCACGATCACCTGCCCCTACCACGGCTATGTCTTCGACGAGAACGGCCAGTGCGTCGCCGGGCTCATCGAGAGCGTCGAATCGCCCCTGGCCTCGAAGATGCGCGCCCGCAAGTACCCCACCGAAGAGCGCCACGGCGTCGTCTTCGTCTGGATGGGCGAGACCACGCCGGTACCGCTGGACGAAGACCTTCCCTGGGAGTTCAACGACGACTCCCTGAACGTCACCAGGTACAGCCGGGTGAAGGTCTGGGACACCAACTGGACGGAGCCGATCTGGCAGGGCATCGACTACCACGAGTTCTACCTGCACCGGTCCACCAAGTTCTGGAACCTCATCAACTTCCGGCAGCCCTTCTTCCGTCCGAAGCCGGTCGTCACCAACGGCGTGCGCATCGTCGACAAGGGCGATAACTTCATCACCACCACGCAGCAGAACATCGAGTACGGCCAGAAGGAATACCCCAAGATCGGCAAGTGGCCGCAGCACAACTGGTGGCGGAAGCTGGGCAAGGCGCCCCCGGTCGGCGGCCGGTTCGGGAGCCACCACAACGTCCAGCTCCCCTCGATCGTGCGCGTGCCCCTCGGCGGCGCGAACCACATGCGCTGGGGCGTTCCCGTCAGCGAGTGGGAGACGCGGATGTGGACCTTCACCATCGCGCCCAAGCCCGGCAACGCGGTCCGTCAGCTCTGGCAGGACGTCTGGTACTACGGCTACCGCCGTGGCTACGGCGTCATCTCCATCAACGAGAACGAGGACTTCCCGATCTTCCACAAGGACGCGATCAACCCCTTCATCCCCCAGAAACTTGGCATCCTCGACCTCGCCGTGATCTACTACCGCCGGCACCTCGCGAAAAAGGCCAGGGACCACCAGCGCCTCGGCGGCGCCTACGGCTGCGTCAAGCAGCCGCCCGACCCGACGAAGGTGGCCGAGTGGACTGCGCGCCGGGTCGCCGAGTCTTCGTAGGCTGCTATGACATCACAAGGCAACAACGCGCAAGACACCTCCGCGGCCAACGGCGCCCTCGGAGCCGACGTCATCAAGTGCTCCGACGTCCACAAGTTCTACTTGGCCGGCGACCGCTCCGTCTATGCCCTGAAGTCGATAGACCTCGAGGTTAAGGAGCGCGAGTTCGTCAGCATCGTGGGCAAGAGCGGCTGCGGCAAGTCCACCCTCTTGCACTGCATCGCGGGACTGCTTCCGGTCAGTCACGGCCAGATTTGGATCAACGATGAGGAAGTGACGAAACCCGGGAGCCAGGACATCGGGCTCGTCTTCCAGACCAGCGCCCTCCTGCGCTGGCGCAGCACGCTGGACAACGTGCTCCTGCCGATTGAAATGTTCGGCCTTCCGCGCCGCGACTATGAAGAACGCGCCCGCGAGCTCCTGCGCCTCGTCGAGCTCGAAGGCTTCGAGTCCCAGTACCCCAACCAGCTCTCCGGCGGCATGCAGCAGCGCGCCGCGATCGCCCGTGCCCTGGTCCATGACCCCTCGGTCCTCCTGATGGACGAGCCCTTCGGCGCGCTCGACGCGCAGACCCGCGAGTCGATGAACGTCGAGCTCATGCGCATCTGGGAGGCCACTCCCAAGACCGTGCTCTTCGTGACCCACGATCTGCAAGAGGCCGCCTTCCTCTCCAACCGTGTCGTCGTGATGAGCGCGCGGCCGGGGACGATCCAAGAGATCGTCGAAGTGCCCATCCCCCATCCCCGGACGCCCGACGTGCTCTATTCGGACATGTTCGTCGAGATTACGCGCCACCTCCGTGAGCTCCTCGTGGAGCAAGGGGAGGACGAGGAGGCGTGAGCACCCAGCCCCAGCGCCTGCGCGGATCGGACGACGAGCTCTTCCGGCACTTCTACGATGTGGAAGTGCAGGCCGAGCGCGTGGACGGCCGGCGCCAATTCGCGATCAATTTCATCGGCCGCCTGTTCATGGTCGGTCTGATCATCGGGGGATGGTTCCTCCTCGCCTCGTTCTATTCGGCCGTCATCGTCCCAACCCCGGTCGAAGCCTGGCAAGGCTTCACCAAGGGATGGGAGCTGATCTTGGAGCACGTGCCCGCTACCGTGACCGTCATGGGGCTCGGCTTTGGAACGGCCCTTCTCTTGGGCATCGGCATCGGTTCGCTGGTCGCCCAGTCGCGATGGGCCGAAGTCATCGCCCGCCCCTATCTCGTGATATCGCAGGCCGTCCCCAAGGTGGTGCTGGTACCCATACTGATCATCCTCTTGGGTCCCGGCCTCCTGCCCAAGATCGCCGTCTCGTCGCTCATCGCCTTCTTCCCGCTCTTGGAAAACACCATCACCGGCCTGCTGCGGGTCGATCCCGACAGCTTGCGCCTCTTCCAGTCGTTGGGGGCGAGCCGGTGGAAGATCTTCCTCAAGCTCCGGCTCTACAGCTCCCTCCCCCTTGTCTTTGCCGGAATTCGCATCGCGGCCGTCCTTGCCACGCTCGGCACCATCGTCGCCGAGTACTTCGCGGGTAACGAGGGGCTTGGGGCGCTCCTAGCCATCAACCTCGGACTACTGAATGGCAAGCTCATGTACGCCACGATGGTCGTGCTGACGCTGCTGGCCTTTACCGTCTACGTCTCCGCGCTGTACGTGGAGCGGAAGGTGCTGGAGAAGTACAACTTGCAGGCGGAAGAGTAGCGGGCGCCGGGTAGACCATGGCTACCGAGACGTACGACGACGCCGCAATTGCCGAGGTTACCGCCGAGGAGCTTGCCGCCGTCGAGGCTGCCAAGCTCACCGCCAAGGCGCGCCGGGAGCGGATCCTCCACAATTTGGCGCGGGTCGCCGTCTTGATCTTGTTCATCGGGGCGTGGGAGCTGCTCTCCCGCAGGTACAACCCAACGCTCCTCCCCAGTCCCCTCGAGACCTGGGAGGGGCTGGAGCGAGGGTGGATCCTCATCCGGGGCGCGACCGTCGACACCATCATCGCAATCGCCTATGGCTTTGGGGTCGGCGCCTTCTTCGGGATATCTTTGGGGTCCCTCCTCGGCCAATCGCGGACGTCGGAGGGTGTGCTCCATCCCTTCCTCGTCGTCTACCAGTCCGTTCCCAAGGTCGGCCTCGCGCCCATACTGCTGCTCCTCCTCGGCACCGGCGTCATGCCCAAAGTGGCGCTCGCCGCGATGTCCTCGTTCTTCCCCCTGCTGGAGAACACCATCGTGGGGGTGCAGCGCGCGGATCCTGATAGCCTGCGGCTGTTTCGGGGTCTCGGCGCGCATCCGTTGAAGATCTTCTACAAGCTTCGCCTGATTACGGCGCTCCCCTATGTGCTCACCGGCATCCGCATCGGCGTCGTCTTCGCGACGGTGTCCGTCGTCGTCGCGGAGCTTGTCGCCGGCCGTATCGGCCTGGGGTCGGTGATCGTCGTGGCCTACGCGGAGAACGATAGCCCGCTGGTCTACGCCGCGATCTTGGGCATCACCGTCGTGGGGTTGGCCTACTACTCCCTGGCGGTGGTGATTGATTTTCTTGTGCTTCGGTGGTTCAATCTGCAGGCGCCTTCTAACTAGCGGCATGTGACGCCCTCGTGAGGTCCTTCGCGGTGCGGAGACTCACGGGGCTTTCCTTGTGACGGAGGCATAACGGAAGCGAAGCGAGGTGAGGAGAGTTGAAAGGAGTTCGAATGAAGAGAAAGAACATATGGCAGCGGTTTGCGACGGTTATCGCTTTGATGGTCGTCGTCGCGCTCGTCGCCGTTGCTTGTGGTGGAGACGACCCAACGGCCGTCCCGACCCGAGCGCCGGAACCGACGGCGGCCCCCACCGCTGCGCCGACTGACGCACCGGCGCCGACTGACGCGCCGGCGCCCACCGACACGCCGGTTCCGACCGAGGCGCCGGAGCCGACCGAGGCGATGATGGAGAAGGAGCTGACGACGGTCAGGCTCGGACTCCCGACGCCGCCCAGCGTGGGCAACATGTGGTTCGACCTGGCCAAGGCCAAGGGCTGGGACCACGAGTTCGGCATCGACTTGCAGATCGAACGGGCGACGGGCGGCGGCGCGGTCACCGCGCTGGTCGTCGGCGGCGCTGTCGACATCGGCGGCGGCGTGCCCGATTCGCTCCTGAACGCGGTGGCGCAGGGTGAAGACCTCGTCTCCATCCGCAAGCTGCATCCGCCCACCAAGGTCTTCCCCGTCTTCTTCGCCCTTGGGCGCAAGGACGCGGGCATCAACTCTTGGGCCGACCTGGAAGGCAAGAAGTTCGGCATCCTTGGTCCTGGCAGCGCCACCAAGTTCTCCACGGACCTGATGCTCTTCGCCAACGGCGTCGATCCCAGCAGTGTCGAGTACGTGAGCCTGGGCGGCATCGGCGCCTATGTCGAGGCGCTCAAGGCCAAGACGGTGGACGCCGTCGGCTCCTGGCTCGGCCCCAACCAGACCGTCTTCAGGCCCGACACCGAGCTCTGGAACAACCTCACGGTGCTGCCCGCCGACCTCTACCAGGGCGACGTCTACCTGGCCAAGCGGAGCTGGGTCGAAGCCAACGAGGAAGCGGTCATCGGGTTCAACATGATGGTCGCGAAGGTTCTGACGTACTACGTCACCTACCCCGAGCTGTCGGTCGACTACGGTCGAGAGAACATTCCGGAGATCGCGGCGACCGACCGTGAGGTCGGCATCAACACGGTCCGGACGAACCGGCCGGCGCGGAGCCTCGACGGGCTCATCAACCCGGCGGACATTGAGGAGTACATCCCGCTGGCGCAGCAGGCCGGCCTCATCACCGATGAGCTCGACCCGGCGTCCATCGACGTGTACGACATCTTCCTCAACAAGTACGCCGAAGAGGCGATCACCCGCCTCTATGCCTCCTCCGAAGAGGTGGACGGCCTCCCGACGATCAAACTCGGACTGCCGACACCGCCGAGCGTGGGCAACATGTGGTTCGACATCGCCAAGGCTAAGAACTGGGACAACGAGTTTGGCTTCAACCTCGAGATCGAACGGGCAACGGGCGGCGGCGCGGTCACCGCGCTGGTCGTCGGCGGCGCGGTCGACATCGGCGGCGGCGTGCCCGACTCGCTCCTGAACGCGGTGGCGCAGGGTGAAGACCTCGTCTCCATCCGCAAGCTGCATCCGCCCACCAAGGTCTTCCCCGTCTTCTTCGCCCTCGGGCGTAAGGACGCGGGCATCAACGACTGGACCGACCTCGAAGGCAAGAAGTTCGGCATCCTCGGCCCCGGGAGCGCCACCAAGTTCTCCACGGACCTGATGCTCTTCGCCAACGGCGTCGATCCCAACAGCGTTGAATACGTGAGCCTGGGCGGCATCGGCGCCTATGTCGAGGCGCTGAAGGCCAAGACGGTCGACGCCGTCGGCTCCTGGCTCGGGCCGAACCAGACGGTCTTCCGGCCCGACACCGAGCTCTGGGACAACCTGACCGTGCTGCCTGCAGACCTGTATCAGGGTGATGTCTACCTGGCCAAGCGGAGCTGGGTGGACGCGAACCCCGATCTGGCCAAGGGCTTCGCGAAGATGCTCGTCAAGACGCTGACCTACTACGTCACCTACCCGGCGTGGTCGGTCGACTTCGGCCGCGAGAACATCCCGGAGATCGCGGCGACGGACCGTGAGGTCGGCATCAACACCGTCACCACGAACCGGCCGGCGCGGAGCCTCGACGGGCTCATCAACCCGGCGGACATCGAGGAGTACATCCCGCTGGCGCAGCAGGCCGGCCTCATCAGCGATGAGCTCGACCCGGCGTCCATCGACGTGTACGACATCTTCCTCAACGAGTTCGCGCAGGCGGCGATTGAGGAGATCTACGCGGAGTACGAAGGTAAAGGTTAGGTCGAAACGATAACGAGACCGCTGTCGGTCTCGTAGAGAGTTGGCCCTGGCGCGCCGGAGACCCCGGGGCGCCGGGGCCTTACTCTTTGGAAAGGGCTGCCATGTTCAAGCAGGTAGGCGACCTCAACGTGCACTACGACGTCCAGGGCGAGGGCTACCCCCTCGTGCTCCTGCACGGCGGCGGCTCCCGCGCCCAGAGCTACGAGGAGATGGTCCCCATCCTCTCCAAGCACTTCCGCGTCTACGTCTACGACCACCGCGGCTTCGGGGAGACGGAGCGCCCGGCGGACACCAAGCTCTCCCACGACCTTTGGCGGGAAGACCTCGCCGCCATCCTCGACGCCTTCGGCTTGGACAAGGTCGCCCTCGGCGGCTGGTCGCTCGGCGGGGGGATCGCCCTCGACTTCACCCTGAAGTACCCCGAGCGCGTCACCCACCTCGTCTGCATCGGCACGAGCAGCCCGCGCCTCGAGCGCACCGACCGCTCCGGCTTCGACCGGAGGCGGGAGCTGATCGAGCGGGGGGCGCAGCCGGAGGAGATCGTCGCCGAGACCTTCGAGTTCACCAAGAAGGCCTTCAGCCCCCACAGCGTCGAGCACAACCCCCACGCCGTCGAGAGCATCCGGCACGAGCACCTGAGGAACAACCCGCAGTCCTACCTGGAGATGATCATCGCCAACGAGAACCGCCCCAAGATCGGCGGGCGCCTCGGCGAGATCTCCTGCCCCACGCTGTTCATCGTCGGCGAGCACGATGGGCGCACCCCGGTCGAGCAGTCGGAGGACCTCAACAAGGCGGTGCCCGGCTCGCTGATGAAGATCATCACCAACTGCGGCCACTTCTACGGCTACGAGCAGCCGGAGGCGACCTCCGAGGCTATCATCGCCTTCCTCAGCGCGTTCGGCGCTCGCGCCTGAGTCACCGGCCCTTGATAAGGGACGTTCTACGTGTCGAGCACGTTGCGCGCGAACAGGTCGTCCACCGACGGCGGCGTCCGCAGAAGCCCTTGCTCAACCAGATAGCCCCCGAACGTCTCGAGGTGCCCCCGGTTCGCCTCGACCCCGTACGCCCAGAAGTCCTCACCCATAAGCGTGCGCATCGCCTCCACCTCGGAGACCACCCACGGCAGCGTGATCTTCAGCGCGTCGGTCTCGTACAGCTCCCGGTAGGCCAGCCGCTTCGCCTCGGTGAACGCCTCGAAGAGACTGGACGCAACCCACGGGTTGGCCTCGTAGACCTCCCGCTGGAGTACGACCGTGTGCATGATGGGAAAGAGGCCGGTGCGCCGGAAGTAGTCCTCTTCGACGGGGCGGGACTCGGGGAAAAGCCGGGCCACGTTCGGAGAGCCCGACAGGAAAGGCGAGGGAAAGTTCGGCGTAATGAGTGCGTCCAGCTCCCCCGCGTCGAGTATGCCCGAAAGCGTCTTGCCTTCCGGTATCGGCGAGACGCTGAACTCGGACGGCAGGTCGAGCGCGATCCGCGCGCTCCCGCCGGGCGCTTCCTGCCCTCCCCAAAACCACTCGACGGACTCCGGGAGGACGCCATAGTCGTGGTGCAACATCGCCCGCGCCCACACCGCCGCCGTCATCTGGTAGTTCGGCGAGGCGATCCGCTTGCCGGCAAGGTCTTCGGGCCGGGCGATTCCGGCCTTCGTGTTGACGTAGATGCAGGAGTGGCGAAACATGCGGGACGGAAAGATCGGGACCGCGATGAAGGGCGACTGGCCCCTCCCGGTCATGATGGTGTAGTCCGACAGCGACATCTCGCTGACGTCGAAATCCCGGGTCTTCCACATCCTCGCGAAGAGCTCGGCCGGCTCCATCACCGTCCCGGCGAGGTCCACGCCCTCAACCGGGACCGTCCCGTCGAGGACCGGGCGCGTGCGATCATAGTCCCAGCACGCCAGCGTTAGACGAAGCTTGCTCATGACACCACCACAGATTGACCGGGCGCCATTCTCGCAGACGGCGCCGGTCGGACGCAAAGCACCCCTCTGGCCTCTCCCCCCTTGGGGGAGACTGAGAGAGGGCGCGCGCCGGCAGGTGCGCGAGCGCCCGAAGGGCGCTTCTCCTCCTTTCCGCCTACGAGATGCACGAGTCTGCGGAAGGAAGGCTCCATGAAGTTCGGCGTCTCGATCTCTTCGATGGTCCAGGTCCGCGAGGGCGACGACATGCAAAGGCGGCTCGCCGACGTGCTGGCCTTCGTCCGCGAGGCGCGGGACCTGGGCTTCGAGTACGTCAGCATCGGCCAGCACTACGTCGCCCACCCCTATCAGACCTTCCAGCCCGTCCCGCTGCTCGCACGCCTAGCAGGCGAGACGGGGACGATGCGACTCCACACCACGATCCTGTTCTGTCTCCACAATCCCGTCGAGCTTGCCGAGCACCTCGCCACCCTCGACGTCATCACCGGTGGACGGCTGACCGTCGGCGCCGCCATCGGCTACCGCGACGAGGAGTACGCGGCCTTCGGCGTCGACCCCAAGACGCGCGTATCCGCGACGATGGAGTGCCTGGAGGCGGTGCGGCGGCTATGGACGGAGGATGCGGTAACCATGCACGGCCGCCACGTCCATCTCGACGGCGTCCGCGTCCCCACGAAGCCCGTCCAGAAGCCGCATGTTCCTCTCTGGATCGCCGCCAACGGCGACGGGGCCGTCCGCCGGGCGGCCCGTCTTGGGTTCCCGTGGCACGTCAACCCGCACGCGAACTTCGAAACCATCGCCCGCCAGGTGGCACTCTACCGGGAGACGGCGCGGGAGGCCGGGCAGCCCTGGGACATCGACCTTCCCATGAACCGCGAGCTCTACTGCGCCGAGACGACGGAACGAGCCTTTGAAGAGGCGAAGCCCTACCTCGGCCTCAAGTACCAGACCTACGCCGGTTGGGGCCAGGACAAGGCCCTCCCCGGCGACGAGGACTTCAACCAGGACTTCCGCGACCTCCTCCGTGACCGCTTCACGGTGGGCAGCCCCGAGGACTGCGTCGAGCAGTTGCGGCCCTGGAAGGAGTTGGGCGTGGGGCTCATCAATCTCCGCATGACGTGGGCCGGCATGCCGCTCGAACTCTCCCTCAAGGGACTGCGGCTGGTCGCCGAGCGGGTGGTCCCGCATCTGCGGTAGACGAAGGGCTGGTTGAGAACGTGGAATTCGGAGTCTGGGTCTGGTCGAATCAGGCGCCCGTCGGTGAGGACCTCGGGGCCCGCGTTCCCAATATTCTGCGCTGGGCCCGCGAAGCCGAGGAGCTTGGCTACGAGCACCTCAGCATCGGCCACCACTACGCCGCCGATCCCTACCAGGCCCTCCAGCCGATTCCCACGCTCGCCCGCCTGGCCGGCGAGACGAAATCGGCCCGCCTCTGCGCCACCATCCTGTTCTCGTTGCACCGCCCCATTGAGTTGGCCGAGCAACTGGCGACGCTGGACATCCTTTCCGGCGGCCGCCTCACCGTCTGCGCCGGGCCCGGCTACCGCGAACAGGAGTTCGCCGCCTTCGGCATCGACCCCAAGACCAAGGTCGCGCGCACCCTTGAATGCCTGGACGCCGTGCGCCGGCTTTGGACGGAGGAGGCGGTGACGTTCGAGGGCCGGCACGTCCGGCTCGAGGGCGTCCGCGCCACGACGAAGCCCCTCCAGAAGCCTCACCCCCCGCTGTGGATGGCCGCCAACGCCGACGTCGCCGTCGAGCGCGCCGCCCGGCTCGGCCTCCCCTGGTTCGTCAACCCCCATGCCGACTACGACACCATCGCCCGCCAGGTCGCCTTATACCGCAAGGCCGCGCGGGAGGCGGGACACCCCGCCGACGTGCTCTTACCCGTCATGCGCGAGCTGTACTGCGGGGAGACTACCGAGCAGGCTCTCGTGGAGGCGGCGCCCTACGTGGCCGCCAAGTACGCCGCCTACGCCGACTGGGGCCAGGACAAGACGATCAGCCCCACCGAGGACTTCCGGCGGGAGATCGCCAAGCTGATCGAAGGACGGTTCATCATCGGCGGCCCCGACGATTGCGCCGCCGAGCTTGCCCGCTGGGAGGCCCTGGGGCTCGGCCCCATCATCCTGCGCATGCACTGGTCGGGCACGCCGTTCGAGCTTTCCCTCAAGAGCCTGCGGCTCTTCGGCGAGCACGTCATTCCGCGCTTCCGCGGCGCGAAGAGCGGCGCCGGTTGACCCCACCTAACCTGTAAACTAGGGCCGACACGGAGGACATTTATGCGGTTCGGCATCATGGTCATGCCCCAGCACCCTTCGACCGACTCGCCGGTCAAGCGGTTCCGCGAGACGGTAGAACTGACGCGCATCGCGCGCGACGCCGGTCTGGACGGCATCTGCGCCGGCCACCACTACCTCTCGCCTCCCTATCAGAACCTGCAGCACCTGCCTCTGCTGGCCCGCCTGGCCGCCGACTCCGGCGACATGGACGTCATCCTGTCCATCGTGCTCCTCGCGATCCTGAACCCCGTCGAGGTCGCCGAGAACGTTGCCTCCCTGGACGTCATCACCGAGGGCCGGGCCGTCTTCGGCATCGGCCTGGGCTACCGCGACGTCGAGTATCAGGCGTTCAACGTCGAGGTGAAGAACCGGGTGCCGCGAATGTACGAGGGCCTCGACCTGATCCGGCGCTTGTGGACGGAAGACAGCGTCACCTTCCAGGGCCGTTTTTTCAATCTCACCAATGCGACGTGCACAATCCGGCCCATCCAGAAGCCGCACCCCCCTATTTGGGTGGCCACCAACAGCGACGGCGCCACCGAGCGCATCGGCGCGCAGGGCTTCCCCTGGTTCGTCAATCCCCATGCCGCCCTGCCGACGCTGGAGAACCAGGCCAAGCTCTACGAAGACGCCGCGGCCAAGGCGGGCACGCCGCTCCCCGACACGCGCCCCATTCTCAAGGAAATGCACGTAGCGGAGACGCGGGAAGAGGCGATCCGGATCGCGCAGCCCTACCTCGCAGGGAAGTACCAGCGCTACGCCGATTGGGGGCAGGACAAGGTGCTCCCCGGCGAGGAGAGTTTCCGCATCCCCTTCGAGGAGCTATCCGCCGACGGGCGCTTCATCGTCGGCAGCGTCGACGACGTCATCCATCAGATCGAGCTGCACCGCGACCGGCTCGGTATCGACTACTTCCTCTTCCGCATCTGGTGGCCCGGCATGGAGGCGTACCACGCCTACCGCGTCGTCGAGATCCTTGCCGAGCGCATCATCCCGCACTTCAGGAAGTCCGCGTCGTAGCGGTGCGGCCCTCCGTTCTGAGGTAACGCCGCGCTAGCCTTTTAGCGTGTAGGAATGCGCTCCCGTTCCCGCGAGGCCGCCTCCCTGCACGATGAGGTATTCGTCCCGAATCGGCCGCCCGTCCCACCAGCACTCCAGTATCTCGCGGACTCCCGCGGCGTAACGGGCTTGGGCGGAGAGCGACGTGCCTGACGTGTGGGGGGTCATGCCGTGGTTCGCCATGGCTCTCCAGGGATGGTCCCCGGGGGGCGGCTGCGGGAACCAAACGTCGCCCGCATATCCTGCCAACTGGCCGCTTTCCAGTGCCCGCACGATGGCGTCCCGGTCGCAGATCTTCCCCCGGGCGGTGTTGACGATGTACGACCCCCGCTTCATCTTGCCGATCAGCGCATCGTCGAACAGATGCTCCGTCTCCGGATGAAGCGGACAATGAAGGCTGACCACGTCGCACACGCCGACCAGCGATTCGACGGACTCATGGAACGTCAGGCCCAGCTCTTCCTCGACTTCAGCGGCAAGCCGGTGTTTGTCCGTGTAGTGGAGCGTGACGTCGAAGGGCTTCATCCGCTTCAGGAAGGCTAGCCCAATCCTGCCGGCTGCGACCACACCCACGTCCATCCCTTCGATGTCGTAGGACCTGGAAACGGCGTCGGCGATGTTCCAGCCGCCCTTCACTATCCACCCGTACTGGGGGAGATAGTCCCGCACCAGCGCCAGGGTCTGCATCACCGCGTGCTCCGCGACGCTGACGCTGTTGCACCAGGTCACTTCGCATACGGTGATGTTCCTATCGCCGGCTGCCCTGAGGTCGACGTGGTCCGACCCAATGCCCGCGGTGACGGCCAGCTTGAGCTTTGGCGCCTTCGCTATCCGTTCCGCCGTAAGGTACGCGGGCCAAAAGGGCTGGGAGATAACCACGTCCGCATCGGGCAGCTCCCGCTCGAAAACCGAATCGGGCCCGTCTTTGTCCGACGTTGCAATGAACCGGTTTCCCCGTTCGCCTACGAACCGCTCCAGTCCGAGCCCACCCGACACCGACCCTAAGAGATGGCCCGGCGTGAAGTCTACTGAACCGGGCGACGGCAACGTCTGGCCATCGGGATACCGGGTGAGGTGAGGGAGACTCTCCCTGACGTAGGCCGGAGGAAACCCCGTCTCCGGATCGGGGTAGAGGACGCAAAGCACTGTCTGAGCGGAGCTCATCGTATCTCCTCAGGACGGATCATGGCGCGCAGTCTACCACCGGTGCGCGTCCCGCTGCGCCGTGCGCTAGAGGTCAGCCCTCCTCCTCGTCGTCTTCGTCCATCGCCTCAGGCATGAGCACGAACTCAGGATAGGCTTCGATGCCCAATTCGGCGGAGTCTTGGCCCAGGCGTTCGACCTGGGGCGGCACCCGGACGCTGACCGTCATGTCCAGCGCCCGCCACAGCACCCAGGAGACCGCGAAGACGAAGGCGCCAATGGTGACGATGCCGAGGAGTTGCACCCCGAAGTCGGCGCCTGTGGCGATGCAGGCCGCCAGCGTTCCCCAGATGCCGGCGAACAGGTGGGCGGGCACCGCGCCGACCACGTCGTCCAGCCGCAGTTTCTCGAAGAGCTTGATGCCCAGGGTGCAGATGAGTCCGCCAATGGCGCCGATGACGACCGCCCAGTAGTGGTCGACGAACGTGGGGCCGGCCGTGATCGAGACAAGCCCCGCGATCGCCCCGTTCAGGCCGGCGAAGAGGTCCATCCGTCCCAGGATGTAGCGCGACACGATCAGGGCGGTCATGACGCCGGCCGCCGCGGCCAGGTTCGTGTTCGCCAGCACATGGCTCATCGCCACCGCGTCTGCCGCGCTTCCCAAGGCGAGCTGCGACCCGCCGTTGAAGCCGAACCAGCCGAACCAGAGGATGAAGACGCCGAGCGTCACCACCAGGATGTTCGAGGGCGGCGTGGGCCTCGGGGTGCCGTCGCGGCGGAACTTGCCGAGTCTGGGTCCCACGACCAGGATGCCCGCGAGCGCCGCCCAACCGCCGACGCTGTGGACGATGGTGGAGCCGGCGAAGTCCTGGAACCCTTCCTGGGCCAGCCAGCCGCCGCCCCACGTCCAGGCGCCCACGATGGGGTAGATGATCGCGGTGAGCACCAGCACGAAGAGGAAGAAGGACCACATCTTCACCCGTTCGGCGAGGGCGCCGGAGACGATGGAGGCCGCCGTGGCCACGAAGACCATTTGGAAGAACCAGTCCGACATCGTGGCGTAGCTGCTTCCTTCGAGGACCGCGGCTGCGTCGGCGTCGCCTCCCACCAGCGCGACCTCCTCCGCCGTCGGGCCGTAGAGGAACGTGAACGAGCCGATCACGTCGCCGACTTCGACGTACATCAGGTTGTAGCCGATGAAGAAGTAGGCGAGCCCGGCGATCGAGTAGAGGCCGATGTTCTTCATGCAGATCATCGACGCGTTCTTGGTGCGCACCGACCCCGACTCCAGCATGGTGAAGCCGGCGCACATCCACATCACCAAGGCCCCCCAGATGAGGAACGAGAAGGTGTTGAAGACGAAGGTTGTCTCCTCGCCAACGCCCGTCGCGTGCGCCACGGACGGGCGGGCCAGGAAGAGGATGATGGTCGCCACCCCTGTGGCGGCAAGGATGCTGGGAAGACGGTGATGCGAAAGGACTCGTGTGACTGTGTTCAAGCCGTACCTCCTGCTATGTTTGCGCCCAACGCGCCAGCGCCTTGTGGGGCGACGCGATCTCTTCGATCCGCGTGTAGTAAAAGTCTTGCCAGCCCTCTTCGGGCAGGCCGGTGAACAGCATCAGGTTGAGCGGGTACTCCTCGCTGTCGGTGGCGCGGCGGAAGTCGTCCCGGAAGAGGAAGGTCGGCTTGCCCAGCGCGATCGCCATGCCGAGCTCCACCATCACCCCCTCGTCCGGCGGCACGCCGTTGACCACCGCGAAGATCGCGTCCGCGGCGACCACGTCCCGGAAGTCGCCCTGGCCGACGCGGTAGGCCCACCCCGGCTCCGAGAGGTTGTCCGGGGCGTTGTTCCGGGAGAACGGCTCCCAGACCTCGAGGCCCAGCGCTTGCAGCGCCGCCGTGAGCGGGGGCAGTAAGGCCTCCCGCTGCTGGGTCGAGAAACCGTAGGGGTTGGCGAGATATACGGTCTTCCCCATACCCAATATTCCGCCCCGCCCCGAAGGCGGGGGAGCCCTCTAGCGCCGGAACGGCAGCCGCGGCCCGCGGTGGCCGTCTAGGCTTCCCTAAACATGTAGACGGCGGTCGACCCCAGCACGAGAGGCAGTCCAACGTCGATGACCACCCACATCTGTCCGTCCCCGCCATTGCCCCAGTTCAGGCTTACCCAGTTCCAGAGCAGCAGCAGCAGCAGGCCCGCCGACGCGTAGAAGGTGACGTTTCCAGCGATGAACTCTTTGACGTCCGTCCGGGTATGCATGAGGCGGAGCCGCGCGAACCCTGCAATCACGGAGAAAACCCCGGCGGCGATCATGCAGTAGTTGAGCAGGTCCCAGATCGTGCGTGCGGTGTCCTCGACGTCGGGGTCGTAGATGGGCGTGGCGACGAAGTGCCCCGCCACCGCTAACGCCACGAGCATCATGAAAATGGCAGCCAGCCGCGTCAGCCCCGCTACGACCATAACGCCCTCCGTCGGTCAAGGTCCGTGCGGCAACAGTCTAGGCGAATCCCAAACCGCGTTCAATAACGCTACATGCGTCTTCTGAGATCCCGCGCCGCCGGCCCCCGTAAAATGAAGGCGCCGCAAGCCCGAGGCCGAGGAGGAGCACCATGCCGGACGGCGCATTCACCCTGTTCAAGACCTTCGTCCACCTCAAGGATGGCCCGGGCGCGTCGGAAGTCGCCGTCGGTGAGCGGTTCTGGGCGGAGATCGGCGGTCGCGCCGACCTCCAGGAGGGGCGCCTCGTCACCGCCTTCCATTGGGAGGAGGACTGGCCGAACTGGGAGCGCCACCCCGCCGGCGACGAGGTCGTCTTCGTCCTCTGGGGCCGCGTCGACCTTGTCTTGGAAGAGGACGGCGGCGAACGGGTCGTCCCATTGCCCTCCGGCCACGCGTGCATCGTGCCTCGGGGTGTCTGGCACACGGCCCGCGTCCCCGAACCCACCAACGCGCTTGCCATCACCCGCGGCGCCGGCACCGAACACCGGCCCGCGGCCGGGTAGTGTCGCAACAGCCGCCGAGGGCGTAGAATAGACCTCAATATCGTAGATGGGAGTGGTGCAGTGTCTGAATTACGCGACGCCCAGATCGACCTTGAGCAATCTCTGTTGGGGCCCATTACCGACGCCTTTCCGCAGGCCAGGGGCATCAACATCGAGGTGGAGATCTGGCAGGACAACCGCCGGAAACGCGGCGACGCCGCCATCGAGAGTTGGCAACCCGCCCGAGACGGCGAAATCAGGATCCGCTTCGCCGTCCCCGCTCGCGCTGGCTCGTGGTCGCGCGACTACGATGCGCCGGGGATGGAAAGCGCCGAGCCGCCGCTCGACCCCGAAGACCTGCGGCGCGACCTTCTGGAGTCCCTGGAAATCGCCGAGCGCCGGCCGGGCTTCGACTTCGTCGCCCTCAAGTGGTTCCGCGACCTCTTCTTGCCGGCGGAGTGCCCGGACTGGGCGGAGTCGCGCGCGCTGCGAGACCGCGCCGTCCGGAGCGCCATCGAGGACGGGGTGATCCTGACCAACAAGGTGCCCAACCCCAAGAACCCTGCCTTCCCCGTCACCGCGATCCGCGTGAACCGTGCGCACCCCGAGGTCATCGGCGTGCTGGGGGAGGACGACTCCGCGGGCCCCCGCTTCCGTCCCGTTCCCATCCGCGGGGAGCCGCTGTCGAAGACGGTGCTCGACGAGAGACGGTAGGCGGTGGCGCTCTACTACTTGGACACGAGCGCGCTGGTCAAACTCTACGTCGCCGAACCGGGTACCGAGCGTATGCTGGAGCTTGCCGACAGCGGCGACGCCAACCAGTTCGCGGTGCTTTCCGTCTCGCAGGCCGAGTTGTGGTCGGCGGTGGGGCGCCGTCTGCGGGAAGGCGCCCTCGACGACGAGGAGGCCTCCGACCTCCTCGACCGGTTCAGCGAGGACTTGGAGTCGTTCTTCCTTCGCCAGAACGTCAACGATTCGGTGATCGACCTCGCCTGCGCCCTCCTGGAGCGGCACTCGCTGCGGGCCGACGACGCGCTGCAGCTCGCGGGCTGCCTGACGCTGAGGCCGGCGGCGCCCGATACGCCGGTATTCGCCAGCGCCGACGACGACCTGCTCGACGCCGCCGAGGAAGAGGGGCTCCGCACGTTGAACCCCCTCGAGTAACGCCGCGTGCCGCTCGTCGGCGTGCCCCGCTACGTTGACAGGGGAGAAGGCGTCTCCTAGACTCGCGGCGCCCCCAGCGCGCTTCCTATGACCTCTTCGCCACGCACCCGGCCGCTGCCCGTTCCCACCGACTTCTCGCGCCCGTTCTGGGAGGGGACGCGGGAGGGCCGGCTCCTCGTCCCCAAGTGCGAGGACTGCGGCTTCTACCGCTGGACGCCGCAGCCCGCCTGTCCCCGCTGCCTCTCCGAGGCGTTCGAGTGGACCGAGGTCAGCGGGCGGGGCGAGGTCTACAGCTTCTCCGTCATCTACCGCTCCGCCGACCCCGTCGTCTTCCCCGACCCGTACGTCGTCGCCGTGATCCGGCTGGAGGAAGGCCCCGCCATGCTGAGCACCATCGTGGGCTGTCCGCATGAGGACCTGCGGGTGGGCATGGCCGTCGAGGTCGCCTTCGAGAAAGTGAACGACGAGATCACCCTCTACCCATTCAGGCCGGCCTCCTGATGCCGGGCCCCCGCGACGCGGCCATCGTCGGCCTTTACACGACGAAGCAGACGCGCGGCGAAGGCCGGAGCGGCTTCTCCCACGCCATGGAGGCGCTGCGCGGCGCCCTTGATGACGCGGGCCTGACCATCCAGGACGTCGAAGGGTTGTTCGTCCAGCTCGACGCTTGGCCCCAGAACCCGGCGGCTCCCGTCTACGGCATGAAGGCGAACTGGTCGTATCTGTTGGGCATTCCGCTTCGTTGGCAGACGGGCGCGGTGAACGCGGCCGAAAGCGGCGCGCCGGCCATCGTCGACGCCGCCGCAGCGATCAAGACGGGCAACGTCGATACCGTCGCCATCATTCTGGGGCGGGGCATGACCCAGCCACCCGACGGCCGCACCGCTCCGTGGACGCGCCACGTCCAGGAGTTCACCGGCTGGACGGGTTCCTACACCGCCGTCCAGTTTGCCCTCGTCGCCTCGCGGCACATGGCGATGTACGGCACGACGCCGGAGCAGCTCGCCGCGGCGTCGGCGACCGTGCGCAACTACGGCCATGTGAACCCCCAGGCCCTGATGTACGGCCGGGGGCCCTACGACGTCGAGCGCGTGGTGAACGCCCGCATGATCGCCTCGCCGCTCACCGTGCTCATGTGCGCCCAGGTCAACGACGGCGGCGGCGCCATGATCATCACCACCGCCGAGCGGGCGCGCGACCTCAAGAAGAAGCCGGTGCACATCCTGGGCGGCGGCGACCAACTCTCCTATCCCGCGTACGCCGAGGCGCCGCTCCTTGAGCACCACCTCGGCGGACCGTTCGCCACCGACTGGGTCGACAACGGCTTCGCCCGCGCCGGCGTAACCCGCGACGACGTCGACTTCGTCGAGCTGTACGACGGCTTTGCCATCTGGATGCTGACCCAGTGGGAGATGCTCGGCTTCTGCAAGCCCGGCGAGGGCGGGCCGTTCGTCGAGAGCGGCGTCATGGAGCTCGACGGGCGCTATCCCACCTGCACCGACGGCGGCTGCATGGCGTTCAGCCACAACGGCACGCCGTCGCTCTTCCGGCCCATCGAGGCCGCCCGCCAGCTCCGAGGCGAGGTCATGGACGACTGCCCCGGCTCGGGGCAGATCGAGCACACGCACGTGAAGGGCGTCTGCCGCGCCGTCCGCGACCCCAAGGTCGGCATGGCGGTGACGATGGGGCCGCCCACCGGCGGCGGCAACTTCGTCCTCCTCGCCAAGGACTAGCCCCCTTAAACCTCCCTCCCCCTGGGAGGGACTGAGGGCGGGCTCGCCCCGTCTCCGCAATTCCGCGGGAGGCAATGGCCCTGTCTCTCCCGCAATCCGCCCGCCGTTCTTTCCGCTCCGCCCCGCTACACTGTTAGAGGCAGTGCTTCCGCCCCCTCTAAGGGCGGGCCATGCGGCCGATGGCCGCCGCCACGGGGCTCAGCAAAGAACGTACGTTCTGACATGATGATAGGCCCTGGGCGAGGGCGTGTCAAGCGGGCCGTGGCGATGGGGGCGCCCACCGGCGGCGGAGCGCTATCCGGTCTGGGTCGTTTCAGGCATAATCGCAACGCCTCCACCATCAGATATGTCCCGATGGAGCCCATAAGTGTTAAATCCTGAAACGCAGAAGGTTGTCTCAGACGCGCTCGGCATTGTGGCTGAGATGAATCCTCAAGCCACGGACGGCACGTGGCTTGAAGACCTCACGGAGCAAGTAGGTCCCTATATCAGAGAGTGGGACATCGACGAGTGCTACCTCTGGGCCAAGTGGCCGGAGAGGGAAGACCATTTCCCTAACCTCACCAAACAAGACCTGGGAATTGACGCCGTAGCAATTCGCGACGGCGAGTACGTCGCCATCCAATGCAAGGCCCGGCAGTTGGACGAGCGGGGCGACGGTGATCCCATACCGAAAAACGAAATCGATACGTTCGCAAGCTCCTCATCGGCCTCATTTTGGGCGGAACGATGGATTGTTACCAACGGGAATAACCCATTGGGCAGCAATGCCCAGCAACTCCTGTTAATGACCGACAAGCCAATCAAACTGGTGAACATCGCCAGCGACCTGCTCCAACAGCAAAGCGCCCCCACCGATGAGGAATGCCCGCACTGCGCCCCCAACCCGGACGAGGAATGGCGCCCGCGGACCAAATCGTGCATGCAGTCGGAGGCAATCTCGGAGAGTGTCCGCATTCTGGAGGAGCACGCCCAATCGGACAGCGGCGGGCTTCCTATCGGCCAGGCCCGCGGGAAGATCATCCTGCCCTGCGGCACGGGCAAGACCCGAATCTCCCTGCGCATCATCGAGCAGCTGACGCCGCCGGGCGAGCTGTCCATTGTGCTCTGTCCGTCCATCGCGTTGGTGGCCCAGATTCGCCGGGAGTACCTCCAGCACGCGGCTACGCGGATTCGGGCGCTGGCCGTGTGTTCCGACGTGACTGCCGGCTACGATCCCTCCAAGGAAGGCGCCCGCGACACGGCCACCGACCCGACCCTGGACAACAGCAACGTCAGCGCCTCCATAGTGAAGGGGAAGGTCACCACGAATCCGGGCGAAATCGCCCAGTGGATGCGCGACGGTAAAACAGGTAGGCGCATCAGCGTCATCTTCGGCACGTACCAAAGTGGGCGACCCATCGCCGATGCCCTGCGAGAGGCCGGCTTCACCGTCCGTGTCCTCGTCGCCGACGAGGCGCATCGCACCGCCGGCCTGCGGCGCAAGAAGAGCGCCAAGAGCACCCTGCTCTCGCTGGACGAGCAGCGCGTCCGCGATTTCACCCTTTGCCACGATAACGACGCCATGCCGGCGACCTACCGCATCTACCAGACGGCTACGCCTCGGGTCTATGACACCACGAGGGTCAGGCTCGACCGCAACAGCGACTGGATTGTCCGGTCCATGGACGACGAAGAGGTCTTCGGCGTCGAGCTGTACCGCAAGAGCTACGTGGAAGCCGTCAAGAACGGCTGGCTCGCCGACTACCGAATCATCGCCGTGGCCCTCAACGACCCAGACGCCTACGACGTCGCCAACGAGCTTGCCACAATCACCGAGAGTAAGGGGCGCCACAGGCTCACCACCACGCACTTCCTTCGTGGCCTCGCCTTTACGCTGGCCATGGGCGGCGCCACTGTAAGCGCCGAGAATGGCAGTGTTCCCATCAAGTCGTGCATTGGTTTCATGAACACGGTGGACAAGTCCAAGAACCTGGCGAGGGACCTCCAGCAACCCATAGTGCGGGACTGGCTCCAAGGCTGGATCAACGAGCACTCCCGAGGTCAACAGGCCGCGAAATACTCCCTGGAACACCTGGACGCCACAAGCAACGTCTCTCAGCGGGAGAACGCCAAGGGTCGGCTAGCGGCGGCTACCGCGGCTGAACCTCATGGCATCATCAATGTCGGCATCTTCGGGGAAGGCACCGACTCGCCTTCTCTGAGTGCCGTGGCATTCCTGGAATCCCGCAAGAGCCCCATCGACGTCATACAGGCCGTTGGCCGCGCCATGCGAACCGCCCCCGACAAGTCCCTGGGCTACATCATCTGTCCCTTCGTCATCCCTCCCAACGCCGACGCCGAAGCATGGCTCAGCAACAGCTCTCCGGAGGAGGGGTGGCAGGAGTTGGGGCAGATTCTCTTGGCCCTGCGCGCCCACGACCAGCGCATTGAGGAAAACCTGGCAGAGTTGCTGCACCTGTACCTCCCCAAGGTCCCCGAAAAGCTCCACACCTTCATCGCCATTGCCAAGGGGGAGAACAAGCGCATCCAGTATTGGCTACACGGGGGCGCTCCCGGGGATGCGCAGGAGGCGGTCGAGCAGGTGCTGAAGGGGGACAGCCCCCGAACGAACAAGTTCGTGCCCCTGCCGGAGTCAATGCAAGACGGCCTGCCGAAACCCAAGGCGCCCGGCGCTATCCAGGAGGAGGAGGGTGCACCCTGGCAAGCCGGCGCACCCACGACGGTGCTCACGGGCAAACTGAACGACGACGGCAGCTTCGACCTGCGTACGGACACCGTCGCCAGAGAGAAGCCCGATCCTGATGGAAGGCCGGGAGTCATCAACATCAGGAAGACCAAGGCCAAGGCCAAGGCCATGATCAACAAGGGCGAGGGTAATCCCCTGCCGTCCTTGGAAGAGAAGAGAAAGAAGAGCGCGAAGGACGACTCGAAAGCCGTTGAGCGCCAGCTGCGCCTGCTGAAGGAGATGCGGGAGTTCGGTGAGGCTATCCGCATGAACCTGCTGGAAAAATCTGGCCTCTCGGACGACCGCGTCCTCCGGGACCTGAACATCCTCGAGGAGAGCGTAAGAGAGGCTGCTCACCATCTGAACGCCGACGAGTTGCGGCCCGCCCTCGACCGCCACTTCGGGTTGGACAACCTAAAGGAGAGCGACCTCAACAAGCAGGCCGACGGCTGCACCATCGCGGCATTGCTGATGATGAACGCCGCCATGCTCCACCAGCGCATCGCTAACGGGCGATGGCTCTCAGGCGTGAGCAACCTGGCCGTGGTCAAGAACGATGTGAACGTGGTGCGCCGGTTCAGCCGGGAATGGGACCGGGTCATGCGCCACGACTTCCTGCCCGTCCTCGAACCGGCGGTCGAAGCCATCCAAGCCATTGAGGACACGGGCAAACTGGCCGGTCTGGAACGTGCCCTCCGCCACATCGCGGCCGAGGCGGAGCGCATCGCCGAGACCTACGCCGACATGGGCGCGGACCATGCCGGTCCCCTGTTCAATCGCGTGATGGGCAACCAGGAGAGCGACGGCGCCTTCTTCACTCGACCGGTTGCCGCCTCCATCGCCGCCCGTCTCACCCTGGACGCCGTGGGCGACGTCAATTGGGCCGACTCCGCTGCCTGGCGGGAACACAAGGTCGTGGACCTGGCCTGCGGCAGCGGGACCCTCCTGGCCGCCATGCTCACCGACATGAAGCGTCGTGCTAAGGAGCAGGGGGCTGACGAGAACCAGTTGGCGGCGCTCCAGAAGCTGGCCGTGGAGGAGACCATCAAGGGGCTGGACATCAACCCCGTGTCGCTACAGCTGGCCGCCTCACAGCTGACCGCCGGGAATCACCAAATTAGCTACCGCTCCATGGGGCTGCACCTCATGTCCTATGGCCCTCAGCCGCACGACCCTTCGCGCGTCGCCGCAGGCACCTTGGAACTGCTGGGGCAGCAGGCCATCGCAGAGCGAAGGAACGAGTTGGCCCTTGCCGACGACCGCATAGCATCGCAGGCCACATGGCGGCCGTCCGATGACACCGAGCTAGAGGACGCGGTGTCCGCCGTCAAGGAAGCCCGAATCATCATCATGAACCCGCCCTTCACCAACCGGACCAGGGTGGGTGAGAAATTCCCGAAGGAGACGCAGCGACTCCTGCGTGCCCGCGCCGATGCCATGGAACGCATCCTTGTCCGCAATGACACCGACTTGGAGGACTTTGTGGACAAGAATTCACTGGCCCCCCTGTTCGTCGCTCTCGCGGACAAGTGCACAGTACCCCAGGATGGGTTACTTGCGATGGTACACCCAACGATCGCCCTCACTAATCCGTCAGGGCAACGGGAACGCCAGATACTCGCCCAACGCTTCCACATTCAAACCGTGCTGACCTGCCACCAGCCCCGCAACATCAACATGAGCCAGAACACGAGCATCAATGAGAGCATTGTCGTAATGCGGCGCCACGCCGACGGCCCCAAGGAGTCCACGCGCTTCGTTCATCTGGACAGGATGCCGGCAGATGAGAGTGAAGTCGAAGACCTGCATAGTTGCCTCCTCGACTGCACCGAAGGACTAATGAAGAATGGCTGGGGTGAAGTATCCCTCTGGCCTACAGAGCGGATCGAAACTGGTGATTGGACACCAGCAGCTTGGCGATCTCCCGTTCTAGCACGAGAGGCGGCCACATTCGCAAACCACACCAACCTACACGCAATAAAGGAAGGACTGGATTACACAGCTCGTTCATCCATGCAGAGGTTATATGAGAACTTTGAGAAATCGGAGCAGAGCAAATCAGGCGGCATATCTGTACTGGAGTCGAAGGGTGCTGCAGGTCAGAAGAGCGTAGAGGCTGTACCAGACGGTTATTGGATTCCCCGAAAGGGTAGAGAAGAACAAGCAGTACATTATTCCAAGTGGGCATCTCACCTGCTAGTGACCGCGGGGCAAAGAAACAACACGGCGCGGCTAACTGCAACGGCCAGTAACGAGAAACTCCTGGGCATCGGCTGGTCGCCTGTCGTTGGCCTGTCACTCAAGGAAGCGAAAGCTGTTTCAGTCTTCGTGAACTCGACCGCAGGACGCCTGCAACTTATGCGGAACCCAGGTCAAGCAATAGACTTTCCCACTTACAAACCAAAGACGATAGAGGGATTGAAGGTCCCGGACGTCAAGGACGCCCGCATCAGCGGCATCCTAGCCGACTGCTGGGAGCGCACCAAGGACATGGTCGTGCCGCAGTTTCGCGATGGTGAGTGCGAGGTGCGCCGCCTGTGGGATGAGGCCGTGGCCGAGGCGATGGGATGGGACGCGGATGAACTGGCCCGCCTGCGCAACCTGCTTCACAACGAACCGCACGTCCGCGGCTTGGGTGTAAACGAGTACGACGACGAACTCGAAGACGACGTGACAGGGTAGCCCCGCCCCTCACCCCAACCCTCTCCCGCCTGGAGAGGGAGAAGACCGGCCCGCGCCTTCGTGGCGCGTTTACCGCCCAAAAAAACGCTCACGAACGCTCATGGCGCTCACGACGCTCACAACGTCCCTCCTGTACCAGCGCTCACCACCGCTCACGACCGCTCACGACCCGGAGGCCCCTTTCCCCGGTGGGGTTGCCGGTGTGGCGGGGGCGCGGCTACCATGCGCCGCAGTCCCAGGATGGGATGACGGAGGCGAGAGCTATGGCTTCGTGGACAGGGAAGGTTGCGTTCGTTACGGGCGCGGGGATGGGGATCGGGCGCGCGACGGCGGTCCGGTTCGCGCGGATCGGGGCGAACGTGGTGGCCGTCGACGTCGACGACGAGGCGGGCCGCGAGACCATCGCCGAGATCGGCCACGGGGACAGCAAGGCGATCTTCGTCCAGGCCGACGTGTCGTCGGAGAGCGACGTCGCCGCCGCGGTCGAGAAGGCCGTCTCCACCTTCGGGCGCATCGACCTGCTCCACAACAACGCCGCGATCATGCGCCGGCACGACTCGCTCGAGGCCTGGCCCATCGAGGAGTTCCGCCGGGTCATCGACGTGAACCTGAATGGGCCGTTCCTGGTCGCCAAGGCCGTGGCGCCGGTGATGCGCGACGGCGGGGGCGGGGTCATCATCAACATGTCGTCGCAGGGCGGGCTGGTCTCGGTGCCCTATTCGCCCAGCTATGCCGCGGCGAAGGCGGGCGTGATCTCGCTGACTCGCACCCTGCCCGACATGCTCCGGGGCACGAACATTCGAGTGAACGCCATCTGCCCCGGCTTCACCGACACGCCGATGACCCGGAACCCGCGGGCGCGCTCCAACCTGGGCAGCGCGGCGATGGCCCCCATGGACGCGGCGGACCTCGCCCGCGCGGTGCAGTACCTCGCCGAGCGCGAGGACCTCGACCGCTTCATGATGGTGGTGGCCAGGGACGCCGAGGGCAGGATCGAGTACCTCCAGGTGCAGGACCCGCCGGCGCAGACCGCCATCGGCCTGGCCGACGACATCGGCCCCCAATGAAGCGCGCCGACGGCAAGGTTGCCATCGTGACCGGCGCCGCCGGCGGCATCGGCCGCGCCTCGGCCCTGCTCTTCGCCGAGCGCGGCGCTAGCGTCGTCGCCGTCGACCTGAAGGAGGCCGAGGGCGCCGAGACCGCTCGCATGATCGCCGAGGCCGGCGGCGACGCCATCTTCGCCGCCGCCGACGTCTCCGACGTCCCCCAGGTGCAGGAGCTGGTAGGCAAGGCCCTGAGCGCCTACGGGCGGGTCGACTTCCTCCACAACAACGCCGCGATCATCGCTCACCACCGCGACATCGACGACGTGGGCGTCGACGAGTGGCGGCGGATCATCGACGTCAACCTGTCGTCGCTCTTCATCTGCTCGAAGGCGGTCATTCCTGTCATGCGGGCGCAGGGCGGCGGCGCGATCGTCAACACGTCGTCGGGCGCGGGCGTGGCGGCCTACGGGGTCGCGCTCGCCTACTCCGCCGCCAAGTTCGGTGTGCTAGGTCTGACCCAGGGTCTGCAGCAGCTCGTCGAGGGCGACAACATCCGCGTGAACGCGGTCCTGCCCGGCATGACGCGGACGCCGATGCTGGAGGTCTCCGACACCGGCCGGGCCGCGCTCCAGAGACCGGAGACGCTGCTCGACCCCATGGACCTGGCCCGCGCCGTCTACTACCTCGCGGTCAACGAGGCGATGCGCGCCGCCCTGGTGTACACCAGCCTGGGCGACGGCGGCCCGGTCTACGACCTCGTGCTCCCCAACCAGTACGAACGCCTGAGCGGCGTGGAGGCATTCTGATGGGCAAACTCGACGGCAAGGTTGCGATCGTCACCGGCGCGGCGTCGGGAATGGGACGCGCCACCGCGGCGCTGCTCGCCTCGGAGGGCGCCAAGGTCGTGGTCGCCGACGTCGACGATGCCGGGGCTGCCGAGACGGTCTCCCAGATTGCGGCGGCGGGCGGCGAGGCCGTGGCGGTGGTCGGCGACCACTCGGTGAACAAGGACGTCCAGGAGATCGTCGGCACGGCCCTGTCGAACTACGGCCGCGTCGACGCGCTCCACAACAACGCGGGCATCCTGCGCAGCTACGGGAGCATCGAGGAGCACCCCGAGGACGTCTGGCGGCGCGTGGTCGACGTGAACCTGACGGGCTACTTCCTGATGTCGCGGGCGGTGCTGCCCCTGATGCGGGCCGGCGGCGGCGCGATCGTGAACACGGCCTCGATGGCCGCCATCCACCCCTACGCGCCCGGCCCGGCCTATTCCGCCTCGAAGGCGGGCGTGCTGAGCCTGACCACCGCCTTCGCCGAGGCGGGGGCCGCCGACGGCGTCCGCGTGAACGCGATTTGTCCCGGCGGCGTCGACACGCCCATCCTCAAGTGGGCCTCCCAGCCCGTCCCCGACGACCGCTCCGGCATGGGGCTCTTGGACCCGAGCGACGTCGCCCGCCTCGTCCTCTACTTCGTCACCCACCCCGACATGACGGGCCAGATCGTCGCCGCCAACTGGGTTGAGGGCCGGCCGCGGTATCACTTCGTGGACGTGGCGGTGACGGAGCGGGAGCTCCACATCGACTAGCCGCGCGGGCGGGCTCCCGTTGGGTTCTTGGTCAGTCTGACTGCCCGTCGGCAGCCAGACCAGCCCCGGCGCGCTGCGGCCCGAAGTCCCTGTGGGACAATGCCTTGGCCCCAGTGCGCCTTTTTGCGGCATCGACTAGGAGTGTGACCCGTGACGAACGATTCCAAGTCCACAGGAGATACGGGAGGCTTGGCCAAGGAGGAACTCGCCCAGCCACAGGCGATCTCGTTGGACGAAGCGGCGGAGATCGCCGGCGAGGTGCGAGACCTGATCAGGGCGGGGGAGGAGCAGTCGGCTTGGGAACGGATCCGGCACCTCCACCCCGCCGACATCGGGAGCATCGTGGCCGGGCTGCCCCGCGGGAGCCGGGACGCCATGGTGCGGGTCATGTCTCCCGACACCGTGGCGTGGATGCTGCGGCGGATGAATCCCGTCGAGGCGGGGCGGGTGGGCACGCGTCTGGGCACGCAAACGCTTTCTTTTGCCCTCCGGCAAGTTCATCCGCAACAGGCACTGGAGACGATTCGGCGGCTGCCAGGGCTGCACGCTCGTGAAGTCGTCGAAATTCTCGACCAGCCGATTGAGGAAATACCGGCCTTGGAGCACCCGCCGGACGCGGCCGGGACTCTGATGGTAACCCGGTTCCCCACGGTCGGAGTCGATGACCAAGCCGAGGCGGCGCGGGAGAGTCTCAGGGCTTTGGAAAAGGAAGAGGAGGAGTTTACGCACGTCCTTGTGCTCGATGAAGGGAACCGGCTCGCCGGGCAGATCTCAATGGTCGACCTGGCGCTGGCGGAGGACCGCACTCCGGTTCGGACGATCGCGGCGGCCGCCGTTGCCACGGTGAACGTCGATACCCCTGCCGAGGAGTGCGCGCGACTCCGGCGCCACTACAACGTGACCCAGCTACCCGTGCTCGACGGCGGCCGGCTCATAGGAGTCATCGTGGCGGAGGCGCTCTTGAGCGCGACTGTCGAGCAGGACACGCGCCAGATGATGCGAATGGGCAGCGTCCAAGGGGAGACCGTGGACGGCCCGCTGAGTGATTCGATCCGAACGCGCCTCCCTTGGTTGACTGTGAATCTGGGCACGACGTTCGTTGCCGCCGCCACGGTTTCCCTCTTCGAGTCCACCCTGGCGCAGGTGGTCGTGCTCGCGGCATTCCTGCCTGTCGTCGCCGGCCAGGGCGGCATCGGCGGCACGCAGACCCTCACCCTGATCGTTCGCTCCATCGCGCTCGGCGAGCTTGTCGGCGTGGGGGCGCAACGGCTCCTCATCCGGGAGGCCGTGCTCGGCTTGCTTCACGGGGTCTGGCTGGGGGTCTTGGTGGCCGTCGTCGCCATGCTCTGGAAGCAGAACGCGGGCCTGGGACTCGTGCTCGGACTCGCCATGCTGGGCAACATGGTCATCGCGGGCTCGATCGGCGCGGCCGTCCCGCTCTTCCTCCGGCGGATCGGCGTCGACCCGGCGGTGGCCTCGGCGGTGATCGTGACCACGTTCACCGACGTCTTCGGCTTCCTGCTGTTCCTGGGCATCGCGAGCGCCGCGATCAGCCTGATCGTCTAGGCGGACGCCTCGTCGTTCTCCGGAGGCGGCCCCGGGCGAAGGTCGCCGGCGGTCTTGGTCACGGCCACTCCGTAGAGGAACGTCAGGCCCGCGACGTAGGCCCAGGTGATCAAGGTCACGGCGGAGGCGATGGGCCCGTAGACGTCGGCCCGCTGCGTCGCCATGTTGGTAAACCAGAAGAAGAGGTGCTTGCCGGCCTCGAACAGGACGATGGCGACGATCGCGCCGAAGGCAGCGTTTCGCCACTCCACTCGGGCGTTCGGCAGGTGGTAGTAGACGACGGCGAAGATTGCCGCGGTGAGCCCCGCGGGCAACAAGGTTGAGACGACGCCCAGCACCACGACTGCGACGGTGGAGATGCCTTCTTGGGACTCGAACAGCCCCTCGCTATAGCCGAGGGCGAGCTGGAAGAGCGCGGTGAGTCCCACGGACAGCATGAACAGGACCACCACCAGCGTCACGATCAGTACTTCCTTGGCAGTTGTTTGAAGCATCTTCGGCAATTCAAGGCCGAAGATTCGGTGGACGGCCCTGTTCGTCGCCATGAACAGGCCATTGGCGCCGATGATGATGCTGGCGGAGGCGATGAGGCCGACGGCAACGGAGCCGCGGAGGAGGCCCTCCACGGCTTCGCTGATCAGGTCGGCGGAGCTTGGGAAGTAGTAGACCAGGATCTCGGCGAGCTCATCGCTGATGCTCTCGGGGTCGCCAAAGAGGGCCGCCACCATGATGACGAGCGCCACGAGCGGGAGAAGGGAGAGGATCGTGAAGTAGGCGAGGGAGCCGGCAAGGTCGATTCCCCCCACGCGCAGAAGCAGGCGCACTGCTTCGAAGACCGCCGCCCCGCGCCACGCCGCTCTGCCCCGGGGAAGCTCATGCGACAGGCGCTCCCCGAGGTCGGAGAGTCTCCGCTCCAACTGGGGCGCGACGCCCAACCGGGGCTCGAGCAAGCGCGCGACCACCGACTCCCTGACGCTGTCGCCGTGCGAGCGGCTGACCTTGTAGGCGGCCTCGACGGCTCCGGTCGCGGCGGCGGCGACCACGTCGTCGACCTTGACGGAGGCTTGCTTGGCCTCCTGAACCGCGGCGTCGACGGCGCTTTCGGCCGCGCCGGCGATTTCATCTACGTCTCGCTCCGCGGCGGCGGCGTGGGCGATCAGCGCGTGGGTGGCGTCCCGCGTAGCGTCCGCTGCGTCACCCTCGGCGGCGGCGACGCCGCTGACGACTCCGCCGACGGAGGCCCGGGCGGCGTCGTCGAGGTCGCCGCCCGCCTCGATGACCGCCTCGACGGCCCCCTCGGCAGCCGCCGACGCGGCGTCGCCGCTGTCGATGCCCACCGACGCGGCCCCGACGATCGCCCCTTCCACGGCGTCGCGCCCGACCTCCGCCGCTTCGGCGCCGGCCTTTTCCGACCCATGTACGGCGCCGGCGACGACCTCCTTGACGGCAGGCGTGGTCACCTTGACCATCTGGCCGGTCCCTTCCACGACCCCAATGACGGTGTCCTTGACGAACGCCCTCGTCTCGCCGCCGACCTCGCCGACCGCGCGGAATGCCCCGTGAACGGCTTCCCGCGCGAGGTGGCCCGGTCCGCGGCCGACCGACTGGGTTCCCCGCACCGCCATGCGGACGGCGAGACGCACGGCGGCTCCGGTCACGCGGCGGCCGCGAGCCCCTCGGCCTTGGGCGAGGCTGCTCTTGATCTGTTGAGCGATTCGCTCTGAGGGATTCGTGCGCTGGTCCATGGGGCGCCGTCAGCGGCCTTACGGAAGGCCACCCACTAGTATAGAAGGCGAGGGGTGGGGTCGGGTGGTGGGGGGTGCTAAGTTCGGCGGCGGCGGCGCCCGCCCCGTCATCTACTTCAGCACTCACCCCGACATGACCGGCCAGATCGTCGCCGCCAACTGGGTCGACGGCCGACCGCGGTACCACTTCGTGGATGTGGCGGTCAGCGAGCGGGAGCTGGTGGTGGGGTAGGGGGGTGGGTGTCACCCACTTCATCGGATTCTGCCACGATCGCGGCCCGCCTCCCCTCCATCGAGTTCTTCGGGAAAGAGGTCTTCCCTGTCCACGCTAAGGGAGGTAGAGACGCCGTATAATGCGTCTGCTCAGTGGCGTTCTTGCAGTTTACTTAGTCCCCCTTAGCCCAACGAAAAGGGGAGTCAACCTTCCATGTCAGAACAATTCGCCGACCTGAAGCAGCGCCTCTTCTCTCAGATGAGCCGTGGTGAACCAGTCTTGTTCCTGGG
Organism: Dehalococcoidia bacterium; assembly: GCA_965207995.1. Lineage (GTDB taxonomy): Bacteria > Chloroflexota > Dehalococcoidia > SHYB01 > SHYB01 > DAOUKH01. Next base: position 1,181,416 of record OZ242299.1, on the reverse strand, counting down.
CGCAGGCTTCTCCCTAGGGGCTTCTAACCAGTCCGGGCTCAAATTGCCGACATCCAGAGAATTGACGCAGGAGCTTTGGCATTTGGCGTTCCCCGGTGAGGAGTTCGATCAGACCACGACTTTGGGCGATGCGTTTCACTGCGCTCGAGTTAGAGGGTTGGAGCCCCTAAGGAGATTGTTGCAAGAGCGCCTTGCAGTCAATTCCGACACTTTGCCTGACTACTACCGAACCTGGTTCTCGATGCCGTGGCACAAATGCTATACCCTGAACATTGACGATCTCGAGATGGCAGCAATGCGACGGTTTTCCTTGCCACGACAACTAAAGTCTATTTCCGCAATCAATGACGCCACTACGCAGACCCGAGGAGTGAGCCTTCAGGTTATTCATCTAAATGGATCCCTGTCGGATTCCGTCAGTCAACTAACGTTCTCAGAGCCTGACTACGGCGAACGACTTACCACTCCTGATACATGGCTGACACATAGCAGTGTCGACATTTTGTCACGCCCCATAGTTTACGTTGGCACCGAGCTACACGAACCGACTCTTTGGCAATATGTGGAATATCGCAAACACAAGGGAGGATATAGTGCCCGAGAATTGCGACCCGGGTCATATCTCATTACTCCCGAGCTAAGTAAGGCTAGAGCAATGTTGCTAAAGGAATTGAATGTTGATTGGATCCCCATGACCGCTCAGGAGTTCGCGGAGTCTTGGTTGTCTGACCTGAAAGAAGCTGCCGAAATCGGGATCAAGGCAATCTCCGCAATACACTCAGAAGAGGAGCGACGGTCTACTCCTCAATTGGTGTCGGAGATTGTAGCTCAAGAGTTGCCGAAACAAACGGAATACTTGCAAGGTCAAGAACCTACTTGGTGGGATCTACAAAGTGGTAAAGCGATCGTTCGCAATTGTGACACTGAGATTTATGGCATTGCAAGTGCTAGTCTGGATTCGAGTGAGTTCACGTCTCCGTTTCTCCTATCGGGGACCGCTGGCTCGGGCAAAAGCACGGCCCTTATGCGGCTTGCACTCCGCCTCAACAGTGACGGTGTGCCAGTGTACTGGATCGACGAGAGTTCAAGTATCGAACCCTACAAGTTGCGTCAATCAATAATACAATCAGAACAACCAATTGCAGTACTCGTCGATGACGCCGACCTCTGGGGAAGGCATCTGACAAGCTGGGCCATTGAGTTGCCTAAGGCGAGACGAGGTGTGCTATTTGGTGCGGCACTGCGGTCAAGCCGTATCGATGGGCTTATGGACTCAAGCTCCCTTGGTGGAATCGAACCTATAGAGTTCAGTATGCCAAATCTTGCCGACACGGACATTGAGAGTCTTGTCGAAGTACTCGACAAGGAAAATCGCCTGGGCATCCTCAAAGGAAAATCAGACGAGGAGCGATTCAAAGCCTTTGAGGAACAGGCAGGTAGGCAACTCCTTGTTGGAATGATTCAGGCGACGTCAGGCCAAAAGCTTACTCAGAAGATTTACAAGGAATTCGAAGAGCTTGAAGAAAAGCAGCGATTTCTTTACGGAGCTATATGCCTGGTTTCATCTCAAAGATATTCCATCGATCGCGACGAACTCTTGTTGGCCTCGGGCGATCCGGCAAACGAAACGCTGAATGCGCTGGAGCACCTGTGTCAGCGTCATCTTGTAGTACGGCGCAACATTCACACTGGCTATGGCGCTCGCCATCGACTTATCGCGGAAGAGTTGATACGAGGTGCTGAATTTAGACAATGGATCGAATCGGTCCTGAAGGGAATAGTATTCGCATTTGCTACAACCGTAACACTTGATCTCCCTAGGGCCCACAGGCGTTGGCGTCGACTTATCAGATTTATGAACCACGATTATTTGATGCGGGTAGTTAATCTGGAGGCGGCGCGTTCGATTTACGAAGGCATTGAGTCCGTACTTCATTGGGATCATCACTATTGGTTGCAACGCGGTAGCCTAGAGGTAGAAAGCGGAGATCTTGCTCTTGCAACGAATTTCCTTAACCAAGCACGTTCACTTACCAGCGGCGACAGGTTCGTCGAGACCGAATATGCCTATCTGCTCATGAAGAAGGCTGCTGTTAGCCCTTACGCCACTGATGCCGTTGAAATGTTCAACAAGGGTTACGACGCACTCCAAGACCTGATCAGAGCATATGGCAAGCAAGATCGTTACCCATTTCACGTTTTGGGGAGCCAGGTCATGGCGTGGACAAGGCATGCTCCGATGCCTGCATCAGAGAAGGGCCGACTGCTTCAATCAGCGCTTAGTCTAGTGAAGGAAGGCGTGAGGTTACATCCCCGGGCGGACGAATTGCAGCGTCTGGAAAAGGACATCCAAAAAGCTTGGCTCATGACGGCGGTGCCAGGGCAGGGCCCCACATCCTAGCTCCGTCCCCCCTCGCTTGTCCCTACCCCGCCCGCTCCCTATAATTCAGGGTTGGGAGAGTGGGCGAGCCGGGTATGGCGACGACGAAGCGCGATTATTACGAGGTCCTCGGCGTGGGGCGGGATGTCTCCGAGGACGATCTTCGGAAGGCCTTCCGCAAGAAGGCGTTCGAGTATCACCCCGACCGGAACAAGGAGCCTGAGGCCGAGGCGAAGTTCAAGGAGTGCGCCGAGGCGTACGAGGTGCTTCGCGACGGCGAGAAGCGGGCGAAGTACGACCGCTTCGGGCACGCCGGGCCGAACGGCGCCGGAGTCGGCTTCGAGGGCTTCGGCGGCTTCTCCGACATCGGCGATATCTTCGACGCCTTCTTCGGCGGCGGCGCATTCGGCGGGCGGCGGTCGCGGGCGTCGGCCGCGCAGCGGGGGGACGACCTCGCCGCCGCGGTGACCATCGAGTTCGAGGAGGCCGCCTTCGGCGCCGAGAAGCAGTTCGACTTCTCCCGCCTCGAGACGTGCAAGCGGTGCCACGGGGCGCGGTCGGAGCCCGGCACCAGCTCCGACACCTGCGCCACCTGCAAGGGGCAGGGGCAGGTCCGCCAGTCGCAGCGGAGCATCTTCGGCCAGTTCGTCAACGTCACGACCTGCCCCGCCTGCCGGGGCGAGGGGACGACGATCTCGAATCCGTGCAGCGACTGCCGGGGGCAGGGCCGGACTCGGAACCAGGCGAACATCGTGGTCAAGATCCCGCCGGGGATCAGCCACAACTCGCAGGTGCGGCTCTCGTCGCAAGGCGAGGCGGGGCGCAACGGCGGCCCCAGCGGCGACCTCTACATCACCGTCCACGTCAAGGAACACGAGATCTTCGAGCGGGAGCGCGACGACGTGATCTACACGCTGCCGCTGAACATCGCGCAGGCCGCGCTCGGCGACGAGCTGGAGATTCCCACGCTCGGCGGCGAGACGCGGCTCAAGGTCCCGGCGGGGACGCAGCCGGGCCAGATGTTCCGTCTGAAGGGCAAGGGGATCCAGCGTCTGCGGGGCGGCGGTCGCGGCGACCAGGTCGTGTACGTTGACGTGGTGGTGCCGTCGAAGCTGGACTCGAAGCAGAAGAAGGCGTTCGAGGCGCTGGACGGTCTGCTGAAGAAGCCCGACCTGACCCACAGGCAGGACAGGTCGATCTTCGACCGGATCCGGGACACGTTGGGGTAGGGGCCCCGCCCGGCTCCCCGCCTCCGACGCGCCTGCGGCGCGTGCCCTCTCTCATTCTCCCCCAGAGGGGGAGAGGCTTAAGGTGACCGCCCCGCGCGTGCCCTCTCTCATTCTCCCCCAGAGGGGGAGAGGCTTAAGGTAGGCGCCGCGCGCCCTCTCTCATTCTCCCCCAGAGGGGGAGAGGCTTAAGGTGGCCGCCCCGCGCGTGCCCTCTCTCAGTCCCTCCCAGAGGGAGGGAGGTTTACGCGCTGGTGGGCGCGGCCTCCGGCTCCTTCGAGCCGGCCACCGGGACGCCGTCGGCTTTGAGGGCGTTCTCCATGGCGGCGATGGCGACCTCGATCTGGTCGTCGTCGGGCTTGCGGGTGGTGAGCTTCTGCAGGGCTACGCCCGGCGCGATCAGCATGCGCGCGACGGCCCAGTCGCCGTGGGCGGCGTTGAACCGGATGATTTCGTAGCTGACCGCGGCGATCACCGGCACCAGCACCACCCGCGACAGGACCAGGAGCCAGAGCTCGGGGCGTCCCAGGAAGGTGAACGCCAGGATCGAAACGATGATGACGATCATCAGGAACGCGGTCCCGCAGCGGGGGTGCTCCTTGGGGTGTTTCCTAATTGCGTCGACCTGTAGGGGGTCGCCGTGCTCGTGGGCGGCGATGGTCATGTGCTCGGCGCCGTGGTAGGCGTAGACGCGCCGCATGTCCGGCATGAAGCCGATGGCCCAGACGTAACCGATGAAGATGACGAAGCGCAGGCCGCCCTCGACGAGGTTGCTCAGGATGGCGCTGTCGACGAGCCGCTCGACCCCGACCGACGCGAACAGCGGGATGAGGAAGAAGACGACGATGGCGATGGCGAGCGCGATGGCGAGCATCAGGGCCTGCGACCAGCCCGACATCTCCTCGTCTTCCTTGCCCTCCTCCTCCATGGCTGCGTTGGCGGAGAACATCAGGGCCTTCATCCCGAGGATGAGGGTCTCGACGAGGACGATGATGCCGCGCACCAGGGGCACGTTGCGCATCCAGCCGGTGTAGAACGACGACAGGGCTTCGCAGCGGGTGCGGACCTCGCCGTTGGGGCGGCGCACCGCGACCGAGACGTTCTCCCGCCCGCGGATCATCACGCCCTCGATGACCGCTTGGCCGCCGTAGTTGAAGGGTTTGGGCGTCGCCCCTACGCAAAAGGAGCGAGACTCGCCCGCTCCTTTGGTTTCCTCACGAATGGTGGGTACTCCGCGCCTATTGCAGGCCGTAGCGCCTCTTGAACCGCTCGACGCGCCCCTCGGTGTCGATGATGCGCTGCTCGCCGGTGAAGTAGGGGTGGCAGGAGCTGCACACCTCGATCTTCAGCACGGGCTTGGTCGAGCGCGTCTCCCAGGTCTTGCCGCAGGCGCACTCGACCCGCGCCTCGACGTATTCGGGATGGATGCCGGTCTTCATGATCTCTGTCCCTGTTCGATTCCCTAGCCGGCCGGGTAGACGCTGACCCTGCGGCGGACCGGGGTGAAGGGCTCGTACTTCTTGAAGGTGTCGTACTTGACCTTGCCGTCGATCTTGGCCCAGAGGGTGAAGTCGCTGCCGCGGCGCACGTTCTCGCCGGGGTGGATCTTGGTGCCCCGCTGGCGCACCAGGATGCTGCCGGCGGTGACGACCTGGCCGTCGTAGATCTTCACGCCGAGCCGCTGCGACTGGCTGTCGCGGCCGTTTCGGCTGGTGCCCGATCCCTTCTTGTGTGCCATGGTGGGTGTCCTTCGGGGTTACTCGGCCTTCGCAATCGCGCCGCTCGGGGTCTCGATCTCCTGGATCGAAATCCTGGCGAACCGCTGACGGTGGCCCTTCTTGCGCCGGTACCGGATCTTCGGCTTGTACTTGAAGACGAGGATCTTCTTCGCCCGGCCTTCCTCCTCCACCTTCGCCACCACGCGCGCGCCGTCGACGTAGGGGGCGCCGACGGAGACGTCGCCCTCGTGGCTGACCACGAGCACGTCGTCGAAGTTGACGGTGTCGCCGGGCTCGTGGTCCTTCATCCGCTCGACGTCGATGACGTCGCCGGGGGCCACGCGGTACTGCTTACCGCCGGTCTGGATAATCGCGTAGCTGGACATGGGGAGAGGCCGCTCGGGGCCGTCGGAACTGCAACCCTTAGATTCTATCGGCCCCCTGGGGGAGTGTCAACGGAAGCGGGGGCGGGGTGGTGGGCCAGTTTGAACACATTTCAAGCAAGTCGACCATGCTGAGGGGCCGGTCGGTCAGGCCCGCCATCGCCAGCAGAACCCTTGGTGTGGGCCCTTCGTGGGCTGGGGGCCGACTAGCGGGGGCTTGGTGGGACTTCGCCGGGTGCTACGCAAAGGATGGCTAGGGGTTCCGACTGGCGATGTGGTAGGCTCTACTCCTGACAGGAAAGCGAGCCCTTGATGGCTTCGCGGCAGAGGGCTGCGGGAACGGTCGCCGTGCTGCGCGACGACGCAATCGAATGGACTGTGGAACTGCTGTTGGCAGCGGTTGCGGCGTTACTTGGGTTCATCCTGCTCCTTGCCCTCGGAGTCTCCGTCCCCATCGCCCGGTAAGTAGGTAGTCATGCAGCAACTACGTGTCTTCAGTCTACAGGATGTCAAGGCCCTCCGATTCCAATGCGGAAAGAAGGAATGCCAAGTAGAGGTCGTGAGTCCGATCAGCGACCTGGGTTCGCCCGCTCAATGCCCAACCTGCGGGAATCCCTGGACGGCGCGGCGGGCCGGTGGGGCCCCGGCAGGGTACTCGCTACTCAGCTACGCCATTCAAGAGGCCTTGGCCGACGCGACCCCCAGGATGACTGTGAGCTTCGAGGTTGAGCAGGAACTCTAAGTCGCCCCCGTTGGGCGAAAGGATACTCCGCCGTGAACGACGAGCAAGTGATCGGATACGAAGCAGGGTTTGTGCATCGGATGAAGAAGGTCGCGGTTGGGGGGGCCGTCGCTCAGCCGGGTTTGGCGCCGACCGATGTTGTCGTGCGCATTGAGTACGATGACGGGCAAGTCCACCGCACCGCACTCACCCCTGCCCAAGCCAAGCGGCTTGCGGCCATGCTTGACCGGGCTGCCAAGCGTGTGGAGACGGCGCAACCACGCGGGTAAGGACGGGTGAGGGTTCCGGCGGGCGATGTAGTGGGCTCTTGCCGTGAATGGCTTCTGGAAGTCGCTGGGGGGTGTGGTGTGGGGCGTAGCCCTCTTCTTCGGCGGGCTGGGCCTTTGTGAGCCACCACGGCGCAGGGACGCCGAAGGAGGGTTGCGATACCGTGAGCAGGTGGGTGACGAATGGGGCGGACTACGCCTTTGAGCCCTGTCGCATTGATGAACGCGCGGGAACGGGCCGAGATAGTGGAAGACCTTAGACGAACCTACCGTCCGCCGTGCCTTGAGCCGTGGAGCGGCTGATGTAGCAGCAAGGTCAGCGGTAGACGGAGGGGCGTCTACAGCGACGAAGCCAGAACGCAGCCCTGCTGGCGAGCCCTTTGCAGGCCGCAGCGGCGATAACCCCAACCATGAAGGAAACAATGCCCGACGCCACCAGCGAGACGGTTTCGATCCATAGTCCCGCAATAAACATTGCGTAGAGCACCACGCCCGCCGCTATCGCGACTCTTCCCCACCTCCTTTCCCGTCTGACGGTAGCAGGCCGTACCGGAGGTTCCGGCGCCCACAACTCTGGGCGGCTCTTGCCCCAAGGGAAGTAGCCGTAGACAGCCAGCATCACAAGAATTCCCGCGACTATGAGTAACCCCCAGCCTAACGGCGGGTAGTCAATACCAGCCAAGGCACTGCCTTCTCGCGCCGCAGCGAAGGCGGCGGCCAGCATGAAGGGGGCACCGCCTTGGAGCATCCTCTTTGGTCGGGACACAGCCGCGCAATGGTAGCAGGCCCAGGCCGGTCTTGATGCTCATGCCCGACAACCCATGCTTCAAACTGAAGCACTACCGGGGGCGGGGTAGTGTGTCGGTTTGGGGGCGGCTCAGCAGTTCCAGCCAAGGTCGCTAGACACCAGCGCCGCGCTCAGATGATCTACCGGAAAGACCGCTGACTCTGCCTCTCCGAAGTTGTCGACGACCATCACCCCCAACTCGTCGACTGCGGTGAGCTGGTCGACGAACGCCGCCGCTGGCGTCTGCCACAGCACAAGGTAGCCCTGGTCCGTGGGACCGTGCTTCCACCCGCTTTTCATCCACCGCCCAGCCGTTCCCTTGGCGCGCCAGTTGAGATGGATGCTGTCGAGCCTATTGTCGGCGGCGGTGGCGTCAGTCACATTCCAGAACCTGAACCCGATCCGCGCTTCGGCTGAACGAAGTGTCTGATTGCAGCGAAGAACGAGTACCGCACTCCGCGCCTTCCCCCCGACTTCGGCGTTCTCGTTGAGCAGCGCGGCGACTCCATCCTGGTTGACCCCAACCCATGTCTCCCTCCAGGGTGGCGTCGGCGTCGGCACAGGAGTCTCCCTGCTAATGATCGGGTCGGGGCCGACACACGCGCACGCGACAATGAGCACCACCAGGGCGGCGATGGTAAGCTGCATGGTGCCTCCTCGCGACGGAACCTGGTGATTTGCCAGTTCGCCAGTGTCCCTTACGGGCGAGCCGTGAGGAGGCAGGACCTGGGTTCCGCAAACCTGCCCACTGACTGCTTGGCGCGTGTAGGGTATCAAATATTGATAGTTGTATCAGTTGAATGCGTCAACTTAGTAGTTACGTGTAGTGTGTCGTCGCGGGCGTGGCCCTCGCCATCATTCGCGCCTACACGTTGTAGCTCCGACGTTCGGCGCGGCCAAGCCCGCGGCCATCCGGGGCGTTTACTGAGCCACCGGCGCGTTGACGCTTCTGTGGGCGCGTCCTTAAGATGGCGGTTGGTTTCGAGACGGGTTTCGCATAGGGGGGACAGGTGTACGACACCAGTGAACTCAGCGACAAAGCGGCAATCGTGGGCATCGGCGAGACGACGTACTCGCGCAAGTCCGGCATGAGCAACCTCACCCTGCAGCTGACCGCCTGCATGCGGGCGATCGAGGACGCGGGGATCAAGCCCAGCCAGATCGACGGCATCCTGCCGCAGGCGGCGGGGGCGACGTCGGAGGACTTCGCGACGAACCTCGGCGTCAAAGATTTAAAATTCTCGGCGGCGATCAACATGGGGGGCGCAAGTCCGTGCGCCGCGCTGCAGAACGGGGTCCTGGCCGTCACCTCCGGCGTCTGCGACTACGTCCTGCTCGTGTCGGGTCGCAACGGCTACTCCGGGGCGCGGACGGCCCAGTCGCTCGCCGCCGGCGGCCTGCAGGGGCCGATGCGGGCGATGGGCGAGTTCGAGTACATCTACGGGCTCGTCGCGCCGATGCTGTGGTACGGGCCCATGGCGCGGCGGCACATGGCGACCTACGGCACCACCAGCGAGCAGTTCGGCGAGGTCTCCGTCGCGATGCGGAAGCATGCGTCGATGCAGAGCAACGCGCAGATGAAGGACCCGATCACGCTGGAGGACCACCAGAACTCGCCGATGCTCGCCGACCCGTTCCGGCTGCTCGACTGTTGTCTGCAGACGGACGGCGCGGCGGCGTGCGTGATCGCGCGGGCCGACCGGGCGAAGGACCTGCCCAACAAGCCGGTCTACATCAGCGGCTTCGGCGAGGCGCACCCCGACTCGCCGAGCTCGATTACGCAGCGCCCCGACATGACCACGTTCGGCATCGCCAAGCTCGCGCCGCGCGTCTTCGGCATGGCGGGGATCGGGCCGCAGGACATCGACGTCGCGGAAATCTACGACTGCTTCACCTTCACCGTCATCAACCAGATCGAGGACCTCGGCTTCTGCAAGAAGGGCGAGGGCGGCGGCTTTGTCGAGGGCGGGCGCATCCAGATCGGCGGCGATTTGCCGATCAACACCCACGGCGGCCTGCTCTCGCAGGGGCACATCATGGGGATGAACCATGTCATCGAAGGCGCCAAGCAGATCCGCGGCTCCAGCGACGTGCAGGTCGAGGGCGCGGAGCACTGCCTCGTGAGCGGCTACGGCGACTTCGGCGACGGCGCGCTCGCCATTTTTAGGGGGAACTGATGTCGATCCCGACCAGTGACTACGAGAAACCGATTCCCAGGCCCACGGAGGACACCCAGCCCTTCTGGGACTTCTGCAAGAAACACGAGCTCCGTTTCCAGCGGTGCACCGACTGCGGCGTGTTCCGGCACTACCCGCGTCCGCTCTGCCAGGCATGCCCTTCGTTCAACTTCGAATGGGTCCAGGTGGCCCCGAAGGCGACGGTGCACTCGTGGGTGACCGCGCACCGTCCCTTCCACCCCGGCTTCGCCGACGAGATGCCGCTCCCCATCGTGATCGCCGACGTCGACGAGGCGCCAGGCGTGCGCCTCATGGGTAATTTCATGGACGGCACGGGCCCCGACGACCTGTCAATCGGCATGGCCGTCGAGGTGGCCTTCGACGACGTCACGGAGGACTGGACGCTGCCCAAGTTCAAGCGGACATAAGCCCCCGCAGCGGCTTAATTGACAGGTTTGGGGGCCTGTGCTAGTTTCTACCCTCGTTAGCCGATGTATCCTGCTCCGGCGCTGTCCGGGCGGGGCATTGGCCGACCGGGTGAGGAGGTCTCAATGACCAGCCTGTTGGAACGGATCGACGCACCCCAGGATCTCAAGCCGCTCTCGCACGACGAGCTCGCCCAGGTCGCCAAGGACGTGCGGGAGACGATCATCTCCGTGATCACCGAGCGCGGGGGGCATTTGGCCTCGAACCTGGGCGTCGTCGAGCTCACCCTGGCGCTCCACCGCGCCTTCGACAGCCCCGTCGACCGCATCGTGTGGGACACCACGAACCAGTGCTACACGCACAAGCTGGTGACGGGTCGGCGGGACGAGTTCAAGAACATCCGCCTGGAAGGGGGCCTGTCCGGGTTCGGCGAGCCCAGCGAGAGCGACCATGACACGCTCGCGGCAGGGCACGCCGGCACCGGCCTCTCGATCGCGCTCGGCATCGCGGAGGGCGCCGCGATTCGGAAGGAGGGCTCCTGGACCATCGCCGTCGTCGGCGACGGGGCGATGACCTCCGGATCGAGCTTCGAGGCGCTGAACAACATCGCGCACCTCAATCCGGAGCGCCTGGTCATCATCTTCAACGACAACGGGATGTCGATCTCGGAGAACGTCGGCTTCCTGACCAACTGGCGCAGGCGCGTGATCAGCCATCCCGAGTACCGCGCGATGATCGAGCGCGCCCGGCAGTTCTCGAAACGGCTGCCCACCGGCGAGGCGCTCTACCGCATCGCCCAGCGTTTCAGGGACGGCCTCGAAGGCTTCATGCTGCCCACGACGTTTTGGACCGAGATGGGCTTCAACTACCTGGGCCCGGTCGACGGGCACGACTTCCGGCAACTCGAGCAGACGCTCCAACAGGTCAAGACCTCCAAGGGTTCCGTCTCCCTCGTCCACGTGATCACCCACAAGGGCCGCGGCTACGAGCCCGCCGAGGTCGACCCCGTCAAGTTCCACCAGCCGAGCTCGCCGCTGGGCTCGGGCACCGGCGCGCCCACCTACTCGAAGGTCTTCGCCCAGACCCTGACCCGGATCATGGGCGACGACCAGTCGGTGGTCGGGATCAGCGCGGCGATGCTTGAGGGCACCGGCCTCGTCGAGGTGCAGGCGGAGTACCCCGACCGGGTCTTCGACGTGGGCATCGCCGAGCAGCACGCCGTGAGCATGGCGGCGGGCATGGCGGCCAATGGCCTATCGCCGTTCGTCTCGATCTACTCGACCTTCCTCCAACGGGCGTTCGACCAGGTCGTCCACGACGTCTGCCTCCAGGACCTGCCCGTGACGCTGATCGCCGACCGCGCAGGCATCGTCGGCGAGGACGGCAAGACGCACCACGGCGCCTTCGACATTTCCTACCTCCGGTGCCTGCCCAACGCCGTTGTCGCCGCGCCCAAGGACGAAAACGAGCTGCAGCACTTGGTCTACACCGCTTACAAGCACGACGGCCCGTTCGCCATCCGGATCGCGCGCGGGGCCGGCGTCGGCGTGCCCCTGGACGAGGAGCTGCGCGAGCTGCCGCTGGGCAAGGGGGCCGCCGTGCGCGAGGGCAGCGACGTCGTCATCTTCGGGCTCGGTAAGTCAGTACACATGGCCCTGGAGGCCGCCGAACGGCTCGAGGCGGACGGCATCTCCTGCGCCGTGGTGAACCCGCTGTTCGTCAAGCCGCTCGACGTCGACCTGCTGCTGGAATGGGCGCGCCGCATTCCCCGCATCCTGACCGTCGAGGAGAACGTGCTTGCCGGCGGGTTCGGCGCGGCCGTCCTGGAAGAACTGGCCGCGGCGGGTGTCGAGGACGTTGCCGTCCACCGCATCGGCATTCCCGACTCCTTCGTCGAGCACGGCACCGCCGACGCCCAGCGCCGCCGCCTCGACCTCGACGCCGAGGGGATCGCCGCACAGGTCCGGAAGGTCTTCTTCAGCGGCGGGGCGAAATCCGCAGCCGAATCTCCGCAAGAGGCTACGGCGAGCGGGTAGGAGGCGACGACAACCGGCATGCCCACCGCCATGCGCGTCCCCGACGTCTTCACCCGCTACCGCCCCGCGGTGGACGCCGGACTGCGCAGCGCCCTTGACGAGGATTCGGCGCTGTTCGGCATGCTCCGCTACCACATGGGCTGGACCGATGAGTCCGGTGCTCCCATCGAGGCCAACAGCGGCAAGGCGGTGCGACCCGCGCTCTGTCTCTTCAGCGCCGAATCGGTGGGCGGCTCGGTGGAGCAGGCCCTCCCCGCCGCCGTCGCCATCGAGCTCATCCACAACTTCTCGCTCGTCCACGACGACATCCAGGACGGCGACACGCAGCGCCGGCACCGTCCGACTGTGTGGAGCCTGTGGGGCATCAGCCACGGACTCAATGCCGGGGCCGCCATGAACGTCGCCGCCAACCTTGCGGCGCTCCACCGGCCCGATGGGCTTTCCGCGGAGACGGCGCTGCGGGTGAGCCGCATCCTGACGCATGCCTGCGCCGAGATGATCGCCGGCCAGGTGCTCGACGTCAGCTTCGAGCAGCGGCCGAGGGTCAGCGTGGACGACTATCTGACCATGATCGGCAAGAAGACCGGCGCCTTGCTCGAGGCCGCTCTCCACATGGGCGCCGTCATTGGCTCCGACGACGAGGAGACCATCGAGGCGATGCGCTCCCTGGGCCAGGGGCTCGGCCTTCTTTTCCAGGTCCGGGACGACATGCTCGGCGTCTGGGGCAAGGAAGAGGACACCGGCAAGCCCAAGGCCAGCGACATCCACCGGCGTAAGAAGTCGCTGCCCATCGTCTATGCGCTCAACGCCGCCGAGGGCGACTCCCGGGAGCGGCTGCGCCAGATCTACGACACCGACCGACCGCTGACCGACGACGACGTGGCCGAGGTCTTCGGCGTCCTCGACGACCTGAAGGCCGATGCCTTCTGCCGCGACCTGGCAGAGACTCACGCGGCCCGCAACTACCAGGCGGTCGACTCCATCGAAATCAGCCCCGAGGCCCGCGCCGAGTGCCGCGAGCTGACCCAATTCTTGCTCGAACGCGACTACTAGGAATGAAACGATGAGCGTCCCCGCCTCACAGGCCATGGCCGTCACGATGTACGTCCTCAAGCAGAAGCTGCTGCGGAGGAAACGCTATCCGCTCGTGCTGATGCTCGAGCCGCTCTTCCGCTGCAACCTGGCGTGCGCGGGGTGCGGCAAGATCCAGTACCCGCCGCAGCTGCTGAAGAAGAGCATGCCCGCCGAGCAGGCGCTCGCCGCGGCGGACGAGTGCGGCGCGCCGATGGTGAGCATCGCCGGGGGCGAGCCGCTGATGCACCCGGAGATCGGGGAGATCGCCGCCGGGCTCGTCGAGCGCAAGAAGTATGTCTACCTCTGCACCAACGCGATCCTGCTGGAGCAACGGCTCGACGAGGGCATCTTCACTCCCTCGGACTACTTCAGCTTTAGCGTGCATCTCGACGGAATCGAGGAAGACCATGACGAGGCGGTCTGCCGCGACGGGGTCTACGAGCAGGCCGTCGCCGGCGTCCGCGCCGCCCTCGACCGCGGCTTCCGGGTCACGACCAACACCACGCTGTTCGACAACGCGAACCCGCTGCGCGTCCGCGATTTCTTCGACGAGATGACCGCGCTGGGCGTCGACGGCATGATGCTGTCGCCGGGGTACAGCTACTCGAAGGCGCCCGACCAGGAGCATTTCCTCCGGCGGGAGCGCACCCACAGCCTCTTCCGCGACATTCTCAGCGACCGCAAGCGGGAGTGGCGCTTCAACCAGTCGCCGCTCTTCCTGCAATACCTCATGGGCAAGCAGGACTTCGAGTGCACGCCTTGGGGGAATCCCCTCTACAACGTCTTCGGGTGGCAGCGCCCCTGCTATCTGCTCCAGGAAGGGTATGCGGCCACGTTCCAGGACCTGATGGACGACACGGGCTGGGACGAGTACGGGCGGGCCAGCGGCAACCCCAAGTGCCGCGACTGCATGGTGCATTCCGGCCATGAGCCGACGGCGGTGAACGCCATGTTCACACCGAAGGGGATGAAGGACGCGGTCGCGGCTATGGTGACGGGCAAGCTGTAGGAGCCGATCAATGAGCGAAGAGAGCCTGGAGGGATGGGTCCCGGAGATCGGGCCCGACCTCACCCTTGAACAGGTGATCGAGCACGCCTTCGACTACCGGGGGAACACCACCCTCGTGTTGGCGGACGGCGAGGAGCGGGTCGCCTACGTCTCCAACCGCGACGCCTCGGCGGCCGAACCGTTCGTGCAGATTTTCGACGAAGTGGGCGAGGGGCCCTTCACCATCCTCTATGCCGACATCCGCACCATCAGGTTCACCGGCAAGGACACCGCCGCCGGAAAGAGTTGGGAGGCCTGGGTCAAGCGCAAGGCGGCCGAGAAGCTGGCCGCGCAAGAGGGAGGCCGGTAGCCGATGCTCGTCTTCATTGGTGCGGTGCGCCGTGAGATCGCCGGCCTCGAGCCGTTGGTGAGCGACCCGGAGACGGAGCGGTTCGGCTCCGCCGTCGTGGTGGAGGGGACGGCCGACGGACGGCCCGTGGCCCTCATCCGCAGCGGCATCGGCCGGGAGCGGTCGGAGTCGGCGGTGCGCGACCTCCTGCTCGCCCACGTCCGGCCCCGCGCCATCGTTTCGCTCGGCTTCGCAGGCGGCGTCGCCCCCGACGTATACGGAGGCGACCTCGTCGTGCCCCGGACCATTCGCGGCTTGGACTACTCGGGCGCGCTGGACGGGGCCATCGCGCCCGACCCCTACCTGTTCGACTCGGCGCTCGAAGCCCTCGAGGACGAGTTCATCGCGGTCCATACCGACGAGGTCGTAACCGTCCCGGAAACGCTTTTCACCTTGGAGCAAAAGGAGCAGTTCGCATCGTCGCCGCGCACCAATGCGGTCGACATGGAGAGCTACTGGATTGGCAAGCTGGCACTGGAGGCGCGCATCCCCTTTCTCGCGGTGCGCGCCATCTCCGACGAAACGGACGACGCTCTCCCCGACTACCCCCGCTTTCTCGACGACATGGGCGAGGTGCGCCCCCTCGCCGCGGCCCGCTACTACGCGACGCATCCCTGGCACATCTTCGAAGCGCCTCGGCTGGCGGGGAACGCGAGGAAAGGAGCAAGGAACCTCGCCGTCTTTGGGGAGACCTTCATCAGGAAGGTCTACCGGGCGGCGCCGGTGGTGACATGAAGGCGGCTGTCACCGGGGCCACCGGATTCATCGGGGGCAACCTGGTGCGAGAGCTCCTCGACCAGGGGGCTTCGGTCCGGGCGATGGTACGGCCGGGGAGCGACCACACAGCGATCGAAGGGTTGAACGTGGAGATTGCCGAAGCGGACCTCTTGGGTGAGGAAGAGCCGATGCGGCGGGCGCTGAGCGGGTGCGACGCGCTCTTTCACGTCGGCGCGCTCTACGCCTACTGGCCGCCGGACCACAACCTTGCCTACCGGACCAATGTCGAGGGAACGAGGAAGATCTTGAGCGCGGCGAGCAAAGCGGGCGTCAAGCGCGCCGTCCACACCAGCTCGTCGGCGGCTATCGGTCTGCCAAGGGACGGCTCGCCGGGCACCGAGGAGACGCCCGTCGACACGCGCGCGCTGCTCGCGGGCTACAAGCGCTCGAAGTACCTGTCGGAATTGGAAGTGCTGAACGCCGGCATGAACGGGCTGGAGACGGTGATCGTGAACCCGACCACGCCGGTTGGGCCGGGCGATGTAAAGCCCACGCCGACGGGCAGGATCATCGTCGACTTCTTGAAGCAGCGGATGTTCGGCTATCTGGAGACGGGGCTCAATCTCGTCCACGTGCGCGACGTCGCCAAGGGGCACGTCCTGGCCTACGAGAAGGGTAAGCCGGGACACCGCTACATCCTGGGCAACCGGAACATGACGCTGCGCGAGATCTTCCAAGCACTGGCCCGCATCACCGGCCTGAAGCCGCCGAGGGTGCGCATCCCCTATTGGCTCGCCTTGGCCTTCGCCCATGCCGACGAGTTGATCGAGGGCCGGCTGCTACGCCGCGCGCCGCGGGCCACGACGGCGGAGGTGCAGCTCGCCAAGAAGCGAATGTTCTTCGATCCGGGCAAGGCGCGGGCCGAGCTCGGCCTTCCGCAAACCCCAGTCGATGACGCGCTCGCCGAGGCCGTCGGCTGGTTCCGGGAGCATGGCTACGCATGATCTCTTCCACCCAGAGAACACAAGTCGCCAACCATACGCCGCACAGGAACGGGACAGCGCCGCGCCTCGGCGCCATCCCGTTCGCCGAAAAGCTCGACAGGACCATCGACCGCGCCGTCGGACACCTCTTCGACCTGCAATACGACGACGGCTACTGGTGGGGGGAGCTTGAGGCGAACTGCGCCATCCACGCGGAGTACCTGCTGCTCACGCACTTCATGGACCTACCGGACCGCGAGCGCTGGCGCAAGATCGCCAACTATCTGAAGCAGATGCAGCTTGAGGACGGCGGGTGGCCGATCTGGTACGGCGGCCCCAGCGACCTGAGCATCGCCGTCGAGTGCTACTTCGCGATGAAGCTCGCCGGCGAGCCGTATGACGACCCGGCACTCGTCAAGGCCCGCGAGTTCATCCTTTCCAAGGGCGGCGTCCCCGAAACCCGGGTCTTCACCAAGATGTGGCTTGCCCTCTTCGGCCAGTGGGAGTGGGAGGCCACGCCGGTGCTGCCCGTCGAGATCATGCATCTCCCGGCATGGTTCCCGCTGAACATCTACGAATTCGCCAGCTGGGCGCGGGGCACCATCGTGGCCTGCACCATCCTGATGACGGAGAAGCCGCTCCGAAGCGTGCCGGAGTGGGCGGACATCGACGAGCTCTACCCCGATGGGCGGGAGAAGACGGAATACACGTTCGGAAAGAACGGAAAACTCCTGAGCCCGGGAACGTTCTTCAAGGCCGTGGACCGCGCCCTGCGCCTGCTGGAATGGCGTCCTTTCCGCACGGTGCGCACTCCCTTCAAGAACTCCGCGCTGAAGAAGGCCGAAGAGTGGATCCTCAGACGCCAGGAAGAGGATGGGTCGTGGGGCGGGATTCAGCCGCCGTGGGTCTACTCGCTGATGGCCCTCCGCACCGTGGGCTACGACAACGACCACCCCGTCATCAAGAAGGGGCTTAACGGGTTTGACGGGTTTGCGCGGGAGACGGACGATACCTTCCGCACGGAGCCTTGCATCTCCCCGGTGTGGGATACCTGCCTCGCGATGATTGCCCTGCAAGAGGCCGACGTCCCGGTCGACGACCCGCGCATGGCCAAGGCGGCGGATTGGCTGCTGGACGAGCAGATCCTCGAATACGCCGGCGACTGGCAGGTGAAACGGCCCGACCTGAAGCCCGGGGGCTGGGCCTTCGAGTTCGCCAACGACGTCTATCCCGACATCGACGACACCGCGATGGTGATGATCGCGCTCCATAACATGGGGCGGCGCGGGGACCCGCGCATGGAGCTGGCGCTGGATCGCAGCCGGGAGTGGCTTGAAGGGATGCAGAGCAAGAACGGCGGGTGGGCTTCCTTCGACGCCGACAATCTCAAGCGGTGGGTCTCCACCATCCCGTTCTGCGATTTCGGCGAAGTGGTCGACCCCCCCAGCGAGGACGTCACGGCCCACGTGCTAGAAATCCTGGGCCGCATGGGCTATAACACCTCACGGGAGAGCGTCAACGCGGGTCTGGACTTTCTGAAGGAGACCCAGGAGCTGGACGGCTCATGGTGGGGCCGGTGGGGCGTGAACTACATCTACGGGCTTGGGGCCGTGCTCCCCGCGCTGAAGCACATCGGCGAGGACATGGACCAGCCCTACATAAGGAAGGCCTTGGACTGGATCGTCGCGCACCAGCGCGAGGACGGCGGCTGGGGCGAAGGCGTGGAGACCTACATCGACCCCTCGCTGCGCGGCAAGGGGCCGAGCACGAAGTCGCAGACGGCGTGGGCCCTTCTGGGGCTGATCGCCGGCGGCCGGGTGGAGACGGAGAGCACGAAACGCGGCGTCGACTATCTGGTCCGGAGCCAGCAGGACGACGGCTCGTGGGACGAGCCGGAGTTCACCGGCACGGGCTTTCCCCGCGACTTCATGATCAACTACCACCTGTACCGCAACTACTGGCCGCTCATGGCGCTCGGGCAGTACCGCCGGGCCATCCGCGCACCCCGGAGGAACGTCCGTAGCTATGGCTAAAGAGTCGAAACGAGTGCTGCCCATGGCGCAGTCCTCGCCGCCGGCGGACGCTGCGAACGGGCACGTCATGGCGCGGCGGCGGCTGTCGAAGGTCGCCGTGGTGGGCGGCGTGGCCATCGGCGGGATGAACCCCATCGTGGTCCAGTCGATGACCGACACCGACACGGCCGACGTCGAGGCCACGACGGCGCAGGTGAAGCTGCTGGCCGAGGCGGGCAGCGAGCTGGTGCGGGTGACGGTCAACAACGACGACGCGGCCCGCGCCGTGCCCGAAATCCGCAAGCGCCTTGACGCCGAGGGTTGCTCCGTGCCGCTCATCGGCGACTTCCACTTCATCGGCCACCGCCTGCTGCGGGACCACGCCGACTGCGCCAAGACGCTGGCCAAGTTCCGCATCAACCCGGGCAACGTGGGGCGCGGCCCACGTCACGACGAGAACTTCCGCGCCTTCATCGAGGTGGCCCGCGACTTGAACAAGCCGGTGCGCATCGGCGTCAACGCGGGCAGCCTCGACCCCGACATCCTGGCGCGCCGCATGGACGAGAACTCGCGGCTGCCCAACCCCGCCGACGGCGACAGCGTGGAACGGGCGGCGCTCGTTGAGAGCGCGATCGAGAGCGCTGCTGCGGCGGTCGATCTCGGTCTGCCCGAAGAGAACATCATTATTTCGTGCAAGGTGTCGCGGCTGCCCCAGATGGTCGAGGCCTACCGCGAAATCGCGGCGCAGTGCGACTTCCCCCTACACCTCGGCCTCACCGAAGCCGGCATGGGGACGAAGGGGATCGTGGCGACGACCGCCGCGCTCTCCGTCCTGCTCTACGACGGCATCGGCGACACCATCCGGTCGAGCCTCACCCCGGAGCCCGGCGGCGACCGCGCCCGCGAGGTGCGTCTCTGCCAGGAGATTCTCCAGGCGCTCCATCTCCGGTCCTTCAGGCCGGCGGTTACCGCCTGTCCCGGTTGCGGCAGGACGACCTCGACGCTGTTCCGCGAGCTCGCGCGCGACATCCAGGTCCACCTCGATGAGAAGATGCCGGTGTGGCGGGGCAAGTACGCCGGCGCGGAGACGCTGACGGTGGCGGTCATGGGCTGCGTGGTGAACGGGCCCGGCGAGTCCCGCGCCGCCAATATCGGCATCTCCCTGCCCGGCAGCGGCGAGGCGCCGCGGGCGCCGGTCTTTGTCGACGGTGAGCGTAGCCGCTTCCTCGAAGGCGCGACCATCGCCGATGACTTCATCGGGATGGTCGAAGAGTACGTGGAGCGGCGCTGGGGCGGCGCGTAGCCCCGGGCGGCCGAGACCGGCGCTGCCATGGCCGCCGATTCCCTCCCAACCGTCCCCGAGGCCTACGAGGCCTGCCGCGCGCTGGTGCGCGAGCGCGCCACCAACTTCTACTACGCTTTCCTTCCCCTGCCGCCGCCCAAGAGGCGGGCGATCTACGCCGCCTACGCCTTCAGCCGCGCCTGCGACGACTACTCCGACGAACCGTTGCCGCTCGACGAGAAGCGCAGCCTGCTCGAGGAGCACCGCCGCCGCCTCCACGAGACGTATGAGGGCCGTCCCTGCGACGCCACGTTCGTGGCGCTCTGGGACGCGGCGCAGCGCTACGCCATCCCCAGGGAGTACTTCGACAGCCTGATCGACGGCGTGGTGATGGACCTGACCATCAACCGCTACGAAACATTCGATGACCTGCGCCGCTACTGCTACCACGTCGCCTCGGTGGTAGGCTTGATTTGCATCGAGATCTTCGGCTACCGCGGCGAGCGCGCCAAGGAGTACGCCATCGACCTCGGCATCGCCATGCAGCTCGTCAACATCATGCGCGACGTGAAGGAAGACGCCGAGCGCGACCGGATTTATCTGCCGCAAGAGGAGCTGCGGAGGTTCGGTTACGGCGAGGACGACCTCATGGCGGGCGTGGTCAACGGCCCCTTCGTCGACCTCATGCGGTTCCAGGCCGAGCGGGCGCGCGAGCACTTCCGAAGCGGCGGGATGCTCCTCCCGCTGGTGCCCACGCGCTCGCGAGTCTGCCCCGCCGTCCTGCGCGCCCTCTACTCGAAAGTCCTGCGCCGCATCGAGGCGAACGGCTACGACGTGTTCAGCGAACGGGCCGCGCTCTCCACCGGCGGCAAGCTGCTCACCGTTCTGCAGACGTGGAGCGGCGTCGTGGCCCGGAGCCTGATCCCGTGGCGGTGAACGGGGCGCTGATCCTCGCGCCCTTCGACGCCACCGGCCTTGACAGACTCCGCGCCGCGGGGCTTGACGTCACCTACGAAAGCTGGCTCGACACCGGGGAGCTTTGCGACCCCGAGGAGCTGGGCCGCAGGCTCGACGCTGAAGGCAAGGGGTACGTCGTCGTCGAGGCCGACTTCGTCTTCGAGGAGACGATGGACTTGGCCCCCGGCCTCAAGCTCGTGGGGATCTGCCGCAACGCCCTCAACCACGTCGACATCGACGCCGCGACCGAGCGGGGTGTGCTCGTGGTCAACACGCCGGGCCGCAACGGGGCCGCCGTGGCCGAGCTCACAATCGGGCTAATGCTCGGCTTGGCGCGCCGCTTCCCCGCCGCCGACACCTGGGTGCACGGCCGCAAGTGGTCCGACCCCGCGGCCGGCTATGCCGAGTTCCGGGGCGCCGAGATTCAGGGGAAGACCGTCGGGATCATCGGCTTGGGCGCCATTGGACGGATGGTCGCCGAGCGGCTTTCCGGCTTCGGCGCGTCGCTCGTTGCCGCCGATCCGTACGTCGATCCCAAGGCGGCGGCCCGGCTCGGCGTGCGCCTGACTTCACTCGAGGATCTGCTCGCGGTTTCCGACTACGTCCTCGTCCACGTGCCTCCCGGCGAGTCGACGCTCGGCCTCATCGGCGAGCAGGCCCTCGGCGCCATGAAGCGGACGGCCTTCCTCGTGAACGTCTCCGCGTCCGGCGTCGTGGACGAGGCGGCGCTGGCCGGGGCCCTGCGCGGGGGCGTCATCGCGGGCGCGGCCCTCGACGTCTTCGATGGACATCCGTTGCCGGAGTCGAGCCCGCTCCTTGATTTGGACAACGTCATCCTCACGCCGCACATCGGGGGCGCGACCCATGAGACGATCGAGCGCCAGTCGGCGATGATCGTGGAGGACATTCTACGCGTCGAGGCCGGTGAGCGGCCGGAACGGCTGGTAAACTCCGCGGCATGGGACCGGCGGCGCACCTGAGACGCCCTCCGGCTACGCGCTCTGCCGGAAGGCCGTGCTGCGTCGCCGCCATCGACGTGGGGGGCTCGTCGGTCCGCGCCGGCCTGTTCGACGAGCGGGGCCGGCTCCTGGCCCTTCGCTCCCGTCCGCACCGCTTCACCGACGCCGGTGACGGTGGCGCGTTCGCCCGCGACCTCGACGCGGAAGCGGTGTGGCAGGCCGCCGCCGCTTGTCTGCGTGGCGCGATGCGCGACGCGGGCGTCCGCGCCGGTGAGGTCGAGGGCGTGGCCGCGACGGGGCAACGCCATGGGTTGGCCCTGGTTGCGGACGATGGGCGTACGCTCTATCTGGGACTGACCTCAGAGGCGCGGGCGTTCTTTCACGGCCAGGCGATCGAGGAGGAATACGGGGACGAAATCTATACTACGACCGGGCATCTGCCCGCGCTGATCGCCGCTCCGGCGAAGGTGCGCTGGTTGGCGGAGTCGCTGCCCGACTTCGACCAAGCGCGGCTCGTCCTGACCCTCGATGGCTGGCTCGCGCACCGGCTGAGCGGCGAGGCCGCCATGACCCCTGCGGGGGGGATCGTGATCGGCCTCGTCGATCTCCGAAGCCGCGAGTGGGCGACCGGTCTTCTTGACCGTCTGAAGTTTCCCCGCGACCTCCTGCCCGGGCTGGCGGCGCCGGGGTCGGTGGTCGGCGAGGTGTCGCCGCGGGCGGCCCGCGAGACGGGGCTGTCGGCGGGGACGCCGGTGGTCGCCGCCGGGCCTGACACGGAGTGCGGGTTGCTCGGCATGGGCGCCGCCGCTCCGGGAGCGGCGGGCGTGCTGGCCGGCAGCACGGCGCCCGTCCAGATGGTGCTCGACCGGCCCGCGCTCGACGCCGAACGCCGCGCCTGGACCGGCGCGCACGTGGTGGATGACTGTTGGGTGGTCGAGAGCGGAGCGACCGACGCGGGCGGCGCGGTGGCGTGGTTGGCTGATCTCGCCCTTGGCGGCGGTCCCGACGCGATGCGGGCGTTTGAGCGGGCGGCGTCGAAGGCGCCGGTGGGGGGCGCGGGCGCGCTGGCCTTCCTGGGGCCGCGCCAAGCCGACGCGTCGGACCTCGGCCCGCGCTGGGGCGGGCTGCTCTTTACCACACCGCTGGCGGCTTCCGGGGTGGGCCGCGGCGAGCTCTTCCGCGCCGCCTTGGAGAACGCGGCCTACGCCATTCGGGCCAACGTCGAGCAGATCGCGCGCGTGGCCGGTCGGGGCCCGGACTCGATCGCGGCCGCTGGCGGGCTCACGGCAAGCCGGACGTTCCGCCGCATCCTCACCGACGTGCTAGGGTCGCCGGTGCGGATCGCCGCGACGGAGGCGACGGCCTTGGGGGCGGCGGTCTGCGCCGCCGTTGGCGCGGGATGGTACGGCGACCTTCCCGCGGCGGCGCGCCGCATGACGGGCAGGGGGCGGACGCTGAAGCCCGACGCCGGCGCGGCGCTCGAGTACGACGAGCACTACCGGCGGTGGCTCGGCATGGCCCGCCGACTGGAAGAGGCCGGCGATCTGCTGTGAGCGTACAATGCTGAGGGCATGGGCCTAGCCCTCTTTCGGGAGACGCGTGAAGATGGATGAAGATATCGTAACCGGCCGGTTCCGCGCCGAGCGGCGGGCCGTGGTTGAAACGGCCCGCGAGATGGCCGAGAAGGGGCTCGTGGTCGGCTCGGCGGGCAACGTGAGCATGCGCGTGCGGGGCGAAGAGATGCTGGCCATCACGCCGAGCCGCAAGCCCTATCGGGAGCTCGGCGCCGAGGATATCCAGATCATCGACTTCGAGGCCGGGCCGGTCGAAGGCGACGCTTTGCCCTCGGTCGAGAGCCTGGTGCACATTGGCGTCTACCGCGCCCGGGACGACGCCGGCGCGGTGGTGCACACGCATTCGGTCTACGCCAGCGCGTTGGCCGTGGCCCATCGTCCGCTGCCGCCGGTGGTCGATGAGATGATCACGTCGCTCGGGGGCGAGATACCGGTCACCGAATACGCCTTCCCCAGCACGGAGGAGCTTGCCGAGCGGGTGGCCGAGGGCGTTTCCGAGCGTAACGCCGTTCTCGTCGCGAACCACGGTGTCGTGGGCTTGGGCAAAGACCCCCGTGCCGCGCTGACGGCTTGTGAACTCGTGGAGCGGGCCGCGAAGATCTACGTGTTGGCCACGCTACTCGGCGGGGCGCATTCCCTGCCCCCCGATGTCGTTGACGCGGAGATGGCGCTCTTTAGCATGATGCGTGACGCATCGAAGGAAGGTTAGACAACCATGAAGGTCCCCAGCTTTCTCCTCAAACGGCTCTACGTGAAGGGGAGCCTGCGGAACACCGACGACGGGTTCGAGTTCCGCCTCTCGAATACTCTAGGCTCGGGCTATGCCCAAGCCATCAGCCCCGTCCGCGTGAACGGCGAGGAGCTTCCTGCGGAGCAGTCGTCCTTCACGGCGGACGGCAAGACGCAGGCCTTCCCGGAGGTCGACACGGACAACCCGGCATCCTTGGCGATGAACCGGGAGGCGATCGTCAGCGTGAGCGGGCATAGCCTGCCGCCGGGGGCCCACACGGTCACGATGGGCTTTACCGTCGCCGGTCTCGGCGAGATTTCGTTCGACCTCGTCGACACCATCGAGTAAGCGCCGGTAGAGGCTAGGCGCGTTCGGGCGGGCCGTGGCCGCCGCCGCCCGGCGTCTCGATCGTGAGCACGTCGCCCGGCCGCACGTCGACTTGTGCCTTGGACGGCAGGCGCTCGGTCTCCCCGCTCGCGCGATTGAGGGTGTTGCGGCCGGGCGTGCCTGGCTCGCCGCCGGCGAGGCCGTAGGGACGCGAGGAGCGGCGGTCGGAGATCACGCTGAGACGGGCGGGAGCGAGGAACTCGATGGCGCGCCGTATGCCGTCGCCGCCACGGGCCGCGCCACCGCCGCCGGAGCCGCGCCGGATGGCGTACTCCCGGATACGGAGCGGCATGTCGAACTCCATGGCTTCGACCGGCGTGTTCAGGGTGTTGGTCATGTGCGTCTGCACGGCGGAGAGGCCGTCCAGACCGTGACGTCCGCCCATGCCGCCGCCGATGGTCTCGTAGTAGGCGAAGGGCCGGTCGCGGACAGTGTCGTAGCCGCCGAAGGCCAGGTTGTTCATGGTGCCCTGGCTCGCCGCGGGGACGAGGTCGGGGACGGCCTGCGCCAGCGCGCCGAAGAGCACGTCGACGATGCGCTGGGAGGTCTCGACGTTCCCCGCCGAAACGGCGCGGGGGGAGCGCGCCGCGACGACGCTGCCCTGGGGCGCGATCAGGCGCGCGGCGGCCAGTGAGCCCTGGTTCGGCGGTATCCCGCCCCCGGCGACGCACAGGAGCACGTAGAGCAGGGCCGACGACGTCACCGACTCGACGGCGTTGACCGGGCCGCGGACTTCGGGAGAGGAGCCGGTGAAGTCGGCGGTGATCTCGCTGCCTCGGACGGTGATGGTCACCGCGATGGTGATGGGCGCGTCGGTGAAGCCGTCGCCGTCGAGCACGTCATCGAAGCGGTAGTCGCCGTCGGGGATGCCCTCGATGGCGGCGCGGGTGAGGCGCTCGGAGTAGCGCAGCAGCTCCGCCATGTGCTCGTGGACGGTGTCGAGGCCGTAGGCGGCGGCGATCTCCAGCAGTCGCTCCGACCCCAGGCCGATGCACGCCGCCTGCGCCGCGAGGTCGCCGCGCCGTTCGTCCGGCGTGCGGACGTTGCGGCAGATCAGCTCGAAGACGCCTTCATTCCGCACGCCCCCCTCGACGAGCTTCACCGGCGGGATGATGAGACCCTCCTCGATGAGCTCGGTGGCCAGGGGCATCGAGCCGGGGGAGGCGCCGCCAACGTCGGCGTGGTGGGCGCGGTTGGCGACGTAGCCCGCGAGGTCACCGCCGGGCGTGTGGGCCGGTGCGACGAGCGTGATGTCGGGCAGGTGGGTCCCGCCAAGGTAGGGGTCGTTGAGGATGGCGATGTCGCCCGGCTCCAGGGTCAGAGCGCTCATGGCGGCGGAGACCGAGGCGGGCATGGAACCGAGGTGGACGGGCAAGTGGGCGGCCTGCGCCGTCAGCCGCCCTTCTGGGTCGAAGACGGCGCACGAATAGTCGCGCCGTTCCTTGATGTTCGCCGAGAAGCCGGAGCGGCCCAGCGCCGCCCCCATTTCCTCGGCGACCGAGGAGAGGAGCCCCTTGAAGATCTCGAGCGAGACGGCGTCCATCAGGGTGTTCTCTCGATGATCATGTTGCCGCGGGGGCCGGAGCGGGCGGACCATCCCGGCGGGATGACGACGGTGCTGTCGTACTGCGCCACGATGGCGGGGCCGTCGATGGCCACGGCGCCTAGGGCGGCGCGGTCGAGCACGGGCGTGTCGCAGCGGGCGCCGTTGAAGTGGACGCCGCGCCGCTCCCGTGGAGCGCCGTTCGATGCCCAGGAGGCCGTGGTGTCCGCGCCGAGGTCCGCCGCGCCCGGCGCTTCGAGCCGCACGCGCGCGGTGACGATCTCGATGGCGCGGTCGTCGTGGGCGTGGCCGAACCGCGTGCGGTGCGCCTGGTGGAAGGCGGCGGCGAGGCCCGACGGCGTCTCGCTGCCGTGGCCGTCGCGATCGTAGGGTATCGTGAGCTCGAAGGACTGGCCGTGGTAGCGCAGGTCGAGGCTCGTGGCGGCCTCGACATCGCCGGAGATGCCCATGGCCTCCATGTCGGCGCGGCCCTGCTCGATGAGGCCGTCGGCGGCCCGTCGCGCTTCCTCCAGCGGCAGGGGGGTGCCCGAGAGCATCACGGTCCTGGAGTAGTCGCGGCTCACTTCGGCGACGGTCATGCCCATCGCCGAGAGGACGCCGGGGCGCGCCGGCACGAGCACTTGTGGGATGCCGAGAAGGTCGGCCACCTCGCAGGCATGAAGCGGGCCGGCTCCGCCGAAGGCCGTCAGGATGAAGCGGCGCGGGTCGTAGCCCCGCTCGACTGAGATCACCCGGATGGCGCGGGCCATGTTCGCGTTGGCGACACGGACGACGCCTTCAGCCGCCGCTTCCGGCGTCGCGCTCATCGCGGCGCCCAGGCGGGCCAGCGCGGCGCGGGAGCGTTCGAGGTCGAGGGACCGTCCTGCGACGGTGAAGTCGCCCGCGCCCAGCCGACCGAGCACGAGGTTGGCGTCGGTGACCGTCGGCTCCTCGCCGCGCCCGTAGGCGGCGGGGCCGGGGTCGGCCCCCGCCGATTCCGGCCCGACGACGAGCGCGCCGCCGTGGTCGACGCGGGCGATTGAGCCGCCGCCCGCGCCCACGCTGTAGATGTCGATGGACGGCGTGCCGATGGGGAGACCGGCGAGCGACCAGGCGTTGGTGCGCGGGACGCCGTCGTCGCAGAGGCAGACGTCGGTCGAGGTGCCGCCCATGTCGAAGCAGATGGTCCGCTCGTAGCCTGCGTCCTTCGCGAGCCGGTAGGCGCCGGCGACGCCCCCTGCGGGCCCGCCCGAAATCGTCTCGATTGGACGCCGCATCGCCGCGTCCGCGGTCACGGAGCCGCCCGACGACTGCACGACGCGGAGGCCGGAGCTGAGTGACCCGGCGAGGCGGGCCAGATACCGCTCCACGACGGGAGCGACGAAGGCGTTGATGACCGTCGTGGCGGTGCGCTCGTACTCGCGGTATTCGGGCAGCACTTCATGCGAGACGTAGACGAGGGGGCCGCCGCCTTCGGTCAGGGCGTCGCGCAGCATGCGCTCGTGCTCGGGGCGCAGGAAGGAGAAGAGGCAGCAGACGGCGACCGCCTCCGCGCCGGACGCCCGAACGCGGGCGGCGACCTCGCGGGCGGCCTCAGGCGTCAGCGCTTCGATAGTCGAGCCGTCGGAGGCGACGCGCTCGGGCGCGCCGAAGCGGCGCTCCGCGGGCACCAGCGGCGGCGGTCGGCCGGCCCACACGTCGTAGAGCGAAGGGCGGTCCTGCCGGCCGATTTCCAACACGTCCTCGAAGCCCGCGGTGGTCACCAGTGCCGTCTTCGCGCCCTTGCCTTCCAGCAGGGCGTTCGTCGCCACCGTCGAGCCGTGGACGACGAGCGCGGCGTCCATGCCGCCGATCTCGCGCAGCCCGCGAAGCACGCCTTCGGAGGGGTCGTGGGGCGTCGAGGGAGTCTTGTGGACGCGCACCCCGGCATCGTCGACGAGGTAGAGGTCGGTGAAGGTGCCGCCGACGTCGACGCCGACGACCGGGGCCGGCAGGGTGGAGGACATAGGCCATTGTAGGCGCAGTGTGGATTCAGGTGCGCGCGTGGGGCGGAGGGGGCGGGCGATTCGTGAATCGCCCCTACAGGGGAGGGCCGGTGGCTGGTGGCGGATGGCGGTGATGAGGGGCCCCTCATCTCAATCTTCTCCCCTGGGGAGAAGAGGGGAGACCTCCCCACGCCGCCCCTCCGACGCGCCCTGCGGGCGCGCGCCCTCTCTCAATCTCCCCCAGAGGGGGAGAGGTTTAAGGTGCTGCCTCGACAGGGGTGGGAGGGCGGGGCTATCCTATGGCGGATTTCGCAAGCGCGACACTGGAGGAGCGCCGTGGAACTGAAGGAAGGCGACAAGGCTCCCGATTTCTCCCTGCCCGCGTCCACTGGGGAGACGATCTCGCTGGCGGACCTCGCCGGCAAAAAGGTCGTGGTCTACTTCTACCCCAAGGACAATACACCGGGGTGCACGACGGAGGCCTGCGCCTTCCGTGACCTGAACGGCGAGCTCGAGGCGGCGGGCGCGGTGGTGCTTGGGGTCAGCGCCGACAGCCTGAAGTCGCACGGGAACTTCGTGGGGAAGTACGACCTCAACTTCCCGCTGCTGTCCGACGCGGACAAGGCGATGGCGGAGTCGTACGGCGCGTGGGGCGAGAAGAAGAACTACGGCCGGACGTACATGGGCATGAAGCGCATGACGTTCCTGATCGATGAGCAGGGCGGGATCGAGAAGATCTGGCCGCAGGTGAAGGTCAAGGGCCACGCCGAGGCGGTCTTGGCCCAGGTGAAGGGCGGCTAGGCTGGGGCGGGCTCGCGCCTACTTCTTGCCCATGTGAATGGGCTCTTTGAGCTTCTCGATGAACTGATCGATGGGGATCGCGGGAAGCGACATGATGTGGATGGTGCCCCGCGAGCCGAGATCGACGGAGAGATGGGCGATTGTCTCGTTGTCGGGAGCCTCGATGACGGTGAGGAAGTCGTACTGGCCCATCACGGCGTACTGCCCGACGATCTTGCAGCCGAAGTCGTTGACTTCGAGATTGACTTGCTCCAGGCGCTCCGGGTGCTCAGCTATCCGTTGGCGGCCTTCCGTGGTCAGCTTGGTCAGCAGCAGATATGTCGGCATCGAAAGCCCCTTTTCGTGTGCTCAAGCGCGACGCGTTCCGTTGGTGAAGGGATTATGTTTACCAGGCGTGGGGCCGTCAAGGGTCTAAACGGCCCTCGAAGTCTCGCCGTGATACCATGGGCCCGCCTCAAGGTGATAGGGAGCGTTTCCCCGACCGGCCTGCAGTGAGACGTATGAAGATCGGCGCGCACGTATCGTCATCGGGCGGCGTTCACAAGGCCATCGATCGGGCCGAGGAGATCGGAGCGGAGGCGATCCAGGTCTTCGTCTCGGGGCCCACGATGTGGCGGGTGAAGATACCCGACGACGCGGTCGCGGAGAAGTACCGCGAGCGGGCCGAGGCCACGGAGATCGACACCGCGTTCTTCCACGGGGTCTACCTCATCAACCTCGGCTCGCCGAACCCGGAGCTTGTGGACAAGGGCGTCGATTCGCTGATCAAATACCAGACGGCGGCGGAAAAGATCGGGTGCAAGGGCACGATCTTCCACGTCGGCAGCCACAAAGGGCAAGGGTTCGAGACGGTGCTCCCCCAGATCGTCCAGTCGTTCCACCGCGTCCTCGACGCAACGCCGGAAGGGCCCTGGCTCATCATCGAGAACAGCGCCGGGATGGGGCAGTCGATCGGCTCGAGCTGGCGGGAGATCGGCGAGATCATGCTGGGGGTTGGGAGCGACCGGGTGAAGGTCTGCCTCGACACGCAGCACTCCTTCGCCAACGGCTACAACGTGGCGACCAAGGACGGCCTCGACGGGGTCATGGCGGAGTTCGACGAGCAGATCGGGCTCGAAAACCTGGTCGCGGTGCATGCCAACGACTCGAAAGTCCCGTTCGAGGGCGGGCTCGACCGGCACGAGAATATCGGCGAGGGGCACATCGGAACGGAGGGGTTCGAGGTCATCATGGCGCATCCCGCTTTCCAGGACGTGCCGTTCCTGCTGGAAGTGCCCGGCTTTGAAGGCGACGGCCCCGATAAGCGCAGCGTCGATATACTGAAGGCCATGAGAGGACGTTGAGGTCTTATGGCGGAAAGTAAGCGCGACTACTATGAAGTCCTGGGCGCAAGCCGAGGCGACAGCCAAGGTGCGATTCGGAAGGCGTACCGCGAGAAGTCTTCGCTCTATCACCCCGACCACGACGACAGCCCTGAAGCGGGGGCCAAGTATAGGGAGCTCTACGAAGCCTACGAAGTGCTCTCCGACAAGAAGAGCCGAACCGCCTATGACCAGCATGGGCACGACTGGAAGCGCGTCAAGGGTATCGAGGAAGCGGGAACGCGAGGCGACGTCAGTCACGACGCGGAGCGCTGGCCCGAACCGAAGGCCCCACCCCGCGCGGACCGTGAAGAGTGGCCGGACCCCAAACCTCGTCCCCGAGCCGATCTCAAGAAGCTGCCCTGGCAACACCGGATCTTCAACTCGGTGGTGGCGATCGGGGTCGCGATCATCGTCATGTGGCTCACGAGCGATACCGGCTGGGCGGCCGTTTACGGCTTCGTCACCTTCTTCGTGCTCGCCACGGTGCTGAACATGTACCTCACCCACCGCTACAACCAGGACCCCGCCAATTGGGAGGGGCCGCTCGGCAAGTAGCGACCGCACGGGGGCAATGCCCCGTGCTCGCTGGACACCGTAGCCCAGACTGAGGAGACCGATCTTCATGACCACGGCCGAATCCTTTGGTGGAATGAACCTGTTCGACGCGGCGCGCGCCGCCGGCATCGCGTTCTCGGAGGAGTACGTTCCCGAGGACAAGTTCGTCGAAGCGAACGGCATGCCGCTGCATTACCTGGACTGGGGCAATGCAGACAAGCCGAAGATGCTCCTACTGCACGGCGGGGCGCAGACGGCGCATAGCTGGGACTTCTTCGCGCTGGGCATCCGCGAGCACTTCCACGTGGTCGCGCTCGACCAGCGGGGTCACGGGGACAGCGGCTGGTCGGAGGAGGGGAACTACGGCGCGCCGTTCCACGTCGCCGACGTCGACGCCTTCACCGACGTCATCGGCTACGACCGGTTCACACTGGTGGGACTTTCCATGGGCGGGAGGAACTCGTACGCGTTCGCCGCGGCCCATCCGGAGAAGGTCGAACGCCTGGTGATCGTGGACGTGGGGCCCGACGTGCAGCGGGAGGGCAGCGCCTACATCCGCGAGTTCCTCGAAGATACCGAGGTGTTCGAGTCGTTCGATTGGCTGGTCGAGCGGGTGCGGCGATACAACCCGCGCCGCCCCGAGGAGCAGATCCGGGGCAGCCTGCTGAACAACCTCAAGCGCATGGACGACGGGCGCTGGACGTGGAAGCACGACCGGCGCCGGGGCATCCGCCGCGACCGGGGCGGCGAGATGAGCGGGAGCGCGTGGAGCGATCTCGCCACGGTCCAGGCTCCGACGCTGGTGGTGCGCGGCGCGGAGAGCAACATCCTCTCTGTCGAGACCGCGCAACGGATGATGGAGACGCTCAAGGACGGGCGGCTCGTCGAGGTCTCAAAGGCGGGGCATCTGGTGCAAGGGGACAACCCCGTGGAGTTCGACAAGGTCGTCCGCGAGTTTCTCGGCGTCCCGGCCGCGTAGTAACGCCCCCGGCGCGCCTGCGGCGCGCCCTCTCTCCGGTCTCTCCCAGAGGGAGAGAGGTTTAAGGTGACGCCCTTTCAGCTAGCTGCCGAGGGGGCTGCCGCCGCCGGCCCAGCGCAGGATGTCGTTGTAGGTGACGGCGAGGAAGACGGCCATGAGGAGGGCGAAGCCCATCGCGTGGACGAGCGCTTCCCTGTGGGGCGGGATGCGCTTGCCGCCCCTGAGCACCTCGATTGCGATGAAGAACAGCCTGCCGCCGTCCAAGGCGGGGAATGGCAGGATGTTGAGGATCGCGAGATTGAGGCTGAGCAGCGCGGCGAGGGTGAGCAGGGGCACGAAGCCAAGCCCGGCGACCTCTCCGGTGACTTGAACAATCCCCACGGGCCCGCTCACCTCGTCCAGCGGATCGCTGCCGCCGACGAACCATGCGGAGATGCCGTTCTTCATCAAGACGACGGAGTCGGCGATCCGCTTGCCGGCCATGGGGACGGCGTCCCAGAACGGCTCGGACCGGGATACGGTCCGCTCGTTGAAGAGGTCGACGCTGATGCCGGTGAGGCCCTGGCCCGGGGGCACCTCCCACCGCGGGACTACGTCGAAGGGGAGGAGGGCGCCGCCGCGTTCGACGACGGTGGTGGCCGTGGCCCCGCGCCGAAGCTGGTACTGGAAGTGCAGATCGCGGAAGTTCTCGATGGTGCGGCCGTTGACCTCGCGGATGACGTCGCCTTCGCGGATGCCGGCCAGCGCCGCGGGCGAGCCGGAGGCGACGCCAAGGACGGTGACGTCGCCGACCCGGGTGTCCTGCGGGACCATGAACACGATGGCGAAGAGGACGAGCGCGAGCACGGCGTTCATGAAGGCGCCGGCGCCGATTACACAGGTGCGCTGCCAGGCCGGTTTCGCGGCGAGGCTGCGGGGATCGGACGAGTCTTCCTCGCCGAGCATCTTGACGAAGCCGCCGATGGGCAGCGCGTTGAGGGAGTAGGTCGTGCCGCCGCGCTTGAATCCCCAGACGCGGGGCGGTATGCCGATGCCGAACTCGAGGACGTGGACCTTGAACAGGCGGGCGGTGACGAAGTGGCCGAGCTCGTGCAGGGAAACGAGCACGCCAAAGATGATGACGAACGATAGGATGCCCATGGCCGGTACTACGGAGCCCGGGCGTTATTCGGCTCGCTGGCGCCTCGCGTAGTCGCGGGCCCACCGGTCCGCATCGAGTACGTCCTCCAGGGACGGATACTCCTCACCGTCGTGGGCGCTGAGGACGGCGTCGACGACTTTCGGAATGTCGGAGAAGCCGATTTGGTGGGCCAGGAACATGCCCACGGCGATTTCGTCGGCGGCGGCGAGCACCGCGGGATAGGTGCCCCCTTTTCGTCCCGCTTCGAGCGCCAACTTGAAGCACGGATAGCGCTCCAGGTTCATTTCCTCGAAGTTCAGGGTGCCAACCTCGATGGGGTTGAGCTGGGGAAGCGTGGGGTTGCCCCAACGCTCGGGGTAGGAGAGTGCGTACTGGATGGGGAGGCGCATGTCGGGCGGGCCGAGCTGCGCCTTCACGGAGCCGTCGGAGAACTCGACCATGGAGTGGATGATGCTCTGGGGGTGAATGACGACATTGATGTCGTCGATGGGCACGCCGAAGAGCCAGTTCGCCTCGATGACCTCCATGCCCTTGTTCATCAGGGTCGCGGAATCGACGGTGATCTTCCTGCCCATGCGCCAGGTGGGGTGGTTGAGGGCCTGTTTCGGCGTCACCCTCTCGATCTCCTTGAGCGGCGTATGGCGGAAGGGGCCGCCGGAGGCGGTGAGGAAGATGCGCCGGACGGCCTTGTCCTCGCCGCGCATGCACTGCCACATGGCGCTGGGCTCGCTGTCGACAGGCAGGATTTCGACGCCGTTGCGGTGCGCCTGCGCCATGACGATGTTGCCCGCCATGACGATGACTTCCTTGTTGGCGAGGGCGACGCTCTTGCGCGCGTTGAGCGCCTCGAGCGTGGGCTTGAGGCCCTCGCGGCCAACCGTGCCGACCATGATGGCGTTCACGTCTTCGCGCCGGACCATTTCTTCCATGGAGGCGTGCGTCCAGCCGTTTGGATGGAGGTGGGAATCGCCGACGCCGCGGATGTGGTAGAGGAGCTCGGGCTTGAACTCCTGCACCTGCTCGTTGAGCAGCTCGACGTTGCCGCCGGCGGCAAGGCCGACGACCTTGAACTTGTCGGGGAGCGCTCGTACGACGTCGAGTGTTTGGCGGCCGATGGAACCCGTGGAGCCGAGAACGACCAGGTTTTTCATAGCCTCACCGAAGCCCGTAAACCAGATAGTAATATACCACAACGACTACCGGAATTATGCTGTCCAACCGGTCGAGCAGGCCGCCGTGGCCGGGTATGAGCGACCCCGCGTCCTTGGCCCCGGCGATGCGCTTGATCATCGATTCAACGAGGTCGCCGGCCTGGGCCGCGACGCCCACGAGCATGCCAAGCCCGCACGCCTCGGCGGGGTTGAGCTCGAGGCTGAAGAGGTAGGAGAGCAGCACGGCGGCGGGAATGACGAGTAGGAAGCCGCCGATGGCGCCCTCCCAGGTCTTTCCGGGACTGATCGCCGGGGCCATGGGCCGCCTCCCGATCAGGCGTCCGACTGTGTAGGCGCTGGAATCGACCACGAACGTCAGGATGACGGCGGTGAGGAGCCATTCGTACCCGTCGGGCTGCCGCCGGAGGAGCACGGCGTGGCTCAAGGTCCATGCGACGAAGAGGACGCCGGCGAGGGTCCACGCCCAGTCCGAAAGCAGGCGTTCCTTGGGCTGGAGGAAGATCAGGACGAAGAGGGGAACGAGAACGGTGCCGGCAAGCAGGGGCCCGCTGATGTCGGTGCGTATGGTGGCGTCGACGACGAAGAGGGTCGCCGCGATGGCGCCGAGGAGGAAGATCACCGTGCCGCCGGCGCGCATGGTGAGGCGGTGGAACTCGTAGGTGCCGATGACGGCGGCGGCGGCAACCAGCGCCGCGGTGGACGGTATGCTCCACCAGATCAGCGCGGCCACGATTGGCACGCCGACAATGCCGGAATATATGCGGCTCTTCAGCATCGGCGGAGGGACTTAGAGGCCGCCGTAGCGGCGCTGACGGCTGGCGTAATCGGTGAGGGCGCGTTCGATCTCGGACTCGTCGAAGTCGGGCCAGCAGGCTTGGGTGGTGTAGATCTCGGAATAGGCGGCCTGCCAGAGCAGGAAGTTGCTGAGCCGCATCTCCCCGCCCGTCCGAATGATGAGGTCGGGGTCGGGAAGGCCGCCAGTGTAGAGCTCGCGGGCGATGGCCTCCTCCGTGATGTCCTCGGGGGCGGCGCCGGAGGCGACGAGGCGGCGGGCTGCCCGGACCAACTCGGAGCGGCTGCCGTAGTCGAGGGCGACGACGAGGGTGAGGCCGGTGTTGCCGGCGGTCTTATCACGGGCCTTGATGAGCTTGTCGCGGAGGTCGGGGGAGAGGCGGTCCTCCCGCCCGATGTTCATCAGCCGGATGTTCCGTTCGTGGAAGTAGGGGGCCTCGCGGGGCACCGCCTCGGTGAGCAGGTCGAGGAGGCCGCGGACCTCGGCGTCCGGGCGCGTCCAGTTCTCGCTGGAGAAGGCATAGAGAGTGAGCACCTCGACGCCACGTTCGGCGAAGGCGCCGACGATGTCGCGGATGATCTTGACGCCGGCGCGGTGCCCGGCGAGCCGGGGAAGGCCGCGCCGTTTCGCCCAGCGCCCGTTCCCGTCCATGATGACGGCGACGTGGCGGGGCGCCGCAGGGCGTTCACGGGAAGCTTCGGCGCGTGGTTCGACTTCGGTGGTCATGGCGGGCCGGCCCGTGCTAGACCTCCATCAACTCCTGTTCCTTTTGCTCGCCGATCTTGTCCGCGTCGGCGATGTGGGCGTCCGTGGTCTTCTGTAGCCGCTCCTGAGCCCGGCGTTGCTCGTCCTGGGAGATCTCCTTGTCGCGCTCCGCCTTCTTCAGCTCGTCCATGGCGTCGCGCCGCACGTTGCGGACGGAGACCCGGCCCTCTTCGAGGCGCTTGCGCACCTGTTTGACCATGTCGCGCCGCCGCTCCTCGGTGAGCGGCGGTATTGGCACACGGAGGGTCTGGCCTTCGACGATGGGGACCAGCCCGAGGGAGCTCTTCAGGATCGCCTTTTCGACGGCGGAGGCCGCGCTCTTGTCCCACACCTGTACCGAGAGCGCGCGGCCTTCCAGGACGGAGATGGTGCCGAGCTGGTTCAGGGGCGTCGGTGCGCCGTAGTAGTCGACGGGGAGGTGCTCAATGAGCCCGGGATTGGGGCGCCCGGTGCGGAGCCCGGCCAAGTCCCGTTCGAGCGCCGCCACGCTCTTCACCATCCGGTCTTCTGCGTTCTTCAGTGTCTCTTCTATCATCACACCGCTCCAATTCCGCCATAGCCCTCGACGCCGTACGCGTTTCGCGCCGTCAGTGAATGAGCGTCCCGATCTTGTCGCCGCTGAGGGCCTTGGCGAGCCCGTCGGGGTCGAGCAGGTCGAAGACGATGATGGGAACGCTGTTGTCCATGCACATGGAGAGGGCGGTAGAGTCCATTACGGCGAGCCGCTGGTTGAGGGCATCAAGGTAGGCAAGCTCATCATAACGCGTCGCGCCGGGATCTACCTTGGGGTCGGCGGTGTAGACGCCGTCCGCGCCGTTCTTGGCCATGAGCAGGACGTCGGCGCCCATCTCCATGCAGCGGAGCGCGGCGGCAGTGTCGGTTGTGACGAAGGGGTTACCGGTGCCCGCGGCAAAGATGACAGCGCGGCCCTTTTCCAGGTGCCGCACGGAGCGGCGTTGAATGAAGGGCTCGGCGACGTTGTGGATGGGGATGGCGGTCTGCATGCGAGTGTCCACGCCGAGGTGTTCCAAGGCGTCCTGGAGGGCGAGGGCGTTGATGACCGTAGCGAGCATGCCGGCATAGTCGGCGGTGGTGCGGTCCATGCCCGCGTCGGCTGCCTGAGCGCCGCGCCAGATGTTGCCGCCCCCAACCACGGTGGCGAGCTGGACGCCGGATTCGATGGCTTTCTTGATCGAGGTCGCGACGTAGCGCAGCGTCGAGGGGTCGATACCGGAGACAGCCTCGCCGCGCAGGGCCTCGCCGCTCAGCTTGAGCACCGCCCGCCGGTATCGAGGAGTCGCCATTGTTGCCCCTGTTCCGCTCCGGGGCCGGAGCGCGGCTACTCGGTCCCGAGCTCGTAGCGGACGAACCGGGTGAGCTTGATGTTCTCGCCGAGCTTGCCGATGGACTGGGTAACCAGGTCTTTGACAAGGACCGAGCCGTCCCGGATGAACGGCTGGTTCCAGAGGCTGGCTTCCATGTCCTGCTCGGTGGGGTCCTCGGGAAGGTCGTCGACGCCGATGTAGGCGGGGTTCATCGCGGCGATCTGCAAAGCGAGGTTGTGCGCGAGCTCCTTGAAGTCGTCGGTGCGCGCCACGAAGTCGGTCTCGCAGTTCAGCTCGAGGAGCACGCCGACGCGGCCGCCGGTGTGGATGTAGCTCTCGACGACGCCCTGATTGAGCTCGTTGGCGCCCCGCCTGCCAGAAAGCTTGACACCCTTGGCGATGCCTTGCTCCCGGAGTGCTTCGATGGCCTTGTCGATGTCACCCTCGGCATCGACGAGGGCGTTCTTGGATTCGAGGATGCCGGCGCCGGTGCGCTGGCGAACGATCTTGACGGTCTCGGCGGTGACAGCCACCTTGCGCTCCTTACGACGCGGCCCGCAGGGCGGGCCGTCTGGAAATCGACATGACGATAGTGGCCGCTAGCCTTGGTCGGGCTCGGCCGACGACCCCGCGGCGACTGCGTATTCCGGCTCGCCGGCGTCCTCGCCCTCGGCATCATCTTCGGCTTCAGCGGCCTTCATCTCTTCGAGGAGGCGCTGCTCGCGGAGGGCGAGGCCTTCGAGGACGGCATCGGCCATCTTGCCGGTGATCAGCCGCACGGAGCGGATCGCGTCGTCGTTGGCGGGAATGGGGTAGTTGATCAGGTTGGGGTCGGAGTCCGTGTCGTTGACGGCGACGATGGGGATCTCGAGGCGGCGGGCCTCGGCGACGGCGATGCTCTCCTTGCCGGGATCGACGATGAAGAGCGCGTCGGGGAGGCTCCGCATTTCCTTGATGCCGCCCATCTGGCGGTTGAGCTTATCGATTTCGTTGGTGCGCCGCAGCGCCTCTTTCTTGATGAGGTTGGAGAAGCCGCCGGTGTCGCGGAGGCGTTCGAGCTCTTCGAGGTGCTTGATGCGGGCGTGAATGGTGTCGAAGTTGGTCAGGGTGCCGCCGAGCCAGCGCACGTTGACGTAGTACATGCCGCAGCGCTGGGCCTCGGTCTCGATTGCGCCCTGCGCCTGCTTCTTGGTGCCGACGAAGAGGATCTTCTTACCGGCGGCGGCGGTCTCCTTGATGAAGTTGTAGGCGTCGGCGAGCATCCCCAAGGTCTGCTGCAGATCGATGATGTGGATGCCGTTGCGCTGGGTGAAGATGTACTGCTTCATCTTCGGGTTCCAGCGCCGCGTCTTGTGTCCGAAATGCACTCCTGTTTCGAGCAGGAGCTTCATGCTGACGAGCTCGTCGTTGCCGGGGCCTGCCTCGGCGAGTTGCTGCACCATACGCTCTTCGATCAACCTCACCAGTGGCGGCACGAACGCCGCCGAATTCTTGGGCCAGAATACCATAGGCGCTTCAGAAGCGGCAACGCGGCGGCCTTCGAGTACTCCGTTGGGGGGCGATTGCGCGCAGGGGTTGCCGCGTCGGCGGGCTGCTATCATGCGTCGCCGTGGAGGATGCGGCCATGCGGGGTGCCGAAGGGAGAGCAGGATGAAGCGCGGCGGCCCGCCGGCCCGTGTCTCGGCGCGAGAGGCGATCCGGGCGCTGCCGGTCCGGGGCAGGCTGACGCTGCAGCAGGGCGCGGGCGCTCCGCTGTCGCTCCTGCAGGCGCTGTACGACGAACGGGAGCGCTTCGAGGACTTCGGCGTCTACGTCGGCCTCGTGTTCGCCGACCTCGAACTGCTGCGCGAGCCTCTGGAGAACATCCGGGTGACGACGTGGCAGGTCACCGGCCAGACCCAGAAGCTGGTCGATTCCGGCGCGGCCGAGTTTATGCCGCTGCGGCTGTCGCAGGTGCCTGCGTTGCTGATGCCGGACGGGATGTTGCCTGCGGACGCCGTACTGCTTCAGGTGTCGCCGCCCGACGAGCGCGGCTACGTGAGCCTTGGCGTCTCGGTGTGCACGATGATCGACATCGCGCGCTCGGCGCCGCTGGTGATCGCCGAGGTGAACCAACAGACGCCGCGCACGCTGGGCAACTCGATGATTCACGTCGATGAGATCGACTACCTCGTGGACGCCGACTACCCCGTCATCGAGCACCGCCAATCGAAGATCGGCGACGTCGAGCGCGCCATTGCGGAGCACGTGGCGGCGCTGATCCCCGACGGGGCGACGGTTCAGATGGGGATCGGCGCGATCCCTGAAGCCCTGATGTTCATGCTCGACGATAAGAAGGACTTGGGGGTGCACTCGGGGATGATCTCGGACGGGTTCGTACCCCTGATCGAGAAGGGCGTGGTGAACGGGAGCCGGAAGGCGCTTTCGGCGGGGAAGGTGGTGTGCGGCGAGGTGATGGGCGGCCCCGACCTGTACCGGTTCGTTCACGAGAATGAGGCGGTGCACCTGGACTCGGTGTCGTATACCCATAACCCGCTGGTGCTGGCGCAGCTCGACGACTTCATTTCGATCAACTCGGCGGTGGAGATCGACCTCGCGGGGCAGATCAACGCCGAGACGATCGGCCCCCGCCAGATCAGCGGCCTGGGCGGACAGTTCGACTTCATCGAGGGCGTGCTGCACTCGAAGGGGGGTGTGTCCATCTTCGCCATGCCGTCGACGGCGGGGCGCGGCAAGATCTCGCGGATCACGCCCCGTCTGGCTTCCGGGGCCGCGGTCAGCACGCCGCGCTACTGCGCCGACTACATCGTGACCGAGTTCGGCGTTGCGTCGCTCAAGGGCCGGACTATGCGTCAGCGGGCCGAGGCCCTGATCGGGATCGCGCATCCCGACTTCCGCGACGGTCTGGCCGACTCCATGGCATAGGAGGGGGCCGCGATGCCCAACGCCGACGACAGCGCGCCCTGGGGCGTCTACCCCTGCCGCGGGGGCTGGTGC
The DNA here is from genome assembly GCA_965207995.1 of Dehalococcoidia bacterium. Classification (GTDB taxonomy): domain Bacteria; phylum Chloroflexota; class Dehalococcoidia; order SHYB01; family SHYB01; genus DAOUKH01. The sequence goes on along the minus strand of OZ242299.1, from coordinate 1,141,783 downwards.
GCCATCGAGGCGGCCACCGATGGGCACTGGCAGTACCTGACCGTAGCAATGGGGCACCCCGAGCTCATGGCCTATCCCGACTACGTGCGGGCCGAGCTTCGCGTCAAGAACCGGGCTGCCGTCGACGCCCACGTGCGGGAATGGACGGAGACCGTCACGCCGGACGAGGCGGTGGGGGCGCTGACGGCGGTGGGGGTCCCGGCGCGGGTCGTGGACGGGCCGGGCTAGCGGAGCTCCGCCTGAGCGCGGTGGAAGTCGAGGGCGTTCTTGAGGCCCGCGGCGGCCCGCTCGTAGCTTGGGTAGTAGGGGATGCCCGCCGCGATGAGCTTGTCGTTGAGCTCCTTGATCTCAGCGGCTAGGTCGAGGGGGGCGGGCGAGACGGGCACGGCAACAAGCGGCTTCGACGTCCGTTCCTTCAGGCGAATCAGCGCGTCGAGCTGGGTTTTGACGGCGGACCGGCCGCGCCCCATGGTGGTCATGGCCATCTGCATGACGATGACGTCGATGACGTCGTCTTCGGCGAGGATGTTGAGGATAGTGTCGATCTCGGTGCGGTTCGAGCCCATGTCGATGGGGTTGCTGAAGCTGGCGCCGACGAGGCTGAAGAAGTCGGCCAGCTTCTGATAGGAGTGGTCGGAGAGCCGCGGTACCTGGAGTCCGGCCTTGCCGAAGGCGTCGGTGATGGATACGGACTGGCCGCCCGCGCCGCCGGTGAGGCCGCAGCCTCCGCCGGTGAAGGGCGGCAGGTAGACGAGCGCCTTGAGGGCGTCGACGGCCTCTTCGAGCGACCCGACGAGGACGCAGCCCGCCTGCCGCGCCGCGGCCTCCCAGACGGCCATCGATTCGGCCAGGGAGGCGGTGTGGGAGGCGGTGGCGCGCTTGCCGTCGTCGGTCTGGCCACCCTTCCAGATGACCACGGGTTTGCGCTTGGTCACCTCCCGGAGCTGGGAGAAGAAGCGCCGTCCGTCCTGCAGGCCCTCGACGTACATGGCGATGACCTTGGTCTCGTCGTCGTGCGCGAAGTATTCGAGGTAGTCGGCGTTTTCGAGGATGATGCCGTTGCCGAAGCTGACCATCTTGCTGATGGGCAGGCCGTTATCGGGGGCGGCGACGGAGAAGGAGTTGCCGTGGGAGCCGCTCTGGCTGGCGAAGCCGACGGAGCCGCCTTCATAGGTGGGCTGGCCGGGAAAGAAGCAGACCCCGTGAGAAGGGTTGTGCAGGCCCATGCAGTTGGGGCCGATGAGCGTCAGACCGCCTTCGCGGGCGAGCTTGAAGATCTGATCCTGGGCCTCGCGCCCGTCGTCCGTTCCCGTCTCGGCGAAGCCGGCGGTGAACAGGGTCACCGCGTTGACGCCGTGCTTCACGCAGTCGGAGACGATGAAGGGCGCGACCTTCCTGGGCACTGCGCAGACGGCGTAGTCCACGTGATCGGGCACGTCGGCGAGGCTGGTGAAGTTCTGGACGCCCATCTTCTCGATCTCGGCGATTTCCTTCGGGTCGAGCTGCACCGAGTAGAGCTTGCCCTTGAAGTTCTTCATGCTGTTGAGCCACATGAAGCCGCTTTCCTTCTTGTCGCCGAAGACGACGACAACCTCCGGGTTGAAGGCCTTGTCCAGCTTCGCGAAGTCGGCGGGCATTGGTTCCTCCCAGGCACGTCGGTGCGGCGAGGGCGTTCAGGGGCACGCCATTATAGCGACGGCCTTTTCGGGGCGGCAAACCAGGCGTGAGGTCGTTGCCCCGCAGGGCCGTGGCCCACGGAGGAGCGCGGGCCTATAATCCCGTCACCGCGCCGGCGTCAGCGGCGCTGAGGGGGCACCATGGGCGTTCGACTCGACCAGCAAGAGATCGACGAGTTCCTGGACAACGGCCACACGCTGATCCTGACGACGGTCGACAAGGACGGCTATCCCCATTCGACGCCGATCTGGTACGTCTACATGGACGGTCTGATCTACACGCGGGGACGGCGCCGAAGCCAGAAGACGGCCAACATCCGCCGCAACCCGAAGGTGGGCTGTGTCGTGGAAGAGGGGCTGCGCTGGCGGGAGTTGAAGGCGATCATGGTCCGCGGCCGCGCGGAAGAGGTGACCGATCCAGCCGAGCAGGAGCGCTTCCAACGGGCGAACGCGGAGAAGTACGACAGCTTCCGGGAGCGTCAGAAGGACCTTCCCAAGGCGACGCGGTCACATTATTCGACGCCCTTCATCATCTGGAAGATCACGCCGGAAAAGCGCCTCGCGACCTGGGACAACAAGAAGATCGCGGTCGCCGGGGGTTAGGACTCGCCGAGCGCGGGGTTGAGCCGGTCGAGGCGCGGGGGCGGGGGCTCCGGCGGGGGCAGACCTAGGTCGGTGCGCTGGGGCTTGTCCGATCCCGGGGCGTGAGGCGGAAGGTCCGCTTCGTCGAGGGGCGGCGCCTCGGCGTCGAAGAGGCGGGCCAAGGCCTCGCCCTCGATCGTCTCCTCGGCGAGGAGATGCCGGGCCATCTGCACGAGCTTGGGGCGGTAGGTCGTGAGCAGGTCGAGGGCCTCGGTGTGGGCCTCGTCCACGAAGGCGTTGATCTCGGCGTCGATCTGGTCGGCGATCGTGTCGCCGTAATCCCGCTGCTCTGAGATCTCACGGCCGAGGAAGACCATCTCCTGGCGCTGGCCAAAGGTGCGTGGGCCGAGCGAGTCGCTCATGCCCCACTCGGTGACCATCTTGCGGGCGATGCCGGTGGCGCGCTGGAGGTCGTCCGCCGCGCCGCTGGTGATGTCGCCGAAGGTGATTTCCTCGGCGACGCGTCCGCCCATGGCGACGCGCATCCACGCCTTGAGCTGATCGCGGCTCGCCATGCGGCGCTCCGGAGGGAGGAAGCGGGTGTAGCCTCCGGCCATGCCGCGGGGGATGATGGTGATCTTGTGGACGGGGTCGGCGTGCTCCGTCTTGTGCGCGACGAGGGCATGCCCCGCCTCGTGGTAGGCGGTGATCTCTTTCTCCTGCTGGGTGACGACGCGGCTCTTGCGCTCCGGCCCCGCGATTACGCGGTCGATGGCCTCCTCGAACTCGTCGCGGCCGATGAGCTTCTTGGCGCGGCGGGCGGCAAGTAGGGCGGCCTCGTTCACCAGATTGGCAAGATCGGCGCCGCTCATCCCCGCGCTTTGCTTAGCGACGACCTCGAGGTCGACGGCGCTGTCCAGCGGCTTGCCTTTTGAATGAACGCCGAGGATCGACTTGCGGCCGGCGATGTCCGGGGCGTCGAGGATGACGCGCCGGTCGAACCGGCCCGGCCTGAGCAGAGCGGGGTCGAGGATGTCGGGACGGTTGGTCGCCGCGAGGATGATGATGTTCGTGCTGGCGTCGAAGCCATCCATCTCGACGAGGATCTGGTTCAAGGTCTGTTCGCGTTCGTCGTGGCCGCCGCCGAGTCCGGCGCCGCGGTGGCGCCCAACGGCGTCGATCTCGTCGACGAAGATGATGCAGGGGGCATTGCGGCGGGCCTGGTTGAAGAGGTCGCGGACGCGGCTGGCGCCGACGCCGACGAACATTTCGACGAACTCACTGCCGCTGATGTTGAAAAAGGGCACGCCGGCCTCGCCGGCCACGGCCCGGGCGAGCAGGGTCTTGCCCGTACCCGGCGGCCCGACGAGCAGCACTCCCTTGGGGATGCGCGCGCCCAGCGAGGAGAAGCGCTCGGGGTACATGAGAAACTCGACGACTTCTTGGAGCTCGGTCTTGGCCTCTTCAACCCCCGCGACGTCGGAGAAGGTGACGGTGGGCCGGTTGCCCACGAACATGCGGGCCTTGCTTCTTCCGAAGCTCATGGCCTGATTGTTGCTTCCCTGGGCCTGGCGCATCATGAACAGGATCAATGCGCCGAAGAGGATGAGGGGCAGGAAGCCGAGGAGTGTCCCGAAGACCCTGCCGAGCGAGCTTGACTGTTGAACCTCGACGGGTATCGAGCCGGGTTCGACGCCCGCGTCGCTCAGCAGTTCGAGAATGCTGACGTTCTCTTCTTTCCGGGACCGCAGCGTCGTGCCCTCGCGGGTCTCCGCCGCGATGGAGTTGCCGTCGACCTGGATTTGCACGAGGTCGCGGTTCTGAGCGCGGGTGATGATCTCGGTGATGTCGACGTCTTGGCCGCTCGACGGCGAGCGGAAGACCACGTAGAAGATGGCGACGACCGCCCCGAGGATGAGCAGATAGACGAAGCTGTTCCGTACCCAGCGCTGGTTCATAGGAGCACGCCGCGTTGGCCCGAGGAAGGCGCCGCCGCGCGACGATGGGGCGGGGGCGGCCGAGGGCGTTCACGGCCCGTTTACTCTGTTGAGGCTGGCCGAATTATAGCAGAAGCGGGCTGTTGGGCCGGGCCCCCTTGCGCCCTCGGCTGTGCTATCATCACCCAGTTCTCACTTTGGCGCCCTGTTCTTGGCGTTTAACGATCACGGAGGCTGCGCATGTCCCCTTCCGATTCGCTGACCCTAGGCGACGCCGTCACCCAGTTCATTTCCACGACGAACAATACGGGGAAGGCGAACAGCAAGGGGATATCCGTACAAGAACAGCAAGAGCTGCAGCGGTTCGTCCGGGAGGCCGGGCGCGACCAGGTGGTCGCGGACATCACGCCATACAACATCGAGGACTACTGCGGGAAGCGCTCCGCCGACTCGATCAAGACACTTGCGCCGGTCAAGGCGTTCCTCGGGTATCTGCATAGCGAAGGGCATTCCGCCTTCAAGCTGGCGACCCACTTGAAGGTGAAGCGCTCGGCCAAGAAGTCGAGCGCGGTGGTGAGCCTGCCCCCCGCTCCCGCGGCGGGGCCGAAGATGACGAAAGAGGGCCACGCGAAGGCGTTGGCCGAGCTCGACGACCTCCGTGCCCAACGGGTGGTGATCGCGGACGACGTCAAGCGGGCGATGGCCGACAAGGACTACCGGGAGAACGCGCCCCTCGATGCCGCCCGCGACAAGCAGGCGCACGTCGAAGCACGGATTCGCGAGCTTGAGCACACGCTCAACAACGCCGAAATCCTGGCGGCGAACGGCAAGGCCGCGAAGGCGTCCGGCAAGGCCGAGATCGGGAGCCGGCTCGCGGTCACCGACATGACGTACGAAGAGGAGCTTGTCTACGTTCTCGTCGATCCTTCGGAGGTCGACCCCCGGCAGGGGCGCATCTCCGTGGAGTCGCCGGCGGGGAAGGCGTTTCTTGGGAAGAGCGCCGGCCAAGTGGTGACCGTCAAGGCGCCCGTGGGCAACCTCCGCTACCGCATCGACGAGATCGACCCTTCGTAGATCGACGCGGCCGGTCTAGCGAGCCGCGGTCCTGGGCTTGGGAACGACGGCAAGCATGACGAAGGCGGCGGCGAGCAGCCCGGCGAAAGCGAAGAGGATCGGCACGTAGCTCCCCGTGGTGTCGAACACGAAGGCCATGAGGAATGGCCCTCCCGCCACCGTCCCCATGTTCAGCGTCTGAGAGACGCCGCGTATCGCGCCGAGGTGGCCGCGCCCAAAGAAGGCCGGCAGTACCAACTGGAAGGCCGTTGAGATCGTTCCGAAGGCGATTCCCGCGGCGATGCCATACACGATGCCGCTGAGGACCGTGTCGACGGTCACGAGGAATAGGGTGGCGGCCGCAAGCGCGACGTAGGCGGCTTGGAGCATCCGGGTCACCGGCACGCGCTCGGAGAGCAGTCCGGCGGCCACCGCGGAGAAGCCGGCGACGGTGGCGTAGACAGCGAGCACGACAACCGCCCCGCCGTCGGATAGGCCCTGGTCGCTCAGGTAGGGGAGCAGGTTCAGGCTGACGCCGCTCATGACGGTGAACATCGCGGCGATGGCGAGCGCGATGAGCCAGAACGTCGTCGAGCGCAGGGCTTGGTGCAGGGTGACGCTGGGCGGCTCGTAGACTCGCGGCGCTGCCATCTGCGCGCCGGCCGGAGGGGCGGCATCGTCGCCGTCGGGCTTCAGTCCGAGGTCTTCCGGCTGGCGGCGTAGAAACAAAAGCGCGGGGAGCAGGCCCAGCACCCACGTCATCGCGCCCGTCGCCCACGCCGCGGTGCGCCAATCGGCGACGCTGACGATGCTCTGTGCGAAGACGGGAACGAGGCCGCTCCCGGCCCGCTGTCCGACTTCGGCCAGCGCCATCGCCCGGCCCCGCTTGCGGACGAACCACTTGCTCACGACGACGCCAAGCGAGAGGTTGGTTGCGCCCTGCAGTCCGGCGCGCCCCACGATCATGGCAAGGTAGAACTGCCACGCACCGTTGACGAAGGAAAGCAACTGTCTTGAAAGTCAAGAGGAATGAGCGATCAACGGAGTCTGGTCGCGCCAGGGCGAGCCATGCTTGAGCATGGAGTTGAGGATAACCAGCAGCTTGCGCATACAGGCTGTGAGGGCCAGTTTCTTCGGCTTACCAGCGGCCAACAGCCGCTGGTAGAAGTCCCGGATCACGGGATTGAAGCGGCTGGCTACCAACGCTCCCATGTAGAGGGCGGCGCGGACCCGGGCGCGTCCACCCCATACGGTACGTTTGCCCCGCAGCGTGCCGCTATCCCGGTTGAAGGGAGCTACGCCCACCAGGGAGGCGATCTGCCGACGGTCCAGAGCACCCAGCTCCGGCAGGTACGCCAAGAGGGTGAGGGAGAGTTGCTCTCCTACGCCGGGGACCGTGCGCAGGAGGTCATCCTTCTCGCGCCACACGGGACTCTGACGGAGAGTCCGCCGCAGGCCCTCGTCCAAGTCGTCCAACTCCTGCTCAAGCCACGTGACGTGGGCCTCAATGCGGGGACGGACGGCGACAGCGGCCGAGTGCAGGCGGTTCTTCTCCGAGACCAACATGGCAACCACCTGATGCCTTCGGGCAACCAGGGAGTTGAGGTCCTGCGCCTCGGCGTCCCGCAAAGGGCGCACGGGCGGTTGGACAGCTTCGGCGAAGTGAGCCAAGACCGCTGCGTCCAGCGCGTCGGTCTTGGCCAGCGTCCCGGTGGCCCTGGCGAAGTCCCTCACCTGGCGCGGATTGACGACGACCACAGGCAGCTCCTCGGCCGCCAGAGCCGCCACCAGGGGAAGTTCGAAACCGCCCGAAGCCTCAAGCAGAACCAAGGTCGGCTCAAGAGCCTTCAGCCGGGATACCAGCTGCCGGATTCCTGCGTCGTCACTGGGAACCACCCATCTGTCGTCCGTGGGCCGGACGGCAACCTCCACCTGGGCTTTGGCTACATCGATGCCTACGTAGGTCGCTTTCTGTTCCATGACACCTCCTGCGAATTACTTGGCCCGTCCTTGCAAGATGCGGGCTCGGTTGGCCCAGGCAACTGTTCGGGCTCTAAAGCGTGGGGGGTGCGGCGACCCTTGCTTTCCTGCGGCCTTACATGACCAAGAAGGAAACGGTCTGCCGCACCCCGATCCACCCAAGGTGAAGTGATTGTTACACACGAAAATCAAGATACAAGGAGGATGAGCGAGCCTCCGAGCAGGAGGAGCCCGAGTGATATCACCCACCGGCCGCCCAAGCGGTCGAGGAGGACACCGCTCAGGGGGCCAGCGCGCCGCCGGTGAGCGTGCCGATGCTGATGGCGCCGATGAAGGTCGAGCGGCTCCAGCCGAACTCCTCGGTTACCGGCTTGACGAAGACGCCGACGGTGGTGTTGAACTGGCCCGCCTGCACCACGCCGATCATCGAGATGACGGCGACGATGACCCACCCGTAGTAAAGCCGCCGCGCGCGCTGGGCGCCGGCTGAGGAAGGGTCGGAGGGCATCGGGGGAGGCGAGGAGACCTCGGGCTCGAAGGGAAGCGACCCTCACTCTAGGGGCCGCTTGCGAGGCCGGTCAAGAATCCGCGGTCCGGCCCCGGTCGGCCTTACTTCTTGGAAAGCTGCTGCATCAGCCCGAGCGCGTCCCAGTTGCTCCAACGCTCGACGATCTTGCCTCCGGTTAGGCGAAAGATGCCGACGCCGGTCCAAGACGCGTGGATTCCCGTCGCCGGCAGGCCCATGAAGTCTCCACTGTGGGTGCCCGACGATCTCCAACGGACCACTACCATGTCGCCCTCGGCGATGACGTCCTCGATCTCCTGGTGCCAGTCAGGAAAGGCGGCCCTGATGCGAGCGAAGTCCCGCTTGACGCCCTCCGGCCCGGCGACCTGGCCGGGGGCCGGCGTGTGGTCAATACTGTCACTGCTGTAGAACTCGTCCGCCGTTTCCAGTTTTGCCTGGTTGATCAGCTCTTCGCCAAGCCGCCGCAGAATCGCCTTGTTCTCTTCGATCGACACGTGGCGCCTCCCCGTGGCCCGCGCTCGTCGTTAACGGGCCGTTTTCGTTGACGTTTCTCAGAGGCCGATGCTAGGATGCTGACCCCGATGCTTTAGGTTCTGAAGAGTTTAGCATCCGGGATAAAGGCCGCCCCTCCAGCTCTCCAGACCGCGCTATGCATTCATCCGGCAACGAGTCGTCATCCGGGGCTCTCGCCGGCCTGCGCGTGGTCGAGTACGGCGACTTCATTTCCGCCGCCTACGCCGCGAAGCTCTTGGGGGACCTTGGCGCCGACGTGGTCAAGGTCGAGCCGCCTGGCGGGGACTCGTGCCGCCGCCGCGGGCCGTTCCCCTCAAGGATTCCCGACCCTGAGAAGAGCGGCCTTTTTCTCTTCCTTAACGCCAACAAGCGGGGTGTGACGGCCGACGCGTCGACCGAGGCCGACAAGGCCGACCTTGCGGCCCTACTCCGTTGGGCGGACGTCTTCATTACGAACCATCCAGCGGCGATGCTGGAACGGCATGGGGTGGGCCCGGAGGCTGCTCTGCAGTCGAACGAGGGCCTGGTCTATGTGTCCATCACCAACTTCGGACTGGGGTCGCCGCGGGCGGGTTGGAAGGGCGGCTCGCTGACCCAGAGCGCGGCGTCCGGCCTCGCCCACCGGATGGGCGACCTTGGGAAAGCGCCGCTCGCGCCTCCCTACGAGGCGGGGGACTACTGGGTCGGCACGCATGGGGCCATCGCGGCGCTGCTCGGCGTGCGGGGGCGCGAGGTCATTGGGCAGGGGCAGCATGTGTGGCTTGCCGGCGTGGAGGTGCTGGGGACGGTGATGAAGGGCGCGCCGCTGGGAGAGTTCGCCTACCTGGGGACGAACCGGAACCGCACCGGGGTCCATGCCGATCCCTTCTACCCCTGGCAGATCGCCCCCTGCCGCGACGGCTACTTCCAGATCATCACCATGGTCGACAGCCAGTGGGAGATGTTCCTGGACATGGTGGGCAGGCCGGAGCTCAAGACGGACGAGCGGCTGCAGAACCGGTGGCTGGCGCCCCGCTGGGCCGAGGAGCTCGACGCCTATTGGCATCCCTGGCTCCAACAGCACGACAAGGCCACCCTGACCAAGCTCTTTCGGGAGCGGGGCCTGTCGTTCCATCCAATTAACACCATCGACGAAGTGGCGGAGTCTGAGCAACTCGCATGCCGCGACTTTTGGGAGAAGACCTCCCACCCGAAGGCGGGCACGTTTGTCAGTCCGGGAGCGCCGTACCGGCTCTCCGCCAGCCCGTGGGCGCTCCGCCGTCCGGCGCCTCTTCTGGGCGAGCACGACGACGAGGTGCGCAAAGAGGCCGCGCAAGAGACGCACGTGCCGGGCGCCGGCAGTCAGGCGAAGGACGGAAGCTCCGCGCCGCTGACGGGGCTGCGGGTGCTCGACCACGGCCACGTGTGGGCGGGCCCGGTCTTGGGCATGATGCTCGGCGACATGGGGGCGGAGGTCATCAAGGTGCAGGCGCCCGCGCGGCGGTCGGGGATCGCCATGAGCGGCCACGGGACGTACGAGGATGCGCTCCGGGCGGAGATGGCGCTCCCCGACGACCATCCCATCGCCTACCACAGCTACGACCGAGGGAAGCTGAGCATCACGCTCAATCTCGCCAGCGCCGAAGGGAAGGCCCTATACAAGGGTCTAGTGGCGGTCAGCGACATCGTGATCGAGAACTTTTCGCCGGGCGTACTCGACCGGCTCGGGCTGGGCTATGACGAGTTGCGCAGGGTCAATCCCGGGATCATCGTGGCGTCGTTGTCGGCGGCGGGGGCGACGCCCGGCCCGTGGCGCGACAGCAAGACGTACGGGCCGTCGGTGTCCGCCCTGTACGGGATCAAGAGCTTCCTCGGCTACGTGGATGATCCCCATCCGCGGGAGGATACCGCCGACGTGGACCCGGCCTCGGCCAGCCATGCGCTCGTGGCCGTGCTCGCGGCGCTGCGCTACCGCGATCGTGCGGGCGAGGGGCAGCACGTAGACGTGGCGCAGGGCGAGGCCGCCCTTCAGCGCGCCGCCGAGCCGCTCATGGACTATTTCTTCAACGGCGCCGTGCCGGCGCCGCATGGCAACCGGTATGCGGGCGTTGCTCCCCACGGCATCTACCGCTGCCGCGACTCGAGTGACGAGGAGGGGCGCGAGCGGGACCGCTGGGTCGCCATCGAGGCGTGGAGTGACCACGAGTGGGCCGCGCTGCGGGACCTCGCTCGCCCGGACTGCCCAGAGATGGCGGATGAGCGGTTCGCCACGCTGGAAGGGCGCCTTGCCAACCAGGGCGATCTGGACGCGGCGATCGAAGGCTGGACCCTTGGCCAGACCGCCGAGGACGTAGCCGAGCGGCTGCAGGCCGTGGGCGTGGCGTCCTATCCCGTGCAGGGCCTCATGGAGTTGGTCAACGATCCGAACTACGACGCGGTGCGGTCGATGCTCGCCGTCGCCGACGAACGGGTCGTGCCGGATCAGGTTTATCTGGGCATTCCGTGGAAGCTGGAAAAGACGCCGGGAGCGGTGCGGGGGCCCGGACCGGCGACCGGCCAGCATAACGGCGTGGTGTTTGGGGATGTGTTGGGCATGACGCCGGAGGCGGTCGCCGAGCTCGCCGACGCCGGCGTGATCGGCGCGGTGACGTGATGGAAGCGAGCATGGCCTACGAGACGATTCTGTATGAGGTCGACGGCCCCGTCGCCTTCATCACGCTGAACCGGCCAGAGGTGAGGAACGCGCAGAACGAGGTGATGAAGGACGAGCTGGACGCGGCATTCCGCGCCGCCGAGGCGGACGACGCGGTCAGGGTCGTGGTGCTGCGCGGCGCCGGGGCGTGTTTCTCGGCGGGCCACGACCTGAAGCAGTTGCCGCGTGATCCGGAATCGTTCAACGCCCCGGAGGGCCGGCCCTGGTTCGAAGGGAACGAGCAGGCGTTCCGCGATTTCACGATGAAGGTGCTCGGCTACTTCTTCACGATCCACTACCTGTCCAAGCCCACGGTGGCACAGGTGCACGGGCCGTGTCCGGCGGGGGCCTGGGTGCTCGCCTCGATGTGCGACCTCATCGTGGCGTCGGAGGACGCCAGCTTCTACGATCCCGTGCTTAGAATGGCGACGGCGGGGGTCGAGGTTTTGGTCGAGCCCTGGGACTTGGGGGCGCGGAAGGCCAAGGAGCTGATGTGGACGGGCGAGGCGATCGGGGCCGCGGAAGCGCTCCGGATGGGCATGGTGAACAAGGTGGTGCCGAGGGAGGAGCTCGACCAGGCGGCGGCTGAGCTTGCCCGGAAGGTCGCCCTGACCCCGCCCGGAGCGGTGCGGGCGACGAAGCGGTCGATCAACCAGATGCTCGACCTCAAGGGCTGGCGCCTCTCGCACGAGCAGCATACGGAGGTCTGGATCGCCGCCATGCGTAGCGACGAACATAAGGAGGCCCACGAAGCCCGCTCGCGGCTGGGTCTTCGAGATTTTCTTCGGCAGAGGGACTCCCGGTATGCGTGACCCAAAGGCCGCGCGTCGAGGCGACCGTGCGTAATTACCTCATACGCCGGGTCCTGCTGCTGGTGCCGACGGTGTTGGTCGTCTGCATCATCGTGTTCTCGCTCATCGAGTTCATTCCAGGCGACGTCGTCCTCGCCCGCCTCACCCAGATAGGCAACGCGACGCCGGAGACAATCGACGCCCTGCGGGCCGACCTCGGGATCGACCGGCCGTTCCTCGTCCGCCTGGGTGAATGGATTGGCGACCTTTTCCGGGGCGACCTGGGCCGGTCGCTCTGGACGCTCGAACCGGCCACGAAACAGCTCTGGTCCGCCATCCCGGTGAGCCTCGAACTGGTGCTCGGCGGGATGCTCATCGGTGTGCTCGCGGGCGTTCCGCTCGGCGTCATCTCGGCGATGAAGCAAGACAAGCCGGTCGACACCGGCGCGCGGTTCCTGTCGGTGATCGGGCTTGCGGTCCCCGACTTCTGGATCGCCACCATGGTGATACTCTACGCATCGCTCTGGTTCAACTACTCCTCCCCTGTCGGCTACACGCCGTTTGTCGACGACCCGTTGCGAAACCTTGAGCAGTTCTCCATACCCATGGCGATCCTCGGGATACGACTGGTGGCGGCGACAGCCCGGATGACCCGGTCGACGCTGCTTGAAGTGATGCGCGAGGACTACGTCCGGACCGCCCGGTCGAAGGGCTTGAACGAGCGCGTCGTGCTCTACCGGCACGCCCTGCGGAACGCGGTCCTCCCGGTGATCACGCTCGTCGGCACCAATTTGGGGTTCCTCTTGGGCGGAGCCGTCGTATTGGAGAGCATCTACTCGCTGCCGGGTCTCGGCAATCTTGTGTTCACCTCCATCCTGCGGCGCGACTACATTCAGTTGCAGGCGGCGGTGTTGTTCCTCGCGCTTGCCCTTGTCGTCATGAACTTAGTGGTCGATCTCTGCTACTCCTGGCTTGACCCGCGGGTCCGATACGAATGACTTCCTTGAGCGGCATGCGCGGCGGCGCGACGTGGCGGGAGACCGCCGTGCGGTGGACGCTCGCGTTCGGCCGGTTTGCACGGCGGCATCCCATCGGCACGTTGTCCATGTTCGTCATCCTGCTCATGGCCTTCGCGGCGGTGTTCGCCGAGCTGGTGTCGACCCACGATGCCTTCGACATCAGCAGGGACACCCTGGAGGGGCCAAGCTGGTCGCACTTCTTCGGAACGGACGGTATCGGACGCGACACGTTCAGCCGCATCATCCACGGGTCGCGCATCTCACTGCAGGTGGGGATTCTGTCGGTCCTGATCTCCACGGGGGCGGGCGCGGTCATCGGTCTCGTCAGCGGCTACGTGGGCGGGGTCTTCGACCTCGGGGTGCAGCGCATCGTCGACGGTGTCCAGGCGCTTCCCGGCCTCGTGTTGGCGTTAGCCATGGTGGCGGCGCTGGAGCCCAGCTCGACCAATACCGTCATCGCCATCTCCATCGTGGCGACGCCGGCGAACTCGCGGGTCGTTAGGAGCGCCGTGCTCTCGGCGAAGGAGAACACGTACATCGAAGCGGCGCGGGCGATTGGCTGCAGCGGGCCAAGAATCGTGTTGCGTCACATCCTTCCGAATATCGTGGCGCCCATCATCATCTTGGCGTCCCTGGGATTCGGCTACGCGATTCTCGTGGAAGCCTCCCTGAGCTTCTTGGGACTTGGGACGCCGCCGCCGACGCCGACCTGGGGCGGCATGCTGAAGCTGTCGCAGACGTTCTTGGAGCAGGCGCCGTACCTGGCCTTCTTCCCCGGCCTGGCGATCACCGTCGCGGTGCTGGCCTTCAACCTGGCCGGCGACACGATCCGCGACGTGCTCGACCCCCGGCTGCGCGGGGCCTAGGGAGCATTAGGCGCGCAGCATCGGGCGAAGCTCCCGGACGTCCGGGAGCTCATCGAGCGCCCACACCGCCTCGATCAACTGGTTCGCCCGGTCGTTCCCCAGCACGGATTCAAGCAGGTCTTGGGCCTTCGTGGTGACCTCTTCCTGGGGCATCGGGTTGTCGGAGGTGCCGCGGACCGCGTAGGTGCGGTGGCTCAGCACGGCGCCGTCGGCGGTCTCGACCTCGACGATCCCCTGACGCCGGGGCCTGGCCTCGGTGAGCTCGGCGCTAGGGGCAAGCTCGATGCGGTCGCGCACGGCGGCGACGTGGGGGTCGGCCATGCGGGCGGTGTCATGGGAGTTGGCGAAGGTGACGGCGCCGTCGACGAGGAGCAGGGCCAGCATGTGCTGCAGGTTGATATCGGGCATGGTCCGGTTGTCGACGATGTGGGCGAGGTCGTCGGGCAGGCGGGCCACGATACGCTTGACGTTTTCCGGCGCGAAACCGTGCTCGGCCATCAGGGTTTGCAGCGCGTCTAGAGCGGCTTGGATGGGGGAGCCGACCGGCCATTTTTTGATGTTGGCGCGCATTATTTCGAAATCGTGGCCGAGGTTGTCGATCATGGCGGGGCGGTTGGCGGAGGGGCTGAAGGCGTCCCAGAAGCTGGGATTGCCGTCGAGGGCGTCTTCTATACCGGTAAAGCCGGCGGCGACCATGGTGGCGGCTGCGACGCCGTTGCGGGCGGGCATGCCGCCGAAGTCGAAGGCTTTCTCTATATGCTCGCCGTCGCGGGCCCATGAAGTGACGCCCGACGACTGCTGCACCGTGTAGGCGAGCAAATAGGACGTCTGCTGTTGGGTGAGGCCGCAGAGGGGGCCGGCGGCCGCCGCGGCGCCGAAGAGGCCGCCGATGCTGTGGGTGCTGCGGTAGGCGGCGTCGAGGGTCATGGGGCCGGCGGCGATGGTGGTGCGGCAGCCGATGTCGTAGCCGACGACGACGGCTTTGAGCAGGTCCAAGCCAGAGCGCCCGTAGGCTTCGGCGGCGGCGAGCGCGGCGGGGACGATGGCGCAGCCGGGGTGGGTGAAGGACGGGGCGTGGGAATCGTCGGTCTCGTCGGCGTGGGCGAGCATACCGTTGGCCAGGGCCGCGTTGACCGCGGTGGTGATGGTGCGGCTCCCCAGGACGCAGGCCTGCCGCCTGCCGCCCTGGGACGCGGCATAGCGGATGGCGAGCCGGCCGGGAGGGAGACGCGACCCTGATATCATGGCGGCGACGGTGTCCAGGACGTGGTGTTTGGCCTTGTCGAGCACGTTTGGCGGGAGGTCCCGCCGTAGGGCCCCACTTATGTATGCATTGAGGGTGGTTGTGATGGGGGTTTGGGGTGGTTTCGTCATGGTTTCACCACGGAACGAGCGGCTTTTGCCCGGCATTTGCACGGATGAGTGAAGCGATGAGCGACGCGGTCAAGGAGCGGGCCCGCGCCTTCATCGAGGAGGCGTGGTCGAAGGGGAACCTCGCCATAGTCGACGAGATGCTGGCGCCGGACTACGTCAACCATTCGCCGCTGGAATCGGACCAGCCGGCGGGGCGGGAGGGCTACAAGCGGGCCATCGTGACGCTGCGGACGGCGTTCCCCGACCTGACCTCGACGGTGGAGCAGGTGCTGGTCGACGGCGACCGCGTGGTGACTCGTTATGTGGCCAGGGGCACGCATCTGGGAGTGTTCCAAGGAGTCGCTCCGACGGGGAAGCGGATCGAGGCGTGCGGGCATACGATCGACCGCTATGAGGGCGGGCGCATCGCGGAGACGTGGGACTGCTTCGATCTGCTGACGGTCTACCGGCAGATCGGCGTGTTCAGCGGACCGGGCGGGTGACGGTTCCGGCGCCGGCTCAGACGCCGGGGTCTTGGATGAAGGCAAGGATCTCCTCGGCCAGGACGTCGGCGTCGACGTAGGTGGTGTAGTAGGAGCCGGCGGAGAGCTCCTTGATACGGCTGCGCCGCAGTAGGGCGTCCGCCGTCGCGTTGTTCCTGGCCAAGGGGTCGCCTTCGCCCGCCAAGAGGAGCGTGGGGGCCTCGACCAGCGGAAGCCGGACGCGAGGGTCGTAGGCGAAGACGGCGCGGTAGACGTCGCGGTTGGTTTCGCCCGCGGTCAGCCTCGACAGGACCTCGTCTTGGATGATGGCCAGCGCCGAGGCGTCGAAGGGGCGGGGGAAGGCCCGCGCGCCGAGGCGGGCGATCCTGTCCCAGAGCCGCGTGATGTGACTGCCGTCCAGCTCGAAGCTCATGGGCGCGTAGAGGATGGGGTCGCGCTCGGCGAGCTCGTCGAAGGAGATGTCGAAGATGGGGACGCCGTCGAGGATGAGGGCGTCGACGCGGCCGGGGTACGCCGCGGCGATCTCGATGCCAACCGACGCTCCAGTGTGGTGGCCGAAGAGGGAGAGCGATTCCAGGCCGAGGGCGTCGGCGGCGGCGACGAGGTGGTCGGCGTAGTCGGCGATTTGGTAGGGGTGCGGCGGCGGGTCGGACGCGCCGAGGCCGGGCAGGTCGAAGGCGACGACTTGATGGGTTTCCGCTAGGAGCGGAATCAGCCGGTCGAAGCACTCCGACGCCATGCCGTTTTGGTGGAGCAGGAGGATGGCCGGGCCCGCACCGGCGGCGCGGTAGTGGACCTGCCCTTGGGGCGCGTCGGCGTAGCCGCGGAGAATCTGTACCGGCAAAGCGCGCCTCCTTTAGGGCTAGACCGAACGGCCCGCCAGGTGTCCCTCGCGAATGGCTTCGGCGACCTGCCGGGGGGCGACGCAGTCGCCCGCCATGAGCACGGGCAATGCGCCGTTCTGGGCGGTGAGCGCGTCGTAGAGCGCGGTGTCGGGCCGGTTGGGGGCGGTGGTCACGATGGTGTCGATCCCTTTGAGGACACGCTCCGCGCCGCTGTGGCCGTCGACGAGGACGACGTCGCCGCCGCGTACTTCTTGGACACGGGAGAAGCGATGGTAGAGGACGCCCTTTTCGCCGAGGCGCTTGTTGATCGGCGGCTTCATCGAGGGGTGCATGATGGAGCACGCCCCTTCGGCGCGCACGACGTAGTGGGTCTCCACGCCGGCGTCGACGAGGAACTCGACGGCGCTGGCGGCGCGGAAGGTGTTGTCGTCGTCGAGGAGCAGGGCCCGCTCACCAAAGGGGACCCGGCGTTCGAGGATGTCTTCGACGGTCACGACGCGGGGCCCGCTACCGTTGGCCCCCGCGATCTCGGGCTGCTGGGTGAGGGAGCCCGTGGCCACGATGACGCATTCGGCGCCCTCGGTCTGGATGGATTCGAGGGTGGCCTCGCTGTTGAGCTTGACGACGACGCCGAGGCGGCGAAGCTGAAGCTCCATCCAGGCGACGATGTTGCCGAACTCGTGGCGCAGGGGGGCCTTGGCGAGCGTGTTGATCTGGCCGCCGAGGCGCTCGCCGCGCTCGTAGAGGGCGACGAGATGGCCGCGTTGGGCGGCGACGCGGGCCGCCTCCATTCCCGCGGGGCCTCCGCCCACGACGACGACGGCCTTCGGCTCGGCGGCGGGCTCGATTTCGCCAAGCTCAAGCTCCCGGCCGGCCTCGGGGTTGATGACGCAGCCGGTGTGCCGCTCGCCGTTGCTCCGGCCGACGCAGGCCTGGTTGCTGCCGATGCACTGGCGGATCTCGCCGTCGCGCCCTTCGAGGATCTTGACCCCGATGTCGGGGTCGGCGAGGTGCGCGCGCGTCATGGCGACGAGGTCGGCCTTGCCGTCGCGGAGGATGCCTTCCGCCTGGGAGGGCTCGATGATCCTGCATGCGGCGATGATGGGTATGTCGCCCACGGCGCCCTTGACGGCCTCCGCCAGATGGACGAAGGGCATGGGGCCCCAGGCCATGTCGGCAAACTGCTGGGCCACGCTCATATGGTCGTACTCGACGCTATGGGAGATGCTCAGATAGTCGAGGTTGCCCGAGTCCTCAAGCCAGCGCGCGACTTGCGTGGACTCATCGAGTTTGAGGCCGTTGGGGATGAGCTCGTCGGCGCTGAGGCGGAAGCCGAGGGCCATGTCGGGGCCGATGGCTTCGCGGACGGCCGCGGCGAGCTCCATGGGGAGGCGCGCCCGGTTCTCCAAGCTGCCGCCGTATTCGTCGGTGCGGAAGTTGGTCGCCGGCGATATGAACTGGGCGACGAGGAAGCCGTGCGCGCCGTGAATCTCGACGCCGTCCATGCCGGCGCGCTTCATGTTGACGGCGCAACGGACCCACCACTCGATGAGCTCGCGGATTTCGGTCTTGCTCATCTGATGGGGGACTTCGGTGAACCAGGGGAGCCGGACGCCGGAGGGGGCCCAGATGGGCTGCTCGGTGTCCATACTGGCGGTGCGCAGGCCGGTGTGGATGAGCTGGGCGAAGATCTTCGCGCCGTGCTCCTGCACGGCCTCGGCAATCTTGCGGTAGTGCGGGATGGACTCCTCGTGCCACGCTTCGAGCGCGGCGCGGCCTCCCCGCGCGGTGGGATGCACGCGAGAGTTCTCTAGGATGATGAGGCCGATGCCGCCGCGAGCCCGCGCGGCCTGATAGGCGGCGAGCGCGGGCGTGGGGCGATAGTCGGAGCCCAACCACGTGGCGTGGGCCGTACTGACCATGCGGTTCCGCACCTCGACGGGGCCGATGCGCAACGGCGACATCAAGTGCGGATACTGGCTACTCACGACCGTGGCCTCGCGGTTTCCTCATGCCATTCGAATCATGCGTTCCCGGCGTACCAGTCGATGATCTCGCCGCCCGTGGCCTGCCAGATTCCCGCCCGCCCCAGGATGTGGCCGAGGATGTTGTCGAGGTGGCGGATGCGGAACGGCTGGCCGATGAGCCAGGGGTGGATGGTCCAGGCCAGCAGGCGGGGCTGGGCCGCCCCGTCGGCGTACATGACGTCGAAGCCCTCGGTGACGATGCGCGCCCACCGCTCAAGGGGCACGTGGCGGTTCCAGTGGGCGTAGACGTCGTCGAACTCGATCATGGTGGGCAGGGAGTACATGGCGCCCTTGGGGACCTTCATCGGATAGGGCTGCTCGTCGTTGGGCCAATCGCAGACGTAGTTGATGCCCTCTTCGGCCAAAATGGCGGGCGTCCTGGTGCTCTCTCCGGACTCGGCGCCCCACCAACCGCGGGGGCGGGAGCCGGTGGCGCTTTCGACGGTGTCCAGCGCGCTCTTGACGTAAGCCCGCTCCTCGTCTTCGGTCATGTTGCTGGTGATCATGTTGGTCAGGGCCTTGCCGTGGCCGATGAACTCGTAGCCGCGGCTCTTGCATTCGGCGACGACGTCGGGGTAATGCTCCGCGATGGTGGCGTCGATGGCCGCGGTGGCCTTGATGCCGTACTTGTCGAGGACTTCAAGGACGCGGTAGAGGCCGACGCGGTTGCCGTACTCGCGGTGGGAGTAGGCGGCGAGGTCGGGAAAGGGGCGCCGTCCGAGGCCGCCGCCGGGCACGTCGGCGGGGACGAATGCGCCGTCGACGAACCGGTACTCGTAGTGCTCCAGGGCGACGATGACGCAGAGGGCGACCCGCGCTCCGCCGGGCCATGCCAGCGGTTTCCGCGTGGAGATTGGCGAATAGTCGTAGTAGTCGTTGTCCATTCCTGGTCTGCGCATGCCGGGCATAGGCCTGACTCCTTCCCCCGCGCGGGGGCCGATCTAGCGGGACGCCTTCCGCTCTTCGATGAAGGCGACGGTGTCGTCGTAGTAGTTCTCGAGGTAGTAGTCGGTGATCTCGTCGGCCGTCGTCTTCCAGACGCCCTCATGGGAGAGGATGTAGGAGAGGATGTCGTCGAGGTACTTGATGCGGTGGGGCTGGCCGATCTGGAAGGGGTGGAGGGCGATGCACATCACCCGGCCGTTGGACTCGCCTTCGGCGTAGAGCCGGTCGAACTGCCGCTTGCACATGCTGGCGAACTCGTCGGCTTCCCATGCCGACCGCGCGTTGAAGTAGGGCGCGTCGTTCAGCTCGATGGAGTAGGGCATCGAGATGAGCTTGCCCGACTTCACCTTGAGGGGGAACGGCTGGTCGTCGTGGAACCAGTCGGTGTGGTAGGTGAGGCCGGCCTCGGCCATGAGGTCGGGGGTGCGGTCGGTAGTGGAGAGCGACGGGCCGAGCATCCCCTTGAGGGGCTTGCCGGTGTGCTTCATGAGCGTGTCGCGGCAGTCGCGGTAGAACTCGCGCTCCTGCTCTTCGTCGTAGGTCGTGATGTATTGCGTGTTGTAGATGCCGTGGGTCATGTAGTCCCAGTCGCGCTCGACCATGGCGTCGCGGATCTCGGGGTAGTGCTCGAGGACGGCCTCGTTGAGGGAGACGGTGCAGCGCATGTCGTGTTTGTCCGTCACTTCGATCATGCGCCAGATTCCGACCCGGTTGCCGTAGTCGCGCAGGGCGTAGGACATGGCGTCGGGGTGCGGCACGCGCGGCCAGGGGTTGCGGATGTCGCTGGGCGGCGGGAGGTACTCGTAGTGCTCGACATTCGGGGCGATCCAAAAGGCCACCCGAGCGCCGCCGGGCCATTTGAGGACGGGCCGGTCGGTGAGGGGGACGTAGTCGAATCGGTCGGGAGGAAGCGGCATGGTGGAGCCTCCGGTGGGCTGGGTCTAGGCCGTCGCCGTCTCGGCCCTGACTGCCTGGACTTGGTCGAGGTAGGCGATGATTTCGTCGGTTGTCTTCAGGTCGGCGTACTTGAGCTGCATGTCGAAAAGGCCCGCCTTGTGGGAGAGCTCGATGCGGTCGAAGATCGCCTCCTCGGCCATGACGACCTTGAACGCGGGTGAGTAGTAGGAGGCGTCGACGACGGTGGCGCGGACGCAGCCGCTCGTGGAGTTGCCGGTGATGATGAGGGTGTCGACTTTCTGGTTCATCAGGACGTAGAGGAGCGGCGTGCTGAAGAAGACGCTGGCCCGCGTCTTTTCGATCATCAGCTCTCCCGGCTCGGGGGCGAGTTCATCGACGATCTCCGACTGGGGGCTGAGCTCGCTGTAGGCGAATTCCGGATCGTCGTGCCGGGGCAGGCCGTGGGTGGCCCGGAAGACGTGCCGGCTGTAGACGATGGGGATCTTGGTCTCGCGCGCCTTTGCGAGGATGCGCTGGATGTAGGGGAGGGCGCGCCAGCCGTATTCGCCGCAGGTGCGGGGGTAGCGGTCGAACTGCTCGTAGACGGGCGAGTCTTCACCGACCGCGCCCTTGTTCATGTCGATGACGACCAAAGCGGGGTTCTCGCCGAAGCCGGTCGGCTTGCGCATGTCGAAGCCCATGCCCATGAGCTTCTTGTCGTTGTCCGTCATCACGTCGTCCCATTGGGGCATCGCGAACCTCCTATTGCTGTCCGTCTTGTTCGAGAAAGCCCCGCACGATATCGGCCAAGACGCGGGGCTCCGCCTCCAGCCAGTTGCCGACGTTGGGAACGATAGCGCTGCTGGCGTCGGCCAGGAAGGAGCAGACGGGCTCGACGTCCTTGACGCCGGGGGCCTTCTCGCCCGCCAGCACCAGGGTCGGCGCGCTGATACGGCGCAGGCTAGCTTCGAGATCGTAGGTGAAGGCGGCGGCGTAGGCCTCCACATTTCTCGGGCCGGGCCGGAGGCGTCCGACGAGCTCGTAGGTCATCGCCTTGGCTTCGGCGTCGTCCTTCGGCGGGGTCCAGGTGGCCATGTAGGTGTAGAAGTCGATGAGATGGCTGCCGTCCTCTTTGAGGACGAGGCGGGGGAAGCCGGCGAGGTTGGCCTCGCCTTGCTCCTTGGTGTACAGCGGGGAGCCCGAGAGAATCAGGCGCTCGACGCGGCCGGGTTGACTCGCGGCGATCTCGGCGGCGACGGCAGCGCCGCCGTGCTGGCCGAAGAGGCTGGCGCGGTCGACGCCCAAGGCGTCCAGGGTCTCGATCACGACGGCCGCGTAGCCGGGCACGGTCAGCGCCTCGGGCGCGTAGTCGGACCTTCCGAAGCCGGGGAGGTCGATGGCGACGCAGCGGTAGCCGCCGGTCAGCAGGTCGATCACCGGTTCGAAGGCCCGAGAGTCGCCGGCGGCTTGGTGGAGGAAGACGAGGCATGGGCCATTGCCGGCCTCGCGGTAGTGGACCTGGCCGTGGTCGAGGGCGACGTAGCCTTTTCGGGTCGGGCTCATGAGCGGCCCGCCGTTCCAGCCATCGCGGCCTCGGCGCCGATGCCGTCCGCCGTTACTTCGATGAGCCTGCGAGGGATGGTGTAGAGCGCCTCCGGCCCGGACTCACCGATGGCGTATTCCTCTTCGATGAATGCCGCGCCGCCGGCCTCGGGGGCCATATAGAGGGCATAGACGCAGAAGGTGGCGCCTTCTTCGAGCATGAAGCCGGGTTGGCGGGCGTTGTGGCCGTAGTCGTAGCTGTCGATGCCGATCGCGTGGACATAGAGGGCGAGGCGGCCGGGGTCGCCGCCGCCGCGCCGGACGCTGTCTTCGATGATGGGGAAGACGTCGCGGGTGGCCGCGCCGGGCCGCATGCGTTCCTCGAGGGCGTCGAAGGCCGACTCGAGGAGGCCGTGGATGCGTCGCTGCTCGGCGGTGGGCGGGCCGACGACGAGGGTGCGGCCCATGTCGGTGTTGTACCAGTCGTGGACGGCGATGGCGGCGCAGGGGACGAGTGCGCCGGGTTCGAGAGTGGGGTGCAGCATCTGGGCCATGCCGAAGCCCTTGGCGCCGATAGGGGTCGTTGCGCCGCGCTTGGCGAGCTCGGTGTTGAAGATACGGCCGATGGCGGCGGTCGCGGTGCCCGGGCGGGCCGCCGCGATGGCTTCAGAGAAGGCTTCCTGGGTGAGGGCGGCGGCCTTTCTCATGGCGGCGAGCTCGCCGGGGGTCTTGACGAGCCGGACCGACTGGAGGAGGGGGCGGGCGTCGACGGGGCGCGGGTCGACCTGCGCGTCCTGGTTGAGGCGGAGGGCGAGGTTGAGGTCGTCGAAGGCGAGGCGGGCGTTGGAGAGGCCGAGCGAGTCCAGGGCGACCGCAAGGGCGTCGACGGGGTCGACGGCGCCGGTGCGCTGGGTCCGTGAGAGGACGGCGGCCAGGCGCTGTTCGGCCTCGGGGGCGGTTGGCCAGGGGACGATGGGGGAGGCGAGGTCGGTGGGAAAGACGGCGTTGAAGTGGGTGTCGTCGAAGGTGAAGAGGCGCAGGGGGCGGTCGCAGGCGCCGGCGACCTGCAGCAGTCCGAAGTGGCCGGTGACGAGGGCGGGCTCGGCGGCGTCGGCGGGGAGGATGGCGAAGGACTCGAAGTGGGTGAAGCCGAAGACGCGGTAGCCGGTGAGGTAGAAGACGTTCTGCGGCGTGGTGACGAGGAGGGCGTCGATGCCCTGCTCGTTCATGGCGCGGCGGAGTTGCTGTTCCCTCATGGAGCTGCCAGTTTCTCGAGGGTTGCTAGGCGCGGAAGCGCAGGTCGAGGGCGCGGAGGAAGCGCTCCATGAAGGCGTCGCGATCCTCCTCCAGCTCGGGGATGCGGTTGTTATCGCGGGCGCGGGTGTCGATCTCGGCCTTGACGTCGATGCCCTTGGCCTCGAGGACTTCTTCCAGGAGGTTGATGCGGTCTCGGAGCGTCCAGACCTCGACGCCGAGCGAGAGGATGACGCCGAAGAGCCTGTCCGCCTCGGGGTCCTTGAGGCCGTGATACGGCGGAACGACGGTCCAGTCCTTGGGCATGGGAGGCCTCGCTCGCTTTCTAGAGAGGTTTGTCCGCCTGCGTCACCCAGCGCTGCCAATCGTGGAAACGGCCGTCGCGCATAAGGCCGACTCCGCCGAAGTAGGTCTCGTCATGGTAGGGGTTGGGCCCCTCGCGGACGTTTTCGAAGCCGATGTCGCTGAGGATTGCCGGGACGTTCATGGAGTGGGTGGGGCCGAGGAAGGGCTCGGCGTTGCCGCGGGTGTCGAACTCTAGCATGAAGCCGTACTGGGGCTCGATGGCGTGATACCAGGGGAGCTCCATCATGAGGAGGTGCCCGCCGGGCTCGAGGAGGCGGTAGCACTCGCGCAGCGAGCGCAGCATCACGTCGGGCGGGGTCTCGTGATAGAGGAAGTGTGAGGAGACGAGGTCGAAGCTTCCGTCCTCGTAGCCGGTGTCGGCGGCGTCGCGTTGGGCGAGGGTGATCTCGAAGCCCTTGTCCTCGGCGGCGATGTGGCCCCACTTGAGGGCCTGCTCGGCGAAGTCGATGCCGATGACTTCCTCGGCGTCGGGGAAGGCCTCGCGGAGGATCATGGTGCTGCCGCCGGCGGCGCAGCCCATGTCGAGGATGCGCTTGTAGTCGCGGCGGGGGGCCATGTGGGCGAAGGCCAAGAAGGTCTCCTTGGGGTAGCCCTGCTTGCGCCAGCGCGTGCGGAAGATGGGGAGGCCCCTGGTATAGATGAAAGCGACGAGCGGGTCGCCGCCGTAGCCGCCGAGCTGGAGGTGGGTGTCGACCTCGGTGTACCACTTGGGCAGCCTGAGGTCGGGATCGAGCTCGAGCTTGCCCTTGGGGTTGGGGGGCAGCAGCTCGTCGACCTGGGACGTCAGCATGTCCTCGTGCGGGGTCAGCGAGTCGCGGACCGCGAGCCACATGTAGGCCTGGGAGTAGTGGGCGATGGAGGCGGCGAAGGCGTAGAGGGGGTCCTGTTCAATCAGGATGCCCGCCTCTTCGATGCTCCTCGGGGCGTAGCCGCGTTCCTGCTCGTAGGCCCGGGCGCGGCCGGGGTAGTCGTCGAGGATCGACCGCACGTACTTGGTGTAGTTGTGGACCTTGAGCCCTTCGATGAAGTCGAACTGGGCGCAGTCTTGCTGTGTCGGCGGCGGGATGTCCATACGTCCCCCTCGCACTTCCTATCGGACCCCGCGCGCGGGGCCGGTCAAGCTATGGCCCCTGATTGGGCCTACAAATGGTACAGGGCGCCGGGAGGACGGCGCCCTGTACCCAAATCGATGATCCTTGCGGTCCTTTGCCGCTGCCGTATGGTGGCCTACGTCAGCGGGCCGACTCAAGAATCCAAGTGTTCTCCATTGCGTGCGAACCGAACCCGTGCATCCAGAGGTAGAGGGCGTGGGTGGCCCAGTTCTGGATGTAGGGGCGGGTGAACTCGCCGAAGTACCCCGAGGTCAACGCGAGCAGGTAGACCTGGTCGTCCAACCGCTGGGCCAGGGCGGTGGCCGCTTGGCGGCGCTCCGCTTGGTCGACGCTCCGTTGCTGGAGGTCGACCAAGCGGTCGATCTCAGGGTCGTTGATGCCGGAGAAGTTCTCCGGCCCATCGCTTCGGACCTTCTGAGCGTAGGAGTCCAAGTCGTTGCCGCCGCCGACGCCCGTGCCGCCGATCATGCCGGTGAATTCCCTACTACGGAGTTGGCTCTCCAATAGGGTCCGCTCGATGGTGACAATGTTGACGTTGACGCCAATGTCCTCCCACGACTGCTGGGCGACCTCGAACATGGCGATGAAGCGCGGATTGATTTCGCCGCCCGTGCCATGCCCGGTCAAGGTGAACTCGAGCGGGTTATCCGGCCCGAAGCCGGCCTGGGCGAGGAGGTCGCGCGCGGCGTCGGGGTTGTACTCGGTCCATGCGGCCTCACCGCAGGCCGGCGGGTAGCTCAAACCCTGCCACCACGTTGGAATCGCCTGCGGCTGGCAGTAGCCGACCTGATGGGCGAGCTCGATCATGAGCTCTCGGTCGATCGCCATCGACAGGGCCCGGCGGACCCGGATGTCGTTGAAGGGCGCCTCGCGGAGCTGCATCTGGAAGAAGGAGGCGCCCGCGGTGTTCGCCTCCTCGATGCGGAGGTTGGCCGTGTCGGGGACGGTCTCTTCCTGGAGGAGCGACGTCACCGTCGCATTGTTGAGCGCCAGGGTCTGGTCGAGGTTGCCCGTCCTCCAGGCAGCCGACCGCGCGGTGGCGTCCAGGGCGGTGACTTCGATCTGGTCGAGGTACGGGATTTGGATGCCGAACTCGTCGGTCTTGAAGTAGTTTGGATTGCTCTCGAAGACGAGCCGCGCGCCGCGCTGGTGCTCCTTCAAGACGAAGGAGCCGGAACCGAGCGGCGGCTCCACCGCTGCCCCGCCCTCTCTATCGAAGGCCTCAGGAGGCAGGATCATGAACGCCGGGGCGGTAATCGCTTCGAGGAAGCCGGAGCGCGGGAACTTGAGGTTGATGACGACCGTGCTGTCGTCGGGAGCCTCGATGCTCTCGACGGTCTGGAACTGGCCGTACTGCCGAAGGGCGCCGGTGTCGAGGTACCGGTCATAGGCTGACTTGACGTCGGCCGCGGTGATCGGCCTGCCGTTCAGCGGGTCGGTCTGGTGCCACTGGGCGCCCTCGCGCAGGTTGAAGACGTATTGGGACGGCGACTTGACCTCAAAGCTCTCGCAGAGGTCGCAGGCGACGACGAGGGCCCGGAGGTTGTCGTTACCCTTCAGCGCCTCGGACAGGCGCATGTCGGCGCGGACCAGCCCGTTGTAGACCAGGGTGCCGTAGATCAGGGTGCCGAAGTTGCCTTCCAAGGACGACCAGTTATTCGGCTCGAAGGAGATGCTGAGCCGTAGCGTTCCGCCGGTGTCCGGCGGGCCGGCGGCGGGCGGCGCCAAGCGGCTCCAGTGGTACTGGTAGATGAGCGGGTGGGCTTGCTCTAGACCCTCCGGTATGAGCTCGTCAGGCGTCATGAACATCGCCTTCGGGGGCTCGGGGGTCGCGGTAGGGGGCACCGGCGTCGCCGTCGGCGCGGGCATGGCGTCGCCGCCCTGCGGTCCTTCGGGCCCCTGCGGTCCCGCGGGTCCTGCCGGTCCTGCGGGTCCTGCCGGCCCTGCTGGGCCCGCCGGTCCTGCGGGGCCAGGCGGCCCTTCCGATGCGCACGCGGCCGCAACCAGGGCGATGATCACGCCCAAGACCGCGAGA
This sequence comes from Dehalococcoidia bacterium, assembly GCA_965207995.1. Lineage (GTDB taxonomy): Bacteria > Chloroflexota > Dehalococcoidia > SHYB01 > SHYB01 > DAOUKH01. The sequence goes on along the minus strand of OZ242299.1, from coordinate 1,115,290 downwards.
CTAGCGAAGCGGCGAGTGAACCTGCGTCGTAGAGTCTTCATGCCAACCCTCCCTACCTTTCTGCAAGCGAAGGTTCGTAGCCATCGGGTAAGCGGAGCCCGGGAGCACCGGCGTCCCACCCCGATGCAGGGTCGTGCCAAGCTACCGCACGACACCTGCACTGTCAAGATAATGAAAGGTTTATCATCTAAACGATGGGCTTTGTGACGGGGCGCACAATCGTTGTATAATTCCGCGAGCTTTCCCGGAGGGTTTGGTCATCCACCACGACATCGACGAACGGCTCCGTGCCACGGTGAGCAGGCTCGTGAGCTTCCTCACCGCCGAGTTTGAAGGGGCGGGGGCCGTCGACTCTCTTACCGTCAGCCAGTTGAAGGTCCTTCGCGAGCTCAGCAACGGGCCGATGTTCATGACCCAGATTGCGCGCCTCACGGGGGTCACGCGCGGCGCGGCGACGGGCATGGTGGACAAGCTGGTCTCGATGGGACTGACGGAGCGGCTGGAAGACCCCACGAACCGGCGGCTGGTTCTCGTCAAGCTCACGGCCGAGGGCAAGACGCTGCAGGAACGTGTCCACGAGCGCACGCTCAGCCGCGTGCGGACCGTTACCCGGTATCTGGACGCCGAGGAAATGGCGAGCCTCGACCGTGTGCTCGCGGCCCTCGACAAGGGGCTGGACGAGGCGGCCAGGAACGGCGAGGAGATGCCGCCGATCGAGCGCAGCACCGCCGACCTTCCGTCCGCCGTCGTCGCCCTGCTGAGCTAACCCCCGCCGGCCCGCGCGGAAGCCCGCGGGTCGTAGCCGCCGACCGACCCCTCGTACCGCTGCTGGACGTCTTCCGCGGGCAGGTACTTCTCCTCCCACTCGAAGACCTTGGGGAAGCCGACGACGTCGAAGACGTGGGGCATGGGGTAGCGCCACTCCTTCTCGGCCAGCTCCCGCTGCGCCTCGTAGCCGCGCGCCTTGAAATCGTGGGCGTACTCCCACGCGGCTTTCAGGGACGGCTCGAGGATCAGGCCGGGGATGAAGACGGCGGAGAGGCCGGCGGCGCCGAGCTCTTCGGGGCTTGGCGGGGGCTGGAGGAGGTGGGTGGTCGCCATGAGGGGGCCGTCGACGGCGGCGCGGACGGTGCGGATCTCGTCGAGGCTCAGGGGCTGCTCGAAATAAAGGACGTCGACGCCGGTCTCCTTGTAGGCGCGGAGCCTGCGGATGGCCTCGTCGACGGTGCCGCCGGCGGCGCCCCGGGCGTCGCAGCGAGCGATGACGACGAAGTCGGGATCGAGGTCGTTCTTGGCGTCGACGGCGGCTTGGTACTTGCCGACGGCCTCCTCGACGGGGATAACGGTCTTGCCCATGACGTTGCCGCACCGCTTGGGCATCGGCTGGTCTTCGATGTGGATGCCGGCGACGCCGGCACGGATGAACGAGGCCACGGTGCGGCGGACGTTGATGGCGTTGCCGAACCCCTGGTCGGCGTCGGAGATGACGGGTATGTCAACGGCGGCGGCCATGCGCCCCGCGTTCTCGACCATCTCGGTCATGGTGATGAGGCCGGCGTCGGGGATGCCGAGGATGTGGGCGCTGGTCTGCGCGCCGGACATGTAGGCGCAGTCGTAGCCCGCCGCCTCGTAGATGCGCGCGTGGAGGGCGCAGGCCCCTCCGGGGATGATGAAGACCTCGCCGCTATGGAAGAGCTCCTGGAGCCGTGTCGTCTGCTTCACGCCGCTACCTTCCCCTCCACCAACGTTGGTGGTCTATCGCTCTTGTTGCTAAACTGTTGGCTCTCCGAACCGAACGCCACGGCGGGTATCTTACACGCGCCGGCGGATGCGCGGCCCGCACCGCGGAATTGAGGAACGGCCCATGGGAATGACCATAGCGGAGAAGATACTCGCCGCTCACGGCGACCGGGACGAGGTGAAGCCGGGAGAGTTCCTCTGGTGCCGCGTCGACGCGACGGCGACATCGGCGAACACCCAACTGGCGCAGCTCTACGAGCTCGGCGTGACCGAGCTGGCGAATCCCGACGGGGTCTACATGGTCGAGGACCACCTGGCGCCGCCGCCCTCCGTGGTGGCGGCCAACCAGGTCATAAAGCTGCGGCAGGCGGTGAAGGACTTCGGGATCAAGAACTACTGGGAGTACGGGCGCCACGGCATCCTGCACCAACTCTATCCGGAAAACGGGATGATCGCGCCGGGCGACCTGATCGCCATGCCGGACTCCCACTCGACGTCCGGGGGCGTCTTCAACGCCTGCGCGACGAACGCGGCGATGGACAGCCTGCTCTGCCTGATCTTCGGCGAGTATTGGTTCCGCGTTCCGGAAAGCATGGAGGTCCGCCTCGAAGGGACGTATGCGGGGGTCGACGACTTCATCTTCGGGAAGGACATCGTGCTGAAGATCCTGGGGACGTGGGGGAGCGAGGTCGGCCTCTACAAGTCGATGGAGTTCCGGGGCCCGGCCGCGGAGGCGATGTCGCTTTCGAGCCGGTGGACGATTTCGAACATGGGCGTCGAGATGGGGGCGAAGTTCGCCATCTTCGAGGCCGACGAGAAGGTGGACGAATTTCTGGAGGGGCGGGTTGACCGCTCCTATGAGCACGTCTTCCCTGACGAGGACGCGCACTACGCCGAGCGTCTCACGCTCGACGTGACGGACCTGGAGCCGCAGGTAGCGTGCCCGCACGATCCGTCGAACGTGAAGTCCATCGGTGACCTGGCGCCGGAGAAGATCAAGATCGACCAGGCGCTGATCGGGTCGTGCACCAACGCCCGCATGGAAGACTTCCGGGCGGCGGCGCGGATTCTGAAGGGCCGCGAGGTGCACCCCGAGGTGCGGCTGCTGTGCAGCCCGGCGTCGCAGGCGATCTGGCGGGAGTGCCTGAAGGAGGGGCTTTGGGAGGTCTTCGCCGACGCGGGGGCGAACATCGAGCACTCGACGTGCGGCCCGTGCTTCGGGGGTCACATGGGCGTGCTCGGCGACGGCGAGGTGTCGATCTCGTCGACGAACCGGAACTTCATGGGCCGGCAGGGGAGCCCGGAGGCCTTTGTCTATCTTTCGAATCCGGCGGTGGTTGCGGCGTCGGCGGTGACCGGATACATCACCGACCCGAGAAAATTCCTCTAGGGGCGCCCTCGATGCAGACGATCTTCAAAGGCAGGGTATGGAAGTTCGGCGACAACGTCGCCACGGACCTCATGATGCCGGGGCACATCGTCTTGGCGAGGAAGCTGAGCGACGAGGACGCCGCCCCGTACTGCTTCTCCACCAACCGGCCGGGCTGGGTCGACGAGGTGCAGCCGGGCGACCTCATCGTGGCGGGGCGGAACTTCGGCTGCGGCTCGAGCCGGAACGGCGCGCTCATGCTGCAGCTCAACGGCATCGCGGCGGTACTGGCGGAGTCGACGTCGCGCATCTTCCTGCGCAGCTCGGTGAACATCGGGATGCCGACGCTGTGGTGCCCCGGCGTCTCCGAGGCCTTCGACGAAGGCGACGAGGGCGAGGTAAGTCTGCTGACCGGGGAGACGAAGAACCTGACCAAGGGCACGGTCTTGCAGGCCGAGGCGTGGCCCGAGGGGAGCCCGCCGATGCAGATCATGGAGGCGGGCGGCCTGCTTCCCTTCATCAAGAACATGATGAAGGAGCGGGGGATAGAGCCCCGGAAGTAGCCGCCGCCGCTCCGGTGGTAGAATCGACTATATCCGCGCGTGCCCCTGTAGCTCAGGTGGATAGAGCAACGGTTTCCTAAACCGTGTGTCGCGCGTTCGAGTCGCGCCAGGGGTACCAGGCTCCCTCCCTCCTCCCGTCGTCGCGCGGCGGCGCCCAGCGGGGGGTGCTGTCGGCGCCGGCGTCAATCGATCAGGTCGGAGAGCGAGGCACCCAGCGCATCCGCAATCTTCAGCGCCGCTCCGATCGTGATGTTCTGCTTGCCCTTCTCGACGGCGCTGAGGTAGGTGCGGTCGAGCCCGGCCCGGAGCGCGAGCTCCTGCTGGCTCCATCCGCGCTGCCTGCGCAAGGCGAGGATGCGATGTCCCAGCGCGCTGAGGTGGTCCTCCAGCGTTAAGTGCTCTTTGTCGATGCCGGCGAGCTGCCTCCCCACGCGCAGTGCCTCGAAGGGGGATGAGGAGACCAAGTCGGCTGCGACTTGGCCTGCCTGCGGCTCTTGGGAGAGGCCGGGACCGCCAACGAAGACGGCGGGCCTATGCTCGAGGGCCGTGAGCGTCGCCGCAGCCCTCGCCGCCACGGGGATGAGGTCGGGCTGGGAGAGCGACAGGATCACCAGATCGGGCTTGCGTTCGCCGACGAGGTCGACGAGATCATCCGTGGGGTTGTTCTGCCCCAGGTCGGAGACGTGCCAGCCGTCCATGTCGAAGAGGTCGGCGATCATCCTCACACCGACCGCGTGCATTTCGCCTTCCACGGCCGCGACGACCACGCTCGCGCCGATGTCCTTCTTGCGGTTGAGGCGCCAGACCTCTCCGACGTGGGCGATTTGCTGGAGGGTGATGCTGGTGGCGTGGTGCTCCGCCGCGATGGTCAGCTGTCCCCTTCGCCAGGCGTGCCCTATCGCGACCAGCGCGGGCGCAAAGATGCCGAAGTAGATGGTCGGGGGGTCGGTCCCCCGGTCGAGGGCGTCGGCGACGATCCTGCGGGCCTCGTCGCCGTCACCGGCCATCAAGGCCTGCTCGTATCTGTCCTTAAGCAGTGCCGTCTGAGCGCTTTGTTCCAAGCCCTGGTCCATGGGAGGGAATATAGCAGGTTTGTAGATTATATTCATCTCGCCTAGGAAGTCGGCCCACCGGCAGGGTTGACGGTATGTTGCATATACTCATATACTATGCGGACTATATACCGCCTATACCGACCTATCGATGAGGATAGTCGGCAATCTGAACCAAGGGCGGATCGGAGGGGTGACATGTTCAGGAACAGGACCGATCGATTTGGAGCTGCCTTAGAGCGGGGGCCGAGCGTTCGCCGGTGGCTGGTGGGGCTCGTCGCGGCAGGCCTGCTTGCCATTGGTGTGGCTGCCTGCGGTAGCAGCGATCCAACGCCGCTGCCGCCCACGGCAACACCGGCGCCCACGGCAACACCCGTGCCTACGGCAACGCCGGAGCCGGAGCCTGGGACGATCGTGGATATCGCGGTGGGCGACGAGCGGTTCGAGACGCTGGTGGCTGCGTTGCAGGCGGCCGGCTTGGCCGAGACGCTGCAGGGCGAGGGACCGTTCACGGTGTTCGCGCCCACGGACGACGCGTTCGCGGCGCTGCCGGAGGGAACGGTGGAGGCGCTGTTGGGCGACATCCCCGCGCTGACGGACATCCTGCTGTACCACGTGGTGGCGGGGAACGCGAAGGCGGCGGACGTGGTGACGCTGGACTCCGTGATCACGGTGCAGGGAGACGCGGTTACGATCACGGTCGAGGGCGACACGGTGCTGCTGAACGAGGCGCGGGTGGTGATCGCGGACATCGAGGCGGCGAACGGGACGATCCACGTGATCGACTCGGTGCTCATTCCGCCGGAAGACTTTGGCACCATCGTGGATATCGCCGTGGGCGACGGCCGGTTCGAGACGCTGGTCGCAGCTTTGCAGGCGGCCGGACTGGTGGAGACGCTGCAGGGCGAAGGACCGTTTACGGTCTTCGCGCCGACGGACGAGGCGTTCGCGGCGCTGCCGGAGGGGACGGTCGAGGCGCTGTTGGGCGACATCCCCGCGCTTACTGAGATCCTGCTGTACCACGTGGTAGCGGGGAACGCGAAGGCGGCGGACGTGGTAACGCTTGACTCGGTGACCACGGTGCAGGGAGATGCGGTGAATATCACGGTCGAGGGCGACACGGTGCTGCTGAACGAGGCGCGGGTGGTGATCACGGACATCGAGGCGGCGAATGGGACGATCCACGTGATCGACTCGGTGCTCATCCCGCCCGAAGACCTCGGCACCATCGTAGACATTGCCGTGGGTGATGGTCGATTCGAGACGCTGGTGGCGGCGCTGCAGGCGGCCGGCTTGGTCGAGACGCTGCAGGGCGAAGGGCCGTTCACGGTGTTCGCGCCGACCGACGACGCGTTCGCGGCGCTGCCGGAGGGGACGGTGGAGGCGCTGTTGGGCGACATCCCCGCCCTCACTGACATCCTGCTGTACCACGTGGTGGCGGGGGACGCGAAGGCGGCGGACGTGGTGACGCTTGACTCCGTGACCACGGTGCAGGGAGATGCGGTGAACATCACGGTCGAGGGCGAGACGGTACGGCTGAACGATGCGCGGGTGCTGATCACGGACATCGAGGCGGCGAACGGGACGATCCACGTGATCGACTCGGTGCTCATTCCGCCGGAAGACTTTGGCACCATCGTAGATGTCGCGGTGGGCGACGGTCGGTTCGAGACGCTCGTGGCGGCGCTGCAGGCGGCCAACTTGGTCGAGACGCTGCAGGGCGAGGGGCCGTTCACGGTGTTCGCGCCCACGGACGAGGCGTTCGCGGCGCTGCCGGAGGGGACGGTGGAGGCGCTGCTGGGCGACATTCCCGCCCTTACTGAAGTCCTGCTGTACCACGTGGTGGCGGGGAACGCGAAGGCGGCGGACGTGGTGACGCTGGACTCCGTGACGACGGTGCAGGGAGATGCGGTGAACATCACGGTCGAGGGCGACACGGTGCTGCTGAACGAGGCGCGGGTGCTGATCACGGACATCGAGGCGGCGAATGGGACGATCCACGTGATCGACTCGGTGCTCATCCCGCCGGAGGAGTCCTAGTTTCATCGAGCGTGTAGACTCCAACGGCTTGGACTAGCCCCAGAAGGAATTCCTCAGTGCTAGGTCGTCTCACCGACTTCGTATCCAGTCCACGCGGCAAGTGGGTAACCCTTGTCGCGTGGATCGTCGTGGCCGGGCTATTGATCTCGCAGCTTCCCGGACTCGGAGAGGCCAGCGAGAACGAGCAGGCGCTCTTCCTGCCGGAGGACGCCGAGGCGACGCGGGCGTTCGAGCTTGGGCGGGAGCGCTTCTCGTCGGCGGGGACGCCGGTCTTGGTTGTCTTTCGCGAACCGGGGGGTCTGGGGCCTCCGGCGTACGCGGCGGCGGCCGACCTCGGGGCTTGGCTGTCGAGCCCCGAGGCGCCGGACAACGTGGTCCAGGTGCGGGCTCCCGACCCGGCCGGGGGTCAGCCGTCCGGCCTGGTCTCTGCCGACGGCACCACGATGTACGTCTTCGTGGAGGTTGCCGGGGAGCCGGGCGAGCAACCCTTCGCCGACACGGTGGAGGCGATCCGCGACCGCTCGGCGGCTCATGACTTGGCGGGCGCCGAGGTAGCCGTCGGCGGTCCGGGCGGGCTGCTCGTCGACCTAATCGGCGTGTTCTCGCAGATCAATTCGCTGCTGCTGCTGGTGACCGTGCTGCTGGTGCTGGTGCTGCTGATCATCATCTACCGCTCGCCGATCATGGCGGCGGTCCCGTTGCTGGGTGTGGGGCTCGTCTTTCAGATCGCGAGCGCCTTGGGGGGTTGGTCGGCCCAGGTGTTCGATCTGCCCGTTTCCGGTCAGACGATCGGCATCATGACCGTGGTGCTGTTCGGCACGGGGACCGACTACGTGCTGTTCGTCTCGGCGCGCTTTCGCGAAGAGCTGACCCGGCATGACGACCGCCACGAGGCGATGCGGCGCACGCTGCGCGGCGTCGGCGGCGCGGTGGGGTCGGCAGGGGCGACGATCCTGGTCGCGAGCGCCGCGCTCGGGCTGGCGACGCTGGGTTCCTACCAGGCGCTCGGGCCGGTCATCGCCATCGCCGTGGCGGTGATGATGCTGGCGGCGCTCACACTCATCCCCGCGGTGCTGACCATCTTCGGACGGCGGGCCTTTTGGCCCATGCAGCCTCGGTTGGAGACGGCGGCTGCGCCGCAGGTCGACTGGCGGCGCAGCACCTACGGCAGGATCGGCGCGGCGGTGCTGCGGCGGCCGGTCGTGACGCTGGCGGTGACGGTTCTGGGCCTCGGCGTCCTGGTGGCGGGCCTGGTCCCGTTCCGCGCCAACTACGACCAGCTTGCGAGCCTGCCGAGCAACACGGAATCCGTTCGCAGCTTCGAGCTGTTGCGCAGCGGCTTCCCGGCGGGCGAGATCTCGCCAACGCAGCTGTATGTCTCACTGCCTCCGGGCGCCGATGCGCTCGACGCCGGCGGGCTTGAGCAGTTGGACTCCATCACGTGGGGGCTGGTCGAGCATCCGGGCGTCGCCGACGCGTCCGGACCGAGCCGACCGCTCGGTATCGCGGGGCCGCCCGCCTCGCAACTGCCGGAGGCAAATGCGCGGCGGTTCGTCTCCGACGATGGCGGCGCGGCGCGCATCGACGTCGTACTCGAGGCGAACCCCTTCTCGCGGGAGGCGCTCGACGCGGTACCCGAGCTGCGCAGCCTCGTCCGGGAGCGCGCCGCGGCTGTGGGCCTGCCTCCGGGAAGCGTGCTCCTCGGCGGGGACACCGCGGAGGCCTACGACACCCGCACCGCGGGCAACCGCGACTCGCTCGTGGTGCTCCCGCTCATCCTGTTGGCCATCGGCGTGGTGCTGGCCCTGCTGCTGCGCTCGCTGATCGCGCCGCTGTATCTGATGGCTACGATCGCGTTCACCTACTTCGCCACGCTCGGCCTTGTCGTCGGGGTGTTCGTCTTCTTGGCGGGTCATGCCGGCATTGGGCCGGCGGTGCCGTTCTTCCTGTTCGTGTTCCTCAACGCGCTGAGCGTGGACTACAACATCTATCTGATGTCCCGGATCCGCGAGGAGGCCCGGGAAGCCCCGTTGGAGGAGGCGACCCGCCATGCACTGGCGCGCACCGGCCCGGTGATCACGTCGGCGGGCATCATCCTCGCCGGCACGTTCTCGGCGCTGACGACCCTGCCGCTTCAGGACTTGGTGCAGCTCGGGTTCGGCGTTGCCGCCGGCGTGCTGATCGACACGTTCATCACACGCACGCTGATCGTGCCGGCCCTGGTGTCGATGTTCGGCCGGTGGAACTGGTGGCCTTCCCGCATTGGGGTTCCTTCGTAACTGAGGTTTGCTCGCCGATTGGGGGCTGCCTGGGGGCCCCCATCTCAATCTTCTCCCCACGAGACCCTTGCACAACCCGCGACGGGAACGGCCTTGTCTCCCGCGCGTCCACAGGGCATTGGGCCGCTCCCGCCGCCCGCCACAGCAATGGCCCTGTCTCCTGCGCGTCCGCAGGGCAATGGCCGATCCCGCCGCCCGCCGGAGCCGTAGCGCCCAGCTCCCACGCGTCCGTAGGGTGTCGCTATGGCATCCCGCCCAAGAACGTAAGTTCTGATACGATTATGGCCGCGTGTGGAGGGTGTGTCAAGCGGGCGGTGGCGCGATCGGACTGCCCGCCCTCAGTCCCTCCCGGGGGAGGGAGGTTTAAGGGGCGCCCCTCATCTCGATCTTCTCCCGGAGGAGACCTTTGCGTAGCCTCGGCCAAGGTCCACGAGGCCGTCCGGGTAGGGTGGGCGATTCGTGAATCGCCCCTACAGGGGAGGGCGACCACAAGGGTCGGCCCTCCGTGGAAGATCCCCTGTAGCCAGCGCGGATTTGCAAGGGTCTCCCCCACGGGAGAAGAGGTAAGACCTCCCTGCCCCGCCTCCGACGCGCTCTGCTGGCGCGTGCCCTCTCTCAAATCTCCCCCAGAGGGGGAGAGGCTTAAGGCGCCGCCGCCGCGCCCGTCAACTTGCCGCCCTTCCGGGTTCGGGGCAGAATAGGGCCGCTTCCACCCTTGACACTCCGGAGCACACCTGATGATCGTCGACGTTCACCGCCACATGTGGTCCGTACTGGAGCGGCACTACGATACCTTCAGCGGCATGGATATAGCCGGCCGCGCGAAGGCGGAGCGGCCCGACTTCGATTGGGAGCAGACGACGCGCGAGATCGTGGAGGAGATGGACGAGGCCGGCGTCGACAAGACGGTGATGTTCGTGGCCGACTTCGCCGCGCGGTTGGGGGACCCGCCGTTCCCCATCAATGAGGAGAACCGGCTCATCGTCAACGCCCACGAGCTGTTCCCGGAAAGGATCGTTCCGTTCTATGGGATCGATCCCCGCCGTCCCGGGGCCGCCGACCTCTTTGAAAAGGCCATCAAGGAGTGGAACGTCCGGGGCATCAAGCTGCATCCGTCGGTGGGGTATTTGCCCCACGAGCGCACGTGCTACGCGATCTACGAGCTGTGCGCGGCCTTCGACGTGCCGGTCCTCTTTCACGCGGGGCCCTGCTCGTATCCCCACCTGTACAGCCGGTACACGCGCCCCATCGACTTCGACGAGGTGGCGACCGACTTCCCCAACATGGGCATCATCATCGCCCACGCCGCCGGAGACTGGTGGCAAGAGGCGCTGACGGTGTTCTACGGCCGACCGAACGTTGTCATGGACCTTTCGGCGTGGCAGCTCAGGATACGGGACAACCCTGAGGTCTCGCTCCGCGCCCTAGGGAAGATGCGGGACACCGTCGGGATGCAGCGCCTGCTATTCGGCACAGACTTCCCGGTCTTCCGGCCGATGCTGTCGCTAAAGGAGACGGTGGAGATGTTCCGGGACCTGCCGGCGCTCGGCGCCGAGTACGGCGTCGACTTCGACGAGGCGGAGGTCGACGGGCTACTGGGTTCGAATGCCGACCGTTTCCTGAGGTTGAGCTCCTGATAGCCCCTGTGCCTTGCCGTGGATGAGCTTGCCGCCACGCTGAACCGTCTGTGCGACGAGCAGCCGTTCCACACCGGCTGGTCGGTCAAGAGCATCGCGATGGGCCGGACGGCGAGCCGCCACGGGGACGTGGTCGTGCCGTCGGCGAGCACGCGCAAGGTCGCGATCATGGCGGCGACCTTCGCGGCGGCGCGCGCGGGCCGCCTCTCCCTCGACCAGCCGGTGGAGATCGACGCCGAGCACCAGAAGACGGACTGGGGTTGCTTCCAATTCCTCCAGCCGGGGTTCTTGATCACGCTGCGGGACGCCGTGATCCTGATGATCATCATCAGCGACAACACGTGCACGGGCATCGTGGCCGACCTGGTGGGGCTGGACGCGGTGAATGCGCTGTGCCAGTCCATCGGCATGAAGAACACGGAGCACCGCCACGGCGTCCCGACGCCCGGCCTGGGAACCTTCCGTCCGATCGAGGCCGTCAACACGACGACGCCGAACGACATGGCTCTGCTGCTCGACCGGCTCGTTCAGGGAACGACCGACGCCAGTGCCGCCGAGACGCTGGGCTGCACGCCTGACGATTGCCGGGACGCGCTGCAGATCATGAGCTGGCAGCGCCTGCGCGACCGGCTGCCGGCGCAGCTTCCCTACCGGACGAAGGTCGCGCACAAGACGGGGACCAGCACGAGCCTGCGCAATTTCAACGACGTGGGCATCGTGTACTTCGACGACGCGCCGCTGTTCATCCTCGCCGCCTACACCGACGAGGTGCCGGTGGAGCTGCCGGAAGGCGTGCCCGGACACACGGTGGCGATGCGGCTGATCTCGAGTCTGAGCCGGGCCTGCTACGACGCGCTGAAGCCCTAAGTCGTCAGGGCCAGATGGGGAGCCAGGTCGCCTTCCAGTGCGGCTCGACCTGGATGACGAGGTCCTGAGGAAGGCTCCCTCCCGTGTCGCGCGGTTTCACGTGGCCTCCGTCGACTGGTCCGAACCAGTCGTGCGCGGACTCCGGCAGGGCGGTGGGGTCGGCGTCGCTTTCGTAGACGGTGAAAAACTCCACCGCATTGGCCGAGGGCTGGTCGGACCGCTGGAATCGATAGACGGTGTGGTAGGAGCCGGCTTGCAGGGTCTGGTTCACGTGCACGGCGTCGTGCCAGCGGGCGAAGGCCTCGGCGTGCTTCGGGACGCAGCTCATCTGGGTGGTCGTGATGAGGGTGACGTCCCTCCCGTTCGGCGGCGCGGTCGGACCGATGGAGCCGAAGGGGCGCGACCATGCCCGTTCGAAGACGGGCCAGAGGCGACCGCGCTCGATGAGGTCTTCGGTGTCGCGGTCGGCCTTCGCCAGGCCGTCCGTCAGATCGGTGTAGTCGGACTCCCAGATGGCGAGAAAGCGCTCGGGGCGCTCCTCGACGGCCTTGTAGCGGTAGATGCGGTCGAAGGTGCCCCAGCCCAGGCCGTCGGGGGCGTGGACGTAGTTGTACCAGTAGTTGAACTCCGCCTCCTTGCCGGGAAGCGGGTTGGTGAGGACGATGTAGATGCTGCGGGGGTATTTGCCTTGCACGGCCCTCTCCTGCCTTAGCGCAGATACCGGTCGAACCAGTCCTTGGTGTGGACGGCGAAGACGCTCTTGTCCATGGTCTGAATGTCGGCGTAGACGTGGAGCGCCTTGGTCGGCGGAATGCGCTCGAAGACGGGCATGGACGTTTCGCAGGGGTGGTAATCGTCGTGGAGGGCGAGGCCGACGGCGGTCGGGCAGGTGATGGCTTCGACCAGGTTCATGGGGTCGAAGAACTCCAGGTTCGACAGGATCTGCTCCCTGCGGCCGGGGTGGCGTTCGAGGTATTCGCGGAGCTCGTCGTAGGGGAAGAAGGCGCGTTCCGCCGCGACGGGGAAGTTGCAGGGCCAGGGAACCTCGGCGACGGCGGCCCCGATCCGCCGGTCGAGCGACGCCGTGGCAAGGGTCATGCCGCCGCCCTGGCTGGAGCCGAGGACTCCCACGCGCCGCGGGTTGAGTTCGGGGCGGCTGAAGAGGAAGTCGAGGCCGCGGACGCAGTCCATGAAGCCGCCGCGGTAGTAGTAGGCGTCCTTGTCCTCCAATTGATAGGTGAGCGCAGTGGATCCTTCAGGAATCGTCCATTCTTCACGGCTCTCGCCCTGCCCTCTCGGATAGAGGGTCAGGGTCGCGTAGCCGTAGCGCACGAGGTGCACCGGCAGGACCATCACGCCGATGTAGCCGGGGATGGCCATGACGGCCGGCCAGCCGCCGGAGGGAGCGTCGCCGGTGGGGACGGTGTACCACGCGCGAATCGGTACGCCGCCGAGGGTCGTCAGGGTGACGCGGTGGTTCACCAGTGTCTTGGCGTTCCCCTCGAGGATGTAGCCGCTCTGCTCGACGGGTTCCACGACCTCGGCCATGGGCGTGGCGGCCAACTCCGCGAGGGTGCGGTCCCAGAACTGGCGGATGTCGTCTCTCACGATGCGGCTCGACGGTCTACGACTTCTTGCCGGTCATCGACCAGGGGCGGGAGGCTTCGCCCGGCGTGTAGAGGCCGATGGACTTGGCGTACTTCTCCAGCTCCTCGGGCGCCATGTACTTCTCCTCGAGTTCCCGCACCTTGGGGAAGCCGGCGAGGTCGAAGCGGTGGGGCGGCTCGGGGTACTTCCACGCGTGGGTCTCCTCCCACGACTCCCACTCGCGCAGGGCGTCGAGGCCGCGGTCCTTGAAGTCGTGGAGGAACTCCCAGTTGATGCGATAGGTCATCCGGCGGGCGAGGCCGGGATAGAAGGCGCAGGCGATGCCAAGACCCTCCATCTCCTCATGGGTCGGCGGATCTTGCAGCGCCAGGAGGGTGAACATGATGGGCGGGCCGACCTCGGCGATGGCCTCCCTGACCTCGGCCATGTCCTGCAGGCCCTCGACATAGGCGATGTCGGCGCCGGCCTTCCGGTAGGCCTTCGACCTCGCCAGCGCGTCTTCGAGCGTCCCGCCGACGGCGCCCCGGGCGTCGGTGCGCGCGATGATGATGAAGTCCTCGTCGAGCTCGTTGCGGGCGTCGACGGCGGCGCGGTACTTGCCGACGGCCTCGTCCATCGGGATGACCTGTTTCCCGGCGACGAAGCCGCAGCGCTTCGGGGCAACCTGGTCCTCGATGTGGATTCCGGCGACCCCGGCGCGGATGAAGGCGTGGACGGTGCGGCGGACGTTGACAGCGTTGCCGTAGCCGGTGTCGGCGTCGGAGACCAACGGGATGTCGACGGCCTGGGCCATGTACCCGGCGTTCATCACCATTTCGCTGCCGGAGAGGAGGCCGGCGTCGGGGAGGCCGGCCAGGGTGCCGGAGGTTCCGGCGCCGGACATGTAGCAGGCCTCGTAGCCGATCCATTGGACGAGCTGCGCCTCGAAGGCGTTGGTGCAGCCGGGGAGGACAAAGATCTCAGGCCGCTCGAAGAGTTGGCGCAACCGGGTCGTCTGCTTCACGACGTCACCGCCTGGACCGTTCCGGTCCGCAGGGGGGCTTAGGCGAAGTCCGCTTCAATGGCTTTGACCGCGGCTTCGAGCGCCGTGATCATGGCGTCGAGCTCGCCGTCGGTCACGTTCAATGGCGGGGCGAGGACGAGGACCATCTTGCCCTCGTACTCATAGGCCGCGAGCATGACGCCGAGCTCCTTGCCCACGGCGGCGACCTTCTTGGCGATTTCCGCGAGATCGGGCCCCGGCCAGACCTCTTTGGTCTCCTTGTCGCTGACCAGCTCAAGACCGAAGAGCATGCCGTGGGAGCGGAGGTCACCGATGACCGGGCTGTTGTCCGCCAGCGGCCGCAGCCGGCTCGTGATTTCCGCGTTGCGCGACTCGACGGTGGCGAAGAGGCCCGTTTCCTCGATGAACTGCATGGCGGCCAAGCCGGCGGCGCAGGAGACGGCCATGCCGCCGTAGGTATAGCCGTGCTGGAGGTAGCGGTCCGGCGAGCCGAAGAAGGTGGTGGCGATCTCCTCCTTGACGTGTGTCGCCGAGAGGGGGGCGTGCCCCGCCGTGATGCCCTTGGCCATGGTGACGATGTCGGGGACGTAGTCGTACTCCAGGCACTCAAGCCAGCCGCCGGTGCGGCCGATGCCGGTGACGACCTCGTCGACGATGAGGATGACGTCGTATTCGTCGCAGATCTCGCGGATCTTCGGCATGTAGCCCTTGGGCGGCGGAATGACGCCGCGGGCGGTGATGGTCTGCTCGCCAATGTAGCAGGCGACGGTCGAGGGGTCCTCAAGCTCGATGAGCTCGCGCAGCTCGTTGGCGTAGCCCTCCGCCGACGCCTCGTAGTCGTCGCCGTACCTGTTGCGGTAGCTGTAGGGCGGGTTGATGTGATAGAAGCCGCCGGGCAGCGGCTCGAAGAACTTTCGGCGGGGAGTCACCGCGCCGGCGGCGAGAGTGGCGAGGCTCATGCCGTGGTAGTTGTAGCTGCGGCCGATGACCTTGAACTTGCTCCCGTTGCCCATCATCTTGTGGTACTGCCGGGCCATCTTGATGGCCGTTTCGTTGGCGTCGGTACCGTTGCAGGCGAACATCGTGTACTGAAGCGTGCCGGGGGAGAGCGACGCCAGCTTTTCCGCCAGCCGCACCTGAGAGACGGGAGCGGGCCAACCGCTCGGGTTCTGCACGAGGTTCGACATCTCTTGGATCATCGCCTCGACGACGACGGGGTGGTTGAAGCCCAGCGTCGAGGCGAAGGCGGACGAGGTGGCGTCGAGGTATTGGCCGCCGTCGATGTCGGTGACCATTGAGCCCCGACCCGAGACGAGGATCGAGGCGGGGGAGTCGAAGAAGGACGGGTCCTTCCCAAACGTGGGCCACAGATGCGCCTTGGCGGTCTCTCTCAGCGTGGCGGCGTCCGGTTCCGGCATACAGAAAAACCCTCGCGACTAGGGGTGGCCGAATCCTAGGCGCGACTATGACCGCTGTCAAACTCCGGGGCCCCGCCGGAGGAGAAACCTGCTATCTTTGCAGCCCCAACCCCGACACCGCGCCGGCCATGCCAATTCTAGAGATACAGGACCTGAAGACCCACATCTACCTTGAGGAAGGCGTCCTCAAGGCCGTCGACGGCGTCAACCTCACGGTCAACGAGGGCGAGATCGTGGGGCTGGTGGGCGAGTCGGGCTGCGGCAAGTCGATGACGGCGCTTTCGATCGTTCGGCTGCCTCCGAGGGAGGCGGAGACGATAGGGGGCAAGGTCCTCTTCGAGGGCGAGGACCTGCTGGCGCTGGACGAGGAGGAGCTCGACGGGATTCGCGGCCGCAGGATCTCGATGGTCTTCCAGGACCCACTCACCTATCTGAACCCAGTGATGAAGATCAAGTCGCAGGTGGCGGAGCCGCTCGTCCTGCATAAGGGGCTGTCGAAGGCCGAAGCCGAGGCGCAGTCGGTCGATATTCTTCAGGCGATGGGGCTGGGAGACGCGGCCAACGTCGGGGAGAGCTACCCCCATGAGTTGAGCGGCGGGATGAAGCAGCGCGTGCTCATGGGCATGGCGCTGGGGTGCGACCCGTCGGTGCTGATCGCCGACGAGCCGTTCACCGCCGTCGACGTGTCGATCCAGGACCAGCTCATCGAGCTGCTGCAGCGTCTACAGCGGGAGCGGCAGTTCTCCTGCCTGCTGATCACGCACGACCTGGGGGTGGCCGCGGAGATCTGCGACCGGGTCTACGTCATGTACGCGGGCGAGATCGTGGAGACGGGGGACATCTACACCATCTTCGACGCCCCGAAGCACCCCTACACGCAGGGGCTGATCAACTCGGCCAAGGTGGCGCGGTCGGACTCGGAGGCGCTGCCGTTCATCCCCGGCGAGGTGCCCTCGATGATCGAGCCTCCCCGGGGGTGCCGCTTCCATCCCCGGTGTGAGCGGGCGATGGACAAGTGCCGGGAGCACGTGCCGATTCGGACCGACCTGGGCGAGAACCACTCCGTTAAGTGCTGGCTCTATGAGTGACGGATCGGAAAACGGCGTCCTGCTTCAGGTGAAGGACGTGCACAAGCACTTCCGCCGGTTCACGCTGCGCGGCGAGCGGGTGAGCCGGGCCGTCGACGGCGTCAGCCTGGACATCCGGGACGGCGAGATCTTGGGGGTGGCCGGCGAGAGCGGCTGCGGAAAGAGCACGCTATCCCGCCTGATCTGCGGGCTGGTGAACCCCACGTCGGGGGAGGTGGTGTTCAAAGGCCGCGAGATTCACGGCCTGTCGGGAGGAGACAAGAAGGCCTTCCGTCGGCAGGTGCAGATGGTCTTCCAAGACCCCGAGGGCTCCTTGAATCCCCGGCGACGGATCGGCTCGGTGCTGCGGCAGCCCTTCCAGGTACACAGGATCGGAAGCCCGGAGGAGCAGGGGCGGCAAGCCCTGGAGCTGCTGGAAAGGGTGAAGCTCACGCCGCCGGAGTACTACGCGAGCAAGTTCCCCTACGAGCTCAGCGGGGGCTCGAAGCAGCGTGTGGCCATCGCGCGGGCCCTGGCCCTCGAACCGAGCCTGGTGCTGGCCGACGAGCCCGTGGCTTCGCTCGACATGTCGATCCGCGGGGCGATTCTTATGCTGCTGCGCGAGCTCAACCGCGACTTGGGCATCAGCATCGTCCTGATCTCGCACGACCTGAACGTTCTGCAGACGATGGCCTCCAGGGTCGCCATCATGTACCTGGGGCGGATCGTCGAGATCGGGACCAAGGAGGAGGTCTTCTCCCGGCCCCGGCACCCCTATACGCAGGCGCTGCTCTCGGTGAATCCCATCGCCGACCCGAAGAAGACGAGGGAGCGCGTCAAGCTCTCGCTCACGGGCGAGGTGCCGTCGTCGACGAACCCGCCGGCGGGCTGCCGCTTCCACACGCGGTGCCCCCACGCCGCGGACGATTGCTCGACGAACGACCCGGTGTTGGAACCCACGACCGACAGCCACTACGCGGCCTGCCCACACTGGAAGCGGATTGCGGCTTTACAGGGGTCGTAGAATGTTCGAATACGTCCGAGGTGCGGCTATCCGGGAAGGAGTTCGGTGATGAGACGGAGGACTAAACCCGTATTTGCTCTATTTGGCATGCTCCTAGCGATCGTTCTCGTCTTGACGGCCTGCGAGGGGGCTCAAGGACCGGCAGGCCCAGCGGGACCGGCAGGCCCAGCAGGACCGGCAGGCCCAGCGGGACCGGCAGGCCCGTCGGGACCGGCGGGACCCGAAGGGCCGGCAGGGGGCGATGCCATGATGCCCAAGGCCACGGCGACGGCCATGCCGGCGCCGACGGCGACGGCCATGCCGGCGCCCACGGCAACGGCCGTTCCTCCGACCGCCGCACCGCCTGAGCAAGAGGACTTGGTGATCCGGCTTGCCGCCGACCCCACGACGCTGCAGTGGGCGTTCACGCTGCAAGGCTTCAGCATGCCCGGCATGTTCATGGCCACCTCTTTGGTGACAACCGACGCGAACGGACAACCGATCCCGCGGCTGGCCGAGTCTTGGGAAGTGAACGCCGAGCGGACCCGCTATGCGTTCAAGCTCAGCGACGACTGGGTCTGGAGCGACGGACAACCGGTCACCTCGGCGGACGTCGAGTTCAGCATCGGGGACGCGCTGCTCAACAACCACCCCTTCGGCGGCATCTTCTGGAGCAACGTCGCCAGCATCGAGACTCCGGCGGACGACGAGGTCGTCCTGAACCTGAACAACCCGCAAGAGTTGTGGGGTCTCCTGACGCCGCAGTACGGCCCCATCGTGCCGAAGCACATCTACGAAGGCACGGAAATGGCCAACCATCCCACCAACAATGACCCGGTGGTGGCCGGGCCCTACATGCTCGGGGAGTGGAGCCAGGGCAGCCACGTTACGCTGGTCCGCAACCCGGAGTGGAGAGGCGCCCCGCCTTACTTCAACCGGATCATCTACCGGATCATTCCCGACGCGGACGCGACGGTGGCGGCCCTTGACCGGGGCGAGATTCACGTGAGCCCGGCCTTCCCGCCCCTGCCGCCGCGAGACGTGGCGCGCTTCCGAGACGACGATCGGTTCCAGGTGATCCAGCTTGCGCCGGTGAGCGGCGACCAGGACACGTTCTGGCTCAACAACAACATCCCGCCCTTGGACGACAAGCGCGTCCGGCACGCGCTCGCCCATGCGATCGACCGGGACACCATCGTTGAGAAGCTGTACCTGAACACCGTAACGGTGGCCGGCGGGCACATCTCGCACGCGGGCCCCAACGGCGTGCGGTTCCAGGGCGACTTCATGGGCCGGTACAACTACGACCCGGCGAGAGCGGAACAGCTTCTCGACGAGGCCGGTTATGCCAGAGGGTCGGACGGCACGCGCTTTGAGCTCAAGTTCATCGGCTATCCGACCTTCCCCGCGCCGGAGCTGGCCGACGCCGTGTTCGGTTATTGGAAGGAAGTCGGCATCGAGGTGTCGATAGACCAGGGCGACGAGATCGCGCCGTTCGCCAAGATATACGAGGCGCCCGTCGACGACCCTTGGAGCGGCTACAACGTCGTGCTGCAGCTCAACATGTGGACGATTCCGTTCATCATGAACGGCTACTTCAACAGCGCCCGCATCGTTCCGGGCACGGGGACCTACTGGAGCAACAACTTCACGCTCAACAGCCCCGTCTTCGACGAGAACATGGCGAAGTTTTTGAGCACGGCCGGGAACGAGCAGGTCGACGCGATGCGCCAGGTCCAAGAGGTGCTCGCCGACGAGCTGCCGACAATCCCGATCACGACGGTGCTCTCCAACATGGTCGCGGACGCCAGGGTGCTGAACCTGCCGCTGGGCTGGGGCATCTTCACCGAGCCGCCCCTCGAACCGTTCGACATCGCGTGGGACGAGGAGTAGCAGCGTCGGCGAAGCAGCCATAGCGCGTTCACAGAAGCGGGCGGCCCGCGCCGACCGCTAACAGGATGAGAGGATGACGTGGGCCTTGCCGTCGGCAAGGCCCACGCTTCTCTTTGAGGGGCGGATGAACGCGCGCTAGGACCCGTTGGGCGGGAAATGCCAGATATGCCACGGGCCTTCAGACCACCGCTCCCCGACGCGCGCGTCGTGCGACTCGTTGGGCTGCGCCTCATCGCGGTCGCGGCGACGGTGCTCTTCGTCATCAGCCTGCTGTTCTTCCTGTTGCACGCCGCGCCTGGCGACGCTATCAACTATCGGTACGGCTCCGGTTCGGCCTTCACCGCCGAACAGCTCGAAGAGTTCCGCGCCCAGCTCGGCTTGGACAAGCCTATCCTGGAGCAGTACGGCCGCTACGTCGGCGACCTCGTCCAAGGCGACCTCGGCCAGTCGTCGCGGTTCAACGACGGCGTGCTGAACGTGGTGCTCAACGCCCTGCCCGAGACGTTCATCCTCATGGTGCCGGCGCTGATCCTCGGTCTTGTAGCGGGGACGCTGCTGGGCATCTACTCCGCGAGGAAGCCGAATTCGGCGCGCGACAACGGGCTCCGGCTGATTTCGCTGGTGGGCTATTCGACGCCGGAGTTCTGGGTCGCGATCATGCTGATCTTCCTGTTCTCGGTGCGACTGGAGATCTTCCCCGTGGGCGGCTTCGTCGACCCGCGGCTCGACTCGGGGACGCTGGCCTACTACTGGTCGGTGGTCAAGCACGCCATCCTGCCGGTCTTCTCGCTGAGCCTCATCAGCATGGCGATGTACGCGCGCTTCAGCCGGACGAGCATCCTGGAGCAATCGACCGAGAACTACGTCCTGACCGCGAGGGCCAAGGGGCTCGGTGAGCGGCGTACCTTCAACAGACACGTTCTCCGGAACAGCCTCCTTCCCATGGTCACGCTGATCGGCATCAGCCTGACCTACCTCCTCGGCGGCGCGGTGCTGGTGGAGACCGTCTTCGCGTGGCCGGGAATCGGGCGCTTGATGTTCGATGCGCTCCTCGCCCGCGACTACCCGCTGGTCCAGGGCATCTTCTTCATCACTGCCGTTCTGGTGATCGCCATCAACCTGATCGTCGACGTCGTGTACGGGCTCGCCGATCCCAGGGTGCGAAGGGGCACGTGAGCTGATGGCGCTGTTTTGGAGAAGGTTCAGCCAACGGCGGCTCGCACTCGCGGGGCTCATCGTCGTGCTCCTCTTCGTGATCGTCGGCCTGCTGGCGCCGCTCATCGCCCCGGCCCCCTCCCTGGACACGGACTTGGCAATTTCGACCCTGGCGCCCTCCGCCTCCCACTGGTTCGGCACCGACTCCCTCGGGCGACAGATCTTCAGCGAGATCCTTTGGGGCGCCCGGACGACGCTGCTCCTCGCGGTGACCACCATCGCTATATCAACGGCCATCGGCATCGTGGTGGGCTCGTTCGCGGGGTACTTCGGCGGCTGGCCCGACTTCATCCTGTCGCGGTTCATCGACATGTTCTTCGTGATCCCCCGGGTGCTGCTGGCCATTCTCCTGGTCGCCATGCTGGGCTCGACCAACTGGAACATCGTGCTGGCGCTGACGGTCGCCTTCTGGCCGGTGACGGCGCGCCTGGTCAGGGGCGAGTACATCGCGTTCAGGCAGCGTCAGTTCGTCGAAGCGGCCAGAGCCGTTGGCGCGGGGCATCTCACGATCATCTTCCGGGAGATACTCCCCTCGGCGATGCCGATCATCCTCGTCACGGCGACCTTCCTGATGAGCCAGGCGATCCTCTCCGAGGCCGGTTTGAGCTTCCTCGGCCTCGCCGACCCCAACACATCGAGCTGGGGCCGCATGGTCTTCACCGCGCAGCGGGAGCTCCGCTACGCCCCGTGGACCGCCATCTTCCCCGGCCTCGCGATCCTCCTTGTCGTCCTGTCACTGAACCTTGTCGGCGACGGCCTGAACGAGACGATCAACCCCAAGACGGCGAGGCTTGGGATCGCCCGCCCGAAGAAAAAGGCCGCAGAAGAGGCGGACGCGTCTCCGGCCCAGGAGACTCCCAATGCCTAGCGGGGACCTCCTCTTCACCTCCCGGTTCAACATACCGGCAGGGACCGCGGAGCGGTTCGAGCGTTGGTGCGATGCCCGGCACTTCCCCGACCTCCTGGACGCCGGCTTCCACAGCGCCGTCACCTTCAAGTCGGTGCAGGGAGAGCCGGAGTATCTGCAGCTTTTCGAGGTCCCGGACCTCGACGTCTTCGACTCGCCGGCCTTCGGGGTGATGTGCATCTGCGACCCCCCGTGTCCCCGGCCCGGCTGTCTGGCGAAGGACGACCCCGGCCGGCCGGGCGCGCAGGCGATGGCGGCCTATTTCCTCGACAGTTCGCGGGCGGTGTACGAGACGTTCGTGACGATTGGGGCCGGATCACCGCCGGCAACGCCGTGCCTGTTCACCGCGCGCATGGACTTGGACCCGTCCATGGAGGCGGAGTACCTTCGGTGGCAGGAACGGGACGTCTTCCCGGAGCTCGCCGCGGTTCCGGGGTTCATGGCGGGCCGCATCGGGCGGCGCGTCGACAAATTCGAGCCGGACGAGCTGCACGAGCACGTCGCCGCGGAGCCGACGTACGTCATCATGTGGGAGGTCGAGAGCCCCGACGTTTACCGCGACGACAACCCCCGGCTCACCGCGGCGCGAGCCCACCCGGACGGCCCGCGCATGCGGCAGGCGGTGCGCAGGAACCTGATCAATGTCGCGGTGCGTATCGGCGCGAAATAGGCCGCGCCCGTTCAGCTTGGCAACGGAAGGGAGCGCCCCCGGCGCTATGCTATAATCGGCGCTCCGGAGGGTCTGCAAGGAGTCCGCGATATGGACGAACACAAGATCATTTCTTCAGACTCCCACATCGTGGAGCCGCCCGGTCTCTGGACGGAACGGATGACCGGCAAGTTCAAGGACCGGGCTCCCGTCCTGATCAAGGGCGAGAACGACGACTTCTACGTCGACGAGAAGCCCATCGGGGCGACCCTCGGCGGTCTCACCGCGGCGGGCCTCCGCTTTGAGACGCCGGAGGACATCAAGCTCGAGGGAAAGATCACCGGGATCATCCCCGGGGCCTATGAGCCGGCTCCCCGGCTGGTCGATATGGACCAGGACGGCATCCACTCGGACCTCATCTACCCCTCGGTCGGGCTTCACATGTACAGCGCGGTCGAGGACCCCGCGCTCACACGGGAAATCTTCGCCGCCTACAACGACTGGCTGGCCGACTTCTGCAGCGCGGACACCGACCGCCTAAAGGGCGTCGCCATGCTGGTCCTGGACGACGACATCGAGGCCGGGATCCAAGAGCTCTACCGGGTCGCCAAGAATGGGCTGGGCGGTGCCATGATCAGCGTCTTTCCCAGGCCGGGCGAGTCGTACGATCAGCCACGATATGAGCCTTTCTGGGCGGCCGCCGAAGAGGCGGGCCTGCCGATCAGCCTTCATGTCGGCACGAACCGTCCGGGGTCGCTGCCGACGCCGGGGAAGAACCAGACGAACGTCACTCCTTCGGGCGCGACGCGGGCCAACAACGAGTACTGGGTGCGCATGACCCTGTGCCACATCATCTTCTCGGGCATCTGCGAGCGGTATCCGACGCTCAAGTTCATCCAACTGGAGCATGAGCTGGCCTGGCTCCCCTTCTTCATGGGGCGGCTGGACTACGTCTACCGCGAGCGCAAACAGCTGACCCCCTACCGCTTCAAGGACGGGGCTGTGCCGACCGACTTCATGCGCCGGAACGTCTACCACAGCTTCCAAGAGGACGGGCTCGGCGTCCGCGACCGGGACATCATCGGTGTGGACAACCTCTGCTGGGGCTCCGACTATCCCCACGCGGAGTCGACGTTCCCGCGGTCGCGGGAAATCCTCGAGGACATCTTGGGCGACGTCACCGAGGAAGAGCGGCGGAAGATCACGGCGCTCAACGCGGCGCGCCTCTACAACATCAACTAGGGCGCCCGCTCCGGGAGGCTAAGGACCGCGAGCGATGGCTTCTTACAGGCTCTTCTCCTCCGACTCCCACGTCTTCGAACCGCCGGACCTCTGGCAGACGCGCATCGAGGCCGCGTTCAAGGACCGTGCCCCCTACGTCGTCCATGAGAACAACACCGACCAGTGGTACGCCGACGGAAACATCCGGTTCGGGCTGATGGGGAGCAACCTCCAGGCGGGCCTGCGGTTCGAAGAGCGGGAGAAGCTCTCCATGGTGGGCCGGTATGGGGAGGTCCCCGTGGCGGGCTACGACCCCCACGTCCGCGTCAAGAATATGGACCTGGACGGCGTCACCGGCGACGTGCTGTATCCGTCGATTTCGCTTTCTGGGTGGATGATCCCGGCGGGCGATTTGGTGTCGGCGATGTTTCGCGCGTACAACGATTGGCTGGCTGAGTATTGCCAGCCGTATCCCAACCGCCTCCGGGGCCTGGCGATGCTCAACGTCGACGACGTCGCCGAGGCCGTGGCGGAGCTGGAGCGGGCGGCGAAGATGGGCCTGGGCGGGGCGATGATCCCGGTCGGGCCGCTGGAGCCGCCCTACTACGACCCGGTCTACGAGCCGCTATGGGCCGCGGCGCAGGACCTCGAAATGCCCCTGACCTTCCACGTCGGCACGGCGCGGTGGTGGCCCGAAGCGCCCGAGTTGACCCTGAAGGTCTTGTCCGACCCCTATGAGCTGACGAACTCCGACCTGCGCGCCCGAAACGCGATCGTCTGGATGATGTTCGCCGGCGTCTTCGACCGCTACCCCAAACTCAGGGTCGGCGCGATCGAGTACGAGGCGGCCTGGGCGGCCTACTTCCTCGACAAGATGGACAACGTCTACACCCAGCGGCCGGTGGATTTCGTTCCCCGCTTCAGCACCGACGCCATCCCCAGCGACCTTTTCCACAACAGCGTCTTCATCAGCTTCCAGGAGGACGCGCTCGCCGTGCGGCTCCGCGACCACATCGGCATCAACTGCCTCTGCTGGGGCTCGGACTACCCGCACGCCGAGTCCACCTTCCCGCGGTCGCGGGAGATCGTGGCCGGCATTCTGGAAGGCGTGCCCGACGACGAGAAGGCGAAGATCGCCGGCGGGAATACGGCCCGGCTCTTCCGCTTCGACTGATCTCGACCGTCGGCGGGGCTACAGGAAGCCGCTGATCGCGCCCGCGAGGTCGGACGCCGCGAACTCGGCCGCGTTGGCGTCGCCCCGCTCCAGCGTCATCGTCTCCAGGCTTGGGATCAGCTCGCGTAGGCGGTCGCTGCGGCGGCAGAAGTCGGCCTCGAAGGGGCTGCCGGCCTCGATGTGCAGGGTCGGTGCTTGAATCGAGGGGAGCCGCGCGGCCGCGTCGTAGGTGAAGACGGCGCGGTAGACCGGCCAGATGTTCTCGCGCGCCAGCTGCGCGTCGACCGCGTACTGGGCCATGAACCGCAGGAGGTGGTCCGGCACGGCCTGCGTCGGCATCGTCTCGGTGAACCACCAGTGCTTCAGCACGGCCATGGTGGCCTCGGCCCAGATCTTGGGCAGGTGCGACCCGTCGGCGGCGATGGTCGCGAGCGACTCCGAGTGCGCCTGGAGGCCTTCGAGCAGAGCCGCACGCTCCGCCTGGTCTTCCACGAGGGGAAAGCCCATCAGCACCAGCCGGTCTACCCGCGCCGGCCAGCCGGCGGCGAGCTCTGCGCCGATGCTCGCTCCGGTGTGGAGGCCGAAGACGTGCGCCCGCTCGATGCCGAGCGCGTCGAGCACTCCGACCGCGGCTCCCGAGAGATCGCCGATCTTCGCGTCGTCGGGCGGCGGGTCGGAGTTGCCGCAGCCGGGCGTGTCGACGGCGATGACGCGGAACCGCGGCGAAAGCTCGGGGATGAGGTTGAGGTACGTCTTCGCCGAGAGCGGCGCTTGGTGCAGCAGCACGAGCGCGTCGCCGTCGCCCTCCGTGATGTAGTGCACCTGACCCGAAGCAGTGTCCGCGTAGCCGCGCCGCATGGTGTTCCCCCTAGCTCAACCCGTCCCGGATAATACGGGCCAACCGCTCCTGCTCGCGGGGCAGGTCTGCCGGCTCGACGGGAATCGGCAGTTCGTCGAGCGCATCCTTGAGCGGCCCCTTGAGCACGTCCGCCTCCTGGTCGGAGAGGCCCCATTCGCCCACGATGTCGTCGGGGCTCCATTGGACGATCTGACGGAAGCCGTAGTCCGCCGCCGCCCGGTCCGCTATTTCGATGAGCTTCTCCACCTCAACCTCTGCTGACCGTCCACAGTCCGCCGTCGACGATGAGGGTGTGCCCGCTCATGTAGGAGGCCTCGCCCGAAGCTAAGAACACGATCACGCTCGCGATCTCCTCGGGTTGTCCGATGCGGCCCATCGGGTGCAGCTGGCCGAGCTCGGCGAGGGCCTCGGCGCTCTGGGTGCCGCCCCGCGACTGCGGCGTGTCCACCGGGCCGGGGGCTATGCAGTTGATGCGGATGCCGAGCGAGGTGTATTGGTTGGCGGTGACGGTGGTCAGGTGGATCAGCCCCGCCTTGGCGATGGAGTAGGGCACCGAGGCGCTTGCCCCTTGCACTCCCGCCATCGAAGAGATGTTGACGATGGCGCCGCCGCCGTTTTGGATCATCGCCGGGACCGCCGCCCGGATGCAGAGGAACGGCCCCTTCAGGTTGGTCGACATCATGAGGTCCCAATCCCGCTCGGTGACCTCGGCGACCGCCGGCGTGCGCATCAGGGTGCCGGCGGCGTTGACCAGTACGTCCAGGCGTCCAAAGTCGGTGAGCGCCCGCTCGACCATGCCGGAGACCATGTCGGCCTTGGAGACGTCCACGGTGAACGTTTCGACCGACAGGCCCTCGTCCTTGGCCAACGCGCGGGTCTCCTCGAGGCCCCGTGCGTTACGGTCGGCCGCGAGCACGCGCGCGCCCTCCCGGGCACACGACAGGACCGTGGCCCGGCCGATGCCGGACGCGCCGCCGGTGATGATGGTGGCGAGGTCTTGCAGACGGTTGCCGATGGTGAACGCTCCTTAAGGGACGCCGAGACGCGGCCTATTCTGTACGGAACGGCAACCGACGGCAAGCGAAGCCGGGCCCGGTCAGGCGAGGCGCTGGGCGAGCTCGGCGCCGACGATCGCGATGGCCTCTCGGGCGCGGTCGATGGCGTTCCAGCGGTTGAAGAAGAGGTGGGTCATTCCCGCGTAGTCGAGATGGGTCGTCGAGACTCCCGCCTCCTGAAGGCGCTTGGCGTATTGCCGCCCCTCGTCGCGCAGGACGTCGTACTCGGCGGTGAGCACGAGGGCCGGAGGCAGGCCGGCGAGACTCTCCGCCGCCGCCGGGGAGGCGTAGGGATTGGCGGCGTCGGATTCGTCACGCAGATAGAGGTCCCAGTACCACTGCATCCGCCGTCGGGTGAGGCCGGGGCCGTCGGCCTTTTCGAGATACGACGCCGTGGTGAAGTCGCGGGCCAGGACGGGCACGACGAGCGTTTGCAGGGCGAGGTCCGGCGTGGCGCGGTCGCGGGCCATGAGCGCGACCGCCGCGGCGAGGTTGCCGCCCGAGCTCACGCCCAGCACCGCGAGCCTGCCTGGACGTACGCCGAGCGCCGCCGCGTTGTCGGCGGCCCATTTCGTGGCCGTGTAGCAGTCCTCGGCGGCCGTGGGGAAGCGGTGCTCCGGCGCCATGCGGTACTCGACCGAGACACCGACGCAGCCGGACTCCCGCACGAGGTGGCGGACGGTGCCGTCCTGGTTGGCGACGGAGCCGACGACCCAGCCGCCGCCGTGGAAGTACATGAACGCGGGCCGGGGGCCTTCGCCTTCGGGCCAATAGACGCGGACGGGGACGTCGCCGTCCGGCCCCGGGGCCATCCGGTCCTCGACGCGTCCCACGGGCGGCCCTTCGAGCGCCGGCAGCGCCTCGAACCGGGCGCGCGCCTCGGCGGGCGGCAGCGTCTCGAGCGGCGGGATGCCGAGGGCGTCCCAGGCGTCTTCCGCGGCTTGGGCCTGTGGGTCGATAGGCATCGAGCCGTTACCGGTTCTTGAAGACCGGGTCGCGCTTCTCGGCGAAGGCCTTCGGTCCCTCGACGCTGTCTTCCATGCCTTCGAGGTTTTGCTCGATGGCCTTGCCGAGGGCCTCGCCGTCCAGGGGCGAGAGGTAGTATCCGCGGTAGATGCACTCCTTGATGTTGGAGGCGGCCCGCGGCGCGAGTTTTAACATGCGCCGGGCCCAGGCCATGGCCTCGTCCATCAGCTGCTCCTGCGGCACGACCTTGTTGACGAAGCCGATCTCGTAGGCGCGCTGGGCGCTGATGCGCCCGTCGCCCCAGAGGCAGAGCTCGAGCGCGTGGCCGAGGCCGATGACGCGGGTGAGGCAGGTCATCCACTGTCCGCCGGCGCGGTTCCAGCGTACCTCGGGCACGCCAAATTCCGCGCCCTCGGCGGCGATGCGGATGTCGCATTGGAGGGCGTACATGAACCCGCCGGCCACGGCGATGCCGTTGACCGCGGCGATGGTCGGCTTCCACAGCTCGAACCGCTCGCTGAGCGGGATCCACCGCTCGTCGGGCGGGGGCACGTCCTCGCCGCGCTGGCGCCTCTCCTCGTTCTCGGCGGCTTCCTTCAGGTCGATGCCCGCCGAGAATGCCCGCCCGGTCGCCGTGAGGATGGCGACGCGGGCCTCGGGGTCGTCGCGGAACTCCTTCCACGTCTCCGTCATCTTGCCCATCATCCCGCCGCCGACGGCGTTGAGGCGGTGGGGGCGGTTCATGGTCAGCACCCAGATTTTTCCGTCTTCGACTTTGTCAATCAGCAGCACGTCTTCTTCAGCCATTGTTCTCACCTCTCAGGGATTCAAGTCGGGGCTAGCGGTTCCGGAGGGTTGGGTCGAGCCGGTCCCGCATGGTGTCGCCGAGGAAGGCGACGCTCAGAACGACGAACGAGATCGCGATGCCGGGGATCGCCGCCACCCACCAGGCGATGTACACGAAGTCGATGCCCTCGGAGACCATGCGTCCCCAGCTGACCGCGGGCGGCGGCACGCCGACGCCCAGGAAGCTCAGCGAGGCTTCGGCCACAATCACGAGGTTCGCCTGCAGCGTCGCGAAGACGATGATGCTGGGCACGAGGTTGGGGAGGAGGTGCCGGAGCATGATCCTTAGGTCCGAGGCGCCCAGTGCGCGCGACGCCTCGACGTATTCGAGATTCCTGAGCGCCAGGGTCTCACCGCGTATCTGCCGCGTGAAATAGGGCCAGAGCAAGATCGCGATGATGCCGATGACGTTCTCGAGGCTGGGTCCCAGCGCCGCGGCGACCACGATTGCCAGCAGGAAGATCGGCAGCGAGAGCAGGACGTCGGCAAACCGCATGATGACCGTATCGGTGAGCCCGCCCCGGTAGCCGGCCAAGAGCCCCAACAGGCTGCCAAGTACGGCACTCAAGCTGATAGTGAGCAGCGCGACGCCGAGTGTGATCCGCGAGCCGTACACGATGCGGCTGAACAGGTCCCGCCCGTTCTGGTCGGTGCCGAGGAGGTGGTCGGAGCCGCCGCCTTCGATTCCCCAGGGCGCCCGCAGCGCTTCGGGAAGGGCGTTGGTGATGGGGTCGTGGGTGGCGATGAGGGGGGCGAAGATGGCGACAACCGCCAGCGCCGCGATGAGGACGGCGGCCCACCAGGTCTGGCACCAACGCGCGATCCTGCGCGTCCGGTCCCATCCCGAGGGCCGTTCCAAAGAAGCCGCTTGCGCCGCCGTCATCGGTTCCCCAAGTCAGGCCCTGCGCAGCCGCGGATCGATATAGAAGTAGGCGATGTCGATGAAGAAGTTTCCAAAGACATAGATGAACCCCAGCAGCAGGGTGATGGTCTGCACCATCGGGTAGTCCGCCCGGGTCACCGAGGTGATGACCTCTCGCCCCATGCCCGGCCAGCCGAAGACGGTCTCGACGATGATCGTGCCGGTCAGCATATTCAGGAACAGGATGCCGCCATAGGTGGTGATGGGGAGGAGGGCGTTGCGGAAGACGTGGCGCCACGTGATCGACCGGTCCGACAGGCCCTTGGCGCGGGCCGTTCGGACGTAGTCCCGCCCCATGACTTCCAACATGCTGGACCGCACCACGCGCATGAGCCCGCCGGCGAGGAACCACGACAGGGTGAGTACGGGGAGGACGAGGTTTTCCGGCTCTCCCCTCCCTGCCGGCGGCAGCCAGTTGAGCCAGACGGCGAACACCAGAATGAACACGATCCCCAGCCAAAACGAGGGGAAGGCGTTCCCGAGGACCGCGATAAACCGCACGACAAGGTCGCCTATCGTCCCTCGATTCATGGCGGAATAGACCCCAGCCGGCACGGCGATAATCAAAAGGACTAACATGCTGAATCCGGCAAGTTCCAAGGTCGCGGGGAACTTGCTCAACGCCGTATCCAATGCGTCCTGCCTCAGAAATCTGGACTCGCCGAAGTCGGCTTGGAGCAGGTCTCCCATATAGATGAAGTACTGCTCGACGTAGGACTTGTCCAAGCCGATTCTCTCTCGAAGCGCCTCGCGCTGCTCGGGCAGCGCATTCAGCGGGAGAAGGCTTGTGATGGGGTCGCCCGCCTGGCGGACCAAGATGAAGACGGCGAGTGTGATCACCCACAGGGCGACTATCGATTGGAGCAGCCGTCCGCCTATGAACTTGCCCAAAGTAGCGCCCTAACTGCCGCCGTAGTCGGGCGGACGTTTCTGCAGGAAGGCCCTGGTCCCCTCGTTGTAGTCCGGCCTGCCGCGGAGCTGCTCGTAGAGGACGCGCTCCATGAACCGGGCGGAGCTGAGGGGCTGGTCCATGCTCTTGTAGATGAATTCCTTGTGATATTGGGCGACGAGAGGCCCGTTGACGCAGATGACGCTGGCGAGGCTCCTCGCCGCGGGCAAGAGGTCGTCCCGCGAGGTCACCTGTTGCACGAGACCGATGCTGAGCGCCTGGGCGGCGTCGATCATCTGGCCGGTGTAGAGGAGCCAGAAGGCCCAGCCCAAGGGCACGACGCGCGGCAGCATGTGGGCCTGTCCGCCCGCCATGTGCGACCAGCGAACCGCGGCGCAGCCGAAGGTGGCGTTGTCGGAGGCGATGCGGATGTCGGAGCCCAAGGCCATCGCGAAGCCGCCCCCGCCCGCATAGCCGTTGACCGCGGCGATGACGGGCTTGTAGACGCCTTCTTCCCAGACGAAGTCGCTATAGACGCTGGGGGCTTTGACCGCGCGCCCGCTGGGCCAGGGTTCGCGCATCCGGCCTTCGGCCTTGTCGAGGTTCTCCTTGAGGTCGCCGCCGGAGGAAAAGGCGTCGCCGGTGCCGGTCAGGATTGCCACCCAGGCGTCGTCGTCGTCCCGGAAGGTGGCCCAGGCCTCCAGCAGCCGCTCGCGCATCGCCATGTTGATGGCGTTCTTCTTCTCCGGCCGGTTCATCGTGATCGTAACCACGTGGTCGGCCTTCTCGTAGAGCACGGGGGATTCGCTCATATCGTCACTCCGGGCCCGCCGGCTAGTACAGCTTCCGTTCCGTCATGAGTCTGGTTACCTCGCCGGGGTCCATGCCGAGGTGGGCGACGCAGACCTCCTCGGTGTGCTGGCCCAGCAGCGGGGCGTGCTCATCGTAGCACCCTGGGGTATCTGAGAGTTGGACCGGAAAGTCCTCGGCCTCGACGAGTCCCATTTCGGGCTCTTCGAGCCCGACGAAGAAGCCCCGCGCCCGCAGGTGCGGGTCGGCGAGCACTTCCTCGACATCCTGGACGGCCGCCGCTGGAACGCCCCGCGCTTGGAGGTGTTCCATGACCTCGAACTTGGTACGGGCGCGCGTCCAGGCTTCGATCTGCTCGTCGAGCTGCTCCGCGCTCTCAGGGTCGCCCTCAATGCTCTCAATGAGCCGTTCCATCTGCTCGTCCGTCTCTGCCGAGATAGCGCACCATTGGTCGTCTCCGCGGCAGGGGTAAACGCCTGAGTGCCGGGCCCATGCGGTCCGGTTCCCTTGTGGGCGGGCCTCCGCGCCGTTGACGAGATAGTCGAGGTAGATGGGGCCGAGGGGCTGGGCGCCGACGTCGATCTCGCCGGCGTCGATCCACTGCCCCTCTCCGGTGCGGGCCCGGTGAATGAGCGCCGACATCACGGCGAATGCGGCGCAGACTCCCGACATGAAGTCGGGGTGCTGGACGCGGGCCTCGGCCGTCGGCGTGCCGCCGCCGGGGTAGTTCCACAGATACGAGTTCCCCAGAAAAGCGCCGAGGTTGGGGCCATAGCTGGCGAACCCGGCGTAGGGGCCGGTGGAGCCGAAGCCGCGGAGGCCGACGGCCACGACGTCCGGCCTGATGCGCCGAAGGTCGTCGTAGCCGAGGCCCCAATTGGCGAGGACGCCGAGGGAGAAGTTCTCGACGACGACGTCGCTGATCCGGACGAGGTCTCTGGCGAGCGCGACGCCCTCCGCTTCCCGCAAATTGATGGTGACGCTCTTCTGGTTGCGGTGCAGCTTGATGAAGGTGGGGGTCTTGTTCCAAGCATCGGGGTTGTGGCCGCCGCGGTGGCCGTCGGGGCGCATCCGGGACTCGATGTGCAGCACCTCGGCGCCGAAGAAGGCGAGGCAGCTCGCGCACGTCGGGCCCGCCGCGCCGGCGGTGAACGAGAGCACCCGGATGCCCTCCAGCGGGCGCTCGGTTTCTAGAGAACGATCAGCCGTCGTACTCATATCACGCCGGCCTCTTCGAGCTTTGGGAGGTCGGTCGCCATCAGGCCGAGCTCTTCGCAATAGACCTCGCGGTTGTGCTCGCCCGGGGTGGGGGCGGGAGCGGGAGCCGGGTCCGGCAGTCCGCTGTAGCGGTGCATGGAGCCCATCTGGCGGTACTCGCCGATCTCCCGATGCGTCGTCTTGCGGAACAGTCCTCGAGCTTCGGTCTGCTCGTTCTCGACGAACTCGCGCGGCGTGTTGAGCGGGGAGACGGTGATACCCCGGCGCTGGCCTTCCTCAAAGAGGTCGACCTTGTCGTAGCGCCTCGTCAGACCCTCCACGAAGGGATCGATGAGCTCGCTGTTCTCCCACCGGAGCTGCTGGTCTTCGAAGAGCTCGGAGCCGAGGTCGTCCGGGTTTCCCAGCCAGTCGAGCAGCGAGCGCCAGTGCTTCCTGGGCATGATGAAGATGCGGGCGTAGCCGTCGCGGCAGGGATAGACGTCGTAGAGGTCGAAGAGGCGCTGCTTCCAGCTCTGGCGGAAGGGTTTCCGGCCCGTGGCGCTGAAGATCGGGACGGCGTATCCCGCCACGTGGACGGCGGCCTCGTGGACGGCGACTTCGACCATCTGGCCGCGCCCCGACATGAGGCTCCGAAAGAGCGCCACGTTGGTCCCGACGGCGGCGTAGGAGCCGGCCAGCGCGTAGGCAAGCTCACCGGGCGCCGTGATGGGCGGCGACCCCGGCTCGCCGGCCTGCGACATGACGCCGCCGAGGGCGAAGCAGACCATGTCGCTGCCCTGGTAGTCGGTGTAGGGTCCCAACCTGCCGAAGTGCGTGATGCTGGTGTGGACGAGGCCCGGGTTCTCCCCGCGGAGCGACTCGTGGGTCAACCCGAGGTCGTCGAGGTAGCCGGGGGGCAGAGTCTCCACCAGGACGTCGACGGTGCGGATCAGGCGGCGGAACAAGTACTGACCGCCGGGTGCGGCCAAGTTCAACGTTATGCTCCGCTTGTTCCCGTTGTAGTGCAGGAAGTAGAGGCTTGAGTCCGGGCCGGAAAGGCCGTCGATGAACGGCGGACGCGACCTTGCGGGAGAGCCGCCGGGAGGCTCGACGCTAATGACGTCGGCGCCGGCGTCGGCCAGCATCTTGACGCACAGCTGACCGGGCGGCCCCGTCAGGTCGAGGACGCGGGTGCCCGCGAGCGGACCTCTAGAGATGCCGGAACGCCCCCGCGCGCGGGGGCGTTCCGTTTGCATCTCCAATGTATCGCAGCCTGTTGCCGGTGGTGGCCTCTACTGGTTGACCTGCAGGAATTCGAGGTTGTGGACTCGCAGGTGTCCTGGAATCAAGGGCCACTCGCCGACCCGCACGGAGGTTGCGTAGAGCTTGGGCAGGACGAACATCGGGATCCAGTAGTGGTTGTCGTACATGTACTGGTTGACCGCCGTGATGAGGGGTGCCCGCTCGTCGGGGAGCAGGGCCGCGTTGGCGGCGTCAAGCCTCACCTGCATCTCGTCGCTGCCGAACCAGAGCGGGAAGCGCTTGTGGTAGAAGAGGTTGTAGTACCCCATCGGATCGGCGTAGTTAGCGTTGCAGTACCAGTAGTAGGTCAACTCCGGATCCGTGATGTTGATCAGGATTTCCCTGAAGTTCGTCCACTCGCCGGGAACGTTGGTCACGTTCAGGCCCAACTGGCGCCAGGAGTCGGCGACGGCTTCATGCAGTGCCAGGCCGACCGGCCCGCTCGGTTGATCGACGTTCGCGATCGAAATGTCGAACCCGTCCGCGTACCCGGCCTCGGCCAGGAGCGCCTTCGCCTGCTCCAAGTCATACGGGTAAGGCTCGGAGGTGCCGGACCAGTGCGTCTGGCCGGGGAAGGTGCAGGCGCCGAGTCCGTTCAGCGTCCCGATTCCGCCATAGAGGTTGTCGATGATCGACTGGCGGTCGATCGCCAAGTTTAGCGCGAGGCGGACCTTGGCCGCCGACTCGGGGTCGTCGCCGTCGACCCACGGCACGGTGGGGTCGTAGTTATCGTGCTCCGGCTGGATCAGGCCGCGGATGGCGTACCAGACGTTGTAGCCGGTGTCGTCGACCTTCAGTTGTGCGCCGACGTTCCGAGCCTGCGCCACCTGGAGGGGCGAGATGCTCATGATGTCGGCCCGCCCCGAGGCGATGAGCGCCAGCTGCGTGGCGTATTGGGGAACGATCTGGAAGGTGACGGTCGCCACCGACGGGGTCTGGCGCCAATGGTCTTGGACGGCCCGGACGCGAATCGACTCGCCGCGGTTGTGCTCGTCGAATTCAAACGGGCCGGTGCCCACCGGCGACGCCGCGGCTTCGTCGACCCCCACGGCGTCGAGGTAGCTGGAGTTCACTACGAGGTACGGCGTGTTCGTCGAGCCGAAGATCGACTCGAGCCATTGCGCATAGGGAATCTCCGACCGCATCTCGACCGTGTTGTCGTCGACGGCCCGGATGTGCTCAAGGAGCGACTCCTTGGTGTCGCCGAAGAGCGGCTGGATGGTGCGTAGGCCCTGGTGGCTCGCTTCCTCTTCGTAGATGAGGGAATAGGTGCGGACCACGTCTTCGGCGACGAGCGTATCGCCGTCGTGGAACGGGATGTTCTCGCGCAGCTTGATCGTGAGGACGGTGGAGTCACCGGAAAGCTCCCACGACTCCGCGAGCTGAGCTTCCGTGTACCCGGGCGTCCAGACGGCGAGCTGCTCGTTCATCGTGTGGCGCGGGTTGAACATCGTCGAGCCGCCGTAGTGGTGCAGCCAGAGCTCACGTTCGAGCGTGTCGAGCGTGACCACGATGTTGGCTGCTACCGGCGCGGGAGCGGCGGTTGGCGTCGCGGTTACGACGACCTCTACGGGCTCGGGAGTCGGCGCTGGCGTCGGGGTCGGCCCAGGGGTAGCGGTGACCACGACTTCCACGGGTTCGGCGGTCGCCGCCGCCGGTGCGTCCGGGTCGGGCGTGGCGGTGACGACAACCTCGACCACCTGGGGCTCGGGGGTAGGCTGCGGGGCCGCGGTGGGGTCGGCGTCGCCGCACGCGGCGACCGCCAACACGACGGCCAGCAGCACAATCGGGATCGTAAAGAGCTTCTTTCGCATGACCTGCTTTCTCTCCTCATTCCGGGGGGCGAAAAGACACGCGCCCCCCCCCCCATAGAATCAAGCGCACGTACCTAGGGCACGTAGGCGTCGGGCATTATAGCACCTACAATCGACAGGGTTGCAACCCCTATTCGCGTATACTGCCCGTACCCTCCGGCGAGAAGGCCCCACGCGCGATGCTCAAGTTCCTCGAACCCGACCCGAACATTGCCTACATCAGCGCGTCGCTGACGCCGGAGGAGGCCGCCGGCGAGCCCGACCACGACTTCTACCGGAAGGGCGAACGCCCCGCGCTGCTGGTGATCGACATGCAGCGCGGCTACGTTTCGCCCGAGCCGAAGCCTTGGGTGAAGGGGCTGCCGGAGGGTATCGCCGAGCTCATCGACGGCGCGACCGCCGCGACGGGGCAGCTGATCGAGGCCGCGCGAACGGCGGGCCTGCCCGTCTTCTACACCGGAACGCGGTACCTGCCCGACGGCAGTGACTGCGGCGTCCGCGGGGAGAAGTTCCCTCATCTGGCGGCGTACATGCGGGAGGGCCTTCCCTGGGTGGAGATCGACGAGCGCCTCGCTCCTAGGAGCGGGGAGGTCGTCGTCTGGAAGCAGGCGGCCTCGGGGTTCTTCGGCACCTACCTCGCCCCGCTCTTGGTGCAATATAAGGTCGACACGTGCATCATCGCGGGCACGGCGACGAGCGGCTGCGTGCGCGCGGCGGCGGTAGACGCGATCGCTGGCAACTTCCGCACCGTCGTGGTCGAGCAGGCGGTCTGCGACAAGAGCCTCTGGGCGCACAAGGCAACCCTGTTCGACCTCTGGCGCTATATCGCCACCGTGGCCTCTCTGGAGGACGTCATCGACTGGATGGCCGAATTCGGCGAGCGAAACGGGGCGGCCGGCTCATGAGCCTGAATTTCCTGAAACCGGACCCGATGGTCCGCTACATCCACGAGTCGGTGACGCCGGAAGAGCTTCAGGCCGGCTACGGCGCCGACTTCTACCGAGGCGGCGAGCGGCCGGCCGTCATTGTCATCGACCTGCAGCGCGGCTATGTGTCGCCCGAGCCGAAGCCCTGGGTGCGCGGCGCGTCGGAGCACGTCCAGGAGATCACGGACGGCGCCGTCGCGGCGGCGGCCCGCGTCATCGACGCGGCGCGGGAATCGGGCATTCCGGTCATCTTCACCGGCGACCGCTACGCCGCGGGCGGCGGCGATGCCGGGGTGCGCGGCGAGAAGTTCCCCAGCCTGGCCGAGTACCTGCGCGACGGGGAGCCGTGGGTGGAGATCGACCCCCGCGTCGCCCCCCGCCCCGGCGAGCCGATCATCTGGAAGAAGGCGAGCTCGGCGTTCGCCAACACCTACCTCGTCCCGGTGCTCCAGCACCGCGGCGTCGACACCCTGATCTTCGTCGGGGCGGCCACCAGCGGATGCGTCCGCGCCTCGGTGACGGACGCGGTGTCGGCGAACTTTCGCGTGGTGGTGGTCGAGGAGGCGGTTTGCGACAAGAACGTCTGGGCGCACAAGGCGTCGCTCTTCGACATGTGGCGCTACGTGGCCAGCGTCGCGCCGATGGACGACGTGCTGGAGTGGATGCGCGCCCGGGTTGACACGCCGGGCGGCTAAGGCTTCTCGTAGGGCGCGTCGCGCTTCTGAATGAACGCCCTAAGGTTCTTCGCGCTCATCCCCTCGTGGCCAGCCTTGTGCTCGTCGGTGAACATCGCGGCAGTCCAGGTCTCGAAGTGCTGTTCGTGGCTCTTGCGCCAGCCCATGCCGTCGAGCATGCGGTTGATGGAGCGCTTCGTGGCCTGAAGGGTAGCCGGCGGGCTCAGGGCGATCCTCCGCGCGATCCGCATCGTCTCCTCGTCGAGCCGGTCGCGGGGGACGACCCGGTTGACCAGGCCGAGCCGGTGCGCCTCCTCGGCTTCGAGGTAGTCGCCTGTCCACATGAGCTCCTTGGCCTTCCGCACCCCCACGTCCCAGGGCTCGACCAGCAGCTCGAGCCCGCCGGCGGCCATGAGCACGACGGGGTCTCTGAACCTGGCGTCGTCGGCGGCGACGATGAGGTCGCACATCGAAGCCAGCAGCCAGCCGCCGGCGATGCAGTAGCCGTGCACCTGGGCGATGGTCGGCTTGCGGGTGTAGTGGACCGCCATGCACTTCTGAAAGATCGCCTCGTGGAAGATGCGGCGCACCATCTCGGTGTCGCCCTCGAACCACTTGTCGGCCGAGGGGGCGCCGAAGGCGAGGGGGTCGCGGGGAAAGGACTTCAGGTCGTGGCCTGAGGAGAAGGCGCGGCCCGCCCCCCGCAACACCACGACGCGGACGTCCCCGTCGGCGTCGGCGGCGCGAAAGGCGTCGGCAAGCTCGTCCTTCATCGCCTCGTTCTGGGCGTTGAGCACCTCCGGCCGGTTCAGGGTGATGACGGCGGCGCTGTCATCTATCTCGTAGTCGATCGTTTCGTACGTCATGGCTTCCTACCTGTACGGCTCGTCGCGCCGGCGGATGAACTCACGGAGTCCCAGGTCCTCGCGCTCGCGGTGCAGCCGCTTGTGCTCGTCGCCGAAGTGATTGGCGATCCACACCTCGGTGTGCTCCTCGTGGCTGGAGCGCCAGCCCATGCCGTCGAGCATGCGGTTGATGGAGCGTTTCGTGGCTTGTAGGGTGGCCGGCGGCGTCAGCGCGATCTTCCGGGCCAGCCGCATCGTCTCCTCGTCGAGCTGGTCGCGGGGGACGACCCTGTTCACCGCGCCGAGCCGCCACGCCTCCTCAGCCGTTATCGGATCGCCGAGCCACAGCACTTCCTTGGCCTTCCGCACGCCGAGGTCCCACGGCTCCATGAGTACCTCCACCGCCGAGGAGCCCATGCGCACGACGGGGTCGGCGATCATGGTGTCGTCGGCGGCGACGATGAGGTCGCACATCGCGGCCATCGCCCAGCCGCCGGCGATCACGTGCCCGTGCACCTGGGCGATGTTCGGCTTCTTGGCGTAGTGGATGTTGAGGAAGAGCCGCAGGATCTTGCGGACGAACTCGGACACCTTCTCAGTGTCGCCCTCGAACCACTTGCGGGGATCGTCGGCGCCGAACGCGGTGGGGTCCCGCGGCAACTGCTTCATGTCGTGGCCGGCGGAGAAGGCGCGGCCGGCGCCTTTGAGGATGACGACGCGGACGTCGTCGTCCTCGTCGGCCGCCCGCAGGGCGCGGTCGACGTCTTCCTTAAGCGCCTCATTCTGGGCGTTGAGCAGTTCAGGACGGTTGAGCGTGATGACCGCGACCGCGTCGTCGACCTCGTACAGGATGTGTTCGTAGGACATGGACCTTCCTCCTCACTCCAAGCGGGGCCACGCTAGACGAGGACTTCGTCTCTCGTCAATTTTTCGATCCGCGCCGCGCTCTTGCCGAGCAGGTCGCGGAGGACGAAGTCGTTGTCGGCCCCGATGTTCGCCACGGTGCGGCGAATTCGCGCCGGCGTCCGTTCGAGCTTCCATGGATTCGTGTATGCCACGTTGCCGACGTCCATGGGCACGTCGGACTCGACGGCGAGCGGACGGCGGTACTGAAGGTGCGGATCGTCGAGCTGGCCGCGGGCGTCGAGGACGGGATAGGCGGGCACGCCGGCGGCTTGCAGCCGGTAGGTAAGCTGCCAGCGGTCGAAGCCAACAGTCCAGGCCGCCACCGCGGCGTCGATCTCCTCGTAGGCGCGGAGGCGCTGGAAGGCGTCTCGGTAGCGGCGGAGGGAGGCCCCCGCCGGGCCCATGCACCCCAACAACGCCTGATACTGGCCTTCGCCTTCGGCGGAGATGGCGATCCAGTGGTCGTCGCCGGCGCAGGGATAGATGCCGTGAGGCGCGGTGGTGGGGGAGCGGTTGCCCCGGAAGCCCATCGTCCGGCCGTTCATCGAGTATTCGAGCACGGCCTCGGCATCGACGGCCAGCAGCGCCTCGCCCTGCGCGAGGTCGATCTGCTGCCCCTCGCCGGTCTTGTCGCGGTGCGCCAACGCGGCCATGACGGCGATGAAGCCGAAGGACGCTCCCAAGGGGTCGCCCTCGGCGGTGTCGGCGCGGGGCCAGGCCTCTCCCGGATAGCCGATCAGGCTGGCGCGGCCGTAGAGGGCGGAGAGCGACGGCCCCTGCGTCAGCCGGTCGCGCCAGGGGCCGTCCAGGCCTGCGGCGGGGAGGGAGAGCATGATCAGCGCAGGGTTGAGCCGGCGGAGGGTGTCGTAGCCCAATCCCAGGCCTGGAAGCGTCCGGGGAGCGAAGTTCTCCACCACGACGTCGACGATCCGGGCGAGCTCGCGGACGAGGTCGATGCCTGCTTGATGGGACAGGTCGGCGCTGAGGCAGATGCGGTTGCGCAGGTAGTAGGACGCGGCGTGCTCGGGGGGGTCGTCGGGGCCGAACTCCGGACGGCCCGACACGACGGCGCGCCCCCGCGTCTCGACGCGGACGATCTCTGCGCCCATGTCGCCGAGCATGTGGACGCAGAGCGGCCCCGCCCAGATCTGGCCGAGGTCGAGCACCCGCAGGCCCTCCAGCGCGGCGGTCCTCATATGATCCCCGCCCTGCTGAGCGCGACGAGATCATTGGGTTTGAGCCCAAGCATCTCGCAATAGACCCGCCGGTTGTCCGCCCCCAATCGCGGCGCCGGAGCCGGGTTCAGGACGCAGGCGGGAAGGCGGAACGGTAGGCCCGGTGCGTAGGCCTCGCCGCCCGGATAGCTCACCGGCGCCAGGGACTTCCGATGCCGCATGTGATCCGAATCCAACACTTCGGCGATGGTCTGCACCGGCTGGAACGGGACGGGCAGGCGTCCGAAGAGTTCGAAGAGCTCCGCCTTGGTCTTGGTTTCAAGCCACTGCATCTGCAGGGCGTCGAGGGTGTCGAAGCCGAGGTCTTCCTCAATGTAGGGCCGGTCGAGGTTGTAGATGCGTGGGTCGCTCGTCCAGTCCTGCCCCTCCATCTCGTCGAGATAGCGCTGCCAGTGACGGACCGAGGACGAGATGATGGTGACGTAGCCGTCCTTGCAGGGGAGTGTGACCCAGGGCAGCAGCCAGCCGTGATAGCCCTGGCGCGGCGTGTCGCCGCCGAATCCGACGGTGATGGCGCCGCCGAAACGTACCGCGCGGAGGTCGCGGTGCGCGCCGACGAGCGTGGAGATCGCTTCGAGCGACGAGATTTCGACGCCCTGGCCTGCCCCGTCCCGCTCCCGGCTGTGGACGGCGGCGAGCGTCGCGGCGCAGCCCTGGAGACCGCCCCAATACTCGGCCTCGCGCGCCGGTGACATGAGCGGCGCCCGGTCGGGGTCGCCGAGGTGGTAGGCAACGGAGCCGGCGGCCGCTTGCAGCGTGCCGCCCACGAACGAGGCATGGGGGCCGTCGTTGCCGAAGACGCTGACCTGCGTCCAGATGAGGGCGGGGTCGCGCGCCGCCTCCTCGGCCAGCAAGTCGCGCAGGGCCGCCGGCAGGGAGCCGTCGGTGACGACGACGTCGGCCCACCGCGCGAGCTCGAGAGCCAGCCGTTCGCCAGAGCGGGGTGCGAGGTCGAGGGTGACGCTTCGCTTCCCGCCGTTGAGGTAGTGGAAGAGCCCGCCCCGTTCCGAATGGGGCAGGTCGTCCAGGAATGGTCCGTAGTCGCGCAGCGGGTCGCCGACGAGCGGCTCCACCTTGATGACGTCGGCGCCAAGCCCGGCGAGGAGCTTGCCGCAGAAGGGCGCGGAGATCTGCTCGGCAAACTCCACTACGCGGAGGCCCGCCAAGGGGGGCAGTGTGCCGCTCGTGGTCATGCCGTCGCTGCCGTTCTCCGCAGACTCGCGCATGGGGTCAGGACGTGGCCGCGTCGGCATCAAGGCGCGCCAGCATTGGACGCAGCGCCCGGTCCTCGACGAGCGCCGCGCCGTTGCCGATTAGCGCCAGTGCGTCGTCGCGGCTCCTTCCCAAGAGGCCGCATAAGACCTCGTCCCAGTCCTGCCCCAACAGTGGCGCAGGGCCGCGCGGCCGTGCGGTGGATGCGTGGAAGCGCATCGGCGAGTTCATGACGCGGACCGGTGCTTCGATGACGGGATCGTCGATGTCCATGAGCATGCCGCGGGCGTCGGTGTTGGGGTCGGCGACGACCTCGGGAATGTCGCGGACCTTGCCGCAGATCAGCCCCTTCGACAGCAGCAGGTCGATGACGTCCTGGACGGAGTCGAAGCTCGACACCCAGCCTTCGATAATGCGGTCGAGCTCCCGCATGCGTTCGACGCGGTCCCAGCGGGTAGCGAACCGCTCGTCGTGCTCGAGCTCAGGCATGCCCATGGTCGCCGTGAGCAAGGTCCAAGCGGGGTCGCTCATGGCGGCGAGGACCATGTAGCCGTCCCTGCCGCGGTAGACGTTCACGGGGGCGTTGTCGGTGCGGCCGCTGCCCGACCGGGTCGGCTCGATAGCGCCGTCGCTGAGGAGGTACTCCTGGAAGGTGATTTCCTGCTGCCAGATAGCGCAGTCCATGAGCGCGACGTCGACGTGCTCGCCGCGGCCGGTCAGGAGCCGGTTGTAGAGCGCGGAGACCGCGGCCCCGTAGGCGTGCAGTCCGGTGGTTGTGTCGCAGTAGGCGTTGCCCGTCCACATGGGCGGGCCGTCGGGGTCGCCGTTGATCCACATCATGCCGCTGAGGGCCTGGATGTTGTAGTCGCCGCCGCGCCGCTCGGAGTACGGCCCGTACTGGCCGAAGGCCGAGATGGAGCAGAGGACCACGGACGGGTTGAGCCGCCGCAGGTCCTCATATCCATAGCCCAGGTTGGCCATGACGCCGGGGCGGAAGTTCTCGACGACGACGTCCCCGATCGACACCAGCTCGTCGAGCACGGCCTTGCCCTCGGCGGTGCGGAGGTCGAGGGAGATGTCCCGCTTGCCGGCGTTCTGCTGGATGAAGTAACCGCTGCGGCCCTCGCGCTGGTGCTGGAAGGAACGGGTGTGATCGCCGCCGGGAGGCTCGACCTTAATGACCTCGGCGCCCAGGTCGGCCATGAGCCTGGTGCAGCTTGGGCCGGCGAGACCTCGCGACAGGTCTATCACCCGGACGCCTCGTAACAGTTCCGCGAGAGGTCGTGACATGATTGGGCCGAAGGGGAGGGTAGACGCTACTATAGCAGCGTCACGACCCGCGGAGGATGAGATGCCCCCTGACGAGTTGACTTTGGAAGACTTCAGAGCGCTGGCCGCCGACGCCGGCCTGACCGCCGACGATCATCACCTCGCCGACCTCTACCCGAGCGTCGTGGCGCTGCGGGAGGTGTTGGACAAGCTCCGGGCCGCCGAGGTCGTCGGCGAAGAGCCGGTGCTGGTGTTCCGGCCGGGGCCGACGCGATGAGCGTGGG
Source organism: Dehalococcoidia bacterium (assembly GCA_965207995.1). Classification (GTDB taxonomy): domain Bacteria; phylum Chloroflexota; class Dehalococcoidia; order SHYB01; family SHYB01; genus DAOUKH01. The sequence continues at coordinate 1,072,574 of OZ242299.1, read as the reverse complement.
CGACCTCTGCCTCCGTACGATTCCCGAGCTGAGCGCGCTGCTGCGCTCGCGGCAGGTCTCACCCGTCGAGGTCGTCGGCGCGTTCCTGGACCGCATCGAGCGGGTCGAACCCGAGGTCAATGCGTTCATCACCGTTGCGCGCGACGAGGCGAAGCAAGCAGCGGAGCAGGCCGAGGCGGAGATGGCGCGCGGCGAGTATCGCGGGACGATGCACGGCATCCCGGTCGGGGTCAAAGACCTCTACGACACCGCCGGCATCCGCACCACCTCCGGCTCCAAGATCGACGCCGACCGCGTCCCCGCCGCCGACAGCGCAGTCGTCGAGGGGCTGAAGGCCTCGGGCGCGATCATCATCGGCAAGCTGATGATGACCGAGTTCGCCTTCGGGGAACAGGGCCGCAACGCCCACTACGGCGACGTCCACAATGCGTGGGACCTCTCGCGGATGCCCGGCGGCTCGAGCACGGGGTCGGCGGCGAGCGTCGCGGCGGGCGAGTGCGCCGCCTCCCTCGGCAGCGACACGGGCGGCTCGATTCGGGTGCCGGCGTCGCTCTGCGGCCTCGCCGGGCTGAAGCCCACCTACGGGCTGGTGAGCCGCCGGGGCATGACGCCGCTTTCATGGTCGCTCGACCACGCCGGGCCGCTCGCCCGCACCGTCGAGGGCGCGGCGGCGACGCTGCAGGCCATCGCTGGCCACGACCCGCTCGATTCGACCTCGGCCGACGCACCCGTCCCCAACTACGAGGAATGTCTGACGGGTGAGGTGCGCGGACTCCGCGTCGGGGTGCTGCGCGAGTACGTGTGGGACCTGATCGAGCCGGAGGTGGAGCGCCTGACGCGGGCCGCGTTGGAGCAGGTGGCAGGCCTGGGGGTGGAGGTCGAGGAGGTCTCGGTGCCGCGCCTGGAGGACTATGGCTTGGTGATGAGCACGATCATCCCCGCCGACGCGGCGGCGGTTCATCGGGAGACGGTATTGAGTCGGGGCGCCGACTACGATCCGGTGACGCGGATACACATCGAGTCGGGGCTGTTCGTGACGGCGGCGGACTACTCGAAGGCCAACCAGCTGAGGGCCTCACTGAACCGCGAAATCGCGCGGGTCTTGGAGCGCGTCGACTTCCTTATGACCCCGACCTGCCCCGTCACCGCGCCCTCGTACGCCGCGCCCGTGGTGACGCTGGGCGGCCAGGAGTTTCCCTCGCGGATGCTCCTCTCTCGCATCACCCGGCTCTTCAACTCGAACGGCCTGCCCGCGGCCACCGTTCCCTGCGGGTTCTCCGAGGGGCTGCCGGTGGGGCTGCAGATCGCCGGTCGTGCCTTCGACGATGCCGGTGTCCTCAACTTGGCATTCGCCTACGAGCAGGCCGCCGGTTGGCATACGCGGCGTCCGCCGCTGGAATAGCCGCCGGCTTCGGACACGTTGAGCGGTGCGGTAGACTACTCCGCGCCCCGATCCCTTTCGTAGGAGCCGCCCACCATGGCCAGAAACGTCATCCCGGTCGACCCCGACAAGTTCCCCTGGCTGGACCTTCGCCGCTACACGTTCTCGTTGGGAACGGAGAAGGACGGGGTCGTCTACGTCTCCGGCCACACTGCGAGCAGCTACAACGAGGAGAAGCGGCGCGTCCTTTGTGAGGGCGACATCGTTGAGCAGTCGAAGGTGGCGTGGGAGAAGATCGGGGTCGTGCTCGAAGCGGCGGGGATGACCTACGACAACATCGTGCGTACGACCGACTACATCGCGCCGCCCGGTCTCGGCAAGTTTCGCGGCACCGCGGCCGTCCGCGAGCAGTACATGGGCAAGAGTCCCGTGGCCTCGACGGGGGTGTTGGTGCATAGCCTACTGCGGCCCGACGCGCTCATCGAGATCAACGCCATTGCGGTCAAGGGAAAGAAGGAAGCCATCATCCCGCCCGGCCCCGAGTTCGAGCGCTTCAAGGATCTGACCTACGCGCCGGCGGTCAAGGTCGACAACAAGGTCTGGGTCACGGGCGTCATCACGCTGGAGCCGAACGACACCGTCGCGCAGGCCGAGTGGTGCTACGACCGCATGGAGAAGGTGCTTACCGCCGCCGGCGCCTCGTTCGGCGACGTGGTCAACACGATGAACTACGTGGACCCGCAGGCTACCGTCACCTATCCCGAGGTGAGGAAGCTGCGCGAGCAGCGCTTCGGCGGAACCTATCCGGCCTCCAGCAGCGTGCACTTCCACCGCATGCTCTCGCCCCACGGCCATCTCGAAATCGAGGCCACCGCGATTATCGGCGGCGGCCGTGAGCAGATCGTGCCGTCCGGCTGGGAGGATTCCTGGCGCGAGATGACGGCGGCGCCCGCGGTCAAGAAGGGGAACCTGCTCTACATCTCCGGCCAGGCGTCGATCGACCACACGACGGGCGAGAGCCAGGTGTACAAGTACGACCTCGTCGAGCAGGCGCGCCAGGCCTACCGCAACGTGGCCGCGATCTGCGCCGAGGCCGGCGTCGGGGTGGACGATATCATGTACACCCTGGAGTGCACGCCGCCGACGGCGCAGAACGAGGTGCGGGGTCTGGCCGCCGTCCGCCGCGACGTCTTCGGCGACGCCTTTCCCGCCGCGACCGGGCTCACCATCCACCAGAACGCGCGGCCGGAGCAGGTCTTCCAGGTCGTCGCCGTCGCCGTCGTTTGATCCGCGGCGCCAAGCCGTTCCACTAGGGAGCATCCATGGACTACACGACCATCATCCTTGAGAAGAAGGACCACATCGCGAAGCTGACGCTCAACCGCCCCGACGTTCTCAACGCGATCAACGAGCAGATGTTCAAGGAGATGACGCACGCCTTGCGCGCCGTCTCTGAGGACCGGGACGTGCGGGTCTTCATTCTCACCGGCGCGGGCCGCGCCTTCACCGCGGCCACCGACATCAAAGAGGAGCGGGGCACGACCGACCGGCTCTTGGGCGACCTGACGGAGCTCGAGATCCTGACCTACATCCGGGACTACCCGCAGCAGGTGACGCTCGGCCTGCAGAACATGCCCATGCCCACGATCGCGATGGTCAATGGCTTCGCCGTCGCCGACGGCTTCGACTGGGCGCTGGCCTGCGACCTCCGCATCGGGAGCGAGAAGGCCCGCTTCATGAACGCGTTCCTCCAGATGGCGCTCGTCTCCAACACCGGAGCGACGTGGTTCTACCCGCGGGCGCTCGGGGTCGGCAAGGCGCTGGAGCTGCTCTACACCGGCGACTGGCTCGGCGCCGAGGAGGCCCGCGAGCTGGGCGTGCTCAACAAGCTCGTGCCGGCGGAGAAGCTGGAGGAGGAGACGATGGCGCTGGCCAGCAAGATCGCCGCCAAGCCGCCGGTGCCCAACCGCCTCGTCAAGGAGATGGTCTACAAGGGGCTCAAGCAAGACCTCGACGAGCACCTCGTCGGCTCGGCCTACGCCGAAGCCTTCACCCTCACCACCAAGGACCACAAGGAAGCCCTCGCCGCCTACCTCGCCAAGCGCGAACCCCACTTCACCGGCGAGTAGCGCGGGCGCTGGAGCTCGCTTAGATTCCGAGTTCGGCGGCGAACTCCTCGAAGTCCCGGCCCTCCCCGGCCTCGAACTGCTTCACCGCGCGCCGGAACGACTCCATGAGGTCGGGGTCGCGCATGATTTCGAGCGTCTCTAGAAAGCCTGTGTAGTCCATGCCTGTGTTGCTGCCTTCTGAGGCTGCCGCACCATTGGCCCACAGCCCCCGAACCTGTGATCTGCGCTGGGAACGATGATACTACGGCGTCCGCTCACTCCACCGCCCTACCAAAAACGGCGCCCCACGCCCCCTTGTTTGACGCTCCCTGGGGCCGATGCTAGAGTGACCCCACTTCTGGGAGGGGCCTTCCGATGGAGCGGGAGATCGTCATGGGGGGCATCGGCGGGCAAGGGGTCCAGCTCGCCACTAAGCTCCTCGCGCAGGCGCTCAACGCCGAAGCCAAGCACGTCATGCATTTCGCGGCGTTCGGCGGCACGATGCGCGGCGGCAACGTTGAGTGCACCGTCGTGGCGGGCACGGAGGCGCTGCTTGCTCCGCCGATCATTCCCAGCGCGTGGATGGCGATCGCGATGCACCCCAACGTCGTGCCTGTCGTCCGTCCCAAGACCCGCGACGGCGGCCTCTTCGTGATCAACGGCGGCGTGGTGACCGGCGAGGGCGCGCCGGTGGGCGTGGCGCTCGTCGCGATTCCGGCGGCGAAGCTCGCCGAGGAAGTGGGCAACGCCCAGGGCGCGGCGATGGCGATGCTCGCGGCGGTGAGCGAGTCGACGGGGTTGGTCTCCGTCGACCGCCTCGCGGGCGCGTTGGAAGCGCTGACGCCGCCCTACCGGCGCGGGACGATCCCGAAGAACGTGGCGGTCATGGAGGCGGGCGCGGCCTATGCCCGGGAGCACCTGGCGACCCTTGATGCCGAGGCGTGGGCGCCGGCGCTGGTGTAGACGGAGGCGAAGATGGCGAAGGCCGTCGGCTCAATCGAGATCGACATCGAGCTCTGTAAGGGCTGCGACCTCTGCGTGCAGGTCTGCCCCGTCGACGTGTTGGAGATGTCGACGGAGTTGAACCGCCTCGGCTTCCGCTACCCGATCCTTCTCGACGGCTGCACCGGCTGCGAGATGTGCGCCCTCATCTGTCCCGACTTCTGCATCACCGAGGTCTACCGAAACGTCCCCGGCGCGGCTCGCGCCTGATGTATGGCCATGACTGACCAGCAAGACCGGCGCCTCGCCGACGGCAGCCAAGCCATCGCCCAAGCGGCGATCGATGCCGGTTGCCGCTTCTACGCCAGCTATCCGATCCAGCCAAACACGCACCTGATCGAGGCGATGGCGAAGGAGATGGGCAAGGCGGGCGGCGTCTATATCAACGCCGAGAGCGAAGGCGAGGCGATCAGCATGGTGTGGGGCGCCGCCGCCACCGGCGCGCGGGCGATGTGCTCCACCACCGCCACCGGTATGAGCCTGATGCAAGAGGCCATGTCGGAGATGTTCGCCGCGCAGATCCCCTATGTGTTCGTCCACATGTCGCGCGGGCAGACCGAGTACCGGATCGGGACGCGCGGCGGCGGCCACGGCGAGTACCGCTATGTCTCCTACGCGCCGCACACCGTCCAGGAAGCCTACGACCTGATGCGCCTCGCCTTCTACACCGCGCACAAGTTCACCACGCCGGTGCTGGTGCAGTCGGACTACGTGCTCTCCCACACCGTCGAGGCCGTCGACTTTCAAGGGCTCGACGAATCCGACCTGCCCGACCTCTCGGGAAGGGCGGTCGATGGGGCGCGGGGACGCACGCCGCGCATCAACTCCTTCCTCTTCGGCACGCGCAGCCGCGACGAGCTTCAGAAAGCCCGCGACGAAGAGGGCGGCTACGGCGGTCATCAGGAGCGTGCCCTCGACCGCATCGCCTACCTCGAAGAGGCGGTGCCCACGATGGTGGAGACGGCGCACCTCGACGATGCCGACCTCGTCGTGATCGGCTTCGGCTACGCGGCGCGGTTCATGAAGTACGCCGTCAAGCTGCTGCGCGACGAGGGGCTGAAGATCGGGTTCGTCCGACCCATCACGCTCTGGCCCTTCCCCAAGGACGCCGTTGCCGAGGCGGCGGAGAAGGCGAAGCACATTGCCGTCTTCGAGCTTAACGCCGGACAGATGGTCGACGACGTCCGCCTGACCGTGCTGGGCAAGGTGCCCGTTGACTTCATCGGACGCATCAGCCAGGACTCCTCGGGGTTCGGCATGGGCAAGGCGATCGAGATACCCGAGCTGACCGCGAAGATTCGCGAGACCTACGAACGGATGGCGCCGGTAAGCGCCTAGGAGCGGGCCATGGACGAGAAGGATCCGGCGAAAGAGGCGATCAAGGAGAAGCTCCGGCGGGTCTGGTCGCTTCCCAAGCTCGAGACGTTGGACACGTCTGCGCCGCACCACATGTGTCCCGGCTGCGGCGAGCCGATGGCCTACCGCATGATCGCCGAGGTGATGGAGGAGCTGGGCCTGCGGGAGGACACCGTCCACGTCGCGGGCATCGGCTGCTACGGCGCACTCGACGGACTCCTCAACGTCGACCGCATCAACGCGCTGCACGGACGCGCCCCCTCCATGGCCACCGGTGTCAAGCGCATGCTGCCTGACCGCTTCGTCATCACGATCCAAGGAGACGGCGATCTGATCAGTGAGGGGATCGCCGAGGCGGTCCACTGCGCCGCCCGCGGCGAGAAGTTCACCGTGATCTGCCTGAACAACACGGTGAACGGGGAGACTGGCGGCCACATGACGGCGGCCACGATCGTGGGCCAGAAGACGAAGAGCACGCTCCAAGGACGCGATGCCGAGGAGCACGGCCACCCAGTCAAGATGGCCGAACTACTGGCGCAGCTTGACGGCACGGCCTACTCCGCCCGCGGCTCGGTGCACTCGCCGGTGGCGATCAACCGCACCAAGAAGATGCTCCGCCGCGCGTTCGAGACCCAGCTCGAGGGCCGGGGCTTCTCCTACATCGAGATCATGACCATGTGCCCCACCGGCTGGTTCATGGAGACGTGGGAGGCTCCCCAGTACATGGAGGACACCCTCACCAAGTACTTCACCCTCGGCGAGTTCAAGACGCCGGAGCCCGCGGCGGCCTAACCCAGCGCTCCCGCTTTCCGGAGGACTCCAGGCCATGCTGATGGACGGGCTCACCGTCCTCGACCTCACGCAGGGGGCCGCCGGGCCCTTCTGCACGAAGCAGCTCGCCCAGTTCGGGGCCGACGTCGTCAAGGTCGAACCGCCGGGGGGCGACGAGGCCCGCCGCGCCGGCCCCTTCGCCGGCGACCAGCCCCACCCCGAGACGAGTGCCCTTTTCCTCTACCTCAACGGCGGTAAGCGCAGCGTCGTTCTCGACGTGCACGACGACCGGGACCGCGCCGTTCTCTGCCGTCTCGCCGGGCGGGCCGGGGCACTCGTGGAGAGCGAAGGGCCCGGCGTCCTCGACGGCCTGGGACTCTCCTACGAATCGCTCGCGGCGTCGAACCCCCGCCTCGTCATGATGTCGATCAGTCCCTTCGGCAAGACGGGGCCGCAGCGCGACTGGCAGGGCTCCGACCTCGTCTTCCAGGCCATGTGCGGGCCGATGTACAACCTCGGCGACCCGGAGCGCGAGCCGCTCAAGCTCGCCGAAAACCAGGGGCTCTACTACGCCGGCGGTGTCGCCGCGGTGGGGCTGGCCGCCGCGGCCCTTTCGGCCCGCCTCACCGGGCGCGGCTCGTACATCGACTTCTCCATCGCCGAGGCGCTGGTCTGCAACCCCGAGGTGCGCTTCCCCAACTTCGCCTACGGCGGCGAGCCCTCGAAGCGCGTGGGCAACGACGTCTTTGGCCCCTACCTGGTCGGCGGCTATCCCTGCAAGGACGGCTACATCGCTGTGCAGGGCGTGGGGCGCGGCGAGGCCTGGTGGCCCCGCATCTTCGAGATGATCGGCCGGCCCGAGCTAATCGGCTCGCCCAAGTTCGCCGACCGCGACTCCCGCGTCGCGCACTTCGACGAGTTCCGCGTGATCTGGTACGAGTGGCTTGCCGAGCACACGCGGGAAGAGATTTTCGACGCCGCGGCGGCGGCCCGTTTCCCGGTCGCGCCGGTCTACGACGCGGCCGACATGCTCGACGACCCGCACCTGACGGAGCGCGGCTTCTTCCAGCGAACGGAACATCCCGAGGCCGGCGCCATCGCCGCGCCGGGCCTGCCCTTCCGGCCCCATGCTCCCGATGAAGGCGGCGCTCAGGAATCCCCGGGCCGCGCTCCACTCTTGGGCGAGCACACGGCGCAAGTCCTCGCCGAGGCCGGCATCGCGCCGGATGAAGACCCTTAGGGGATCACCCGTCCCCGTGCAGAAACTCCGCCCTTGCCGCCGCGTCCATCTCGAACGCGCCGGAGAAGTACGTGGTCGTGCGGAGCCCGCCGTTGGGCGCCGACGCCGGGGGAGCGGCGCAGACGCGCTGGGCGCGGACGGCCACGGCAACGCCTGCGGCCTCGCCCTCGTCGAGCGCCTGTCCTATCAGGCTCGTCATGGCCTCCTGAGTCTGGAGTCGGCGCGAGCAGACCTCGATGAGATGGGTGAGGCTGGCCGGCGTGATAGCGCGCCCCGCGGGCAGGTAGGCGGCGTCGATCTCGCCCCAGAATGGGAGCAGGTGGCGTTCGCAGGTCGAGCGGAAGGGCACGCCGCGGACGAGGACCATGCCGCCCTCGCCGGCCGGGACCCACTCGATGACGTCGCCGGGCTGCTCGCGGTAGCCCGAAAAGAGCTCGTTCCAGACTGCAATGACGCGGTCCGGGGTCTCGATGAGCCCCGTCCGGTCGGGATCGTCGCCGATGGTCTGGATGATGCGCCGGAGGCCGTCCCGCAGGTCGCCCTCCCGGCCGCCCTCCCACGGGAACTCCACCCAGACGCCCATCAGACCCTCTTGCTCCTTATTGACCAGGACGGCGATGGGCTTGCCGTACCGCGCGGCGTAGCGCTTGGCGGTCTCGCCGCTGTCGATGATGTCGTCGACGATCACCTCAGCCTCGTCCGGCCCCACCACCTGTATGCCGCGCTGGCGAAGGAGCCCGGCGACGATTGCCCCACCGCGCGGGATGCCGTAGACCTTGCGCGTCCCCGCGGGAAGCAGCCCGTCGAAACGTTCGTCTACGTCCTCCCACGAGAGGGTTACCACGCCGGGCATCTTCGACTCCTCCATGCTCGTCCGATGCGTTCCGCCACATTCAATATACGTGCCTTACGCTACCGGAGAGTCTTCGCTCCACGTGCCGCTGTGTACAATGGCCGCCGGCCACGGGGCCGGGGAGCGGGCGAGTGGACGGGCCGCCGTTGACAGGGTTTCGCGTGCTCGAGCTGGCCGAAGGCTGGGCGGGCCCCTTTGCCGCCGAGATCCTGGGCTTCCTCGGAGCGGAGGTCATCAAGGTCGAGGCGATTCAGCGCATGGACCACACCCGCGGGCCGATCGTGGCCCCGCCGGGTCTCGATGCCTACCCCGGCAAGGGGTCTCCCGAGCGGCCCTACGACGTCAACGCGGCCTTCGTCGGCGCCAACCGGAACAAGCGCAGCGCCACCATCGACCTCGGCAACCCGCGCGGCCTCGACGCCTTCTACCGGCTCGTCGAGGTCAGCGACGTGGTGCACACCAACATGGTGACCGGCGTCCCGGAGAAGCTCGGCGTCGGCTACGAGCAGCTGCGCAAGGTGCGCCCCGACCTGGTGTACACCAGTGTCTCAGGGTTCGGGGTCACCGGGCCCTATCGGAACCGGGTGACCATGGGCGGGGCCATGGACGGCTTCGCCGGCTATTCCTGGCTGCGCCATTACCCGGACTCGACGCCCGACACCGCCAGCTACAGCACCCACACCGATACCGTGACCGCGATCACCGCCGCCATGGCCGCCGTGATGGGGCTCTACAAGCGCGCCGGCGACGGCAAGGGGCTCTTCCTCGAAATCTCCGGCGTCGAGGCCTCCATCGCGCACCTGGGCGAGATCATCGTCGACCTCGCCATGAACGGACGGTCCGCCGTCTCCGTGGGCAACGCCAAGCGGGACGAAGCCCCGCACGGGGCCTACCGCTGCCGCGGCGACGATGCCTGGCTCGCACTCTCGATTTCTAGCGACGCCGCCTGGGAGCGCCTTGTCGAGGTGCTGGGGCGACCGCCGACGCTCGCCGGTACAGGGTGGGCGCGGAATGCAGGGCGCGTCGCCGACCGCGAGGCGGTGGACGCCGCCCTCGGCGCCGCCGTCGCCGATGAGGACGGCCCCGGTCTCCTGCGCCGACTGCAGGCCGCGGGCGTCCCCGCCGGCGTTGTCCGCACCCAGCGGGAGATGTTCGCCGACGAGCACTTCGCCGAGCGCGATTTGTTCCAGGACGTCGACCTCGGGCCCCACGGAGTCTGGCCGCTGCCGACGTCGCCGTGGATCTTCGACGGCCAGCGCATGGACGTCCGCGAGCCGCCCCCTCCGCTGGGTAAGCACAACGAGTACGTCTTCAGCAAGTTGCTGGGCCTCGACCCCGCCGCCGTTGACGTGCTGCGCGCCGAGCAGGTGATCGGAGAGGAGCCCCTCGCCTTCGAGCTCTAGGGCGCGGTGACCAGAATCTCGAGGCTCTCCACGGCGCGCTCGCAGTGGACGGCGTAGCCGTCCCAGTCCGCCGCCGGGCCGCCGCAGGCTACCGTCCACACCACACCGGCTTGGCCGACGAACCGTTGGAGGAAGCGCACCTCCTGGGCGCCCTCGACGCCCCCGCGGTGCTCGGTGCGCACCGAGCCCGGGCCGCCGGCGTCCTGCTCGCCGCGCCGGTCGATCAACGTGAAGGACACAAACGCCTCCCGCGTGCGGGCCAGCGCGGCGTCTACGAAGGCGTCGAGTCCGTCCGTGGCGGCGGGCTCGATGGTGACTCCGACGCGAGGTTCGAGGACGCCCTCCCTGGCGGGGAAACCCGCCGAGAACAGCAGCAGACCCTCGGGAAGGGGTTCGGTTCCCTCAATGGCCCGGCGAGCGGTGAGCGACTTTCCGGTGGGGTCGGAGATGCGCTCTCCGCGCCAGTTCGACGGAATTACGAGGCTGAAGAGCCTGCCCGCGTCGGCGACAGTTATGGTCTCCGGCGTGGGTGGCGGTGGAGAAGCCGGAGCTTCCTCGGGCCCGCCGCAGGCGGCCGCCGCCACCGCCAGCGCCGCGGGCGCCAGCCATCGGACGAAGCGCCGCGCGGCGCGCTTCTGTGTTTGACAATAAGAAAGCGGCATCGGTACAATCCTAGAAAGCAACGCGCGAGCTGCGTTGCTTTCCTGATTTCGCGGAATCGCTAACCGGACTGAGGACCCTTCGCCCATGCTCAAAATAAGGCTTCGCCGCGTCGGCATGAAAAAGGCGCCGAACTACCGTATCGTCATCGCGGACTCGTCGGCGCCGCGTGACGGGGCCTTCAAGGAAGTTATCGGATTCTACAATCCCCTTCCAGACCCGCCCGTGGTGGAGATCGATGAGGAAAAGGCCTCCTACTGGCTACAACGGGGCGCCCAGCCTTCCGATCCCGTCGCGCGCATCCTTAAACAGCGCAATCTGCTCACGGCGGTGACATCCAATGAAGGAGCTGATTGAGTACATCGCGAAGACGATCGCGGAAAAGCCCGAAGAAGTTATTGTTTCCGAGATAGAGGAAGAAGACCGCGTCGTCATCCGTCTTGAAGTAGCGACCGACGATAAGGGCAAGATCATAGGCCGCCAGGGCCGCGTCGTCCAAGCGATGCGCACGCTACTTAGAGTCGCCGCCGTCAAGCGCGGCGTCCGCGTCACCCTCGAGATTCCCTAGTCCTCGACGTGAAGGCGTCCGACCGCCCTTCACCCGTCCCCAAAGAGCAGGCCGTGCCGAAGGCCGCCCACTCCTCTCCAGCCCCCGTTCTCGTCGGCGTCGTGCGCCGCCCCTATGGCCAAGGGGGCGAGGTCCGCGTCGACGAGCTCAGCGACTATCCCCAGCGCTTCGCCCCGGGCGCCACGATTGCCATCGCCGGAGACGCCTTCGTGATCGCGCGCAGCCGCCGCGTCAAGCGGGTGCGCGTTCTGAAGCTCGAAGGTGTCGACACCCGTGAGGCGGCCGCCGCGCTCGCCAACCAAGACATCCACGTCGACGCCGCCGAGCTGCAGCCGCTTCCCGAGGGCGTCTACTACCACTACGACCTTATCGGCATGGCCGTCGAAACCGCCGACGGCGCCGAGCTTGGCGAGGTCACCGAAATCGTCGCGACGGGCGCCAACGACGTGATCGTGATTGAGGGCGCGGGCGGCCAAGTTCTCGCTCCGCTTATTGCGGACGTGGTCAAGCGCGTCGATACGGTCGGCCGCCGCCTTGTCATCGACCCGCTGCCGGGCCTTCTCTAGGAGAGCAGCTCCTCGACCTCGTCGAGCAGCAGTACCTCCAACGGCTCTGTCTGGCCCGCTTGCTCGATCAATGCCCGGAAGTCCCACGAGCGCATGAAGTCGCGGGCCTGGTCCATCCGGTCCCACGCGATCAGGGTCACCACCTCGTGGGGGTCGTCGGCGAGGCGGTAGACGCGCCCGCCGATGGAGCCGTTGAACTTGCGGACGTCGGCGTCGCGGTGGAGCTGGGCGTTCCACTTCGAGTAATCATCGACACGGTGGCGCACGAGTACATGCGGCAAGGCGCACCTCCAGGCCCCGTCCGGCCCAGCATTGGGGTGAGGGGGCGTGAAACTTTGCTGTTTCCTCAAGTATGCGCCCGATAGCCGGGCCGCGCTACTTGACAGAATGGCCGTACAATAGGGCGGACATGGCCGGCCACTCCAAATGGAAGCAGATCAAGCATAAGAAGGGCGTCACCGACGCCCGCCGCGGCCAGCTTTTCACCAAACTCACGCGCGAGATCACCATCTCGGCCCGGGAGGGCGGCGGCGACCCGGCGGCCAACTTCCGGCTCCGCCTCGCCATTCAAAAGGCCCGCGATGGCAACATGCCGCTCGACAACATCGAGCGCGCCATCAAGCGCGGGGCCGGTGTCGGCGGCGAGCAGGTCGACTTCGAGCAGGTGAGCTACGAGGGGTACGGCCCCGGCGGCGCGGCGATCTACATCCAGGGCCTCACCGACAACCGCAACCGCACCGTCGCCGAGGTGCGCAGCGTCTTCAACAGGATCGGTGGGAACATGGGCGAGGCCGGCTCGGTCGCCTGGCTCTTCGAGCAGAAAGGCGTCGTCTCTGCCGAAGCCCCCGAAGAAGTCCTCGAAGACCTGGCGCTGGCCGCCATCGACGCCGGCGCGGACGATGTCAAGACCGAAGGCCCGGCGATGGAAGTCCATGCGCCGCCGGACAAGCTCGAAGCTGTGCGCGAGGGTCTGCAGGCCGAGGAGGCCGTCATTCTCTCCGCCGAGCTCGAAATGGTCGCCAAGACGCCGATGCCCATCGACGTCGGCGCCGCCAAGCAGACACTCCGTCTCATCGACAGTCTGGAAGACCTTGACGACGTCCAGAAGGTCTACACCAACGCCGACTTTCCCGACGAAGTCTTCGCCGGTATGGACGACTAGGCGGTGCTCGTCCTCGGCGTCGACCCGGGCACCATCATCACCGGCTACGGCCTTGTCGAAAACAGCGGCGGCGAGACGGTCCTTATCGAATGCGGCGCGGTTCGCGCCCCGGCCAAACAGCCGATCGAGCGCCGCCTGTGGCTGGTCTACTCAGGGATGCGGGAAGTCATCGAACGGACGCGCCCCGACGCTGTCGCGGTCGAGGAGCCGTTCATCGTCCGCGCGCCGCGACGGGCGGCGCTGGCCGTCGGCGAAGCCCGGGCCGCCGTGATGATCGCGGCGGCGGAGGACGGCCTGCCCATATTTCAGTACCCGCCCGCCAAGGTGAAACAGGCCGTGGCCGGCTACGGCGGCGGTGACAAAGAACAGGTGCGGCGCATGGTCGAGATGATCACCGGCGCCGACCTCTCCGAGCATCCGCTCGACGTCTCCGACGCCATCGCCGTCGCCCTCTGCCACAGTCAGGAGGCGACGTTGCTCGCCATGTCGGGTGCGGAAGGCGCATCATGATCGCCTCGCTCCGCGGCGTCCTCGAATCAACCGATGCCGACTCCGCCGTGATCTCCGCTGGCGGCGTCGGCTACCGTGTCTTCGCGCCCACGCGGACCCTCGACGCATTGGGGCCCCCGGGCGGCGATGTCTTCGTCCACACGCACCTCGTTGTTCGCGAGGACGAGATGACGCTCTACGGCTTCGCCGAGGCCGACGACCTCCGCCTCTTCGGCCTGCTGACCAACGTGAATGGGGTCGGCCCGCGCAACGCGCTGCGCCTGCTCTCCATCGCCGACGCCGCCGGCATCGCCGCCGCCGTGGCGCATGAAGACGCCGCCACCCTCGCCACCGCGCAGGGCATCGGCAAGAAGACCGCCGCGCGCATCATCCTCGAGCTCAGGCCCGTCCTGGAGAAGGAGTGGGCGGCCATGCCCGCCCCCGGCCTTGCCGTCGGAGGCGAAGCGCTCGAGGCGCTCGCCGCACTCGGCTACAGCCGGGCCGAGGCCCAGGCCGCCCTCGCCGCCGTCGACGGCCTGGAATCGCTCTCGCTGGAGGAGCAGGTGTCGACCGCCCTCCAGCGCATCGGCGGCGGCTAGGACCGTCTTCGACAAGGAAACGCAGAGGAGGCCGCCGTGAGCACGATCCAGCGACCGCTGCCCCGTCCCTTCACGATGCCGTGGGGCAAAGGGAAGATCACCCAAGAGGCCGCCATTGCCCGCGATCACTGGGAACCGACGCTCCAACTTATGGAATACGACGACGGCGGCCAGGCCGTGCGGTTCTGCTTTTACACCGGCGGACGTTTCAACCGGAGCCCGCTCATCATGGGCGAGGACGACGTCGATGAGCTACGGGCGGCCTTGGACGGCGCGCCTGCCATCCGGGATCTGCTGCGGCGCCTAGTCGACTGACCGAACGCCCCGCGGCTACTCGAGGAAGTCCTTGAGCTTCTTGCTGCGGCTGGGGTGACGCAGCTTTCGGAGGGCCTTCGCCTCGATCTGCCGGATGCGCTCGCGGGTGACCGCGAACTCGCGCCCCACCTCTTCGAGGGTGCGGCTGCGCCCATCTTCGAGCCCAAACCGCAGCTGCAGCACGCGGCGCTCGCGCTCGTTGAGCGTGTCGAGAACGCGCTCGACCTGCTCCTTCAGCAACTGGTGCGACGCGGCGTCGGCCGGCGCGAGGGCGCTGCGGTCCTCAATGAAGTCGCCCAGGTGGCTGTCTTCCTCCTCGCCGATCGGCGTCTCGAGGGAGACCGGCTCCTGGGAGATCTTGATAATCTCGCGGACTTTCTCCGGCGGGATCTCCATGCCCTGGCTGATTTCCTCGGACGTCGGCTCGCGGCCGTACTCCTGCACCAGCCGGCGGCTGACCCGCAGCAGCTTGTTGATCGTCTCGACCATGTGCACCGGGATGCGGATAGTGCGGGCCTGGTCGGCGATGGCGCGGGTGATCGCCTGGCGGATCCACCAGGTCGCGTACGTCGAGAACTTGTAGCCCTTCCGG
Source organism: Dehalococcoidia bacterium (assembly GCA_965207995.1). Classification (GTDB taxonomy): domain Bacteria; phylum Chloroflexota; class Dehalococcoidia; order SHYB01; family SHYB01; genus DAOUKH01. Next base: position 1,057,509 of record OZ242299.1, on the reverse strand, counting down.
TACTCGAACTTCTCGACGGCCCGGATGAGCCCGATGTTGCCCTCTTGGATCAGGTCGAGCAGCGACATCCCCCGCCCGATGTACTTCTTGGCGACGCTGACAACGAGGCGCAGGTTCGCCTCGGTGAGGTGGCGCTGGGCCCGGTTGCCGTCCTCGCGGTAGCGGCGGAACTCCCGGCGGAAGATGAGCTGATGGTTGCGCAGCTCGTCGCGCAGTCCCTCGTCGGCGAGGCGCTCGGGGAGCTCGGTGATGGGGATCTCCTCGCCCACGATCTGCACGGCGTCCTTGGGCAGGATGCGCGCGTGGACGGCAAGCTCGACGAGGGCGTCGCGAACGTTCTGCGGGGTGATGTCCCGTGGGGAGTCTTCGCCGGGGCGGCGTGAGAGCTCCGAGACGGCCGTGGCGACCTTCCCCTCCGGGTCCGCTTCGAGCTTCGCGGTGACCTCGGCGAGGACCTCGGGATCGGGTTCGCCGGGCAGCTTCGCCGCCATGCCGAGGTCCTCGTGGGAGAAGACGCCGAGGGCGGGGTTGTCAGGCGTGTCGAGCGCCGCCGCGAACTCGGTGAGCACGAGTTGGCCGTAGGAGAGCCGCTCGAGCATCATCATGACGACTTCGTGCGCCTCGGCTTGGCGTCCTTCCCGCTCCTCGAAATAGTCCGCCATGCGCTTGATGTGGCGGCCCGCCTCCATCTTGCGCGCGAGGACGCGCTCGTCCTGGGCGGTGAGCAGGTTGACGCGCCCGATCTCGCGCAAGTACATGCGCACCGGGTCGTCCAGCATTTCGCTGTCTTCGAATTGGGCGGTCGCCGCCTGCTCGGCGTCGTCGTCGCCGGCGGGGCGTTGCTGGCCCGCGGCGGCGGCCAGACGCCGCAGCACCTCGGGCAGCTCCGACTGCCAGTCCTCCGAGTCGCCGCCCTTCTCCCGGCGGGCGATCTTAATCCCGCTCTCGGCCAAGGCTTCGGAGATATCGCTCTTGCTATCGCTGTCGTCGCGGTCGGCGATGCCGAGCATCCGGTCTTCGCCGCCGCCGCGTCTTGCCTTTTGCAGGACTTCCTCCTTGGGGCCGCTACGCCGGGCGGCGGCCGCGCTGGTCGATCGATTTAAGGCGTGCGTTCAACTCTTGGGTGCGGTCCGAAAGCGCCTGGACTTCCGTCCCTTCCATCTCCGGCCCGTACTGTGACTGGACGGCCTCCAGCTCGGTCAATACCAGCCTCCGTTCGAGCCTTCGAACACACTCTTCAAGGCCCTCCTCGCGTTCCCGTGAGGGGGCGCGCTGGACGTCGTAGCGCCGGATGCGGTCGAGTTCGTCCTGAAGGGCCTCGTCGAAGTGGTCCCGCAGGCTTTCCGTCGGGATACCCCTCGCGGCCGTTCCGAAAATCTCTCGGGTGTGGCCCTTGAAGAAGTGCTCCGGCCCAAGACCTCGGGCAACCTCCCACAGCTCCGGATAGTGGAGAAGGGACGCGAGGCAGTACTCCTCGATCGTCTCCTCTCCCGCTTCCTCAAAGGGGTCGTACCGCCGCCGGGGGGCGCTATTTTGAGCGCGACGAACCCCGCGGGAAGTCAACCCCTCGCCAATAGCGAGCCGTATCATATTTTCTCCCACCCGCAACATCTGTGCAAGGCGGGCGACCCGCGCACTCTGTTCGTAGACGTTCGGGGCGTTGCGTACCAGGGGCGCCAGGCGTTGCGTCACCGCCTGCTTTCCTGCCGCCGTCGACGTGTCGAACCGAGCCGTCACCGTCTCGAAGACGTAGTCGATCACCGGCCGCGCCCCGACCACGAGCTGCTCCCATAGCTCCGGCGACTCGCGGATGATGTCGTCCGGGTCCTTGCCGCGGGGCAGGTCCATGACCCGGAGCTCGGGCGGGCCGCGCTCCTCCGCGTCGGTCAGCTGCGGCCCCGCGGCCCGCGGTCGGCGAGGCCTGTCGAGGATGCGCCACGAGCTTTCCAGGCTCCGCAGCGTCGCCTCGTCGCCCGCGGCGTCGGCGTCGAGAGCCAGGACGAACCGCCCTGCCAGCCGAGTCAGCGATGCGACCTGGTCTTCGGTGAGCGCGGTCCCCATGGACGCCACGACGTTCTTGAAGCCGTGCTGGTGGGCGGCGATCACGTCCATGTAGCCCTCGACGATCACCGCCTGGCCCTGCTCGCGGATGGCGTCGCGGGCGTGGTTGATGGCGTAGAGGACGGCCCGCTTCTCGAAGATCTCCGTCTGGGGGGTGTTGAGATACTTCGGCGTCGAGTCGTCGAGCGCCCGCGCGCCGAAGCCGATGTAGTCGGAGCGCTCGTCCTGGATCGCGATGATGAGGCGACCCCGGAACATCGGCCCCGTCGAGCCGTCATCGCGCCTGCGGAACAGGCCCGCCGCGACCCACAGGCGTTCGTCGTGGCCCTCATCCCGAAGGCGGCGCTCGAGGTCCTCGCTCGACTGCGGCATGAAGCCCAGCCGGAAGTCTTCGATGGCCGATTGGTCCAAGCCGCGCCGCGTCAGATAGTCGCGGGCCGGCCCAGCGGATGGCTCCTTCAGCAACGCGTCGCGATAGTAGTTGGCCGCGGTGAGGTTGATCTCCTTGAGCGCCTTCGACCGCTCCTGCCGGCCCCGCGCCACGCCCCGCGGCTGGAGCTCGACGCCGGCCCGCGCCGCCAACATCCGCAGGGCCTCCCCGAACTCGACTCCGTCGCGGCGCATCACGAACGTGAAGACGTCGCCGCCGGTGGAGCACGCCCCGAAGCAGTGCCACGTCTGCCGCTCCGGGGTGACGATGAACGACGGCGTGCGTTCTTGGTGGAAGGGGCAGGGGGCGGTGAAGTTGCGCCCCGCCCGCTTCAGCGCGACGCTCTCGCCGATGAACTCGACGATGTCGATACGCCGTTTGATCTCTTCAGCCGACGCCATGACTTGCTCGCTTCAACGCCCCGGTCCGCCGATGCTCCGGGCTTGGCCTAAGCCGGGACGGCGGGGAAGGAGACCCGCACGCCCTGTTCCTGGAAACCGCTCGTGATCGACGGGCTGATCGCCTCGGCCACGCGCAGCGCGTAGCTGTCCGTCATCCCCGACACGTAGTCGAGCGCCATGCGCTCCGGCGCCTCGTCCCGCCGGCGGTACTCGTCGGGGATACGGTCGGGGAAGCGCGAGAAGTAGTCGTAGAGCAGCCGGATGATCTCGCGGGCGCGCTCCGCCTGCGGGGTGGCGCTCGCCGGCTCGTAGACCCGCTCGAACAGGAAGTCGCGCATGCGGTTCGCCGCGCGGCTCATCTCGGCGCTCATGCGGATGACCGGCGGCTCGCCGCCGCTGGGCCCCGTCTCGCCGGAGGCCTCCCACGACGCCGCGACGATGTCCGCCGCCATGTGCTGCGCCCACCCAGCCCGGTTGGAGCCGAGCGTCTCCACCACGTCCTCTGGAATGTCGTCGTCGGCGATGGCCTTCGCCCGCACCGCGTCGTCGGTGTCGTGGTTGATGTAGGCCAGGGCGTCGGCGATCTTCGCCGTCTGCCCTTCCAGCGTGTCCAGCTCCGGGTTCGCGTTCCCCTCGATTCCCGACCTGCCTTTCGAGTGCCGCAGGATGCCCTGCCGTACCTCCCACGTCAGGTTGAGCCCGCGTCCGTCGTTCTCTAACTGTTCTACGACGCGGACGCTCTGCCGGTTGTGGCGAAAGCCGCCGGGGTGCACTGCCGCGAGTGCCGACTCGCCCAGGTGCCCAAAAGGGGCGTGGCCGAGGTCGTGGCCCATGCAAACCGCCTCGGTGAGGTCCTCGTTCAGCCGCAGCGCGCGCGCCACGGCGCGGGCGAGGAGCGAGACCTCCATCGTGTGGGTCAGCCGGGTGAGGTAGTGGTCGCCGGCGGGCGCCATGAAGACCTGCGTCTTGTGCATCAGACGCCGGAAGGTCTTGGTGCGCACGATGCGTTCACGGTCGACCTGGAACGGGGCCGCCGCGGCGCGCTCATTCCCCGGCTCGGCGACCTCGCGTCCCCGCGACCGCGACGGCAGCGCGGCGTAACGAGAAAGCAGTCCGGCGGCCTCGGACGCGCGCCGTCTCAGGGATGCGGCGATGACGGATGCGGGGTCGGCGTCCATGGGGGAGTTGACATAGTAGCACCCGCCCATTTGCCCGAACAAGCCGGACGAGTCGCGATTCGCCCTCCCCGCCGGCCTCTCCCCCTTTGGGGGAGACTGAGAGAGGGCGCGCGCCGCTAGGCGCGCAAGCGCCCGAAGGGCGCTGTTCTTCCCGGCAGTTTAGGGCGCCGCGGTCACCGCAGCGCCGAGCTTCCCGGCGATGCCCTCGAACTGAGCCTGCACGGCGCCGTCCGACAGCGCGGGCGGGGCGTCGGGCTCCCGGAACGCCGCATTCAGCGGCACCGAGCCCAGGAAGGGCGCGTCGATCTCGTTGGAGAGACGCTCGCCCCCGCCTTCGCCGAAGATGGCCCCCGACATCGTCTCGACGACGCCGAGCACCGGCAGGTTCAGCTTGCGGATCATGTTGATCGAGCGCCGCGCGTCGAGCACGGCAAGCTCCTGTGGCGTGGTCACCACCACGAAGCCGTCGAGCTGCAGCGTCTGCATCACGGTGAGCGCGGCGTCCGACGTCCCCGGCGGCATGTCGACGATGAGGTAGTCCATCTCGCCCCACTCCGTCAGCTCGACGAACTGGGTCAGCGCGTTGTGGATCATGGGGCCCCGGAAGATGATGGCCTCGTCCTCCTTCTCCTGGAACGAGCCCATCGAGACGACCTGCACCCCGTGCATCATCGCCGGGATGATCTTGCCGTCGATGAGTTTGGGCTGCGATTCCGACTTCAACAGCTTCAGAAGGTTGGGGCAGTCGATGTCGGCATCGAGCAGTCCGACCTTCGACCCCTGGCTGGCGAGGGTGACGGCGAGGTTCACCGCGACCGTGCTCTTCCCCACACCGCCCTTGCCACTGTAGACGGCGACCTTGTTGCGGATCTTCCCGAGGCTCGCGCCGATGCGTTTCTTCTGCGCCCACTGGCGCTTCATCGCCTCGATCTTGGCTGCCGCTTCCGGCCCATCGCCCGGGCCGTGGACGTGCACAGGCTGGGTCATGCCGGCCTCCTAGTCGATCCCAAGCTCTTCGCGCACCGCTTCCGAAATCTTTTCCGGCGACCACGGCGGGTCGAACGTCATCTCGACGTTCGCGTCCTCGACGTCGTCGAGGTCGAGGATGCGCTCGCGGACGTTGTTCGCGATGTACGCGCCCATCCCGCAGCCGGGGAAGGTGAGCGTCATGGTCACGTCCACGTTGCCGCCGTCGACGGCGACGTCGTAGACCAGCCCCAGGTCCACGATGTTGTACGGAATCTCGGGGTCATATACGTCTTTCAGCGCTTCCAGCACCTGCTCTTTGGACGGCATAGCGCGCTCCTCACTTCTGTTACTGCGCCAAGATTCTACCAGCGCGCGCACCCGAAACACAAATCGCAAGCCCCGTGCGGATCTCTTGCCGAGCCGTCTTCCGCCAGGGGGCCAAATCAGGCCCTGTGCTATACTCGACTTCTGGAGGCCAGGGTCTCAGACCCTGTTGCGAGGGGCAGGAGATGCACACCTTTCGGGTGGCGCTCGCCCAGATCAACACCACCGTCGGCGACCTTGAGGGCAACACCGCCAAGGCCGTCGAGTCGATCGAACGGGCGAAGGAGGCGGGGGCCGACCTCGTCGCCTTCCCCGAGCTCACGACGACCGGCTACCCGCCCGAAGACCTGCTCTTCAAGCAGCAGTTCATCCGGGGCAACCTCGACGCCCTCGACCGCATCGTCGAGGCGGCGCGCGGGATCACCGCGGTCGTCGGCTTCGTCGAAGCCGGCGAGGACACCTACAACGCCGCCGCCGTGGCCCGCGACGGCGGCGTGGCCGGCGTCTACCGCAAGATGTTCCTCCCAAATTACAGCGTCTTCGACGAAGAGCGCTATTTCCGCGCCGGCAACGCCGCCCCGGTCTACACCATCCCCGCCCGCGGCGAGGGTACGCGCGTCGGCGTCAACATCTGCGAGGACATCTGGTACCCCGTCGGCCCCACCGTCCTGCAGGCCGACGCCGGCGCCCAGGTGATCGTGAACATCAACGCCTCGCCGTTCAACGCCGGCAAGGCCGACTACCGCGAAAAGCTCCTCGCGACCCGCGCCACCGACCAGGGCGTCTTCATCTGCTACGTGAACCTCGTCGGCGGCCAGGACGAGCTGGTCTTCGACGGCGGCAGCATGGTCTTCGATCCGTCCGGCAAGCTGCTCGCCCGCGCCGCGCGCTTCGACGAGGACCTCCTTGTCGCCGAGCTGGACATCGACCACGTCCTGCGCAACCGGCTCCACAACCCCCTGCCTCGCAAGCAGCGGCCCACGCAACTTCTCCCCGGCGTCGAGACGCCGCGGGTCGAGGTCGCCGCTGAAGGGAAGGAGACGACGGACGCCACCCCGCAACGGGAGGAGATCGAGCCCGCCATCGCCGCGCCCCTGTCGGAGTTGGAGGAGGTCTACCGCGCTCTCGTCGTGGGCACGCGCGACTATGTGACCAAGAGCGGCTTCGAGCGCGTCCTCGTCGGCCTCTCCGGCGGCGTGGACTCGTCCCTCGTCGCCGCCGTCGCCGCTGACGCGCTCGGCGGAGACCGGGTCGTCGGCGTCGCCATGCCGTCGCGTTACAACGCCTCCGAGAGCGAGGAAGACGCCCGCGCCCTGGCCGAGAACCTCGGCATCGACTACCACGTGATCTCAATCGAGCCGGTCTTCAAGGCCATGCTCTCCACGCTGGGCGGCATGTTCGAGGGCACGCAGCCGAACGTTGCCGAGGAGAACGTCCAGGCCCGCATCCGCGGCAACATCCTCATGGCGATCTCGAACAAGTTCGGCTGGCTCGTGCTCACCACCGGCAACAAGAGCGAGATGGCCATGGGCTACGCCACCCTCTACGGCGACATGGCCGGCGGCTTCGCCGTGATCAAGGACGTGCCCAAGGTCCTCGTCTACGACCTCTGCGAACACCGGAATACGGCCGCCGGGAACGACCTTATACCGGCGCGCATCCTGGAGAAGCCGCCCTCCGCCGAGCTCCGCCCCGACCAAAAGGACGAGGACTCCCTGCCCCCCTACGAGCTGCTCGACCCCATCCTCGAAGCCTACGTGGAGAAGGACCGCACCTTCTCCGACCTCATCGGCATGGGTCTCGACGCCGAGGTTGTGAAGCAGGTCGTGCGCGGTGTGGACCGGAACGAGTATAAGCGCCGTCAGGCCCCGCCCGGCGTCAGGATCACCACCCGCGCCTTCGGCCGCGACCGGCGGCTCCCCATTGTCAACAAGTTCAAGCCCTTCTAGCCCATGGGCGGCGAGGTCGACACCCTCCCCGACTATCTGCGGTCGGGCCTCGACATCGTCTTCGTGGGCATCAATCCGGGTCTGACCTCGGCCAAGGCGGGGCACTATTTCTTCAACCCCCGCAACCGCTTCTGGGCGGCCTTCAACGCCGCCGGACTCGCCCCCGAACCCTTGGGGCCAGAGACGGACGCCCGCGCCCTCGACTACGGCATCGGCTTCACCGACGTCGTCAAGCGACCCACACGCCAGATGTCCGAGCTCCGCGCCGTCGACTACCGTGACGGCGCCCCGATGCTGCGTGAGAAGCTGCTGGCCTGCGGACCGATTGTGGTCTGCTTCAACGGCCTCACCGGCTTTAGGCACTACGCGCGCTACACCGGCGGCCCCGCCGACGTGGCGACCGGCCTCCAGGCCGACCGCATCGGAACGTCCCGGGTCTACGTCCTCCCTTCGACCAGCCCCGCCAATGCCGCGGTGAGCCTCGACCGTATCGTCGAGGCGATGCGCGAGGTCAAGGCGCTCGCCGCGAGCGAGCGGGCGAGGCAGGCCGCGCCGTGACTTCCATCCGCACCTTCATCGCCGTCGAGCTTGACGCTCCGATGCGCGACACCCTCGCCGGACTCCAGGAGCGCATCCGCCGCGCGCTCGGCCCGCCCATGCGGTGGGTCAAGCCCGAAGGGATGCATCTCACTCTCAAGTTCCTCGGCCAGACGCCCGAAGACCTCACCCCCTCGATCGCGGACGCCCTCGATGCGGCCGCCCGACGGAGCCGCCCCTTCACCATCGAACTCGGCGAGGCCGGCGGCTTCCCCAACACGCGCCGCCCGCGCGTCCTCTGGGCCGCGGTGCGTGGCGACCTCGACGCATTGGCCGACCTGCGGCAGAACGTCGAGGAGATGATCGCCCCGCTCGGTTTTCCCACCGAGGACCGCGCCTTCCGCCCTCACCTCACGCTGGGGCGGGCCTCGGGTGACGTGCGCATCGCTCCGGAGCGTTGGGAGGCAGCAGAGCTCAACGCCGATACCGTGAGCCAGACGGTGCGTCACGTGGCGCTCATGAAGAGCGATCCTGGGCCCGGCGGCGCGCGCTATACCCGCCTCCACGCCGCCGCGCTTGATTCCTCGCCATCGCCCTCTTGACCTCGCCCATAACGCCGCTATACTCCCACATCGCGCGATTCACCAAGAGCGCGAATTTGGTGGGAGGTGGCGTTCGTATGGAGTTCCCAAAGTGTCAAAAGTGCGACTTGGGCGATTTGGTCCCGCTCTCCGATTTCGGAAGTCAGGGCGCGGCGATCCACTACAAGGCCTGGGTCTGTACCAATCCCGACTGCGGGTACAACCTCAAAATCAGGAACGGCGACGTGTACCTCAACGAGCCGATCAGCAACGGCATGGCCCATGCGGGCAGGTTCCGCTAGCCGGCCGCCGTCAACACTCCGCGCTTGACGAGAACGCCCCCGGTCGGGGGCGTTCTTCTTTGTCTTCGCCCCGCCTTAAACCTCTCTCCCTCTGGGAGAGACTTGAGAGAGGGTGCGCGCCGTCAGGCGCGCGGACGCCCGCGGGGCGCCCTCACTCCCTTCAACCACCTATGGGACGACTCGCTCTCAGACCCTCGACTATTTGACTTCATGTTAAAACGGTTCTAAACTTGGTTTAAGTGAGTATGCGGCGGCGCGGGAGGACTCGATGCAGGACCAGGTTCGCGATTATCTTGAATTCCTCACCGCCGAAAAGGGGTTCTCCCTCAACACCCGCCAAGCCTACCAAAACGATTTAAGCCAACTCTGCGAGTACGCCGAGCCGAAGGCCGGTTTCGCCGGCTGGCGCGGCGTCACCCCCGCGCTGCTCTCCGAGTACGTCGTCAGCCTCCGCGACCGCGGCTACGCCTCGACGACCATCGCCCGCAAGATCGCGGCGCTCAAGTCCTTCTTCAGCTTCTTGGTCGACGAGGGCACGGTTAAGGAAGACCCCTCCGAGCAGCTCTCCTCGCCGAAGATCGGCCGGCCCCTTCCCAAGGTGCTGTCGAGGGAGGAAGTCGACCTGATCCTCGCCCAACCCCGGCGTCGCGGCTGGGCCGCCGAGACCGTCCGCGACGAGGCCCTCCTCCAGTTGCTCTACGCGACGGGCATGCGGGTCACCGAGCTCGTGTCGTTGAACGTCGAGGACGTGAACCTCGAGGGGCGCATGGTGCGCTGCATGGGCAAGGGCTCCAAGGAGCGCATCCTTCCCATCCACCAGCAGGCCCTCAGGAGCCTCGCCACCTACATGGAGAGCGGACGCACCCGCCTCGCCCGCTCCATCGACGAACGCGCCCTCTTCCTCAACCGGCGCGGCCAGCGCCTCACCCGTCAGGGCTTCTGGCTCATCCTGAAAAACTACGCCGAACAGGCCGGCATTAAGACCCACATCACCCCCCACGTCTTGCGCCACAGCTTCGCCACGCATATGCTGCGCGGCGGCGCACCCTTGAGGAACGTCCAGGAGTTGCTCGGCCATGCCAACATCTCCACGACGCAGGTCTATACCCACCTCACCTCCGATCACGTGCGCGACGAGTACGCCAAGGCCCACCCCCGCGCCAGCTAGAGCACTCGTCGGGGCCGGGCCGTGACCGCGCCCGGCCGCCCCAGCATCGCCGTCGGCAGCGACGAGCGCACCACGCTCACCGATGACGTCGTCGCCGCCCTTGAACGCCGCGGCCTTCACGTAGACCTCTTTGGGGCGCTGGGCGAGTCGAGCCCGCAATGGCCCGACGTCGCGGCGGAGGTCGGCGGCCGCGTCGCCCGCGGCGACGCCGATCAAGGCCTCCTCTTCTGCTGGACCGGCACCGGCGTCTCCATCGCCGCCAACAAGGTGCCCGGCGTCCGCGCCGCCCTCTGCTCCGACGCCGAGACGGCCCGCGGCGCCCGCCGCTGGAACGACGCCAACGTGCTCTGCATGAGTCTGCGCCTGACCGCTCCCACCGTCGCCGAAGAGATCATCGACGCTTGGCTCGCCGCCGAAATCGACGAGAGCGAGCGCGCCAATATCGACAAGATCAAAGCCATCGACGCCGACGGCAGCGACTAATCTGCGCGATTTGACATAACCTGTGACGAAATACGCCAATACTGCTGCCCTGAGGGACGTTATCGGCGACCATTCGTCGTTTTCACGCTCTTGTAGCTTATGCCCCGCTGTGCTATCAAGAGCCTAGAGGCCAAAGGCTGACCGATGCGAGACAAGCTGGCGGCGGCGTAAGCCGCCCGACGGGAGGAGGGTCCCATGCCGGTAGTCACGATCGCGGGACGTCAAGGTAGCCCCATCAAGAAGATCGGTCTCGAAGTCGCCCGGGCGCTCGGCGCCGACTACGTAGACAACCAGATCATCTCCCAAGCGGCCCAGCGCAGCGGCGCGCCGATCCAAGAGATCGCGCAGAAGGACGAGCGCGCCGTCCGGGGACGCGAGCGCCTCGCCCAGTTCTTCCAGAACTTCCTCGAAAAGTCGGCGGCGGCGGGCTCTGCCGGCGACCCCTTCCTCGGCCCCACCGGCATCGAGGTCCTCATGTCGCGCACCATGGCCGAAGCCGCCGAGCCCGCCCACAACCAGCGGGAGCGTATCAACGATGAGCGCTACATCGAGGCGATCAAGTCGGTCATCGAGGAAGAGGCCGAGACCGGCAACGTGGTCATGATCGGCCGCGGCAGTAACATCATCCTCCACGACTTGCCCAACTCCCTGCACGTCTACGTGGTCGCGAGTCTCGAATCGCGCGTCGCGGAGATCATGCAGCGCGAGCGCCTCTCCGATTCGGACGCGCAGAAGTACGTCCAAGACTTCGAAGAGAGCCGCGCCAAGTGGTACAAGAAGTTCTTCAAGGTCCCACCCGAGGAACCCGACCTGTACCACCTCTTCCTCAACGCCGACCGCCTCGGCATCGCCCACTCCGCCCGCATCGTGGTCGACTCCGCCGAGGAGGTCCAGCGCCAACTCGTCGAGGCGTAGCCCGCCGCTTGCCGCCTTGGAGGCCCGCTCCCTATAATTGGGGCGAGGGATTCAACGCATGCCGAGAAAATCGAAACGGATGGCCGCCAAGCAGGCGGCGCTCTCCAGGAAGAAGAAGACGTCGAGGACGTCCGTCTACCGCGCGCCGGAGGCGCCATCCAAGACGGCCCCCACTGAACGGGCCGCCGCTCCCGCGCCTCGACCTGCCCCCGCGCCGGTCCCCGACGAGAGCCTGCCCGAGTTCGCCGTGCCGCAGGAGGCGGAGGCCCCCGCACCCCGCCCAGTGGCCCAGGCTGCACCCGTTACGGGCAGGCGTGGCGTCGCCCTCCGCATGCCCTACCTCCAGTCCGACCTCAGGTCGACGGCAAAGGCTGGAGTCGTACTTGCGGCGGCGCTCGTCGTGCTCGCCTTCGTCCTCTAGCCGCTCGTCGATCTTTCTTCCAACCGGGCAGACTGAGCGCCCCCGCGCGACTGGTAGGATAGGGTCGTCATGGACTCCCAACGCGCCGCTCAGCTCCTCGCCGCCGTTCCCCTGAAGCCCGGCGTTTACCTGATGAAGGACGCCGCGGGCGCCGTCCTCTACGTCGGCAAGGCCGCCAGCTTGCGCAGCCGGCTGCGGTCCTACTTCGGCTCGAACGCCGACGCCTCCTTCGCCCTTACCATGAAGCTCGGTGAAATGATGCCCCGGGTCGAGGACTTCGAGTACATCGTCACCGACTCCGAGGCCGAGGCGCTCCTCCTCGAAAACAACCTCATCAAGCGTCACCAGCCCCGCTTCAACGTCCGCCTCAAGGACGACAAGAACTACCCCTATATCAAGATCGACCTCAACGAAGAATTCCCCCGCCTCGACATCACCCGGCGGGTGGTCAACGACGGCGCACGCTACTTCGGCCCCTTCGCCAGCGCCAGCTCCATGCGGAAGACCATGGCGCTCCTCAAGCGCCTCTTCCCCTACCGCTCCTGCACCAAGAAGATCACCGGCGACGACCCCCGCCCCTGCCTCGAATACCACATCAAGCGCTGTGTCGCGCCGTGCGTCGGCTACGCGTCCCAAGTGGAGTACGGCGAGGTCATCGACCAGGTCATGCTTTTCCTCGAAGGTAAGCACGACGACGTCCTCCGCGCCCTCACCCGCCAGATGAACGAGGCCGCCGAGGATCTGAAGTTCGAGCGGGCCGCCTCCCTGCGCGATCAGCTTCGGGCCATCGAGAAGGTCTCCCAGGAGCAGAAGGCGGTGACCGTCGGCGCAAAGGACCAGGACGTCATCGCCGTGGCCCAGAGCGACGACGAGGCGTGGGTCGAGGTCTTCTTCATCCGCGAGGGCAAGCTCACCGGCCGCGATCACTTCATCCTCGCCGGCGCGCGCGGCGAGTCCCCCGCGACCATCGTCGGCGAGTTCGCCAACCAGTATTACCCCACCGCCGCCCACGTCCCCGGCGAGGTGCTCGTCGAGCACGACCCGCCGGAGCGCGAGGCCCTCATTGAGGCCCTGGAGTCGCGCCGCGGCCGGCGCGTCCGGCTGCACAAGCCGCTGCGCGGCGACAAGCGCCGTCTCGTCGAGCTCGTCGCCGGCAACGCCCGTGAGGGCCTCGACCAGCGCCGCGCCCGCTGGCTCGCCGACACCGAGAAGGTCTCCGCCGCCCTCGACGAGCTCGAAGAGGCCCTCAGCCTCCCCGCGCCGCCGCGCCGCATCGAGACCTACGACATCTCCAACATCCAGGGCGCCAACGCCGTGGGCAGCATGGTCGTCTTCGAGGAGGGCCGCCCCAACCCTTCCCGCTACCGCCGCTTCAAGATCAAGACCGTCGAGGGCACCGACGACTACGCCATGATGCGCGAGATGCTCCGCCGCCGCTTTTCTCGCGCCGGAAAGCGCCGCCCTGAGGCCAACGGCGCTGCGGAGCCCGACGCCGACGCCAAGGGCTGGGGTGTCATGCCCGACCTTGTCCTCATCGACGGCGGGCGCGGCCACCTCAACGCCGCCCTAGAGGTCCTCTTAGAGTCCGGCCTCGGCGGTGTGCCCCTCGCGAGCATCGCCAAGAAAGAAGAGCTGGTGCACATCCCGGAGATGGCCGAGCCCATCACCTTGCCCCGCCACTCTCAGGCCCTGTATCTCGTGCAGCGCATGCGCGACGAGGCCCACCGCTTCGCCATCACCTACCACCGCAACCTGCGCTCGAAGAAGAGCGTCCGCTCGGCGATGGACGACGTCCGCGGCATCGGCCCCCGCCGCAAGAAGGCCCTCCTCCGGCGCTTCGGCTCCGTCCAGGCGGTCCGCGACGCCACCCTCGAGGAGATCGCCGCCGTCCCCGGCATGACCCGCCGCCTCGCCGAGCGCGTCAAGCTCGACCTGTAACGCTACCTGCAAGAGGAAGGAGCCCCCCATGCGCGCCAGACGTGTCGTAACCGTGAACGGCGAGGACGGCCGCTCCCGCGTCATGATCGACGAGCCCACCGCCTCCCACTTCGACTTCGGCCCGCTCGTCATCAGCGAGGTGTGGAAGGAGCCCGGCCCTAAGCCCGACCTCGTGCGCCCCGACCAGCTCGATCCCGCCGGCAGCGCCCTTGTCCCGCCCAAGGGCGGCTCCGTCTGCCGCCTCGTTACCTTCGCCCCACGCGGTTACGAGCGCATCACACCGGAAGTCCAGGCCGACATGGCCCGGCGCTTCGACCGCACCGGCGGGGAGTACGACCCCGACCGCGCCGGCTTCCACACCACCAACACCATCGACTACGGGATCGTCGTCGCCGGCGAGATCGACATGGTGCTCGACGACGGCGTCGTCCACCTGCGCGCCGGCGATTGCGTCGTGCAGCGCGGCACCGGCCACGCCTGGCACAACAACTCCGAGGCCCCCTGCACCATGGCCTTCATCCTCATCAGCGCCGAGACCGCCTAGCGCGGCCCCGAAGCCGAGACGCCAGCATGTGCGGCCGCTTCACCCTCACCGCCGACCTCGACGAGGTGCAGCGCCGCTTCGACTTTTCCGAACAGGACCTCGCCGTCTCGCGGCGCTACAACATCGCCCCCACCGACGCCGTCGTCGCCGTCCGCCGCCGCGCCTCCGACGCCGGCGCGCGCAACCATGGCGAGGTGATGCGCTGGGGACTCGTGCCGTTCTGGTCCAAAACGGGGCCGAAGGGCCCGCCCATGATCAACGCCCGCGACGACAAGGTCGAGACGTCGCGGATGTTCTCGGCCGCCTTCGAGCGCCGCCGCTGCCTGGTGCCGGCCGACGGCTTCTACGAGTGGCGCAAGACGGGCGAGGGCCGCGGCGCGGTCAAGGTCCCGCTGCGCTTCACCCTGAAGGGCGGCGGCCTTTTCGCCTTCGCCGGCGTCTGGGAGTCGTGGCGCGCTCCGGACGGCGAGCGTGTCCACTCCTGCGCCATCATCACCACGGCCCCCAACGAGCTGATGGCCCCGGTCCACGGCCGGATGCCGGTCATCCTGCCCGAGGAGGCCGAGGACGCCTGGCTCGACCCCGCCACCCGGGACTTCGCCGCCCTGCGCGCCTTCCTGAAGCCGCTCCCCGCCAACTCCATGGAGTGCTACACCGTCTCTGCCGCGGTCAACTCCGTGAAGAACGACGACCCGTCCTGCATCGCCCCCGGCGAGCCGCCGCTTCAGCAGTCGGCGCTCCTGTAGGGTAGAGCGCAGCGCCCTGCGGGCGCTCGCGCGCCTGACGGCGCGCGCCCTCTCTCAAATCTCCCCCATAGGGGGAGAGGCCGGAGGGAACGGGCGCTTCGCGAAGCGCCCCTACAGGGGAGGGGGCGCCCCTCCCGGCCCCTCGCCCTCACCCCAACCCTCTCCCAGCGAGAGAGGGGGCAGACCGCCCCCCGCCATTCGGCTTGCCGGCGAGTTACGCAAAGGGCTCCGGGGGGTAAGAGGCAAGAACCCCCGCCTCCGACGCGCCTGCGGCGCGTGCCCTCTCTCAGTCTCTCCCAGAGGGAGAGAGGGTTAAGGGGCGGGAGAGGGGGAGGACCGCCCCCGTCAGAGTTCGGAGGCGAGCTTGCCGCCTTCCGCCCAGTTGTCCTTGTCGATGTCCTCGAAGATGACGATGGTGTGGTCGGCGGAGGTCTTGCCGATGCGGACCATGGCGTCGGTGAGGGCTTCGGCGAGCTCGGCCTTCTGTTCTTTGGCGCGACCGCTCCACATTTCGACGCGGATGATAGGCATAGGGGTCTCCTTTGAGGGACCGCGGAGAGGGCGGCAGGTTTTCCTGCCCCCATGATACTCGACGGATTTCCCGCGAAAACGGATTTCGGGGCGAAATGAGCTATTGACAGCCTTGTCAAGGGGGTTTATCGTTAGGGTAGCGAACGTACGTTCTTCGCCAAGCGGCCCTTGGGGGCCGCGCCGCTACTCCTGTTAGACCCGCTCCGCGAGCGGGTCTTTCGCTTTAAGGGGCGCGGGGGCGGCTTTAAGGGGAGCACGGGGCAAAAGCGGCCCGCGAAGGGTCCTTTGGATTTGCAAGTTCCCCAGGTGTGCAGGATTTGGAAGTTTCTTTGGAAGTCAAGTTCGACGCGCCACGAAGGCGCGGGAGGTGGAGTCGAACCATGAGTCTGATCGAACGGGTAGTCGCGGGAGCGGGGCGGCTGGCGGGGCGCGGGTCGCGGGGGCATCCGCTGGGCGGGGCGTTGAGCGATGCGTTTCAGCGGCGCGCCGGCGTGGGGGACGATTGGGCGCCGGGGGCGTATGCCGACTATCTGGCGGTGGCACCGGCGGTCTATGCCTGCGTGAACCTGCGGGCGCGGAACCTCGCCCGGATCCCGCTGCGGGTGCACAGCGTGGGCGCCGGCGGCGAAGTCTCGTCGCCGGTGGGCGCGTCGCATCCGGCGCAGCGGCTCTTCGACGGGCCGAACCCGTTCTGGTCGCGGCAGCGGTTCTGGTACGTGATCGAGGCGAGCCTGTGCCTGTGGGGGTCGGCGCCGGCGGCGGTCTTTCGCGACGGGCGGGGCGGCGTCCGCGAGCTGTGGTGGCTGCGTCCGAACCGGTTCCGGGTCGTGCCCGACGCAGCGGGCTACATCGCGGGCTATCTGTACGTGAAGGACGGTCGGGAGATCGCCCTGGGCCGGGACGAGGTGCTGTGGTTCCGCTACCCAAACCCCATCGAGGAGTACGCGGGGCTGTCGCCGATCGCCGCCCTGCGGATGGCGGTAGACATGAACGTCGACGCGATCCGCTTCAACCGTCGGTTCTTCCAGAACGACGCGTCGCCGGGGCGGGTGTACCTGAAGGCGGACGCGGAGCTGACGAGCGCGCAGGTCGATGAGCTGCGGCGGCGCTGGGAGCAGTCGTTCGCGGGGCGGGAGAAGTCGCACGCGATCGCCGTGCTGGACAAGTCGGCGGACCTGAAGACGATGGCGATCTCGCAGCGGGAGATGGAGTTCATCGAGGCGCAGCGGTACACCAAGGAAGAGATCTGCGGGGCGTACGGGGTGCCGCCGGTGCTGGTGGGCGACCTGCGGCAGTCGACGTTCAACAACTTCCAGCAGGCGAAGGCGAGCTTCTGGGATGAGACGCTGATCCCGGAGCTGGAGCTGATCGAGGCGGAGATCAACGAGACGTTGATGCCGCTGTTCGGGGACCCTCACCCCAGCCCTCTCCCGCGAGCGGGAGAGGGGGCACGAGGCGGGCGTCTCGTCGCCCGATTCGACCTGTCGGGGGTGTCGTCGCTGCGCGAGGACGCGGGAGCGCGGGCGCGGCGTCATCTGCAGCTGGTGCAGGCGGGGATCTTGACCATCAACGAGGTGCGGTCGAAGGAGGGGTTGGAGCCGGTGCCGTGGGGTGATGGGCCGCCAGCGGGGTAGGGGGCGGAGGCGCCCTGCGGGCGCCCGCGCGCCTGGCGGCGCGCACCCTCTCTCTAATCTCCCCCAGAGGGGGAGAGGCTTTAGCCGCGGCGGCGGATTGGATAGGCGGGCTCCGGTGGGGTTGGTGGTGGATGGGGGCGGGCGCGTCGCGACGCGCCCCTACAGGGGAGGCGGCAACAAGAGAAGGGAGATTTGGATGACGACGGTGTCTTCGGCGGCGGTGCATGGATGTTTCCCGATCGAGGCGGTGGGGAGCTCGGGGCGGTCGCGGCGGGTGAGGATCATGACGGGTGCGGCGGCGCGGGACGGCGACGTGGTGGACCCCGAGGGGATGGAGGTGACGAACTATCTGCGGAATCCGGTGGTGCTGTGGGCCCACGACTATGCGGGCCGGACGCCATCGGCGGGGCTTCCCATCGGGCGGACCCTGCGGCTGGACCGGAGCGCGTCGGGGATCGACGCGGAGTTCGAGTTCCTGCCGGACGACCCGTTCGCCCGGCGGGTGGAGAACGCGTGGGACCGCGGCTTCCTGCGGTCGGCGTCGATCGGCTGGGAGAGTCTGGAGGCGGAGCCGCTGGGCCGGGGCCGGGGGGTGCGTCACCGGCGCACGGAGCTCCTGGAGTGGAGTCTGGTGCCGGTGCCGGCGGACCCCGGCGCGAGCCGCGAGCTGTATGCGGCGGGTATGCGGTCGCTGGGGTTCGAGGACCTGCTCGACGGGCCGGAAGGCCGGAGGGGCAGCGTCCGGCACCCCGGCGTGCACGTCTTGGCGCAGGAGCTGGACGATCAGTGGGACTACCTGCGGTCGCGGCTGGGCGCGCGGGGGGCGGAGTCGCCGCGCCTGCGGCGGCGGTTGGAGCGGATCGCGGGGGAGATCGGGGAGATCCTCGGCGGGGAGCCGGGGCGCGTCGACGGCGGCGACACGGCCGATGAAGGTTTGCGGGAGGCGCTGGCGCGTGCGGCGTCGGCGGCCCGGGAGTTGGTGGGGTAGGGAGGGTCGGCGGCCTTTGAGGGCCGTTGGCGGTGATGAGGACGGGCGCGTCGCGACGCGCCCCTACAGGGGAGGGAGAAGAGGGAAGACCGCCCGGCCCCTGCCCCACCGGCGCGCCCTGCGGGCGCGTGCCCTCTCTCAAATCTCCCCCAGAGGGGGAGAGGTTTTGACCGCGGCGGCGGATTGGGTTGGTCGCGACGGACAGAGTTGGCAGCGGATGGGGAGGGGCGCGTCGCGACGCGCCCCTACAGGGGAGGGAGAAGAGGTTCCGGAGGGGCCCGCCCTCAGCCCCTCCCAGAGGGAGGGAGGTTTAGGGGGCGGCCTTCGGGCGCGGCGATTCATTCATTCAGATCAAGGAAGGAGTTGGAGATGACGTATAGCACGGCTGAGATCGAAGAGGCGATCCGGGGGATCGCGGAGGCGCGGGACTTTCTGCGGGAGCGGGCGGAGTCGTTCGTGACGCGGGAGGAGATGGACCGGCTGACGGAGTCGGTGCGGAAGGACTTGGGGCGGATGGACGAGGTGCGGCGGCGTCCGCTGTTCGGCGAGGAGGAGCGGGGGACGGTGCGCGGCGGCAAGTACGACGGGCTGACGCACTTCGACCTGTCGATCGTCAAGGCGCTGCGGGAGGCGTCGGAGGACGGCAAGGGCCGGGCGGTGTTCATGATGGACGCGCGCCACGACCCGCAGGGCGAGCCGCATCTGTGGCTGGGGAGCCACCGCAGGGCGAACCGGGTCGCGGCGGAGCGTCCCGGCTGGGAAGGGATGAAGCGGGCGCTGGACAGCGTGACCGCGGGGACGGGCGACGAGGTGGTGCCCGAGGGCATGGCGTCGGAGATCTGGCGCGACGTGCATTTGAGCACGGTGATCTCGTCGTTCCTGCCGCGGATCAACATGCCGACGAACCCGTTCGACATCCCGCTGGAGCTGGGCGACGTGACGTTCTACAAGGCGTCGGAGAACGCGGCGGGGACGGCGACGGACCTGGCGACGAGCAAGAGCACGCTGAGCGCGGGCGGCGTCAAGGCGATGACGGCGTGGTCGTACGAGCTGGACGAGGACGCGGTGCTGGCGATGCTGCCGGCGGTGCGCGAGGTCTTCGCGCGGAACACGGCGGAGACGATCGACGACCTCCTGCTGCAGGCGGACTCGACGCGGCAGAACTCCATCGTGGCCGACGGGGCGCAGCTGGCGACGAGCAGCCGCTACCTGTACGGCGGCGGCGACGGGCTGCTGCACCTGCCGCTGGTGGACAACACCGGGCAGGCGATCAACGTCAACGGGGCGCTCTCGGCGGCGGTGTTCAAGAACGTCCTGGCGAAGATGGAGAAGTACGCGTTGAACCCGTCCGGCGGCAACAACGCGGTGAGCCCGGACGTGGTGTTCATCAGCGACACGCGGACTTGGCTGCAGGCCATCGCGCTCTCCGAGGTGGTGACGGTGGACAAGCTGGGGCCGTCGGCGGCGATCCGGTCGGGGCAGCTGGCGCAGGTCTACGGCGTGCCGTACCTGGTGAGCGGCGTGATGGGCGTCGCGGACGCGGACGGCAAGGTCACGGACGCGGGCAACGGGAGCGACCGGGGCCGGCTCCTCGCGGTGAACCGCCAAGGCTGGTTCCACGGCTTCCGCCGGGAGATGTTGATCGAGACGGAGCGGGACATCGACCGGACGCAGATCAAGATGGTGGTGAGCTTCCGGATGGCGCTGACGGCGCGCGGCGCGCGGGCGTCGGCGAAGCACGCGGCGCTGGCGTACAACATCACCGGGGTGTAGGGGCGGGCCCGCCCTCAGTCCCTCCCGGGGGGAGGGAGGTTTAAGGCGTCCGTACGGGAGGGGAGGTTCCGGAGGGGACCTCCTCTCCCCGCCCCGGCCCGCCCTCATTCCCTCCCAGAGGGAGGGAGGTTTGGGGGGCGGCCGTGTAGGAGGGGCGCCCTTCGCTGACCGCTGGCGGTCGGTGCGGGGCCCCTCATCTCAATCTTCTCCCGTGGGGAGAAGAGGCCGGAGCGCGCCCTGCGGGCGCGTGCCCTCTCTCAAATCTCTCCCAGAGGGGGAGAGGCCGGAGGGGAGAAGACCCCACCGGCACCCCTGGGCAACCACGAGGGTTGCCCCTACATGGACGGCCCGCCGACGGCTTCGGCGGTTGTGCAAAGGTCTCCGGTCCAAGGCAAGAAAGAAGGTTGTTCTATGGCGAATGTTTATTGCGATGTGGCGACGTTCAAGCGGCGGCTGAGCATCACGGGCGGCGATGGCGATGCGCTGATCTTGGCGCTGCTGGAGCATGCGAGCCGGGCGATTGACGCCTACGCCGACCGGTTCTTCTACGCGCGGGTGGAGACCCGCTACTTCGACGGCTCGCCGAGCCCGCTGCTGCTGGACGCCGACCTGCTCTCGATCGATGCCCTTCACACCGGCGGGAACGGGGCCGGGTGGGGCGAGGCGTGGGCGGCGGCCGACTTCGAGCTGCTGCCGTACAACGGCTTTCCGAAGCACGCGGTGGCGGGGACGCCGTGGGGAGCGCGGCGCGACTTCGCCAACGGCGTCCTCGACCACGGTGGGATGAAGGCGGTGCGGATCGCGGGGTCGTGGGGCTTCTCGGAGGAGTTGGACGACGCCGGCGCGACGCTCGATGGCGCGCTCGGAGCGCAGGACGTCACGCTCGCGCTGAACGGGGGCGCGGAGGTCGGCGCGGGCCGGACGCTGCTGATCGGCGAGGAGCAGGTGTACGTCGAGGCGGTCTCCGAGGATGGGATGATCGTCGAGCGCGGGGTCAACGGGACGGAGGCGGCTGCGCACGAGGCCGGGGTCGAGGTGCGGGTCTTCCGCTATCCGCGGCCGATCGTCGAGGCGTGCTTCATCCAGGCGTCGCGGCTGTGGCGCCGGCGGGACTTCGGTCTGGCGGAGGCGCCGGTCGAGGGCGCGGTGAGCGCGGGGCTGGACCCGGACGCGCGGATGCTGGTGCGGCCTTTCCGGCGGATTCCGTTGGCGTCGGTGTGAGGGGCGCGCCCCACCCCGACCCTCTCTCAGTCTCCCCCAGAGGGGGAGAGGTTTAAGGTGCTCCCCCTGCGGGGGAGGTTCAGGTGATACCCCGCCCCTGTCGTCTCGACCGCGCGTGGCGGGGGAGATAGGGAGCGGACGGAGAAAGAGTGCTATGTCGTTGGCGGATGTGTTGACGGGGATCGAAGGCCGGTTGGGCACGATCGGCGGGCTGCGGGTGCACCGGTCGATGCCGGAGCGGGTGAATGAGCTGCCCGCGGTGGCGGTGGCGGGCGTGGACGGGGAGTACGGACGGTCGTATGCGGCGTCTAGCACGGCGTGGACGCTGCGGCTGACGTTGCTGGTCCACGGCTGGGACGCGCCGGAGGCGATGGAGCGGCTGAGCGCGTATCTGGAAGGCGGCGGCAAGTCGTCGGTGCGCGCCGCTGTCGACGGCGACCTGGACGGGGCGGCGGACTACGCGCGGGTGGTGCGCGTGGAGCATGTCGGGCGGCGGAAGGTCGCGGGCGGGGTCTACGCCGCCGCCGACTTCATCGTCGTGGTGCGGGAGGCGGGCTAGGTCGAAGGCGATGCCCCCGCGCGGTAGTCGTCGACCAAGGCTTCCACATCGGCTGGGGCGATGCCCCGCTCCCTAGCGTGCAGCTCACCGTAGTCGAGGACGCGCTGCCACTCGGATTCTTCGATGTAGCGAAGGAGAGCGTCGCGGAGGAGCGCGCTGCGGGTGCGCCCTTCTTGCCGCACGGCCTGGTCGAGGCGGGCGGACAGTTCAGCGGGGAGGGAGAAGGTAATGGTGGTCCTGGCCACGGGCGATCTCCGTCGGTTCTTGCGTTGTCACAAAGGATAACGCCGGCCGGCGGCGGGGCAAGGGCGGAGGGAGCGAAGGCTCGCGAGGCTGGTGGGTTGCGAGGGCCGTTGGCGGTTGGCAGGGGGCCCCTCATCTCAATCTTCTCCCCACGGGAGAAGAGGAAAGAAGGGACCTCCACGCCCCGCCCCTACCCGCCCTCAGTCCCTCCCAGGGAGGTTTAAGGGGTGCTCTCCCAGAGGGGGTTGTTTGCGTCACGACTCCGGTTGAGGGGGGACGGGCGCTTCGCGAAGCGCCCCTGCAGAAGACGGAAGGAGTTTCTTCATGGGCAAGGCGCATGGGCAGGGGGCGGTGTTTCGGATTGGGGATGGCGGCGGGGTGGTGCGGGATATTTCGGCGTCGGTGGCGGGGGTGCGGGGGCTGCCGGGCGCGGCGCCCGTGCTGGATGTGACGTCGCTGACGCAGGGGCCGGCATTCGCGCGGGGCGAGGAGGCGGTGCGGTTCGTCGTCGAGGGCGATTGGGACGACACGCCGCTCACCGGGTCGGCGCCGGTGCTGGGGATGGTGCGGTCGAAGGGGGAGGCGGTGTCGTTCGAGTTCGGCCCCGCGGGCGGCGCCTCCGGTGCGGTGCGGTACTCGGGAACGGCGTGGTGTGCGCGGCTGGAGGTCGACGCGCCGGCGTCGCGGGAGGCGCGCTTCCGGGCGGAGTTCGCGGTCGAGGGCGGCGTCGATGTTGGGGCATTCGTATAGGAGGCATTGATGGCCAACGCAGAAGAGGCGCTATCTGAACGAGTCGGGACGGGCGTGCCCGCGGTGCAGGTGACGATCAACGTGAGCGGGCTGGTGACGGAGGAGGCGCTGGCGGTGATCGCGGAGCGTGTGGAGGCGAGCGTGGCGGCGGCGATCGACGAGGCCCGGCGCTTCCGGACAGACACAGCGGGCTAAGGGGCATGCAGGCGGCGCGCTTCGTTTGACGTGGCGCGCCCCTCCCCGCGCCCCGCCCTCACCCTAACCCTCTCCCAGCGAGATAGGGGGAGCACGTGCGTTCGCTGCGCTCCGCGGCCCGCCCTCAGTCCCTCCCAGAGGGAGGGGGGTTTGAGGATGGCCGCAGAGGGGGGAGATTCAAGGAGGTGATGGAGTCATGGCGTACAAGGTCGAGTTGAGCGATGGGACGGCGGTGGCGGACTTGGCCGGCGGCGTCCACTACCGGGTTCTGCCGAACGGGGTGCTGCACGGGCCGCCGACGGCGCGGCGGGTGTTCGGCGGCGGGGCGGCGTCGGGCGGTGAGCGGCTGATCGAGGAGCGCTTCGGGAACCGGCAGGTTGTGGTGCGGCTGCAGATTGTGGCGGCGTCGAAGGACGATCTGATCGCGGCGGTGCGGCAGGTCCAGGAGTTGCTGGAACGGGCGCGGGAGCGGGAGACGAGCGGCTTCGGGAGCCCCGTCAAGCTGACGCTGCGCTGGGACGGGGCGACGAACGACTTCGTCCTCCGGGTGCTGAGCGGGCGGCTGGTGTACCCGGAGACGTTGTGGTCGCGGACGTTCCTCGGGCTGAATACGCGGATCGAAGATGCGCGGCTGGAGCTGGTGTGCGCGCCGTTCGCGGAGTCGGCGGCCGTGCAGCTGGGGGCGGCGGCGCTGACGAACGATCCGGCGGCGTCTTCTCCGAACTACGTTGACACGCCCGGGGTCCGGGGCGACGTGCGGGCGCCGGCGGCGGTGAAGCTGACGCCCTCGGGAGCCACGGGCGAGAAGAAGACGTTCGTGGGAACGCGCTCGGGCGCGCGGCGAGGCGATACGCTGTGGCGTCAGGGGGAGTCGGTTGACCGCGAGGACCAAGTCGGAGACGAGCGCCGCTGGACGTATGCCGGCTCCGAAGTTGCCGAAGCCTCAGCGAGCGGAGGGACCGTCCGGCGGTTCACGCTGACGCGGGGCCTGGGCGCGGGCCAGCACCCCTCGGGCGATCTCTGGACATTCGCCTTCGATCTGGGCGCGTCGTTTCCTCAGGGGCTGTTCCGGGTGCTGGCGCGGGTACGCACCGGCGCGGCGCGGTTCAGCGAGCCGGCGGCGGGGTCGATGGGCTTCGGCGTGGGGTGGAAGTTCGGCGCGGCGGCCAAGTCGCCGGCGTCGTACGTCGGCCCCGATGCGCTGGACACCTTCCAGCTTCTCGACCTTGGGGAGCTTCGGCTGCCGCCGTTCCCTCAGCCGGACCAAGGGAGCGCCTTCGCGGTGCGGGAGCTGGGGGTGACGGCCGGCCTCCGGGATGCATGGAGCCCGGTGCAGCGGTCGTCCGCGACTTGGGACCTCGACTACGTGTTCCTGCTACCGGCGGACGAGTGCGTAGCGATCGTCGCGGGAGCGGGTGCGGACGACCGGATCCTGCTCGACGCGCGCAGCGCGCGGGGACAGGTTTATCTGCTCGACGGCAGCGACAACGTGCGGCGGGTCGCCGACTACGTGGGAGGTCCGCCCGAATTGTCGCCGCGGGGCACGCGTATCTACGTGCTCCGGGACGACGCGCCGAACGTGACGTTCGGCTTCAGCGGATCCTACACACCGAGGTACTGGGACGTTGCCTAATCGACCATCACTCACGCTGCTTCTGTTCGACGGGCCGACGAGCTCGACGGTGCTGGAAGACCTGACCTCGGCGGCGAGCGACGTGCGGTTCTCGACGGCGCTGCACGGAGGCTTCGCGTCGTGCACGGTCGTGTTGGCGATGGACCGGGCGCGGGCGTGGACGTCGTGGATCACCGACCGGTTCGGGTTCCGGCTGGGCGTGTACGAGGGGGCGCGGCTGATCTGGGAAGGCCGGAAGGAGGACACGACGCTCGGCGAGGGTGGCGTCGAGGTCCGGTTCGCGGGGTTCTGGGCGAACCTCGGTGACTTCCCGCACCTGGACTACTCGTTCGACCCGCCGCGCCGGATCACCTACGCGAGCGCGGTGCGGGCGGACGATGTGTTCAAGGACGTTTTGGCGAGGCTGCCCGCGTCGCAGATCGACCGCGACCTGTCGCACATCGGACGGCCGGCGGCGGCCGTCGCCGGGCCACAGGAGCCGCTAACATTCGGCCGGAATGAGACGGGCCAGGAGGCGGTGATGGCGGCGGCCTCGTGGTCGGGGTCGGACGGCGCGCCGTGGTACGCGGCGATCTGGGACGAGCGGAAGGCGCATCTGGCGGCGCGCGACCTGGGGTCGGTGACGTGGCGGGCGTCGGTGGGCGACCTCGCACCGGGGTGGCGGTTCCATCTCTCGCTGTCGGACTACGTGTCCGACGTGTACGCGGACTATCTCGCGGATGGGGCGTCGACGTTGACGAGCCTGGCCGGCGACGAGGAGGCGCGGCGGCGGTACGGCCGCCGGGCGGGAGCGGTGCGGCTGGCGCGGGAGGTTGCGCCGGCTGCGGCGTCGCGGGTGCGGGACGCGCGGCTGACGGCGTCGGCCCGGCCGCGGCAGTTCGGCGGCTTCACGCTGCGGGGGTTCGTGGCGGACGTGGATCGGGCGGAGAGCCCGCTGTGGCGGGTGCGGGCCGGGGACGTGCTCCGCTTCGACGACTTGGTGCCGGCGGCGGTCGATCTGGACAGGGTGACGCTCGATGGGCTGCGGACGTTCCACGTGGTGGAGACGGAGTACCGGCAGCGGGATAACACACTGCGCGTCCGGCCCGACGCGCCATCGCGGACGTTGCCGCGCATCTTGCAGCGCGCGGGGATTGGAGGCTAGGCGATGCTCACGGACGTGCTTATCAACCTGGGGTCGGCGCTGGGCGGAGCGGCGGCGGGCGGGGCCGGGGTCCAGCTCGCGCGGCGCAGTCAGGAGGGGTCGACGTCGTACGTGCGGCTCAGCGCGGAGGACAGCGACCGCATCGAGAAGTTGGAGGCGCTGATCGAGCGGCTGGTGGCGCTGGAGCAGGCGACGCACGAGATGCTGGGGGCGCTGCACGCGGAGGTGTCGTCGGTGCGCCGCGACCTGGCGTGGCAGCGGGGGTACGAGAGTGCGCTGCGGGGTGGCGGCGCGGAGCGGGAGGGCTGACCACGAGGGTGGCCGGTGGGGACGGGCGATTCGCGAATCGCCTCTACAGGGGGCCGTTGGCGGTTGGCGCGGGGCCCCTCATCTCAATCTTCTCCCGTGGGAGAAGAGGGGGGGACTGACGCCTTGGTATGTGCTAGCATAATGTTAGCAGTTGCCTGAGGGTTTGCGATGGGGACGGTCTACGTACGGCGGTTGGATGATGACGTCGTGGGACGGCTCAAGCGCCGCGCCGCCGACAACAACCGCTCCTTGGAGAGCGAGGCCCGGCACATCCTTGAGCAGGCCGCCGAGGACGGGATGGCGGAGAAGACGCGGTCGTTCGCGGCTTTGGCGAAACGCCTGCGCGGAAGGACCGACCACGTTCGTCAGACTCCTGCGGAGGTCCTAATCCGGGAAGACCGCGATAGCGGGCATGGGCCTGCCTGATGCGGTTGGTGGTGGACGCCAGCGTCGCCGTCAAGTGGCTGGTGGAAGAAGAAGACTCCGCCGCGGCGGAACGTTTGCTCGACGGCAGCCACGAGCTCTTCGCCCCGGGGCTGATGGCGTCGGAGGTCGGCAATGCGCTCTGGCGCAAAGTCCGCATGGGCGAGTTGGAGCGAAGCCATGCGGGCGCGTTGGCCGCCGCCATTCCAGAGATGGCGGTCCGATGGATGCGCGACGACGAGGTAGGCCCCGACGCGGTCCGTCTGTCTCTTGCTCTGGACCGGCCCGTCTATGACTGCGTCTATCTTGCCTTGGCGCACCGGTTGGGAGCGACTTTGGTCACGGCGGACATCCGTTTCGTCAACGCATTGGCGGTGACGGAGCATGGGGCTGCGGTGGCTGGGCTGACGAGTCTCGATCTGGATTAGCGGGCGGCTAGGGGACGGGCGACCACAAGGGTCGCCCCTACAGGGGCACCGTTGGCGGTTGGCGCGGGGCCCCTCATCTCAATCTTCTCCCGGGGGGAGAAGAGGGGAAACCCCCGCGCCCGGCCCCTCCGACTCGCCTGCGGCGCGTGCCCTCTCTCAGTCTCCCCCAGAGGGGGAGAGGGGAGACCACCCCGCTGCACCCGCCCGGCCCGGCCCGCCCTCAGTCCCTCCCAAAGGGAGGGAGGTTTAAGGGGCGCCAGAGGGAGGGAGGTTTAAGAGGCGGCCGTTACGGGGAGGAGGTGCCGAGGTAGACGAGGATGCCGGCGCCGATGGCGGCGAGGACGATGGCGAGGGCGCAGCCGCAGCCGAAGCTGACGCGGTCGGCGAAGCCCTTGCGGGCGCCGTCTTTCACTTCGCTCCCTCAGCCGCCTCCGTTGGCCCGCCGGCGGGGGCGTTAGGCCGGTTCGAAGAGGGGGATGGAGACGTCGTCGTTGATGTCGCGGAAGGTGACTTTGACCTTCTGGCCGATCTTGAGCTTGAAGGGGTCGTCGACGTTGACGATGTTGCTAAAGATCTGGACGCCGGGACCGTCGAGGGTAATGTAGCCGATGGCGTAGGGGACGTCGTCGGCCCAGGCGCGGGACTTGTTCTGGTTGACGACGGAGAAGGTGTAGATCTCGCCGGTGCCCGGGGCCTTCTCGAAGGTGACTTTGTCACGCTTCCAGCAGATGGGGCAGACGCTCTGGGGCGGGAAGAAGCTCACGTCGCATTCGCTTTCGCTGCACCTGGGGATGAGGAGCTCGTGGTTCTTGCAGCCGTCCCAGAACGGCTTGGAGTCCGTATCGGCGGTCGGTATCGGTTTCAGGTAATCGGTGGTCATGATTAGACTCCCAGGATCAGGGTCTCGGAGGCGTGGCGCGAGCCGAGCATGCCGCCGGTGCCGTGGGCGATGGAGATCTTGGGGTCGCCGGGAACCTGGCGCTCCGTGCCCGCGTAGTCCTGCCGCAACTGCTTGACCGCCTCGATGATGAGGAAGAGGCCGCGCATGCCGGGGTGGTTGGAGGAGAGGCCGCCGCCATCGGTGTTCATGGGCATGTCGCCGTCGATGGCGAGGCGGTTGCCCTCGACGAATGCGCCGCCCTCGCCCTTGGCGCAGAAGCCGAGGTCTTCGAGGGCGGTGAGGACGGTGATGGTGAAGGAGTCGTAGATCATGGCGTGGTCGATGTCGTCGTGGGTGACGCCGGCCTGCGCGAAGGCGGTCTTGCCCGACTGCGCCGCGCCGGTGGTGACCCAGTCGCGCTTACCGTTGGCGAGGTGGGCGTAGCCCTCGCCCTCGCCGAGCACCCAGACGGGCTTCTTCTTGATGGAGCGGGCCAGCTCTGGGCTGACGACGACGACCGCGCCGCCGCCATCGCTGACGATGCAGCACTCGAGGAGATGCAGCGGGTAGGCGATGATGCGCGAGCTGAGGACGTCGTCGATGGTGATGGGGTCGCGGAACATCGCGTCGGGGTTCAAGCCGGCGTGGCGGCGGGTGATGACGGAGATGTTGGCGAACTGCTCGTCCTTGGTGCCGAACTCGTGCATGTGGCGGTTCTTCACCATGGCGTACATGCCGGCGAGGATGCCGCCGTAGGGCACCTCGAAGCTCTCGATGGGGTTGGGGTTGGCCATGTTGCGACCGCCGGTTCCGATGGCGCGGGCGCTGGAGCGGGCGATGCTGCCGTAGGTGACGACGATGCAGTTGGCCTGGCCGGCAGCGATGGCCGCGGTGGCGCGGGCGACGTGCAGCTGATAGGAAGAGCCGCCGACCTGAGTGCTGTCGACGAGGTCGGGGTTGAGCCCCATGTACTCGGCGACCTGCAGGAGTCCCATGCCCACGGGGGACATGAGGCCGTCCACGTCCTTGATGTCCAAGCCAGCATCTTCGAGCGCGCGCTTGGCGCTCAACGCTTGGATGGCGTTTTCGGAAACGGTGGGGTCTTTTCGGCTTGGATGCTCGAAGACGCCGGCGATCGCCGCCTTACGCGTGAGCCCTCCCATAGATGCCTCCTCTGCGGGTGCCGCGCCGGATGGGCGCGTCTGTCGGAACCGGCCCGGCGCTTAGTCCAGGAGGGGTATCGAGCCCCAGGTGACTTCGTCGGGGTTGTCCACGAGCTTCTTCTCACCGATCATCTCGCGGATGCTGAGCAGGGTCGCGTTCACCTCGTTGGTGACCATCACCCAATCCGGCTCCGGGGGGAACCAGTAGGGCGAGTTGATGCGGACGACCTTCATATCCTGCGCGTTGAAGTAGATGCCGAACTTCTTGATGTTCTCCTGGACCATGCTGCCTCCTCGGCCGGCGAAGTGGGCCAAACCGGTTGAAGCGCGGCGTTACCCGGAATGTCCGACCCGGGCGCGCCGCGCCTCGTCTTTGCGCTTCGAGCGCCGTGTATAGTAGTCGCCCGCCGCGACTTATTCAACGGTGACGGTCTTGGCGAGGTTGCGGGGCTGGTCGACGTCGCAGCCCCGGCGCACCGCGATGCGGTAGGCGAGCAACTGCAGCGGGGCCGCCGCGAGGATGGGCGCGAGCAGGGCGGGGGCCTCGGGAACCGAGATCGCGTGGTCGGCCTTTGCGGCGGTGCGATCATCGCCCTCCGCGGCCAGGACGATCACGCGGCCTCCCCGGGCGCGGACCTCCTCGATGTTCCCCAGCATCTTGTCGTGGAGGCGGCCATTGCGGGGGCGGCCGGGGCCGTTCGGCGGCTCGCGGACGGCCAGGGCCAACACGGGCATCTCCTCGTCGATGAGGGCGATGGGGCCGTGCTTCATCTCGCCGGCCTGGCAGCCCTCGGCGTGGATGTAGCTGACCTCCTTGAGCTTGAGCGCGCCCTCCAGGGCGATGGGATAGAGCGGGCCGCGCCCCAGGAACAGGAAGTCCTTGGCGTGGGCATAGGTGCGCGCAACGTCGTCGAGGCCGGCGGCGGCAAGCGAGCGGCCGACCTGCTCGGGCAGGCGGGCGAGGGCATGGATGGACTCGGCGACGACGTCCGCGTCGAGCGCGCCGCGCAGCTCACCTAGCCGCAGGGCGAGTAGGTAGAGGCAGAGCAGCGAGCCGGTGAAGGTCTTGGTCGAGGCGACGGCGATTTCGGGGCCGGCGTTGAGGAGGAGGGCGTAGTCGGCGAGGCGGGCGGCCTCCGACCCGGCGACGTTGGTGACGGCGATCTGCGCCGCTCCGCGCCGGGACGCCTCCTGCATGGCCACGAGGCTGTCGGCGGTCTCGCCGGACTGGACGATGGTGACGACGAGCGTGTCCGGCGTCAGGACGGGCTCGCGATAGCGGAACTCACTGGAGTGCTCCGCCTCGGCGGGCAGGCGGGCCAGGTGTTCGATCATCAAGCGGCCGACCTGCGCGGCGTGGTAGCTGGTGCCCATGCCGAGGAGCACGACGCGGTCGAAGGCGCGGACGCGGGCGGCGTCGAAGGGGAAGCCGGGGAGGTCCAGGCGCACCTCGTTGAAGTCGACTCGATCGCGCATGGCGCTGGCCAAGGACTCGGGCTGCTCCATGATCTCCTTGAGCATGAAGTGCTTGTGGGGGCCCTTGGCCGCGGCGGCGGGATTGTGGCGCCCTATCCGCCATTCCTTCTCGATGGGGCGGCCTTCGAGGTCGGTGCAGGCGGCGCCTTCGGGGGTGACGACGGCCATCTCGCCGTCGGCGAGGTAGGCGACGCGGTCGACGACGCCGGCGATGGCGGGGAGGTCGCTGGCGAGGAAGCTCTCGCCGCCGCCGCGTCCGACGACCAGGCCGCCGGCGTGGCCGATGCGGAGGCCGATGACGGCGCCGGGGGCGCCGGCGCCGATGACGGCGATGGCGTGGCCGCCCTGAAGGAGCTTGGCGGCCTCGCGCACGGCCTCCTCCAGGGATGCGCCCCGTTCGAGGAAGCGCTCGATGAGGAGGGGTATGACCTCGGTGTCGGTCTCGGAGCGGAAGACGCGTCCTTCGCGGAGGAGGTCGGCGCGAAGCGCCTCGTAGTTCTCGACGATGCCGTTGTGGACGACGGCGACGTTGCCCGCGCCGTCGGTGTGGGGATGGGCGTTCTGGAGCGTGGGCCTGCCGTGGGTGGCCCACCGGGTGTGGGCGATGGCGGTGGCGCCGGCGTCGCCGAGGCCGTCGAGGGGGAGGTCGGCGATCTTCCCCGCCGTCTTGCGGATGTGGAGGGGGCCGCCTCCGTTAAGGACGGCGACGCCGGCGCTGTCGTAGCCGCGGTATTCGAGCCGCCTCAACGAGTCGATCACGGTGGGGAAGGCGGGCCGGGAGCCGGCGTAGCCGATGATGCCGCACATCGGGGTTTACTCCTTGGTTGCACGGGGGAGTGTAGCGCACTTAACGGCCAAGGAGACGGAAGGGCCTCACGCTTCGGGTGCTATACTGGCAAAGCTCCATTCACCCCGTTTTCTTCCGGCGCCGCATGGCGCGGCCCGTCCGCTGCTCCGATGAATAAGCTCGACGTTGTTTCCATTCAAGACCTCGGCGCGGAGCGTCTGCTGCGCATTCTGGAGAGCGGCATCGCGCTGAAGGCGGCGGGTGCGTCCGCCGGCCCCCGGCCGTTGGAGGGCAAGAGCATCGCGCTTCTCTTCCAAAAGCCGTCGCTGCGGACGCGGGTGAGCTTCGATTTGGCGGTGCATCAGATGGGTGGCCACCCGCTCTATCTTTCCCCAGACGAGGTGGGCCTCGGGAAGCGGGAGCCGGTCGAGGATGTGGCGAAGGTGCTGGGGCGCTTGGTCGACGGCATCGTGGCGCGGACGTTCGGGCACGACGTCGTCGAGGCGCTGGCCCGGCACGCGCGGGTCCCCGTGATCAATGGGCTTTCGGATGGAGAGCACCCCTGTCAGGCGGTCGCGGATCTGCTGACCGCCCGCGAGAAGAAGGGCGGCGTCGAGGGGTTGACCATCGCCTATGTCGGCGACGGCAACAACGTGGCGGTAAGCCTGGCGCTGGCTTCGGCGATGTGCGGGGCGCGTTTCCGGGCGGCCTCGCCGAAGGGCTACGAGCTGCCGGCGGCGACGGTGGCGGCGGCGAATTGGGCCGGCGCGGAGACGGAAACCCCGGTGGAGCTGCTGGAAGACCCGCGGGAGGCGGTGTCCGGCGCCGATGTCGTGTACACGGACGTCTGGACCAGCATGGGCCAGGAGGACGAAGCGAAGCAACGCCGCGCCGTCTTCGAGCCGTACCGGGTGACGCCGGAGCTGCTCGACCTCGCGGCGGGCGACGCCATCTTCATGCACCCACTGCCGGCCCACCCGGGCGAAGAGGTCACGCCGGGCCTGCTCGACCATCCGAAGTCGGTGGTCTTCGAACAGGCGGAGAACCGCTTGCACGGGCAGAAGGCCGTGCTGCTGGAGATCTACGGGGGCTGACCCTCCCGAGGGCCGGGTCCCATGCCGCCACCCAACGACACGTCCTCCACAGCCGCCCCGCCCATCGTGGTGATCGTCGGACGGCCGAACGTGGGGAAGTCGACGCTCTTCAACCGGATCGCGGGGGAACGCATCGCGATCACCGCCGACGAGCCGGGCACGACCCGCGACCGCCTCTTCGCCTCGGTGGACTGGGACGACCGGGCCTTCGTGCTGGTGGACACCGGCGGCCTGGAGGCGAACCCGGCGGCCTCGATTGGCCGGGCGATACGGGCGCAGGTCCACGCGGCCATCGACGAGGCGGACGCGGTGATCTTCCTCACCGACGTGACCACGGGGATCACGCCTGCCGACGAGGATGTGGCCGAGGTACTGCGAAAGTGCGGCAAGCCGGTCGCCCTCGGCGTGAACAAGGTCGACTCGGGGAAACGAGAGTTCCAGACGCCGGAGTTCTACCGGCTTGGGCTGGGCGAGCCGCTACCGGTCAGCGCCCATCACAACCAGGGAATCGGAGACCTGTTGGACACCGTGCTCGATGGGCTGCCGGAGGCGTCATCGCCGCCGCCGGTGGAGGGCGTGGGACTGGCGATCGTGGGGCGGCCCAATACGGGAAAGTCGAGCCTGCTCAATGCCTTGATCGGCGAGGAGCGAGCCATCGTCAGCGACATCCCAGGCACGACGCGGGATGCCGTGGACACGGTGATCGAGTACCGCGGGCAGCCGATCACGGTGATCGACACCGCCGGCGTGCGGAAGCGGGGACGGGTCGGACGTGGCGTGGAGCGCTTCAGCGTGATCCGGGCGCTGCGCGCGGTGGAGCGGGCCGACGTGGCGGTGCTGCTGCTCGACGTGTCGGAGCTGGAGGCCGTGCAGGACGCCCACATCGCGGGCTTCGCGCTGGACGCGTTCAAGGGCGTGGTGCTCGCGGTGAACAAGTGGGACCTCGCGCGGGACCTGGAAATCGACCAGGACGAGGCTGAAGGGATCGTGCGGCGCCGCTTCAAGTTCGCCAACTATCTGCCGCTGGTGTTCATCTCGGCGATGCGGGAGGAAGGTCTGGCGAAGCTGCTGCGGGCGGTGCTCGAAGTCCACGAGCAGCGCCGGATGAGGGTCGGGACGGCCGACCTGAACAAGATCGTCGACCGGGCGGCGGGGGAGCACCTGCCCCGCTTGGTCGGACGCAAGCGGCTCCATATTCTGTACGCGACGCAGTCCGGCGTGAGCCCGCCGACGTTCGTCTTCTTTGTCAACGACGCGAAGTTGGTGCATTTCTCGTATCATCGCTATCTTGAGAACCGCATCCGGGAGGTGTTCGGGTTCACGGGGACGCCGTTGAAGTTCGTCTTCCGTGCCCGCGCGGAATCCGATGTTCGGTAACGTCCTCGCCATCGTCCTCAGCTACCTGATTGGGGCAATCCCACTGGGGCTGTTCTTGGTATACGCCGTCAAGGGCGTGGACATCCGGGAATACGGCAGCGGCAAGATCGGCGCGTCGAACGTGCTGCGGCTGGTCGGGGTGCCGTCGGCGGTGCTGGTGTTCGCCTTCGACGCGGCCAAGGGAATCATCGCGATCGTACTCGTCAAAACGATGGGCGACGCGGTGTGGGCGGAAGCGGCGGCGGCGTTCGCGGCGCTGGTGGGACACAATTGGTCGGTCTTCATCCGCTTCTCCGGCGGGCGTGGCGTGAGCACGGGATTGGGAGCGCTCTTCGTCATGGCGCCGGTGTGGGGCGCGGCGGCGCTCGGCTTCGGCCTGATCATCGTGCTGGCGTTCCGGTATGTGTCGCTGGCGTCGCTTCTGGGGACCGCCGCCGCGATCTTCATGATGTTGGCGGCCTCGCTCCAAGGGGACGAGCCGTGGGAGTACTTCGCCTATGCGGCCATTGCCGGATCGCTGATCTGGGCGCAGCACCACGACAACATCGCGCGGCTGCTGAAGGGCACCGAGCGGCGGATTGGCGACCCGCCGGAGCACCGCGTCCCAGAAGGGAACGAGGCGTGAGGGTCGGGATCGCCGGCACGACGACGTGGGGAACGACCCTCGGCATCCTGCTGGCCCATAAGGGAGCCGAGGTGGCCCTCTGGGCGCGCTCCCAAGACGAGGCCGACCGGATTAACGGCGCGCGCTGCAACGAGGCGCGCCTCCCCGGCCACGAGCTCCCGGCCGCCATGCGAGCGACGGCCGACGCCGGCGACCTCGCCGGCGCCGAATTCTTGATCGTCGCGGTGCCATCGGCATCGATGCGGACGAACGCCCGCGCGGTAGCGGACGCGGTGGGACCGGACACGATCGTCGTCAGCGCGACGAAGGGGCTCGAGCGAGAAACGTCGAAGCGGATGAGCGAGGTGATCGAGGAAGAGATTCCCGCGGCGGCGGGGCGCATCGCCGTGCTTTCCGGTCCGAACCTGGCGGGAGAGATACTCGACGGTCATCCGGCGTCGACCGTCATCGCCGCCACGGACGAGGGTGTCGCGGAGCAGACCGTATCCCTGCTCATGTCGCCGCGCTTCCGCGCCTATACCAACACCGACGTGGTAGGGGTCGAACTCGGGGGCGCGCTCAAGAACATCGTCGCGATCGGCGCCGGGATGAGCGACGGGCTGGGATTCGGAGACAACGCCAAGGCCGGGCTGGTGACGCGCGGCCTCGCCGAGATCACCCGTCTGGGCGTGGCGGCGGGGGCTCGTCCGATGACCTTCGCCGGACTCGCCGGACTCGGCGACCTCATCACCACCAGCTCCAGCCGTCTGAGCCGCAACTATTTCGTCGGCGAGCAGCTTGCGAAGGGCAGACCGCTGAAGGTCATCCTCGAAGGGATGCGCAACGTCGCCGAGGGGGTGGACACCACCGTGGCGGCGCTGCGGATGGCGGAGGAGCTCGGGGTCGAGATGCCGATCGCGAGCTACGCCTACCGCGTCATGTTCGAAGGCCTGGAGCCCGAACGCGCCGTCAAAGGCCTCATGAGCCGCGCTCCCAAGGCGGAGTGGGATGGGATGTGAATCGGTGCCATAAAGGAATTATATTGGGTTGCTTGTGGTGTTATAATGGTTCTAATATGGATGCATCCATCA
Source organism: Dehalococcoidia bacterium (assembly GCA_965207995.1). Taxonomy (GTDB): domain Bacteria; phylum Chloroflexota; class Dehalococcoidia; order SHYB01; family SHYB01; genus DAOUKH01. The sequence goes on along the minus strand of OZ242299.1, from coordinate 1,022,259 downwards.
ACCTATCGATCAAGAATGTGCCCGCGTCACTGGTAGAGCGGCTGCGCGAACGCGCCAAGCGGAACCACCGGTCGATGCAGGGGGAGCTCATGACGATCCTCGAAGAATCGTTGGAATACGGCGGGGCCATCATGGAGACGCCGGCTGTGTACCACACGGGCATGAACGCGTCGGACGTGCACCGCATGGCGCGGAGCCTCGACTTACGCACGGGCTCCGATTCCACGCGCCTTATCCGCGAAGACCGGGATGCCCGGTAGGGTCATCGACGCATCGGTCCTCGCCGCCCTCGTCTTCGACGAAGAAGAGGCGGCCGAGGCGCTGGCCCTGATCGACGGGCACGAGCTGTACGCCCCGCCCCTACTCAGCTACGAACTCGCCAGCGTTGCCCGCAAGAAGGCGCGCCGGTACCCGGAGCAGCGCGAACGCATCGTGCTCGCGTTTGAGCTTGGCCTGCGCCTCCGGTTCACGTGGATCCAGGTCAACCACGCCCAGGTTCTGAAGGAAGCGCTCGATACCGGCCTGAGCACCTACGACGCCGCCTACTTGCACGTCGCGCGAGCGATGGCGCTGCCGCTCATCACGTTCGACAAGCAACTTGCAGGGGTGTACGCCCGCGAGTCCGCAAACTAGACCAAGCCCGGCGGGTCCGCCTACGAGGTGATCGGCTCGGGGAACTGCTCCCGCAGGACCCGCTTGAGGATCTTGCCCATGGGGTTCCGGGGCAGCTCGTCGATGAAGACCACCGACTCCGGCTTCTTGAAACTGGCGGTCCGGGAGCGCACAAGGTCGGCGATCTCGTCGAGCGACGGCTTGTCGCCGTCGTTGGCGGGAACCACCACCGCCCGGACGCGCTCGCCCCACTCCTGATCGGGCACCCCGATGATCGCCACGTCCTCGATCTTGGGGTGGGAGAGGATGATGTTCTCGATCTCTTCGGGAGAGATCATCTCCCCGCCGCGCTTGATAATGTCCTTGGCCCGGCCGGCGAGGAAGATGTAGCCGGCTTCGTCGGCGTAGCCGAGGTCCCCGGTGTGCAACCAGCCCTCCCGGTCGATCGTGGCGCTGGTGGCGTCTTCCTGTTTCCAGTAGCCCTTCATGATGCGCTCGCCGCGGGCGACGATCTCGCCCACGTCGCCGGCGGACAGCAGCGAGCCGTCCTCGTCCATGATGCAGACCTCGACGTCGGGAAGCGGCTTGCCGATCGACCCCAGCCGCTTCAGCTTGACTTCTTTCTCCTCCTCGGTGCCCTCAATGATGTGGTCTTCGGGGCCGAGCATGGTGATCGTCGCCGCCGATTCCGTCTGGCCGAAGGCGTTGATGAAGTGCGTGCCGGGGAACTGCTCGATGGCGCGCTTGATTACCTCTAAGGGCATGGGGGCCGCGCCGTAGGTGATGACCTGGAGGCTGGTGAGGTTGTAGTCCTCGAACTTCTCGTGGTCCATGAGCTGCTTGATCATGGTGGGCACCATCATGGCCCGGTCGACGTCGTGCTGCTGCACGAGCTGCATCCATTCCTCGGGGTCGAACTGACGCTGGAGCACCAGCGTCCGGCCTCCGTAGACCGCCGCCATCACCGCCTGGATGCCGGCGATGTGGTACATGGGCACGGTGAGGATGTTCTTCTCCTCCACCTCAAGGTCGACGGGCGAGACGTTGTTCAGCACATACTCGGAGAAGTTCTTGTGAGCGAGCATCACGCCCTTGGGCCGGCCCGTGGTGCCCGCGGTGAACATCAGGATCGTGAGGTCGGGGTCGTCGATCTCGGTGAAGGGGTCTTCGTCGTCGCCGGCGGCGAGGATGTCGGCGAAGCTCGACCAGCCTTCCGGAGCCGCGCCTAGCGAGACGAAGTGCCTGACGCCCGGGGCCTCGCCGCGTATCTCGTCCACTAACGGGATGTAGCGCTCACCCGCGACGACCCCGACCGCCTCGGAGTCCTGCAACATATACGCGACCTCGTCGGGACGGGCCCGGAAGTTAAGCGGGACGAAGATCGCGCCGATCTTGGCGCAGGCGAAGTAGGTCTCAATGAGGTTGGGGCTGTTGACCTCCATCATCGCGATCTTGTCGCCCTTTTGGATCCCCATATCGGTCAGCGCGTTGGCCAACTTCGACGAGCGCGCTTGGAGCTCCTCGTAGGTCTCCGTAGCGTCTTCGAAGACGATGGCGGCCCGGTCCGGCGCAACGGCCGCGGTCACCATGAGAAATTCGGTCGTGTTCATAGAGCCTCCTCGCCCAGCGGGGGCGCGCCGCGCACGCCCGAAGCATTATAGCCAGCGGCGTGCTCTTGGTGTATGGGGCGGACGGAAGGAGACCAAGGTTACCGGCCGAAGGCTACGCGCGAGGCCAAGCGCGCCTCGGAGGCAAGCCCTTCGGCAAGGCCGGTGTCGGCGGCTTGGGCGAGCGCGGTCTTCGCGGCGCGAACGGCCTCCGCGTCGAGGGCGGCCAGCGAGCGGGCGGCCGTTTCGGCTCTGTCGAACAGCGACGCAGCGGGCTCGACGGTGTTGACGAGCCCGATGGCGGCGGCCTCCTCAGCCTCGATCGTGCGGCCGGTGAGGAGCGCATCGAGGCCCCGAGCGGTTCCCACCGCCCTCGGCATGGTCTGCGTGCCGCCGGCGGCGGGGATCATGCCCAGGTTCGTCTCGGGCAGGCCGAACTTGGCGTCGGGCGCAGCGAGGATGAGGTCGCAGCCGAGGGCGATCTCCAGGCCCGACCCAAAACAGAAGCCCCGGACGGCGGCCACGAGCGGCGTGCGCAGGCCGAAAAGCCGCGCCCAAACGTCGCGCTCGAAGCGCACTTGCCGGGCGATGAACTGCGAGGGTGCGGAGCCGAACTCGGTGAGGTCGGCGCCGGCGCAGAAGGCCCGCTCGCCCGCGCCCCGCACGACGGCGGCCCGGATTTCAGCGTTCTGCTCCAGCAGGCCGAGGGCCTGGTAGAGCTCGTCGCGCATCTGGATGTTGTAGGCGTTGAGGACGCGGGGCCGGTTGAGCGTGAGCCGGGCCACGGGACCGTCGAGTTCCAAGACTACCGTCTCGAACGCCATGACTATTCGCCGGTGAAGCTCGGGGGCCGCTTTTCGAGAAAGGCGCGGATGCCCTCGTCCCGGTCGCGGGAGGCGTGCAGGAGGACCGCGAGATCGGCTTCGAGGCGCAGCGCTTGGTCGAGGGGTAGGTCCATCCCCGCGAGAATGGCTTCCTTGGCGTAGGCGTTGGCGATCGGGGCCGCGTTGGCCAGCCGCTCGGCGAGGTCCATCGCCCGCGCTTCGACGTCGGCGGCAGGCGCGACTTGAGAGACGAGGCCGAACTTCACCGCCTCCTCGGCGGTGAGGGCGCGGCCAAGGAGCAGCATCTCCGCTGCCACGCTCCTGGGAACGAGCCGCGGAAGGCGCTGGGTGCCGCCGTCCCACGGAAGCTCGCCGTTGGCGACCTGGTCGAGCGCCAGCCGCGCCTCCTCGGACATCACCCGCAGGTCGCAGGCAAGGGCGAGCTCGAGTCCCTGCCCGACCGCGTCGCCGTTGATGGCGGCGATCACCGGCTTCGCCAACCTCCCCACGGCGGCGGCGGCGCCACGGCGCGCCGCGCTCTCGGGCCCGATCTCGGCCAGCGTTGCGTCGGCCCCCAGGCTGAAGACGCCGCCCGAGCCCGCGATGACGACCACGGAGACGACGTCGTCCTCAATGGCGCCGCGCACGGCTTCGATGAGGTCAAGCGCCAACGGCTCGGTGATGCGGTTGCCTGATTCAGGACGGTCGAGGGTGATGCGGCAGATGCCGCCCCTTGCTTCCGTGCGGACGTGCGGCCCAGGCGCCATAGTCACCGTCCTGGATGCTCGCTCGTGCCGTCGAACGCGCCGTCAAACGGGACGAACACCGGCTCGATCGCCAGCCAGCGAAGCTGAGAATACTCCAGCCCATGGGGAACGTCGAAGAGGGCCAGGCCTCTGGCGCCGATTTCCCTCCCCGGCAAATCGAAGAGGCCCCACATGAACGTAACATCCCGCGGGGGCGCCGGGTTGCAGTAGTAATAGGGCTGGGCCGCGGGCGGGTCCGGGGCAAGCTGCACGAAGCCCGCTTCGGTGTCGAACGGGTCAATGGGATGGTACGTGTTTGATTCCTCGTCAAGCAGGCGGAAGGAGTCTGGCCCGAGCCCCTGCCGTACGTGGGAGTTCCGATGGTTGCGGGCGGTGATCTCGACGACGGCGATCGTCCGCTCGGGGTCGGGCTGCCGGACCACGTAAGAAACGTCATCGGCGAGGTAGTAGATCTCGTCGGTCAGGGTCAGGCTGTGGGCCTCCACCGACATCTGGTCGTTGCGCTGAGTAGGGGACGGGTCTAAGGGGCCGCCGTCGCGGCAGTTCGATGGCCCCCTACTCCACGGTATCGCCATCGAGTGGGGTATCGCTATCGTCTGAGGCGTCGCCGTCGGTTGCAAGGCCAGTGCCGTCGCCACGCGGGCCTCCACGGTCGAGGTCAAGTCCTCGGGGTCGATGGCCGGAGAGCAGGCCCCTAGGAGCAAGACGAGCACACTCACCACCGTCGCGACAGGCAGCAAGCGTACGTTGCTAGGCAAGCGAGCCAATCCAGCAGCACCGCGCGGCCGGCCCGTGTCGCCCGACTATCAACCGCGACCCGGGCGCCATAGTCACGGGCCTAGATGCTCGCTCGCCCCGTCGAACGCCCCCTGGAAACGCACGAAGACCGCCTCGATCGCCCGCCAGCGAAGCTGCGAGTACTCTAGCCCCCGGGGAACGTCGAAGAGGGCCAGTCCGCGGATGCCGAAGGTGCGCTCGAGGTCGAACGGGCCCCAGACGAACTCCACTTGCTGCGGGGGCGCGGGACTGCAGTAGTAGTAGGGCTGGGTCGCGGGCGGGTTCGGGGCAAGCTGCACGAAGCCACCGTCCGAGTCGAACGGGTTGATGGGAGCGTATTCGTTGGAGTCCTCGTCGAGCAGCCGGAAGGCGTCGGGGCCGACCTCGACCCGCACTTTGTCCGACCGGTCGTTACGCGCCGTGATTTCGACGATGGCGATGGTCCGCTCGGGGTCGGGCTGCCGGATCACCCACGCGACGTTGTCGGCGAGGTAGTAGATCTCATCCGTCAGGGTCAGGCTGTGCGCCTGCACCGACATCTGGTTGCCGCGTTGGGCCGGAGCCGGCTCAAGAGGGTCGTCGTTGCGGCAAGGGGTGGAACCCCCGTTGCAGGCCCCCACGGTGACCGCGGCGATAACGCCGAGCAGGGCGATAGAGATGAAGGAGCGAGGTCGAAAGATGCGCATGCGATTCCTTGAACGGTCGATCTGAAGGGGTTGCGGCGGCGGCCGGGCTCACCGGCGCGCTCGTTACGGTCGTTAAGAGTATACGCGCTCGCCGCGAATCGGGGTTGTCGGCGTTCGACGCCCACACCCGTTGTCATTCGCGGTCGGCGTCGCGGGCCCGGAGAATGGCCGAGGGCGGGATACGGGCCCCCGCCGCTTCCTTGCCCGCACGAACGTCCCGCAGCCAAGCGTCGATGGACGGCCTCGACGCGATCCGCTCTAGCTCGCCGCGCAAGAATTCCTCCATGGATTTCCGCTGCAGGGCGGCGCGTGCCGCGAGCTCGTCGTGGACTGCCTTGGGGACGCCTCGTATGGTGAGCTTCACCGGCATGCAAGCATCATCGGATTAACAAGAGCGCTACGCAAGCGCAAGTGGCTACTCCGCCGGCCTTGATTGAAGAGAGGGGCCTGGCGACGGGCAGTGCCTGCCCCCGTGAGGTCGTTCGGGGGATAGGAACGGGCGATTCGCGAATCGCCCCTACAGGGGAGGGGACGGGCGACCACAAGGGTCGCCTCTACAGGGATGATTCGCTGCTGGCAGCGCCGGTTACCCAACGGTCTCTGTGGGGAGAGAGGGTAGGGGCCCATCGCGCCCCCCTGTGCCGGTCGAGGGCTTCCCTATAATGGCGCCCATGGACTCGCCGCAAGAGCATGCCGCCGTCGGCGTCATCGCCGTCGATGGCCCCGGGGCCGTGGGAAAGACGACGGTGGGGCGGGCGCTCGCCGAGTGCCTGGGCTACCGCTTTGTCGATACCGGCATCATGTACCGGGCGGTGACGGTGCTGGCACTGGAGGCGGGCGTGGACACGGAAGACGACGAGGCGCTTGCAGTCCTCACGAGAGGGGCCGGCCTCGACCTGAGGCCGGGGCCCGGACAGGGGGCACCGCCGACGATCTACGCGGGCGACCGTGATCTCAACGAGGCAATCACGCGGCCCGAAGTCGACCGCGCCGTATCGCGGGTGTCGGCGGTCGGCGGCGTGCGCCGCGAGCTCGTCGCGCTCCAGCGTCGTTTCGCCGACGAAGGGCGGGTGGTGATGGTGGGGCGGGACATCGGCACTGTCGTGCTGCCAGACGCCCCGCTGAAGATCTACCTGGACGCCTCGCCGGAAGAGCGCGCCCGCCGCCGGTTCGAGGAGCGCCGCGATCGAGGCGAGTCCGTGTCCTATGAAGACGTACTCGCCGACCTCGTCCGGCGCGACGGCCTCGACAGCGGCCGGGACCTGTCCCCCCTCACCGCCGCCGCCGACGCCTGCCGCATCGACACCACGAGCCTCGGCGTCGGGGACGTCGTGGACGAGATCGTGCGCATTGCCGAGGGCCGGATCGCGGCGGGCCCATGATCCGACTCTACCAACGCCTCCACTACGGCTTCCTGATCGGGTTCACCATGCTCGTCTTCCGCCTGTTGACGCGCTTCACGTTGGTCGGCAGGGAGAACGTGCCGCCCCATGGACCTCTGATCGTCATCTCGAACCACCTCCACTACTCCGACACCGGCCTGGTGCCCGCCTCCGTGGGCCGAAAGACCCACTACCTCGCCAAGACCGAGATCACGGACCATCCTCTGGCGGGCTTCCTGGCCAAGAACTTCGGCGCCATACCCCTCGACCGGACGGGCCTTGCCAACCGCGAGACGATCGGCGCGGTCCTGGACCTGCTCTCCACCGACCACGTCGTGGGGATGTTCCCCGAGGGCACGCGCTCACGGAGCGGGGGCATGGCGCGGGCCAGGCCCGGCGCCGCCCTGCTCGCCGTGCGGTCCAACGCGCCGATTCTCCCCGTCGCGGTCACAGGGACGGATAAATTCCGGTGGCGGACCATCCTCTGGGAGCGCCCCGTGATCCGGGTCGTCATTGGTGCGCCGTTTTCTCTCCCCGTCATCGAAGGAACACTGGACAGGGAGCAACGTCAGTCCTTGGCCGACATGATGATGCAGCGTGTCGCCGACTTGCTGCCTGAGTCGTATCGAGGGCACTACCGGCTCAAGGTCGGAGCCGAAAGGGAATCCCTTTCCTGAAGGGAACGGGCCGGGCGTCTCGAGAGCAGCGGGGTTCGATGACCTGTGGTGGTTGTGAGGGGGCCCCTCATCTCAATCTTCTCCCGTGGGGAGAAGAGGTAAGACCTCCCGGCCCCACGCCTCCGACGCGCCTGGCGGCGCGTGCCCTCTCTCAAATCTCCCCCAGAGGGGGAGAGGGAAGAACCGTCCCCGCTCCGCCCGTTTCCCAACCATCGGCGAGCGTTGTGCAAGGGTCTCTAGAGGTGGAGAGGTTTAGGGAGGGCGATTCGTGAATCGCCCCTACGGAGGCAGGCTCCGTCGAGAGGCAGGGCGACCCTATAATGCCGCCATGTACGACGACACGATCGTGGCGGTGGCGACGGCGCCGGGGGAGGCCGCCCTCGGCATCGTGCGGCTGAGCGGGCCCGACGCGCACCGGATCCTGCGGGAGCTCTTCGACGGCGCCGTCGAGGACCGCATGGCCTGCGTGGGGCGCGTCCGCGACCCCAGCGATGGGTCGGTGGTGGACGAGGCGGTCGCCGTTGCCATGACCGCGCCGCGCACCTACACCCGCGAGGATACCGCCGAGATCACCTGCCACGGGAGCCCCGTGGCCCTGGAGCGCATCGTCGCGCTCGCGATCGGGGCGGGGGCGCGGCCCGCCAACCCCGGCGAGTTCACCCTCCGCGCTTTCCTCAACGGGCGGATCGACCTGGCGCAGGCCGAGTCCGTGCTCGGCGTCATCGAGGCGCGGAGCGACGCCGGTCTGCGCCACGCCGTCGCCGGGCTGCGCGGGCGACTCTCCGAGCCGATTCGCGAGGTGCGGGAACGGCTGCTGCATCTACAGGCGTACCTGACGGCCTGCATCGACTTTCCGGAAGACGAGGTGGAGACGCAAATCGAGATCGCGCCGGCCCGCATTGTGGAGGAAGCCGAGGCGCGCATCGCCTGCCTGCTCGATATGGCGGACGCGGGCATGGTCTACCGCCACGGCGTGACGACGGCGATTGTGGGACGGCCGAACGTGGGGAAGTCGAGCCTGCTCAACCGGCTGCTCGGCGAGGAGCGGGCCATCGTCACCAACGTCCCCGGCACGACCCGCGACACCGTCGAAGAGGTCGCGCGTGTCGAAGGCATCCCCTTCCGCCTGATCGACACCGCGGGGATGCACGGCGCGCGGGGACGCGTCGAGCGGATGGGAATAGAGCGGAGCCACGCCGCGGCGGAGCGGGCTGACTTGCTGCTGGCAGTGGTCGATGCGAGCCGCCCTCTAACCGAGGAAGACCTGCGGATCGCGGGCTCCGCCAACGGCAAGCCGGTGGTGGTCGTCGCCAACAAGGCCGACCTCCCCGCGGCCGCCGACCTCGCCGAGCTTGGCCCGCAGGCGGTGCGCTTCTCGGCGCTCACCGGCGAGGGGATGGCCGATCTCCACCGCGCCATGGCCGATGCCGCCCTCGGCGGCAAGGTCGTCACGCCGGACGACGTGCTCATCACCAACGCGCGCCACAAGGACGCGCTCGAGCGCGCCCTGGCGCACACCCGGGCGGCGGGCAGCGCGCTGGCGGAAGGCGCCCCCGAGGACTTCGTGACCATCGACCTCGCCGCCGCCCTCGGCGCCCTCGGCGAGATCACGGGCGAAGACGTGAGCGAGGACCTCCTCGACCGCATCTTCAGCCAGTTCTGCATCGGCAAGTAGCCGGGGGCCTTTGCTATAATTCAGATGGCCCCGCCCAACGCGCCGGCCCCGGGGCCGGCCGCCACGCTCCCGGATAGCTCAGTTGGTAGAGCGGTCGGCTGTTAACCGATTGGTCGCAGGTTCGAGTCCTGCTCCGGGAGCCACGCCCCCGCCTAGGAGGCTGACGTGTTCAAGATCGGCATGGTCTACCACGTCGTGCATGTGGTGAGCGACCTCGACGCCGCCGACGCTTGGTACGACGAGGTCTTCGCCCCGATTCGCTACTATCGCGGCTACATGGCGGAGGCGATGCGGGACGCATCCCTGCTGGCCATCGGCGACTTCGTCATGGAGCCGGTGTCGCCGGCGAAGGTGCCCGGCGCGGAGCAGTCGGCGCTGGGCCGGTTCCACGCGAGGTTCGGGCAGCGCCTGCACTCCGTGGCTTGGTTCGTGGACAGCGTCGACGAGGCCTTTCGAACGCTCACCGAGCACGACGTGCGGATGTACAGCACCGGCGGCGACCGCCTAGACGCGCCCCGCCCGGGCCGGGCGGTCTGGACCCACCCCAAGGACACCTACGGCATCCTCGAGTTCGCCCCATTCGGAGGACTCAGCAAGGACCTCGACCCCCGGCTCAAGCCCGGCTGGTCGACTGCCTTCTGGCGCGACGAGCACCCCCTCGGCATCGAACGAGTCTCCCACTTCACAACCGTCGTCAGGGACTTGGCGAAAGCGAAGGGCCTCTATGAAGGCACCCTCGGAGGGAAGCTCCTTCTCGAAGAGGAGACGGCCGGGCGGAAGCGGAGCGGCTACTTCGCCCTGGGCGACGTCTCCATCATGGAGGCCGCCGAACCGCTGTCGGGCTCCAGCGCGGAGGGACGGGAGCTGGAGCGGTCGGGCGAGACGCTCTACTCGGTCACCTTCAAGGTCAAGGACGTCCGGCAAGCGGCGGACTTCCTGCGGTCGAAGAACGTGCGCTTCGAGCCGGACGGCCCTGACACGATCGTCATCGACCGGGAAGATGCCTGGGGCGCCGTCCTCGGCTTCACCCAGCGCGACCTACGGAACGAGGGCGTGTGACGCCTCCCCCGACGCCGGACCTCATGGTCGTCCTGGACGCCATGGGGGTGATCTACCAGCCGGGCGAAGACCTCGACGACCTGGCGATCCCGCTCCTCCGCGATCTGGGGTGCACCAAGACCGATGCCGAGATCGTCGGCATCTACAACGAGGCGTCGCTGGGGGTTATCGGCTCGGCGGAGCTGTGGAGACGCTGGGGAGTCGCCGAAGACCCTGAGCTACTGAACCGGCGGCTGATGTCCCGTTACACCCTGACCGACGGCCTCCTTGAGTTCCTCGGCTGGTGCGAGGACACCGGTCTGCGGGTGGCCTGCATCTCGAACGACCTCGGTGAATGGGCGGCCATGCGGGCGGCGCACTTTGGCCTCAACGACTCCATCGGGTCGTGGACCATCAGCGGCGATGTTGGGCACCGGAAGCCGGACGCGGCCATCTACGACGCCTTCCTCGCAACGTCCGGTTCCGCGGCGCACGTCTTCGTCGACGACAAGCTCCCCAACGTGTTGGCGTCGGCGGAGAAGGGCATGCACGGCGTGCTGTTCGGGCCCGGAGTCGCCGAGCCGCCGCCGGGGGTTAGGTCGGCGGCAAACTTCTCGGCGCTCATCGGCGTGGTCGAGGAGATCAGGGCGGCGGGAGGCGGCGCGTAGGGCGCAACCCCCGCACCCGATCAGCCCGCGCTTTCTGACGTCGCGACGTTGACCTGGCCGGCGACGGCCGCCCAGGCCAGTGCCGTCAGCATCCGAACGGGGTCCAGCACCTGCCAGAGGACGCCGTTGTTGACGAAGTAGGCGTTTACGAAGAGGAAGGCGCCCAAACCCACCGAAACCACGGCGACCACGCGTCCCGCCTCGCCTCCGTGACGCCAAAAGGCCGCCGCCGCCACGGCGGAGGACCCGATGAACAACGGGTTGACGGTGCGCCAGACGTCGCCCCAATGGTCGCCGAACAGGCCGGTGTACGCGTTGGCGAGCACCACCAGACCCAAGGCTCCCAGTGCCAGGCTTCGCAGCCAGGGGACGCGGCGCGTGCTCGACCAGAGCCACCAGACGCCGCCCAACCCCATCAGCAGCGGGCCGATTTGCCACAGCTTCCAGGGCCAATAGGGAACGGACATCCCGTCCGGGTCGACGATGACCGTCCGCTCCGTCCAGGCGAAAATGGCCAAGACCACGAAGGCCGTCGCGGCGACGGCAGGGATCGGGGCCAAGTCTCGCGGAGCTATCAGTTTGAACATCGGCCAACCTTGCGGCCGCGGGGCAACCTCTGACACTGCCGACAATGTAGCACGTCGACTCGGCCCACGTCCGCCTACAGCAGACTGAGCTGCTGGTCGCCGGTGGGGAAGCCGGAGACGCCGACGCCGAGGAGGCGGAAGCGGCGGCCGGGGGCGATCTCGCGGCGGAGCAGCTCTCGGGCGGTGGCCGCGAGGTCGTCGGGCCCGCCGATGGGGGCGGGACGGGTGGCGCTCCGGGTGAACGTGGTGAAGTCGGCGAGGCGCAGCTTGATGGTGACGGTCCTCCCCCAGTGGTCTTGCTTCTGGAGACGATCGCCGACCCGGCGGCTGAGGCGGTCGGCGGCGGCGAGCAGGGCGTCGGCGTCTTCGAGGTCGGCCTCGAAGGTGGTCTCGGCGCTGACCGACTTCGCGCCCGAGCGCGGAGCGACCTTGCGGGAGTCCTCGCCACGGGCGTGACGCACTAGTTCGGGGCCGCGCCGACCCAACCGCCGCTGGGCCCAATCGTCGGACTTGGCGGCGAGCTCGCCGAGGGTCGCTATGCCCTCATCTTCGAGTAGCTTGCTGGTCTTCGGGCCGATTCCGGGGAGCTTGCGGGTAGGGAGCGGAGCGAGGAAGGCCGGCTCGGCGCCGGGCGGCACGACGCGGAGGCCGTCCGGCTTGTCCATGTCGCTGGCGATCTTGGCCACGGACTTGGAGGGAGCGAGACCGATGGAGACGTTGAGCCCCGTGACGCGTTTGACCTCGGCCTTCAGGCCCTCGGCGACGGCGCGGGGCGAGGAGCGGCGCGCCGCGGCGGTGACGTCGAGGTAGGCCTCGTCGAGCGAGGCGGGCTCGACGACCGAAGCGGTGGTGCGGAAGATACCCATGACGTGGCGGGAGACCTCCGCATAGCGGTCGAACCGCGGCGTGACGACGACGGCGCGGGGGCAGCGGGCCACCGCGGTCCGCATCGGCATGGCGGAGTGGACGCCGAAGGCGCGGGCCTCGTAGGAGCAGGCCGCGACGACGCCCCGCCGCTCGGGCGAGCCGCCCACGAGTACCGGCTTGCCCCGCAGGTCGGGGTTGTCCAACTGCTCGACCGAGGCGTAGAAGGCGTCGAGGTCGGCGTGAATGATGACGCTCGGCCACGGCTGAGGCGCCGTCGATGGCTGCGGCGATGGGCTGGTCATGTCGCACCGCGCCGGGGCACGGCCTCAGCGGCCGCGGCTCCGCTCTCGCGGCGACTATAGCACCGGGCGGCAGGTGTAGGGAGCGGCGAGTGTCGCTCGGCGGGCTAGGCGCCGACGGCGGGCAGGGGTTCGGGGTCGTCGCCCATGGGGAGGGCGGGCTGCGTCCCGTCGCCGACGAGGAGGTTGGTGAGCTGGTCGCCGTCGAGCGTCTCGACTTCGATGAGGCGGCTGGCGAGGCGGTCGAGGCGGGCGCGGTTCTCGGTGAGGATGCGCTTGGCGGTAGCCTTGCTCTTCTCGAGGAGCTTGCCGATCTCGGAGTCGATCTCCTCGGCGACGGCGTCGCTGTAGTTGCGGCCCTGGGCGAGCTCCTTGCCGAGGAAGACCATGCTGCTCTCGTCGAAGGCGCGGGGGCCCAGGCTCTCGCTCATGCCGAACTCGGTGACCATGCGGCGGGCGATCTTGGAGGCCTGCTGAAGGTCGTTGGACGCGCCGGTGGTGACCTCGCCGAAGACGATCTCCTCCGCCGTCTTGCCGCCCATCATCACGGCCATCTGGGCCTCGAACTGGCCCTTGCTGTAGAGACCGCGGTCCTCCTCGGGGAGCATCCGGGTGTAGCCGCCGGCGGCGCCGCGGGCAACGATGGTGACCTTGTGCACGGGGTCGGCGCCGGGGACATGGGCGGCGACGATGGCGTGGCCGGCCTCGTGGTAGGCGATGACCTTCTTCTCCTTGTCGGAGACGCGGCGGCTCTTGCGCGCGGGTCCGGCTATGACGCGGTCGACGGACTCCTCGAACTCGTCGCCGCCGATGCTGTCCTTGTTCTCGCGGGCGGCGAGGATGGCCGCCTCGTTGACCAGGTTCGCGAGGTCGGCGCCGCTGAAGCCGGCGGTCTGCTTCGCCAGGGTGTTCACGCTGACCGTCTCGTCGAGCGGCTTCCCTTTGAGGTGCACGCCGAGGATCGCCTCGCGGCCCTTGATGTCGGGCAGATCGAGGACGACACGGCGGTCGAAGCGGCCGGGCCGGAGGAGGGCGGGGTCGAGGACGTCGGGGCGGTTGGTGGCGGCGATGACGATCACGTTGGTGCGCTCATCGAAGCCGTCCATCTCGACGAGTATCTGGTTGAGAGTCTGCTCGCGCTCGTCGTTGCCGCCGCCCACGCCCGCGCCGCGGTGCCGTCCCACGGCATCGATCTCGTCGACGAAGAGGATGGCCGGGGCGTTTTCCTTGGCCCGGCGGAAGAGGTCGCGGACGCGGCTCGCACCCACGCCGACGAACATCTCGACGAACTCGCTTCCGCTGATGGAGAAGAAGGCGACCCCCGCCTCCCCCGCAACGGCCTTGCTGATGAGCGTCTTGCCCGTGCCCGGCGGGCCGACGAGCAGCACGCCCCGCGGAATCCGGGCGCCGACCCTGGCGAACTTCTCAGGGTTCTTGAGGAACTCGACGATTTCGGCGAGCTCGACCTTGGCCTCGTCGACGCCGGCGACGTCTTGGAAGGTGATGGTGGGCCTATCTTCGGTGATTTGCCGCGCCTGGCTTCGGCTGAAGTTCATCGTCTGGTTCAAGCTGCCGCGAGTCCGGCGGAAGAGGTAAATGAGGAGCGCCCCGAAGAGGATGAGGGGGAGGAAAGAGATGAGGAGGCCGCCGAAGTTGAAACCGGTGCTCTTGACGATGACCTCGACGCCGTTGGAGCCCGTCTCGACCCCGGCCTCGCGCAGGATCTCGACGACTGAGGCGCCGGACTCCTTCCGCGATTCATACTCCTGGTCGCCGGCGGTGAGGACGGTGAGCTTGTCGCCCTCGACCTGAATCGTAGCGATTTCGCCGGCCTGGGCCATCTCCACGACTTCGCTGAGTGCGAGCTCGGGGGTGGAGCTCGGGGAGCGCAGCAGGATGAGCAAGATGATCGCGATCGCGGCGATCAGCAGAATCCATCCAATGGGGTTAGGACGAACCGCCGGCTTCAAGTCCTGGCCCTCCTCAGCCGCGCCGGTACTCCCGTTTCGGCCCGCGCAGACGGGCCGATGCGCTTCCTACAAGGCCATTGTAGCACTTGGGCAACGGATGTACCGGCTGTACAACTTGGTACGCGCCGAAAGAGCGGCCGGCTTCGAGGCAGAGCGGGGAGAGCGGCGGCCCCTTGATTAAAGGTAACTACATCATGTAGTGTTTGTTGTCGTCCCCAAATACATGTAAGCGTGATTGGAGATGCATGGGTCTGCGGTGGCGCGCCCTATCTCTTGCTCTGTTGGCGGCTCTCGCCGGGCTCCTCGTTGTCAGTCTCTTGCCGCGGGTGGTCTCGGCCCAGGGCGGCATCGCGGTGTTTACCGGGCGGGTTACGATCGACGGCGCGCCGGCCCCGGCGGGCACGGTGGTGCGGTTGGCGCTGCAGTCGTCCGGCGAACAATTGGGGCAGGGCCGCACGGGCAACGGAGGGCTTGACCCCGACCAATACCGCATCGACGTGCAGCAGTCGGCAGTGGCGCCGGGCGCCGTTGTCGAGTTCTCGCTGATCGATCCGGCCACGGGCGCGGTGCGGCCGACCCTTGAGAGGCCCACGGCCACGAACCGGGCCAACTTCGTGATCACGACCGACCTGAACTTCACCCTTGGGGCGGTTACCCCCACGCCGAGGCCGGCCGCCACGGCCACGCCGGTCCCGACGCCTACGCCGACGGCCGTCCCCACGGAAACCCCGACTCCAACCGCCACGCCTATTCCACCCACGGCGACGCCCACGCCAACCCCGACGCCGTTCCCCACGTCGACGCCGTTCCCTACGGCTGTGCCGACTCCCACACCCCCGCCGACGGCCACCCCGGCTCCGGAACCCACGGCCACGCCGGTTCCTCCGGCGACGCCGGTCCCACCGACGGCGACCTCCGAACCCACCGCGACGGCTGTGCCGCCCACGTCGACGCCCGTACCGCCGGCGCCCACGGCCGCCCCCACGTCGACGCCGGAACCCTCCGGCGGCGGCTGCACCGCCCCGCTCAACTCCGGCGGCGCTCCCTTGGACGCCGGGTGGATCATCATCGGCGCGGCGGTGCCGGGCCTCGCCCTGTTCGGCTGGAGGAACCGGCGCCGGTAATCCCCCGCCGCCTCCCCCGTAGGGGCGATTCGTGAATCGCCCTCCCCTTCCCGCCTCTTCCCCACTGGGGGTAGCGCCTTAGACCTCTCCCCCTCTGGGGGAGATAAGAGAGAGGGCACGCGCCCGCCAGGGCGCGCCGGCGGGGGGCGTGGGGAGGTCTTACCTTCCCCCCGGGAGAAGATTGAGATGAGGGGCCCCCTCACAACCGCCGGAGGCCACCGAAACCCGCCATCCCCTCCCCTGTAGGGGCGATTCACGAATCGCCCTCCCGCCTGCCGACCGCCCAAAAAGAGAGGGGGCTCGATTCCGAGCCCCCTCTGTCCATTCCGAATGAATCGGATTCGTCTAGTCGTCCAGCCAGATGATCTCGGTGAGCTGACCGCCCTGGTGGAAGGCCCGCCCGCCGCTCAGCTGCTGGTAGCTGTTCCGGACGCGGGCGCTCTGGACGTCGTAGCTGGCCTCGGTGATGGCCGGCATGTAGATCAGCTCCTTGATCGTCTCGGCGTAGTACTCCTTCGCGAGTTCCTTCTCGCGCTCGAACTCCGGAGCAAGGGCCCACTCCGCGGCGATCTCGTCCATGCGGGCGTTATTGAAGCCGAAGTAGTTCTGGAGGTCGTCGGTCATGTTCTTCAGCGGCACGAAGGCGCGGTGGGCGCCCGTCGCCCTGGTGTGCGTGACCAGGAACTCGTGGTTCTGAATGTCCACCGGATTCACGAAGCCCGTCATGGAGTACAGGATCGAGATGTCCGGCACCTTCAACACCTCGACCTCGATGTCAAGGGCCTCCGCGATCGACGCTCCCAGCGCAACGGTATAGGTGGTGTGGGTGGCGTTGTACTGGTGGTAGTAGAGGGTCAGCTTCTCGCCCGGCTCCTTGCCGGCCATGGCCCACAGCTCCTTGGCGCGATCGGGGTCGTAGACGAACGGGTTCTCGTCGTCGGGCAGGTCAAGGCCCATCTGGCGGAGCGTCGGCGGGGTGTCCCAAATGAGGCCCCAAGGTTGGGCGACCGGGGTCATGATCCAGGCGCCCTCGAAGAGGTTATCGCCGATGCTCTGGTAGTCGATCGCCTTGGCGATGGCCAGGCGGGCGTTACGGTCGCCGAAGTAGGGGTCGGGGAAATTCTCGGTGGGCAGGTGCTTGAAGCCCAGGATCCTCGAGGTGTTGCCGGAGAGGAAGTACTCGATGATCTGGCACTGGGGGCAGCTCCGCCCGAAGTTGAGCGCGGAGGACGGCCCGCTGATGCCGACGCTCAGGCCGTTGTCGATCTGACCGGTGATGAAGCCGGAGCGGGTGAGGTCGCCGCCAAGCACCTTGACCTGATGCCGGTCGAGGTACGGCAGCGATCCGCCGTCGGCGCCGGTCTTGAAGTAGTCGGGGTTGGCATTGCCGCCCCACTCCACCTGGCGGTCGTAGTTGTCCAGGCGGAACGGGCCGGAGCCGACGGTGCGCTGGCTGTAGTCCCCTTCGAGGTTGAAGATCTCGGGCGGCACCACGCGCGCGTTGAACTGCGAGAAGTTCGCCGTGAAGTACGGATCGGCTTGGACCAGGTTGAACGTGACGGTCTTGTCGTCGACGATCTCCGCGCTCTCCACGGCTTGGGCGTGTTGCTGTGCCGAGGGCGTTCCCTGCGGTTCGCCGTCGGGCTTGGTCAGCTTGCCCTGCCAGTAGTTCAGGGTATGGACGATGTCCTCGGAGACGACCGGCCTGCCGTAGAGACCGGAGAGGTCCGTGGTGTAGCCGCGAGAGTCGGCAGGCATGTTGTGCCAGACCGCGTCAGGGTGAATCTTCATCGTCCACGAAGAGCCGTCCGCGTTCGACTCCCACTCGGAGATGAGGTCGCCGACGGGGAAGCAGCTTCCCGGGTCGGCCTCGACCATGAGCGGAGAGAACTGGCAGGTGAACAGCTTGTTGTAGACGAAGCTGATCGCGGTGGAAACGGTGTAGGACCGGTTGAGAATCTGGTCCGTGCCGCTGCTGGGGCTGGGGAAGGCATAGGTATGCGTACCGCCGCGCTTCGGCGCCTGACGCCAACTTTCGAGGCCGGGGCCCTGGAGCCACCGGAAGCCCTTGAGCACTTCGGCGACGCCGCCCAGGCCGGGGACGGGGGTGGCGGTGGGAACCTGCACGACAACGCGCGGCGTCGGAGTCGGCGCAGCCGTCGGCGCCTCTTGGGGAGCCGCCGTCTCAACCACGACAACCGGGGCCTGCGTGGCCGGTGGCGTCGGCGTGGCCTGGGGTGCCGCCGTCTGCACGACGATTTCCGGCGCCTTAGTCGGCGCGGGGGTAGCCGTGGGAACGACGATCACGGGCGCCTGGGTCGGCGGCGGTGGGGGCGGCGGTTCTGCTGTTGGATCGGCTCCGCCGCAGGCCGCCACGACGATCGCCGTGATCACCGCGCCGGCAACAAGGCCGGATAACTGTCGACCCTTCTTAATCCACATCGCTTGCTTCCTCCAACTCTGGTCTAGCGCCGGCGGTTCACGGCAAGCACAACTGGCCGGCGCTAGGCGCGTCGCGTAAGGGTAGCGCCTCCCTAAGGCATTGGCAAGAGCCGCCGTCTCTGGGAGAGCCAACCCCCGCCGGCGCAGCAGGTTAAAGCCTCTCTCCCTCTGGGAGAGACTGAGAGAGGACAGGGGCGGGGCGCGGTGGTCCCCTCCGAACCTCTTCTCCCCCTTGGGGTACAGTACGCACGGGTGCGAGCCGGTAAAGGAAAGGAGCGCGGCCGGTATGGCGACCGTCACGGAACGGGAGCGGCGCGAGCTGCTGACCGCACTACTGCGCGGGGTCTCGCGCTCGTTCTATCTGACGCTCCGGGCGCTGCCGGGCTCGGTGCGCGGACAGATCGGACTGGCCTACCTCCTCGCCCGCACCGCCGACACCATCGCCGACACCGCCACGCTCCTACCGGACGAGCGGCTGGCGCGGCTCCTCGCCTTCCGCGCACAAGTGCAAGGCGGCGAAGGCTCCTGGACCCCGCCGGAGGCCGAGGACGCCGCGGAGCGCCGGCTCCTCGAAGCCGCCCCGCAAGCCCTGGCTCTCCTCGAAGAGACCACGGAGGCCGACCGCGCCCGAATCCGTTCCATCGTGACCACCCTCACCGAGGGGATGGAGATGGACCTGCGGACGTTCCCGCACGGGGAGCCCGGTGCGTTGGTCGCCCTGCCCGACCGGGCCGCCCTCGACCGGTACATCTACCTCGTGGCCGGCTGCGTCGGCGAGTTCTGGACTGAGATGACCATGGCCCACGACCCGGCGCTGCGGCACTGGGACGCCGAGGCATCCTCGGCGGCGGGAATCCGGTTCGGCAAGGCGCTGCAGTTGACCAACGTGCTCCGCGACGCGCCCCGCGACCTGCGAAAGGGCCGGTGCTATCTTCCCGCCGACGAGCTCGCCGCGCTGGGGCTCGCTCCCCCCGATCTGCTGTGCCCTGAGAAGTCGGAGCAGGCGTGGCCCGTCACGGCGTCGCTGGTCCGGCTGGCGCTGGAGCACTACGAGGCGGCAGAGTCGTACATACTGGTGATTCCGCGCCGCGCGGTGCGCCTGCGGCTGGCGGCGCTCTGGCCGGCCTTGATCGGACTGCGCACCCTGGAGGCGCTGGCCCTCAACCCCCGTTGGCTCGACCCGGCGCGGCCGGCGAAGATCAGCCGGGGCGCCGTCTACCGCATCATGGCCCGCTCGTTCGTCGTTGCGCCGTCGAACGCGGCGGTGCGGGGATGGATGCGGGGCCTGCGGCGCAAGGTCGAGCGCGCCCTGGCGGCTCGGGAGGCGTAGGAGCCGGCGCGTTGACGCCCTCCGAGGGCGCCGATATGCTCGCCCCACCCCGCCCCTTCTGCTGCCTAGGATTTATCCCTGTCGACCCGCACTCGAACGTGGCCGGCCTGTGTGGTTTCTTCATAGAGCCCCTTAATCTCCTCTTCGGATAGCCACTTCTTCAGCTCGGACAAGGTCTTGTCCATATCCAAGCGCGCCCGTGTGCGTTCGGCGGTCCAGGAAATTGTGACTCCTTGCCGCTCAATTGTTCCCATCCGCTTCACAAACGGCTCCAACTGAACCTTGAGCGCTCTTTCCTCACCCCTGAGTTGATCCAGTACCCTCGTTCTGTTGGTGAAGAATCGCGTGGCTGTGTCTAGCAATTGCTCATAGTACTCTTCGTCCAGACTTCCGACTTCGGGGAGATCGGCGCCGTCGTCTTGGGGCGATGACTTTGGCGGGCCGACCCTTGAGTGCTGAATGTACTCTCTGATCGCCCCCAGGAACGGCTCGCCGTAGCATTCCAATTTAGCCGGGCCTACTCCGGTGATCCGCAGCATCGCCTCCAGGGTCGTGGGCTTGGCGGCGGCGATGGCGCGCAGCGTGCTGTTGGGGAAGAATAGATGAGCAGGCAAATCAACTCGTAGTTGACTCTGCAATGTCTTCAACGTCTCGAATAGCGCCTCATCCTGGGTGTTGTCGATGGCGCTCTCTTTGTTTGCAGTTCCGCCCGTCTCCGGGCCCTGCTGCGGCGGAGTTCCAGAATCCGACAAATGCCCCCTAATGGCTGCTAGGAACGCCTCACCGTACCGTTCCAGCTTGACCGGACCTACGCCTGAGACCCTCAGCATCGCTTCGGGGGTGGTGGGCGAGGCGGCGGCGAGGCGGCCCAGCGCTGCATCACCAAACACGACAAAGGCCGGCACTCCCTGCTCCTCAGCCAGCCGCCACCGCAGCGCCCGCAGCTTCTCGAAAAGCGACTGATCGTAGACTTCCTGGGTTCCTGTCGGGGCCTCCGCGCGCTGTTCATGCTGCTCTATCGCTGCCAGGAAAGCCTCGCCATACTGTTCCAGCTTGGCCTGACCTACGCCCAAGATTTGCAGCAAGGCTTGGTCGTGGGCGGGCTTGACATTGGCGACACGGCGCAATGTCGCGTCGGTGAGAATGTCGGAGGCTGGCAACCCATTCTCTTCGGCAAGTCGCCGACGCACCGCCTGCAATTCCTCCAACAACGACCCGCCTTCGCTTCGCCCACGCTTCTCGGGGCCTTCAACGGCGTCCCCCTTTCGCTGCGGCAAGGCCTCATCCACTTGCGCTATTAGTCCGAAGTCCTGCCAGTCGCGCAGCCAGGCCCGCCCCTCCTGCGTCACGCTGATGACGCCCAACGAGCCTTCCTCCCTGGCCAGCAGGCCGCGCTCCACCAGCATTTCGGCGATGCTCCGAAGACCCTTCCGGTCGTAGTCGTCGACGATGCCGTACACGCTCATTCGATCGTGACCGAACTCGCCGATGCGCTCGTCGCCACTACCTAGCAGCAGACGGTTGATGTATTCGATGCCGAACCGTTCTCCGGTGAGAATCACCGCGGAGAGCATCTTCTTCGCCGTCTGGGTGAGGCAAACGTCACAGTTGCCGCAGGACTCGCCCTCCATCACATCTCCGAAATACGCCAGCAGGTACTTGCGGCGACACCTTAGGAGCCGACCGTATTCGACCATCTGCTCCAGTTGGCGCTCCGCCACATGTCGGGCCGCGTCGTCCTCCATCTGGTGGATGAAATACTCCTGCTTGCTCCGATCGCCTTCTGAGAAGAACAGGACGCAGTCGCTGGGCTTGCCGTCGCGCCCCGCGCGGCCCGTCTCCTGGTAGTAGCCCTCGATCGACTTGGGTAGCGAGTAGTGGACTACGAGCCGGATGTCCGGCTTGTCGATGCCCATACCAAAGGCGATGGTGGCCGCGACGATGGGCACGTCGCCGTCGATGAAGCGCTCCTGGGCGCGGCGGCGAGTCTCTGCATCGAGGCCCGCGTGGTAGGCGACGGCGCGGTGACCGTCGGCAGTCAGATCCTCGGCCAACTCCTCCGTCTCCCGCCGCGAGAAGCAGTAGATGATGGCCGACTGCCCCCGCCGAGTATCGAGCAAGTCGAGAAGGTCGTCGTATTCTCGCTGCTTCGGCCACACCGAGTAGGTCAGGTTGGCGCGGTCGAAGCTGGAGATGAAGCGCGGGCAGTCGCCGAGACGCAGTTGGGCGACGATGTCGTCCCGCACCCGCTCTGTCGCCGTCGCGGTGAGCGCCATGACCGGCGTGTCGGGGAAGCGCGTCCGCAACTCGGCAAGTTTGCGGTAGTCGGGCCGGAAGTCGTGGCCCCACTCGCTGATACAGTGGGCCTCGTCGATGGCGATTAGGCCGACACGCAGCGACTCCAGGAACCGCAGGAACCAGGGCGTGGTTACCCGCTCGGGGGCGGCGTAGAGTACCTTGATGTCGCCGGCGAGCGCCGCCCGTTGCACCCGCCCGATCTCGTTGAAGTTGAGTGTGCTGTTGATGAAGGCGGCGGGGACGCCGTTGGCGCGCAGGGCGTCCACCTGGTCCTTCATCAGCGCGATGAGCGGCGACACCACTAGCGCCATGCCGTCCATCGCCATCACAGGAAGCTGATAGCAGAGCGACTTGCCCCCGCCCGTCTGGATGATGACGAGGCCATGGCGCCCCGCCAGCGCGTTGGCGATGATCGCCTCCTGCCGGGGGCGAAACTCGTCGTAGCCGAAGTGCCGCTTGAGCAGGCGGCGCAGGTCGTTAGATTCTTGCGCCGCCGACACGTCAGCTACGCGGCTCGCACTGCGACCATGCCCGCCCACCGATGTCCCCCTGCTGGAGCCCGCAGCACTTCTCCCCCGAAACACGGCTTCCAGCAGCTTCCTGTAGCCGTGTTCAACACCTTGGTCCGAGGGCTGAGGGTCCTGCTGTGCCATGGCCGCCGCCGATCATTATAGTGAGAAGAGCGAAGACCTTCGGTCTCGCGCAATGCCCGCGTGGCCCAGCCAGGAACCTCGGCCTCCCGAGAGCCGGCGCGTTGACGCCCTTCGAGGGCGCAGATATGCTCGCCCCACCCCGCCCCTTCTGAGGAAGCCATGCGCGCCGCCGCCGCGATCACCGGCATCGGAGAGACCGAGTACTCGAAGAACTCGGGGATGTCCGACAAGGCGCTCCAGCTTCAGGCGATCACCCGCGCCGTGGCCGACGCCGGCCTGACCCCCCACGACGTCGACGGCTTCATCCCCAGCTCGATCGGCCCCGGCCTGACCGCTGAGGACTTCGTCGACAATATAGGCACGCCCGACCTGCGCTTTTCCGTCACGCTGCACATCGGCGGAGCGAGCGGGATCGCCGGCATCCAGGACGCCGCCATGGCGGTGGCGTCGGGGGTGGCGAAGCACGTGGTGGTCGTGTCGGGGCGCAACGGCTCGTCGATGCACCGCATCTCCCATGCCCAAGCGGCGCGGGGCATCCAGGCGCCGCACCGTCAGCACATGGTCTCGATGGAGTTCGAGGGCATCTACGGCGCCAACGTGCCCATGCAGTTCTACGCCCTGATCGCCCAGCGGCACATGCACCTCTACGGGACGACGAGCGAGCACCTTGGGGCGGTGGCGGTGACCATGCGCCGGCACGCGGGCATGAACGAGAAGGCGATCATGCGGGCCCCGATCACCATCGACGACCACCAGGCCTCTCGGATGATCACCACGCCGTTCCACCTCTTCGACTGCTGCATCGAGACCGACGGCGCGACGGCGGTGGTCGTCTCCTCGGCGGAACGGGCGGCGGACGCCAAGCACGCGCCGGCCCGCATCTTGGGCATCGCCGAAGGGCATCCCGACTCGCCGAGCTCGACTGCCACGCGCGTCGACCACGGCCGCGTCGGCATTGCCAAAGCCGCCCCGCGCGCCTTCGCGATGGCGGGCCTGACGCCGCAAGACCTGAGGCTGGCGATGTTCTACGACCCGTTCACCTTCATTCCGATCTACACGCTGGAGAACCTAGGCGTGGTGGGGCCGGGCGAGGGCGGCCCGTTCGTGGCCGAGGGCAACATCGGCCTCGGCGGCAAACTGCCGGTGAACACCCACGGTGGCCTGCACTCGCAGGCGCACTCGCAGTCGGGCCTCAACCATGTCGCCGAAGCGGTGAAGCAGCTACGCGGTACGGCCGGACAGGCGCAGGCCGCCGACCCCGACCCCTGCGTCGTGACCGGCATGGGCGACTTCGGCAACGGCGGCGTCATGCTGCTTTCGGCGCGGTAGCCGGCGGAGAACAACGTCATGGCCGACACCTACTTGAAGCCGCTTCCCATCCCCAGCGCGGAGTCCGCGCCGTATTGGGAGTACTGCAAGAAGGGCGAGCTTCGCATCCAACGGTGCGCCGCGTGCGGGGCGTTCGTCCACTACCCCCGCGTCCTCTGCCCCCACTGCGGGAGCCCCGATCTGGAATGGACGCAGGTCAGCGGGCGCGGGTCGGTCTTTTCCTTCACCATCTCCCACCGGGCCTTCCACCCCGGCTTCTCCGACGACGTCCCCTACGTCATCGCCATTGTCGAGCTGGAGGAGGGGCCGCGGCTCATGTGCCGCATCCGCGACGTCGCGCCGGACGAGGTCCGCGTTGGCCTCCCCGTCGAGGTCCTCTTCGAGGCGGTCACGCCCGAGGTCACCCTGCCCTTCTTCCGCCCTGCCGCTCAAGGATAAGAGTCCGCCATGTGCAGGCTGACCCAAAAGCAGGTATGCCGGATGTACGTCGAGCAAGTCCTGAGCGTGGGGAACATGGACGTGCTCGAGATGTGCATCGCGCGGAGCTACGTGGGCCACAACCCGGTCCACCCGGAGGGTATCCGGGGGCGAGACGGTATACGTGAACGGTGCGCCCGCGCCAAGGCCTCCTTCCCCGACGGGCGCTTTGAGATCGAGGAGATGATCGAGGAAGGCGACCGGGTCGTGGTGCGCTACCGGTTCACCGGAACGCACGCGGGGCCGTTCGCCGGAATGCCCGCCACCGGCAAGGAGATCACCGGCCAGGGCATCGAGATATACCGCCTCCACGACGGCCAGATCGTCGAGTCCTGGTCGCAGGCCAACTACCTCGGCATGCTCCAGTCCATCGGCGCCGCCGATACCCCCGATTTCGGGGAGCCGTAGGGGTCAGGAAGTCTGCGCAACCCCTTCCCGCTGGCGGAGGGCCTCGTAGAGCACCAAGGCGGCGGCGACCGAGGCGTTGAGCGAGGCGACCCGCCCCCGCATCGGAATCGACACGACCGTATCGCACGCCTCGCGGACGACCCTGGACAGACCCTTCCCCTCTGCGCCGATGACGACGGCGGTCGGCGCCGTGTAGTCGGCCTCGCGGAAGTCCTGCTCGGCCGAGGGGTCGATGCCGACGCTCCACACGCCGGCATCCGCGAGGTCGCGGAGGGCGCGCGCCAGGTTGGTGACGCGGGCGACGGGGACGAACTCCAGCGCTCCCGACGAGCTCTTGGCGACGGCGGCGGTCAGCCCGGCGGCGCGCCGCTTGGGAATGACAACGCCGTGGCCGCCCGCCCCCTCGACGGTGCGGATAATCGCCCCGAGGTTCTGCGGGTCGGTGATGCCGTCGAGCACGGCGACAAGCGGCAGCGTTCCGGCAGCGCGCGGTGCGGCGAGCAGGTCGTCGAGGCCCGCGTAGTCCTTGGCGGCGGCGAAGGCGGCGACGCCCTGGTGCTTGCCCCTGGGGCTCAGCCGCTCCATCGCGGCGGCGTCGACGCGGTCGACGACGATGCCGGCGCGCTGCGCCAAGTGCAGGATCTCCGCGACCCCCGAGTGGCGCCCCCCGCCGGAAAGGATGACGCGGTTGATGGGCCGCCCGGCGCGCAGGGCTTCGAGCACGGGGTGCCGCCCTTCGATGAACTCAGGCTCGGGCTGCGGGGACGCGGGCGCGGGCGCCGTCCGGCGCGGCCTCGGCTTGGGCCGGGCGGCGGGGCGCGCTCCGCGCCGCGGCGTCTTCTTGGTGCGGGGTTTGGGCATGTCTCCAGGAGTGCGTCAGGGGCCGCAGGCATTGTAGCAGGGGCCGTTCCCGCCCCTCTGTGGCGCGGAAATCGCGGTTCGGGTACTCTACGCCCGCCGGCCTTCAGGCATCCGAGTAGCCGTGCCCGGGGAGGGCCGCCCTGCGGGCGCCCGCGCGCCTGGCGGCGCGCGCCCTCTCTCAGTCTCCCCCAGAGGGGGAGAGGCCGGAGGGGAAGGCTCCCCCAAGGGAGACAGCCGGAGAGCCGCAGCAGGGGGAAATGATGCCCGACTACGAGCCGAACGCCGTTCTCTCCAACACCAGCTACAAGGTCTTGGGCACCCGGCCGGTCCGCCATGACGGCGTCGAAAAGGTCACCGGCCACGCCCGTTACGGGGCCGACGTGTCGATGCCGGACCTGCTGTACGGGAAGCTTTTAAGGAGCCCGCACGCGCACGCGAGGATCAAGCGCATCGACGCATCGAAGGCGCTGGCGCTGTCCGGCGTCAAGGCGGTGGCGACCTCGGCCGACCTCTTCGAGGTCTCCGACCGCGCCAGCGACGTCGAGCCCGGCGAGATCCGGAACTTCGGCATCTTGAGCGCGAACTGCCTGGCCCGGGGGAAGGCCCTGTACAAGGGCCACGCCGTTGCCGCCGTCGCCGCCACCAGTCCGCACGCCGCCGAGGAGGCGCTGGCGGCCATCGAGGTGGAGTACGAGCCGCTGCCCGCGGTCTTCACCGCAGAGGAGGCGTTGGCCGTCGGCGCGCCAATCCTGCACGAGCGGCTCGCGACGCTGGACTCCCCGATGGGGCCCGGCGGAATGCTCGACGACGGGGACGAGGCTGCCCCCACCAACGTGGCGCGGCATTTCATCCACGAGCTCGGCGATCCCGACGCCGGCTTCGCCGAGGCCGACGTGATCGTGGAGCGGCGCTACCGCACCGAGGCGGTGCACCAGGGCTACATTGAGCCGCACTCGGCGACGGTCTATTGGGACAAGGACAAGATCACCGTCTGGACGAGCACCCAGGGGCACTTCGGGATCCGCGAGCAGTTGGCCAAGATCGTGGGGGTGCCGGTCTCGAAGATCAAAGTGATCCCGATGGAGATCGGGGGCGGCTTCGGCGGGAAGACGATCGTCTACGTCGAGCCGGTGGCGGCGGTGCTGTCGCGGAAGACGGGGCAGCCGGTGAAGGTCACCATGTCCCGCACCGAGGTCTTCTTCGGGACGGGGCCGACTTCGGGCACCGACATCACCGTGAAGATCGGCGCGACGAACGCGGGACGGATCACCGCCGCCTCGGCGGATATGGTGTACGAGGGCGGCGCCTTTCCCGGCTCGCCGCTGGCTTCGGGCGCGCGCTGCATCTTCGCCGCCTACGATGTCGCCAACCTGCGCGTCGACGCCCGTGACGTGGTGGTGAACAAGCAGAAGGTCGCGGCCTACCGCGCGCCGGGAGCGCCCGCCGCGGCCTTCGCCGCCGAGCAGGCGGTCGACGAGCTCGCCCGTGCCCTGAAGATGGACCCCCTCGAGCTCCGGCTCGCCAACGCGGCGCGCGAGGGAACGCGGCAGGTCACCGGTCCCAAGTTCGGCACCATCGGCTGCGTCGAGACGCTGGAGGCGGCGAAGGAGCATGCGCACTACGCCGCCCCCGTCGGCGGCGGAGAGCCGGTCCCCAAGGGCAAGCGGCGCGGGCGCGGTGTCGCCAACGGCTTCTGGGGCAACACCGGCGGCCCCTCCGCTTGCGTAGCCAGCGTCAACCAGGACGGCACGGTGAGCCTGATTGAAGGCTCGCCCGACATCGGCGGAAGCCGCGCGGCGATCGCGATGCAGCTCGCCGAGGTGCTCGGCCTGCGGGCGGAGGACGTGAGTCCCGCCGTGGTGGACACCGACTCGATCGGGTTCACCTCGCAGACCGGTGGCAGCAGCGTGGCGTACAAGACCGGCTGGGCCGCCTACGAGGCGGCGCGGGACGTCAAGCGCCAAATGATCGAACGGGCCGCGCTGGTGTGGGGCGCATCGCCGGACGACGTGGAGTACGACGACGGCGTCCTCCGGCACAAGTCGGACCCCGAGCTGAAAACCACGTTCGCCGAGATCGCGGCGCGGCAGATGAAGACCGGTGGCCCCATCGTGGGGAAGGCGGCGACGAGCATGATGCGCCCCGGCGGGGCCTACTCGGCCCACATCGCCGACGTCGAGGTCGACCTGGAGACGGGGAAGGTCGACGTCCTCCGCTACACCGTGGCGCAGGACGCGGGCAAGGCCATCCACCCCAGCTACGTGGAGAGCCAGATGCAGGGCGGCGCCGTGGCGGGAATCGGCTGGGCGTTGAACGAGGAGTACTACTACGACGAGGCGGGGCTGCTACAGAACCCGACGTTCCTCGACTACCGTATGCCCACCAGCCTCGACGTGCCGATGATCGACACGGTGATCGTGGAGAAGCCGCACGACGGCCATCCCTTCGCGGTGCGCGGGGCCGGCGAGGTCCCGCTGGTGCCGCCGATGGCGGCGGTGGCCAACGCGGTCTACGACGCCACCGGCGTTCGTATGACGAGCCTGCCGATGTCGCCGGCCAAAGTGCTGGAGGCCCTGTGGGAGCATAAGAAGTCAAACGGGAATGTGTAGTGGTGCCGGAGGCGTGGATTCCGACCCAGCTCCAGCCGCTGACCGGCGGTGTCCGGCGCGTGTCGGCGTCCGGCGGCACGGTGGGCGAGGTCGTCGCCGAATTGGAGCGGCGCTTCCCCGGCATCGAGGCGCGGCTGGTCTTTGAAGGCGAGGTGATGCCGGGCATGTCCGTCGTCGTGGACGGCGACCAGACACAGCTCGGCCTGCTCCAGCCGGTGGAGGAATCGAGTGAGGTGCATTTCATCCCCGCCGTGGGGGGCGGGTAAACGGGAGGCCGCGATGAAGGTCGAGTATCCGGTGCAGGTGGGGTCGATGCTGTACACGATGGTGGAGCCCCACAAGGGTTTCGAGAAGGAGTACAACCGCTGGTACGAGCGGGACCACTTCTACGGCGGCTGCATGACCGGCCCCTACATCTTCGCCGGCCGCCGGTGGGTGGCCACGCGCGACCTCAAAGACCTGCGCTTTCCCCAGTGCAGCCCCTTCGCCAAGCCGGCGGACGCCGGCTCCTATCTCGCCATCTACTGGCACCTGAAGGGCTACCACGCCGAGAAGTCGGCATGGTCGAGGCCGCAGGTGCACTGGCTCTACGAAAACGGCCGCGGCTTTCCCGAGCGGAGCCACGTCCACACCTCGAACTACTGGTACGACTGGCGCTTCTACCGCGACGAGGACCCCGTGCCCATCGAGCTCGCCCTCGACCACCGGTACAAGGGACTGGTGACCATCGCCACCATGCCCAACGACGAGACGGCCCGCGAGGAAGTCGACCAGTGGTTCCAAGCACGGTACCTCGTGGACTTCATGAAGGACTCCCCGGTGGCCTCCTGCGCGGGATGGTCGGCGGTCCTCCCCAAGCAGAGTGAGCGCGGCGCGCCCATGGAAATCCCCGGAGTGGAGGAGCCGGAGCTGATGACGCTCCAGCTCTACTTCCTCGAAGCCGACCCCCGGGAGTGCTGGGACAAATTCCTCAAGCTGAGCGCCGACCTTGGCGAGTCCGGGC
Source organism: Dehalococcoidia bacterium (assembly GCA_965207995.1). Taxonomy (GTDB): domain Bacteria; phylum Chloroflexota; class Dehalococcoidia; order SHYB01; family SHYB01; genus DAOUKH01. The sequence goes on along the minus strand of OZ242299.1, from coordinate 993,289 downwards.
TGGGGCGCGTGGTCTTCGCCGCGCCATTCATCCCTACCGTCGTCGGCACGGACACCTACACCGACGAGCTCTGGTAGGAGAACCGACCATGGCCGACACTCCCACCGTCAACACCATGCGCGGGCCGAAGCCCATCGACGAGCTCGGCTTCACGCTGATGCACGAGCACGTCTTCATCCACTCGGCCGGCGTCCTCGACAACTGGCCCCACCTCTGGGACCGCGAGACCGAGGTCCAGAAGGCCATCACCACCCTCAACGAGGCGAAGGCCAACGGCGTCGACACGATCCTCGATCTCACCACCATCGACCTGGGGCGCGACATCGCGCGGCTTAAGGAGGTCGCCGACCACGTCGACCTCAACATGATCGTCTCCACCGGCCTCTGGCTCGACCCGCCGCGCTCCATCGCTCGCATGAGCCCCGAGGAGATGGCCGACCTCTTCATCCACGACGTCGAGGAGGGCATCGCCGATACGGGGGTGAAGGCGGGGGCGATCAAGGTCGCCTCCGAGCCCGTCGTCGACGGGGCGAACGTGCAGATCCTGAAGGCGGCGGCGATCGCCCACCGAAAGACGGGCGTCCCGATCTCGACGCACACCTTCGTCCGCAACGCCAACGGCCTGGCGCAGCAGAACGTCTTCGAGCGGGCCGGCGTCGACCTGAGCCGCGTGGTAATCGGCCACACCGGCGACAGCGAGGACTTGGAGTACATCGAGGCCATCGTCAAGCGCGGCAGCTACGTCGGCATGGACCGCTTCGGGCTTGGGCTCCCGACGGAACGCCGCGCCGCGGTGGTCGCCAAAATGTGCGAGCGCGGCCACTCCGACCGGATGGTCCTCTCCCACGACACCAGTTGCTACATGGCGCTGGCCCCGCCCGACCCCGACCGCCCCTGGAAGTCCAACTACGGCCTCATCCAGGGCGAAGTGCTCCCCCTCCTCCTCGACCTCGGCGTCACCGAGGCCCAAGTCGAGGAAATGACGGTCGAAAACCCGCGCCGCATCTTCGAAACCCAGGGCGGCTACTAGCCCGACCCCCGCGGCCCAAAAGGAGGACGACATGCCCGACGACCAGCCTCTGTCGCTTCTGCTACCGACGCCCGAAACGCCGGTCGGCGGCACGCCCCCCGCGCCGCGCCTGACGAGCCTACGCGGCAAGACCATCGGCGTCATCAACAACCAGTGGTGGTCCTTCAACGTCTCGCTGGAGCAGTTCGAGGAGCTGCTCTACGAGCGGTACGAAATCGAGGGCGTGGTCACCAAGCTCACCGAGATCGGGGTTCCCCTCACCCCGGAGGCGATGGAGGACCTGACGGCCAAGGCCGACGCCGTGATCAACGGCCTCGGCAACTGAGGCTCCTGCACGGCGTGGTGTATCCACGACAGCATCGAGATCGAGAAGCAGGGCATCCCCACGGTGACCGTGAGCACCAAGGCCTTCCAAGCCCTGGCGGCGGCCTCCGCGAAGGGCCGGGGGATGCCGGCGCTGCCCCAGGTCATTCTTCCCTTCCCTTACGACACCCTTGAGGAACCCGTCGTCCGCGAGATCGCCTACCGGGCGCTCGACGACGCCGTCGCCGCTCTGCTCGTCCCCGACCGCGGCGTCGTAAACGTGCCCGTGGCGCCCGAGGAATAGTCCCGATGGCCGATCCACAGCTCACCTCCACGCGCGTCTCCGCGGGCGGCTACGACGAAGCCGTCGAGTACTTCCACGCCCGCGGCATGACCGACGGCCTCCCCATCGTGCCGCCGACTGAGGGGCGCGTGGCGGCAATGGTCGCCGCGTCGGGTCGGGCGCCGGACGCGGTGCTCGGCGTCGTGCACCCCGCGGTGGCCGAGGCCACCGTCGAAAAGGTCGCGGTGAACGCGGTGATGGCCGGCTGCCTTCCCGAGCACATGCCGGTCGTCGCCGCCGCCGTCGAAGCGATGACCGAGGAAGAGTTCCTCCTCTACAGCATCCAGACCACCACCAATCCCGTTGGGGTCGGCGTGATCGTCAACGGTCCCATCCGCCACGAGATCGGGATCAACTGCGGCGCGGGGTGCCTGGGGCCCGGCAGCCGCGCCAACGCCTCGATCGGACGGGCCGTCCGCCTCATTCTGCTCAACATCGGGGGCGCCGTGCCTGGCGAGGTCGACAAGGCCACGCAGGGCTTTCCCGGCAAGTTTGCCCTGTGCTTCGGCGAGAACGAGGAGGAGAGCCCCTGGGACCCGCTGCACGTCGAGCGCGGCTTCGACGCCGGCGAGAGCTGCGTCACCGTCATCGCGCCCAACACGACGCTCAACTGCACCTTCGGCGACCGCGTCATGGCCGAGGGCGGCATGGCCGCCTTCGCGGAGACGATGACCGCCCCGGCGATCACGCAGTTCTCGCTCTTCACCGGCGAGCCCCTGGTCGTCTTCAACCCCGGCCACGCCCGCGCCCTGGCGGAGGGGGGCTGGTCGAAGGCCGACGTCAAGCGCTACTTCCACGAGCACACCCGCCTGCCCGGCGACCGCATCCATTCGACAGCACGCTCGCGTCGCGACACCCGCCCCGACCTGATCGTCGACGGCATGTATCCCATGGTGCCGACGCCGGACCATTGGATGATCGCCGTGGCCGGCGGCGACGGCGGCCTGCACTCGACCTACATGCCGTCGTTCGGCTCGCCCAAGTCGGTCACCAAGCCGATACGGCGGTAGCGATGCCGCTGCCCTTCTCCACCGAGGCGCGGCTCGCCCGCTGCCACTCCATCGCCGACCTGCGCCGCCTCGCCATGCGCCGCCTGCCCCGCGCCGTCTTCGACTACGCCGACGGCGCCGCCGAGGACGAGGTCACGGCGCGGCGCAATGAGGCGGCCTTCGAGGACTACGAGCTGCTGCCCCGCGTGCTCCGGGACGTCTCGTCGGTCGATCTCTCCACCACCGTGCTGGGGACGCCGGTCTCAATGCCGGTCATGCTCGCGCCAACGGGCATGACGCGCCTCTTCCACCACGAGGGCGAGGCCGCCGCGGCGCGGGCTGCCCACCGGGCCGGTCTGATCTACTCCCTCTCCTCGTTGAGCACCCTGTCGATCGAGGAGCTCGCCACGGCGTCGGACGGCCCGAACTGGTTCCAGATCTACGTCTGGAAAGACCGGGACCTCGTCCGCGAGTTCTTCAGCCGCTGCCGCGACGCCGGCTACGACGCGCTCATGCTCACCGCCGACATGCCGGTCTTCGGTCAGCGGGAGCGCGACCTCCGGAACGGCATGACCATCCCGCCGTCGCTCACCCTGGGGGCGGCCTTCGACGCGGCCCTTCACCCCTCGTGGTGGTGGAACTTCCTGACCACGCGCCGCATCGGATTCGCCAACGTGGCGGGCCAAGGCGACGCGGGCCGCGGCGATCTCACCGCGCTGTGGACGTACATCAACACCCAGTTCGACCCCTCGGTGACGTGGAATGACCTCGAGTGGATGATCGCCGAGTGGAACGGCCCCTTCGCGGTGAAGGGAATACTCAACCCCGAGGACGCCGCGCGGGCGGCGTCGCTCGGCGCGCAGGGAATCGTGGTGTCGAACCACGGCGGGCGCCAGCTCGACCACGCCCCGGCGGCCCTCGACGCGCTGCCCGCGGTCGTCGAATCGGTGGCGGGCCGGGCGGAGGTCATCCTCGACGGCGGCGTCCGCCGCGGCGTGGACGTGGCGAAGGCCCTGTCCCTCGGCGCGCGCGCCGTCGCCATCGGACGCGCCTACCTGTACGGCATCGGCGCCGGCGGCGAGCAAGGCGTCGACCGCGCCCTCGATCTCCTCCGCACCGAGCTCCGACGCGCCCTGGCCCTCCTCGGCTGCCCCACTGTCGCCGACCTGGGCACCGAGCACGTGCGGCGGCGGCCGTAGCCTCTACCGCCAGGCGACGACGGGCTCACTATCGATGGGGTAGACTTCGCACGGAGGACAGCCTCATGGCGCAAACCGTGAACCGAGACATCACCGTCGTCGACCCGTCCGGGCACGTCTGGCGCGAGCCAACCTCCCTGGCGAGACGCGTCGAGTCCCTCCGTGGGAAGACCGTCGGCCTGCTTGATGACGGCGTCCAAGACAGCCACATCGTCCTCGAGCGAATCGGCGAGCTCCTCCAGGAGCGCAACGGCGTCGACCGGACCGTCCTGATGCGGAAGCCGAACCTCTCGGCCCGGGTCCCGCCGGACATGTACGAGGAGCTGAAGGCCCAGGTCGACTTCATGGTGATCGGCGTCGGGGCCTGAGGCTCCTGCACGTCGTGCTGTATGCACGACGGGATCACCTTCGAGACCGACGGCATCCCCGCCGCCGTCGTCATCCTCGACGTCTTCCGCGAGCTGGCCTTCATGAAGCGCCGCCACTTGCGCTGCGAGGACTTCGAGCCCGTCATCCTCCCCGGCTACCTCGGCGTCGCCGAGGTCAACCGGGCCCAAGGCGAAGCGGCCTATCCCGGCGTAGTCCGATGGCTGATGGAAGGGACGCCGGCCCCGAAATCCGCCGAGCCCCTTACGGCCGCGCGAGCCGCGAACCGGCCATGACCCAGTCCGGGGAAGCGGCGGCCACCTTCACCGCGTCCGATAGCTGGGACTCCTGCATCGAGACCATTGAGGAGTTCTACCGCAAGGGCTGGACCGACGGCCTTCCGATAGTCCCCCCGACGCCGGACCTCATCGCGCGCATGGTCGAAGCGTGCGGCCGCGACCCTCAAGAGGTGCTCGGGCCGGTGCCGCCGCGCATGGGCGTGGCCACCGTCGAGACCGTCGCCGCCAACGCCGTGATGGCGGGCTGCCGTCCCGACTACTTCCCGGTGGTGCTGGCCGTGGTGGAGGCCGCCCTCGACGAGCGCTTCAACCTCAACGGGCTCCAGGCCACGACGCACCCTGCGGGCCCGCTGGTGATCGTCAGCGGCCCGGTCGTCGACGACCTCGAAATCAACCACGGCACGAGCGCCTTCGGGCCCGGCTTCCGCGCCAACGCCACCATCGGGCGCGCGCTGCGTCTGGTGATGATGGTGCTCGGCGGCGGCTACCCCGAGACGGGCGACAAGTCTGTGTTGGGGTCGCCCGGCAAGTACGTCTACTGCATCGGCGAGTCGCCCGACGCCCCCTGGGGCCCGCTCCACGCCGACTTCGGCGTCGACAGCGCCAGCGGCGCCACCGTCATCGGCTGCGACAGCCCCGTCCAGTACGGCGGGTCGCGCGATCCCGGCGCTTCCCTGCTCGACATCGTCGAACAGGTGCAGGTCTGCTGGCACACCATCCGCCGCGGCGGGCAGGTCCTCTTCGTGCTCAACCCGCTTGTCGCGCAGCCGCTCTACGACGCCGGCTGGTCGAGGCGGGCCATCGGAGAGCACGTCCACGAGCGGGCTCTCGTATCGCTGAAGACCATGCTTGACCGCGGCCGCATCCAGTGGGGCGCCAGCGCCCCCGACGACGTCTGGCCCGCAACCCCCGACGACCTCGACGCCGAAACGATGCTCGCCGTGCTCCGCAAGCCCGAAGACCTGCTCATCACCGTGGCCGGCGGACTCCAGGCCGGCTTCTGCGCCTGCATCCAGTCCTGGGGCTACATGGGCGGCTGGGCCACCGCCCGCCCAATCAGGCCGGCCCCCGCCTAACCTTCGGCCTTCTGCAGGTCTCCCGCCTCGTTGCGAGTCACGCCCGTCGCCTCGGCGGCGGCGAGGATCTCCGGCGACCACGTGACCTTCCCCGGGTCGGCCCCGCCGATGATGGTGAGCAAGAAGGCCTCGTCATTCCCGACGTTGCGGAATCCCCGCATGACGCCCGCCGGCACGGAGAAGGTATCGAGCGGGCCAAGGGTCACGCTTTCTGCGCCATCGTCGCCGTAGTAGACCTCCCACCGGCCGGAGAAGGGGATAAAGATCTCGACGGTCAGGTGGCTGTGAAGGGCCGCGCCGTGGCCCGGCTTGGCCCTGATCCCGCCGACGTTGAAGTCGTGCGGCGCGGTGATGGCGGGCCGGTCGGCGGGGTCTTCGGTGACGCCCTTCCCGATGATGCGGAAGTTCTCCCGCTCGTGCCCCGGAAGCTTGCTATCGACGAATGCCTGCCGGTTGGCGCGCAACTCGTCGAACCGGGCCACGCGGCCGCTCATGTCGTGGCTCATCGTTGCCTCCTCCTGTCCATCACTTCTCCCTGCGCCCTCTGGAGACCGAGAATCATCCGCTACCGGCAGTGCCCGCCGGACACTTCAACAGCGACCCCGAAGTGGTCCGTAAGGCGTCTTCCATCGTGCACGTTACTGACTATCGCCAAAGTCTCGACGGTGAGATCATCGCTTAGCGCAACGTGGTCGATCGTTCGACGCCCTTGGTAGTCAAGCTCCGACGTAACGATGCTGACGTTCGGCGGAAAGGCATCCTGAAGGGCCAGTTGCAGGGAAAGAGGTGCGCGGCTCCCGGGCCCAATGGCCTGATTGAAGTCTCCCATGACCATCAAGCGCTTCACCGGCCCCCGTCGTAGGACTTCGGCGAGACCGGCCAGATACTCTTCGTGGTCTTCCCACCGTTTCCTGCGTTCCAAGTTGCGCCTCGCCTCGGTGCGCGACCCGAACCACGGAATACAGACGCCGATAACCAGCATCTCTCCCAAGGAAGTTCGTGTGACTCCCGACACGAACCGCCCGGGCGGCATCGAATCGATCCCCACGTCGTCGACGTCGGTCCAAGGCTCTCTCGACCAGAGCATCACCTTCCGACGATCCTCATTGGTCCCGTAGCCGGCGTCGGCCTGCGAGCAGATCGCATGTCCATCTCGCCCCATCAGCCCGGCATGCGTCTCCGTAATGCAGGCGACCTCAGGCTCCTGACGATCTATCCGGCTGAGGATCTCCGTTGTCCGCCGCGCCCTCGGCGTAGCCCACTCAACGTTCCATGTGAGCGCCTTCAGTGACACGCCATCCTCCCTTCCCCCCTTACACAACCCGCCGACGCCACAGGGGGTCACCCTGTGGGGTCGACCCTCGTGGTCGCCCACTCCCGATCACCGCCAACGGCCTCTCGATGCGCCCCTGCTCCCTTCTCCGGGGCATCACCCAACCCTCCCCACAGGGGAGCCCCTTAAACCTTTCCCCCTCTGGGGGAAACTGAAAGAGGGCACGCGCCGCAGGCGCGTCGGAGGCGGGGGTGGGAGGGGGCACCACCCCCTAATGCCCCAGCGCCGCCAGATACGTCGCCCGCCCCTTCCGAGGGTCGTCATACGACGGCTGCCAGCCCTCGTACAGGCGCCTGCCGTCCAGCATGTAGACCGGGCGGTCGAGCTCGGCCAGCAGCGGGAGGCTGTACACGACGCGGCTCGTCAGGACGCGGGGGTCCCCGGAGCACAGGGCCAACGCGGCCTCGACAAACGTCTCCAGCGGCTCTTGGCCGGCGCCGGTCGGCACGCTGCTCACCACGCCCCGGGATAGGGGTGTCTCAATGAAGCTGGTCGGCGCCAGGGTGTTCACCGCGATGTTGTCCTCGAAGAGCTCCATCGCGGCGCCGGTGGACAGACGGTCCAGGAAAGCCTTCGAGCTCCCGTAGAGACAGCCCCCTCCCAGGCGGTTCATGGGCGTGGCACCGCCGGGCTTGGGGCGCGGCTCGGCCTGCGACGACGAGATCGACAGAACCCACCCGGCGCCCCGGCTGCGCATGCCGGGAATCACCGCCTTCGCCAGGTCCCATGCAGCCCAGAGGTTGACCGCGACGCCGCGGAGGAAGAAGTCGCGAGGCATCTCCGCGAACGGGATGAAGCCGTCGTTGTCGAACTCCCGGGGCGCCGCCGCGTTGTTCACCAGGATGTCGACGGAAGCCCCGAAGGCCTCCTCCGCCTGCCGCACGATACGGCCTTTGTCGAAATCGAGGTCCTCGAAGTCCAGGTGCGCCGCGATGGCTGCCCCGCCGACCTCCCGGACCATGTGAAGCGTCTCGTCGAGCGAACCCGCCATTTCTCTGTTGCGGCGCCGCTCGTCCCGCCCCATGGCAACGACCTTGGCCCCCTCCGCCGCGAAGCGCAGGGCGATGGCCTGACCGATGCCCCGGCTCGCCCCCGTGACGATGGCAACGTGCCCCTCGAGACTGTTCCCCATGGTGCCCTCCGTTGGCAGCCTACCCTACGCCGCTTCTCTCGCCGCCGCAGTCTGAGCGGAACCGCGGCGGGGCATGCCGGCGACGATCAGGAGCCCCGCCGCGGCGATGATGCCGGCGGCGACGAAATAGGTGTTGCTCAGGCCCGCCACGAACCCGTCGACGAGGCGCGCGTCGGGGATGGCGCCCTCCTCCCGGAAGACGCCGATGTCGGGGTCGACGCCCATGTTCGTGATGCCCAGCGTGATCACGATGGTCGCGAGAGCGATACCCACGTTCAACCCGCTCGCCCGCGCCAGGTTGACGAAGCTTGTCGCCACACCCATCCGCGCCGCGCCCACCGAGCTCACGGTCCCGCTGTTGTTGGCGGGGCCCAGCAACCCGTTGCCCATCCCCTGAAGCATGAGAGGGATGAAGATGAATAGGAGCGGCGTCTCGGCGTCCAACCTCGTGAAGATGAGGAAAGCCGCCAACATGCAGCAGGCCCCCGCGGCCGCCGGCCACCGCGACCCCACCCGGTCGGCGATGCGCCCGCCGATGGGGCCGAAGAGGGCGAGCATCGTCATCTGCGGCGCCAGGATGAGTCCGGCGGCGCGAGGCGAGTACTCCAGCACGCCCTGCAGGTAGAAAGGCAGCATGACCGGCGTGATCGCCAGGGTGGTGAAGGTGAGGAACATCCCCAGGCTTCCCATCGAAAAGGCCCGGTTGCGAAAGAGCCGAAGGTCCAGCATGGGCACGGGATGACGCAGCTCCACGACCACGAGCGCGGCGACGGCGCACCCCGCCGCGGCCCCGGGGACGATCACCATGGCCGAACCCCAGCCCGTCCTCGGCCCGGAGGTCAGCATCAGCATCGCGCCGGCGATGGCCCCGGCGGCGAGGATCATCCCCGCCCAGTCGAGCCGCCGCACGCTGGGAGCGCCCTCGGGGGTGTCGTCCGCGAGCCGGAAGTGGGCAAAGACCGTGCCGAGCAGCGCGAGCACGCCGGTTAGGATGAAGACGCTGCGCCAATCGAGGGCGTCGACGAGGAGGCCGCCGAACACCGGCCCCGAGATCATGCCCACCGCCACCATCCCGGTCAGGAAGCCCAGAGTCCGTCCGCGCTGCTCCGGCGGCGCGGCGTTGACGAGCGTCGCCCATCCGACCCCGGTGACCACGCCGCTACCGATCCCCTGAATGCCGCGCGCCACGATGAGCAGCTCCAGGCTTCCCGAGACGGCGCAGAGAAAGGCGCCGCCGGCGAACAGGGCGAACCCGCCGACGAAGAGGCGCTTCTTCCCCAGTGCGTCGCCGACCGCGCCCGCGGGGAGCAGGAAGGCGCCGGTGACCAGCACGTGGACGAGCACGACCCACTGGATCGTCGGCAGGTCGGCGTCGAAGTGGCTGGCGATCGTGGGAACGGCGATGTTGATCAGACCGAAGTCGGCCGCCGTGACGTAAACGGCCGCCCCGACGACGAGAAAGATCGCCCACACGCTGACGCCGCGCCGCGCGCCCGGGGCCTCGTTCAAGCGTCGCCTGCCTTCTCCACGTCCGGGACAGCCTACCCGATGCTCAACGACGGCGGCTAGCGGCCCGAGAGCCGCCCGGCAGCCCGCCTTCGTATTACCCTATGAACGCAACAACGCACCGCACGCCGGAGGAATGTCATGTCCACCATCGGTGACGTCGAACGTGCACTCGCCAACCTCTACGAGTACCGCTGGCTCATCGGCGGCCTCACCATTCTCTTCATCGCCGCGTTCCTCGCCTACGGCTATCGGCAGGGCTGGCACCGGATCATCCTCCGCCACCGCCTGGCCTTCGGTATCGCTTCGGTCCCGATCCTCGCCCTCACCCTCTGGCTCGGATGGTCGCTCGGCTCGCCGCTCTTCATCAACGTCACCGTCGAGGAAGAGTTCCCCTTCGCCGTCAACGCCGTGCTCCCCGAGGGCATGGAGCTGGCCGACGTCGAGGGCGTCATGGCCGGCATGGCGATGGTCGACGACCAGGTAATGACGGAGCCGCTCCCCGAAGCGGCGGCCATGGACGCCGGGTCGATGCTGGCCGCCGGCGACGCGATGGGCGCGATGAAAGCCGCCGACACCACCGAGGGCGAAGTCCAGCGGCTGAAGCAGGGCGAATTCAAGGACGCCGACAGCTTCCACCGCGGCAGCGGTCAGGCCATCATCTACACCGCGCCCGGCGGCGGTCACCTGCTCCGTCTGGAGAACTTCTCGGTCACCAACGGGCCCGCGCTCCACGTCATCTTGTCCTCCCACGCCGACCCAACCAGGGCGGACGAGGTCAAACAGGGCGAGTACCTCGACCTCGGCAGGCTGAAGGGCAACCGGGGGAACCAGAACTACTCCATCCCGGCGGGCGTCGACGTCTCGGCCTTCAGCAGCGTCGTCATCTACTGCAAGCCCTTCTCCGTCGTCTTCAGCACCGCCTCGCTCCAGGGCCTCTGACCGGGTCGGCGGGCAGCCTTCGGCCCCGTGTCGTACAATAGCGCCCGCATTCTCGGAGCAGAGGCCGCGACGCTATGGACTTGAAGAAGCTGCATCACATCGCCCTCGCGGTGCACGACATCGAGGAGGCCCTCGGCGACTACGCCGAGGTGCTGGGACTGCCCCGCACCGAGGTCGTCTTCGTCGAGTCGCAGCAGGTGAAGGCCACGCTCATCCCCGTCGGCGACGCCGAGATCGAGCTCATCGAGCCGACCGACCCCGAGGGCGGCGTGGCCAAGTTCCTCGAGCGCCGCGGCGAGTCGCTGCACCACATCTGCTTCGAGGTCCACGACGTCAATGCCGAGCTCGCCGACCTGGACCGGCGCGGGGTCCGGCTCATCGACAAGACCTCGCGCCCGGGGCTCGCCGGCATGGTCGGCTTTCTGCACCCCAAGGCCACGAGGGGCGTGCTGACCGAGCTCTGCACGCCGGTCGAGGAGGGCGAATAGGCGTCGGCGGGGGCGGACGCCGGAGGTGAGACGATGGTGAGCGCGCCGAAGGATACGATTCGCGTGCTGGTGGCGAAGCCGGGCCTCGACGGCCACGACCGCGGTGCCAAGGTCATTGCCCGCGCCCTGCGCGACGCCGGTATGGAGGTCATCTACACCGGCATCCGCCAGACCCCGGAGATGATCGTCGAGGCGGCCGTCCAGGAGGACGTCGACGTCGTCGGCCTCAGCATCCTCTCCGGCGCGCACCTCGAGCTCTTCCCCCTCATCGTCGACGGGCTGAAGGCGCAGGGCAAGGACGACGCGCTGCTCGTCGCCGGCGGCATCATCCCCGAGGACGACTACGACCGCCTCCGCGATATGGGCGTCACCGGCATCTTCGGCCCCGGCAGCCCTACCCACGAGATCGCCGACTTCATCAAGCAGGCGATCGCCGAGCGCGGCCTGCCTTAAACCTCTCTCCCCTGGGAGAGACTGAGAGAGGGCCGAGGAGCCATGCCCCAGGCCAAGGCCGTCAACTTCACCATGCCCGTCTTCCCCTACGACCGCTGGGGCGGCATCGAGCCCCTGGCGCGGTCGGTGCAGGCGGCGGAGGAGCTCGGGTTCTGGGGCGTCCGCCTCCCCGAGCACATCATCATGCCGGTGCGCCCCGATGCCCCTTCGGTGAGCACCGTCTGGTACGACAACTTCGTGCTCGGCGCGCACCTGGCGACCCTGACGGAACGCATCCGGATCGTCTTCAGCGTCATGGTGACGCCGTACCGTCCGCCGGTGCAGACCGCGAAGCTCATCGCGACGCTCGACCAGGTCTCCAGGGGCCGGCTGATCGTCGGGACGGGCGTCGGCTGGATGCGCGGCGAGTTCCGCGTCCTCGGCCTGACCCACGCCGAGCGCGGCGCGGTCACCGACGACTACCTGGCGGCGATGCGCGAGCTCTGGACGAGCGAAGCGCCGTCCTACGAGGGCAAGTACACCCGCTTCGGCAGCATCGCCTTCGAGCCCAAGTGCTATCAGCAGCCCCACGTCCCGCTCTGGATCGGCGGCAGCGGCCCGGCGGCCGAGCGCCGCGTGGCGGAGTTCGGCGACGGCTGGATCCCGATGGTCGGCGAGCTGCCGGGGCTGGCGGACGACGTCGCCCGCATCAAGGCGGCCGTGAACGCCCGCGGCCGCGACGCCGAGGCCCTCGACTTCGCCTACGAGGTCTTCTTCGGCGAGCCCGATCCCCTCTCGCTCGTCGCCCGTGCGCACGTCACCGGCAGGCAGACGGGGGAGCGCCCCGCCGCGCCGGGCCCGGAAGGCACCCCGGAGGCCGTCCGCGATCTCGTCCACCGCTACGCCGAGGCCGGCTTCACCAACCTCGGCGTCAACTTCACCTGGACCTCCCCCGACGACCACCTCCGCAACCTCCACGCCTTCGCCAACCAGGTCCTCGCCCGCCTGTAGGGGCGCGTCGGGACGCGCCCGTCCTCTCACCGCCAACCGCCATCGACGCCGGCCGTCCTCGTCCACCACCCGTAGGGGCGCCTCTTGTGGGCGCCCATCGCCGATCGAAGAGCGCCGCTGCCCGACCACCCTAGGGCAACCACAAGGGTTGCCCCTACACGGAGCGCCGGAAATGACCCGCCTCAACAGGTATTGACAACGGATTGACCGGTTAGGGGGCGTGTGCTACGCTCCGCGCTCCACCGGGTGGGTCCGGGGGCCGCTAGCTCAATTGGTAGAGCAACTGACTCTTAATCAGTAGGTTACAGGTTCGAGTCCTGTGCGGCTCACCATCGCGCCGGGCTCGGATACTGGGCCGGGGCCCGCGATGGGGAAGTGTCGGAATTGGCAGACGAGCATGATTTAGGATCATGTGCCGAAAGGCGTAGGAGTTCGAGTCTCCTCTTCCCCACTTCTTGACTTCGACACGGCGAGCACAACACGCGCGAACATGATATAAGGTAAGCTGGGCCGGAGCGGGCCGCCGGATGCGGCCGCCCCAGATTAGACAGGCCCAGGCGAGGAGGTCGGAAGTGGCCGACAACGAAGCCGCAGGCGCCGTCGAAGACGCCGCCCAACAAGCTGCGACCGGTTCCAACGGAGCGTCGTCCAACGGCCTGCTCCTCGACGTCCAGGACCTGAGGACCTACTTCTATACCCACGCCGGCGTGGTCAAAGCCGTCGACGGCGTCAGCTGGAACCTGAAGGAAGGCGAGACGCTCGCCCTGGTGGGCGAAAGCGGCTCGGGCAAGAGCGTCAGCGCCCTCTCCGTGATGCGCCTGATTCCGGAGCCGCCGGGCAAGATCGTCAGCGGCAAGATCCTGTTCCAGGGCGACGACATGGTGCAGATGTCGCCGGACCGGATCCGGAACATCCGGGGCAATAAGATCTCGATGGTCTTCCAGGAGCCGATGACCTCGCTGAACCCGGTACTGACCATCAGCCGTCAGCTCACCGAGACGCTGGAGTTGCACCTCGACCTGGCCAAGTCGGCCGCCAAGGACCGGGCGATCGAGCTGCTGGACATCGTCGGCATTCCCGACGCGGCCCGCCGGGTCGACGACTACCCGCACCAGTTCAGTGGCGGGATGCGCCAGCGCGTGATGATCGCGATGGCACTGTCGTGCGACCCGAAGCTGATCATCGCCGACGAGCCCACGACGGCGCTCGACGTGACGATTCAGGCACAGGTGCTGGAGGTCATCAACGACCTCGCCCAGCAGTTCAACACCTCGATCATGATCATCACCCATAACCTAGGCGTCGTGGCCCGCCACGCCGACCGGGTGAACGTGATGTACGCGGGGCACATCGTCGAGACCTCCACGGCTGAGAAGGTCTACGGCGACCCGCACCATCCCTACACCGAGGGCTTGCTGCAGTCGGTGCCGCGCTTGGACGAGACGGTCCGGCAGCGGCTGGTGCCGATCGAAGGGCAGCCGCCCGACCTTTCGAACCTCCCCGCGGGGTGCCCGTTCGCTCCGCGCTGCCGCTATGCGTTCGACCGTTGCCAGGAAGAGAACCCGCCTTTGTTCCCCGTGGCCGATGACCACTGGACCGCCTGCTGGTACGACATGGAGGAAGGAAAGCCGAGGGCCGTATGACGCAGGAAGCCGCTACCGAAGAAGTCACGCAAGATACCGCCGGAAACGGCGAGCGCTCAACCGACACCGGCGAAGTGCTGCTTGAGGTGCGCAACCTCAAGATGTACTTCCCGGTGACGCAGGGGATCGTCTTCCAGCGGAAGATCGCCGACATCAAGGCCGTCGACGGCGTCAGCTTCCACATCAACCGGGGCGAGACGCTGGGCCTTGTGGGCGAGAGCGGCTGCGGCAAGACAACCACGGGCCGCGCCATTCTCCAGCTCTACGAACCCACCGATGGCTCGGTGGTCTACGAGGGGCGCGACCTCACCGCGCTGCGTCCGTCCGAGATGCGGCCGATGCGGCAGAGGATGCAGATCATCTTCCAGGACCCGTACGGCTCCCTGAATCCCCGCATGACCGCGGGCGGCATCATCGGCGAGCCGCTGGTCATCCACAACCTGGCGGAGACGAAGGAAGAGCGCGACGCGCGGGTCGAAGAGCTGCTCACGACGGTGGGGCTGAACCCGCATATGAAGGACCGCTACCCGCACGAGTTCTCCGGCGGGCAGCGGCAACGCATCGGCGTCGCCCGGGCGCTTGCGGTCCAGCCGGACCTGATCGTCTGCGACGAGCCGGTCTCGGCACTCGACGTGTCGATTCAGGCACAGATCATCAACCTGCTGGAAGAGCTTCAGACGCAGTTCGGCCTGACCTACCTGTTCATCGCCCACGACCTCGCCGTCGTCCGGCACATCAGCGACCGGGTCGCGGTGATGTACCTGGGCAAGGTCATGGAGCTGGCCGACCGGAACGAGCTGTATGAGAACCCGCTGCACCCGTACACCAAGGCGCTGCTCTCCGCGGTCCCCGTCCCCGACCCGGTGGTGGAGGCGAAGCGCGAGCGCATCGTGCTCGAAGGCGACGTGCCGAGCCCGCTGAACCCGCCGACGGGGTGTGTGTTCCACACGCGCTGCCCGATCGCCATCGACGTCTGCAAGGCGGAGATACCGGAGTGGCGGGAGATGGGCAAGGACCACTTCGTGGCCTGCCACCGCGTGTAGCGCGGTCTATACAAGGTTGCGTTCGAGGGCGCCCCGGAAGGGGCGCTCTTGTTTTTGGCGTTGCCTCTGTTCCAGGGACATTGGCGCACCCCACCCGGCCCCCCGCCCTCACCCCAACCCTCTCCCAGCGGGAGAGGGAGAAGACCACCCCGCACTACCGGCGCGCGCCCTCTCTCAGTCTCTCCCAGAGGGAGGGAGGTTTTAACGTGCTGCTCCGGCGAGGGGAGGCCGGAGGGGAGGGCGATTCGTGAATCGCCCCTACAGGGGAGGGGGCGGCGGGCGTCGATGACCGGTGGCGGTTGTGAGGGGGCCCCTCATCTCAATCTTCTCCCGGGGGGAGAATGAGGTAAAGACCTCCCTGCCCCGCCGACGCGCCTGGCGGCGCGCCCTCTCTCAGTCTCTCCCAGGGGGAGAGAAGCCGGAGGAGAGGAGACCCCGCCCGGACCCCTGGGCAACCACGAGGGTTGCCCCTACATGGACGGTTGCCTGCCGGCGCCGGGGGTGCGCAAAGGTCTGCAGAGGGGGAAGGGAGTCTCGGCTGTTTGGGTTGACAGTTGGGGGCTTTGTGACATACTGAACTTCCGTTCCTGGTGGCTTCGATTCCTGCCCGTACGCTTGTCGTGGCGCAGTTAAGGAACACGTGCTCGAAGGCCTAAAGGAGAGTTGCGGCGTCTTTGGCGTCTACGCCCCCGGCGAAGACGTATCCCGCATCACCTTCTTCGGGATCTACGCTCTCCAGCACCGAGGTCAGGAGAGCGCGGGCATCGCCACCGGCGACGGCTCCCGCCTTCACCTGCATACCAGCATGGGGTTGGTGAACCAGGCCTTCGACGAACACGACCTGGAACGCCTCACCGGCCACCTCGCGATCGGGCACACCCGCTACTCGACGACCGGTTCGAGCCGGGCGCACAACGCGCAGCCCTTGCTCGTGAAGGGGCCGTGGGGACCGCTGGCGCTGGCGCACAACGGCAACGTGGTCAACGCGCTTGAGCTGCGGCGGGGCCTCGAAAAGGAAGGCGTCGTCTTCCAGACGGCGACCGACTCCGAGGTCATCGCCTGGATGATCGCGACGGCTCCAGGGAACGATTGGCAGGAGCGCGTCCGCTACGCCATGGGACGGCTTCGCGGGGCGTACAGCCTCACCATCGCCACGGAGGACTCCCTCATCGCGTGCCGCGACCCGCTGGGCGTGCGGCCGCTGTGCTTCGGGCGATACAACGACGGGTGGGTGGTCGCGTCGGAGACGTGCGCCCTCGACCACCTGGGCGCCAAGCTTGAGCGTGAGATGCATCCCGGCGAGGCGCTGGTCATCGACCAAAACGGGCTCCACCTGTGGCAGGCGGCACCGAGCAAGAAGCGCGCCTCGTGCGTCTTCGAGAACATCTACTTCTCCCGGCCCGACAGCATGGCCGGCGACGCGCTGATCTACCAGCAGCGTGAGGCGATGGGGGCACAGCTCGCCAAGGAGCACCCCGTCGAGGCCGACTTGGTGACCGGCGTCCCCGACTCGGCCACCGCCGCCGGCCTCGGCTACGCCCGCGAGTCGGGCATCCCCTACAGCGACATCCTTGTCAAGAACCGGTACGTGGGCCGGACGTTCATCCAGCCCGACCAGGGGCTGCGCGACCGCGGCGTCGCGCTCAAGTTCAACCCCCTGCCCGAGGTGGTGCGCGGCAAGCGCGTCGTCCTCGTCGACGACAGCATCGTGCGGGGCACGACGACGCCCCACGTGGTGAACCTCGTCCGGCGCTCCGGCGCGGCGGAGGTGCACGTGCGGGTCTGCGCTCCGCCGATCCGCTGGCCGTGCCACTTCGGCGTCGACATGGCGACCCGCAGCGAGCTGATCGCGGCCAAGACCTCAGTCGAGCAGATACGCCGGACCATCGGCGCCGACTCGCTGGGCTACCTCAGCGTCGAAGGGCTCTCCAAGGTCGTCGAAGGCGAGGGCGCGACGAACAACGGGTCGCGCTTCTGCAAGGCCTGCTTCACCGGCCGGTACCCGATTCCGGTGCAGCTCGAGCTCGACAAGTTCGCGCTGGAAACGGTGTAGCGGGCAATGGCGAAGGGGTCCGGGAGCGGCGCGGGCGCGCTGACCTACGCCGACGCCGGTGTCGACATCGACGCCGGGGAGCGGGCCGCCGCACTCATCAAGCCACTCGCGGCCTCGACGCGCCGTCCTGAGGTGGTCGGCGGGGTCGGGTTCTTCGGCGGTCTCTTCCAGCTCGGCGGGTACGCCAACCCTGTCCTGGTTTCCAGCACCGACTCCGTGGGGACGAAGGTGCTGCTCGCCATCCAGATGGGGCGCTTCGACACCATTGGCGTCGACCTGGTGAACCACTGCGTCAACGACATCTTCGTGGGCGGCGCGGAGCCGCTCTTCTTTCTCGACTACATCGGCATCGGCAAGCTCGACCCCGAGCAGGTCGAGCGCGTCGTCATGGGCGTCGCCTCGGCCTGCCGCGACAACAACTGCGCCCTCGTCGGCGGCGAGACGGCGGAGCTTCCCGGACTCTACAAGCGCGGCGACTTCGACCTCGTCGGCTTCATTGTGGGAGCCGTCGAGCGGGACGGGGTCATTGACGGCAGCGCCATTCAACCCGGCGACGCGATTCTGGGGCTGCCGTCCAGCGGTCTGCACACCAACGGCTACACGCTGGCACGGCGCGCCTTGGGGACCGACGACGACCCGGCGCGGCTCGACGAGTGCCACGACGTCCTCGGCGGCACGTTGGGCGAGGCGCTCCTCGAACCGCACCGCTCCTACCTCAGGCCGTTGCAGCCCGCGTTGGAGTGGATTCGCGGCATGGCGCACATCACCGGCGGCGGCTTGCCCGGCAACGTGCCGCGCGTCCTGCCCGATGGGGTCGCCGCGCGGTTCGACCGGTCGGCGTGGGAGGTCCCGGAGATCTTTCGCATGATTCAGCGGGCGGGCGACGTCGCCGACCAGGAGATGTGGCGCGCCTTCAACATGGGGATCGGGATGACGGTGTTCACCGCGCCGGAGCACGCGGGCGCGGTGATGGAGCAGGCGCCGGAGGCGATCCCCATCGGTGAAGTCGTCGAGCAGCGCGGCGACGAGCGCGTGTTGCTGGACTAGCAGGATTTGAGAGGCAGGAGCGTGGCGTGAAGGCAATCGTCGGGGTTTGGGACGACCGTGGGCTCTCCGTGTTCCTCGACCGGCTGCGGACGATCGGCGGGTTCGACGTCGTCCCCGCCGGTAGGGCCGTGGGCGTCAAGGAGATCGAAGGCTCGGGCGTCGTGGTGATGAACCTGCGGCCGTTCACCGGCGCGGTCGAGGACATCGACATCAGTGGCACGGCGCTGCTGCGCGCCGCGGCAAAGCGCTTCGCCGCCGTCGCCGTGATCGTCGATCCTGATGACTACCCCTGGATCGCCGCCGCGCTGACCGGCGGCGGGCTGTCCCTCGACCAACGCCGCATGCTGGCGCACAAGGCCTTCCAGCACGTTTCGGCCTACGACGCGTCGGTGGCCGCCTCCCTGCGCGGGCCGGAAGACCCCTCCGATCCCACGCTGGGCCCCGACCTCGTCATCGGCCTGCGGCGGCTGCAGAGCCTCCGCTACGGGGAGAACCCGCATCAGAAGTCGGCGTTCTACCAGGAGCTGCCGGCGCGTGGCGGCGTCATCGCGACGGCGAAGCAGCTGCACGGCAAGGAGCTTTCCCACAACAACATCATCGACGCCGACGCGGCGTGGTCCGTCGCCCGCGACTTCGAGGAGCAGACCTTCGCCATCGTGAAGCACACCAACCCCTGCGGCCTGGCCTCGCGCGGCAATCAGGCGGAGGCCTACCGGCTCGCCTTCGCCGGCGACCCCGTCTCCGCCTTCGGCGGGATTGTCGCCTGCAACCGCGAGCTGACCCTCGCCGCCGCCGAGGAGATGCGCAAGATCTTCTTCGAGATCGTCATCGCTCCCTCGTTCCAGACCGACGCGCTGGCGCTGCTGCGAAAGAAGCGCGACTTGCGCATCCTGGAGATCATGGGCGGCGCGGAGGGCCCCCCGCCGCTCGACTACCGGCGCGTGGCGGGGGGCATGCTGGTGCAGACGCCGGACGAGCTTCCCGAGAACCCGAAGGCGTGGCGGGTCGTCACCGGGCGCGCTCCCTCAACCGACGAGCTTGCCGAGCTCGCCTTCGCGTGGCGGGCGGTGAAGCACGTCAAGTCGAACGCCATCGTGCTCACCAAGGAGCGGGCGCTGCGCGGCATGGGCGCGGGCCAGCCCAACCGGGTGACGAGCGTGCGGCTCGCCCTGGGGGCGGCCGGCGACGAGGCTCAAGGATGCGTCGCGGCATCCGACGCCTTCTTCCCCTTCGCCGACGGCGTCGAAGCCGCCGCCGAGGGCGGCGTCACCGCGATCGTCCAGCCGGGCGGCTCCATCCGGGACGAAGATGTCATCGCGGCCGCCGACGCGGCGGGGCTCGCCATGGTCTTCACCGGCGCCCGGCACTTCAAGCACTAGGGTTCAGGCAGGGGCCTCGACGAGCGGTTCGATGGCGCTGACGTCGGTCTTGGCGCGGGCCACGTCGAGGTCGTACATCCGCTGGAGGTTCAGCCAGTAGTCGGGCGTCATTCCCAGCGCCTGCCCGATCCGAAGCGCGGTG
The DNA here is from genome assembly GCA_965207995.1 of Dehalococcoidia bacterium. Taxonomy (GTDB): domain Bacteria; phylum Chloroflexota; class Dehalococcoidia; order SHYB01; family SHYB01; genus DAOUKH01. The sequence continues at coordinate 973,533 of OZ242299.1, read as the reverse complement.
TCGGCGGTGATGGATCTGCGGCAGTGGACGATGTCGTGAATGCGTATCTGGGGCACGCCGATCGTCTTCGCGAGGCGATATTGGGTGATGCCCAGCTCTTGCAGCATCTCAGCTAGGTGCTCTCCGGGATGGATGAGTTCCGCGGCGGTCATGAGTTCCTCCTCAGTGGTAGTCGGTGACCTCGATCTCCATTGCGCCCTGGTCTGTCCAGACAAAGCACACGCGCCACTGGTCGTTGATGCGGATGCTGTGTTGCCCTGCCCGATCTCCCCGAAGGGCCTCCAACCGGTGGGACGGCGGCAGGCGAAGGTCGGCGAGCGCTGTAGCTGCCACCACACGTTGCAACCGCATGCGAGCGCGGCGTTGGATGTCGGCAGGCAGGCGTCGAACGCCTTGCCCGTCGAAGAGGCGCTCTGCGTCCCTGTCGCGGAACCGATCCACCGCAGGAAATACTAATGCTAGTCGTTACTAATGTCTAGGGTTCGTACGTAACACGCGCGGTGCCTGGATCCTCAGTCTCCCCAGGGGAACCCTTACGTAACTGGCGTTGGCGGCTCCATGGACGTTGGCGCACCCCGCCCCACGCCCCGCCCTCACCCCAACCCTCTCCCGGCGGGAGAGGGGGTAAGACCTCCCGGCCCCGCCTCCCGACGCGCCGGCGGCGCGTGCCCGCCCTCAGTCCCTCCCAGAGGGAGGGAGGTTTAAGGGGCCTCCCAGAAGGGGAGGAGTTGGAGGGGAGGGCGACCACAAGGGTCGCCCCTACGGGAGGGGATGGCTGCCCGCTTGCGCTACAGGCCCTTGGCGGCGATGAAGGAGGTGAGGTCGGCGAGGCGGTTGCTGTAGCCCCACTCGTTGTCGTACCAGCCGAGGACCTTCACCATGTCGCCCTCCATGACCATGGTGGAGAGCGAGTCGAAGATGCAGCTGTGGGAGTTCTCCTTGAAGTCGGAGCTCACCAGGGGCTCGTCGCAGTACTGCACGATGCCCTTGAGGGCGCCGTCGGCCGCTTGGCGGAAGATGTCGTTGACTTCGCCGACAGTGGTCGAGCGGCCGGTCTTCACCACGAGGTCGATCAGGGAGACCGTCGAGGTGGGGACGCGGAAGGCCATGCCGTGCAGCTTGCCGTTGAGCTGGGGCAGGACGAGGCCCACCGCCTTGGCGGCGCCGGTCGAGGTGGGGATGATGTTCATCGCGGCGGCGCGGGCGCGGCGGAGGTCGTCGTGGACGACGTCGAGGATCGATTGGTCGTTGGTGTAGGCGTGCACCGTCGACATAAGGCCGTGCTCGATACCGAGGCTGTCGTCGAGCACCTTGGCGAGCGGCGCCACGCAGTTCGTGGTGCAGGAGGCGTTGGAGATCACCCGGTGCTTGGCGGGGTCGTAGGACGACTCGTTGACGCCGAGGACGAAGGTGCCGTCCTCGCCCTTGGCAGGAGCGGAGATGATCACCTTCTTGGCGCCGCCGTTGGTGTGGGCCGCGGCCTTGGACGCGTCGGTGAAGAAGCCGGTGGACTCGATGACGACGTCGACGCCTTCGCCGCCCCAGGGGATCTTGCCGGGGTCGCGCTCGCTGAAGACGCGGATGGGGCGCTCGTTGACGAGGAGGTGGCCGTCCTGGACGTCGACCTTGCCGGGGAAGGGGCCGTAGTTGGTGTCGTATTTGAGCAAGTGGGCATTGGTCGCGCCGTCGGTCAGGTCGTTGAGGGCGACGACTTCGAGCTTGTCTTGATGGTTGGCGTGCATGGCGCGGAAGACGTTCCTGCCGATGCGCCCGAACCCGTTGATCCCCACTTTGGTGGTCATGTTTCCTCCAAGTCTTTCGCGGCTGCGACGGCGGCCCATTCCGGCTTGCCTAACCGGGCTCTAACTCTATCATAGTAGGGGCGTTTTTCCGGCCCGCGCCCGCCGCTTTCTCACCCCGGAAAGGACCGTCTATGGCTACCACCCTCGCCGACGCGGCCGCCGCGCTTGCGCCGCAGATTGTGGCCCTCCGCCGCGACCTCCACGCCCACCCCGAACTCGCCTTCAAGGAGACGCGCACGGCTGGGATCATCGCGGAGCGGCTTGAAGCGCTGGGTCTCGAGGTGCGGACCGGCGTCGGGCAGACCGGCGTCGTCGGGCTGCTGCGCGGCGCGCGGCCGGGCAAGACCGTCGCCCTCCGTGCGGACATCGACGCCCTGCCGATCGAAGAGGCGAACGACGTCGACTACCGGTCGGTCAACGCCGGCGCGATGCATGCCTGAGGGCACGACGGCCACACCGCGGCGGTCCTGGCCGCGGCCGAGATGCTCGCCCAACGGCGCGGCGACTTGGCGGGGAACGTTAAGTTCATCTTCCAGCCCGCCGAGGAGATGGCGGCCGGCGCACCGGCGATGATCGAGGACGGCGTCCTCGACGACCCGCCGGTGGACGCCATCTTCGCCTTCCACCTGTGGAATTTTCTACCTGCCGGCGCCGTCGGGCTGCGCGCGGGGCCGATCTGGGCGTCCGTTGACCGACTTCGGATCAAGATCGTGGGGCGGGGCGGCCATGCCGCGACGCCGCATCAGACCATCGACCCCATCCCGGCGGCATCCCAGGTCGTGCTGGCGCTGCAGACGCTGGTGAGCCGCGAGTCGCGCCTCGGGAGCCCCGTTGTCCTGAGCGTCACGTCGCTCCAGGCGGGGACGACGTGGAACGTCATCCCCGGCGAGGCGGTGCTGCAGGGCACGCTGCGGACGTTCGACCATGCGCAGCGCGACGCGCTCGTCGAGCGCGCCGAGGACGTGGTGCGCGGTGTCTGTCTCGCGGCGCGGGCTGACTACGAGTTCAGCTCGGAGTACCTCGCGCCGCCCGTGGTGAACGATGAGGGTATGACCGATCTGGTACGCGGCGTCGCGGCACGCGAGCTCGGCCCCGAGAGCATCGCCGCCGTCGAGCAGGCCGCGCTGGGCGACGACATGGCCTTCTTCCTCGACCGGGTCCCCGGCTGCTACGTCATGATGGGGTCGCGCAACGAGGCCCGCGGCCTCATCCAGGGCCACCACAACGCCGCCTTCGACTTCGACGAGTCGGTCCTGCCCAAAGCGGCCCACCTGCTCGCCGCGACGGCGATCGACTATCTGGGCGGGGTGTAGTCGCGGCTAGTCGAGACCGAGCTCTTTCCCCAGTTCCCGCAGGTCCTGGACACGGCCGGCTTCGATGTCCGCGATGGACTCGCGAAGCTGCTCCATCGCTTCCGGATCGGCCAGAATCTCGAGCGTCTCCAGAGCAGTTGCAACATTGACGTGTCTCATGGCGTGTTCCGCGTACGTTGGTGCCGCGGGAGCTATGACATCTTAGCCTAACGTAGTACGCAGGGAGTCGGTGGCCCCGGAGGGCGTTCGGTGCCAATCGCCGCCCCGGTGCCTTCTGGTATCGTAGCCGTGCGCCTTCAGATCCCGCCGCGCTGAGAGAAGCCGCTCTGCCCAACCCGTTCACGTCCAGCCCGCGCTCGTCCCGGCGTCGCCGAGGCGGGCGCCCCAAGCTCTACCGCGGCTGGATCATCGTCGCCGTCGGCTTTGTGGTGGCGTTCAGCTCGGGGCCGGGACAGTCGTTCGGGGTCTCCTCGTTTATCGACCCGATCATCGAAGACACCGGCATCTCGCGCACGACGATCTCGGTGCTGTACGGCATCAGCACGGGCGTGAGCGCGTTGATGGCGGCGATGGTCAGCCGGCTGTCCGACCGGTTCGGTCCGCGGCGCATACTGGCACTGGTGGCCGCCGCGCTGGGGTCGGCCTGCTTCGGGATGGCGCTGTCGTCGGGGATCGTGGGCTTCTTCTTCGCGCTCGCCGCGCTGCGTGCGCTGGGGCAGGGGTCGATGTTCGTGAACCCGACGCTGCTCGTGGCGCAGTGGTTCGTGGTGATGCGGGGCCGCGCCTTCGCGCTCATGTCGCTGGGCTTCTCGGCCTCGAACGCGGTGGTCCCGCCGGTGTCGCGCGCGCTCATCGAGAGCATCGGCTGGCGGGACACCTACTTCGTGCTCGGCATCGCGGTGTGGCTCCTGGTGATTCCCGCCACCCTGCTCTTCGTCCGCAACACGCCCGAGGAGGTTGGGCTCCACCCCGACGGCGCGAGCGCTCCGCCCGCCGGCGAAACGCCGCCGGAGGAACGCGGCGAGGGTCCCGACCGGCGGCCGGTCTTCACCTCGCCCACCTTCTGGCAGCTCGCCCTGCCACTCGCCGTCCCCGCGTTCGTGATCACCGGCTTGATCTTCCACCAGACGGCTATCTTCAAGGAGCGCGGCCTCAGCGAGGACGTCGCCGCCGCGGTCTTCGTGGCCTTCGCCATCGCCTCAGCGATGGGGGCCTCTACCGGCGGCCTACTCATCGAACGCATCGGTCCCCAGCGGATCTTCGCGCTGGGCATGACCGTGATGGCGGCGGCGGTGACCATGGGCCTGTTCATGGCGTCGCCGGCGGCCGCGGCAGGCTATGCGGCGCTGCTCGGGGCGTCGGCCGGCATTTCGCAGGTCGTCATGGGCGTGATGTGGGCCCACTTCTACGGACGGCACCGGCTGGGCCGGATACAGGGATCGGCGGTGATGATCATGATCTCCGCGGCGGCGCTCGGCCCGCTGCCGCTCGCCGCCCTGCAGGGGCTGTTCGACAGCTTCCGCATCGCGATCATCGCGATGGCTGCCCTGCCGGCGCTGGCGATCGCGGCGATCCTGCTGGCGCGTCCCAATACGGCCGCGCTCGCCGAGGCGGAGCCGGCAAGAGAACAAGGACAGTGACAGGGCTGCCGAGTGACGGCCGTTAGAGCTCCATCGACGGGGGCGGACCCTTCCCCGCCCCCGCCTCCGACGCGCCTGACGGCGCGTGCCCTCTCTCAGTCTCCCCCAGAGGGGGAGAGGTTTAAGGTGCGGGAGAGGGGGCAGACCACGCGGACCGCCGACGTGGTCGCAGCGGTTGTGTTGAACCAGTCCGTGCTTGCGTGAGCCTCCGCTATGTGTTATACGGAGGCCACTTGTATCGGGAGTCTGCTTCTACAGGTGGCGTTGTAGCGGGGCACGATCTTGGCCCTTGTGAAGGAGGGGAAGTATGAAGAAGCTCATCCGGTTCGGAATTCCCGCAGTCCTTGCCCTGGCTCTACTGGTAACGGCGTGTGGAGGTGCGGACCCAACGGCTACACCGGTCCCCACGGCCACGTCCGTCCCTCCGACGGCCACGCCGGTCCCAGCGCCGACGGACACCCCGGAGCCTACGACAAAGATGGGCGGGACGCTGAAATACGTCCCGCTTGCAGACCAGCTCGGGCTGGACCCGGGCTTCTCCAGCTACTATCAGACGATTCAGCATTCCATGCAGATCAACGACTTCCTGTTCTCCACGGACGCCGACCTCAAAGTACAGCCCCAGATGGTGGACACCTGGGACCTGAGCTCCGATGGCACGGTGTACACCTTCAATCTCCGCGATGGACTCGCCTTCCATGACGGCAGGCCCGTCTTGGCCGAACACGTCGTCGCGACGATGGAGCGGGGGATCGGGGTAGACACCTACGGCAAGTTCCTAGCCCCGGTGGTCGCCGGTATCGAAGCGTTGGACGCCGATACGCTTACGCTCACCCTGAACGAACCGCTCGGCTTCACGCTCAATGCCCTTGGCTACGCAAGCACGCGGTTTGCTCTGGTGATGCCGCCGGAATACACCAGCCTTCCTCAGAAAGAGAAGGCGGCGGGTGAGATCGGAGCGGGCCCCTGGAAGTTCGTGGAATGGCAGCCCGGGGACCAGATCGACTACGAGCGCAACGACAACTACGTGCCCCGGGATGAGGACGCCAGCGGCTATGCCGGCGGGAAGCGCGTGTTGCTGGACGCGCACGAGTGGCACATCATTGCCGACTCGGGCGCCAAGGTGGCCGCGGTCGAGACCGGTCAGGTCGATTTCGTCGACTGGCCGCCCCCCGACTCGTTCGACAGGACCGCAGGTAACCCCGACCTGGTAACCCTCCGGGACACGGCGGGCCCCATGGCGTTCATCTACGTGAATAAGCTCGTGCCGCCGTTCAACGACGTTCGCGCCCGGAAGGCGCTCCAAGCCGCGGTGAACCAGCGGGAGCATCTCCTCACCGCCTACCCAGAGTCCTTGGCCTCGCCGTGCGCGGCCATCTTCGGTTGCAGCGCGGCGCCTTGGACGTCGGAGGCCGGCATTGAGCCGTGGATCAGCGCGAGCGACACGGCGCTCGCCCAAGAGCTGTGGGACCAGGCTTACAACGGCGAAACGATCGTCCTCGTTCAGTGGAACGGACGACCGGAGTACCAGAACCCCGGCCTCTTGACGAAACAGATTCTGGAGGACCTGGGGGCCGAGGTTGAAGTGTTCGCCACCGACACCGCCGCGGGCAGCGCCCTGGTGCGGAACCGGGAGGCCTCGGAGGCAGGCGATTGGCACGTGGGGCATCTGGTCTCCACGAACTACGTGGACCCCATCTCCACGAGTTTCCTCAATCCCTCGTATGGGTACGGCGGATGGAGCGTCGATGACCGCATCACTGACCTGAAGGGAGATTTCCTCAGGGCCAACGACGATGCAGAGAGAAAGCGCATCGTCGACGAGATTCAGACGATTAACTACGCCAATGCCGAGGGGATCATCAGCGGCCAAGCCTTCCGCCACAAGGTCTACCGGAAAGACGTCAAGGGAGTCATTCCGGCGCCGATCTTGACGTACCAACCGTTCTGGAACATCTGGCTCGACCGGTAGCCGGTAGGGTCGTGAAGTAAGCAAATCAGGGAGAGGACGCGTCCTTTCCCTGATTTGCTTCTAGCGAGGGTTGCAGGGAGCCGGAAGAAGGGCAAGGAGCGGCGATGGTTGGACTGAAAGCCCGACCCGAGCAAACGGCCGAGTTCACCGAGGCGGTCAAACAAACGGCCTCGGAGGCCTACGGTTCGTCGCAGATCGGCCCCTGGGACTACTGCCCCAAGCTCGGTTTCAGAGAGTACTGGTACCCGGCCGTTTGGAAGAAGCAGGTAGGCCGGCGACCGATCAACGTCACGATGTTGGGCGAGGAGCTGGTCCTCTTCCGGGGCAAGGAAGGACGGATCGAGGCCCTGAGCGACTGGTGCCCTCACCGTGGCGCCCGGCTCTCCCGCGGTTACAACGAGTTCCCCGGGACGATCACCTGCCCCTACCACGGCTATACGTTCGACGCCAGCGGTCAGTGCGTGGCCGGGCTCGTCGAGGCCGACGTCTCGCCCTTGGCGGCGAAGATGAAGGCACGGAAGTACCCGACGGCGGAGTGGCAAGGGATCGTCTTCGTCTGGATGGGGATGACGGACCCCGTGCCTTTGGAAGAAGACCTGCCCTGGGAATTCAAGGAGCCGAGCTTGACGGGCCGGCGGTTCAGCAGGGTGCGGGTATGGCACGCCAACTGGACGGAGCCGGTGAACCAGGGCGTCGACAATCACGGCCTCTACCTGCACCGGGGTCTGACGATCTGGCGCCTCTTCAACATCAAACTGCACTTCTTCCGCAAGAAGCCCGTCCAGACCGGGTCGATCAAGGTCGTGGAAGAGGGCGACAACTACATCAACGTCCGGTTCGGCACGCTCCGGTATGGTCAGGGCGACTACCCGGGGCTGGGTAAGTGGCCGCGGCGGGCGTGGTGGCGGGTGCTGGGCCCGGTCAAGGGGCCGGGGGGCCGAGAGGCCGTCGCCGGTAGCGGCAGCATCGACGACGTCCGCTGGGCGGGGCATGACCACAACGTCGAGCTCCCCAGCAAGGTCCGCATCCCCTCCGGCATCAACCAGTACCTGCGCTGGGGGGTCCCCGTCGATGACGAGAACACGCGGATGTGGACCTTCCTCTTGTGGAAGAAGCCGAAGAACTTCCTCCACGCCATCTATCAATACCTCTACTACCACCTGTACCGAAAGCAGTACGAGGTCATCGGCATCAATGAGCGCCAAGACCTCGAAGTATTCCTCGGCGACCGCCTGAACTACGAGTCGTCGCAGAAACTTGGCATGGTCGACGTCGGGGTCATCTACTTCCGGCGGCACCTCGCGAAGCGTTCGCGCGACTTCAGGCGGCTTGGCGGCGCGTTTGGTAATCGCAAGCAGCCTCCCGACCCGGCGAAGGTCGCGGAGTGGACGGCAGGCCCCCGGTAGCCGAATCCCGAGCCGTCACCGCATGGGGCGGATGCAGCCGGAGGGCGAACCGGCGGGAGCGGGCTCCCGGCGCTCGCGACCGAATGGCTCGGCGGGGCGGCGCTGCTTCTGTGCAGTGACACGGAGAGGACGGCGGCATGCCACAAGTCGCGGAGAAGGCATACCAGGCCACCGGAGCGCCGCGCCGGCTCGTCCACGCCAACATGTACGTTGGCGACTACGAGCGCAGCTTCGACTTCTACAACCAAATCTTGGGCGTGGAAGAGACCTTTCGCATCGTTGACGAAAAGGTCGTCTTCCTGAGCAACGGCAACACCCATCACGACTTGGCCTTCATCGAGGTTGCCGACTCGCAGGAGCAACGCCCGGACCATAGGGTCAGGCCTCACGAGTATGGGTCGCGGCCCGGGTTGAACCACTTCGCCTTCGAAATGTACAACGAGGCGGAGCTGGTGGAGGCTTGGCGGCGCCTCGATGGCGGGGGCGTCGGGCCCCTTGGGCTCGAAGACCGCCTCGTCACCCGCAGCGTCTACTTCCACGACCCCGAGGGCCATGGCATAGAGCTCACCGTCGACATGCTGAGCAACTGGCGGGACTACCGGAAGCCGGGTGTCACGGTGTCGCACAAGCCGTACGTGCCGGAGGCGGAGCCGCCGAAGACCGAGACGTTCATTAACATGGACCCGGAGATTCGCCGGATCGACTCCGCTCCGCTGCATGCCAAGCGGACCGCCCACGCTACGATCGCCGCTCAAGACTTTCCCGCCCTTCGCCGGTTCTACACGGAGATGGTTGGACTACGGGAAATCTTCGCCGAGCCAGACGGGGCGTTCTGCGTGCTGAAGGGCAAGGGCTACTCCGGGTATTCCCTGGTGCTGATCCCCGCCTCGGCCCGGCACGAGCCAGGCGTTCATCAAGTCGCCTTCGAGCTCACCGACGCCAACGATCTCGACGGCGCTCCGGAGCGGCTCGCCGCGAAGGGAGTGCAGGTCGAGTACAAGATTGAGCATCCAAGGAAGCAAGCGGTCTACTTCCGCGACCCGGACGGCATCCTGGTCCAGGCCTATTGCGAGACGCCGGACTTCCTCGACGAGGTCGAGGCGATGGACCCGGCGCTCGCGGTCTTGTTGCTGTAGCGCAAACACGTTCCCCGCCCGGAGAATGGTGGCCATGTTTCGAAAAATCGGCGACCTGAACGTTCACTACGAAGTGGCAGGCGAGGGCTATCCGATGGTCCTCCTCCACGGGGGTGGGTCGCGGGCCGAGTGCTTCGAGGAGATGATGCCCATCCTGTCCCGCGAGTTCACGGTCTACGCCTACGACCTCAGAGGTGCGGGCGAAACGCAGCGCCCAGCCGAACCGAGGATCTCGTACGAGGTCTGGCGGGCAGACCTCAGCGCCTTCCTCGATAGCTTTGGTATCGATGAGGCCATCCTGGTGGGGTGGTCGCTCGGCGCCGGCGTCGTCATGGACTTTGCCGTCCACTACCCGCAGCGGGTGTCCAAGCTGGTGCTTATCGGGGCCGTCAGCCCTCGTCTCGTGCGCGCGATAGACCCGTCCGGCTTCGAGAAACGCCGGAAGCTGATCGAAGGCGGCGCCACCGCCGAACAGATCGTGGCCGAGACTTTCGAGTTCACCAAGGGCGCCTTCAGTCCCGACAGCATTCAGCACAAGCCCCACGCGGTCGAAGCCATTCGGCGCGAGCACCTTCGAAATGATCCCAAGGAGTATCTCGAGACGGTGCGCATGATCAACACACCGCTGACGGTTGGGGACCGCCTGGGGGAAATTCGCTGCCCGAGCCTGGTCATCGTCGGGGAGCACGACGCTCGCACTCCATTTCCGAACGGGGCGGACCTCAACAAGGCAATACCGAACTCTTTCCTCAAGGTGCTCGAGAACTGCGGCCATTTCTACGGGTACGAGCAGCCGGACATGACCAGCGAGGTGATGCTTTCATTCCTGAAAGCGCAATGGCCATCGATGGACGCCGCCGCCGCGCGGTGAGGCAATCAGCGTCCCAACCGTGTCGTTGGCGGCCGTGGGGCGGCGGCAACGTTAGGCAATGAGCAAAGGAGAACCGACATGGTAGCGACAGAGCAACGCTTCATCTCCGCCGACTCTCACGTTTTCGAGCCTCCCAACCTTTGGTGGGACCATCTGGCGGACAAGTGGGGAGAGAAGCTCCCACGGGTCATCAATGAGTTCCAAGGGGAGAAGGGGGAGTTCTTCTACAACGGAATCGATGATGCAGTCATTGAGCTGGTCAGCAGGCAGCGGGTGCGAGACGCCAAACTTGACCGGAAGTGGCAGGAAGCGGGCACGGACCCGGAGCTGCGCAAGGCCTACCAGCATGAGGAAGGCGTCGACGCGGAGATACTCAATCCGACGGAGGGCCTCACGTTCATCCAGACCGAGAACCGCGACATGCTCCGCGACTGCTGTACGGTTTACAACGATTGGCTCGCGGAGTACTGCTCCTATGATCCCAAGAGCCTGATCGGTACGGCGATCATTCCCATCGAGGACGTGGACTGGGCGGCCAGAGAGCTTGAACGCACGACGGCGAAGGGCCTCAAGGGAGCGTTCATCAACCTGGAGCCGCCGGAGGGCTTTCCGCCGTATTCGAACACCTACTATGACCGGTTCTGGTCGGCGGCGCGAGAAATCGAGGCGCCTATCACGCTGCACATCGGCACCGGCAGGATCCGCACCGGTCTCTCGCTGATCACTCCGGAGGAGAGACGAGAGATGCCGATGGGCATCATCATGTCGCGCGCCGAAGTGATGTGGGTGCTGGCCCGCGACTTCATCTACGGCGGCATCCTCGACCGCTTCCCCGGCCTGACGCTTCTCTGCAGCGAGTTCGAGATTTCGTGGATCCCCTGGTTCATGAACGAGATGGACCGGAACATGCAGCGAACCTGGACCATCACGTACGGGTACCCGTCTCCAAAGATGCTGCCCAGCGAGTACATGAAGACGCGGGTCTTCCACGGGTTTATCGACGACCCTTTCATCTCGGAGCTCGGGCCCATCGTCGGCATCGACCGCATCTTGTGGGGGTCGGACTTCCCGCACCCCGAAGGCATCGGGCTCAAGGCCCGCCAGACGCTGGATGGTATTCTCGGCGGGCTGAGCGCGGACGACCGGGAGAAGCTGACCTCGACGAACGCCGCCGCCCTCTGGGGGCTGTAGCCGACGGGGAGGACCTTCCCGCGCCTACCATGCAGGCGCTTGAGCGGGAGCAGATGGAGGGACGTCGATGGTAGAGGCGAAGCCGCGAGTGGCCCGGCCCGGGCGTACGGGTGAATTCACCGAGGATGTCGGCGCCACGGCCACGGAGGCCTACGGCTCGTCGCAGATCGGCCCCTGGGACTTCTGCCCCAAGCTCGGCTTCAGGGAGTACTGGTACCCGGCGATCTGGAAGAAGCAGGTGGGCCGACGGCCGGTCAACGTCACGATGTTGGGCGAGGAGCTGGTCTTCTTCAAGGGCAAGGAAGGACGGATCGAGGCCCTCAGCGACTGGTGCCCTCATCGCGGCGCCCGGCTCTCCCGCGGCTTCTGCGAGTTCCCCGGGACGATCACCTGCCCCTACCACGGCTATACGTTCGACGCCAGCGGTCAGTGCGTGGCGGGGCTCGTCGAGGCCGATGTCTCGCCTCTAGCGGCGAAGATGAAGGCGCGGAAGTACCCGACGGAGGAATGGCAGGGAATCATCTTTGTCTGGATGGGGATTACGGATCCCGTGCCGTTGGAAGAAGACCTGCCGTGGGAATTCAATGACGAAAACCTGTCCGGCCGGCGCTATACCAGGACAAAGATCTGGGAGGCCAACTGGACGGAGCCGGTGAACCAGGGCATCGACAATCATGGCCTCTATCTGCACCGGGGTCTGAGCTTCTGGCGGTTCTTTCACCGCAGGCTCCTCTTTTTCCGCAAACGGCCCATACAGACCGGACCCTTCAAGATCGTGGATGAAGGGGAAAAGCACGTCAGCGTGCGATTCGGCGCCATCAAGTACGGCCAGTCGGAATACCCCGGCTTGGGGAAATGGCCGCGGCATGTATGGTGGAGAATCCTACCGGCGCCTAAGGGGTCGGGCGGTGGGACCCGAGAGGGGCCCCTGAACGAGAAGAACTGGGCGAGCCACGACCACAACGTCGAGCTCCCCAGCATCGTGCGCATCCCCGTCGGCACCCACGTGCACATCCGATGGGGGGTCCCGGTGGACCACATCCACACACGGATGTGGACCTTTAACGTCTTCAGGAAAGAGCCGAATTTCTTGACGCGTTGGTACCATCACCTCTACTACTATTTCTGGCGAAGGCTGGCCACCGTCATCTCCGTCAACGAGCTTGAGGATCTCGTTGTCTTCAAGGAAGACCGCTTGAACTATGAGACTCCTCAGAAGCTCGGCATGGTGGACGTGGGGATCATCTACTTCCGCCGCCACTTGGCCAAGCGGTCGCGCGACTTCAAACGGCTTGACGGAGCCTTCGGATGCCTGAAGGCGCCTCCCGACGAGGCGAAAGTCGCGGAGTGGATCGGCAAGCGAAACTAGCAAAGCCGACCCGGCCGGGGATCCTAGATCAGGGTCCTGCGTGGGCGGAAGCTGGACGTTAACTCGGAGGCGGAGTGCGCGGCTACCTTGGACGACGACTACTTGCCAGCATCCCCGTGGTGCTGTTCGTCGCCATCGTCACCTTCAGCCTCCTCTACCTGACGCCGGGCGACCCCGCGGAGGTCTTGGCCGGCGACGATGCCACCCCGGAAGATGTCGCGCAGATCCGTGAGAATCTCGGGCTGGACCGGCCCTATCCGGTACGGCTGGGCATCTTTCTTGGGAACACCCTGCAGGGGGATCTGGGGATAAGCGTCTTCTCGGGCAAGGAGGTGTCGGAGCTGATCGCGGACCGCTTCGAGCCGACGCTGTCGATCGCCGTCTTCGCCACGCTCATCGCCATCTTATCGGGGCTGCCGCTGGGAGTGATCGCCGCCTGGAAGGCCAATACGTGGATCGATCGGTCCATCATGGTCTGGGCCGTGATCGGGCTCGCGCTCCCGCCGTTCTTCATGGGATTCCTGATCGTGTGGGCCGTCGGCCTGCAAGTGCGCCTCTTCCCCGTGAACGGCTATGTGCCGTTGACCGAGAACTTCGGCGACTATCTGTACTACCTCGTCCTCCCTTCGGTGGCCGCCAGCAATACGTTCATGGCGTTGATCATCCGCATGACGAGATCAAGCGTGCTCGAGGTCTTGAAACAAGACTACATTCGCACCGCTCGGGCGAAGGGCCTGAGCGAGAGCCTGGTGCTCTTTCGGCATGGCGTCGGGAACGCGGCGTTGCCGATTCTCACCGTCATCGGCTTTGGCGTCGCTTTCCTGATTACCGGGCTTGTCGTCGTGGAGAGCGTGTTCGCCGTTCCCGGCATGGGCCGGCTGCTCGTGGATTCGATCGCCCGCAGAGACTATCCGGTCATCCAAGGGGTCGTGCTCGTCATCTCCGCCGCTTACGTACTCGTCAATCTCGTTGTTGACATCCTCTACACGTACTTTGACCCAAGGATCAGATACTAGTGGTCGCTGAAGAGACAGCGATTTCAATCCCCAAGACGGCCTGGGACCGGCCGCTTCGGGTGCTGCGGTGGTTGGTGCGTCACGCCCGCGGAAATCCGACGATGGCCGCGGGGATTGCGTTCGTGGTGGCTATCGCCATCATAACGACCGCGGCGCCGCTGTTCGCACCCCAGGACCCCGATCGCCTCAACCCTATAAACCGCCTCCAGCCGCCCTCCCGCGAATACTGGTTTGGGACCGACCAGGTCGGACGTGAGGTGTACCCACGGACGATCTACGGGGGCCGCATCTCTCTCGTGGTCGGCTTCTCGGTGGCGGCGCTCTCGATGGCGTTGGGCACAGTCTTTGGACTCACCGCCGGCTATTTTCGTACGGCCGACGCCATCATCATGCGCTTCATGGACGGCCTCATGGCCTTTCCGATGATTCTCTTGGCGATTGCGATGGTGGCTATCCTCGGTGCAAGTATGGGGAACGTGATTGCCGCCCTTGTGGTTGTCTCCTTTCCAAGGGAGACCCGTGTCGTTCGGGCCAGCGTGCTTTCCCTTCGAGAGCAGCAATTCGTCGAAGCGGCACGGGCCATCGGCGCGCGCACGAGCCGCATCCTTGCATTCCACATTTTCCCCAGCACGGTCCCGCCGTTGATCATTCAGGGGACGTTTACCTGTGCGCTCGCCATCCTGACCGAGGCGACCCTTTCCTTCCTGGGCGCCGGCATCTCGCCCGACATACCGAGTTGGGGCAACATGATGGCGGAAGGGAACTACTATGTGCAGGTCGCCATCTGGGTGATTGTCTTCCCGGGAACCGCCCTGGGCCTCACCGTCATGGGTGTGAGCCTCGCCGGCGACGGACTGCGGGACCTTCTGGACCCGAGGATTGCCCGCACCTAGCACCCCGAAGCGCGGCGAGGCCGGAGACGTCGATACAGAAAAAGGAGCGCGCAAGATGGCCTACGAAGGAATGATCGCGGAGACGACGAGCATGGTGGGGTTCGAAGGAGACGTCATCTCGGCCTATCTGGCGCGGCCCATGGGGGCCGGGCCCTTCCCAGGCGTGGTGCTCCTGCATCACGCCCCCGGCTGGGACGAGTGGTACTGGGAAACAACGCGCAAGTTTGCCCACCACGGCTACGTCGCGATCTGCCCGAATCTGTACCACCGCGCGGGCGAGGGGAGCTCCGACGACGTGGCGGCTCGCGTCCGCGCCGCGGGCGGCGTCGCCGACGACCAGGTCGTGGGCGATACCGACGGCGCGGTGAAGTACCTGCGGTCGCTGCCGATCGTCAATGGCAAGGTCGGGTTGATCGGCTCATGCTCCGGAGGTCGTCAGGCGTTCCTCGCGGCTTGCCTGCTCACGAATCTGGACGCAACGGTCGAACTATGGGGCGGGCGCGTCGTGATGTCGGACGAGGAGTTGACCGACAAACAGCCGGTTGCGCCGATCGACTATACGAAGGACCTTTCATGCCCGCTGCTCGGGCTCTTTGGCCAAGAGGACATGAACCCTCCGCCCGCGCAGGTGGCGCAGCACGAGGATGAGCTGAAGAAGCACGGCAAGGAGTATGAGTTCCACATGTACGACGGCGCGGGGCACGGCTTCTTCTATCACGACAGACCCGCCTACCGCGTGGAGCAGGCGCTGGACGGTTGGGGCAAGGTCTTCGACTTCTTCGAGAGACACCTATCCTCCGGCGCCGGATGACCGCGGAGATAGCGCGATGTGCACGTCAATCGTAGAGATCATCAGCGTGGAGGGCAGCGGCAAGGGCGCGGCGGGCTGGTTTCCGGTGGCGCAAGCCGTTGTGGACTATGACCACCCAACTCACGCCTTGCTGGAGGAGAGTGTCAACATAGATGTCGTCAATCCGTCGCTTCCCGCGGGCATGCGGGTTGCGCTCGAGTTGACCCCCGACTCGGCTCGCGATCTGGCATATTCGATTCTGAGCGCCGTCGAGGCAGCCGACGCCTGGCGTGTCGAGCATGGCGGCGCGGTGAGTGGGCCATGACCGCGGAACTCGGGCAGCTGATTTCGGGCGATTCTCACGTCTTCGAGCCCGAAACGCTGTGGTGGGACCACCTCGCTCCGAAGTGGGGCGACGCGCTGCCCCGCGTCTACGACGAATACCAGGGCAAGAAAGGCCCGTTCTTTCGCCGCGCCGAGAACGAAATCATCGACATGACCGCCCGCCAGAGGGTGCGCGACGCGAAGCTCGAACGCCGCCTACAGCAGGCCGGCACCGATCCCGATCTCAGGTTGCGCTACCAGGACGAGGAGGACATCAGGGCCGAGGTGCTCAATCCCACCGAGGCGTTGGGGATGTTCCGGTACAAGAACCGGAGCATGCTGCGCGACTGCTGCGAGGTCTACAACGACTGGCTGGCGGAATTCTGCTCCCGCGACCCGAAGCGCTTGATCGGCACGGCGTTGATCCCCATCGAGGATGTCGATTGGGGTGTCGGAGAGTTGCAGCGCACCACGGCCCTGGGACTCAAGGGAGCCATGATCGGCCTGCAGCCGTCCGAAGGATATCCTCCCTATCATCTACCGGTGTACGACCGGTTCTGGGCGGCAGCCCAAGACCTTGGCGCACCCCTGACGCTGCATATCGTGACCGGCCGCGTCCTGAGCCACATGTCCTTGAGCACCCCAGCCGAAAGAGCCGAGATGCCCGTGGCCATCGTCTCGCAGCGCGCTGAGGTCATGGCCGTGCTGGCGAGGGACTTCATCTATGGCGGCGTTCTCGACCGGTTTCCCGACCTGACCCTCCTTTGCAGCGAGTTCGAAATCTCGTGGATACCCTGGTTCATGAACGAGATGGATAGGAACATGCAGCGGACTTGGGTCACCACCTACGGATATCTGCCTCCCAAATTGAAGCCCAGCGAGTACATGCGGACCCGGGTCTGGCATGGGTTTATCGATGACCCCTACGTCCGCGAGCTATCGCCCTACATCGGACCGGACCGGCTCGTGTGGGGCTCGGACTTCCCCCACCCAGAGGGAATTGGGGTCCACGCCAAAGAGACGCTGGCCGCGCTCATCGACGGTCTGCCGGCCGAGACACAAGAGAAGGCCACCATAAGCAACGCGGCGACCTTGTGGGGCCTCTAAGACGCGCTTGAAAGATTCCGATAGGTGAGGCGCTGCATGGATGCTTCAGCAGGGAAGATGCGCTTTAGCCTGGCTGGGATCGCGGGGCTGACCTGGAACCAGCTGGCGGAGGCGGCCACCACGGCGGAAGCGTTGGGCTTCTACGGCTTCTATGCGTCGGACCACCTGCTGACTCCGGGTCCCGGCCCCACCACGATCACCCCAAGCTCCTCCGAGCACTTGGACGCGCTCACCGCGGTCGCGGCGCTGGCCGCCCATACGCGAAGTTTGCGCCTAGGCACGATGGTCGTCGGAAACCTCTTCCGCCACCCCGTCATTCTCGCCAAAGTGATCAGCACCATAGACCATGCCAGCGGCGGCCGAGTGGAGCTGGGGATAGGCGCCAATTGGCGTAGAGCGGAGTGCGACATCTACGGATTCCCCTTTCCTCCGTTGCAGGAACGGCTGCGCCGGCTGGAAAACAGCCTGGAGATCATCACGTCGCTGTGGGGCCGGGAGCGCACCACCGTCCAAGGCGGTTATCACGAGCTTTCCGACGCGCCATTCCTCCCCAAGCCGGTCCAGCAGCCCTGGCCACCGATCATCATTGGCGGCGCGAACGACGAAACGTTGCGTTTGGCGGCTCTGTACGCCAACGAGTGGAACGGGCTCGGCCCCGTCTCGCACGTCCGGGAACGTGCGCAGAGACTGGACGCCCTTTGCCGCGAACAGGGAAAGGAACCCGCGAGCATTCGCCGCTCGGTCGTAGTCCCGCTGCATCTGACGGACGACGCGGCGGAGATAGCGCGTCTGACGGAGGGGATTGCCGCCGTCACGCGCAAGAACGCGCAACGCTGCTCGGCGGAGCTGGCGGCCCAACCCGATGAAATCGTGGCGGGCGAGGCGGCCCTCTTGGGCGGCGTTGAGCAGGTCGCCGCCGGTGTCGACCGCTTGCGGTCCGCGGGAATCAATCACGTCGTTTTCTTCACGCCCCGCCCATGGGATAGACCCATGTTGGAGCGCTTCGCGACGGATGTGATGCCGGCCTTTGCCTAGACGCGAGCGGCGGACTCGACGGCTGCTCGGCCAAGAGTGCGTGCTAGATGGCAGGGATGACGTCTTGGGCCAAGGCTTCGATCTGATCGATCTCATCGAAGACCGGATGCAGGAGCAGCATATCCGGCTGTAGGCCGGCCACCTCCGCGACGCGGTCCACGCACTCTTGGACGCTACCGGAAACCACGACCTCTTCGTCGAGGGAGAACCCTTCGTAGACCCGGGCGAGCCACTCGCCCGCGCGGCGCTTGGCGCGGGTCTCGTCGCGGTCCAACCCGACGTAGATGCGTTTGGCGATCACGAAGGACTCGGGGTCGCGGCCGGCATCTTCGCAATAGCGGCGCAGCGACCGGACGTTGCCGGCGAAGGCCTTGGTAGTCGAGATGCCGGCGCCCATCCAGCCGTCCGCATGGCCGACGGCACGCCGCAAGGCGCTTGGGTGTCCGCCGCCGAACCAGAGAGGGGGACGGGGCTGCTGGAAGGGCTTCGGCTCCATCAGCACCTGATCGGTATTCCAGTAGCGGCCCCGGAACGTCGTGGGCGACGTCGTCCAGAGGGCATGCATGAGCCGCAGCCCTTCGAGGTAGCGGCCGACGGCCCGTGCGGTCGATATTCCGTAGCGAGGATAGAGCCGTTCAGCTGTGCCTAGGCCGACGCCTACGATGAGCCGACCGCCGCTCATTTGGTCGAGGGACGCCAGTTCCCTCGCAAGAAGAATGGGGTTGTAGACAGGGCTGATCAGGACCGAAGTACCCAACCGGACCCGCGCGGTAAGGGCGGCAACGTAAGCCAAGAGCACGACAGGGTCCAGCACCGGATAGGGGCGTAGGTGCATGTCGGCGACCCAGAGGCTGTCGTAGCCAAGCGTTTCCGAACGCCGGGCGAATTCGCCCACAAGCGCCATGTCCACCGTGCCGGAGTCGAAAATCTGGGGCAGGCCCACGCCCCATAAGATGTGTCGTCCCGTGCGCATAGAAAGTTCGCAGCCCCAGCGTACAGCAAAGCTCCGGGACTCGCCCTGAGCGGCTTCTTGGCGCTCCAGCGGAGGAGAGGCCGAGGGAAGGGAGCGGGCGACCACAAGGGTCGCCCCTACAGGAAGAGGCGCTTGGGCCGGCGTCGAGGGGTGACGCGGGGCGCAAAAGCGGGTACCGTGGCGCGGACGTGCCTAGGGAGGGAACGCCATGCTCGACGCCCAAGGAGTTGCCGACCATGTCGAAATCAGCGGGCTGCTCACCCGCTACTGCACCGCCATCGACTCGAAGCAGTTCGACCTGCTCGACGACGTCTTCACCGAGGACGCCCTGATCGACTACAGCTCCTCGATGCCCGACGTGCGGGGCAACCGCGCGGAGATGAAGCAGTGGCTCTCCGAGGTGCTGGCCATGTTCGTCATGACCCAGCACCTGGTCAGCAACACGGAGTTCGAGATCGACGGCGACCGCGCCACGACGCGCACCATGTTCTTCAACCCCATGGGCTGGCAGGACGAGGAGGGCGAGATGCAGGTCTTCTTCGTCGGCGGGTACTACAACGACAAGCTTGAGCGCACGGGCGCCGGCTGGCGCATCACCGAGCGGATCGAGCATGCGTCGTGGACCACGGGCACGAGGCCCGGCGGGCTGCCGTCCTAACCGACATGGCCGAGAACGTCCCGGTCCACGGCCACGTCGACGCGCGCTTTCTCGCGGTCGCCGACGCCTTCACGGCCAATTTCGAGCAGTACGAGGAGGGCGTGCCCGCCGAGTGCGGCGCGGCCCTGGCGGTCTACCTGGAAGGCGAGCCCGTCGTCGACCTGTGGGGCGGCTACGCTGATAAGCAGCGGACGCGGCCGTGGGGGCGCGACACGATCGTCTGCGTGATGTCCACGACGAAGGGGGCGGCGTCGCTCTGCGCCCACCGCCTCGCCGACGAGGGGAAGCTCGACTTCGACGCGCCGGTGGCCCGCTACTGGCCCGAGTTCGCCGCCGGCGGCAAGGGCTCGATCCCCGTCCACACGGTGTTGAGCCACCGCTCCGGGCTCGCCGCCCTGCGCGAGCCGCTGCCCGCCGAGGCCCTGTTCGACTGGGAGGCGATGACGTCGGCCCTGGCCCGCGCTGAGCCCTGGTGGGAGCCGGGGACGATGTTCGGCTACCACGCCTTCACCTTCGGTTGGATCGTCGGCGAACTGGTGCGGCGCATCGACGGGCGCAGCCTGGGGGCGTATTTCCATGAAGAGATCGCCGATCCTCTGGGCCTCGATTGGCTCATCGGCTTCGGCCCCGAGCACGATGGGCGCGTCGCCGACGTCCTCTCACCGCCCCGGGACCCGAACGTGGTCCGTCCCGACCCCGAGTCGCTCGAGGGCAAGGCGATAGGGAACCCGCCGGGGATCTTCCAGAGCCTGAGGACGCGGGCGTGGCGGGCCGCCGAGATTCCCGCCGCTAACGGTCACACCACCGCCCGCGCCGCGGCGCGCATGTACGCGGCCCTGGCCCAGGGCGGTGAGCTCGACGACGTCCACGTCCTGAGCCAGGAGGCCATCGACCGCGCCACCGTCGAGCGCTCCGACGGCGTCGAGGCGACGCTGGGCGGAGAGATGCGGTTCGGCCTGGGCTTCCAGCTCAACCGTCCGCCCAACCTCGGCCCTAGTCTTCGTGCGTTCGGGCACGCGGGCTACGGCGGCTCCCTTGGTTTCGCCGACCCCGACGCCCGCATCGGCTTCGGCTACACGCCGAACCAGTACCTCGCCGGCTTGGGCGAC
The DNA here is from genome assembly GCA_965207995.1 of Dehalococcoidia bacterium. Lineage (GTDB taxonomy): Bacteria > Chloroflexota > Dehalococcoidia > SHYB01 > SHYB01 > DAOUKH01. The sequence goes on along the minus strand of OZ242299.1, from coordinate 952,928 downwards.
GACCCCCGCCGCGCCCGGATTCTCCAGGCGCTTTACGACGCGGTCTAGACAACAAAAGGAGGCCGCGCCGTGGTAGGCTTTTGGGCGCCGCGGCCCAGGGCCCGGCGGGCAAGACGAACGAAAGGCGGCAACCGGCATGGCGTACAAGATCATTTCCGCGGACTCGCACGTGAATCCTCTCCCCTCGATGTGGCAGGAGTACACCGACCCCGAGTTCCGCGAGAAGGCTCCCCGCACCGAGATCCGGGGCGAATATGAAGTGATGATCTTCGAAGGTGAGGAGACCAAGCACTCGCTGATCTCCACCGTCGCGGGCCGCAAGTACGAGGACTACGAGTCCGATTCGAAGAGCTTTGAGGACGGGCGGCGCGGCGGCTTTGACGCGGCGGCGCGCATCGTCGACCAGGACGTCGACAACGTCGACGCCGAGGTCCTCTTCGGTGGCGTCCTCACGTTCAAGACGGCCGACCGGCCGCTCCGCTTCGCTCTGATGCGGGCCTACAACGACTGGCTCGCCGACTTCTGCGCCGTGTCCCCCGACCGTCTCATCGGCATCGCCGAGATTCCAACGTGGGACGCCGAGCTGGCCGCGGCCGAGGCGAAACGGGCCCGCGACAAGGGGCTGAAGGGCGTCCTCATCCCCGCGATCCCCAACATCGAGGGGCCGTGGTCGGCGCCCGCCGACAAGAACTACACCCACCCATGGTGGGACTCCCTGTGGAATGCCCTGGTTGACCTCGACATGCCGGCGCACATGCACCTCGGGGCGCACCCGCTGACGCCGGGCCTCAACCAGAACCTCTTCGCCTCCATCGTCTGCAACAAGGCGATGATGGCCGAGCCGATCACCTCGCTCATCTACTCCGGCGCGCTGCGCCGCCACCCCAAGCTGAAGATCGTCTCCGTCGAGAGCGGCGTCGGCTGGATGGCCTTCATGGTGCCCTGGATGGACAACGTCTACGAGCGGCACCGCCACTGGCAGAACCTCGATATCGGCGACATGCCCAGCAGCTACTTTCGCCGCCAGGTCTACGGCACCTTCATTGAGGACCCGGTCGGCGTGCGCGAGCGCCACACCATCGGGATCGGCAACATCATGTGGTCAAACGACTATCCGCACAGCGACAGCACGTGGCCGCATTCGATGGAGGCCATCCAGAAGGACTTCGAGGGCGTGCCCGACGACGAGGTCGAGATGCTCGTCTCGTCGAACGCGCGGGGGCTGTACGGGCTGTAGGGAGAGCGAGGGGCGAACTCTCGTCAATCGTGGCGCCTGTAAGGGGGCCCCTCATGTCAATCTTCTCCCGGGGGGAGAAGAGGCAAGACCTCCCGGAGCCCCTCCGACGCGCCTGGCGGCGCGTGCCCTCCTTCTAATCTCCCCCAGAGGGGGATAAGTTTAAGGCGCTGCCCCTCTGGGGTTGCCCCTACAGCTAGCGGCCCGCTTCGGCGAGGACGTGGCGTGAGATAACGAGGCGCTGGATCTGCGACGTGCCTTCGTAGATCTCGGTGACCTTGGCGTCGCGGTAGTAGCGTTCGACGGGGCTCTCCTTGAAGTAGCCGATGCCGCCGTGGAGCTGGAGCGCCATGTCGGCGACCTTGGTGCCGGTCTCACTGGCGAAGAGCTTGGCCATCGACGCCTGTTTGCTGAAGGGCAGGCCGTCGTCATGGAGTGAGGCGGCCTGGTAGGTCAGCAGGCGCGCGGCTTCGATCTGTGTCGCCATGTCGGCGAGCATCCACTGCACGCCCTGGAAACCGGCGATGGTCTGGCCGAACTGCTCCCGCTGGTTCACGTGCTTCATAGCGAGGTCGAAGGCGCCCTGGGCGATGCCCACGGCCTGCGCTCCGATGATGGGCCGGCTCGCGTCGAGGATCTGCATGGCGACCTTGAAGCCGTCGCCCGCGTGCGCCACGAGGTTCTCGCCGGGAATGAAGACGTCGTCGAAGTAGACATCCGAGGTCGTGGAGGCCCGCATCCCCAGCTTGCCGTGCTGCTTCCGGACTTCGAGGCCCGGCGTGCCCGCCTCGACGATCAGGCTGGCCACGCCCTTGGCCCGCGTTCCGGGCTGCGCCGTGGCGAAGACGAGGAGCGTATCGGCCACGTCGCCATTGGTGATGTAGGTCTTGGCGCCGTTGAGGACGAACCCGCCGCCCTTGGCCGCGGCGTGGGTGCTGCCGCCGGCGGCGTCGCTGCCGGCGTTGGGCTCGGTGAGACAGAAGGCGCCGATGGCCTCGCCCCGCGCCAGCGGCGGGACGTACTTCTCCTTCTGGGCGTCGGTGCCGAACCGTTCGATGCCGATGGTGGCGAGCGAGAGGCTGGCGAGCAGGGTCAGGCTCATGCTCGGATCGAAGCGGGCCAACTCCTCGACGGCAATCGCGGTCTGTAGCAGGCCGCCGCCCCCACCGTCGCGCTCGGGGTCGATGCCGAGGCCGGCGAGCCCGAGGTCGCCGACCTTGCGGTAGAGCGCGGCGTCGAACGACTCCGCCGCGTCGCGCTCCAGCGCCCCGGGCTCGAGCTCGCGCACCGAGAAGTCGCGGATGGCGCGGCGGAGAAGCTGGTCGGACTCGGAGTAGGTGAACTGCATGGTGCTCCTGCTGGCGTTAACCGGCTCGCTTGGCCTCCTCGATCTGGCGGAGGACCGACGCGTCGTCTGCGTCGAGGTCGATGGGGACGGAGAGGGGCTGGGGCCAGGTCGGGGCGACGGTGTAGTAGGCTTCGAGGACGTTGCCCTCGGGGTCCTTGAAATAGATGCTCGCCGTGTTCCCGTGGGTGACCGTCTGGGTGATCTCGACGCCCTCGTCCTCGAACGTCCGCTTGAAGCGGCGCAGCTCGTCGAGGCTCTCGACGTGGAAGGCGACTTGCTGGAGGAGGGACGGCCCCGGCGCCTCCACATCGTCCCGGCGCTCGATCAGCAGCACCTCGTGGTGCTCCTCGGTGGGCCGCGAGGAGAGGAAGACCATGCGCCGCTCGGCGCTCTCGTCGGTCACTTCGAGGCCGAGCACGCGGGTGTAGAAGTCGCGCATGCGGGGCAGGTCGCGGACGTAGAGACCGACATGGCCCAGGGACGACAGCTTCGGCATGGCGGCCTCCTCCTCCGGCGCGGCTAGAAGACGATCGCCTCCCGGTAGACGCCCCACTCTTCGCGGAGGGCGTCGCAGATCTCGCCAAGCGTCACGTAGTTCTCGACGGCCTCGACGAGCACCGGCATGGCGTTGTCCGAACCCCGGGCCATCGCGCGCACCTTCTGAAGTGCGGCCTCGGCGGCAGCGGGGTCGCGCTGTGACCGCACCTGGTTGAGCCGGGCGAGCTGCCGCTCCGCCGCTTCCTGGTCGATGCGCAGGATGTCGCGGGTGTCCTTGTCTTCGGTGACGTAGCGGTTCACGCCGACGATGACGGTGTCCCCGGCCTCGATGCTCTTCTGGTGCTGATAGGCCGATTCCTGGATCTCGCGCTGTATGTAGCCGCGGTCGATGGCGGCGAGCGCCCCGCCCATGTCCTCGATGGCCTGCAGGTATTCGTTGGCCTTCTCTTCGACGGTGTCGGTGAGGTGCTCGACGTAGTACGAGCCCGCCAGCGGGTCGACGGTGTCGGCGACGCCGCACTCCTCGGCGAGGATCTGCTGCGTGCGCAGGGCGATGGTGACCGCTTTATCGGTGGGCAGGGCCAGCGCCTCGTCCATCGAGTTCGTATGCAGCGACTGCGTGCCGCCGAGCACGGCGGCGAGCGCCTGCACCGTGGTGCGCACGACGTTGTTCTCGACCTGCTGCGCGGTCAGGCTGACCCCGGCGGTCTGCGTATGGAAGCGCAGCGGCCACGAGCGCGGGTTCTTCGCCCCGTATCGCTCCTTCATCAGCCGCGCCCAGAGCCGGCGGGCGGCGCGGTACTTAGCGACCTCCTCGAAGAAGTTCTTCTGCGCTACGAAGAAGAAGGAGAGCCGCGGCGCGAAGGCGTCGATGTCGAGGCCCGATTCCAGGGCCGCGTCGACGTAGGCGATGCCGTTGGCGATGGTGAAGGCGAGCTCCTGGGCCGCGGTCGCGCCGGCCTCGCTCATGTGGTAGCCGCTGATGCTGATCGTGTTCCACTGCGGCACGCTCTCCGAGCAGTACTTGAAGACGTCGGTGATCAGCCGCAGCGACGGCTTGGGCGGGAAGATGTAGGTGCCCCGCGCGATGTACTCCTTCAGGATGTCGTTCTGGACCGTGCCGCCGAGCTTCTCGGCGGGCACGCCCTGCTTCTTCGCCACGGCGATGTAGAGCGCGAGCAGGATCGGTGCCGTGGCGTTGATCGTCATCGACGTGGTGACCTTGTCCAGCGGGATCTCGTCGAACAGGGTTTCCATGTCGGCCAGACTGCAGATGGGGACGCCGACCTTGCCCACCTCGCCGCGCGCCATCTCGGCGTCGGAGTCGTAGCCGGTCTGCGTGGGCAGGTCGAAGGCGACGCTCAGGCCCGTCTGGCCCTGTTCCAGCAGGTAGCGGTAGCGCCGGTTCGACTCCTCGGCCGATGCGAAGCCGGCGTACTGGCGCATGGTCCAGAGCCGGCCGCGGTACATCGTCGGCTGGACGCCGCGCGTGTAGGGGTACTGGCCGGGGTAGCCAACGTCATCGTCGTAGCTGCCGTTGGCCTCGCCGTCGGGGCCGTAGACCGGCTCGATGGGATAGCCCGACGTGCTCGCGAACTCCTTACGCTCCCCGAAGCGCTTCACCGCCGGGTCGTAGGTCTTTTCGCGCCAATCGGCCTCGGCCTTCCGTCTCGTGGTCATGGGGCCACCTCCAACGCCGCGCGGGCCGCCCTGCCGGCGTCGCGGAGCGTTCGGCGCTTCTGTTGCGGCGCCGCCCTTCAGTCTACCCAATCGCCTCCGGCGGTTCAAACGGGCGGAGGGGTGGGCAGCCCTTGCGGAACGCGGGGCGCGCTCATAGGCTGGACGCCATGCCTCCGCCTGAAAGAGACGCGAACGACGCCGCGCTCCAACGCGAGCTCTTTGCCAAGCCGCAGCGCGCCGAACACTACGTCGCCATGTCGCTCGGCTTCATGCGGACCGCCGTCTTGCGCGCCGGACTCGAGCTGCGCATCTTCGACCACATGGCCAAAGGCCCCGCCGACGCCGGGACCATCGCCGCCGCCGCGGGCACCGACCCGCGCGCCACCCGGCTTCTCCTTGAAGCCCTCGTTGCTATTCAGACGCTGACTGTCGAGGATGGAAGGTACCGGCTGACGCCGTCGACGCAGGCCCACCTCGTGAGCGGCCGGCCGGGCTACGTCGGCGGGGTACGGCGCATCTTCGCCGGCGACCGGCTGTGGGAGCGCCTGGGACGGCTCGCCGACGGGATTCGCGCCGGCGGTCCCATCGACGGCGACCTCGAAGACAACCCGGACACTGACGAGTGGGTTCTCCAGGCCGGGGCGAGCCTGCTCTTCGCCGGCCCCGCGGCCAAGTCGCTCCTCGGCGTCATCGGCGAGTGGGCCCGCGACCGGGAGCGGCTTCACGTTCTCGATGCGGGGTGCGGCGGCGGCTCCTACGGGTTCTATATGGCGCGCGCCCACCCCGGGGCCAAGGTGTGGGCCAACGACGGCGCGGCGGTGCTGGAGGAGGCAAAGAAGGAGGCGGATCGCCTCGACGTCGCGGACCGCGTGGTCTACCTCCCCGGCGACGCCTTCGAGATCGACCTCGGTGGCCCCTACGACCTCGCTATCGTCAGCATGGTGCTCGACCTGTTTTCCATGGAGCGGGCGACGGAGCTGCTGCGGCGGGTGCGCGGCGTGCTCGCGGGCGACGGGCGGGTCGCCGTCCATGCCTTCCTCCTCGACGACCCGCTGATGGACGGCCGCGGCTGGTTCGCGACGGCGTACTCGCTCGGGCTGCTGATGGGCACGGCCGGCGGCGAGTGCCGCCCCCGCGAAGACTACGAGCGCATGCTCGCCGACGCCGGCTTCGGCAAGCCCGAGGTCTCCGAAGGCATGCCCAACGCCTACTGGCTCATCGCGGACCGTGCCTAGTGGGCAAATGATACATTTGCGCTAACACGAAGGGGCCAGGCTGTATAGTCACGCCGTACCTCCCTTATCGCTTCGACGGTAGGATCGAGACCGCCCTAGGGCGGTCTCTGTCTTTATAGGGGCTGTCTCTAAGGCAGACTGCCGCCGAGCCGTTGACAAGGTGGAACCATGATCCTACGCTCACATCGATGTTCCCCGCCGTCCCCTCTCCCCTCGTGGAAGAGTGAACTGGCGGGGCTATTTCTGTATCGGACGTGGGACCCAGTGGCCCACGCAAGCCCTCGTGACGCCCGACTGTTGACTTTGTCCGCGGAAATTGCAAAGATAAGGCATACCCCCCCTACCCCTTCGACGGTAGGGTCGAGACCGCCTTCGGGCGGTCTCTGTCTTTGTGAGGGGCGGAACGGTTGATCTCGAACGTCTACGTCGACGGGTTCAATCTCTACAACCGCGCCGTCAAGGGCACGGAATTCAAATGGCTAGATCTGCGGAAGCTGGCTGAAGTTCTGTTCCCTGAAGACACGATCAATCAAATCTGCTATTTCACTGCGCTCTTGGCCGCCCGGCCCGGCAATCCCTATCAACCGCGCCGGCAACTCTTGTACCTCAGAGCCTTGCGGACGCTACCGGGCTTCAAGGCGTACTTCGGCCGGTTCCAAGCGCAGACGAAGATGCGCCCGCTCGCCGAGCCGGTAGCGGGACTTCCCGCATATGTTGCTGTGCGTGACTCGCAGGAGAAGGGGTCTGATGTGAACCTGGCGACCCGCTTGCTCGTCGACGGCTTCACCGGAGCCTACGAGCAGGCTATTGTGGTCTCGAACGATGCCGATCTGGCAGCACCGATACGGTACGTGCGGGATGAACTGCGCCTCTTCGTCACGGTAGTTAATCCTGACTACAAGGCCAAGGGCGCGCAAAGCGACCTACAAGGGGCTGCGACGCGCGTCAAACGGCTGTGGAAGAGCCATCTGCGCCGCAGCCAACTCCCCCAATCAGTCAGGGACGGTCGGGATGTGATTACCAAGCCTGCGGCATGGTAGGGTCGCCCGCCGCTAGTCCACGCGGGCGGCACCGTTGGATTCGAGCTGGTAGTTCATCGTGTAGAGGCGGTGGTAGACGCCGCCCTGCTGCATTAGCGCATCGTGCGGGCCGGACTCGACGATGCGCCCGCCCTCCAGCACGACGATCTGGTCGGCGTTGCGGATGGTCGAGAGGCGGTGCGCGATGACGACCGACGTGCGTCCCTTGAGCAGCTGGGTGAGGGCGTTCTGGATCAGCACCTCGGTCTGCGTGTCGATGTTCGCCGTGGCCTCGTCGAGGATCAGGATCGCGGGGTCGCGGACGATGGCGCGGGCATAGCTGACGAGCTGCCGCTGTCCCACGCTCAGGTTGCCGCCCCGCTCCTGCAGCACGGTGTCGTAGCCCTTTTCCAACGCCGTGATGAAGTCGTGGGCCCCGACGAGCCGTGCGGCGCGTTCGATCTCTTCGTCCGTGGCCTCGGGCCGTCCGTAGCGGATGTTGTCGCGCACCGACATGGAGAAGAGGAACGGGTCTTGCAGCACCATGCTCATGCGGGCCCGCAGCGAGGATGCCGTCACCGAGCGCACGTCGTGGCCGTCGACCAGGATGGTGCCGCCGGAGATGTCGTAGAGGCGCGCGATCAGCGACGTGATCGTCGTCTTGCCCGCGCCGGTCTGCCCCACGAGGGCGACGGTCTCCCCTGGCCGCACCCGCAGGTTGATGTCGTCCAGCACCTGGACGTCGGGGGTGTAGTGGTGACTGACGCGCACGAAGGTGATCTCGCCCTTGACGTCGGTGAGGTCGACCGCGTCGGGCGCGTCGACGATGTCGGCCTTGGTGTCGAGCACCTCGAAGATGCGCACTCCCGACGCCATGGCCCGTTGCATCTCGGTGTATTGCATCGTCAGGTTACGGATGGGGTCGAAGAAGCGCTGGATGTAGAGCGCGAAGGCCACCAGCACGGCCACTTCGAGCGTACCCCCGAGCACAAGGTTCCCCCCGAAGATCACCACGATGGTGAGCGCCGTCGCCATCAGCGTCTCGACCTTGGGCAGAATGAGCGCGGAGAGGCGCCCAGCCTCGAGGTTCCGCTGGAGGTGGGCCTCGTTCAGGTCGTCGAAGTTGGAGAAGTTGCGGTCCTGCCGGTTGAGGCTTTGCACCACCCGGACGCCGGAGATGCTCTCCTGCAGGTCGGCGTTGACCAGCGCGATGGCCTGCCGCACCCGTATGAAGGCCATCCGGGCGTGGGCCTGCCAGAAGTAGAGTCCGATGAAGAGCACGGGGACCACGGAGAGCGTCGCCGCAGCCAGCCGGGGCTCCATGAGGAACATAGCGACGAGGATTCCGCCCAGCGCCAGGATGTCGGCGATTCCGAGGATGGCGGTGGAGAGGAACTCCTGCAGGTTGAGAATGTCGTTCTGGACGCGGGACATGACGCGCCCAATCTCGTTCCGGTCGTGGAAAGTCATCGAGAGGCGGTGGAGGTGGCGGAACATATCGTCGCGCAGGGTGTAGAGGATGCCTTGGGTCACCCGCGCCATGGCGCGCAGGTGGATGTACTGCGCCGCCCATCCGCCTAGCGCGACTGAGATGAAGATGATCACGGTGCGGTTCAGCGAACCGCCGTCGCCGTCCTGGATCTGCTCGATGCCGATGGCGACAAGCCAGGGCGCCGCGACGAGCGCCGCCGTGTAGAGCAGCATCGTCACCGCGGCGACGATCGCCATCTTCTTGTGCGGCCGGACGTAGCGGAACAGCCGCGCAATGACCCGGTTGTCGAACGGCTTGGTGAGAATCTCCTCGTCGTCGGCGAGCCGGCTCGAGCCGACCGCCTGCCGCATCGCGGAAATGCCTCCGCCGGTCCCGCCGCGCATTACGTTGCTGCCTCCCCGGCCGCGCCCGGCCGTGCCGCCTCTTCCTGGGCCCGCAGCTGCATGTCGTAGATCTCGCGGTAGATGCCGTCCACGTCTTCGAGCAACTCCTCGTGCCGCCCGCGCTGCACGATGCGCCCGCCGTCGAGCACGAGAATCTGGTCGGCGCTCTTCACCGTGGATAGGCGCTGGGCGATGACGAACGTCGTCCGCCCCTTGATGAGGTGCTCAAGGGCGCGGCGGATCTCGAACTCGGTCCGCGTGTCGACGCTCGACGTCGAGTCGTCAAGGATCAGGATGCGCGGGTCGATGAGCAGCGTCCGCGCGATGGCGATCCGCTGCTTCTGGCCGCCCGAGAGCGTGATGCCGCGCTCGCCGACCCACGTGTCGTAGCCGTGGGGCAGGCTCAGGATGAAGTCGTGGATGTTGGCGATCTTGGCCGCCCATTCCACCCGCTCCCGGTCGGCTCCCGGGACGCCGTAGGCGATGTTCGCCTCGATGGTGTCCGTGAACAGGAAGACGTCCTGCTGCACGATGCCGATGTTGCGCCGCAGCGACTCCAGCGTCAGGTCGCGCACGTCTTGCCCGTCGATGGTGACCGCGCCGGCGGTGGCGTCGTAGAAGCGAGGGACGAGGTGGACGATGGTGCTCTTGCCGCTGCCGGTCTTGCCCAGCAGCGCGACGACCTCGCCCGGCTCCGCTGTGAAGCTGATCTCATCCAGCACCGGACTTGCGGCGGAGTAGCCGAACGCCACACGGTCCATGACGACCTGCCCCCGCGCGCCGTTAAGCTCGATCGCTCCCGGCCGGTCCTGCACCGGCGAGTCGGCGTCCAATATCTCGAAGATGCGCTCTCCGGATGAGACCGCCCGCGATTGCAGGTTGAGCAGGAAGCCGCTCATCCGCACCGGCATCTGCAGCATGGCCATGTACAGGATGAACTTGGTGAGGTCGCCCGGCGTCATGCCGCCGTCGATGACGCGGTGCCCGCCGAACCAGAGGATGAAGACGGTCAGGGCGGCGAAGGTGAACACCAGCACCGGCGTGTTCGTCGCCTGCACCCGGACCGCGGCCAGGTTCTCGTCGTAGAGCTCCCGCGCCTTGTCGGCGAACTTCGCCTCCTCGCGCCCCTCGGCGGTGAAGACCTTCACCACCTTTACCCCGCTCAGGCTTTCCTGGAGCAGCATGCCGAGCTCGCCCATGTACTCCTGCGCCCGCGTCCAGATGCCTCGCAGCGTCCGGCTGATGCTCCAGCCCCGCACCATGATGAACGGCACGAAGCTCAGGCTCATGAGGGCGAGCTGCCAGTCGGTAGTGAGCAGCAGGGCGGAGACGCCGATGACGAGCAGCGCCAGGTAGGACATCCGCAGCACGCCGAGGTTGATGAACCACCGGATGGCCTCGACGTCCGCCGTGGCGCGGGACATCAGCTGCCCCGTCTGCTGCCGGTCGTGGTAGGCGAAGCTCAGCCGCTGGAGGTGCGCGAAGATCTGGTTGCGCATGTCGTAGGCGACGAGTTGCGCCAGCTTCTCCCGCAGGTACGTCTCGAAGTAGGAGAAGACCCCGCGCAGCGCCGCCACGCCCAGCAGCAGCGCCCCGATGATCACGAGCGTGACGCGGTCGTCGGCCTCGACGATCCGGTCGATCGACTCGCCGATGAGGAAGGGCAGCGCGAGAAAGAGGGCCGTGGCACCGATCAGGGCCACATAGGCGGCGGCGACGCTCTTACGGTAAGGGCGCAGATAGCCAAGGATTCGGAGCCAGGTACCCATAGACAGCGCGGGAGCGCCCGCCGCCGGCCACTCACGCACCGGCCATTATAGCAACGGCGCTTGGGGCGGCTCCCTCTACGGCGGGAGGCCGAACTGAGGGGCCCGGTGCGACCGCGGAGGCTCACCGACGTCCGCCACCCCGCGTCATGTTCCAGTGAGGCGGTACGAAACCAGCTCGATCCGTTCAACTGAATCCCAGAAGTCAGGTCCCAGCGAGCTGTTTTGGGAGATTCGAAGAATCGTCTGCGCGTGTTCTGCTCCTGGGCTCTCCGATCCGGTTCCCGACTCTGCACCTGAAAGCAAAGCGTGATAGTGCTCCTGCAGGGGTGAACGGCGGGACAGACCTAACGATCCTGCATTATTCATCCCAGCGGCCACGATAGTGGCTTCGAATTGAGCACGATAGTGGCTCCGTTCTACTCCCCGCGTTTCCCCTTCTGGAAGGCTAAACACTTTGTCGATGACATCAAGATCTGAGGCCTCGCCACGCCTGAATCGTTCATAAAGAGCGTAGTCAGTCGTGCGAAGAATGAGGGCTACAGCGGCTGTCCAGGCTGATCGCCACCGCTTGGTTCCGGAAGATCCTACCACTATTCCAAACCGATGAATGGCCTGCGCAATAGTTCGAAGGCTGATGTCTGGAGTGTTGAAGAACCTCAGAAAGAGTTCTCGCAGGAGACGTTCGTCACTCTCCGCATCCCGGCTATCCATGCGATCGAAATAATCGTGGACCTGCACCGCTTCGAGCATCGCGTGCACGAATTTCTCCCTTTGCGGATCAGGAAGTCGAAAGTCAACGTCAAAAAAGCGCCGGAGGTAGCCTTCGGCGTCGAACTGCTGTCCGTACAGCACTCTGATGGAATGTGCCAGTTGGGAACGGTCGACGGCTAGGACAAAGACGATGTGGTCCACCGTGAAGAGATGCTTCGCAACTTCAAGTAACGCCACAGCGTAGGACGGACGGCACCGATCTAGCTCGTCGATGATAACGACCAAGGGCCTTCCTTCAATTGATTCAGCCATGGACGCAGCAGCATCTTGAAGAACTCTCTTGAACCCGCGGAGTGCCTCTTTCTCGCCCATGTACTGTGATGTGCTGTCCTCGGCCGCCGAAGCAAGCTCGAGTTCCTTCGCGATCTGAGTACCGACATATGGAATCGCCGAGGCAGCGATGCGAAGCAATGGGCCACGCATCGCACGCATCACGTCAGGAATAGCGCGCCTTAGCTCCTCTACATTCCCGTTGGGCGCTTCCAACTCCTCCGTGATCTCAGATGAAAGGGCGACAAAGGGGTCCCCTGAGAAATCAGTCTCCCAAGCGTTGAACTCGACAATGCCGAAATGCTGGTTGCGCAGGTGCTGGGTCCACATCCTGAGGAATGTTGTCTTTCCCGTGCCCCAAGCAGCATCCACTGCCAAGACGCAGGGCCCTTCAATTGACCCGACGATGGAGGTAAGGATTTCGATGGACCGCTTTCGGTCGAGCAGGTCATGCTTGAACGGGTCTTCCGAAGGGATTTCAAGCTCTTTAGGCTGTAAGCGTATTCCCATGCATGATCTCCTAAGGCCTCTCCCCCTCTGCAAGCGGCAGGCCCTAGGGGTCAGTCTACAGATGGAACAGCTTCGAGGGCACCCGCAAGGGCCTACCCCACCGTGCCCTAGCGCCGACCGATGGCTTTGAGGGCGGCGGAGGCGGCGGAGCCGACGGCGCGGGTGTCGGAGAGGACCGGGCAGAGGCGGAAGCCTTGCTCGAAGCGTTCGAGGGCTTCCTGCGGGCCGCCACAGTGGACGCCGGCAACGAGGCTGGCGCGGTTTGCGGCGTCGAGGACGGCCTGGCAGGCTTCGCCGTGCTCCTTCGAGTCGGCGTAGCGGCCCGGGTTTGCCAGGCCCATCGTCTGGGCCAGGTCCATGGGGCCGATGTAGAAGCCGTCGATGCCCGGCGCTTGGGCGAGGTCGTCGAGGCGCCCGATGGTGTCGATGTGCTCGATCATGACGAGGCAGACGATCTCGTCGTTCGCCTTCTCGATGTAGTCGTTGCCCGCGTAGGTGCGCGCCCGGTTCGGGCCGACGCTGCGGTAGCCGATGGGCGGGTAGCGGCAGGCCCCGCCGGCCCGCTCGGCCTGCTCGCGCGTACTGATCAGCGGCACGATCACCCCGTAGGCCCCGGCGTCGAGCACCCACTGCATGTAGCTGGGATCGTTCCACGGCACGCGGACGAGGGGCACCGTCTCGGTCTGGCTGATGGCCTGGAGCCAGGTGGCGGCACGGTCGGGGCCGATGCCCATGCCGTGCTGCATGTCCAGGGTCACCGCGTCGAAGCCGGCGTAGGCCATCGTCTCGGCCATCAGGGGGTCGGCGGTGCTCATCCAGCCCATGTTGGCGGGCCGACCGTCGCGCCACATCTGCTTGAGCTTGTTGGGACGCATGACGCCGCCGCTAGCGTCCGTGGCGCAGCACGCGGCCGGGCAGCGTCCCCGTCGGCTCGCCGTCCTGGACCAGCGCCTCGCCGCTGACGATGACCTCGCGCATGCCGGCGGCCCGCTTCACGTGGCGGCCCTCGCCGCCGGGGAGGTCGTTCCAGATCTCCATGGGGCGCGGCCCGACGGTGTCGGGGTCGAAGATGCAGAGGTCGGCGGCGGCCCCGGGGGCGATGACGCCCCGACCCTCGAGGCCGGCCAGCCTTGCCGGCGCCGAGGTGAGCGCCGCGACGCCGGCTTCCAGGGACATCGCCTGCTTCTCTCGTATCCAGCGGCCCAGGAAGTAGGTGGGGTAGTCAACGCCGGACATGGTGTGGAGGTGCGCGCCCGCGTCGGAGATGCCGATGATCGTCCCCGGGCTCTCGATCATCGCCCGTACCGCGTCGTCGTCGCCGTTGGTCACGCCGTGGTAGGCGAACTCGGTCTCCAGCTGCTCCTCGCGGGCGATGCGGAAGAAGAGTTCGCCGGCATCCTCGCCGGTCTCGGCCGCTACGTCCCGCACCAGCCGGCCGTCGAGCCCGCGGTGGCGGTCGGTGGCCGCGATGGCGACGGCGAGGCGTTCGAACCCGGCCCCGCCCTGCGAGAAGCGCGGCTGCATCTCTTCGAGCAGCCGGCGCCGGAAGTCCCCATCCTCGAGGTCGCGGAGCTTCGTCTCCGTCGACCGTGCCATGAAGTCGCGCCACAGCTTCGACCGGTTGAACGCGTGCGTGTCGCGCAGGTTGAAGTGCATGTCCATGCGCTGGCAGCGCATAACCGCGTAGACCATCGCCCCAAGCTCCTGGGCGTGCTCCATGTAGTCGAGGAGCACTCGCCACTGGCCGGGATAGATGTCCCGCTGGTTGAACTCGTTCCAGTTGACCGGCCGCCCCGTCCGCGCCGCGAGCTGGTAGAGCTGGTCCTTGTCCTCTTGGACGAATTCCAGCGACTTCGTCCTCGGGTTGATCCCGATGATGCCGCGGCCCAGATCATGGAGGACGCCGGCAAGCGTGAAGATTTCGTCTTCGTGGGCTACGAAGGAGGGGATTGGCTCGCCGAACTCCCCCTTCTGATGGGCGACCCGCGACGTCGTGAAGCCGATCGCGCCGGCGTCCATGCCGTCGCGAATCATGGCGCGCATCGTGGCGATCTCGTCGGGCGTCGCCTCGCGCTCGTGGGCCTCCGGCCCTAGCACCCACCGGCGCACTGCCGAGTGCCCCACCTGCGCCGCGACGTTGATCCCCAGCCCGCGCTCTTCCAGCCAGGCCAGATACTCCGGCAGCGTCTCCCACTCCCAGGGGAGGCCGTTGATCAGCGTCTCTTTCGAAACGCCCTCGACGCAGCTGAACGTCCCCATCGTGTAGTCGCGGTCCTTGGGGCGCACCGGCGCCATGCCGTAGCCGCAGTTGCTCATCACGATGCTCGTCGTGCCGTGGTAGCACGACGGGGTGCACAGCGGGTCCCAGGCAAGCTGCGCGTCGTAGTGGGTGTGGATGTCGATGAAGCCCGGCGCGACCACGAGCCCTTCGGCGTCGATGACGCGCCGCGCCAGGCCGTTGCCCTCGCCGGTCTCGGTCACACGCCCATCGGACACGGCGACCGCGCCGTGGCGCGACGGCCCGCCGCTGCCATCCACGATCCGCGCGTTGCGAATCAGCAGGTCATGCATGGCGCGCAGGATACCACGCGCGCGGGCAACATTGCCCCCGCTCCCCGTGCGCTACACTGCACTACAATGGCCCGCGGCCTGCGGCCGGTCTTGAACATGGGGGCGCGACGATGACATCGGATTCCAAGGCCGGGGCGCGGCGCATGCTCGACGCCTGCCGCCTCCGGGAGGTCGACGCCACCCCGGTCTGGTTCATGCGCCAGGCGGGGCGCTGCTTCCAGGAGTACCGCGACCTCCGCAAGAAGTACGAGATCCTGACCATCGCCAAGACCCCCGATCTCTGCGCCGAGGTCACCCTGCTGCCCGTCGACCGGCTCGGCGTCGACGCCGCGGTCATGTTCGCCGACATCATGCTCCCGCTCGAGGGCATGGGCGTGCCCTTCCACATCGAGCCCGACACCGGCCCCATCATCCACGACCCCATCCGCACCGAGGCCCAGATCGACGCGATCCGCGTCATCGACGCCGCCGAGGCGACCCCCTATCTCTTCGACGCCATCCGCCTGATCGGGCGGCAGCTCGACGGCCGCGCCGCCCTCGTCGGCTTCTCCGGCTCGCCCTTCACCCTCGCCTGCTACATGATTGAGGGCCGCCCCTCCCGCAACTACGACAAGGCCAAGGGTCTCATGCTCGCGCGCCCCGACCTCTGGGCCAGGCTCATGGACAAGACCACGGAGGTCGTGATCAGGTACCTTCGCGAGCAGGTCGCCTCCGGCGTCGAGGTCGTCCAGATCTTCGATAGCTGGGTCGGCGTCCTGAGCCCCGGGCAGTACGAGACGTCGGTGCTGCCCTACGTGACCCGCATCTTCGAGGCCGTCCGCGAGACCGGCATCCCCACCATCCACTTCGGCACCGGGAACGCGTCGCTCCTCGACCTCATGTGCGACGCGGGCAGCGACATCATGAGCCTCGACTGGCGCGTCAACCTCGACGACGCGTGGGAGCGCATCGGCTACGACAAGGGCGTCCAGGGCAACCTCGATCCCGTCCTCCTCCTCGCGCCGTGGGAGACGATTCGCGACGGCGTCCGCGACGTGCTGCGCCGCGCCGGCGGCCGGCCCGGCCACGTCTTCAACCTCGGCCACGGCGTCCTTCCCGACACCAACCCCGACGACCTCAAGCGCATCGTCGACCTGGTGCACGAGGAGAGCCGCCGGTGACGAGCGGCGCGCCGGTCGGCGTCGTGCTCATGAGCTTCGGCTCGGCGGCCACCATCGACGACGTGCCCGCCTACCTCGAACGAATCCGCGGCGCCCCTGCGCCCACCGAGGTCGTCGAGGAGATGCAGCGGCGCTACCGCGTCATCGGAGGGTCGCCGCTCACCCGCATCACCGGCGAGCAGGCCGCCGCGCTCGAAGCCCGCCTCAACGGGCGCGAGGAGGGGGCCTACCGCGTCGCGGTCGGCATGCGCAACGCGCCGCCGTTCATCGCCGACGCGCTCGAAGCGCTCGCCGGCCAGGGAGTGCGGCGCATGGTCTGCCTCATTCTCTCGCCGCAGTACTCGCCCATCATCATGGGCGGCTACCTCACCGCCATCGATGACGCCAAGGCGTCGCTGCCCGACGGCTGTGAGGTGCGGGTCGTCGGCTCGTGGCATACCCTGCCCGCCTTCATCGACGCCCTGGCCCGCCGCATGGGGCAGGCCCTGGAACGGCTGCCTCCTGAAAGCCGGGACCGCGTCCCCGTCCTGATGACCGCCCACAGCATGCCGAAGGCGGTCGTCGACCGCGAGCCGGGCTACATCGGCATGCTCGAAGAGACGGCCCGCCTCGCCGCCGAGCGTTGCGGCTTCGCCGCCGACCGCTGGCGGCTCGCCTACCAGAGCGCGGGGCACCAGCCCGTCGAGTGGCTCAAGCCCGACATCAAGGACCTCTTCCCAGGCCTCCGCGACGCGGGCCACGACCGCGTCCTCATCGTCCCCGTCCAGTTCCTCTCCGACCACCTCGAAGTCCTCTACGACATCGACGTGGCGGCGTCCGAACAGGCGGTCGAGGCCGGCCTCTCCCTCTCCCGCATCGAGACCTTCAACGCCTGGCCCCCCTTCATCGACGCCCTTGCCGCCGTCGTCGCCCGCGAAGTCGAAGCCGCCGGTTGGGCCGCAAACCTCTTCTCCCCACGGGAGAAGATTGAGATGAGGGGCCCCCCGCCAACCGCCGAGGGCCAATCCACAGGGCCGCTCCCATGACCGCCCGCTTCGACGAAGCGATTCGCCGCATCGACGACGCCAACGCCGCCGACCCCAACACGCTGACCGTCGACGGCGTTCCCCGCCCTAAGGAAGCCGCCCACGCCGAGATGATGACCCGCTGGGTCCGCGCCCTGCGCCCCGGGGCCGCTGAGCCGCTCCTGCTCGCCGCCCGCGGCCACCACATCCGGCGCTGGGAGCGCCCCCGCGACTCCTACCCCGCCGGGCGCGAGGGCTACCTCCGGTGGCGCGCCGCCCTCCAGCGCTTCCACGCCGACGCGCTCGGCGAGATCATGGCCGACGCCGGCTACGACGATGCCGAGGTCAAGCGCGCCCAGGACCTTGTCCGCAAGCGCGGCCTCGGCCGCGACCCCGACGCCCAGGCCATGGAGGACGCGCTCTGCCTCGTCTTCATGGAGACCCAGCTCGCCGACTTCGCCGGCCAGCTCGACGACGACGCCCGCATGGTCGAAGTCCTCGTCAGCACCTGGCGCAAGATGAGCCCCCAAGGCCGCTCCGCCGCCCGAGCTCTCGCTCTCGAAGACCGCGCCGCCCGTCTTCTCGACGACGCCGTCCAAGCCGCGGAGACCGAAGCGCGGCGATCTGGTCCAAGCCTCTCCCCCTCTGGGGGAGATTGAGAGAGGGCACGCGCCGCAGGCGCGCCGACCCCGTGCCAACCGCCAAGCCTCGCAGGAGAACAGCGTGACCCAGCCTGAGCACCCCGCCCGGCGGCCCACCGCCGCCAAGACCTACCGCCTCCTCATCGCCCTGACGCCGCTCGTCGTCCTGCTCCAGGGCTTCCTGTTCGGCGGCTTCTACTCCGGCGGTGGCGCCACGATGCTCGACATCCACCTCTGGCTGGGACGCATCTCCTTCGCCGTCGTTCTCGCCGTCATCCTCCCCGCCGCCCTCCGCGCCGGCTTCGACCCCGCCACCCGAATCGTCCCGGCCACCGCCGCCCTCGCCGCCCTGTGGACCGTGCAGCAAGCCCTCGGCGAAGGTACCGTCGACTACCGCTGGTTCTCCGCCTTGCACGTCCCCCTCGGCATCGCCATGTTCGCCTTTTCCGCCGCCCTCACCGGCGTGGCGTGGTGGCGCGGGCGGTAGAGGGTCGTGAAGGTTCCAGGTTCGAGAATGAAGCCAGAAGAGAGGTATTGAGATGGCAGCGTATTTGATCGCCGACATGGAAGTCACCGACGCGGAGCTGCTCACTCAATTCTCCAATCGAATAGGGGATCTCGTGGAGGCCCACAACGGCCGGTATCTGGTGCGCAGGGGCATCATCGAGGTCGTGGACAGCGACCGGACGCATGACCGAGTCGTCGTCATAGAGTTCGGAGACCTCGCCAAGGCCCGGGCCTTCGTCAACTCGCCGGAGTACCAGGAGCTTGCCAAGATCCGCTCGCGGAGCACCATCTGCAGCACCATCATCTGCGATGGGGTCTCTTAGGACAGGGCCGCCCTCCCGGACAAGCGCTGCTCTTTCGTCGTGGGCCGATAGCCTGGAGGTACCGCGCGCCGCCGCGCTTTACGCCTCACCTCCCCGCGCCTAGAATCGGGCCGTCCCGACCGTTGGAGCCGTGCATGGAGTTTCGCTTTACCAAGGAGCAGGATGACTTCCGCCTCGAGGTGCGGAGCTTCCTGCGTGAGGCGCTGCCCGAGGGGTGGCGCGGCGTCTACCCCGATTCCTACTTCGAGGACGAGTACTGGGGGCTGATCCGCGACTTCACCGCCCGCCTCGTCGAGCGCGGCTGGCTGACGATGGCCTGGCCCCCGGAGTACGGCGGCAGGGGCCTCTCCGTCCTCGACCAGATGGTCTACAACGAGGAGCAGTCGTACTTCCGCGCGCCGCAGCGCGATCTCTCCACCGGGGTCAACCTCGTCGCGCCGACGGTGATGGTCCACGGCACGGAGGCGCAGCGGCAGGAGATCCTGCCCCCGATCAGGGCGGGCGAGCACATCTACTGTCAGGGCTTCAGCGAGCCGGGATCGGGGTCGGACCTGGCCTCGCTCCAGTGCGCCGCCGTGGCCGACGGCGACGACTACGTGGTCAACGGCTCGAAGATCTGGACGAGCGGCGCCCACCGGTCGAACCGCTGCATCCTCCTCACCCGCACCGACCCCGAAGCGCCGAAGCACCGCGGCATCTCCGTCTTTCTCATCCCCATGGACTTGCCCGGCATCACCGTGCGCCCAATCCTCAACCCCCTCGGCGTGCACTACTTCAACCAGGTCTTCTTCGACGACGTCCGCGTGCCCAAGCACATGATGATCGGTGAGGAGAACCGCGGCTGGTACGTGGCGACGACGACGCTCGACTTCGAGCGTTCGGGCATCGCCAAGTTCGCCTCGGGGCAGCGCTCCATCGACGAGCTCGTCGAGATCGCCGGCGAGATGGCCGCGAACGGGGGCTCGGCGCTGCCCGCCGCGCTCAAGAACGCGCTCGCCGACGTCGCCATCGCCAACCACGCGGGCAGGATGCTCGCCTACCGCGTCGGCTTCATGCAGTCGCAGGGGAAGATACCGAACCAGGAGGCGTCGGCCTCCAAGCTCATCGGCACCGAGATAGCCCAGCGCATCTCGCAGGTGGGGATGCGCATCATGGGGCTCGCGGGGCAGGTGCACCGGGGGTCGGAGTACGCCATTCTGGACGGCTGGCCGACCGCGGAGTACGTCAACGACCTCTCGTTCACCCTCCGCGGGGGAACGTCCGAGGTGCAACGCAACATTGTGGCGACGCGCGGGCTCGGACTGCCGCGCGGCTAGAGCAGAACAGACAGAAGGAGACGGCATGGACGGACGTGAGCATAAGGGAGCCTTCGTGGTGATGAACTCCGCGGCCGGTGGCGAGGACGCCGCGGCGTGGGGCGCGTGGTACATCGACGTGCACATGCCGGAGGTGCTCGACCCCGGCATCTTCACTTCCGGCGCCCGGTTCGAGCGCACCGGCGGCCGTGCGCCGTCCGACGCGACGCACATGGCCATGTATGAGTGCCCCCGCGACGACGTTGAGGGCGCCTGGAGCGACCTGCGTCAGGCCTTAGCCGCGAGCGCCAATCCCAACGCACCGCGGCCGGCGTCGGACGTCGCGTTGATGAGCACCTTCCGGTTGCTCCACGCCTCGCCGCACGGCGGCAAGCCGACCAAGAGCGTCCTGCTGGTCAACGTCGACTACAACGACGAGGCGACCGTCGACGACTTCAACGAGTGGTACAACACCACCCACATCTCGGAGTTCCTGGCAAGCGGGGCCTATCACACCGCGACCCGCTACGAGATCTGCGAGCCGGTCGAGCAGTACGGACGCTTCCTCGCCGTCTACGAGTCCGAGCTCGACCCCGACGAGGCCGACCGCATCTCCAGGGCCAACGCCAAGATGTCGCCGCCGCCGGAGGCGCTCAAGCTCCGCCACCTCGGGCACTACGCCCGCCTGAAGTAGGCCGCTCTCGCACGGACCGCGCGCATAACAGGGAGAGTCCAGTGAAGCCCATGAAGAAGATCCGGGTCGGCGACAGAGAGGTCAACGCCAGGGAAGAGGACTTCGAGATCGTCCGCGAGGACTGGAACGAGTACAAGTTCCTCGACGGCGGCTCGGTCCGCGTGAAGACGACGGTGGCGAGGATCTTCCGCGTGCTGGACGACCAAGGCCAACCCGTCTACGACCAGGACGGCGACCCCCAGGTCGTGGTGCGCCACAACACGCAAATCGTGGCGGCAGAGTAGCGGCCGGCGGCCCCGCCGACGCGCCTGTGGCGCGTGCCCTCTCTCAAATCTCCCCCAGAGGGGGAGAGGCTTAAGGGGCGCTCCTCAGCGTAGGCGGCGGACTTAGCTAGCCCGTGTAGACGAGGCGGCGTTCCCAGGCGCGGGAGGTGTGGGGGAAGTCGGTGCGGGTGTGGGCGCCGCGGCTTTCTTCCCGGGCTAGGGCCGATTCGGCGATGAGACGGGCGGTGACGACGGCGTTGCGGAGGTCGTAGCCGGCGCGGTCGGCCGGATCGGGGAGCGACGTTTCCCAGGCGGTCAGCGTGTTCGCCGCGTGGGTGAGCCCATCGGCGTCGCGTTCTATGCCGACGTGGTCCCACATTAGGTTCTGCAGCGCGTCGAGCGTGGGCACGGGATAGGCGTGGGGGTCGACCTCGCGGGCGGGCAGGACGCGGCGTTCTTCGCGGCGGACGGGCGGCTCTTCGATGGCCGTCGTCGCCGTTCCTTGGGCCTCGTCGACCATGCGCCGGGCGAAGACCAGCGTTTCCAGGAGCGAGTTGCTGGCGAGCCGGTTCGCGCCGTGCGCGCCGGTGCACGCGGTCTCGCCCGCCGCGAGGAGGCCGGGGACGTTGGTGCGCCCGTCCGGTGTCACCCGCAGGCCGCCCATCATGTAGTGGGCCGCGGGGGCCACGGGGATGGGCTCTTTGGTGATGTCGAGGCCGTACTGGAGGCAGAACTGGTAGATCGAGGGGAAGCGGGAGGTGACCGTACCGGGATCGAGGTGCCGCACGTCGAGGAGGACGTTGTCGGCGCCGGTCTCCCGCATCTCGGCCACGATGGCGCGCGCGACGATGTCCCGCGCCGCCAGCTCGCCGTCGCCGGCGTACCGCTCCATGAACCGCCGTTCGTCAGCGTTGAGCAGGACGCCGCCCTCGCCGCGCACCGCCTCCGAGATGAGGAAGGGCGGGGCATCGGGCAGGCGGAGGGCGGTGGGATGGAACTGGAAGAACTCCATGTCCATGACCTCGGCCCCGGCCCGGAATCCCAGGGCGACGCCGTCGCCGGTGACCACGCTGGAGTTCGTGGTGATGCGGTAGAGGCGTCCCGCTCCGCCGGTGGCGAGCACGAGGTGGCCGCAGCCGATTCGCTCCCGAGTCCCGGTCGCGAGGTCGAGCACGTCCAGGCCGCGCACCTTGCCGTCTTCGACAACGGCGTCGGCCGCCAGCGCGAACTCGCGGATGGGGATGCCCCGGCTGCGCGCCGCGTCGAGCAGCGTTGTCTCGATGTGCCGGCCGGTCGCGTCGCCGCCGGCGTGCAGGACGCGGGGTACGGAGTGCGCCCCCTCCCGCGCCAAGACGATCTCGCCCTCCATCGAGTCAAAGGGCACGCCGAGCCGGATCAGGTCGGCGATGCGGCCGGGCGCGTCGCGAGTCAGGATTTCGACGTTGACGGGGTCGCAGAGGCCTGCGCCCGCGCGGCCGGTGTCGTCGGCGTGCCGCCGTGGGGTGTCGCCGGGGCCGATGGGCGCCGCGATGCCGCCCTGCGCGTACTGCGTATTGCAGTCCTGGACGCTGCCCTTGGTGAGGACGAGGACGCTCGCCGACTCCGAGGCGAGGAGGGCGGTGTAGAGCCCGGCGATGCCGGAGCCGACGATGACGAAGTCGTAGTGCGCGTTCAAACGCCGTGTTCTCGTCTGTTGCCGCCGGTTAGGTCGTGGCGAGCATGCGCTCCAGCGCCACCCTGGCCCAGTGGGTCACCGTCTCGTCCACGGAGACCTGGTTGACGACCTCGCCCTCGGCGAGGGCCTCGATCACCCAAGCAAGGTAGGCGGGATGGATGCGGTACATGGTCGAGCAGGGGCAGATGACCGGGTCGAGGCAGAAGATGGTCTTGTCGGGGTGCTCGGCGGCGAGCCGGTTCACGAGGTTGATCTCGGTGCCCACGGCCCAGGAGGTGCCGGCGGGCGCGCCGGCGACGGTCTCGATGATGCGCTCCGTCGAGCCGATGTAGTCGGCGATCTGGGCCACTTCGAGCTCGCATTCGGGGTGGACGATGACGTTGATGCCCGGGAAGTTCTTACGGGCATCCTCGATCTGGCCCACGGTGAAGCGCTTGTGCACCGAGCAGTGACCCCGCCAGAGGATGAACGTCGCCTCGCGGAGCGCCTCCTCGGTGTTGCCCCCCAGCGGCTGGAAGGGGTCCCAGACCACGGTGTCGGCGGGGGAGTAGCCCATCTTGACCGCCGTGTTGCGGCCGAGGTGCTGGTCGGGGAAGAAGAGCACCTTTGGGGACTGCTCCAGCGCCCATTCGACGACGGCCCCGGCGTTGCTCGACGTGCAGACGACGCCGCCGTTCGCCCCGCAGAAGGCCTTCAGCGCCGCCGTCGAGTTCATATAGGTCACGGGCGTGACCGTGCCTGCGACGCCCTCGATGGCCTGCAGCTCGTCCCAGCAGGCGAACACGTCTTCGGTGGGGGCCATGTCGGCCATCGAGCAGCCCGCGGAAAGGTTGGGCAGGATGACCTTTTGGTGGGGGCCGCTAAGCACGTCGGCGCTCTCGGCCATGAAGTGCACGCCGCAGAAGATGATGTAGTCGGCCTCGGGGTGCGCCGCGGCGCTACGGGCGAGCTTGAATGAGTCGCCGCGGAAGTCGGCGTACTGAATGATCTCGTCGCGCTGGTAGTGGTGGCCCAGGATGGCGAGGCGCGACCCCAGCTCCGCCCGCGCCGCCGCGATGCGCCGGTGCATCTCCTCTTCCGGCATGCCGAGATACCGGCCGGGCAGCCGCGACGCGGTCTTCGTCGAAAGCTCCGTGCGGTAGAGCAGGTCTTGCAGCGAGCGGTCCGCGTCGCAGCCCTTCCCGACGGTGAGCTTCTCCTGCACCACTTCGAGGGTCATCGTGCCACCGACCCCTTTCTTCTCTTCGCCTCGCGTTGTCTTGCGTTAGTTTGCGGCGCCTGCCATCTCCAAGCGCAGGCTCCGGCGGCGCGGCGCGCTGCCGGTCAGCGAGAACGGCGACGCCTCGCGGATGGTCACGTCGACCAGCTCGCCGTGATAGCGCTCGCCGCCGTCGACGTAGACCAGCTTGTTGGAGCGCGTGCGGCCATGCCACTGGCCGTCTTTGGAGTCCTCGATGAGGACCTCCTCCTCGCGCCCGACGTAGCCCTTGTTGATCTCGCAACCGATCTCGTTCTGCACCGCCTCGAGGGCGGCGTTGCGGCGCTTCTTCTCCTCCGCCGGGACGTCGTCGGGCTGCTTCCTGGAAGCGATCGTGCCCGGCCGCACCGAGTAGGAGGCTATGTGCACCTTGTCGAACCGGACCCGGCGGACGAGGTCGACGGTCTGCTCGAATTGGGCCTCGGTCTCCCCGGGAAAGCCGACGATGATGTCCGTCGTCAGCCCCGCGTCGGGCATGACCTCACGGATGCGGTCGACCTTCTCGAAGTACTGCTCGCGGGTGTAGCCGCGCCGCATCGCTTCGAGCACGGCGTTGTCCCCCGCCTGCACCGGCAGGTTGATGAACTCGCAGACCTTCTCCAGGCCGGCCACGGCGTCGATGATGCGGTCGCTCATGTCGTTGGGGTGCGAGGTGAGGAACCGGATGCGCTTCAGGCCGCGGACCTCGTTGACCGCTTCGAGCAGGTCGGCGAGGTCGGGCGCGCCGGGCAGGTCGTGGCCGTAGGAGTCGACGTTCTGGCCGAGGAGGGTGACTTCCTTGACGCCGCGCGCGGTCAGCATCTCGGCTTCCTGGACGAGCTCATCGATGGGCCGGCTGCGCTCCCGTCCGCGGCGGTAGGGGATGATGCAGAAGGTGCAGAACTTGTCGCAGCCGTGGATGATCGGGATGAAGGTGGCGACGGAAGGCGCGCTGGGGATGAGGGGCGCCGAGGTGTCGAGGCACGTCCCGTCCTGCGCTTCGACGAGCCGGACGATGGGCCCGAACTCCTGCGGCCGCATGAAGCAGTCGACGTGGGGGAAGCGGCGTTCGAGGTCGCGGGTGTCGGGGCCGACCATGCACCCCATGAGCCCGATCAGCTTGCCGGGGTGCTCCCGCTTCAGGCCACGGAGCGATCCGAGGCGGCCGGCGGCCTTGTCTTCGGCGCCCTGCCGCACCACGCAGCTATTGAGCACGATGACGTCGGCGCGCTCCATGACCGGCTCCGGCTCGCAGCCCAGGCGGTCGAAGGCATTCGCCAGCCGCTCGGAGTCGGCCACGTTCATCTGACAGCCTATGGTCCAGATGTGATACGTCGTCATTTGTGATCTACGTCACAAACCTTGCCCTATTTCAGGGTACAAGAATCCCCCTGTGGCGCAATCTTCCTCCTGGGAACCGTCGAGGTTCAGCTACTGGCGGAGGGAATGGGATTTGAACCCATGTGGGGCGCGAACCCCTCCCGCTTAGCAGGCGGGTGCACTAGGCCAGACTATGCGATCCCTCCCTGAAAAAGTCACTATAGCATTGGCGAGGTGTCGGGGGGAAGGGTGACGCTCAGCGTTCCCACTCCTCTTTCAGCAGACCGTAGAGGAGCGTGTCCCAGCGGCGCCCCTTGAAGCACTCGTTTTCCCGCAGTCTGCCTTCGAGCTTGAAGCCGGCCTTTTCCAGCACGCGCGCCGACGCCGTGTTTTCGGCGATGCACCAAGACGAGAGCCGGTGGAGGCCAAGCGTGCGGAAGCCGAAGTCCACCATCGCCCGCGCCGCCTCCGTGGCGTAGCCCTGGCCCCAGAGCCGGGGCGCGATCTCGTACCCGATGTCGGCTTCCCCGGTCTCGCCCGGCTTGCGGCGCAGGCCGCAACTGCCTACTGCTACGTCGGCGCCCCACAGTGTGATGGCGAGTTGAAAGCGGCGGCGAGGCTGTTCATTGCGCCAGCCGATGAACAGCCGCACGAAGTCGCGCGCGTCCTGCTCGCTTCGTTGGTCCCATGGATAGAAGCGCAGATATCGAGGGTCGCGCTGATATTCGAGGACGGCCCGCCAATCGTCCTCTTTGTAGTCGCGCAAGACCAGGCGCTCGGTCTCCATGCGCATCGCCGCGCCCATCTCCGCTATTATGCGCGGAGCCGGAAGCGGCTGAGGAGGCGCGGCATGGACCCATCGAGCATTCTGTTGACCGACAAGGTCGCGATCGTTACCGGGGGCGGCGACGGCATCGGCAAGGGCATCGCCCTGACCTTCGCCAAGTTCGGCGCCGACGTGGTGATCGCCGACAAGATCGCCGAGCGCGGCGACGCCGTCGCCGAGCAGGTCTGCGACCTCGGGCGCAAGGGCGTCGCCATCACCACCGACATCCGCGACTACGACCAGGTGACTTCGCTCGTGGAGCGGACGGTGAGCGAACTCGGCGGCGTCGACATCCTGGTCAACAACGCGGGCGGCACGCGCTACGCCCAGTTCATGGAGCTGGGCGGCCCGCCGGCGTGGAAGAAGCACATCGACCTGAACTTCAACGGGCTGTTCGGCCCCACGGAGCAGGCGGTGCAGGCGATGATGAAGGATGGCCGCAAGGGCTCGATCATCAACATCACGAGCATCGAGGGAATTCGCGCCGCGCCGAACTTCTCCGTCTACGCGGCGTGCAAGGCGGGGATGATCAACTTCACCCGGACGCTGGCACTCGAGCTGGCCGATCAGGGCATCCGCGTCAACGCCATCGCTCCCGACGTCGTCGACACGCCGCACACGGCCGCGTTCGGGGCCCACGCCGAGCCCGGCTCCGACCGCTACCGGGGCGTTCCCATGCGGCGGCAGGGGACGGTCGACGAGGTGGCGGGCGCCTGTGTCTTCCTCGCCTCGGAGATGGCGTCGTACATCACGGGAGTCACCCTGAGCGTCGACGGCGGCACCTTCGCCAGCAGCGGCTGGGTCCGCTCGGAAACGGGCGCCTGGACGAACCTGCCCTAGCGCGGTCATGCCGAACGAACCGGCCTACGAGGTCGTCTGGCCGCTGGCGCCCCGGGCGCGCCGCGCGCTGCGTCCCGCGCCCCGGCCCGACGGGCTGAACGGGAAGACCATCGGCTTCCTGTGGAACGGCCTGTTCAAGGGCGACCGCATGTTCGAGCTCATGAAGGAAGTCCTCGCCGAGCGGGCGCCGGACGCGCGCTTCGTCGACTGGGACGCCTTCGGCAACATCCACGGCGCCGACGAGCGCGAGGTGATGGCGGGCATCCCCGACGCGCTCCGTGACTTGGGGGTGGATGCCGTCGTCGCGGCGGTCGGCTCCTGAGGGAGCTGCACCCCCGCCGTGGTGCGGGCCAGCGTCGAGGCGGAGCGCGCCGGCGTGCCCTCGGTCTCCGTCCTTGCCACGGCGTTCAAGGGACAGGCTGCCGCCGTGGCCCGCGGTCTGGGCGTCGAAGCGCTGCCGTACGTCGAGTACCCCGGCGTCATCGCCACCGACTCGCCCGAGACGTTCCGCGGCAAGGTCCTCGCCCTCGCCGATGAGTTGACCGGCGCCTTCTTGCAGCCGCTGGGCCTGGCAGGCGAGGAGGCCGAACCCGCGCCGCGCGACGTCGTCTTCCACGGTACGCTCGACGCGGTGCAGGAGCGGTTCGACTCCCTGCTCTGGACCGACGGTCTCCCCATCGTCCCGCCGACGGTCGAGCGGGTCGAGGCGTTCCTCCGCCACACCCGGCGCGACCCCGACGAACCGCTCGGCACGCTGGCGCCCGACAACCGGCTCGCCACGGTCTGGAGCGTCGCCGTCAACGGCGTGATGGCGGGGTGCCGCCCCGAGTACATGCCGGTGCTTGTCGCGGCGGTCGAGGCCATCGCCGACCCCGAGTTCCGCATCGAGGACGCGGGCAGCACGCCGGGGTGGGAGCCGCTGGTCGTCATCGGCGGCCCGGTGATCGAACGTCTCGGCTTCGCCTCAGGCGCGGGCGTGCTCCGCGTCGGCAACCGGGCCAATACCAGCGTGGGGCGGTTCCTCCGCCTCTATATGCGCAACGTCGCGGGTCTGCGGACGCCGCCGGGCGGCGGCGACAAGGCGGCCTTCGGCGCGACGTTCAACTCGGCGATCGCGGAGAACGAGCCCGCCGCCCGCGAAATCGGCTGGCCCACCTTTGCCATGGACCGCGGCTTCGCACCCGACGAGAGCGTCGTCACCGTGCAGAGCGTGGTGAGCACCAGCCCGCCGATCTACACGATCGGCGACCGCGCCGAAGACCTGTTGGGCATGCTCGCCGACGTCTTCGGGATGGAGAACGAGTACTGGTCGTTCAACGCCGCCATCTTCGGGCGCTGGTGTCCGCTCCTTGCGATGAGCCCGGCGACGGCGTCGGTCATCGCCCGCGACGGCATGTCCAAGGACGACGTCCGCGAGTTCCTCTACGAAAGGTCGAAGATACCGGCGCGGCGGCTCGAAGCCTACGCCCGCCGCGCCTCGACCTACGACTTCGACCTGCCCGCGCTCGCGGCGGCGGGCTCCGCGCCTGCCGCCTACGTCGAGTCGGCCGACCCCGACCGGCTCGTCCCCGTCTTCTCCAAGCCGGAGTGGATCGGGCTCATGCTCGCCGGCGACCCTGAGAAGAACCAGTCGCGCGGCTTCGTCAACAACCACGAGCAAGGCGCCCCCGTCTCCCGCCGCGTCGACCTGGCGGCGGGGTCATGACGATTGGATGATTATTCGCCCATCGGTTGATGATTAATCGTTTAATCATCAGCCGCAGCCCCTCTCCTCGACGAACTTGTACAGTAAACTGTCTCTAACTCCTCATATCATCCTTGCTAATAGGGCGCACCGGAGAAACGGATCATGGCGCTGATGCCATGGGACATGTACGAGGCCATCGCCGAGACCTTCGAAATCCTGGAGGACGAGGAGCTCATGGGCCAACTTCGCCGGAGCATTCGTGAGGCGAAGGAAGGCCGGACGCGACCGCTCGCCGAACTTCGCGTCGAGCTTGGCGCCTAGCCGGAGGTCCGCTCAGCCCCTCGTCCGCCTGGGCGCGCGGACGAAGGCGAGGATGACCCCCGCGACGAGGGCCGCGACCGCGAGCCCCGCCCAGGCGTAGCGGTACCCGTCGTCGAAACCGTCGGCGAGCGCGCCCGCGATGAGCGGGCCGCTGACGCCACCGACGAGGATCACCGTCGACCCGAAGCCCGAGATGGTGGCGTAGTTGCGCGTGCCGAAGTATTCGCCTTGGATCGCCAGGTAGGTCGGACCGCCGCCCGCGTGCCCCGTGGCGAAGAGGACCAACGCCACCACCACGAGCAGGTTTCCATCGGCGACGGCGAACACGGCGAGGCTGGCCGCCTGGACGAGGAGCGCCGCCGAGAGCACAAAGCGCTTGGGTGCGATATCCCCAAGCATCCCGAAAGCGAACCGGCCCCCGAGGCCGAGCAGTCCAATGAGCCCGAGGTAGACCGCTCCCCGCTCCGTACTGAACTCAAGGTCTTCCACTAGGAAGACGACGAGATGGACCGGCACCGCCGACGTGCTCGCCATCCGCAGCGCGAAGCAGCCGTTGATGAGCCAGAACGCCGGGCTGCGCAGCGCCGCGCGGACGGTGAAGCCGTCGAGACTGGTCCGAAAGCCCGTCGTCGCCGGCCGGGTCTCTTCCGGAAGGAGGCCGTCGGGGTGATAGCCGTAGGGCTCGGGCCGGAACCGCATGAGTGCGGCAATGGGGAAGCCAACGGCCCAGATGAAGACTCCGGACATGAAGGCGGTCCGCTCCCAGCCGTACTCCCCAATGGACCACTCGATGCCGGGCACGATGAGGGTGGCGAGGGCCGTCCCCGAAAGCACGAGGGCCAGCGCCTTTGTCCGCCGGCGCACGAACCAGTTGACCACCGTGGCGAAGACGGGCGAGCCCAGCCCGACGTTCAGCCCGATGGCGATGAATCCGACGAAGATGACGTAGAACCAGACGATGTTGGGCGTCGCGCCGAGGAGCATGAAGCCCGCGCCCAGCATTCCCACGCCAACGAACATGATCCGGCGCGCCCCGAACCGGTCTACAAGGAAGCCCTGGACCGGGCCGAGGAGGGCGCTCTCGAGCCGCGCCAGCGAGAAAGCGCCGGAGAGGGCCGTCTTCGACACCCCGAACGTCTCTTGGACGGGGAGGAAGAAGACCCCCAGCCCAAGCATCCCGAAGGCGGCGTTCAACCCGTGGGCGATGGTCCCCGCGCCCAGGATCACCCAGCCGTAGAAGAACCTGCGCGGTTGCGGTGGGCCGCCGCGCACGTCGCCAGGCTCCCTTGCGGTGTCCGTGCTCATAGCCGCGCCAACCCTAGCACCGGAGGCGTGCCAGGCCCAAACGGCGGTTGCGCCTCGGAGCGTCTCCGATGTACCGTGATGCGGGCCCGGCGGCGGGCAACGATAACGATATGAGGATGCCATGGCGGGACAGAAGCCCCACACCTACACCCTGAGCGCATACCCCAAGACGGTGGGACTACGGGACGGCACATCGATCGTCCTGCGCCCGATGCAGCCCGACGACGCCGGCGCCCTGCTCGCCTTCTTTCAGGAGCTCTCTCCCAAGGACCGTTTCTTCCTTAAAGAGGACGTGGCCTCGCCCGTCGTGATTCAGCGCTGGGTCGACGACATGGACTACGACCGCGCGCTGCCCATCATCGCTCTCGACGGCGACACCATCGTCGCCGACGGCACCCTGCACCGGTCCCGCGCCAACGCCCGCCGCCACATCGGGCAGATCAGGATCGCCGTGGCCGACGACTACCGGAACCGCGGGCTCGGCACCACCCTGCTCAACGAGCTCGCCACCATCGCCAACGAGCACGGCCTCGAACGGCTGCTGCTCGAGGCCGTCTCCGACCATGAGGACGACGCCATCAAGGCCGCGGAGTATGTCGGATTCGTTCGGGTCGGCTCACTCCCCGGCCACGCCAAGGACCTTCAGGGTCATCCCAGGGACATCGTGCTCTTGGAGATGCCCCTGGGTAAGTGGTTCGATTGGTGGCGCTTCTAGCCGAAGTCAAACGGGGGCGGGGACGGGCTCTGCGCGCGCACTGCTATTGGCGCGGAAGCGGAACTGTTGGAGGCGACGACCGGAATCGAACCGGTGTATAGAGGTTTTGCAGACCTCCGCCTTACCACTTGGCTACGTCGCCGGAAAAGGTAAGCATAGCAAAAGCCTCCCGCGAAACTCAATCTCGCCCGCCGCCTTCGGAGACCTTTGCACAATCCTTCCGCGGCCTGGAATAGGCGGAGCGGGGAGGTTTCCGCCCCCTCTCTCGCTGGGAGAGGGTTGGGGTGAGGGCGGGGCGTGGGGCAGGTGCGCCAACGTCAACGCAGCCGCCAATGTCAGTTACGCAAAGGTCCCCTTCGGTGCTTTGCACCCACCGGCGAGGGGGCCCGCGAAGGAAGTGAAACGATGCACGGTCTCAAACGAGCGCTCGGCGGCCTCCTGATCGTCTACGCCGTCCTCTACACGGCGCAGGTTCTGTTCAGCCGCTTCTACGTCGACGCCCTCGACCCGCAGGAGATCTGGGACGTCTTCAACTACATCACCGGCGCGGGCATCCTCGTCGCCATCGCCGTCGCCTGTGCCCATAAACGCATGACCGCCGGCGATGCCGACCCCGTCCGCCGCCTCACCGCCAAAGTCGGCTGCTACGCATCCCTCGCCCTCGCGATCATCTTCTTCCCACTGTGGTTCTCCCTCCTCATGGGCGACACGCAGTCCGACGCCAACAACGTTGGCTGGATCCTCGTCACCTTCCTCAACCCCCTCGTCCTCGCCACCGCCGGCGCCTGTCTCTGGAAGGGGTACAAGCCGGAATAGAGGGGTGCGGGAAACCGGCCCGCCTTGATTTGTGCGGCCCGTTGGCGCATCCTATGGGGGTAGGGGATAGACTCCGAGGAACGCTATGCAAGCACCCACGATGCCAGCGCCCACGATCTTGATCACCGAGAAGGCGGCCGCCCAGGTGGCGAAGCTCGCCGCCGCCGAGGGCAAGCCCGGCGCGGCCCTCCGCGTCGCCGTTCAGGGCGGCGGCTGCAGCGGCCTCACCTACAAGCTCTCCTACGACTACGACGAGCGCGAGGGTGACAAGGCCTACATGCAGCACGGCGTCCGGCTGCTCGTCGACAAGAAGAGCGTGATTTACCTCATCGGTACCGAGCTCGACTTCTCCGACGGGCTCAACGGCAAGGGTTTCACCTTTTCCAACCCCAACGCCGCCAAGACCTGCGGCTGCGGGACGTCGTTCTCCACCTAGCCGCGCTATGCCGGGTGACGGCATGACTCCCTATCACGCGGCCAAGCGCGCCGCCGTCGTCGCGGATGTCTCAGACCGAGGGCTGCTGCGGATGGTCGGCGAGGACGCCCTCGACCTGCTGCACCGGCTCAGCACCCAGGACCTCCTCGCGCTCCAGCCCGGCGAGGGCACGGCGACGGTGCTCACCACCAGCAAGGGCCGCATTCTCGACGTCCTGGTGGTGCAGCGGCGGGCCGATTCGCTGAGACTGCACGTCTCGCCGGGCAACCAGCCCCGCGTGCTCGAGTGGCTCGACACCTACACCATCCTCGAGGACTCGGAGGCGAGCGACGCGAGCGGCGAGCACGGCCAACTGCTTGTCTTCGGCCCGGCGGTCGGTGAGATCGTGGGTGCCGCCGCGTCCGACCCGGCCCTCGAAGGGCTCGGTCTCTTCCACCACCGAGAGGCCCGACTCGCCGCCGCCGAGGTCACGATTACCCGAGCCGAGGCGCCGGCGGGCGGGGGCTTCCACGTTGCCGCGCCCTTAGGCCAAGTGGCGGCGGCGCGCCGGGCGTTGATCGATGCTGGCGCCGTCCCCGTCGACGCCGATACGTTCGAGGTGCTGCGCATCGAGGCGGGCCTGCCTGCGTTCGGCTCGGAGCTCGACGAGCGGTGGAACCCGCACGAGGCCGGGCTCGAGCGCCATATCAGCTACACCAAGGGCTGCTACATCGGGCAGGAGGTCATCGCGCGGCTCGACGCCTACGACAAGGTGCAGCGGGAGCTGCGCGGGTTGCGGGCCGTTGACGGCGGCGTGCCTTCCGTAGGGAGCAAGCTGCTCATGGACGGTAAGGAAGCCGGCGCGGTTACCTCCAGCGCTGATTCCCCCGACTTCGGCCTCATCGCGCTGGCCTACGTGCGCCGCGCCCACGCAGACCCCGGTGCCCGCCTCGTTACAGCGGAGGGAGCCGAGGTCGAGGTCGCGGCGCTGCCCTTCGGCTAGCGCCGCTGTCGCTTTCCGTTGCGCTTCGGAAAGCGCCCCTGGTACCATTGAGCCCCGCGCTCCATTCCGTAACGGCGCGCGCAAACTCTGGGAGGCCTCTGCATGACGACGAAAGTGATGACCGACGAAGAGAAACAGGTCGTGACGATGGTGCGCGACTTCGTGAAGCGCGACATCGAACCCGTGGCCTCCGAGATGGAGCTTGCTGACGTCTACCCGTTCGAGATCGTGGAGAAAATGAAGGATCTCGGGTTGTTCGGCTGCACCATCGGCGAGGAATACGGCGGCATGGGCCTGAACTCCTTCACCTATGCCAAGGTGATCGAGGAGATCACCGCCGGCTGGATGAGCGTGGCGGGCATCATCAACTCCCATCTGATCATGGCCCATATCGTCGAGCTGTTCGGCGAGGAAGACCAGAAGCGTCACTTCCTGCCCAAGATGGCCACCGCCGAGTTCCGCGGCGGCATCGCCCTCACCGAGCCGAACTGTGGCTCCGACGTGGCCGCGATCCAGACCTCGGCGGTGCGCGATGGCGACGACTACGTGGTCAACGGCACGAAGATGCTGATCACCAACGGTGAACACGGCGACACCTTCGCCGTCCTGGCCAAGACGGACAGAGAAATCCAGCCGGCCTACAAGGGGATCAGCTGCTTCATCATGCAGAAGGGCGGCTCCGGCTTCACCCACGGGCGGCATCTGGAGAAACTCGGCTACCGGGGTATCGACACCACCGAGCTCATCTTCGACGACTTCCACGTCCCGGCGGGCAACCTGATTGGCAGGCAGGAGGGCCAGGGCTTCAAGCAGATGATGACCGGCCTTGAGTTGGGCCGGATCAACGTGGCCGCCCGCGGCGTGGGCGTTGCGCGGGCCGCCTTCGAGAAGGCGATGGCCTACGCGCAGAAGCGCCACACCTTCGGCGTCCCCATCGCCCAGCACCAGGCGATCCAGATCAAGCTCGCCGACATGTACACCAAGATCGAGGCATCGCGGCTTCTGGTCGAGCAGGCCGCCGCCAAAAAGGATGCCGGCGAGCGCTGCGACCTTGAAGCGGGCGCCGCCAAGCTCTTCGCCAGCGAGACGGCGATGGAAGTCGCCTTGGAAACGCTTCGGGTCCACGGCGGCGTTGGCTACATCAAGGAGGGCGGCGTTGAACGCTACTTCCGCGACGCCCCCTTGATGATCATTGGCGAGGGCACGAACGAGATCCAGCGCACCGTCATGGCGCGGCAGCTTCTCCAGCGCTTCAAGCACCTGGCCTAACGCCGCCGCCGCGTTGCCCATGCAGTTCGCCACGGTCTGCTACGCGGAGGACTTCGGCGACTTCGTCGAGTGGGTGCGCGCCGCCGATGGCTTCGGCTTCGACGCCATCGGCTACGGCGACTCGCAGAACCTCTGGGGCGACCTCTACGTCGCGCTCACCCTCGCCGCGGAGCACACCGAGCGCGCCCGCATCGGGCCCATGGTGACGAACCCCATGACCCGCCACCCCGCCGTCGCCGCCGGCGGTATGGCCAGCGTTCAGCAGGTCTCCGGCGGACGCGCCTTCTTCGGTGTAGGCACGGGCGACAGCGCCCTGCGCAACATCGGGACGCGCGCCGCCACCGTCGACGAGCTCGAGGACTACTGCCGGACGTTCAAGACGCTCTGCGCCGGCGGCGAGGCCGAGTGGAACGGCTGCCGCATGAGCATGAAGTGGCCCACCGAACCCGTGCCCCTCTGGCTCTCCGCCGAAGGGCCGCGCATGCTCGACCTTGCGGGCCGCATCGCCGACGGTGTGATCGTCGGCAA
Source organism: Dehalococcoidia bacterium (assembly GCA_965207995.1). Taxonomy (GTDB): domain Bacteria; phylum Chloroflexota; class Dehalococcoidia; order SHYB01; family SHYB01; genus DAOUKH01. The sequence goes on along the minus strand of OZ242299.1, from coordinate 918,304 downwards.
CGGGATAACCCCGGAGGTCATCAAGGACAGCATTGCGCGGGTGCGGGCCGGGGCCGAGGCGGCCGGACGCGACCCCGACGAGATCGAGCTGTGGTGGATGGTGAAGCCATTCTTCGCCTCGTCGGAGGAGGCCGCCTGGCGCGATCTGGGGTGGACGCTCGCCGGGGGCAACAAGACCTTCCGCAACGGCCTCGAAGGGAAGTTCGTCCCCGACGAGCTGCGTGAGCGCGTCCTCGGTCTGGTGCGGGAGTACGATTCCAGCGAGCACGCCAAGATGGGGACCCACAACGGGGCGCTCGTGGAGAAGTACGACCTCTACGAGTTCCTGGGGCGGCGCTTCAGCGTCTGCGGTCCGCCGGAGTTCATGGTCGAACGCTTTCGCGAGATCGCTGCGGCCGGCGCGACCAACCTCATTCTCACCCAGCTCGTGCCCGACAGGATGGCCTTCATGCGCCGCCTGTCGGAAGAGGTGCTCCCCGCTCTCCGTTAGCGCGGCGTGCCGCGGCTCATGAGCTCGAAGCGGTTCCCCTCGGGGTCGACGCCGTAGCAGTTGGTCGCCGAGCCTTCCCAACCGTAGGGCGGCGACTTGAACCGCACGCCCTGCTCGACCATCGTGTCGTAGGTGGCGTGGATGTCGTCGCAGACGAACCCCAGGTGGTGCGAGCCGATGTTCGTGGGGCGCATGTCGAGCTTCGCCCCCTTCTTGTTGACGTACTCGACCATTTCGAGGACGAAGTCGTTGAGCTTCAGGTGGGCGATCTTCATGTGCAGCCCCTCGAAGCCGGAGCCTTGGGCCCGCTCATCGTCGTTCTTGTTTTCGATGAGCTTCAGCACCGTCATGTTGAAGTGGTCGCGGTAGAAGGCGAGCATCACGTCCATGTCGCCGACGGTCATGCTGGTATGGTCGTGGGCTTGGATCATCGCTTGCCTCCCGGTGCGCTTCGCGCGCTTCCTTTATACGCTACGGGGCAAGGGCCGAAGGTGGACCGAGGGTCATTTGACACCGCAGGCGGGGCTGCATACCTTAGCGGCGTCCGGCGCTTGAGGCGCCGGGAGGCGCGATTCACTACGGAGGAAACAATGGCGAGGGAATATCACGTGATCAGCGCGGACGGGCATGTCGTCGAGGCCCCCGACATGTGGGAGCGATTCTTGCCCAAGAAGTACCAGGACCGCGCGCCGCAGCTGGTCAAGGACCCCTTGGGGGGCGACGGCTGGCAGTACGAGCCGGGGACGCCGCCGGCGGGCATCGGCAACGTGACGATGTGGGCCGGCAAGAGCTACGACGACAACGGCTGGCACGGTGTTAAGTACGAGCAGATCAACCCCGGCTGCTACATCGGCAAGGACCGGCTCAACGAGCAGGACGTCGGCGGTGTGGACGCCGAGGTCCTCTTCCCGCCCCAGCGCACCATCCGCTATTTCATGCTCAACGAGGACGACGGCTTTCACCAGGCGGGCGTCGAGGCGTACAACACCTGGCTCTACGACGACTTCTGCGCCGCCGACCACGGCCGGTTGATCGGTATCGCGCAGATGCCGAACCTTGGCGTGGAGAACAACATCGCCGCCCTGAAGCAGGCCAAGGCGCACGGCTTCAAGGGCGTCATCTGCTCGACGTGGCCCTCGGGCAATGAGCAGGTCTCCGTGGCCGACGATCCCTTCTGGGAGGCCGCCGAGGCAGAGAACATGATCGTCCACCTGCACGCGGGCATCCATACCGGGGCGCGGGTCAAGGGCTCCGCCAAGGCGACCGCGGCATCGGCGGGTAAGCCCGCCGGCCTCGCCCAGATGGGCGGCGGCATCGCGCAGATCTCCCAGCCCATGGCGGACCTCATTCTCTCCGAGACCTTCGACCGCTTCCCCGGCCTGAGGATGGCCGGCGTCGAGGTCGGCGCGGGGTGGGTGCCCGCCTTCCTGGAGCACATGGACGATCACTACTTCCGGAACCGCAAGTGGACCAAGACAGGCCTGAAGATGCTGCCCAGCGAGTATTTCCACCGCAACTGGATGGTGACCTTCATCCGTGAGCACTTCGCGGTCCGCAACCGGCACGCCATCGGCATCAAGAACATGATGTGGTCGACCGACTATCCCCACCATCGCTGCGACTGGCCGAACGACCGGCAGCTCATGGAGGAGATGTTCGTCAACGTGCCCGCCGACGAGAAGAAGGCGATCACCTGCGATAACGCCGTCGCCGTGTACGACCTCGCCTAGCGCTTCGAAGGCCCCCGGCGTTTGCCGGGGGCTTTTTTTGCCCAGGACGCGGGAAGGAGAGAGCCATGCCCTACGAGACGATCTTGACGGAGACGCGTGACCGCGTGCGGCGCGTCACGCTCAACCGGCCCGAGGTGCGCAACGCCCTGAGCGAACAACTGAAGGGGGAGTTGTTCCACGCCATCGACGAGGCCGAGGCGGACGAGGGCGTCGGCGCGATCCTGATCGACGGCGCCGGGCCGTCATTCTGCGCGGGCCACGACTTCGGCGACCTGGCCGACGCGCAGCGCGGGGTCGACCCCGCCGACGCCACTCCGCTCGACCTGCTGAACTCCCTGCAGAAGGTCGACGATCCCTGGGCGAAGCTGTGGAATGTCACCAAGCCGACCATCGCGCAGGTGCATGGTCACTGCCTCGGCGGCGGCATGGAGCTCGCCTTCAGTTGCGACGTCGTCTTCGCCGCCGCCGATGCGAAGATCGGCTATCCGCCGGTCCGCACGCAGGGCTCGATTCAGACCTACATGTGGAACTACCTCGTTGGCCCGCAGTGGGCGAAGATCATCATCCTCACCGGCGACCAGATCGACGGGGCCACGGCCGAGCGGATCGGCCTGGTGGCCAAGGCGCCGGCCCAGGAGGACTTGGCGGCGGAGACCCATGAGCTCGCGCGGCGAATGGCTCTCGTGCCCCATGAACTCCAGGCGGTTAACAAGGCGTTGTGCAACAAGGCCCTCGAGCTGATGGGCCGCGAGCAGATGCAGACGCTCGCCCGCCAGGCCGACCGCTTCGCCTACTCGGGTCGCGCCGCTGCCGAATGGAAGCGGCGCTTGCTCGAGGACGGACCGCGTGAGGCGGTCAAATGGCGGGACGAGAAGTTCCGCTAGGACGGCCGTCGGCCTAGCGGCCCAGGTAGGCCGCGTTCAATTTGACGGAATCGGCCAATGTGGTTAGGGTAGCGCCACGCCCGTGAGAGGCTTGCTAGGAGAGGCCTCGCGAGCCCCTTGGGCTTGGGGTGCGTCACGGGCTCGGTGGCTTTGCGTAGTCCTCGTTGAGGTTGCGCGCCCGGCGGGCCGGTGGCGAGCGAGAGAGGCGCGATGACAGCCGCACAGCCAACCGAGCCGGAAGCCAACGCAGCGCCGGAGAATCCTGCCGGCCTGTCCCAAGAGCCGGACCGGCGCACCGACGCCGGCGACTCGCCCACCATCAGCGTCAAGTCGGTGTGGAAGGTCTTCGGCAACAGGCCCGAACGGGCGCTGCTGTCGGAGTACTCCGACAAAGACAAGCGCGACGTCCTTGATGAGTTGGGGCTCGTGGTCGCCCTTCAAGATGTCAACTTCGAGGTGCAGCCGAGCGAGACCTTCGTGATCATGGGCTTGTCCGGCAGCGGCAAGTCGACCATGGTCCGGTGCCTTATCCGCCTGATCGAACCGACGGCCGGGGAGATCTCCATCGACGGAGAAGACATCACCGGCATGAGCGATCAGGCGCTGACTGAGTTCCGCCGGAAAAAGATCGCGATGGTCTTTCAACACTACGGCCTGATGCCGCACCGCTCGGTCCTGGACAATGCCGCTTGGGGTCTGGAGGTCCAAGGACTTGACAGGGCGGCGCGTTATGCCCGCACCCGCGAGGTGATCGACCTGGTCGGACTCTCCGGGTGGGAGGATGCCTATCCCCAGCAGCTATCGGGCGGTATGCAGCAGCGCGTGGGACTGGCCCGGGCGTTGGCCGTGGACACGGACATCCTGCTGATGGACGAACCCTTCAGCGGCCTCGATCCCCTGATCCGCCGCCAAATGCAGGATGAGCTGCTGCGCTTGCAAGAAGAGCTGCACAAGACCATCGTCTTTATCACCCATGACCTCAACGAAGCCCTGAAACTGGGCGACCGCATCACCATCATGCAGGATGGCAAGGTGGCCCAGATTGGCTCACCGGAAGACATCGTCCTCCGGCCTGAAGACGAGTACGTCGGCGAATTCACCCAGGACGTGCGGTTGGAGAGCGTGCTCACCGCCGCCAAGGTCATGGTGACTCCGAAGGCTACCCTCATGGGGTACCAAGGGCCGCGGGCGGCCCTTCATACCATAGGCCAGAGCGACGGCGACGCCGCCTGGGTTGTCGACCGAAGGGAACATTACATCGGCCTGCTTTCCATAAGCAGCGCCGAGCGCGCCTTGCGGGCCTCCGTCAGCCGCTTGGACCAAGCCTGGGAGTACGTCGACCGGGAATATGCCGCCCTGTCCCCTTCCACCACCTTCGACGAGCTGATCCCCATCGCGATGGCAAGCGATTTCCCCATCCCCATCGTGGACGACGACAACGTCTTGGTGGGTGAAGTCCACCGCAGCGCCCTGGCGCAAGCCCTCGCGGAGACCGCCTCCGCCGACACCGACTACGCGGCCAATGCCGCGGCCAACGCCGCCCTGGTCTGAGAACCCTAGCCTACGGAGCCACCATGGCGACAACGGAAGCACAACCGCCTTCTACCGAAACAGCATCCGGTAGTAGGCTGGACTTGAGGAGTATCCCCGGCGCCGGATGGCTGGCCGGGCTGGCTGCGGTGCTCGTCGTCTTGATAGTCAGCCTGGTGGTGTGGGGCCCGGAAATGGACTATCCCACCACGGTGTCCTCCTCCCAGGTCGCAACGTCTGAGGGCGGTTCGGTTGAGGTCACCAGGACGGTACGAGACGTAACCGGGGACGCCATCGACGATGCCGTTGGTTGGATCAATCGAGCAGGGGCCGGACTGTTCGACGGGCTGAGCGATGGGGTCACCTATGCTCTGATCAACATTGAGACGGCGCTGAAGTGGCTGCCCTGGCCCGCCATTGTCGCCGGGCTGGCGCTGGCCGCCTTCGCCGTCGGGCGCTGGCCGCTCCTGGTGTTCACCCCCGTGGCCTTGCTGGCCATAGGCTTCATGGACCTGTGGGCGAATATGATCGACACCATTGCTCTGATGGTCGTTGCCGTGGCCCTCTCCGTGGCCGTCGGGTTCCCGTTGGGCGTTCTGGGAAGCCGCAACGAGCGGGCCGACAACCTCATGCGCCCGATTCTGGACGGGATGCAGACGATGCCCAGCTTCGTCTACCTGCTGCCCGGCATCATCTTCTTTGGCCTCGGAAAGCCGGCGGGCATCTTCGCCACCATCATCTACGCCGTCCCTCCGGTCATCCGCCTGACCAATCTGGGAATCCGTCAGGTCTCCGCCGAGACCGTGGAGGCGGCCCGCTCCTTCGGCGCATCGCCTATCCAGCTGCTGACCAAGGTGCAGGTGCCAATGGCGCTCCCAACGATCATGGCCGGGGTGAACCAGACCACCATGATGGCCCTGGCGATGGTGACCATTGCCAGCATGGTGGCCGCCGGAGGGCTGGGAGACAACGTGCTGCGGGCACTCCAGAAGAATGAGCCGGGCAATGGGGCCATTGCCGGTCTCGCCATTGTGTTCCTGGCCATCATCATCGACCGCCTTACCCAGGCGCTCGCCAAGGGCCGTAAGGAGACCCTCAGCAGCGCCGGTTGACCCCCCTTCGGCATGGTGCTCGACAGGCCTGACGAGTCCAGCGGATCGGGGTCGCCGCGCGATGCGAGCCGGGCACCCGAACAGGTTCAACGGTTTGACACGCTACCGGAGGGGTGCTATAAAGGCGGCGTAATCTGGGCCGGGTGTGGAAGCCCGGCAAACTTTTTTGGTGTTTGGGAGGGATAGCGCTTTGCTAGTTAAGCAGAAAGTGTTGGCGGCGATGGCTATGGTCCTTGTGGCCATGCTCGTCGTTGTCGCATGCGGTGGCGAAGATGAGGAAGACAAGGCAACCATTACGTTTGGTGATTTGAACTGGGCGAGCGCCCTGTTGCAAAACCGGATCGCCCAGTACATCGTCGAGCACGGCTACGGCTACCCGACGGACGTCAAGTTCGGCGCGACGCTGCCGCTGTTCGAAGGTCTCCAGCGTGGCGATACCGACGTCACCATGGAGATCTGGCTGCCCAACCAGGACGAGGCTTGGGACAAGGCCCGCAGCGAAGGCGCGGTGCTGTCCGTGGGCCAGAGCTTGGGGTCCGACTGGCAATCTGCCTTCGTGATTCCAGCCTACCTGCAGGAACAGTACCCCGACTTGGACAGCGTGGACGACCTCAAGGACCAGCAGTACAAGGACCTGTTCAAGACTGCTGAGACCGGCGACAAGGCCCGCCTCGTGTCCTGCATCATCGGCTGGGCTTGCGAGGAAGTGAACGCAGCTCAGATCGAGGGATACGGTCTCTTGGACCACGTCGAGATCGTCAACCCCGGTGACGGGGCTGCGTTGAACGCCGACCTGTACGGCGCCTACGAGCGAGGCGAGCCCTGGCTCGGCTACCAGTGGGGCACCAACGACCCCGCCCTGAAGCTGGACCTGGTCCGGCTGGAGGAGCCGCCCTACAGCGACCAGTGCTGGTTCACCACCAAGGCCTGCGCCTACGAGGATGCCAACATCCTCATCGCGGTGAATCCCGACCTGCCTGGAGAGGCCCCCGACGTCGTGGCGATGCTGCGGAAGTGGGACTTCAACATAGACATCTACAAGGCCGCGGTGCGGTGGCAGGACGCCAACCCCGACGCGGACACCGCTGCTACCGCCCTCTGGTGGCTTAGTGAGAACCGGGCCATCTGGTCCGGGTGGGTCACGGCCGAAGCTGCAGACAGCATCCAGGCCGCCCTCGATGATGGCGAAGAGGCCGCGGGCTGGCCTGAAGAATAAGCCGGCCTACCAAAAGAGGCCTTAGCGAGAGGGCGTCCCGCCGGACGCCCTCTCTTTTTGGCCGTACGCCACGCCGGAGAGGAGGCGGCAGGGAATCGAAACGCTACCCCTTCGCGTATCATGGAAGGGCCGGACCTTATTGAGACTTCCGGCCCCGCGCCATGACTGAAGTCGTCCACGAAGCCGGTCTGGTCCGTGATTTCGCCATCATTATGGTGGTGGCGGCCGCAGTGCTCGTCCTCTTTCGGCGGCTCGGTCTCCCCCCGATTTTGGGTTATCTGCTGGCGGGCGTGCTCATCGGGCCCTACACCTTCGCACGGGCCCCGATCGGCGACCTCGACACTATCCGCCTGCTCGCCGATCTGGGCCTCGTCCTGATCCTCTTCTCGCTGGGGCTGGAATTTGGGTGGGACCGAATCCGGCGCCTCGGCATCATCATCGCTTTCATCGGCGCGTTTGAAGTCGGGGTGATGATCTCCCTGGGTTACGGCCTCGGGCTGCTCTTTGGATGGAATAGCACCGAGGCCATCTTCCTTGGTGCAACGATGGCGATCAGTTCCTCGGCCATCTTGATCAAGGTGCTCGGCGACGCCGGGCAGCTGCATGGGAGGAGGGGGCGCCTCATCGTCGGCCTGCTCCTCGTCGAAGACTTCGCGGCGGTGGTGCTGCTGGCGGTGCTCTCCGGGGTCGCCACGACAGGAGCGGGCACGATCGGCGACATTGGGTGGCTAATCGGCAAGCTCGCCCTGTTCTCGGTCGCGGCGCTGGTATTCGGGGCCATCGTCGTCCCCCGCATCCTCGATCTGGTGGCGGACTTTCACTCCCGTGAGATCCTGCTCATCGCAAGTCTGGGCATGATGTTCGGTCTGGCCCTGCTCGGCGCGGAGCTGGGCGTTTCGGCGGCGGCGGGCGCCTTCCTCATCGGCACGGTGCTCGGCGATACCAGGCACGCGAACCAGATCGGCGTCGCGATCAACCCCATCCGCGACATGTTCGCCGCCATCTTCTTCGTCTCCATCGGCATGCTGGTGGACATGCGCGACGTGGCCGGCTTCATTGGCCCGGCTGCCGCCGTCGCCGCCGTGTTCATCTTCGGCAAGATCATCGCGAACTCGGCCGGGGGACTCTTCGCCGGCTATCGTGGCCGGGAGGCCCTCGCGGTAGGTACCGGTACGCCGCAGATCGGCGAGTTCTCCCTCGCTATCGCCAACGTCGGCGTGGCCCAGGGTGTTGTTGGGGCAGCGCTCTTTCCCGTCGTCGCCGTGGCGACGGCGTTCACATCGGTCGCCTACCCCTTCATCTTCAATTCTTCGGAGAAGATGGCGAACGTTCTTGCCCGCTATGCGCCGGCGTGGGTGAAAGCGCTGGTGAACAGCATCCGAGTCTTCGGCGAGGGGGTGCGTCCGCGCCGAGTCCCACGGCCAGAGGTGCGCGGGCCGCTACGGAGTCTTGGGTTGAACGTGGCGATCATCGTCGTCCTGGTTACCGTCGGAGCCTTTGTCTTGCACTCCGTCGAGGTTGCGGTGGATACGAGCTTCTTGGGCGAGAGGCTCGGCAGGGGCACGGTAGGCCTGATCGCCGGGGCTGCCGTGATGGTGTTCTCGCTCCCGTCGGTCCTCGCGATTTGGCACTCCCTGCAAGCGCTCAGCGTCGTGGTCGCGGACCGTCTGCTGCCGCCCGGTTCGGGACCGACGGACCGGATGCGCGCCGCCGTGGGCAGCGGGGTCTCCGTGCTGGTCATATTCTTCTTGGGACTTTGGACGGTCCCCTTCTTCTTCGAGCTCTTCAAGCTGGGCGGCCTCGCCATAGTCGTACCGATCTTCGTCATCGCCGCCATCGTGGGCCTGACGACGGGCCTGGCGTTCAAGATGCACGGCCTGCTCGAGGCATCGTTCATCAGAACGTTCTTCGGCGACGGCGATGAACCGGCCGAGGGCCAAGTTCAGGAGGCCGCGGTAGAATCCGACGATCGGTCCGGCCCCTAACGGTTAGCCGGCGTCGAGGTCGAGCTCGATGGCGATGGGGCAGTGGTCCGACCCCATCACCGAGGCGTCGATGCTCGCCGAGGTGAGGGCGGGGACCAGGCCCGGCGTCACCCAGAAGTAGTCGATGCGCCAGCCCACGTTGCGGTCACGGGCCCGCGACTTCTGGTCCCAGTAGGTGTACTGGCCGGGCTCGTCACTGAAGTGGCGGAGGGTGTCGACGTAGCCCAGCCCTTCCAGCTTGTCGAGCCACGCCCGCTCCTCGGGCAGGAACCCCGAGACCGTTGCGTTCTCCTTCGGCCGGGCGAGGTCGATTTCGTGGTGTGCCGTGTTGTAGTCGCCGCAGACGACAAGCTCCCGTCCCTGGGCGCGCAGGGCTTCGGCGTGCTCTAGGAAGGCGTCGTAGAAGTCGAGCTTGTAGGCCAGCCGCTCCGGGCCCATGCCGCCGTTGGGGTAGTAGATGTTGAACAGAATGAAGCTGCCGAAGTCGGCCTCGATGAGCCGGCCCTCGGCGTCGAACCTGGGGATGCCCAGCCCGCGCGTCCACGACCGCGGCTCGACGCGCGAGTAGACCGCGACGCCGCTGTACCCCTTGCGCTCCGCCGAGCTCCAGCAGGCGTGAAATCCTTTAGGCTCGATGACTTCCGGGTCGAGTTGCGAGGTGTGCGCCTTCGTCTCCTGCAGGCAGACCACGTCGGCCCGTTCGGCGGCGAGCCACTCGGCGAACCCCTTGCGGTAGGCCGCCCGAATGCCGTTGACGTTCCAGCTTACGAGCCGCACCTGCTACGCCCCGCCCTCGACTCCGAGGGCACGGCGCAAATAGCCGAGGACCGCGTTGTTGTATCCGGCCGGGTTCTCCTCGTGGCAGAAGTGGCCGGCCTGCTCCACCGGCTCTAGGACGGCGTTGTGGAGAAGCGAGGCGAGACGGTCGGCGTCGTCGCGGGAGCAAAAACGGTCCTTGCCCCCGTGGACGATGAGCGCCGGCGCTTGGATGCGGGGCAACTCGGACTCCAACGCGCCGAGCCGCGCGATCAGCGATTCATGCAGTTCGGCGAGGGCCGTCAGCGCGGAGCCGGTGCCGAGGGAGCGGGCGAAGGCGCCGACCATAGAGGAGTCGACGTGCCGCGGCTCGGCGTAGCCCTCCTGGAAGAGCCGCTTCATCGTGCCCTTGGCGCCGCGCTTGTATGCCTCGCGGGCCACGAATCCAGACGGAGGCGATACGTTGAGCGGCTCGGCGGCCGAGGCCGTCGGCGCGCCGGAGAGCACCAGGGCGCGGGTCTTGCCGGCATGGGCCAGCGCGAACTCGAGCGCGATCGCGGCGCCCGCGCCATTGCCCGCCAAGGACACCGCGTCCAAGCCTAGCGCCTGCGAGAAGTCGAGGACGTGCGCCGCCAGCCCCTCCAGCGAGCTCTCGAAACCGTTCGCGCGGGTGCTGCGGCCCCACGCGGGAAGATCGAGGGCGAGCACACGGAAGTTCAGCGCAAGCACGTCGAGGTTGTACCGCCACACGCGGGCGTCGCCGGGGACGCCGTGCAGGAGGATGAGCGGGTCGCCCGCACCCTGCTCGAAGTAGTGCGCCTCGCCGCCCGGCAGCAGGATGGTCTTGCTCTCGGTCACAACGCCCCCATCGCCGGAGTTGACGCGTCAGTATTGACCATCGAGCGGCGGTTGGCTACCCGCGCCGCCGCTGGACGCCTGGAGTATCCTGATGCGCAGCCCAAGCCGGTGCGGCGCTGAGCAGGTAAGGTTGAGGCCTTGAGCAAGAAGTCCAAGAAGGCAGGGAAGAAGCGCAAGAAGGGCAAGAAGACCTCGACCAACACCAAGAAGGAGGCCAAGCTCGACAAGATGGCCGACCTGATCCAGCGCCGGGCGTGGCGCTGACGAAGTAGGATGCTCTGGATGACCACGAACGACGTCAGCTACTGGCCCGTTCGGGAGGGTTCCGCATGACCGCGATGGCGCTCGAAGGGCTGAAGGTCGTCGAGTTCGGCGACTTCATCTCCGCGCCGTTCTGCGGCAAGCTGCTCGCCGACCTCGGCGCCGACGTGATCAAGGTCGAACGGCCAAAGGTCGGCGACGAGTCGCGCCGTTACGGACCCTTCCCCGACGACCTCCCCCACGTCGACCGCAGCGGCCTCTTCATCTACATGAACGCCAACAAGCGGAGCGTGACCCTCGACGCGTCGACCGCCACCGGCCAGGACATCTTCAACGCCCTCGTCGCCGACGCCGACATCCTGATCGAGAACCAGCAGCCCGGCGTCATGAAGTCGCTAGGCCTTAACTACGAGAAGCTGAGCAAGATCAACCCCGGCCTGGTCATGACCTCGATCTCCGTCTTCGGTCAGACGGGGCCGTATAGCAAGTACAAGGGCTACGACCTGACGGCGTGGAACGCCTCGGGCGTGGCCCACCGCTACATGGGCGAGCCCGACCGCGCGCCACTCCGCGCCGCCTGGTACCACGCCGACCATTGGGGCGCCATCTGCGCCGCCGTCTCCACGATGATCGCCGCCCTCGCCCGCGACGTGATCGGCGAGGGGCAGCACGTGGACCTCTCCCAGGCCGACGTCCTCGCCTGCCACATCATGGGCTACCAGCTCATCTCGGTCTATCACATGACGGGCGAGTGGGACGTGCGCACGGGTGAGACCCGCAGGACCGCCTACCCGACCGGCATCCACGCCTGCGCCGACGGCCACATGGCGCTCATGCTGCTCGAACAGAGCCAATGGCGCGGCTTCGTCAACGCGATGGGGAACCCGGAATGGGCGCTCAGCCCCGTCTTCGACATCCCCATGTGGGATCTGCGGGAGTACTCGGAAGACATCCGGGTGATGGCGGAGCCCTGGTTCGAGGAGCGCACCAAGAAGGAGCTCTTCGAGGTCTTGCAGGAGAACAAGGTGCCCTCCGGCCCGGTCAACAACGCCGAGGATGTGGCCAACGACCCTCACCTCAACGCCCGCGGCTTCTTCGCCGAGTACGACCAGCCCGAGGTCGGCCCGGTCAAGGTTCCCGGGAGGCCCTTCGTAATGAGCAAGACGCCGTGGTCGCTGCGCCGCCCGGCGCCCACGCTCGGCGAGCACAACGTCGAGATCCTAGGCGGACGCTACGGCTTCAGCGGCGTCGACCTCACCGACCTTCGGCGAACGGGGATCATCTAGCGTGGCTGCCTACGGAGACTAGCGAATGTCCGTCCTTCCGCTCAGCAATCTCCGCGTCGTCAACTTCGGCTGGGTGTGGGTCGCCCCGCTCATGGGCCACGTCCTTGCCGACATGGGCGCCGAGGTCTTCAAGGTCGAGACCCGCAACCGCCCCGATGTGATCCGCATCCTGCCTCCCTATATGGACGAAGAAGAGGCGAAGGAGCTGGGGCGGCAGCCCCTGGAGAGCCTCTACGCGGCGAATACCTTCCGCAACTACCGCGGCATCAGCCTGGACATCTCGACCGCGGAGGGCCAGCGGCTCGCCAAGGAGCTCATCAAGAGTTGCGACGTGGTCATCGAGAACTTCTCGCCCAAGGTGATGGGCAAGTTCGGGATGAGCTACGAGGAGGTCCGCGCGCTGCGCCCCGACGTCATCATGATCTCGGCGTCGGCGGCGGGAAAGGACGGCCCCCGCTCCGATCTCGTCTCCTACGGCGGGGTCGTCTCCGCCATGGCCGGCATCGAGTTCAACCAGGCCTACCCCGAGCTTGGCCGGCCTCAGGCGGCCAACACCACCATCATGGACCCCATGCAGGGTCTCTACTGCGCCTTCGCCGTGCTCGCCGCCATCCGCCACCGTGCCCGCACCGGCCAAGGCCAGCACATCGACTTCGCCCAGTGGGAGGCGGCGGCCACGCTCGTCGGCGGGCCGATGATGGAGTGGGTCTTCAACAAACGGCACGCTCCGGCCCTCGGCAACCGCGACGAGATGATGGCTCCCCACGGCGTCTACCCAAGCAAGGGCCGCGACAAGTGGGTGACCATCGCCGTCAAGACGGAGGATGAGTGGCGCGCCCTCTGCGCCGCGATGGAGCGCCCCGAGCTCGCCGATGACGACCGCTTCGCCGACCAATACCTGCGCCAGCTCAACCACGACGCCCTCGACGAGGTCATCGCGGCATGGACCAAGAAGAAGACGCACTTCCAGGTGACCCGGATGCTGCAGAAGGCCGGCGTCGCCGCCTTCCCCGCCCTCAGTCAGAAGGAACTCTTCGACGACCGCCACTTCACCGCCCGTGGGGACTGGGTGGACGTCGACCACCCCCTCGGCCGGCAGAAGATCTACGGCATGCCGTGGAAGCTGAGCAAGACGCCGGGGCAGATACGCCTGCCGGGCACGATGGTCGGCCAGTACAACGACTTCGCCTTCCGCGAAGTCCTCGGCATGGCCGGGGAAGAGATCGACCGCCTCGCCGAGGCGAACGTCTTCTACTAACGGCGCGTAGCTACGCCTTGCCGAAGAGGCGCGCCACGTTACCGCCCAGGATGTTCGCCTTGTCCTCGTCGCTGATGTCGGCGTTGAGGATCTGCTGAAGCAGGCGCGGTTTGCCGCCCCCACCCCGCACCGGCGCGGAGGCGTAGGCCGCCTCGCCGCTGTAGGTGAATTTCTCCGAGCCGTGCTCCTGCACGAAGCGCTCGATCATGTGGAAGCCCAGCGGCCCGCCCGTGTCCCACAGGACGTTCGGCGTGTGCGCCGCCAGGTGCAGCGTCTCCATCGACCGCTCGTACGACCAGAAGGAGTCGAACGCCATGAACGTCACCTCGGGGAACTCGAAGGCCAGCTTCTGCATCCGCCACGAGGCCTCCATCTTCGACTCGGCGTTGCAGTGCAACACCGGCACCAGGCCCAGCTCCGACATGCGCTTCACGTATGGGCGCATCCACGGATTGTCGAGGAAGACACCCTGCAGCCGAGGGTGCCAGCTCAGCCCGTCGAGGCCGAGCTCGTGCTTGCAGCGGTCGATCTCCTCCAGGCTGCGCTCCCCATAGAGCGGCTCCACCGTCCCCAACGCCACCGGGAAGTGCTCCGGGTCGCCGGCGCGGTACTCAGCCATGCCGTCGTTGACCCGCATCGTGTCCTTGATCCCGTCCGGCCGGAGGTAGGAGTGCGCAGGCTGGATGATCGCCCAATCGGCGCCGGAATCGGCGAGCCGGGCGACGCGCTGCGCACGCTCCTCCTCGACCGTCATCGTCATCGCGTGCGACGCGCCGTCGCCGAGCGAGGCGCTGAGGTCTCCGATGTGCATGTGGCAGTCGACGACGAGCATCAGCGCGCTCCTTTCCGCCTTTCCCATGTGACCGCGGGAAGCGTCCGTACGGAAGTAGGGCCGAAGTATAGCGCAGGGGGCGATTTCCGGTTGGCGGCTGGCGCTCGTTGGGGTAACCTAGCGGGACGTTTCACGGCGCCCCCCGCGCCGCCGCGCCGAAGATCCCTCATCGCCATGTCCACCCAGGAAACGACCTACGGCTTAGAGCGCCAGGGAATCACCGAGCCCGGCGCGGTCCACTACAACCTCTCCGTCCCAGTCCTCTACGAACACGCGCTGCGCCGCGGCGAAGGCGTCGTTGCCCACGAGGGTCCCTTCGTCGTCAACACGGGCAAGTACACCGGCCGTTCGCCCAACGACAAGTTCATCGTCGACGAACCCTCCTCCACCGACCTCGTGTGGTGGGGCGCCGTCAACGTTCCGATGAGCGAGAAGACCTTCGCCGCCCTGCGCCGCCGTATGCTCGGCTATCTGCAGGGGCGCGAGCTCTTCGTCCAAGACCTGTTCGTCGGGGCCGATCCCCGCTACCGCGTTGCCCTGCGCGTGATCACCGAGAACGCCTGGCACGCGATGTTCGCGCGCAGCCTCTTCCTCACGCCCTCCGAGGAGGATCTGCCCTCCCACGAGCCCTCCCTGACCGTGGTGCACGCGCCCAACTTCGAGACGGTGCCGGAGATCGACGGCACCAACTCCGACGCCTGCATCGCGCTCAACTTCGGCTCCCGCGAGGTCTTCATCGCCGGCACGAAGTACGCCGGCGAGATCAAGAAGTCCGTGTTCAGCTTCATGAACTACGTTCTGCCCGGCGAGGGCATCCTGCCCATGCACTGCTCCGCCAACGTCGGCGAGGACGGCGACGTCGCCATCTTCTTCGGCCTCTCCGGGACGGGCAAGACGACCCTCTCGACGACGCATGACCGCGCCCTCGTCGGCGACGACGAGCACGGCTGGAGCGATGAGGGCGTCTTCAACTTCGAAGGCGGCTGCTACGCCAAGGTGATCCGGCTTTCTGAGAAGGCCGAGCCCGAAATCTACGGCACCACCAAGCGGTTCGGCACCGTGCTCGAAAACGTCATCATCGACCCCGCGACGCGGCGGCTCGACCTCGATGACGACTCCCGCACCGAGAACACCCGCGGCGCCTATCCCATCACCTTCATGCCCAACGCCGAGCCCTCCGGCGTCGCCGGCGTCCCGGCAAACGTGATCATGCTGACGGCCGACGCCTTCGGCGTGCTGCCGCCGCTCTCCAGACTCTCGGTCGATCAAGCCGTCTACTACTTCCTCTCCGGCTACACCGCCAAGGTGGCCGGGACGGAGCGCGGCATCATCGAGCCCCAGGCCACGTTCAGCCCTTGCTTCGGGGCGCCCTTCATGGCCCAAGACCCCGTCGTCTACGCCGACATGCTCCGCGAGAAGATCGTCAAGCACGGCGCCCGCGTCTGGCTGGTGAACACCGGATGGACCGGCGGCCCCTACGGCGTCGGCAGCCGCCTCGATATCGCCAACACCCGCGCCATGCTCCGCGCCATCCTCAGCGGCGGCCTGGAAGACGTCGGCTACGTGTGCGACCCCTTGTTCGGCCTTGAGATCCCCACCACCTGCCCCGGCGTCCCGTCCGAGGTCCTCAACGCGCGCTCGACCTGGGCCGACAAGAACGCCTACGACGAGCAGGCCCGCCGCCTCGTCGGGATGTTCGCCGACAACTTCGAGTCCTTCGCCTCCCGCGTCCCCGACTCCGTGCGCGCCGTCGGTCCCGGCGGACGCTCGTAAGCCGCCGCCGTGGACTTCTCTTGGTCTGACGGCGACGAGGCGTTTCGCGACGAGCTCGAAACCTTCCTCCAGGACGAGATCCCCGACTGGTGGCGCGGGATGTGGCACAGCGGCGACCGAGGGTGGGACTACGCTCGGGAGTTCTGCAAGAAGCTCGGCGCCAACGGCTGGCTCACCATGGCCTGGCCCAAAGAGTACGGCGGAGCCGACGCCCCGATCTGGGCGCAGGTGATCTTCAAAGAGGAGATGGCCAAGTACGGCGAGCCGCGCGGCTCCCAGTACATGAACCTCAACTGGATTGGCCCCAGCATCATGCTCTTCGGCACCGAGGAGCAGAAACAGCTCCATCTCGGCAAGATCAGCGCCGGCGACGTCGAATGGTGCCAGGGGTTCAGCGAGCCCGACGCCGGCTCCGATCTCGCCTCGCTCCAGTGCCGCGCCGTGCGCGACGGCGACGACTACGTGATCAACGGCCAGAAGATCTGGACGAGCTACGCACGCCGCGCCGAGTACGTCTTCCTCCTCACCCGTACCGACCCGGAGGCGCCCAAGCACCGCGGGATTTCCGTCTTCCTCATCGACATGAAGACGCCGGGCATCAATGTCCGCACTATCGAGAGCATGGGCGGCGACGTGCACCTCAACGAGGTGTTCTACGACAACGTCCGCGTCCCCCGCTCCTGCATGCTCGGCGAGGAGAACCAGGGCTGGAGCGTCATCATTGCCGCCCTCAACTTCGAGCGCATCGGCCAGCCGCGCTACCAATCGGCGTGGTGGGACCTCGAGCGCGCCATGCGCTACGCCAAGGAGAACGAGGCCGGCGGTGAGAGCCTGGCCAAGGACCCCGTTCTGCGGCAGCGCTTCGCCGACGTCTACGTCCGCCACCGAGTGGCGCGCGCGCTGAACTACCGGCTCGCCTCCCTCGTCGCCCAGGAGGAGGTCCCCGGCCCGGCCATCTCGTCGCTGACCCGCATCCACAACTCGACGATCACCCAGCACGCCACCGAGCTGGCTATGGAAGTGCTCGGCCCCTACGGCCGCATCGCGGGAGAGGGCCCCGGCCCCGCGCCCTTCGATGGGCTTGTGGAATCCTCCTGGCGCGACGGCATCTCCTCGACCATCGCCGCCGGCACCCTTGAAATCCAAAAGGACCAGCTCGCGGTGCGCGGGCTCGGACTGCCCCGCTAGCGTGCCCGTGCAAGAAAGCAAGACACCGCCATGGACGTAACCCTCAACGAACACGAACGCATGCTCAGCGAGCAGGCCCGCGACTTCCTCAGCCGCGAGTCGCCGCTCGACCTGGCGCGCACCATGGAGGACGACGAGCGCGGCTACCCGCCCGATCTCTGGCGCAAGGCCGCCGGGCTCGGCTGGCTCGGCCTCCCCTTCCCTAAGGAATACGGCGGCGAGGGCCTCTCCCTCTTCGACGCGAACCTCGTCGTCGAGCAGATCGGCTACGCCGTCGCCCCGCTCCCCTACGTGGCCTCCGTCCTCCTCGGCGGGATGATCATCCTCGAAGCGGGCAGCGGCGAGCAGAAGGCGCGCTACCTGCCGTCGGTGGCCAAGGGAGACCGGCTGCTGACGGCGGCTATCATCGAGCCGGGCAAGCTCGACATCGGCTTCCGGCGGGAGCATCCCGCTGTCACCGCGAAGCGCGAGAACGGCAACGTCGTGCTCAATGGCGTGAAGCACTTCGTGCAATACGCCCACACCGCAGACGACATCGTCGTCTTCGCATTCGACGAGGAGGCCGCGGAGCCGGTCTGGCTCGTCGTCGACGCCAGGACGCCGGGCGTCGAGGCGACGCATCTGCGCACCACCGCCGAGGACCACCACTGCCACGTGACCTTCACCGGCGCTCGCGTTCCCGAAGACAATCTGCTCCGCTCCGGCCCCGGCGCGTGGCCCATACTCGAACAAGCCCTGGCCCGCGGCGCGGTCGCGACGTGCGCGTACCTCTCCGGCGCCATGCGGAAGGTCGTCGAGTTCACCACCGAGTACGCCAAGACCCGCGTCCAGTTCGGCCGGCCCATCGCCACCTTCCAGGCCGTCCGCCACCGCATCGCCGACATGGCCGCCGAGGTCGACGGTGCGCAGTACATCACCTACGAGGCCTCCTGGACGCTCTCCCAAGGCCTGCCCGCCGAGATGGAGGTCTCTCTGGCGAAGGCCTACGTCAGCGACGCCGCCCGGACGGTCATGTCCGGCGGCCACCAGGTCCACGGCGCTATCGGCTTTTCCGAGGAGCACCCCATGCCGCTCTATTCGCGGCGGGCCAAGATGGGCGAAGTCCTCTTTGGGAGCGCCAACCTGCACCGAGAGCGCGTCGCCGAGCGTCTGGGGCTCTAGCCGGGGCGTCGAAGACCGGCCGCTGAGTGGCCCTCGACGGCCTCGCCGGCATTTGTGATAATAGGTACAAACCCTTGACAGTGAAGGGCGGCGGTTGTAGGATTCCGCACGGATTTCCTGAAGCAAACCGGCCTTCGACCGACGGTTCAGCCGCGACATCCCAGGCCCGAATTCTTGCCAGAACCCGCATTCCCCTCAAAACCGGACACGCCCGCCCGCAAGGCGTCCTCTAGTCCCGTTTTACGGCGGCTTCTCCAGTTCCTTCCTCTCGCTCTCCTTGTCGTCGCGACGGCGGCCGCCTGCTCGACGGCCCCCCAATCGACGTTCGACCCCAAGGGGCCCGTCGCCGATCAGCAGCTCACCCTCTTCTGGCTGATCTTCTGGATCGCCCTCGCCGTCTTCATCATCGTTGAAGGCGCACTGCTCTATTCCATCTTCCGCTTCCGTTGGAGGAAGAACCAGGACCCGAGCCAGCTCCCCGAGCAGGTCCACGGTAACCCCAAGCTCGAGCTCACCTGGACGATCATCCCCTTCTTCATCCTGCTTGCCATCGCCATCCCGACGTATCTGACCATCGCCGAGCATGAGAATCCCCCCACCGGGGCCAAGCTCGTCGAGTGGGCCGGCGTCGACCGCCCGCACCTCGAAATCGACGTCATTGGGCACCAGTGGTGGTGGGAGTTCCGCTATCCCGAGCTCGGCATCACGACGGCCAATCAGATGCACATCCCCACCAACACCGCCATCGTGATGAACCTGATCTCGACCGACGTGATCCACAGCTTCTGGACGCCCAAGCTGTCGGGCAAGACCGACGTCGTACCGGGTCGGGACAACAAGATGTGGTTCATCGCCCACGAGGAAGGCGTCTTCGAGGGCCAGTGCGCCGAGTTGTGCGGCGTCGCCCACGGGCAGATGAAGTTCATCGTCGTCGCGCACGACGTGGAAGGCTACGAGCGCTGGACGGAAGGGCAGCTCATGCCGCCGGCCACCGCCGAGGACGATGCCGCGCTCCGCGGTCAGACGCTCTTCGCCACCAAGGGCTGCGTGCTCTGCCACACCTACACCGGCCAGGATGCCTATGGCGTGCAGGAGGGCCGAGCCCTAGCCTTCGAGGACGGCGGTACAGTATTCCCCGGTCCCAACATTACCCACTTCGCCACCCGCGATACCTTCGCCGGCGGAATCGCCGATAGGACCGACGACAACCTCCGGAAGTGGCTGCGCGACCCCGATGAGCTGAAGCCGGGGAACCGCATGGCCGAGCTTGCCCCGGTCTACACCGACCGGACGATGCGTCTGACCGACGCCGAGATCGAGGATTTGGTAGCCTACTTGCAGAGCCGGGTGCCGGCGGCGAGTTAGGTGCATGGTTGAAGCCGTGACAGAGCCGAGAAAGATGGAAGCGATGCGGTCGCGAGGAGCCCGCCGATGGCCACGATAACTGCTCCGCTGCCGGGGATACTTCGCCGCCCCACCACCAGCGAAGGGGTGTGGGGGTGGATGACCACCGTCGACGCCAAGCGCATCGGCGTCCTCTACGGTGTCACCGCGCTGCTCTTCTTCCTCGCGGGCGGGATCGAAGCGCTGATCATCCGGGTCCAACTGGCGCAGCCCGAGCTCACCATCGTCTCGCCGAGCACCTTCAACCAACTCTTCACCATGCACGGCACCACGATGGTCTTCCTCGTGATCATGCCGTTGAGCGCCGCCTTCTTTAACTTCCTCGTGCCCCTGATGATCGGCGCCCGCGACGTCGCCTTCCCACGGCTAAACGCGCTGAGTTACTGGACGTTCCTCGGCGGCGGGATCATGCTGCACGCCAGCTTCCTCGCGGGCGGTGCCCCCGACGCCGGCTGGTTCTCCTACGCAAACCTCACCGAGAGCGCCTACTCGCCGGGCCACGGCATCGACTACTGGCTCGTCTCGCTGCTCATCCTCGGCATCGCCTCGCTGATGGCGTCGGTGAACTTCATCGTCACCATCTTCAACCTGCGCACCCACGGCATGACGCTCTTCCGTATGCCGGTCTTCGTCTGGATGACCCTGATCGTCGCCTTCCTGCTCGTGCTGGCGCTCCCCCCGATCACCGTCGCCATCATCCTCGTCTTGGTCGACCGGATCGCGGGCGCGAGCTTCTTCGTCGTCAGCGGCGGCGGCGACCCGATTCTCTGGCAGCACCTCTTCTGGATCTTCGGCCACCCCGAGGTCTACATCCTCATCCTGCCCGCCATGGGCATGGTCTCCGAAATCCTGCCCGTCTTCTCGCGGAAGCCGCTCTTTGGCTACAAAGCCGTCGTGATGTCGGGCGTCTTCATCGCCGTCACCGGCTTCGCGGTGTGGAGCCACCACATGTTCGCGGTCGGGCTGGGCCCCATCGCCAACGGCTACTTCGCCACCGCGACGATGATCGTGGCCATTCCCACCGGCGTGAAGATCTTCAACTGGATCGCCACTACCTGGGGCGGCCACATACGGCTGCAGACGCCCATGCTCTTCGCCCTGGCCTTTATCGGCCTCTTCACCATCGGCGGCATCAGCGGCGTGATGCATGCGTCGCCGCCCACCGACCTTCAACAGACCGACACCTATTTCATCGTCGCCCACTTCCACTACGTGCTGTTCGGCGGGGCCATCTTCGGACTGATGGGCGGCATCTATTTCTGGTTCCCCAAGATCACCGGACGGATGTTGAGCGAGGGCTTAGGCAAGGTTCACTTCTGGATCATGTTCATCGGCTTCAACCTCACCTTCTTCCCGATGCACTGGGTTGGGCTGAACGGCCTGCCGCGCCGGGTCTACACCTACGAGGCCGACCTCGGCTTTGGGCTGATCAACATGATGAGCACGGTCGGCGCCTTCATCATGGGCGCGTCGTTCCTCTTCCTCGTCTACAACATCTACAAGAGCATGCGCAGCGGGAAAGAAGCGGGCAAGGACCCGTGGGACGGCCACACTCTCGAGTGGAAGGCCGACTCACCGCCCGCCGAGCACAACTTCGACGAGCTCCCCAGGGTGCGCAGCGTGCGCCCGCTCTGGGACGAGAAACACCCCGAGCATGCCGAGAACCCGCTGCCGCCGGAAGAAGACGAAGGGCCGAAGCGGCGGCGTCACATCCACATGCCGCACCCGTCCTACTGGCCTATCGTGATGGCGTTCGGCCTGACCGTGGCGGGCTTCGGCCTTGTCTACACCAACCAGGGCGGCATCCCCGCCATCGGCATCGGCCTGGCCATCGCCTTCGT
The DNA here is from genome assembly GCA_965207995.1 of Dehalococcoidia bacterium. Taxonomy (GTDB): domain Bacteria; phylum Chloroflexota; class Dehalococcoidia; order SHYB01; family SHYB01; genus DAOUKH01. The sequence continues at coordinate 896,739 of OZ242299.1, read as the reverse complement.
CGCCTCGCTGGCGTGGATCAAGGAGCCGGTAGCGGAGGAGGACGCCCACTAGGGCGGCGGCCATGGCGCACCCGACGGCCCAACAGCCCGAAGCGATCTACATCGATCCCCAGATCGATGATGCGCTCGATCACCATCGCACCACCACGGGGCTCAGCCATCGCAAGCTTGCCATGTGGCTCTTCCTCGGCTCGGAGTGCATGTTCTTCGGCGGCCTCATCGGGACGTTCCTCGTCTACCAGAACAACGTCACCGCCGGCGCCACCCGCGAAGAGGTGCTCTCCAGCCTCGGCCTCGTCAGTGTCATGGCCTTCGTGCTCCTCGTCAGCAGCTTCTTCATGGTGCTCGGACTCAACGCCGCCAAACGCGGCGACCAGAAGATGTTCATGGTCTGGATTCTCGCTACCGCCTTCTGCGGCGCTTTCTTCATCGGCGCGCAGGGCTTCGAGTTCTGGTCCTTCGTCCATCATTATCACATCACCCCGCGCACCAACCTCTTCGCGGCGTCGTTCATGATCCTCACCGGTTTCCACGGCGCCCACGTCACCTTGGGAATTGTCTGGCTCATCTTCCTCGCGTTCATGGTCCGGCTCGACCCACACGCCAAGCCGATGATGGCGAACGTTGTGGGTTCGATCCGCGGCGTCCCCGAGCGGGGCCCCGATGAGCGCCTCGAGCCCCGGCCGCGTCACCGCCGGTTCATCGCCTTCGTCCGCGAACAGTTCTCGCAGGGCGCGCCGCCCCCGCCGGTGGGGACCATGACCTTCGAGGACTTCGAGTACCGCCGCCTGAAAGAAGAGCGGGCCCTCAACGTCGAAATCGCCGGCCTCTACTGGCACTTCGTCGACATCGTGTGGGTCGTCCTCTTCGCCATCATCTACCTGTTCACCTAAGCCTACGGTCTACGGAAGCACCACATGAGCGACGGACACGACGGCCACCACGACGAAGCCCCCGTACGCATCGAGCCGGGCAGCGAGGACGAGCGCATCCTCAATAGCGTGCTGCACCCCGGCGGCGAACACTATACCGACCGCTTCTTCTTCTGGATCTTCGTCTGGCTCGCCATCATTACCGTCGTCGAGATCTTCGTGACCTTCGTCGAGATGGTCGCCCTCAACCGCTTCCTGCTCGTCGGGCTGGGGATCGGGAAGTTCGCCCTCGTCGTGATGTACTTCATGCACCTCAAGGGCGACAACAAGCTCTACCAGATGCTGTTCGTCGGGCCGCTGCTACTCGCCATAGCCATCCTGATCTCGGTCATCGCGCTGTTCAACAACTTCTAAGGGACCCGTCCTTGCTGCGAAAGAAACTCTTCCCGATGCTCGCCGCCACGGCGGCGGCCATCCTCGTTTTGGCCGCCTGCGGCGAATACGAGAGCGGCGACCCCACCGCCGTCTTCACCATCGGCGGCGGCTCGACGGTCTTTGGCTTCACCCCCACGCCTACTCCGGCCCCGCCTCCGACACCGACCGTGACGCCGAAGCCCACTCCTGGCCCCATCGGCCCCGTCGACGCCGGCCCATCGGTCCCCACGGAAGGCGGGGAGGGCGACGCCGGCCCCGGCCTCACCGTCTTCCTCAACGCAGGCTGCACCGCCTGCCACATGATCGACGGCGTGCCCGAGGCAATCGGCGAAATCGGGCCCAACCTGTCGGCAGTGGCCTCCTCGGCCGGCTCCCGCGTCGACGGCCTGACGGCGGAGCAATACCTGCGGCAGTCGATTTTGGAACCCTCCGAGCACCTCGTCGACGACTACGACAACCTCATGCCCGCCGGCCTCGTTCCCGACCAGGGCGACTTCGACAACCTGATCGCCTACCTCCTGACCCTCGAATAGCCGGCCTCACTTCCCTCCCGACCTCTCCCCCTCTGGGGGAGACTGAGAGAGGGTACGCGCACGCAGGTGCGCGGGTGCCCTGTGGGGCACCCCTCCGGATACCCCTGCATTTTGAAGCGGGTGTTCTCCTTGACACGCCACACCGCCTTCCTAGAATGAGCGCAGCGGCGCGCCCGCTCGCCGTGGACCCGCAGCCCTGGAGGCGCCATGAAGTTCGGACTGTTCTGCCTCGTGCCGTGGCACGAAAGCCGCAGCCAGGAAGAGGCCCTCGGCGAGGCGCTCGAAGGTGTCGAGCTTGGCGATACCCTCGGTTATAACGCCGTCTGGATCGGCGAGCACCACTTCTCCCGCCACGGCATCATCTCCGGCGTCTTCTCCTTCGCGGGCCACGTCGCCGCCCGGACGCGAAACATGCGCATCGGCACCGCCGTCGTCGTTCTCCCCTTCCACAACGCGGTGCACGTCGCCGAGGAAGCGGCCATGCTCGACGTGCTCAGCGGCGGCCGCGTCGAGCTCGGCGTCGGCGCCGGCTACCAGAACCAGGAGTTCCGCGGCTTGGGCGTGCCCATCGAGGAGGGCAAGGAGCGTTTCGCCGAGGCCCTCGACGTCCTCGTCAAGGCGTGGACCGAGGAAACGCTCACCTATCACGGCAAGTACACCCAGGTAGACAAACTCTGGGTGATCCCCAAGCCGGTGCAGAAGCCCCACCCGCCGCTCTACGCCGCCGTCAGCACCAGCCCCGCGAGCATCGAGGTCGCCGCCCGGCGCGGTCTCACCGTGATGCTCGGCGGCCCGACCGCCACCATGGGCGAGGTGCCCGACGCCATCGCCCTCTGGCGCCACAAGATGGAGGAGTTCGGCCACGACCACGCCGGCAAGGACCCGCCCGTCCTCATGAATGTCTACGTCGCCCCGACGATGGAGGAGGCGGAGCAGGACCCCATCGAGTTCCAGGACTTCACCCCGAAGGTGATGGCGAAGGTCGGATCGCCCGCCGGCGCCGACGGCGTCCTCCCCAAGGGCTACGAGTCATGGGCGACGCGGCAGGCGGACCGCGTGAAGGCCGGAAAGGCTGTGGGGCGCCGTGTGCTGCGCGGCACCCCGGAAGTCGTCTGTGAGCAGATCGAGAAGCTGCGGGACGACGGGATAGGCCACATCTTCGGCTGGTTCGGCTATCCCGGCATGCCCCACGAGAAGGTGCTGCGCTCGATCGAGATGTTCGGCAAGGAGGTCATGCCCTCCTTCGCCGCCGCACCCGCCGCAGCGCGCTCCTAGTTCATGCCGTAGAGCCGTCGCGCGTTCGCCGAGAGTATCTTCTCGCGCTCCTCGCTTGACCGCTTGCCGAGATTCTTCTCGATCACGTCCCGCGAGCACGGCCACGTCGTTACCCCGTGCGGGTAGTCGGACGACCACATGATGTTGTCCGCGCCGGTGTAGTCCAGCATCGAGCAGCCCACCTCGTCGTCCATGAACGTGCAGTAGAACTGCTCGCGGATATATTCGCTCGGCTTGCGGTCGGCGTCCGTCTTGAACCAGACGGCGTAGCGGTCCCACTGGTCGTCGCAGATCTGCATGAGGAAGGGTAGCCAGCCGAAGTCGGTCTCCGCTGTCACCAGACGCAGGCCGGGGAAGCGGCGGAAGACGCCCTGGAACAGCATGTACGTCACCGGGATCACCGTCGAGAAGAAGCGGGCCGCGACGCTGGCCGCCTGCTCCCCTTCGCCCGAGCCGAACGTCAGGAAGCCGCGCGGAATGTTCGCCTTCGGCCCGCTGGCCCGGTGCCAGTGAAGCGGCATGCCGAGGTCCTGCGCCGCCGCCCACAGCGGGTCATAGTGCGCGTCGTGGAGGGGAATCGTCGGGTAGCAGTCGATGAGGCCGCCCCTATGCCCCAGCTCGGCGCAGCGCGTGAGCTCGGCCACGGCGATGTCCATCCCGTCGCCGGTGGGGATGCAGGCCAGCCCGGCGAGGCGTCCATCCGCCTCCGACACCATCTCTTCGATCAGCCAGTCGTTGTAGGCCCGCATCGAGGCGACGCGCACCTCGGGGTCGCCGATGTCCCACATGCCCGAGCCGAAGCCGGGGTAGAGCACGCTCGCGCTGACCCCGTCGATGTCCATGTCGTCGAGCCGCGCCTGGGTCTCGTAGTTGCCCTTGCGGTAGCTCTCGAACCGCTTGGGCTTGCCGTGCAGCTCCTGCTGGGCCATCTCGGCGGTCACGTTCTTCATCCCGCCGACTTTCAAGGCGAGGCTCGCCAGCGTGCTCCCCGGAGAATCGACCTTCTTCGGCGGCTTCCCGTCGACCACCCAGCCCTGATCGCCGCCATCCATCTCGACGATACGCGGCCCCTTCTCCTTCAAGCGCGCCGGCAGGCGGTCCTGCCATGCGTTGGGCGGCTCGTTGACGTGGGAATCGGTGTCGAAGATCGCGATATCGAGCATCAACCTCTCCTCGAGCGCAGGCTACGGCCAGAGTAGGAGCGCCGCGCCGCGCCCGTCAAGCGCCGCCCTTGATTCGCAACAACCTGGGAGGTTATTATCCAGAGGTGCTTTTGGAAGACGACGAGTACCGTCAGGCCTATGGCGCGGAGCGGTTCAAGGTCGATATCGCCTTCGCCTTGCATAAGGCGCGGAGCGCGCGAGAGATTTCTCAGGCCGAGCTCGCGAAGCGGATCGGGGTTAGCCAGGCCTACATCGCCAAGCTGGAAAGCGGCGAGGCGAATCCGACGATCGGCAAGGTTGGGGCCATTCTATCGGTGCTATGGTTCAGGCTGACCCCCGAATTGGTTGAGTTCGATGGATCCGGGCCAGAGGCCTAGTCCTAACTGACGCGTATCGGGTGAGGCAGCGCCTGGTTGAACAGGTACCCCTTCTCGTTGAAGGGCACCCGGTCCGGTTGGGTGTTGCCCGCGGTGTCGGTGGCGCGCGTCATAATCGTTTGCTCGCCCGGCTCTGCCTCCCAGGCGAGCTCGAACCGCGCCCACGACAGATCCGGTTGCTGCCCCGATAACGCTGCGTCGTTCCACGTGCGGCCGGAGTCGGTGCTCCACTCCACGCGGGCGATCGGCCCTGCCGGCGAGTGGGCGTAGCCGTGGATGCGGTGCTGTCCCGCCGAAAGCTCCGCCGGCCACGGCAGCGCGAGCGCGCTCTTGATGACCTGCACCGTCGTGGGCTTGCCCAGCGCCTCGCCTTCAGGCGTGTAGTCGTCGCCGATGAGCACGTAGTGCGTCGTGTTGTTGCGCGTCCACTGCGGCTCGGACGAGACCACGATGCGCCCAAGCCACTTGATGTTCGCGCTCCCGACCCAGCCGGGGACGAGCGCCCGCACCGGGAAGCCGTGGTCTTTGGGCAGCGTCTCCCCGTTGAGCGCGTAAGCCAGCAACGTATCCCGGTGCATCGCCTTCTCCACCGGTAGGACGTACCGAAACCCGCCCTCCGGCGACTCCGCGTCCAACCCCACCAGCAGCACACTGACCGCGCTGGCATGAATGCCCGCCAGCGTCAGCACGTCCCGCAGCGGCGCGCCGACCCACTCGCCATTGCCCACCGCGCCCGTCATCCACTGCGTGCCGGACGACTCCCGGCCCTGTAGGAGGCCGAACATGGCGCGGTGATTCCCCGCGCATTCGAGGTACGACGTCAATGTGCGGCTCGGCAGATTCCTGATGTCGTCGTAGCTCAGCTCCATCGGCTCCGCCACCGCGTCGCCCTCCACGGAGAGCCGCCACGTTGCGGCGTCGACGTCGATGCTCACGGAGTTGTTCCGCACGAAGAAGAGTTTGTTGGGCGTGATAAGGCCCTGCATCTTCTCCAGCCGCGCCTCCAGACCCTTGCTGTCCCGCTGGATGAACGGCGCGGGGTCCTTGAACCACGGCGAGGCTCCGGCCTTGGAAGACGGGGCCTCAGTCGCCGTCGGCTGCGGCGGCTCCATACCCGCGCACGCCGCGAGGACCGCCGCCGCGCCGCCCGCCAGCATCAGCCGCAGAAATTGGCGCCGGCCCATTCCCCGCGCGCTGGCAAACGCCCACAGCGGTCCGCCGTCTGGCTGTCCTGCTCGGGGTTCGGGCTCGCTCATGGAGATAGGAAGGAGTCGTGGTGCTGTGCCGATGCCGTGCGCCCCACTAATTCAGTTGAGATGCACTATAGGGACATCTGTGCCGCATCGCGTACCAAGTTCGCGCTCCGACTGGCCGCGACGGGGGTCGTAGTGTCTTACTCGCAAAGCGCCAACCCCTGCTCGATAAGGGGCGAAAGGGGAACCCGACCTCCCATGCCGTCACCCCGCCAGACGGTGCTCGTTCGAATGTCGCGGAGGCCAAGCTCGTCAAGTCGAGCGAGTGCGGTACCGTTGAGGGCATACTTGTTGCCGCCGACCTCTACCCAAACTGCGGTCAATCGGTATCCGGCTTCGCTTACGTTCCTGCAGTGCAACTCGGCGGCAGAGGTCGTCAAAGGCCATGCACCGGAGCTCCCCCGTATCGTCTTGGAATCCGAGCCAGGCCCGGAGCATTGGATCACTATGAAGACCACGAGCGCAACAAGACCGGCAAGGATCAGAAGCCCACAGCCGATTAGTTGTGGCTTCTTTGCCTTCAGGTCTTCGTTCTCACACTCGGTGCTGCAGTACAGGTAGGGGGTCTCCTTTCCGCAGCGCGCACACTTCCCGCTGCCCTTGCGGCGGATTACCTCGCCGATGCTGGTTCCACGTTTCTCTGGCATGGAATTCCCCTTGGAGTGCTAGCGCAGCGACAACCTGCGGGCCGAGAAGTCTGCGTCGTTTCGTATGGCACGCTCCAACGCGTGCACTGGTGGGCTTGGCGTCGACGGGCTCCCTATTGTCCTCCGACGGATATATTGTCCCAAAGGATGCACACGGTCCACGTTCTAGTACCCCTTGGGCTAATGGAGACGAGCCGAAGTGATATTTCTGATCGCTCGGCACGAAACGCAATTGTCAGCCATCGCCTCGGCGCGATGGGGAAGGTTATGTGCTTGACCATTTCAATAGCACCTTACCCCGTCGCCCGCCCGAAGAAGGGATGGGTTGCCGAGATTCCAGAGCGCCGGAGCAATTGCGTTGCCGCGACTCCTACACACTACCCGATGCTCGCCGCACTCTCGGCATTCGGCCCGTCCGTTGCCTTGTGCGAGCGACACCACAGCAAACGGCTCAATTACTGAGCGTCGGAGGCAGCACACCATTTAAGACTTGCGCCGGTATAGGCCACTTATTCGGGGCCGTTTAACGAGCGTCCAGAGACTTCTTAATCGCCAAAAGGAGGTGATCCCGCATGTTCTGGTATCCCGCTTCTACGTATGGGTAGTTCTCCTGTATATCGATGTCTGCCTGATTCAGTGGTACACCTAACTGTTGGACACCCTCGTGTAGTCTAGCCAAGACACCGGTGGGCTGGTGCTCTAGAAGGCCCTTGAACGTTTCGCGCAAGGCGAAGACTTGCCCTTGCGTGAATTGAGTCGCCTTCTTTGTCAATTCATCGTCAGGTTTATCGTTGCCCTGTTCGTCTACCATGAAACCTCCTTGGGTGGGGTGTGCTCTTTGATTCGACGACTACCATAGCAGCCATCATGTTTCGGCGGAAGAAGGAGCCGTCCGAGACCCCTTGCGGCGTTCTGGCCGCCCACTAGCGTTCTAACATAAGTGAGTGTGTGGTGCCGAGGGTGGGAGTCGAACCCACATGGGTTGCCCCAACGGATTTTAAGTCCGTCGCGTCTGCCGTTCCGCCACCTCGGCGCGTGGCTGTCACGCCGATTATAGACCCGCGGGGTGCGTCACCCGTTGTAGGCGGGCCTCTGGAAGCGCGCCGGGTTTAAGACGCCGTTCGGGTCGAGGGCGTCGCGGACGCGGGCCGCCGCCGCGGTGTAGTCTGGGCCGTAGTAACGCTGGAACCACTCGTAGTGCTGCGGGAAAATACCCTGCTCGCCGGTGGTGCAGCCGAACTCCGCCTGGAGGGCGACCATCCGCGCCCGGATCTTCTTCGCCAGGGAGCGCATCCGGTCGAAGTCCCACGAGTCGGGGGCGAAGAAGACCGGATGGAACGTCCCCGCGCCGATGTGCCCGATCCGCACGCCGTAGAGGCCCGGCTCCTCGGCGCGGACCTCCTCGATCATGCGGCCCGCCGCCTCCATGCACGGCACCATCGCGTCGAGGGGGCCGTCCATGACCCCGCCGAACAACGGGAAGAGGCCAAGCTCCTCAATGAGGTTCGTTCCGCCCCCGCCGCTCTGGTCGTCGCGGAAGCTCATGAACCCCTCGAATTCGTCGGGCGTCATCGCGTCCATCCGCGACGCGCCCTGATCCCGCGCGATCTCGAAGATCGCGTCCAGTTTCGCCTCGGCCTCCTCGGCGGTGAAGCCGTCCGTACCGATCAGCACCACCACGCTCGACGTCGGATTGTCGAAGCCGCCCAACTCGAGGAACTGCTGATCGAGCAGTTCCATGAGCCGCGGCGGCGGCACGCCCCGCCGGTAGAGTTGCCCGACGGTCCGGCCCGCCGCCTCGACTGAAGGAAGGAAGGCGGCGCCCCAGCGGGTGTTGCGCGGCGCCGGGACGAGCCGCAGCCGGAGGTTCGTGATCACCCCCGCCATCGCCTGGAACCCGGCGAAGAGCCAAGTGAGGTCGACGCCGCAGGGGCGGCGGTGCGAGCGCGTGCCGGTCTCGATGATCTCGCCGGTGGGCAGCACGACCTCGAGCCCCATCAGATAGTCGCCAGGCTTGCCGGAATGCGGGTCGACTGAGCGGCCGCTGGTGTTCATGCTCGCCAGGCCGCCCCACGTCACCGGCCCGACGAACTCGGGGTAGCCGAAGCCGTGCGGCTCCAGCGCCGCGTTCAACGCCTGCTCCGTGACGGCGGGGCCGATCTCGACGTAGCCCGAATCGAGCGAGGGGCGTATCCAGTTCAGACGCCGCAGGTCGAGCACCAGCGACCCCGGCGGCTCGGGCCGGGTGATGTCGAGCGCCACCCAGCCCGTCCCTTGCCGGACGTAGACCGGCGTTCGCGCCTCGTTCGCCCGTTTCAGGATCGCGGCGACTTCCTCCGCGCTCTCGACCTGGACCAGCGTAATCGGCTCGGTCTGCTTCAACTCGGCAGGAATGCGGACGGTCTTGTACGTCACGCCCCGGATGATGGGGTCGGGGACCGTCTGGCGCACGCGACCGGAGTCGACGATGCCGTCGAGCAGCGCGAGATGATTCAAGCCCGTCCTCCCACCTTAAACCTCTCCCCCTCTGGGGGAGACTGAGAGAGGGCGCGCGCCGCTAGGCGCGCCAGCGACCCGAAGGGCGCTGCTCCCTCCCGCGAGAAAAGTTCCGCAAAGGTCCCCGCCAGTATACCCATGCTGGCGCTTTCAGGGCGGAGGCGGTAAGGTTCGGCGGATATGCAAGAGACCGCCCCACAAGGCTTCGTCGACCGGTTTCTCCCCTCGCTAAAGTTCAGGGACTACCGCTACCTGTGGACGAGCAGCCTGTCGGCGAGCGCCGCGGCCTGGGCACTCATCGTGGCAAGGGGCTGGCTGGTCTTTGAGTTGACCGACTCGTCGTTTTGGGTCGGCCTCACCACCTTCGCGGCGATGATCCCGCTCTTCCTCGTGCCGCCCGTCTCGGGCTTCCTCGCCGACATGTTTCAGCGCAGGCGGCTTCTCGGCTACGTCTACTCCCTGCAGCTCGCCCACAACGTGCTGCTCGCTGCCTTGGTGCTCACCGACGTCATCGAGCCGTGGCAGCTCGTCGTGCTCGGCTTCTTCAACGGCAGCGTGCGCGCCGCGCAGATGTCGGTGACCCAGGCCCTGCTGCCCAACCTCGTGCCCACGAAGCACATCCTCAACGCGGTCGCGTTGAACCTGGCGACGATTCACGGGTCCCGGTTGATCGGGGCCGGGTTCGTCGCTGGCCTGCTCGTCTCCGACGCCCCCGGCCCGGCCTTCGCCATCTGCTCCGCCTTCTATGCCATCGCCTGGCTTTCCAGCACCCGCATCCAGTCGACCTCGACGGGCGAGATGGCAGAAGGGGAGAGCGGCTTGCGGAACTTCACCGCCGGCCTGCGCTACGTCGTGGGGCACCCGTTCATCCGGCCGCTTCTGATCGTCGTTTTCTTCCACTGCTCGCTGACGATGTCCTTCGAGTCGATGCTCCCCGTCCTCTCCGAGGACCGGCTCAACGCCGATGGTGGCTTCAGCTACCTGATGATGGCGGTGGGCGGTGGCTCCCTCCTCGGTGTGATGGCGCTCTCCGGCCTCGTAGGCGCTGCTGCGCGGGGGCGCTGGCTCCTCGCCACCGGGGTCGTGAGCGGCATCAGCCCCCTGGGGCTGGCCTTCTCCACCGACCTGGCGCCGGCGCTTGCCGGGGCATTCTTCATGGGGGCCTCCCAGGCCTCCTTCATGGCGCTCAACGCCGCATTCCTCCAGGAGATCATCCCCGACGCCATCCGGGGCCGCGCCATGAGCGTCTACATGGTCTCCCTCGGCGGCGTCATGGCCCTGTTCAACCTCATCAACGGCTGGTTGGCCGACAGCGTCGGCCCAACACTGCTGCTCGCCATCGCCGCGGTCGCCTTCCTCGGCATCGTGGCGGTCAGTTTCGGCCACGTTCCGCTCCGCCGCCTCTACACCCGCGGCGAAGTCCTCGCCCCCGCCCCCGCCTGACCCCTACCCAAGCCCGTACAACTTGACCGCGTTCCCCGCCAGGATCGCGTGCCGCTCGTCGGCGGGCACGCCGGCCATGTGCTCCTCGATTGAGGCCCGCGAGTCCGGCCAGATGCCGTCGACGTGGGGGTAGTCGTTGCCCCACATGATGTTGCCCACGCCGGTGACGTCGCGGGTGCGGACGCCCACCACGTCCTGGATGTACGTCCCGTAGACCTGGCGGTGGAAGTAGTAGCTCGGCGGCTCCTTCAGCGCGTAGCCGGTGTAGTAGCGGTGGCGCTCGAAGACCAGGTCCAGCCACGGCACGAACCACGCCATCCACCCCACGCCGCTCTCTACGCTCACGAACTTCAAGTTCGGGTGCCGCTCCAGCACGCCGCAGCAGGTGAGGATGGTGATCGGCTCGCACATCATCGTCTTGTTCACGCTCATCAGGACGATCGTGTCGCCCGCGAATTCCTTCGCCAGCGGCCCGCCGTCGACGTGGATGTGTGCCGGCATCTCCAGTTCCTCCAGCGCGTTCCACAGCGGCTCCCAGAACGGGCTGTTGTACTGGTGCTCCGACGGCATCGCGTACGGCGTCTCCCGCCCCGGAATGGTGGGGACGAGCGCGCCGCGCAGCCCCAACCCCCGTGCCCGGCGCGCCTCGGCGACGGCGAGGTCGGCGTCCCACACCGGCAGGTAGGCGACCCCCACCAGCCGATCCGGCTCCGTGGCGCAGAAGTCGGCGAGCCAGTCGTTGTACGCCCGGATCATCGCGTGCTTCAGCCCGAGGTCGGGCGTCGACAGCGGCGTGACCCCGTCGAAGATCACGTCGGCGTCCACACCGTCCCTGTCCTGGTCGATCAGCCGCGCCGCCGGGTCCCAACCGCCGCGCAGACCGTCCGAGAACGTCCGCCCCTGCGGCGCCACCTCCGCCGAGGGCCGCCCCGCGTCGGCCGAGACCAGGTTGAAACGCTGCTCTGTCCCCTCGAACAGGATCGTCTCGACTTCCCCAAGCTCGGGGTCGGTCCTGCGTACCGGCCTCGGAGCGCGGTCGCGATACCCCGGGTCGATCCGCTCCGCCCACATCGAGGGCAGCGGGTTGACGTGCGTCCCCACCGAAATGACCTGGTAGTTGCGGGCCATGGTCTCCTCCTTGCCTCTCCGAGCCTCGCCATCATAATGACCCCCGTCCGCGGCCCCAACCGGGCCCGCGGCGACGACCACGATCAGGCAACGCTAGGAGGACGTGATGACGACCCAGGAAACCCCCGACCGCTCCGAAATCAGCCCGAAGTTCCGCGAAATCACCGACGACCTGCTCTTCGGCGACGTCTGGGAGCGCCCCATCCTCTCGCCACGCGAGCGCAGCATCGTCGTCGTTTCCGCGCTCACAGCCCAGTACCGCGGCGACCAGCTCAAGCGCCATATCCGGCGCGCGCTCCGCAACGGCCTAACCAAGGAAGAGCTCGGCGAGGTCTGGCTCCAGCTCGCCTTCTACTCCGGATGGCCCACCGTCGCCAACGCCATGCAGCTCGCCCGCGAAGTCTTCGACGAGCAGCCCTGACCGCTACGGGCTACGCCCGCCGCGGTAACACCACCGTCGCCGACCCCACCGTCGTCGTCTCGCCTCGCTGGTTGTCCGCCCAGAGCTCGACATCGACCGGCGCCTCGCCCCTCACGGCGTCGCCGCGGCCCTTCGACGTGACCCGCCCCCGGAACCACTGCGTGTCGCCGACGATGTTCGGGCGCCGTATCTGGACCTCCAGCCGCCGGATGCGACCGTGGTCGCCGGCCCAGTCGGTGAGCAGGTGCGCCGCCCACGCCGTCCGCATGCAGCCGAAGTCGTAGGCGTCGGGGAAGCCGCTCTGCCGCGCCAAGCTGACGTCCCAGTGCGCCCCCTCGACGTTGTCCTTGATGTTGTACTCGCGGTTGATCAGGACGGCGCGGGGGTTTCCCTGGCCGTACTGGTGCGCCAGACGGTTCGCCTGGCAGTAGGCAGAACCCCATCCCAGCACGAAGCCGATCAGCTGGGTCAACGTGAGCGGCCCCTTGATCAGCGGCGGGACGGCGTCACCTGCCTCGACGTCCTCCCAGTAGAGCGGCTCGGCTCCCCGGCGGCGAACGCGCTCCTCCTCGTACCCGCGCTCGATGGCCTCGATCTCGGCGTCGGTGTAGCGGTAGGGCTCTACCTCGCCGTACTTCGCCCGTCCCCGCGCCGCCGCCCGCTCGTAGTTGAAACGGAGAATGACGTAGGACGCGACCAGCTCCCCGTCCTGGTTGAAGTACGTGTTGCGGTCGACCTGCTCGTACGCCGTGCCGCCGAACGCGCTGGGCCGCTCGCGGATGGAGTCCATGCGGAACACCGAGCGGAGCGTGTCTCCCAACCGCATCGGCCGGTGGAACTCCCACCGGTCCGCGGCCCACAGGCCGAACAAGCCGGGCAGCGGCCCTCGCCGGAAGCCGTCCTCGGCCGTGAATCCCTTGTTCGAGAAGACGTCGGGAAAGGTCGGCGGCGCGATCAGGCCCCCGTACGGCGAGCCCGCGGCGTAGGCGTCGTCGAGGTAGAGCGGGTTGTCGTCGCCAACGCCCTCCGCGAAGTGGCGGATGGCGTCGCGGGTGGCCTCGCTGATCCAGCCCTCGCACTCGTACTCCAAGCCGACGTGCCGCCGGTAGAAGTCGAGCATCTCCGGCGTCGCCTCGCCGCGCTCCCACTCGAACGCCGCCATCGCCATCCTACCGGTCGGGGAAGAGCTTCATGCCCGGCGTATGCCACGCAAACGTGCTCACGCGCTTGAAATGCGACTCGGTGATGTAGAGCGTCGAGAAGTCGGGCCCGCCGAAGGCCACGTTGGTGACCCGCTCGTCGAGTGGCCCGATGGAGTCTATCTGGTTGCCGGCGGTGTCGAAGACGGTGATCGCCCCGCCGAAGTGGCCGCACACCAGCAGGTTGCCCGCTGCGTCGAGGGCGAACCCGTCCGGGAGGTGCCCCTCCGGCAACTGCGCGTATGCGCGCCGCTCGCCCAGCTTCCCCGGCGACTCGATCTCGTGCGTCCAGACGATGCCCGATACCGTCTCCGCGACCAGCAGCGCCCCGCCGTCGTCGGAGATGCCGATGCCGTTGGGAAAGGCGTAGTCGGTGGCGGCGCGCGAAAGCTCCCCATCGCTCGAGTAGAAGTAGACGTGCCCTGGCAGCCGGTTCCGCCGCAGACTGCCGTGGGGATCGGTGAAGTAGAGGTTCCCCTCGGCATCGAAGACGAGGTCGTTGCAGCCCCCAAACGAAGGGTCCTCGATGATGTGCTCCGTCGTCCCCGTGGCAAGATCGATGCGCTCCACCCAGCCGGGGTAGTCGGGCCCGCCGTTGTTCGTGACCCAGAGCGCGCCGTCGGGGCCGATGGTCGCTCCGTTCGGAACGCCGCCGGTCTCGCACAGCGTCGACCTCATCCCGTCGGGCGTGATCCGCGACACCCGCTCCCCGGCCAGCTCCACGACGTACAGGTTGCCGTCTCGGTCGAACGCGGGCCCTTCGGGAAACTCAAGGTCCGCCGCAAAGACTTCAACGTCGTGCATCAGGCGCCTCCGTTCCGGCGTGTCGACCGCGGCTTCGGTCAGACGACCTTGCTCACGTCCTCGCGCCAAGGTTCCCAGTCGGGGCTCATAGGGCTGTCCGACGCGTCCCACTGCCGCACCTCGATCACCAGTCCGCTCGGGTCCCGGATTACCGCCTGACGCCCGCCGAACGAGAAGCCGCGCGCCGGCTCGTTCACCACCTCGACCCCGTTCGCCTTGAACCGCGCCACCGCCTCGTCGAGGTCGTCCACCGAGAGACCAATCGGGCGAGCCTCGGTGCCCTTGAACTCGCCGTCGTGGGCCGGCTGGACCAGTTCGATCATCACGTCGCCCAGGCCGACGTAGCTCAGTTGCCGCTCGCCGCCGGGGCCGAACCGCACGTGGCGCAGCAGCTTGAAGCCGAGCACGTTGGTATAAAACTCGATGCTCGCGTCCATGTCCTTAGCGACGACGTGTACGTGGTCGAGCCGCTTGATCATCGGATCCTCCCTCCGCGCTAGAGCTTGGCGGCGACTTCTTCCGCGAAGAGTCTCATCGAGCGCAGGGTCTTTTCGTGGTCGAGGCCGCCGAAGCCGAAGTTGCCGCCGAAATAGGCGACCCCGTGTTCGTCGCGCAGCTCGCGGAGCTGGCCCAACACCCGTTCCGGCGTGCCGAAGAACCCGCACTGCTCGTGGAAGTCCTCATAGCGGGTCTCCGGTGGCCGTCCCAGCGCGAACCAGTCTTCGAGCGACCCGCCCCGGCCCTGGTTGCGCTCGACCTGCCATTCGAGGCACGACCACACCCACTCCAACTGGGCCTCCGTGTCGCGCCGCACCTGCTCCTCCGACTCGCCAACGTAGACGTAGCGGAAGAAGGGAACGTCGGCCGAGTCGACCGCCTTGCTGGCCTTCCGCGCCATCTCAAGATAGCCGCGGTGCTGCTCCACGGCGGCGTCGGTATCGGGAAGGACGCCCACCATGAAGCCGATGCCGCGGTCTATCGCCGCCTGCACGCTCGCCGGGTTGCGCACCGCCGCGTAGACCGGCGGGTGGGGCCGTTGCACCGGCCGCAGCGGCAGGCTCATCTCTTCGACCTCGTAGAAGGCGCCCTTGTGCGAGTAGACCGGCGACGTCCACAGGCCCATCACCATGTCCAACACTTCCTTCATCCGCTCCCGGCTCTCCTCGCGGGAGATGCCGAAGCCGTCGAGCTCCACGGTACCGCCGCTGCCCACGCCGAAGTCGAGCCGCCCATTGCTCAGCACGTCGAGCAGCGCCGTCTCCTCCGCGACGTGGACCGGGTGGCGGATCGGCGCGACCGTGACCGCCGTCCCCAGCCTGATCCGTGACGTGCGCGCCGCGATGTGTGTCGCCAGCATCAGCGACGAAGTCGCCAGCCCGTAGCGGGAGAAGTGGTGCTCGGCGAACCACACCGCCTCGAACCCGAGTTCCTCGGCCAGCTGTACCTGTTCCGTGGTCTCCTCGAAGACCTGCGCCGGGGTCTGCCCTCCGGGCCAAGGCACGTGATGAAAGAGTGCGTACTTCAAGAAAGCGGTCCTAGATTGCGGCGTACCGTTGCGCCGAGGCGAACCAGTCTACGATTTCCGAGCCCGTCGCCGCCCACACGCCGCCCGATAACATCATATGCGCCAGCGCCGCGTCGAGCCGCCCGATGCGGAACGCCTGACCGGTGAGCCACGGGTGCAAATTCAGGACGAGCAGCCGCCCGTTCCGCTCCCCCTCCGCGCGCAGCCGGTCGAAGGATTCCGTCATCATGCGCGCCCAGCGTCCGACCTCGATGCGCCGGTCCCACATCGCCTCGACGTCGTCCAGGGGAAAGGTCACCGGCAGCGCGTAGAGTTCCCCCTCCGGCACGTGCATCCGGTAGGGCTGCTCGTCGTTGACCCAGTCGCACACATACCGTACGCCCGCCTCGGCCAGGAGCGCGGGCGTACGTCTCGATTCGCCGTACTCCGGGCTCAACCACCCCTTGGGCCGTTTGCCCGCCGCCTCCGTCATCGCCTCCAGCGACTCGGAGATGTAGGCACGTTCCTCGCCCTCGTCCATCCCGCTGGTGATCATCCGGCTCACCGAGATGCCGTGACCAATGAACTCGGCGCCCAGGTCCAGGCAGTGCTTCACCAGGAAGGGATACTGCCGCGCCGTCAGCGCGTCCATCGCCACGGTCGGCGTGATCCCGTGGCGCTGCAGCGTTTCGAAGATACGGAAGACGCCCACACGGTGCCCGTACTCCCGGTGCGACCAGCGCGTGACGTCCGGGTGCGGCCGGTTGCCGTAGCCGCCCGACAGCGTCGGCGAGATATACGACCCCTCCGGCTTGCGCCATTCCAAATGCTCCAGGGTGACGATCACACAGAGGGCGACCGGCGCCTCCTCCGGCCAGCGCAGACCCGCGCTGCGGGCGTTGAGTGCGCGGTAGTTGTAGTGCCCGTGATCGGGGCCGGTGCCCAGCTCGGGCACGACGTAGTCACGGTTCGGGCTCATGACGCCGCCCCTTCTTGCAGCCGTGCAGCGTGCTCCACCGCCTCGTCGTAGTAATGCTCGAGGTAATAGCGGGCAATCTCGTCCGTCGTCGCTTGCCACACCCCGTCGTGCGACAGGATGTAGTCGAGGACTTCGTCGAGATAACCGATCCGGTGCGGCCTCCCGATCATGTACGGGTGGATGGCGATGCACATCAGCCGCCCGTTCTCCTCCCCCTCCCGGTACAGTTGATCGAACTGCGCCTTGCACGACTCCGCGAAATAGTCCGCCTCGAAGTGGGCGCTCATCATCGGCACGTCGTTCAGCTCGCCCGTATACGGGATGCACAGGAACTTGCCGCCGCTCCGCACCTTGATCGGGACGGGGTGGTCGTCGAACTTCCAGTCGGTCTGATAGAGGAAGCCCGCCTCCGACAGCAGGTCGGGCGTGCGCTCCGTGTTCGACGCCCCCGGCCCCGACTGCGCGATGATCTCCCGCCCGTTGGTGAGGCGGCGGAATGCGGCGCGGATCTCCTGGTAGAACTCCCGCTCCTCTCCCTCGTTGAAGTCGGTGATGGCGCGGGTGTTGTAGAAGCCGTGGTTCACGAAAGTCCAGTCCCGCTCCAGCATCGCCTCCGCGACGTCCGGGAAGTGCGACAGCACCCCGATGTTCAGCGTCGTCGAGCACTTGACCCGGTAACGGTCCAGCACGTCCAGCATGCGCCAGAACCCCACCCGGTTTCCGTAGTCCCGCAGCGAATACTGCTGCACGTCCGGGTGTGGCGTCCGTGGCCAGGGATTGAACGGCGCCGACGGCGGCAGGTACTCATAGTGCTCGACGTTCGGCGCTACCCACAGCGCCACCCGCGCCCCGTTCGGCCATCGCACGATGGGGCGGTCGATGATCGGCAGATAGTCGAAGCGGTTGGGTTCGAGTGCCATGGCGATGGCGTTCCGGCGCTAGCCGAGCTCGCCAAGCTCCTTTGCAGCCTTGACCTCGCCGAGGTAGTCCTCCAGCCCTTGCTCCAACGTGTACGAGGGCTCGAACCCGAGCTCCTCCCGCAGCCGTCGTGCGCTGACCAGCCGCAGCGAGTCCTCCAGCTCGCTACTCACCTCGATCGAGGCGTCGGGCAGGAGCGCCCGCGCGTGGGCGGTGTAGTCGCCCACCGGTCTCCGCTCCGCCGCCATGTTGAAGACCCGGTGCTCCGGCTTTGGCGCGTTGAGCGCGCAGCTCCACGCCTTCGCCGCGTCCTTCACGTAGATCCAGTCGACCATCATCTCGTCCGGCGGCATCACGATCGGCTGGCCAAGCGCCGCGAACTCCGGCCGCACCATGAAGTGCTGCCGGGCCGTCCCATACCGCTGCCCCCGGCCCAGGCCGAACACGGAGATCGGCCGCAGGCCGATCACGTCCAGGCCGTACCGCTCGTGATAGGTCTCCGCGAGGTGCTCCATAAACAGCTTCGCGCCCCCATACAGCGTGGTGGGGACCGGTGGCGTCGTCTCGTCGTGCTCCTCGTCATCCAGCGACAACCGGTGCCCATAGGCGGCCACCGACGACGCGTACACCAGCCGCCGCACGCCCCGCAGCCGCGCCGCCTCGAACACGTTTGCCGTGCCTATGCAGTTGATCTTCACCGCCCGCAGCGGACTTGCCGCGCTGCCCCCCGTCAGCAGGAATGCGAGGTGCACCACCCGGTCCACGCCGTTGCGGTCCATCGCCTCGATCACCTCGGTCGGCTCCGTAACGTCACCCTGCGCCAACGTGACGCGGTCTCCCAGGTCGGCGACCCGCCTCAAGTTCAGCGCCGCGTCGAACAGCACCACGTCCGTCTCCCCGTCGACCTCCACCAGATGCCGCGCCAGATGCGACCCCAGGAACCCCGTCCCGCCGGTAATCAGTATCGCCATGGATTCCCGCCCCCGTGGCGGCGGCCGCCGCCGAGCCGGCTAAGGAAGTCGAAGCTCCCGGGCTTCCCCAGACGAGCCTGCTCCGAGCAAATAGTAGGGATGGCCTCCCACAACTGCAACCGAAATCCCCCGCTTGCGCCCCGCCCTGCCGCTCCGTAGAGTTGCCCTAGCGGCAGCGGGCAGAATCCGGCCGCCGCCGGAGGACCGAAACCGTGGAATACAAGGACCTGATCGCGGAGCGGAACGGCCATGTCATGACCGTCACCTTCAACCGCCCCGAAACTTTGAACGCCCTGTCGCAGGACATGCTCGACTCCCAGGCCGCCGTCTGCGAGGAGATCAACCGCGACGACGAAATACGGGTCGCCGTCTTCACCGGTGCCGGGCGCGGCTTCTGCTCCGGCATCGACCTCAAGCAGACCGACTTGACCAACAGCCGCCTCGACCACCTCGAAATCAAGCCCAACTACACCGTCGTAGGAAAGATCATGGATGTCGACAAGCCCACCATCGCCGCCGTCAACGGTCCCGCCGTCGGCGGAGGCCTCGCGCTGGCGCTCGAATGCGACATCCGCATCGCCTCCGACCGCGCCACCATGTCCGCCATCTACGCCCGCATCGGCATGCCCGTCCTCGACGGCCTCGGCGACCTCCTCCCCAGAACGGTCGGCCTCTCCCGCGCGCTGGAGATGCTCTTCACCGCCGATATCCTCGGCGCCGACGAATGCGAGCGCATCGGCCTCGTCAGCCGCGTCGTGCCCCACGACGAGCTTATGCCCACCGCCTACGACCTCGCCGAGCGCATCGCCTCGCGCCCGCCCGTCGCCCTGCGCCTCACCAAGAATGTCGTCATGACCCCGCCGCGCCGCTCCTACGCCGACATGATGTTCGCCCACGCCATCGCCGTCGCCAAGAACCAGAAGGTCGCCTCGCACGACATCGCCGAGGGCGGCCGCGCCTTCGCCGAGAAGCGCGACCCCAATTTCAAGGGCCTGCTGAAGCACGACGACGGGGGCGCGACCTAGTGCTGTCGCGCCTGCGCCTCACCGCGACGGTGCTCACCGCCGTCCTGATCGTGGCGGCCTGCGGCGACGGCGACGCCCCCACCGCCGCGCCAACCCCGACCGCCGAGCCCGCGCCCACCGCTACCGTCGCGCCGACCTCCCCCCCGCCCACCCCCACGGCGGTGGCTTCTTCGGACGGTACCGACACCCCGGCGCCCATGCCCATTCCCACGCGGCAGCCAACGCCTGCCTCGACGGAATCCAACACCCCATCACCCACGTCCACGACACCGCCCACGGCTCTGCCGCCCACCGCCACGCCGAAGCCGACCTTGCCGCCTCCACCTCCTGGCCTGGAGCGAGACCCCGACTACATGGAGGCCCTCCGCGCTGCCGGCATCAGCACCCGCCGGTGGCTGACAGACTTCACGCTCCACACGGTGCCCTACGCCGAAATACGCTCCGGCGGCCCCGGTCGCGACGGCATCCCGCCCATCGACAACCCCAAGTTCCTCACCCTCGACGAAGCCGGCGATTTTCTCAGGGATGAAGAACCCGTGATCGTCTTCGAGCACGCCGGCGACGCGCGGGCCTATCCCCTCCAAATCTTGACCTGGCACGAGATCGTCAACGACGTCGTGGGCGGTCTCGAGGTCGCCATCACCTTCTGCCCGCTCTGCAACTCGGCGATAGCCTTCGACCGCAACTTCGAAGGCGACGTCCTCGACTTCGGCACCACCGGCAACCTCCGCCGCAGCGACCTCATCATGTGGGACCGCCAGACCGAAAGCTGGTGGCAGCAGTTCACCGGCGAAGGCATCGTCGGCATCCATTCCGGCAAGCGGCTCGACATCCTACCGTCGGCGATCAACTCGTGGGCCGACTTCAAAGCCGCCTACCCCGGTGGCATGGTCCTCTCCCGCGACACCGGGTTCGCTCGCGACTACGGCATCAACCCCTACCTGGGCTACGACCGCGCCGACAACCCACCCTTCCTCTACAGCGGCCCCACCGACGGCCGCCTCCCGCCCAAGGAGCGCGTCGTGGCGGTGAGTATCGGCGGCGAGGACGCGGCCTACCCCTTCACCGTCTTGGCGGCTGAGCGCGCCGTCAACGACGTCGTGGGCGGCGAGCCCATCGCCGTCTTCTTCAAGCCGGGGACGCGCTCGGCGCTGGACGACAGGATCATCGCGCAGTCCCGCGACGTTGGCGCAACCGGCGCCTTCAGCGCCGTCCTCGACGGGGAGCGCCTCACCTTCTCCTTCGACGGCGAGAACATCGTCGACGACGCCACCGGAAGCGTCTGGAACATCCAGGGCCACGCCGTCTCCGGCCCCCTCCAAGGCAAGACCCTCACCAAGATCGTCCATGCCGACCACTTCTGGTTCGCCTGGGGCGTCTTCAAACCCAACACCAGAATCTACGGCGCCTAGCCGGGCCGGGGTGGTTTTACCTCTTCTCCCCACGGGAGAAGATTGAGATGAGGGGCCCATCACCGCCACCGGCCCCCGAGGCCAGCCTACCCTCCCCTGTAGGGGCGCGTCGCGACGCGCCCGTTCCCCATCCCCCGAGTGGCCTGATTGAACCATGCCGTAGTCACGGGAACGCTCCCGGGGGGCTACACCCAAACACTCCCCCGAAGGGGGAGCACCTTAAACCTCTCCCCCTCTGGGGGAGACTGAGAGAGGGTCGGGGCGGGGCGGTCTCCCCTCTTCTCCCCACGGGAGAAGATTGAGATGAGCGGCCCCCGCATCCGCCACCACCGGCCCCCGAGGCCAGCCAACCCTCCCCTGTAGGGGCGCGTCGCGACGCGCCCGTTCCCCCACCCCCGTCAACCCTGCCGCTGGCCGCCCGTTCCCCCATCGCCCTTGACACCGCCCTAGCCTATAATTCAAGCACGCCCGGACGGGCACGCCGGGCGGAGCAGCCTCATGTACGAAGACATCAGCGAGACCAGCTCAGTCGAGTCGGCAGACATCCACGTCTGCATCTTCCCCAACCTGGAAGAGTTCATGGTCATCGACGTGCGGAACCCCGGCGAACCGGATCTGCGCCTCGCCTCGGTCCACGACCTCCTGACCGACGACTACCTCAACGAGTTGGAGCGCGAATTCAGCAAGCTCCTCCGCGCCGAAGGCCCCCCCTTCGTCAACCTCATGCTCCTCGCCGCCCGCGTGCAGGAGATGGTCACCGAGCGCGGCGTCGCCCGCCTCATCGAAGTCCTCAGCGGCGGCGCGGCCGACGGCGAACCGCCCCGCGTTGCCCTCTTCCTCGCCGCCGGCCCCGTCCTCACTATGAGCGACGACGACCTCTCCCTCGCCTTCGACGCCTTCTTCAGCAACGTCACCCCCGCCGGCTTCGCCGCCCGCTGCGACGCCACCTTCAAGCGCCTCCTGACCCTGGAGAAGCAGTACCTGCAAGAGCAGCACAAGGACGAGCTTCGCCGCGCCGTCCGCGGCGAGTCCGACCAGTTCTTCACCCTCTGGCAGGACAACGCGCCCGGCGGCGGCTTCAGCGCCTCCTGACCCGCGGCCCGCTACGCCCCCGCGCCCGCAGCGTGGCGACCGCCTCGACGTGGTGCGTGTGCGGGAACATGTCCAGCGGCTGCACCCCAATCAGGTCGTAGGCTTCCGCGGTGAGATGTTTCAGGTCGCGCGCCAGCGTCGCCGGGTCGCATGAGACGTAGGCGACCTTCCGGGGCCGGAACTGCACCAACGCGTCGAGCGCGCCGGGGTGGCAGCCCGCACGGGGCGGGTCGAGGATGAGCGCGTCCGGAGCCGCATCGAGCTCTGCCAGCGCGTGCTCCGTCTTCGCCTCCACCAGCCGGACGTTGTCCAGACCTTCCACGTTCTTCTTTGCGTCCGCCACCGCCGCCGCCGACTCCTCGACCGCGACCACTTCCTTCACGTGCGGCGCAAGCAGCGCGGCGAACACCCCCACCCCCGCGTAGGCGTCCACCAACACTTCGTCGGGTTGCAGGTCGAGGCTCTCCCGCACCAGCCCCACCAAACGCTCCGCCTGCCGCACGTTCACCTGGAAGAACGAGGCCGCGGCGACGCGGAACCGCCGTCCGAGAAGCTCCTCCTCGTAGTGCGTCTGACCTGAGTCCACGCCGATGTCGAGCGATTGCAGGGTCGGCTGGATCAACCAGCTCTCCGACTTGGGGCCGTAGCGGATCGAGAGCTGTGTCGTCTCCCCCGCCTTGCCCTGAAGCTCCGCCAGCAGATCGTTGATGCCCCGGTCCATGATGAGGCACTCGTCGATTCGGACGAACCGCCGGTAGGTCCGGTTCACGAAACCGAGCTGGCCTTCGGGCCCGATGGTGAACCGGGCGTGGTTGCGATAGCCCCAGGGGTCGTCGCAGCCGATGGCCGGCGCCACAGGCGGCGAGTCGAAGCCGCCGGTGCGTTCGAGTTGCTCGCGCACCAGCCGCGTCTTCATCTCCAGTTGGTGCTCGTACGCGACGTGCTGCCACTGGCAGCCGGTGCACTCGCCGTAGTAGCGGCACTCGGCCTCGACGCGGTGCGGCGACGCATCGATAACCTTGTCGAGGCGCGCTTCCAGGTAGCGGCGGCTCTTCCGCCAGATCGTCGCCTCCACCCGCTCGCCCGGGATGGCGTAGGGCACGAAGACGGGATCGTCGCCGCTGCGGGTGAAGCCCTCGCCCATGAACGACGGCCCCTCGATGTCGAGGGTCTCCGTCCGTGGCTCGATAGCCTGGTGTTTCTTTCGCCTCTTGCCCATGCGGGTTGTGCCCCGTGCGTGCGAGGAGTCTCCGGTCAGAACGGCCCGGGGCCGGTCTCGACGCGGTCGTAGCGCCGCCAATCAGTATGCATCACGCGGTGCTTGATGACCCAGCGTCCGTCCTCCCGCACCATCTTATCCTCGTACCGGAGGCCGCCGGTCATGTCGTACTGAATGCCGTCCTTCTCGTAGCGCAGTTGGTCGATGGCGTACGTCTCGACGTCCGCTTCGTCGCCGTGAAGGGTGACGGTCTGGTCGCCCATGAAGTGCATGGTCAGGATGAACCGCTCCACCACGCGGACGATCTTCAGGATCGCGTCACGACCCTCGGCCGGCGCAGTCGGGCCGCCGTAGTCGGCGTAGGCGTCCTCCGCGAAGCACGATGCCACGGCGCCGAAGTCGCGGCGGTCGAGACCGCGCGCGTACCGGGCCATGACATCCCGTATTGCTTGCCGGTCCGCCAGCTCCTGAATCGTGTCCGTACCCATCGCTTCCTCCCGCCGCCGTTATCCGATGCGGATCGGCTCCTCCTCGGCCTCGATCTCCTCCGACGGCCCGCGGTGCCGGGCCAGTGCGAGCACCACCGTCAGGGGCCCCAGCCGCCCGATGAACATGGCGAAGATCAACGTGATCTTACCCCCCGCCGAGAGGTCGGGCGTGATGCCCGTCGAGAACCCCGTCGTGCTGAACGCCGACACCGTCTCGAAGGCGACCGGTATGAAGTCGAAAGGCTCCAGCGCCGACATGATCAGGATGAAGAGGAAGACGATCATCACGCCGAGGAAGACGATGGCGATGGCCCGGTGTACCTGCGTCTCCGGCAATACCTTGCCGAACGCGTGGACGCGCTTGTAGCCCCGCAGGTAGGAGACCGCCGTAACGAACAGCGTGGCGAACGTGTTGATCTTGATGCCGCCCGCTGTCGACCCCGAAACGCCGCCCACGAACATCAACACCATCATCAGGAGCAGCGTCTGCACCGTCAGCCCGCCGATGTCGATCGTGGTGAAGCCGGCCGTCCGCGCCGACGCGGAAAGGAAGAACGAGTTGAGCGCCTCGCCGCCCAACGCCTCGCCGCCTTGGGCGAAGGACGCCGCGGTCTCGAAGGAGCCGATGGCCAGCGCGCCCAGACCCAGCAGCGCGATCGAGGAGACGATGGCCATCTTCGAGTCGAGTTTCCATTGCACCCAGGGGAAGCGCGTCAGCAGCAACGTGACCATCGGTATGCCGAGACCGCCGATGATGAACAGCGCCGAAATCACGCCCAGGAGTTGGCCGTCCTGCTGGAACGAGGCAATGCCCCGCATGCCGCCTTCGAGGTCGAACCCCGCGTTGTTGAACGCGGAGACCCCGTAGAAGATGGAATCGAAGGTGCTCTTGTCGGAGAACGACGCCGCGAAACGCGACGAAATGGCGATGATGCCCGCCGCTTCGATGAGCAGCGTGATGCCGAGCACCCATGCCACGAACAGCAGGAACCGGTTCGGGTTTGCGCTCCCCAAGGTCTCGGAGACCATGTCGTCGCCCATGTCGATCCGGCCCCGCACCATCAGGAGCAGGAAGGCGCCGATGGTCATGTAGCCGATGCCGCCGATCTGGATCAGCACCATGATCACGGCCTGCCCCGCCCGGCTCCAGTGGTCGCCGGTGTCGACCACAACGAGCCCCGTCGCGCTCACTGCGGATGCCGCGGTGAAGAACGCGTCGACCGGCGACGTGAAACCCCCGTCCGCGCTGGCAAACGGAAAGATGAGGAGGACGCCCCCGATCACCGCCAGGGAGACGAAGCCGTAGACGATGTAGTTGAAGAAAGGCGCGTGCTCACGCGCCACCGGCGCGTACAGCGCCGCAGCGTCCTCCTCGTCCTCGTACTCCTCCGGAGGAAGGTCGTCCGGCTTGAACTCTTCTAGCTCGGCCTCGTCGGGTGGGTACGCGTCCTCGTTCCAGTCCGGCGGCGGCTCATGGCCGGCCCCATGCTCGCCGTCCTGATAGTCGCGAGGCCCGTTCGTCTCGTCAGGAGGCCTCATGGGGGCACGTCACCGCCTCAAATGACCTCGTCGGCCCGCAGCGCCTCGATCTCTTCTGCCGCCAGCCCCAGCACGTCGCGGAAGACGAAGTCGTTGTCCTCCGCGTAGTTCGGCCCCCCGCGGTCGATCGGCCCACCCATGTACGGCGGCGTCTCACTGAACTTCACCGGGAACTCCTTCAACGGCCAGCGCCCGATGGTCGACTGCTCCACCTCGGTGAGCCAGTTGAGATGCTTGAGCTGCGGATCGGCCTCGTAGCGGTCCTCCGCGTTCTGGCAGACTCCCGCCGGCACGCCCGCCGCCTGCAGCGCCTCCATCAGCGCGTACCGGTCCCGCGATGCCGTCGCCTCGTTCACCAACGCGTCGAGTGCGTCCTGGTTCGCCAGCCGGGCCTCGAGCGTCGCGAAGCGCGCGTCCTCGTTCCACTCCGGGTGCCCCAGCACCCGAGCCGCCGCCGCCCACTCCTCCTGCGTATGGCACGAGATCGCGGTCCAGCGGTCGTCGCCCGCGCAGCGGTACGCCCCCGACGGCGCCGCCGCCTTCCACGGCGACCGGTTCCCATACCGCTGCCACGACGCCCCGTTCGCCGAGTGGTTCAGGATGCTCGTGCCACTCAGCATCAGCCCAACCTCGACCTGCGACGCGTCGATATACGTCCCCAGCCCCGTCTGCTCCCGGCGGTACAGCGCTGCCAGCATCGCCGTCCCGATGTTGTACGCCCCGAACCAGTCGAGATAGGAGTAGCCGATCCCCGCCGGCATATGCGGCTCCGGCAGCCCCGACATCTCCGAGATGCCCGAGAGCGCCTGGGCGATCGGCCCCACCGCGCGGAACTTCCCGTACGTCCCCTGCTGCCCCATCCCCGACTGCTGCACGTAGATGATCGTCGGGTTGATCTCCCGCATCACCTCGTAGGGGAAGCCCCACCGCCGCATCACGTCCGGGCTGAATCCCTCCACCACGATGTCGCAGACCGAGATCAGCTGCCGCAGCAGCTCCTTACCCTTCGACGTCTGCATGTTCAGGGAGATCCCGTGCTTCCCCGCGTTAATGTCGTTGAACTGACCCGCCTCGTTGACCCGCCCGTTCGCCGCCGAAGGCGGGATCTCGGGCGGGATCGGCGATGTCGCCGCCTCCCGCGCCTTCCGCCCCCCGTCCGGGACTGGCGCGGAGAACCGCAGGTCCCAACGCTCCTTCCACTCGACCTTGATCACCTGCGCCCCCTGCGACGCCAGGAACCGCGGCCCGCCTCCGCTCGCCAGCCACCACGTGAAATCGAGCACCCGCACGTTGTTGATCGCGAACGGCTTCCCCCGCGAGCTGGTGCCGATGGCCGACTCGCACCCCCGCGGCTCCGACCTGAGCGGCCCGCCGCCGGTCTCTTCCTTCCGCAGGTCCTCCCTCAACACCGGCGCCCGCGGCCCGCGCCGCCATGGCACCGCGTTGTCCACCCACGGCGCTCCCGTATAGAGGAAGCGCTTCCCCAGTTCAGGGTGCTCTACCTCACGAAAGGTGTTCCGCGACCCCCAGTGCGGGTCGGCGACGTTCTCCTCCGGCCGCCGCAGCGGCGCCCACAGCAGGTTGAGCGCCTGCGCCTCCTGCCACGGCACTTGCTCCAGCCGGCACTTGCCGATCAGCCGGTGCGCCAAGTCGGTCACGTGTCCCGACACCTCGGGCCGCGCCCGGTACGCCGCCTCCTGGTACTTCTCGTCGTTGAGATCGTCCTCTTCCCCGTACTTCCGCAAAAGTGTCAGCACGCCGTCGAAGACGTTCCGCGTCCGCGCGTCCATGCGCGGCATCACGTACCGCCCATCCTTCGTCTGCGCGATGCTCCGCAGCGTGTACGCCGCCGACGCGTGACGGCACGTCTGCCGCAGGAACGGCTCCCGCGTGTACACCCAGTGCGGGTGGTCCAACTCGGTGGCCTTGGCGACCGCCTCGTGGACCGCCGTGGACAGCGCCTGCCCCTTCCCCGTCGCGTGCCGGTAGAACAACGCCCCGATGACGGCCATGACGGTAAGCTGCCCCGTCACGTGGTAGGTGTGCCACATCTGCGGTGCGATCGGCGGCGTGTCGTACGACCCCGTCACCGGGTCCGGGTCGTACCCGCAGTTCATCATCACCCCGCCCAGCGCGAGGTGCACGAGGTCCGACCCCTTGTACTCGCTCCACGGCCCCGTGTCGCCAAATGGCGTGATACGCACCCAGACCAGTCCCGGGTTCGCCTCACGCGCCGCCTCGTATGTCACGCCCAGCCCGTCGAGATAGCCCCGCGGCGTCGTCTCCAAGAACACGTCGCTCCGCGTCAGCAGGTCCAGCAGCCGACCCCGCTCCGTAGCCGGGTCGAGCGTCAGCCCCCGCTTGCCGAAGTTGTAGTGCCAGAAATAGAGACTCCGGTCGGGGTCCGGGACGCCGCCGTAGAACGGCCCGATCCGGCGGGTAGCATTGCCGCCGGGGGGTTCCACCTTCACCACGTCCGCGCCGAGCCCGGCCAGCAGCTTCCCGGCGTACTCGCCCGTCTCATCCGCCAGCTCGACGACGCGCACGCCATCGAGATAGCCGCCGCCCATGGGATGCTCGCCGTTTTCGTTTGTCATAACGTCCGCTTCGCGCCGGCTAGCATAGCAGACGCTCCCCCAACCCCAAGAAGTCCTTCATCCGCCTCAAGTAGAAACCGGGTGGGCCCGGGGAGGTCATTACCGCTTCTCCCCCCGGAGATCTTTGCGTAACCGGCAATGCTGGCAGCGGACCATCCATGTAGGGGCAACCCTTGTGGTTGCCCAGGGGCGTGGGCGGGGTCTCCTCCCCTCCCCTGTAGGGGCGATTCGCGAATCGCCCGTCCCCTCCGGCCTCTCCCCCTCTGGGGGAGATGTGAGAGAGGGCGCGCGCCGCTAGGCGCGCGAGTGCCCGCGGGGCACTGCTCCTCCGCCCGCCCCGGAGTCCGCTACCATGGAAACCAGGCCGACGCGGGCCGCCTTCCGTCGATGCGCACCGAGACCCAGCCGCCTCCCCCTGACCCAACCCCGAGGCCGGCATTGAGCGCCGTGGTCAGACCACCGCTGCTGGTCATTGGGACGGCGCTCGTCATCTTCGGCCAGATCGTCTTCGTCCGCTCGGACGCCGAGACCCCGCCAGCGTTCGGTGTCTTCCTCCTCGCGTTCGGATGGGCGCTCTTCGCCCTGGGCTCCCTCACCCTCCGCGGCGGCAAGGAAGAGACCTGGGCCGGCGCCCCCGACTCCGCCCCGGAGTCGAACGACGCCGACAACGTCGGCAGAGACCGGCGCCGCATGCTCGCCGCCCTCGGCATCGTCACCCTCGCGATGACCCTGACCCGCCTCGCCTACGGGGCCACCACCGGCTGGGACGTGCTCCCCTGGCTCATCTCGCTCGCCGCCGTCGCCGCCCTCTTCGTCCCGCGCCTCACCCTTCCGGCCTTCTTGCGCGCAGGTGTCGCCGAGCGGGCGCGGGCCCTCCGTGCCTCCCTGCTCGCGCTGGTTCGCTCCGTCTGGATCGATGTCGCCGTCGTCGTCGCCTTGATGGGCCTATTCATCGGCCTGAACGCCCACGACCTGTCGAGCTGGCGCTACTCGGTGGTCGGCGACGAATACGCCTTCTTCTTCGGCGCATCGGAGATCTTCGACGGCGGCCTCACCCGCCCCTTCAACCAGAACGGCGTCTACGACCGGCACCCCGTCATGGACATCGCCTACCAGGCAGCCGTGATGAAAGTCTTCGGCGGCGACCACATCGGCTGGGTGCTCAGCTCACTGCTCGCCGCCGCCCTGGCCATTCCCGGCGTCTATCTGCTCGGCTACCTGCTCGGAGGAAGGAAGGCGGCGGCCCTCTCCGCCACGCTCTTCGCCTCCAGCCACTACCTCTTCGCCTTCTCCCACCTCGGCTACAACACCCTCCACGCCCTCCCCGTCATCGTGTGGTCGCTTGCCTTCTTCGTGCTCGGACTGCGCCGAGGCAATCCCCTCTGGCTCTACCTCGCGGGCGTCGTCGCGGGTTTCGGCATCTACACCATCTTCTCCGCCCGCATCCTGATGCCCGTCATGCTCGCCTTCCTCCTGCTGTCGCCGTCGAGGCTCGCCCTGCTCCGGCGGTCCTGGCCCGTGGGACTGGGCTTCGCTCTCGCCGCGCTCCCCGCCGTGATCGTCAACCGTGGCGAGCTCTTCTCCCGCATGCTCGACACCACCACCGCCGTCTACAACGAGACCGGGGACCGCCTCGCCCACCTCCTCACCGCCGTCGAGATCAACACCCTCGCCTTCAACTTCAGCCCCCGTATCTCCCACTTCGTCTCCGGCTCCCTCTTCGACGCGGTCACCGCCGTACTCGCGGTGCTCGGCATCGCCTATGCCCTCGGCCGCTTCTCGCGCCCATCCTCCAAGCTGTTGCTCCTCTGGCTGCTCGCCGCCGTCATCACCTCCGGCGTGCTCTCGCCCTACCCCTACGTCGCGGTAACCCGCCTCCACCCCGTCATCCTCCCCCTCGTGCTGCTCGCTGGCCTCGTCGCGGCGAAAGGCCTTGACCACATGCCCCCGCTCTCCCGCTACGGCTGGGGGCCGAAGTTCAGGACCGGCGCAATATTCGTCTCCATCGCGGCGCTGGTGGCGACTGCGCTGACCCTGAACGCTGTGCGCTTCTGGTCGACGACGCCGGAGGTCTTCCACCACCACCGGGCCGCGGTCGCGGTGGGCGCCTGGCAGTCCGACACCTGCGGCTCCGCCGTCGATGGGGTCGCCTTCGTCGGCCGCGACGCCGCACTTGTCCGGACCGTCATCCACTCCTACGACCCCGGCGGGCCGCTGCCACGGTTCTTCACTCACGAAGAAGCCGAGTCCGCTGCGTCGCTCGCCGTCGAGCCGCTGCGCTGCGTGGTCTTCACGGAGGCTGATGACTCCGCGACGCTGTCGTTCGCGGAGGAGCTTGGTCGCCGGCATCCCGGCGGCGCCCTCTGGATCTTTTCCGATCAGTCGGAGAAGTCCCGCGTGGCCGTCTTCGCCCCCGCCGGGGATTGACCGTCCCCTCGACCCGGCCTCCTAGGCTATGATGCCCGCCGAACACTCGGCCGTCGGCCGAGCAGCGAGGAGCCCCGACTATGGAAGAACCCCAGGAAGAGCCCATCGGCCGGCTCCTCCGCGACAGCGGCAAGACCATCGCCACCGCCGAGTCGACGACCGGCGGCTACGTCGGGCACCTGCTCAACAACCCGCCCGGCAGCTCGAAGTACTACATAGGCAGCGTCGTCGCCTACCACACCCGCCCCAAGAAGACCTTGCTCAAAGTACCCGAGGAGGTCTTCGCCGACGTTGGCTCGGTGAGCGCGCAGGCCGTCCTCGCCATGGCCCGCAACATCCGCGAGCTCATGGACACCGACATCGGAGTCAGCGAGTCCGGCATCGCAGGCCCAACCGGCGGCAACGCCGAGCGCCCTCTTGGAACGGTCTTCATCGCCATCTCGACTCGCGACGGCTACGAGCTCGCCGAGCGCCACGTCTTCGATCAGGGCCGCGCCGAGTTCAAGCAGCGCACCGCCGAGGCCCTCTTCGACCTCGTCCGCCACTACCTCTCGCGCAGCCTCCCTCCCTCTGGGAGGGACTGAGGGCGGGCCCGGCCGCTTGGCCTAGTCGGCGGAGAGCGCCTCGATGAAGCGAGCGCTCCAAGCCGCCGACGTGTTCACGCTGACATCCTCGTAGAGCGCCGCCCAGCGCTCCTTCCGCCATGCGAGCGGCATGTTCAGCGCCTCGCTGATCGCCCGGGCGGTCGCCGTGAGGTCGTAGGGATTCACGATGAGCGCCTCGCGCATCGTCTCCGCCGCGCCGCAGAACCGCGACAGCACCACCACCCCCGGGTGCCGCTCGTCTTGCGAGGCGACGAACTCCTTCGCCACCAGGTTCATGCCGTCGCGCAGCGGCGTCACTAGACACACGTCGGCGCGCCGGAAGATCGCCGCGAGCTCGTCCTGCGCGTAGGCCCGGTACAGGTAATACAGCGGCGTCCAGTCCGCCGTCGCGAACCGCCCGTTGACCCGGCCCACGATCTGCTCGACCCGCGCCTTCTCCTCCACGTAGTGCGGCACCTCCGAGCGCGACGGCGCCGAAATCTGGATCATTGACACCTTCTCGTGCAGCTCATTGTGCCGCTCCAACAGCGTCTCGAACGACAGCAGCCGCTCCGGCACGCCCTTCGTGTAGTCGAGGCGGTCGACGCCGACGATGACCTGCTGGCGCGGCAAGATGCGCTGCAGCAGACGGCTCGGCTCCTTCCCCTCGTCGTGCTCGGCCCAGTTCTTGAACATCTCGGGGTCGATGCCGATGGGGTGCATCGCGACGCGCACCGGACGCTCGGGTCCCGTGAAGACTTCCCCGTCGAGGCGCCCGTCGAGTTCCTCGTTCAACGAGTCCAGCAGGTTCGCCGCGTAGCGCCGCGCGTGGACGCCGATCAGATCGAAGGCCGCCAGCCCGTTGAGGAGCTCGTAAGCCCAGGGGAGCTGCGCGAAGATCTCCACCGGCGGAAACGGCACGTGAAGGAAGAACCCCATCCGCTGCTGCCAGCCGAGCCTTCGCAGTTCGCTGCCCAAGAGGAAAAGATGAAAATCGTGGATCCACAGGATGTCGTCGGCACGCAGCAGCGGATAGAGCGCCTCGGCGAACCGCTTGTTCACCGCCTGGTATACCTCGAAGGCCCGCTCGTCGAGATTGACCCGGTGCGGGAAGCTGTGCAGCAGCGGCCACAGCGTCTGGTTGGAGAAGCCGGAGTAGTAGAGACGGCTCTCCCGCCGTGACAGGTCCACCGTGGCGACGGTCAGGTCGCCCGACGTCTCCTCTTTCGGAGTGTTCGATACCCGCTCTGCTTCAACCGCGTCGCCGCTCCAACCGAACCACAGGGTGTCGCGATTCTCGACGGCGGGACGCACCGCCGTGACCAACCCGCCGAGAGCGGCATGCGCGCGCCGCTCCTTCGCCCGCCCCAACGCTCCGACCGGCGGAACGCGGTTGGACACCACAACGAGACGCCGCCCATCGCTCATTGCGCCGTCCCCTTCGCGTCCATGGGCGCCGCCTCGGCCTCGGCGGCGAGCCAGCGGTCGAGAAAATCGAGCAACTCCTCAGGGGGCCGCAGCCACGCGCCGGCGTCGGTTGGCCGCAATTCCTCGCGCACCAGCACGCCAAGCGCGCCCTCGGGCAGCGCCCGGAAAGCGTCCTCGTCGGTCAGATCATCCCCCAGATATGCAGCGACGGTGCCCGGTGGCGCGCCGCTGAGGACGTCGCGCACCGCCGCGCCCTTGTCCCGCCCCGGCGCCCGGAGTTCGATGCCGCCGTCGAACGGTCGCAGTTCGAGACCATGCCCTTTTGCGATCGGCGACCACGCCTTCCGTGCTGTCCTCTCGCGCGCCGCCGCGACCTCCGCCGGCTCCCCCCGCCAGTGCAGTCCGATACTCCCCGGCTTCGACTCGCTCACCTCTTCCAGACCCTGCTCCCTCATGGATCCCCGGGCAAGGTCGAGACCCCGCGCCGCCGTTTCGGGCAACGAGAAGTGCCGGACCTCGCCGTCGGGCCCGCGGTGCTCCCAGCCGTGGGATGCCCACACCTCAGGCAGTTCCATGCCGAGCAGTGCCTCGACCTCGCCAGTCGCGCGTCCGGTGACCACCACGACCCGGCTTCTTCCGTCACCGAGCAGCGCCTCCAAGCGCTCCCGTACGCCGGGATACGGCACGGCGAGATCACGCTCCACGCGGAAGGGGGCCAGCGTGCCGTCATAGTCCAGCATCAGTATGCGGAACGGGGCCGCGGCGATACGGTGGTAGAAGCTTGGGCCGGGAGGCGCCAACGCCAATCGGTTCACCGCCATGGACCCTCCACGCGCGCCTCAGGGACGCTCGGCCGAGACGGCAGCAGGCGATTCGCCTCTATAGGTGCGACCCCTGTGGTCGCCCTCCCCTGTAGGGGCGAGTCGCGACTCGCCCGTTCCCCCACAACCGGAGCCGTTACACAAAGGTCCCTTTCAGAAGGGACTTCTACAGCGCGGTCCAAGGCGATTATAGCAAGGCTGCCCTCGCCGCCGGGTCGCCAATGTAACGCGTTCGCCACGATCTCGGCGCCCGCACCCCTAGCGAATCGTCCCGCTTGCCTTGATAATCGTTGCCGGCCTCGCCGCGTCACCCAACCTCCTCCATGTACGCAGTCCAAGGTCTCCCGACCCGCACCCTCGCCGAGTATCGCGGCGTCATCGACGACAGCCTCATCGAAGAGGTGCGCTCGCTGGCCGGCGCGCTCAAGGGCGCCCGCATCGCCCACGTCAACGCCACCGACTCGGGCGGCGGCGTCGCCGAGATTCTGCACTCCATCATTCCCCTCTATCGCGATCTGGGCATCGACACGACTTGGCTCGTCCTCGACGGCGCTCCCGAGTTCTTCGACGTCACCAAGACCATGCACAACGCCATGCAGGGGCAACCCCACGAGTTCACCAAAGGTGAGTGGGACACTTTCCTGCACTTCAATGAGCAAAACGCCCTTGAGATCGATGGCGCGTTCGACGTCGTCTTCGTCCACGATCCCCAGCCCGCCGCCATCCGCCGCTTCCGCCCCGACGTCGCCTCCACCTGGATCTGGCGCAGCCACATCGACACCTCGTCGCCCAACATGCAGGCGTGGAACTTCGTTACCGAGCAGGTCGAGGACTTCGACGCCGCCGTTTTCAGCCTCGACGACTTCGTCGGCCCCGGCCTCCAACTGCCCCACGTGGCCATCGTGCCCCCCGCCATCGACCCCTTCGTCCCCAAGAACCGGCCTCGGGCCGAGGCGGAGGCTCGGGAAATCGTCGCCTCCCACGGCGTCGACCCGGACAAGCCCTTCGTCAGCCAGATCTCCCGCTTCGACCCTTGGAAGGACCCCATCGGTGTGATCGAGGCCTTCCGGCTGCTCCGGCCCAAGTATCCCGACCTGCAGCTCTGCCTCCTCGGCAACTTCGCCTCCGACGACCCCGAGGGCGAGGTCATGTACGCCAAGGTGCTCGAAGCCGCCGAGGGCGAGGACGGCGTCTTCATCATCACCGGTCTCACCGACCTTGTCGGCCCCTTCCAAGCCCTCAGCGCCGCCGTTATCCAAAAGTCCATCCGCGAAGGCTTCGCCCTGACCGTCACCGAAGCGCTCTGGAAGGGCGTCCCCGTCGTCGGCGGAGCCGTGGGAGGCATCCGTCTGCAGATCGGCGGCGGCGTGGGCGGCTTCCTCGTCACCAGCGTCGCCGAATGCGCCGAGCGGCTCGACTATCTCCTCTCCAACAACGAAGAGCGCGTCGCCCTCGGCAGCTCCGGCAAAGAGCACGTCCGCCGCAACTTCCTCATCCCCCGCCTCCTCCGCGACGAGCTCGAACTCGCCACCCAAGCCTCCGCCGCCAACAACCCCTAACCCCCTCCGCCTCTGGAGCAGCACGCTTAAGCCTCTCCCCCTCTGGGGGAGATTTGAGAGAGGGCGCGCGCCGTCAGGCGCGCGAGCGCCCGCAGGGCGCTGATCTTCTCCCTTGGGAGAAGATTGAGATGAGGGAACCCCCTCGCAACCGCGCCGCCCGCATGAGACCCGCCCGCGCCGCCTACCCTCCCGCGCCTTCGCGGCGCACCCGCGCCAAAAACGCTCACGACGCTCACCGCGCCCTCTCTGTACGAACGCTCACGAGCGCTCACCAACGTTCACGACTTCACACCTGTAGCGCGTCCACGAACGGTCACAAATGTTCGCGAAACGTCCACGACCGAAGGCCCCATCCGCGCCTGAAATTGGCTGCGAGGGCGTCGGGGGAGCACCTTAAGCCTCCCTCCCTCTGGGAGGGACTGAGGGCGGGCCCGCCCACTCCGCCGACCCGTATAATTGACCCTGTCCCGAATCCCGGCGGAGGAAGCCCGGCCCATGTTAACCAAGCGCATCATCCCCTGCCTCGACGTAGACCAGGGCCGCGTGGTCAAGGGCACCAGCTTCGTCGACCTGCGCGACGCCGGCGACCCCGCCGAGCTCGCCGCCTTCTACGACGCCGAATCGGCCGACGAGCTCGTCTTCCTCGATATAACCGCCAGCCACGAGGGCCGCGACACGATGCTCGACGTCGTCCGGCGCGTCTCCTCCCAGGTCTTCATCCCCCTCACCGTCGGCGGCGGCATCCGCACCATCGAAGACGCCCGCCGCATGCTCGAGGCGGGCGCGGACAAGGTCTCCGTCAACTCGGCCGCCGTGGCCGACCCGGAGCTCGTGCGCGAAGCCTCCCGCAAGTTCGGCAGCCAGTGCATCGTCCTCGCCATCGACGCCAAGCGGCTGGACTCTGCCCCCGTCTCCAACTTAAGCAACGGCGTCGGCCTGCGCCCGGAGTCCCGCTGGGAGGTCTACACCCACGGCGGCCGCCGTCCCGTGGGCATCGACGCACTGCTCTGGGCCCAACGCGGCGTCGAGCTCGGCGCCGGCGAGATCCTCCTCACCAGCATGGACGAGGACGGCCAAAAGAACGGCTACGACCTGGAGCTGACCCGGGCCGTGTCCGAGGCGGTGATGGTGCCGGTGATCGCGAGCGGCGGCGCCGGCGAGCTCGATCACTTCGTCGACGCCTTCGAGTTGGGCAAGGCCGACGCGGTGCTCGCCGCCAGTGTCTTCCACTACGGCCAGTTCCGCATCGACGACGTCAAGCACCACCTGGAGTCCCGCGGCATTCCCGTGCGGTTCTAGCGGCGCGGCGATGTCTTCCGCCATCGACATTCGTTCCCTGCTCTCCCCTTCGGCCCTGGGCGGCAGCTCGTCGTGGTCGGCGGCCCCGGGGAGGACGACCGCCATCACCTTCGGCGGCGGCCTCCCCGACCCCGAGACCTTCCCCATCGACGACCTCGCCCGCGCCGCCGAGACCGCGCTCCGCGAGGACCAGTGGGCCCTCCAGTACGGCGGCCTCTACGGCTACGAAGAGCTGCGCGGCCTCCTGGCCGAAAGGACTCGAGACACCGACGGCGTCGCCCTCGACTTAGAGCAGATCGTCCTCACCTCGGGGAGCGCCCACGCACTCTCCCTGGCCTGCTTCGCCTTCCTCGCCCCCCGCGACGTGGTTATCGTCGAGGCGCCAACCTTCGCCGGCTCCCTGCGCGCCATCCGCTCCTACGGCGCCGACCTCGCCGTCGTCCCCATCGACGAGCACGGCCTCGACGTCGACAATCTCGAAGAATTGCTCGAACGTCTCGCCGAGCGGGACCGGCGGCCAAAGCTCCTCTACACCATCCCCAACTTCCACAACCCGACCGGCGTCACCATGTCCCTGCGGCGGCGCGAGAAACTCGCCGACCTCGCGGCCCGCTACCGCTTCATCGTCGCCGAAGACGACGCTTACGGCGACCTCCGCTACGAGGGCGCGCCCCTCCCCTCGCTCCTCAGCCTCGATGAGACGGGTCTGGTCCTGAAGCTGGGTTCGTTCAGCAAGATCGCCGCCGCGGGGCTGCGGCTCGGCTGGGCGGCGGGAGACGCAGACGCCATCGCCGCCCTCACCTCGGTGCGCCACGACATGGGCACCTCGGCCTTCATCGCGCGGACCGTCTACCAGTTCGCCAAGGATGGGCGCCTCGCCAAGCACGTTGAAGGCCTGATCGAACACTACCGGCGCAAGCGGGACGCCATGCTCGACGCCCTCGACGAGCACTGCGCTGGTTACGCTTCCTGGCGGCGTCCTGAGGGCGGCTTCTTCGTCTGGCTCACCCTGCCGCGCGGCATGACGACGCGGAAGCTGGGCGCGTACGCCGCCGACGAGGACGTCGGCTTCGTCCCCGGCAGCGCCTTCTACAACGCCAACGGCGGCGAGCGCTCGCTGCGCTTGGCCTTCAGCCACCTGCCGATCGAGGACATCGAGCGCGGCATCGCCGGTCTGGGGCGGGCCCTCCGGCGCTGCGCCGAGGAATCGCCCGTCCGCTAGCTGCTGGTTTCTCGCAGCTCTCGCAGCTCTTCGAGCAGTTGTTCGATCTGCTCGATAATCCTGTCGAGGTCCGGCGCGTCCCCGCCGGTGGCCGGTCTCGGCGTCGGCTCGGGCGCCGGAGTTGGCGGCGGCTCATCA
Source organism: Dehalococcoidia bacterium (assembly GCA_965207995.1). Taxonomy (GTDB): domain Bacteria; phylum Chloroflexota; class Dehalococcoidia; order SHYB01; family SHYB01; genus DAOUKH01. The sequence continues at coordinate 859,471 of OZ242299.1, read as the reverse complement.
CCGATCTCGATGCTCCCACCGATTGGCGTGGGCTGCGCGAGTCCGAACGCCACGAGCAGGCTCCGCTCCAACGTCGGCTCCATTACCGGACGCTGGTCGTCGATGGCGACAATCACCCGCTTCAGTTGGGGGAACCTAAGATTGTCCGCCTGCAGGTAGACCGGCTCGACGTACAGCAGCGACTGCTCGAGCGGAATGACGAGCAGGTTCCCGCGGATGATCTGCGATCCCTGCTGCCCCCACAGCGTGAACTGCTGTGAGATGCGCGGGTCGTTATTGATGCGCGCCTCGACCTGCTGCGGCCCGTCGACCTGCTGGTCCTTCGGGAAGGTGAACGCCACGAGCTTCCCGTAGTTGTCCCCGTCGTTCCTAGCAGCCAGCCAGGCGATCATGTTCGGCTTGTTCAGCGGAGTGAAGGGAATGAGCAGAAGGAATTCCGCCTCCGCCTCGCCCGGAATGGGCATCGAGACGTAGTAGGCTTCCATAGGCTGCGGGTTGTCGTAGAAAATCTCCGACGGCCGGTCCCACAGGTCTTCCTTGGTGAAGATGGCGCGAGCGTCCGTTACGTGGTAGGTCCGGAACATGAACTCCTGCACGTTGAACAACTCTTCGGGGTAGCGGATGTGCGCCCGCAGCTCTGCCGGCATCTCGTCAATCGGTGTGAATAGGGTGGGGAAGATCTTCGAGTAGGTCTGGATGATCGCGTCGTCGGGCTCGATCACGTAGTAGGTGACGTCGCCGGTATACGCGTCCACCACGACCTTGACGCTGTTTCGGATGTAGTTGAAGGCGTCGCCGGTCCGCTGCGAATAGGGGAAGCGGCCCGTGGTGGTGAAGGCATCCTGGATCCACCACAGCTTGCCGCCGACCACGACCATGTAGGGGTCGTCGTCGAACTCGAGGAAGGGCGCGAGGCGGTGCGTTCGGTCCGTAATCTCCCGGAAATAGAGGATGCGGCTCTCCGGCGTCAATTCCCCGCTGATCAAGATGTTGAAGTCGAGGAAACGCCATGCGAAGGCGGCCTTGCGCCAGAATGAGCCGATGCTCACCCCGCTCTCCCCTGCGTACTGCGTAAAGACGGGGATGTCCTCCGCGGGATAGTCGAATTCGTCCGTGTTGGTGTTCACCAGGACGTATTGGCTCGAACGCTCCCCGTAGTAGATCTCGGGCCGGTCGACCTCGAACTCGCCTTGGGGCGGCACGTCCTCTAGGAAGAAGTCCGGGCTCCCATCCACCTTGAAGCTGGTCACGGGACTCATCGCCACCCCGTAGCCGTGGGTGTACTGGAGCCGCTGCGCCACCCAGCTCTGCGCCTCCGGCGGCAGCCGCTCCGGGGAAAGCTCGCGGCCCGCGAGCATCACCTGCTGCGTCCGCCCGTCGATCTCGTACCGGTCGACGTCCACGTCGGCAAAGGTGTAGTACGGGCGCAGGAACTGGATTTGGTTGTACGTGTCGAGGAGCGGACGGTGGTCCCATAGCCGGATGTTGTCCACCGTGGCGCGGTTGTTCAGAAGCTCATCCGCCTCGATCCCGCCTTCGACGGCGAACGGCCGCACTTCGATCTGGTTCAGCTGGTACGCCTCGCGCGTCATCGCGATGTTCGACTCGATGTACGGCGTCTCCCGCGCCAGCTCGTTCGGCTGCACCTCGAATCGGTGGTACAACGCGGGATAGATCATCAATATCACGATCGAAGCGACCGCCCAGACGCCGAAGCCAATGAAGGGCGCCCGCGGGTTCTTGAGAAATACGCTGACGACCGCCGCAACGGCCAGCAGAGACGTCAACGCCATCATGATGCGCAGTGCAGTCAGCTTTGCGCTGGCATCCGTCGCGTTCGCCCCGAATAGGGTGCCGTCGAGGCCCCGTGACGACAGCACCAACTCGTTGATGTCGTACCAGTAGCTCGCCGCGACGTTGCCCGCCAGCAGTCCGACCAAGATACCCAGGTGAAGCTTCGCTCCCAGGCTGAAGCGCCACTGAAAACCTTGACTGACGATACTGGCGCCGTAGATCCCCGCCGCGCCGAGGATCATCAAGAGAATCACGCCCAAGGACCAGGTCTGGAAGAAGCGTAGGAACGGCAGCTCGAAGACGTAGAAGGCGGGGTTGTGACTCCAGAGCGGGTCCGCCAAGGGCGCGCCCAACGAGTCCGTGAACGCCTGGCCCTCGATGAAGAGCAGCATGTTCTCCCACTGGCCGGACGCCGTGAGGCCGAACACCAGCGCGAAGAGGACCGCCGCGCCCGCTATTCCGATCCGGGTGAACCCCTGTACCAACACGAGGGTATCCGGCGGTAGCACCGACGGCTCCCGGCTCCTGCCCAGCCGCTCCGCGATCCACGCGTTCGCTAGGAAGAAGAGGAGGAACGCCCCCGCGCCCGCGAAGAAGAGCCAGATCCGGGTGAACAGCCGCTTGCTGAAAACCTCTCGATAGCCGAGCGAGTCGAACCACAGCCAGTCCGTCCAGACGTTCTTCGCCGCGCTCAACGCGATGAAGAGCAGGATGATCGCCAAGATGGCGAATCCCCATCGGGCGATTCGGCGGACGGGAAGGTTCTGCGCGCCCCTGCCGAACTCTCCGAAGATGTCGACTGGGTCGCGGTCTCCTGGTCGTTGTGCCATGGGTTAGGTGATCCGCGTTCCGCGGACGGCCCCGCTCACTGCATGCCGCAGTATGCCGGGGCTCCTCCCATCAAGAATAAACGACTCCTCAACCCCCTCGAGGGCGCGGAGGCACGCTTCCGCCTTCGGGATCATCCCGCCCGCGATCACGCCGTCTTGGATCAGCCCCCGGGCCTCTTCCGCGGTCAGGCCTTGGATCAGGGCCCCGTCCGCTCCGAGCACGCCCGGCACGTCGGTCAGAAAGATGAACTGGTCCGCGCCCAGCGCCGCACCCACCGCCGCGGCCATCGTATCGGCGTTGATGTTGAGCAGCGTTCCGGTTGGCCCGCTTTCGTCGGCGAGGCACCCGATCGGCGCGACCACCGGGAGAAATCCCCCGCTCAGAAGGCAGTCCAACGGCTCCGGATCGATGCGCTCGATCTCGCCGACGAGCCCTAGGGCTTCGTCCTTGACCCTCGCGTAGGCGATCGGTCCGTCGGCGCCCGATAGGCCCACCGCCCGGCCTCCCGCTGCGTTGATGGCGTCGGTCAGCCGCTTGTTAGCCAGCCCCGCCAGCACCGCGATCACGACGTCGATGCTCTCTTCGCTCGTGACCCGCAGTCCGTCGACGAAGCGGGTGGGAGTCCCCAGGCGGTCGAGCCAGTTCGTGACCGCCGCGCCGCCCCCATGGACCACGATGGGCAGATGCCCCTCTTGTTGTAGCCAGGCCAGATCGGCAATGGTCGTATCGCCCTCGCCCGCGGCGCCCCTGCCGATCTTGATGAGTATTCTTCTGCTCACGCCCGCTCGCCGGCAGCCGGGAGGCTGCCCTACGTCGTGTACTCGCTGTTGAACCGCACGTACTCTTCCGTCAGATCGCAGCCCCACGCCGTCGCCGCCGCTTCGCCCACGTTGAGGTCGGCCCGTACCGATACCACCTCTTCGCGCATCGTCACCTGGGCCGCCTCCTTGAAGAACGGCACGGGCGCGCCCTGGTCGAACACACAGATCTCGTTCATGTAGAGGGCGATCTTGGACTCGTCGACGAGCGCGCCGCTCCGTCCCAGCGCCATCATCACGCGTCCCCAGTTGGGGTCTCCCCCGTGCACCGCCGCCTTCACCAGGGCCGAGCTCGCCACCGTCCGCGCCGCCCGCCGGGCGTCTTCATAGGAAGCCGCCCGCTCGACGGTCACTTCGATGAGCTTCGTCGCCCCCTCGCCGTCGCGCGCAATCATCTTGGCGAGCGGAACGCACACCGCGTCGAGCGCGGCGATGAACTCCGCCGCTTCGGGGGTCCCAGCCTGGATCGGCTCGTTGCCCGCCGCGCCGTTGGCCAGGAGGAGCACGCTGTCGTTCGTGCTCGTGTCCGCGTCCACGGTGACCATGTTGAACGACCGATTGACCGCGTTGCGGAGTGCTTCCTGCAGGAAGCCGGGCTCCACCGCGGCATCGGTGGTGATGAAGCTGAGGTGCGTCGCCATGTCGGGGTGAATCATCCCGACGCCCTTGGCCGCGGCGCCGACGGCGCACCGCTTTCCTCCGGCCTCGAACGAGACGGCCGCCTCCTTGGACTTGCTGTCCGTAGTCAGGATCGCGCGGGCGAAGCGATTCCCGCCGTCGCCGGAGGTCTCGACCTTGTCGACCGCGAGCCGTACCAGCGACATCGGAAGCTCGACCCCGATGATGCCGGTGCTTGCGATGAGGACGTCCTCCTCCGGCAGGCCTAACTTCTCCGCCGCCAACGACGTCGCCGCCTTTGCGTCGATCAGCCCTTGGGGTCCCACGCACGCGTTGGCGCAGCCGCTGTTCGCCACCACCGCCTGGGCCCGCCCGTCGCTCACGCGCTCGCGCGTCAGCGTTACCGAGGGCGACACGATGGCGCTTTGGGTGAACATGCCCGCGACCGCGCAGGGGCGGTCGGAGACGAGGAGGCCGAAGTCGAGCTTATCCTCGCCGTACGTCTTCAGCCCCGCGAACGTCGCCCCCGCGGAAAACCCCTCCGCCGAGGTGACGCCGCCGCCCTCAATTGGGGCGATCGTCGACGTCATGCGCGTCTCCCCTAGCCTCAAAAAATCGTCCCCATACTATACACCGGCGGGTCTTTCCTTCAGGTGAGACCACCCCTTGCGCGTCGCTGCCTTTCCGGGCATGCAAGGGGCCGGGGCAAGGGCTTGGACGCTAGGCAATGGCCGCGAGGAAGGTCTCGGACGAGATGACCTTGGAGTGCATGGGGAGCACCTTGGTCATGAGCACGCGCTGGACTTCCTCGTCGCGGTCGGCGCAGCAGTCCTCGATGACGTATTGGTCGTAGTCGAGGTCGACGCCCCAGCGCACCGCTGAGAGCACCTGGCCGCCGGTGCTGATCCCGAACATGGCGAGCTGGCCGATGTCGCGGGAGTGCAGGATGAGGTCGAGGGCGGTGCCGGAGAAGATGCCGGCGCGCTGGCGCTCGATGACGATGTCGCCGGGCTGGGGGGCGACGTCGGGGTGGACATTCGTGTCCTCGGTGCCCCGCCGGAAACGGCCGCCGGCGCGGAAGTTGGTCAGACTCCAGTTCCGCGGGTGAACGACCGGGTAATCGTCCTCGAAGGCAAGGGTGCCGTAGATGATGGTGACGCCGGCGTCGCGCGCCGCTTTGACCACTGGGACGGCGTTGGCGAGGGCCGCCCGGCGCGGCTCGTCGCTGACGATGCCGACGAGGTAGTCGAGCACGAGCAGCGCGGTGTGTTTCGGGTCAATGGTGATGTCGGCCATGTGGTGGCTCCTTCGGGTTGGGGTGGGCGCTCGAAAGGCTGCCGGGGCCGGTCGCGGGCTAGCCTCGGAGGAGCGACCCCGGGCCGGAGACCGGGGTGACGCCGAGCCGCTTGAGGCAGGCCCACAGCGTAATTTGGTTCGCTCCGAAGACCGGCTTCCCCAGATCGTCCTCCAGGACGTCGAGCACGGGGGATGATAACCAATTCGTGCCGCTAATGAACAGGGCCTCGGCGTCGGGGTGGTCGGCCCTGCGCCCGGCCTCGTAGGCGGACTGCGGCGGAAGCTCACCGATGGCATAGCCGGTCGGGGCCCCGACGGAATAGTCGTTGACCACGGCAAGGTCCGGAGCGGCTTCGGCGAGATAGTCGGTCTCGATCGGCGTGAGCTTTTCGGTATACGGCGCGGCGATGGCGATGCTCTTGATGTCCAGCGCCTCGATGACCTCGAGGAGTGCAATCGACGTGGTGACGGCGGGACAGCCGGCCGCGGCCTCCATCATGGTCACCAGACCGCGGTCGTAGGCCGCGCCGTCGATCATCGAGCCCAGAGTGTGGGCGAAGGTGACGATGTCGGGGCGCACCGGCTTGAGGCCCGCGGTGGCGCGCTCGAGGTCGTCGTTGGTGGACTTGAGGACCTCGCGCGTCAGTTCCTTCGGCTCGCCGGTGCGGTACATCCGGCTGGCGTGGATGGTCACCCCCTCGGGGGCCATCGCGTTGAACTCGATCTCGCAGATCGTGTTCGGCGGCGAGACGACGATGCCGATACGTCCGCGCCAACTGCTCATTTCGGCGCGCTTGCTCCGGGGTCTTTCTGGATCAGGAAGGTGTGCAGGCCCTTGGCGACAAGGCGCCCCGACTCCTCATCCGTCACTTCCATGTCGCCGAGGGCGATTCGCCCGCCGCGGCGGATGATGCGGCCCTCGCCGATCAGGGTGTGTCCGGGCAGGCCGGGGCTGAGGTAGTTCACCTTGAGCTCGACGGAGGAGAAGATCTCATCGTCCTTGAGGACGGTGAAGAGGGCCTGGGCCGAGCAGGCGTCGGCGATAGTGGCCACGATCCCGCCGTGCGCCGTCAGGGCGCTCTGCAGGTGAAAATCCTTCACCGGCATCCTTAGGCGAGCGTAGCCTTCCTCGACGTGGTCGAACTCGATGCCGAGGTGCTGGGAGTAGCCCTGCTTATCGAAGCGGGCGTGCTGTTCCGTGGGATTCATTGGCATGGGAATCGGGCTCCTAGTGTTTGATGTCGACGTCGCGGGTCTGGTTCTTCCAGTCCGCCTCGGTCTCTTCCCAGTCGGGGAGGGAGTGACCCGCGATGGCGGTGTCGCGGCCCGTGACCAAAGAGAGGTAGGCGCCCGACTGCGCGATCCAGATACGGTTCATCATCTCGCGCTGCATCGCCATGATGTCGGGCGGGGTCTCGGCCATCTTTGCGGCGACGGACCAGGCCTCATCGAGGAGGCGGTCGTTGGGGACAACCCGGCTGACGATGCCCATGCGCAGCGCATCCTGCGCGTCGACGTTGCGGCGGCCGAGGATGATGTCTTTGGTGACGGCCGGCGAGGTGTAGAGATTGAGCAGCGCCCCGACGCCGGGAAGGCTGGGATAGCCGAACTTGATCTGTGGGTTGTAGAACCGGGCTTCCTCGCCGGCGATCAGGACGTCGCAGCAGAGCGCGAAGCCGAAGCCGCCCGCGGCGCACCAGCCGTTGATCGCCGCGACGAGCGGCTGCCGAAGCTGAAGCAGCGCCTCGCAGATGTCGGAGTACTTGCGCCCGCCGGCGTGCCGGCTGAGTCGGAGCTCCGGCGGCTGCGGCGCCTCGCCCATGTCGTGCCCGGTGCAGAAGCCGCGCCCGTTGGCGGCCAGGATCACCGAGTGGACATCCTCGTCGGCGTCGATGTCGGCCAGGGCCTCCAACATCTCGTGGTAGGTGTGCCGGCGGAAGGCGTTGAGCCGCTCGGGGCGGTTGAAGGTGATCGTGGCGACGTGGTCGCGCTTCTCCACGATCAAATCGACGTAGTGCATGAGGTCCTCACCATGCCTTCGCTCTCGTGCCCGGGGGCACCCTCGCCGCCCCTCAGGCCATCATGGAAGGCCCTTCTAGCATACCCCATACCCGCATTGCGGCTTACGAGGGCGGCTCGCTTAAGGCGAACTGGTCCTGATAGTTTTGGTACTTGTCGTAGTCGATGATCTCGTAGAGATGTTGCCGCGTCAGCATCTGTTCGAGGTGCTCCCTCTGTGTCCCTGAGTCGCGCAGCGCCTTGAAGAATTCGAGGACGGCGTGGTTGGCGATGCGCAGGGCGGAGACGGGGAAGATCACGATCTTGAATCCCCAGGCCTCGAATTGGTCGGCGCTGATGTAGGGCGTCTTCCCGAAGTCCGTCATGTTGGCCAGCAGTGGGATATCGATGGCCTCGGCCACGGTGCGGAACTCCTCCTCCGATTGCAGCGCCTCGGGGAAGATGATGTCGGCGCCGGCGTCGGCGTAGCGCTTCATGCGTTCGATGGCGGGCGCGAGCCCCTCGACGGCCTTGGCGTCGCAGCGGGCGATGATGCGGAAGTTGGGGTCGGACCGCGCCTCCAGGGCCGCGCGCACCTTGCCGATCATCTCGTCGGCGGGGACGATGGTCTTACCGTCGAGATGGCCGCAGCGCTTGGGGAATTCCTGGTCTTCGATGTGGACCGCCGCCGCTCCCGAGCGTTCGAGCTCGTGGACGTAGCGCATCGCGTTCAAGGCGCTGCCGTGGCCGGTATCGCCGTCAACGATGAGCGGCATGCCGGGTGCGGCGTCGTTGATGTAGCGCACCGCCTTCGCCATTTCAGTGAGCGTGACCATGCCCACGTCGGGAAGGCCGGTCAAGGCGGTCGAGATTCCGCTGCCGCTGACGTAGCAGGCCTCGAACCCGGCCTGGACGGCCAGCTTGGCCGTGATGGCGTCGTGCGTTCCCGGCGCGGTGATAATGCCGTCCCGTTCCAGCAGCTCGGTGAGTCGTGCGGGGCCGTTCATCTGTGGATTCCTTTCGCGCGTTCTTGAAGGACGCCCTTGACAGCTGGCCTCGATTATAGAGCGCCTGGCTGCAGCGCGCGGCAGTGCGGCGTATGATGCGGGCGACAGGTGGGGGATCTATGGGACGCATTGCCAGCTTTTTGGCCCGCCGGCCGCGGCTCGGACTCCGGGCTTGGATCGGCATCGGCGTTGCGCTCGTCGTCCTGGTCGTGGGCTACCTGCTCATCGCCTTCCTCATCGCGCGGGGCACGACGGCCGCCGAGCGGGACCCCCATGAGGGCGACCCCGGCGACTTCGGTCTGACGTTCGAAGAAGTGCGGTTCAACCCCCGTGGCGACGAACTCGTGTTGGAAGGTTGGTACGTTGCTCCGCCGCCCGACGGGCCGGTGGTGCTCTTCGTGCACGGCCAGGGGTCGCAGCGGACCGGGGACGACATCCTTCCGATCACCGCCGACTTTGCCTCGCGAGGCTACGGCGCGCTCATGTTCGACCTGCGCGCCCACGGCACCTCGGGGGGCGACCGGGCCTCCGGCGGCTTCTTCGAGCAGCGCGACGTGCTCGGCGCCCTTGACTATCTTGAAGAACGGGGTGTTCCGCCGGAGCGGGTTGGCATCCTCGGCTTCTCGATGGGCGCCGCCGCCTCGGTTTTGGCTGCGGAGCAGGAGCCCGCGATCTATGCTCTGGCCCTCGACAGCCCCTATGCCAAGGTCCACGACCTCGTCGCCAACGAGGCCGCGCTCAAGACCCCCTTCCCCCGCTGGATGATTCCCGCCTTCATCCCGCCCGCGCGGGTGATGGCCAAGTGGTTCTACGGTATCGATCTGGGCCAGATGATTCCCGAAAAGTCCGTCGCCGCCCTCGACTACCCCATCCTCGTCATTCATGGCAAGAACGACGATCGCGTGCCGGTGGAACACGGCATCCGTGTGCACGGCGCCGCAGCGGCGGGCAGCGAGCTGTGGCTCGTCGACAGCCCGGGGCACTCCGACGGCTACCTGGAGGCGCCGGAAGAATACGTCCGCAGGATCGCGGCGTACTTCGAAGGCAGGCTCCGCTGACGGGGCCTAGCCCCCTCTGCCATTACGCGGGCTAGCGGTCGTCGGCGTAGAACGCGGCGAGACGCGATAGGCTCCGCGCTGCGCGGCGGATACTAGGATAGACGGGGAGACCCGCCTCGGCGACGCATGCTCGGATTCGCAGAGTGACGTCGACGTCGCCCCGGCGGCTGCTGACCGCGTCGTTGACGACGAAGGCGGCGGGCTTCCCCGAGCGCCTCGCCGTCTCAACCAGGCGCTCGACCGGCGCCATGATCTGGCCCTCGGTCCGTTGCCCGTCGAAGAGCCAAGGCCCTGGGAGGTTGGCGAGGAGGAGGTCGTATTCCGGCCGCGCGGCGAACATCTCGAAGATCGCGGCCTCGTCGAGGTCGGAGCCGCCCAGGATAGAGATGTCGGCGGGGTTGGTGATCCAGTCGGCGACCTCGGGGAACCTGGCGCGGTACTCCTCCCGCACCGACTCGGGAACCGGCTCGACGACCAGCCCGGCGTCCTCGCACGCGTCGGCGCTCTCGACCATGCGGCCGCCGCCGCCGCCCACGACGCCGACGCGCCGCCCCGCCGCCGGCGGCGAGTTGGCGAAGGCGATCAGCATATCGCCAAGGTCGTCAAGGCTGTCGACGAGGACCGCGCCGGTCTGCCGGGCGAGCGCGCGCCAGATCTCCTCCGATCCGGCGAGGGAGGCGGTGTGCGACGCCGCGGCGCGTTGGCCGGCCGATGTCCGCCCACCCTTCCAGATCACCACCGGCTTGCGGCGGACGGCCTCGGCAAGCGCCCGCGCGAACCGCGGCCCGTCCCGCACGCCCTCGATATAGGCGCCGATCACCGCCGTCTCCTCGTCCTGCCCGAAGTACTCGACGAGGTCGGCCTCGTTGATGTCGGTGGCGTTGCCGTAGCTCATCACCTTGCTGAAGCGCAGCCCCCGCTGCGAGGTGACGTGGATGAGCTCCAGCATGTTGCCGCCGCTCTGGGCGAGCACGGCGGCGTTCCCCGGCTCTTTGGGCGAGGGCCAAAAGGCCATGCCGTGCTTGGGGTGGTAGATGCCCATGCAATTGGGCCCGAGGATACGGACGTCGGCGGCCCTCGCCCGCGCCACGAGCGCTCGCTCCAGTTCCGCCTTTTCGCGGTCGCCCGTCTCGCTGAAGCGGGCGGTGAAGAAATGGACGGCGCGTGTCCCCTTCCTGCCCGCTTGTTCGATGAGGTCGAGCGCCGCCTCGGCGGGCACGGTGGAGATCACGTAGTCGACGTGGCCCGGAATGTCGTCGAGGCTCTTGTAGCCCCGGTAGCCAAGCACGTCCTCGCCCCGGGGGTTGACCGGGTACAAGTCCCCTGCGAACCCATGATGGGCTTGATTCCTGAAGAACTGGTTTCCCGACTTCGAGGAGTCCGGGGACGCCCCTGCAACCGCGATCGAACGGGGATGGAAGATGGGGTCGAGGGGATGCGTCATGCGCGGCGAGTCCCTGCGCGGGCGAATTGCCGCCGGTGAGTATACACGCGCGCGCTCAGGGCTCCCCTAGCCAAGATGCCCGGCTCGCGGCCGGCGTTAGGCCGGGCGTGCTTGAGCGATGACCGCTCGCAGGGAATCGCCGAGCAGCTTGGCGAGCTCCGGCGGAGCATGCCGTTGCACCAGCTCGGTGGAAAAGACCTCGATGCTGAGCGGTGCCTGTGAGCCGATGGCGTCTAGGATGCGGATGAACTCCACGAGGTCGAGGACGCCGTCGCCCGGCGGAAGCCGGCGCTGCATGCCGACCTTGATGAGCTCCTCGGCCGGCTCGTCGGGAGCGTCGTTGACCTGCACCCCGGTCACGCGGTCGCCGGGAAGGACCCGCAGCTCGTCGTATGTCGTGCCGCCCGTCCGGCAGTGCCACGTGTCGACGAGCAGTCCGGCTTCGGGACAGCCGCAGTCCTGCACCACGCGCCACGCCGTCGCCACGTCGGGAACCGCCCGCATGGAGGGGACGAACTCGAGGTATGGCCAGAGTCCACGGTCGATTGCCCGCTTGCAGACCCCGGCGAAGGCTTCGGTGACCTGATCGACGGGGAGTGGGCCGTCGCTGCCGAAGACGACGTTGACGAAGGTCGCCCCGAGCGCCTCCCCCGCCTCGTAGACCAAGTCCTCGCTCGCCGGCGGTCCGTGAGTGCTGGGCCTGTCGGACCCGGTCCAGACGGCGACGGCGTCCACGTCGTTGACGACCACGCCGTTCGCCTCGGCGATTGCGCGCATCTCCGTGGCCTTCATGCCCCCTTCCTTGGCGGCGAGGTACGCCCGCGTCGGCGAAATCGACACGCCGTCGAAGCCGCCCGCGGCGGCGGCCTCGATGATGGCGCGGTAGGGCGGGTTGCCCAGCGTCGCGCCCGTGATGACCAGATCGTTCGGGCCGAGCGTCCCTTTCATGTGGCACCTTTCGGAATGCCGCGAGTATACATGGCGGCCCGGGCTGTCACCTTCCGGGCCACCGTGGACGCCTACCGGAGCGTGGTGCTCACGCGGGGCTAGGCGGCTAAGCCAACAGGTCCTCGACGCCTTCTTCGAGCTCGACGCCGAGGGCCATCATGGAGAGGCCGAGCATGGTGTAGTAGCCAGCGAGCACGGTGACCTCAACCGCGCCCTGGCGCCCGAGCAGGTGCTCGATGGCGGTGTAGGTCGCGTCATTGACCTTGTTGTTGACCACCTGCTTGGCGTAGTCGACGAAGACCGACTCCTGAGGGATCATGCCGCGGGTGTTGCCCGCCTTGATCCCGTCGATCACGAGCTCGCGCACGCCCTCCTTGCGGGCGATGGGAATGTGGTGGGTGAACTCGTAGGCGCAGCCGATCTCGCGGGCCGTGGTCAAGATGACCGTCTCGCGGGCGTTGCCGGGGATCTGGGAGCGGAAGCGGGCGTAGGCGCCGACATCGCCCACGAGCGAGGCCATTTCCGGGGCGTTGAGGAGCAGCGAGAAGACGGCGGCAAGCCTGCCGCCGCGGGGCTCCACGATGCCGTCGTAGAGCGGCTGCTCCGCTGGGCCAAGGTCGTCACGGGTGATGTAGGGTACGCGCGCCATGGGTCGCCTCCGCGAGACGTGCTCACTTAAGGGAATGGCCGACAGAATAGCACCAACAACGTCCGCTCGAATCGCATGGAGGCGTGGGTTGGCCGGAATCAAGTAGACTAGCGGCGGATCTCAGGGCTGCCCGGCCCACGGCGCGGGGTGAACCGATGACGAAACGGACCGAATACAAGCTCATCTCCGGAGACTCCCACGTGAACGAGCCGCCGGAACTGTGGCGGGACCGAGTGGCCGCGAAGTTCGCCGACCGCGCCCCGCGCATGCAGCGGTTCGAAGAGGGCGACGCCTGGGTCATCGAGGGCGCCATCGACCCGGTTCACTTCGGGCTCAATCAATGCGCCTCGGATCCAATCGAGAAGCGGTCACGGTGGATCAAGTGGGAGAACGTGCGGCGCGGCGGCTTCGATCCGGCGGAACGGATCAAGGAGATCGACATCGACGGCGTCGATGGGGAGCTGCTGTATCCTACCCCACGCCTCTCGAACGGCATCTGGTGGAACCGCGAGGACGCGGAGTTTCAGACCTCCCTGATCCGGGCGTACAACGACTGGCTCTCAGAGTATTGCACCCATGCGCCGGACCGCCTCTTCGGTCTGGCGATGATGCCCTGCTGTGGAGTCGAGGAGGCGGTCGCGGAGTTCCACCGCGCCCTCGCCCTGCCCGGGATCCGTGGTGCCGTGATCGGCGGCTATCCCTCGGGTGAGTACCACGTCTCTCCAGCGGACGACCCGCTCTGGGCAGCGGCGCAGGAAGCCGATATTCCCATCGCCATCCACGTCTCCCTCGCGACCGAGCCCGTCGGTCACCACAGCACGACCATCCCCCAGGCGACCTTCCGGTTCACCAGCGTGCCGGGGAGGATCAACGAGCTGGTCTACGCCGAGGTGTTCGACCGCTTCCCCGGCCTCAAGTTCATCTTCGCGGAGGTCGATTGCGGGTGGGTGCCCTACGTCATCGAACAGATGGACAAGCACCACGTGCGGGACCTGCAGATCCCCTACGTCAAGACCAAACACCTTCCGAGCTACTACACCGAGCACAACATCTTCTACACCTATATCACCGACAACTACGCGGTACAGAACCGGGGCGCGATCGGCCTCGACAAGATCCTGTGGTCGAGCGACTACGCCCACACATCGACCGACTGGCCGAACTCCTGGACCGCGATCGACCGCGCGTTCGAGGGCGTCCCTGCTGAGGAGAAGCACCAGATACTCGCGGGCAACGCGATGCGCCTCTACCACATCGGCTAGCGGAGTAGCGAAGACTTCAACGGAGGTGCGGCATGGCGGTACGCGTGATTATCGAAGACGAATTGCCCTGGAAGAGCGGCAGCCGGTTCGAGAAGGACGGCGTGGAGTTGCGGACGCGCTCTCGCTATCCCATCGCGGCCTTCGAGGATACCGGCCCCTTCTTCGGCAAGGCGCGCTACGACCCCGGCATGGAGGTCCCGGCGCACTGGCATCCCTGCAACGAAATTCTCTACGTCACCGCCGGCGAGTTGACGGTTGGCGGCGAGGTCTACAAGCCCGGAACGGCGCTCGCCATCGATGAGGGCACGGTCTACGGGCCGCTCGTCGCTGGGCCGGAGGGGGCCGAGTTCCTGACCATTCGGGATCGTCCGCCCAAGGGTGTGATGAAGCCGGAGGACCGGCCCAAATAGTGTTGAGGGTCAGCGCCCCTCAATTGCCCCAATAGGGCTCGCCTCAGCTATGGCAAAGCGGATCGAGTACAAGCTGATTTCCGGCGACTCCCACGTGAACGAGCCGCCGGAACTGTGGCGGGACCGCGTGCCCGCGAAGTTCGCCGACCGCGCCCCTCGCATGGAGCGGTTCGAAAAGGGCGACGCCTGGGTGATCGAAGGCGCCGCCGACCCGGTCCACTTCGGGCTCAACCAGTGCGCCACCGATCCCGCCGACAAGCGATCGCCGTGGGTCAAGTGGGCGAACGTGCGGCGGGGCGGCTTTGACCCGGCGGAGCGGATCAGGGAGATCGACATCGACGGCGTCGACGCGGAGGTGATGTTCCCCACGCCACGGCTCTCGAACGGCATCTGGTGGAACCGCGGGGACGCCGAACTCCAGACCGCCCTGATCCGCGCCTATAACGATTGGCTGTCCGAGTATTGCAGCCATGCCCCGGACCGTTTCTTCGGCCTGGCGATGATCCCCTGTTGCGGGGCCGAGGAGGCGATCGCGGAGTTCCACCGCGCCCTCTCGCTGCCGGGAATCCGAGGGATCGTCATCGGCGGCTATCCCTCGGGTGGAGACCCCGTCTCCCCCGCGGACGACCCCTTCTGGGCGGTGGCGCAGGAGGCCGACATCCCAATCGCCATCCATGTCGCGCTCGTGACTGAACCCGTCGGCCATCACAGCACGACACGAGCGCAGAACTCCTTCCGGTTCACCAGCGTGCCGGACCGGATGAACGAGCTGATCTATGCCGAGGTGTTCGACCGCTTCCCCAAGCTGAAGTTCCTCTTCGCGGAGGTTGATTGCGGCTGGGTGCCCTACGTCGTGGAGCAGATGGAGAAGCGTCACCTGCGCGACTTGCAGATTCCGTACGTCAAGACGAAGCACCCGCCAAGCCACTATTTCGAGCACAACCTCTTCTACACCTACATCACTGATCAGTCGGCGCTGCAGCTTCGGCACGCGATCGGCCTCGACAAGATCCTGTGGTCGAGCGACTATCCCCACACCGCTACCGATTGGCCGAATACATGGGCGGTGCTCGACCGCGCGTTCGAGGGCATTCCCGCCGACGAGAAGCAGCAGATTCTCGCGGGCAACGCGATGCGGCTCTACCACATGGACTAGCAGACTGCACAGACGACTGCGGACAGGGGGCTCGGATCAGCCGCGCTTGACCTTGTAGCCGACCTGCTCGCGGTCCCAGGTTGCCGGTGTGACGCCCTCGTTGCGGAGCTTGTACTTCTCGACCTTCTCCGTCGGCGTCTTGGGCAGCGCGTCGATGAACTCGACGTAGCGCGGCACCATGAAGTAGGCCATGCGCTCCTCGCAGAAGGCGAGGAGCTCTTCGGGGGCTAGCTGCTCACCCGGATGCAGGACGACGCAGATCTTGACGTCGTCCTCGCCGAGCTCGGACGGCACGGCGATCGCGGCGGACTCGAGAACGGCGGGGTGGGCGTTGACGCCGCGCTCGACCTCGAATGAGGAGATGTTCTCCCCGCGGCGGCGCATGGCGTCCTTGACCCGGTCGACGAAGAAGATGTAGCCGTCCTCGTCGCGATAGGCGCGGTCGCCGGTGTGGAACCAGAGATTGCGGAAGGCGGCGACGGTCTCGGCGGCGAAGTTGTAGTAGCCGGTGGTCATCACGAACGGCTTGACGGGTCGGGCGACGATCTCGCCGGGGACGCCGGGGGGCGTCTCGCGGTCCCATTCATCGACGATGCGGATCTCGTAGCTGTCGGTGTTGACCTGCCCGCACGAGCCGGGCCGCCAAGCGCCGTAGGGGCTGCCCGTCCCGATGCCGAGCTCGGTGCTGCCGTAGATCTCGACGGAACGCACGCCGAACCGCTCGTGCAGCGGCGCGTCCATGGCCGATTGGCCGAGGTAGAAGGCGCGAAGGGTGTGGTCTTTGTCGTCGGGCCTCGGAGGCTGGTTCAGGAGGATCGGGATCATGGAGAAGATGCCGAGCGAGACATTGGCCTGGAAGCGGCGTACGTCGCTCCAGAACGAGGAGGCGCTGAAGCGGTCGACGATGCAGATGGTCGAACCGCTGAGGAGGACCGCCATGACGCCGCACCACAGCCCCACGCCGTGGAAGAGCGGCAGCGGGCAGTACACCACCTCGTCTTCCTCGAATGCGGTGTACTTCAGCCAATCGAGGCCGCAGGTCATGGCGTGGGCGTGCGAGACCATGACGCCCTTCGATGCGCCCGTCGTCCCCGAGGTGTACATGATCGCCTGGAGGTCGCCGTGGCCGACCTCAATGCCGGGCTCGGCGGTGTCGCTGCTCACTAAAGAGTCAAAACCGACGGTGCGGGCACCGGCCATGGACGGCGCCGTTCCTCCGGGCGCCCGAACGACGATCGCCCGCAACTGTTCGAGTGCGCGCGGGACCGCTGCCGCCCGTTCGACCCACTCCTCCTCGATGACGAGGAAGGCCGAGTCGGACGAGACGATGATGTGCTCCAGCAGGTCGCCCTTGTAGGCGGTGTTGATGGGGACGGAGACGGCTCCCAGCTTGGCCAGCGCGAAGGTGAGGTAGAGGAACTCGGGACAGTTCGGCAGCATGATGGCGACCTTGTCGCCCTGCCCCACGCCGAGTGCCGCGAGGCCGTGGGTGACGCGATTGACCATCTGGTTACACTCGTGGAAGGTCAGATCGGCGCCGTCAAACCGGAGGAAGATGCGGTGCGGCCTCGTTGCCGCCTGCTCGCGCAACACGCCGCCGAGGACCATCTCCTCATTCTGGTAGGAGCGCATAACGCTTCACCTCCGGCGCCGCGGGGCGGCGGGGGCCGATTATAGCAAGGCGTCCGGCTCGGGAGGCGAACCGATGCACGCACGAGACAAGGACTTCGACGGCTACATGGTGGGTGAAATCATCCCCGCGCCGGCGCGCACCATCACGGAGGCCGATTTGGTCAACTTCGCCGGCGTGTCGGGCGACTACCACCCCCTGCACGTCGATGAGGAATACGCCAAGGCCAGCCCCTTCGGCGGGCGCATAGCCCACGGGATGCTGACGGTGTCGGTGGTGAGCGGCCTCATGTTCGCCGCGGGGCTCGCGTCGGAGCACAGCATGGGCTTTCTCGGCGTCGAGGGGCTGCGCTTCAAGTCGCCGGTCTACCCGGGCGATACGGTCGGCGTCCGCATCGAGGTCGCCGGCAAGCGCGAGACGAGCCGCGGCGACCGAGGCGTCGTGACGTTTCACTTCGAGGCGTTGAACGTGAGCCGGGGCGGCGAGGTCGCGTGCGAGGGCGACTGGGTGCAGATGTACCGGCGCAGCGCCGGGGGCGCCGCCTAGGAGGCGCCCCGGAGCCTCGGGTCCCAGACGTCGCGGAGGGCGTCGCCCAGGACGTTGAAGGCGAAGACGGCGAGGCTGATGGCGACGCCGGGGGCAATGGCGAGCCACGGCGCGACGATCGCGAACTGCTGCGCGTTTCCGGTGAGCATCCCTCCCCACGACGGCGCCGGCTGTGGCACACCGAAGCCGAGGAAGCTCAGCGAGGCTTCGATGAGGATGGCCGCGCCCAAGCCCGCCGTCGCGATGATCAGGAACGGCGCCAGCGAGTTCGGCAGGATGTGCCCCAGGATGATCCGAACGTTCGAGGCGCCCAACGCGCGCGCGGCGTCGACGTAGGGCCGCTCCTTGATCGTCAGGCACTGCGCCCGCAGGATCCGGTTGGCGTTGGGGCCGATGTTGAGGGCGATGGCCACGATGACGGGAAACTCCCCCCTGCCCAATGCGGCGATGACCATCAGGGCGAGGATGAGGCCGGGCAGCGCCATCAGCGCGTCCATGACCCGCTGGGAGACCATGTCGAAGCGCCCCCCGACATAGCCGCTGATCATGCCGAAGAGCGCGCCCCCCGCCGTACCGAGCAAGACCGATATGAATCCGACGCGGAGGGAGATGCGGGAGCCGTGGGCGATGCGGCTGAAAATGTCGCGGCCAAACTCGTCGGTGCCCAGCCAGAACGTGCCGTCCGGGGGCTGGAATGTGGCGTTCCTATCTGTGCCGCTCTCGTCTACGTACCTGTTGAACTCGGTGGGGTCGTACTGACTGATAACACCGGCGAAGATCGCGAGGACGAACATGACCAATAGAACGAGCGCGCCGAATGCGCCGAGGGGCTTCTGCTTGAAGAACTGCCCGAGAGCGACGGCCGCGTTGGCCAAGTACTGGACCGGCCCTTTGCCGGCGTCTGGGTCGAGCGCTACTTCGTTCGAGGCCATGGTGCTGGTATCAGGACTGGCGGATGCGAGGATCGATGAAGCCGTAGGCGAGATCGACGACTAGGTTCACGATTGCGAAGGCGAAAGCGATGAGGAGCACGACGCCTTGGATGATGGGGAAGTCACGTATTCCGATGGCTTGGACGAGGTAGAGGCCCATTCCGGGCAGGCTGAAGATGCTCTCGATGATGACCGTGCCGCCGATAACCAGAGAAATCATGAAGCCGGCGAGGGTGATGACGGGGATCAGCGCGTTGCGCAACGCGTGCCGCATAACGACCACTGCTTCCTTGAGGCCCTTCGAGCGCGCCGTCCGGATATAGTCTTCCCGCAACACTTCGAGCATCGAGGAGCGGGTCATCCGGGCCGCGGTCGCGGAGAGCGTCCAGCCGAGTGCCAGCGCGGGGAAGATAAGCTGGAGCAGGTTGCCCCGGGGGTCCTCGAAGAACTCCCGGTATCCCAAGGGGGGCAACCAACTGAAATAGCGGGACAAGATCAGAATGGTCAGAATGCCGGCCCAGAACGTGGGCACGGCGAGACCGGAGATACTGAAGATTCTCCCCGCGTAGTCCCAGACGGAGTCCTGCTTAACCGCCGATATGATGCCGACGGGGAGGGCAATGAGCCAAGCGATAAGGATCGACAGCAGGCCGAGCTCGATGGTCACGGGGAGCTTTCGGATGATGTCATCGCGTACGGAGTTGCCGGTGAAGTAGGAGTCGCCGAAGTCGAAGCGGAGGGCGTCCCACACCCAGTCGAGGTACTGAAGGAAGATGTTGCGGTCAAGATTGAGAGCCAGGCGGACCGCCTCTATCTCCTGCTCCGTGGGCGCGGTGTCGGGACTGCCCCTTGAAGCAATCACCGCCGCCACGTCCCCCGGAAGCACTCGCATGACGAAGAAGATGACAATGGACACCCCGATCATGAGCGGGATGATCGCCAGGAGCCGTCTGACTACGTACTGCTGCATCGCTTCGTACTGACTGGGCTATTCGCCCTCTCGCTGAAGCGCAAGAGGGGCGGGCCACGGCCCGCCCCTCTTCAATGGCTTACGCTTATCCGCCGCTACCGTTCGATCCAGACGTCCCTGAAGTCCTGGTTGGACCCGTAGGAGGCGTGGTACGCCTGGTTCTTGACGTAGTTGTACATGGCGTAGTTCGCCTTGTTGTAGTAGAGCACCGGGTTTCCGTAGAAGCCCACAACGATGTGCTCGATCCGGTTGACGAGCTCACGGCGCTTACCGGGGTCGGCCTCCAGGTTTTGCTCTGAGAAGAGGCGGTCCACCTCGGGGTCGGTGAAGAAGTTGAGGTTCCGTGTCGCGTCGGTGAGGTAGAACTCGCGGATCATGAAGTTCGGGTCGGTCCCGGTGTAGCGGTGGCCGCCGCTCTGCATGTCCCAGACGTCGAGGTTCCGCTGCTCGGCGAAGAAGACCGCCTGCTCGGCCTGCACGATGTTGGCGCGGATGCCGATACGTTCGAGCTGCTCCTGCATGGCGACGGTGGGCGTCAGGTAGGCGGGATGGTTCCGGGTCCAGATGGTGGACTCGAAGCCGTCCGGGTAACCGGCCTCGGCGAGCAGTGCCTTCGCTTTGGCCACGCCTTCGTCAACGGTCTCCGTGTAGCCGGCGTACTGCAGTAGTTCGGACGTGGGGATTTCCCAGCCGGTGCCGGGGATGATGACGCCGCCCAAGACGCCGCGTCCCTGCCGTATCAACTCAATCGCCTCGGCCCTATTGAGGGCCAATGAAACGGCCTCGCGCACTTTAATGTCGGTGAAGGGCGAGTCTTCGCTGTGGAAGTCGAGGTTCAGATCCCAGAAGACGGTGTCCGCTACCTCTTGGATGAACGCTCTGCCGGCGAGCCGGGAATTGATCTCGTCGATCCCTGCGCCGGTATTCACGGTCAGGATGCTGAGCTGGCCGGCTAGGAATGCCGCTTCCTGCGCCCCTCTGTCGGGGATGAAGAACCACTGCATGCTGTCAACGAACGGCCGTCCCTCGAC
Source organism: Dehalococcoidia bacterium (assembly GCA_965207995.1). Classification (GTDB taxonomy): domain Bacteria; phylum Chloroflexota; class Dehalococcoidia; order SHYB01; family SHYB01; genus DAOUKH01. The sequence goes on along the minus strand of OZ242299.1, from coordinate 839,073 downwards.
GTAGTAGTTGGGGTTGCGCACGACCTCGACGCCGACGCCTTGATCGTGTCCACCCCGCTCGCCCATGAAGGGGCCGCTGCCTATCGGCGGCCACTCCCTGAGCGATGCGATGCCGCCTGCCCCCTCGACGGTCTCTTGGTCGAGGATGTGCATGCGTCCATGCCCTCCCATTGCGTAGAGGAAGGCGTTGTCGGGCTCGCTCAAGTTAAGGACGACAGTGCGGTCGTCGGGGGTATCGATCCTGGCGATGGAGCCGACGAGACCCCGGTTGATGGGACTGTAGCCCTCCGGAGGGCTGCGCAGTAATTCGAACGTCCAAGCGACATCTGCAGCGTTGAGGGCGCTGCCGTTGTGGAAGGTGATGTCGTCGCGGATGCTGAACGTGTAGGTCAGGTTGTCGGCGGAAATCTCCCAGTTGTCCGCGATCTGCGGTACGAGTTGACTCTGCTCGTTGGGATGACTGATCAGGAGCTGATCGAACAGCGGGGAAATGGGGTCTTGGGTGTTCTGCGTGCGTTCCTTCAGCGGGTCCCACGTCGGGCCTTCCGCGGAGTTGGTCCGGATCAACGTCCCGCCATACTGTGCGTTGGGCAGGTCGGGGACGCCGCCGAAGACGGGCTCCGGAATCGGCGTCGGCGTCGGCGTCGGCCTCGGCGTGGACGTCGGCTGCGGAGCCGCCGTCGGCTCGGGCGCCGCGGTTGCCTCGGGCATGGCCGTTGCTTCAGGCATGGCGGTCGCCTCGGGCATAGCCGTTGCTTCGGGCATGGCCGTCGGCTCGGGCATGGCGGTCGCCTCGGGCATAGCCGTCGCCTCTGGCATGGCCGTCGCTTCGGGGGCCGCGGTTGGCTCGGGAGCCGTGGTCGCTGGCACCGGCGTATTCGTGGGCGCCGGGGCGGGCGGGGCCGCCGTTGGATCATCTCCGCCGCAGGCGGCGGCGACAAGCGCCGTCACGATGAGAGCGCTGGCCAACAGGAGTAAGCGAGACTTGATTCGCCTCATGGAAGTCCTCCCTTATTTCCGGGCCGGACATGAAGGGCCCGGAGCGAAGCAACGGTACTCGGAGGGCCGTTCCCTGTCAATGGGTGTGGCCGGTGTACACAAGGGTTGAGTGGCGCTGCCCGCGGCGCCTGTGGGAAGATGCGCCGCGAGCGCGCACGAGAGGTGTGGGCAATGGCGCGGGATAGCGTTTTCGGCAACACGGCGATTGTGGGAGTCGGTACGACTGACTTCCATGACCTTTATCGCAACCCCGACCCGGGACGCACGGCGGAACAGCTTGGCGTCGACGCGCTGCGGGCGGCCCTCGACGACGCCGGCCTGCGCGCGGAGCAAATCGACGGCCTAGTTGCAAGCTCGGTGGACTATCCCAAGCTGGCGTACCGGGCCGGGCTGCGAGACGTGCGGTTCCTTGCGCCCTATCCGATGAGCGGGCGGATGTGTGCGGTGGCGCTGGCCCACGCGTCGCTGGCGGTGCAGGCGGGCATGGCCGACTACGTCGCGCTGGTGTACGCCACGAATATGCGCTCGGTGCGGGTGCATTTCGGCGGCAACGAGGGCGGCGGCGACCTGTACGACCCCGTCTTCGGACTCACCTCTCCGGGCGCCTTCTATGCGCTCGCCTATGAGCACTACCTCGCCGACTACGGACTCGGCGGCAAGGCCGACGGGTTGGGCGAGGTCTCGGTGGCGATTCGCGAGCACGCCTCGATGAACTCGGAGGCGGTGATGCAGAGCCCGCTCGACCTGCAATCATATCTGGACTCGCGGTTCGTGGCGCGGCCGCTCCGCCTCTTCGACTACTGCCTCGTGACCGATGGCGCGGTCTGCTACATCGTGACCACGCTCGAGCGGGCCCGCGATCTGCGCAAGCCGCCGGTGCGCATCGCTGCCTTCACGGAGCGCGCGGCCCTTCGGGAGCACTTCGTGCCGGAAGACCTGTGGGCCGAGGCCTGCGCCGGCATGGCGGACGAGATCTTCGAGCGTTCGGGGCTCGACCGGGCCGACGTCGATTCGCTGCAGGTGTACGACAACTTCTCGGTGTCGGTGTTGTGGGCGCTGGAAGGGTTCGGGTTCTGCAAGCGGGGCGAGGCGCTTGATTGGGTGCAGGATGGGCGCATTCGCCGGGGCGGCGAGCTGCCGGTGAACACCAGCGGCGGGATGATGAGCGAGGCGTACATGCAAGGGTGGAACCACCACGCCGAGGCCATCCGCCAGATCCGGGGCGAGTGCGGCGAGCGCCAGGTGGCCGACTGCGGGGCCGTGCTCTACGCCTGCCTCGCGCCGGTGTCTGGGGCGACGCTCCTGACGAGGGACGCTTAGCCATGGCCTACGACAGACCTCTACCTAAGGTCACGCGCGAGGACCGGGCCTTCTGGGAGGCAGCGAAGGAGCGCCGACTTCTGCTGCCCCGCTGCCTGGACTGCGGCCACGCCTGGTTCCCGCCGTATCTCTCCTGTCCCCGCTGCGTGTCGGCGCGCATCGAGTGGACGGAGGCGAGCGGCCGGGGCGTGATCTGGGGGCGCATCGAGATGCACCAGGCCTACCTGAAGAGCTTCGCCGACGCGATGCCGTACAACGTCGTGCAGATCCAGCTCGACGAGGGGCCGATGATCTTCAGCAATGTCGAGGGCGCGTCGTGGGACGACCTCGCCGTCGGCGCTCCCGTCGAGGTCGTCTTCGACGACGTCACCGACGAGATCGCGCTGCCCAAGTTCCGGCTCGCCTGACGGTTGGTTTGCCACCCCGCGGTGGGCGGCGCCACTCTCCGCGCGATCGCCGTCGGCGTTCCTGCCTGACGGTTCGTTCGCCACCCCCGCGGTGGGCGGCGCCACTCCCCGCGCGATCGCCGTCGACGCTCCTGCCTGACGGTTCGTTCGCCACCCCCGCGGTGGGCGGCGCCACTCCCCGCGCGATCGCCGTCGACGTTCCTGCCTGTCCGGCGTTGGTCTGCCGCCCCCGCGGTGGACGGCTCCCACTCTCCGCGCAAATCGCGCTGTCGACGTTCCGGCCCGGTCCGACGGGCTTGTGCCTCTGCCCCCGCGGCGGGTGGGTTTCACGCTCCGTCGTTCAGCCTAAGGACCACGCGTTCATATTAGAACATACGTACTGTGCTTGTCAATAGGGGCGTGCCTAGGGAAATAGGGGCGGGCGCCGCGCTACGCGCGGTGGTTGGCGCGCCAGAAGGTGTAGCGGGCGGCGAGGGCGGCGACGGCGTCTTCGGCGGCGTAGGGGTAGGCGGGGACGCCGAAGTCTTCGATGTAGCGGGCCGCTTCCTCGACCTCGGTGTCGCCGGCGAGGGAGACGACCACGGGCTTGACGTTGCCCGCGGCCCGGGCCTCGTTCATCGCCTCTTCGAGCACCTTGGCGAAGACCACCGGCGGGGTGATGACGGTGTGCCAGTAGCCGATGATAAGGGCGTGGACGCGGGGGTCGTTGAGGCCGAGGAGAATCGTCTGCTTGTAGGTCTCCGGAGGCTCGCCGCCGGTGATGTCGATGGGGTTGCCCGCCGCGCCGAAGGGCGGGATGTACTGGCGAAAGGCGGCGTCGAGGTCGTCGGGGATCTCCATGAGGGAGAGGCCGCGGTCGACGCAGGCGTCGCTGAGCAGGACGCCGAGCCCGCCCGCCCCGGTGATGATGGCGACGTTCTCGCCCTTAGGGTCGGGGAGCATCTGCAGCGCCCGCGACCAGTCGAGCAGCTCCTTCAGCGTGTGGGCGCGCACGACGCCCGACTGCGCGAACGCGGCGCCGTAGACGCGGTCCTCGCCGGCCAGCGCCGCGGTGTGGGAGGCCGCCGCCCTGGCGCCCGCGCCGGTGCGTCCGCCCTTCAGCACGACCACGGGCTTGGAGCGCGTGACGCGGCTCGCCGCCTCGAAGAAGCCGCGGCCGCTCTTCAGGTCCTCCATGTGGATGGCGACGACCTCGGTGTTGGGATCGTCGCCGAAGAACTCGAGAAGGTCGTCCTCGTCGATGTCGCTCTTGTTGCCCAAGCCGACGATCGCCGAGACTCCCATACGCCGCGACCGGCTGTAACCGAGGATGGCCATGCCCACGCCGCCGCTCTGGGAGACGAGGGCAACGCCGCCCTTCTCGGTGTAGGGAGTGCAGAAGGTGGCGCAGAGCCCGGCGTGGGTGTAGTAGTAGCCGTAGATGTTGGGCCCCATGATCCGGACGCCGTGCTCGCGGGCCAATGCTTGGAGCTCCCGCTGGAGCTCGACCTCGCCGGTCTCCGCGAAACCGGAGCTGATGACGACCAGCCCGGCGATCCCCTTCGCCGCGGCGGGCTCGACCAGCCCGGCGACCCCCTGGGCGGGGATGCTGACCAGGGCGACGTCGGTGTCGTCGGGGACCTCGTCGAGGCTCTTGTAGCAGGGATAGCCGAGGATCTCGTCGGCGCGGGGGTTCACCGGGTAGATGCCGCCGGCGAAGCCGCCGTTCTTGAGATTCTCGACGATGGCGTAGCCGATCTTGCCCGGCGTTCCCGACGCCCCGACGACGGCCACGCCGCGGGGGCGGAAGATGCGGCGCATCTGCTCGAGGGTCTTCTGGCGGTCTGGGGTTATGGCGGTGATGGACATACTTCCATGATAGACCTTAGCGCATCCGCGGTCGGCGAGGGGGGACGCCCTGCGGGCGCCCGCGCGCCTGACGGCGCGCGCCCTCTCTCAATTCCCCCAGGGGAGACGTTAGCAACATGGGGTCGCAGGCAGCGTTGACGTTGGCGCACCCCTCCCGGCTCCCCGCCCTCACCCCAACCCTCTCCCAGCGAGAGAGGGGGAAGACCGCCCCGCGGGGACGTTCCCGCCCTCAGTCCCTCCCGGAGGGAGGGAGGTACAATGCAAGCGCTCCGCGACCCCGCAAAGTAAGGAGGGCAGCGCATGTTCGACACCGCCGGCCCCGCCAGGTTCCACCTGCGGCTCCTCACCCACCGGTGGGACCTTGGCCCTGAGTTCACCAGCGCCGAGGGAATCTCGTCGATGGCGCGCGCCGCCGAGAGGAACGGCTTCGATGCCGTCGAGCTGACGCATCACTGGATACCGGAGGCGAACTGGACGGCGAACTTGGGCATCCACCCCCTCGACCCGTGGGCCGCGCTCGCCGTGGCCGCCGCGGCGACCACCCGCCTCCGGGTCCAGACGCACGTCCTCATCCTGCCGTACCAGAACCCGTTCATCACCGCGAAGTCGGCGGTGACCGTCGACGCCATCTCCAACGGTCGGCTGATCATCGGCGTCGGCGCCGGCTTCCTGAAGCCGGAGTTCGACGCGCTGGGGGTTGACCGGGCGGAGCTCAACGAGCTCTCCGACGAGGCCATCGACGCGATGAAGGCGGCGTGGACGGGCGAGATCTTCGACTTCGACGGCCGCCACTTCACCGCCCGCAATTGCGTGATGAAGCCGACGCCGGTGCAGAAGCCCCACCCGCCGATCTGGGTCGGCGGCAACAGCCGGAAGGCGATGCGCCGCGCCATCGAGCGGTGCGACGGCTGGATTCCGGTCTCGGGCACACTCCCCCGCACGCTGACGCCGCCGCTGGCCACGCTCGACGATTTCCGCGAGCGGCTCGACCTTGCCCGCGAGCACGCCGAGCGCGTGGGGCGCACCGCGCCGCTGACGCTGTGCACCGGCGGCATCGGCGGGCTCGACTCCACCTACCCGCCCGACTTCGACCACGGCCCCGTCATCGAGCGGATCATGGCCCTCCGGGAGATGGGCTTCAGCGTTTTCACTTGCATGATGCCCGCGGAGTCGTGCGCTGAGTACGCCGACAACGCCGCCCGCTTCAAGGAGCAGGTGATCGACGTGGTGAACGCGTCATGAGCCGCATCGGGCTCCGCGTCGAAGCCGACGCCGCCTTTGCCCTGCGAGACCCGGGCACGGCCGACAGGCTGCGCCGGTACGGGTTCGACGAGGTCCGGGAGGTCGTCGCGCTCGCCGACCGGCTAGGCTACGACTCGGTCTGGCTGCCCGAAGGCTTCGGGCGCGACGCGGTGACCTTCCTCACCGCCCTCGGACTCCACACCGAGCGGGTCCGCCTCGCTACTGGCATCCTCTCCACCTACACGCGCACGCCGACGATGACGGCCATGTCCGCCGCGACCATCGACGAGTTGACCGGCGGGCGGTTCGTCCTCGGCCTCGGCGTGGGCCACGAGCCGATGACGGAGGGCGGTCACGGCGTTCCCTTCAACCGTCCGATCACACGGGGGCGGGAGACCATCGAGATCGTGCGGCGGCTGCTTGCCGGGGAACGCGTCACCTACGAAGGCAAGGTCTTTAGCACCAGCGGCGCCCAGATCGACGTGCGGCCCGTGCAGCAACCGCTGCCGGTCTACCTCGCCGCGCTCAAGCCGAAGATGGTGCGGCTGGCCGGCGAGATCGCCGACGGCGTCCTGCTCAACTTCTCTCCCAAGGGGTACGTCGAGGACGCCGTGGGTCTGGTGCGCGAGGGCGAGGCGGCAGCGGGCCGCGAGCCGGGGGCGTGCGACGTGGCGTGCTACGTGCGGGTCGCGGTCACCGACGACTACGAGCGGGCCACGCGCGTGCTCCGGCAGATCCTCGCGGGCCGCATGCGGCTGCCGTTCTACGCTAGCTATTTCGCGAAGCTGGGCTTCGAGGAGGAGACGCACGCCATCACCGCCGCCCTCGACCGCGGCGACGAGCAGGGGGCCGCCCGCGCCGTCACCGACCGGCTGATCCGCGCCATGGTTATTGTGGGGACCGCCGACGAGTGCCGCGCCGGCATCGACGATCTCCGCGCCATCGGGCTCGACCTGCCCATCATCGCACCCATCCGCACGGGCGAGGCCGGCGCATCCGTGGAGGACGCTATCGAGGCGCTGGCGCCGGGGGCGTAGGAGGCAGCGCCCTCCGGGCGCTCGCGCGCCTTTAGGCGCGCGCCCTCTCTCAATCTCCCCCAGAGGGGGAGAGGTTTGAGGTGCGCCAGATGAGGGGATGGGCGACCACAAGGGTCGCCCCTATGGTTGGCGCATGAGAATGGCGGGTATCGATGGCCGTCGGTGGTGGTCAGGGGGGCCCTCATCTCAATCTTCTCCCGGGGGGAGAAGAGGCCCGGAGGGGACCTCCGCGCACCGCGCCTGCCCTCTCTCAGTCTCTCCCAGAGGAGAGGTTAAGGTGCACCGCGTGAGGGGCCGGAGGGGATGGGGGTGACGGGTGTGGGTGGCCGTTGGTGGTGGTCAGGGGCCCCTCATCTCAATCTTCTCCCGTGGGGAGAAGAGGTCCGGAGGGGACCTCCGCGCACCGCCCCCGCCCTCTCTCAGTCTCTCCCAGAGGGAGAGAGGTTTAAGGTGCGAGCCCAGAGGGGGCTACTCTTCGAAGAGGGTGGGCTGGTTGGAGGGGTTGGCCGACTCTGGGTAGGGGCGTTCGAGATATTCGTAGGCGAGGCGGGTGGCGATGCGCCCTCTGGGGGTGCGTTGGATGAAGCCGAGCTGGATGAGATAGGGCTCGTAGACGTCCATGATCGTGTCCGGCTCCTCGCTGAGTGAGGTTGCGAGGGTCTCGATGCCGACGGGGCCGCCCTCGAAGCGGTCGATGACGGCGCCGAGGACGCGGTGGTCCATCTTATCGAGGCCGCGGCGGTCGACCTGCATGCGGTCGAGGGCCTCGCGGCTGATGGCGGCGTTGAGGGTCCCGTCGCCCATCACCTCCGCGTAGTCGCGGACGCGCTTGAGGAGGCGGTTGGCGACGCGGGGCGTGCCGCGGGAACGGGCGGCGATCTCGGTGACGGCGGCGTCGTCGGCGGTGAGCTCAAAAATAGTGGCCGACCGCGACACGATCTGCTCGATGGCCTCGGGCGAGTAGAAGTCGAGGCGGTAGACCGCGCCGAAGCGGTCGCGCAGCGGCGCGCTCATCATGGCGTAGCGGGTGGTGGCGCCGACGAGGGTGAAGGGCGGGATCTTGAGCCGGATGCTGCGCGCGGTCGGGCCCTTGCCGATCACGATGTCGAGGGCGAAGTCCTCGAGGGCGGGGTAGAGGATTTCCTCCACGCCGCGGCTGAGGCGGTGAATCTCGTCGATGAAGAGCACGTCGTGCTTCTTGAGGTTGGTGAGGATGGCCGCCATGTCGCCGGGGCGCTCGACGGCGGGGCCGGAGGTGATGCGGATGTTCACGCCCATCTCGGCCGCGATGATGTTGGCGAGCGTGGTCTTGCCGAGTCCGGGCGGCCCGTAGAGAAGGACGTGGTCGAGGGCCTCCTCGCGCTTCTTCGCGGCGAGCACGCCGATGCGGAGGTTGTCCTTGACCTCCTCCTGCCCGATGTACTCCTCGAGGGAGCGGGGGCGCAGGCCCGCCTCGGCGGTGGTGTCCTCGGGCCGGCGTTTGGGTGAAACGATGCGCTCTTGCATGCGTCTGGGCCGTTCGGGGAGCCGGAGGGCGGGCGGTCTGCCGAACGGCAACGTCCTTGAGCCATGCTAGGAGTGCGCTTCTCGCAGTGTCAAGGACAGCCTGTCGCACGCGTTAACAGAGAGTTAATCCCCCGTTAACCCTCCGTTAGTTGGGGCTTAACGCGGCGGGCCAACCATGGCTTGGTCAATGCGAAGGTGGCGCGAAGCGCCAAAGGGGTACGGAATGAAGGAACGCAGATCCCCGGCTCTTACGCTCTTGCGTAGGAAGGCGGCGATGCTCGCAGCGCTGTTGGCCGTGGTTGCTCTGGTGGTCGCCGCCTGCGGCAGCGACGACCCTTCAGCAACACCCAACCCGCAGGGGACGTCGTCCACAACCGGGGCCTTGGAGCCCGAGGAAGATCTGAGCAGCCTCTCGGGCGACGTGGGCATCGACGGGTCGAGCACAGTCTTCCCCATCTCCGAGGCGGTGGCCGAGGAGTTCCGCTCGGTGGCCGGGAAGGTCCGCGTGCAGGTGGGGGTGTCTGGCACGGGCGGCGGATTCAAGCGTTTCTGCGCGGGCGAGACGGATATCTCCAATGCGTCGCGGGCTATCAAGAGCTCCGAGCTTGAGATCTGCGCCGCCAACGGCATCGGGTTCGTCGAGATGCTGGTTGGCTGGGACGGCCTTTCGGTCGTGGTGAACCCGGATAACGACTTCGTGGACGAGCTGACCATCGAAGAGCTGAAGGCGATATACGAGCCCGGCTCGACGGTAAACAACTGGAACCAGGTGCGCGCCTCGTTCCCCGACGAAGAGCTGACGATCTTCGCCCCCGACGTGGACTCGGGCACGTTCGACTTCTTCACCGATGAGGTGGTCGGCGAGGAGGGGGCCTCCCGCTCGGACTACACCGCGTCGTCGGACGACAACGTGCTGGTCCAGGGCATCTCCGGCGAGAAGGGCGCGAAGGGCTACTTCGGTTACGCCTACTACGCGGAGAACGCGGACAAGCTGAAGGTGCTGGGCGTGGACGGCGTCGTTCCCAACGAAGAGACGATCCTCTCGGGCGATTACCCGCTCACGAGGCCACTCTTCCTCTACGTGCGAGAGGACTCCTTGCGGGACAAGCAGCACGTGGCGGAGTTCGTGAAGTTCTACATCGCGAACGCGCCTGAGCTTGTCGCCGATGTGGACTACGTCCCGGTGAGCACGGAGCAATACGACGCCGCCCGCGGCGCCATCGCCCGCGTCCTTGGCGTGCCCGCCATCGAGAGCGGCCTCTCTGGCGACGTGGGCATCGATGGGTCGAGCACGGTCTTCCCGATCTCCGAGGCGGTGGCCGAGGAGTTCCGCTCGGTGAACGGGCGCGTTCGGGTGCAGGTCGGCGTATCGGGCACGGGCGGGGGCTTCAAGCGCTTCTGCGCCGGGGAGACGGACATTTCGAACGCGTCGCGGCCGATCAAGAGCTCCGAGCTTGAACTCTGCGCCGCGAACGGCATCGAGTTCGTCGAGATGCTGGTCGGCTGGGACGGCCTTTCCGTCGTGGTAAACCCGGACAACGACTTCGTGGACGATCTCACCATCGAAGAGCTGAAGATGATCTACGAGCCGGGCTCGACGGTGAACAACTGGAACCAGGTGCGCGCCTCGTTTCCAGACGAGGAGCTGACCATCTTTGCCCCCGACGTGGACTCGGGCACGTTCGACTTCTTCACCGACGAGGTGGTCGGCGAGGAGGGGGCCTCCCGCTCGGACTACACCGCGTCCTCGGACGACAACGTACTGGTCCAGGGCATCTCAGGCGAGAAGGGCGCGAAGGGCTACTTCGGGTACGCCTACTACGCGGAGAACGCGGACAAGCTGAAGGTGCTCGGCGTGGACGGCGTCGTTCCCAACGAGGAGACGATCCTCTCGGGCGACTATTCGCTCACGAGGCCGCTGTTCATCTACGTGCGGGTGGACTCGCTGGTGGAGAAGGCGCACGTCCGTGAGTTCGTCCGGTTCTACATCGAGAACGCGCCGGCGTTGGTCGCCGACGTGGACTACGTGCCGGTGAGCACGGAGCAGTACGACGCCGCGCGCGGCGCCATCGCCCGCCTGACCAAGTACGGCCTCTAGTGGCTCTTCGCGGCCTGGGGTGTGTCGGCTTGACCCTGCGCTTGGCCGCGTGCTAGCTTCAGGCGCCCCGCCATCCGAAGACCGGTCTATCTACGACAGTGAAGGAGCCGACATGCCCGACGACCTGTTGCCGCCCGGGGCCGCCCGCGAGGAGGAGCTGCCAACGAAGCCCGGCATGGGGGTGACCCACGCCGGACCTGTTGAGATGCTATCCACGCCGGCGATGATCGGGCTCATGGAGGGGGTCGCCCTGCGCCTGATGCAGGAGCACCTGGAGGAGGGCCTGACATCCGTCGGCGCGCGCGTCGACGTGCGCCACCTCGCGCCCCACGCCGTCGGCGGGCCCGTGCGGGTGAAGGCTTCGTTCAACAGGACGGAGGGGCGGCGGCTCATCTTCGACGTCGAGGCTTGGTCGGGAGATGTGAGGATCGGCTCGGGCAGTCATGAGCGAGCCGTGATCGATCCGTCGAAGTTCAAGCAGCGGTGACGCGCCCCCCGCACGGCGAAAACGGCTAGAATCGAGGGGCAATGACCGAGCCCCTCGTCCATCTCAACGGGCGGATGGTTCCGGCGCACGAGGCGCGGGTACCCGTCTACGACCAAGGCCTGCTCTACGGCTACGGCCTCTTCGAGACGATGCGTGCCTACGAGGGGCGCGTCTTTCGCATGTCCGAGCATTTGGACCGGCTGGGGAAGTCGGCCCAAGAGCTCGGGCTGCCGGTCGTGGGACGCCTCGACGAACTCGCCCATGCCGTTGATGAGACGATCGCCGCCAATGGCTTGGCGGATGCGCGCATCCGGCTCACCGTCACCGGTGGCGAGTCGGCCTCCGGACCCGCCCTCCCTGCCCCCGGCGAACCCACAGTGCTGGTGACCGCGAGCGCCATGCCGTCGGCCGAGGACCGCAGCCGAGAGTTCGAGCGCGGCTGGCGCGCCGTCGTGGCGTCGCGGACGCGCCACAGCCGCTCGGTGACCGCGGCGCACAAGACGACGAGCTACCTTCAGAATCTCGTGGCCCGCGCCGAGGCGTCCGACATCGGAGCCGACGAGGCCCTCATCCTCAACGAACGGGGCTGCCTGACCGAGGGGGCCATGACCAACGTCTTCGTCGTGAGGGGTGGGGTGCTGCTCACACCGGCCACGGTCTTTGGCCTCCTGCCCGGCATTACCCGCAACGCCGTTGTCGAGTTGGCCGAGGCCCGCGTGACCGTCGCCCACGGCATGGTGCCGCTCGGCCTCGCGGAACAAGCCGAAGAGATCTTCGTCACGAATTCGCTGATTGAGATCATGCCGGTCACCGAGCTTGGCGGGCGGGCGATCGGCGACGGGTCGCCAGGCGAGGTCACCCGTGCGCTTGCCCAGGACTACCGGCGGCTGGTCGCCGAGGAACTGGGCCTGAACGGAAAGGGCTAGAGCCGCTTCGCTGAGGTGGCCGCCGCACGGCAGAGCGGGAGGCTCGCCGCCGGGCATTCCGCGTCACACCGGTCGCGCGGCCCCTCGCAGGGATCGATATGGATGGTGACGATCGAGCCGGGCAGGGCTTCGTGGATGCCGGCCTCGATCATGTCGACGAGGTCGTGGGCGCGCGCCACGCTCTCCACCCGCGGCACCATGACGTTGAGGTCGACGAGGCGCGACCGGCCCGAGCGCCGCGTCCGCAGCTCCGAGTACGAGATGAACGCGCCGGCGTGTTCGTCGAGCACGCCCCGTATCGCGTCTTCTTCTTCATTGGAGAGACGGGTGTCGATCAGGTCGTGATAGGCGCGTAGGAAGAGGTTGCGGCCCGTCCAGGTGATGACCGCGGCGACGCCCAACGCCGCCGCCGAGTCGAGGAAGGCCCACGGTGTGAGCCAGAGCAATACCAGGCCGATCAGCACGCCGAGCGAGGTGAGGATGTCGGAAATGCGGTGCTGCGCCGCCGCTTCGAGGGCGGGCGATAGGGTCCTTCGTGCTACCCGGCGCAGATGGAAGCCGACGGCGACGTTGACGGCGAGCGAAATGGCCGTCGCGGCAATCCCGAGTCCGACGTTGGTGACCTCGTAGTCGCCGCCGAGCCGCCGGATGGCCTCGAAGGTGATGAAGGCGGCGGCGACGATGATGAGGCCCGCCTCGACGATCCCGCTCACGCTTTCGATTTTGCCGTGGCCGTAGGGGTGGTCCCGGTCGGCGGGCCGCGCCGCGAAGGACACCGCCATCCATGCGAACAGCGCGCCGAGCAGGTCCATGGCGCTGTCCAGCGCGTCGGAGAGGACGCTGATGCTGCCGATGATGAGCCCGACGGTCACCTTCAGGACGACGAGGCTGATGATGGCCAGGAGTGAGAGGGCGGCGGCCCCTCCCGGTGTGTTGAGTAGCGTGATAACGCGCATTGATGCTCCACCGATTGCCCACGCCCCCACCGCCGCAGGCCGGAGCGCGTTGGCTGCATTATGCCGCCCGTGGAGCAACTTCGTAGCCGAGGGCTGAGGAGGGAGCAGTGCCCGCCCTCAGTCCCTCCCAGGGGGAGGGAGGTTTAAAGCGCTCCCGGATACGGGTCAGGCGGTTGCGGTGCGGCGCGAGCGGAAGGGGATGCGGAGCTTGGGCAGCTCGCCCTTCTCCGCGGCCACGAGGATATTCGGCGCGAGCATCAGGGAGCTGTACGCGCCCGCGATCACGCCGGTGAGCAGGACGCCCATGAAGTCGCGGATTGTCTCGCCGCCGAAGAGGAGGACGGCGAGGATGGCGGCGGCGGTGGTCAGCGTGGTGTTGAGATTCCGCGTCAGCGTCTCGTTCAGGCTGACGTTGACCGAGGTCTCGAACGGGCGGCCCGGACTCTTCATCACGTTCTCGCGGATGCGGTCGAAGACCACGATGGTGTTGTTCACGCTGTAGCCGATCACCGCCAGGACGCCCACGATCATGAGGGAGTTGACTTCCACCCCGGTGAACTTCGCCAGCAGCCCGAAGACCCCGAGCACGATCAACACGTCGTGGCTCAGCCCCACGATGGCGGCGAAGCCGTAGCGGTAGGAGCGCGGGATGCGCCGGAAGGCCCACCAGATGTAGAGCAGGATGCCCACGGTACCCGCCAGCACGGCCCAGAAGGTATTCAGGATGCTGCGCTTGGCGATCTCGGCATCGACCGAGGTGAAGTCGACCGCCTCGGTGTTGATGGGCGCGAGGCTCCCCAGCGCGGTGAGCAGCACGCTGCGTCCGTCGGACTCGGCGCGGCTGCCCCGGATGAAGATGCCGTTGCCCCGTGCCTCGGCCGTCAGGTCGACGTACCCCACGTCGTCGAGCTCGTTCACCACCGCCTCGGGAGAGACGGGGCGCTCGAAAACGAGCGTCTGCGCCACGTGGGTGGTGTGGCTAAAGGGAGTGGAGACGATCTCGCCGAACTCGCTCTGCAGGGTGGAGAGAATCAACCCCTGCTGCTCAGAGCTCAACCGGTTGCCCCCGATGAAGAACTCGACCAGACCGTCCTCGTCCGGCCCGTCCTGCTGAATGATGAGCAGGTTCCGCACCGCTTGGACGGACTGCTCGGCGTCGGTGAGCCGGACGGTGAACAAGCCCTCCTCGGCCGGGTCGATCGGACCGGTCTCCGCGCGCCCCAACGCCTCCTCGACCGCGGCCACGATACTCTCGTTGAGGTCCGCCGCATCATGGCCGAAGACCGCGTAGGAGCCCGCTGAGGGGCGAAAAACGCTCGAAGCCGCGCCGTCGCTCGCGCCGTCGACGGCCTCCGCGATGTCGCTGGGACCGTAGCCGGCGCCGAAGTCGACGATGAAGGCCGCCCCCGGATTCACCGCGACGGGCTCCTGCGCGAACTCGCCGAAACGGGTTGTGAGGTCGTCGAGGAGCTGCTGCCGCGTGTCTTCAGAGAAGGCTTCGCCCAGCAGGACGAAGCTCCCTTCGGTCTCTATCGCGGCAACATCCTCGTCGAGGCCGAGCAGGCTGATCTCGGCCCGCAGCGTGTCGAGATCGACAGATGCCTCTTCAGGGAACGTGAGGGCCAGAGCGAGGTCGTCCGCCGGGTCGAACGTGGTGACGTCGGCAAGCCCGAAGCGGAGCTCCAGCCCTTCAACGAGGTCCGCCAGCTCCTCTTCGGTGATGGCGGCATCAACGCTGCCGAAGCGGTTCTCGCTCACCTGCGACGAGGTGAGTTCGGCCCGCCCCTGGGCACCGACCTCGTTTTCGAAGTCGAAGGATGTGATGACCGGCGTGCCGAGATCGAGCGAGAAGAGCAGGTCATCCTCACCACCGAAGCCGCGCCACTCGATCGATCCGACGGCGTTCTCGATGTCGGCGGCGACGATGTCGGCGTTGGCGGCCAGCTCCTCTCCTTGGAGCAAGAAGTCGCCACCCTCCTGCTGGGTAACCGTCACGCCGCTGCCCGCGGCTGCGTTGACGGGCAAGACGACGAGCGCTTCAAGGATCTCGTCAAGAGTCACCGTGCCGGCGAATTCCAGAATAAAGAGCGGGTCTTGCTCGAGGTCGATTGGGGTGCGCTCGGCCTCGCCGAAGCGGCCGGTCAACGTGTCGACAAAGGCGGTCACGTCGTCCGGTCCGGGTGCCTGTGCGGCAACGAAGAGGGTGGTGGAGTCCTCGATGA
The DNA here is from genome assembly GCA_965207995.1 of Dehalococcoidia bacterium. Taxonomy (GTDB): domain Bacteria; phylum Chloroflexota; class Dehalococcoidia; order SHYB01; family SHYB01; genus DAOUKH01. Next base: position 824,025 of record OZ242299.1, on the reverse strand, counting down.
CGGCCGTCACCTTCTCGGCAAGGCCAAGGCCGGCGACGATCGTATCGATTTCCCCTTGGGTGAGAACGGTGTCCTCGGGGAAGGTCATCACTTCGGCGAAACTGTTCTCGTCGAACGAGGTGCGGGTCACCGTCCCGATCGACTCCCATGCGGCGGCGAGCTCGGCCAGCTGGTCTTCGCCTGCGCCGGGAGCGGCGACAAGGAAGCGGTCGGCGCCCGCGACCTCGACGCGGCTGCCCTCGGCGGGTTCGTCGCCGAAGGCCGCCAGCACGTCCTCCGCCGCGACCGTGTCCACGAAGCGCACCGTCTCCGCCATGTCGGTGGCCCGTTCGAAGCCGGTGGGCGTCAGCGGACCGAAGGCGTCGGTGAGCCGGGTCAGCAGGTCTTCCTCGACGAATTCGGTGCGAATGAAGAAGGTGGTTTCGTTCAGGGCTTGCACCGAGGCGTCGCCGTGGCCGATCTCGGCGAGGCGCGCCCGGACGTCTTCAAGGGCGACGGGCTGCTCAAACTCGACGGTCAGCGAGGTGCCGCTGGAGAACTCGAGGCCGAATGGCAGCCGCGGCGGCGCGACGAGCGCGACCACACACGCGGCGATGACGAGCCCGGTAAACAGGAAGGCGAGCCGCCGGTTGGCTACAAATTCGAACACGGTGGGTTCCGTCCTGCCCTTATGCCTCTCGTACTTTCAAGTCTTTCGGTGTTGCGTCTCGCGGCATCGGCTCAACTCACCGCCGGCGTGGTGCGTTGCGTCTCGCGAATGTCGGCGAAGAGCCTGGTATTGCCCGAGAACGGCATGCCGACGAGCATGCGAAGAATGGTCCGGGTTACGACGAAGGCGGTGAAGACGCTGGCGATGATCGCGAGCATGAGGGTGATGGCGAAGCCGATCACGCGCGGCTCGCCGAGTTGGTCGCCGAACCACCAGAGGATGAGCATGACGATGAAGGTGGTGATCTGGCTGTCCCGGATGGCCGACCAGGCGCGGTCGAAGCCGGCCTCGATGGCCGCGCCCAGCGTGCGGCCCGCGCGCAGCTCCTCGCGCATACGCTCGAAGATGATGACGTTGGCGTCCACGGCCATACCGACGGAGACGACGAAGGCGGAGAGGCCGGATAGCGTCAGGGTGACCCCCACGATCTTGAAGGCGGCCAAGATCAACACGGTGTACAAGACCAGGGCGGCTACCGCGATCAGCCCGAGCAGCCGGTAGTAGAGCAGCATGAAGAGCATCACCAGCCCCAGCCCGATTGCGGCGGCGGCGTAGCTCCTGTTCAGGGAGTCCTCGCCCAAGGTTGCGGAGACTTCGTCTTGCCGCACCACGCTGATGCTCACCGGCAGCGCGCCGCCGTTCAGCTGAATGGCGAGGATCCGGGCGTCGCCGCGCGTGAGGCCGGTGATGCGCCCACTGCCGGCGATGACGGCCTGGACCGTTGGGCTAGAGATCAGGCCGTCGTCGAGGAAGATACCCAAAGGCTGGCCGATGTTGCGCCGGGTGATCTGCTCGAACATGCGCGAGCCTTCGCCATTGAAGTCGAACGTCACCACGGGGAGCCCTGTTGTGGGGTCGGAAACCACGGCTGAGGTCGGACGCAGGAACTCGCCGGTGAGGTGCTTGGTAACGCCGCCGTTGCCTTCGGCGAGGGCGGGCTGGTTCTGCGAGCACTGCGGGTCGAGGCATTCGCGGAAGTCGAGTTGGGCGGTGCCGCCAATGAGATCGATGGCCTCGCCGACGTCGGTGATGCCGGCGAGCTGGATGATGATCTCGTTGCTGCCGCTCTGCTGGATCAGGGGTTCGGTCACGCCGAAAGCGTTGACGCGGCGGCTGATGACGTCGACGACGCCCTCGATCTGGTCGGCCGTGACGTTGGGGTCGTCGGCGCGATAGATGAGCAGCGTGCCGCCCTGCAGGTCGAGGCCGAGCCGCAGGCCGAGCGGGCCCTCGTCCGAGCCGCGCTCGAAGCCGCCGATGTTGACGGTGCGGAAAACCAGAGACAGGATCGCCAGCGTGAAGACGACGACGATGATCGCAAGGAAGATGCGGTTTCGACTAATCCGCACGCCGGCTCCTTTGGGGGCGCTTTGGGGAGCTAGCCGCGGAGCCCTCGGCGAGCAGCTTACCGGCGAGGGCGATGGCTTGAGGCCGAGTCTCGATCTCTCCGGCGGCTTGCGCTTCTCTCAGGGTTTCCATAAGCCGACCGACGATCGGGCCGGGTTCGAGGCCGAGCGCTCCCATGAGGTCGTGGCCGTCGACGAGCCGGGGAGCGGTGGCCTCGCTCTCTCTCGAATAGTAGGCGACAAGGATACCATGAATCCTTTCGGCGTAGGCGGCCCAGTCGGCCGGGTCGAACCGCGGGCCTCGCGCCGCGAGGTAGTCGGCGAAGCTGAGGTAGAGCGTGTCGACGGCCGCGTCGCCGGCGTCGCGGAAATAGCGGTGGAGCGCCCGCCGGCTCGGGCCGCCCGGCTCGCGAGTGATCATCCCGGGCCGCAGATGCTCCCGGACCATCGCGGCGACCAAGCGCCGCTCGCGGTTCGAGAAGCGGAGCCGCTCCATGACCTGTTCGGTCATGACCGCGCCCTCCTTGGCATGGCCCAGGAAGCGGATGCGCCCATCGGCCTCGACGGTCTTGCAGGCGGGCTTGGCCACGTCGTGCAGGAGGGCGGCGAGGCGGAGGGCGTCGGCTCTCGTCCGGCCGCCGCCGACGGGCTCGGCGGCGTGGTCGTCGTCGCGGGAGTCCCAGGGGACGGCCGGTTCGGGTTCGGGGTCGAGCGCTTCGACGCGGAGGACGCCTTGGACCTTGCCGACGGCTTCTATCGAGTGTTCGAGGACGTTCCAGTAGTGCTCCTTGGGTTGGGTGGTTTCGCGCGCCGCTTCGAGCTCGGGGATGATTTGGGTCAGCAGGCCGAGGCGGTCGAGGAGGCGCAGATGGCGCGCCGCGCCGGGCGGGCGTATGAGCCGGACGAGCTCGTCCCGCACGCGCTCCGGCGCGCTCGACGCGATGCGCGCCGCGCCGGAGGTGATCCACGCCGCCGTCTGGGATTCGAGTTCGAGGCCGAGCTCGGCGCAGAGACGGACTGCCCGCACCATGCGCACCGGATCGGCGGCGAGGCCTTCCTCGCTGACGGCCCGGAGGCGCTTTGCTCGCAGGTCGTCCAGCCCGCCGGCGGGATCGACGACGAGGGGCGCCGCGGCGTTGGGCCAGAGCTGCAGAGGCAGCGCCATGGCATTGATGGTGAAGTCGCGCCGGAGCAGGTCGGGGCCGATGCCTTCCGCGGCGAGGGTCAGGTCGACGGACGAGCCGTCGTCGCGGGAGACGATGCGGTGGATGCCGCGTTCGGCGTCGAGGGCGACGGCGGAGGCCCCGGAGGCTTCGGCGACGGCGCGGGCCAGCTCGCCAACGTCGTCGACGTCGACGGCGAGGTCGAGGTCGGCGGGCTCGCGGCCGAGGAGGGCGTCGCGGACCGCGCCGCCGGCGACCCACGCGGAGGCGTGGCGCTCGCCCAACGCGCGGCGCGCGGCGTTGAGGATTGCTGCAATGGACATGGGCGGGGCGTCCCCCGGCCCGCTAGGCCGCGGGCACTTCGCCTGAGACTTCGCGCAGGGCTTCCGACTCCTCGGACTCCTCCTGCTCGATGGGGGCGAGGGTGTCGAGCGTGCCCTGCTCTTTCATGCGGTCGACGTAGAGGATGCCGTCGAGGTGGTCGATCTCGTGTTCGAGGGCTTGGGCCATGATGCCATCGGCCTTGAGGCGCACCGGTTTGCCGTCGCGGTCGAGGCCCTTGACCTTGACCCACTCGGCGCGGGTGAGCTGGCCCCGGTAGCCGGGGATGCTGAGGCAGCCCTCGGATACGAGCCGCTCGCCCCCCTTCTTGACGAACTCGGGGTTCACGAGGACGTATTCCTCGCGGTAGACCTCTTCGGTGTCGGGGTCCTTATAGGGGATGCCCATGACGAGGACGCGTAGGGGGACGCCGACTTGATTGGCGGCGAGGCCGATGCCGTCCTCCGCGTACATCGTCTCGATCAGGTCGTCGATCAGGCGCTGGACCTTGGCGTCGATCTTGGCGACGCGCTTCGCCTTCCGGCGGAGCACCGACTCCGGGGCGTATTGCAAGGGAAGGACGGTCACGCTTGCTCCTGTCCTACGGGCCTCACGGCTCCCTGGGGCTACGCCCTCAGTATACCGCGCCGCGCCTCCGAGGGAGCCCTCGCGCCGCCGCCCGCCGTTGGCCGGGGAAAGGTGCGGTTTCCTTGACCCCTCAGAAGGGGCGCTGCTAAAATGCGAGACTGCCTACGGCGGGGATACCAGAAGGGAACGAGGGTCGGCGTCGCATGCTCGTGATCGGTCTGACCGGCGGAATTGGCAGCGGCAAGACCACCGTATCCGGTTTTCTCGAAGAGCTAGGCGCCGAGGTCATCGACGCCGACAAGGTCGGTCACGTAACGTACTTGCCGGATATGCCGGCGTGGCGAGACTTGATCGACACCTGGGGCGAAGACCTGCTCCAACCCAACCGGGAGATCGACCGCAAGAAGCTCGGCGCCATCGTCTTCAGCGACCCCGCGAACCTGGAAAAACTCAACAGCATTGTGCATCCCCGCATGCGCGACATCATGAACGACCGGATCGAGGCTTTTCGCGGTGAGGGGAAGCGGGTGGTGGTGGTGGACGCTGCGATCCTGATCGAGGCGAAGTGGACGTCGCTGGTCGACGAGGTCTGGGTGACGGCGGCGCCGGAGGACGTGGTGGTGCAGCGGGTGATGGCGCGGAATGGCTGGGAAGAAGAGCAGGTGCGCTCGCGGATGGCGTCGCAGATGCCGGCGGAGGAGCGCCAGAGCTATGCCGACGTGGTAATCGACACGGACGCCACGTTGGACGAGGTGCGGGAGCGGGTGCGGGCGGCCTTCGAGGCGCGCGTCGCGGCCTAGCCGTACCGCCGGTGCGGATAAGGAAGTAGGGGACATGGCCACAACAGGCAGAGAGCAGACGCTCTATCGCCACTACATCATCGAAGAGTACCTCCTCGAAGAGGAGCCCTTCTATCTGCCGGTCAACGACGAAGTGGAGGTATTCGAGGCGGCCTACAAGACCAAGATCCCGGTGCTGCTGAAGGGGCCGACGGGCTGCGGCAAGACGCGGTTCGTGGAGTACATGTCTTGGCGGCTGGGCCGGCCCCTCGTAAAAGGCAGGAAGCGCGGCAAGGCGGCCTCGAAGAATGGGACGGGCAAGGGGCTGCCCCTGGTCACCATTGCCTGCCACGAGGACTTGACATCCAGCGACCTGGTGGGCCGCTATCTCTTGGAGGGGCAGGAGACGAAGTGGATCGACGGCCCGCTGAGCCGGGCGGTGAAGGCCGGGGCCATCTGCTACCTCGACGAGATCGTCGAGGCGCGGAAGGACACGACGGTGCTCATCCACCCGCTGACCGACCACCGGCGCCTGCTGCCCGTGGAGAAGCGCGGCGAGATCCTGGAGGCCAGCGACCAATTCCTGCTGGTGATGTCGTACAACCCTGGCTACCAGAGCGCGCTGAAGGACTTGAAGCACAGCACGCGCCAGCGGTTCATCTCGCTCGAGTTCGACTACTCCCCCAGAGAAATCGAGACGCAGGTGATCGAGCACGAGGCCGGCGTGGGGCCCGAGGTGGCGATGAATCTCGCCAAGCTGGGTGAGAAGGTGCGGCACCTCAAGGACCACGGCCTGCACGAAGGCGTGAGCACGCGCCTGCTCATCTACGCGGGCCGGCTGATCGCGGGGGGCATTCCGGCTCGCCGTGCCTGTCAGGCGGCGGTGGTGTGGGGGCTGACCGACGACCACGAGGTGCAGCGCAGCATCGAAGAGGTCGTCTCGAGCATCTTCCCCTAGGCCCGGCGGCGGGCGACGTTTCGCTCCCCGGCCGCCGCTCCAGTGAGGACGAGAGTCCGGCGATGGAAGTGCTTCCGTGACGGATAAGGCTTACGACCCCGCCACGTTCGAATCGCAACTGCAGCGATTCCCCGTGTCCGTGGTCACCGAGTTCCGCGGCGCCGAGGAAGCGGCCCGCAAGCACCTCGGCGCCGACGACTACCAAGCGTGGGCGGCGGAGGGCGTCTCGCTGGCGCAGCACACCTTCCGATCCTGGGAAGCGGCGACCGAGTACTTCAAGTCGACACCGCGCGTGGTGCAGGCGCTCGAATTCCCCGAGGTGATGGAGTGGGCCCGGTGGGGCCGAGCGCTGTCGTCCGACTCGCCGGTCATCTCATCGTCCTTCTTCCGCGCCACGCCCGAGGTGATTCCCTACGTGCGAGGCTCGGAGTTGGGGCGCTGGGCCGGCGTCGGCAAGCGGCTCTACAAGGGAACGTGGAAGTCGAGCTCCCTGGCCTCGACCTACTTCGAGGCGAGCCCGCGGCTGCTGGGCGCGCTCACCCTCCAGGAACTTGAAGACCTCGTCGACTTTATCGACAGCCTGGCCCAGAAGTCGTACGACCTGGCGAACGAGTGCCTCGCGCTGGCGAGCGGCGTCTTTCCCAAGATCGACCCCGGCGACCGTGTCAGCTTCCTGAACCTGGGCTCGGTGCTGGTGCGCGGGAACTGGCGCGACGTCAAGCCGTATTTCGAGAACGGCCCGAAGATCATCGAGCGCGTGGAGCCCCGCCAGCGCGGACGCTTCCTCGATTTGGCGCAGCAGCTCTCGCAGCAGGGGGCGGGCAACACGATCACGTTCCTCGTGGAAGCCTCCGCCGCTCTTGGCGAGGTGCACCCGGACTGGCACGGTCCGCTCCTCGACATGGCCGACCGGCTCGCCGACCACTCGGCTGCCGCGGTGGGAGAGTTCGTCAAGAACGCGCCGGTGGTGATGAACCGGCTGCGCGGCGAGCGGCTGGAGGGCTGGTTCAATGCGGGGCTGCGCGTCCTCGACGAGAACGAGGACGGCGGCCTCGCCTTCTTCCGCCTCGAATCGGGCCGCGCGGAGCGGGCCATCGAAGACCTCTCATCGGGGCTCGATCTGGCGCGGGTGAACGAAGTCCTCACCATGTATTGCCGCGCGCTCGCGGGCCAACGGGTCGAGCTGCGGCCCACCGACGAGCTGCAGGGCAAGGGGATCGGTTGGACGTCTTCTGACTATGCCACGACGGAGGGCGACAACATCTTCCTCCCTACGTTTGTGGAGCGGTACACCACGAAGGACGAGAACTTCGCGTGGTTCAAGGTCATCGCGACCCACCAGGTAGCACACCTGGAGTTCGGGAGCTTCGGCTTCCAGTTCGACAAGCCGTCCACGGTCTTCGCCGCCGAGGAGCAGCGGGCCGTCCTGGGCAAGCGCGACGGCGACGGCGGCGCGCGGATCGACCTGGAGCGGTTCTTCGATCTGTTCAGCGACCGGAAGTTGGCCTCGGACATCTTCATGCTCGTCGAAGACGGGCGTATCGACCACCGGGTGAAGTACGAGTACGCCGGCATCGGCGAGAGCTACAGCCGGGTGCAGCGCGAGTCGCTGCGCTCGCGCCCGGAACCGGACAGCTTGCCGCTGCGGGAGGCGGCGATGGAGGTGCTGGTCCGGCTGAGCCTGGAGGAGACGGGGACGGTCAAGACGCCGGCCGAGATCTCGGAGTATCTCGACGCTCTGGCGGTGCTGGTGCGGACGATGCAACACGAGGAACGGACGGTCGAAGACACGGCGGAGGCGACGATCCGCATCTACGACCTGCTGAGCACGGTGCCCAACGTCGAGGCCGACCCCGAAAGCGGCGAAGAACGCAGCATGGACGAGATGGGCCAGGACGGCGACGAGGGCGACCTCGACCAAATGCTGCAAGACCTCATGGAGGGCGCCTCGGGCGAGGGCCAGCCCGACGGCGACGAGCAGGAATACAAGAGTCCCCAGATGGTGGACTTCCGCGGCGAGTTCAAGCCCGAGCTCGTGCAGGCGTTCGACAACCTCAAGAACGAGCGCTCGAAGGCGCAGAACCCGATGGAGATCACGGGGCTCTCCGAGGAAGACTTGCGACAACTGCTCGAAAAGTCGGCCGAGATCGAGGTCGCGGAGGCGCAAGAGGGCGACCTGCCGCAGTCGTCGAGCCAGTTCGTCGACAACCTGATCAACGAGGCGGCGCGGCAACAGCAGGCCAAGTCGAAGCAGGGGACGCAGTTCCAGCACAGCGAGGACGACGACGCCCCGCTGGCGAGCGAAGCCGAGACGTTCCTCTACGACGAGTGGGACTTCCGGGCCGGGGACTACAAGCCCCGCTGGTGCGCGGTGCGCGAGAAGCGCATGGATGAGGGCACTGTCGACTTCTTCGAGCGAACGCTGCGGGCGCACTATGGACTCGTCTCGCGCATCAAGAAGCAGTTCGAGTCGCTGGCGCCGGAGCAGCTGCGGAGGGTCAAGCACCTTCCCGACGGGGAGGAGTACGACTTCGACCTGGTCGTCGAGGCCATGATCCAAGCCCGCGCGGGCGACACGCCGACGGACAAGATCTACTGGCGACGCAACAAAATCGAGCGCGATGTCGCGGTGAGCTTCCTGCTCGACATGAGCGCCTCGACCGCCGAGGCCGTCGATGAGACGCGCCGGCAGTTCGACTCGTGGGACTTCCCCGACGACCCGCGCGATTACATGACGTGGCTCCGCACCCGCCGCGAGGAGATGAGCCGCCGCACCTACAAGCGGATCATCGACATCGAGAAAGAGAGCACGGTGCTGCTCATCAAGGCGCTGGAGGCCATCGGCGATCAGTACGGCATCTACGGCTTCTCCGGCTACGGTCGCGAAAACGTCGAGTTCTACGTGGTCAAGGACATCGCGGAAACCTTCGGTGAGAACGTGAAGCGCCGCCTCGACAAGATCACGCCGATGCACGCCACGCGCATGGGGCCGGCGATCCGGCACGCGGTCAGCAAGCTCGACGACCACGAGGCTCGCACCAAGGTGCTCTTCCTGCTCAGTGATGGCCGGCCGCAGGACCGGGGCTACAGCCGCGAGGGCGTGGAGAAAGAGTACGCGGTCCACGACACGCGCATGGCGCTGCTCGAAGCGCGGCGCTTGGGTATCACACCGTTCTGCCTCACCGTCGACCGGGCCGGCCACGACTACCTGAAGACGATGATGGGCGGCGACATGGGCTACGAGGTCGTCGCCGACATCCACACGCTGCCGGAGCGGCTACCGCAGCTTTACCGCCGTCTGACGGTGTAGAACGGCCCGACGGTAAGCCCTTTCTTCCTCTCGCCCTTCCTCTTCGGGCTGTCTCATCCTGGCCGTTATGCCTGTTGCGCGTTAACTGAGCGTGCGCGCCGCACGCGTGGGAGGCCTTTCTTGGGGGAATCGGCCCCCGGTGTCCTCTTGTGAGAAAAAGGTGTGCCGTTAGGAAAGAGATGTGACGAATTTGTGCTGGTTTTGAACTAGGTTCAATATTTGGTTACAATAAAACGTGGATGTTTAGCCTGCTCACTCTCAAGAGTCGTGTGCTGGGCTTTGCTGCGCTGGGTGTGATTGGGATCGCGGCGGCCTTGCCTTTTGCTTTGTCCGAGGATGGCCCATGGGTCGCGGTCAGCTTCGAGCAAAGCTCCTACGCCGTCGCCGAGGGACAAAGCGTCACCGTCACGGTGACGCTCGACGTCGTCCCGGGACGAGAGGTGGTGGTCCCGATCACCACGACCGAAGAGGGCGGCGTGAGCGATTCGGACTACTCTGGCGTACCCGCCTCCGTGACCTTCGCGAGCTGGGAAACGGAGAAGACCTTCACCCTGACTGCCGCGCAAGACACCGTGGACGACGACGGTGAGTCGGTCTCGTTGGCCTTCGGCAGCCTGCCCACGGGTGTGAATGAAGGGGATACCGACGAGACCGACGTGTTCATCAACGACGATGACGGCGTCGGCGTTGTCGTGTCCGAGACCGCGCTGACCGTTGATGAGGGAGGCAGTACGACCTACACGGTGGTGCTGGCCTCCCAGCCGACGGCCGACGTCACGGTCACCCTCGCGACTTCCGGCGGCTCCGGCGTGTCGGTGAACACGAGCAGCCTGACCTTCACCGCGTCCAACTGGGATGACGAACAGACCGTGACGGTGTCCGCCGCCCAAGACGACGACCACCTGGACGAGAGCGCCACGATCGCCCATGCGGTCAACTCCGACGACGGCGACTACGACGGCATCCGCATGGCCAGCGTGGGCGTGACCGTCATCGACGATGAGGACGCGCCGGTCACCGTCTCCTTCGATCAAGCCGCCCATGTCGTCGCCGAGGGAAGCGCAACGACCGTGAAGGTCACGCTGAGCGCGGACCCAGAGCGGCAGGTGGTCATTCCCCTCACCAAGAGCGAGCGGGGCGGGGTCACCGCCGCCGACTATACGGGCGTGCCCGAGACCGTGACCTTCGAGAGCGGAGAGAGGGAGAAGACCTTCACCTTTACCGCGGTCCAGGACATGGTGGACGACGACGATGAGTCGGTGACGATCGGTTTCGGGAGCCTGCCCAACGCGGTCACCGTCGGCGCCACGAGCGAAACGGCCGTTTCCATCAACGACGATGACGTGCCGTCCGTGATGGTGAGCTTCAAGTCCGCCACCTACACGCTTGCGGAAGGCGACGAGGTCGACGTGACGATCACCCTGAGCGCGGACCCAGAGCGGCACGTCGTGGTTCCCATCACGGCGAGCGAACAGGACGGCGCGAGCAGCGCCGACTACTCCGGCGTGCCCGAGAGCGTGACCTTCGAGAGCGGGGAAACGGAGCAGTCCTTCACCTTCACCGCGGTCCAGGACAGCATCGACGACGACGGAGAGAACGACGGCGAGTCGGTCAAGCTGGCCTTTGGCGCGTCGCTGCCCAACGGCGTCAGTGAGGGCCCGGCGAACGAGGCCACCGTCACCATCATTGATGACGACGGCGCCGGAATAACGGTCTCCCCGACCACGCTGACTGTCGCCGAGGGCCTGAGCAAGCCCTATACGGTGGTGCTGGCCTCGCAACCGGCAGCGAACGTGACCGTCTCGGTCACGGCGCCGGACAACCCGGACGTAACCGTCGACAAACGCGCGCTCATCTTCACCGCGTCCAACTGGGAAACGGCGCAAACGGTGATGGTTTCGACCGCCCAGGACTTCGACGGGACCGACGACACCGCCACGATCACCCACGCGGTTACGGCGGCGGGAAGCGACTACAGCGGCAAGGCCGTGGCCGCCGTCAACGTGCACGTCCTTGACAGCGACGACGTACGGGTGAAGGCGAGTTTCGAACGGGACAGCTACAGGGTCACCGAGGGGAGCATGGTCACCATCAAGGTGAACCTCGACAAAGACCCCGAGCGCCAGGTGGTCATTCCCATCGAGACGGTCGAGCAGAACGGGATGACGTCCGCGGACTACTCAGGCGTACCGTCGAACGTAACCTTCGAGAGCGGGGAGACCGAGCAGTCCTTCACCTTCACGGCCGTCCAGGATGAGGCGGACGACGATGAAGAGTCGGTGAAGCTGGACTTCGGGACCCTCCCGACGGCGGTCCTCGGCGGCACGAACGACGAGACCATCGTCACCATAGTCGACGATGATGCCACGATAATCGCCCGAGTCCCCGAGGCAGCACCGACAGCACCGGTATCCGTGACGGTGAGCTTCGAACGGACCGGCTACTCGGTTTGTCGAAGGCAACGCCGTGGTGGTGAGGGTGACGCTCAGCGCGGACCCGGAGCGGCAGGTGGTGGTCCCCATTACCGCGACCGAACAGGGTGGCTTGACGTCCGCCGACTATTCGGGCGTGCCGTCCAGCGTCACCTTCGAGAGCGGGGAGACGTCGAGCTCCTTCACCTTCACCGCGGCGCAGGACGTCTCGGACGACGACGATGAGTCGCTGCGGCTGGACCTGGGAGAGCTTCCCAACGCGGTCTCCGCCGGCACCATCAAGGCGACCACCATCTCCGTCATCGACGACGACGGCCCGGAGGCTATCAGAGAGGTAGCGGTGAGCTTCGAGCAGACCACCTACGCCGTCGAGGAGGGGAGCCGGGTGTCGGTGAAGGTCATGCTCGATGGCGACCCCGGGCGCCAAGTGGTGATCCCCATCACCCAGACCCAGTACGGCGGCATCACTCCTTCCGACTACTCGGGTATACCGACCCAGGTGATCTTCGAGAGCGGGGAGACAGAGCAGACCTTCGACTTCGCGGCGACCGAGGACATGCTGGACGACGACGAAGAGGCGGTCGCGCTGGGGATCGGCTCACCGCTGCCCGACGCGGTGACCTTGGGCCCCAACAACCAGGCGATGGTCAAAATCACCGACAACGATGGCGTCGGCGTGCGGGTCTCCCCAAGCAGTTTGACCATCGACGAGGGTGAAGAAGACACCTACACCGTGAGGTTGAATTCCCAGCCCACCGCCGACGTCGTCGTCACGGTCGGCACGCCAACCGACGCCGACGTATCTGTAGACGAGACGACGCTCACCTTTACCGACTCCACTTGGGACGCCCCGCAGACGGTCACCGTCTCCACCGAGCAGGACGACGACTACCTCGACGAGACCGCCACCATCTCGCACACGGCTAGCTCCACCGACGCCGACTACGACGGCGTCCGCGTGCGCAGCCTCAGCGTGAAAGTGATCGACGACGAGGAAGTGCCGGTCGAGGTGAACTTCAAGTCCGCCACTTACTCGGTGAACGAGGGAGACACGGTCAGGGTCACGGTGACGCTCGACAAGGACCCTGAGCGAGAGGTCGTCATCCCCATCACCAAGACCGAGCAGGGGGACGCGAGCAGCGACGACTATTCCGGCGTCCCCGAGGACGTGACGTTCAGGAGCGGGCAGACGGAGAGAACCTTCATCTTCTCCGCGTACCAGGACAAGCTGGATGATGACGGAGAGTCGGTTGCCTTGGGCTTCGACACCAGTCAGTTGGACGAGGTCAGCGAAGGGACTACCGCCACGGCGACCGTCAGCATCAACGACGACGACGGCGCCGGTGTGATCGTTTCCCCCACGACGCTCACGATCAACGAAGGCGGAAGCCGGGACTATACGGTAGTGCTGAACTCCCAGCCCACGGCCAACGTCGTCATCACCATCTCCAGGACCGGCAGTTCCGACGTCTCGACCGACGAAACGACGCTCACCTTCACCAACTCCGATTGGGGCCACAGGCAGACGGTGAGAGTAACGGCGGCCCACGACGATGCCGACCACCTCGACGAGTCCGCCACCATCTCCCACACCGCTAGCTCCACGGACGGCGACTACAACGGCATCAGCGTGGGCAGCGTCGAGGTGGACGTCATCGACGATGAGGACGTGCCGGTGACGGTGACCTTCGAGCAGGCCACCTACTTCGTTGACGAGGGCGACCTCGTGAGGGTTGAGGTCAGCCTCAGCGAAGACCCCGAGCGCCGCGTGGTCATCCCTATCAACAAGGTGGAACAGGACGGCGCGACCGGCTCCGACTATTCGGGGGTGCCCCGCAACGTGGTCTTCCTGAGCGGGGAGACGGAAAAGTTCTTCAACTTCACCGCGCGCCAGGACACGGTGGACGACGACGACGAGTCGGTGAAGCTGGGCTTCGGCACCCTCCCCAACGCGGTGACGGAGGGGACCAACGGCGAGGCCACGATCGATATCAACGACGACGATAACCCGTTCGTCAAGGTGAACTTCGGCAAGGCTGCCTACTCTGTCGCCGAGGGGGACACGGTGGAGGTGACGGTGACGCTCAGCGCCGATCCCGAGCGCCGGGTGGAGATCCGCCTCACCAAGAGCGATCAGGGTGGCGTGAACAGCCCCGCCGACTACTCGGGCGTGCCCGAGACCCTGACCTTCGCGAGCGGCGACACGGAGGAGACGTTCACCTTCACCGCGGCGCAGGACACGCTCAATGACGACGGGGAGTCGGTGAGGCTGAGCTTCGGCTCCGACCTGCCGAGCCGCATCAGTGTCGGGACCATCGCCCAGACAACGGTCAGCATCAACGACGACGACGGCGCCGGCGTCACCATCGAGCCCCCCAGCCTCACCATCGAAGAGGGTCTCACCGACACCTACACCGTGGTGCTGACCTCCCAGCCCACGGCCGACGTCACGGTAACCGTCAACGTGCCCAGCGGCCCCGATATATCTGTTGACGCCACCACGCCCCTTACCTTCACCGACTCCGACTGGAACCAGGAGCAGACGGTCATCGTCACCGCCGACCAGGACGATGACCACCTCGACGACGAAGGCACGATCACCCACACCGTTGCCTCCACGGACACCGACTACAACAACTTCGCCGCCGGGAGCGTCAAGGTGACGACCATCGACGACGAGGATGTGCCGGTCACGGTGAGCTTCGCTGAGGCCAACTACGAAGTCGACGAAGGCGGCACGGTGACAATCAAGGTGACCCTGGATGTGGACCCTGAGCGGTACCTGATCATTCCCATCGTGAAAACCGATCAGGACGGTGCGACCAGGGATGACTATTTGACGTTGCCCACGGTCGTCGGCTTCAACAACGGCGAGACTGAGCACGTGTTCGCATTTGCCGCCGAACAGGACACGATCGACGACGACGGCGAGTCGGTGAAGCTGGCCTTGGACACCAGTGAGTTAGACAGCGTCAGCGATGGGACCGTGGTCGAAACGACGATCTCCATCAACGACGACGACGTGCCGCCCGTTGAGGTCAGCTTCGAGCTCGACGCCTACAGCGTCAACGAGGGCGACGACCTCACGGTGACGGTGAAGCTGAGCGCCGACCCTGAGCGGCAGGTCATCATCCCCATCACCAAGGCCAAGCAAGGCGGGGCGATCGACGGGGACTTCACCGTGCCCGCCAACGTGACCTTCGAGGACGGAGAGACGGAAAAGACCTTCACCTTCACCGCGGTCGAGGACACGGTGGACGACGACGATGAGTCGGTGAAGCTGGGCTTCGACACCAGCTCGCTGGACCGGGTCAGCGATGGCAGCCCGGCCGAGACGACGGTCAGCATTGACGATGACGACGACCCTCACGTGGCGGTGTACTTCGAGCTAGCCGACTACTCAGTTGCGGAGAGCGACGATCCGACCACCACCAACGTCGCGGAGAACGAGGTCACGGTGACGGTGAAGCTGAGCGCCGATCCCGAGCGCCGGGTGATCATCCCCATCACCAAGTTGAAGCAAGGCGGGGCGAGCGACGGGGACTTCACCGTGCCCGCCGACGTGACCTTCGAGGACGGGGAGACGGAGAAGACCTTCACCTTCACCGCGGTCCACGACACGGTGGACGACGATGATGAGTCGGTGAAGCTGGGCTTTGACACCAGCTCGCTGGACCGGGTCGAAGTGGGAGCAACGCCCGAGACGACGGTCAGCATCGACGACGACGACGACCCGCCCGTCGAGGTGAGCTTCGGGCAGGCGACGTACAACGTGGCGGAGAGTGACGATACGAGCACCCCCAACGTCGCGGAGAACGAGGTCGCGGTGAAGGTGAAGCTGAACGCCGATCCCGAGCGGCAAGTCGTCGTTTCCATCACGGCGAGCGAGCAGGGCGGCGCAAGCGCCTCCGACTACGCGGTGCCCCAAGAGGTGACCTTCGAGAGTGGCGAGACAGAGAAGACCATCACCTTCGTAGCGGAACATGACGAGGTGGACGACGACAACGAGTCGGTGCTGCTCAGGTTCAATACCGGCGACTTCCCGGACCGAGTCAGCGAGGGGGCCACGAACGCGGCGACGGTCCGTATCGACGACGACGACGACCCGTTCGTCGAGGTGAGCTTCGAGCTGGACAGTTACTCCGTCAACGAGGGGAGCACGGTCGAGGTCAAGGTGAAGCTGAACGCCGACCCCGAGCGGCAGGTGATCATCCCCCTCATCACCACCGAGCAGGACGACGCGAGCAGCAACGACTACACGCCCCTGGGGAACAACGTGACCTTCCAGACCGGGGAGACCGAAGTCATCGTCGACTTCATCGCCACCGACGACAGCCTGGACGACGACGGAGAATCGGTGAAGTTGAGCTTCGACACCAGTACGCTGGACCGGGTAGACGCGGTGTCGCCCGACGAGACGGTTATCTCCATCAACGACGACGACGGGGCGAGCGTGAAGGTCTCCCAGACCTCGCTGACGATCAACGAGGGGAGCAGCAACACCTACACGGTGGTGCTGACCTCGCAGCCCACGGCCAACGTAGTCATCACCATCACCAAGTCGGGCAGCTCCAACGTATCCGTCGACGAGACGGAGCTCACCTTCACCGACTCCAACTGGGACGACGAGCAGACGGTGACGGTTTCGGGCGAGCAGGACGACGACGCGCTGGCGGAGAGGGCCACCATCACCCACTCGGCGGCCTCCACGGACACCGACTACAGCGGCATCAGCGTGGGCAGTGTCAACATCACCGTCATCGACGACGAGACCGAGGTCTATTTCAGCTCCGATATGTACATGGCCACCGAGGGCGGCGAAGACGCCACGGTCGTCGTGCACCTAAGCCAGCCGGCCCCGTCGCGGCTGGTCATCGAAGTGACCGCGGAGGCGATGGCGGGCGCCGTTCCCGAAGACTGGTCGGGCGCGCCAACGACGCTGACCTTCAACCAGGGAGAGGACGAAAAGTCCTTCACCGTGGTCGCCTTCGACGACAACGTCGAGGACAGCGGCGAGAAGGTGCGGCTCGGCTTCAAGACGCCGCTGCCCAGTGGGGTCGTCCTTGGAGATCCCGGTACGGCGGTGGTCACCCTGGCGAACGCCGAGTGCGACAACCTGGCCACTGAGATCATCATCTTGGACGAAATAGGCGAGATCACCCAAGCGGGCGAAAAGGCCTTCTGGACCTTCGACCCGGATCCCTACCGGCACTACATCATCGAGGTCATCGGCGTGGACGGCCGCGACATGCTGGGCCGGGACACCCATCCTGGCAACCTCACCCTCGCCGATCCCGAACTCATCTCCGTTCAGGCCGTGGAAGGGACGGAGGGGGCCAAATACAGCCCACACGTCTCCGACAGTGGCTACGGGGAGAACAGCCTGGGAGGCTGGTGGTGGGGCAGCCCCGGCCCCTTCCGGATCGAGGTTGGAGGAAGCGGCGGCACCGGCACGTACCAGATCAAGGTCCGCGTCAACAACATCTGCATGATGTACGAGGGCGAGCGGAGGTACCCCTATGCCGGTGGGCCCGACGGCTACGGCGACCTTGACACGCCCGGGGACACGAGCACGCTTCGTAAGCTGTACACCGCCCCCAGCAAGCACAACGGCTACGGCCCGAGCGGCGGCTTCCTTGGGGACATGAACGGCGACGACCGCGACGAGGACTGGTTCAAGGTCGAGATGGACCAGGGATACGAGTACACCGTGGTGGTCTCGGAGCGCGCCGAAGTCCCGGAGAAGCACCGCGCGACACAGGTCAAGATCGTCGGAATCTACGACAGCAACGGCGACCTGATCGCCGGCACTTCCAGCGGCAGCGGTTCGAGTGTCACCGTCGTCTACCAACCGGCGAGCACGGGCCTCTACTACGTCGCGGTGGGCTACGACGGCCAGGACGGCCTGTTCGACATCGACGTCGACGGCGAAGAGGTCTAGCTAGACCTATAGCGTCCGCGCACCTCTACGCTTCGAGGAAGTCGAGGACGAGGCGGTTGAACGCCTCGGGCGCCTCGGCGTTGACCATGTGGCCAACGTCCGGGATGACGGCCTTGCGCGCGTTGGGCGCGTCTCGTTCCACCATGCCCGCGAGGGTGTGAAAGAGCTCGACGTCGCGTCCGCCGACGATGGCGAGGGTGGGGGCGGCGATCTCGGCGAGGCGCTCGTGGGCCGGGGGATCGAGGTCGATGTGGGGATCGTCGTTGACGAAGTGCCAGCCGGAGTAGTCGTCCAGCATGCGGTTGACCATGCCGAGGGCGTCGGGGTTGTCCTGCGCCGCGGCGAAGATGCCTGACTGGAGGTAGAGGGCCTTGGCGGCGTCGATGCCCTGCTCACGCGCCACGTCGAGCAATTGCTGGTAGCCCTCATTCGGGGCCGAGTCGTGGAGCTTATGCGCTTGGGTCGGTCCCGGCGACGCGCCGGCGAGGACGAGCTTGCGCAGGAGCCGGGGGTAGGTGAGGGCAAAGTTGAGCACGATGGAACCGCCACGGGAGAGTCCGACGACATGGGCGGGCGCCAGGTCGAAGCGCTCGATCAGGGCGGCGAGGTCGTGGTAGTGGCCGTAGGGCACGGCCCCGGGGAGCGAGGAGCGCCCGAAGCCCCGGGCGTCGTAGCGAAGGGTGCGGAAGCGGCGGGAGAACTCGGGGACCTGCGGCTCCCACATGCCGAGGTCGAAGGGGAAGCCGTGGACGAAGATGACGGCGTCGCCCTCGCCGGCCAGCTCGTAGTGGATGCGGGCGCCGTTGACCTCGACGAAGGCGGTCCTGCCTTGGGCCATGATCAGCGCCGGTACGTGGGCGCTTCCTTCCCCAGGATGAGCATGCGGGTGTAGAAGAGGGCGTTGGTGACGACGCGGGTCTTGATGTCGCCGCGTCGGCCGGGGTACTTGCCGTAGTGCGTGGCGTGCTTCCCGGCGTCGGCGACGGCCATGTAGGCGGTGCCCACGGGGCGGCCCTCCTGCTCGGTGGGGCCGGCGACGCCGGTAACGCCGATGCCCACGTCGGCGCCCAGCTCGCGCCGCGCCGCCTGGGCCATTTCGATCGCCGTCTCTTCGCTCACCGCCCCGTGCCGCTCGATGGTCTCGCGGGAGACGCCGTACTTGATCTTCATCTCGGTCTGATAGGCGACGATGCCGCCCCGGTAGTAGCGCGAGCTTCCCGGGACGTTGGTGATGGTGTCGCCGAGCAGCCCGCCGGTGAGCGACTCCATTGTGGCGAGGGTGAGTCCGCGCTCGACAAGCAGCTTCCCAACGTGCTCCTGCATCGTCTCGTCGTCGACGCCCCAGAGATGCTCGCCGAACCGCCCGCGGAGCTCGGCCTCGACGGGGCCGATGAGGGCCTCGGCCTCCCCCTCGTTCATGGCCTTGGCCGCGATGCGGACGTGGATGCCGTCGGGGCGCGAGTAGACGCCGATGCTGGGATTGGCGGCCTTGAGCAGGTCGCCGCACATCTCGTCGACGCCGCCCTCGGAGATGCCGGTGATCTTCAAGGTGCGCGAGACCAGCAGGCCGCCGCCGACCATGTCGCGGAGACGGGGACGGACCTCGTTCTCCCACATGTGACGCAGCTCGCGCGGCGGCCCGGGCATCGAGACGAGCACCTTGCCGTTCTTCTGCGTCCACCAGCCGGGCGCGGTGCCCATCGGGTTGGAAATGGCCGAGGCGGAGGGAATGAGCATGGCCTGCTTGATGTTGTTCTCGGGCATGTTCATGCCGCGGTTACCGAAGAAGGAGCGGACCTGCGCCTCGAGCTCCGGATCGACGTAAAGCTCCTCGCCGAGGAGGCGGGCGACGGCGGCGCGGGTGAGGTCGTCGTCGGTGGGGCCCAGCCCGCCGGTCATGAGGACGAGGTCGGAACGCTCCATGCCCCGGCGGAGGCTGTCGAGCAGCCGGTCCATGTTGTCGCCGATGGACTGTATGTGATAGACGTCGACGCCGATCTTGGGCAGCTCGCCAGCGAGATAGGGCGAGTTGAGGTCGACGATCTCACCGAGCAGCAGCTCGGTGCCGATGGAGATGATCTCGGCTTTCATGGGAGGAGGCCGCGCGGCGGCTACTCGTCCTTGGGGGCTTCCCAGATGGTGTGGTACTGCTTGCCGGTGATGGCGGCGGCGAACTCGGCCGTCTCCAACTGGCGCAGCTCCACCATCACCTCGTCGAACGTCTTCGAGAGCTCGGGGTGGCCCTCGGTGGCCACGCGGCCCACGAGCTTCGGCCAGACGCCGAGGTTCTCCAGACTCTCCACGTAGCGAGGCCAAGGCACGATGACGACCTTCTCCGGCTTCGGGAAGCGGGGCCGCAGCGTGCGGAGGCTGCGCAGGCGCTCCTCGGCCGACTTCGCCATCGGCACGAGCTTCACCAGCGGCGGGTCTTCGACGTCGGCGCGCGGGTCGACGATCAGCGTCTTGCGCAGGTAGGGGAAGTGGAAGCAGATGACTTCCGCCGACTCGATCTGCTGAAAGACCTCCTGGAGGTCCATCGCGTCCCTTCCGGCGCGCGGCCTTGGCCGGCGCCTCGACGCGCCCCTGCGCTGCTCCCGGCGGCGCGCCCTAGCCTTTGAGCTCGCGGACCATGTCGGTGAAGGCGGGCAGGATGTCCTCCCACTCACCGACGACGCCGTAACGCGCCTCCTGGAAGATGTTCGCGTCGGCGTCCTTGTTGATGGCGACGATGTTCTTCGAGCCGGAGCAGCCCGCCATGTGCTGGCTGGCCCCGGAAATGGCGAAGGCGATGTAGAGGTCGGGCGTTACCGTCTTGCCGGTCAGTCCCACCTGGTAGGAGTGGGGCAGCCAGCCCGCGTCGCAGACGGCGCGGCTCGCGCCCATGGCGCCGCCCAGCGCATCGGCAAGCGCCTGCAGGTCCTCGAACGGGTCGGGCCCGCCGAAGCCGCGCCCGCCGGAGACGACCACGTCGGCGTCCTCGAGGCGCACGCCCTCCGACTTCTGCTTCTTCACCTCGGTGATGCGGACCTGCACCGCCGACTCGTCGACGGTGGCGTCGAGGGCCTCGACGCTGCCGCTGCGCCCGCTGTCCGGTGGGAGCGGCTCGAAGGCCTTCACGCGCACCGTCACCACGTGCAGGGCCGCGTCCGAGGCGTAGGTGGCCTGGGCGTTGCCGCCGTAGACGGGCTTCGTGGCCTTCAGCGTGCCGCCGTCCATGGTGACGTTGACCGAGTCCATGGTCAGGCTCGCGCCGAGCTTGAAGGCGATCTTCGGGGCGAGGTCGCGGCCCACGTCGGTCTGGCCGATGATGACGACCTTGGGTGAGACGGCCTCGACGGCCTGGAGCATCACCTGGGCGTAGGCGTCCGGCTGGTAGGACGCGAGGTCGGCGTTTTCGAAGGTCAGCACCTTGTCGGCGCTGGCGGCGATGAGCTCGGCGCCGAGGTCGCCGGTGCTGCCGATGATGATCGCGGAGACGTCGCCTCCGGCGGCCAGCGACCGCGCTACGGCGACGCCTTCCTTGGCCACGCCGAGGAGCTTGCCGTCGGAGACCTCCGCGAATACGAGAATGCCCTGGTTGTCCGCCATCGTTCGCTTGCTCCTGTCGTTCAGATAAAGTCGGGTTAGATGAGCTTGGCCTCGCGCAGCTTCAGCGCCAGGTTGCGGCCCTTCTCCGCGCCGTTGTCGCCGTCGATCCACTCGACGTTCTTCTCGACGACGGGGATGAAGAGCCGGTCGAGGTCGACCACGCGGCCGCTCGCGCCGACGCTGCCGGTGTCGACGCCGATGTCCTCGGCGGTCCACACCGTCGGCTTCTTGCGGCCCGCCTGCATGATGCCGCGGAGGGTGGGGTAGCGGGGCTCGCCGAACTCGTTGCTCACCGTCACCACTGCGGGAAGCGGCGCCTCGGCGATCTCGCTGCCGTCCTGCCGTACCCGCTCGACGATCACCTTGCCGTCTTCGACCTTGACGCCGCGCGCCAGGGTGATCACCGGGATGCCGAGCAGCGCGGCCACGGCCGGGCCGACCTGCCCGCGGTCGGTGTCGGATGCCTGCCTCCCGCAGAGGATGAGGTCGTACTCGCCGAGCTTGGTCACCGCCGCCGCGAGGGCGCGGGCGATCGAGTAGGCGTCGCCCTCTTCAAGGGCGTCGTCCTGCAGCAGATAGAGCTCGTCCGCTCCCATCGAGAGCGGCTTCTTGATCACGTCGAGCACCAGCTCCTTGCCCAGGCTGACGACGCGGATCGTGCCCTCGTGCTCCTCGCGGAGCTGCAGGGCGGCCTCGATAGCGTTCTCGTCGAATCCATTGACCACGGGCGCCACGCCCTGCACGGGCATGACCTTGTTGTTGGCCTCGTCGATCTTGAAGCTCACCATGGGGGTCTCGGGGTCCATGACCTGCTTGGCGAAGCACACGATGTTCATGCGGCGGCCTCTTTCCGGGATGTCACTTTTTCGGGCCTTTACACAAAGAACGCTGGGCCGAAACGTGCGCCCAGCGAAGGCCTTGCGGAACCGCCGTGTACTCTAGCACCGCCCCTGTCGAGGGTCAAGATTTCGGAGCCGGTTTGGGCCGCTCTCCTGGTGCCTGCGGCGAGCCCTCTCAGCCTCTCCCAGAGGAGATCTTGCACGACTCCCGTCGATGGTTGGAAGCGGGTGGAGCGGGGGTGGGTCTTCCCTCTCCCCCTCTGGGGGAGATGTGAGAGAGGGCGCGCGCCGCCAGGCGCGCGAGCGCCCACAGGGCGCTGCTCTCCGCCCTATCCCCGCCCGGCGCGGGCCTCGCGGAGGGCGAGCCAGTAGGGCTCGGCGTAGGCGTCGTAGACCTCGCCTTCTTTGAAGGGGTGGGCGATCTCGTCCTCGGTCATCAGGCCGTGTTCCAGGGCGAAGTCGTGCGCCACGATGATCTCCCCGTTGTAGGGCATGGGGTCGGCCAGCGTGGCTAGGTGCGAGACGACGACGCACGGCATGTGCACCGAGTGGCGGCGCGGCAGGTTGTAGCCCATGCCCGCCTCCTTGGAGACGGTCACCCGCTCCACCAGGGTTGCCCCCGGCTGGAGGCCCACCGCGGCGATGTTGTGCTCGCGGACTTCCTTGGCGATGAGCATCGTTGTCCAGTTCAGGCCGGCCTTGGTGCTGGGGTAGAGCAGGCTCGTCGACGCCTGCCCCGGCATGTTCTGGTTTGGCAGGTGACCCTCGATGCCGGTCGTGACATTGATGAAGAGGCCGCCGCCCTGCTTCGCCATTTGCGGAATCAGCAAGCGCATGAACATGAGCGGGGCCTTGAAGTTGCAGTCGATGGCCGTGCTGATCAAGTCCCATTCGAGGTCCTCGATCTTCTCCCAGTTGGCCGGCCCCTCGTAGCGCGCGTTGTTGATCATGACGTCGAGGCGCCCGAACGCCTCCAGCGTCTTCCCGACGGCCCCTTCGATGTCGTCGGGATCGCCGACGTCGCAGCGGATGGGGAGCGCCCGTCCGCCCAACGACTCCACCAACGCCGCCGTCTCGTGGATCGTGCCGGGGTAGGGCGTCATGTCGTTCTCGCTCACCGACCGCGCCGTCACCGCGATCGAAAAGCCCTCGAGGGCGAGGTGGGCGCAGATCGCCTTGCCGATGCCGCGGCTCGCTCCCGTTATCAGCGCGACCTTGCTCATGGGTGTGTCCTCACCGTCCCTGGTACTTCGGCTCGCGCCGCTCCATGAAGGCGCGCCGCGCCTCCTTCGAGTCCTCGGAGTAATAGCAGACCTGGTACGCCAGCCGCTCGAACTCGAGGTAGTCATCGAGGTCGCGGCCCCGGCCCCGCAGGATGGCGCGCTTCGTCATCATCATGCCCAGCGGCGGACCCGCGGCGAAGGCTCGTGCCAGCTTCAACGCCTCCGGCATCAATTCGTCGGGCGGGGTGACCTTGAAGACCAGACCGGCTTCCTTCGCCTCCGCCGCTTCCATGATGCGGTTGGTGGCGTAGAGCTCGAAGGTGCGCTGCGGGCCGATGTGGCGGGGGAGCAGCCAGCCCAATGCGTCGAGGATGCCGACGCCGAGCGCGGCGTGGGCCACGCGGAAGCGCGCGTTCTCCGATGCCAGCACGACGTCGCAGCCCGCCGCGAGGGCGAGCCCGCCGCCCACGCACGTCCCGTTCACCGCCGCCACGACGGGCTTCTCGACCCGTTGCAGCCGTGCCGAGAGCGCGTTGGTGGGATGCAGGTGGTTGCGCCGGATCTGCTCCGACGGCATTGCGCCGCCCGCGCTTCGCTCCTTCTGGTCGGCCCCCGCCGAGAAGTATTCCGTCCCCGCGCCGGTGAGGACAAGGGCGCGCACGTCCGGGTCGTCGTTGACGCGGGCGAAGACCTCGACGATCTCGCGGCGCATGACGCTGTCGAGGGCGTTGCGGTGGTCCGGCCGGTCGAGCGTCGCCACGGCGACGCCAACATCATCGACTTCGTAGCGGACCGTCTCGTAGCTCATCGTGGGTCGAGGCCGCCGCCCGCTACTCGTCGTAGACCATGAACTCGACGAGGTTCTTGTCGGGGTCGACGATGTAGATGCTGGTCGAGGAGCTCGCCCCGCCGTTCCGGCCCCCGTAGCGCGGGACCGGCCCCGTGACCGGCTCGACCCCGGCCTTGGCCAGCATCTCTTGCACCTCTTCGATCGTGCCGTCCCAGACGAAGCAGAGGTCGCCGCAGCCCGGCAGGGCCGTCTCGCCTCGGAGGTTTGCCGTGAAGCCCTCGGGATGCACGTTGATCATGTTGTGCTCGCCGATGCGTAGGGAGAAGATCGGGCTCTCGCCGCGCCGCCACTTCTCCTCGTTGATGAAGGTGAAGCCGAGGCGCTTGTAGTACGCCAGGAACCGCTCCGCGTCCGCCGTCGGGATCGCCACGTGATCGAAGGCCTTGACCGGCATTGCCGCCTCCCTCGGGGCGGCCCTGCTCTACGCCTCTGCGAGGGCGCCCGCGTGGGGACGGTAGCCCCTCACGCGTCGGAGGTCAACGCCCGATCTGACGGCGCGTGCCCTTCAACTTCCGGGCCCGCGCAACTCCGGGAAGTAGGTTGAGAAGAAGCCGCGGTCGCGGGTCAGGAAAACGTCGGCGACCACCGTGGCATGAGCGCCAATGAGGAAGTCGGTGATGATCCGCTCTCGCGGGCCGCCGGCCCCGCGGTATCGCTTCCAGCGCAGACCTGCCTCATAAGCCATGGCGGAGTTGATCGGAGATAAGGTGGCGCCGATGCCGTGCAGCGCGTCTTCGAGCGAAGCTCGATCGCCGAAGGACGGAACGAGTTCCGCATAGACGACATCACACACGACAATCGCCCCGGCGTTATAGGCCTCTCGAATCCACTCGCGAGACTGGGGACCGTATTCGTCACTCGGTACGAATACATCGAGTAGGACGTTGGTATCCGCGGCGGTGATCATCTCCCGCGGATTTCCTCGATGTAGGCGTCGACACTTACGCCTTCACCGAGTGCTCCCTTGCCCAGGATCCCGTACACGCGGTCCACCGGGTGCTTCGCCGCCGTGCGTTTCTGGATCAGCAGGCCGTCGTCGGTCGGGCTAATCTCGACCTCGACGTTGCGGTGCATCCCGAACCGCTCCCGCAGATGCTTGGGGATGGTGATTTGACCCCGCTCCGATATTCTCATGCTTTCTCCAATATGAATTGCAGAGTAGTTAAATCATACTCACCCGGCATCCCACACGCAACCGGAGAGCCCCACGCCCTTGGAGGGCGCTTCTCCAGGCGCAGAGCCGTCCCCTACAGCCCGTACAGCCGCGCCGCGTTCTCGCCGAGGATCTTGGCCTTCGTCTCCTCGGCGAGGTCGGCGCGGTCGCGAAGGGCGGCGACGACGCCGGGGAAGATGCTGTCGCTGTGCGGGTAGTCGGTGGCGAAGACGATGGTGTCGTCGCCCAGCGCCTGCACGAGGCCGGGGATGATCGCTTCGTCGGGGTCGGCCGAGATGAAGCACTGCCGTTGGTAGTACTCCGACGGCTTCAGCGCCAGCGGGCCGCTGGTGTAGCCCCAGTGCTTGATGTGGTCGTCCATCCGCTCAAGCCAGTGCGCGATCCAGCCCGCCCCCGACTCGAGGAACACGACCTTGAGCCGTGGGTGCCGCTCCAGCGCGCCGCCGCAGATGAGCGTCATGCAGGCCATCTGCTGCTCGTGGGGGTGCGACACCATGTGCCGGTACAGGTAGTTGTCGAAGCGGTCGAGCCCTGCTTGGGGCAGGTTCTGCGACGTGCCCTCGTGGATGGCGAGCGCCGCCCCCAGCTCTTCCATGAGTGAGAGGAACGGCGCCAGGGCCGGGTGGTCGAGATCGCGCCCCGCGATGGGGTTGGGCCGCCACATGACCGCCTTGAAGCCGAGGTCGCCGACGGCCCGCTCCGCCTCCTCCATCGCGAGGCCGACGTCGAGTTGGGGGACCATCGCCACGCCGGCGAGCCGGTCCGGCGCCGCCTGGGTGTAGTCGTAGAGCCAGTCGTTGTAGGCCCGGCAGAGGGCGGCGTTGAGGTCGGCGTCGCCGACCCCGCCGAAGTAGAGCCCGATGGAGGTGAAGCACACCGCCACGTCCAGCCCCTCGGCGTCCATGTCAACCAGGCGCGCCTTGGGGTCGACGCCGCCGGGCCGCTGCGCCTGCTCCATGGTGAGGCTGGGCAGGAAGGGCTGCAGCTCCTCCGCGATGAAGAGGCGGATACGCCCCTGAGAGTCCAGCACCCGGCGCGGCGCCATCCGGTGGTACCGCGACGGCAGTCGCTCCGCCCAGAGGTCCTCGGGCTCGTTTACGTGGCCGTCGGCGTCGATAACGCGGAGCGCGGTCATGGCATCCCTCCCACGGCGATAATCGCCACCGCCGCGCGGGGTGTCAACGCCGCGCTACTTGCGGCCCGACCTCGACGCCCTGTATAGCTCGACGAACTCGTCGATGGGCGTCCTGGCGATGGCCTCGCCGACCAAGTCCAGCGGCAGGTCGTCGAGCTTCCTGAAGCGGACGCACGACTTCCCCATGTCGAGCCGCTTGCCCGTCGCCAGGTAGCGCTCGCGGAACCAGGCCTCGGTGGACCCGTCGGCGTAGACGTTGGTGAGGTAGACGGCCATGTGCCGCTTCTGCGACGCCAGCGCGGCATACATGAGCGGTTGGCCGTTGTAGGTGTCGGCGAGCACGCTCAGCGGCACGGCGTAGGTGATCATGCCGAACAGCATCATCTCTTCGTAGCCGTCTGGAAGGTTGTCCAGGATGACGCCGCGGACGGCCCCGATGGCCTCGCGCCTGTCGGCGTCGAGCTCGGCCAGGTACTCCGCTACCGTCTTGGCGTCGCTCTGCATCGGTGCCTTGCTGGGCTGGTAGAGGCCGCCCGCGCTATCCGACGACGATGTTGACCAGCTTGCCGGGGACGTAGATGACCTTGCGCACCGTCTTGTCGGCGACGTGTGAGGCGGCGCGCTCGCTGGCGAAGGCGAGCTCCTTGGCCGCCTCCTCGCCGATGCCGGCCTCGACGGTGAGCTTGTCGCGCATCTTCCCGTTCACCTGCACCACCAGGGTGATCTCGGTGTCGGCGGCGATGGCGTCGTCCCATGTCGGCCACGCTTGGCCGTGGACGCTGTACTCCCGGCCCGACTGCTCCCACAGCTCCTCGGCGACGTGGGGGCACATCGGCGCGAGCAGGGTGATCAGCGTCTCGACGGCGCGCCGCCAGGTTTCCGCGTCCACCGCGCCCGAGTCCCAGACGCGCTGCAGCTCGTTGGAGTACTCCATCAGGGCCGCCAGCGCCGTGTTGAACTGGAAGCGGTCGAGGTCGTTGGTCGCCTTGCGGATGGTCTTGTGGCGCAGCCGCTCCAGCCCGCCGCCGTTGGCGGAGCCGGAAAGTGATGCGGGGTCGCGCGCGGCCAGCGCCCAGACCCGGTTAAGCCACCGCGACATGCCCTGGATGCCCGTCGGGCTCCACGCGCCGCCCTGGTCCCACGGGCCGATGAACATGAGGAAAGCGCGCACCGCGTCGGCGCCGTAGGCGGCGACCACGTCGTCGGGGTTGACCACGTTGCCCCGGCTCTTGCTCATCTTCTCGTGGTCCTCGCCGAGGATGATCCCCTGGTTGAAGAGACGGAGGAACGGCTCGCCGAAGTCGACGATGCCGAGGTCGCGCAGCGCCTTGGTGAAGAAGCGGGCGTAGAGCAGGTGCATGACGGCGTGCTCGGCGCCGCCGGTGTACTGGTCGACGGGGGCCCACTGCTTGGCGAGCGCAGGGTCGAAGGGGCCGTCGGCGTAGTCCGGGCTCGCGTAGCGCATGAAGTACCACGACGAGTCGACGAAGGTGTCCATCGTGTCGGTCTCGCGGCGCGCCGGCCCCCCGCAGCGAGGGCAGTCGGCGTAAAGAAAGCCCTCGTGCCGGGTCAGCGGCGACTCGCCCGTCGGACGGAACTCGGCGTCGCCGGGCAGCAGCACCGGCAGTTGGTCCTCGGGTACGGGGACCGTGCCGCAGCCGTCGCAGTAAACGATGGGGATCGGCGTTCCCCAGTAGCGCTGCCGCGAGATGAGCCAGTCGCGCATCCGGTAGGTGACGGCGCGCTCCCCGAAGCCCTTGGCCTCGGCGAAGCTAGTCACGGCGTCGATGGCGTCGGCGCCGGGGGTGCCGTCGAAGTGGTCCGAGTTCACCATGACGCCCTCTTCAAGGTAGGCCTCGTCGAGGGGGGAGCCGTCCCAGTCGGGCGGCGAGATGACGACCCTGATCGGCAGGCCGTACTTGGTGGCGAACTCGAAGTCGCGCTGGTCGTGGGCGGGGACGCCCATCACCGCGCCCGTCCCATAGCCGAGCAGGACGTAGTCGGAGGCGTAGATCGGGACGCGCTCGCCGTTGAACGGGTTGATGCAGTCGGCGCCGATGGGGACGCCGGTCTTCTCCCGCTCGGTGGACATGCGGTCGATCTCGGTCTCGGCGCGGGCCCGTCGGGCGTAGGCCTCGACCTCGGCGCGCCGCTCGGGGGCGGTCAGCTGCTCGACGAGCGGGTGCTCAGGGGCCAGGGCCATGAACGTGACGCCGTAGACGGTGTCGGGGCGGGTCGTGAAGACCTCGATCTCCTTCGTCTCGATCCCGTGGTGGGAAAGGTCGAAGGTCAGCCGCGCCCCCTCGCTGCGGCCGATCCAGTTGCGCTGCATCGTCTTGATCTTGTCGGGCCAATCGATGAGCCCGCCGAAGTCCAGCAGCTCCTCGGCGTAGTCGGTGATGCGGAAGAACCACTGCTCGAGGTTGCGCCGCTCGACCACGTCGTCGGAGCGCTCGCAGCGGCCGTCCTTGACCTGCTCGTTGGCCAGCACCGTCTGGCAGCCGGGGCACCAGTTCGCCGGAGCGTGGGCGCGGTAGGCAAGACCCTTCTCGTAGAACTTCAGGAAGAACCACTGGTTCCAGCGGTAATACTCCGGCAGGCAGCAGACGATCTCGCGGTCCCAGTCGAACGTGGTCCCCATCGTGCGGAGCTGGCCGCGCATCCGCTCGATGTTCGCCATCGTCCACTGCAGGGGGTGCGCGCCGTGCTTGATCGCCGCGTTCTCGGCCGGAAGCCCGAAGGCGTCGAAGCCGATGGGCGACATAACGTTGTTGCCCCGCATCCGCATGAAGCGGGTATAGGCGTCGTGGGGGGCGTAGCCGTACCAGTGCCCGATGTGCAGGTCGCCCGAGGGGTACGGGTACATCGTGAGCGCGTACCACTTGGGGCGCGCGTCATCGTCGGGGGCGTGGTAGAGGCGGTCTTCGTCCCAGCGGCGGCGCCACTTCTCTTCAATGGCGCGCGGTTCGTACGTCGGCGGCATGGGGACGATGTGCGCTCGAAGGAGGGACACCGATGGCTTCGGCGTTCCAGGTTTGCAAGCCATTGTATCAGAAAGCGCCCCTTTCGCTCCTGGGAGGCCCTTGGGGGAGCGCCTTAAGCCTCTCCCCCTCTGGGGGAGACTTGAGAGAGGGCGCGCGCCGCTAGGCGCGCGAGCGCCCGCAGGGCGCTACTCCCTGCCCCGTCCCAGTTAGGCAACGGTTTCCTCGGCGGGGCGAGCCCCGCCCCGCGCGGGAGCGTGTACACTATGGCGCGCCATGCTTGAATTCGACCTGACCGAAGACCAGCGCGCCCTCCAGCGCCTGGCGCGCGACTTCGCCCGCAACGAGATACGCCCCGTCGCGATGGCGATGGACCAGGGCGACGTCCCCGACAACTTCCCCTGGGACCTCATCAAGAAGGGCTCGCAGCTCGGCCTGCGGACCCTGACGCTCCCCGCCGAGTGGGGCGGCGTCGAAGCCGACGCCCTCTCTCAGCTCATCGTCATCGACGAGATGGCCTACGAGGACGTGAGCTGCTCCAAGATCTTCTCCCAGAACTGGAAGATCGCCCCCCTGCTCTTCGTGGCGGGAACGGAAGACCAGAAGCAGCGCTATCTTCCCCGGTTCCGCGACGAAGACGACTTCCTCCTCTCCTTCCCCGTCACCGAACCCAACGTCGGCGCCGACGTGATGGGCTACTACGACGCCCCTGCCGGCGAGGGCATCATGACCACTGC
Source organism: Dehalococcoidia bacterium (assembly GCA_965207995.1). Classification (GTDB taxonomy): domain Bacteria; phylum Chloroflexota; class Dehalococcoidia; order SHYB01; family SHYB01; genus DAOUKH01. The sequence goes on along the minus strand of OZ242299.1, from coordinate 793,951 downwards.
CATCCGAGACGGCGACCACTACGTCGTCAACGGCGTGAAGCAGTGGGGCTCGCACGTCGACAACGCCTCCGTCTGGATTCCCCGGGTGCGCACCAACCCCAATGTCCGCGCCGCGGAGGGCGTCAGCTACCTCATCGTCGAGAAGGGGACGCCCGGCGTCCGCGTGGGCACCGTCCACGACAAGATCGGCTGGCGCGCCTACCACCAGGCCGAGCTCTTTTTCGACAACGCCCGCATCCCCACCGAAAACCTGCTCGGCGGCCGCGAGGCGTATCTGCCGCCCGAACTGGGCCGCTATCAGGCCGCGGGCAACATCGAGGTCCCCGCGCACCTCGTGGCGCTGGCTCGGGCCGCGCTCGACGCCGGCGTCAACTATGCCAACGGGCGGCGTCAGGGCGGCAAGAACATCATTCAACACCAGGCCATAGCGCATTCCATCGCCGAGATGTACACCTCGCTCCAGGCGGCGCGAAGCCTGATCTGGCGCGCCGCCTGGATGGTGGCCCACGCCGAGGAGATCGACCGCAACCTCCTGAAGGCCAACCGCGTCTACTGCGCCGAGACCGCCCTCAAGATCGCCCTGCACTCCCTCGACCTCTTCGGCGGCTACGGCGTGATCCGGGGCATGCCCATCGAGAAGCTGGTGCGCGACGCCATCGGCATCCAGCACGGCGAGGGGGGCCACAAAGTGCTCAACCTCTCCATCGGACGGGAGATCGAGACGCGCCTGAACGCGGGCAGGCCGTGGATCGGCTAGGAACGCTCGAAGGGAGCAGCACGATGACGACTGCCACGCACACCCCATTCGACGCCCAGGAGATCTCGCGCCGCATCGACAACACCCGCGCGGCGGCGCGCGCCCGAGGCCTTGACGCCCTGGTGGTAGTCGATTCCGACAGCATCGTCGAGGGCGGCACGGTCCGCTATCTGACCAACTTCTTCAACGTCGTCGACTCCCAGCTGTTGTCGGTGCTGGTCGACACCCTCGACGCCGGCCCCACCCTGGTCATCGGCAGCGGCTTCGCCAACTGCCAGGTCGGCCTTGCGCAGCGGCGCTCGCCGGTCCCCAATGTCAAGGTCAACGTCGGGAAGGGCTCGCCGCGCGACTGGGACGTCTCCATCGCCGAGGCGCTGACCGAAGGCGGCTTCTCCGAGGGCAAGCTCGGCATCGACGGCATGCGCTTCCTGCCCTACACCACCATCGACGGCCTGCGCCGGGCCTTCCCGAAGGCCGAGCTCGTGGACGTCTCCGGCATGGTGCACAAGGTGGCCCTGTCCCGTGCGGCGGTCGAGGAGCCCTTCATCCGGGGAGCGGCGCGGGTATCGAAGGCCGGTATGGACGCCTTCCTGGAGGCGGCGAAGCCCGGCGTGCGCCAGTCCGACGCCGTGGCGATCTGTGAGCACGCCGCCCGCATGGCCGGCGCCGAGTACATCAGCCTCTACATGAGCGCCGGCGAACCCTGGCTCTGGGGCCATCAGCGCCACGACCTCGTCTTCGAAGACGGCGACATCGTCGCCCTCGAGGTCAACGCCCGCTACGAAGGCTACTACGGCCAGGTCTGCCGCACCGCCGCGGTCGGCAATACGAGCGCCGAGAAGCTCCGGATACGCGACGCGGCCATCGCGGCCCACGAGAAGATGCTCACCCTCGTGAAGCCCGGCGTGACGCCAAAGGAGCTCTACGCCGCCGGCCTCGAGGTCGCCCAGAGCTACGGCTTCGACTACTCGGGCGTCCGGTTCGGCCACGGCCTGGGCATGACGATCGGCGAGGGCTTCAGCATCACCGCCACCGACGACACCGTGATCCCCGAGAACGCCTACATGGTCATGCACCCGCTCCTGATCCGGGCCGAGACCGGCTCCTGCGGCATCTGGGGCGACCAGCTCATCGTGCGGGCCGACGGCCCCGAGCTGCTGAGCAGCGGCTAACCTCAATCTGCAGCGGCCAAGCGGGCCGAAGGAGAGCGTAGCGATGCCAGATCCCCGACTTCCCACCGAAGCCGAGCTCAACAAGATCATGACCGAGGGCCGGAACTGGGGCCGGTGGGGCGAGAACGGCCCCAAGGGGACGATGAATCTCGTCACGCCGGAGAAGGTCGTCCAGGCCGCGAGCCTCGTCAAGAAGGGACGACAGGTCTCCCTGAGCCAGGTCTTTCCCACCATCGCGGGCCCCGAGAACGAGCGCCCCGCCCTCCACTACACCTACACCATCGACCGCGGCCTCCGCGGCGAGGCCTGCGACTTCTACGGCACCGACTATCACACCGTCTCCACCACCCACGTCGACGCGCTCAACCACCTCTGGGACGTCGAAGGCGGCGGCTGGGACGGCGCCGACCCCGACAAGATGATCACCACCCGCGGCGCGACCTGCAACGGCATCGAGGCTTGGTCCGATGGCATCATCACCCGCGGCGTCTTCCTCAACGTGCCCAAATACCGCGGTGTCCCCTGCGTGACGCCGGACAATCCCGTGCTCAACTGGGAGCTCGACGACATCGTCGACCAGCTTGGAATCGAGGTCGGCGCCGGCGACGCGGTCGTGGTCTACTCGGGGCGCGGGGCCGCCGGCGCCTACACCACCGAGGGCAGCCGGCCCGGGGTCGGCGCGTCGTGCAATAAGTTCCTCCGCGAGCGCGACGTCGCCGTCCTCGCCTGGGACATGCACGACGCCTTCCCCAACGAGTACGGCACCCGCGACAACACCCCGCACACCGCCCTCTACAGGTTCGGCATCGTGCTCCTCGATAGCTGCCTGCTCGAACCCCTCGCCCAGGCCTGCGAGGAGGAGGGCCGCTACGAGTTCATGCTCACCGCGGCCCCGCTCAACGTTGTGGGAGGCACCGGCTCTCCCCTGAACCCGATCGCGATCTTCTAGCCATGGCAAGACTCGGACTGCAAATCGACGCACCGCTCCCCGTCGACCGCATGGTCGAAATTGTTCGCGCCGCCGACGACCGGGGCCTCGAAATCTGCTGGTTCCACGAAGGGCAGGACTGGGACGCCTTCACCTACCTTTCGGCGGTCGCCTCGCGCACCGAGCGGGTACGGCTGGGCACCGCCGTCATCAGCGCCTTCACCCGGTCGCCCGGACTGGTGGGTCTGGGCGCCGCGACCCTGCACCACGTCAGCGGCGGGCGCTTCACCCTCGGCATCGGCAGCAGCCATCAGCGGCTGATCGAGGTCGTCCACCAGATGCCCTACGACAAGCCGATCACGCGGACGCGGGAATACGTCGAGATCGTGCGGCGGCTCCTCACGGGCGAGACGGTGACCTACCACGGCAAGGCCTGCGGCGTCGACGGCCTCCGTATCCAGGCCGAGGGCGCACCCTTCAAGGTGCCGATCTACATGGGCGTCGTCGGGACCTACATGGCCCGCATCGCGGGCCGGATCGCCGACGGCGTCATCCTCCACCTCGCCGACAAGGACCACGTGGGCCGCATCCGCGAGGCCATCGCCGAGGGGGCCCGCGAGGCCGGACGCGATCCGTCGGAGATCGACGTGGGCTCCTTCATCATGTGCGTCCCGCACCGCGACGAGGCCCAGGCCCGCAGCGACATCATCGACGCCATCGCCTTCTACGCCTGGCTGGACCGCTACCGCATGCACTACGAGGAGCTGGGCTACCACGAGCAGGCGGCGGGCTTCAAGGAGGCCTGGGACCGCGGCGACTCCCGCGCCGCCGCCTCCCACGTGACTGAGGACATGCTCGATCAGCTTCCCGTGGCCGCCGGATACGGCCGCACCAAGGGACGGGTCGAAGAGTTCCGCGACGCCGGCGTCGACCTACCGATCCTGTACCCCTTCCCGCCGCGGGAAGGGTATGACGAGGACCGCTACGTGCAGTCGATCATCGACGCCATGGACGGCGCGACGGAGTAGAGCGATGGAACACGGCTACGCCAGCACCCCTGAAGGTCAGGTCCACTACATCACCGCCGGCGAGGGCGAACCGCTCATCTTGCTGCACCAGAACCCGCGCTCCTCGCGCGAGTTCCTTGCGATGACTCCCATCCTTGCGGAGAACCACCGCGTCTACGCCCTCGACCTGCTGGGCTGCGGGAGCTCGGGCCCGCTCCCGGAGGGCGAATTCGGCCTGCTCGACCTCGCCCGCAACGTCGTGCACGTCATGGACGCGCTCGGCATCGAGTCGAGCGACTTCTTCGGCTGCCACACCGGCTCGCTCGTGACGGGCGAGGTCGCCGCCACCTGGCCCGACCGCGTGCGGCGCCTGGTGGTCATGGGCTACACCTTCACCGAGCGCGGCGAGGAGCGGGAGACGGCGTTCAACTGGGCCGTCCCCAAGACCCGCAAGCTCATGGAGTCGGCGCCGGACGGGTCGCACCTGCAGCGCCAGTGGGCATGGGCCTACAGCCAGGTGATGAACATGTGGTTCAACACCGGGAGGACGCCCTCGCCTGATCTCTCCGACGAGGAGCGCGAGTTCCTCCGGCTGGCGATGCTCGACGTCGCCCAGATCGGCGAGAACGCACCGCGCATCTACGAGGCCGTCTTCACCTACGACTGGCAGTCGTGCCTGCCGCGGATCAAGGCCCCGATGCTCTTCGTCCAGGTCGACAGCCACACCGAGCCGGTCTTTTGCAAGCGGGCGGCGATTGCCAAGGACTACATCCCCGGCTGCTCGGTCTTCGAGTGGCCGCAGAGCGACCACAACGCCGCGGAGTGGCGCGCCGCCGAGCTGGCGGAGAAGATCTCCACCTTCGTCCGCGCCGGCTAGCGGCCGCGGAACTTCGGCTCGCGCTTGTTCAGGAAGGCCCCCAGGGCCTCCTTGTGGTCCTCCGTCGACAGGGTCAGCACCTCGACCTCGGCCGCGCTGAGCAGGTGCGCGTCGAGGCTCTCGTTGAGCCCCCGGAAGACGAGCGGCTTGATCAGCTTGTTGGGGACAGGCGGGCGTTCCAGAATTCGCCGGGCCAGCGCCGTCGCCTCCTCCATCAGCTTGTCGGCGGGCACCAGCTTGTTTAGGACGCCGGTGCTCAGCGCGTCCTCCGCGTTGAGCCAGTCGGCGGTGTAGAGCAGCTCGAAGGCCTTGTTGATGCCGACCGTCCGGGGCAGGAACCACGACGTCCCCGTGTTTGAGATCAGGCCCATCTGGAGGAAGGCGTTCATGAACCGCGTATGCTCGCAGCCGATGCGGATGTCGCAGGCGAGGACGAAGTCGAAGCCGTCGCCGATCGCCAGCCCGTTCACCGCCGCGATGGTCGGCTTGGGCATGTGGTGGATGCCGAGGGTGACCTTCTGCGGATAGTTGCGGATGTGCTCGTAGATCTCCGGAAAGTTCTTCTTACTGAAGAAGCGATCGCCGCCCTGCGGCTCCTCCTTCACGTCCGCCGACGCACAGAAAGCGCGGCCGGCGGCGGTCAGGATCATCGCCCGTACGTCGTCGTCGTTCGCCACGTCGTCGAGGGCGTCGATCAGCTCCTCGAACATCAAGTCGTTGAGCGCGTTGAGCCGGTCGGGCCGGTTGAACGTCAGCGTCGCCAGGTGATCGGTCTTGTCCAGAAGGATCGTCTTGTAGCTCATCATGCCTCCATGTAAACCGCCGCCCACTCTACCCCGCCCCGTCCGGTGCGTAAACTCTGTGCGGGGCGGCCTGCAGTCGTTGGTGCGGGGGCCGGTTAGCTATGGTGGTGATTCAAGACCAGAGCCAGTCGAGATCCGAGAAGGCAAGCTTTCGCTCAAAGTTCTCGATGTTGTCCTTGACATTGAGAATGAGACACCGATCGTTGCCGCCGTTCTTGACGCCGCGAAGCCCCCTGCCGACCATCTGGAAGTAGAGATTAGGGCTGTATACCGGCCGGGCTACGATAATAGCTCGAGTCTTCGGTGCGTCGAACCCTTCGCGGAATATGCCGTAGTTGACGAGAGCCTTGATTTGCCCGGACCGGAATTCATCGACGATCCGCCTCCGGCTTGACGCATCGGTAGTGGCGCTCACGGCGCGTGCCCTGACGCCCATCGATGTGAGCAATGCCGCAACGGTCTGCGAATGTTCGACTGACGTGGCGAAGATGAGCGTCGGCCAGTCGGGTTTGATGTGTTGTTTGTAGGCCGCGACGATGCGTTCCGTGCGGTCGAGGTCGTGCGCGATACGGCGCTCTACGCTCTGAGGAAGCCAGGGCGTTTGTCTGGACTGTCGCACTTCATCGTCGGACAGGTAGAACCGTCCACCTTCGACAGTGTCGTGATCAGCTTGAGCAAGTATGCGCATGGCCTGGAGTTCCCGGATAACTTCTTCCGGGTCGTTGCTTCCAAATGCTCCCGAATCCAACCTGTTGCTTCCGTACCGATTCACGAGACGTGCTGTCTCCGCGGCGTCGTGACCCCGGTACGGTGTTGCGGTAAGACCGATGAGAAAGGGTTCTTGCCCTCTCCTCCAGCGAGTCAGCCCGAGATCCTGCATAACCGACGTGAAGGTGGGCGCGACGGATCTGTGGGCCTCATCAAAGACCAAGAGCTTGAAGTCTGCCAGAAATTCGTACGACCTCGACTGCCTGTCTATCTTGGCTGCCAGGGTCTGAATAGTTGCGACAATGACGTGCATCTCGCTGGTCGGAAATGGGCGGGGTTGCCCGGCCCACATTCTGGAGATTCGTAACTTTGTCGCTTGTGCGCCCTCACTGGACCAGACTTGGCGCCACTGCTCAACGGCCTGCTCACAGAGTTCGTCACGATCGGCAACCCATAGAATGCCACCCCTGAAGCCATCCTCTCGGATCGCTTCTACAATGGCCTGGACGGCGACGCGCGTCTTACCTGATCCGGTAGGCATGCTGATCATGCCGCGGCGCTCATCGGCCATTCCATCCGGCTGGATCAACCGTCTCACGTTCCCAACGACCTTGCTCTGATAGTCATGAAGCTCAGGTAGCGAGTAGGGGCCCTCCACCTCGACATAAGGATCGCGCCGAGTGTTCCGCTCGCCAGCCCACTCTTCTTCAAAGCCAAGAGAACGAACAAAAGAAACCGCGCGCGGGCTTCCAGCCCACCGCTTCGGCGGGTCAAGATGTGTCAGCGCATGACGATACTCCCGAAGCGCGCTGGTATGAAACGTCGCGATGGCTGCTTGCGCGATCTGAATGCCCTCAAGAGGCCCATGAGTCTGCTCAAGTATCGTAACCAGGTGTCCCGGTAGGCGTCGCCGCAACTCGCCTTCGCCCACTGCTTCTAGAAGGCGCTCCTCATCTGTCGAGCAGTCCGCGACCGCTTCCCGGGACGCTCTCACGCCAGCGTCGGTTAGGCCAAGAAGAATCAATTTAATCTGGTCGGCGTTGAGCTGTAGGCCGAGCCCCTGAAGCACGGCGCGGAGTTCGCCATGCTCATCATCCTGCCGCCTGACGTAAATGGAATCGTTACTTATGAGGCAATCCCGCGCGGCCTCGACGGACGCATTACCCAACTCTCGAAAACCATCGCAGCGCACAAGTTCGAGATTCACCTGCTGGCCGGCAAGATGATCCTTCAACCCAGGCCATTCGTCGAGCAAGGGAATGGGGTCATCCTCGCCAATGGGCTCCACAAGCGTATCTGGATCGACGCTTAAGCCGAAGGCTCTACGGATCGAATCGGACTTTGGATGAGAAAGCAATTTCCGCAGCACCGCTAGGCTTGCCGGAGGATCCTCGAAGCCTTCAGAGAGAATTCCGATACCCTCATCCGTTCTGAGGCGGCCATACAGCCGCAGCGCATCTAGCGCGGGCGAGTCAAACTCCATTGGTGGGTAGATGTCTCTTGTCTGGTGTCGCATCACCCACGGTTCATAAGTTCCGTTCAAGCTGAGCAACTGCCAAGTGTAAAGGGCCTTTCCTTCCTCGGAGAGCGCTTCCAGGACGTCCAATGGGCCGCTGGTTGTCGCTTTGATAAACTTCAACTTATCCCATTGAGGTTGACTAGGTAGATCCTGCCCATAGTATTTGGCTCGACATGCGCTCAAGAATGTGCTGTATTTTCGAAGGAGACCATGCCCATCGCGCGGCGCGTCAATCGCGCCGAGCTGTTGGAGAAGCGTTAGGTCATGCTCATGGAACTCGACATCAATGGCGATTGCGCCATCTCTGCTACCATCGGCGGGTACGATTGGTCCGGGAAGCAAGGCGTCAAATAGAGTGCTCCACCCCCCGGCAACCGTGCGGACGCGAAGCGTGTCACGCCAATCGGCTGACTTCTGGATAATTTCGCATGCGGCCTGCTGATCGACTTTACGGGAGAGTTGCCAGAATTCGCGCCAATGCTCATCCCGAAACCCATGCATGGCAGGCACTGCCTTCCGAAACTGGCTCTCTTGTGATGAGGGTTTGATGCCTAACGCATGCAATGCTCGCCAGGTTTCTGCGTCCGCCTCTAGTTGGTGGTGAACTAACCCATTTTTGCTGAAGACCTCCACGTCGCCGCTAAGAGTTACGCTCTCCGGATCGGGGGCAACCCACCTACCGTTAGCGGCAAGCACTATTTTGCCAAGGTAGTGCTCTCCGGGGATCAACGCTGCCGTCTGAATGGCTGCCATAGAGGCTTGAACCCTGTGCTGGGACTCCGCATCTTCCACCAGTGCTTCCAACCAGCTGGAGATGCTCTTCCTGGCAAAGTGAGGGAACAGCCGATCAATCGTAGCCAGCCTAGTGCGAGTCAATGCGCTATGGTGGAGCCAGTCCAGCGGCCGACCGTCGTACGCCGCCCAGCGCTTGAACGCCGTGGCCGCACCCTGCGCCGCGTCGGTCAGTTCCTTCGGAGGATACGAGATTTCCTGTGGCTTCCGTAGTTTACCTTCCTGGTCGGGAAAGATCTCGCGTCCCCGTAGATTCGAATACAGTTGATCCCGGAGGCGATCGCTGTGCGCTGAGTCCCCAGCTTCGTACCGGCGTGGCAGCGCGTCCAGATGCCTCGCCGGGGCGTCTGTTGTCGATAGGCGCGGCAAGGCATCGGCAACGAGATCGACTGCTGCGTCAATCAACTCATCGTTGTAAATTCCAGGCAGCAGGTTCTGGCGATCTTCGTTGGTCTTCCAGGGAGCATTAAGAATCCCAGCCAACAAACTTGTAGTCATAGTTGGGAAGAATGCCCAGAAGCGCCCGGGATCATTCAGCCGGTCAATCGGCACCGCCCACGAAATCGGAACTTCACCTGCGTCATCTAGGCTTCTGCGGTCGCCCCTAGCATCGGGAGAAAGCTTGTGAATGCTGTTGACGACCATCCATCGAGCCCTGTTTCTGCCATCGTCAAGTATCCGACGGTCATCTTCCAGACCAAGGCTAAATACGCGAGCCTCTTGATCGTCGTTCTGTAGCTCTAACTTGGCGACATGCTCGACAAAGAGTAGGAACTCTGGCGGGAAATCCTTGATCTGGCTACCAAGACTCTCAGATGCCTCGGGCTTTAGTGAGAGGCGGACGATGTTTACTGCCCAACCCGCTAGATCACGCAGGATTAGGTCAGATTCTATCTCCTGCCAAGGATCAATAGCTTCTGGCAGGCGCAGGACAGGGTAGCGCTCGTTGTTTGGTGCGATAGCCTGTATGCCCTTGGCTGACTTCGCTCGGTCGAAGCGGAACGATCCGGAGCGGCTAAAGAATTCTGGTGTGTCGGTAACGCCGAGCACTGATTTGAATCCTAGGCCGAAGCGGCCAATCTCTGTAGTTCCGCGTTTGGGCGATAGGTAAGAAAACATGAGGGCTTTCACGCCATCTAAATCAATCGGCTGCCCATCGTCGGCGCAATAGAGATGTGTAGGCGTTAATTTGATATCGATTCGCCCGCCGCTTGACTCCGACAGAGCGTCGGCGCTGTTCTGCACCAGTTCGAAAAGCTGGCGGTGAGCGTAGCCGCCGCGCGCTGTGTCCTCCTCATGGTTAGCGTGTTCGGCAACCAGGTTCGGCTGATTGCGGTAGGCTTCCAGCGTCTTCTTTGTCTCTTCGCGGATATAGGCCCCAATGCGACCGTGTGGCCCGGCCCAATCGGCCCGCGAAGGGGGCAGGTCCTCGGACATTGCCATCCCCTTCCCCTTTTGGCGGTTCTATGCATCTTACCAGGGAGCCCCACTGAAGAAGGGTCGGCTGCCCCACCCCCCGCTGTGGTATTCTGCCCGCGACCACTCCCCCTGAAGTGAGCGCAGCCCTATGACCGCGATCGACGAGAGCAAGCTCCCCCACTTCGACGACCTCCCCGGCAGCGAGGGATACCCCAAGGACACCTCCTGGGGCCTCTTCGGCGACTCCTACGAGCTGGGGACGCTGAACTTCCTGACGCCGGAGCGTATCGCCGAGGCCGCGAAGCTGGCGAAGACGGGCCGCCGCTTCAACCTCAGCCTGCCGCTCAACCTGCCCTCGCACACGCAGTCGAGCGAGACCAAGATCAGGCCGAGCTGGATGCCCGAGCCCAAGGAGGGCGAGGAGCCGCCGGGCCGCAAGCCCTACACCCACGACATGTTCCTGATGCCCGACGGCCTGCTCAAGGACGAGGTCATCCAGGACTTCAACCCGCAGGCCTCGTCGCAGTGGGACGGGCTGGGGCACATCCGGCATCCCAAGCACGGCGGCTACAACGGCGTGAGCCCCGACGACATCCGCCCCGGCGATGAATCGAAGCTCAGCATCGGCAAGTGGGCCCAGGCAGGCGGCATCTTCGGGCGCGGCGTCCTCATCGACGTCCGCCGCAACGCCGACCTCTTCCCCGAGCCCTACGACCCCAAGGTCTTCACCCCCATCACGCCCGACATCATCGAGGGGGTCTGCGAGCGCCAGGGCGTCGACGTCCGGCCCGGCGACATCCTCTGCTTCTACACCGGCTGGATCGAGGCGTTCGCCGACGACCAGGGCGACTTCCAGGTCAACCTCCTCGGCGTCGGCCTTTCGCCGGGCAAGGAGATACCGCGCTGGCTCTGGGACCACCGGGTCGCCGCGGTCTGCGCCGACAACACCGGCGTCGAGGCGTACCCCTGGGAGCCGCAGCGCGGCCGCTCCCTCCACACCGGCCTGCTGAACTTCCTCGGCATGCCGCTCGGCGAGCTCTTCGACCTCAAGCACCTCGCCGCCGACTGTGCCGCCGACGGCGTCTACGACTTCTTCTTCTGCGCCGTTCCCCTCAACCTGCCCGGCGGCGTCGGCTCGCCGGCGAACGCCGTCGCCATCAAGTAAGGGAGGTTGCGATGACGCTGACCCAGAGCCCGCCCCAAGCCACGGTTGCCTTCCTCGACCCCACCGGCGCGGTGCGGAAGCACGCCGCCGGCCTCGCCCCGCGCGTCCCCGATCTCGCCGGCAAGGTGCTCGGCGTCGTTGACGACGGCCTGCCCAACTGCGACGATCTGCTGCGCGGCGTCGTCGCCGAAATCGAACAGCGCTACGAGCTCGCCGAGATCGTGCGGGTGGTCAAGCCCAGCTTCTCCTCGCCGCTGCCCAAGCCCGACTACGACGACATGGTCCGCCGCATCGACGCGGCGGTCGTCGGCGTCGGCATATGAGGCTCCTGCACGTCGTGCTGTATGCACGACGCCATCGCCTTCGAGCGGGCCGGTATTCCCTCGGCCGTTGTGATTGAGGACCTGTTCGAGGCCGCCGCCGGCGCCAAGCGCCGCATGATGGGCATGCCCGAGCTGGAGCCGGTCATCGTCCCCCACCCGCTGGGCGCGGCCGACGAGGCCGAGCGCAAGGGCCGTGTTGCCGCGCCCCAGGTCATCGCTTGGCTCACCGAGGGCACGCTCGGCAACCCCTAGCGCCATGCCCGGCTTCGACTTCCCCGATACCGCCCAGGGCGCCCTCGACGCCATCGAGGGCTACTTCGAACAGGGCTGGACCGACGGCCTGCCCGTCGTCCCGCCGACCCGCCCCGCCGTCGACGCCATGCTCGCCACGGTTGACCGCCCCGCCGGCGAGGAATTGGGCGAGGTCCCGCCCCGCCTCGGCGTCGCCACCGTCGAGGCCGTCGCGGTGAACGCGGTCATGGCGGGATGCAAGCCCGACTACTTCCCCGTCGTGCTCGCCGCCGTCGAGGCCGTGCTCGAGCCCGCCTTCAACCTGAACGGCGTCCAGGCCACGACGAACGCCGTGGCGCCGCTGGTCATCGTGAGCGGGCCCGTCGTGGACGACCTTGGCTTCAACTACGGCTTCAACTGCTTCGGGCAGGGCAACCGCGCCAACGCCACGGTGGGCCGCGCCGTGCGCCTCGTGATGACCAACCTGGGCGCGGGGCACCCCGGCACCGGCGACAAGTCGACGATGGGCCAGCCCGCCAAGTACAGCTTCTGCGTCGCCGAGTCGCCCCACACGCCGTGGACGCCGCTGCACGTCGAGCGCGGCCTTGCCCCCGACGAGAGCGCGGTGACCGTGATGGCGGCGAACTACCACATCTTCCTCGGAGGCGGCGGACGCGGCTCCAGCGACGAGGAGATCGTCGAGGACACCCTGCGCGCCTACGCCGACGCGGTGAAGTACATCGAAGGCGACTTCCTGCTCCAGTTCGGCGGCCAGGTCGGCCTCGTCTTCAACCCCTACAAGGCGGGACTGCTCGCCGCCCAGGGCTGGGACAGGGCCAAGATCAAGCGGGAGCTCTTCGAGCGCGCCCGCGTCCCCCTGCCGGAGACCCTAGCCACCCGCGGCGAGGACGAGGAGAAGGTCCCCGCCGAGTTCCGGGACGCGCCGCCGGGCACACCCTTCCCCCTCGTGCGCAAGCCCGAGAACTACCACATCATCGTCGCCGGCGACGCCTACGCCTCCTTCGCCGCCCTCCTCGTCGGCTGGGGCTACATGGGCGGCTACGCCCAGACCAAGCCCATCCGCCGCCGCTAAGCCCTAGCCTCTCCCTAACGCCTCTTCCCCTCTGGGCGCCACCTTAAACCTCTCCCCCTTTGGGGGAGATAAGAGAGAGGGCACGCGCCCGACGGGCGCGCCGGAGGGGATGGGCCGGGTGGTCTTCCCCCTTCTCCCCCCGGGAGAAGATTGAGATGAGGGGCCCCTGGTCACCACCAACGGCCGCCGAAATCGCGACCACCTCGCCCGCCACCCGTAGGGGCGACCCTTGTGGTCGCCCATTCCCCCAACCGCCATCGGTCATCGACGCCCACCACGCAAACGTCCACGAAACGTTCACGACCCTAACCTGGAGCGCGTTCACGAACGGTCACGAACGTTCACCGACGCTCACGACTCCGGCGGCCCCTTAAACCGCAAGACCCGCTCGCTGCGAGCGGGTCTGTCAAGCATCATTCGCGCCGAAAATTGGTTGTTGGGGCCGTCGGCCCGCGTACGCCCAGAGCGCCCCGCTCCCGATGAGCGCGCCGGCCTACCGCCCCTCAAACTTCGGCGTGCGCTTCTCCCGGAAGGCGGCGATGGCCTCCTTCGCGTCGGCGGTCTGCATCATCGTCCCCATGACTTGGTACGAGTAATCGAGGACCGCCTCCACGTCCGACGGGTTGGCCACCCGCATCAGCCGCTTCGTCATCTGCGTCGCCAGGGGCGCGTTGCAGGCGATCCGGCCCGCGAAGGCGCGCGCCGCCTCCTGCAGTTCCTCCGGCTCGACGACCTCGTTGAGCACGCCCATGGCGTGGAGCTCGTCGGCTTCGAATATCTCGCCCGTCAGCAGGATCTTGCACGCGTTGGCCCAGCCCACGACGCGCGGCAAGGTGATCACCGCTCCGCTGTCGGGCACTAGCCCCAGCGCCACGTGACGGTCGCCCATCTTCGCCGTCGTCGCCCCGATGCGGTAGTCGCAGAGCATGGCGAACTCGAAGCCGACGCCGATCGCCGGCCCCGGGACCGCCGCCACCAGCGGCTTGTTGCTGTTGAGCATGATGATCGGCGTCTTCGGCGATGCCAGCCAACCAACCATCGTCCGTGCCTGCTCCCGCTCCGCCTCCTCCTTCAAGTCGAGCCCCGCGCAGAAGGCGCGGCCCGCGCCGGTCACCACCACGCACGCGACCTCCGGGTCGCGATCGGCCTCCGCCATCGCCTCGGGGAGCATCTTCGGGATGTCTCCGCCCCACGCATTCAGGCGCTCGGGACGGTTCAGCGTGATCGTCGCGATGCGGTCGGCCTTCTCGTACAGCAGGTCGGGCATGAGCCGCTCCTCCGGGCTACGACTTTGGCTTGCGGAACTGCCAGAAGTTTGGCGGCCGCTTCTCGAAGAAGGCCGTCTGCGCCTCCTTCACCTCGGGCCCGTCGAAGTAGTCGGGGTAGAGCTGCCGCTGGTTGATCCCGAAGTGTCCCTCGTAGCGGTAAGCCTCGTTGTCGAACGTCGCCTTCAGGATCTCGATGCAGGTCGGGCTCAGCGCCAGCACCTCCTCGCACCACTCGTCGACGGCCTGGTCGAACTCTGCTAGGGGCACGACCTTGTTCGCCAGCCCCATCTCCAGGCCCTGCTGCGCGTTATACCGCCGGCACAGCATCCACATCTCGCGCGCCTTCTTGTGCCCTACTACGTGGGTGAGGTACGAGACGTAGTACCCGTCGGCGGGGCTCCCCACGCGCGGGCCCACCTGCCCGAAGATCGCGTTGTCCGCAGCGATGGTGAAGTCGCACATGTAGGCCAGGTGGTTCCCGCCGCCGATCGCGTACCCCTTCACCGCGGCCAGCACCGGCACACGGGTGAGGCGGAGCGTCTTCTGCATCGACGAGCCGTAGCTGAAATTGATGCCGTAGTTCTCCCCCGCCTCCCAGTTGACGTCGCCGCCGCTGCAGAAGGCGCGGTCGCCCGCCCCGGTCAGCACCACGATGCCCACCATCGGGTCGCGGCTCGCGTCGTCGAAGGCGTAGCGCATCTCCTCGCCGGTGTGGTCGGTGACCGCGTTGTGCACGTGCGGCCGGTTGATCGTGATCCGGGCCGCTTGGGCCCCCGACTCGACGATCGACTTCTTCTCATAGATGAGGTCGTCGAAATTGAAGCCCTCGACTTGCTTCCACTCAGTCCACGTCATGGGTAGTCGTTCCTTTCTCTTGACGTTGTGCGCTGCCGGCTAGAGCGGCCTCGGCAGCAGCACGCCGGTGCGCATCGGGTTGAGCGGCCCGTCGGCCAGCAGCTTGTTGCGCCAGTCGAGCGCGATATTCTGCGTCTGGAGCCGCCACTGCGCGACGGCGGGGTCGCTCTCGTAGGCCTTCTCCACGGCGGCCCACGACGGCCAGTCGTCGATCGCCCAGATGCAGATGACCTCCGAGTCGTTCACCATCATCGAGCGCCCCGCGAAACAGAGGGTCATCCCGAGGCGGTTCGCCGTTGGGATCCAATCCTGCTCCATCATGTTCACATAGGTCTTCGCTTGGCCCGGGGCGGTGCGGATCATCTCGTGGTAGTAGACCCCGCCCTTCGTCCCCGCCGCCACGTTCTCCTCGATGGTCGGCGAGTACGGTGCGGGCCGCACCAGGCGGTCGTAGCCGCCGCTCCGGTACTGCTGCGCCCCGCTCCACCAGACCTCCAGCGTCGGGTCCTGGTGCTTGGGGTTGTTGAACTCGATCTCGAAGTTCCGCGCCAGCGCGTGGATGCCATCGAGCTCCCAGATGTTCGTGGTCTCCGGCCACCGTTCGCTGGTGCCCACCGTGGCCCAGACGCCGAAGCACTTCATGTTGCGCTCGCGGCCGATGGGCTCCCAGCCCTCGGTCATGTGCATGATGTAGGCCGCGCGGTTCTGCAGGATGATGTCCACGAACTCGTGGATGTAGATCTTGGTGTTGGCCATGCCGTTCCTCGATTCGCCGGGTGTCCCGGCGGTGATCTTGCTAGGGAATCTTGCCGGTGTTCATCGGATTCAGCGGCGACGGCGCCATCAGCTTGTTTCGCCAGTCGATGGCCACGTTCTGCGTCACCGCCCGCCAGCGGGCGACTTCATCGTCCTCCTCGTATGCCTCCTCCACATTCGCCCACGTCTCCCAGTCCTTCATCGCCCAAACATTGACGACCTCGGAGCCGTTGACCATCGACGGCCGCCCCGCGAAGGCAAGCTGCAGGCCGATGCTCTCCGCCTTCTTCAGCCAGTGCTGCTCCATCAGGTCGAGGTACGTCTTGGCCTGGCCGGGGGCGGTGCGAATCATCTCGTGGTAGTAGACCTCGCCCTTGACCCCGTTCGCGATGTTCTCCTCGATGGTCGGGCAGTACGGCGCCGGGATGAGGATGCGGTCGTAGCCGCCGCTGCGGAAGTTGGCCGCCTCGGCCCACCACGTGGTCAGCGACTTGTCTTGGTGGCTGGGAGCGCTGAACTCGACGTTCAAGCTGAACGCGAGCCCGTCCCAGCCGTTGTACTCCCACATGTTGACGGCCTGCGGCCAGCGCTCGGTGCTTCCCACCGTGGCCCAGACCCCGAAGCAGAGCATCTTGCGCTCGGCCCGGCCGATGGGGCCCCAGTTCGCCGTCATGTGGTGGACGTACTTGGCGCGGTTCTGCAGGATGATGTCGACGAATTCGTGCAGGTAGATCTTTTCGTTGGCCATGCCGTCTCCCGCGGCGGGGTTCATATGCCGTAAGCACGCCGCGCCGCGCAACAGATTTGGAACGCGGCGAGTGTAGGAGCGCCGCCCTTCCCTGTCAACGCGGCATAGCGGCGCTAGCGATTGGCAAGTAGAATGAGGAGACTCCGACCGGCCGGAGGCTGCCCATGCGCTCCTACGTACTGATAGAGGCCGTTATCGGCAAGGCCCGGCCCGTCGCCGTGGCGCTCAAGAAGATCGACAGCGTCTCCGAAGTCCATCTCATCACCGGCCCCTACGACATCATCGCCGTCGTCGAGACCGACAGCTACCAGGGCGTGCAGCTCGTGACCAGTTCGGTCCACTCCACGCCCGGCGTCGCCCGCACCGTGACCTGCCTCCCCGTCGACATGACGGACTGGGCCTAGGCCGGAGCGGTGGACATCCTTGACGCCCAGGGACGGCTCCTGAACCACGTCGAGCTCGTCTACGCTCCCGGCGAGCGCGCCCTTGCCGCGCAGCTCTTCGAGACCCTCGGCTGCCGCGTTGTCGATAACGGCGGGGCCTGGCTCGCCGCCAAGATCGACGGCGAAAGCTCCGACCTTCGCAACAACGTCCTCTACGCCTCCGAGGTTACTCCGGAGCAGTGGCGGTTCGAGCAGGCGCTCCGCCGGGCCGCCGGAGCCGGCGAGCTTGCCGCCGCCGAGTCCTCCTACCGGGCGCTGCTCGCCGAGCGCCCCCAGCTCGCGCCCCACTTCGGAATCCGCTACCCCACACCGGCGGCATGGCAGGCGACCATCGAACGCCTCCGTATCCTGGGCGGGGGCGCGCTCTCCGGCCGCATCGAGGTCTCCGGCGTCTTCACGCCGGGCAGGCCGAACGCCGGCCTCGACGACACGGACGTCCTCATGCAGGCGTTCGTGAAGACCGACCTCGCGGCCACGGGGCTGCTGACTCTGGGTCAGCACATCGAGCTGCAGACCGTTTCCTGAACGGCCCGCCCGGCGTTAGTACTTGCTGGCGCCGAGCTGCTCCCGCCTGCCCGTTTCCACGAACACGACCTGCTCGCAGATGTTGGTGCAGCGGTCGGCGATGCGTTCGAGGTTGTGCGCGACCCACGTCAGGTACGTCGCCTGCGTGATGTTCCGCGGGTCGCGGAGCATGTAGGTCAGCAGCTCGTTGTAGACCTGGTCGTGCAGGTCGTCCACCTCGTCGTCGTCGAGGCAGACCTGCTTCGCCTTTTCGATGTCGCGTTCCAGGAAGGCGTCGAGCGACCGGCGCAGCATGTCGAGCGCCAGCGTCGCCATGCGCGGGATGTCCACCAGCGGCTTGATGAGCGGCTGGTCGCCGATCAGCACCGTGATCCGTCCGATCCCCTCGGCGTGGTCGCCCATGCGCTCCAGGTCGACCGCCATCTGCAGCACGGCGACGATGGTGCGCAGGTCGATGGCCATCGGCTGCTGCGTCGCCAGGAGGTGGATGCACTTCTCCTCGATGGCGAAGCGCTGCTCGTTGATTAGGTTGTCCTCTTGCACCACGCGGCGGGCCAGCCCGATGTCCTGCTGCTTCAGCGCCTCGAGGGACTTGACCACGGCCTTCTCGACCATGCTGCCGAGCGCGAGCACTTGGTCCTGCAGGTCTTGCAGGTCGTGCTCGAAGCCGACTCTCGTTTTCGGCTGCTCGATAGTCATCCGAACCGCCCCGTGATGTAGTCCTGTGTCCGCTGGTCCCTCGGGTTGGTGAAGATTTCGTCCTTGGGCCCGAACTCTATCAGTTTTCCGGGCTTGCCGCCGCCCTCGGTCGACATGAACGCTGTGTAGTCCGAGACTCGTGCCGCCTGCTGCATGTTGTGCGTGACGATGAGGATCGTGTAGTCCGACACGATCTCCTGCATCAGGTCTTCGATCTTCAGTGTGGCCGCGGGGTCGAGCGCCGAGCAGGGCTCGTCCATCAGGATGACCTCGGGCTCGACGGCGATGGCCCGCGCGATGCAGAGGCGCTGCTGCTGCCCGCCGGAGAGGTCCTGTGCGTTCGTCTTCAGGCGGTCCTTCACCTCTTCCCACAGCCCCGCGCCGACCAACGACCGCTCGACGAGCTCGTCCATGTCGCCCTTGTAGCCGTTGATGCGCGGCCCGAAGGCGACGTTGTCGTAGATCGACTTGGGGAACGGGTTCGGCTTCTGGAATACCATCCCGACGCGGAACCGGACCTCGGTGGCGTCCACGGATGGGTCGTAGAGGTCCTGGCCGTTGAACAGCACCTGTCCTTCGATGCGCGCGCCGGGGATCAGCTCGTTCATCCGGTTGAAGACGCGGAGCAGGGTGCTCTTGCCGCAGCCTGAAGGCCCGATGATCGCGATGATCTTCTTTGCCGCGAGCCGCATGTTGATGTCTTCCAGCGCCTGATGGTCGCCGTAATACATGTCCAGCGACTTCGTTTCGAGCGCGATCAGCTCCTCTTCCGAGGTCCTCTCGCTCGTCTCTTCGCGGATGTCCGTTGGCAGGCTAATGGAGACCGGTCCATTCACGGGGGCTGCTGGCGCCGCCGTTTGTTCTTGTGTCGTCATTCTACCCCCTGCCTTGCGCGCCTGCGGCGCTATGCGTCCTGCACGCGCTTCTGGTACTTGTTCCTCAGGAAAATGGCGAGCGAGTTCATAGCCAGCAGGACGATGAGGAGCACCACGATGCCCGCCGCCGCCGTCTCCAAGAACGCGGTCTGCGGGCGCGATGCCCAGTTGAAGATCTGAATCGGGAGCACGGTGAAGGGGTCAAGCGGGCCCTGCCAGAATCCGTCGCTGCCGGGAACGAAGGCGATGAAGGTCAGCGCCCCCATGATGAGGAGCGGCGCCGTCTCGCCGATGGCCCGCGACATCGAGAGGATCGTCCCCGTCAGGATGCCCGGGAAGGCGTAGGGCAGGATGGTCGTCTGCATCACCTGCCACTTCGTTGCCCCAAGACCGTAGGCCGCGGTGACCAGCGAGTTCGGCACCGCCCGGATCGCCTCCCGCGACGCGATGATCGTGATCGGGAGGATGAGCAGCGTCATCGTCAGGGCGCCGGCGAGCACGCTGCGGTCGAGGGCGAACCACCGCACGAAGACGGTGAGCCCGAGAATGCCGTAGACGATCGAGGGGACCCCCGCGAGGTTGGCGATGTTGGTCTGGATGATGTCGGTGAACCGGTTCTTGGGAGCGTAGTGCTCGAGGTAGAGCGCCGTCCCCACGCCCAGCGGGAAGGAGAAGAGCGCGGTGAAGGCCATCACCCACACGGTCCCCATGAGGGCGGAAAGAATGCCCGCGCGCTCGGCGAACCGCGAGGGATAGCTGGTGATGAAGTCCCAGCTCAGGCGCGGGAAGCCGTCGGTCGAGACGTCGATCAGCAGCGTCGCCAGCACCACGATGCCGATACCGGTGGCGATGATCGCCAGCGTCAGGAAGAGCCGGCCCTGGAGCTTCCTCGATGAGAGGTTCGCCCCCATGCCGGCGGTCGCGCCGATCGTGCTGAACGCCACTAGTAGCTCTCCCTGAACCGCCGCACGATGAAGTGGCCGAAGATGTTCATTCCCAGCGTGATGACGAAGAGCACGAGGCCGACGGCGAAGAGCGTCTTGAACTCGATCGTGCCGTGCGGCGCTTCACCCATGCTTGTCTGCACCATGTAGGCGGTCATCGTCTGCACGCTGTCGAGCGGGGTGGCGGTGACGTTGGGCGTGGCGCCGGCGGCGAGGGTCACGATCATCGTCTCGCCGACGGCCCGCGAGATGGCCAGGATGAAGGCGGCGATGATGCCCGAAAGCGCCGCGGGCACCACCACGCGGACGGCGGTCTCGAACTTGGTGGCGCCCAGCGCGTAGGCCCCGTTCCGCAGCGCCTGCGGCACCGAGATCATCGCGTCCTCGCTGATCGAGGCCACCATGGGGATGATCATCACCCCGACAACGAGCCCCGCCGAGAGCGCGTTGAAGATGTTGGCATCGGCAAAGAGGAACCGGACGATCTCCGGCGTGACGAAGGTGAGGGCGAAGAAGCCGTACACCACCGTCGGCACGCCGGCCAGCACTTCGAGGACCGGCTTGATCGTCCGCCGCAGCCGTTCCGGGGCGTACTCGGCCAGGAAGATCGCCGTCAGCAGCCCCACCGGCAAGGCGAACGCCGCCGCGATGGCCGAGACCATCAGTGTGCCGGTGATGAGTGGCCAGATGCCGAACGCTTGGGGGATGAACCGGGGCGTCCAACGGGTGTCGAAGAGGAAGTCGGCGAGCGAGACCTCGCGGAAGAAGCTGATCGCCTCGGTCAACAGGGAGACGACGATGCCGATGGTGGTGAGGACCGATATCAGCCCCATCCCCAGCAGAATCTTGGGGATGACCGTCTCTTCCCAGGTGCGCTTCGACCGCTTCCACTCCGCCGCGTGCGACGACCGGAATGCCTCGCCGATGGGAGTGGAGTCCGTAGCCAGCGCGTGACCTCCGCGAGCCGAAGCTCCACCCACGGTAGGAGCGCCGCGTTAACGGAGTGTTAACATCCGTCTAAGACCGCGTTAATCTTCTCGCCGGAGCCCCCCAAACCTCTCCCCCGTCTGGGAGAGACTACCTCCAAACCTCTCTCCCTCTGGGAGAGACTGAGAGAGGGCCCGGGCGGGGTGGTCTTCACCCTCTCCCGCCGGGAGAGGGTTGGGGTGAGGGTGGGGGCCAGGAGGGAGCGCCAACGTCCCCTCTACGGGAGCGCCTTAAACCTCTCCGCCTTTGGGGAAGATTTGAGATCGGGCACACCCCGTCAGGCGCGCCGGAGGGGCGGCGCGGGTGGTCTTCACCCTCTCCCGGCGGGAGAGGGTTGGGGTGAGGGCGGGGGCCGGGAGGGGAGCGCCAACGTCCCCTGAGCCGCCGGCGCCAGTTACACAAAGGTCCAAGGCCGCGCGGTGCGGCCTCTCTCGTGGACGTTCGTGAGCGTTGGTGAACGTTCGTGAGCGCTTTCGGCGCGGACCACTTCTGTTGGCCGCCGGCGGAATTGGTGAACGTTGGTGAACGTTCGTGAGCGCTCGTGAGCGTTTGGGACACCGGCTACTCTGTTGCGCGGCGTTGGGCGGGACGGTGTTGGCCGCGATCTTGTCACGATTTGCCGGCGGCTACGCTATCGTCACCGCATTTCCACGACGGTTGCGCCACATCTCGGCGACGATCGCTCACGGCCCCGCGCCACCGCTCGCTTGACACGCCCGCAGCGCGGCGCTACCATCATGTCAGAACGTACGTTCTTGGCCGGGATACGGAAAGCGTCACCTGCGGACGCGTAGGAGATGCGCCCACTGTCCCGGCGTGTGCCGGGGAGCGGCCGGAATTGCCCCGCGGACGCGCGAGAGGCAGGGCCCATTGCCCCGGCGGGCGGCGGGAGCGGCCCGAATTGCGGACGCGCGGGAGACAGGGCCGTTGCCGCGGCGAGCTTGCGCGGAGGCCTCCTCCGCGGGGCGGAGCGAGGGCCCGCGGAGGGGGCGCATTTCCTCACCTTCCCCGGGGAAGGCGACAGAGAAATACCGGCGGCTTGTGGTATAATCGCGGCGAAGAAAAATCTGAAGCAGTACGCAAGGTGCGGGAGTAGTTGGACAAAGGGAAGAAAGAAGAGGTCCTCAAAGAGTACCAGCGCCATGACGGTGACACGGGCTCAGCGGAAGTGCAAGTCGCGATTCTGACGCAGCGGATCAACGACATCACCGATCACTTGCGCCAGCATCGCCAGGACCACCATTCACGGCGCGGCCTATTCAAAATGGTTGGGCGGCGCCGTCGGCTGCTCCGCTACGTCCACAAAGAGGACGTAGGTCGGTACCGGACGCTCATTCAGCGGCTCGGTCTCCGGAGATAGACCTCGCTCCGATTGCGGGGTCTTCTTCTTTTCACCTGATTCGCCCCTCCCCTCAGGAAGGAATGTTTTCGCATGTCTCATACCGTTGAACGAGAGATCGCCGGCCGACCGCTGATTTTGGAAACGGGACGGCTGGCCGGCCAGGCCAACGGCGCGGTAACGGTGCGCCAGGGTGACACGATCTTGCTGGTTACCGCCGTCGCCGGAACGCCCAGGGAGGGGATCGACTTCTTCCCCCTCACCATCGATTTCGAGGAGCGGCTCTACGCCGTCGGGCGCATCCCGGGAAGCTTCTTCCGGCGCGAGGGACGGCCCACGCAAGAGGCCATCCTCACCATGCGGCTGACCGACCGTCCCCTGCGGCCCCTCTTCCCCAAGGGGATGCGCTCCGACTTGCAGGTCATTATCACCACTCTTTCCGCCGATCAGGAGCACGACCCGCAGCACCTGGCGATCATCGGCGCCTCCGCCGCCCTCTCCATCTCCGACATCCCCTTCGGCGGCCCCGTCTCGGCGACGCGCATCGGCTTCATCGACGGCAAGCTGGTGGCCAACCCCACCTTCCAGGAGCAGCAGGAAAGCGACCTCGACCTGATGGTCGCGGGCACCCGCGATGCCGTGGTGATGGTCGAAGCAGGCGCCAACGAGGTCTCCGAGGAGATCGTGCTCCAGGGCATGAAGATGGCCCAGATCGTGAACGCGGAGACCATCGAGCTCCAGGAAGAGCTGATGCAGGCCGCCGCGAAGCCGAAGTTCACGGTCAAGCTCCCCGAGCCCGCGCCCGAGGACCTCGCCGACGCCGTGGCCGAGGCCGCCGGCGACCGGCTGGACTCCGCGCTCTACAAGCCGGGACGCAAGGCCGAGCGTGACGCCGACGTGGCTGAGGTCAAGAAGAGCGTGGTGGCGGCACTCGCCGACCGCTTCGATCCCGCCGACGTGGGCAAGCAGTTCGAGGCGCACCTCAAAAGCCAAGTGCGGAAGAGCGTGCTCAGCCGGGGCGTCCGCCTCGACGGCCGCGGCTTGGACGAGATCCGCCCCATCACCTGCGAGGTCGGCGTGCTGCCTCGCACCCACGGCAGCGGTCTCTTCACCCGCGGCGAGACGCAGGCCCTCACCATCACCACCCTCGGCTCCCTGAGCCTGAAGCAGCGCCTCGACACCATCGGCATCGAGGACACCAAGCGGTATATGCACCAGTACAACATGCCGCCGTACTCGACGGGCGAGGCCAAGCGTATCGGCAGCTCCGGCCGCCGCGAGATCGGCCACGGCGCGCTCGCCGAGCGGGCGCTCCTTCCCATGGTGCCCGACGAGGACGAGTTCCCCTACGCCCTGCGCGTCGTCTCCGAGGTGCTCAGCTCGAACGGCAGCACCTCGATGGCGAGCGTCTGCGGCAGCACCCTCTCACTCATGGACGCCGGCGTGCCCATCAAGAAGCCCGTCGCCGGCGTGGCGATGGGCCTCGTCGTCGGCGACGAGCCCGATCAGTTCGCCGTCCTCAGCGACATCCTGGGCTGGGAAGACGCCCTCGGCGACATGGACTTCAAGGTTGCCGGCACCAAGGACGGCATCACCGCCCTGCAGATGGACCTCAAGTCGACCGGCATCACCTTCCCGGTCATCGCGCAGGCCCTTGAACAGGCCAATGCGGGCCGCATGCACATCCTCGCCAAGATGGCCGAGGCCATCACCGAGGCGAGGCCGGAGCTCAGCCAGTACGCTCCGCGCATGATCCGCATCAAGATCGACCCCGAGAAGATCGGCGTCGTCATCGGCCCCGGTGGCAAGATGATCCGCTCGATCCAAGACCAGACCGGCGCCAGCGTCGACATCGAAGACGACGGCACCGTCATCATCGGCTCGAGCTCCGAGGCCGGCGCGAAGAAGGCCATCGAGATGATCGAGGGCCTGACCAAGGAGGTCGAGGTCGGCGAGGTCTACACCGGCAAGGTCGTGCGCACGATGAACTTCGGCGCCTTCGTGGAGATACTGCCCGGCAAGGACGGGATGGTCCACATCAGCGAGCTTGCCGAGTCCCGCGTCAACTCCGTCGAGGACGTGGTCAACATCGGCGACGAGGTCACCGTCATGGTGATCGAGATCGACCGCATGGGCCGCATCAACCTCTCCCGCCGAGCGGTGCTCGAAGGCCTCGAGGCCGGCGGCGCGCGCGTCCGCGACGGCGCCAGCGGCGGAGACCGCGACCGTGACAGGGACAGAGGCCCGCGCGACCGCGATCGAGGCCCCCGGCCCTACGGCAACCGCTCCGGCGGCGGCCCGCCCCGCGGCGGCGGCAACGGCCGCGGCCCGCGACCTCCCATGCGCGACCGGGGCGGCGACCGCGACCGCGGCCCCCGTGATCGCGATCGGGGCCCTCGGCCGCAGCGGCGGTAGTCCCGCTCCGCCTTTGAAAAATGGGGGGACGTCGTGGCCCCCGAGAGCTTCGTGAAAGCGCGTTGATCCAAGCGGGCGATGGCCTGCATGGCCGTGCTGTTCGACACCCTGTGGGCCGACTGGCTGCAGCGCGTCGACGGGCGTAGGCGATAGAACGCGTTTGAAGTCTAGCCCAAGGAGCAGATCCATGAAGGACAAGCTTTGGAAGCAAGCGAAGGAGATGCTCTGGCGGCACAAGACGGCGTTGAGCCTTGGGTCCATCCTGGTGGCGCAGGTGCCGTTCGTCGCCCTACGGCTAACGACGGACGGCGTGGCCCTCACGATCATTGAGGTCTTGCACCTTTTGCTGACGAGTGGGCTATCGGTCTACCTGTTCTCCAAGGCGTTCGAAACCTTCCTGGAGAACCGGCTCATCGGAGCCTCCCTGCGGAAGCACCGCAAGGAGGTTCGCGTCATGTACTCCGATATGCCATTCAAGGGGATGGGTGAGCATTACCCCAGAGACCCGACCCTATTGATTCAGCCGGCGACGTTTGACATGAATTCCGATCGTCTGATCTTGAGCTTCAACAACTCATACGAGGGGGCCCCTGACGAGGAAAAGACTGGCAAATGGAGTGACTTGCAATTGATGCGGGTCGGCGAAGACGACGGTTTCAAGCTTTTAAGGGTCGGGTTCCCTGATCCTTACATTCGCCGTGGTGTCCCGATGTCCCGGGAGTTTACTCTCCATGACATGCCTCACTAGGCGCTGGCCACGGGCCCATCTTTCCGCACACCTCGACCTCGCTAGCTTCTGACGTAATGCCTTATGCAAAATGGGGCCGCAGGCTGGGTTGACGTTGGCGCACCCCTGCCTGCTCTTCGCCCTCACCCTTGCCTCTCCCAGCGGGATACCTGCGGCCAGTGCTGGACGTCCGAGACCCGGATGAGCACGGTGGACCAGCCCATCACCCGCACGGGGCGGAGTTTCCTTTGGTGGTTTGAGCCAACCCTAGCAGCGTATCTGCTCGATCTTCCGGCCCATGGTTGCTGTCAGCTCAATCGCCATGTTGATGAACGAAGTCCCCGTGTTTACGGCCTGGACGTTGAGCTCGTCGATCCCAAAGTCGTAGTTTGCTGCTGCGCGGACCATAGCCGTGGCGATGCGCAGGAAGTCACCTTGGACGTCCGACATGGACAAGGGGGCCTCTAGGGCTCGAATCTCGACTGCGTGGGCCTGAAGCTCTCTAAGGAGTCGCACCATAGGGACTCGCCAACTGGTGTAGGAAAGCGCGCCGGAATCCTCCGCGAGGAATTCCAGGTGGTCGGCAAGCTGGGATGATGTCTTGGCGATCTTCGCCGCGATGGAGCCGACGTCGGCCAGATAGGCCTGCTCGGCGGCCGTACACGTGGGCGTGGGCGTGGCGATGGGCGTGGGCGTGGCGATGGGACGCGGTGTCCTCTTGGGATCGTCACAGCTTGTTAGGCTCCCCACGAGGATCAGGATCCCGACCGCCGCGGCGAATACCAACCCCAGTGGCTTCAAGGCGTTCCTCTGTCCCAGCCGCCGAACTGGGTGGGCGCGTTCTCCGGGACGGCGCTATTTTAGCAGCGCACCGACCAACCGCCTCCGCACACCCGGCGTCGTTAGCTTCCTCCGTAAATCTCTACGCAAAGGTCTCCGTGGGCGGCCTTGCGGAGTGTGGTCGCAGGCTGCGGTAACGTTGGCGCACTCCACCCGGCCCCTCCGCCCCGCCGACGCGCCTGACGTCGCGCGCCCTCTCTCAATCTCCCCCAGAGGGGGAGAGGCTTAAGCGCTCCCAGAGGGGGGCGGCGGGCTGTGTTTGACGTTTGGCGCACCCCTCCCCACGCCCCACCCTCACCCCAACCCTCTCCCAGCGGGAGAGGGGGCGGACCGCCCCACCGACGCGCCCTTTGGGCGCGGACCCTCTCTCAGTCTCTCCCAGAGGCAAGGAGGCTTAAGGGGCGGGCGTATAATGTGAGTTCGCTGCCGGAGGCTTGCGTTGGCTGAGATTCGCGTTCTGATGCATGGCGCGCTGGGGAAGATGGGGCAGGCGGTCTCCGCAGGCCTTCAGCGCGAGCCCGATATCGTCGTCGCCGCCGCGGTCGACGCCGCCGCCGGCGAGGACCGCTTCGTCAACGACGGCATCGACGTGCCGTTGGCCGCCTCGATCGATGGGCTCCCCGGCGACGTGTCCGCCTCGGTGCTCGTGGACTTTTCCCACGCCGAGGCGACGCCCGGTGCGGTGGAAGCGGCGGCATCGCGCGGGATGAGCTTTGTCGTCGGTACCACGGGCCTCTCCGACGAGGCGGTGGCCGGTCTGGAGCGCGTCGCCGAGCGCCACGGCGTGGGCGGTGTCGTGGCCCCCAACTTCGCCATCGGCGCCGTGCTGATGATGCACCTCGCGCAGCAGGCCGCGCCTCATTTCGACCATGCCGAGATCATGGAGATGCACCACGAGACGAAGATCGACGCGCCGTCGGGCACCGCGGCGACGACCGCCCGCATGTTGCGCGACGCCCGCGGCGGTGATTTCGAACGGAACGTCCCCGAGCGGGAGACGGTGGCGGACACCCGGGCGGGGCAGTCGGGCGGCGTCACCATCCATAGTCTCCGGCTGCCCGGCGCGATGGCCCACCAGGAAGTCATCTTCGGCATCGCGGGCCAGACGCTGAGCATCCGCCACGACACCATCAACCGGGACTGCTACGTGCCCGGCATCGCGCGGGCCGTGCGGCGCGCCGCCGAGGGCAAGGGCTTCGTCTTCGGCCTCGACCGGCTGCTCGGTCTCTAGGACAATTGGGCTAACGGGAGAACTGACGTGGGTCTACGCATCGCCTTCGTGGGCGCGACGGGCGCGGTCGGCGCCGAGTTCCTGAAGATAGCGGCCGACTGGGAGACGCCGATCAGCGATCTGCGCCTGCTCGCCAGCGCGCGCTCGGCGGGGTCCAAGCTCACCTTCCGCGGCGAGGAGGTCGAGGTGGGGGAGACGACCTCTGCCTCGTTCGAGGGCGTCGACATCGCCTTCCTCTCCGCCAGCACCGCTGCGTCGAGGGAGTGGGGCCCCATCGCCGTCGAGGCCGGCGCCGTCGTCATCGACGACAGCTCGGCGTTCCGGCTCGATCCTGCCGTGCCGCTCGTCGTCCCCGAGGTCAACGCCGGCGACATCGACGGCCACCAAGGCATCATCTCGCAGCCCAACTGCACCACGGTGCCGCTGGTGATGGCGCTGCATCCGCTTCGCGGCCTCCAGCCCATCAAGCGCGTGGTGACCTCGACCTACCAGTCGGTCTCGGGCGCGGGCGCCGCCGCCGTTGCCGAGCTCGATCTCCAGAGCGAGCAGATCGCTGGGGGCAAGGCCACGGAGCCGGAGGTCTTTCCCCACCAGATAGCGTTCAACGTGATCCCGGCGGTGGACGTCTTCCACGAAGACGGCTACTCGCGAGAGGAGTGGAAGATGCAGGAGGAGACGCGGAAGATACTCGGCCTCCCGGGGCTGCCGTTCTCCGCGACCTGCGTCCGCGCGCCGGTCTACCAGGCGCACAGCATGGCGGCGAACATCGAGTTCGAGGGGCCGGTCTCGCCGGAGGAGGCGCGCAGCGTCTTGTCCGCGGCTCCCGGGGTGGGCGTCGTCGACAACCCCGCCGAGGACCTCTACCCCCACCCCCTCGCGGCGGCGGATTGCGACGATGTCTTCGTCGGCCGCATCCGGCGCGACACGTCGGTGGAGCACGGCGTCGTTCTCTGGCTCTCCGCCGACAATCTACGCAAGGGTGCCGCGCTCAACATGGTGCAGATCGCCGACGAGCTGGTGGCGCGGGGGCACGTCAAGCAGCCCTAGCCGGCGCGGTCGGCTATAATGGGCGCCCCGCTGAGCGCAACGCTCGCGGGTGGGACGACACGGAGGCGTGGAGGAAGCAATGGGCCATCTGGGTAGACTCCTGACCGCCATGGTGACCCCCTTCGACGACGAGGGCCGGGTCGACTACGACCGAGCGAAGGAGCTTGCACTGGCGCTGCTGACCTCCGGCAGCGACGGCCTGATCGTCGCCGGCACTACGGGCGAGTCGCCCACCGTCACCCGCGACGAGAAGCTACGCCTCTTCCAAGAGATCAAGTCCATTGCCGGCGACGCCACGATCGTCGCCGGGACGGGCGACAACGAGACCGCCTTCAGCATCGAGATGACCCGCGAGGCCGAACGCATCGGCGTCGACGCCGCGCTCCTTGTCGTTCCCTACTACAACAAGCCGACGCAGGAGGGCCTCTACCAACACTTCAAGGCCATCGCCGACAGCGTCTCGATTCCCTGCATCCTCTACAACGTGCCGAGCCGCACCGTCGTGAACTTGAGCGCCGAGACCACCCTCCGGCTGAGTGCCGTCCCCAACATCGTGGGGATTAAGGAGGCCAGCGGCGACCTCGACCAGATCGGCGAGATCATCGACGGCGCGCCGGACGACTTCTTGGTCTGGAGCGGCAACGACAACGATTTTCTCCCCGTCCTCGTGCGCGGCGGCTACGGCGTCGTCTCCGTTGCCTCCCACCTTGTGGGCAAGCAGATGCGCGAGATGATGGAGCTCCAGATCGGCGACGACCCCGCGCGGGCCGAGGTGATACACAACCGTCTCATGCCCGTCTTCCGCGACCTCTTCGTGGTCTCCAACCCGATTCCGGTCAAGTATGCCTTGAACCAGGTGGGGTTCTCCGTCGGCGGCTTCCGGCTGCCGCTCACCGAGCCCGACGAGGAATCGGCGCGCATCATCATGGAGTCGGTGCGGGGCGTCCCGGTCGACCTGCCGCTGCCCGCGGCTGCGTCGTAGCCCTAGAGGCCGCGGACGATCGTCTCGTCGCGGTGGGGGCCCACCGAGACGATGCCCATGGGGCAGCCCAGCAGCTCTTCCAGCCTGCGGATGTAGTCCCGCGCCGCCTCCGGCAGAGCGCTGAAGGTGCGGGCCTCCGTCGTCGGCGACTGCCAGCCCGGCAGCATTTCGATGACCGGCTCGCAGACTTCGAGCTCGGCACGCGTCGAAGGGAACTCCGTGATCGTACCGCTGGGCCTGCGGTAGGCGGTGCAGACGCCGATGGCGGGGAGGTCGTCGAGCACGTCGAGGCGGGTGACCGCCCCTTCGGTTAGACCGTTCAAGCGTGTGCTGTAGCGCCCCGCGACGGCGTCGAACCAGCCCACGCGGCGGGCCCGGCCCGTCGTCACCCCGAACTCGCTGGCCTTTTGGCGGATGGCCTCGCCGACGTCGTCGGTCAGCTCGGTCGGCATGGGGCCGGCGCCGACGCGCGTCGTGTAGGCCTTGAAGACGCCGAGAATGCGGTCGAGGGCCTGCGGGCGCAGCCCGGAGCCGATGAAGACGCCGCCGGCGGTGGTCGTCGACGCGGTGACGAAGGGGTAGGTGCCGAAATCGACGTCGAGCAGGGTTCCTTGCGCCCCCTCGAAGAGGACCGTCTTGCCGGCGTCCACCGCCTCGTTCACCAAGCCCTCGATAGGCTGAATCGTCTCGCCGAGGGCTTCGGCGTAGCAGAGGCATTCCCGCAGGGCCTCGTGGAAGTCGATGGGCTCGGCGCCGTAGGCATTCAGCAGCACGTTCTTGGTCTCGACGATGTCGCCGAGGCGTGCTTCGAGCTCGTCTCGATGGAGCAGGTCACCCGCCCTCAGACCGATGCGGGCCGCCTTGTCGGCGTAGAGCGGGCCGATGCCCCGCTTCGTGGTGCCGATGGCGCCGTCGCCGCGCACCCGCTCTTCGATGCCGTCGAGGCGTGGGTGGTGGGAGAGGACCACGTGGGCCTTGTCGCTGATCCGCAGACGGCCGAGGTCGACGCCGGCGTTGCGGAGGCTTTCGACCTCCGAGAGCAGGGTGGCCGCGTTGAGGGCCACGCCGTTGCCGATGACGCAGCGGGTGTGCTCGGCGAAGATGCCCGAGGGCACCATGTGGAGGCCGAACTCGCCCTTGTCGTTGATGACGGTGTGGCCGGCGTTGTCGCCGCCGGAGAAGCGGACGACCATGTCCGCGTCTTGGGCCAGGAGATCGACGATCTTTCCCTTGCCCTCATCGCCCCAATGGGCGCCGATCACGACGATGGACGGCATGCGCTTCCCCGTTGACGCTCTTCGAGAAGCGCCGCCCACCAGTATAGCAAAGCCGGTGTCTTACTCCGTTCCGCTGCGAGGGCGCCCCTCGTGGAGCTCGCCCCGTCCACCCCCGGGGCGGCCACGAGAGACGCCCCCGCAGCGGAACGCTCCGCCGACCTATGCCGCGAGCAAGCCCCGCATCTTGTGAAGGCCGAGCCGCATCCGCGTCTTGACCGTTCCCAACGGAGTGCTCAGTTCGGCGGAGATTTCCGACTGCGTGAGCCCTTGGAAGTAGGCCATCATGATCACTTGCTTCTGTGCCGGCGGGAGCCGGTCGAGCGCTTCGAGGAGCTCCTCGCGGTCCAGCTGGTTGAAGACCGCCTTGGTCACCTCTTCGGAATCGCCCGAAGGTTCGACGTGGAGGTCGTCGATGTCGAAGGTTGGGAGGCGGGCGCGGCGGCGCACCTTGCGGAGCTCGTCGATGCACCGGTTGTGGGCGACGCTCATGATCCAGGTGGGGAATGAGCCGCGTTCGCTGTCGTAGGTGCCGCCCCGGCGCCAGACCGTGAGGAAGACGTCCTGCGCAATTTCCTCTGCTTGGCTCTGGTTGCGCAACATGCGCAGCGCCAGTGAGTAGACCCGGCGCCAGTAGCGGTCGTAGATGCGCGCCAGCGCCTCTTTGTCGCCTTGCGCGGCGCGCTCCGGCCTGTCCGGCTCCTCCGCGGGGTCTTCCATGGCCCGCGGGTCGATTGCCGTGACATTCGGCGGTGTGTCCGGGCCGTCCGGCCTTTCGTCGTTGGAGAGCAGCGTTAGTCTTGTCATCGCTCGCTCCTTCGTCCGCGCCGGTGCGCGGTGACCTCTTGCAAATCAGGCTAGCAGCGCAACATTAGAAAGACTTTTGACGCGCCGGGCGCGACGCCTCCGCGTTGACCGGCTTTTTCCCGACTCGGTACAATGGCGGCCCGCCTACGGAGGGGGCCCGCTTGATCATCGATATGCACATCCACACCGTGAGGGGTGGACCGGACAGCAATCTCAGCCCTGAAGAACTCGTCTCCGAGGCGCGCCGCCTTGGCTTGGACGGCATCTGCCTCAGCGAGCATGGCGGCGGCTGGGACAAGTGGGACTTCAACAAGTTCGCCGAGCAGCACCCCGACCTGCTCCTCATCCGGGCGCTGGAGGTCGACACCGAATACGGCCACATCGGCACGGTAGGCTTGGACGGCTACCAAAGCGGCATTCACCGTATCCATCACCTCCGCAAGGTAATCCGGGAATGTGGAGGCTTTATGGTCTCAGTGCACCCCTTTCGGCGGTTCTTCGAGAAGCCGCCGCTCAACAAGTCGCTGCTCTTCAAGCAGCCCGTGCCGCTGGAGGAGGCGGTGGAGCACCCCGTCTTCGAGCTGACCGACGCGATCGAGGTCGTGAACGGGGCCTGCACCCCCCGCGAGAACCAGTTCGCTCTGGAGGCGGCGAAGCTCTTGGGCAAGCCGTGCACCGGCGGCAGCGACGCGCATTCGACCCACGGCATCGGCAGCGGCGCCACCGTGTTCGAGCGCCGCATCACCTGTCAGGACGAGCTTCTTGAGGAGCTCCACGCGGGGCGCTACTACCCCACCAACGGCGTGATCCAGGGGCACTCCGACCCGTTCGGCGCCCCGGACGGTTAGCCGGCCCACATTGACGGAAGACTCCGGCCATAGAGCGGCGGCCCCGGCGCCGGACGGCGAGTACCCGGTGCTCGTGGCCATCGACCTTGAGACCACCGGACTGGAACCCGGCGTCGACGAGATCATGGAGGTCGGTGCGGTCAAGTTCCGGGGCCGCGAAGTCCTTGAACGTTTCACCTCCTACGTCGACCCCGGGCGCGGCGTCCCCTCCTTCATTCAGCAGCTCACCGGCATCACCCCGGCCGACCTCGAAGGCGCCCCGTCCTTTGCCTCCATCGCCGGCGACCTTGAGGACTTTCTCGGCGACCACCCAATCGTCGGCCAGCACGTCTCCTTTGACCTTAATTTCCTTGCCCGCCGCGGCCTGCGCCCGCCGGGGCCGGTCTACGACACGTTCGACCTCGCCACCGTCCTCCTTCCTACGCGGACCGGCTACTCGCTGCGGGACCTGGCGCGGGACTTCGCCGTCGGCCATGAGAACCCGCACCGCGCCCAGGACGACGCCGAGGCCGCGATGGGCGTGCTCCTTGGCCTGCTCGACGTGCTTCGCGAGCTGCCCGCGCATGTGCAGGCGGGAATCCGCGCCATCGCCGACCGCAGCGAGTGGTCGATGCGCCACCTGCTCAGAGCGGTGATCCCGCCGGCGACGCCCACCCTCGGCGCCCCCGGCGCGGGTGAAGAGATCGGCTTCGAGGGCGTGGACCTCGAAGACCTCATGGAACGCCTCGACGCAGGCCCCGGCCCCAGCCCGCGCACCTCTCCCCCGCTGGGGGAGATCCCTCCTACCTCTCCCCCTCTGGAAGAGACTGAGAGAGGATCCGCCCGCGCCGCCGCATGGTTCGACGACGGCGGGCCGCTTGCCGGCATTCTCCCCGGCTATGAGGCCCGCACGGAGCAGACCGCGATGGCCGAAGCCGTAGCGGGCTCGTTGGACGAGGGGGGCCGCCTCGTCGTGGAGGCCGGCACCGGCGTCGGCAAGTCGCTCGCCTACCTGCTGCCCGCCGTCCGCCACGCCGTCGGCAACGGCGAGCGCGTCGTCGTTTCCACCAACACCATCAACCTCCAGGAACAGCTCCTCACCAAAGACATCCCCGCCGCGCTCGAAACGCTGGGGCGCGCGGGAGAAGTCGAGGGCGGCGCGGCGAGGACGGCGCTGCTGAAGGGCCGCGCCAACTACCTCTGCCTCCGACGGTGGGCCGCGCTCAGGAACGGCCAGTCGCTCAGCGCCGCCGAAGCTCGCCTGACCGCCAAGGTCCTGGTCTGGCTCCAAACAACTTCTACCGGCGACCGCAACGAGCTCTCGCTAAGCCCGCAGGACTGGCCCATCTGGAACCGCCTCTCCGCTCAGGGTGCCGAAGGGCAGATCGGACGCTGCTCCTTCGCCAAACAAGGACGCTGCTTCTACCAAGCCGCCCGCCGCCGCGCGGAAGGCGCCGACCTGGTCGTCGTTAACCATGCCCTGCTCGCCCTCGGCGCAACTAACGAGAGCCTGCTCCCCGACTACGACCATCTCGTCGTCGACGAGGCGCACAACCTCGAAGAGGTCGTCACCAACCAGTGGGGCTTCACCGTCAGCGAGGAGGGTTTCGACCGCGTCATGGAACGTGTCCTCGGCGGCGCGCCGTCGGCGGGGACCGGCGTCGCCACGCCCCTCGACGCCCTGGCCCGCTCCATCGCCGTCTCCGAGCAGCGTCGCGCCGACTACGCCCAGGTCGTCGAAGACCTGCAGGCGAGTGTCCTCCAGGTGCGCCGCCACCTCACCATGCTGTTCAAGGCGCTCACCGACTTCGCCACGAAGCGCTCCGACAGCGGCGGCGACTATAACGTGTCGCTCCGGCTGACCGGCGCGCTGCGCAACCAGCCGGCGTGGTCGGCCATACAGGCGGAGTGGGAGCAGGCCGACATCGCCCTCGCCGCGCTGGCGCGCGGTGTCGACAAGGCGGCGAACCTCGCCACGAGCGCCGTCGACGGCGAGATTCCCGACAAAGAAGGCCTCTTACTGGAGGCCCAGGCCGTGGCCGAGCAGCTCGCCGAACTGAGGGACGGCCTGCGGGCCGCCGTCGCCAACCCCGACGAGGGCGGCATCTATTGGATCGAGGTCGGCGCGCGGGACGGCGTGACGCGCCTCCAGTCGGCCCCGTTGCACGTCGGCGCCGACCTCAACCAGCGCCTTTTCGACCAGAAGAAGAGCGTGGTCCTCACTAGCGCCACGCTCAGCGTGGGCGGCAGCCTGGGGTACATCGAGGAGCGGCTTTCTCTCGACCGTCCGAACGAGCTCATGGTCGGCTCCCCGTTCGACTACCCCAGCCGCGTCCTCGGCTTCTTCCCCAACGACATCCCCGAGCCCAACCACCCCGGCTACCAGGCGGCGGTCCACGACGCCATCGCCGAGGCCGCCCGCGCCGCCGGAGGACGGATGCTCGCCCTCTTCACGTCGCGAGCGTCGCTGAGGACGGCCCGCCGCTTCCTCCCCGACCTCCTCACCGGCGAGGAGATCACCGTGCTTGCCCAGGGCCAGGACGGCAACCCGGCCCAGCTCGTCCAACGCCTGCAGTCGGACCCGCGGGCCATCATCCTCGGTACCGGCAGTTTCTGGGAGGGCGTGGACATTCCCGGCGACGCCCTGAGCGTCCTGGTCATCACCAAGCTGCCGTTCAACGTGCCAAACGACCCCGTCTTCGCCGCCCGATCCCAGCAGTTCGATGCTCCATTCGAGCAGTACGGTATCCCTCAGGCCGTGCTGCGATTCAAGCAGGGCTTCGGACGCCTCATCCGCCGCAAGACGGACAAGGGCGTCCTGCTCTGCCTCGACCGCCGCGTGCTGACCAAGGTCTACGGCAAGACGTTCGTCGACTCGATCCCGCGGTGCACCTTCCGGGCCGGGCCGGTGGGCGACATACCCGACGCCGTCGCCGGCTGGCTCGCCGGCGGCGCGTAGGCCGCGCCGTGTTCCTTCCCGCGAACGGGCCCATCGACCTCGGGCACACCTTGGAGTCGGGGCAGACTTTCCGCTGGCGCAGGGACGGCGAGGCCCACGTCGGCATCGTGGGGGGCGACGTCTTTCGGGTGAGACCGGCTCCCGGCGGTGTCGAGTTCGACTCCGCCCCCACGCCGCCGGAGGCCGCCGTTCCCGTCCTCCGTTCCTACCTCCGCCTGGACGATGACCTCGAGCCCTTCTACCGGTTCGCCGCCGGCGACCCCAGGCTCGCCGAGGCGGCCGCCGAGTACCGCGGCCTGCGCCTCACCCGGCAGGACCCGTGGGAGTGCCTGGTGGCGTTCGTCATCTCGTCATACTCGAACATCAAGCGCATCACGAAGCACGTGGAGGACATCGCCGCCGCCTTCGGCGACCCGATCGCCGGTGGAGGCTTCGGTCTCGACCGCGCCTTCGCCTTTCCCGGACCGGCCGTCCTGGCCGAGGTCTCCGAGCAGGAGTTCCGCCGCATGGGACTTGGGTGGCGCGCCAAGTTCCTTACGAGGACCGCCCGCGCCGCCCTCGACCTGCCCCAGGGGCTCCTGGCCCTGCGCGGCGCACCCTACGATGAGGCCAAGACTGCCTTGCTAAGCTTCTACGGCGTCGGCGAGAAGGTCGCCGACTGTGTCCTCGCCTTCTCCCTCGACCAACCCCGCGCCTTTCCCGTCGACGTGTGGGTGCGCCGGGCCGTCCGCGAGTGGTACTTCGGCGGCGAGGCCCTCACCGACCGCCGCGTCCGCGAGTGGGCCGCGGGCTACTTCGGCGACCACGCGGCCTACGCGCAGCAGTATCTCTTTCACCGCCGGCGACTGGCGTAAGCCGGCTTAGCCTCTACTCCCTCTGGGGATCTTTGCGCCGGGTGAGGGAGCAGCACCCTGCGGGCGCTCGCGCGCCTGACGGCGCGCGCCCTCTCTCAAATCTCCCCCAGAGGGGGAGAGGCCGTAGGGGGCCCCCGCCCCGGCCTACGCCAGCGACCCCTCCGCGGCGCAGGCGTTGCAGACGAATGCGATGCCGCAGCATTGGAGCGGACTCACCACCTGGCTGCAGGCCGACTCCGGCGCTCCCTCGGCCCAGGCGACGTGCACAGGCCCGCCGCAGATGCGGCAGCTCGAGTCGAGACGCTCGTCGGTGAGGTCGCCGCAGATGCGGCACGGCTCGCCGCGGAAGACCCGCGGGTGCGAGTGGGGCTAGGTGACGGGGCTGGTCTGTGGTTGCGTCACGAGGGCCGCTCTTCCGCCTCTTGCGGCGTCCCTCCGCAGAGGACACAGGTGAAGTAGAGGGCCAGCGTCTGGTCGTCGAGGGCGAACGCGCCGCAGTCCTTGATCTCGAGGCGGGTGTCCCAGGTCAGGTGGAAGGTGCGCCCGCACGAGGAGCAGAAGGCGCTATGGTCGGGGTCCATCGCCTCGCTGCAGACTTCGCACGTGGCCGAAGCGTCGGTCGTCATCGTGTCCCTTCGCCGTCTCCTGCCGCCCTGCGGACGGCCTCGATTTCGTCCTCTCGCGTCTCGACCTCGCCGTCAAGGCGGGCCCGCAGCAACTCCGCCAGCAGGCGCCCGATGCGGGGGCCGGGCTCGACGCCGAAGTCGATGAGGTCATCGCCACTCAACGCGGGCCGGACGTCCGCCAGCCGCTCGGTGAAGTCGTCGATCCGCTCGGCCATTATCCCGTCGGGTGCGGTGAGACGGCAAGCAACAACGGCCTCGCGAACGTACGGCGACAGTGCGGCGTGGACCTCGCTGTTCTTGAACGAGGGCGCCGTCAACGCGTCCAGGCGGGCGGCGAGCCGGGCCGCATCGATCATGGCGCGCCGGACTGAGACCGGGGCGGCGAGCCGCTTCGCCAGTGCCGCGGCCGTTTCCTCTGAGAGCCCTGTTCCGAGGATGGCGAAGCCCAGCGCCGTCCCGCCGGCTTGGTCGAGCGCGCGGGCGGTGGCGGGACCGAGCCGGAAGGCGGGCTGGAGGGCTTCAAGCGCGCCAAGCCGCTCGGCAAGCTCGAACGCCGCGCCCGGTGTGGTCTCCTCCAGCGTGCGTTCGAGCTCGTGGCGCAGCCGGCTCCCGCTGATGGGGCGCAGCCGGCCCGCCCCCTCCTTCGCCAGCCGCTCCGTCTCCGCTTCGAGCGCGAACCCGAAGCGGGCCGCGTAGCGGCAGGCCCGCAGGATGCGCGTCGCGTCGTCGACGAAGCTCCGTTCATGGAGGACGCGGATGAGCCCCGCGTCGAGGTCGACGCGCCCGTCGTGGGGGTCGATCACGTCGCCGAACCGCTGTGGGTCGAGCGAGGCCGCCATCGCGTTGACCGTGAAGTCGCGCCGCGCCAGGTCGGCGGCGAGGTCGGCGGCCTGCACCGTGGGCAGCACCCCCGGTCTCGCGTACCGCTCCCGCCGCGCGGTGGCGAAGTCGGCCCTGACCGCACCGACCGCCACCGTTGCAGTCAGGAATCGGTCGTGGGTTTTGACCGTGCCGCCGAGGTCGGCGGCGAGGCCGCGCGCCGTCTCGCGGGCGTCCCCCTCGACGACGACGTCGAGGTCGAGCCCGTCGGCGCCGAGCAGCAGGTCGCGCACCACGCCGCCGACGAGGTAGGCGCGCCCGCCGTGCTTGACGGCGCGCTCCGCCGCGGCGCGCAGCAAGGCCTGCTCCTCGCCGGAGAGGCGCGCTTCGATTCGCGCGGCGATGTTGTCGATGGCGGCGTAGTCGGACATGGTGCGGACGGCAGTCTCTTGAAACCTTGAAGCGATTATAGGCCCGCTCTCCATCGGTGACGGTGGTTACAATGAGCTATGCCCCGCCCACCTGAAGCAACATTGGAGCGCCGGCTCGGTATCGAGTTCAAGGACCGGTCGCTCCTCAAGCTCGCGCTGACCCACCGCTCCTACGTCCACGAGGCGCCCGACGACGCGACGGAGAGTAACGAGCGCCTGGAATACCTGGGCGACGCCTTCCTCGGGCTCGTGGTTGCCGAGCACCTGTATGGACGCTATCCCGACCTAGCCGAAGGCCGTCTGACCGCGCTCCGCTCGGGGTTGGTGCGGTCGGCGACCCTCGCCGCCGTCGCCGCCGAGCTCGAGCTTGGCGAGCGCCTGTACCTGGGTCACGGCGAGGAGACGAGCGGCGGGCGCACCCGTGAGCGCAACCTCGCCCGCGGCTTCGAGGCCGTGCTTGGAGCAATCTTGCTCGACCAGGGTTACGCCAAGGCCAAGCGGTGGACGCTCAAGCTGTTCAATGACAGGCTGGAGAGCCTTCCGCCGGGCCTGGTCGACGACTTCAAGTCGCTGCTGCAGGAGCGCGTGCAGGCCGAAGGCAGCCCGCCGCCCGTCTACCGCACCGTGAAGGAAGAAGGCCCCGACCATGACCGCGACTTCACCGTCGAGGTGATTGTGGACGGAGCCGTCGCGGGTGAAGGCTCAGGGCCGAGCAAGCAGAAGGCCGAGCGGGAGGCTGCCCGGGCGGCGCTTGCGAACCTCGGGCTGAGCTAGACGAGGCGGCGCCGGGAGACTCCTATCCGCCGTTGGTGGTGTCCGGCCGGCGCATGATTCGGATGAGCGCGTAGGCGATTGCTAGTGCGCCCAAGAGGGCGGCCAGCGGGATGAGCGCGACCAAGACGGACCTGCCGTCGTCCGCCTCAGGGGGTTCCGCCGGCGGCACGGGAGTGGCCGTTGGGGTGGACGTGGCCGTCGGGACCAGCGTGGCCGTCGCCCTGGCTGTCGGGGTAGCCGTGGGCGTGGGAGTGGGGGCAGCCGTCGGCGTGGCGGTTGGAGTAGCTGTTGGCGTGGCCGTGGGGGTAGCGGTCGGCGTGGGTGTTGGCACCGGTGTGCTCGTGGGAATCGGCGTCGGCGTGGGAGTTGGGG
This sequence comes from Dehalococcoidia bacterium, assembly GCA_965207995.1. Taxonomy (GTDB): domain Bacteria; phylum Chloroflexota; class Dehalococcoidia; order SHYB01; family SHYB01; genus DAOUKH01. The sequence goes on along the minus strand of OZ242299.1, from coordinate 754,733 downwards.
TAGCCGTCGGCGTCGGTGTGGGGACCGGCGTTGGTGTCGGCGTGGGCGTGGCCGTCGGGGTCGGTGTGGGGACCGGTGTGGGCGGAGGGCCGACCCGCACGCTCGTCGCGCCGCCGACCTCCGTCTCCACCCTGTTGATGTCCCGCACGATACCGGAGAAGGTGTAGGAGCCCTCGGCGGCGGGAGCCTCCACGGTGTAGGAAAACGCCTCGTCCCCCAACAGCGTAAACGTGACTGTATCGGCCTCCACGTTCACTGCCGCGGCAGAGAGACTGGATTCTACGAAACGGAACCCCGCCGGCAGCGTCTCCACCACTTGGCCGAATGCGCCGTAGTCTTCTGCTGCGATGGTCACCTGCAGATGGTTCCCGGGGGCCACCCACGGCGATGCGAAGCTCCGCTCGGCGCTGTGCCCGGAGGCCTTCGCGCCGCCCGGCTGGTGCAGGCCCGCTCCTAGCAGGGCAATCCCCACCATCATCAGGGCTAGTGACACTCGTACAACCCTACTCATGCCGAGCTCCCGTCACTGCTGGTTTGCCCGTCTGTGCTGGATGCCGGGGACTGGAAGTAGAGAATGACGATGCCCGTCGCCTGGTCCCGCGTGATGAGGCCCGCGAAGTAGTCGTTGACCGCCGCGATGGCTTCGTCCAAGTCGATCAGTTCGTCGCCGTTGGCGTCGTAGTCGTCCGCGACGCCCGGCAGGTCCAGGTTGGCGATGTGGATGACGACCTTGATGGTGGCCGTCCTGCCGCGCGGGTTCACGGTGTGCAGCTCGACCTCGTAGGTGGTGCGCTCCCCTTCATGGTCGAAGGCCGCTCCCTCGGCGACGCGGATCTGCCCCGTCAGCCCGTCCACGGTGAACAGCGCGGCGTCGGCCCCCGTCAGGTTGTACACCAACCGCTCGCCCCGGACGTCCCTCGCCGACACCGGCGTTCCCACCGCATCGCCGGGTTGTATGTTCTCGACTATCGTGCGCGAGGTCTGGGCTCCCTCCGTGAACGAGGGTGGGCCGAACAGAGGCGTCGTGGCGCCGCCACCGCCGCCGCCTCCGCCGCCTCCACCACCGCCGCCGCCGGGCGGGGGTGTGGGTGGCGTGGGTGGCGTAGGCGGTGTAGGAGGTGTAGGGGGCGGCGGAGGCGGCGGTACCGTCACCCGTATCGTCACATCTATGGTGTCGTCCGACGCCGTGGAAGCGTTGTAGCTGCCATCGAAGCCGTCGTGGACCAACACCGTCACCATGTAGGTGTCCTTCACCTCCGGGTCGAGGACGGCCTTCGTCCGGATCTGGCCGGTGGTCGGATCGATGTCGAAGGCATCGGCGTCGGGCCCGATGAGGGAGTAGGTGAGGACGTCGTTCTCGTCATCCCTGGCGCTCACTCGCCCGCCGACGGCCCGCTTTGCCCCAGTGCCCTGATGGACGCTGCGCGTCGCCGTGGTGTCCGGGAACTCCGGCGCAGTGTTCGTCGTGGGCCTGGCATCGCCGATGCGCATCGTCAGCTGGGCCGAGGCCTCCTTGTTGCCGCCGCGGCGGTCGGAGTAGGAGACGCTGGCCCGCAGGTACTGGTCGGCGTCGTCCGCGCCCACCGTGTAGCTGCTCGACGTCGCGCCCGTGATGTCATCCCAGCTTGAGCGGTTGGACGACCGCGCCCACTGCCAGCTTTCGCCGCTGACGCTGCCGTCGTCGTCGGTGAGGGCGGCGCTGAACTGTGTCTGCGTGTCCACCCAACCCTGCGGCGGCGTGATGACGACGGTCCCCGCTTCCTCCATGTCCGCCACGGAGACGGTCACGGGAAGGGAGCCTGAAAGATTGCCGTCTTCATCGTCGTCCGTGGCGGTGACGGTTATCTGGTAGGTCTCGCGTTCCTCGAAGCTGGGAGGCGAGGAGAAGCGCAGCTGGCCCCGATTGCTGATCAGGAAGCTGCCGCTGTCGGCCCCGGAGATCGACCAGGTGAGCCGGTCGCGTTCCGGGTCGGTGCCGGTGTACGTGGCCACGATGGCGGTGCTGTTCTCCGTGAACGAGGGGGAGTCATCCCCGGTGACCACGGGCGCTTCGTTGATGTTGGTCACGGAGACGGTCACCGTGATCGTGGCGTCGATCGCGTCGCTGTCGTCGTCGCCGTTCTGGTCCCGGCCGTCGGTGACTTGCACGCGGAAGCTATAGGAACGCTTGCCTTCGTAGTCCAACGTCACGCCCGACGCCAGCCGCAGCTGCCCGGTGCTCGCATCGATCGTGAACGACGCGGCATCCGCCCCGTCGAGCGAGTAGGCGAGCGGGTCGTTGACCGCCGAGTCGCCCTCGTTCAGGTCGGTGGCCTCGACGGGGTCCCCGATGGGGTCCCCTGAGAGGGCGTCCTCCGGCACCGCGCGCCGGCCGTTCTCGCTGGAAGGGAATACCGGCTTTGAGTTCACCGGCGGCGGATCGCCGACCCGCGGCGATATGCCGTTGGCGGTCTTGCCCATTCCTTCGCCGTCGTCGTAGGAGGCCGTGGCCCGGATGAAGTTGCCCGCGTCGTCCAGTGTCGGCGTGTACATGGGGGAGGTCTCCCCCACGATGTTCGCCCAGTTGGTGCTGCCGTTCGGCGAGCGGGCCCACTGCCAACTGATGGTGCCGGAGGGTACGTCATCGTCCTCCAGCGTGGCCCTCACCGGGACGCGGGCCTGGATCCTGGCGGTGTCCGTCGTGAGCGTGACCGTGCCCGGCTCTTCGACGTTGTCCACGGTGATCGTCACGTCCTGGGTGTCGTCGATGGTCGTCGACGTGGCCCCCGTGCCGTCCTTGCCGTCGTGCACCTCGACGGTGACGCTGTAGCTGGACTTCGTCTCGAAGTCCAGGGGATCCTTCGTCCGCAGCTGGCCGGTGCTCGTCACGATGGTGAAGGCGGCGGCGTCCGCGCCGGTCAACGAGTACGTCAGCCGGTCGCGCTCAGGGTCTTCCGCCGCCACCGGCGCGCCGATGTTCTGGCCCGCCCGCGTGTTCTCCGGCACCGTGCGTTGGCCCGTCTCGGTGGCCGGGAAGAGGGGGCGCCGGTTGGCGCTCGGGACGGGGCCCGTTACCGCCTCCGCGCTCTTCCCGGCGCCGCGCCGGTCCGTGTACTCAACCCTCGCGCGCAGATAGAAGTCCTCGTCGCTCTCGACCGGCGTGTAGCTGTTGTTGGTCGCGCCGGAGATGGGGCTCCAGCCGTTCCGCCCGTCCTCCGACCGCGCCCACTGCCAGCTCTCGCCGGTGACACCGCCGTCGCCGTCTGTCAGGGTCGCCGTCTGCCGCGCCCCCGTCTCCGGCTCCTGCGGCGAGAACGTAATGACGCCCTCCTCCTCCAGGTCGATGATCCTGACGGCGACGTCGCTGGTGACGTCGACGGAGTCGTCGAGTATCACCAGGTCGCTCGGGTCCACCGCCTTACCGTCACTCAGGGTGGCCGTGAAGGTCAGGAGGCCGCCGGTCGCTTCTTCGAAGTCCAACGGCAGGATGGCCCGCACTACTCCGGTGGACGGGTTTAACTCGAAGAAAGCGGAGTCCCGTCCGGCCTGCATGCCGAACGTCAACGTGTCGCCATCGCGGTCCGTGGCCATCAGCTGGCCGACGGTCCTGCCGGAGGGCCCCTCTTCGATGGACAGGCTCGTTCCGCTGCGGAACCGAGGGGGAACGTTGGCCAGGGGGTCCGCTTCCACGGGCGAGGTCTCTCCGCTGGTTAGCTGTTTTCGGTTGAACAGGTCGCGGTCCGCGTTTCGCCGGTCGAAGTAGGAGACCTCGGCCCGCAGGGGCTTCCCGGCATCGTCCTCGTCTACCGTGTACGTCAGTATGGTCGAGGCGCTGCCGCCGATGGAAATGGGTTGCCACACCCCCGATTCCTGTGCCCTCAGGGCCCAGCTGATGTCGACTGCATCCGTGTCAATGCCGCCGTCCGGGTCCGTCAACGTGAAGGTGACCGTGTCCCCCACGACCGGGTCCAAGTTGTCGATTTGGATGCTGCCCGTCTCCTCTATGTCCTGCACCGTCACGGTGACGGGCTGCATGGCCGTGCGCCGGTTCGTCTTGCTCAGGATGTCCGTCACGACGACGGTGAAGTTGTAGACGTTGTCCCCGCCGGAGTCCTTCGGGTCTTCGAAGCTGGGCGTCTCCTTGAAGGTGACGTTGCCGCCGCTGTCGATCTCGAAGTCGGCCGCGTCCGTGCCGGTCAGCGACCAGTTCACCCCGCCCTCCTCGTCGCGTCCGGTGTAGGACGCGATCGCCGGGAAGGCGTAGGGCGGCTCCTGGAAACTCGCGTCGAGGGTTGCGTCGTGTTCGTCGAGCGCTATCGCCGTTTCGATCGTCCCCGTGAACTCCGGCTGCTCGTTGACATCGAAGATACGGACGAAGACCTCGTGCATCGCGGTGTTGGTGCCGTCGGATGCGTTCACGGTGAACACGTATCCCTGAGCTCCGACATCGGTTGAAGAACCCATCGGGTTTTCAAAGTCCGGCACGATGTTCCAGCGGGCGATGGCGCTTTCGTCGGCGTCGGCCGTCATGACGAAATCGGCGTCCTCATCAATGACGAAGTCGGCCGCGTCGGGCCCGGTGATGGTCCAGACGATGTCCTGCCCCTCCTCGTCCCGGGCCTCAAACCGGTACCAGTAGGCCTGGTTTGGCACGGTGGCGGGGATGGTGGAGAGATCGCTTGCCGTCGTCCCCGAGTCGTACTCGATCTCGTCGGCGTGCCGACCGGTCGATTCTGCAGTGAACCCCGGCGTTTCGTTGATGTTGGTGACCGTGACGGTCAGCGGGTAGTCGCGGGTGTTGGGGCCGTCGCTGATCTTCACGATGACTTGGTACATGTTGTCATCGGCCGCGTGGCTTTCGGTGTTGTTCACGCGGTCGGTTGGCTCCTCGAAGTTGGGCCGGTCCCGGAAGCTGAGCGTACCGTGGCCGTTCGTGGTGTCCTCGGTGATCTGGAAGTCGGCGGCGTCGGTGCCGGCCAGGGACCACGAAAGGTTGGCGGCAAGGTCCGCGGCGCTGGTCTCCTCGTCCCGGGGGATGTAGGTCATCACGTTCAGGTCCGCGGTATCGGCGTCCCACTCAATCTCCGCGAAGCTCTCGTCGGGAACGCCGGCCGGGACCTCGGGCGTCTCGTTGACGTTGGTGACGGTCACGGTGACGGTGAACGTCCCGACGCTGTTGCTCTCGCCCTGGCCGTCATTCGCCTCGACGACGACCACGTATTCGTTGTTCGAGGCCCCCATGTTGTTGGAGTCCGCCAGGTCGGCGGGGTTCTCGAAGTCGGGCTCGATGTCGAAGGAGAGGACGCCCGTCGAGCTACCGATCGAGAAGTGCGCCGCATCCGTGCCGCTTACGTTGAACGTGATCGTCTGGAGACCGGCGTTGTCGCTGTTGTCGTCGTCGGTAGCGGTGTAGGTGCCGACCTCGTAGTCCGAGGCGGTGAGGCCGGTGGCGTCGAACTCGATCTCCGCGAAGCTCGGCGCGGCGTTCCCGGCGACCACCGGCCTCTCGTTGAGGTCCCTGACGGTGACGGTGATGGGCTGCGTGGCGTCCATCTGGGGACTGTGATTGTCCCGGACCTTCACCGTGATGTCGTAGTCGTTCATGCCGTCGCCGTCGGCCGGCATCTCGTAGTCGGGCACGTTCCTGAACTTGAGCTCGCCGTCGCCGGCCGTGTTCTTCGTGATCGTGAAGTCGCCCGCGTCGGTGCCTTCCAGCGACCACGTCAGGATGGTCGAGGCGTCCACGTCGGACGCCGAGTAGGTGGCGATGATCGCCGTGGCGGCCGTGTTCTCGTCGACGCTGAAGTTGGCGGGCGTGGTATCGAACGTGGGCGCCTCGTTTACGTTCGTGACCATGACGGCGAGGGACTTGGAGACGCTGAGCTGATTCGACGCTCCCCGGTCGCCGTGGATGCCGTTGTCCTTGACCGTAACCGTGACGTTGTAGACGTTGTCGTCGTCGGCATCCTGCTTGGTCTCGAAGTCCGGCGCGTTCTTGAAGGTGAGCACGCCGCTCGACGAACCGATCTCAAAGAAGCCCCCGTCGTCGGCGCTCTCCACCGACCACGTCAGCGTGTTGGCTGAGTCGTTGGCCTCGCCGTTGTTGTCCACGTCGGTTGCGACGTAGGTCAGGACGGAGGTCTGGTTTTCCGCAACGGAAATCGAGGTCTGGGGGGTCGAGATTGCGGGCTGCTCATTCACGTCGGTGAGGTTGATCGTCACCGTGATGCTGTCGTCGTCGTCGGTGTCGGGGTTGCCGGCGGCGTCCTTGCTGTCCCGCACGTTCACCGTCACGCTGTAGGACGTCTTCGAGCTCTCGAAGTTGAAGTTGTGGTTGACGCCGCTCTTGGTCTTGATCTGGCCGTTGGAATCGATCTCGAAGGACCCCGCGTCCGTGCCGCTCAGCGAGTAGCTCAGCGTGTCGGCGCTGTCGTCGTCCATGGCGGTGACCGTGCCCCCGGCGACGTCCACGCCCGCTCCGCTGTTCTCCGGCAGGGTGCGCGTGGCCGTCATGCTGCTGAAGGACGGCTCGTTGTTGCTGGCGCCGATCTGGCCCGTCACGGCGTTGGCGGACTTCCCCGAACCCTGGGGGTCGGTGTAGGACGCCGTGGCCCGCAGGAACTTGTTTACGTCGGCGGCCACCAGCTCGTAGGAGGGATTGTTCGTCGAGGAAATGTTCGTAAACGGGCCACTCTGCGAGTCGCCTCGTGCCCACTGCCACGACAGGCTGCTGACCGTCCCGTCAATGTCGGCCACGGACGCCGTCAGCGTCTCGCCGCCTGTCTCCGTGCCCGCGATCGTCACCGTGCCGGGCTCGTCCACGTTGGAGAGGTTGATGGTCACGTCGATGCTGTCGTCATCGGCGGAGTCGGTGTTGCCGGCCAGGTCCTTGTTGTCGCGCACGCTCACGGTCACGTCGTAGCTGTTCGTGCCCTCGTAGTTGTAGGTGACCCCCGACTTGGTCTGTATCTGGCCGCTCGTCGAAACGATGTCGAAGGACGACGCGTCATCGCCGCTCAGCGTGTAGTGCAGCGGGTCGCTGTCGCCGCCCGTGGCCGACACCGGGGCCCCGACGTTCGTCTCCGACGCGCTGTTCTCCGGCACGCTGCGCGTGGCGGTCATGCTGCTGAATGAGGGATTGACGTTGCCCGCCGCCACCTGGCTCGATGCGGCGCTGGTCGCGGACTTGCCCGAACCGTGGGGGTCCGTGTAGGACGCCGCGGCCTTCAGATACTTGCCCACGTCCGCGGCCACGGGCGAGTAGGGATTGGAGGTTGCCCCGCTGATGGGTGTGAACGTCCCGCCTGCCGTGTCGGACCTCGACCACTGCCACGTGACGTTGGTGGCGGTGCCGTCGTGGTCGGTCAACGTCGCGGTGACCGGCTGCCCGCTTGTGATCGTGCCGGGCAGCGTCACCGTGCCGGGCTCATCGATGTTGGTGATGGTGACTGTGACGTCGATGTCGTCGTCGACGGCGGAGCCATCGGTGTCCTTGACCTCGACGGTCACGTTGAAGACATTGTTGCCGCCGGCGTCCGAAGGGGACTCGAAGTCGGTGAGGTGCTGAAACCTGAACTCACCTGACGCGTTGATGGTGAAGTCCGCCGCGTCGGCGCCGCTCAGCGTCCACGTCAGCGTGTCGTCCTCCGGGTCGTCCGCCGCGTACGTTGCGAGCAAGTCACTGGGCCCCGTCCCCTCGGGCTTGCTGATGGTGGTGTGCGAGGACCCCGTGCTCGTGATGACGGGTGCCTCGTTGACGTCTTCGACGTTGACGATGACGTCAAAGGTGGCGCTCATTGCGGGCGAACCATTGTCGGTGACCTTGATGATCACCTGATACGTGTTGCTGGGGGTGGTGGCCATACTGCCCGGCGTCTCGTAGTCCGGCGCGTTCTTGAACGAGAGCTCGCCGTCGGTCGAATGGATCTGGAACAGCGATCCGTCTTGGTTCTCCTCAACGCTGGTGTCGCTGTCTATCGACCACATGTGGGTGTCCGCCGAATCCGGGTCCGAGACCGTGTACGTCCCGACGGTGGTGGTGTTCTCATCAACCTCGGGGTCAGTGTCGCCGGCGATGGTGGGCGGCTCATTGAGGTCATTGACGTTGATGGTCACCTTGATGCTGTCGTCCCATGTCGTGTCGGCGTCTCCGCCGGGGGTTTTGCTGTCCCTTACGTACATGGGTGCGACGTAGGAGGATGTGGTTTCAAAGTCCAGGTTTCCAAAAACTGAAATCTGACCGGTGCTCGTGTCGATGAAGAATGTGGGAACGACGGTCGAGTGCAGCTCGTAGGTCAGCGTGTCGCCCGTGTCATCGTCCGTGGCAGCGACTGGGTCCCCGAAGGCGGTCAGAGACGGCGTGTTCTCATCGACAGTGATGGTGATCGTCTCGCTCGAGAACTCCGGCCGGTCGTTGGTCGCGCCGGTGTGGTTCGTCACAGACCAGCTAGTCAACGCCTTCACGTCGTTGCCTGCCGGGTCTTCCACCGGATTTGTCCCGACTGTGTAATCCAACGTCACCGTGTCGCCGCTTGCGGCGCCTGTCGACAGCGTGAGCTCCACCTCAGCGCCGCGCACAGCGACGCTCGACGGGGTGTAGTCCGTGCCGCCGATGTCCACGGTGAAATCTGACGCGGCGGGGGTGGAGCTTTCGTTCAGGAGCTCGCTATAGATGAGGACCAGGGACGTTCCGTCCACGTTCGCAACTAGCAGCAAGGGGGCAGTGGCATCGAACTGCGCGCGTGCCTGCGGGGTCTGCGGCAGGAAGAGGGCCGCCAGGACAAGGAATACCGCGGGGATGAGGAGGCGTAGATGGCCCATCAGGTGCGGCGCGCGCATGCTTGCGGGTCTCCTCGGCTGGGCTTGGGGCACGGTTGGTGAGAGATGCGCGAGATCGGCGCGGGCGGAAACGGGGTACCCCTGCGCGGGTACTCAGCACCGCTCAATGAGCAATATGTGATTTAAAAGTAAGTTTTATATGAGTTTAAGTCAAGTTTAAAACTCATATAGATGATTAATAGATGATGAGACATCACAATATTCGTTCGGGCGGCCGGTTCTCAAGGCCTACGGCCGGGCTTCTTCGGGCGGACCGTCGACCAACCGCACGGTCCAGTCACCGTCGGCTTGGATGGCGATCACGTAGGTACCCATGGGCAGGGCGCTGGCGGCGCCGTCGATGTCGGTTGGGCGGTCTAGGTTCACCCAAGCCTGCTTGTCCCTAAAGGGAATGCGCTGCGGGGCGATCAGGTAGCCGGCCGAGCCGTCCGCGGCGATGAGCAACGCCTCGAAGTTGGCCCCCGCGTGCGTGACCTCAAAGAGGAAGTCGGCCCGGGCTTGGTCCTCGCTCGTCAGCACGAACGGACCGACGACGTGATCGCCTCTCCCCTCCGCCGACGTGATCGGCGGCGCTCCGAAGTCGGGAAGCCCGATCTTCACCTCCCAAGGGCCAAAGCCATCAACCAGGACGTCAAACGTCGAGACGTGCTGCCCATCGAGCAGGCCATCCTTGTAGGGAAGCGCTCGGACCCCCCGGTAGGCACCGATCACGGCATCCGGCGTCAGACGCCGCTCGAACAGGTGAAGGTCGTTCTCCAGGACCACCTCGAACTCACTCCCCCCGCGATACTTGATGTCGAACAGAATCGGCGAGCTCGGCACGTCGGCGTAGGCAAACGTGTGCTCGAGTTGCGCGGGCCCGAAGCCGCTGTACTCCGCGAGCACCCGGCCGAGGGGGCTCTCCTCCCTCAGAAGCGGCGGCGGTCCCAACGGCGGGTCGAGCATCATCACCGTCCATTCGTCCTCGGCGTGAATTTCAAGCAGGTATTCGTTGTAGGTCAGGCTGTCGGGCCCCCTGACCGGATTCCATGGGGCGAAGACGTTCACCGTCGCCGTCTTGTTGTCCGAGGGAGCGTCCTGCCGGGGCACGAGCAGGGTGATCGACCCGTCGGGGCCGATAAGGCGCGCCTCGAAGTCCCTGCCCCCATAGGTCAGCTCGAAGACAAAATCGGTGACAAAGGGATTCCGGCTTCTCAGGACGAAGGGCCCGATCACGTGGTCGCCCGTGCCCATCGCCGAGGTGATGGGTGGCGAGTCGAAGTTGGGAAGCCCGACCTCCACGTTCCAATCGCCTTCACCCTCAACGCGAATCTTGTAGGCGTACAGGCTCTCGCCGTTGTCCTCGAACGCCCCGTCCCGGTAGGGCAACGCGCGAACGCCGTCGTAGGGCCCCTGCAGGCGGTTCGGCGTGAGGAGCCGTTCGTACCGCTCGCCGGCGGAATCTATGAGGAAGACCTTGAAGTCATCCTCTCCCGCATACTCGATGTCGAAGAGCACCGGCGACCCGCCGGATGCCGGGGGCCTGAATGGCCGCACGTTCGCGGCGGCGGCGCTCGAAAAGGACCCGAGTAACCGCTGGAGCGGCACGCGCCTCGCGGGCGCCGGTGTGGCGGTGATTGCGGGTGTCGGTGCGGGCGTCGCCGTGGCCGCCGGCGCCGGGGAAGGGACGGGCGCCGGCGTTGGTGTGGGAGTGGCTGTCGGGACCGGCTTCGCCGTCGGCATGGGTGTCGGCGTGGGCAAGGCTGTCGGCGTCGCGGTGGGTGGCGCCGTTGGCGTTGACGTCGCCGGTGGCGCCACCGTGGGGGTGGCTATCGCCGTTGGCACTGCCGTTGGCGTTGGACTCGCCGGCGGCGCGGCGGGGACCGGTGCGGCCGCCGGCAGGTCTGTCGGTGTGGGTGGGAGGAACGGCGTCGGAAGCGGCGTGGGCGCCGGCGGCGGTGTTGGCAACGCCGTCGGGGGGATCGCGGGCGCCGGCGGCGGCGTGGGCATTGGCGCCGGTGTGGGCGTCGCCGTCGGCAGCGGCGCCCGTGAGACCTTGAGGCCGTCGCCGCTGCACGCGGCGGTCAACGCGCCGAAGAAGATGGCGGCGACCATCAGCGCCGCCGCGCGAAAACGCACGCCTCTTCTCCTCTTAAAAGGGCGCTTGTTAAAAGGGCGCTTGCACAGCCAGCCTGCCGCGCGGGGCAGCCATCGCTTCCAGCAGATTGGGGAGGTCATAATTCCGTGGCGAACGGGGACAAAGGCGGTGTCATTGCGGGTGAGGAACAAGGCGGAACGAAAACGTCGGTCGAGCGGCGTTAACCTTCCGTGCGGCTCCCCTGGGTTACTGCCACGCCGAGACTGTTGGGTCCGAAATGCGTGCCCAGCACCGGTCCGAACCGGGACTCGATGGCCTGCTCCGGCGCTACCAGGTCGGCCAGCTCGTCGCGGATGGCCAAGGCCTGGGCCCGGCCGGTGCTGTAGCTCACGTGCAGCTGCTGAATGGGGGCCAGTTCCCGGACGATCTCGACAATTCGTGCCATCGCCCGCCTGCGGGTGCGGGGACGCTCCAGGGGTTGGACCTCGCCACCGCGGATGCCGACGATCGGCTTGATTTGGAGCAGGCCGCCGGCGAACGCTTCCGCCTTCCCGATCCGCCCGCCCATGTTCAGGTACTTCAACGTGTCGACAACGGCGTAGCCGTGGTTCTTCCCGATCGATTGCTGCACCAGGCGGGCGGTTTCCCGATGGTCCGACATCTCCCGGGCCCACCGCGCGGCGCTGAGCGCCAGTAGCGCCAGAGCGCCTCCGGCAAGCCGCGAGTCCACGATCTCGATCCCCCGCGGCACTCCGAGCGACGCCTTCGCCTGCGCCGCGACGTTGACCGTGCCGCTGAGCTTGGAGCTGACGTGGATGGAAACCACCCGATGGCCCTCGTCGAGCAGCCGCCGGTAGACCTCCCGAAAATCGGCCACCGATGGCTGGGAGGTCGTCGGTAGGTTGGGAAGGGTCGCCAGCCGCGAGTAGAAACGGTCGTGGTCGAAATCGGCTCCAAGCCTGTACGTCTCACCGCCGATCGTCACGCTCAAGGGCACGACGGTGATGTCGTTCGCCAGCGCCGCCGAAGGAGGCAAGTCCGACACGCTGTCGGTGACGATGCGAATTGCCATGGATCCCCTAGTCCTGCGTCCCGGCCGGAGCCTAGCTGCATCCGGCCCAACATCGAGACGTCACGTTATTCTCACAATTATCCCATAAGTTCAAAACCTTTTTTCACTATATGCTCATGTATTCGCTCTAGAGCCGTCGGCCGGGATGAATTCGTATCTACGTGCAAGATGACCGGCGACTCGCCCTGACTGACCGCCGCTCTTTGTGAGCCTGGTGTGATTTTCAGCCAAATGCCCGGACGGGAGACTGTGAGTTTGTCGGCCAAGAGGCTACAATGCGACTGTCAGGCGATGCCGGCCGACCGAGGTGGCGAAATGACCGAAACCGAGAGACTCCAACATGAGATGGACGCGCTGCGGGACCGCCTCTCCAAGTTGAGCGAGGCCAGCATGCGCATCAACGAGAGCCTCGACTTCGAGACCGTGCTGCAGGAGGTCCTTGACAGCGCCCGGTCCCTGACGGATGCCCGCTATGGAACGATGATCCTTGTAGACGATTCAGGGCAGGTGCAGAACTTCCTCACCTCCGGGCTGACCCCCGCGCAAGCGCAGGAACTCTTGGACATGCCGGGCGCGAGGGAGATCTTCCGGCATCTCATGAATACCCGGGGCCCGATCCGGTTGCGGGACTTCCCCAGCTACATCAAGGAGAGCGGGCTCTCCGAGTTCCACCCACCCATGCCGGTGAGCTCCCCGCTCTCCTTCCTGGCAGCGCCAATCGACCACCGGGGCGAGCGCGTCGGCACCCTCTACGTTGGGGAAAAGGAGGCCGCCGAAGAGTTCAGCTCCGAAGATGAAGGGACCCTGGTCACCTTCGCATCGCAGGCGGCGCTGGTCATCGCCAATGCTCGCCGCTACCGGGACGAACAGCGGGCCAGGAACGATTTGGAGATTCTGATCAACACCGCTCCCGTGGGGGTTGTGGTCTTCGACGTCAGGACAGGAAATCTGACGTCGATTAACCGTGAGGCGCGACGAATCGTCGGCGATCTCGTGCCCGGCACCCCCGCGGAAGATTTGCTCGAAATGTTGACCATTCACCGCGCCGATGGTCGGCGGACCACGCTGAAGGAAGTCCCCATGGTGCAGATGCTCAACGGCTCGGAGACGGTATGGGCCGAGGAGATCGTCGTAGCGGCCCCCGACGGACGGAGCGTCACGACCATGGTCAACGCTACGCCCATACTCTCGGAAGAGGGTGAGCCTGAGTCGCTCGTCGTTACCGTCCAGGACATGACGCCCCTCCAAGAGTTGGAACGGCTCCGCGCCGAATTCTTGGGCATCGTGGGCCATGAGCTGCGGACGCCGCTCACCTCCATCAAGGGCGCCGCCACCACCCTTATCGAGGCCGCTTCCTCGCTGGACCCGGCCGAGACGGCTCAGTTCCACCGGATCATCAATGAGCAGGCCGACCACATGCGGGACCTGATCAGCGATCTCATCGACGTCGTGCGGATCGAGACGGGAACGCTTTCCGTCAACCCTGAACCTGCAGAGGTAGTCCGGCTGGTGGACGAGGCCAGGAACACCTTCACGGCCGCGGGCGGTCGACGCAACATTCGCATCGCCTTGCCCCCGGACCTGCCCTTGGTGATGGCCGACACACGGCGTGTCGTCCAGGTCCTCAACAACCTCCTCTCGAACGCCTCGAGAAGCTCGCACGAGGCGTCCACCATCCGCGTGAGCGCCGCCCGAGAAGACATCTACGTCAGCATCTCCGTTGCCGATGACGGGAGGGGCGTACCGGCCGAGCGCCTGCCGCATCTGTTTCGAAAGTTCTCCCACCTCGAGGGCCAGGAACGTGGCCGCGACCTCGGCTTGGGCCTCGCGATCTGTAAGGGAATCGTCGAGGCCCACGGGGGCCGCATTTGGGCCGAGAGCGATGGCCCGGGCCTGGGCAGCCGCTTCACCTTCACCATCCCGGTGGTCGAGGACCCCCTCGCGGAGGCGGCCCGCCGGTCTTCTCCTCGGAAGAAGAAGGGCCGGACCCGCGTCCTGGCCGTGGACGACGACCCCCGCGCCCTCAAGCTCATCCGGGACGCGCTGGCGGAGGCCGGCTACGAGCCGACGGTAACCGGCGATCCCGATGAGGTGGCCTCCTTGATCGAGGCGAACGAGCCCCACGTGGTGCTGCTCGACCTGATGCTGCCGGGAATCGACGGAATTGAGCTGATGCGGGATATCCTCGCCGACTACGACGTCCCCGTGATCTTCCTCTCCGCCTACAGCCAGGACGAAGTGATCGCCAAGGCCTTTGAAATGGGCGCCGTCGACTACATGGTGAAACCCTTCTCGCCGACCGAGTTGGCGGCGAGGGTCAAGGCCGCCTTGCGGAAGCAGGCGGAGCCGCTGCGGCCCTTCGCCGTCGGCGACCTAGCCATCAACTATGCCGAACGTTCGGTAACCGTTGCCGGAGAGCCGGTGGAACTGACCGCCACCGAATACCGCATGTTGGTGGAGCTGTCGGTCAATGCAGGCATCGTCTTGACCCACGAGCAGCTGCTGCAACGAGTCTGGGGCCTAGGACGGTCCGGCGATGCACGGCCCATGCGCACCGTCGTGAAGAACCTCCGCCACAAGCTGGGCGACGATGCCAGGCGTCCCAGGTATGTCTTCACCGTGCCGCGCGTCGGCTACCGCATGCCGAAGGCGGATTAGGAAGGCTTACGTCATCCTCTGGATGCCGCAAGGCGTCCTGCCCGCTCAACAGCGGGGTGCCCCGAGAGGTAAACCCGTACAGCCGGCCGAGGGTCGGCCTTAGGGGACGGAGGGCTACCCCGCGCGCTTCTCTTCGCGGAGTTGGCGCGTGGCCTCGGCGTCGACGGCGTACTCCTCAGGGCCAAGGTCGAGGACGACGCCGTAGACGTCGCGCGCCTTTTCTACCGAGACCCAGCCGTTGCGGACGTCCTTGCGGACCTGGTCGGCGTCGCGGTCGAGGGGGCTGCCGAAGCCGCCGCCGCCGTTGCCGAAGATCTCGATGGCCTTGCCTTCCTTGATCTCGAAGACGCCGCAGAGGGGAAGCTCTTCCTCCTGCGTCTCGGTGCCGAGGTCCCAGATGAAGCCCTGGTTGGCGTGGCCGGCGCTGCCGCCCATCACGCCGGCGGGCGGGTAGACCCGGCCGTCACCGTAGCCCGCGACCCAGAACGGGCCCTGGCGGTGCCGGACGAGCATCCGGGGGCCGACGCTGCCGATGAACTCGCCGTCGCCGGGCGAATCGGTGACGATCTGCGCGCCGACTTCGAAGATGTGGGGGTTGTTCTTCTCCCAGAGCTCGACGGACGTCGTCGAGATGCAGCCCTGCGTGCCGCCGATGCCCCACGCGGGCCAGCCGTCGTGGCCCTTCACCGCGGGGCCGCCGCCCACGAAGCTGCCCACGACGATGGGCTGGCTCACGTAGGGGGCGTTGTTGCGGCGGAAGTCCTCGCCCGAGAAGACGCCCTCCTGGAAGCCGATGTAGCCGCCCTCGGCGCCGCCCCGGTTGGGGTCGACGCGGGCCATGATTGCCATGGCGAGGCTGGTGAGCCGGTCGGTCAGATAGCTCGTGGAGACCGAGGTGCCGGCGGGGAAATTGGGTATCCCGCAGATGCACCCTTCGCGCAGCTTGAACTGGATGCGCTCGAAGGCCCCCGTGTTGTGGTGCAGCGTGGGGTCGAGGCTGGCGAAGATGCCCTGCGACGGCCCGGCGATGCTCGATGCCTCGGGCAGATTGATGCCGCCATCGACCTGGTCCGGGTTGTCGCGGAGGTCGACAATCATCGCCTCTTCCTCGTGGTCGATGGTCAGCTTCATGTTCAGCTTGAAGCCGTCGGGGATGAACTCGATGGGGTCGACCCACGTCTCGCCTTCCCATGTGCCCTCGGGCAGGCTCTTGATCTCGGCGATCATCCGGCGCCGCCCGTACTCGATCCACTCGTCGATGAACTCGGTGACCGCGTCGTCGCCGTACTCCTCGATCAGCTCGCCGAGCCGCCGCTCCCCGATCCAGGAGCTGCCCAGTGCCGCCGCGAAGTCGCCGTACCACTGCTGCGGCACGCGGATCCGGGTGAGCCCGATCCGCACGATGTCCTTCAGCTCTTGGTAACCCCGCGCGACGCGGACGCACGGCCAGTGCAGCCCCTCCTCGTAGATCTCCTTCGCGTAGGGGAGATAGGCGGTCGGCTCCGGCGCGCCGACGTCGACGTTGTGCATGCGGAGCAGCAGCCAGAAGATGATCTTCTCGCCGGAAAAGACCGGCGTGCAGAAGGTGTAGTCGGCGTGGTGGACATTGCCGTAGAAGGGGCAGTTGTTGAGGAAGCAGTCGCCCGGTTGGATGTCGTCGAACATCTCGACGATCGGCTTGAGGGCCATGTCAATGCTCATCGTGTGGATCGGCAGCCCGCCGTGGATGGTGACCGTCCGGCACTGGCTGTCGGCGATGGTGACCGAGAAGTCGCGGGCGTGGATCGTCGCCGAACGCGCGCTCTGGACGCACTTGATGGTGACTTCCTGCACGATCCGCTCGATCCGTTTGACAAGCGTGGTGAATACGATCTGGTCCATTCGGGTCTCCGTCCCTCAGCCCAAGTGCTCCCTCAGCGGAGCGTGGGCAAGATAGTCGCGGGCCGCCGGGCCGCTATTTCTGAAAGCCCCAGTGCCGCGAGATGGGCTTGTAGTAGTTGGTGCGCACGTCCCGGGTCAGCGCGTAGTAGGGCTCAGCCGCCGGGTCTTCCCAGAACGCCTTGGCTTCGGGAATCCGCCGGTCGGGGTCGCCGAGCCGGAACGCGTCGTCCTCGCTTTCAAGCTCGAAGATGGCGATGTAGTTGTAGCCGGGCTCGTGCTCTCGGCCCTCCGTCGTGATGCCGTACCAGCCCGCCATGATGACGCCGGGCAGCTTCTGCAGCGCGGGGAACCGCTCCGACTCGTACCATGCCTTCCACTGCGCGTCGTTCTCCCGCGACACGCTGATGAGCTCGGTGCCGAGTGAGTTGTTCGACTTCAACAGCGGATCGTCGAGGGCCGCGCCGGCAAGGTAGCGCCAGCCCCAGTGACCCTGGTCGAGCGGGTTCTTGTCGCTCGCGCCGCCGGTGAAGGTGAACTTGCCGGTGTCCTGGAGGCCCCGCCGCACCTTCTCTTTCCAGTCCTGCAGCGCCGCTGGGTCGAGGTTGTCGGTGATCGGGTCCATCTTCCCCTGGTCGACCCGGGGCCAGCCCTCGATGAGCTTGAGGGCCTCGTAGTCCTCGACCCGGTACAGGGAGACGTACTTCTCCGGCCCAATCAGGTTCATCAGGCGGTAGTTCCACGTCCAGCCCGGCATGCGGCACATCATGAGCTGGTGGTAGTCGTACCACTCCATCCAGATCTCTTCGAGCTCCGGACTCATGCCCTGCGTCTTGGAGAAGACCCACTCGAGCAATGGACGTTCCATGGACACCCCCCGGCCTAGTCTACCGGGGTTGTAAAGAAGCGCGGTTGCGGCGTCAAGGGACGGTGGCTAGACTTGCCCCGCATACCTCTCTTCTGGAGTCGCCAGCATGGGCCTCCTCGACGGCAAAGTCGCCCTCGTCACCGGCGCCGCCCGCTATCCCTCGACGGGCCGGGGCATCGCCTTGCGCTTGGCAGAGGAGGGCGCCGACGTCGCCGTCAACAACCGCCGCTCCGCCAAGGGTCCTACCGACCCCGAGCTGCGCAAAGGCTGGCGCGGCCTCGAGAGCATGCAGGCCGAGATCGAGGGCCTGGGCCGGCGCAGCGTCGCGCTCGAAGCCGACATCACCTCGCCGGACGAGGTCGCGGCCATGTTCGACTCCCTGGTCGAACGGCTCGGCCGCATCGACATCCTGGTCAACAACGCCGCCGAGACCCCGCTGATGCCGTTCTTGGAACAGGACGAAGCCTCGTGGGACTCCTGCATGCAAGCCAACCTCGTCGGCCCGTTCCTCTGCGCCAAGGAGGCCGCCCGCCGCATGATCGCGCAAGGCGAGGGCGGCCGCATCATCAACCTCTCCTCCAGGCTGGGGAAGGTCGGCACGCCCACCGCTTCGGCCTACTCGGCCTCCAAATCGGCCCTCATCGGCCTGGGACAGGTCATGGCGCTAGAGTGGGGCGTTCACGGCATCACCGTGAACACCGTCTGCCCCGGCGTCATACGGGACAGCGGCAACCACCGCCCCTTCAACTACTTTTCCGCCGACGACGAAGACCACCACTGGGAGATCGTTCGCGGCCTCGTGCAGAGCCAGCGCGACGCGAGCCCGCTCGGCACCCTCGACGACCCCGACAGCATCGGCAACCTCGTCGCCTTCCTCGCCTCCTCCCGCGCCCACAAGATGACGGGCCAGGCCGTGAACATGACCGCCGGGTTGCTGATGTGACGAGCGACGGCGCGCTCAGCGGGAAGGTTGCCCTCGTCACCGGCACCGACGGCTACGCCGGCTTTGGACGCGCCATCGCCGCCAAGCTCATGGCCGAGGGCGCCGGCGTCGCCTTCCATTCCCACGCCGACGGCGTGCCGGCCGATGGTGCTCTCACCCTGTCCGGCGACCTCGCCGACGCCGACGCGGCCCGCTCTGTCGTCGAGCAGACTATCGACCGATTCGGTCGGCTCGACGTGCTCATCGTCGCCGGCCTGACCGTGCCCGGCGGCCCGCTCCTCGACACCGCAGCCGGCGTCTGGGACGAAGCCCTTCGCAGCGACCTCCGGGCGGCCTTCCAGTCCAGCCGCATCGTCGCCGAGCGCATGGTCGGGACGGGCAACGGCGGCTCGATTCTCTTCCTGACCTCGCATGCAGCCCGCTCGGGCATCGCCGGGCTGGGCGTGCACTCCGCCACGCAGTTCGGCCTCGTCGGACTCATGCAGTGCATGGCCCTCGAACTGGCCGACGACGGCATCCGCGTCAACGTCCTCGCCCTCGGCCTGCCTGCGGAGGCGGACGCTTCAGCTCCCGGCCTGGATTTACTGAAGGCCTCGCGGGCGGGCAAGGGGGTCGGCGTGGGCCGCACGGAAGGCGAGGCTCCGGCAGCCTTTCCCATGCAGGGCGGCGTCCGACCCGCCGAGGCCGCCGATATGGTAGCCTTCCTCGTCTCCGATAGCGCCGTCCACGTAACCGGTCAGCTTGTAGATTTCACCGGGGGCCTCGTCGTCGGGCGCTAGCCCGAGGCGACACAACCCCGCCAACGCACCCATAGGGGAGGGCATCGTGAAGTTCATCATTTGCCGCACTAACCGCGCCGACGAAGAGACGATCAGGCAGCACGTCGCCACGTCGCAGCCGCTCGTCGATGCCCAGGTCGACGTCGTTGCGCTCACGCGCGGCCCCGACTGGACCGTCTCCGAGTACGACGCCGGCCTCATCGCCCCCGAGATGTTCGAGGTCGCCGAGCAGGCCGAGAAGGACGGCTACGACGCTTACATCGTCGGCTCCTGCTCCGACTCCAACGCCCGAGGTCTGAAGGAGCTGACCAGCAAGATGGTCATCGTCGAGCCCGGCGCCGCCGCGATGAACGTCGCCTCCTTCCTGGTCGACCGCTTCTCGATCCTCACAGTCAAGGAGCCCAACATCCGTGCCATGATCATGAAGTCGGCCGAACGGCTGGCGGTGAAGTCGAAGCTGGTCTCCATCAAGTACGTCCAGCCCGCCACCGAGGTGGTCTTCCCGTCCGATGAGGAGCAGCGCCAGCACGAGGCCCGCCAGATGGTCGATGCCGCCAAGGACGCCGCCGACAACGACGGCGCCGAGGCCGTCATCTTCTACTCGCTCTCCTACCGCGAGCGGGGCATCGTCCCGATGGGCCGCGAGATGCTCGACGCCGAGGGCTACAAGGACCTCTTGATCATCGATCCCGCGGCCTCGGCCCTGAACTACGCGCGGATGCTCGTCACCTGCGGCCTCAGCCAGGGGAAGCTTGCCTACCCACCGCCGCCGTCGACCGCGATCCGGAAGCTCTAGCCTCGGGGACGACCTTTGCGCACCCTCCCGTAGGGGCGACCCTTGTGGTCGCCCGCTTCGGTAGGGGCCGATTCGTGCACCGTCGGCCCCCCACCGTAGAGCGATCTCGTAACGAGGCGCTCAGTTACGCGAAGGTTCGTCCTTCCCCCCAAATGATCCGGTGGGAATGATTCCCGCGCCCAGACCTGCTATAGTTCCGGCATGGTCAGTTCATCCTTCTTACCGTGGGTAAGAAGACCCAGCGGTCCAGGTCGGGGAGGGGACCCGCGTCCCCTTGCGGCTCACCGCTGGGCTGGGTGAACTGACCATTTCCCAATCCCGCCGTCGCAAGGGGACTCCATGCCCAGATTTCTTTTCGTCCTGCTGGTAGCAGTCGTTGCCGTCATCGCCTGCGACTCCGCCGGTCCGCCGCCGGCAACGTCACCGTCTCCCGAGGCGCCCACGGCTACCCCGAGGTCCGCGCCGCCGATACCCACTCCCACCCCTGTCGTCGTGGTCGTTACCGCCACGCCGACACTCCGCCCGGCGCCGGTTGCCACGCCTACGGCGACACCGACGGCCACGCCGACCGCGACCTCCACCTTCACACCCACGCCGACCCCAGCCCCAACGCCGACGCCGACCGCCACGCCGACCGCGACTCCCACCTTCACACCCACGCCGACCCCAGCCCCAACGCCGACGCCGACCGCCACGCCGACCGCGACCTCCACCTTCACACCCACGCCGACCCCAGCCCCAACGCCGACGCCCTCGCCGGCGCAGGTCGCCGCGATGGTATCGCCGTCGGTCGCCTATATTGAGACGCCTTCGTCCGTCGGGAGCGGCGTGCTGATCGAGGGCGGTTACATCGTCACCAACGCGCACGTCACCTGGCCGTTTGATATCGTGCGCGTCGCGTTCCCCGACGGCACGGAGTTCCCCCGCGCTCCGGTAAAAGGATGGGATCCGGTGCTGGACGTGGCGGTAATCGGTCCACTTGACGCCCCCATTCCAGGCCTGGCGCCGGGTAACGGAGAGTCCCTTCCGCTGGGAGCCGACGTGCTTCTCATCGGCTACCCGGGCGGCGTCGAAGCGGCGCACCCGCAGCCCACGGTCGTTCGCGGGATACTGTCGCGGTTCAGAGAAACGCAAGGCGTCACGTTCATCCAGGCCGACGCCGCAATCGCGGGCGGCCAAAGCGGCGGCGCGCTGGTGTCGTCACACGGCGAGCTCATCGGGATAAGCGGACTTTCGTTCACCGAGGCCCAATTCAGCGCATCCGCCTCCGTAGTAGACCTCCTTCCCAGCGTTAGGCGTCTCATGGCCGGCGAGGAATCCCCGTCCCTCGGCGACCGGGCTCTTGCCCCTGAGCAGGGCAGCCCCGTCCAACGGTTCTCGGCGGCGGCGGACGAGTGGCAACGCGCCTTCGCTATCGAGGTGGTCGCCGGTGCGACCGTCGAACTCAGCTTCTCAGGGCCTTTCGGCAGCAGCTTAAACGTGTACGACGTCTATGAGGACGAGTGGCTTGAACTTGAACCAGAGGGCAACGGGTCGCTCGTGGCGCCCTACCACGGTCTCCTAGCCGTGGTCGTGTGGACGAACGGGGGCGACTATGTGGTGCGGAGCAACCGCAGCCTGATACCCTTCCCCGACCTCGACGACGGCCGAAGAGCAGAGATCGGCCAGACGCTCACGGGGAGCATCGACTTCCCTTGGGACCTCGACGTATTCCCTATTCGGTTGCGGGCAGGCGAGACTATCGAGGTCACGGCGCGGTCGATACCCGGCGATCCGTTCCTCTACGTCTATGGAGACACATGGGAAAGAGAGCGGACCTTTGACGACGATAGCGCGAGCGGCGGATTTGGGACCGACGCGAAGGTTGTGTACCGCGCGCCGCATACCGGTTCTTACCATTTGATGGTTGGGGACAACGTCGCGCCGCCTTCGGGCTATACGCTCGATGTGCGCTTGGCCCCGGCTGGTGAATCGCTAACGCCCGTCTTCACCCCGACGCCCACACCTAGGCCGACGGCTACGCCTAGACCCACGCCCGCGGTCAGAGAGGTCGCGGGGTGGACGTTTTTCAGTGGCGGAAACGGCGTCTTCAAGGCGGCCTTCTATGGGCGAGAGCAGAGCCGCACGACCGGGGAGTATGAAGACGTAGCCCAGATGCCGGTGCTCTACGTCCGTTGCTCGTCCGACCACTCGCCTCCCCTTGACGTGTGGGTCAATTGGCGAAGGCAAGTCGTCACGTTAGACGTTTCCGTATGGGCTGGCCGCAACACGGACGCGGCGACGACCCGTGAATGGATCCCAAGCGTTGATGACGAAGGCTCGTTCCATCCGAATCCAAGGGTGTTCCTCGCATGGCTGTTGGTTCAACAAGAAGATGTATCCATTTTGAACCTCAGCGATCAGGCAATCGGAGCGACGTTCGATGTGTCTGGGCTGCGAACCGCCCTGCGCGCCCTTAACAACTGGACTTGCGGCGGTATCTAGGCTAACGGTCCCGTAACGAGACGCTCAGTTACGCGACCGTCAACCTGCGGGCTCGACGTAGTAGTTCTCGTACTCCGTGACCCGGAGCCGGAACCCCGCCGGTACCACCACCGTGGTCGCGGGCTCTTCGATGATCGCCGGCCCCACCAGTTCGTTGCCGCTGCGCAGCTGCTCGCCCGCGTAGACCTTCGTCTCGACGAAGTCGCGCGCCTCGGTGAAGTACGCCGGACGGCTGCCCTTCAGCGCCGGGCTTGCGTCGGCGCTCGTCGTCGGCTGCGGGGCCGTGCGGGCCTTCGGCTGCCGCCCCTGCGCCTTGACTCGCCAGCTCACGAACTGCACCGGCTGATCCTGGATCATGAAGCCGTACGTCGTCTTGTGGACCTGGTGGAAGAGCTCGATAAGCTCCGGCATGCGCTCCGGCGCTACCCGGTTCCACGGGAGGGGGACTTCGACCTCCCAAGACTGGTACGGGTATTGCGCCATCACTGAGAACGACAGCGTCCGGTCTTCCATCGCGACGCTGGCGCGGGCCAGGAAGTCGTCGCCCTCCTCTTCGAGGCTCGCGAGCAGCTCGTTGACCCGCTTGTCCTCGAAGCCGTCGCTGCGGGTGATGAAGCTGTGCGCCCGCTCGAAGAGCAGATCGGCCGCGAGCATGCCAAAGGCGCAGAGGCCGGGCGCGATCCTTGGGATCAGGATCTTCTGCATGCCGAGCTCGGTCGCGATGGCCACGAGGTGCACCGCCGAGCAGCCGCCCCCGCCCACGAGCAGATAGCCGCGAGGGTCGATGCCCTTCTGAATGCTGACTTCCGACAGGCCCAACACCATGTTGTGGTTGACGATGCTGTAGATCAGGCTGGCCGCTTCCTCGACGCTCCTGCCCAGCGGCCCGGCCACGTGCTCCTGGATCGCGGTGCGGGCCTTGCCGGCGTCGATCCGCATCTTGCCGCCCATGAAGTAGTCCGGCGAGATGTAGCCCAGCACCACGTTGGCGTCGGTGACCGTCGGCTTGTCGCCGCCGAGGTCGTAGCAGGCCGGCCCCGGCGTGCTTCCCGCGCTCTGCGGGCCGACGTGCACCAGGCCGCCGGAGTCCACCCACGCGATGCTGCCTCCACCGGCCCCGATGCTGTGCACGTCGAGCGTGGGGAAGGAGTAGTGGTACGGCCCGACGCTGCCGATGAGCGTCGTCACCACCTCGCCCTTGACCACCATCGAGGCGTCGAAGCTCGTGCCGCCCATGTCGCAGACGATCAGGTCTTGCTCCGCCCCCTCGGCTTCCGACACGGTCATGCCGGCGACCGGCCCCAGCGACGGGCCGCTCTTCAGCGCGTAGACGGGGAAGTGGGTGAGCTCCTCGCCGTTCACGACGCCGCCATGCGAGTTGACCATGAGCAGATCGCGCTCGTAGCCGTTCTCCTTGAGCCGCGCGATAAGGTTGTTTACGTAACGCCCGAAGAGCGGCTTGATCGCGGCGTCGAGGGCGCACGTCGAGGTCCGCTCGTACTCCCGCACCACCGACGTGATCCGGTGGCCGATGGAGACGTGGGCCTCGGGGAACTCCTCCTCGATGATCTCGCGGACGCGCTCCTCGTGCTCCGGGTTCGTGATCGACCAGAGGAACGACACCGCCAGCGATTCGACGTTACGCCGCTTGAAGTCGGCGACCATTTCCCGGACGCCCGCCTCGTCGAGCGGGGTCTCGATGCCGCCCTCGGCGTTGATCCTTCCCCTGATACCTGCGATGAGGTGCCGTGGGATGATCGGATCGGGGTAGTCCTGGTGCGTCTTGAACATCTCCGACGGCGGCTTCCCCCGCGACCCCAGCCCGAAGAAGAGCATGTCCTCGTAGCCTTCATTGGTCAGGAGCGCCGTCTTCGCCATGTTGCCGGAGATCACCGCGTTGGTGACCAAGGTCGTCCCGTGCACGAAGACCCGTGTCTCTTCGAGCAGGCTCCGCAGCGGCACGCCCTTCTCTTCCGCCGCCAGCGCCAGGGCGTTGAACACCCCCTCCTCCGGCGAGTGGGGCGTCGACGGCGATTTGTGCAGGTTCCAGTGCCCGTCGCCATCCATGATGACGAGGTCGGTAAACGTTCCGCCGATGTCGACGCCAATCAGATACATGGTCTTGTGAGGGGGAGGCCTGGAGTGGTGGCCCTAGAAGGGGCCGTGGCGGAGTGCTGCGGCATCGACATGCGACGATAGAAGGAAAGGCGCGCGGGTGTCAAGCGCCGAGCGGGTGCGAACGTCCTTTGCTTCTTGGCAAAAAAAACCCCGCCGGTGACCACTCGGCGGGGCGCGTCCCTATCTTCGCGAGGGGAGCGCCTAGCCTCCCAAGACCCTTACGACGACTGCGGTGAGCCCGACCGCGGCGGTCAACCCGGCAAGCATGACGCCAACCGTCCACCGGATGATGTCGGACGTCACGCGCTCGAAGTCGGCCTTCGTGGCTAGTTGCCGGAGCTCTTCGTGTAGCTCGGCGCGGGTGATGGGGTGTCCCTCCGCCAGCGCGGCCATCCTTAGAAGATTAACTTTGCCAAGCCGAGTCCCGCGCCCAGCGTCGCCAGCATCGTTCCGATCATCCAGACCTTGAGATTGACAACGTCGGCCTTCGTCGCCAAGTGATCATAGGCCCCTTCAAGCCGAGCGAGCCGCTCCTCCGTCGTAGCCATCGATCCCCCTTGTGCGTCACACGCTAGTAGCATAAGACGACTATTGTCAACCCTGGGATGGCACGGGTCTCAAGGGACTCCGCCCCCGCCCGTCATGTCCGCCGCGTGCTCGGCGATCATGATCACGCTGCAGGTGAGGTCGCCGCGGGGGACATCGGGCATGATCGAGGCGTCCACGACCCTGAGGCGGTCCACGCCGTGCAGCCGGCACTGCTGGTCGACCACCGCCATCGGGTCGGTCGCCGGCCCCATCTTGCACGTGCCGCTGGAGTGGAACGCCGTGTAGAGGTTGGCGAGGATCCAGCGGTCGAGCGCGTCGTCGGAGGCGAGCTCATCGTCACTCGGCCCGGCGCGGCCGTCGAAGAGGTCCCGGAACTCCCGGCCCTCTCCCAGCCGCACGGCGTGCCGGACGCCTTCGCGGACCCGCTCGAAGTCCGCCGGGTCCGTCAGATAGTTGTAGCGCAGCACCGGCGGCTCGCCCGGCTCGGGCGAGATCACCGTGAGCGTCCCCTCCGACCGCACCTTCCAGAGCACGACGTAGAAGGGCATGCAGGGTGTTCCGTCCACATCCTCCTCGACCAGCGGCGCGATGGTGATGCCGTTGCGGTCGTTCGATCCCGGCGGCATGTAGCGGAGGACGAGCTGCGCCGCAGGCCCGTATTCCCGCGCCTCGTCCCGTATGCGGAACTGCGGCGCGACTGCGGGGTGGTTTCTCAGGTTGGCCCCGAGACCGGGAAGGTCCTGCACTACAGTCGCGCCGATGCCTCGCACCTGCTCGGCCTGTCCGATGCCCGATCGCACCAGGAGGCACGGCGACTCGATCGCGCCCGCGCACACGATAACCTCGCCGCCGCGCACGGTGCGGCGCTCGCCGTCGGCCTCGACCTCCACGCCGGCGGCCCGCCGCCCGTCGAAGACGATCCGGCAGGCCATCGCGTTCGGCCGGATCGTCAGGTTGGCGCGTTCGCGGCTGAGGCTCAGATAGCCGACCGACGTGCTGATCCGGAGCCCATCGGCACAGTTGACCGGCCTGGGGCCCACGCCCCAGGTGTCGGGGAGGTTCATGTCGGGGTCGTCGGGGAAGCCGGCGTTGCGGCACGCCTCGTAGAAGGCGCTGGCGATGGGGCCCCAGGACTCCTGCTTGGCGTGCCGCACCAGGATCGGGCCGTCCTGGCCGTGGTAGGGGCCGCCGAAGTCCAAGTCCGTTTCGAGCTTCTTGAAATAGGGCAGCAGCTTGTCGTACGACCACGCGTCGTTCCCAGCGGCGGCCCACTGGTTGTAGTCCTCCGGCGCGCCTCGGTGGAAGTAGGTCGCGTTCACCGCGCT
The DNA here is from genome assembly GCA_965207995.1 of Dehalococcoidia bacterium. GTDB lineage: Bacteria > Chloroflexota > Dehalococcoidia > SHYB01 > SHYB01 > DAOUKH01. The sequence continues at coordinate 728,369 of OZ242299.1, read as the reverse complement.
GCCCCCTCCGGTGACCTTACCCGCCATGATGACGATGGGCTTGCGCCGGTAGGGATGGCCGCTGGCGGTGTACGTCCAGAAATGGGTCCCGTGGTTCATCGCCATCACCACGTTGTCCCCGTCGCGGATGTCCTCGGGGAGCTCATCGACGTGTGGGTAGTCGGGGCCCGCTTCGAGCAGCAGCACTGAGCGGTGCGGGTGCTCCGAGAGGCGCGACGCCATGACCGCGCCGGCCGAGCCGCCGCCGACCACGATCACGTCGTACTCGCGCTCGTACCACTGGGGAGACATGCGGCGCATTGTATCGACTGCCGCGGGAAGGCGTCTGCGCTATAATCCGCGGCACCTAGCGGAGTCCCTTGCGAGGACGTCATGGCGCAGCAGGAAATCGTCGACACGCTGTCGATGGAGTGGGAGAACGGCCTCAGCGTCCTTGAGAGCATGGAGCCGGCCTTCCGCGACAACCTTGGCCCCAGGGACGAGGTTGTCGCGATGTACGCCAAGTACAACCAGAAGACGCTGCGCATCGACCCTGAGACGACGCGCCGCATCGACCTGATCCGGCTGGCCCCCGGTTACGGCGACCTCACCCATGCCTACCACGATTCCGTCGAGGAGTGCCTGGTGCTGTCGGGCGGCTGCACCTTGTACGGGGAGGACGTGTTCAAGAACGGCGACTACTTCTGGCGGCCTCCCGGCTGGGTCCATTCCGCCGCGACGGAGGAGGGCATGCTTGCCGTTCTGAGTCTGCAGGGCAAGAGCCCGGAGGACGGCAGCGGCCCCACCACGCGGAACATCCGGCCCGCCGAGGAGCTCGGCACCAACGCCCTCGCCGGCCACTCCTACGCCGACGATCCGCCGCGCGGGCGTGTCCTCCGCCTCAGCACCGACGAGATGTCCTGGATTCCGGGCAGCGTATACGCCCGCGGCCAGCTCCCCCTCGACGGCTTCGACATCGAGCGCACCTCGATCAAGCTGCTCAGCGCCAACCCCAAGACGGGGGCGCAGACGCTCATCATGCGGCTCGAGCCGGGCTACGGGCAGAGCGGCCCCGGCCGGCGTGTCTCCACTCTCGAGTTCTACGTCATCTCCGGCGCGCTCGACATCGACGGTGAGGCCGTCGGCGCAGGCTGCTACGTCTTCCGGGAGGGCGAGGCCGTCCTGCCCGGCATGTCGAGCGCCAACGGGGCAACCCTGTATGTGAAGGTCGACGGCTGGGTGGGCTATACCCCCGCCGGGGAATAAGCACGGAAAGGCGCGCATGCGCTTCGGCTACGCGGACACCGCGCTTGGACAAGTCCACTATCGGGAAGACGGCAGCGGCCCGCCGCTCGTGCTGCTCCACGAAAGCCCGCTCTCGGGCAGAATCTACGAGCACTGCCTCCCTTTCCTCGGCCGGCGGACGAGGGCGCTGGCACCCGACACCCCCGGCTACGGAGCATCGGAACCGCCGTCCGACCTCCCGACGATCGAGGAGTACGCTGAGCGCCTCACTCTTTTCGCCGATGCCCTTGGGCTGGGCGAATTTGCCCTGGCCGGCAACCACACCGGCGGCGGCATCGCGGCCCAGATCGCGGTGACCCACCCCGACCGTGTGCGCGCTCTGATTATTATCGGCTCTCCTTTGTTCGGCGAGGAGGAGGGCAAAGAGTGGCTGGAGAACTACATCCCGCCTTTCGAGATCAACCCCAGCGGCGAGCACTTGACCTGGCTCTGGGACCGCTACCGCAACATCTGGGGCGACGACACACCACCGTGGCTCTTCGACCTGGCCACCACCGAGTTCCTCCGCACCGGCACCCGCTTCCACTGGGGCTATCGCGCTGCGTTCCTCTACAGGCTGGAGAAAGCCTTGCCCTCGGTGCGCTGTCCGACCATCTTTCTCACGAGTGAAGGCGATATGCTTCGGGACAAGAACGAGGCCTCCGTCGCGCTGACTCCCGGCGCGGAAGGACACGTCGTCCCCGGTCCCCACGGCCAGTTCCCCGCCCGCCGGCCCGAAGAGTTCGCCCAAGAGGTCTTTCGCTTCCTGGAACGCGCCGGCTACCTGCCGCCGGCCTAGCTTCCGCAACCGCCACGAGACGTGCGGCAACTCCAGAGAGGACGACCCATGCCGAAGATCAACCCACAGGCGCTTCAACAAGTGGAGGCCGCACTGGATCGATATCGAGAAGAAGTCGAGGCCACTCGCCTGAGGCCGTCGTCGAAATGGACGTACCTTCTGCACGCGGAGCACTTTGTCCGCTGGTTGAGCGACGACTTCGAGCCCGGTGTGAACGTTAGGTGATGACCGGCGCGCTCTCCGACATCCGCGTCATCGAGGTTGGCGACCACGTCTCCGGCCCCTACGCGGCGCGGCTGCTCGCCGATGCCGGCGCCGATGTGATCAAGGTCGAGCCGCTGTCCGGCGACTCCGCTCGCCGCCTCGGCCCCTTCCCCGGCCCAGACGCCGATCCCGAGTGGAGCGGCCTCTTCGCCTACCTCAACTGGAGCAAGCGCGGCATGGCCCTCGACCTCGATGACCCCGCCGGCCGCGCCACCCTCGACGACCTCGTCGCCGTCGCCGACGTCCTCGTCGCCAACCTGCCGCTCCCCGACCTTGAAAGTCTCGGCCTGCGCCACGACCGCCTCCGCCGCCTCAACCCGACCCTGATCGTCACCGCCATCACCCCCTTCGGACTTTCCGGGCCCAAGAGCGGCTATTCGGGAGACGACCTCATCGCCGTCGCCTCGGGCGGCCTCGCCTATGCCAGCCCCGGTGTCCCCGACATGCCCGCCGACGCCTACGCCGAGCCGCCCATTCGCGCCGACACTCCCATGGGCGACCTGCTCGCAGGCATCCAGGCCGCCACCGCCACTATCGTCGCGCTTGAGATGCGGGCATTCGACGGCGCGGGCGCGGAGGTCGACGTTAGCACCCAAGAGTCCGTGGCCGCCATCATGACGTGGGAGGTCGCCCACGCCTCCTACCACGAGTCCAAGACGCGCGACCCTGTCGTCGCCGGCGCGCAGCCCAACGCTTACCTCCCCTGCCAAGACGGCTACGTCGTCCTCGCCGCCTTCCTCGACCACCACTGGCGCGGTCTGGTCAAGGCCATGGGCAGCCCCGACTGGGGCGACCTGGAGGTCTTCGACACCGGCGCCGAGCGTGCCCTCAACTGGGATGTGCTCGGCCCGCTTATCGGCGAGTGGGCCTTGCAGCACACCGGCGAGGAGATCGCGAGGCTCTGCCACGAGAACCACGTGCCCAGCTTCCCGGCCTACGGCATCGGCGACATGATGCGCCATGAGCACGTCCGAGAGCGCGGCTACCTTCGGAGCTGGCCTGCCCCCGGCGGCAAAGAGCTGAAGCTCCCCGGCTTCCCCGCGCGCTTGAGCAAGACGCCGCTGAGGGAGCCCGTCCCTTGGCCCTCCCTCGGCCAGCACAACGCCGAGCTCGTCCACGGCCTCCTCGGCAAGCCCCCGGGAGGCACGCCGTGAGGCCGTCGCCGCTCCAAGGGCTCCGCGTGCTCGACTTCGGGCAGATGATCGCCGTGCCCTACGTCACGCAGGTGCTCGGCTGGCTCGGCGCGGAGGTCATTCTCGTCGAGAACCCGCACCTACAGTCGGTGCGCATATTGCCCCCCTACGCCGAGGGCGTACGCGGCATCAACCGCAGCGGCGGCTTCAACATGATGAGCACCAACAAGCGCAGCCTTGTCCTCGACATCGGCGTCCCCGAAGGACTGGCCGTGGCGAAGCGGCTGGCCGCCATCAGCGACGTGGTCGTCGAGAACTTCACTACTGGGGTAGCGGACAAGCTCGGCTTGGCGTACGAGGACATTCGCGCCGTCCGGCCCGACGTCGTCTATCTCTCCGTCGCCGCCTTTGGACGCAGCGGCCCGCTGAAGAACTTCGCCGGCTTCCACAGCGTCGTCAATCTCTTCACCGGCGTGGCCGCCACTACCGGCTACCCCGGCGGACATCCCCGCATCCTCGGCGGCTTTCCCCCCGACTTCATCGGCGGCTGCGCCTCCCTGCTCGCCGTCCTCCAAGCCGTCCGCCACCGGGCCAGGACGGGAGAGGGCCAGTCCGTCGAGACCTCGATGACCGAGGCCTTCACCACGTTCATCCCCCAGGCCGTCGCCGACTATAGCCTCCACGGCGTCGAGCCCAAGGCCGTCGGCAACCGACACCCCACCCAGGCCCCGCACGGCATCTACGTCTGCCGGGGCGACCAGCGATGGATCGCCATTTCCGTCCACAACGACGAGGCTTGGGAGGCGCTCTGCGAGGTGGCCGGGCGTCCCGGCTGGCGGGACGACTCCCGCTTCGCCACCGCCGCCGACCGCTGCGCCAACGTCGAGGCCCTGGAGTCGTTGATCGAGGAGTGGACCCGGAGCGAGGACGCCCCCGCCCTTGCCGCGCGGCTGCAGCGCTCCGGAGTGCGGGCGAGCGAGGTGCTCGACTCCGCCGACACCCTCACCGATGCGCATCTGCTCGACCGCGGCTTCGTCGCCACGGTCGACCACCCCGAGGTCGGCTCCCGGCCCATGGGCATCACCGCCTGGCGGATCGACGGCGAGCGGCCCAGCGCCTTCACCGCGGCGCCGCTGCTCGGCGAGCACTCCCGCGCTATCCTGGGAGACCTGCTGCGCATGGACGCGGAGGAGATCGACGACCTGGTGCGCCGCGGCATCGTCATCGCCCACGAGGAGGCCGCGGCGCCGGTCAAGGACTAGCCCATGCTCGAAGTCTATTTTCGCCAGGAGACCCCCAACCTCGGCAGCGTGGCCGAGGAGGCGGGCCGCGCCGAGGCGCTCGGCTTCGACGGCTACTCCTCCTACGACCTGAACCACGACTCGTTCCTGTCGCTCGCCGTCGCTGCGACCGCGACCACGCGCCTTAAGCTGGAGACGCGGGCGGCCGTCGCCTTTCCCCGCAGCCCCACCGCCGTGGCCTATACCGCCTGGGACCTGCAGCAGCTCTCCAAGGGCCGCTTCAAGCTCGGGCTGGTCACGCAGTCGAAGGTCCACGTCGAGCAGCGGTACGGCACGCCGTTCTCGCCGGTGACGCCGCGGCTCCGCGACTACGTGACGGCGCTCCGTGCCGTCTGGGGCGCGTGGGAGAAGGGTGAGGCGCTCGACTACCGCGGCGACTACTATCCCATCACGTTGATGCCGCCTGCTTTTCACCCGGGCCGGTTCGAGCATGGCAAGCCGCCCATCTACATCGGCGCGGCCAACCCCCGGAACACCCGGCTGGCGGGCGAGATCGCCGACGGCTTCCAGATTCAGACGTTCAACAGCGCGAAGTACGCTGCCGAGCTTGCCCTGCCCGAGCTCGACGCGGGCGCGCGCCAGGGTGGCCGCACCCGGGCCGACCTGCGCGTCAACTGCGGCGGCACCGTCGCGTTTGGGCGGACGAGCGACGAGGTACGGGCGGTGCGCGAGCAGGCGCGGGCCACCGTCGCCTTCTATGCCTCCTACAGCGACGTTTACCGGCAGGTGTTCGCGGCGCACGGTTGGAGCGAGGAGCACGGGGCGCTGCAGGAGGCGGCCCGCGACAACCCCCTCGACGTCGTCGCCAAGGGCGTGACCGACGAGATGCTCGACGCCTTCGCCGTCGTCGGGCCGTACGACGAGGTGGGGGCGATGGCACGGGAGCGCTACGAGGGGCTGGTCGAGGAGGTGTGCTTTACACTACTCAGGCCGCCTCTCGACAGCGGCGAGGATGGCAGACTGCTGGGCAGGCTGCTGGCGGACCTGAAAGGCTGATCGCCATGACGACGACGGAAGAATCGGCGGCGACTGAAGGGCTCGTTGGCCCCGACGCAGCCCTCGTGGTCGTCGACATGCAGAACTCCTGCCTGGCCGACGAGGGGTCGATGGCGAGGGTCGGCTTGGACATCTCTGAGTTGAAGGGGACGGTGGAGCCGGTCAACCGGCTCATCGCCGCCTCCCGCGCCGCCGGCATCCCCATCGTCTTCAGCCAGTACGAGTTCCGCCCCGATTACTCGGACGGCGGCCTCCTCATCGAGCTGTACCCCGCGCTGCGGGAGGTCGGCGGCATGGTGGCGGGGACGTGGGACGCCGCCTTCGACTCCCGGCTCGCCGTCGAGGCGTCCGACGTCGTCGTCTCGAAGGCCCGCTACTCCGCCTTCTACGGCACCGAGCTCGAGCAGGTGCTGCGCGAGCGGGGCGTCTGCACCCTCATCATCTGCGGCGTGACCACCGAGATGTGCGTCGAGTCGACGCTCCGCGACGGCTTCTTCCGCGACTTCCGCATCGTGCTCGCCGCCGATGCCGTCGCCTCCGTCGACCGGGCCCGCCATGAGGCCACGCTGCAGACCGTGGAGTACGGCTTCGGCGCCGTCGCTCTTACCAAAGACATCATCCATGCCCTGGAGCGCCTGCCCCGATGAGGAGGGGATCCCTTTCAAGCGCTCTCCCCACGGAGACCTTCGCGCAACCGGGGCCGGTCCTGTCATCCGCCAAATTCCGCTGGAGGCAATCCTCCTGTCTCCCTCGCCGGCGAGGGGCAATGAGGCTGTCTCTCCCGCTTCCACCCGCCGGTCTGGCAACTCCGGAGGATGGCCCACCGGCCATGCCGGTGAGGAACATATGTTCGGTATGAATACTGTACGGGTGCGTGGGGAGGGTTGTCAAGGGGGGTTGTCGCAGTTGGGGAGCAGCGCCCTGCGGGCGCTCGCGCGCCTTGCGGCGCGCGCCCTCTCTCAGTCTCCCCCAGAGGGGGAGAGGTTTAAGGTGGTCTCCTCCAGAGGGGTGTGGTGGTGATGAGGGGAGGGCGCCCACAAGAGGCGCCCCTACAGGGATGTCGGGTGATGGAGGTTGGTGGCAGTTGATGACCGTTGGTGGTTGGCGCGGGGCCCCTCATCTCAATCTTCTCCCGTGGGGAGAAGAGGTGGGAGCCGCCCCGCCCTCTTTCAATCTCCCCCAGAGGGGGAGAGGCTTAAATTGGCTCGCCCAGAGGTGGGATCGGGCACCCGCGAGGGGCCCCTTCCGGCAAACTGCAGTGAACGATAGGAGGTTGAGATGGAGCGGATAGGCGTTGCCTTCTTGGGGGATATGGCCCCGCCGGATTTTGTGGAGTGCGCGAAGTATGCGGAGGAGTTGGGGTACGAGTCGGCGTGGATGGCGGAGGGCCGGTGCGGCGACCAATTTTCGGTCCTCACCGCCTGTGCGCTGGCGACGGAGCGGATCCAGCTCGGCACGTGCATCACGAGCGTCTTCGTGCGCAGCGCGCCGATCATCGGCATGGCGGCGGCGACGGTCGATTTCTTCTCGAAGGGGCGCTTCGTCCTGGGCGTCGGGTCCGACCACAAGGCGCAGGTGGGGCCGATGCACGGGCTCCCCTACGGCAGCCCGATCCGCCGGCTCCGCGACGCCGTCGACATCGCCCGCCAACTGGTCCGCGAGGCGCGGGTCTCCTATCAGGGCGAGCAGATCAGCATCGAGGAGTACGACCTCTGGTTCAAGCCGCACCGGCCGGAGATTCCGGTCTACGTGGCGTCGGTGCAGGAGAAGATGACGAAGATCGCCGGCGAGATCGGCGAGGGTGTCATGACGACGTGGCACACGGTCGACAAGGCCCGCAACGCCCGCGGGTGGGTCGACGAGGGCGCGGCGCGGGTCGGCAAGGCGGCCGGCGAGGTCGACCTGGCGCAGATGATTCCGACGTACGTGAGCGATGACGACCAGACGGCGCGCGCGCGGATGCGGCACCGGGCGGCGTTCAAGGCGTACATGCTGCCGCGCTACCGGATGATGATGGAGGAGGCGGGGTTCGCCGAGGAGGTCGCGGTGGTCCGCGCGGCCTGGGGCGAGGGCAAGTACAAGGAGGCGGCGAACCTCGTGCCCGAGGCCCTGATTGAGACGTTCGGCATCGTCGGCGGCCCCGACGAGGCCCGCGAGCAGATCAACCGCTTCCGCGAGGTCGGGGTCACGCTGCCCATGCTCTCCCTCCGCACGCCGCCGGGCATCCCCGTCAGCCGCGAAGAGGCGAAGCGCCAGTTCAAGGAGGCGATCCGCGGCTGCGCGCCGCGGTAGGGGGCGGGGTGAGGGAAACCCTATTCCGTCATGCCCACCAGGAAGAGCTCCGGCGCGGGGATGAGCCGGTGGTGGGTTGTGTCCGCGATGAGTCCGAGGCTCTGGAGAGTGACGGCCCCGAGCAGGTACATGCCGTCGTCCCCGAAGATTACGGGGGTTGTCCGCTCTACGTCCTCGACCCTGAAGCGAGCCTCGCCGATCCCGTACGACCGCTTCGTCCCATCGGCTAGCGTGAATTCCTTTGCGTCCTGCGGCGCCAAGCCGAGCTCCCGGGACAGAAGCGATTCCGGGAGCATCGAATAGACCGCACCGGTATCGACGACGGGGTTAATCTCGACAAAGGCGCCGCCCTCCGGGCTCCTTACCTGGACTTCTGACTTGAGGAGTCTTATTCGCCTATCTCCCGCTGCCTTACGGAGTTCGGCCACTTCCGATCAGTCGATAGGGGCGACGGGCCGTAATCCAACGGTAGGTCGCTGACTATCGCGTCGTCAAGGCGCATGGTGCGCCGCGCACGCCGCCGGGAGGAGGCCAAGCGCCAGTTCAAGGAGGCGATCCGCGGCTGCGCGCCGCGATAGGGGGCGGGGCGACCGGCCCTGCGTCGGCGGGGCTTGAGGGGCGGGGCGGCCCTGCGGGCGCCCGCGCGCCTGACGGCGCGCGCCCTCTCTCAAATCTCCCCCAGAGGGGGAGAGGCCGGAGGGGAGGGGCGCTAGTCGCCGCCGTTTGGCTTAGCGCGGGGGAGACCTCATTGCTACCGGCCCGGTCTGGCGGGCGGCATCGTGTAGTCCCGCCAGGCGCAGTGTCGCAGCCACTCGTCGGGTAGGAAAGTCCACGCGTTAAGAACGAATCCTCCCAGAGTGTCGGTGTACTGCACAATACCCCCGAGCCCCGCGTAGCCATATTTGTGTCCTTTGACAAGTTGCCCGGCAAGTTCCGCGCAGTCTGGCGCGTCCCAGCGCCGACTGCTCGTGTCTCCGCTGCTCCTTATGGCGCGCTCCAGCGCGGTCGGTGTTGGTCCCCCTCCGAAGATGAGCTCAACGGTGACGACGCCGTTTTCTACGGTGACTCGCCGTCCCGTCCCGTGAGGCGGGCTGACGCGGGTCTGTGTGGCGGCGGCGGTTTCGGCGGAGCGGCCGGTGGCGCGGGCTGAGTCGGCGGTAGCTGTCGGCGGCGGTGTTGGTGTGGCTGTCGGCGGTGGTATGGGCGTGGCGGTCGGCGGCAACGTGGGAACGGGCGCGGAACAGCCGACGGCCAGCAATAGAGCCAGCAACATGGCGATGAAAAGAGGGCGTCGCGGCATGCCGAACAGTCTAGCGCAGGTGGGGCGACCACACGGCTGCGCGCTGCGGTAGGGGGCGCCGACGCCGGCTCCGGGTGATCGGTGCTTCAGGGGGAGGGGCGCCCTGCGGGCGCCCGCGCGCCTTGCGGCGCGCGCCCTCTCTCAAATCTCCCCCAGAGGGGGAGAGGCCGGACCTGCCCGGCCTCCCCATTCTTGCGCCTGCGCCTGGGTTGCGCAGGCCTGCCATGTACAATCGGTGACCAACTGCTGTCTTCAGTGGGTGCCGACGACGCCATGGATGTCCTGTACAAGTACGTCACCTCGGAGAGAGCCCTGACCTGCATCCCCGAGGTCGGCGACGGAACTCTGCGCGCAACTCAGCCGGCATCGCTTAACGACCCGTTCGAGTGTGCCGTGACGCCCGTGTATGTCTTTAGGGATGAACCGGAAGAATACCGGCAATTGGCGGAGGTTCTCACTGAGATCAACGCAAACAAACTGGTCACAGCGCAAGATGTACGCCGCGCTCGACAACAATACGGTAGTTTGTTTACCCGCCAACTATTTGCGGAACAACTATCGACAAGGTTCGGCATCGTGTCATTTGCCACAGATCCCCGCCACCCACTTCTGTGGTCTCACTACACCACCGATGGATCCGGATTTGTCATTGGCTACGATTCTGGAATGCTCGGCAAACTCGCCAGTTCGGCGGAATGGCTCCGAAGCGTGACATATGGCGACCGACCGCCCCCGATCATGGGGCCGAACGTCCCAATTTCACCTAAGTCCAACTTGCCGAAGCTCCTGGCAGCCAAAAGTACCCATTGGTCCTACGAAAGCGAATGGCGTTTGATTGTTGAGCTAAACAGAACCATCGGCACGGGACAAACGGATCAGCACGGTCAACCCATAAATCTCGTTCAGATACCCAACCAGGCAGTCGTTAGCGTGCACTACACGGAGAGAACACCTGGCGATACGGTCAACTTGATCCGAGATCGCTTGGCGGACAAGAACAATCGATACGGGGTGCAGACCCCATGCAAACTAGTTCTGTCGTCCACGTCGTATGGCTACGAAGAGGCTACTCCTTAGCCCCCGCCCTACCACTGCTGTTTTTTAAACGACCAGTGCTTGGAGATGGGTTCGTAGTAGTTGAGCAGCACGTCGCCGGCTAGGGCGTAGTAGGGCTTGGCGGCGGGGTCGTCCCAGAAGGCGGCGGCTTGGGGGCCGCGGCGGGATGGGTCGCCGAGGTTGAGGGCGGCGGCCTTGTCTTCGAGCTCGAAGAGGGTCAGGTAGCGGTAGCGGGGCTCCTCGTCCCAGCCCTCGGTGGTGATGCCGAACCAGCCGCCGGCGACGACGCCGGGCAGCTCGAGGAGCGCGGGGAAGCGTTCCTTGCCGTACCACTCGCTCCAGCGGGCGGCGTCGGCTTCGGGGACGGCGACCATCTCCATGCCGAGGTGGCGGTTCTCGGTGAGGAAGGGGTCGTCGAAGGTGGCGCCGGCGAGCTGCGTCCAGCCCCAGTGGCCGGTGTCCTTGCGCGCGCCGCCGTTGAACATGAACTGGCCGGTGTCGGCGAAGCCGCGCCTCTGCTTCTCCTCCCAGTCGGCCCGCAGCGCGGGGTGCAACTGGTGCTCGATGACCTCGGTGCGGCCGGCCTCGACGTCGGGCCAGCCGTAGACCTGCTCCAGCGCCTTGTAGTCCTCGACGCGGTAGAGGGCAAGGTACTTCTCCTCGCCGATGAGGGCGTGGTACATGCGGGACCAAGTCCAGCCGGGCATCTGCATGACCATGTAGTGGTGGTAGTCGTACCACTCGATCCACGCGTCCTCGCGGTCGAGTCCGACGCTCCGGTAGAAAACCCATTCCAATAGTGGTCCGCTCACGAGTTGCCTCCTCTTAATTCCACGTAAAGCAGGTGCGGGTGAAGATGCGTGGTCACGTCCGGGTGTTCTCCGGGACGACGCCGGACGTCCTCGGGTCGAGGAAGTCGCGCATGCCGTCGCCCAGGAGGTTGAGGGCGAGCACCACGACGAAGATCGCGATGCCGGGGATGATCGCTATGTGGGGGCTGGTGCTGATGAAGGCGCGGCCGTCGGCCAGCATCGAACCCCAGTCGGATGTCGGGGGCTGGCTGCCGAGTCCGAGGAAGCTCAGCCCCGCGGTAACGATGATCTTGTAGCCGACGTCGATGGAGAGGAGGACGGAGAGCGCGGGGATCGTCGCGGGGAAGGCGTGGCGCCACATGATGCGCCGGTCGGTCGCCCCCAGCGCGCGGGCGGCGGTGACGTAGTCCATCTCGCGCTCGACGAGAATCACCGACCGGACCATGCGGGCGTAGAGGGGGATGCCCATGATGCCGGTGGCGATGAGGGCGTTGCGCAGGCCGGGTCCGAGTGCGCCGACGATGGCGACGGCGAGGACGAGCGGGGGGAAGGCCATCAACACGTCGACGATGCGCATGATGAAGACGTCCCACTTGCCGCCGAGGAAGCCGGCGCTGAGTCCGAGGAGCGCGCCGATACCGACGGAGATCAACGCGGCGAAGATGCCCGCCGCGAGCGACACGCGGGCTCCCCAGATCAGGCGGGCGAGCATGTCGCGGCCGACCTGGTCGGTGCCGAGGGGGTGGTCGCCCGACTGGAAGGGCGACACGAGCCGGACCGACGTGTCGAGCATGTCGGGGTCGGGGATCGGGAGGAGCGGGGCGAGGATGGCGGCGAGGGCGACGAGGAAGATGACGACGGCGCCCCAGAACGGGGTCTGGCTCTGCCAGGCCGTCGTCCACCAGCGGCGCCAGGCGCTGGGCCGGGCGTAGGCGTCGAGTGCTTGGGTGTTCGCTGCCATGGTTGCCTAGGCCGTCCTCATTGCGCCTTGACCCGTGGGTCGATCAGGCCGTAGCTCATGTCGACGAGGATGTTCGCGAGCACGACGGCGAGGGCCAGCACCAGGGTGACCCCTTGCAGGAGGGGGAAGTCGCGGCCGTCGACGGCGAGCACCATGAGGTTGCCCAGACCTGGCCAGCCGAAGACGGTCTCGACGAGGATGCTCGCGCTCAAGAGATAGCCAAGCTGCCAGCCGACGATGGTCACCAGCGGGATGAGGATGTTCCGCAGGGCGTGGCGGCTGAGCACCATCGACTCGCGCAGGCCCTTCGCCCGCGCGGTGCGGATGTAGTCCTGGCTGATCACCTGCAGGAAGCTCGACCGCGTCAGGCGCGACGTGATGGCGATCTGCGGGACGGCGAGCGTCACCGCGGGCAGGATGAGGTGCTTGGCGACCTCGCTCACCTCCGTCGTCAGCGCCCCCGGCGGCCGCATCCCGGAGGTGGGGAGGAGGTCGAGCTCGACGCTGAAGATGATGATGAGGAGGAGGCCGAGGGCGAACTCGGGCATGCTGATTCCCATCGAGCCGAAGACGCGCGAGAGGCGGTCCGTCCAGGTATTGGGACGGCTCCCCGAGAGCAGGCCGAGGGCGATTCCGACCACCGCCGCGATGGCCACCGAGGTGAAGACCAGGAGGGCGGTGTTGCCGGCCTTGTCGACGATCTCCTCGGTGACGGGGCGGCGGAACTGGATGGAGCGGCCGAGATCGCCCTGGGCGGCGTCGCCGATCCAGTTGAAGTACTGGACGATGATGGGCTTGTCGAGGCCGAGGGTCTCGCGCAGCTCCTCGATCTGCTCGTCGGTGGCCACGGGGCCGGCGGCGATGGCGGCGGGGTCGCCGGGCGTGACCTGGATGACCGCGAAGACGACCAGCGTCACGCCGAAGATGGTGGGAATGGCGATGAGGAGTCTTCTGGCTAGGAACGCGGCCAACGAGCGGCTCCGTTGTGCGCAAGTGCGGGGTGCGCCGGCGGGCTACCGGGTGATGGATTATAGGCGCACCGGACACAGGGCCGCCAATCGGCCAAAAGAAAGGGGGACGGCGCGGTGGCCGTCCCCCTTTGGTATCGGCGTGCTACCCGTCGGCCCGCGGAGGGCCTAGGGGAGGCGCTGTCGGGTTACTTGACCCAGACGTCCTCCATCTCCATGGCGTAGTTGCCGGTGAAGCCGATCTCGCCCTGGACCTCAGCGCGGCGCACCATCGCGTAGATCTCGTGGTAGAGGTACACGAAGGCTTGCTCCTCGCTGAGGCCGATCTGGACCTGGTCGTAGATCGGCTTCCTGTCGTCGAATCCGATGCCCCTGTCGGCCATCGCCATGAGCTCGTCCAGCTCGGGGTTGCTGTAGCGGCCCCAGTTGGAGAACTGGCCGGTCTGGTGGATCAGGGAGAGCTGGTTCCACGGCTCGGCCATCCAGTACGTGATGCCGTAGAGGAAGGCGTCGTGCTGGCCGTCCTGGAGGCCCTGGTAGAGGGTGCCGAACTCGACGACCTCGATGGCCATGTTGATGCCGACCGCGGCCAGGTCGGCCTGGATCACGGTCGCGAGGTCCCTCGGCTCGAGCTGTCCCGCTCCGCCGGAGGGCACGAGCAGGCTGAACTCGAGGCCGTCGGCATAGCCGGCTTCCGCGAGCAGGGCCTTGGCGCGCTCAGGGTCGTAGGGCCACTTCGGAATGTCCGGGTTGGCCCAGATGTTCGACCGTGACGGGATCGGGCCGTGGGCGACGTAGGCGATCGGGTCGAGGATGTCGGCGACGAGGCTGTCCTTGTTGATCGCCGAGGCCATGGCCTGGCGCACGAGCTTGTTCTGGAACGGCTCGAAGCCGTTCTCGCTCTGGTTGGGCCAGATTGCGGCGAAGTGCCGCGCCTCGGGCAGGTCGACGTTGATGTTGGCGTCGGCCTGCGCCTCCCGGATGGTGGCGGCGTTCAGCTCAGTCGCCAGGTGGATGGTGCCGTTCTGGATGGCCGCCCAGCGGGTCTGGGCCTCGGGCATCACGACCCAGGTGAGCTGGTCGAGGAGCGGCTTGTCGCCGTTCCAGTAGTTGTCATTCCGCTCGTAGACCGTCTGCTCATTCAGCGTGGCGTCGACGAGGACGAAGGGACCGGAGCCCGTGGGCTTTTGGAGGAAGCCCTCGAGGTCGGCCGCCGCGGCCGTAGGACTGACTTGGATGCCGCAGGGGAGCGTGCCCGCCGCGATGATCGGGCCCAGCGTCTCGTTCAGCGTCATCTTGATCTGGTGCGAACCGGTCTGCTCAACCGACGCGATGTAGGGGTCGAAGAGGATCCAGGAGCAGATGAAGATGGGAATGCCCCCACCCTGCCCCTGGGGATGCTCGGGGTCCATCTGCCGGTTGAAGTTCCAGAGGACGGCCTCGCCGTCGACGGGGGTGCCGTCGTGGAAGGTCATCCCCTCGCGGATGTCGATGAGGAATTCAAGGCCGTCGCTGCTCACTTCCCAGCCCGTGGCGGCCTCGGGGGTGAGGCTACCGTCGGCCTCTTCGAGGAAGAGCCGGTCGAAGTTCGGGTACATGAGCCGCATTTCGGTGCCGGCGCTGATCTGGTGGCCGTCGCGTAGGCCGGTGTCGGCCGAAACCGCCGCGATCAGGTTCCCGCCGCTCATGGCCTCAGGGGTGGCTGTCGGGGCCGGCGTCGGGGTCGGCGGGACCGGTGTGTCGGTCGGCGGCACGGGCGTGTCCGTCGGCGCGGGGGCCGGTGTCGCGGTCGGCGCGGCCGTTGCCGCCGGAGGCACCGGCGTGGAGGTCGGGTCGGGATCGCTGCACGCGGCAGCGACGAGCGCGACCACGAGGAGCAGGGCCCCGAGGGTCAGTATCTTGTGGGTCAATCGAAAGCGGGTCAGCATGCGCTCCCCCTCCAGATGGAGTGATGGCGGCGTCCCACGTGTGCTTGGTCTTGCCGGCCATGTCCACCATGGGCCGACCTGGGCGCGGGGACACCGCTCCTAGGTTTGCGCGATGGTAGGCGACAGAAGTGGCCTTTGTCAATAAACCGGCCTGTTGGCTTCACCCTTGCTTGACAGCGCGCCGGGCCGTGGTCTAATGGCGGCATCCTGGTTTGGGAGGCATCCATGGCCGACAGAAAAGTAGCGATCGTGACCGGAGCGAGCCGCGGCATCGGGCGGGGCTGCGCGTTGGAGCTGGCGAAGCATGGCTACGCTGTCGTGCTCGCCGCGCGCTCCGTGAAGGAAGGGATGCCCATTGAGCACTCCTCCACCGTCAAGCGCTCCGACACCGTCCCCCTGCCCGGCAGCCTGGAGACCACCGCGCGTGAGGTCGAGGAGCTGGGCGGCAAGGCGCTCTCCGTGAAGCTCGACCTGTTCGAGCGCGCCGACTGCGACAACCTGATCGACGCCACACTCGAGAAGTACGGCCGCATCGACGTGCTGATCAACAACGCGCGCTACATCGGCCCCGGCCACATGGACCACTTCATCGACACGCCCATCGAGGTGTTCGAGCGCCACTTCCTAGCCAACGTCATCAACCCGCTCTATCTGACGCGGCGCGTGCTCGACCCCATGATCAAGCAGGGCGGCGGGATCATCATCACCGTCACGTCCGGCGCGGGGAACCACGAATCGGCGAAGGACATCGGCGAAGGCGGCTGGGGCCTCGGCTATTCGATCTCCAAGGCCTCCGTGAACCGCTCCGTCGCCGGACTCGGCAAGGAGTTCCGCAAGCACAACATCGCGTACATCGGCCTCGAACCCGGCTTCGTGGTCACCGAGCGCATGACCCAGGACATGGGGGCGTTCGGCTTCGACATTCCCGGCCTGACCACCGACGTCCCCGGCGCGGTCATCGCCTACATCTGCGAGCACCCCTACCCGATGGTCTTCGCGGGCAAGACGATCAACGGGCCGTCCTTCGCGCCGGAGCACAACCTCGTCGACGGACGCGGCTTCCCCGATCCTTACGGTCCCGGCACGTGGGGCCTCCCCACGGCGCCCATCCTCTGAGGGCCGGCGTCGAATCCATGCCCGCCGCGCGGCGCGTATGCTATGAGAGCGGTCCCGAAGCGCGGGAGGCGAACTTTGTTCATACGTGCCGACCATAAGGGGGCCCCTCATCTCAATCTTCTCCCGGGGGGAGAGGAGGTCCGGACGGGGCCACCGCACCCCGCCCCGGCCCTCTCTCAGTCTCCCCCAGAGGGGGAGAGGCCGGAAGCGGCGGGCGATTCGCGGATCGCCCCTACAGGGGAGGGGAGCAGACCCCGCCCGCACCCCAATCCTCTCCCAGCGGGAGAGGGGGCGGACTTCCCCGCCCCGCACTTCCGACGCGCCTGCGGCGCGTGCCCTCTCTCCGTCTCCCCCAGAGGGGGAAAGGCCGGAGGGAGAAGACCCCGCCCGCACCCCTGGGCAACCACGAGGGTTGCCCCTACATGGACGGCCCGCCGGCGGCTTCGGGGGTTGTGCAAGGGTCTCCAGCGGGAGAGGGGAAGTCCGGATGGGACGGGCCCGCCCTCAGTCCCTCCCAGAGGGAGGGAGGTTTAAGGTGGGCGGCTATGCCGCTGTTTCGCAGACGTGAAAAGGTGGACGCCGGGCTGAAGAAGACGCGCCAGGCCTTCTTCGGCCGCATCGCGGGTCTCCTCAGCCGCTCTACGGTGGACGATGAGCTCTGGGAGGAGCTCGAGGAGGCGCTCATCTCCGCCGACGCCGGCGCCAAGCTCACCATCGACTTGCTGGACCGCGTCCGGGAGCGGGCGAGGTCTGGCGGCGCCGCGACGGGCGAGGACGTGCGCGGCATCCTGCGCGACGAGATCGAGTCCATCATGCGCGTCGACGCGGCGCCCTCGCCGCTGGCGGGCGAGGAGGGGACCGTGCTTCCGGCCACGCCGTACGTCGTCCTGGTGGTCGGGGTGAACGGCGCGGGCAAGACGACGAGCATCGCCAAGCTGGCCAACCTGCTCTCGGAGCAAGGGAGGAAGGTCGTGCTCGCCGCGGGGGATACCTTTCGCGCCGCCGGTATCGAGCAGCTCGAGGTGTGGGCCGGACGGGTCGACGCCGACATCGTGGCGCACCGCCACGGCGCCGACCCCGGCGCGGTCGTGTTCGACGCGCTCCAGGCGGCGAAGGCCCGTGCCGCCGACGTCGTCATCATCGACACGGCGGGACGGCTGCACACCAAGACGAACCTCATGGACGAGCTGCGCAAGGTGCGGCGCGTGGTGGAGCGCTTCGACGAGGGCGCCCCGCATGAGACGCTGCTCGTCCTCGACGCGACGACGGGCCAGAACGGCCTCGCCCAGGCAAGCGCCTTCGCCGAGGCCGTCGGCGTGACCGGGATCGTGCTCGCCAAGCTCGACGGCAGCGCGCGCGGAGGCGCTGCCATCGGCATCGCCGACACGCTGAAGCTGCCGATCGTCTTCGTGGGCGCGGGCGAGGGAATCGACGACCTCGTCCCGTTCGACGGCGGCGAGTACGCGGCAGCCCTGTTCGCCGACGGAGCGCCCGCCGCCTAGGCGGGCTGCCGAGGGAGACGGCACGTGGCCGAAGCGGTCCTCTGGTGGGGCACCTTCCTCGGCATCGGTCTGGCCGCCCTCCCCATCACCCTCGCCGTCTTCCGGTTCCTACCCGACCGGGGCTACGGCCTTGCCAAGCCGTTGGGGCTGCTCATCTTCGGCTATCTGTTCTGGCTCCTCGGCATGGTCCGGGTCATTCCCAACAGCCAGGCCGGGGCCATCGGCGTCCTCGTCCTCCTGCTCGCCATCTCCGGCGTCGTGCTCTACCGGCGCAGAGAGTCGCTGACGGCGTTCTTCAAGGAGCATTGGAAAACCGTCCTCGCCACCGAGATCGTCTTCGCCGCGGCCTTCGGCGTCTGGGCCTACATCCGCAGCCAGACCCCGGCCGTCGCCCACACCGAGCAGCCGATGGACTTCGCCCTGCTCAACGGCATCCTTCAATCGCCGCACTTCCCGCCGGAAGACCCCTGGTACGCCGGCGAACCGATCAGCTACTACTACTTCGGCTATCTCATCTCGGC
Source organism: Dehalococcoidia bacterium (assembly GCA_965207995.1). GTDB lineage: Bacteria > Chloroflexota > Dehalococcoidia > SHYB01 > SHYB01 > DAOUKH01. Next base: position 710,157 of record OZ242299.1, on the reverse strand, counting down.
GGGCGTCACCCATGCCACGGGCTTCGCGTCCGCCATCGCCTACAACCTGTTCCTGGCCTCGTTCGCGGCGATGTCGGCGGCGGCGATCTTCAGCGTCGTCTTCAACATCGTCGTGGGACTTCGCCAAAAGGTGAGCGGGGGAGGCGGCTTACTGGGCCCAATCGCGGCTGGAGTAACCGGCGTCGTGCTGCTGCTGTTCATCGGCAACCTGGTCGGCGTGCTGGAGTTCTTCCACGCCAACGGCCAGGGGGATCCCGACTTCTGGAAACGAGTCTCCATCGAGGGGCTCGACGGCACGGGCGCCGGCGTGGCCTGGTATCCCAACGAGTTCTGGTGGTGGTTCCGCGACACGCGGGTGATCAACAGCTTCGCGGAGAGCGGGGCGTTCGCCGGGTCGGGCGTCGACTTCACCATCACGGAGTTCCCCTTCTTCAGCTTCCTGCTCGGCGACATGCACCCGCACGTGATGTCGATACCGTTCGTCATCCTGGCGATCGGACTGGCCTTCAACGCGCTGAGGTCGCCGGAGCCGCTCGACCTGCACTGGCTGCGGCGACGTCCGTGGGAGGGGGCGCTGATCGCGGTGGCCATCGGCGCGCTCGGCTTCCTCAATAGCTGGGACGCGCCGACCTTCCTGGCGCTCTTCCTCGCGGCGGTGGTGCTGCGGGCCTTCCACGACCGCGCCGCGGGGGGCGACGTGGAGTTCAAGAGCGTCGCGGCGCTGATGGTGGCGATCGCCGCCGCCGCCGTCGTTCTCTACGTCCCGTTCTACGTCTTTTTCGACTCCCAGTTCGCCGGTATTACGCCGGTGCGCTTCCAGGGCACGGGGCCCATCCATCTCTTCCTCGCCCTCGGCCCGCTCATCGGCGCGGCCCTCATCCTTGTCCTCTCGTGGACGTGGAGCGAGGTCGGCGGGCTCGACCCCATGGCCCCCGCCGACCCGCCGCACCGCCGCCCCTTCCTGTGGGCGGCCGCCATTCCACTCTTTCCGTTCGCGCTCTGGGCGCTGGTGGAGCTGGGGTTGACCATCGGCGGTGTCTCGCACGGCCTGCTCGAGGGCATGCGTTCCATCGGCGAGGCCTTCCTTGCCATCGGGGCGCGCTTCGGGGTGCTGCTGCCCGCCCTCGTCGTCATCAGCGCCGTTCTCTGGGTCTTGTTCCGCAAGGCGTCGCGCGACGGCGGGACGACCTCGGCGATGCAGTTCGCGCTGCTGCTGATCTCCTTCGCGTTCGTGTTGCTGTTGGGGGCGGAGCTCTTTCACATCGAAGACCAGTTCGGGGTCACGCTCGACCGCATGAACACGGTGTTCAAGTTCTACTACCAAGTCTGGATTCTGCTGGCTGTCGCCGGCGCGGTGGCGCTCTATTACGCGGCGGTGCGGGTGCGGCGCTCGGTCCCGGCGGTGTTTGCGGTGACGGTCGTGGGGGTGCTGATCGTGGCCGGATTCGTCTACGTCCCCGCCGCCGCCTACACCAAGGCGAACGAGTTCTCCGGCCCGACGACGCTGAACGCCCTTATTGAGTTGGAGGAGCGGAACCCGGAGGAGTACGAAGCAGTGCAGTGGCTGAACGAGCACGCCGCCCCCGGCTCGGCGCTGATCGAGGCGGCGGTGATCGACGACTTCGGGCAGCCGCAGGGCGGGTACGACCCCGGCGTTGCCCGGTTCTCCCAGCGCACGGGGGTGCCGACGGTCATCGGCTGGGGCGGCCACGAGCGCCAGTGGCGGGGCGAGCCGTTCGAGCCCATCGCCGAGCGCGGGCGGGACGTCGACACCTTCTACCGGACGGACGACGTCGAAGAGGCGCGGGGCATCCTCGACCGCTACAAGATCAGCTACGTGATCCTCGGCGACCTGGAGCGTCGTATCTACGGTGCGGAGGTCGAGGAACGGCTAGACCGGTTCCTCGAACCGGTCTTCGAGAATGAGCGTGTCATAATATACGGACGCCTCCTTTCCTGAGCATGAGCTTCACCAGCGGCGACACGCCGGAAACCCCGCCCGAGTCCCAGCCTGGGAACCCGGCCCTCTCTCAGTCTCCCCCAGAGGGGGAGCGGGGGGACGAGGGGTCGGGGCTCGTCATCCGCATCGAGCGGGTCCCCTGGGAGCTGATCGGGTACGGCCTGATCTTCCTGGCGGCGCTCATCATGCGGCTGTGGGACCTCGACGGCCGGGCCTACCACTACGACGAGTCGATCCACGCCTTCGATAGCTGGCGGATCGCCAACGGCGAGGGCTACCTCCACAGCCCGTGGTCGCACGGGCCGCTTCTGTACCACCTGTCCGCGGTCGCGGTCTTCATCTTCGGCGACAGCCTGGCCTCGCCCCGGCTGCCGACGGCGCTGTTCGGCGCGGCCCTGGTGCTCATGCCGCTGCTGCTGCGTCACCGGCTGGGCATGTGGGGCGCGCTGGCCGCCGCCGCCATGCTCGCCTTCTCGCCCACCATCTTCTACTTCAGCCGTTTCATCCGCAACGACATCCTCACGCTGGTCTTCGACCTTGCGCTGGTCATTTCGATGTGGCGCTTCCTGGAGACGAGGAAGAACGTGTGGCTGTTCGTGGCCGCCGGGGCGCTCGCCTTGGGCTTCTCGTCGAAGGAGACGACGTTTATTTCCCTGGGCATTGTCGGCCTGTTTCTGATCGCGTGGCTGCTGGCCGACATCCGCTCCGTCGCAGACCTCCTCCGTGGTGTCGCGCATTGCCTGCGGCAGGCCGGGCTGGCTCCGCTCGCGAACCTCTTTGCCCGGCCGCCGGCTGCTGAGTCGCCGGATGGCGATGAGCAGGTCGATGAGGCGACAGAGGCGGTGGAGGCGGCGCCCGGAGCGGATGGGCCAGAAGGGGCGGCCGATGCCGCCGAAATGGGCGAGCCCCCGGCTGCCGGGGAGCCCGCAGCCGACCTGAACGGCGAGACATCGGAACCTGATGCGGCCGAGGAAGCCGGCGGAGCCGATGCGGACCGCGAGGTCCATGAATTGACGACCGCGCTCGGGTTCCTCATCTTCCTGATCGCGCTGACGTTGCCCCTCTTCGCCGCCATTCCCGGTCTCGCCCTCGACCAGATCGGGCTCTTCACCACGGTGGTGACGGATGCGTCGCTGTCCAGCGGCGCGGTCGGCGCGCCGAGCGGCGCGAGCGGCTACACGTTCGCGATCATCATCGCCGCGGCGCTCTTTGTGATCGGCGCCTTCATCGGCTTCCGTTGGAAGGGGAAGACGTTCCTGCTGGCGTGGTCGCTGTTCTACGGCCTCTTCCTGCTGTTCCACACCACCTTCTTCACCAACATGCTCGGCCTCGGGACCGGGGTGTGGCAGTCGCTCGGCTATTGGCTCGCGCAGCAGGAGGTCGAGCGGGGCGGTCAGCCCTGGTACTACTACTTCACGCTGTTGCCGGTCTACGAGTTCCTGCCGTTCTTCTTCGGCGTCGCGGCGGCGCTGTTCTACATGTTCCGGGGGCGGCTCGGTCTCTTCCCTGTGGTCTTCCTGGTGCTGGCGGCGGCGGGGCTCGCGGCGTGGGGCGTCCATGCCGCCATCGGCGGTCCGGGCGTGGGCGGCAAGGCGCTCTATCTGCCCATCGTTGCCGGCGTTTTCATCGTGACCGTGCTCGGGCTGCGGGGCGGCGACCGTTTCGAGTGGTTCCTGGTGTTCTGGGCGGGCTTGTCGCTGCTGGCCTACATCGTCGCGGGCGAGAAGATGCCGTGGCTCACGACGCATCTTGCGCTGCCCTTCATCATCCTGGCGGCCAAGTTCATCGGCGACCTGATTGAGGCCGTGGAGTGGAAGCGCGTCGTCCGTGGCGGGGCCATCGGCCTGCTGGCGACGGCGCCGCTCGCGCTGGTGCTCATCTACGCGCTGACGACGAGCATCCCTTGGGAGGGCGACCCCATCGTCTTCTGGAGCTTCATCTTCCCGCTGATCATCGCAGCCTTCGCGTTCGCGGCGTTCCTGTATGCGCTGGTGACGCTGGGCGCGGGGCGGGTGCTGCCGCTTGCCTTGCTGTCGCTGGTCATTCTGATGAGCGTGTTCACGGTGCGGGCGGCGTTCCAGACGTCGTATGCCAACGGCGACAACCCGGACGAGCTGATCGTCTATTCGCAGCTGTCGCCGGAGGTGGGGTTGGTGTCGGAGGAGATCGACCGCCTCGCCCGGCTCAACGGCAAGCATGAAGAGCTGCGGATCTTCGCCGACGCATCCCATGCCGCCGTCGGACCTTGGCGCTGGTATCTGCGCAACTACCCAGAGGTCGCCCTCGCCGACCTTGGGACGTATGAGGGCGCGCTCGACCACGACGTGATCCTGGCGAATACGGCCAACCAGAGCGAGCTCGAAGAGGTGGAGGAGAACTACGGGCCGCCGCTCCGCATCACCTTCCTGACGTGGTTCAATCCGTTCGAGGTGTACGCCAACTACACCCCCGGAAGGTTCTGGGACGACGTGCGGAGCGCCGACTCTTGGAACAGCGGGCTGCGCTACTTCGCCTACCGGGACATATCGACCGAGCCTTCCACCGGGGAGGTGCTGGTCTACTTCCACAAGGACTTGAAGGTTACGCCATGACGCGCGGCCCCGGCGGCCCATCGGCTATACTGGCCGCCTGAGCCGGCCCGCCCGACGCCCGGCCCGTTCTCTGGAGTCTCCGCCCTGTCCCTTCTTCTCAGTAAGCGGTTTTGGCTCGGCGTTGCGTTCAGCGCCGGCTTGCTCGTCCTATTTTTCTGGCAGCTGGACGTCGGCGATACGCTCGTACAACTTAGGGACGCCGACTATATCTGGCTGATTCCCGCGCTCGCCCTCTACTTCCTCGCCGTCCTCTTCCGGGCCATCCGCTGGCGGTTCCTCCTGATGCACATCAAGGTGGTGCCGGCGATCCGGCTGTACTCGCCGGTGGTGGTGGGCTATATGGCCAACAACCTCCTGCCGGTGCGGCTGGGCGAATTCGTGCGCGCCTGGTTCTTCAGTGAACGGGAGGGCGTGAGCAAGAGCGCGGCACTCGGCACGGTGCTCCTCGAGCGCGTCTTCGACGGCGTCGGCCTGCTCATCATCGCCCTGATCGTGTGGCCGTTCCTCGACGTTTCCGAGGTCTTCAGCGCCTTCTCCGACGACATCGGCATCCCCGAGGGCGTGCTCATCGGCCTCATCCTTTCGCTCTTCCTCGGCGTCCTCGCCCTGATGTTCGGCGTCGCCATTTTTCCCGTCCTGCGCGACGTCGTCGTCAAGGCGCTCACGAGGTTTTTGCCCAAGCGCATCCGCGAACCCGCCCAACGCATCCTCTACTCCTTCGTCGACGGACTCTCCGGCCTCCGCAACCCCAAGCGCGTCGTCCTCATTCTCGCGGTCACCATGCCGGTGTGGCTCGCCGAGGGGGCGATGTACCACATCATCGGCTGGGCGTTCGACCTTGACGTGCCGTACAACGGCTCCCTCTTTATCACGGCGATTGCCAACCTGGCGGTGAGTCTGCCGTCGGCCCCCGGCGGCATCGGGCCGTTCGAGTACGGCACCAAGGTCGTGCTGGAGGGCTTCAACGAGTCGCCGGAGGTCGCCGCCGCCTACGCGGTGATACTCCACGCCGCACTGCTGGCGCCGGTGACCATGCTCGGCCTCTTCTTCATGTGGCTGCACAACCTGAGCTTCAGCGAGATGACGCGCCGCTCGACGGAAGTCGTCGAGGAGGAGGCCGGGGAGAGCGACGAGCCCCCCGCCTAGCGTCCACGCCGCCCTTCCAATTGCGCTACCCTATGCGCGTCATGCTCTCCGGCAAGGTGGCGAAGCGCGGAGGCGCGGTGAACGTGAACGGGGCTACCCGCGTCGAGCATTCGATCGCGAGCACCGTCGTCCTCGACGCGGAACGCGGCGCCGCGATCAAGACGTACAAGCCGCCCTTGGCCGTGAGGCTGCTCTACCGGCTGGCCTTTCAGGCGCCCTTCCCCTACGAGTCCAACGAGCGCGCGCTGACCGCCGCCGTCCACCGGCGTGGCATCGCCGGTTTCCTGACCCGCTGCCGCTTCGGGAAGGACCTCGTCGCCCCGATCTCGGCGGAGCGCATCGACGGCCGGTGGCGCTTGGTCGGCGAGCTCGTCCGCGGCGACAAGGTCGAGAGCGACGCCGAGACGCAAGCCTTCCTCCGCGACCTCACCGGAATGTTCGCCGAGGCCGGCCTGAGCGTCTGGCAGATCAACCCCCGCAACCCCCGCGCCCGCACCAACCTGATCCGCAACCGCGAAGGCGACCTGATCATCATCGACCTGGAGTCGGCGGTGGTGACCCCGTTCCCCGCGCCCGGCCAGTGGCGCGCCGCCCTGCGCAACGGCAGCCTCCCCGTGTTCGACGACATCGACTTCGACCGGCTCCGCGCCTGGATGCGGGAGAACGAGGCCGAGGTGAGGCGCACTCTGGGCGGCGACGGCTTCGACGCCTTCCGCCGCGCCGTCGACGAGGGCGAGGCGTCGATGGTCGCGTGGAAAGGGTCCGAGCCCCGCCTATGGGGCCGCCTCATCAGCGGGGTCTGCCGGCTCATCATCCGCGCCCCCCGGTAGCCTCCGTCCTGCTTGTTCGACCCTGGCCGGTGTGCTAGCATCCCCGTTAGTTCCTCATTTCACGAATGATCCGCTCATGCGGACGAAGGGGACTCGGCTCCGCCATGGACTCCAAGATGCGGGAGATCCTCGACTCCCAGAAGGGGCGGACGGTCACCGTCCTCTCCTCCCTCATTCGCATCCAAGAGCGGCTGACCTACCTCCCGCCCGACGCCATTCCCGCCGTCGCCGAGTACACCGGGGCCTCGGTCAATGAGGTCCACGGCGTCGCCACCTTCTACACCCACTTCCGCTTCGAGCCGCCCGGCGACCACACCATCGAGCTCTGCTGGGGCCCGTCGTGCCAGCTCTTCGACTCGAAGGGACTGATGCGACAGGCTGAGACCTTCGCGGGCGCTGTGTTCGACGGCTACAGCGAAGACCGCAAGTACTCGCTCCGGGGCCTTGAGTGCGCCGGCGCCTGCGCCCTGGCTCCCGTCGGCAAGATCGACGGCAAGCTGGTGGGCCGGTTGGACTCCGAGCGCCTGGGCCGTCTCCTCGACGCGACCTCGGGGAACGGCGCATGACCGAGGCCTTCGAAAAGCTGGCGGAGCGCGCTGAGCGGGAATGGGCGGCGTTCGCGCGCCCAACCGAGCGGACGCAGATCGCCGTGGGCATGGGCATCCACGGGCTCGCCGCCGGCGGGCCGGACGTGATCGAAGCCTTCCAGTCGGCGCTCGCGAAGGCCGGCGTCGAAGCCGACATTCATGAGACCGGCGGCCTGGGCCTCGACTACGCCGAGGTCATCGTCAGCATCGCGAGGCCCGGCGGGCCGCGCGTCTACTTCGCCAACGTCACGCCCGACTCGGCGACGGCGCTGGTCGAAGGCTACGTGGCCGGCGGCGCGATCCCCGACGGTGCCGACGTGCTCGGAGCCATTGGCGAGGTCGAGGCCGGCGGGCCGCCCGACCTCTTTTCCCGCGAGGAGTTTTCGCTGCAGCGGCGGGTGGCGACCCAGAACTGCGGCGTCATCGAGCCTGACAACCTATGGCACTACATCGCCAACGGCGGCTACGCGGCGCTGGACAAGGCCGTGAGCGGCATGTCGCCCGAGGACGTCATCGGCGAGATCGAGAAGTCGAACCTGCGCGGCCGCGGCGGGGCGGCCTTCCCCGCGGCCATGAAGTGGAAGTTCCTCATCGGCGCGCCCGGCCCTCCCAAGTACCACCTCTGCAACGCCGAGGAGGGCGACTCCGGTGCCTTCAACGACAAACACCTGCTGGAGAGCGATCCATACCGCGTGATCGAGGGGATCACCATCGCCGGCTACGCCACCAAGGCGGGCGGCGGCAAGGGCTTCATCTTCATCCGCACGGGATGGGACCTGCCCATCGACCGGGTGCAGCGCGCCCTCGATACGGCCTACGAGCACGGCCTGCTCGGCAAGGACATCCTCGGCACCGGCTTCGACTTCGACATTGAGATCTCGCTGACCGGTGAGTCGTACGTCTCCGGCGAGGAGACGGCCCTCATGGAGGCGGTCGAGGGCAAGCGGGCGATGCCGCGGTACAAGCCGCCGTTCCCCGCCGCCGCCGGACTCTGGCAGAAGCCCTCGAACATCAACAACGTCAAGACCTATTCCTACGCGCCGAGCATCGTAGCCAACGGCGGCGACTGGTTCGCCGGCATCGGCACCGAACGGAGCAAGGGCACCGCCCTGGTCTGCCTGTCGGGGCGCGTGAACCGACCCGGCCTCTACGAGGTGCCTTTCGGGGTGACGCTCCGCGAGGTCATCGAGGTGCTCGGCGGCGGCGTGCCCGGCGGCAAGGCACTGAAGTTCTTGCAGACCGGCGGGCCGCTCGGCGGCTTCCTGCCCGCGTCATCGCTCGACATGCCCATCGACTTCGACGCCATGATCGCCGCCGGCGCCATGTTCGGGTCGGGCGGGATCATCGTCGGCGACGAGACCGACTCAGTTATTGAGATCGCCGCCGTGCTCGGCGAGTTCAATGCCGAGGAGTCGTGCGGCAAGTGCTTCCCCTGCAGGCTGGGCACGCGGCAGATCGCCAACATCCTGGAACGCCTGGAGCACAAGAAGGCGACGCGCAAAGAGCTCGACACCGCGCTCGTCATCGGCGAGACGATGAAGTCGGCGCTCTGCGCGCACGGGCATCTGGCGGAGAACCCGATCAAGTCGGGCTACCGCTACTTCCAAGACGAGTTCGAGGCCTCGATCCAAGAAGGGGCCGCGCAGGCGGGTTGATTGAGGGGCGCCGACCGATGAGTAACGACAAGATCAAGCTCAAGATCGACGGTGTCGAGGTCGAGGCCAAGCCGGGCCAGACCATCATCGAGGCCGCCCGCGACCACGGGGTCTACATCCCCTACCTCTGCTGGCACCCCAACCTCAAGCCCTACGGCGCCTGCCGCATGTGCGTCGTCGAGATCGAGGGCGGGCGGGGGTATCCCGCCGCCTGCCACACCACCGTCGGCGAGGGGATGTCGGTCCTCACCAACCCGGCGCCGGTCGAGGAGATACGGCGCGACATCCTCGCGCTCACCCTGTCGAGCCACCCTCATGGCTGCCTGACCTGCTGGCGCATCGAGCACTGCGGTCCCACCGACGTCTGCCTGCGGAACGTCAGCGTGATCGACCGCTGCGTCGTCTGCCCTCAGAACGAGCGCTGCGAGCTTCAGGACGTGACCTACTCGGTCAAGCTCAACGAGGTGCCGCTGCCTTATCAGTACCGGAACCTCGACTTGGAGACCCGCAACCCCTTCATCGACCACGACATGAACCTCTGCATCGTCTGCGGGAAGTGCGTACGCGCCTGCGACGAGATCGAGGGCGTCAACGCGATCACCTTCGAGATGCGGGGCAACGACACCATCGTGGGTACCGCCCAGGGCGGCACGCTCGCCGAGTCCGGCTGTACCTTCTGCGGCCTGTGCGTCGACGTCTGCCCCGTGGGGGCGATTACCGAGAAGGACAGCAAGTGGGCGGGCCGGGCCGACGAAATGGTCACCTCGGCCTGCTCGCAGTGCAGCGTCGGCTGCTCGCTCAACCTCAACGTCACCGACGGCAAGCTCATCCGCGTCACCCACGACGTGGACGGCGAGGCGAGCCGCGGTCAGGAGTGTGTCCAGGGCAAGTTCGGCTACAAGTGGGTCTACAGCAAGCAGCGGCTGATGACGCCGATGGTGCGCGGCGCGGACGGGCTGGAACCGGCGTCGTGGGACGACGCGCTCGGTGCCGTCGCGGAGGCCCTCGGCAAGTATGAGCCGGACGAGATCGCCTTTCTCGGCTCGGGGAAGGTCACGAACGAGGACAACTATCTGCTCCAGAAGTTCGCCCGCGGCGCGGTCGGCTCGCCCAACGTCGACTTCCCCGACCCGCTCTGCCCGCCGTCGGCGCTCGATCCCCTCATCGATGCCTTCGGCAGCGCCGCGGCGACCAACTCGATGTGGGACTTGCACGACGCGCAGACAATCCTCATCGTCGATTCCGATATCACCTTCGAGCATCCGGTGGCGGGCCTCCAGGTCAAGGAGGCGGTGAACCGTGGGGCGCACCTGATCGTCATCGACCCGCGCGATACGGAGATCGGGCTGCTGGCCGCCGAGAAAGCGGTCTGCGCGCCGGGCTCAGAGGTCGCCGTGCTGGCGGCCATCGCCAAAGTCATCGTCGACGAAGGTCTGTTCGACGCCGAGGCGGTGCAGAAGCGGGCGATGGAGCTCGACCGGTTCGTCGAGTCGCTGGCGCCCTACACCCTCGAAGCCGTCGAGAAGCTGTCAGGCGTTCCCGCCGACCAGATGCGGCAGGCGGCGCGCCTGCTCGCGGCGCGGAAGCCGACCTCGTTCCTGTTCAGCCCTGCGCTCGCCGGCGACGGCGGGCTGGCGGCTGCCGTGGCGGGTCTGGCGATGCTCACCGGCAACGTCGGCGTCCGCGGCGGCGGGGTCTACCCGCTGCGGGGCGAAAGCAACAGCCAGGGCGCCGAAGACATGGGATGCAGGCCGCACCTGCTCCCCGGCGGCGCATTCATCGACGAGGCCGGGACCCGTCTGCGGCTCGGCGCTCACTCCCCCGGTCCCGTGCCCGACCGCGCCGGCGTCGGCCTTCCCGACCTGCCCGCCGCCATCGAGTCCGGCAAGATCAAGGCCGTGGTGATGATCGGCCAGAACCAGGTGCTGCCCGACCCGACGGGCGAGCTCGGTCGGGCCTTCGCCAAGCTCGAATTCCTTGCCGTGCATGAGACCTTCCTGCGGGACCTCGAGCCGTTCGTCACCGTCGCGCTGCCGGCCACGTCATTCGCCGAGAACGACGGCTCCTCGACGAGCTTCGAGCGGCGGGTGCAGCGCGTGCGACCGGCCATCGAGCCGATGGGCGAGTGCCGCCCCGCGTGGCGCGCCATCGGCGGCCTGGCCGAGCGCATGGGGGTAGAGGGTTTCTCGTACGGCGGCCCGGCGGAGATCATGGACGAAGTGGCGCGCGTGGCGCCCGCCTATGGCGGGGTCTCCCACCGGCGCCTCGACGACCGACCGGTGCAGTGGCCGTGCCGCTCCGAGGACGACGAGGGCACGCCGATGCTCCACGTCTCCCAGCTCATGCGCGGCATCGGCCGCTTCCTGCCGCTGCCGCCGCCGGAGAAGGCGGACGAGGACGGCATGGTCGCGCTCGCCGCCGTCGTGCGTGAGATCAAGGGCACCGTCGAGCTTGCCGGCGCGGCGGCGGTCGAGATCAACACCGCCGACGCCCGCCGCCTCTCCATCAAAGACGGCGACACGGTCACCCTCACCGCCGCGATGGGCGCGGTGTCGGCGACGGCGCACGTCAACGGCCGCGCCGCGCCCGGCGTCGCACTCCTGACGTTGCCGCACGAGAAGATGGTCACCAACATCTGGAACAAGCCCACGCCGGGGGCGCTGACCCCCTTCTCGCGCGCCAAGCGCTTCCCCGTCGAGATCGCCAAGGCGTAGCGGTCGGCGGGCCGACACTCCCGTCGGAGACCTTTGCCCACCCTTGAGCCGAGTGGGGGAGCAGCGCCCTGCGGGCGCTCGCGCGCCTGACGGCGCGCGCCCTCTCTCAAATCTCCCCCAGAGGGGGAGAGGCTTAAGTCGCTCGGCTTAAGGGAGCGGTCGGGGGGAGCGGGCGACCATAAGGGTCGCTCCTACAGGGGAAGGGCGGCTTGCCGCCGCCCAGGTTGCGCAAAGCTCTACGCTGGGAGAGACTTCCGCGCGGCAATAGCGCGAAGGGCCATAGAATTAACCCTATGGAGTTCGACCAAGACAAGCGGCTGATCGCTCCGTGCGTCGCGGCCTGCCCGGCGGAGGTCGACGTGCCGCGCTACATGGGGTACATCGCCGAAGGGCGGTTCGCCGAGGCGCACGCGACGGTGCGCGAGGCGATCCCGCTGCCGGTGGTCTGCGGGCTGATCTGCTACCGCCCCTGCGAGCCGTGGTGCCGGCGGGGCATCATGGAGGAGCCGGTGGCGATCAACGCCGTCAAGCGGGCGGCGGCGGAGCACGGCTCCCACGGCCCGCCTCCCACCGTGGCCCCGCCCACGGGGAAGCGGGTGGCCGTCGTGGGGTCGGGGCCGGCGGGCCTGACCGCCGCCTACTACCTCGCCAGCCGCCGGGGGCACGACGTCACGCTCTTCGAGGCGATGCCCAAGCTCGGCGGCATGCTCGCGGTGGGGCTTCCAGAGTACAAGGTGCCCCGCGACCTGCTGGAAGAGGAGATTGGGCGTATCTGCGCGACGAGGGTCGAGGTGCGCACTGGGGTGCGCGTGGAATCGATCGATGAACTAGCGGGCGAGTACGACGCGGTGCTCCTCGCCGTGGGACAGACGAAGCCGCGGGCGCTTGACGTTGCCGGCGCATCCCCGGCCGGCCAAGTCGAGTATGCCGCCGCCTTCCTCCGCGACGTGAACTTGGGCCGGCGGACGAGCGCGCCGTCAAGCGTCGTGGTGATTGGCGGCGACAACGTGGCGATGGACGCGGCCCGCTCGGCGCTGCGCGTCGGCGCGGAGCAGGTGACGGTGCTCATGCCGTCCGACCGCGCCGCCGCCGAGGCGCACGACCACGAGATCGCCGACGCCGAGGCGGAGGGCGTCAAGACGCTGCCGCTGATGCGGGTCACGGCGGTGCGGGCCGCCGGCGGCGTCGAGGTCGATGCGGAGGCGCTGGAAGTCGTGGCCACCGACGAGCTGGGGCGGGAGACGCTCGGCGTCGTCGAGGGGAGCCGCCGGACCGTCGAGGCCGGCGCGGTGCTGGTCTCGCTCGGCCTGGAGGTCGAGGCGCCCGCGCCGTGGGGGCTCGACCTTGGCCCGCGCGGGCGCATCCTCACCGACCTCGATTCGTGCATGACGAACCGCGAGGGCGTCTTCGCCGCCGGCGACGCGGTCACCGGCCCGGGCAGCATCGTCGACGCGATGGACCAGGGGAAGCGGGCCGCCGTCGCCATCGACCGCTACCTCGGCGGCGACGGCGATATCTCGGAGGTCTTCGCCCCCGCGCCGGGCTCGGAGATGGTGATGCGGGCCGACATCGCGGCGCAGGGCAAGCCGGTCACGCCCATGCCCACCGCCGAGGTCCCGCGGCGCACCGCGACGTTCGAGATCGTCGAGCGGGGCTATGCGGAAGAGGAGGCGGTCGCGGAGGCCCGGCGGTGCATCCGCTGCGACCTGTGGCGCACCGGCGCGCCGAACGTGTGGTCGAAGCAGCAGGGCTGACGCGTTTGGGGAAGACCACCCCGCCGGCCCTCTCTCAGTCTCCCCCAGAGGGGGAGAGGCTTATGGTGCTCCCCCTACGGGGGAGGGTTAGGGTGATGCCCCGCCCCGGAGAATGGGCAGCGGCGCCTCGAAAGGCCTGTGGCGGCGATCCCGGGGCCCCTCATCTCAGTCTTCTCCCGTGGAGAGAAGAGGGGAGAACGCCCGTGCCCTCCCTCAGTCCCTCCCAGAGGGAGGGAGGTTTAAGGGGCGCCCCTAGAGGGGGACGACGCGTCGCGACGCGCCCCTACAGGGGACGGTTAGGCCTGGACTTTGCCGACGTTCCAGCGCTCCGCCACCGGGTCTTCGCCGACCTTGTGGTAGTTGGCGGGGCCGGGCCGGATGTTCATGAAGCGCACGCCGTCGGGGCCGGTGTCGAACTTGTACTGCGTGTCGGCCTTGATGAACATGACGTGACCGGGGCCGAGCTCCTGCTTCCCGATGGTCACGCCGCCTTCGAGGATGTGGATGATCTCGTCCTGCGAGTGGCTGTGCAGGTTCCCCGGCTTGTTGGGCGCGAGGGCGATGATGATCGCCCGCAGCCCCTCCTCGAGGTCGCCGATGACCTGCGCGCCGAGCTTGCGGGGGCCCACCTGGGGTTCGACTTCGCGGACCCAGGGGGCCTCGTCGATGTGCATGATGTCAACGCGCTTCTGGGTCATGGTGCACCTCTTCGTGTCTGCGGTGTCGTCCGCCGGTGGGCGCAGGATAGGAAGGGATGCGCCGCGGTGTCAACGCCGGGTGGCGGTTCCAGAGGGGACGTTTGCGTGACGGTTCCGGTTGTGGGGAACGGGCGATTCGTGAATCGCCCCTACGGGAGCGGGCGGCAGCCCCGGAGACCACCCCCAGGGCAACCACAAGGGTTGCCCCCGCAGGGATGATCCGCTGCCGGCGTCGCCGGTGGTGCAAAGGGCTCGTGAGGAAGGGCTAGCTCTCGGTCGGCTCTGAAGTCGCGTCACGATCGAGGCGGGGCTCGCAGCGCACGGCGCGGGTGATGAAGCCGGTGTGGGCGACCATGCGGTGGTCGGGGCGGGCGCTTGACTCGGAGACGTGCCAGGGGCGCTGCAGGAGCTCGAAGGTCTCGGCCATTTCGAAGGCGGGGTGGGCGTCGAGCTCGAGGTGGACGCGGTGGATCTGGAGAACCGTCGGCAGGTAGACGATCAGGATGCCGCCGGGCCGCAGCCGCTCCCCGGCGGAATCGACGACCCGCCAAGGCTCGGGGACGTCGAGCACGATCCGGTCGAGGGGGCCGTCCTCGTCGATGCCGTCGTAGACGTCCCGCTCGCGGACGGTGTGGTTGGGCGTGTCGCCGAGATAGCGCTCGACGTTTCTCGGGCCGCCGGCGAGCGGGGCGGGGCGGTTCTCGTAGCTGATCAGCTTTCCGCTAGGCCCGACGGCGCGCAGCAGCGCCAGCGCGAGGGCCCCCGAGCCGAGCCCGGCCTCGAGGACCGTCGCGCCGGGGTAGACGTCACCGTAGAAGAGGATCGCGCCCGTGTCCTTGGGGTAGATGATCTGGGAGTGGCGGGGCATGTTCATCACATAGTCGGAGAGGGACGGCTTGAGGGCGATGACCGTCTTCCCCGACGCGCTGCGCACCCGTGCTCCCTGATCGCGGCCGATGATCTCGTCGTGGGGGACGGCGCCGAAGTGGCTGTGAAAGACCTGGCCCGCGGCGAGGGTGATGAGGTACTGGCGTCCGCGGCTGTCGACGAGCAGGGCGAGGTCGCCTTCCGCGAAGGGGCCGGCGAAGCCGGCGGAGAAGTCCGGCGCGCTCATGCGGTCCCTTCGGTAGAGGCGTCCGGCGCGCCGAACTCGGCGATGAAGCGGGCGACGGCCCCGAAATATTGGGGCATGCCGAGCCAGAGGAGGTCGTTGTGCCCCGCGCCCGGGATCAGCTCGATCTCCTTGTGCTCGGACGACGCCATGTCGTACAGGGTCACCGCCGCCTCGGGGGGCACGAGGTCGTCGCGCTCGCCGTGGATGATGAGGAGGGGCAGCGAGATCGAGCAGACCTTCTCTTCGTGCCGCCGCAGGGTTTCCTTGATCGCGGGCGACTCGGGGTCGAGGCCGTAGCGCCCCGCCATGCGGCCCATCGCTGCCGAGCCGCTTTCGACGATGAGGCCGCGAAGCTCGGCGGCGCGGCGGGCGGCCGCCTCGACGGCGGAATGCGTCCCCAACGAGCGGCCCTTCACGAACAGCGGCCCCGTGTAGCCGGCATCTTGCAGGTAGCTCTTGGCGAAGTCGAAGGTGGCGTTGGCGTCGCCGATCATGGTGGAGAAGCTGGGCGAGCCGCCGCTTCTGCCGTAGCCGCGAAAGTCAACGGCGAAGAAGTTGGCGCCGGCGCGGTGGTAGTGAGGGGCGATGTCGTCGTACATGTAGGCGACTTCGCCGTTGCCGTGGAAGAAGAGGATGGTGGGGACGGAGGGGTCGTGTTTATAGAAGCGGCCGGAAAGCTCGACGTCGGGAGCAACGGGAACCATCACGTCCTCGGCGCCGGCTGGGGGCGGCGCCCACACCCGCTGCGGGTAGAACGCCATCATGCTGATCTCGGGGATATCGAAAGGCGTGTAGTCGATCGCGGCCATGACGTCGGCACCCGCGCGGCTAGCGCGGCAGGCCGAGGCCCCGCGTGGCGATGATGTTGCGGTTGACCTCGGAGCTGCCGGCGGCGATGGTGTTGGCGACGTTGCTCAGCGACTCGAAGGGAATCGCGCCGTGCACGGGGGCGTAGCGGTCGCCGGGCATGGCCATGCCGTAGAAGCCGAGAAGCTCCAGCCCCGCCTTGGTGATGCGCTGGTGAAGCTCGCTGGCGAACAGCTTCGCCATCGATGCTTCCCTGTCGGGCTGGATTCCGTTGTCTTGCATCCACGCCACGTGGTAGGAGAGGTTGCGGCTGGTCTGCGCCTCAATGGCCAGCTCCGCCAGGCGGTGCCGCGCGATAGGATCGCTGAGCACGGGCGCGAGGGCCGGAGTCTCGCGCAGGGCCCTGATCAGGCGGTCGTAGGTGCGGCGGGCGCGGGAGACGTCGCGGATGCCGGAACGCTCGTTGTTGAGGGTGGTCATGGCGACGTACCAACCCTGGTTCTCCTCGCCGATCATGTTGCCCTTGGGCACGCGCACGTTGTCGAAGAAGACCTGGTTGAAGTGGTGGACGTCGTCGATGCTCATGAGCGGGCTGATGGTGATGCCCGGCGTCTTCATATCGAGGAGGAAGTAGGAGATGCCCTTGTGCTTCGGCGCGTCGGGGTCGGTGCGCGTGAGGATGTGGATGTAGTCGGCGCGGTGGGCCTGGGAGGTCCAAATCTTCTGACCGTTGATGACGTAGTCGTCGCCGTCGGCGGTGGCGGCGGTCTGGAGCGAGGCAAGGTCGGAGCCGGCGTTGGGCTCGGAGAAGCCCTGGCACCAGAGGATCTCCTGGTTGGCGGTGGCGGAGAGGAACTTCTTCTTCAGGTCTTCTCCGCCGAACTCGATGATGGCGGGGCCGACCTGATAGGCCTGCGGGTCGAGGGGGGCGTTGAGGTAGATCATCTCCTCGTGGAAGATGGCCTGCATCATGGTGCTGGCGCCGAGGCCGCCGTACTCGGTGGGCCAGCCGATGCCGATCCAGCGCTTCGCGCCGAGCTTGCGGCGGAAGCCCATGGCGTCGTCGAAGTTCTCGTCGCTGTAGGCATCCTCGCCGGCGGCGATACGTGGGGGCAGCTCGTGCTGGATGAAGTCGCGGACCTCGCCGCGGAAGGCGTCGTGTTCGGGTGCGAAGCTGTATTCCAACGGGGTCCTCCGACGGCGGCGCCGCTTCAGTAGCGGGGCGCCCTGAGTCTAGCACAACGGGCCTGGGGCCCGCCCTCATCCCCCCCCCAGAGGGAGGGAGGTTTCAACGTGGTGCTCCAGCGGGGGGAGGCCGGAGGGGAGGGCGATTCGTGAATCGCCCCTACAGGGGAGGGGATGGTGGGCTTCGATAACCGGTGGCGATTGGGGGGGGCCTCATCTCAATCTTCTCCCCTGGGAGAAGAGGCCGGACCTTTGCCCTGTTGCAAAGCCCTCTCCGGGAAGGTCTTGGGCACTCTGGGCTAAGTCGACAACGGCATTGTGTTAGGCTCTAGCCCTAGGCGTGACAAGCGCCCCAATTTCCACTTGTGACTGGTGAGGGGAAGATCATGGCAGCCTACACGGTTCTCTATACGACAGAAGTAATCGACGAGGCTCTCCACGCCGAGTTCCGTTCTCGCGTCACGTCGCTGCTGGAGGCCAAAGGCGGCAAATTCGTCATGCGCGGCGACATCGCGGAGGCAAGCGACGGCGAAACGACCGCCCACCGCCGCATAGCGGTCATGGAGTTTCCGACCATCGAGCAAGCCCGGGCATGGGTAGGCCCGCAATCCGAGCCGGAATACGTGGCGCTTCGAGATCTCCGCGAGCGGGCGGGTAACTGTGTCTCGTTTGTCGTAGAGGGGTCCTAGGAGGCGAGCCGGAATCTCGCCGCCTCACGGTCTTTGTGGGGTCCCCGCCTCCGAACTAGGGACTGGCACACGCCGTCATAACGCCCTCGCCGGGGGCCCCGAAGCTCTGTCACTCCGCCAAGAGACGGACAACGCCACTCTGGTTGCCATAGATGGCGACAGCTAACTGGTTTCCAAGAAGGATTCCTACCTTCAGGCCGCGCGGGGTCAACTACGGGCTCGCTGACCTGCGAGGGGATGTCCTCGGCGGAATCACGGCCGGAGGCATTGTGCTGCCCGTGGCCATCGGCTACGGAGTCTTGTCCGGCTTGGGGCCGGTGGCAGGGCTGTACGGCGCGGTGGCGGTGGGCATCTTCGCCTCCCTTTTCGGAGGGACGCGCGGGCTGGTGTACGGCCCCAATACCGCCGTTACCGTCACCATGGGCGTGGTCGTGGCTGAGTACGCCGACAGCCTCGCCGAAGCGGCCACCATCGGCATCCTGGCCGGCCTGATACAAATGGTCTTCGGCCTATTGGGGCTGGGTCGCTACGCTTCCTACATCCCCAACTCCCTTGTCTCCGGGTTCTTCACCGCTTTCGGGGTTCTGATCATCGTCAAGCAGAGCTTCCTGGCCCTGGGTGGAACAACCCCGCCGGGCAGCGTCGTCGACAACGTCATAGCGTTGCCTTCGGCGATAAGGGACGTGAACCTCGAGGCTCTGGCGCTCACCGTTGCGTGCATCGGGGTTGCCGTGTTGTGGCGGGGAAAGCTCTTGCGTTTGTCGCCCGCTCCCTTCATCACGCTTGTCTTCGGTATCCTCGCCGGTGTGTTTCTCTTCCGGGATGCCCCTGTTATCGGCGAGATCCCGTCCGGGCTACCCTCACTTCAGCTATCGGCCTTCTCCCTGGACTTCTTCCTGACCGCGGCGCAACCCGCATTCGTCATGGCCCTGCTTGCTTCGGTGCAGACCTTTCTGTGGGCCCTGCGGGTGGACGCAATCACCGGCACTCAGCACAGGCCAAACCGCGAGATGTTCGCTCAGGGCATCGGCAATGTGGCGGCCGGCTCCACTGGAGGGCTGGCCGGGTCGGTAGCTCCCGGCGCCTTCGCGAACGCCCTGAGCGGCGGCAGGTCTCCCGTGGCCGGTCTCACCGCGGCCGGGATAGTCCTCGCCGTCATCCTGTTCCTTGGTCCGGTGGCCAAGCACATTCCCTTCGCTGTGCTGGCAGGCATCCTGATGGTCATCGCCTGGGGCATCATCGACTGGCGGTTCGTGAAGCGGGTGCATCGCATTCCCAGCAGCTACGCCCTTGTCATGATTGTGACTTTCGCCCTCGTGCTGTTCGCGGGTCTTACCACGGCCATAGTGGTCGGGCTGGTGGTCGCGGCCCTGACGGGGTCGCGCCGGCTGGAGAGCCTGGAGACAGCCTCGGTAGTCTCCGTGCCGCTGCTAGACCGCACCGTGCTGGCGGAAGATGACTGGGATGACGATGACGATCCCTTCCGGGCCGACAGCGGGCTGGTCGTATTCCCAGACCGAGTCACGGTGGCCTCGGCCAGGGAACTCAGCCGCATTCTCCGGCTGGACATACGCGGCCATCAGTACACCATCTTCGATATGTCCCGCACGGTCTTCCTGGACGATTCCGCTGCCGCAACGATGGGAGACCTGGTAGATGTCGCGCTGGCGCGGCAGTCTCGGACCATCATCATCGCCGGCATGAGTCAATCCGTGTCGGACATGGTTCGCTCGATGGGCGTGCTTGACAGGGTCCCCTCCGAGAACTTCGCCGCCGACGTGGAAGAAGCCAAGCGGATCATCCGCCCACTGTTGCTCGCCGACCGCCGGGGAAGCTGACCCGCGCGACGGCGCCGCGGCCCGCTACGACCACAGCGCCGGGAACGATCTAGCGCAGCGCGCCGCCCTTCCACCGACGCGGCTGCGGTGCGTGCCCGCCCTCAGTCCCTCCCAGAGGGAGGGAGGCTTAGTGTGCCGCGCCGGGCCGGAACCGTGCTTTCGCTTCCGGCGTATACCTTGATACAAGGGTTCAATTCGGAGCTCGGGCGCAGGTCGCGCCGGCTGGGCGCGCCTGCGCAGAGAGGAGGAAACGATGGCAGGCGCGACGCGACTCACGACGGCGGCGGGCATCCCCGTCGGCGACAATCAGAACAGCCTCACGGCCGGGCCGCGGGGCCCTCTCCTGGTTCAGGACTGGCAGCTTTTCGAGAAGCACGCCCACTTCAACCGCGAACGGATTCCGGAGCGGGTCGTCCATGCGAAGGGCTCGGGCGCCTACGGAACGCTGACGGTCACCGGCGACATCACCGAGTACACCACGGCGGATCTCTTCTCCGCGGTCGGGAGGAAGACGCCTTGCTTCTTCCGGTTCTCCACCGTGGCCGGGGAGCGGGGGGCGGCCGACGCCGAGCGGGACGTCCGCGGGTTCGCCATGAAGTTCTATACCCAGAAGGGCAACTGGGACCTCGTTGGGAACAACACGCCGGTCTTCTTCGTGCGCGACCCGTACAAGTTCCCCGACTTCATTCACTCGCAGAAGCGCGACCCGAAGACCAACCTCCGCAACCCCACGGCGATGTGGGACTTCTGGTCGCTCTCGCCGGAGAGCCTGCACCAGGTGACGATGCTGTTCTCGGACCGGGGCATCCCGAGGTCGTACCGGCACATGAACGGCTACGGCTCCCACACGTACAGCTTCATCAATGAGGCGGGCCGGCGCTTCTGGGTGAAGTTCCACCTCAAGACGCTGCAAGGGATCCAATGCTTTACCGACGAGGAGGCCGCCGAGGTGATCGGCGCCGACCGGGAGTCGCACCAGGCCGATCTCTTCGACGCGATCGAGCGGGGCGACTATCCGAAGTGGCGGGTGTTCGTCCAAGTGATGCCGGAGGAGGAGGCGGAGCACACGTCGTACAACCCCTTCGACCTGACGAAGGTCTGGCCGCACGGCGAGTACCCGCTCATCGAGGTGGGCATCGTCGAGCTCAACCAGAACCCGGTGAACTACTTCGCGGAGGTCGAACAGTCCACGTTTTCTCCCGCGAATCAGGTCCCCGGCATCGGTCACAGCCCGGACAAGATGCTGCAGTTCCGCATCGTCTCGTACGCGGACGCGCACCGCTACCGGCTGGGCGTCAACTATGAGTCGCTGCCGGTCAACAGCGCCCGCTGCCCGGTGCATACCTATCACCGGGACGGTGCGATGCGGTTCGATGGGAACGGCGGGAGCGCCGTCAACTACGAGCCCAACAGCTTCGGCGGGCCCGTGGAGACCGGCATGGTGGAGCCGCCGCTCAGGCTCGACGGCGACGCCGGCCGTTACGACCACCGCGCCGGGAACGACGACTACGCCCAGGCGGGGAACCTGTTCCGACTCATGACGCTGGGCCAGCGGCGCCGGCTCATCGACAACCTCGTGCGGGCCATGCAGCCGGTGCCGGAGGATATCCAGCTGCGCCAGATCGAGCACTTCCGCAGGGCCGATCCGGCCTACGGCGATGGCGTCGCCCGGGGCCTGGGTCTGCTCCTGCCGGTCTGGAACGGCGCGCGTTAGGCTCTGATGCGGCTTCGTTGACCCCTCTCTTGGGGCGGTGCTACGATGGCCGACACGCTCGGAGGGGCAGACCGGCGCGTATGGGGCGGAACGGGCTGATTTATCTGGACCATGCCGCGACGACCGCGGCGCATCCGAAGGTCGTCGAGGCGATGCTGCCCTTCTTCTCCGACTGCTTCTATAACGCTTCGAGCATGTATGGGCCAGCGCAGGAATGCCGGCAGGCGATGGAGAACGCCCGGACCATCGTCGCGGACGCGCTGGGGTGCAAGCCCAGCGAAGTAATCTTCACCAGCGGCGGCACGGAATCGGACAATGCCGCCGTCCGGGGCGCCGCCTTGGCCCTGCGCGAGCACGGAGACCACATCATCACCACCAGCATCGAGCACCATGCCGTGCTGCATGCGTGCCACACGCTGGAGAAGCTCGGCTTCGAGGTCACTTACCTTCCGGTCGACTCCGACGGCCTGGTGGACCCGGATGAGCTGGAACGGGCGATCGGCGAACGCACCACGGTGGTCAGCATCATGCTGGCGAACAACGAGGTGGGCACGATCCAGCCCATTACCGATATCGCGGAGCTGGTCAAGGCGAAGTCGAAGCAGCTTGGGGCGCAGATCGTGTTCCACACCGACGCGGTGCAGGGCGCCTCGTACCTCGACCTCGACGTCGACGGGCTCGGCGTGGACGCGCTCAGCCTCTCGGCGCACAAGTTCAATGGGCCGAAGGGGGTGGGGGTGCTCTACCTTCGGCGGGCGACGCCGTTCGAGCCGCAGCAGGTGGGAGGCAGCCACGAGCGCAACCGGCGGGCGGGGACAGAGAACATCGCGGGGATTGTCGGGTTGGCCCGGGCGCTGTCCATCGCCGTCGAGGAGCGGGACTCGAATCGTGAGCATGTCCTGGGACTTCGCAACCGGTTGATCGATGGCTTGCGCGAGCATATCCCGGGGGCGCATCTGAACGGCTCCGAGGAGCGGCGGCTGCCCAACAACGTCAACTTCTCGTTCGACGGGACCGACTCGCAGTGGACGCTGATGGCCCTGGACGATGCTGGGATCGCGGCGTCGACGGGCAGCGCCTGCCGTACCGCCTCGCTCGACCCGTCGCACGTGCTGATGGCACTCGGCGTGCCAGCGGACCTCGCGATCGGGGCCCTGCGCCTGACGCTGGGCCCGGAGAACACGCGGGAGGAGATCGACTACGTGGTCGATAAGCTGCCGGGCATCATCGAGAGCGTGCGGAACCCGAAGAACGGGCCGCGTCCGGTGGCCTAGGACCTCGCGGAGGGGCGCCGTGGCGTACAGCGAGATCCTGCTCGACCACTTCAGTCACCCTCGGAACGCCGGCGAGGTCGAAGCGCCCGACGGCGAGGGCAACATCACCAACCCGGCGTGCGGCGACATCATGCGCCTGCAGCTCCGCATTCGCGACGGGGTGATCGAAGAGGCGAAGTGGCGGGTGGAAGGCTGCAGCACGTCCATCGCGGCGAGCAGCATGATCAGCGAGCTCATCGCCGGCCTTGCCGTCGAGGAGGCGGTCAAGGTGTCGCGCGCCGACGTTGCCGAGGCGCTCGGTGGGCTGCCCCCGGCGAAGACGCACAGCGCCGTGCTGGTCACCGACGCGGTGAAGGCGGCGGTGGCCGACTACGTCGCGAAGGGCCCGGCGACCGCGCAGCCGCGGGCGGACTAGCCCGAACGACGCCGCTTCTTTGCTACCCTTTCCGGGATGTCTTCCGACATGCCCAACGGTCCTGAGCGAGCCGATGAGGTGGACCGGCGCGCCGCCGGCATCCAGCGCCGCATCTTTCACCTGACGGCCGGCTCGACGTTCCCCACGCTGTACGTGTTCCTGGACAAGGAGCTGGTACTGCCGGTCGCGGTCGCCGCAGCCGTTGTCGCCATCGTCTTGGAGGTCGTGCGGTTTCGCTCCGAGCGGCTCAACCGTGTCGTGATGAGGCTGTTCGGGCCGCTGACCAAGGAGTCGGAGGGGCGTGCCGTGTTCGGGTCGACGTGGATGCTGGTGGCGACGGCGATCTGCATCGGGGTCATGGACCGGCCGTTCGCGATCCTCGTGTTGTACTACCTGTCGCTGGGGGACCCGGCGGCGGCGCTGATCGGGGAGCGCTTCGGCACGGTGAGGATCGGGAAGAAGAGCCTGGAAGGGGCCCTGGCGTTTCTGGCAGTCGCCGTCGGGATCGGCTCGGTGCTGGTGGCGGGTGCGCTGGAGACCACGTATCCCGTGATGCTTATCGGCGCAGGGGCCGCGGCGCTGGCGGAGCTGACGCCGCCGGCGGGGGTCGACGACAACTTCAAGGTGCCGCTCGTGGCGGGCGGGGTCATGGAGCTGGCGGTGCGCGGGCTCGGCTGACGCGGGGCCGGTCTGTTGGCGCTCCCGACGGCTTCCGTTACACTAGGAATGCACGCTCAAACCTGTTTCTGACGAGGCGCACCGCTTGGCGACGATCGCAGTCGATTTGATGGGAGGCGACAACGCCCCCGAGGCTATCGCACTCGGCTGTTTCCAAGCAGCCCGCGACCTCGGCGTCGATATCAAGCTCGTCGGGCAAGAGGATGCGCTGACGCAGGAGATCGAGCGGCGCGCCGGGCGCAACGGGCGCGTCTTTCCCGTGGAGGCCGAGCAGGTCGTCGGCATGAGCGAGGCGCCGACCGTGGCTTGGCGAGACAAGAAGGGGTCGTCGATCGCCGTTGGCATCGAGCTGGTGCGCAACGGCGAAGCGCAGGCGTTCGTCTCGGCGGGCAATACCGGCGCCATCGCCACCTATTCGCTTTTCAGACTGGGCATGATGCCCGGCATCGAACGGCCCGGCATCGCCACGCTGTACACGACGCTCGAGGGGCATATTTCGATCATGCTCGACATCGGGGCGAACGTGGACTGCCGGCCCGCGTTTCTCGAGCAGTTCGGCCGGGTCGGCAGCGACTTCATGGCGAAGGTGTTTGGGGTGGAGGACCCCCGCGTGGCTCTGGTCAGCAACGGCGAGGAGGAGAGCAAGGGGACGAAGCTGGTGCGGGACGCGCATCAGCTGCTGAAGGAGAGCGGGCTGAACTTCATCGGCAACGCCGAGGGGTTCGACCTTCCCAAGGGGACGGCGGACGTCTACGTGATGGACGGCTTCACGGGCAACGTGGTGCTCAAGCTGGCGGAAGGGCTCGCCGATTCGATATTCACGTCGATGAAGGACTCGCTGCGGAAGAGCCTGGGGGCGCGGCTGAGCGCCGGGCTCTGGGCTCCGGCTCTGCGGGACACGCTGGCCCGCTGGGACTACAGCCGCATCGGGGGCGCGCCGTTGCTGGGCGTGCAGGGCAACGTCGTCATGGCGCACGGCCGGAGCGACGCCACCGACATCCTCAACGCGGTGAAGCTCGCGCTCAGCATGGTGCAGGAAGGCTGGGCGGACGCTCCCGAGCCGTCGGAGCCGCAACCGGACCCGGCGCATCTCAACTCGTAGTCGACGCGTACGTCATAATGAAGGGTGAAGCACATCGCTCGGCGTGAACGCCGGAGGCAACCTTCTACGAAAGTTCGCGCGAATAGGCCCTCGACAGGGGCCTCGGAAAGGGGCGACACAAGGTGTCCAAGGCATTTGAGGTAACCGATAGCAGCTTTGAGAGCGACGTCGTCGGGGCGGAGACCCCGGTGGTGGTGGACTTCTGGGCCGTCTGGTGCGGACCCTGCCGCATGGTGGCGCCCATCGTCGACGAGCTCGCGGCGGAGTACGACGGCAAGGTGAGCTTCGCGAAGCTGAACGTGGACGAGAACCCGGAAGTCTCGATGAAGTACGGGATCCGGAGCATCCCAACGCTGCTGGTCTTCAAGGACGGCAAGCCGGTCGATCAGATCGTCGGCGCGCTGCCCAAGAAGGAGATGCAGAAGCGCGTGGAGGCGGCGATCGCCTAGTCCCGCCCCGCGGGAGAGGATGGGTCCCGGTGGGCTTCGCGGGCTTCAAACCCGTTGGCGGGCGCCCTTCGGCGTCCGCGGTGGGTTCGACTCCCACCCTTTCCCGCCACGCGCGCTGGCTTTAGCGCGGGTGTTTGCCGAAGACGATGCCCCGGCCTGAGTCGAGCAGGTAGCCGGTGGCGACGGCGAGCTCGGCGCCCTCTACTTGGCTCCGGCCGCGGCGGCCCATGAGCTGGAGCACCGAGTCGAGCATCTGGGAGATGCCGTGGGTGCGGCCCGAGCCCAGGTTTCCGCTGCCCGTGTTCACCGGGAGAGAGGTCTCGTTCATCCACGAGAAGCCCTCGCCCTCGCCGCAGAAGCCCAACGCCTCGGCCCACATCGGTGTGAGCATGCTGAAGCCGTCGTAGAGGTTCGCGATGGAGACGTCTTCCGGCCCGACGCCGGCCTGCCGCCAGAGGTTATCCCCGATCAGCCTGCCGCACGCCATGAACTCCTCCAGCGACATGACGGTGCTCTTGGGCGCGCCCACCGGCGCCGACGTCCCCCGGACGTAGACCGGCGGGTTCCGGAGGTCTTGGGCCCGCTCCTCGTTGGTGATGACGAAGGCGGCGCAGGCCTGTACCGGGATGTCGCAGTCGTGGATGCAGAGCGGGTAGCTGATCATGCGCGAGGTCATGTAGTCCTCGACGGTCAGGGGGCCGCCGCCGTGGTTGGCCCAGTAGCCGTACTCCCACTGGAGGGCGCGGTCGCGGTTCTTCGAGGCGAACTCGGCCATCTGCTCGCGGGTGCCGCCGTAGAGGGCCATGTGTCGCTGCGCGTAGTGGGCGAAGGCCCCCGGCGCGAAGATACCGTAGGGGCCGCGGAACTGGTTCCGGCCCTCGGCGGTCGTCGGACTGCTGAGCCCGTAGCGGCGGCCGACGGGATTGTAGAGGCCGCGGAAGGCCAGCGCGTAGCGGCAGGCGCCGGCGGCGACGGCGTGAGAGGCTTCGATGACGCAGTGCTGCGCCGAGCCGGCCACGACGGACTCGGTCCAGTTCGCCTCCAGGCCCAGCGAGCCGATCATGAACGACGGCGTCAGGACGTTGACGCCGGGGCGCTCGGCTTCGCCGACCTCGAACGGCATGTAGGTCGCAGTGACGACGCCGTCGATGTCGGAGGGGGAGAGGCCCGCGTCTTCAATAGCCTGCTTGCAGGCTTCGATGGCGAGGACGCCCAAGGGGATGTCGGCGCGCCGGAAGACCCTGGAATGGCCGACTCCTACGACCGCGGCTTTTCCGCCGGAATTGGACATGTCAACGGCTCCTTGTGTTCGCCTGAGGGCTCGAGCGCCGGCGGCTACTTGACGAGGTGGAACTGGGGGATGAACCGGCCCGGGGTGAGCTCCTCGAACTCCACCTCGACGGCCATGCCGTTGCGGAGCTCATTCACGTCGGCGCCGGGGATGTTGCTCAGCATGAAGAGCCCGGGTTGGTCGTCGAGCTCGACCACCGCGACCGCGTAGGGTTGAATCGCGGAGAAGGCCGGCTGCCGGGCATCGTGGGTGATGGTGAAGCTGTAGATCTTGCCCTTGCCGCTCACCGGCTCGAACGTGAACTCGGTCGCATGGCATTCCGGGCAGATGTCCACCGGCGGGTGGTTGAAGGCGGGGCACGCGGTGCAGCGTTGGACTACGAGCCGCTTGTCGTCTACCGCGTCCCAGAACGGCTGGGTCAGTTCGTCGGGCACTGGTACGGGCTTGTGCACCATTCGGCTCCTCGATGCTCGCAATGTTCGGGCCGGCCGCGTCAATGGCGGCGCGGCTGAAGTCTACACGAAAACCCGGAGAAGCTCCCGTCGATTCGCCCGGTGCGCCTGTGTCAGCCTCCCTATGCCTCTGGTATAATCCCTCAAGTTTCGTCCGCGACCCCCGTGCCCACCTATGAACGTCTTCTTTGATGTCGATTACACCCTGATCGCGGACGACGGAAGTCTCAGGCCCCACGTACACGAAGTCTTCGGGAAGATCGTCGAAGACGGCCACAAGATCTACATTTGGTCGGGCGTGGGAATCCGATGGGAGGTCGTGAACCGGCACGACCTTGGGCAGTACATCCAGACGTGCTATCTGAAGCCGCTCTCGGACTACAAAGAGACACTGACGGAGCTTGGCGTCGACGTGCTGCCGGAGTTCGTGATCGACGACCACTCCGGCATCGTGATGGCGCTCGGCGGCGTCGTGGTCAAGCCGTACTACACGCGGAACCCGGACGACGAAGAGATCCTGCGCGTCTACAACGAGCTCTGCGCGTACAAGCGGTAGCTTCCCCGGTCAGCCCTGCGTGGGCGGTGGCGCGATGACCAGACCCATCGAGGCCGGCGACCCGGCCCCGCCGTTCGCTCTTCCCAGCACCCGCGGCGACGTTTCCCTTGGTGACCTCCTGGCGAAGGGGAAGGCGGTCCTCGTCTTCTACGCGGAGGACGATACGCCGACCTGCTCCACGCAGGTCGCCTCGTTCCGCGACGAGCACGAGACGCTGGCCGAGCTTGGCGCGCAGGTGCTGGGAATCAGCGCCGACGGCCTCGACCGGCATGCGGCGTTCGAGGAGCGGCTGGGCGGGCTTCCCTTCCCCCTGGCCGCCGACGCCGACCTCGCCGTCGCCGGGGCCTATGGGGTGCTCGACGATAGCGGCAAACGGTCGCGGCGGGCCGTCTTCGTCGTGGAAGAGGACGGGCGCGTGGCGCTGGCCAACGGCTTCTACAATCCGGGGAATCCGGCCCAGTTCGCCGAGGTCTTCCAGGCTCTCGGTCTGGACTTTTGAGGGCGCCGCGGATGCCTTCGGAGGCTCCGTCCATCCGCGTGCTGGTGCTGTACGACAGCCGTTACGTGCTTGAGGAGTTGGCGCGCGCGGTCGGCGAAGGGGTGGACGCGGTCGACGGCGCGGTGGCACTGCTCCGGCGGCTTGACGATGCCGTGCCGGATGACCTTTTCGACGCCGACGCGTTGATTCTGGGGTCGCCGAACTGGTCGGGCATGACCGGGAAGATGAAGGACTGGCTCGACCGGGTAGGGGACGTGTGGGCCGAGGGGCAGCTTGAGGGCAAGGTCGGCGGGGCGTTCACCGCGGGGGCGTCGCGCAACGCCGGGATCGAGTTTACGCTGTGGTCGCTGCTGCACTGGATGCTGGCGGAAGGGATGATCGTGGTCGGTCTTCCCTTCAATGAGACGATGCGCGAGACGGGCTCCTACTATGGGGCAACGGCCTCGGGGTCGGTGCAAGAGGCCGACCGCGAGCAGGCGCGGGCGCTGGGAAGGCGGGTCGCCGAGACGGCGCTGCGGCTGACGGCTCACTAGGGAAGCCGCTTACATGAAACCAGCTTGACGTTTCCTGCTACCCTATGACGCAATTGGAGCGTATCGGAGGAGGTTCATCATGGCCGGAGCCTATCCCGCCGCTATCCGGGGCGAACTCGACCAAGGCACGAACCGCTTCCTGCCGCTCGTCAAGTGGCTCTTGGTGTTTCCCCATTACTTCGTGCTCATCTTCCTTTCAATCGCGGCACAGGTTGTCTTCTTGATAGCCTTCGCCGCGATTCTGTTCACCGGTCGCTACCCGCGGGCGCTCTTCGATTTCATGGAAGGGGTCATGCGTTGGGGGTGGCGCGCGACCTTCTACGCGATGGTCTTGGGCACCGACAAGTATCCGCCGTTCAGCTTGGAACCGGACGCCGGCTATCCCGCCGACCTCACCGTGGAGTATCCGGACCGCCTCAGCCGGCTGCTGCTGATTCTGAAGTGGCCGTGGTGGGTCTGGCTGGTGCTGTTCCCGCACCTCGTCATCCTCACCGTCTTCGGCTGGGTCCAAATGCTCCTGCTCATCGCCGTTATCTTGGTGAAGCTCTTCACCGGGAGGTATCCCGTGGAATTGTACGAGTTCATCATGGGGACCCACCGGTGGGGCGTGCGAGTGTCGACCTACATCAATCTGATGACGGACAGCTATCCGCCGTTCCGACTCGAGGATGACGGAGCGGGATCCGCCGTTCAAGCTTCCGGACCAGCGGGCGGACCTCCTTCCACCAGCTAGGGCTTGGCGGCGGGTGCCGCGGCGCACGCGGCGACGGGTGCGGGTGCTAGAATTGACGGGTTGCGCCGCCGCGCTTCTCTGTCAATGGACTGGGTTACGGAACAGATCGCACTCTCGGAGTATCCCTCGTCCAAGACGGACCTGAGCCGGTTCGACGGCATCCTGAACCTCGACCGCTACACGCCGTACAAGACGGACGTGCGCCTGGCGCACATGCCGCTGATCGATGGGCCGGGGAACCCTCCCGACTCCGTCGCGGACGTCCTTGAGTGCATGGACGGGTTGCTCGAAGACGGCGGGCGGGTCCTGGTGCACTGCGCGGCGGGCGTGAGCCGGTCGCCGTTCGTGATCGCGCTCTACCTGAGCTGGAAGCAGGGGATGGCGTTCGACGACGCGATCGACCTCGTGGCGGCGCGCCGCTCGCGCAACCTCAACATCGACCCTGGGCTCTCCGCGATCAGCCGCGAGGTCCTCGACGTCATGGACCGGCGCGGCGGCAATGGCCGCCATGGCCGCTGACCTGACCGCCGAGGCCATCCAAGGCGCGCTCACCACCGCTTACGTGGGCCAGCGGCTTGTGGCCGTGGAACGCGCGACGTCGACGATGGACCTGGCCGCGCAGGAGGCCGCCGCGGGAGCGCCCGAGGGCACCGTCGTCGTGGCCGAGGAGCAGACGGCGGGGCGAGGACGCTTCGGTCGGCCGTGGGTGTCGCCGAGAGGCGCGGCGCTGTATGTGTCGATACTGTTGCGGCCGGCGCCTGAGCTGCTGCCCGGCGTCAACATGGCGGCCCCGCTGGCGGCGGTCGCGGCGGCGCGGGATGCCGCGGCGGTCGAAGCGGAGATCAAGTGGCCCAACGACGTGCAGGTGCGGGGGCGCAAGCTGGCAGGGGTGCTGGTCGATGCCTCCGCCGGCACGGCCGACCGCGGCTTCGCGATCGTCGGCGTGGGGCTGAACGTCGACCTCGACGTGGCGACTTACCCCGAAATCGCTGAGGTCGCCACGAGCCTTCTCGCGGAGTCGGGGCGCGCGGCTAGCCGCCTCGACGTGCTCGTGGCGCTGCTGTCTCGCTTCGAGGCGTTGTACGACCGGGTCAAGGCGGGCGAGTCGTTGGTCGGCGAATGGCGGGGGCGGCTCAACGTCATCGGCAAGCGCGTCGTGGTTACGTTCCCCGGTCTCCCGGAAGCGCAGGCAGTCGAGGGCATTGCGGAGGACGTGGATGAGGACGGCACGCTGCTGCTGCGAAAGGACGACGGCGCCGTCGAGCGTCTCGTCGCGGGCGAGGTGACGCTGGGCTAGGGCCAGACCGTCCCGAAGTCGGGTGAGCGCACCACGCGCATGGTGAAGGTCTGGGCCGTCTGTTGGGCCAGCCACACGAACGCCTTGGCGGCGTCCAAGGGTTCTTGCCACCCGGTCCAGTCGGACTTGCCGGGATAGACGACCTCCGCGCCTTCGGTCTTGACCATGCCGGGCTGGACCGCGACGACGGAGATGTTGTGCTTGCGCACTTCGTAGGCCAGGCCGAGACTGAAACGCTCCACGGCGGCCTTGGTGAGTCCGTAAACGGTGTCGCCCGGGTAGCGGAAGGTCTGCGCGGCGCCCGAGCTCACGTTGATAATCGAGCCGCATTTCTGGTCGATCATCGTGGGCAGGACGGCCTGGGCGCAGATGAAGACGCCCTTGACGTTGAGGTCGAGCGCCTTCTCCAAGCGCCACATGGGGTAGGTCTCGATGCGCTCGTATTGGTACGGTCCGCCGGCGTTGTTGACCAGGACGTCGATGCGGCCGAACTCGTCGAGGGTCTGCCGGACCAAGGCGCCGACCTGATCGGCGTCGGTGACGTCGCAGCGCACGGCTCGCGCCGTTCCGCCTTCGTCCCGGATGCGCGCGGCGGTCTCGTGGATCGTGCCGGGAACGGACCCCGCCTCCTCGGAGCGCGCCGCCACCACGACCGCCGCGCCCTCCTGGCCGAAGCGGTTGGCGACGCCCTTGCCCAGGCCCCGGCTCGCACCGGTGACGATCGCTACCTTGCCGCTCAATTCGCCCATAGCCATCCGCCTCTATCGGACCCCGACTCTTATACCCGCGGTGGATGGACGGCGCAAGGGACGGTGCTTAAAGATTTGGCCGCCCGCAGGAGGGGTGCGGGCGGCCGGTCGCAACGGAGGCGGGGAGATTCGCTTAGTTGAACTGCTCGACTTCGGTCGAGCCCGCCAAGGCGAGGGTGGAGGCCTGGCCGCCGGTCACCACCTGGACGACCTCGTCGAAGTAGCCGGCGCCGACCTCGGCCTGGTGCTTCGTCGCCGTGTAGCCGTGGGGCTCTGAGGCGAACTCGCTGTCCTGGAGGGTGCTGTAGGCGGCCATGCCGCGCTCGCCGTAGTTCCGGGCGAGGTCGAAGCTGTGATAGTTGAGCAGGTGCCAGCCGGCGAGGGTTATGAACTGGAACTTGTACCCCAGCGCGCCGATTTCCTCTTGGAACTTGGCGATCTCGCCGTCGCTGAGATGCTGCCGCCAGTTGAAGGACGGGGAGCAGTTGTAGGCGAGGAGCTTGCCGGGGAACCTGGCGTGGATGGCCTCGGCGAACCGGGCGGCTTCCTCGACGTCGGGCTCCGACGTCTCGAACCAAAGAAGATCGGCGTAGGGGGCGTAGCTGAGGGCGCGGGCCGTGGCCGACTCCATGCCGTCGCGGACGCGATGGTAGCCCTCCGGGGTGCGCTCGCCGGTGATGAACTCGCGGTCGCGCTCGTCGGCGTCGCTGAGGAGGAGGGTGGCGTCGCGGGCGTCGGTGCGGGCGACGAGGAGGGTGGGGACGTCGAGCACGTCGGCGGCGAGCCGGGCCGCGGACAGCGTGCGGAGGAACTGCGACGTTGGGACGAGCACCTTGCCGCCCATGTGGCCGCACTTCTTTTCAGCGGCGAGCTGGTCCTCGAAATGCACGCCCGCGGCGCCGGCCTCGATCATGCCCTTCATGAGCTCGAAGCCGTGGATGGGGCCGCCGAAGCCGGCCTCCGCATCGGCGACGATTGGCGCGTACCAGTTCGTCGAGTGGTCGCCGTTGATCGAGGCGATTTGGTCGGCCCGGGTGAGGGCGTTGTTGATGCGCTTGATGACGTTGGGGACGCTGTTGGAGGGGTAGAGGCTCTGGTCGGGGTAGGTCTGGCCGGCGAGATTGGCGTCGGCGGCCACCTGCCAGCCGCTCAGATAGATGGCTTGCAGCCCGGCCTTGACCATCTGGACGGCCTGGGCGCCGCTGAGGGCGCCGAAGGTGCGGATGAAGGGCTCGTCGCGGAGGAGGGTCCAGAGGCGCTCGGCTCCGGCGCGGGCGATGCTGTGTTCGATTCTCAGGCTGCCGCGGAGCCGAATGACGTCGTCGGTGGTGTAGGAGCGCACGATGCCCTGCCAGCGCGCGTCGCGCGCCCAGCGGGCCTCGAGCGCCGCCGCTTCTCCGGCGTGACTTCCGTTGCCGTTGACCCCATTGATCGACATAAGAACGACCCCTCCAAGCGTTGCTTCGCGCGCTCCCTTCCACACGAACGCGCTCGTTCGAGCGCGTTTTGGGACGGGGAGCGGGCCACCTGGGCATCCAGTCTAAGACGTTTCAGCGATACGACAAGACCTTCATTTCGTATCGGTATGATAGGATGGCGCTATCGTAGCGCGTGGGGGTGCGGCGTTGGAGATCACGCAAATCGAATCGTTTCTGGAGGCGGTGAAGGCGGGCAGCTTTCGCGCCGCCGCCCGCTCCTTGAATATGAGCCAGCCATCGCTCAGTGCTCGTGTCCAGACGCTCGAGCACGAGCTTCGCACGCCGCTCTTTCACCGCCTGGGCCGCGGCGTGCGGCTCACCGAGGCGGGCGAAGCATTCCTGCCTTTCGCCGAGCGCGTCGTAAGCGTCATCGAGCAGGGGAAGGAGGCCGTCGACCACGTGCGCGACGCGGAGGGGGGCGTCCTCACGATCGGCACGGCGCGGACGATCGGCACTTACACGCTTCCGCCCATCCTCGAACAGTTCCGCAAGCGCTTTCCCCGCGTCTCCACGCACATTCGCACCGCCCGCTCGTCTGACGTCCTGGAATGGGTCACCGACGGCGTCGTGGACGTCGGCCTGTCGCGCGAGTTGGACTATCCCGACGTCCACTCGATCTACCTCTACGACGAGGAGATCGTCCTCGTCACCTATCCGGGGCACCCGTTCGCGGAACAGGGCCAAGCCCGCATTCACGAGGTGGCGCGGCAACCGCTCATCCTCTACGACCCAGGCTCGACGTACTTCGTGCTGATCAACCAGGTGTGCCGGGAGGCGGGCATCGTGCCGAAGGTCGAGATGACCCTGGACAGCATCGAGGCCACGAAGCACATGATCGTGCTTGGTCTCGGCGTCTCGTTCCTGCCGCGCAGCGCGATCTCCAGCGAGATCAGGCGCGGCACGCTGTGCCACGTGGAGCTGGAGGGCGATCACCGCGTGCACCTGCCGACGCACGTGCTGATCCGCCATGCCCAGCACTACAACTCGGCCGTTCTCGCCTTCCTCGAAGCGCTCAGAGACATCTACGGGTGCGACACGTCCGGGGTGACGGCGGCCGAGTAGACGGGACGGCGCTAGAAGAAGCGCTTGGCGATGCCCAGCGCGCCCTGCTTCCAGGGGGCGCGGTGCGACACACCGGCCTGTCCCTGGAAGGCTTGGCGGTTGTCGAGGTACCACCGGTAGTTGCGGACGAGCGCCGCCTGGTTGGAATAGCGCGGGTTGTAGCCCAGCAGCCGCTCCGCCTTCTCGATTGAGACGAAGGAGTCCTTGGCGACGGTCTCGTAGACCCACTTGTAGAGCGGCGAGACGCCGAGCTTCTCCAGGACGCGCAACACGAGGATCAGGGGCGCCGCCGGAAGCGGGCGTATGCGCTTGCCGAAGCCGGCTTCGTCGAGCACGGCTTGGTAGTCCTCGCCGAGGGTGGCGAAGTCGCGGGCGCCGATGTTGAAGGTGTCGTTGGCGGCTTCGGGCGGCGCGGTGGCGGCGAGGTAGATGGCCTCGCACAGGTCCTCGACGTCGAGGAGCTGGTAGCGGTTCCGGCCGCTGCCGAGGACGGGGAAGGAGCGGCCCTCGGCGGCCCATTCGTAGAGGATGGCGAAGACGCCGAGGCGTTCGGGCCCGACGAACGACTTGGGCCGGATGATGGGGACGCAGAGGCCCTTGCGCCGGTACTCGAGGCAGAGCTCCTCCGCCGCGATCTTGGCCTCTCCGTAGGCGCCGACGCCAACCAGCGGGTCGTCTTCCAGCAAGGGGTGGTGATCGGGTATGCCGTAGACGGCGGTCGAGGAGATGTGGATGAACCGCTCGGCGCGGGCCTGGAAGGCGGCCGCCAAGACGTTGCGGGTGCCGTCGATGTCCGTTGTTAGGATGTCTTTCTTCTTGTAGAGCGGGAGGGCGGCGGCGGTGTGGACGACGACGTTCGCGCCTTCCACCGCCCCCGCGACCGCGTCTTTGTCGCGGATGTCGCCGGTGTGGATGTCGACGCAGTCCCGCTCGGGGTAGTCGAACGGGGCGATGTCGAGTGAGGCGACGTCGTGGCCCCGCGCCAGCAGGAAGCGCGCGAGGTTGATGCCCAGGAATCCCGCGCCGCCGGTGATGAGATAGCGGGCCACGAGCGGCGTCTAGCGGAACCGGACGGAGATTTCGTCGCCGTCCTGGGGAAGGTAGCTCATGAAGTCGTCACGTTCCTCGCCGTTGATGGTCAAGGCAAGGCGTCCCGTGGAACCGTCGGGGCAGGGATCGCCGTCGCGGTATTCGATGCCTTCGTCGATCTGAAGAGAGTCCTCGGTCAGAACGAACCCGGGGACGGCTTCCGCCGCGTTGCTGAAGAAGGTGTCGAGGCTGGCGTTGTCTCCGGACTCGTCGCTGGTCGTAGGGTGGAGGTGGATGTAGCCGTCGCCGTGCGAGTGCACGTTGCCGTTGAAGAAGGGGAGCTCATAGGGACTGTCGTTGCAGACCTGGATGTTGAGCGCCGCGTGCCAGTGGTCGCCCGCGTTTGCTCCGCTGCTGGTGCCCTGGAGGACGGCCACGACCACGACGACCGCGGCGATGGCCCCTCCGCCCGTCACCCACCAGATCCAGCCCGGAAGGCGGAAGCCCGTCTTCGCTTCGGGCTGCGCCGAACGTCTGCCGCGGCGCGGACGTACCCGTCCGCCCCCGGGCCCTCGGCGCCGACCGCCGCCTTGGTCTCCGCCGCCGGAAGATGCTCCGGCCGCACTTGGGACGGCAGACGTCGCGGCGGTTTCCTCCGCCGGCGCGCCTTCAGACCCACCTTCCGGCGTCGAGGCGGGCGGGCGCAGCTCCCCGTCGGGGCGGCGAGGACCCCGTCCACCGCGTCTGGCGCGTCCGCCGCGGCCTCTTCCCTTTCGGCCATTGCTCATGTGTTGGTTCCTCTCAGGGTCCCCTGGGGCTAGGCAAACCCCGACGGGCTTTCGATGTCGCCGGGGGTGAAGACGGGCCGTCCCGGCTGGGCTGCGGATGGGCCGGCGCGGGCGGCGTCAAGTTCCGCCTCGCGCTCCCGGGTCTGGCGCTCGCTCTTGTCGAACCAGACGGAGAAGGTAAAGACGATGGCGATCATGAGCATCATCACGCCGACGACCCACATCATCGCGCCACCGGCCTGCTGGTCCTCCAAGGCGGTCAGTCCCCAGATACGGATGCGATCTTCGTAGTAAGGATACAGGACGTTATCCCGGAAGGTGATGGCCGCCCCGAGGGCGACGTTCTGGAGCACCGTCAGAATCAGCACCGGGACGCGGAGGTGGTAGGGGAGCTTCGACCGCAGCGGGGCTGGGTCGATGATGGACCACCAGAGGAGGAACGCGGTGAAACCGAAGGTGAAGTGCTGCGCGATATGGACCGCCTCGTTGCGCAGCGACGCCTCGTAGGCCCCGCCGATGAAGTGCCATCCCCAGGTGCTTGCCGCGAAGAGGCCCCAGGAGATCGGGGGGAAGGTCAGGAGGCGGTAGAGGCCGCGCACGAGCCAGTTGCGGACCACGGGCCGCACGACCAACTGGCGGAGCCGCAGGGGAATGCCGAGTAGGATCGGGATGGTCGGCGCGCCGAGCAACACCAGCGGCGGTCCCATCATCATCAGGATGACATGCTGGAGCATGTGGAAGGTGAAGAGGTCGTCGGCGAGCGCGTCGATGGGAGAGATGAGCGCTGCCGTGATGAGCAGCAGGCCTGCGTAGAAGCAGTAGGGCCGCCATCTTGGCCAGGTCGCCGGCCTATCCGTCCACGCGATCAGCCCGCGGGCGTAGAGGACGCCGGGGATGAGCACGAAGACGACCCAGAGCGGGTCGAAGCCCCAGAGGGCCAGGACCTCCAAGCCGTCGCCGTCGCCCGGCGTCCAGATATGGGCCAAGACACCCATGACGGGAGGGCTAGCGCACCGCCTCTCGGAGCCGCGGGAGCAGCTCGGCGGGCAGCACTCGGTCGCCGGCGGTATTGCCGACGCGCGCCCAGTCGATCTTGCCGTCGCTTCCGACGATGAAGGTCGCCGGGGTCGCCACGCCGTCGCCGAGCAGGTTGAAGACGCCGAAGCTCCGCGCGATCTGCTCGCTGGGGTCGGCCGCGATGGGGAACTCGGCGCCGGTGTAGAGCGCCATATTCATCGCCCCGTCAAGCTCGTCGGTGCTGATGGCCACGAGCTCGCTGTTCAGTCTCGTGATCTCCGGGTACGCATTCGCCAACTGCTCCAGTTGGACCCGGCAAATGCCTCAGCCGTAGCCCCGGTAGAAAACGACCACGACGGCGTCGTGGCGGGAGGTCAAGCTCGCCAGCGTGACGTTGCCGCCGCCGGACGCCGGCGCAGTAAAGCCGGGGGCGGTGTCGCCGGCGGAGAGGGGCTCGCCGCCGTTGCCCGATCCACAGGCCGCGGTGAGGGCCAGCACGAGCACGGCGGCAACCGCCGCCGCGAGCCACCTCCGGCGCAGCAACCCTTCGCTCATGCGGCCAATGATCAATTCGAATCGTCCCGGCGGCTGATGATCTCTTGCAGCTCTTCGATCTCGGCCTCCGATTCCTGCTGGCGCTTTGAGAGCAGGAAGGCGTAGCCGAAGATCGCGGCGATGACGATGGCGAAAACGACGTAGACGACGGTGATGCCGCTCATGCGTAATTCCTTGTCTCGTTCATCAGAGCGTTATTCCTCCAGCGCGGCGCGCATCTCGTCGATGCGGTCGCGGGTCTTGTCCCAGCGCATGCGCAGCGCGAGCAGGTAGGCGAAGAGCGCGAGGAAGCCCACCGTGGCGATGAGGAAGGTGATGAGGATCGGCTGCGGCAGCGTCGCCGGCTCGGGGTGAATGCCGCGCCAGAGGTAGACGGAGGAGAAGATGAGGGGGACGTCGGCGAAGCCGATGATGCCGAGGACGGAGGCGAACCGGGCGGCCTGATCGCGGTCGCGCGCCGCCTGCCGGAGCATGATGTAGCCGAGGAAGATCAGCCAGAGGACGAAGGTGAAGGTGAGCCGGGGCTCCCACTGCCAGAAGGTGCCCCAGGTGGCCTGCCCCCAGAGGCCGCCGCTGATGATGACCAGGGTGATGAAGAAGAAGCCGATCTCGGCCGCGGAGCGGGCGGCGATGTCGAAGCCGGGCCGGCGTTTCCAGAGGTAGAGCGCTCCGCCAACGGCAACGACGAGGAAGGCGATATAGGAGGCGATGGCCAAGGGAAGGTGGACGTAGAAGATGCGCTGGGGCTCGCCTTGGATGAGCTCCGTCGGTGCGTAGAGGAGGCCCATGCCCAGAGCGACGGCGATCAGGGTGAAAGCCGCTAACCCAAGCAGGTCGAGGCGTCCGACACGGATACGCCGGGGAGGCGCGCCGGACATGGCGGCGGGTTGGGCGGCACTCATTTGAGGTCCCCTTGAATCATGGCCGGCTCATCCCCAGTCCTCCAGCACGAACTCGAACACGAGAAACGACACGGCAAGATAGACTACGTCGACCGCGATGAGGAGGTTTACCCAGGTCCAGGTTTCCGAAAACGCGCCGCCGTCGATCAAGATGCCGGTTGCGCGTACTGCTCCGATAATCAGCGGCGTCACAATGGGGAGGAGGAGGACGGGAAGCATGACTTCCTTGGCCCGCGTGTTCACCGACATTGCGCCGAACACCGTCCCCACCGCAGCGAATCCGATGGTGGCCAATAGTATGACAGCCACGACTCCCGGCCTCAAGGCGGCGACTCCGAAGAACGAGTCGTAGACGGGCACGATCACGATCTCGGCGGCCACGATGAACGCCAGGTTCGTGAGGAACTTGGCGACGAAGATCGTCCCCCGGTCGGCGGGGCAGAGCAGGAGGCCCTCCATCGAGCCGCGCTCGCGTTCGTGGGTGAAGGCGCGGCCCAGCCCTAGCACGCCGGCGAAGAGGACCGCCACCCACAGGACGCCCGGCGCGACGAGGATGACGCTCTCGGCGCGCAGCTCGAAGGCGAAGTTGAAGACGGTCAGGGCGAGGATGCCGAAGACCATCATCGCCACGATCGCGTCGCGCGACCGGAGCTCGATGAGCAGGTCCTTCCACAACAGCGTCCTCATCTGACGCAGATGTGAGGGCCGGGGCTCCTGAGTGTGCTCAGTTGCCGGTGACATCGCGGTAGAGCTCCTCGATGGCCTTGTCGGTCATGCCCGCGGGGTCGCCCTCATGCACGATCCGTCCCCGGTGGAGGATTATGAAGCGCTCGCAGAGGCGGAGTCCCAGGGCGAGGTTGTGCGTCGCGGCGATCACAGTGCGGGGTCCGTGCGCCGCCGAGGTCAGCAGGTCTCCGATTCGTTGGGAGGCGTCCTGGTCGAGGCCGGTGTCGGGCTCGTCCAAGAGGAGCAGGTCGGGATCGTGCAGCGTGGCGCGGGCCAGGGCGGCCCGTTGCTGCATGCCGCGGGAAAAGGCGCGCACGCGGTCGCGGCGCCGCTCGAAAAGGCCGGCGCGCTCCAGCGCCTCGGCGGCGGCCCGCTCCGGGTCGGCGAGACCGAACATGCGGGCGTAGAACAGCAAGTTCTCCTCGGCGGTGAGGTCGTCGTAGAGATAGGTGTGGTGGGCGACGACGCCGATGCGTTGGCGCAAATGCCTGGCGCCCTTGGCGTGGGTCTGGCCGCCGACGTGGACTTCGCCGCTTGTGGGGCTGGACAGGCCGGCGAGGATGCGGAGGAGCGTGGTCTTCCCGGAGCCGTTCGGCCCAAAGACGGCGAGACGGCTGCCGGGGGGCGCGTCAACGTCGACGCCGCGCAGCGCCGCCGAGCGTCCGAAGCGCTTGGTCACCCCCCGCGCCGCGACGTCGAGCGCGCTCACTGCTCCTCCTCTGGCGGCGCGTGCTCGGCCAGCAGCAGACTGACGTCCACGAGGCGGCGCTTGCCTGCGTAGCGCCTCCGCTCGTACTCCTCCTGGGTGACGTTGCCGGCGGCGAATGAGGAGTCGAGGGCCGCCAACGACTCGACAAGGTCCGCCCGTTCCCGCGCGAGGCCGGTCGGCGTGGACGGAATGGTTGCCGCGCCGAAGGCCGCTGCGGTGCGGCGTCTGAGGAAAAAGGCGACCGCGCCCGCCGCGATCAGCGCAAGCGCGGCGACGGCGGCGTAGCGGAGCGCGGTATCGAAGTCGAGGCCGCCGGCGGAGAGGTCGCGGAAGAGGGGCAGGTCGGAGAGTTGGAGCTCGAAGACCTGCCCCGCCGGGAGGTCGGAGGCGGTGAAGAGGATATGCGGCTCACCGCTGACCTCGACAGGGCCGATGGCCTCAAGTTGGGGACTGTTCAGCACGCCGAGGTCGTCGGCCATGAGGACGGTCACGCTGCGCGCGGTGTAGAGGTAGCGCCGCTCCAAGGCCGCCGTCGTTCCGGTGTAGGGGATGGTGTAGCCGTAGATCATCTCGGACTCGCCGGGCAGGACCGGGGCCTTGTTGATCACGCCGCCGGGGACCGCGGCGAAGCCGTCGGGTCCGAAGCCGTGACCGAGGTTGACGTCGAGGGCGTTGGCGGGGAGCGAGATACGCGCCGCGCCGCCGTTCTCGGGGTCTTCGAAGAGATCGCCGACGTAGGTACGGTCGCCCCGATTGTCCAGGGTGATGACTTCAAGCACGCCGATGAGGCCGACCTCCTCGTCGAGCGCCGCGATGGCCACGCTGGCGCGATCGATGACGATGTCGGCGTCGGAGGTGGTCGTCTCCCAGGCGACGACCTCGGTGAAGGACGGCGCGCCGGGGAATATCTGGACGGCGGGCGAGCGGTAGGCGACGTCGTTGTAGCCCGCCTGGACGAAGTACCGCATGTCGGAATGGACTTCGAGGCCCTCGAAGCGGAAGCGGCCCTGGCTGTCGGCCTGACCGAAGCGTTCCTCTTCGCGGGTCATGCGGCGGAAGGTGAGGAGGGAGAGCGGGGCCGCCCCCGGCTCGCCGCCGTCTTCCGTGCCGTTGACGATGCGGCCTTCGAGCACGCCGTCGAACGTGCTCTGGGAGGGCGCCCTGGTCGGCTCTTCCGATTGGGCCCCCGCGGTGAGCGGCGCCGAGGCGGCGATCAGGATGGCCGCGGCAGCCGCCAAGATTGCGGTGCGCCGCTTCATGGCCGGTGCTCCGTGTCGTGGTCTTCGGCGGGCTCGGCTTCGGCGCGGGCGCGCTCAACTTCCCGCTCGACGTCGTCGGGAAGCGCCCCGGCGCGGGCGTCGAGCGCCTTGTAGATCTCGACGGCCTCGCGCTCGTAGCCGGAGCGCAGCGAGCGGTAGTCGCGCTCGGAAAGGTTGCCGAGGCGGTTGTCGTATTCGAGATCGCGGAGGGCGCGCAGCAGCGTGTCGCGGCTGTCGAGGATGCGTTGGACGTCGCTGTCGGTGGTGACCGGCGGCGCGGCCCTTCGGCGCGTGCGGGCCAGCAAGGGGTAGGAGATGGCGGCCAGCGCGGCCAGGACGAGGAGAAAGGCGACGACCAAGGACATCGTCAGACTCCGAGCTCGAGGTCGCGGCGCAGACGTTCCCGGTAGGGTTCGAGGGCTGGGTCGAGCGGCGGCTCTTCGGGGGCAGGGCCCTCGATGGGGGGCGGCCCGCCGTCGCCCGCCGCCGCTTGCCTGCGCCGCAGCAGCCCGTAGACGACGGCGGCGCCGAGCGCGATCGCCACTCCCGGGGTCCACCACACCAGGGAGTAGAAGCCGGTGCGCGGCGGGTTGCGCAGCACGCCGGGCCCGTAGCGGTCTTCGAAGAAGCGCAGGATTTCGGTCTCGTCGCGGCCTTCGGCGAGGAGGTTGGCGATGGTGTCCTTCATGCCCACCGCCACTTGGGAATTGGACTCGGCGACGGACTGGCCTTGGCAGACGGGGCACTGCAGCCGGTCGGCGATGCGGCGCACCTCGGTGGCCTCGGTGTAGCCGAGGGCCGCCGGCGCGCCGATGACGGCGGCAAGGATTGCGCCAATGGCGGCGATGCGGACGATGCTCCGCGCCGGCGCCGTCATCGCCGGGCCTCCTCCAACTCGGCGGGCGGCGGGCCGGTCGAGCGGCCCGCACCGCTGGGGGCGGGCCAAAGGGCGACCGCCGTTCCGATGAGGAAAACGACGCCCCCTACCCACAACCACATCACGAGGGGGTTCACGAACATGAGGAAGGTCGCGGCCTGGGAGTCCCACGCGGCGAGGAGGACGTAGAGGTCTTCCTTCATCGTGGTGCGGATCGCGATCTGGGAGGTCGGCTGACTCTCCTGGCCGTCGTAGACGACGCGGCGGGGGTGCACCTCGTCCCAGAACTCGCCGTCCTTGAAGACGGTGAGGGTGGCCTCGGTGACGTCGTTGTCGACGCCGCGCCGCTCGGTGATTCCGTCGTACCTGAGCTGATAGTCGCCGATCACCGCCACCTCGCCGGTGCGGAGGGTGACGTCGAGGTCCTGCTGGTGCAGCTCGGCGCCGATGACGCCGAGGGCTACGAGGAGGACGCCCGCGTGGACGATGTAGCCGCCGTAGCGCCGCCGGTTGCTGGCCACCATCGACGTGAGCGCGGCGGGGACCGCTTCGCCCGACGCCGCCCGCCTCGCGCGGACGCCTCGATAGTACTCGAGCGCGATGACGCCGAATGTGAAGGCTACGGCGGTGAGACCGGCGAGCGACCAGGGGTTAGTGACTCCCAGCACGGCGACGAGAAAGACGAGCCACAGCGCCGCACCGATGAGGGGCGCGCGGAAGTTACGCTTGATCACGTCCCAGGTCGTGCGCCGCCAAGCGAGCAGCGGGCCGACGCCCATCATCACCAGCAGGACGAGGAAGAGCGGCCCGTTGACCTTCTCGTAGAAGGGCGCGCCGACGGTGATCTTGGAGCCGTTGTAGACCTCGGTGAGGAGGGGGAAGACGGTGCCCCAGAACGTCGCGAAGGCGATGCCCACGAAGAGGAGGTTGTTGAGAAGGAAGCCGGACTCCTTCGATACGGCGGAGTCGAAGCGCCGGCCCGAGTCGATGTCCTGGGCGCGAGTGAAGAAGAGGAAGAGCGAGACGGCAAGACTGAAGCCGAGGAAGGCGAGGAAGCTGGGCCCCAGGGCCGACGTGGCGAAGTTGTGGACGGAGTCGAGGAGCCCGCCCCGCACCACGAGCGTGCCGAAAATGCACAGGAGGAAGGTCGCGAGAATGAGCAGCATGTTCCACCGGCGGAGCAGGCCGCGGCGCTCCTCGACCATGATCGAGTGCATGAAGGCGGTG
Source organism: Dehalococcoidia bacterium (assembly GCA_965207995.1). Taxonomy (GTDB): domain Bacteria; phylum Chloroflexota; class Dehalococcoidia; order SHYB01; family SHYB01; genus DAOUKH01. Next base: position 667,218 of record OZ242299.1, on the reverse strand, counting down.
CCGGTGAGCCAGGGGAGGAAGGCGACGTTTTCGACAGGGTCCCAGTTCCAGAACCCGCCCCATCCCAAGACGTGATAGGCCCACCACGCGCCGAGCATCAGCCCGATGCTGTGGATCAGCCATGCGCTCAGGAGCCAGGGCCGGGCCGCGCGCAGCCACTGGCTGTCCGTCCGCCGCGAGATCATCGCGCCGATCGCCAGTGCGAAGGGTATCGTCCATGCCATGTAGCCGAACAGCAGGAAGGGCGGATGGATGAGGAAGCCGGGGTCGCGGAGCAGCGCGTTGACGCCCTGCCCGTCGGTCAGCGGGATGGGAAGCCGCTCGAATGGGTTGGAGAGAAAGACGAGAACGACGAGGAAAAAGACCTGCACGGTCATCATGGCGCCGATGGCCCAGGGCATGACCTGGTGCAGGCGGTCGCGGTTCACGTAGACGGCGAGGCCGGAGAAGATCGCCAGCCCCGTCGCCCAGACGAGGAGCGAGCCCGCCTGGCCCCCGTAGAGGCCGGCGAGGTCGAAGTACCAGGGCTGGGCGACGGAGGAGTTGCCCACGACGTAGACCACGCCGAAGTCGTGGCTTACGAGCAGGTAGGCGAGCACGCCTATGGCGGTGAGCATCGTGCCGGTGACGACATAGACCGCGTTGCGGGCGCTCGCGAGGGTGGCGGGATTGTTTTGGCGGAGACCGATCGGCGCCGCGAAGGCCGCGTAGGCCGCGGCGACGATGGCGACTACCAGCGCGACGAAGCCGATGTCCGAGGCGTGCACCGGGCTCCCTTACCTCTCGACGGGCGCGTGGGTCGAGCCGGGCTCGGCGACTTGGAACTCCGGCGGGTGCTGCGCGATGAGGTTGCTCGCGTAGAAGATCCCGTCGCGGCGCCACTCGCCCTCGACGATCACGTCGACCTCGTCGTCGAAGATGTCGGGGACTACTCCCCGGTAGTGAACGGGCAGCGTGTTCGTAACCTCGTTGTGATAGATGGTGAAGAAGAGGTTGTTCTCGGCGTCCTTCTCGATGGAGCCCTCGAGGACCCGGCCGCCTACCCTTCGCCGGTCTTCCACCGCCTGAGGGTCGGCCTTGAGCTCGTCGACGGTGTTGTAGTAGGTCAGCGCGTCGCCGAGGTTGGTGAAGATCAGCGCCGCTACGGCGACGACGATGACGACGATGCCCGCGAGCACCTTCTTGTTGGCGCGGCGATACCAGCCCAACGGGCCGGTCGCGCCTTCCATTGGTGGCTGCGTCGTCATTTAGACCGCCGTCGCCAGGGTGCGCTCGTAGACGTGCACCAGCAGCATCGAGAGGAGGAAGGCCGCGAGCCCCAGCATCAGGATGACGCGGGACGGGGAGAGCCAGGCGCGAAGCGTGCCGCCGGTCCGCGTTGTGTCGGTGATGGACGGCTCGACGGGCGCCGTCTTGGGCCTGCGCCAGGGCCGGCCGCCGCGGGTGCCGAGGTCGCGGGCCATGAGGAGCATGACGAGGAAGGCGAAGAGCTTGAGTCCGAGCACCACATAGTACGTCGTGCTGGCGGGAAGCGAGGAGAGCCGGTCAAAGGTGATGACGACGCCGGTGACGATCAGGGCGAGGATGGAGACGTCGACGACGTCGCGGAAGCGGCGGTTGACCGCCGGTTCGAGCGTGGAGCGGGAGTCGGCGGCGCCGGGGATGGACAGCGAAGGCCGGAGAACGAGCAGGTAAAAGATGCTTCCCCCCACCCACACGACCGCCGCTATCGCGTGAATCCAGCGGACAACGGCTAGGAGTATGTCGACGCCGTCCAAGGCCTTTCGAGCCCTCGCGGCCCTCCTGCGCTCCATGACGAGGACGAGAGAATGTTACGAGTTTCACAAGCTTCAGTCAAGGAGTCGTACAGGTTTGAGACGTGGATTTGTCGGCGAGAAAAGGGCGTGTAGAATCCGTGTGCCGCGCGGCCGCATGGGGCCACGACGCGCGTCGGAGGCGACATGACGACACGGCTGTTCCGTTGGAGCGACCCCGAGGGCTACGCCGCAGTGGTCGCCGCCTCGGGACGTCCGTATACGGCGCAGCTTGCCGAGGAGTACCTGCGCCAGCCGAACCTTTCTCCGGAGCGCGACTGCTTCGTCGTTGACGGCGACGGGCGGCTGGAAGGGTTCACGCTCGTGGTGCCCGAGCCCGCCCTGGGCCGGGTGATCCTCGAAGGGTCGGTGCGGCCCGATGCCCGGGGGCGGGGCCACGGCCGGGCGCTCCTCGCCGCGGCGCTGGACCACGGCCGCGCGTTGGGCGCGGATATCGCCCACGCCTCGGCATTGCCCGAACAGACGGATGCGCTGCGCCTCTTCCAGGCCGCCGGCTTCGAAGAAGTCAAGCGCCAGTGGCAGATGCGGCTCGAAGTCGGGGACTTCGTTCTACGGGAGGTCGAAACGGCCTACGAGACCGCAGAGATGCGGTCCGGCGAAGAGCCGATCATGACCGGCTTGCAGAACGCAGCCTTCGGCGAGAGCTGGGGGTTCGCTCCGAACGTCCCTGAGGAGATCGCCTACCGGGTCCGTATGACTGGGTCCGCGCCCAGCGACGTGCTCCTGCTCCGCGTCGGCGGCGAACCCGCCGCCTATTGCTGGACGCGGCTGGAACCCACCTCCGACGGGAGCGCCCTGGGGATCATCTGGATGATCGGCTCCGACCCCGCCAAGCGGGGTCTCGGTCTCGGCCGGGCCATGATCAACGAGAGCATCCGCACCCTGATGAACCGCGGGGCGGGGGCCATCGAGCTGACGGTCTACGCCGACAACGATCCCGCCGTGGGGCTCTACCGTTCCGTCGGCTTCCGGCACAAGCACGACATCATTTGGTACGAGAAGGCCCTGACGGGCGCGTGACGGGAAGCGGCGGGCGAAGCGGGGGCTAGGACTCGCAGAGAACCGCCTGCATCAAGCGGAGGGTGCCGCCCAGGGCCTGGTCGTAGGCTTCTTCCAAACGGTCGGCGACCATGGCCCACGTCCAGTTCTGCGCCGCCTCGTAGGCGGCCCGCCCCAGCGAGTCGCGCAGCAGGTCGTTGCCGAGCAGCAGGTCGAGGCGTTCGGCGTAGGGTTCGGGGCAGTGCCAGGGTACGAGGTAGCCGGTCTTGCCGTCGATGATGGTGGCCTGGAGTCCGCCGACGCGCGCCGCGATGACCGGCGTGCCGCACGCCATGGCTTCCAGGGGCACCAGACCGAACGTCTCGTAGAAGGAGGGGGCGACGCAGACGTCGGCGGCGCTGTAGTAGAGCGGGAGGCGCCGCTGCTCGACGGTCCCCGCGAAGATCAGGCGCGTTTCGATGCCGAGGTCCCTCGCCATCGCACGGAGCCGTTGCTGCTCCGAGTCGTCGTCGGAGCCGCCGATGATGACGATGCGGTAGTCGCTGCCGCCCTCCATGGCCGCTGCTGCTCTGAGCAGCACGTCGATGCCCTTAATCGGCTCCATCCTGCCGACGAAGAGGATGATCTTGTCCGCTTCGAGGCCGAGCTCTCGCCGTGCCTCGGCCCGGTCGGTGGGCTTGAAGACGCCGCGGTCGAAGCCGCAAGGGACGACGTGGGTCTTGCCCGGATCGGCTCGGTAGAGGCGGAGGAGCTGCTCGCGTTCGTGGGGGCTCGCGGTGACCAAGGTGTCGGCATTGGCCGCGATCTCGTGCTCGGTCGCCAGGCGCTGCTCGGCGTCGCCGCCGCCGGTGCCGCTGCGGACTAGGCGTTGGACTTCGCCGAGCGTATGGAAGCTCGATACCACACGGACGTTCCAGCGCCTTCCCAGTTCGAGCGCCGTCGGCCCCGAGAGCCAGTAGTGGCTGTGAACGAGATCGTAAGAGAGGGCATGCGCCGCGACGTAGTCGCTGAGGGCCTGGGTGAACGTGGGGAGGCGGCGGTAGAGGTCCTTCTTCGCCTCGTCCGGGGGGCCCGCGTCGAGGTGAATCAGGCGGGCGCCCGGACCCAGATCGATGACGGTGGGGTCGCTCGGGTCATGCGTCCGGGTGAAGATGTCGACGCAGATCCCGCGCCGTCCGAGCTCTGTGGCGGCCTCGCGGAGGAAGACGTTCATGCCGCCGGCGTCTTTCTGACCGAGCCGGGCGACGGGGCATCCGTGGACGCTGATGAAGGCGATGCGCAAAGAGGACTCCGAGCTAGACGTTACACCCGGGCGTCAACGTGACACCAGTATCTTCATGAGGCGGTCGCCGCCGCCGCCGAGGTCGAACTTGTACGGCTCCGCTCCGCGGAGGAAGTGAAAGACCTCGCGGCCTTCGTCGATCGCGTCCTTCAACGCCAGCACCTTGAGCATGAGTCCGGCGCTGAGTGAGGCGAAGCGGGGCTCGTAGCCGCTGTTGTAGAGGTAGTAGGCGTTGCCGTAGTCGAAGCAAAGGGAGGCGGCGGCGGTCGCGCCGTCGATTTCGAGGAAGAAGAGCTTGAGCCAGCCCTGGGCGTGCATGGCGGCGGCGAGGTCGAGGAAGAACCGCTCGCGGTCCTCGGTGAGGAATTCGGCCTTGTCCTCGTTGCTCTTCCTTGCAAGGTCGAGAAAGATGGGCATGGCGTCGTCGAGGCCGGACTCGGCGGCGGCGTCATAGATGCGCACCTCACCGGCGGACAGGAGGCGGCGGAGCTTGCGCCGGACCTCGTGGCGGTCCTTCTTGGGCAGGCCGCCAAGGTAGGTTTCCCAGTCGCCGTCGAGCGAGCGGGATGGGCTCTCCTCGTCGAACGATTCTTGCACCGTCCACCCGCGATCGGAGGCGGCCGCGGGCAGCCCTTCGAGGGTGGCTGAGCCTTCGGGGACACCTTCGAGTCGAAGACTGCCCCAGTCGAGGGTGTCTAGATGCTGCACGAGGGCGTGGAGCACGGCCTGTTCGGAGCCCGGCGCCATGGTGATTTCGTGGTGGTCGCAGAGGTCGGACCCGCCGACGAAGGCGATGGTGTCGCCGGACCTCATAAGGGGGGCGACGCCGATGAGATCACCGCCATCGCGCACCGAGAGCAGGTGCAGGTCTTCGCCGGAGGCGCAGCTCGACCACCATGCGCCGAGCCATGCGGGAGTCGTGAATACACCGCAGCCGGAGCGCCGGTTCAGCCGCTCCCATTCCTCCGAAAGCGAGGAGAAGTCCTCGCGGCGGACCTCCAGACTCACCGGGCCCCCTGGAGGAGCGACATGAACTCGTCGCGGGTCACCTGGCTCTCCTCGAACCGGCCCCGGACCGCCGACGTCACCATGCCGGCACCGGGCTTCTGCACTCCACGCATGGTCATGCACAGGTGCTCGGCGCGGAGCACGACGGCGACGCCTTGCGGCCGCAGCGCTTCTAGAATGGTGTCGGCGATCTGGGAGGTCAGCCGTTCCTGCACCTGCGGGCGCTTTGCCAGCGTGTCGACGACCCGCGCGAGCTTGCTGATTCCCACGACGCTTCCTTCGGGGATGTAGGCCACCGCCGCGGAGCCGTAGAACGGGAGGAAGTGGTGCTCGCAGAGCGAGTAGAACGGGATGTCCTTCAGCACGACCATCTCGTGGTGGTCTTCGTTGAACCGAACTTGCAAGTCGTCCAGGGGGTCGCGGCGGAGTCCGCTGAAGATTTCGGCGTAGGCCTCGGCGATGCGCCGGGGCGTATCGACGAGCCCGTCGCGGTCGGGGTCTTCGCCGATGGCCTCAATGATCTCAAGGACCGCGGCCTTGATGCGTTCGATGTCTACGGCTCTTTCAGGCTCGGCGACGATAACCATGCTTCTGTCCTTGCGGGATGCGGCTCTTTCGGAGGTCCAGCCTTCCGGCTGGTAGGAATAGGCCACCTTCGAGGGTAGCAGAACGGCGCAACAAAGAGGACACGCAGGAGTCCGCTTTAGCGGTAGCCGAGCGCGCCTTCGACGGCGCCAAGATCGGCGGGCAGCTTGATCTCGTCCGGCGTGACGTGCTTCGTGGCGGTGTCCGGGTCCTTGAGGCCGGTGCCGGTGAGCACGCAGACGACGGTCTTGCCGGCCAGGGCGCCGTTCCGCGCCGCGCGGCGCAGGCCGGCGACGGAGGCCGCGGAGGCGGGCTCGACGAACAGCCCTTCGGTACGGGCGAGCAGGCGGTAGGCGTCGAGGATCTCCTCGTCGGTGACCGCCTCGATCACGCCGCCGGACTCGTCGCGGGCGGCGAGGGCGCCCTCCCAGCTTGCCGGGTTGCCGATGCGGATGGCGGTGGCGACGGTCTTGGGCTCGGCGACGGGCGCGCCGTGCACGATCGGGGCCGCGCCGGCGGCCTGGAAGCCCATCATGGCGGGTCGGCGGTCAGCCGGGCCGTCCTCGTGGTATTCCTTGAAACCCTTCCAGTAGGCGGTGATGTTGCCCGCGTTGCCCACGGGAATGAAGAGGGCGTCCGGGGCGTCGCCCAATGTGTCGACGATCTCGAAGGCGGCCGTCTTCTGACCCTCGATGCGGTGGGGGTTCAACGAGTTCACCAAGGCGATGGCGTGGCGGGAGGTCATGTCGCGGACGATGTCCAGGGCCTCGTCGAAGTTGCCGTCGAGGGAGACGAGTTTCGATCCGTAGGCGGTGGCCTGCGCGAGCTTGCCCGCGGCCACTTCACCCTTGGGCACGATGACGATGCAGCGCAGGCCGTAACGGGCCGCGTAGGCCGCCGCGGAGGCGCTGGTGTTGCCCGTCGAGGCGCAGATGACGGCGGCGGCGCCCGATTCGATGGCCTTGGCGAAGGCGACCACCATGCCGCGGTCCTTGAACGACCCTGTGGGGTTGCAGCCCTCGAGCTTGAAGTAGAGCGCCCCGCAGCCGGTCTCGCGTTCGATGTTCTGGGAGCGAACGAGCGGCGTGGTGCCCTCGCCGAGTGAGATCAGCGGCGTGTCGGGCGTAAGGGGGAGGCGGTCTCCATAGGTATGGAGTACTCCCCTGATGGAAGGGCGTCCGGCGGCGCCCGTCATGCCATCGTCGCTATCCAAACCCGACCCCCTGGCAGACATTATGCCACTTTCGGCGGGAGACGGGCCGGCGTTACTGGGGCAGGCTGAAGGGGTTCTGCGAGCTCGCCTCACGCTGCGCCACGGCGGTCGCGGTGAGGTGCTCCTCCGCCCGCGTCAGCGAGATGTCGTCGATGTCGCTGAGCACGATGTCGACCTTGACACTGCCGAAGCAGTTGTCGGGGCCGCCGGGGCAATACTCGATGCGGTTGGCGTCCCATTCGCGTGAGAGCCAGGTCTCGAGCGCCCTCGTCTTGAGGGTGTCGAGGTTCTCCTCGTCGATCTCCCGCGCCGAGGTGCGGGCGGACACCATGATGTACCGCGAGCCGGCCCCTTCGGCGATAGGGGACGAAAGTTCGCCGATGGCCAGGCCGTGTATCACCTCGTCGAAGAGGCCGTCGAAGTCGCCCGCCGCGACGACTCCTAGGCTCCCGCGGGCGGCGCGCAGATCGGGGTCGGTCGAGATCTCGGCCGCCAGGTCCTCGAAGCGGCTCCCTTCGAGCTGGTTGCGGATGTCGCGGGCGGCGCTCAGGTCGGGGACCTTGATGGCGTGCAACTCGGCGGTATCGACGTCGATGCGGCGCGTCAGCCGCACCATGTAGTACTCGCCGTCTTCCGCCTGGATTGGGTTGCTCAACTCGCCAACGTCGAGCCCGAAGAGGTACTCGTCGAACCGCTGGTGCACCGTCCGCGGCACCCATCCGAGGCGCCCGCCGTCGGCGCGGCTTTCCTGATCGGTCGAATACCGGAGAGCTATCTTCGCGAAGTCCGCGTTGGGCTTCCTGAGCTCTGCCTCGATCTGGTCGGCAAGCGCGAGGTCGGCGACCTCGATCATGTGCACCTCGGCGTGCGACTGCACGAGCTGGATGTCCCGCCCCAACCGCTCGCGAAGCTGTCCGCGCAAAAGGTCGACCTCGACCAGCGAGCGATAGGTGTCGAGGGACAGCTGCGTCGTCGAAAGATAGTTGCTGAGCGCCGCCTCGTAGTCGCGCCGCACTTGTCCCTCGATGGGCTGCCCTTCGGCGGCGGGCACGAGCCGGCGAAGGATCTCCGCCTCAATCTCGGCCTCGGTGACCGACAGGCCCTCCCTGGGGGCAGCCTGGCGGACGAGCTCGTTGTGCGCCAGGTTCTGCATGAGCTCGTAGGGCGCCACGCCGGGGTTGAACGTGCCGCCGTAGGACTGCGCGTAGAGGCGCTGCGATTTCAGTATGGAGGTGTACTCGCTCTGGCTGACGCTGACCTCGTTCACCTGGAGGATGGGCGGGTCTTCACTCTGGATCGTGGCGTAGACGGCGATGGCGATCACGATCATCGCGGCGAAGGCGCCGGCGGGCGCCAGGAACTTCCAAGAAAGCCTGCGCGTGCCGGTTGGCGGGCGGCGCCTGCGGCTGAGCGTGATTGGGGGCGGCTCGGGGGCCCGCGGCTGGCGGCCCGGTTCCCGGCGCCTCGACCGGCGTCTACTCGGCACGATTCGACCTCAGATTCGTGCGGCCCGGGGTGAAGGGCGCGCCTCCGATAGCGTAGGCGATCAGCATACGAGGGTGTACGAACGGGCCGCCGGTGCGGGTTTCGCCGATGCCGTGCATGGCCCGGGTCAGCCGCGCCGCGGTCTCTCGTAGGAGATTCCGGTCTCGAGAATGTGGCCGATGGTATAGGGGAGCAGCGCGAGGTGCCGTGCGCGCTTGAGGGCCATGGCGAGCGGGCGTTGGTACTTCGCGGAGACGCCCGTCTTGCGCCGGGGCTCGATGCGGCCGCGGTCGGAGATGAAGCGCTTCAGCATGTCGACGTCTTTGTAGTCGATGTGCGTCAGGTGCCCCGCCTTGAACGGGCAGACCTTGCGCCTGGGGAAGTAGCGCGGCCGACCCTTGCGGTCGCGGCCCCGGCCTCCGCCGCCGGGCGGACGGCTGCCGCCGGGGCCGGCGGGCCTTGGAGCGGCTGAGCTCGTGCTGGGGGCTGCGCCGGCGGGCGGCGCCGGAGGCGTGGTCGTGGTCTCGTCTGCCATGGTCTCTACGGTCTCCGTCTCTATCGAAGGGCTACGCTTAAGTCTAGAAGGGAAGGTCGTCGGCGTCTACGTTGCCGCCGCCGACGGGGGCGCCGTATTCCCCTCTCGCTTCTCCGCCGCCGGCTTCGCCGGGACGGTCGAGGAATTTCACCTCGTTGGCCACGATCTCATTACCAGCGCGGGGCTGGCCGTCGTTGCCGACCCAAGGGCTGCTGCTCAGGCGACCTTCGACGTAGAGCTTGCTTCCTTTCGCCACGTACTGGCTCACTTGCTCGCCCAGGCGACCAAACGCTCTTACCCTGAACCACTCGGTCTCTTCCCGCCGCTCGCCGCCGGCGGTGGTGTACCTGCGACTGGTGGCAATCGAGAACTCAGTGACGGCGGCGCCGTTCGGTGTGTAGCGCATCTCAGGTTCGCGGCCCACGTTTCCAATTACCGTTATCTTGCAGAGCATGATGTCTCCAGAGGGTGTTACTTGCGGACGATGGCCGTGTCTTCGGCCTTAACGATGAGATGACGGATGACCTCTTCCGTCAGCTTGAGGTTCGACTCCACTTCCGCGATGGCCTCGGGGCCGCTGCTGAAATCTATCTGGACGTAGGTGGCCTCTTCGAAGTCCTGAATGTAGTAGGCCAACTTCCGCCGGCCCCACGGGTTCACGTTGCCGATGGTGCCGTCGCGGGAGGTGATGAATTGCTTCACCCGGTCGACGACTCCGTCGACCTCATCGTCCGAAACCTGCGGGCTTATCAGGACCACTAGTTCGTAATCGCGCACGCGCCGTTTTCTCCTTCTCTACCAGGGAAGGCTCCAGGAGGACGACCCTCTCGGAGCGAAGGGAATTATAGCATGGGACTAAGCAGCGGCAAGGAGCGGATGTCACAGTCCGGCGCGGCGTTTTGAACCTGTTGGCGCGAGCCGGAGGCGCTATTCGGCGTCGTCGATGCCGGGGAGCGGAAAGCTGCTCGCCAGCGCCTGCGCTTCGGCGCGGACCGCCGCGACCTCCGCTTCGTCGTCGCGGCCCTTGATCGCCCGCGCGATCAGCTCCGCCGTCTTCCGCATCTCCTCGACCCCGAAGCCGCGCGTGGTCACCGCCGGCGTGCCCAGGCGCAGCCCGCTGGTAACGCGGGGCGGCTGGGTGTCGAAGGGGATCGCGTTCTTGTTCACGGTGATGTGCGCCGACTCCAGCAGCGTCTCCGCATCCTGGCCCGTGACGCCCAACGGCGTCAGGTCGACGAGCATGAGGTGGTTGTCGGTGCCGCCGCTGACGATGCGGAAGCCGTGCTCTTGCAGCCCCGCGCTGAGGGCTCGCGCGTTGTCGATGACGGCCTGCTGGTAGGTGATGAAATCGGGGCGCAGCGCCTCGCCGAAGGCGACCGCCTTGGCGGCGATGACGTGCATCAAGGGCCCACCCTGGAGCCTGGGGAAGACGGCCTTGTCGATGGTGCCCTTGAACTGGGAGTTCGTCAGGACCAAGCCGCCCCGCGGGCCGCGCAGCGTCTTGTGGGTGGACGACGTGACGACGTCGGCGTGGGGCGTCGGCGAGGGGTGGAGCCCCGCGGCGATGATGCCGGCGGGATGCGCCATGTCCACCATCAGCCGCGCATCCACCGCGTCGGCGATGGCGCGGAAGCGGGCGAAGTCGATGGTGCGGGGATAGGCGGTGGCGCCGGCGACGATGAGCGCGGGCCGGTGCTCCTTGGCCAGGCGCTCGATCTCGTCGTAGTCGAGCAGCTCCGACTCACGGTCGACGCCGTAGGAGACGAAATTGTAGAGGACGCCGGAGAAGTTGACGGGGCTCCCGTGCGTGAGGTGGCCTCCCTGGTCGAGGCGCATGCCGAGCACGGTGTCGCCGGGCTTGAGCAGCGCGAAGTAGGCCGCCATGTTGGCTTGGGCGCCGCTGTGGGGCTGGACGTTGGCGTGCTCCGCGCCGTAGAGCTCCTTCGCGCGGTCGATAGCGAGCTGCTCGCCGATGTCGACGAACTGGCAGCCGCCGTAGTAGCGCTTGCCGGGGTAGCCTTCGGCGTATTTGTTGGTGAGCGGCGAGCCGAGCATCTCCAGGACGGGCGCGCTCGCGTAGTTTTCCGACGCGATGAGGACGATGTTGCCGCGCTGCCGGTCAAGCTCCCGGTCGAGCGCCTGGGCGATTTCGGGGTCCCGTTCGTGCAGCGTCGTGGAGATCAAGTCGCGCCTCTTTCTTGCCCCTTTGGTGTGTCGGGAGCCTGACATACAGAAGCCCCCGCCCAAGCCGGCGGGGGCCCCGCAGCGGCCTGCACCGTTCGGTTAAGTCTAGGCCCCGTTCGGAAGGGGTGTCAATCAGAATTTCGGCCCCTCGCCGCCGCCGTTTCCGGCGTAGAATGTCGCCATGCGCCGCATTGCCGTAACCGGTTCGTCGGGGTATCTGGGCTCCCGGCTTGTCGCCCGCCTCGCGGAGCACGACGACGTGGAGACTATCGTCGGCGTCGACTTCCGCCCGCCGAGCGATTCCCCCGCCAAGCTGCGCTTCTACCACCAGGACGTTGCCACTCCCTTCGCCGAGGTATTCGAGAAGGAGCGCGTGGACACGGCGGTGAACCTCGCGTTTGTGGTTGGGTCATCGCGCGACCACCGGCGCGTCCGAGCGGTGGGCCTGGACGGCGCCCACAACTTTCTCGATGCCTGCCGCGCCGCCGGCGTCGAGCAGGCCGTCTACATGAGCAGCTCCACCGCCTACGGCGCGCACCCCGACAATCCCGAGCCGCTGAAGGAGGCGTCGCCGCTGCGGCCCAACGACGCCTTTCTCTATTCCCGCTACAAGGCGGTGGCGGACCGCGTTTTCCAGGAATTCGCCGAGGAGCATCCCGCGACGAACGTCACCATCCTGCGCGGCTGCCCCGTGATCGGCCCGGGCAGCCATGACGCGGCCGGCGCTACGATCTTCCGGCGCTCGATGCTTCGCGTCGCCGGCCACGACCCCCTGACGCAGTTCATGCACGAAGACGACCTCATCCGTATCTTCGTTCACGCCATCGAGCGGCGGGCGCGCGGCGTCTTCAACACCGCCGGGGACGGCTTCATCCGCTACTCGGACCTTGCCGGCCTCGCCAACCGGCGGATGGTCACACTTCCCTACTTGCTCATCGCGCCGTTGCTGGAGGCGACGTGGCACGCCCGCCTGCAGGGGTCCGGCTCCGCCGTGGGCCTGCGGTACGTCATGTACCCGTGGGTCGTCGACAATGCGCGCTTCTGCGCGCAGACGGGCTTCTCGTACCGCTATTCGAGCGAGGAGGCGTTGCGCGCCCTCTTCCCGCGCTAGCGGCCGGTCTCGCACTCCGAGAAGAAGTCGAGCAGCGCCGCGTTGAAGACGTCGGGCTTCTCGAAGTAGACGGAGTGGCCCGCGCCGGGCACCTCCAACCATCGGGCGTCGGGGAACATCTCGTAGCCCATGCGGATGGCGACGGGCGGCGCGATGCGGTCCTCGGCCCCAGCGATGAAGAGCGCGGGGATGGCGAAGCCGGCGAGGTCGGCGGCGGTGGCGCCGGGGACGTTGTTCTTCCAATAGAAGGTCTTGGGACGTGGCTTGTTGTAGCCGCGGATGAGCTTGTAGAGGAAGCCGAGATCGGGCCGCTCCCGCCACGTGGTTTCCGAGAGCGCGGCGCGCAAGCGGTCGGCGCCCACCGCTTCGCTCGCCTCCCGCCGCGCCGTGTCGAGCGCGGGTGAGCGCAGGTTGGCCAGCGTGTCGGCGAGGACGATCCCGCGCGTGCGCTCGGGGTAGCGCCGGGCGAAGTCGAGCGTCGTCCGTCCGCCCATCGATTGGCCGACGAGGAAGGCGGGCTCGCTCAGACCCAGGTGGTCGAGCAGGCCGAGGACGTCGTCGGCGAAGGCTTCGGCGTAGGGGCCGCCCTCCGGCAGCTTGGTGTTGCAGAAGCCGCGCTGGTCGAGGATGACGCAGGTGTAGCGTTGGGCCAGCACGGGGACCTGCTGCCACCAGCTCAGATGGTTGCCGCCGACGCCGTGGCAGAGCACGACGGGAATGCCCGAACCTTCGACCTCGTAGAAGAGCTCGATACCGTTGACGGGGGCGTAGGGCATGGTCGCCGAGACTATAGCCGCGCCCTGGAAAAGCTGTCAAAGCAGTTGCACCGCTTGGCGGGGGCGGCGCAGAATGGGCTGCAATGACCGGCTGCGTGGCGGTCACGGGGAACGCCATGGAACACGACTTTCGCGACTTCTTCGAGCGGTACTTGGACGACGTGCACGTCGGCGACCGGTTCCGCCATTGGCCGGGCCGCACGATCTCGCAGGCGGCCGCCGACCAGTTCTGCTACTGGACGTCGAACCCGCAGCCGCTCCACCTCGACGCCGAGTACGCCGCCGCCTCGCAGCATGGCCGGGTGCTGGTCAACGGCATCCTCGTCTTCGCCATCGCCGTCGGCCTGAGCGTCCCCAATCTCAGCGGCAACACGATCGCGAATCTGGGGTTCGAGCGCGTCGACCACCACGCTCCGACCTTCATCGGCGACACGATCTACGCGGAAACCGAGGTGCTCGAGGTGCGGGCCTCGGCCAGCCGTCCGGACCGCGGCATCGTGAAGGTGCGGACGGAGGCGAGCAACCAGCGCGGCGAGACCGTGCTCAGCTACCTGCGGACGTTCATGCTCCCCCGCCGCCCCGCCTGATGCCTCCGGCGTAACCGCGGTGGTGCTATCCTGATTACGGTGCCGTTGGGCGCCGGATGAACGACATGAAGCTCAAGCTGAACGAGCAGGGTCTGATCCCCGCCATCGCGCAGGACCGCCGCACGAACGAGATCCTGATGGTGGCGTATATGTCCCCTGAATCGCTGGCCAAGACCATCGAGACCGGCGAGGCGTGGTTCTACAGCCGCAGCCGCCGATCGCTGTGGCGCAAGGGCGAGACGTCGGGCAACGTCATCAGCGTCGAGCGCATCGAGGTCGACTGCGACGGGGACACGCTGGTGCTGAAGGGCGATCCCGCGGGTCCCGCGTGCCACACCGGCAAGCCCACCTGCTTCTTCCAAGACCTAGACGGTAGACAGGTCGCCGTGGGCGACATCGAGTTCGACACCGGCGCCCGCGACATCGTCGCCGAGCTCTTCGAGACCATCGAGCAGCGGAAGCGCGACCGGCCGGAGGGCAGCTACGTCGCCAAGCTCCTGACCGAGGGCGTGGACCGCATCGGCAAGAAAGTGCTCGAAGAGGCGGGCGAGGCGGTCATCGCCGCCAAGAACGGCGTCAAGGAAGAGACGGTGCACGAGGTGGCCGATCTCTGGTTCCACAGCCTCGTCCTGCTGGCCGACGCCGGGCTGACTCCCGAAGACATCTGGGAGGAGCTCCGTTCGCGCCGTCCGGCCTCGGAGCAGGAGTAGGCGGCGGGTGCACGTTCCGAAGTCGGTGGCGCTGCGGCCCGACGGCGTCCACATCGAGTGGGATGACGGCGAACACGCCGTCATCGAGCACCTCGAATTGCGGGGGGCCTGCCCCTGCGCCGCCTGCGTCCATGAGCTCACCGGGAAGCGGATGGTCGGCCCCGGTGAGGTGCCCCAAAACGTCGAGGCGTTAGACCACATGCCCGTCGGACGCTACGCGCTGCAGCTGCTCTGGAGCGACGCTCACGACACCGGCATCTACCCCTACAACCTGCTGCGCAGAATCTCCGGCCTGCCTGAGGACTAGAGTGAGGACCCCTTGAAGATCGGCATGCACACCGGGCAGCAGGACTGCTCGTTCGACGATCTGCGGCGCGCCTGGCGCTTCGCCGACGAGCACGGCTATGCCTGGATCTCGGTGTGGGACCACTTCTACGAAGCGCCCTACATCGACGGGGAAAGCGTGACCTACGAGACGGTCTCGGCCTTCGCCACCCTCGCCGCCGACACCAACCGCGCCCGCCTCGGGTGCCTGGTCTTCACGCCCGGCTACCGGCCTCCCGGTCTGTTGGCCAAGATGATCACCACCATCGACCACATCTCCCACGGACGGGCCAACCTCGGCATCGGGGCGGGCTGGCACCGCGCCGAGTACGAGGCCTACGGCTACGAGTACGGCCCAAATCGCGAACGGCTCGACATGCTCGACGAAAGCATGCAGATCGTGCAGGGCTTGCTGACGCAGGAGCGCACCACGTTCGAGGGGCGCTACTTTCGCGTCGTGGACGCCATCAATAACCCCAAGCCGGTGCAGTCGAAGCTGCCGGTGTGGGTGGGCGGCATGGGGCGCAAGCGTACCCTCCGCATCGCGGCGCGGTACGCCGACGGCTGGAACGCCGCCTATATTCCCGCCTCGCAGTTCGAGGAGCTGAACGGCGTCCTCGACGACTGGTGCGACAAGGAGGGCCGGGACCCGGCGTCCATCGAGCGGAGCGTCAACGTCGGCTTCTACATGGGTGTCGACGAGGCCGAGGCGGAGGCGATACGGTCGCGCTTCTCCGATAGCTGGAAGGGCCACCGGCGCCCCGTCGGCGATGGGATGCTGATGGGCACGGCGAGCGAGGTCGCCGAACGGCTCGGCGTCTACGCCGCCGGCGGTGCGGAGAACGTGAACATCGCGATCCGGCCCCCTTTCAACTGGGATGCGCTGCAGAAGTTCACCGAAGAGGTCATGCCCCAGTTCACTGGGTAGCTTTTGGGCTGCCGGCGGCTGTTACATCGGAGCAATCATCATGAAGGTCGGCGTCGGGCTACCCGCCACCATTCCCGGTATCTCCGGGGAACGCATCCTCGACTGGGCGCGCAAGGTCGAGGCCGGGCCGTTCTCCAGCGTCGGCGCGCTCGACCGGCTGGTGTTCGACAACTACGAGCCGCTGATCGCGCTCGCCGCGGCCGCCGCGGTGACGAAGCGGGTGCGGCTGATGACGTCGGTGCTGCTCGCGCCGCTGCGCAGTGCCGGAATCCTCGCCAAGCAGGCCGCCAGCCTCGACGTGCTTTCCGGCGGGCGGCTTACCCTTGGGCTCGGTATCGGCGGGCGCGCCGACGACTTTGCCGCCGCCGAGGCGGATTTGGCCGGTCGAGGCAGGCGCTTCGAGGAGATGCTGCAGACGATGAAGGGAATCTGGGCGGGTGAACCCGCCGCCGACGGCGCGGGGCCCATGGGGCCGTCGCCGGGCCGACCCGGCGGGCCGGAGTTGCTGATCGGCGGGACATCGCACGGGGCGGTGCGCCGCGCCGCCCGCTACGCCGACGGCTACATCTCCGGCGGCGGCGCGCCTCCGCAGATCGTCGACGCCATCTTCAAGAAGGTGGTCGAGCAGTGGCGAGAGGCGGAAAGAGCGGGCGAGCCGCGCCTCGCCGGGCTCGCCTACTTCGCCCTCGGCCCCGACGCCAAGGCCCGGTCCGACGCCTATCTGACGAGCTACTACGGCTTCCTCGGCGACCGGGCGAAGATGATCGCCGACAACGTCATCGCCACGCCGGAGGCGGTCCGCGCCACGGTCCGTGGCTACGAGGGCATCGGCATGGACGAGCTTACCCTCTCGCCGGCCGTCCCCGACCTCGAACAGATCGGCCGCCTCGCCGACGCCCTGCCCTGACCGCGCGGCCGGCTCAGCGGCTTGACCCTGCTTCGAGGCCGCCCCTATTCTGGAGATGCAGGTTTCGGGGCGTAGCGCAGTCCGGTTAGCGCGCCACGTTTGGGACGTGGAGGTCCTGGGTTCGAATCCCAGCGCCCCGACCATCTCGCGGAGCGGCGTGGCCTCACGAGAAGAGATCGACACCATCCTCAACAGCCTCGAGCAGATCGAGCGCTGTCCGATCTGCGCCACGCGCCTGCGCTACGGCGACTTCGAATGCCCCCACTGCGGCGCCGACTTGGAGTCGACGCTCTCCGGCTGGGCCGAGCAACTCGCCGACCGCCTTCGCCGCCGTCAGTAGCTCCTCGTCCCTCGTCGCTGCAAGGAGATTGGCGGTGGGGGGTTGACAAGCCCATAACCCCTGTGGTTGGATACTCCGCGTTTGAAAATTCGTATGCACATAGTTAAATGCTGTGTGTGAAAAACTACCGCCAGAGGTAACCGTGCTAACCCCCTCTTCACTCCGCCTGAGCGTTGTGCTCGCCGCCGTCCTCGCCGTCTCGATTGTCCTCGCCGCTTGCGACGGCGGCGACCCCACCGAATCCTTGGAAGGCACCGAGATCGTTCTCTACTCCGGCCGCAACGAGAACCTCGTCGGGCCCGCCATCGAGGCCTTTAGCGAGGCCACCGGCATCCGCGTCCGAACGCGCTACGCCGGTACCGGCGCCATCGCCGCACAGATTCTGGAAGAGGGCGACAACACGCCCGCCGACGTCGTCCTGCTCCAAGATGCCGGCGCGCTCGGCGCACTCTCGCTGGAGGGTGTGCTGGACACGCTGCCCGCCGAATACCTTGACCGCGTCGACCCCCGCTTCCGCTCGCCCAAGGGCGAATGGGTCGGGACCTCGGGCCGCGCCCGCGTCGTGGTCTACAACACAGAGAGCCTCTCCCCCGACGACCTGCCGGACTCGATCCTGGGCTTTACCGACCCCAAGTGGAAGGGACGCATCGGCTGGCCTCCGACGAACGGCTCGTTCCAAGCCTTCGTCACCGCCCTCCGCGTCCAGCTCGGAGAGGAAGGCGCGCGCGACTGGCTGCGCGGCATCGTGGCCAACGACCCCATCGCCTACGCGAAGAACACGCCCACTGTGGCCGCCGTCGCCGCCGGCGAGGTAGAGGTGGGGTTCGTCAACCACTACTACCTGCACCGCTTCCTCGCGTCCGAAGGCGAGGGCTTCACTGCCCGCAACTTCTACTATGGGGGCGGTGACCCCGGCGCGCTGGTGAACGTCGCCGGCGTGGGCATCATCAAGGGCACGAACGATCTAGAAGCCGCGCGGGTCTTCATCGATTGGATGCTGAGCGAAGAGGCGCAGACCTACTTCGCCACCGAGACCTACGAATTTCCTCTAGTCGAGGGCATTGCCTCTCCCGAAGGTGTGCCGCCGCTGAGCACGTTGGACCCACCTGACATCGATCTCAGCGACCTGGAGGACCTGCGCGGAACGCAGGACCTCCTACGGGAAGAAGGCATCCTCAGCTAGGCTCCTCCTCCTTCTCTCGGACGCGCTCCGGCCGTCTCCGTGTCACCCCTAGCGACAGGGGCGGCCGGGGCGCCGTCCAAGGGAGAAGGCCCCCGAGGCTACACCAGACCGTGCGGGAACTGGTAGCTGCGCGCGGTGACCCCGATCGGTTCGAGCCGCGCACCGACGGTCCTGGCGAAGTGCTCTTGGATGGCTTCGACCGTCCAGCCCTGCAGGTTCACGGTCGATGCGGTGGGCCTGGGGTGCGAGAAGAGGCTCAGCACGTTCCGGTCGAGCCGCACCACCTGGCCGGTGACCCGGCTCGCCGCGTCGCTGGCCAGATAGGTCACCAATGGCGCCACGTTCTCCGGCCTGCGCAGCGGCGGCGGCTCGGCGCCCGCGGGGAGCGGGTCGGACATGTGGGTCTGGGCGGTGGGGGAGACGGCGTTGACCCGGACACCGTAGGGCGCCAGCTCCAGCGCCCAGGTGTAGGTCATGGCCGCCACCGCCGCCTTCGAAGCGGCGTAGGCCGACCGCTGGGGATAGCCGGCTTGCGCCCCCGACGTGACGTTGACGATGCTGCCGCTCCGCCGCTCTATCATGCGCTTGGCGGCGTGGTGGGCCACGGCGAACGTGCCCTTGAGGTTGGCCTCGACGATGCGGTCGAGCCACTCCTCGGTCTCTT
This sequence comes from Dehalococcoidia bacterium, assembly GCA_965207995.1. Taxonomy (GTDB): domain Bacteria; phylum Chloroflexota; class Dehalococcoidia; order SHYB01; family SHYB01; genus DAOUKH01. The sequence goes on along the minus strand of OZ242299.1, from coordinate 648,562 downwards.
GCTCGAAGGGCGCCGCGTGGGTGACGCCGGCGTTGTTGACCACGGCGTCGGGCCCGCCGAACCGCGACGCGCAGACTTCGACGAGTTCGGCGGCGACGGCCCAGTCGCCGACGTTGCCGGTGTGGGCGGCCCCCTGGCCGCCCGCCTGCGCGATCTCGCGCGCCGTCTTCTCGGCCTCGTCGCCGTCGACGTCGTTGACCACGACGCGCGCGCCCTCGCGGGCCACGAAGACGGCATAGGCGCGGCCCAGACCGCGGCCGGCGCCGGTGACGATCACGCTCTTGCCGTCGAGGACGCCCACGGCGCGCGGCCTAGAGGCCGTAGAGGTCGACGGCGTTATCGCACACGATGCGGCGCTTCTCGGCCTCGGGCACGTTGACGAAGTGCTCCTCGATCACCTTGCGCGAGTAGGGCCAGTCGTTGGGGTGGTGGGGGAAGTCGGTGGACCAGCACATGTTGTCGATGCCGACGTCGTAGCGGTTCTCGATCGCCATGCGGTCTTGGATGAACGTGACCGTCCAGTTGTCCTTGAAGTAGCGGCTGGGGAGCTTCTTCAACGTGAGGCCCGACCAGGTGCGGTTGCGCCAGTAGCGGTCGTCGAGCTCGTACATGAAGAAGGGAATCCATCCCGCGCCGCACTCCGCCGCAACGATCTTCAGATCGGGGTAGCGGTCGAAGACTCCGCTGAAGATCATCTCCACCATGAGCTCCATGGTGTGCTTGAAGTTGGTGGCGCCGACGGCGGGCTTGACGCCCGGCGCGAAGGGGCGCTGCTTATCGAGCTGGCTCGCCAGCCAGACGTGCAGGCTCACCGGCGTCTCCGTCTCCTCGGCGGCGGCCCAGAACGGGTCGTCGGCCTCGCTCAGCGCCTCGCCGCCCGACGGCCACGCCTTCAGCATGACGCCCCGGAACCCCGCCTTCCGCAGGGCGTATAGCTCGGCGACGGACGCCTCGATCCCCACGTTGGGGATCGCCGCGATGGGGAAGAGCCGTTCGGGGTCGGCGGCGCAGAAGCCTTCGCGGACCCAGCGGTTGTAGGCCCGGATGCCGGCAAGCTGGAGGTCGGCGTCCTCGTATCCCATGAACGTGGCGATGGCGCGCATCGGCGGGTAGAGGAACTCGGCGTCGACGCCATCCTCGTCGAGGGCTGCGATGCGGGCTTCGCCTTCGTAGCAGGCGGGCCGGATCTCGTGGCCGTAGCGGACGCCGTTCCAGCTGAAGTCCTCGAACTTGCGCCCCATGACGGTCACGAGCCCCAACGGCTCGGGCTTGCCCTTGGGGTCGTAGAGCCAGGCGTCGCCCCCGGCGGGGTCCTTCATCAGCTTGGGGGCGTTGGGACGAAACTTCGATTCCAGCCAGACGTCCCAAAGATCGGGGGGCTCGACGACGTGCGAGTCGGCCGAAATCACCTGGTAGTCGCGGCCCGTCTTCGCCATGAAACATCCCTAGCCAAGAGGAAGCGGCGCGAGTATAGCACGCGTCTCTTCGCCGTCTTTGCCGCCGTGTTTCGCGGGCGTATTCTAGGGGCACGCCATGCCCGATCTCGACATAACCGACGCCCACGCCTACCCCTTCCCCACCCGCGAGCGCGCCCTCGCGGCGCTCGACGGCGGCGTGTCTGACGACGAGGATGAAGACCTCGGCGCCGCCTTCGACGCGCTACTGGAGGCCCGCGGCCCGGACGTGGTCGGGGTCAACGGCGTCGTCCACGTTCCGTGGGCACCCTATCAGGCGCGGATCGACGCCATTCCCGAGCACGACCCCAATCCCATCGCCAGGGAGGAAGAGGCCGCCGCCGACTATCTCGAGGCCATCGCCGAGCGCAACGCGGCGGCCCTCGCCGAAGCCGTGGAGCGGGAGGATCTGGCCGTCTCCTGCGGCGTCGACCCCGCCCGCATGACCGAGCGCGAGATGCTGGAGGAGGCGGAGGCCCGGCTGCGCGCCGGCGCCTCGGCGATCTTCATCTCGCCGGCCAGTGCTGGCATCGACGGCAGGGACCGCCGCTACCATGCCCTCTTCGACTACTGCCAGGACGTCGGCGCGCCCATTCTCTGCGCGCCTCCCGCCTACCACGCCGGCGGCGACTCAACCCTCGGCAGGCCGGTGACGTTCGGGTGGACGCTGCGCGATTTCCCTCGCGCGCGAGTCGTGTTCGGGGCGCTGGGCTGGACTCCCGAGCTTGCCGACGCCGGCGAGCGCGACCTGCTGGAAACGATCGGCCGCCTGCCCGACGCCTGCGTCGATCTCTCGTTCGCGCTGCCGCCGCTCGTTGCCGAACCTTCCGACGCCGCCCCTCCCGGCACTGCGGAGCTCGCCGCCCGCAAGCTCGCCGCGCTGATCGGGCGCATCGGCGCGGAGCGGGTCCTCTTCGCCAGCGGCTGGCCGTTCGCCGACGCCAAGGCGTCGCGGGACGGCTTTTGGAGGCTGCCCCTGCCCGACCTCGACCTGATCCTGATCGGCAAGGAAAACTGGGCGCGGTTGACGTCGTAGCGCCGCGCGCTAGCTGGCGATGAGGGTAGCGCCGGGGCGGTAGATCCCCAGGGCCGCTCCTTTGACGATCTTCTTCTCGGGGTCGAGGAAATAGGGCGTGACGGTCTCGCGGTGAAAGACGTCGTCACTATAGGCCTTGAGGCCGGCGGGACCGTCGAACTCGGTCTCCCAGCAGTGCGTCCACCCCGACCGGTTGCCCTCCGATAGGCGGCGAGAGACAGCCCAGTTAGGGAGGCCGTCGACGCGCCGGCCAAGCTCCTGCAGCAGATCCTCCAACTCGGTGGTCTGGGCCTCGGTGGCGGCGTCGTCCATCTGGAAGAACATGACGCGGCGGATGGGGTCGTCGGCGCCCTCGGCGACTGAGGCGATGGGCTCGTACCAGAGGTAATCGAGCCTGCTCACCACGGCCGTTTCCGAGGCGGGGTTGTAGAGCGGGACGAGGAAGTCCATGTGGTAGGGACTCGGCCCGTAGCGCCGGACGGTCTCGAGGTCGGCGACGTCCATGTCCCAGACGTGCGACCAGGGGCCGGGCGCCTCGTTGCGCCCCAGCCCGATCCGCGCGACGCCCTCGATCTCGCCTACCGTGGCGCGAGTGAGGGCTTCGAGATGGTCCACGTCCGCCGCGGGGGCGTCGTCGCGCACCGTGAAGAGCATCGTTCGCCGAATCATCGCCGTCTCCTTCCGCGCAGGGCCGCTTGGTGTATGCGTGTGCCGGGCGCGTAGTATGCCATGCCGCGTTGCAGCCCTCCCCGCTTGACACCGTCGCGGCCCGCGCCATACTCGGCGCCTGGGGCGGGGACGGATCGAGACGTTCCGCCGGAGGCGCGCCATGGACGGGACCGAACACAGCGGGCTGATGATCGTCATGAATTCACCGGCGGTGCCGGACCAAGAGGACGATTGGAACCGCTGGCAGGACAAGGAGCACCGGCCCGCCATCCTCGGCTCCGGTCTCTTCACCACCGCCGACCGCTTCCACGTCTTCGGCCAGGCCCAGGCTCCCGCGGAGACGCGCTATCTCTCGCTCTACCAGACGCCGCGCGCCGACGCCGACCAGGCGCAGGTGGAGCTTGGGAAGGCCATCGCCGCACACTCCGCCGAGCCGCGCCCGTCCTCCGTGCGTGCGCTCAACGGGACCTACACCAAGCTCTCCGAATTCGGCGAGGCCGGCCGGCCCCGGGCGGGGAGTGTCGTGCTCGTGATGACCGACTGCGTCGATCCGGACGCCGAGGCCGACTTCAACAAGTGGTACGACGAGGTGCACGTCCACGAGGTCATGGAGCACCGCCGGCACACCGGCTGCGCCCGCTACGCGGCGATCAACCCCAAGCCCTGGCAGGCGAAGTACCTGGTGGTCTACGAGAACCCCAACGACGACGCCGGCCGGTCCCGCGGCCCTATCCCGCCGACGCTGAGCAAGACGCCGAAATCGCTGCGCCTCTGGTGCAACATCCCCTACACCCGGCTCACCTAGCCGGAGCGCAGGTGCTCGCTGAGGAACCGGTCGATGAGCCCCCAGGCGCGCTCGCTGCGCTCGTGGTCGTAGGCCTTGGGGATCGTGTGGTTCATGAAGCTGTGCTTCCCGCCGTCGAACACGACCCATTCGTGCGGGATGTCCCAACGCTCAAGCTCGCCGCGCATCCGGTCGCGGTCCTTGATTGAGATCAACGGGTCGTCGTCGGCAACGATGGCGAGGACGGGGCACTTGATGTGCCTGAACCGGTCGAGGGGGTGCTCCGGCTTCTCCCGCGTGAGGTGGTGATAGATGGCCCCGCCGTAGACGTCGACGCAGGCGCCAAGGTCGGCGGCATAGGTGGCGAAGAGGAGCGCGATGCGCCCGCCCATCGAGAAGCCGGCGACGCCGATGGCGTCGGCATCGACTGACGGCTGCCGGCGCAGCATCTCCATGCCGGCCTCCATGTCCCGCACCGCCTGCGGGTCGTCGAGCATCCAGTAGCACCACGACTGCGTCTCTCGGTCGCGCAGCTCCTCCATGGTGGCGAGGCGGGAGAAGAGGTTGATGGCGAGCGCGGCGTAGCCCATCTGCGCGAAGCGGCGGGCGACGTCGCGGGGGTAGTCGGTGAAGCCAAAGACCTCGTGGAGGACGATGACGCCGGGGTGCGGCCCGGCGCCATCGGGGACGGCGAGGAAGCCCTCGACGTCTCCCGCGTTCGTCGGGATGGCGACTTCGTCTGCGGTGTAGTCCATCGGTTCTGGGGCGGGCGCGCCGGCGGCGGGCATTGTAGCGTAGCGCCCGCCGCTAGCGGAGGCTGCGCAGCTCGCCGCGGACGGCCCCGAGGTAGGTCATCATCGTCAGGAGGGCGGCGCCGGAAATGGCGAGCGACCAGCGCAGGCCGATGAACTCGGCGATCGACCCCAAGAGCAGGGAGCCGACGGGCAGCGCCGAAAAGGAGAGCATCATGAAGCTCATCACGCGGCCCCGGAACTCCTCCTCCACATAGGTCTGCGCCAGGATGTTCGCCACGATGAGTAGCCCCATGCTCAGGGCGCCCAGCCCGATGATCACGGGTATCGCGACCGCCAGGTTCGGCGCGGCCGACAGCCCGATCAGCGCCACGCCCCACACCAGTGTCGCCGCGATGAGCAACCGGCCCTTGTGCAGCCGGTTCGCCGTGGCGGTGATCGCGATGCTGCCCGCCAGCGCGCCGACGCCGAGCATCATCAGCAGCAGGCCGAAGCCGCGCGGCCCCAAGCCCATGATGTCCTCGGCGTAGGCCGGCATCAGCTCACGGAAAGGCAGGCCGACGGCGGTGCCCGTGACGAGCGCCATGAGCACCCAGAAGATCGCCTTGTCCCGCCGCACGTAAGCGAAGCCCTGCTTCATGGTCTCGAACGGCGTTTCCTTCGCGCGCACCGGCGGCCGCTCCTGGCGGCGCACGAGGAACTTCACGATGAACATCGAGAGGATGTAGCCGCCCGTGGCCAGGAAGTAGACGCTCTGCGGACCGGCCCCCGCGATCAGGAGCCCTGAGAGGGCCGGCGAGCTGAGGCGGATGACGCTGACCGTCGATTGGTTGATCGCCATGGCGCTGGCGATGGCCCGCTTGCCCACGATGTCGAAGAGGTAGGCCTGCCGCGTGGGCATGTGCACCGCGGCGACCGCCCCAAAGAGGCCGGCGTGCACGTAGAGGTGCCACGTCTCGACGTTGCCCGTCGCCACGATGGTTCCCACGACGACGACGCCGATCATGTTGACGCCCTGCGACCCGACGATCCAGTTCTGCCGGTCCAGACGGTCGGCGACGACGCCGCCGATGGGCGCAATGACCGCCTGCACCGCGCCGAGGACGAACATCACCGCGCCGAGTTGGAACGTCGAGCCGGTCAGGTCGTACATCAGCCAGCCGGTGACGACGATGGTGGAGGTGAAGCCGAGCGCGCTCGCCCCGAAGCTGAGGTTGTAGCGGCGGAACTGGGGGTCGCCCAGCGCGTCGCGTACGGAGGCTTGGGTCCCGCCGGATCGTGGGAGGCTGCGCTGCGTCCGGGGAGGAGAAGGCTCGGACGTGCGCTGCTTGCGGCTTCGGAACAAAGGGGCTCCTTCAAGCGCCCGCGCCGCCGTGTAAGGCGGGAGCGCGGAGCGAGTCTATCACGCGCTCGGACACGGCCTTACAGAAGGAGGCCGCGTCGCCTGCCCGGCGCGGTTGGCCTCGGACTCAAGGGGCGCTACCCTATGCGGGCTCGTGCGCCGCAAAGGGCGCTTCAAGGGCCTACAAGTGAAGCCATGAGGGCCGCCGCATGATCATCGACACCCATTCCCACATCATCGCCCCCGACAAAGCGAAGTACCCCTTGCAGCCCTACGGGCTCGACCAGGGGACCGGCGACGACCGCCGCCCGGCGTCCTGGTTCGAGGACGTCCCCGCCAGCGCCGAGCAGCTCTTGGAGGTCATGGACGGCGCAGGGGTCGACGGCGCGCTCCTCGTCCAGGCCATGGGCGCCTACTCCTACGACAACGCCTACGTCGTCGACTCGGCCTCGGTCTATCCCAACCGCTTCTCCAGCGTGGTCATCGTCGACCTGGAGGCGCCGGACCCCGCCGGCACGCTCCGCTCCTGGGCCGAGCGCGGGGCGCGGGCCGTGCGGCTCTTCACCATCACCAAGCCGCTCGCGACGTGGCTCGATGCGCCGAGTTCCTTCCCCGTATGGGAGACGGCGGCGGAGCTTGGCATGCCCGTCGTGATCGCGATGTTGCCCAACCAGCTGGGGCAGCTTCGGAATATCCTACAACGCTACCCGGACATCCCGGTCGCCCTCGACCACTTCGCCTTTCCCAACCTCGAGGGCGGGCCGCCCTACGTGAACGCGCCGGAGCACTTCGCCCTCGTCGACTTCCCCAACCTGAACCTGAAGGTGTCGTCGAACCTTCTGGAACGGGCCGAGGAAGCGAGCGGCGCGCGCCAGTTCATGGAGACGCTCGTCGAGCGCTTCGGCTCGGATCGCCTGATGTGGGGCTCGGACTACTCCCAGACGCACGACCGCTCCTACGCTGAGCTGTTGGGGCTGGCGGAGGAGGCCACTGCTGGGCTTTCGTCCGCCGACCGCGCGGCGTACCTCGGCGGGACGGCGCTCCGTCTCTGGCCTGAGCTGTCCCAGGGCAAGGAGGCCTAGACCAACGGCATGAGCACGATCTTCGAGGGTATCCGCGTTCTCGATCTGTCGGAGGGGATGGCGGGCAGCCTCGCCACGATGATCATGGCCGACAACGGCGCGGAGGTCATCAAGGCCGAGCGCCCCGGCGGCGACCCCTTCCGGTCGATGCCCGCGTGGATCATGTGGAACCGCGGCAAGCGGGGGATCGTGCTCGACCTCGAGAGCGAAACGGGCCGCACCCGGCTCGACGACTTCGCGCGCCGTGTCGACGTGGTCGTGGAGAGCGCCCGCAACGCCGACGCGGCCCGGCTCGGCCTTGACCCCGCGCGCCTGGCCGAGATCAACCCGCGCCTCATCCACGCCTCGATCGTCGCCTTCGCCGCCGACGGCGACTACGCCGACCTCCCGCCCTACGGTTCCATTGTCGAGGCCAAGGGCGGCGTCCCGCTCAAGTTCCAGGTCGAGGTGGGCCGCGATGAGCCCTCCTTGCGCGTGCGTCCGAACGCGTCGTGGGCCACGGTCAATACACTGCTCCAAGCCGTCTCCGCGGCGCTCATCTCGCGGGAGCGCACCGGGCTCGGACAGCACCTCGAAGCGAGCATGTACGGCTCGGTCACCGCCTACGACATGTTCAGCTCGGTGCGGCGGCAGGTCGACAAGGGGCTGCTCGGGCCGGTGACGGAGCCGCCGGGCCCGGCGCGCGCCGGCGGCTCGGTCAACTTCCCCTACATGGTCGTCCGGTGCAAGGACGGCCAGTGGCTCCAGATGGCGAACATGGCCGCCCGCCTCTTTCCGCTCTGGATCGACGCCATGGGCCTCAGCCACATCTACGACGATCCCCGCTTCGCCGGTGCGCCCTTCGGGTGGAAGGACCTCGGCGACCAGATCCACCTGCACCGCATGATCGTCTCGGCGATGCTCACCAAGACCGCCGACGAGTGGCTCGACGTCTTCCAGGAGAAAGGCGTGGCCGCCGACAAGATCATCAGTACGCAGCAGGCGATGGACCATCCGGTGGTGCTGCACAACGGCGGCGTCGTCGAGATCGACGATCCCGCCGCCGGGGCGACGCAGCAGATCGGCCCGCTGATCAAGTTCTCCGACACGCCGTCGGTCATCGGCGCGCCCGCGCCGCTGCTCGGCGAGCACGACGCCGACCCGCTGCCCGACCCTCTCCCACTCCCGCCGCCGGTCGATGGCGCACCCCCGTCCGCGCCGCCCCTCGAAGGCACGACCATCCTCGACTTCTCGACGTGGCTCGCCGCACCGGTGGGCACCACGCTGCTCGCCGGCCTCGGCGCGCGGGTCATCAAGATCGAGCCGCCCGGCGGCGACGAGTTCCGCCCCATGAGCAACGGCCTCGGCTTCACCTTCCAGGGCAAGGAGAGCGTCGTCATCGACCTCAAGACGGAGGAGGGCCGCGCCGCGGTGCACAAGCTCGTCGCCAAGGCCGACGCGCTGATGCACAACATGCGGGGTCAGGCGCCGGAGCGATGCGGCATCGACTACGAGACGGTGCGCACCATCAATCCCTCGATCATCTACCACTACGCCGGCTCCTACGGCTCGACGGGGCCCGGCGCGGGCCGCGCCGCCTTCCACCCCATCGGCGGAGCGCTGAGCGGCGGCCAGTGGTGGCAGGTGGGCCGGGGCAATGAGCCGCCGCCCAACGACGTCGAGATGGGCGTCGACGAGATCATCGCCCAGGGCGAGCGGCTGCGACGCGCCAACGAAGGCTCCCCCGACGTCACGTCGGCGCTCGCCGTCGGGGCCGCGCTCGCCATGGCCCTCTACCACCGGCAGCGCACCGGCAAGGGCCAGTACCTCGAGACGACGATGGTGATGAGCAACTGCTACATGTGCTCCGACGACTTCATCCGCTACGAGGGTAAGCCGGCGCGGCGCGAGCTCGACCGCGCGCTGCGCGGCACGCACGCGCTGAGCCGCCTCTACCGGGCCAAGGAGGGCTGGGTCTTCCTCGAAGCACCGACCGGCGACGACTGGGACCGCCTGCGCCGGGCGCTCGACCTGCCCGCCGATCCGCGCTTCGACACGACGGAAGCCCGCGCCCGCTTCGACGACCAGCTCGTCGCCGATCTTTCCATGGTATTTGCCACCCGTAGCGCCGACGAATGGGAGGCCGACCTCCGCGCCGCCGGCGTCGCCTGCGTCCGCGCCGACACCGGCGACCAGGAGGAGTTCTTCCTCACCGACCCCGTCGTCGAGGCGTGCGGGCTCCGCGTCCACCACGAGCATCACGAGGGCTGGTCGATGTGGCGCCAAGGGCCGCCAGTCAAGCTGTCGCGGACGCCGGGCCGCTCCGAGATCGCCGCCCCCTTCGGCTACGACACCGCCTCCGTCCTCCGCGAGGTCGGCTACGCCGACGATGAGCTCCGCTCGCTCGCCGAGCGGGGCATCGCCGTCTGGCACCACAGCTCGCCGGCCACGCCGGCGGGCTAGCCTTTCGGCTTTCCCTACCCGCGCGCCTGACGGCGCGCGCCCTCTCTCAATCTCCCCCAGAGGGGGAGAGGTTTAAGGCGCCTACTCCGGCGCGAAGCTGAGGTTCCTGCCGTCCGGCGGCTTGGGCTGGCGCGCGAGGAACATGGTGACTGCGCCGAGCGCGCCGACGACGATGAGGCCGGCGAAGGCAAGGTCGTAGCTGCCGCGGAGGTCGAAGACGATGCCGGCGGCGGTGACGCCGGCGAGGCCGCAGAGGGTCTGCACCGTGATCATGAGGCCCGAGATCGTGGCGAAGCTCCTGGTGCCGAAGTAGGTCGCTCGAAGGGCGAACATTGTGCTCCCTCCGGCGCCCCAGGAGAAGGCGTAGACAACCATGAAGAGGGCGACCTGCCACAGCTCGTGGGCCCAGAGTAGGAGCCACATCGATCCGGCGAGCATCAGGGCGATGCCCGTCGCCACGTACCGGGGATTGAGCCGGTCGATGAGCAAGCCGCCGCCCAACCGCCCTGCGATGCCGAGAAGGCCGCCCAGCCCGATGATCTCGGCCGCCGTCGCTGAGGTGAGGTCGCGGTCCTCGACCATCGCCGCCACGAAGTGCGTCGTCATGGTGGTGATGATGGCGTTCCTGAAGCCGAAGGAGGCGCTCATGAGCCAGAACGACTTGGTACGGACGGCCTCCCCGACGGAGAATCCGGTCGCCGTGGCCTGGGGCGCCGACCCGGGCGGGGCGGCGGCGCCGTCGGGAAGCTGGCCGTAGTCCTGGGGCCGCGAGCGCATCATGGCGGCGAGGGGCAGGCCGACGGCGATGATGATGATGCCGAGCACGCGGGCCGCCATCCGCCAGTCCGCGCCCTCGATGAGCGCGTCGACGAAGCGCACGAGGAGCGCGCCCAGGCTCATGCCCGTGCCGGCGATGCCGAAGGCGATGCCGCGGTGCCGGTTGAACCATCGGGCGATCGCGGTGAGCGGCGGGGAGATGAGCCCCATCCCGTTGCCGACGGCGACGAACAGGATCCAGAAGACGAAGACGAGGGCCAGCGTCTCGGCGAAGCTGAGCAGGATGAAGCCGAGGCCGCCGAGGAAGATGCCGAGGAACATGACGGGGCGCGGCCCGTACCGGTCGACGAAGTGACCCTGGAGGGGGCCCAGCGCCGCGCCCTCCAGCGCGGTGAACGCCGCGATCAGCGAGATCTGGCTGCGCGTGGTGTTGAACTCGGCTTCGAGCGGCAGGAGGAAGACGCCGAAGCCGAAGGCGATGAACCCCATGCCCATCGCGGCGAGCACGGCGGCCGCGCCGGCGATCCACCAGCCGTAGAAGATGCGGCCCGGCACGTCCGCCGCCGGCCCCTAGCCGAAGACGGGGCAGGCTTCCAGGCACCCCATCTCGACCAGCCGCCAGTCCAGCGTGACCGTCACGCGCCGTCTCCCTGGCCCGCGCCGACGCGCGGGCGCGCCGATGGTACCACGGGGTCTGTGGCGGCGCGGGACGCCGGGGGTTGCGTGCCGCGGTCCGCCCGGTCTTCCCGCCGACGTACCGTGCATGTCGTGAGCGTTCGTGAACGTTGGTGAGCGCTCGTGAGCGTTATCGGCGCGGCCACTTCTGTTAAGTCGTGAACGTTGGTGAACGTTCGTGAGCGCCGTGAGCGTTTTTTGGGGCCGGTGCGCCACCGGCTACTCTGTTGCGCGATGCCGGCCGGGCCGTCGTTGGCGGCGATTGGGTCACCATTCGTCAGCGGCTGCGCTACCGTCACCGGCCTTTCGGCCGCCGTTGCGCGACGTTTCGACGACGATTTCTCACGGTCCCGCGCGGTGAGCGCGCGCCGGGGGAGGGTGGAGGGGGCGAGGCGATTCGCGAATTGACCGTGGAGAGGCGAACGGTGGGGTTGGCACCGGTGGGGGAACGGGCGCGTCGCGACGCGCCTCTACAGGGGAGGACGCCGTGGGCGACGAGTTTGGCGGCTTCGTCGGTTTCTAAGAATGGCTATATGGGTTCTCGACCGACTCGGGTTGACGGGTTCTGAATAACTTTGGTCACCCAACCCGCACGCTGGTGGAAATACAGCCAACGATCCGCTCCTGAAGCCGTATATCGGTTGATTTCCTTGATGAATTGCAAGGAGGCAGACCGGTAAGTGAGACTCCGCTTGGGGTTCTGCCAACTTCCTACCAGTACACTCTCAGATGCAAGAGGGAAAAGAAACTCTCCATGCGGGGGCTTCAATCCGTTGGTACCTATGAAAACCGGATTGTCACTGGTTAGGAACCGCTCAGACGAGGTTACCGTAAAGACCTGCCAATTCATGTCTACAAGGTGGTCTAGCACCTCTGGAAGGTACAGGGCTTGATTCAGGATGGTCTCCTTCGTCCGGAGTGGATTACCCTGCAAGTTTTCCTCAATATCTCCCAAAATCTTGAGCATTGGCTTCATTGGCACGTTCCACTTCATCGCCCATGATTCAGGGTGATTCCTTATACTGGAGATGTCTTCAGAGAGATAGTCAGCCATCTTGAATCTCGTCCGCTCGGTCCTGGCCATCATTGTGGCTAAGTAATTCCCTATGGCAACTCGACCAACCTCATCTATTTTCGAATGGTCACGTAGCTGATTGAGAGCAGCTAAAGCGGACCTTTCAATCCCAAACAGCCGCCTCTCCTCCTTCGAAGGGTGAAAACCCTTCCTCTGCCCCGCCACTTTAATCGGGAGCAACTTTGGGGCGTCTCCCTGTTTATCATATCTCCAGATCTGTTCTGGATATTGAGAGGGAGCGAAGTGCTTAAGGTATTCCTGGGGAGTAATGTGATTGTGTAGCGACATTGCCTTGATCTACCGTAACACGCGTCCCCAGAGGGCGGCGGGGGGGACGCATGGCAACATGGTAGGGAGCCGAGCGCGGACGCGGAAGGGGCCGGTGTCGCTACGGCCTAGATGGCTTCTCCGAAGCCCTCGGAGGGACGGAGCCGCTGGACGACTTGGACACTAGTGAGGGTGGCGGAAGAGGGCGCTGCTTGCCGCCGTCCTCGGGCAGTGGGTCGTCGATGTTCCCATTCCACAAGATGCCCGGCCGGGGGGCGCGGTAGTAGTTGTAGGGAGCTTCCGGGCTCGTGGCAGGCTTGCCTGTCTCTTTTGGATCCCGGGCGAAGCGCCCAAGCGCGGCCTCGCAATAGTCACGCACAAGCTCGATGCAGGCCCAACGGCGTTTGACTCGCTCGCAGACCTCGCCGGTGGTACAACTTCCGGCGAAGGGGTCTACGACGAGGTCATTCTCTTGAGACCAGCCGCCATTCCGAACCAGTAAGCTCGATAAGTCCATTGCGCTTCAATCTGCCTTGGGCGCTCCTCACTCGATGCTTCCATTCGCGACCGAAGCGTACCCCGTTGATGACTCTCTCCACGCGGTCGTCGCAAAGATCGGGGTGGATGTTGCTTATCAAGGGATGGAGCTCTTCTGTCGTCAGAGGCCCTTTCCTTAACAGGTACAAGATCGTCCTGCTGAAAATCGAGTTTGTGCTTTCTCCTGGTTTCCCTCTCAGTTGCCGCAGCGCTTCGGTGGTGGTCTCTAGCTGTTCTTCGAATTCCTTCCGGAACCTTGTCCGAGCGGACTTCAGCGTATTGGCATACCTATTCCTCAGGACTTCGGAAAGCCCCGCAAGGTGGTCTAATTCAGCAAGGGAGACTTGCGCTCCCAGGCCTCCATATTCCGTTACGTCTCTGGCGATTGCGAGAACCGCGCTGGGGTCTCGGACCTGGATTCCGTATTCGTAATTGTGGTAGAGCGAGCTATTCGTAAGGTTCCCGGAAGTGATTATTGCGGTGTGATCATCGGCCACGTACACCTTGGCATGCAATCCGGGAAGGTGCCGGACGGTTGTTGTGGGGAATGCTCTGCAAAACTCGGCTATCGCGGTGGCGTCAAGAGAGCCTTGGAGCAAACTGTCCGTCGCCAAGTTGGTAAGCAAGTTGACTTGAGGACGGTTTGCTCCATGGAGCAATGAGGCGAATCGCTGGAGAGGCTGCTCAGTGATAAACGGAGCAACGATGATGGCGCTGCGATGGACTGACCGCGCGAAGGCGTCAAATGTTTCAGCCCAGGGCGATAGAACGGACTGCATCGCGGTTGCTCATCAATTCAAGGGTCTGCAAAGCAAAGCGCGGTGGGACTCTCGATCGAAAACCTCGGCGATGTACGCGGGATTTGTCTCAATACGTTCAAGATCAGCGCCGTCCATCATGACGAGACGCAAGCCGGATTCGGTAGCAATTGTATCGGCGAACCGACGGGCGTCGCTTCCAACCGCCCCGGTCGAGACCACGACGATGGCGTTGCTCTCCAGGAAATGGGTGAGGCCGACTTCCTTCGCTACATCGTCGACCGAAACGCTGGGCGTGTTCTTGCACTGGATCTGCCAGCGGGGGAACGCAAGCCGGTCGCTTTCGAAGATCAGGTCGACCTCGACTCCGCCGGTGGCGCTTCCGCGGAGGCGGGTGGCTACGTAGTCCAAGTCGATCAGGCGCATCAACTTGAAGGCGAGCGCCTCGAGCGCAAGGCCCCGGATATGGCGGTCTCTAGAGCGTAGCTCCGCGCGGATCTCATGGAGCGGCTTCCGGAGCAAGGGACGGAGGTCGGCGTGGGACTGCTGCTCGATTTGATCGATCAGTGGAGTGATGACGTCCGCCGCCAACTTGTCTGTGGCGGTGACGAGAAAGGGCTTTGCGCCGCGCCCGGCCTGCTTCGTACCGCGTTCCAGATCGATATAGCCCGCGTCCCGGAGCGGATAGAGGACCTGCTTCGGAAGGCCCTTTTCGTTGAAGGCGATGCCATAGGTGGCGGTGGCGAGGCGCTCGATATCGTTCGAGGCGTGCGGTCCCCCGCCACCCATGTTGGCGAGCGTTTTGAGGTAGGCGCGCTGCTCAGCAGTGAAGGTTGCGATCGCCTCGAACTCCTCGATCTTTACCCCCAGGATCTCGTTGAGCCGCGATTGGTCGACGCGATACCCGGAGACGAAGACGCCAGCCTTTTCGAGCCACAGGCGGAGCGTACTCATATGCTTGCCGCCACGCGGAACGGCAAGGTTCCGTTCTTCGAGTCCGCGGCGCAGCGCATTGAGGTTGATGTTCTCCCCGGCGGCCTGCATGTCGAGGATGCACTGCACGAAGTTCATGCCTTGGCGGTTCTTCAGAATGTGTTGAGCAAACGCTCTATAGAGGGCAGCCTCGTCGTGTCGCAGACCGTGCAAAGCCTGGCCTACTTCAGTTAGCGTAGTGTCATCCTCGCCGATGAGGCCATAGGCGCGGAGGGAGAGCTTGGTGTTGTTGGCGAGCTTATTTCTGTTGTAGTTGGAAGTCTTGTGGCCGGCCAAGTACCGGTCCCGCACAGATGCCTCGAAGGACTTCCAGTCCGGCCCGTGCTCCGAGGCCAGTTCTAGGAGCGCGGGAAGTTCGACCTGGGCGGGGGAGAATTCACTACCGAATGGAAGGTCGCTGCGCGGCATAGAGCCTCCATATGTTCGGTCGAACCCTAGCGAGTGCATCGCACATAGGCAATATAGCGATGTCAGTGGCAATCATCCACTGGCTGCCCCGCCGCGAGCTTGCCGCCCGAAGGTGGCAACGCTGCACGGGTCCCCGGCGGGGCGCGGCGGTGGACGGGGGCGGCGGGCGTGGCTACCCTAGCCGCGATAGTCCGGTGGAGGAGGGGTCATGCGCCGGGTTAATGTGCTGGTTGTCGCGCCGATGCTTGGGGAGGATGCCGTGGAGGTGATCCGCGAGGTCTGCCCCGAGGCGGATGTTACGCGCGTCCCGTACTACGAGTCGGTGGAGCGGCGGCAGGCGCGGCACGCCGGGCTCGCCGGCCCGCCGGAAAACGAGGAGCTGCCCGACGGCATGCTCGAAGCGATGGCCGAGGCCGAGGTCATCGTGGCCTTGGTCCTGCCCCACAACGCGGTCGCGCGGGCGCCCAAGCTCCGCTGGGTGCAGAACATCGGCGCGGGCATCGAGCAGTACTTCGAGGACCGCGGCTCCGGCGTGTGGGAGAACCCCATCATTCTCACCAACATGGGCGGCTTCAACTCCCACGCCATCGCCGAGTACGTGCTGGGCATGATCATCGTCTTCTCGAAGGGGATCCGCGGCTACGTCATCAACCAGCAGAGCCACCTTTGGCAGCGGAGCCGCAGCATGATGGTCGCGGGCCGGACGGTGGGCGTGATCGGCCTGGGGCGCATCGGCAGCGAGGTGGCCAAGCTGTGCAAGGGCCTGGACATGCGCGTCCTGGCCAACAAACGCTCGGCGGGCGACCCGCCGCCCTACGTCGACCAGCTCTACGGCCCCGACGGGCTCCACGAGATGCTCGGGGAGTCGGACTACGTCGTCCTCGCCCTGCCGTCGATACCGGAGACGATCGACATCATCGGGGCGGCGGAGTTCCGGGCGATGAAGGAGACCGCCGTCTTCATCAACATCGCGCGGGGGGTGCAGGTCGTCGAGGCGGAGATGGCGGAGGCGCTGAAGAGCGGCGAGATCGCCGGCGCGGCGCTCGACGTCGTGGAGAACGAGCCGCTGGACAAGGACAGCCCGCTCTGGGACCTCGACAACGTGATCATCACGCCCCACGCGTCGGCCTCGGTCACCGACTACGGCTACCAGGTAGCCAAGGAGTTCGCCGCCAACCTCCGCCGCTACATCGACGGCGAGCCCATGCGCCACGTGGTGGACAAGGAGAAGGGCTACTAGGCCCTCGGCGCTAGCCGAACAGGCGGGCGAGGAGGTCGGGGCGGTAGCGCAGGCCGAAGCCCGGCTCGGCGGGGAGGCGGTAGCGGCCGCGCTCGGCGGCCGGGGGCGTCTCGAAAAGGCCGAAGCTCCACGGGAACCATTCGAGAATCATCCCGTTGGGGAGCGCGGCGATGACCGGGGCGCTGATCTCGGGCATGATGTGGCTGACGATGGGCAGGCCGCCCGCCTCCCGCGCCACTCGCATCCACGGCGTGATGCCGCCCGCCTCCTTGCCGTCGATCATGAGGATGTCGACGGCGCCGGCCTCGACGAGCCGCCGCAGCCCCTCGGGGAAGCGCGTGCTCTCGCCGGTGGTGATGGGCACGCCGACGGCGTCGCGGACGCGGGCGTAGCCCTCGACGTTCCGCTCCGGCAGCAGGTCTTCGACCCAGGTCAGGTCGTAGAGCTCGAGGGCGCGGGCGATGGCGACGGCCTCGTCCTCGGTGTAGTACTGCAGGGCGTCGTACATGAGCTGCACGTCGGGGCCGATGGCCTCGCGCACGATGGCGACGCGGCGGGCCTCCGCGTCGGGGTCTCTGGAGCCGCCGGTGCGGACCTTGACGGCGTCGAAGCCCCCGTCGACGAACGCCTTGGCGGCGCGGGCGGCGTCGCGGTCGGGGACGGACTCCCACATGTCGTAGCTGGCGTAGGTGGGGACGGTCTCCCGCTGCGCGCCGAGGAGGCGGTGCACGGGCGCGCCCTCGGCCTTGCCGAGCAGGTCCCAGAGAGCGACGTCGAGCGCCGACATGGACGCTGCCGCGGTCCCCTCGGAATCGTCCGGCGCGCCTCCTTCCGCCGACGTAACGCGCTCGACCTCGGCGCGCAGGGCGTCCCAGTTCGCGTCGGTGTCGGCGGGGTCGAGCCCCACGACGGCGCCCTCGACCGCCGCGACGGTGCGGGCGACGGCGTCGCCGCCGCCGGGCCGCATGGCGAAGGTGAAGCCGACGCCGCGCTCGCCGCCCGTGCCGGTCAGGCCGACGACGACGTAGCGCAGGGTGGACAGCGTGCCGTACCTCGCGCCCAGGTCGAGGTCGATGGGCAGGTCGATGGTGGTGACGGCGAGCCGCTCGACGCGCATAACGCGGCCACCCTAGCGGCCGGTGCGGGGCGGGGTCAACGCCGCCGCGGGGGGCGGAGGGAGAGGAGGGTCTAACGGAGCAGGTCGAGGAACTCTTCCCGCGTCAGGCCGGCGTCTCGGATCAGCGCCCGCAGCAAGCCGCGGCCTAGCTCCTTGTGCCGTGGGACGGAGAGCCTCCTTCCCGTCCGCCCTAGCAAGATCATGTGGCTGCCCTCGGTGCGGTCGAGGGCGAATCCGATCTTGGCGACTGTCCGGACGAACTCGTCGCCCGATAGCACAGGCAAGCGGGCCACTACGCGGTCATGTCCAAGACTTCAAATTCTGAAGAGGGAGGAGTGGGCAGGCCATGCTCGCGCATGCTCGCGAGGTAGCCTCTGATGGCCTCCTGGATGTTCGCTAGCGCTTCGCTTCTCGTCCGGCCCTGGCTGTGACAGCCCGGCAGGGTCGGGCAGCTTGCTACTTCCCAGCCGTCCTCATCGGTCTCGAATACGACGAGAAGCCGCAGTGCTTGTCCGCCATTGGAGTCGCCGGGAGACGCCGGACCGAGAGAGGAACGATCGGAGATGTCGAAGTCCAGCGCGGTGAGGATTCCAAGCGCGTATTGCGAGGTGAATTCAAGCGGCTTCAGACCGGTGGTCAGTTGGACGACCTGCTTGATGGGGTAGTGGCGCCCGTGGAGCTTGACGAAGTACTTGTGCCGCCCGTCGGCGGTCTCGGGCATCCGGCCGCGCGTGGCGTTCAGCACGTCCTCCCGCGCCACCTCATATTGCTTGCCGCCGATCTGGAAGTTCATCGCAGCCCAACCTCTTGATTCTATTAATAGAGCATAGAAGTATCGTCAAGCAGCGTTAGTCTGTTGGCCGATTTCGTTGGCGCCGCGGGGGGCGGAGGGAGAGGAGGGCGATGGCGGAGAGGAGGGCGGCGATGGCGAAGGCGACGAAGGCCAGTTGGAAGGAGCCGGTCTCCTCGAAGATGCGTCCGGCGACGGTCGGGCCCGCGATCTCGCCGAGCCCGATGACGAGCGTGGTGACGCTGGCGATGGCGGCGAAGTTCCGGCGTCCGAAGAACTCGCCGCGGAGGGCCATCGACATGGCGCCGCCGATCCCGCCCCAGAAGGAGCCGTAGATGAAGAGGAAGATGATGATGACGGCCAGCGTCTCCGCCCAGACCATGATCAGCATCGACGCCGCGATGCCCGCCATCATCACGCCCGCGACGACGTTGCGCCGCCAGAGGTCGCCAAGGTAGCCCGAGGTCAGCCGGCTGGGCACGGTCATCACGGCGAAGACGATCAGCACCGATGCGCCGGCGGCGGCGGTGAAGCCCTTGTTTTCGATGGCGGGGATGAAGCAGAAGCCGAAGCCGGTGGTGACGAAGTTCCGCGCCAGGAAGGCGGCGCTCATCACCCAGAAGACCCGCGTGGACAGGGCCTCCCGCAGGGTGAAACCGGCATAGGCGGGCGAGGTAGGTGCGGCCCGCGCCGCGGGCGCGGTGACGCCGGGGCGCGGCGGGTCCCCGTCGGGCAGCAGCCCTTCGTCCTCGGGGCGCGCCCGCATGATCGCGGCCAGCGGGAGGCCCACGGCGAGCACGATCCCGCCAAGGATCAGCGTCGCGTCTTGCCATCCGATCTTGTCGATGAGGAACTGCGTCAGGTTGACCAGGACGGCGCCGAAGCTGACTCCGGTCATGCCGATGGCGAAGGCGAGCCCTCGGCGTCTGGCGAACCAGTTGTTGATGATCGACCCCGAGCCGTACATCACCACCATGAAGCCGCCGGTGGCGACGAGTACCGTCTGGATGAAGGCGTAGAGCAGGAACGACTCGGCCCGTCCCACCAGCAGGAAGCCGCCGCCCATCATGAGCACGCCGGCGAAGGTCATCAGACGGGGACTCAGCCGCGCCGCCGCCAGGCCGAAAACGGCGGCGACGGAGCTTGAGATGCCGAAGACGAGCCCGATGCGGTCGACGCCCACGTCGAACGTCTCGGAGAGGGGATTCACGAAGGCGGAATAGCCGAGGAAGTAGAACCCCGAGATCATCGAGGTCAGGCCGAAGGCGGCGGCGACGATCCACCATCCGTAGAAGACGCGCCGCCCCAGGATCGATTCCGGTGGTGTCAGGCGGAACGACGGGAGGTACAAGGCGCCGGGCTAGCGGAACTTCGCCGGCGCCAGCTCGTCGACGGTGCGCAGCATCGTCTCCATCGGCGAGCGGTTGGGGACGTAGAGGACGGGCGAGTCCAGGCCCTTCTCCGCGAGGTCGGCGAGCTTTTGGCGGGCCTGCTCCGCGGTGCCCCCGGCGCAGAACTCGTCGACCATGGCGTCGGTGACGACGCCGGCGGCCTCCTCCCGCTCGAACTTCGACCAGAGGTCGGCGATGCGGTCGGTCTCCTCGACGTAGCCGTACTTCGCGATGAGGTCGCGGTAGTAACGGCCCATGCCGCCGATGTAGAAGGCGAGGTGGCCCTTGATGAGCTTGCGCGCCACCTGGGTGTCGTCGTCCACGCAGGCGACGACGTAGGGGCGCAGGTCGATGTTGCCTGGGTCGCGGCCGGACTGTTGCGCGCCCTCCGCGAGCCAGGTCCGCCACTGGGGCAGGTAGTTGGGCGAGACGTAGAGCGGGGCCCAGCCGTCGGCGAGCTCGCCGGTGAGCCGGACGTTCTTGGGGCCCAGCGAGGCGACGAAGATGGGGGTGTCGGGGCGCGGGGGCTTGGTGGCGATCCTGAAGTCGCGCAGCTGGTAGATATCGCCGTCGTAGTTGACCCGCTGCCCGCTGAGCGCCAGGCGGACGATCTCGATGTACTCCCGCGTCCGCTGCATTGGACGGTCGTAGGGGACGCCGTGCCAGTCTCGGATGACCTTGGCCCCGCTCGTGCCCAGGCCGAGGATGGCCCGCTGGTTCGAGACGTCGTCGAGGGTGGCGGCGCACTGCGCCACGAGCCCGGGGGTGCGGCTGAAGACGTTGGCGATGCCGGCCGCGATCTGGATGCGCGACGTGTTGCACGCCAGCGCGGTGAGCATGATGAAGAGCTCGCGGCCCCACGACTCCCCGACCCACACCGAGTCGTAGCCCGCGCCTTCGAGCCGCTGGACGAACTCGACGATCTCGGAGACCGGGCGGTCCTCCCGCAGGGTGAGGTTGACCCCGATGCGTTCGAGCATGCCGCGCTAGCCGCCCGCCATCTGGGGGCGGGCCGAGGTGCAGCTGAGGCCGCCGTCGGCGTGGATGGTCTGGCCGGTGACGTAGCCGGCGCGGTCGGAGGCGAGGACGGCGACGAGGTAGCCGATGTCCTCCGGCTGCCCCGCGCGCCCGATGGGGATGACGGAGGCGTCCATCTCCGTCCGTCCGGAGTGGCCGAGGGCCTCCGGCGTGTTGATCGAGGCCGGGGAGACGCAGTTGACGCGGATGCCGTACTGGGCGAGCTCAATGGCCAGCGTCTGGGTGTAGTGCATGATTCCGGCCTTCGACGCGCCGTAGGGCGAGATCCGCGCCGACGCCCGCAGCCCGCTGATCGAGGCGATGTTGATGATGGTGCCCTTTACCTCGCGCCCGATCATCGACTTGGCCATCTCGCGGGAGCAGAGGTAGGTCGCGCGGAGGTTCTGATCGACCACGTAGTCCCAGAAGGCGAGCGACGACTCGACTACCAGCGCGGCGCGCTCCTCGCTCAAACCGCCGATGTTGCAGACGCCGATATCGAGCCCGCCGAGCTCGGACACGGTGTCTTCCACCATCTGCTGTATCGCGTCCTCCGACCGGGCGTCGGCGGTGAGGGCGATGGCCCGGCGGCCCATGCCGCGGATCTTGTCAGCGACGCGCTCGGCTCGCTCCGTGTTCAGGTCGACGATTGCCGCGTGGCAGCCGGCCTCGGCGAGCACGGTGGCGATCCCCTCGCCCATGCCCTGCCCCGCGCCGGTGACGAGGCAGACCTTATCTTCCAGGCCGAGCAGCGAGTCCGCCATGATTGCCTCCTAGGCTTTGGATTCGTCTTGGGAGCGGGTGCTAGCGCACGATGGGGCGGGTCACGGCATCGGTCTCCGCGAAGGAGTGGCACGCGATGGCGTGGAGTCCGCCGAGTCCGCCGTTGACGATGATGAGGAACTGGTCGGGGTCGGCCGCCATGGGCACGACGCCGTTGACGATGCGCCCGCGCTCCTCCATGGGGCCGTGCAGCTCTTCGGGCCAGCGGTCAAGGGGGACGGCGCTGGTCTGCTCGAAGATGAACTGGCGCGCGTCCTCGACCGACCAGCCGTCGCGGGCGACGATGTAGGCGAAGTCGGGGCAGAGCGCGAGTAGCACCTGCGCCGACTCCAGCTTGCCGAGCACCATGTTGGTGGCCGAGCAGTCGATGGAGTGCGCGAGGACGGTGAGCAGGCCCGCCGCCGTCTTGCACGCGACGTCCTGGAGGTTGAGGGTGCCCTGCGCGCCGAAGACGGTGACGGCGTCCTGGCCTTCCGCGAGGCCCCGCTGGACGCTGAGCGCCGGCCAGGGGCTCTGCTCCTCCCACTCGCCGACGCAGCCGGTGATGCGCAGGGGGTTGCCCATGGTGCTCTTGCTGACGATGCCCTCGATGGAACCGCCGACGTTCCGCATGACCAGGCGCACGGCACGCCCGATGGTGGTGTTGGCGCGGGCGTTGGCCCCGCCGAAGACGCTGTAGCCGCAGTTGATCTCCAGCTCGTTGCGGATGGGGCCGTTGACGATGACCAACTGGCCGACGCTGCTGGTGGTGGTGTTGAGCGCGTAAAGGTTGAACTGGGGGTCGGCGCAGGCCTCAAGGGCGCTGACCACGACCGGCATGTACTCCGGCTTGCAGCCCGCCATGACGGCGTTGATCGCGATCTTCTCGATGGTCGCCGGGGCGTTGTTGGGCGGGATGTTGGCGACGTTGTCCTGTGGGCCGCGGTTGACGCCGGCCATCATCCGCTTCACGCGGTCGGGCGTCGGCGGGATGATCGGGAGGCCGTCGATCCAGCCGAGGTCGGCGGCGCGCTCATAGACGGCCTCGATGGAGTCGTCGTCGAGGGCGACGACCTCCGCCGTCAGGGTGGGGTCGGACATCGGGGCCTCCTAGGCGCTGGTCTCGCCGTCGGTCAGCGCCCTGGCGACGGCCTCGTACTTCTCCTTGGCCAGCGCCTTGATGTCGTCCTTGGGCAGCGGCTCGAAGGGATGGGGCAGGACGACCATGGGGATGTCGCTGCGGTTGCGGGCGCGCAGCAGGCTCTCGGCCAGCTTGACGAACTCGGAGGTGACCATGAGGACGGTCGGCTTGCCCTGCTCGTTGACGCTAATCGTGTCGTGGACACTCCACGCGGTGCAGGAGCCTCAGGCCGCGAGGCCGACGGCGACGGCGTCGACGCTGTCGACGAAGTCGGACAACTCCTTCGCGCCGGCGGCGTCGGTCTGGCTGCGGCTGGTGGGGTAGTAGTGCCTGACCTCGAGGGGCTCGTAGTTCTCCTTGAGGTGGGCGTCGACCTCGTTGCAGAAGATGTCGAAGTTGGCCCAGTCGACGCGGAAGCCGATGCGCTTGCCGTCGATGGTGTCGAGGGTGGGGGTCTCGGTCTTCTTGACCGCGGGCATGACGCCGGTGGGGTCGAGGAGCTCGATCTTGGCCATGACGCTTCCTTTCGGGCCGCGGAGGGCGGCCTCGCCGGATATGGGCAGATGTTACGTGGTATCGGAAGCGGCGGCAACAGCGAGAGGAGGCGTGGGCAAGCTGAAAGACGGGTGGGGTGGGGCGCCCTGCCCCCTCTTCCGCTGGGAGAGGCAGGGGTGAGGGCGGGGGGCCGGGAGGGGTGTGCCAACGTCAACGCAGCCCGCGGCCGCATTTGCAAGGTCTCCGGGGGGAGAACGAGGCTAGGGCTGCGCGTGGGTGGGGATGGGGAAGGGGCGGGTGTCGTGGTGGGGGGGCGATATTCTCCGCCAAGGCACGTGGAGGTACCAGTTATCCCATTCGACGGTATCCACGAAGACGATTATCGGAAGACGATTGATGCCGTAGCGGCGCCTTGTCTTTCTCGTGCTGTGGTACGTAGCGCCAGAAGTTAATCGGGCTCTTTGGGACAGGAGTTCGAAGGCCCTCTCCGGCCTTGTGGCTAATGTCGATCCTTGGCTTGCAATAAGTTGTGAAATGCAGGAGTGTGCGGGCCTTGTGGGTCTGACTCTTCGATAGCTCCGAAGGCTTTGCATCGCTGAACATCAGCGAGAACATGTCAGACTGGCCTTTCCATCTCTCGTATGCCGCATGCTCGTTCCACGAAAAGGCGGCAAGGCCAGCGAACAAGTCTGCGATTTGAACTAGCGGTGCGTTTGCCGACACTGCCTGTTCAACCCGAGGTTTGTAGTACTGGCTGGCCCTCTGAAGTAGCTGTCCCTGGTCCCTGTTTCTTTTGGGGCGCGACGGCAGATAACTTTCTAGTTCCTGCCAATCGATGTCATTACGTTCATCCACGAACAGTTGCCAGATGGATCCGCTGGGCCAGCGGTTCCTTATCACATGCGAAATGAGGCGGTAATACATGCGCGCAAGGTTTGCAGTATCATCCCTGCCTTGGATTTTGTGACGGGAGTCTTGAATGTCCCAGATGAGGATGTCAATTCGGAGCTTCCCCTTGCAAGCATAGTCGACTGCAAAGGAGCAAAGTCGTTCTGCTGCAGTACGGCGGTTGTCACTACGTAATTCCTTCCACGAAAACTCTCTGAGGCTCGATTGAGCCAGGAGTTGCCGTGACGCGGCTACGAGCTCGGCGAGGTTGGCCTTATCGAGAGTAATGAGAGCGAGACTACGATATCTACTCTCGTTCCAGTGAGACTCATCGCTGAAACCAATGTGAGTGACCTCTACAACCATGGTTCAATTCTCGGGCCGAGGTTCACTCGTATCGCGATGGCCTTATGGCGTCCAACCGTCATCATCTACGGAAGGTAGCACATGCGTTCTTCGCCGTCAAACAGAGTCCTCTGCCCCCTACCGCCGCGCCCGCGCGCACCGTATGCTAGACAGACCCCGGCGCGGGAGTTTTCTAAAGGGAGCGCGGCTGATGGCGTATAGCCCACCTACTCTTGCGGAGTCGACGGAGCGGATTCTGAATCTGCCGCAGGTGAAGCGGTGGCGGGCGGGCGACTACGAGCCCGGCCCGTGGTTCACCGACGACCCGATCGGCGGGGAGTCGTGGGGGTCGTGGGGGCGGCAGTTCGAGCCGACGCGGCGCGGGGTGACGTTCTTCGAGACGAACCGCGCCCGCCCCGACCTGATACCGGAGGAGGGCGCCGGCGCCGACCGCGAGGTCGCCTTCGCGGCCTCCGACCCGCGCTTCGCCTACCAGATGGGCAACAAGTACGAGGTCTGGTCGGACAACCTCGAGAGCCTGCTCGACGAGGCGCTGTCGCGGCAGTGGAGCGCAACGAGCGACATCCCCTGGGGCGACCTCGAGCCGCTGCCGGAGGAGTTGGAGCGCTCGGTCTGCCAGTTCGTCTGCTTCCTCCACGCCGTCGAGTTCACCCCCACGGACAATCTGCCCACCTACATGTCGCGGATGGACCCCTCCTTCCCGGAGGCGCGGATGTTCCTCTCGACGCAGTGCGTCGACGAGTCGCGGCACATGGAGGTCTTCGTCAAGCGGATGTTCGCCAACGGTGGCGGCCCCGGCGTCGACCCGACGGCGGAGGGCATCCTGCAGACGACGCCGGAGACGACGGCGCTGCCGTCGGAGACGACGCGGAAGGTGACGCCGTCGCGGCCTTGGATGGACTTCCTGGCCTACTCCTATCACGTGCAGATCCTCGGCGAGGCGGTGGTGCTCGACCTCTTCCGCTTCGGCGAGTTCCTGGGCCGCAACAACTGCGACAAGCAGATCTTCCGCCGGGTGATGCAAGACGAGGCGCGGCACGTCTCCTACGGCACGCTGCACCTCAAGTACTTCCTGGAGAATGCGCCGAAGGACAGGCGCGACGAGGCCTTTGAGCTGGTGAACTACCTGGCCGCGGTCGGCGAGGCCGGCGCGACGGGCTTCAACCTGCTCATCGCGCCCAGCCTGATCGAGCCGTGGGCGGTGCTCGCCGCCGGCGGCACGGCGAACATGGAGAAGGGCTGGGAGGCCTACCGCGAGTTCTGGGCGGTGGTCGTCGAGAACTACCTGAAACGGATGGAGCTCGCCGGCGTGCCCCGCTGGGACACGTGCCTCCTGCCGCGCGAGGCCCCCTTCTAGGCGCCGCCGGCGGGATAGAGTCATGGCCGAACGCAAGCGCGAGCCCCAGCGCGTCGACATCTACCGCACGCGCCCCATCGAGATCGACTCCCTGCCCACCGCGGAGGAGATCGCCGAGAAGCTCGACCAGCACCCGCAGGCGATCAAGATCCGCGAGGGGCGGTTCAGCGACTGGATCGGCAAGCCGCTGAGCGAGGGCATCTGGACGGCGTGGGGCATGAAGGCGCGGGTCGACGAGCGCGGCCTGACGTGGAGCGCGGTCAACGAGGTCAGCCACATCGGCGACCCGCCCGAAGTCGGCGAGCCGCACCTGACGCAGGTCCGCTACGTGAAGTCGTACCCGCTGCTGCCGGTGGATTTGCGCGAGAAGATGTCGCCGAAGTGGGGCGGGCACCGCGAGATCGAGTACAAGTACGAGGTATGGTCGGACGAGACGCCGGCCTTGGTCGAGGAGGCCCTGTCGCGCCGCTGGTACGCGGGCCGCGACATCGCCTGGAAGGAAATGGAGCCGCTCCCCGACGACCTGGAGCGCGCCTTCGACCAGTACCTCACCTATCTCATCCAGTGCCAGTTCCTCTGCTCGGACGTGATCGGCCCCTACATCGGGCGGATCAGCTACGGCTTCCCCGAGGTGAAGAGCATCCTCGCCTATGAGATGTTCGAGTTATCCGTCTTCCAATCGACACAACAAAGTCCGCTTCTCATGGGCTGTCGATTTGGATGCAATTGAGGGATGAGACAGCTACGTCTTCGTCGGCTGGGAGCTTCAATGGGGCCATCGCCCTTCAGCGATGGAAGGCTCCTCCGCCCACTGGTCTAACTTGTCAGCCAACTTCTCGCTTCAATGGGGCCATCGCCTTTCAGCGATGGAAGGGTCAGCGTTGCCAATGATTTGCTCATAGTGGATGACGCTTCAATGGGGCCATCGCCTTTCAGCGATGGAAGGACTTGTCCGTCGGGTCGAATACCCGGTCGCCAACGTGCTTCAATGGGGCCATCGCCTTTCAGCGATGGAAGGATCTCGACAAAGCCGAGAGGATGACCAATGAGCGGTTGCAGCTTCAATGGGGCCATCGCCTTTCAGCGATGGAAGGCCACGGAGACGCAGGGCCGGTTCATCTTCCACGGGCGCGCTTCAATGGGGCCATCGCCTTTCAGCGATGGAAGGTCGTCGTCCTGCCGCACGAGCACCCGATCAGGGTCGCAGAAGGACGCTGATCGCAGCTTCAATGGGGCCATCGCCTTTCAGCGATGGAAGGTCACGGTCACCTCGGTGCCCGCCCAGCTGGTGTCGTCGCTTCAATGGGGCCATCGCCTTTCAGCGATGGAAGGGTGGGCCGGGACGTAGCACGACGCGAGGTCGCCCTCCGTGCTTCAATGGGGCCATCGCCTTTCAGCGATGGAAGGGTTGCTATCGGCCCTTGGCCCTCTGCTGAACGCCTTGCTTCAATGGGGCCATCGCCTTTCAGCGATGGAAGGTCCACGGGCCAGCTCACCGTGGGGGCGGGGACGACGCTGCTTCAATGGGGCCATCGCCTTTCAGCGATGGAAGGGGTACACAGCCGAGGCGGTGTACGAGACCATGTATAGGGCTTCAATGGGGCCATCGCCTTTCAGCGATGGAAGGCCGGAGGAAGGACTCGTTGTTGACTTCGCAGTGGGCCACGCTTCAATGGGGCCATCGCCTTTCAGCGATGGAAGGCACCATGACGACGCTGCCGATGGTTGAGCTAGTGCACCGCTTCAATGGGGCCATCGCCTTTCAGCGATGGAAGGTCGTCGAGGATCAGCACAGGCGCGTCGCGGGCTTCGGCAGCTTCAATGGGGCCATCGCCTTTCAGCGATGGAAGGTCCCCCTGGGCCAGCTCGGTGCGCGATGATCATGAGAACAGCTTCAATGGGGCCATCGCCTTTCAGCGATGGAAGGAAGTACAGACGCATGCACCAGGGCGCGCGGAATGCCGGGCTTCAATGGGGCCATCGCCTTTCAGCGATGGAAGGCCGCACCCTCGTCGTCGGTGTCGGCGTGGTCAAGAGCCGCTTCAATGGGGCCATCGCCTTTCAGCGATGGAAGGTGGGCAACCCCACGATGGACGTGACGGAGCTGAAGCGGCTTCAATGGGGCCATCGCCTTTCAGCGATGGAAGGCTGGGGCGTGGAGGTCCAGGCGCGTGGCGCCCCGCACTAGCTTCAATGGGGCCATCGCCTTTCAGCGATGGAAGGCTGGGGCGTGGAGGTCCAGGCGCGTGGCGCCCCGCACTAGCTTCAATGGGGCCATCGCCTTTCAGCGATGGAAGGTTCAGCTCCAGCGTCTTGAGCGTCTTGATCTCTTCCAGGCTTCAATGGGGCCATCGCCTTTCAGCGATGGAAGGCACTTGG
Organism: Dehalococcoidia bacterium; assembly: GCA_965207995.1. Lineage (GTDB taxonomy): Bacteria > Chloroflexota > Dehalococcoidia > SHYB01 > SHYB01 > DAOUKH01. The sequence continues at coordinate 620,568 of OZ242299.1, read as the reverse complement.
CGGATCGACGAGTTGGTGAAGGTCCCGGCGCTTCAATGGGGCCATCGCCTTTCAGCGATGGAAGGACCCAAACCCAAAAACACAAGGAGGACAACTGAAATGGGCTTCAATGGGGCCATCGCCTTTCAGCGATGGAAGGTTTGGGCAGACTGTCTAGAGAGGCAGGAGGCCACCGCGCTTCAATGGGGCCATCGCCTTTCAGCGATGGAAGGCACGTCCCGACAGCATGGCATGATAAGCACGTTCACGCTTCAATGGGGCCATCGCCTTTCAGCGATGGAAGGCGTCGGGAAGGTCCGCAGACGGAACCATCAGCCAGGCTTCAATGGGGCCATCGCCTTTCAGCGATGGAAGGCTGGCCCACCACAGCGAACAGCGCCGCGAGATGATGGCTTCAATGGGGCCATCGCCTTTCAGCGATGGAAGGTTGGAACCGGCGGCGCGGGAGCCTGTGGCGATTGCCAGCTTCAATGGGGCCATCGCCTTTCAGCGATGGAAGGCACAGGGCGCGCCACCCTCTCGGTCGACGACATTAAGCTTCAATGGGGCCATCGCCTTTCAGCGATGGAAGGTTGAGGCCAGGCTTGCCCAGGACGAAGTCCGATACGGCTTCAATGGGGCCATCGCCTTTCAGCGATGGAAGGCAGCCAGGGAGGATGTTCATTCCTACCCCCTCCGGTGCTTCAATGGGGCCATCGCCTTTCAGCGATGGAAGGCGGGCAATTGACGGCGGGGAGACGGTCGCCGCTACCGAGCTTCAATGGGGCCATCGCCTTTCAGCGATGGAAGGCCGCAGCCTTGGCACCATCGACACGCTCACTCAGACCGCTTCAATGGGGCCATCGCCTTTCAGCGATGGAAGGGGGTTTATCTTGATGGGGGTGTGTGGCGGGTGGACGAGCTTCAATGGGGCCATCGCCTTTCAGCGATGGAAGGCTGATCGGTAAACACCGCGAAAAAGCCGGTGCTGTAGCTTCAATGGGGCCATCGCCTTTCAGCGATGGAAGGTAGGCAAGCCCTTACTAGAGGCCTGAAAACAGGGGTGAGCTTCAATGGGGCCATCGCCTTTCAGCGATGGAAGGCGTGGATCTCAAGCCCGCCCAGAAAGCGGCCATCAAGCTTCAATGGGGCCATCGCCTTTCAGCGATGGAAGGCGCTACAGCTGGGGACGGGCGGCTATGGGCCAGCCACGCTTCAATGGGGCCATCGCCTTTCAGCGATGGAAGGTGTATCTCTACGCGGGCGACAGGGTTCTGTCACAGTCGCTTCAATGGGGCCATCGCCTTTCAGCGATGGAAGGCCGAAGAGCCGGACGCGCGCCGGGGGCGGATTCGGCTGGCTTCAATGGGGCCATCGCCTTTCAGCGATGGAAGGATTCAGGACCGGACGAATGAAGTAGTCGACCTGGTAGCTTCAATGGGGCCATCGCCTTTCAGCGATGGAAGGCTTTGTAGGGCTGCTGAAGCGGGCGGGCTGGGAAGTGCTTCAATGGGGCCCATCGCCTTTCAGCGATGGAAGGCAGCAGCATCGGGACCTGTTGACTTCTGACGGGTATGCTTCAATGGGGCCATCGCCTTTCAGCGATGGAAGGTCGATCTCTTGGGTCATCGTCGGCGGAGAATCCGGCCCGCTTCAATGGGGCCATCGCCTTTCAGCGATGGAAGGTACCTCGGCGGAGGACTAGCTCATTTCCTGTGACGCTGCTTCAATGGGGCCATCGCCTTTCAGCGATGGAAGGCCGCCGGGCCGTGGTAGGGGTAGACAAGCCGATCTACTAGCTTCAATGGGGCCATCGCCTTTCAGCGATGGAAGGTACCTATGGCCTGAGCAGGGAAGACGTTGCCCTCGTGCTTCAATGGGGCCATCGCCTTTCAGCGATGGAAGGAGCTATTTGCCACTAAATTCGGCCTCTTTGCGCCCGAATCGTGAACCTTTTGAGCTGACGGTGCGGTAATTTGCAACTGCTCCCATCCAAACCAACCAAAACGGGACGACTCTTGGTTGATTTGCTGCGAGAGGTGCAAGGGGATTACATCACCTCTGGACCTCTCGTCGACGGGTTCAGACCTCTTGTTATTCACACAATCACCACTGACCGCCGGGGCATTTCACGAGCATTCCCCAAGATCGTAACACTCTCACTTCCTCGGCCCTCGGAAGGTCCCATGTCCACTATCAACACTCGATCCTCCTTCAGGTTCAGAATCTCCGTGAGTGCGACTTCCAGCAATACCCTTTCCTTCGGCGACAGGTCACAAATGAATACAGAGTATTGTGCTGGCTCGCCGAACCCGGTCATCTTCTTGTACGTCCGACTCAGGCGTTTGGGATCGGACACATCGTAGCACACCAAGAATCGATTGCGCATGTCTACCTCGTCCTGAATACGGGGTACGCAGGCAGCTCGCCCAGCAAGTGCCGCGAGAGCAGCCGTGCTTGGATCTCCAGGATGCGTCGGTAGCTGACCGAGTACCCGAATAGCGGGTGTGTAACCAACGTATCCATACGTCGCTCCCAAGCTTCGATGACTTTGCGGCGACCGGCCTGAGTCAGTGCCGCAGCGTCTCCCCGTACTATGAAGTGTTCCGCTCCCAACTCTCCGTTGTTGATGAGGGTCAGGCACACGGAGTCGGCAATCAGGGGCCTGAACTCCTCCACCATATCCAAAGATAGCGCTGGCTTTCCGTACTTGGGCTGATGATAGAAGCCCAGGTAAGGGTCAAACCCCACGGCCAAAGCCGTTACCGTGGCTTGCTTGATCAGCATGGCGTAGAGAAACGAGAGAACAGCGTTTACCGGGTCTCTAGGAGGACGCCGGTTGCGTCCATGGAAGTCGAACTCCAAGGAATCAGACTTGATCATACCTTCAAACTCGGAGAAGTAGGTCCGGGCCGCAGCTCCTTCGATCCCCAGAAGTGTATCCACGGAAGCCGCGTTTCGTGCGCTGTCGGCTAGGCGGTTCAACTCTGCCAAGATGGCAACGGGAGGGTCCCGATGATTCCGGCGCAGGAGAGTCCGGCAGTTCTTTATCTTTCCGAAGACTATCTGCCTTGATATGGTCAAGGCTGTTTCGGTAGCCATTGCCCCCAAGTATTGGCGGGAGCGCAATTCCACGTTCTTGTGGCTCATTCCTGTGGTGATGCCGTTGAACCAGCCACCATAGGTGAAGTGGCAGACTGGTATGTTTCGGTTGCATAGTTCCCGAAGAGCTTGGGCGGTGACCTGGACATTGCCGAAGAGGGACAAATTGGAGACTTCCATCAAGCGAACTCTCTGCAAGACCTGTCCCTTTTGCTTCACTTCCAACTGGTCGCCCGACTTACCTACAACTGCCCCCTGGGAATGCACGTAAACAGGGATTGCGTCATCCCTTGCTGGCGTCAGACGGCGGACATCATCTGCCCTGACGGTCTGACCATTGGCTGATATGAAGTTCACCTCGTCGGGGAGGCAGATGCCTACCAGGGAACATCTGGGACACTTGGGACTGTCCACCAAAGGGGGTGGGATTTGCCCAGATCTAGCCATATCCCTGATGTCCGACAGCAGTTCGAGTGTCCGGGCAACCAGGGCATCGTCGAAGGGAACAGGTACTCGGTGGTGGGACTCGACAAAGTAGAGCATTCCTTCATTGCAGGTGTAGCCGTTGGCGCGTAGGAGCAGTCCCTGTAGGCACACCTGGACTCGTTCCGGCTCCCAAGCCCCTTCCGGCAAGTCGGGAGCCTTGCCGTGCTTGTAGTCCACCGGGGTGACAAGGCTGCCCTCCCCTTCTACCAAGTCAATGCGTGCAATCGCGCCTAGCGCATGGTCGGACACCAGAACTGAGCGGGCGTGGATGGTCTCATGCACGGCATCCTCATCGTCTGAAGACCTATCCTCCGCATCCTTGGTGGGAGGGGTAGAGAGTGTTCCCGATGGACGATCCACCCTCCGGTGCTGGAAGCGGCCTTCAACAGTATCCACGCTGTCGGCGAACTCGCCCTGCACCCATTCCAAGTAGGCGAGCCGTGGGCAGTAGGCATACTCGTTGAGCATCCGGGCAGGGACCAAGTCCGGCAATTGGGAGTCGGGGAGCGTAGTAGTCGCCATACTTCTAAGACCCTTCAGGAACGAAAATGCCCAGACCTTGATGACAAGCGAAGCCCAGCGCCAAAGGCCCTTGAACCGGACAGTCGAACTCTAGCTTGAAGTTGAATACCCCTCCGCCATTGGAACCTCCTCCCCGTCTGTAAGTGAAGAAATCAAAGGGTCGAAACCCATTCGACCTCCCTTCCTTCATCGGCACGATAGAATCGCGCTGGTTATGGATCGCCACACTTACCAGTCTAAGGCCCCCTGACCAGCGCAACGACACTTCGCGGGCGATCTGTTCCTCGGGGCCATCGGCCATCGTCTTTCGTCCGTTCTCATCCAGCGGCCCTCGGAACTTGACATGCCGGGTCAGGACGTAAGGCGTTAGTGACCTCCATACCCTCGAACTGTTGAATAATCGGGAGACCCCGACGAAATCATCGGCGACGCCGTGGCCTTGGTAGACCATCTGAATTGGCTCAAGGTTGCGGCCGGGATTGAGAGTGCTTATCGATACGAGGGCTCGAAACTCTTCTTCAGTGAGCCCGCCCGGTGTCCAAATCGTTAGGTGATCCAGTCTCCCGTCGCCATCTTCATCAGTTGGCATGTAGAAGCTGTGTCTATGTCCCTTTAGCGGTGTTCCAGAGGGGTCCTTGCCTGACAAGAATTGGGATACTCCCCCATCATTGTTTCTGCCGTACTGGGACATTGCGCACTTGCGGGCCAACTCGCCCCAACGGAGGGTGTCGAAGGCCATTGGCAAGACCTTGCCGGACAGGGCAAACCGGATCACTGTCGCATCTTCACCGCCAGCGGCCCGTCGTGATCGCTTGGTTTGGAAAGACGTGAAGCAGTCGCGCCTGCGTACGTACGAACGCCAGTGTGTACCTTCCGGGTCGATGCGCCCTTTACTCCTGAGGGTAGACGTCTCCACCTGCAACTCATCTAGGCCAATGCCGTTGTTAGGCACCAGCGTCCGTACGACCTCTACATCGCTATCCGGAAGTGCACTATTATCCAGAACATAGGAGTTGGGATCGAGATGATTCGATGTGAGTTCCGCAGTCACCCATGACTCGGCGCGTCCCAGATACGGCATGCTGCTAAGAATGCGCTCTAGGTCACTCCATTGCTGCGAGTCCAAGTTGACGTTTGGCCAGATTGCGAACAGGGACTTCTTGGGTTGAACTGCCACGAACGGGTCCAACACCAGTGTCGTTCTCTTCCGCGTCCCGTCGCTGTAAGGCATGTAGTGTCGGGTGTGGCCTGTGGACGCTGCGGGTAAGTGGAACTTTGGATACTCGGACACCAGCGCTCCAAGTATGGAACGGACACGTTCAGTTGGGATGTCGGGCAGTGTGCGATGCCAAGTCGCGACGATGCCCCGTAGAATCCTCCACGGAGACGGCGGCCACTCCAACACACCTTCATTGACATGCCTGCCCCACTGGGTGGCATGGTAGCGGTTGGCCGTGAACGTGAATTTGATCGCAACCACGGCAGACTACTTGCCCTTCTTCTCGAACGTAAGCTGCGTTACGGGGGGGTCTGCGAACAACCCTTCGGAGGCGCACGCCTCTATGAGCCTTGGGAGACTGGCCGTCAGATCTGATGTTAGCGGTACGTCGAACCCTTGAGGCCGCGTGACATTCAGGCCGCCGCAAACATCCAGGTCGCAAGCCGTCCGCAGTCGCAACCCAGTTTCCAAGAACTTACGCACCTTCCACAACGCTAATGTGACCAGGAACCGCTCTGCACTCTCGCCCAACCCATAGGCCCGAATCTGCGCCAAATCCAGGTTGAAGTAGGCGGTGATAAGCTCAGCGGTGTATTCTGTACGGTGGAATGGAACGTTGCCGTAACCTTCCGCAGCGCTAACCTCCAAACCTATCTGCCTCAAAGACCCTGGCGAGGGAGCGATCCGGTCGTTCTTGACGCCGCCGCTGTCCGCAACATTGGAGTTGCAGGCCTCTACGAACCCGGACAGGCAGCGCTGGAGCCGGGCGAGTCCGAGCAGCTTTTCCAAGAAGACCCCATGCAGCACGGAGCCTGGGTCATACTTGAACACCGCCTTGGCAAGGGCCGCACGATTAAACTCTCCGACCTCTTCCTTCTCTTTTCGACCTGGTAGCCCTGCCTCATCCCGGATTTTGGCCGCGAAATCCTCATCACGCATGATGTAGGGGGAGTTGAGCCTGTGAGCTTCCAGGATCGAATTGGTGGAGCTGCCACTGTCCCATAGGGCCACTGAGACGTAAGGCATTCCATTGAGTACGGAGGGCGGAGACTCGTTCTCTTCGTCCCAGCAAACGGCTTCCATTCGATTGGCCATGGACTGCGCCGACTCGACCAATACCATATCGACCTTGCCGACGGCTTCATACGTAGCAGCACCAAGATCAGGAAAACCCGTGGGCTGGAACCGCGTACCCTGTACTGGTCTCAGCTCAGCCTCCATTAGGAGGCGTGGAACACCGTCCATTTGCTTCCAATCAATCGTCATGTTCAAGAACCTCCTGATTATTGTTCGGCCACTTTATCCGGTTTCGCGTCCGTTCGGCTTGCGCAGTGCACGATGAGCAAGGGCACAGTATGCACCCTCGTCCAGTGGAAACAACAACGCCGCCGCTATCCGTCGCCCCTGCTTTGATCCATCACTTATGCCAGGGGCTTCTGACAAAGGTCGTAGTCCCGACGCGCTCAGACGCCTACATGCCACCCGATAAGCGCTGCTCACTCTACCCGCGCGCAGCATCGCCAGCATGGATGGCTCCATGGCGATGTCCACACCAGGACCGAACTCCAGGCACTTGAATTCTCCGGTCAGCAACGTCAGCTTCATCGCCGCGTACGCAACCGGCAAATCGACCGGCGGTTCCTGCTGGAAATTGTTCGGCGCTGGGCGCTGCCAGTAGTGAACGAATGACAGCGGCAATGAGAGGTCAGCTATGCGCTGATCATCTACATTACCGTTCAGGAATGACACGATGTCACTCAAATTGGCCGAGTACGCTGCGTTAAGTGGCGGGTGGCGACTCTGAATACCGTGCATCTTTCCTTCAATGCAACGGCGTTCCAGCACGGCAAGCATGTTGGCCAACGGATCACCCCCGGTCCATACGAACGATGTGCTGTCCGTAGCCCACTCTAAGCGTCGCTGAGGCACTCTAACGGGCTCCAAGTTCCACCTGATTGGGCCTATTCCTGAAGTCGGCTCCTGAAGGATAGATGACATAGCCTTGGCCGCCCTGAATTCGACGGAGTCATCATTGGCTTGATCAAACCACTTAGGCGAGAGATTGCTGAGTGGGCTGACGTTTTCCCGCAGCCCCGAGACCGCCACCCACCGCTCGGCGCGTCCCACTGCGATCAACACATTCTGAAGCTCGTGCGGTCTTCCTCGTTGGCAAAACTCTATGATTGCATCCTCGACCTGCCTCAGGACTGTGCCAAGGCCGGCCGGCCCTCTATTACCGGACGCGTTGCGCCGAAGACTGTTCAGCCACACATCCAGATCGAACAGTACGTCGGCGAGGTTGGCACGCTCCGATGCCTCGTGGTCCGGGGTGTAGAATCGACCCAATGGAGCGGCCAGATACGCCAATCCGTTCCGTACCATGAATCCGTATCGCTGAAACTGCCGAACCCCGCGCTCCGTCCCCAGGCCGATGACTGCTCTGGCAAAGTCCGTTCCATTTGCTCCCTGGCGCCTCCCCATCTGGGCGCGCCCCTCCGAAACCAGGTGATCCAATTCCTGGATTTTGGTGGGTTGGTCCCATAGGGGAGCCCAGAACTCGGCCCTAGAAGAGTCCCCATATTCGGAGTCTGCGGACGTTCCATACCCGGCAGCGGAACTGTCTACGGTGAATGGGAATATCGCTTTGGACGATGTTTGCGATGACAGTCTCCGAGCTGCCGCGCCGGCGAACAGAAGGACACCTTCGAACATGAACACGTAGTCCCAGGGGTTGGTCAGTGCATCATCGTTGAACCCCACGGATGCGTTGGCACCCCCCACGCTTCCAGGATTGTAGAACCCCGTCGAACGCTTCTTCATGAGTTGCGGAGAACCCTCGTTGAACAAGGCAGCAATGAGACGACTCTGAGCCACCGAAGCCCCGTTGCGTTGGTCATCTATGTTCAATGCGTAGACCACGTTCTGCATGAAGTTGTTGCTGAATTCCAGCCGTCCGTCGTTGCCGCCTGTACCTAGAAGGGGTGGGAACTTCGCTCCATCTGCGGTAAGGACGTACGTCGCATCAAGCCAGTCCAGTGCGTCGTCGGGGAACTCGGCCCTGCACTGGGCAAGCACCCACTCTTTGAGTCCTTGCTGCTTAAGCCCATCACCCTTAGACACTATCCTCTTGGCTATGGAAACCACCTCATGCCAACGCTGGAATCTCGGTGACTCCAACTCCAAAATGACCTCCATGGCCTTGGAGTTATCCTTCGGGTAGAATCCGCTGCCGCGGTTCCACGGGGACATGATGGGCGTTGGTCTATACTCCTCTAGGAAGAAGTCCACCAGAGCACCTCTGTCCAACGACGAACTTAGCATAAACTTGTCGTTACGCCACCAAGCACGGGCGCCCTTGTCTCTCTGCTGCGCCACCAGCCGGAAGATACCGAGCGCTTTCAGATACGACATCAAAGGCTCCGGCGTGCATCCCCGCAACTCCAAGACGTGGCTCATTCTGCGGTCTCCTCCCCCTGCTCCTTCGCACTAGCCCGCATGTCGGCAGCACGTACTAGCGCTTCCAAGTAGGCAAGCCTGAACGGTCCGTAGCGCTCCAATAGCGTTAGGCTCCGCTCCAGCCATGACCGCCTCTCGTTCTCGTCCATCCCCATCCGGGCTACTGACACATCCAGAGTCGTCTTGGGTACGAGAAGCCCTTTGCCTAGATCCACAGCCGGCAGCGTCTCAGGCGCTGACATCGGATACCCCAACAGGTTGTCCGGGTCCGGGCTGCTATCCTTGTTTCCTGTCCGCGCCCCCGGCAGAGACCTTATGCCGAGCCTGACCTTTCCATGATGTGTTGCTGCCAAGTACGCGGCGAGGTCGCGCATGCCGTCGGTCGATATGTGGGCGTGCTTCAACAACGCCAATGCACTGCCCAACTCATGCCGGAAATGACGGCGATCCATCCTTCCGTTACCTCGACTCTTGGCTAGTAAAACCCCTCCAGGAGGGCATTCGCCATCTTTATGCAACATTTCCTGGAATGCCGGGTGTGCCTTACCAGCATCGTGATACAGTGCCGCTAGCGCCACTGCTTCGAGGACGCCGGGCTCGAATTGCTCAGACATCGCGTGAAGGATGACGAGTGCCTCCGCTTCCACATGACGGGAGTGGTCTGACAGGCTCACCCACTTTCGCTGTGACGTGTTCGTCGGCTCCGAACCCTGACCTTCCGGCACTGGTTCCCAGTTCTCTCCTTGAGCCGACACAGGTTCCACCCGATCTTTCCCGGAAACGTCCCAGCCCGAATCAGGGTCATATCCGCCTTGGTTCGCATCCAGCATCAGCGTCATGCCGGGATAAACCTCGCGAGACCGAATCTCCCGCCACTGACTGTCCAAGAAGTCCCATATCCACGCCTTGCGGTTACTATCCAAGTAGTCCTTGATTCCCTTTGGGCCGCCCCTTGAGTCGCCAAGGGGCACGCTCACCGTCTCGTTATGGCGTGGCCTCGGCTCTCCCTCGTCTGGATAGTCCTCTGGAACATCGCGCCAGAATATCGTTACGCCCGTCTCTTCCGTCCCACGGATGTATTGCGACACGTCCAAATAGCTCCCCGACAAGTCCGGCGTCGTGTCGAAAAGCCCCACCACGTCTCGCCTACGAATGACGATGGCGTGGTCAGGGTCCTTCATCTCGTTGCCCATATCTTCAAGCGCAGCAGGCCCAACAGACTTACCTTCCAGGGATTCCATGATTCCGCGGGCGTGCTCAACGTCATCCGAGTCATATGGAGCGGTGTCCTTTTCCACATCCAACCACAGGACGTCCCCATACTCGTACTTACCCTCGCGGTTGCACCGGCCAAACCGTTGCACCATCGACGCCCAAGGCGCAATCTCAGTTATCAGCGTACGCGCCGAGATATCCACCCCCGCCTCGACCGCCTGTGTCGCGACTACGACCCGGCCTGCACAACTGAGAGACGCATCGATTCGGCCTTGCTTCCTCTGCCGGTCATCCTCTCGGAAACGCGAATGCACTAAGACTTTCTCGACGTCCGGGAGTAACTTGTTCCGAGGTTTGACCAGCTCGGCGTAGAGTTTCTGTGCGCGCTCGACCGTGTTGACTATCGCCAGCGTCAATGTGCCCAACACGTGCTTCTCCGCGATGAGTGCGGCTACCTCCTTCTGCCTCTTGACTCTAGTCACTATCTTTTGGGCGCTGTGACGATTACCTAAGCGAGCGTCCGCAAGGTCGGCGGGGCCAAGCTCCATTACCTGCTCCGCCCCAGGGCGGCGATGGTCAATGGTGTCCAACCAGTCGGGGCGGGCCGTTGCCGACATCCAGATGCTCCGGGCCGGTCCGAAGGTATCCAGCTTGTCCCGCAGTCCCGCCAGTTGTGTTGACGTGGGCAGGCCGTTTGCCATGAGCTGGATCTCGTCCATAACCCACAGGCAGTCGTTGTTCAGCAGTCCGTACTCCACAGGCCACATGTTGTAGCCCATGCCGTACCCACGGTTCAGGGCGCGGGACAGCAGCATGTCCTGAGTTCCCACGACAATGAACGGCTTCTCAGGCTCCAAGTACCACTGCTTGCGCGGCTCTCCGCCCATGAGCGTGACAACCCCAACATCGTCCGTCATACGCAGATTCACAAGCCACTTCTCAACCCGGCGGACGGTCTGGTCCACCAGTGTCCGCATCGGCAGGCAGTAGACCAACCTGCGCGGCGGGGCGGCGTTCGCGCACTCGCAACGGAGATAGAGCCACCCCAGGATCACAGCTTCGGTCTTACCCGACCCGGTCGGTACTCTCAGGAGCGAGAACTTCCCATCGCTTTCGACGAGCTTAGCCTGGTACGGGTAGGGATCGAATCCGGTCGCCTTCTTGAAGAAGCCTGCGTAAGTCATCTCTTCCAAGTCCTATACGCTAGAGCCATTATCGGAGACCGGCAGAGCTCTTGGCACTCGGCGCGGGCATCTTGGTCCGAATTGCTCTACCCTCTCTTCGGACTCGATGGTGAACTTCGACGAACTGCGACAGATGGTAAGTGATGCACCGCCCTCAAGATCTTCATCGCGTCTTGAGTGGAAAGCCTCAAAGCAAACTCTTCTTGCGTTCTCTCGTTTCTCCATGTACACTACCCCTCAGTCAGAAACATATTACTAATAACGTGAGTGAACCTTAGATAAGCATACCATCTCCTGTCTCCCTCAGCAACCCTCCTCACCAGGAGGCTCCATTGAAGCACTCAGGTTATGCGATCAGCAGCAGGAGAACTCTCTGTATCCGCGACCAACTAAGTCGCGGCCCCATTTATTTCCACGGGTTTAGGGCGTTGACGATCCGTTGAGCACGGTAAAGAGGTGGATACCACCTTTGAAGTAGTCTGCGTAAGTCATTCTTCCAGAGTCCTAGGAGCTAGAGCCATAACCGCTGAGCGGCATAGCTCTTGGAGTGGATGAATCCCCTCCTATTGCAAACGAATTATACAGTTGCGATAATCAAATGAGCAATGCACACCAGCCTCAGGTGACAGCCATCTGTGGCGTGTACCCGCCGAGGAGAGAAACATGGCTAGGACAGCTAGGTTCGACGGCGACGCCTTCTTCGCCGCGTTGGACACGGAGAGGCAGGCCCGTCGATGCACCTGGAAGCAGGTGGCGGAGGAGTGCGGCATAAGCGCCTCCACCTTGACTCGTATGGCTCAAGGCAGACACCCCGACGTGAACGGCCTGGCGGCGCTGGCGACCTGGTCGGGGCTGGACGTGAACCGATTTCTCAGGAACCCGTCTGCCGGGGAGGAGCCGGAGCCGCTGGCGGTGATATCTTCCTGCCTACACTCCGACCCTCGTCTCAACGAACAAGCCGCCGTCGCCCTCGACCAGATGGTCAAGGCAGCCTATAGGAGCATGACGAGCCAGTGAGCGCACTCAACATCAGCGGCTTCATATGGGGCATCGCCGACGACGTGCTGCGGGACGTCTACGTTCGCGGCAAGTACCGCGACGTCATCCTGCCCATGACGGTGATACGGCGGCTCGACGCCGTGCTGGAGCCGACCAAGGATGCGGTGCTTCGCATGAAAGAGCAGTTGGACGGCGCGGGCATCACCAACCAGGACGCCGCCCTTCGCCAGGCCTCCGGCCAAGCCTTCTACAACACCTCGCCCTTCCGCCTCCGGGACCTTGCATCACGCGGTCGGCAACAGCAACTGCGAACCGACTTCGAGGCGTACCTCGACGGCTTCTCTCCCAACATCCAGGAAGTGCTGGACAAGTTCAAATTCCGCAACCAGATTCCGACGCTGGTGGACGCCGACGCCCTCGGCTTCCTGTTGGAGAAGTTCCTGGACAGCTCCATCAACCTTAGCCCGCAGCCGGTCCTCAACGGCGACGGGTCGGTGCGGCTGGACGGCTTGGACAACCACGGAATGGGCACGGTTTTCGAGGAGCTGATCCGGCGATTCAACGAGGAGAACAACGAGGAGGCGGGAGAGCACTTCACGCCGCGTGACGTGGTGCAGCTTATGGCCCGCCTCATCTTCCTGCCCGTGGCCGAGCAGGTCCGGTCCGGCACCTACCTGGTATACGACGGCGCGTGCGGCACCGGCGGGATGCTGACGGTTGCCGAAGAGACGCTGACGGAACTGGCTGGTGAGAAGGGCAAGGAGGTTTCCGTTCACCTCTACGGACAGGAAGTTAACCCGGAAACCTATGCCATCAGTAAGGCCGATCTGATCCTGAAGGGAGAGGGTGTCGAGGCCGACAACATAGGGTTCGGCTCCACTCTGGCCGCCGATACCTTCCCTGCCGAAGAGTTCGACTTCATGCTCTCCAATCCGCCCTACGGCAAGAGTTGGAAGACCGACCTGGAGCGCATGGGCGGCCGGTCCGGCATCATGGACCGCCGCTTCCTCGTCGAGCATGGCGGCGATGCTGACTACTCCCTCATCACCCGTTCCAGCGACGGCCAGATGATGTTCCTGGCCAACATGCTCAGCAAGATGAAGCGGAACACGGACATGGGCAGCCGCATCGCCGAGGTGCACAACGGTAGTTCCCTCTTCACCGGTGACGCTGGGCAGGGCGAGAGCAACATCCGACGTTGGATCATCGAGAACGACTGGCTGGAGGCCATCGTCGCCCTGCCCCTAAACATGTTCTACAACACCGGCATCGCCACTTACATCTGGGTGCTGAGCAACCGCAAGGCGGCCCACCGCCGGGGCAAGATGCAGCTCATCGACGCGACCCAATGGTTCCGTCCTCTTCGCAAGAACCTTGGCAACAAGAACTGTGAGCTTTCCGACGAGGACATTCGCCGAATTTGCGATGCCTTCCTTGCCTTTGAGGAGACTGAGCAGTCGAAGATATTCCCCAACGAGGCTTTCGGCTACTGGAAGGTCACAGTAGAGCGGTCCCTGAGAATAGAGGGTATCGACCCGGAACAGGTCTACTCGGCGAAAGAGATCAGGGCGCTCAAAGAAGACGGCAAGCGGTCTGAGACCGCGCCGCCGGTAATAAAGAGGGTCCACAAGAGTGACGTGGAGGCAGACCCGCTGTGCGGGCTGTTTGCGGCAACCATCAAAGGTAAGCCCGCCGTGGTGGAGTACGAGCCGGACACCGATCTGCGCGACACAGAGCAGGTGTCTCTGTTGGAAGAGGGCAGCATCGAGGCATTCCTCCGCCGCGAGGTGCTACCTTACTCTCCCGATGCCTGGTACAAGCCCGGCAGCGTGAAGGTCGGCTACGAGATCAGCTTCACCCGTCACTTCTACAAGCCCCAGCCGCTCCGACCCCTGGAGGAGATACGAGCCGACATTCTGGCCCTGGAGCACGAGACGGATGGGCTGTTGGCGGAGATACTGGTCGCGGGTGGGTCGTCGGATGGGAGATAGCGTTCCGCCCCAAGAGAAAACCATTCCGATAGGAGGAGCCAATGTCTGAGACCGAGATCATCTTTGAGGTCAGCGAAGATGAGGTGGACGGCGGATACACCGCCAGCGCGCTGGGGTACGGCATCCACACGGAGGGAGATTCCCTGGAGGAGTTGCGCGACAACGTCAAGGAGGCCGTCGATTGTTACTTCGACGAGACCATGCGACGGCCCAAGCTGATCCGGCTGCACTTCGTACGCGAGGAGGTATTGGTCGCGTGAGATTGCCCCGCGACGTTAGCGGCGCTTCCCTACAGTCGTCGCTTCGACGGCTGGGCTACGAAGCCGTCCGGCAGCGCGGCTCTCACGTGCGGGTCACGACACAGGTCAACGGTGAACACCACGAGGTGATCCCACAACACAACCCGATCAAGGTGAAGACGCTGTTGAGTATCTTGAAGAGTGTGGCGCGGCATCACGGAATGAGCGTGGACGAACTCCTCGGTAAGTTGGAACTATGAACGCAAGTCATTCCATAGGACGGCTCAAGAGCTACCCTGCCTACAAGCCCTCCGGCGTCGAATGGCTGGAAGAGGTGCCGGAGCATTGGGAGGTGCGGCGACTGAAGCAGATCTGTCAATTGGCTTATGGAGACAGCCTGAGCGCAGAAAACCGTGCAGAGGGAGACATACCTGTCTACGGCTCTAATGGTCAGGTTGGCGTCCACAATACTGCCAACACACTTTCCCCCTGCATCATCATCGGACGCAAGGGCTCTTTCGGTAAGGTCTCCTACCTCGGTAGGGATGCATTTGCCATTGATACTACGTTCTTCATTGATGACCGCCATACCAATGCTGACCTGGGATGGCTGTCGTACGCCTTGCCGCTACTGGGCTTGGATCAATTCTCACACGACTCCGCCGTGCCGGGACTAAACCGCAACGATGCGTACGAAAGAATCCTCCCTCTCCCGCCCCTGCCTGAGCAGCACGCTATCGTGCGCTACCTGGACTACGTGGACCGGCGCATACGGCGGTACACCAGTGCCAAGCGGAAGCTCATTGCTCTCTTGGAAGAGGAGCGGCAGGCCGTCGTTAATCAAGCCGTGACCCGCGGCCTCTACCCCAACGTCCGCCTCAAGCCCTCCGGCGTCGAGTGGCTCGGCGACGTGCCGGAGCATTGGGAGGTGCGGCGGCTGAAGACACTAGGGCGCATCCGGTATGGGTTAGGACAGCCTCCGCGCGAATCTGTAGATGGACCACCACTCATCCGCGCAACCAACGTGGAGCGGGGGCGAATCGTTGATAGGGGCCTAATCCGTGTTGACCCCAGCGATGTACCAGCGACCCGCGACGCTCTGCTAAGGCGGCATGAGATCATCGTTGTTCGGAGTGGAGCTTATACCGCCGACTCAGCCATCATCCCAACAGCCTACGACGGAGCAGTGGCTGGCTACGATCTAGTCGTAACCGCAACTGGCTGCATGGCTCAGTTCATGGCACAGGCATTGCTTTCTACGTACTTGCGAAACGACCAATTGATCACCGCAAGCTCCAGAGCTGCCCAGCCCCATTTGAACGCTGAAGAATTGGGGGCCTCGATGCTATTGGTCCCTCCCATCTACGAGCAGCGAGCCATCGTCGAACATCTCGACAAGGCTACCAACGCCATCGACAGCGCCATCATCCGCGCCCGCCACCAGGTCGAGCTGGTGGAGGAGTACCGCACCCGCCTCATTGCCGACGTGGTGACGGGCAAGCTGGACGTGCGCGACGCTGCGGCGCAACTACCCGATGAAGCCGAGGACCACGTTCCAATAGGAGAAGGCGACCCACAACAAAACGCCTTGGTTGAAGGCATCTACGACACCGAAGAACATACGCAAGAGCTTGGAATCGAAAGCGAGGTGACAAGATGACGGACTGGAGCAAATGCCCGGCGGTGGAGAGCGTACCCGGCAGACTGAGCGGAGCCTGGGTGTTCACCGGCACCAGGATACCGGTATCCGCCCTGTTCGGGAATCTCGCAGAGGGAGCCACCGTCAAGGACTTCCTCGACTGGTTTCCCGGCGTGAAGGAATGGCAAATTAGGGCTGCTCTGGAACACGAGGTGCAGAGCCTCGACGCCAAGGTGAAGATTGAGAATCCTGTTTGACCACAACGTACCCGAGCCGCTCCGCGACCACCTTGCCGAACACGACGTACATACGGCCGATGAACGGGGATGGGCGGAGGTATCGAACGGCGAGCTTCTGGACCAGGCGGAAACGGCAGGCTATGAATTGCTGATAACGGCAGACCAGAATATGCGGCATCAGCAGGTCCTCAGCCGCAGGCAGATAGCCTTCGTCCTCCTGCGCTCCAACAGATGGCCGATAGTTCAGCCGTGGGTGGAGGACATTCGCGCCGCCATTGAGGGGCTACAGCCTGGTGAACTTAGGGAAGTCCCCAACTGAGTCAGGCTTGCCAATAGAGGAAGGTGGACGAATGGCAGAAGGTATGTAGTCGGCGAAGGATCAGGGAAATCGAAAGCGAGGTGACAGCATGATCGACTGGAGCAAATGCCCGGCGGTTGAACAAATCCCAGGCAAGGTGAGCGGGGCGTGGGTGTTCAAGAACACACGTCTGCCCCTGTACGTCCTCTTCGACAATCTGGCCGGAGGCGCGACCGTATACGACTTCATCGACTGGTTTGGAGGAGTATCAGAATCTGAGGTGAGTGAGGTCCTGGAGTTCGCGGCACAGGAACTCCGCGCCGATCTTGTGGTTGCCGATGCGCATCCTGTTCGATAACGGCACGCCCAGACAGCTGCGCTCTCGTCTCTTCAACCATGAAGTCGAAGAGGCCAGGGAGCGCGGTTGGGACGTCCTGTCGAACGGCGACTTGCTGGACAGGGCCGAAGAAGCCGGTTTCGAGGTGTTGGTCACCACCGACCAGAACCTCCGATACCAGCAGAACTTGTCGAACAGACGAATTGCCGTAGTGGTGCTGATGAACGCCGATTGGAATCGCATATCGCGGCAAACGGAGCGCATCCGCGCAGCCCTGGACGGCATAGATCCAGGGGAAGTGTGGGAAGTCCCCATTCCGATGCGAGACGAGGGATAGCGTGACCACCGACACAAGCGAGAAGGGCCTTGAACACCTCATCTGCGAGGCGATGACGGGCGCTGACTGCGACCCGTCACAGGGATGCGTGGAAGCCGAACGGCCTTCCGGCTACGGCACGGGCTGGATATGCGGTGACCCTCAGGACTACAACCGCGAGTACTGCGTAGACCTAACCCAACTCTCCGCTTTTCTACGAGACACCCAGCCGGTCGTTGCCGAATCGCTCGGCTTGGATGATGAGAACCCCACACGGCGCAGGTTCCTGGCCAGATTGCAAGGAGAGGTCACGAAG
Organism: Dehalococcoidia bacterium; assembly: GCA_965207995.1. Classification (GTDB taxonomy): domain Bacteria; phylum Chloroflexota; class Dehalococcoidia; order SHYB01; family SHYB01; genus DAOUKH01. The sequence goes on along the minus strand of OZ242299.1, from coordinate 603,031 downwards.
CGAGGCACCGTCGATGTGCTGCGCAAGGGAATCAAGCACGGTCCGTATCTGATCGACCTGATGTACGGCACGCCGTCGCCGGGGAACGACAGAGCCGCTATCCTGTACGAGCAGAACCGCTTCAGCGTGACCCGGCAACTGCGCTACAGCAACGACAACACGCAGTTAGCCCTTGACCTGTGCTTGTTCGTCAACGGTCTGCCCGTCGCCACGTTCGAGCTGAAGAACAGCTTGACCAAGCAGACGGTAGACGACGCCGTGGAACAGTACAAGCGGGACCGCAACCCCAGGGAGCGGCTCTTCGAGCTTGGACGCTGCCTGGCCCACTTCGCCGTGGACGACCACGAGGTGCGGTTCTGCACCAAGCTCGACGGGAAGGCGTCCTGGTTCCTGCCCTTCAACAAGGGGTGGAACGACGGTGCGGGCAACCCGCCCAACCCGAACGGCCTCAAGACCGACTACCTGTGGAAGCAGGTGCTCACCCGGGACAGCCTCGTCAACATCATCGAGAACTACGCCCAGATCGTCGAGAGCAGGGACGATAGGACGGGCCGAAAAAAGCGTGAGCAGATGTGGCCCCGCTACCACCAGCTGGAGGTGGTGCGGAGTCTGCTTTCGGATGCATCCGCCACGGGAGTCGGAGCCAAGTACCTGATTCAGCACTCGGCGGGCAGCGGCAAGTCAAACTCCATCGCATGGCTGGCCCATCAGTTGATAGGACTGGAGCGGGACGACGCACACATCTTCGACACCGTGGTGGTCGTCACCGACCGCAGGGTGCTGGACAGGCAGATACGGGACACCATCAAGCAGTTCGCCCAGGTCGGCTCCGTCGTCGGTCATGCCGAGACCTCAGCCCAGCTTAGCGCCTTCTTGCAGCAGGGCAAACGCATCGCCATTACCACGGTGCAGAAGTTCCCCTTCATCCTGGACGCCATCGGCAACGAGCACCGGGGACGCAGCTTTGCCATCATCATCGACGAGGCGCACTCCAGCCAGGGCGGTCGCACGTCCGCCGCGATGTCCACGGCGCTTGGGGAATCCGGTATCGAGGAGGAGGACGAGACCACCGAGGACAAGATCAACCGCATCATGGAGAGCAAGAAGATGCTGGCCAACGCCAGCTACTTCGCCTTCACCGCGACGCCCAAGAACAAGACCCTGGAGATATTCGGCGCGCCCGTCCCGGAGGGCGACAAGACTAGGCACTTCCCCTTCCACTCCTACACCATGAAGCAGGCCATAGAGGAGCGGTTCATCATCGACGTGCTGGCGAACTACACGCCGGTGAACAGCTACTATCGGCTGGTGAAGACGGTGGAGGGCGACCCGGAGTTCGACACCAAGCGAGCGGGGAAGAAACTGCGCCGCTACGTGGAGGACCACGACCACGCCATCCGCCTCAAGGCGGAGATCATGGTGGACCACTTCCACGAGCAGGTGGCGGGATTGCAGAAGATAGGGGGACAAGCGCGGGCGATGGTGGTGACCAGCAGCATCCGGCGGGCCATCACCTACTTCTTCGCCATCCGTGACTATCTTGCGGAGCGCAAGAGTCCATATCAGGCCATCGCCGCATTCTCCGGTGAGCCCGAGTACAACGGCGGGAAGGTCACAGAGGCGTCGCTCAACGGTTTCTCATCGAATCTCATCGCCGAGAGAATTCAGGAGGAGCCTTACAGGTTCCTAGTGTGCGCCGACAAGTTCCAGACCGGCTACGACGAACCGCTCCTACACACCATGTACGTGGACAAGCCCTTGTCGGGCGTGAGGGCCGTGCAGACCCTCTCACGGCTCAACCGGGCGCATCAGAAGAAGGACAACGCCTTCGTGCTGGACTTCGCCAACGACGCCGACACCATGCAGCGCGCGTTCGCCGACTACTACCGCACGACCATCCTCTCGGAGGAGACCGACCCCGACCGGCTCCACGACCTGAAGGCGTCCCTGGACGGTTACCAGGTCTACGGCCCGGCTCAGGTGGACGAGTTGGTGAAGCGGTTCTTGGCGAAGGAGAGCCGTGACCGCCTCGACCCCATTCTCGATGCCTGCGTTGCAGTCTACCGGGAACTGGACGAGGACGGGCAGGTGGACTTCAAGGGCAAGGCGAAGTCCTTCCTGCGGACCTACGGGTTCCTGGCATCCATCCTGCCCTATACCAATGCCGAGTGGGAGAGGCTGTCCATCTTCCTGACGTTCCTCGTTCCCAAGCTGCCCGCCCCAGAGGAGGACGACCTGTCCAAGGGGATCCTGGAGGCCATAGACATGGACAGCTACCGGGTGGAGAAGCAGGCGGTACAGGCCATCCAGTTGGCCGACGAGGACGCCGAGATCGGGCCGGTCCCAACCGAGGGCGGCGGTCAGAAGCCGGAGCTGGAGATGGACCGCCTTTCCAGCATCATAAGGGAGTTCAACGACCGGTTCGGCAACATCGAGTGGAAGGACCAGGACAAGATCGACAAGGTGCTGGCCGAGGAGCTTCCCACCAAAGTTTCAGAGGACAGGGCCTACCGGAACGCTATGGCCAACTCCGACCGGCAGAATGCCCGGATCGAGCACGACCGGGCCTTGGAACGGGCCATCACCGACTATCTCGCAGACCACGCTGAACTGTACAAGCAGTTCAGCGACAACGACTCGTTCCGCCGGGAACTCTCCGATATGGTGTTCGCGTTGACGTATGCCGGCGGCGTATCGGCAACCGGGGCCGCCCCACACCAATGAAGTGCACCAGACCAGTTGGAGGCCCGGTAGAAGAGACGCAGGCTGTGTGATGGGTCGATTACCATCTTCGGCGACGGGGCCATTAGGAAACAATGGGACGACGGTGCGAGCGATCCCCCACGTGGATAAAGATTCGCCCGGCAGATACTCTGAAGGACCATCCAGATGCCGAGACAACGGACAGACCACGGCAGAACGGTCTACGTCCTGCCGGCCGACTTCCCGAAGCGGTTGAAAGCGCTTCAGAAGGAGTCCGGCCTGCCATGGGCGGAGATCGCCCGTCGCATCGGGACCTACCCCTACACTGTTTGGCGCTGGTATGAAGGTGGAGTGAAGCCCCATTACCGGCACCGGATGGCACTGCTGGACCTGGCCGACGATATAGGCCTCGCCCACCTGCTGACCGCATGGACCCTCCCGGAGGAGGCGGAAAGTGACCCGTCTGCCAAAGTCGCGACCACCCCGGGTCGGAGTCCCAGGGGGAGCGCCGCGCGCCAGCGAGACGGACGCGACGGCAGGCGCTGAAACGAAAAGAGGGCGGCATAGATGGCCGTTCCTTTAGAGAGGCAGCCCTGTCGCAACGCGCCTGAAACGGGACTGTGAGGCACCGTCGCGCCGGACGGAGGGCAGAGCGCCAAACCGGGATTGCATCGCGGAAGCGGCTGCACCATCATAGAGTTCGCACCGGGTGGACAAAGCATCGGGATGGAGTCGTGGCCCTGTCCCGGTCAGCCATGTCCGCGACTCGGAGTTAGTCCGGCGACGAGACATCAAGACACATCGGAGGAACGTCATGACAGGTGAACATGACGAGATGGACCCGCAGGAGCGGTCCGAGGAAGAACGCGCATTTCGCATGTTCATGGACGCGCTGGTCGGCGAGGGCGGTCGCAAGCTGCTGGATCAACTGACGGAGCGGATCGAGGCAAACCCCCGCGACAGCGAAGCCCTGTCGGCCAGGGGCCTGGCATACGAACAGATGTGGGACCACCGCAGGGCGGTGGAGGACTACGGCAGGGTCATTGCCCTCGACCCCGACAAGGCGGACGCCTACCTGGACAGAGCCCGCGTCTACTCCGCCATGGAGGAGAATCGCCTGGCCGTGGCGGACTACGACGCCGCCATCCGGCTGGCTCCCGGCAATGCCGTAGCGCACTACAGCCGGGGAGGATGCAACGCCGAGCTGGGCAACCTGGAGGAATCGCTCAACGACTTCGACGTGGCCATCCTCCTGGCGCCCGACGATGCCGACGCCCACTACAACAGGGGGTTGACCTACGCCGTGATGGGAAAGCACCTCCAGGCGGTGGAGGACTTCAGCAGCTCCCTGGGACTGGAGCCGGGCCAGGCCGTAGCCCACTACCACAGGGGGATGGCGTACCGCGAGGTCGGCGAGATGGACAAGGCTCACGCCGATTTCGACGCGGCCATCGAGCTTGAGCAGAACTTCGGCCTGGCCTTCTACGCCAGGGGAATCACGAAGCTCAATCTCAGGAGATATGAAGAAGCGCTCGGTGACTTCGACGCGGTCATCAGTCTTGACCCCGACAGCGCCGAGGCTCTCCGCGGCAGGGGCGTCTCTCTCGGCAGCCTGGACCGCAACGAGGAGGCGATAGGTGAATTGAACCGGTCCCTGGAACTCGACCCCGACAACGGCGAGACCCTGACGGCCAGGGGGCTCGCCCACACCAGCCTGGAGCGGCACGAGTTGGCCATAGCGGACTACACCAAGGTGATCGACATCGATCCTGGCAACACCCGCGTTCTGTACAACAGGGGGACCGCCCGGATGGAGCTGGGCCGTTACGAGAGCGCCATCGAGGACTTCAGCGCCATCATCGACATCGACCCGGACAACGCGGGGGCATACGCGGGAAGGGGATACACCCGGACTCTGCTGGGGGAGCACGAGGAAGCGCTCAAGAACTACGACAAGGTGGTCGAGCTCTCACCGGACGACTCGATGGCGTACTGCGATAGAGGGCGCGCCCACGTCGAACTGGGTGACCGCCACAGGGCCGTGGAGGACTTCGGGCGGTCCATTGCGCTTGACCCGGACAACGTCGAGTCCCTCCGTAAGAGGGCGGCCCTGTACCGTGATCTGGGCGAACCAGGGAAGGCGGTGCTGGACTACGACTCGATCATTCGCCTCAAACCCGGGGATACGTCCATCCGCGAGGACAGACGGCTCGCCCTCGAAGAAGTGGCGGGGCACTGAGCCGGCGGGCCGCTTGGCCGCATCAGGCCAGATACGCAGAAGGGACTGCATATTCGCAGCCGAGCGGGGAGAGGACACCGACGTGCGATGTCCTCTCCCCGGAAGCCAGGGTCCGCGTTGACCAACTCAGCCTCCCGTCCTCGTTCGAGGGCCGGAATCCCCCTCAGTCAGAGGCCGTGGCGCGCTGCGTCTTCGCCCGGGCTAGGCGGCTCCCGCCTGCGGCTGCGTCAAGAGTGCGGAGTAGCCCGGCGCCACCACGTGGTCCACCGAGACCTTGCCGCTGCCGTCGTACCCGGCTCGGAAGGCGTACTCCACCTTTGCGCCCCAGGGCACGCGCCCGCCGACGCGCACCGCGCCGCCCCTGGCCGTGCCGTCCCTGCCTCGTGCGCCGTGCACCACCGTCCCGCTGCGATCTCCCTTCTTCCAGCCCAAGACCCTCAGCGCCACGGGCATCACCCGCTCATCGGCCTTCGTCCGCTGGAACAGCGCCCCGTGCAGTTTGCGGAGCACCACTGCCGAGGGGCTGCGCTGACCGTTCATGATCTGGGAGAGGTGGCCGGAGCTGATGCCCGCCCGCCTGGCCACCTCGTTCTGGCTGACGTCGAGCTCCTTCATCCGGTCCCAGACGGCCTGTTGGTCGAGGTTGGGGCACTGGGCCGACGCGACCTTCGCGTGTCCTCCAAGCACGGCCTCGACCTTGGCTTGGAGCTTTACCCCCATGTGTCTCTTGCCGCGCGACACCTGGCTGAGGTAGCTGGCAGACACGCCGACCTTCTGAGCCAGCTCTCTCATGGTCAGTCCAAGGGCGCGGGCGCGCTCCCGAATAAAGCTGCTTTGCGTCTCGTCTACCACCTCTCCCTGGCGGTTGGCGAGCTTGGCAGGTGCGACCCTGGCCGCCACCCCAAGCACCGACTCGATGCTGGCCTGCACCTTCACGCCCATGGCCCGGCGGCCTCGGGCGATCTGGGTGAGGTATCCGTAGCTCACTCCCGACCGGTCGGAGAGTTCCAGCATGGTCAGCCCCATGCTCCTAGCCTGCTCGCGAATGAAGGTGCTCTCGGAACTGACATCGCCGGTCTGTCGGTAGACGATTCCCTGTCCGGGCACCTCGCCAAGCACTGCCATGGCCTTCTCCCGCAGGTTGGGGGTCCAGGGCTTCTTGCCCGTGCCCACCTGCGAGAGGTGGCTTGCGCTCACGCCCATCAAGGCCGCCAACTCCTTCACGGTAATTCCCTTCCTCCTGGCGGCAGCCCTGAGCTCGCTCTCCGGCCTGCCCCTGCGCTCTTTGGTCGCTGCCGCATCCGTCGTCGTCTCCGTGTTCTTGGTCCGCTTGTTCGTCGTTGTGGTGGTTGCCGTCGTCATGTCGATGCTCCTTTCAATGAAGAAGCGGGACGGCCGCCACCCCCGTGGGATGGAGACAGTCCCGCTCGAATTGGTTGTCCCGGTGTCCGGGACTGTCTCCGTGGGTGGATTGGTTGCTATGGGGGCCATGGATGCGAGAGGCCGGGGTGTCAGGCTGGCGAAGCAGGGTGAGACGCCCTTGATCTCGCCTACCAGTTACTCAGTGTGCATATGCACCTCCTCGGTTAGTTGTCCCGCGCGGCATCCGTGGCACGGGTTGTGTGTGATGGGTCCGGTTGACGAAGGACGCACTCCGCCCACGGTTGGATGCCGGACGCGGGGACGGAGCGGATGAGAAAAGACGCATTTCGGCCCAGGGTGAACTCTGTGGAGATCGCCGGATTGGGGAGCTGCGAGAATTGAAGCGGCCAGCCTGACTGAGACGGCAGACAGGCGCGTGTGGAAACTACGGCCTAGCTGTACGCCATCCATGCCGCAGGACGTGTGTAGCGGGTCGGAGCGCATGACGCGTCTGCAACAGACAGGCGCACTCCGACCAGCCGGTGAGGACGAGCCGTAGAAGGCGCACCCGTCCCCTGCGTCCAGCGGTGAGGCGATCAATCCCTACCGTCAGACCGGTGTCCAGCGACCGGAGCGATCAACTCCGATCAACCGGACGGTTGTCCTGCGGGTGGAGGACCATCGTCAAACTCCAACCGTCGGACTGAGCCGAGGACGGAGGTCCTTGCGTCAGCTCCGCCGGTTCGGCCCGCGCTGGTTGCGAAGGACCAACGTCAAACTCCGCATCGCCAGCATTCCCTCGTGGGCAGCCTCGGGAGAGCGAATCATCCTTGCGGTCATGCCCGTGCGACAGGGATCGCGCACCCAGGTTTCTATGGTCGGAAACCTTGGTCGAAAGCCAAACAGTGCCACCATTATCGACGCTGGCGGCGGCGCAAATAAGGGCCTACAGGCCCCCTTCGCAAAAAATTGCCGAAGTGTGTTTACTGCTGGTCTCCTCGCGGGCCGTTCCGGGGCAGCCGCCACAGTCCGAAGGTCAGGACACGCCCCACCTTGCGCAGAAGCTCCCGCTTTGCCCGCTCTCTCCGCGTGTCGGCGAGAGCGGTCCTCCGCCAGCTGGTCTGCCCGTCCCGTGCGAAGTCGCGCAGCGGATACGTCTCCGGGGGCAGGGTCATGCCGTGCTCCTCCAGCAGGTCCAGCTCCACAGTCAGCAGCCGCTCCTGGGCAACCAGCCACTCAAGACCTCTGCCCCGGATGGGGTGAGTTTCCTTCAGCTTCCGCCACTCGACGACGAGCTTCCAGGCATCCCCGAACACCTCCTCGTCGTCGGGCGCAGGGTCAACCGTCACCAGGTCGGGGAACTCCCGCCGGAGCGGTGTACCTATCCCGGACTTCCCTGCCGCGCCCGGCGCCGACCCGTCCTGGACGTTCCGGCCAGACTCAAGCTGCGCCAGCCGCCGCCCATGACTGTCTCTGAGCGCCTTCACGTCGTCCCGCACTGCCGAGAGGCCCTTGTTCAGGTCCCTGCCCAGCGCGTCCACCCGGCCAGCGACCTCGGTCAGCCGCCCCTCAAGTGCGTCGTTGCGCTCCCGCTGCTCGGCTGCCGGCGAGCCGCCTCCCTCCAGCAGCGCCTTCTCCAACACGCTGCGCATCCGCCTCGATAGCCTTCCCCGCTCCATGCTGGTGGTGAGGGTCTTGTAGTCCACTCCCAACAGCTGAGACGTCCTCATCACCCCCTTGTCCCGCACCAGTTCGTTCAGCAGCGCCATCAATCGCATGTGTTGCATGTCCTGGACGCTCCTGCTCTTCTCGAAGACCGGTTCGCTCTTTCTCATCGGTCACGCCTCCTCTCTCCAAATCTCCAAGTTTCCAACGGGGCGTCTCCAAGTCGGCCCCTGCTTCCTAACCTCGGAAAACTCCAACTTCCAGCTATGTCCGTCCAAGTGCCGACAGGAACGTACCCGCAAGTCGAGGTGTTCACTGTTCACCTCCTGTAGGGGCGGTTTTCCCCCTATATCAGCTACGAAATGACCCCACTTGGATTTTTCCAACTAAGTTCTTTTCTCTGTACACCCCCACTACACCACGACGGGGGCTTCCCCATAAGGGCCTACAGGGGCGCACATGTGAGTACGCCTTTGGGTAGTTATGCGGGGCGCTTCGGCTGTTCACACTCTCCTGCGATGGCCTCGACCAGTTGAGGTCAACCACATCGCAGGGAGGTGAACATCTTGGCGCAGAAATCGAAGCTCCGGTCATTCGGGCGGCTCATCCCCCTGGGAATCGCGCTGCTGCTGGGGGCGCTGGTGGCCGTCCCCGCCAGCAACCTCGCCCTGGCCCAGGAACCGCCCACTGACGAGATCGTCATGGTCAATGAGGACCGGGAGTTCGTGGAGCGCAAGAAGGGCGGCGAGTTCGTCGCACGGCCCCTCTTCGACCGCGAGATTGCAGACCTCTTCTACGCCGTCAGAGACGCCGACACCGGCGACTGGATATCCGCCATGTACAGCGTCAGGGGCGGCGAGAAGAAACGCTCCGACGGCTGGGAGTACTCCTGGGAGTACCCCAAGCTGGACGAGCAGCCCGACCTGGACCCCGACAGGGCCTACCTGCTGGTCATGCTGGCAACCGCCGAGGACGGGACCAGGGGCGACTTCTACGCCGTCGTCCCCATCCACCAGCCGGGACGCATCTGGGACAAGATCCTCTCCGCTCTCAACCCCTCCCGCTGGGCGAGGGCCTTCGCCGGGTGGGTGATCGAGGGCGTCCACGGGACGCTGTGCGGGGTGGTGGAGCGGGCCTCGGGCGAGGACGCCGACAACTGCCGGGGCGGAGGCTAACCCATGAGCGACATCCTCACCGGGACTCCCCCAAACCTCACCTATGCCCACGACCTGGTGCAGCAGGCGTGGATGGTCGTCTGGGCCATTACCTCCGGCGCGCTGGTGGTCATCCTGGGCTGGATGGGCCTCTCGTTCATCGTGTCCGAGCACCTGGGACGCCAGCAGGCCGGATGGCGGGAAATGGTCCCCCGCCTGGTGCTGGGACTGGTGGCCGCGGCGTCCTCCCTGTGGTGGTGCGCCCTGGTCATCGACGTTGCCGACGCCGTCTCCGGCTTCGTCGCCGCCTCCCTCGACGTAACCGCAGGGGACATGCTGCGTTCAACTCTGAAGACCCTGCTCACCGCCGTGAACGCCGGGAGCGTGGGTATGGCGTTGCTGCTGGCCCTTCTCTATCTCGTCTACGGATTCTTCGTCCTCTACGTCATCGTGCAGATGGTGTTGAGGCTCGCCCTCATCGACATCCTCCTTGCTCTGGCACCGATTGCGTTGGGGCTGTGGATTCTGCCCCACACAGCGGGATGGGGAAGGCACTGGCTGAGGCTCTTCATGACCACCACCTTCCAGCAGGCCATACAGCTCATTGCATTGGCGTTGGGGTTCGGGTTCCTGAACGAGGTTGCGCAGATAGCCGCCTTCGAGCCGGTGCAGGACCTGGTGTGGAAGCTCCTGATGTCCCTGGCCTTCGTCTACATGGCTACCCGGGTGCCGTCTCTCCTTGGGAATGCAGGGACCTTCGACGCCTGGCTCTCCACCCTCTACTTCGGCATGAACCTGCCCGCGTCGATGGTGCGGTCGGCCCGGACCATCGGGCTGATGGCCGGCGGAGCGGCGGGAGGACCGGGAGGCGTTGCGGTTGGCGCGGTTGCGGCCAGCGCGGGATTGTCGGCTGCGTCGGGCGGCCTCAGCTCGGCTGCTTCGATGGCGACCCCATCGGGCGGCGGAGACATGGGAGGCGATGCACCCAGGAGCGCCAACGAGTAGCGACACCACGACGGAGGCGAAGCGATGTGCAGGTAACTGAACCGAAGGACCACGACCGATAGAAGACGAGCGGAAAGCTCGAAATGCGAAGGAGAAAAGAGCAAATGGAAGACCTTACACAGACGATTAGCAACCTGGTGGGCATCCTGCTGGGCGTGGTGGGAGTCGTGGGCGTGGGCTTCTTCATCTACGGAGCCTACCTGTACCTGACGGCCAGCGGCGCACCCCACCAGATGGAGCGGGGGAAGAGCGCCATGATGACGGCCCTCGCGGGCATCGTCCTGGCCCTGGTCGCCTACGGCGTCGTGGAGCTGGTGATGGACGCGGTCGTCGGATCGCCGGTGGAGATCGACGTGCCCGACCCCGAAACCGAAGCCGAAGACGACGCCGAATAAGTGGGCGCGAGGAGGGAGAAAGCAATGAGAGAACACGAGGTACCGACCCACGTGCAGGCCGAGGACAGGGTGCTGCTGTGGTTCACCTTCCCGCAGATCGTGGCGGTGGTGGCGGTGTGCGCCTTGTCTTACGGCGCGTACCGCTACGCCCCTGTGGGGCCGTCCGAGGTGCGGATGGGAATGGCCGTCCTGTTCGGGCTGCTGGGCATCGCTGTTGTCGTGGGAAAGATAGGAGGTCGGCGGCTGCCGCTGGTGGCCGCCGACCTGCTCAAGTACCGGCTGGGGGCACGGGTCTACGCAGGCCCGGTGTCCGGGTTGGTGCGTCCTGAGCCGCCCGCCCCGTTGCAGCCGGTGAAGGGCGGTCCCGGCCCCCTGCGGCTGATGGCGAGGCGGGCCGGAAAGACCCTCAAGAGGCTGCGCCGCCGCAGAAAGCAGAAGCGCATCGGTGAAAGAAAATCCTTCCGACCCCACTGCTGGTTCGGCAAGCGCCGTTCCCGCAAGGCGGGGCGCGACAGCCAGGGCCACGGACCAAAGGGCTGGATAGCGGCGGTGGCCGTCGTCGCAGTGGCGGCGGCCACGGTCGTCCCCCAGTCGGCCCTCGCCGACGGCCACGAGCCGTGGCGGGACGAGATCGACTTCGAGGTCACCGAGCCGGTGGAAGGGCGACGGATATTCGTCGAAGCGCTAACCGTCTCCGGTGACCGCGCCGCCGTGACGCTCAGAGCTTCCACCGACCTGGACATCCGGGTGCGAGCCTTCGGCGGCAGCCAGGGCACGTCCCTGCGCTTCTGGGGGTCAGCGAGTCTCGCCGAGGGGGAGGCCATCGACTACTCCCTGCCCCTCAATGGCCCAACGCCGTCCTTCACCGTCTCGTGGGAGGACACGCTGGGCCAGGCGGGTGCGCTGACGGTGGAGAGCCAGCAGATTCCATACCCGCTTCCGGCAACCGACGGCGAACTGTGCGACCTGCGCATGATTTCCCTCGGCTGGACGCCGGGAGCCATCACAGGCGTCATCGAGTCCGATTGCGTGTCCGCCATCCAGCATTTGATCGAGCTTCAGACGGTGGTAGGACACGAGAGCGTCAGCGAGACGGCGCTCATGGCCGCTGAGGTGACGGCAGTTACGGGAACGGTTGTCGCCGCCTCTGGAGCGTCCACCGCGAGCGTCGCTTTCATCCCTGACGGCGAGACGAGCTTCCGGCTCGCCGTGCCCACCGGCGAGGCCATACACGCCGTGAGCGTGGACGTGAACCTTGAGGCGAGTCTCCGCATCCCCATCCCGCCGCTGACGACGCTCACCCACCACCCGGAACGGACGGAGAAGCGCACCGAGACGGTGAGTCTGCACAGGCCGGGGGCGAGCGACTCCGACAGCGACAGCGAGACCATCACCGTCACCCACGACGACGGCACGACCACGGACCACACCGTCTCCGCCTATGCCTACGCCCACGTGCCGGGCACGACGATCCAGAAGCAGGTCACGCTCACTATCGTCCATCCCGAACACGTCAAGGCCGAAACGACCGACCGGGAACCTCTCACCCGCAATCACCAAGAGATGGTGAGCATGGCGTCTGCCATGGGGTCCGACGACGCCTTCACCGCTTTGGTGCTGCCTCAGCCTGAGCCGGAAGACCCGCCCGCGGAGCAGACGCCTGGAGGTGATCTGACCGAGTGGTTCCGCAGGTTGGGATGGGAGTGGCCCTGGTGAGACGTCTATGGATGACGGTCCTTCTCGCCGGGACTGCGCTGGCGACCACCGGCGCGGCCCCGGCTGAGAAGCAGGCCATGTTGGACGCCTTCGACGTGGTGTTGACCGCGATGGCCTACGCCGCCGCCGGACTGGCCGTCTTCGCCATCGTCTGGGCGGGCTTCGTCCTGATGGCCGAGAAAGGCGAGGAGCGTGGCGGCGGCAGGGCCAAGATCGCCGTGGTAATGGCCGTCATTGGCCTGGTGCTGGTGCTCTCGGCCAAGGGTGTCGCCGCCCTGCTGAAGCACGGCGTCATCCCCATCCCGGTCCCCTAAGAAGAAGGAAAGCGAGCGAAGTGAAAGAACTAATTCAAAGACTGACGAGACGAAGGACGGAGCGGTCGCCGGAGCCATACACCGACATGCAAGGCAGCGGGCAAGACCTACTGGCTGACGCACCGGCGCACGGACAACCCGCCCCGAAGCCAATACCGGAGCTACCCCTCTTCTTCATGCTGTCGCACCTGGAGGAAGACGGCCCCGTCCGGCTGGACGGGGTGAAGCTGGGCGTGTGCGAGGTGATGGGGCTTGAGATCGACGAGCCGAAGCTGGGGGCCTTCGCCGGGGCGCTCAACGCCCTCGACTTCCCTGTCCAGCTTCTCATACGCCAGCACCCGCCGCGTCTTGGCGGGCTGCGGGAGAAGCTGCAAGAGGCCCAGCCGGGTGACCTTCCACCGCAGACGGCGGCGGCCGCCGAGTCTCTGAACCGTCTCCTCACCGACCTGGAGTCCCGCGACGGCATCCTTGACCGGCGCTTCTACGCCGTCTGCGAGCACGCCCGCATCGACGAGCTGCGGGGCCTGCTGGCGCGGGCCGGGCTGTCCGTCCACCCACTGAAAGGACGCCAGCTTCGGATGTTCCTCGTAGCCGCAGCCCTGGGTGGATCGCCAACCGACGTGGACGAGAGCGAGGAGCTCGAGGTACAGGTCAACCGCAGAGACATGCGCATTGGCGACAGGCTGGTGCGCTCTCTGCACCTGGGCAAGTGGCCCCGGTCGCTGGCTCCAGGCTTCCTGCAAGGGCTGATGGCGGCGGGAGCGCCGATGGACCTGTCCATCCACTTGGGACCCATACCCGCCGAGCAGGCGGCCAGGACTCTGGAGTGGCAGAAGGTGCGCTTCGAGTCGGCGCAGTCGTTGTCCTTCAAGCGGGGCCGCACCATGTCCCCGGAGGCGGAGATTGCCCTGGAGGACGTGACCCGGCTCAGGGACGAGGTGCAGCGGGGCAGGGAAAGGCTATTTCATTCTTCTCTCTCAGTCACGCTTCACGCGAGGAATGAAAACTCGCTGAAGGAGATGACCCAACGGGCCAAGGCCCACTTCGCCGCCACTCTCGGCAAGCTGGACAACCTGGCCTTCAGACAGAGGGAGGGGCTGCTATCGACGCTGCCCCTGGGACTGAACGCCGTGGCCGAGTGGCGCACGCTGGACACGTCCAGCCTGGCGCGGTTGTTCCCCTTCGCGCCGCCCGACCTGGACACGAGGAGCGGCACCCTCTACGGCATCGACATGCGGGCCTGCTCCCCCGTGGTCTACGACCCCTGGGACGGCACCCACCTGAATGCCAACACCGCCGTCCTCGCAAGGTCGGGAAGCGGCAAGAGTTTTGCGACGAAGCTGGGCGTGCTCAGGGGATTGACGCGCGGCGTCACCGCCTACGTCATCGACCCGGAGGGGGAGTACGCGGACATGGCGAGGGCGGCCGGTGGACGCGTGCTCTCCCCCGGCGTTCCCGGACAGGGCATGAACCCCTTCGTCATCGACCGGGGGGACGACGAGGAGCTGCTCCAGCGCATCGGCAGCCTGAGACGGCTCATCGAGGTGATGGTGGGAGAGAGCCTCGGCGCGGAGCGCAGGGCCTCCCTCGACCACTCCCTGGCCGGCTACTACGCCCAGCACAGGGAACGCACCGGCTTCAGGGACTTCTATACATATCTACAGAGTGAATCACCTGACATAGCCCACTTGCTGAGGCCCTTCGCCACCGGCAGCCTGCGCAACCTGCTCTCCGACGAGGGTGACGACCTGCTGGGGAGGGAAGCTCTCGTCACTGTATTCGACCTGCGATTGCTCGAACCCGAACTGCGGCCCGCCGCCGCGATGGTCTGCACCGAGACGGTGTGGGCGGCTGCGGCGCAGAACCCCAAGCCCCGCCTGCTGGTGGTGGATGAGGTGTGGAGCATCATGCAGCACCCCGAAGGAGCCGCGTTCATGGTCAGCATGGCCAAGAGAGCAAGAAAACACCGGCTGGGGTTGCAGTTCATCACCCAGGACGTCCAGGACCTGCTGTCCGAGGACTCATCCAGAACGATCACCGGCCACTCCGGGAGGGCGCTGCTCCAGAACGCCGCCTTCAAGCTGCTGCTCCAGCAGGACGCGGCGGCCATTGGCACCGTGGGCGACGCCTTTGACCTGCCCGACGACCTCCAGCGCTGGCTGCTGTCGTGCCCAAGGGGAGACGGGCTCCTGTTGGCGAAGGGACACCGCTTCCCCGTGCGCATCGAGGCCACCCCTGAGGAGACGGAGGTCATCGAGTGGAGGCCGGGCGGACACCGATAGGACGAAGACGCGCAAAAGACACCCATACGTAAGGAGTTACCCAATGAAACTGAACCCTAGAGAAATCCTGTTTGGAAACGACGAGGAGAAGAAGCCCGTGTTGTTGGCGGTGACGCCGCCCAGGACCGGAGAGCGAACCCTGCTGGGCGTGGAGAACCTCCTCCAGTCCATCGCGGTGCCGGAGCCCTTCTCCCTGGAGCTTGCCGGGGACATGGACGGCGTGACCCTGATGGCCCGTTGCCTGGACGACCGGGTGGTGCGAGGCCAGATAAGCGCCCACTACCCCCAGGCCCGCATAGAGAAGGTGCACCCCGGCGAGGACCCGCTCTGGCTCAGGGAGGGAGAGCAGGCGTGGTCGATGACGCTGCGGGCCGACGGCCCCGAGTACGTCCCCCTGCGCACCTTCCGCGACGACGACCTGCTCGACCCCGGCTCCGATCCCCTCATCGCTCTCATGGGCGCGCTGTCGTCCCTGAACGAGGGTGAGCGGGTGGTAGCTCAACTCAAGCTGACCTCCCTCGGCCCCGACTGGTCGCAGCACCATCTCGAAAAGGCCCACAAGCGGCCCGGCTACGAGCAGAGAGAACCCTCCTACACCTACCAGACCAAGCCCCTCCAGATGGACGGGGTGACGATGGCGGTGCTGGGCATCGGCGCTCTCGCCGCCCTCCAGGGCTACCTGTGGGTGCAGGACGGGGACGTGTGGAAGGCCGTGCTGCTGGGTATGGGCACGGCGTTGGGCCTCACCGCAGGCGGCTGGGCGTGGTGGCGATGGAAGAAATCCAGGAACCGGGTCGAAGACCCATTGCTCATACGCGAAAAAGTCTCGCGGATCGCCTTCGACGCCGAGATACAGGTCACGGCGATCACGCCCGCCGACACAGGCGCACAGAGGGCCGCCGAGCTGCTTGAGCCGGTGGTCGCCGCCTACCGCCACTTCGACAACCCCGCCGGGGCGAGGGTCAAGGCGGGCAAGATGAAGCCGGTTGTACCTGACCCCGACGCGCTGCACCCGTCAGGCCCTGGCCTGTTCGGCAGGCGCAGTGTCCTGGGGGTCCGCGAGGTTGCGGCCCTGTGGCATCCGCCGGGAGCGGGCGACGAGACGCCGTTGGTGGAGAGGTCGGGAGCGAGGGGACTCATGCCCTCGGCCAGAGGGGTCAGGAGAGGCGCGCTGGTGGGAGACACCACGGCGGGCAAGCCCATGCCCATTCGCTTCCCCGACGACCTGCTCAGGCGACACCACTTCTACGTGGCCCGCACCCGCATGGGCAAGTCCACGCTGATGCACCACATCGTCACTCACAAGCTGAGGGAGAAGGCGGCAGGGAGGGACGGAGACGCCATCGTGGTCATAGACCCCCACACCGACCTGGTTACGGACATCCTTGAACACGTTCCCGAATCCCTCATCAACAAAGTGAAGCTCATCGACCTGTCGGACGTCTCCCGCTCCCCCGGCGTCAACCTGCTGGACACCCGCGTCTTCGCAGACCGCGACCGCACCGCCGACTCGGTGGTGCGCGTCGCCAGGGGCCTGTGGGACCAGTGGGGGCCGAGGATGCAGTCCATCCTGGAGCAGACCGTCAAGACCCTCCACGAGGCCAACGAGCACCCCACCACCGAGGAGCATGAGCAGCACACCATCCTCGACGGGCTGCGGTTGCTGTCCAACGACGCCTACCGCAGGGCGGTCCTGGCCAAGGTGAGCGACCCCTTCCTCCTTGAGTGGTGGGCGAGAGACTTCGGCAGCTGGCACCGCCAGTACCGCGCTGAGGCCCTTGCCCCGGTGCAGACAAGGCTCTCCTACTACGCATCCTCCAAGAGGGCGCGGGCCATCCTGGGGCAGCGTCGCTCCACCATCGATCTGCGAAAGACCATCCTCGACGGCGGCATCCTGCTGGTCTCCACTGCCCAGGGAGTCGTGGGACGGGACGTTGCCGCCCTCGTGGGAGCTTCCCTGCTCAACCTGGCCGATTCGGTCATCCGGGAGCAGGGAAGTCTTTCTCTCCAAGAGAGACGCGGCGCGCTGGTGGTGGTGGACGAGATGCAGTCCATGCCCGGCGTGGACTACGAGTCGATGCTGTCTGAGCTTGGCAAGTTCGGGGCCTCCTTCATCCTGGCCACCCAGAGCCTCGCAAAGCTGGACGACCTCTCTCCCACCATGCGGGACACCATCCTCGCCAACGTGGGCTGCCTCGCCGTCTTCCAGGTGGCGGGCAACGACGCCCGCCACCTGGTGTGGGAGTTGGGCAAGGACCGGGTGTCCGAGGACGACATCGTGTCCCTGCCCGTGCACCACTGCTACGTCCGCTCCACCGTCGGAACGGAGCGGATGGATGCCTTCTCGATGATGGTGCGCAAGCCGGAGCCCGGAGACCCCGCCGTCGCCGCACGCATCCGCGCCGCGACCGCCGGGTACACCCTGTCCGCCCAGCAGGCGGCCCACGCCGCCGCCGAGGACCTGAAGAAGGTGGAGGAGTTCAAGAAGGGCGTCGAAGATCTGAAGCAGGCTGAAGACCCCTTGAAGAAGGATGTCCGATCCGGCGGTGGATCCGACCGGAGACAGCAGCCCAGCAAGCACCGCAACCCTGAGGAGGCCCACGAATGAGCCCCGGCGGCTGCGAAGGAGAGATGCTCCGCAGGCTGGCGTGGACTCCCCTGCTTGACCGGCTGGAGATGGTCTCCGTCTCCGGCTGGTCGAGAACCGCCGTATACGAGGCGGTTCGCAGGTTGGAGGATGGCGGCTTCGTCTCCTCCATCCCCCACGCGGCGGACCTCACGCCGCCGACCCGGCGTTACTTCCTCACCCCCAACGGCCTGCTGAGGCTGGCCCTGGAAGAGAAGACGACTGCTGACGGCCTGCTGCGTTCCCGTTCCGTCTCGGCCGAGTGGCGGCGCATCCTACTGGAGCGGCTCGACGCCATCGCGGTCATCTACCGGCTGGCCTCCGCCGTCGCCAACGCCGGCGACCATCCCGTCCGCCTGCGACTGTACCGCGCCGGACCCCTGGATGCGGCCGTCATGCTCCCCGGAGGAAGGAGCGTCGGGATTGTCAGACAGGGTCCGACCGCCGACAGGACCGCCTTCTCCAAGCGGCTGTGGCGGCTCGGCGAGGGACGGTTGCCGGGAATGGTGCTCGTCCTGGCGTCCGACGAGGTGCGGCTCAGGCACTCCCGTAGGCTGCTGGCCCGCACATCCGTACCCGTGCTCCTCGCCCTGGAATGCGACGCGGCACTGGCCGGGGCCGACTCCCCCGTGTGGCGTCCGGCCACGGGCACCTCCGCCCTGGACCTGAGTCACGAAATCAAGGGGATGCGCCCTGGGGGGGAAATTCCGTGGGAGCCGCCGCTCGCGCGGGCCACCGTCCCCGGCGAAGTCGCCCCGGACGCCGACCACGCGCTGCCAGCCATCCTAAAGCCAGCCGAGAAGCGCGCCCTCGATCTGGTGGCCGACTGGCCCTGGATCATGCAGAGGGACTTGGCCGGATTGCTGGCCCTCTCGGAACCCCGCGCCTCCCGGCTGGCGAACCTCCTGGAAGCCTTCTGCCTCGTCACCCGGCCCATTCAGGGAAGCGGACGCCTGGCCCTCACCGACCGGGGACTGGGGATGCTGGCCCGCAGGGACCGCTCCTCGGTGGCGGTGGCCCGCAGGCGGTGGAGCGTGTCTTCCATCGACCCGGAAGGCCCGGCGGGGTGGCGGAACATCTCCGGCGGCGTGAGCCGCCAGCTTCTCAGGAACATCGAGCACACGGCGGCCATCCACGCCTTCATCGCGGCCCTCGCCCGGCAGTCCGGCGTCCTGGGATGGGAGACGACGCAGATCGACCCGCCCCACAAGGCGTCCAGGCACTTCAGGCACGGCGAGACCCAACGCTCCGTCAATCCCGACGCTTACGTCGTCCTGAGCCGGGGTCCCGTCGTCTGGCCCTTCTTCCTGGAGTGGGAGCGCCGCGCCGTGCGGCCCGCGACCATGTCGGAGCGACTCGCTCCCTACCTGCGCTACTACTCGTCACACTGGCCCACGGATGACCACGGGACCAGGCCCCACGTCCTGGTGGTCTTCGACGACGACATCGCCGCCACCCAATTCCTGGGCATCGCCCAACGGGAGATGGGCAGAACCGGCGTGACCGTGCCCCTGTGGGTGTCCCACGGGGAGGCAGTGGATGCATTGGGGCCGCTGGGACGCGTCTGGCGCACGCCCGGCGAGTGGGAGCCTACGCACCTGCCCCTGGGCAGATGAACTGCGCCCGAAACGGAGGAGCGAGTGCCCCTGCAACCCCTCGCCTCAATGCGGGAGAACGAAAGACGATGAGGCCACACACTGGCGGATCGAGAGGCCCCCGAAGGCGTCGAGGACGGAGCGTCGTCCGGCTCGACACGGCGGCCGTCTGGAGGCGGTTGGCAGTGCTCAACTGCTCCCAGAGCTGGCTCGCCAGGGAGACCGGGGTCAGCCCCGGATACGTCTCCAAGCTGGTCAACGAAGGGACTGCGCCCTCGGGACGCATCCGGGAACGGATGCTCAAGGCCCTCGGCGTAAACGACTTTCACCAGTTGTTCAGATTGGAGGTGAGCGATGAACAACCGTAACCCTGACCCCCGTTTTGACGGGGATACCGACCGGAGCGATCTCGCGGGCCGCGCACTGCCGCAGCACATCCGGGACCGCCTCAACAGGCTCAGGGAGGCCAGCGGCCTCACATGGAGCGCCCTCGCGCGGGCAATCGACGTTGACCGCAAGCGGGCGCGGCTGTGGCGCAGGAAGGGAGGTAAGTGATGCCCAAGCGCAACACTGAAACCCGTTTCGACCGGAGGCAAGCCCCGGACCGCGTGTTGCCCTACCAGAGCGGCGACCTGCCGGAGGACTTCGTGGACCGGCTCAACCGGCTCAGGGAGGCCAGCGGGCTGACATGGAGCGCCTTCTCCGAGGCCATCGGCGCAGACCGTAAGCAGGTGCGCCGCTGGCGCAAGAAGGGCGTCAAGCCCTCCGGCGGAGCCTACCACTGCCTCGTCCGCTTCGCGTTCCTCATTCCCGGCGGCCTGAGGATCCTCCTCGAAGGGGAGGGATTCCAGATGACCTTCTGGAACGGGGACAACGAGAGCTAGAGGCTAACTTACCGCGCCGTCGGCGTTCTCCCGGTCCGTCCGCGTCGGCGGCGCATTCACCAGATCAAGCGATATGGAAGAACTCGCGAACACGAAAAAACCGAAGAAGCCCGGCGGGGAAGCCCCGGAGATAAGGGTCGTTGGCATCGACGTGAAACCCGCACCCGACGCCCAGGCGCGTCTCAGACGCCTCTTCTCCATCCTGGTCAAGCTGGCCGAGGACGACCTGCCCGCGCCGGGTACGGACCCGCGGCCGGACAGCGACGACGAGGAGAATAGTTGATACCGGACAAGGCAGGCGATGGAACTTCGCGGCCCGTCAGCGTCCGAGACTTCGACGGTGAGCGGAGCACAGCGAATGGACAACCAGGCGTACTGAAAATGGCACTCTGAGAGAAATGGGCAGCGCGTTCACAAACTTTGACTACCCCTGTACCGCGGGGTAGAATTTGAGGGTAGAAAGAAGTTGGTCCGGCGGTGCTGTGAACACCCCGGACCGTGGCGCCACCTGCGGTCACAGGTGATGCGAGATGATTGTACTACTCGCAGACCCGCTTCCGACAGGAGGCGGGTTTTCTTCATTTCAGGGACATGAGCGACAGGAGGAAATCATGGCGACCAGAATGACCAGTAGGAAGGCGGAAACGCAACGGGCGGCCATCTACGCCCGCGTCTCGGATAAGAGCCAGGACACGGAGGACAAGACCTCCATCTCCGAGCAGATATCCGACATGGAGGCCCACTGCGAGCGCAGGGGGCTGACCATCGTTGCTCGCTACCAGGAGGTGGGCAGGGGATGGTCGAAGAACCGCCCGGAGTTCCAGAGGATGCTGGCCGACGCCAGAAAGGGACGCTTCGACACCATCGTCTGCTGGAAGTCAGACAGGCTCAGCCGGGGTATGTACCCGGCGGCCGCCCTCATGGAGGTCATAGAGGCGTACCAGATAGACCTCGAAGCCGTGATGGACGCCATCGACATGAAGACCTTCGGCCTGATGGCCGCCATCGGCAAGATCGAGCTGGACAACTTCAGAGAGAGGGCGTCGATGGGCAAGCGGGGCTCGGCCAAGCAGGGCCGCATCCCGGTCAACAACGTCCCCTTCGGGTACAGGCTCGGAGAGGGCCGCAGACCCGTGATCATGGAAGACGAAGCCGAGATCGTCCGGCGCGTCTTCCACATGTACGTCCGAGAGGGGATGGGGGCTCCGGCAATCGCCAAGCAGCTGACCGCCGAGGGAGTCCCCACGCCCAGGGCCGTCGGGAAGTGGTTGGACGGCACGGTCACTCGCATCCTGAGTCACGAGGCTTACAGGGGTACCTGGTGGTTCGGCAGGCGCCGACATGTCGCCACCGAGCACGGGATGAGGAGGTACGCCAGACCGGAGGACGAGTGGGTCGGAGTGCCCTTCCCGCCCCTGGTGGACGACGAGATATGGGAGCAGGCGCAGGAGGCCAAGAAGCAACGCCTGACCCGGTCGGGCCGCAACACGAAGATATTCTACCTGCTCCAGCATCTGGTCAGGTGCTCCGAGTGCGGGCTCCTCATGGGCTGCCGCGCCAACAGACGCCAGACCACAACGCGCGGCGGCAAGCGCTACAGGATTGCGCTGGACCCTCCACGCCGCTACTACATGTGCTACGGAATGATGACCCAGGGCCAGAAATGCCGGGAACACTCTCATATAAGGGCGGAACGGCTTGAAGACGTGGTATGGGAAGAGGTCAAGAAGGTGCTGGAGAACCCGGACGTCATCGTCGCCACCATCGACGCCATCGACGCCGAGGCTGAGAGCGGCGGACTGGCCGACGACATCGCCAAGGCGGAGCGTGACCTGCAAAAGGTCCAGATGGAGGAGGACAGGGCCATCAGGCTCTTTGTGTCAGGCAAAATCAGCGAGAAGCAGTTGGACCGCCAACGCAAATTCATCACCGAACGGCTGGAGACTCTGCGGATGTTGCTGGACGACCGCCGCAAGAGGGAGATGGAGCAGGCGGAGAAGCGGGCGCTGGCGGAGCACGTCTCGGAATGGGTGAGCCAGGTCGGTGACAAGCTGGACGGCCTGTCGGACAGAAAGCGCAGGGAGCTGCTTGAACTCCTCCTGGACGGGGCGACCATCGATCGCAACAACAGGGTCAACCTGACGCTGGCCATCCCCACCGAGGATGTCGTGTCGATTGCAGAACGGAGCACGACTACAACGTCCATGCCGGGATGCTGCGCAAACGGGCAATCTCGAACGGCGGCGGCATCGGGGCCTACGTGGACGGCGTCGACGCGGGGCTCGTCGAGGTCTGCAACGCGGCGTCGAACCGGTTCGAGGGCGAGGTCGAGCGCGACCTGAACGCCGTCGTGCTCGGGCTGCACGTCTTCTTCAACGGCGTCGTCCTGGAGATGTTGCGGCTCGGCGAAGCGGCGGCGCGGACGGACTTCGACCGCGGCCTCCTTGCCCGCATGGTGCAGGACGAGGCGCGGCACGTCTCGTGGGGCTGCTCGCGGCTCCGCTACTACCTCGACCACTGCCCCGACCGCGAGTCGGCGGCGCTCCACCTCCACGAAATCGCCGACCGGCTGGAGTCGGAGCAGACGGCGAATCACCTGCTCAACCCCAAGGTGCTGGAGCCGCTGGCGATTCTGCTCGGCGGCGGCGCCGAAGGCATCGACCGGGGGTGGGACGTCCTGCGCGAGTTCTGGCCGCAGATCGCCGGACGGTACGAGGCCCGGATGGCCGGGATCGGCCTGCCGCGTGAGGGCCGCTGCCACATCCCCCGCACCGCGCCGTTCTAGGCGGGTCGGGGCTGACCGCTAGTCGCCTCCGCTGCGGTCACGGGGCCCACGAAACCACCACCAGAGTTCGTGCTCGCTGCTTCCTACCCGTTTCTTTGGAGACAGGGATGCGCCGGTGACCACGACGGCGATCAAAAGGACGACCACCACGGCCACCGCAATCACTACAGGAAGCATTTCCCTCACCGCCTGCCCGTTCCCGTTGACTTCACCCTAACCGAGCGCCGAGGGCGCTGTCCACCGTGGCGGCGCTTCAAACCTTGGGCCTACCCCCCGTGAGGCCGTTCAGGGGATAGGGACGGGCGATTCCCGAATCGCCCCTACAGGGGAGGGGACCCCGCCCGAACCCCTGGGCAACCACGAGGGTTGCCCCTACATGGATGATCCGTCGGTGTCGGAGGTTGTGCAAAGGTCTCCGGGGGAGAAGAGGGGGGAGGGACCACCGCGCCCCTCCTTGGCCCGCCCTCAGTCCCTCCCAGAGGGAGGGAGGTTTAAGACGCTCCCCCAGAGGGAGGGAGGTTTAAGGGCCGCGGAGGGAGGGGGACGCTCGTCGTGGTTTAGGGAGGCGGATTATGCTACTCTCTGGGCGCAGGCGCGCGCGGCGCGGGCCGCACTTCAGGAGGAATGCCGTGGGCTACCCCTACAAGAGAATCGACGTCGATTCCCACATCCAAGAGAAACCCAACACGTGGACGAGCCGCATGTCGAAGGAGAAGTGGGGCGACCGGATTCCCCACATTCGCCAGGGGCCCGAACGCGATGAGTGGTGGGTTGACGGCAAGCCGACGGGCTACCTCTCGACCTGCCCCGCCGTCATGCCCGACCGCGTCACTAACCCGCACCGCTGGGACATGATCCCGCCGTCGGTCTACGTCGCCGAGGAGCGGATGAAGGCGATGGACTCGGAGGGGACGGACTGCCAGGTGATGTACGCCAACACCACCGGCGTCTCCGGCGACCGCTTCCAGGGCCTCGACCCCGAGTTCGAGGCGGCCTGCGTCCGCGTCTACAACGACTACCAGACCGAGGAGTGGGTCAACGTCAACCCGAACCGGTTCGTGGCCCTCACCGTTCCCGTCTATTACTCGATGGAGAAGACGCTGGAGGAGGTCCACCACAACGCGAAGAACGGGCACCGGGGCGTGATGCTGGTGGGGACGCCGCACACCCGCGGTCTCGAGAACTACAGCTCGCCCTACTGGGAGCCGCTGTGGCAGACCGTCGTCGACCTCGACCTCGTGCTCACCGTCCACGGCTCCGGCGCGGCCCCGCAGAGCATGCGCATCGAGAAGCATGCCACGCAGGAGCACCGGCGCAACGACGCCGCCCTCGCCGCCGCCGGGTTCAGCATCCAGCCGCAGTACTTCGCGAACTTCCTGTTCGCCGGCGTCTTCGACCGCTACCCGACGCTGACCCTCGTCGCCGCCGAGACCGGCATCGGTTGGCTCCCCTGGCTGCTGGAGTCGTGCGACTACGCCTGGGAGCAGGGGCAGCTGTGGAACCAGGGCCTACCCACTCGCCCGACCGACCTCTTCAGGAGTCACTGCTACGTCGACTTCTGGTACGAGCGCTCGGCGGTGGACCACTACCGCCACGTGATCGGCGTCGACCGGATCATGTGGGAGACGGACTTCCCGCACCCGACGTCGCTGTGGCCCAACACCAACGAATTCGTCGCCAAGGCGTTCCAGAACGTGCCGGAGGAGGAGCAGTACCAGATTCTGGTGGAGAACCCGAAGAAGGTCTTCAAGCTCAACTAGCGGCGCGGCCGACCGCCACCGAAGGGACGCGACTCATGGCTCTCGACTTTCCTATCATTTCGTCCGACGACCACGTACAGGAGCCGCCCGACCTCTGGGTGTCGCGCCTGCCCAAGCACCTCGCCGAGCGCGGCCCCCGCATCGAGCGGCAGGCCGACGGCCGCGACCGGTGGCTGGTCGACGGCGAGGTCTTAGCCGACTGGCCCGTGTCGCGGGCCCGCGCCATCTCTAACGGCGACCGCTACCTCGATATCGAGACGTGGGACCAGGTACCCGCGGCGAGCTACGACCCTGCCGAACGGCTGAAGGCGATGGACCAGGACGGCATCGCCGCCTCCGTGCTCTACCCCTACATCGCGGGGCTCGGCGGCGAGATACTGGGTTCGATCAAGGACCCCGAGCTGCAGGCCGCCTGCGTCGACGTCTACAACGAGTGGATATTGGAGACGTGGAACAACGACCGGCTCGTCCCGCAGGGGCTGGTGCCCATCAGCTCGATTGAGGCTGCCAAGGCCGGCGCGGTCAAGGCGGTCGAGGCGGGGCACAAGGGCATCGTGCTCCCCGCGGCCCCGTGGCGCATCAACGACGGCACGCCGCACCTCTACGACCCCGACTGGGACCCGTTCTGGGCGCAAGTCGGCGAGCTCGGCGTCCCCATCTGCTTCCACTCGGGGAGCGTGCCGAGCCTGATGATGCAGATCTACGAGGGCTTTCCTCCCGCCGTGGCCAAGGCCTTCGACGTGGTGCGCCGCCCTTCGAGCAGCGGCATGATCGTCTGCCGCTTCCTCTTCTCCGGCGTCGGCGAGCGTCACCCCAACGTCAAGTTCGTGTTCAGCGCCACCGGCATCGACTGGTTCGCCTTCATGCTCGAGGTCTCCGACCACGAGTGGGAGCGCATCTGCCTGAAGGGCGAGAACGTCGAGATGCACACCG
Source organism: Dehalococcoidia bacterium (assembly GCA_965207995.1). Classification (GTDB taxonomy): domain Bacteria; phylum Chloroflexota; class Dehalococcoidia; order SHYB01; family SHYB01; genus DAOUKH01. The sequence continues at coordinate 577,613 of OZ242299.1, read as the reverse complement.
CGCCCAGCGAGATCTTCCACCGGCAGGGCTTCGTGACGACGTCGTTCGACCAGGTGGGCCTGCGGCTGCTCTACCTGATCGGGGCGAACAACGTGATGTGGTTCTCCGAGTTCCCGCTGGAAAGCTCGACCTTCCCCGACAGCGCCAAGACGCTGGAGAAGAACTACGCCGACGTCAGCGCCGCCGACCGGCGCGCCATCATCCACGACAACGCCGCCGGGCTCTACGGCATCACCGCGTAGGCGCGCCCGCCCGCTGCACTAGCCATCCGCTGTGCCGCGTCCGTTTGTCGTTCGCCTCGGTACGTGTCGTCTACAATGGATGGCAACCTGAAGGCAGGAGCCAACTCTCGATGCCAACCAGAACTCCAGTCTTGACCTCTTTGAAATCGCGGTGGTGGGTGCTTGGCATCCTTGCCGTTGCCGCTGTGCTGGTGGTGGCGGCGTGCGCGGGGGCGCAAGGACCGGCGGGACCGGCAGGACCGGCGGGGCCGGCAGGACCAGCGGGACCGGCAGGGCCAGCGGGGCCGGTGGGACCGGCGGGACCCGAAGGGCCGGCAGGAAGCGACGCCATGCTGCCCAAGGACACGCCCACGGCCATGCCGGCGTCCACGGCAACGCCCGTTCCCGAGCCGACCGCCGCGCCCGAATTCGGCTCTCAGCAGGCGGTCGTCGAGCGTCTGCGGCAGAATGCCGAGGCCTTCGACTATGCCATCGGCGAGCAGGGCGGGACGCTGACGTTCGCGACGATCGGCGAGCCGCTGACTTTTAACCCTGCCCTGTCCCAGGACGCCTCGTCCTCCGGCGCGCTGAGCTATCTGTTCGAGGGTCTCACCGAGACGTCGTGGCTGAACGACCAGATCGATCCGGTGCTGGCGCAGGCGTGGGACCATTCGGAGGATGGCCTGACCTGGACGTTCCGGCTGCGCGAGGACGTGACGTGGCACGACGGGGAGCCCTTCACGTCGCGCGACGTGGACTTCACTTTCAACCGGATCATTTATAACGAGGACATCCAGTCGAACGCCCGCGCGGCGTTCACCTTCCGGTTCCTCGAAGAGAGCGGCGAGTGGGTGGAAGACCGGATGACGGTGACGGCGCCGGACGACTACACGGTGCAGTTCGTCCTGCCGACGCCGTTCGCCCCCTTCCTGCGCTCGATGGGCACGGGGATCTATCCGAAGCACATTCTGGAGCCGCGCATCGACGACGGCACGTTCGCGGAGACGTGGAACATCGACACCGATCCGGCCGAGATCATCGGCACCGGGCCGTTCACCATCGAACGGTACGACCCCGGCGAGCAGATCGTCTTCCAGCGCAACCCGAACTATTGGCTGAAGGACGACGACGGCAACAGCCTGCCCTACCTCGATACGGTGGTGCAGACCATCGTCGCCGACCTGGATGCGGAGCTGGCTGCCTTCCGGGCGGGCGTAGCGGACGTCCATGGCGTGTTGGGAGAGGAGTTCGCGCTCCTGGAGCCGCTGCAGGACGAGGAGAACTTCACGATCCACCGGCGCGGGCCGGCCTTCGGAACGACGTTCCTCGCCCTGAACATGAACCCCAGAATTGACCCGGAGACGGGCGAACCTTACGTCGCGCCGGAGAAGCTGAAGTGGTTCGAGAACAAGGCATTCCGCCAGGCCGTCGCCCACAGCATCGATAAGGAGACGATGATCGAGGAGGTGCTGCACGGGCAGGGCTATCCGCAGTGGGCCTCGGTCAGCCCGGCGGCGGGCGACTTCCACAATCCCAACGTCCGGCGTTACGAGTACGACGTCGACGAGGCCAACAAGATCCTCGACGGCCTCGGTTGGACGGATAGGGATGGGGATGGCATACGCGAGGACGACGCGGGCAACTCGATCGAGTTCGCCTTGATCACCAACACCGGGAACGACGTACGTGTCGAGGTGACGCAACGCCTCGCGGTCGGCTTAGAGGCAATCGGCGTCAAGGCGGTCTTCGAGGCCGTCGAGTTCGGCGACCTCGTGGGGCGGTTGACCACCTCGTATGCCTGGGAAGCCCTAGTCGTCGGCTTGACCGGCGGGCCGGACCCGTTTGGCGGCATCAACGTCTGGCACAGCAGCGAAGACCTGCACTTGTGGAATCCCAACCAAGAGCAGCCGGCGACGGAGTGGGAAGCCGAACTCGACGAACTCTACATCCGGGGCAGCCAGGAGCTCGACCACGAGCGTCGTGTGGGCATCTACCACCGTGCGCAGGAATTAGCCGCCGAGAACGTGCCGCTCATCTACACGATGTTGTCGGAGCGGCTGTCGGCCGTCCGGAACGTCTTCGGCAACACCACGCCCACGCTCTACGGGCTGTGGGACATCCGCTACCTCTATCGCACGGACCTGTAAGCCGGCCCGCTCCGGCTAGCGGGCCGTCGCGCCGCCGTCGGCGGAGAAGATGGCGCCGGTGATGTGCCGCGAGTGCGGCCCGACGAGGAAGAGCGCGAGCTGGGCCATCTGGTCGACGTGGGGCAGCCAGCCGAGCGGCGCGGGGCGGATCGACTCGCGGAGCAGCGCGAGGTCGGGAGACTCCAGCCGTTCCGTCTCCGTCCCGTCCATGCCGCCGGGGGCGATGCAGTTGGCCCGGAGGTTGCGGTCGGCGTAGTCGAGCGCCACCACCTTCGTCAGATGTTGCAGGCCCGCCTTGGCCGCGCCGTAGGCGGCGCAATACTTGAACCCCGACACGCCGACCATCGACGAGATATTGAGGATGGCGGGGTAGTCGCGTTCCAGCATGTGGGGCACGGCGGCGCGGACCATGAGGAACGGCCCGCGTAGGTTGACCGCGTAGAAGCGGTCGAACCAGTCGATGGGCGTCTCGTGGGTGAGGAACGGCTTGGAGTGCAGGCCGGCGTTGTTCACCAGGATGTCGATGCCGCCGAACGCCGCGACGGCGCTCTCGACCGCCGCCTGCACGTCGTCGGGATTCGAGACGTCGCCGGGCAGTGCAAGGGCCTCGCCGCCGGCGTCGCGGATGGCGGCGGCGGTCTCCTCCAACGGCGCGGGTCGGCGGCCGGTGACGGCGACCTTGGCGCCCTCCGCCGCGAACAGCTTGGCCATCGCGGCGCCGAGTCCGGTGCCGCCGCCGGTGATGATGGCGGCCTTCCCCTTGAGGAGTCCGCTGGGCGGCGTGGCCTGCGGCTCGGGCGCTTCCCGATAACGGCTCATACGACGCCCCGTGCCAAGCGTCCCGTCCTAGGATGCCCCGTCGAGGTTGAAGACGCGGATGGCGTTCTCGACGAGCATCTTCCGGCACTCATCCTCCGGCACCCCGGCGAGGGTGCGCTCGATGAAGGCCCGCGAGTTGGGGTAGGAGCCGGTGGGGTGGGGGAAGTCGGACTCCCACATGATGTTGTCGATGCCGATGGCGTGACGGAGCGCGATGCCGGTCTCCTCGTACCAGAAGTTGATGTAGCACTGGCGGTGGAAGACCTCGCTCGGTCTGGTGGGCATGCCGTGGTTGTAGAGACGCTGCGACTCCCACTGGTGGTCGGCTGTCTCCAACAGGTAGGGCGCCCATCCCAGCCCGCTCTCCGACGAGACGAACTTGAGCGTGGGGAAGCGGTCGAAGATGCCGGAGTAGAGGAGCGTGCTCATCACCTGGATGTTCGACGCCAGCCCCTTTGTGCTGCCGTCGGCGACCTGCACCATGCGCCCGCGTCCGGCCCAGCTTTCGTTGATGATGCCGATGCTGCCGCCGGAGCCGATGTGGAGGTTTACTGAGAGGCCGGCGTCCTGCGCCGCCTGCCAGAACGGGTCCCAGAATGGGTCGGAGATGTGCGGGTAGTTGAACTGTTGGGGGAAGGAGAACGAGATCGCCTTGACGCCGCGCTTGCGCATGCGGCGGACCTCGGCGGCGGCGAGGTCGGCGTCCCACAGCGGCACGAGCGCGATGGTGATGAATCGCCCGGGGTAGGGGTCGGCCCACTCCTCGATCTGCCAATCGTTGTAGGCCCGGATGCAGTCCATGCGGAAGTCGACGTCGTCGTAGACCGGGTTGCTGAAGGTCTGCCCGGCGACGCCGGCGACGTTGCTGAAGAAGGCATGGACGTCGACGCCGTCCTCTTCCATTGCTTTGAGGCGCTCGGCGGGAACGTAGGTCTTCTTGGGCATGTCCTCCCAACGGTCGGGGCCGAGGCCGTCGGGAAACTCCTCGGCGACGGCGCCCTGCACCGTGCCCAGGCTCCGCTGCAAAGGAATGTCCCAGATGTGCCACCGCTCGTTGCCGCCCTCAACTTCGCGGATGTGGGGGATCTTGCCGCCCCACTTGTTCTTCGACATGCGGTCGGTCCACACCGTCGACGACTCCTGCAGGTGGTCGTCGGTCGAGATGACGTCGTAGTGCATGCGCCCTCCGCGCTTGGGGGTGAGAACGGTCCCGCCAAGGGGTTGCGGCTGACTATAGCATAGGGGCGGTCTGGAGCACCGCGACGCGGGAGGGATGCGATGGCGAACGATTCGAAGGTGGCGTTGGTGACCGGCGGGAGCCGGGGCGTGGGCAAGGGCATCGCGATCGAGCTGGGCAAGCTCGGCTTCACCGTCGTCGTTACGGCGCGGTCGGTGGCGGAGCGCGAGGTCAACAACTGGCCGGGCACGATCGGGCAGACCGCCGAGGAGGTCGAGGCCGCCGGCGGGCGCGCCGTTCCCATGCGCCTCGACCTGCGCGACATGGACAACGTCCGGCAGGTCTTCTACGACACCATCAGCCAGCTCGGCCGCCTCGACGTGATGGTGAACAACGCGCGCTACGCCGACAGCGGCTACGTGACCAAGCTCGTCGACACCGACTGGAGCGACCTTGAGGCGATGATCGACACCAACTTCCGCGCCGTGCTCCTCTTCCACCACCTCTGCATCCCGGTGATGATCGAGCAGGGCGGCGGCGTGATCATCAACCTGACCTCCGGGGCGGCGCAGCACGACACGCCGGGGATGCCGGGCAAGGGCTCCACCGGCATCGGCTACCCGGTGACCAAGGCGGCGTCGCACCGGATCGCCCCGGCGCTGGCGAAGGAGCTCGTTGAGCACAACATCGCCGTGCTCAACCTCGACCCGGGGCACACGCTCACCGAGCGCCACACCGACACGCAGGGGGGCAACGTCTCGAACGTGAACATCGACCGGTCGGACACCCACGGGGTGTGGATACCGGCGAAGGCGGCGGCCTACATCGCGACCTGCCCCAACCCAATCGCGTTCACGGGCAAGTCGATCAATGCCAAGCCGTTCGTCGAGGAGATGGGCCTGGCCACGCCGGAGGAGCTTGCCACCCCCTGGAGGGGCTAGGCTTCCTTATCGCCGCGGACGGGGAAAGTCGCCCCTCCCCTCCGGCCTCTCCCCCTTTGGGGGAGATTGAGAGAGGGCGCGCGCCGTCAGGCGCGCGAGCGCCCGTAGGGCGTTGCAGGGTTAAGGTGCGCGTGCTGCTTTCGCCGCTTCTTCGATGGCGGTGCCGTCGAAGAAGGCGGGGTTGAGGTCGGTGAAGAAGCGGAGGGGGTTGTTGAAGGTGAAGTCGCGGAAGTCGCCGGCGGTCATGAGGCCGTCCTCGACCATCTCGTAGGCCTCCTCGACGACGTCGCGCATGTCGATGACGTCCCAGTGGCCGATGTCGGAGCTGAGCATGGCGCCGACCTTGGCCCCGAAGGGGGCGATCTTGGCGTTGAAGGCGACGGCGTTCATGGGGTCGTCGGCCTCGCATCCGAAGAAGAAGTTGGGGATGAAGCGGTCGCGGATGTCCTCGGGCTTGGCGATGCCGGCGCGGGCGAAGTCGTTGAGATCGTCGGGCACGTTGCGCGCGGCGAGGTAGCCTGGTGCGTTCAGCGAGTCCTTGATCTCCGCGAGCTTACCCGCCGTCTTGGCGTCGCCGTAGGCGGCGAGGAGGTCAATGATGCGGTCCTCGTCGAGTTGCCGGGGATCGATGTGTTGCAGGGCGTCGGGGCTGCGCTTCTCCCAGCGGGCGACGATGCCGGCGTAGAGGTCGGCGGCCCAGCCCGCACCGCACTCGAGGAAGGCCACGCGGAGCTTGGGGAAGCGCCGGGTGACGCCGCTGAAGAAGAGCGACTTGCAGAGCAGGTTGGCGGCGTTGGCGAAGTGGCCAAGGTGGTTCTGCATGAAGTTGTTGACGTTGGAGTGGTTGGTGAACCCAAAGCCGCACGAGTGCGCCGCCAGCGGCATGCCAAGCTCGACGGCCTTGGCCCAGAACGGGTCGTAGTCGTAGTCGCTGTCCTCGCCGAAGGTGTCGTACCACCAGCCGCGTTGGGGGCCGTATTGCCCGATCGCGCCCAGGCGCTCGCGCTGCGACTCGCTGATAGGGCGGTGGACGTGGCCCGCGATCATCGCGGCCTTCAGGCCGAGCTCCCGCGCGGCGAATTCAAGCTCCTCGATGGCCTCCTCCGGCGTGTGCATCGGTATCACCGCCGGCGTGCATAGGCGCCGCGAATAGGGGGCGTAGACCTCGGCGGCGTACCTGTTGTAGGCCCGGCAAGAGGACCGCCGGAGGTCCTCGTCGGCCAAATGCGGGAAGTCGAGCGCTAGGGAGGGGTAGAGGACGCAGAAGTCGAGGCCGAGCTCATCCAAGCGCTCAACGAGGAGGCGGGGGGCCATGGCGGTGGCGCGGTCGAGGCTGTTCTTGGCGGGGACGAGCCACCAGGTGATGGCGGGCACCCGCGCCCCGCGCCGCTCGTCCGGCGAGAGCCGCGTCCAGTGAAACTGCTCGATCTCCGCCCTTAGGCGCCGGACGGCATCTTCTCCGCCCTCGGCGCGGACGTAGTCGTAGAGCACCGGCGTCACCTCGATGAGGTGGCCGTCGGCATCGATGATTGGATGCGTCAGCTTGGCGCGAATCGCCGCCGACTTGCTCGAAACCGCCGCCATGAGCCTCGCCTAGCGGGCGGCCTTGGCTGCTTCTTCGATGGTGGTGCCGTCGAAGAAGGCGGGGTTGAGATCGGTGAAGAAGCGCAGCGGGTTGTTGAAGGTGAAGTCGCGGAAGTCGTCGGCGGTCATGAGGCCGTCCTCGACCATCTCGTAGGCCTCCTCCACGACGTCGCGCATGTCGATGACGTCCCAGTGGCCGATGTCGGAGCTGAGCATAGCACCGACCTTGGCCCCGAAGGGGGCGATCTTGGCGTCGAAGGCGATGGCGTTCATGGGGTCGTCGGCCTCGCAGCCGAAGAAGAAGTTGGGGATGAAGCGGTCGCGGATGTCCTCGGGCCCGGTGATGCCGGCGCGGGCGAAGTCGTTGAGCTCCTCGGGGGCGTTCTGCGCGGCCAGGACACCCACTCCCTGCAGCGACTCCTTGATCTCTTCGAGCTTGCCCACGGCCCGGTCGTCGCCATAGGCCGCGAAAAGCTCCATGATGCGGTCCTCGTCCATGAGCCGCGGGTCGACGCCCTGCAGGGCCTCGGGGTTGCGCTTCTCCCACCGGGCGATGATGCCGGCGTAGAGGTCGGCGGCCCACCCCGCGCCGCACTCGAGGAAGCCGATCCTCAGCTCGGGGAAGCGCCGCGTCACGCCGCTGAAGAACATCGACTTGCAGAGCACGTTGGCGGCGTTGGCGAAGTGACCGAGGTGGTTCTGCATGAAATTGTTGATGTTGGCGTTGTTGGTGAAGCCGAACCCCGCCGAGTGCGTCGCGAGCGGCATGCCGAGCTCGATGGCCTTGGCCCAGAATGGGTCGTAGTCGTACTCGCTGTCCTCGCCGTAGACGTCGTACCAGATGCTGAAGTTGCCCGTCGCGCCGAGGAACTCCCGCTGCACCTTGCGGATGGGGCGGCGGACGTAGCCCGCCATCGCCGCCACCTTCAGGCCGAGCTCCCGCGAGGCGAACTCAAGCTCCTCCATGCCCTCTTCCGGCGTGTGCATGGGGACGAGCGCCGCCGGGGTCATCTGCCGCGAATAGGGCGCGTAGGTCTCGGCGACGTACCGGTTGTAGGCGCGGCAGCAGACCCGCCGGAGCTCCTCGTCGGGGAGGCTTGGAAAGGCCAACGCCGACGAGGGGTAGAGGACGCAGAAGTCGAACCCAAGCTCGTCGAGGCGCTCGGCGAGCAGACGCGGGATCATGGCGGTGGCGCGGTCGAGGCCGTTCTTGGTGGGGACGAGCCACCAGGTGCTCGCCGTCAGCCGCATCTCTTGCCGCTGTTCGAGCGGCACGTGCGTCCAGTGCCGGGCTCCATGCTTCTTGAAGCGCTCGAGGACCTGCTCGCCGCCCTCGGCGCGGATGTAGTCGTAGAGTACCGGCGTCACCTCGATGAGGTGCCCGTCGGAGTCGATGATCGGGTGCGTCAGCTTCGCGCGAATCTCCGCCGACTTGCTCGAGGTCGCCGCCATACCCTTCGCCTCCGATCGGGCCCAGTGGCCCCTGCTGCGCCGGATTTTACCACCGACGTAGGGGAGGCGCGGGGCGGTCTTCTCCCTCACCCGCTCCTTAAACCTCTCCCCCTCTGGGGGAGATTGAGAGAGGGCGCGCGCCGTCAGGCGCGCGAGCGCCCGTAGGGCGCTGCAGGCTTAGGGCGCCAGCGCTGCCTTCGCTGCTCCTTCGATGGCGGTGCCGTCGAAGAAGGCGGGGTTGAGGTCGGTGAAGAAGCGGAGGGGGTTGCCGAAGGTGAAGTCGCGGAAGTCGTCCGCGGTCATGAGGCCGTCCTCGACCAGCTCGTAGGCCTCCTCGACGACGTCGCGCATGTCGATGACGTCCCAGTGGCCGATGTCGGAGCTGAGCAGCGCGCCGACCTTCGCGCCGAAGGGCGCGATCTTGGGATTGAAGGCGGCGGCGTTCATCGGGTCGTCGGCCTCGCAGCCGAAGAAGAAGTTGGGGATGAAGCGGTCGCGGATGTCCTCGGGCTTGGTGATGCCGGCGCGGGCGAAGTCGTTCAGCTCGTCGGGGGCGTTGTGGGTGGCGAACATGCTCGGCGTCCTCAGTGACTCCTTGATCTCTTCGAGCTTGCCCACTGCCTTCTCGTCGCCGTAGGCCGCGAAGAGGTCCATGATGCGGTCCTCGTCGAGGTGCCGGGGGTCGACGTTTTGCAGGGTCTCCGGGTTGCGCTTCTCCCAGCGGGCGACGATGCCCGCGTAGAGGTCGGCCGCCCACCCCGCGCCGCACTCGAGGAAGGCCATGCGCATCTTGGGGAAGCGGTGGGTCACGCCGCTGAAGAAGAGCGACTTGCAGAGCAGGTTGCCCGCGTTGGCGAAGTGGCCGAGGTGGTTCTGCATGAAGTTGTTGATGTTCGAGTTGTTGGTGAAGCCAAAGCCGCCGGTGTGGGTGGCCAGCGGCATCCCGAGCTCGATCGACTTCGCCCAGAAGGGGTCGTAGTCGTGCTCGCTGTCCTCGCCGAAGACGTCGTACCACGATCCGTACTGCGCCACCGCGCCGGGGTGCTCGCGTTGTACCTGCCGGATGGGCCGGCGGACGTGGCCGGCGATCATGGCGACCTTCAGGCCAAGATCCCGCACCGCGAACTCCATCTCCTCGATACCCTCTTCGGGGTTGTGCAGCGGGATCAGCGCCGCCGGGGTCAGCTGCGCGGAGTAGGGGCCGTAGGTGTCGGCGACGTACTTGTTGTAGGCCCGGCAGCAGACGCGGCGAAGCTCCTCGTCGGGCAGGCGGGGGTAACCCAAGCCGCCGGAAGGGTAGAGCACGCAGAAGTCGAGACCCAGGTCGTCGAGGCGCTCGGCGAGGAGGCGGGGGATCATGGCGGTGGCGCGGTCGAGGCCGTTCTTGGTCGGGGCCAGCCACCAGGTGATGGCGGTCGTCCGCGCGTCGCTCCGCTCATCCTCTGAAGACTGCGTCCAGTGGGCGTAGTCGGCGTTGTTCTTCACCCGTTGGAGGACGCTCTCGCCGCCCTCGGCTCGGATGTAGTCGTGGAGGACGGGCGTCACCTCGATGAGGTGCCCATCGGAGTCGATGATCGGATGGTCCAGCTTGGCGCGAATCGCCGCCGACTTGCTCGTCACCGCCGCCATGACGTCCCTCCCCAAGCGGCCCGCCGGGCCGTCGTGCGCCGGATTCTACCACCGCTAGAGAGGAGCGGCGCCCGTCCCTATCTCCCCGCTCCCCCTCGGTGGGCGCCCTCTGCACAAATCCCGCCGATGGTTGGGAAACGGGTGGAGCGGGGTGGTTTCTTCCCTCTCCCCCGCTGGGGGAGACTGAGAGAGGGCCGGGGGTGGAGCGGGGTGCGCCAACCTTCACAAAGCCCGCAACTCCCAAGGGGCAAACGAACATCAACATGGCGTTGCGGAGGTGCCCGTGTCTTGCGGGGGCCTTGCTGGAATCCGTGAATCCCCAAACACAGGGCGAAGAGCAGGGAGGACTCATATGACCGAGAGTGAAGCCGTCGCAATCCTCAAGAGAATGTATGAGGCGGCTGCCCCCCATAAGGAACAGGCAGTTGCCGTACACCTGTTCGGGATCAAGTGTTCCCGCGACCTTGATGGGTTCAACCAATCAGGCCTTGCGCGGATTTCTGAACAGGCAACAGGGAAGTTGAGTTGGAGGACTGAACTCAACAAGGCCCGCAACTTGGGTAGCTACGTGGAGGTCGTCCGTTCCCCAGCATGGCTATGAGGTGACCGCCGCCCACACAAGCTTTGCGCCTTTAGCATCAACGCGCGGCGTCCTCCGAGGTCTGCCCTCTCCGCTCGATGTGGTCGACCAACTCTTCGACGCGTCGGATGGTCAACGGTGTTCTCTCAAGGAGCGAAGGAATTGCCCGCACGATCCCTAATTCTCCCGCATAGTCAGGTGGTTCAAGATCTCCCCCCGGATAACGTGTCGAACTCTCGTGGGGGTACGTTAGCGCCCCAATAACGAGACAATTCGGAGCTGCTAGAGCATACTTCGCTGCCGCAAACGCCAGAATCTGATCCCTATATTCAGGTAGGCATCCGGCCAGGATCTTCTTGACGTTTTCCTCCTTCTGTTCAAACCACTCTTGGTGTCGGGCGAGATTATCGAGCGTATCAAGAAAATCTTCTATGCCTAAGTCCCAGCCGGTACGCCGGAAGGGGAGCCTTGCCAGCTTCTGCTGCCTATTGTTGACCAGTACGTTGGCCCTTTTCAGTTTTTTGCGATATCCCTTGTCAAGCGCTCTCAGAAACTCCGCAGCCCCTTCTCCAAGAAAATTCTTGCCCAAAGCGGCAAGCAGCGGCTGTGGTGTCCGATGAGTGCTTCGTAGACTCTCAGGCGTTGCGATTCCCATGGCGACGCAAAGGGCCTTCGTTGCTTTTTCGATCCCCTGCTGAATGTGGTATAGCGTCAATGCCGCCTGCCCATTGCTGTTATCAAGGACTTCTGCGGCCCGAGCATCTCTTTTGGCGGCTGCAAGGTATTCCCTGCACATGTCCAGGAAAGGAGAGTGCAATGCCTCAACAGGGGTCTCCAGCATCTTCTTGAGAGCGCTCCTGTAGGCCTGCCACTCCATATCAGGAACTGGCGACCCCCTCTCAAGCTCGACTTGCTTCCTGGCGCCATCGACGCGTTCCCACAGTTCGTCAAAAGGGATTCCTTGGATGGCGTCCTGGTCCCTGACCACGCCCTTCTCTCCGATCATGCTGAGCTCTTGGATCGCCGGAGAAGAAATAGCTAGTTCCCTCCGCTATCGGCCTCAGCCTCTAGCTTCCCGGCGGCAGGTCTATGTACAATCGTCTCTAGGCTAGCATTGATGCCGACCCCACCATGAAACAGCGACTCACCATCACCATCGACGCCGACCTGGTCCCCAAGGCCAAGCGGTACGCGCGCTCCCGCGGCCTGTCCTTGTCGTCGCTCATCGAGCAGTCGCTCAGGGAGCTTGTCGGCGAGGATGCGCCGACGTTCGCCGACCGGTGGCGGGGCACGTTCAAGCCGGCAGAACGTGCCGACCCGCGCTACGACGCGCTGGCCAAGAAGTTGCGGATCCTCCCCATCGGCGACGCCTGAGGGCCTGCCTTCCTGGCCCCGCCGGCCCCAGCCTACCTCGCCGACCGCACCGTCTTCTGGACATGCTCGCGGAGCGCCCCATTGATGTCGGTCTGGTAGCCGCGGCCGCCGCGAGCGCGGGCCTTGAACCAGGCGATGATGTCCGCGTCGAGCCGCAGCGTTATCTGCTGCTTCACGGGCCGGTAGAAGACCCCGCGCCTGGCATCGGACCAGTCGAGTATCTCCGGGGCGTCGCTGGTGTCGATCTGGTCGTCGGTTAGAGCCTCCAACGCCCGCAGCTGCTTCTGAACGCCTGACGGCAGGTCGGGAATATCCCTGTCCATAGTCCTCTCCTCGTCGCTACGGCATTGTAGTTACAAGACGAGCGCGACGCCATATGCCACCCCACACCGACCCCCTGGTGTCATGGCCTGGAAATCGTTACTGTCCGCGTGGAAGGGTCCCGCTAGAGAGGCAAGGCCGGTTCCGTTCCCAAGAGGTGGCGTAGCATGATCGACGGAATCAAGGTGGCCGACATGGACACCCACGTTGACCCCAACTTGGCGGTGCTGGAGAAGTACGTGGAACCCGGCTTCAGGCCCCGCCTGCCGGAGTTGGAACCATACAAGCTGGTGCGCCAGAACATCCGCAGGGGCCCCGACGAGGAGACGGTCGGCGCGGTGGGGTTGAGCATGGGCGCCCTTCCGTTCAATCGATGGCCGGGCACGAAGCTGGAAGCTGCTCACCAGACGGCGGGCGCCCCTGGGCGGGCCGGTGCTCGAGCTGGGACGGTCAGCTTTCACCGGGGACCCGTGACCCCGGGTGTCGAGGATGAAAACTCCGAGGGCCGCCTCATCGACATGGACTTGGAGGGGCGGGACCTGGACTTCGTATTTCCCGGCCTATGGGCTTCTACCCTGACGGGTATCTACCACAAGGATGTCACGCTGGCCGAGGGGTTGTACCGGGCCTACCACAACTACATGGACACCTACACCTCGGTGGCGCCCGACCGCATAAAGAGCAGCCTCCAGGTGCCGGGCTCAGACCCTGAATGGGCTATCTCGGAGATCAGGAAGTGGGCCAACAGCAAGTGGGTGGCCGCCGTGTGGATACATCTTCCGCCCGACCTACCCGTGGATGACCCCGACCTCGACCCGGTATTTGCCACCATGAACGACCTGGACCTGCCCCTGGTGCATCACGGCTTCTTCATGGAGCCTCCCTACTTCCCCGGCCACCAAGATATCTGGGGCAACTCCGTGGTCGCCCGGACCGCGGCCCATCCCTGGGGCGCGGCGAGGCTCTGCGCCTACCTGATCGTGTCGGGCCTGTTCGACAAGTACCCCAACCTGCGGGCTTCGGTTTCCGAGGTAGGTCACGGCTGGCTGCCCAACTGGGTGATACGCCTCGACTTCAACAAGAGCTACGCGCAGGGGCTCACGCCCAATCTCAAGTACACACCCATGGAGTATGTCCAGATGGGACGCTTTCGGTGTGCCGCCGAGCCTTTCGAAGGGCCGCTGATGACCGAGGCGTGCGTGAAGATCCTGGGCGAAGACTGCCTGATGCACCAGTCGGACTACCCCCACGGCCAGGCATGGTTCCCGGAGACGGCAAAAGAGGTCATGGAGTGGGACTTCTGGGGCAATTTCAGCCGGGAGGCCCTGCGGAAGCATATGTACGGCAACGCCGCCGGCTTCCTGCGCATGGCGTAGAAGCTCTCCCTGCTCGATGCGTTCTCGCCCGCAACCGCCCCCTCTCAATGGAATGATCGCGTCACCGCTCGCTTGACGCGCCCTCGCCCAGGGCCTATCATCATGTCAGAACGTACGTTCTTGACCGGGAGGCAGTGGCGACACCCTGCGGACGCGTGGGAGATGGGCGCCGCAGCCCCTGGCGGGTGCCGGGAGCGGCCCAATGCCCTGCGGGCGCGCAGGAGACAGGGCCCATCGCCCCGGCAGGCGACGGCGGTGGCCCGATGCTCTGCGGACGCGCAAGAGACGGGGCCGTTGCCGGGGCGGGCGCCCGGAGGCGGCCCACCGCCTAGGGTGTGAGGGCCGCTTTGGCTTCCGCCTCGATGGCGGTGCCGTCGAAGAAGGCGGGGTTGAGGTCGGTGAAGAAGCGGAGGGGATTGGCGAAGGTGAAGTCGCGGAAGTCGCCCTCGGTCATGAGGCCGTCCTCGACCAGCTCGTAGGCCTCCTCGACGACGTCCCGCATGTCGATGACGTCCCAGTGGCCGATGTCGGAGCTGAGCATGGCCCCGATCTTCGCGCCGAAGGGGAGCATCTTGGTGTTGAAGGCGGCGGCGTTCATCGGGTCGTCGGCCTCGCAGCCGAAGAAGAAGTTGGGGATGAAGCGGTCGCGAATGTCCTCGGCTTTGGTGATGCCGGGGCGGGCGAAGTCGTTGAGCTCCTCCGGGGCGTTCCGGGCGGCGAACATGTTCGGCGAGCTCAGCGACTCCTTGATCTCCTCGAGCCTGCCCGCCGTCTTCTCGCCGCCGTAGGTGGCGAAGAGCTCCATGATGCGGTCTTCGTCGAGATATCTGGGGTCGACGTTTTGCAGGGTCTCAGGGTTGCGCTTTTCCCAGCGGGCGATGATGCCGGCGTAGAGGTCGGCGGCCCATCCCACGCCGCACTCGAGGAAGCCGACGCGGAGCTTGGGGAAGCGGCGGGTGACGCCGCTGAAGAAGAGCGTCTTGCAGAGCAAGTTGCCCGCGCTGGCGAAGTGGCCGAGGTGGTTCTGCATGAAGTTGTTGATGTTGGCGTGGTTGGTGAAGCCGAAGCCGCCGTGGTGCGTCGCCAGCGGTAGGCCAAGCTCGATGGCCTTGGCCCAGACGGGGTCGTAGTCGTAGGCGCTGTCTTCGCCGTAGGCGTCGAACCACCAGCCATACCCGGCCACGGTGCCGGGATGCCGCGACTGCACCTTGCCCAGGGGCCGACGGACGTGGCCCGCGATCATGGCGGCCTTGAGGCCGAGCTCCCGCACGGCGAACTCCATCTCCTCGATGGCCTCCTCCGGCGTGTGCATGGGGACCACCGCCGCCGGGGTCATCCGCGACGCGTAGGGGCCGTAGGTATCGGCGACGTACCGGTTGTAGGCCCGGCAACTGACGCGCCGCACCTCCTCGTCGTTCCACCGCTGGTAGATCAGGCCGGCCGAGGGATAGAGGACGGAGAAGTCGAGGCCCAGCTCGTCGAGACGCTCGGCGAGGAGGCGGGGGATCATGGCGGTGGCGCGGTCGAGGCCGTTCTTGGTGGGGCCCAGCCACCAGGTGTTGGCGGTGACCCGTGCGTCGTGCCGCTCCTCGGCCGAGATGTGGGTCCAGTGCGGCTCGATGGTCGCCAGGTACTTCGCCAGCGCTTGGTCGCCGCCCTCGTCGCGGATGTAGTCGTAGAGGACCGGCGTCACCTCGATGAGGTGGCCGTCGGAGTCGATGATGGGATGGTCGAGCTTGGCGCGAATGGCCGCCGACTTGCTCGATACCGCTGCCATGTAGTGCCTCCGAAGGTGGGCGTCCTGCCGGCGGATTCTACCATTGGCGGAGGGGAGGGTCGCGTGCCCGCCCTCAGTCCCTCCCAAGGGGAGGGAGGCCTTAAGGTGGGCGCTGAAGAGGGGTGGAACGGAGGGCGATTCGTGAATCGCCCCTACAGGGGAGGGGACGCCGCCCGCACCCCTGGGCAACCACGAGGGTTGCCCCTACATGGATGATCCGTCGGTGTCGTCGGAGGTTGTGCAAAGGTCTCCGAGGGGAGAATGAGGTAAGACCTCCCGGCCCCACCGCTCCGATGCGGCCGCAGGCCGCGTGCCCTCTTTCAATCTCCCCCAGAGGGGGAGAGGCTTAAGATGTTCCGTATACTCTTTGAGGCTCGCGGAAGCTCGGGCCGCGCTCTCTTTCCATGCAGATCGGACTCAAGTTCACCGGCCCCGGCACGCTTGCCCGCTCCGACGCGATCGAGCTCTTCGCCCGTGCCGACCGACTGGGCTACCACTCGCTGTGGATGGGCGAGCGCTTCGCCCCCGACCTCTTCCTCGGGCTCGCGGAGATGGCCTTCCGCACTGAGCGCATCCTGTTGGGCTCGGCGGTGGTCAACGTCTTCAGCCGAACGCCGGCGGCAATCGCCACGGCCGCCGTTACGCTCGACCAGATGTCCGGCGGGCGGCTGCTCCTCGGCCTCGGCGTGAGTGGCCGGGTCGTTGTGGAGGACTGGCATGGCCTGCCCTTCCGCCGTCCATATCAGCGCCTCCGCGAGTACGTCGAGATCATCCGGCAGATCGTCGGCGGCTGGCGGGTGCAGCACGAGGGCGAAGTGCTGCGCCTCGGCGGCCATGCCATCGAGGTGACGCCGCTCCGCGACCGGATCCCGATCTACGTCGGCGCGCTCGGCCCCAAGGCGGTGCGGCTGACCGGCGAAATCGCCGACGGCTGGACTCCGGTGCTGAACGCGCCGAACGCCATGGCCGGGGACTTCGAGGCGCTCGGCGCCGGAGCGGAGTCGGCGGGACGCTCCCTCGACGACATCGTCGTGGCTCCGGACGTGCTCGTGCTGGTCACCGACGACAAGCCGGCGGCGCGGGAGATGATCCGCGCGACGATGGCACGCTCGATGGGCGGACGGGGGGCCTACTTCGGCGCCCGCGCCGCGCGGGCCGGCTTCGCCGAGGAGGTCGGCCGCATGACCGAGCTGTGGCAGGCGCGGCGCCGCGACGAGGCCGTCGCGGCGATCACCGACGAGATGGTCGACGCCTTCTCCCTCTACGGCACGCGGGAGGAAGTACTCGAAGGGATCGAGCAGCGCGCCGCCGCCGGCTGGGACGTCACGCTCATCCGGCTGCCGGCCCGGGCGAGCGCAGCGCAGATGGCGGAAACGATCGAGGCGCTGGCCCCGCGCTAGATCCCGCTCACCGCCTCGACCTGCTTCTCGACGGTGTTGAGGTCGGGAAGGGCGAGCGCGATCTTGCCGTCCTCGTCGATCAGCAGGCCGGGACGCCGCCCCTCGGCGTTGTTGGCGACGTACTTCTCGACGGTGGGCTGCGTGACGCCGAAGGCCGTTCCGATGGCGCGGTCGGCGTCGATGAGGATGCGGAAGGGGAGCTGCTCGCGCTCGACCCACGCCGCGGCGTCCTCGGCGCTCCGGTCGTTCACCCCGAAGACCTCGACGCCCTTCTCCTGCCAAGCCGTCCAGTGGTCACGGTACCCGTGACTGTGGCGGGTTCAGTTTCCGCCCCCGGGAGAGGTATAGAACCAGAGCCAGACCTTCTTGCCGCGGAGGTCGGACAGGCGCACCTCTGCGCCGGTGTGGTCGGTGGCGGTGAAATCGGGGGCGGAGTCGCCGACGTTGAGCATGGGGATTGGCCTCTACGGTGGTCTCGAATGCGCGGACGATTATACGGCACGGCGCGGCGGGCCGCCTCAATTGATGACGAGGCGGGCGGCGAAGGACCCCGCCGCTGCGCGGTCGCCGCCGACGTCAAGGGTGTCTAGGCCCCGTCGCCCGCTGAGGAAGAGTGCGACGGCGCTCGCCGTCCCGGCCAGGATGACGTCCGCGTTGCCGGAGGGCGGCTGGGTGGAGGGCGCTTCGCTGCTGGTCACGTCGAACGCGTCGCCGCCGGCGGGCTCGATGCGGAGGTGCGTCTCCGGCCCGGGCTGCAGGTGCCGCGCGATGGTGTCGCACCAGAGCTCGATGGAGGCCAGGCCGGCGTCTTGGACGAGCGCCGTCTCAGAGTCGGCGGGGCTGCGCACGTCCCAAGAGTGCAGAGCGACCTCGTTGATGCGCTGTCCGATGAGCCGCCGCAGCGGGTAGGTGAAGTCGAGGAAGGGGACGGTGAGGGTGTCCCGCACCGCCGGGTCGAGGTCGTCGAGCATGTCGATAAAGCGGGCGTTGTGCTCCTCGAAGGAGTCGAGGACGCCGTCGCCGAGCTTCTTGCGGACCTCGATGGAGCGGTCGCGGACGAAGTCGGCGGTGATCTTGGCGACGACGCCGCTGGGCGGCGCGGGTGGAGGGGCCTCGCCGGCGAGCCCCATGTCGAGCGAACGGACGTAGAGGCGGGCGTTCCAGGCCAGGTGGGCCGCCACGTCGGCGGCGGTCCAGCCCTCGCAGGCGCTGGGCGCGGCGAGCCCGTCGGCGTCGAGCGAGCGCAGGTGTTGCGCCAACTGCTCGTATTCGGTCCGCAGCGCCTCGACCAGTCGTTCGTGGCTCAGCATGGGGCGCATTATAGGGGCGCGCGCCGTGGCGGGAAGGGAGGAGCACTCTTAGGGTCAGTGGGCTTCGATTGCCCGTGGTGGTCGAAAGGGGGCTCCTCATCTCAATCTTCTCCCGAGGGGAGAAGAGGGAAGACCTCCCATCGCCGCCCCTCCGACGCGCCTGGCGGCGCGTGCCCTCTCTCAAATCTCCCCCAGAGGGGGAGAGGGAAGAACCGCCCCGCTCCGCCCATTTCTCAACCATCGGCGGGAGTTGTGCAAAGGCCTCCGAGGGGAGAAGAGGGAAGACCGCCCGGCCGCGCCCCTCCGACGCGCCTGGCGGCGCGTGCCCTCTCTCAAATCTCCCCCAGAGGGGGAGAGGGAAGAACCGCCCCGCTCCGCCCATTTCTCAACCATCGGCGGGAGTTGTGCAAAGGCCTCCGTGGGGAGAAGAGGGAAGACCGCCCGGCCGCACCCCTCTGACGCGCCTGGCGGCGCGTGCCCTCTCGCAAATCTCCCCCGGAGGGGGAGAGGGAAGAACCGCCCCGCTCCGCCCGTTCCCAACCATCGGCGGGAGTTGTGCAAAGGTCTCTGTGGGGAGAAGAGGGAAGACCGCCCGTCCGCGCCCCTCCGACGCGCCTGGCGGCGCGTGCCCTCTCTCAAATCTCCCCCGGAGGGGGAGAGGGAAGAACCGCCCCGCCCCACCCCCGCCCCACCCCCGGCCCTCTCTCAGTCTCTCCCAAAGGGAGAGAGGTCGAAGGGAAGGCCGCCCCCGTTGGCGTGGTATTCTTCGGCGCATTCCACGCTGCGGGCCCGTGCGCGGTGAACGGAGGGGCGACATGTCCGACGACCTTGTGCTGCTCGAAGAGAAGGACGGTGTG
Source organism: Dehalococcoidia bacterium (assembly GCA_965207995.1). GTDB lineage: Bacteria > Chloroflexota > Dehalococcoidia > SHYB01 > SHYB01 > DAOUKH01. The sequence continues at coordinate 558,648 of OZ242299.1, read as the reverse complement.
GGCACGCTCACGCTGAACCGGCCGGAGAAGCTGAACGCGATGAGCCCGCTTGTGCTCGCCGCCTTCGACGAGCGCCTCGCCGAGGCCGCGCGCGACGACGCCATCAAGGTCTTGGTGATACGTGGCGCGGGGCGCTCCTTCTCGTCGGGCTACGACCTCACGCGGCCCGCCGACCAAACGCTTGAGGCCGACCGGCTGCGCCTTCAGGCGAACCTGGAGCGCTGGCTGCGCATCCACGACCTGCCCAAGCCGGTCATCGCCATGATCCACGGCCATTGCCTCGCGGGGGCGACGCAAATGTGCGTCTGCTGCGACGTCATCTTCACCGCCGAGGATGCCAGGATCGGCTTTCCCTCTATTCCCGCCGGCGCCGGCCTGATCGCCCAGACGTGGATGTGGCACGTCGGGCCGCACCGCGCCAAGTACATGTCGTTCCTTCCCGGCAGCCAGATATCGGGTAAGGACGCCGAGGCGTTCGGCTTCGCCACGCGCGCCTTCGCCCCCGACGAACTTGAAGCCGAGACCTACGCCTATGCCGCCCGCATCGCCAAGGTCCCCGCCGACCTGCTGCGCATCAAGAAGACGGCGGTGAACCGCGTGATGGACCTCAACGGGTTCCGGGCTGCGATCATGTACGGCGCGGAGTGGGACTCCATCTCGCATCAGACCGAGGGCGTCCGCGAGGTCCGCCGCATGATCGAGGAGCGGGGTCTGCGCGGCGCCATTCAGTGGTACCAAGACTCGTAGCGCCGCGATGCGGTTCCGCTTCACCGAACGGGAGGAGGCGTTCCGGCGGGAGGTGCGGGCCTTCTTCGACCGGGAGCTTCCGCCGGACTGGAGCGGCGTCTACCCCGACGCGGACTTCGAGGACGAGTACTGGGACTTCGTCCGCGGCTTCTCGGCCAAGCTCCTAGCGCAGGGCTGGCCCATCATGGGCTGGCGGGAGGAGCACGGCGGGCGCGGCGCTCCGGTCATTGAGCAGGTCGTCTACAAGGAAGAGCTCGCCTACCGCCGGGCCCCCGACCGCGACCTCGTCGTCGGTGTCGATCTTGTCGCCCCGGTCCTGATGGTCTACGGCACGGAGGAGCAGAAGCGCGCCTTCCTGCCGTCGATCGCGTCGGGCGAGGATGTCTACTGCCAGGGGTTCAGCGAGCCGGAATCGGGGTCGGACCTTGCCTCGCTGCAATGCGCCGCGGTGCGCGACGGGGACGACTACGTGCTCAACGGCTCGAAGATCTGGACGAGCGGAGCGCAGCGCTCGAACCGCGTGCTGCTCCTCGCCCGCACCGACCAGGACGCGCCGAAGCACCGCGGCATCACGGTCTTCCTCGTTCCCATGGGCCTGCCGGGGATCACGGTGCGGCCGATCGTGAACATGATGGACGTGCACTACTTCAACCAAGTCTTTTTCGACGACGTGCGCATCTCGAGGGAGATGATGGTCGGCGAGGAGAACCGGGGCTGGTACGTCGCGGCGACGACGCTCGACTTTGAACGCTCGGGGATTGAGCTCTTCGCCAACAACCAGCGCTCCATCGACGACCTCGCAGCCTTCATCCGGGGCAAGACGGAGAACGGCAGCCCGCCGCTCCCCGTCCCCCTACGGCACGCGTTGGCGGAGACGGCCGTAGCGAATCAGGCCGGCACGATGCTCGCCTACCGCGTCGCCTCGATGCAGGCCGAGGGGCTGATACCGAATCACGAGGCCTCGGTCTGCAAGCTGCTCTCGTCGCAGTTGTCGCAGCGCATCGCTCAGGTGGGGATGCGGGTGCTCGGCCTGCACGGCCAGCCGCTCAGGGAGTCGCGGCGCGCGGTGCTCGGCGGGATGCCCACCGGCGAGTACCTCTACACGCTCTCCAACACGATCCAGGGCGGCACGACTGAGGTGCAGCAGTACATTATCGCCACCCGCGGGCTAGGGATGCCGCGAGCGTAGTGTGAGGCGCATTAGGAGGACAAGATGCTGGAAACCACGGTCGTAGAAAACCAGCGTGAGCCGCTAGGCGATCTCCTCGAACAGGAGTTGAACACCGCCGATGCGTTCTATGCGGCCTCGGCCTTTCTCAACAGCGGCGGGCTGGGCATCATCGAGCCCTCGCTGCGGCGAATACTGGAGCACGAGGGCGAAGTTTCCATCGTCCACGGGGCCGACTTTCGCGTTACCGACCCCGACGCGGTGCGTTCCCTCGCAACGTTGAAGACGCATTACGGGACGATGTCGTACTTCGTCCATTGCGACTGGTCGCTGCTGGCCCGGCAAGCGTTCCACCCCAAGCTCTATATCACCACCGCCGATTACCGGCGCTACTGCGCCATCGTCGGCTCGTCGAACCTCACGTCGGGCGGCTTGCGGAGCAACGTTGAGGTCAACGCAGTTATCAGGGGCGACGAGTCCGAGGAGCCGGTGCGGCGCTGCCTCGACGTTTTCGATTCCATCCTTGCCAGTCCGGCGCTGCTGGAGCCGGACTTGGAGTTCGCCGAGAAGTATGCGCACCTGTATGAGCGGGCCGAGGATTTGCCGCTGACTGCGGAGGTGCCGTCGGATCTTGCGCCGCTCTACGAGGAACTAACCACTCTCTGGCACAGTGAACCAAAGACGGACGCTGTGTGGCCACGCACACAGACCGACTTCGTGGCCCAGGCGATTGCGAACCTCACGGTCGACGACCCGCAAGCATACACGCATCTCACCAGCATTTACTCCGAAGCGGAACGCCTCGCCCGTGCCGCCGCGGTGACGTATGACTGGGCCACCTTCGAGAACAGCGTCAGGGGCCGGCTTAACGAGAACACGGTCGGCCTTGGTGGCCGGGACCTCTTCGAGCGCCGGGGAGGTCCGTCGGGCCGGTTCGGCGAATATCGGCTCTCACGCAAGGGACGGGACTACGTCGAGCGTCGCCGGTGAGGCCGCTGAGCTGCTTTGAACGGAGTGGGTCGCGATCCGCTCCTACGGGCGTCTCTCCGAGCGAGCCCCTCGAGGTGTTAGCGCTACGGGCTGCGGCGTTGGGCTGGCCGGAGTGTCATGGACGGTCGAAATACGAAGCACCTCCGTTGACCGAGGGGCTGTCTTCAGTCCAGTAATGTACTCCACAAACCCCTTCCTGGCGTAGAACGCTCTGGAGGTGCTGCCGTGTCCAGGGCCCTTGGTTCTCGGCTGAATATAGTCGCCTAACCTTCCGGTAAGGGAGTCTGCTCCCCTCTCTTGAATCGCCCTTCGTATTGTCTCGTAATCATGAGCGACCTTGTCATACAACACCGTCTCCGCGAGATCAAAGGCGTGAACGTTCTTGCAGATTGAACTGCTTTCATCGTCATCTATGCGAATCCTTGACACAGCAATAATCTTGCGAAGCTTTGTAAATAGATGGCTCTCTTCGAACGTCTTTTCCCGCACTTCGTACGGGTCAAGCATCGTGATTGCCATGGTCTCCTTCACTACATATCTGCCGTCGGCTCGTTCAATGAGCGGAACGACCTTTAACTCCCAAGTTCCAAGATTTGGGCTTCTCGATGAGTTTATGGGCAGCCCAAGGTAGCGCTCTATCGTGTGGCCCGCCCACCCCTTGTTCAACTTTCCGCTTTTCCAGACCGTTACGTCGTACTGAGCGGCAAATCGGCGCAAGTCTTGTCCGACCAACATCTGTAGACGCTCGAACGCGGCGGTGCGGTCCATCCGTCACCCGCCCGTCTTGGTATCGCGGGGGGCCATGACTCGGCCGGCCTCTTCTTCGCACAGCCGGGGCGTGTGCGGAGCGCCATCCCGATCCTGGACGTAGGTTGGGCCGTCTGCATGCTCGGGGGGGGGGGTAAGTAGCTTTCGAAAGGCGGCGGACGGACATGGCGACGAACTCTGGGTCGATCTCGGTGCCGATGAAGCGGCGACCAGTCTTCAGTGCTGCGATGCCGGTGCTGCCCGAGCCTGCGAAGGGGTCGAGGACGAGGTCGCCGGGGTGGGTGCTCGCGCGCAGGCAGCGCTCGATCAGGGCGACCGGCTTCTGCGTCGGATGCTTGCCGTACCGCTTCTCGTCTTTCCCAGCCGGCGTGAATTGCCAGACGGTCTTCATCTGCTTGCCGCCGTTCTCGCGCCGCATTTCCTCGTAGTTGAAGGTGTACTTGTGGCGGCTGTTCTTCGCAGCCTTGGTTGCCCAGAGGACAACCTCGGTGGAGTGCACGAACGTCCGGCAGCCGAGGTTCGGGGGCGGGTTAGGCTTTTCCCAGACGATGTCGTTGAGCAGCCGAAAGCCGTTCTGCAGCAGGGCCATGCCCACGCTGGGGTAGACGTGGAGCGTCCCCGAGACCCAGATGGTCCCCGCCGGCTTGAGCACGCGGCGGCACTCCCGCGTCCAGTCCAAGTTGAACTGGTGGTCCGCTTCCAGGCCGCCGCTCTTGTCCCAGGCGCCCTTGTCCACGCTGACCATGCGCCCGGCCACGCAGGTGATCCCACCATTGGAGAGCTTGTACGGGGGGTCCGTCCACACGCAATCGATGCTCTCGTCGGGGAGGCCGGCGAGGATGCGTAGCGCGTCGCCGAGATAGATGGCTGCCCCGGCGTCAGGTGCGGCCCAGAAGGGCTCGGCGCCGCGGACCAAATTGTCGCATTCGCCGATCACGATGACCGGATCGTTGATCGGATCGGGGGCTGTTTGTCAAGCCGCCCGTGTCATTATCGCCACCCGCGGGCTAGGGATGCCGCGAGCCTAGCCCACGGGTGGCGGACCGCTAGGTTGGGTAAGCGTCGACCTAGCGGCTGTACCCCGACCCGCCGGGCCGGGCCGACTCGGCGGGGAGGCCGCGGATGATGTGGTCGAGGAGGAAGGCGAAGTCCTGGTAGGCTTCGAGCCTGCCGAGGTCGCGTTCGAGGCGGCGTAGCTCGTCCATGAGGACGGAGAGGTCGTGGCGGACCTCCGGGGCGTAGCGGCCGTCGGCGTAGGGAAGCGCGCTGTAGCGGTCGGCGGCCAGGGCCGCGATGGTGCCGAGGCGCAGGCGGGGGTCGTCCATGGCGGCGAAGTCGGTGCCCCAGTGTCCCCAGATTGGGAAGTGCTGCCGGTTCGAGGCTTGGCTCACCGGCGTGACCCAGCGGAGCTCGACCTCGCCAAGCTGCGCGCCGGCCGCGCTTCGGGCGTCCATCCCCTGCACGAGGTCGAGCTCGTAGAAGACCGTGGTGGCCGCGCCCGACGGGATCTCGGCGAACTCCTTGCGGTCCTGGGTGAAGGATTCGTCCGAGGTGATGCGGTTCTCGTAGCCGATGATGCGCCAGGACTGGACAACGTCGGGGTCCCAGGTGACCTGGGCGCGGGTCTGGTCGGCGAAGGGGAGGGAGAGGGCGAGCCAGGCGCCGCGGTCGAAGGTCTCCCGCGCCTGGCTCGTGGTGCTGAGGTAGCGGTACCAGCCGTTGCCGTGCTGTGCGAGCTGCTCGAGCAGGTAGTCGTTGTAGTTCTCGACGCCGACGCCCACGGTGATGAGCCGCAGCGGGTTTCCGTGGTCGCGGCTTTCGGTGGACTCCAGGATGGCGAAGGGGTCGGTGGCGTCGACGTTGGCCACGCCGTCGGACATGAGGACGATGTAGTTGAAGGCGTCGGGGCGTTCGCGGCGGGCCTGGTCGGCGAGGCGGACGCCGAGGTTGAGGCCGGCCTGCACGTTGGTCGAATTGTGGGGCGCCAACCGCGAGATCGACCACCGCACGTCATGGTGGTCCGGCGACAGGGGCCCGACGGTGTAGGAGCGGATGACCTCGCTGGTGAAGTGCACCACCGAGATACGGTCGTGCCTGCGCAGGCTTCGCCGGATGCTCTCGGCGGCCTCGCGGGCGATGTCCACCCGGTTGCCGTTCTGCATGGAACCGGAGGCGTCGAGGACCAGGGTGACGTTTATCGGCCGTTCGTCCACGCGCAGGTCCGGCGCCTGGAAGGCCAGACGGGCGAGGACCTTTCCGTGGTCGAGGGGATGCCGGAAGATGTCGGTGGAGATGGCGAAGCGGTCGTTGGCGCTGGGCCGGGCGTAGGCGTAGTCGAAGCTGTTGACCCACTCCTCCGCGCGCACCGAGGCGGGATCGACCTGGTAGCCCTCGTGGGCCCAATTGAGCGCGAGGTAGTAGGAGGTGCGGTCGGTGTCGAGGCTGAACGTCGACACCCGGTCTTCAGCCGTGGCGACGGCCGGGGAGCGGGCGTAGTCCTGGAAGGTCGTGGCGCCGGGGCTGGCTTGCTCCGCCCTGACATTCGATGACCCCTGGGTGTAGTTGGATGACCCGGACTGCGGCGATGAGTGCGGAGCCGCCGTCGCCACCGCCGCGGTTGGGGCCGCCGCGATCTGCATCATCATTGCCTCCGCCGTCGGCCTCGGTTCGCCCGCTGCCGTCGCCATGGGGGCGGCCGTTGCCGCCGGCGCCGGCGTGGCCTGGGGTATGCCCTGGGGGCCGGCCGCGCCCTGGGGGCCGGTTATGCCCTGGGGCCCTTCGTTGCCCGTTTGGCCGCGCGGGCCGGCGACGCCATCCGCGCCATCCGCCCCCGCCGGGCCCTGTGGCCCTTGGCCGCCGCTTGCGCCTCTCGGGCCGGCCGGTCCCGCTGGTCCAGCCGGCGCCGATGTCGATGGCACGGCCGTTGCCGCAGGTGCGGTGGCCGGCGCCGGGGCTTCGGTCGGCGTCACATCCTTTGAGTCTGGGCCGCACGCCGCGAGGACGAGGGCGATGCCGAGAATCAAGCTGATCGTGGAGACGATGCGTCGAGCCGGCATGGCTGACCTCCCGTGGTGGTGTCGTACATGCCATAAGACGCGGGGGGCCGGCGATTTGTTCCACGCGGCGTAGTGACCGGCGGTTCGACTATAATCGGGGCCACCGCGACCCAAAGGAGCATGACCGATGGGCATCGATCCGGCGACGACGGCGATTCTGGTGATGGACTATGAAGTCGCCGTCACCAAGATGGTCCCCAACGAAGAGGCGCTGAAGAACGCCAAGACGGCCATCGAGGCCGGGCGCGCGGCGGGCGTCTCCATCATCTACGGCGTCGTCGAGTTCTCCGACGACTTCCCCGTGGTCCACCCCCGCAACTGGAGTTTTAACCGGCTGAAGGGCAGTGGGGCTTTTCGGATGGGGACGCCGGACGTGGAGGTGCACCCCGACCTCGCGCCGCAGCCGGGGGAGACGGTGATCAGGCGCCGCCGGGCCGGGCTCTTCGCGGCCACCGACCTCGACGCGGTGCTCAGGGCCGGGGACATCGGCACGCTGGTGTTGATGGGCGTCAGCACGGGCGGGCAGGTGCTCTCGGCGGTCAGGGCCGGGGTCGATCTCGACTACGATCTCTACGTGCTGTCCGACTGCTGCGCCGACAAGGACCCTGAAGTGCACCGGGTGCTTATGGAGAAGGTGCTGCCGATGCACTCGAAGGTCATTACGGTAGATGAGTTCCAGGAAGCGCTCGCCGGCTAGTAGTACCGGAGGTATTTGTCATGGAATTCGACGACATCATCGTCGAGACGCGCGATCACATCTGCACTATCACGTTCAACCGGCCTGAGAAGCTGAACGCGTTCCGGGCACAAACGACGGTGGAGATGCGGGACGCGCTCGACGCCGTCGACGCGGACGGGGATATCCACTGCCTCATCCTGACCGGTGCGGGCCGCAGCTTTTCCTCCGGGCACGACACGTCGGAACCGCAGCCGGACGGCGAGACCTGGCTGAGCCGGAACTCCCCCGGACGCACGCACAGCGAGGTCTGCGAGCGACTGTTCCGGCTTCGCCAGCCGGTCATCTCCGCTATCAACGGGTGGTGCGCCGGCGGCGCTCTGGGCATGGCGCTCTGCAGCGACATTCTCATCGCGTCGGAGGACGCGAGGTTCTACGTGCCGCAGATCGCCTACGGCTACCCGAGTATGCCGACGATGGGCGCGCTGCTGTACAAGTTCGTCTCTGTTGCGTGGGCGAAGGACATCATCATTGGGCGGGCCAAGGTCGACTCGAAGACCGCGAAGGAGATCGGCCTAGTCACCAGGGTGGTGCCGAACGACAAGCTCATGGACGAGGCGCGGCAGACGGCGGAGGACATTGCGGAGGTCCCTCCGGACGTCATGGCGATGCAGCGCGAGATGATGAACCGCATCTGGTTCAACATGGGCGGGCCGGACGGCGCATTCGTTGCCGGACGGCACACGGCGATCGCCGGTCATTCGCACCCTGACTGGCGCGAGCGCGAGGCGAACTGGAAGACGAGTCAGGGCAGGAAGCGAGAGGGCGGCTGACGCCGCTCCGGCAGCCTGCGCCGGCAGGGCCCTTCCGCCGCGTTGTTCGCAGGCGCTAGGCTCGGCAGCGTCGGCCTTCCGCCAGCGCGTGTCGAATTTCGTCATGTTGACCCTGATTCGCACGCTGTGCTAGAGTCGCGGCACGTTTAAGGCCCGCCGGAACGGCGCGGTCCGGGCGGCCCTGCACCGGTGCCGCCCGCCCCGGTCGGAAGAGTGAGAAGCGCGCCGTAGGCACAAGGAGGCAAGCTATGCGGTTCGGTTCCAAGATGTTGGTTGGTATCGTTGCGGTGCTTGCCGCCTTTGCCCTCGTCGTAGCCGCGTGCGAGGGCGCGCAAGGCCCACCTGGCCCCGCGGGACCGGCGGGCCCCGCAGGACCGGCAGGCCCCGCAGGACCGGCAGGCCCCGCAGGACCGGCGGGCCCCGAAGGGCCGGCGGGTGAAGCCGCCATGATGCCGAAGGACACGCCCGTTCCGGAGCCGGAGCCGACGGCCACGCCGGAGCCGGCCATGATGGTCCCCGGCGCCGATCCCGACGCCAAACGGGGCGGGACCTTCCTCGTTCCGCAGCGGAGCGGCCCCAGGGCGTTCCTACCGAACGCCGCGGGCTTCTACTCCGGCAACCAGATGTTCAGCCACGTCTACGACAAGCTCGTGCGCTGGAACTGGGGCGAGCCGAAAGACGAGATTTTCCCGCACCTGGCCGAGAGCTGGGAGATCAGCTCGAGCGCCGACCGCTACACCTTCAACCTCAAGTCCGGCGTGAAGTGGCACGACGGGGAGGACTTCACCGCCTCCGACGCCAAGTACTCGCTGGAGAACCAGGGTGGCCGCGTGGCGCCCGAGTACGCGATCATCGGCAGCATCGATACGCCGGATGACACGACTCTCGTCGTCAACCTAGCCGAGCCGAACTCCAACTTCCTCGCCCCGCTTGCGATGCAGCTTTCGCCGATCTACGCGGAGCACGTCGTGGAAGGCTATTCCGGCGAGCCCATCAACGCGCCGCAGATCGGGACCGGCCCGTACCTTTACGAAGAGTTCACGCCGGACGTGAGCATGGACTTGTCGGCCAATCCGAACTACCACATCCCGGGCATTCCCTACCTCGACGCCGTGAAGTTCCTGTACATCCCCGATGAAGGCACCAGAGTCTCCGCCTTCAAGACGGGACGGCTGCACGTCCTCGGTCCCGGGGCCACCACGGTCAACGCGGCGGTCATCGCGGACCTCAGGAGCGACGTCCCCGACCTGAACGAGAACGAGTTCTTCTCGCTCGAGGTCGCCGGCATCTTCTTCAATACGGCGAGGGCGCCGTGGGACGACATCCGCGTGCGGCGCGCGGTATTCCTGGCCTTTGACCACCAGGCCGCGCTCAGCGTGCTCCCCGAGCACGTCCTGATATCGGCGTTCCAGGTCGGGCCGCCGGGCTGGGGCCTCTCGGAAGACGAGATCGTCACGAGGCCGGGCTTCCGTTCGGGCGCCGATCTGGAGGCGGACCGCGAAGAGGCCAGGCGGCTGCTCGCGGAGGCCGGATTCGCCGATGGCCTCGACGTGGAGAACGTCGTGGTCTCCGGCACCACGTACAACGGTACCTTCTGGCAGTTCGCCCAAGACCAGCTGAGGACGATCGGCATCAACGCGAGCGGCGCGCAGCTGCCGTTCGCCGAGCATGCCGCGGCCAAGACGAACGGCGACTTCACGCTCAACGTCGATTCTCCGGCGATGAACTACGCCGACCCGAACGGGGCGATCCTCTCGATCCTCCCGGGCATCTTCGTGAAGCTCGAGGATGCGCAGACTGCCGACCTGTTTGCCCAGCAGCGAGGCGAGACCGACCCGGCGAAACGGAGTCAACTGGTCGTCGAGATGCAGGAGCGCATGTTCGAGACGATCCCTTACGTGCCGGTGAGCTGGCTCGGCTCGTTCTGGCCCGGACGTCCGGAAGTCCAGAACTACACGTCGCCGCTTGGGCAGTGGGGCAACGTCATCTGGGACCGCGTCTGGCTCGACCAATAGCGAGCACCGGGGCGGCGGGCTGAGTCCGCCGCCCCGAAGAAGGACAACCTGGGGTTGAGGAGGGGTGCGAGATGACCACGGACGTTCAGACGATGCTGCTCTCAGCAGACAACCATATCGTCGAACCCCCCGACCTTTGGACCGCGCGCGCCGGCGCCGACTACCTGGAGCGAGTTCCCAGGCTCGTGAAGGGCGACGACTACGACTGGTGGTGCGTCGAAGGCAACCAGTCGATGGGATCGATCGGCAACACGACGCAAGCCGGCGACCGGTACACAAGCGACGAACCCCACAAGATGACGGCCAAGGGGCGCTGGGAGAGCGTGCGTGCGGGCGCCTACGACCCCCATGAGTCGCTCGCCGACATGGAATACGACGGCGTGTTCGGCGGGGTGATCTTTCCCACCGCCGGCGTCGGCGGGATATGGCGGATCGAAGACACCGACCTGCTCAACGTGGTCTGCAGCCTCTACAACGAGTGGATCGCCGACTTCTGCAGGCCCTACCCCGACCGCCTCAAGGGCGTCGCGATGCTGAACGTCGACAGGATCGAGGATAGCGTGCGGCAGCTCTACCGGGCCCACGACCTCGGGCTGACCGCCGCCCTGATCACGGTGTATCCGAAGCATGAGCGGCAGTACCACAATCCTGAGTACGAACCCCTCTGGGCGGCGGCCCACGAGCTGGGAATGCCGCTGTGCCTGCACTCGGGCTCCCACCGCGACGGCGTGCCCATGGACCAGTTCAACGACGAAGACCCGAACAACCCGCTTGGGGTGATGTACTGCACGCAGCAGTACCGGGTCATGCGCTCCATCGCTTCGATGATCTGGTCGAAGGTGTTCGAGCGGTACCCCGACCTGAAGGTGGCCAGCGTGGAGAACAACGCGGGCTGGGCGCCGCACTTCCTCTACATGATGGACCTCCACCACCGGGACCGCGGGATGCTCTGGCCCCGGTTCAAGAACGACATGACGCCGAGCGACTTCTTCCATCGCAACGTCTTCCTAAGCTTCCAGGAGGACTGGCAAGCGGTGCGGGAGCGTGACCTGATCGGCGTGGAGAACCTCATGTGGGGCTCCGATTACCCCCATACCGAAGGGACGTGGCCCGACTCGAAGCGCGTCATCGGCGAGATCTTCAGCGAGGTCCCCGACGACGAGGTCCGCCTGATGACCCACGACAACGTTGCGAAGGTGTTCGGCTTCAACTAGCCTCGAAGGAGGCCGGTAAAGCCGGTCCTGAGGAGAGACGCCATGGCCGAATATGACCTCGTACTACGCGGAGGCACGGTCATCGAGGGGACCGGCGTACCGCGCTACCGCGCCGACCTGGCGATCAAGGATGGACGCATCGCCAAGGTCAGCGGGCACATTCCGGCGGGCGGCGCCACCGAACTCGACGCCGGCGGCTGCATCGTAGCCCCCGGCGCGATCAACCTGCACACCCACTACGACGCCCAGCTGAACTGGGACCCGTACGCCACCCTCGACGGTTGGTTCGGGCAGACGACGATGACCATCGGCCAGTGCGGGTTCGGCTTCGCGCCGACGCGGCCCGAAGACCGCGACCTGAACATGCGCATGATGAACCGCATCGAGGCGATTCCGCTCGATTCGATGCGCAAGGGGATGCGGTGGGACTGGGAGACGTACCCCGAATATCTCGACAGCCTCGACAACCAGGGGCTTGGTGTGAACGTCGGTTCCCTCCTGCCGTTCTGTTCACTGCGCGGCTATGTGCTGGGGATGATCCCCGCCAGAGAGCGCACCTCGGTCACCGAGAAAGAGCTCAACCGCATGAAGGAACTCTTCCACGAGGGAATGAAGGCGGGCTCGTTCGGCTTCGCCATCGACCGGAGCGAGGAGGACCGTTGCGAGGACGGCAGCCCGATCCCGACGCACATGGCCTCCGAGGCAGAGGTCGTTGGCCTAGCCGAGGTGCTCGGCGGGTTCGGCGTCGGCATGATGGGCTGGACGATGATCCGGTCGGTGAACCACGACGCCCAGGAGCGCATGGTCACCAAGATGCTGCGGGCCAGCGGAAGGCCGCTGCACGTGGTCCTGGACCGGAACGATAGCGGCCCCGAGTGGTACCGGCAGTGCCGGGAGGAAGGGCTGCCGATCGCGCCGCAGAAGACGCCGCTCCGCATCGCCGGACGCTGGTCGCTCGCCGAGTACAACCTCTTCGACTACATGCCGTCCTGGGTCGATCCGCTAGTCGGCACCGCGTCCGTTCGAGCGGAAAAGCTCCGCGCCCCCGGGGTGCGGGAGGCGATGAAGCGCGACGTCGAGGCGCAGCCCGACAGCCGGACCGACTGGGATTCCGTCAGGGTGCTGCAGGTCGTTCATGAACGGAACTACCCCTACGAAGGGAAGTCGATGCGGCAGGTGGCGGAGATGATGGGCAAGCATCCCGTCGACGCGCTGCTGGACTTGGCGCTCGACGAGGACCTGGCCACCGAGTTCAGCAATCAGGAGTCCTACGAGGACGAGGGCGACCTCGCGGGCAAGATCGCGGACCTCTGCGACCCCTCGACGCACATCTCGACGTCCGACGGCGGGGCACACACCCGGTTCCAGGCCAACGCGCGGTGGGTGGTGGACATGCTCGCCTACTGGATCCGCGACAAGGAGATCATGTCGCTGGAGCAGGGCCACTACAAGATGAGCGCCTATCCGGCGTGGATCGCGGGCTACACCGACCGCGGAACGCTCACCGTCGGGCGGGCCGCCGACATCATGGTCTACAACCTCGGCGAGCTGGGCGTCCTCAACGAAGACCCGGTCTACTCCAACGACTTCCCCGGAGGCGAGCGCCGCCTGATCCAAAAGCCGAAGGGACTGCGCTACACGCTGGTCAACGGCGCGGTGACGTTCGAGGAGAACGAGTGCACCGGGGCGCTACCGGGCAAGCTCCTTCGCAGCTACGATATGGCCCGTTAGGGCCGCCCCAGCGGCGCGTGGTTCCAAACGCCGGACGTCACCGGAGAGTCCAAGGGCTGAGGCTCGCGCGAGCAGCGGCGCCGCATCGTTGAATAGCTGAGGAGCGAAGGCCTCGCCGTGCAACGCTATCTGGTAAACCGCCTCCTGTTGATCATCCCGACGGTGATCATCATCTCCTTCGCGATCTTCTTGATCTTCCGCCTGCTCCCCGGCGACGTCGCCCTCAACATCCTCTCCGACGATGGACGCAGCACCGTCGACCCGGTGGAGTACCAGGAGCTTCGCGACGAGCTCGGCCTCAACGACCCGCTCATGGTGCAGTACGGCGGCTGGCTCTGGGACCTCGTCCGGCTCGACGGCGGCAAGTCGTTGGTCACCGGGACCTCGGTGTTCAGCAACCTTGGCCGCACCCTGCCGATCACGCTCGAGCTTGCGGCCTTCGCCATCGTCATAAGCGGCATCATCGCCTTGCCCCTGGGCGTCATCGGCGCGCTCAATCAAAACGGCGTATGGGACCTCTCCGGACGGCTCTTTACGACCATTGGCCTCGCCATGCCCAGTTTCCTGGCGGGCGCCCTGCTTTTCCTCTTGCTTGTCAACCAGTTCAGTTGGATTCCGCCGCTGGAGTTCACGCCCTTCTTCGAAGATCCGGTGGCGAACCTGCAGCAGATGATCTTCCCCGCACTAGTGCTCGGCTTCGCGTCGTCCGCGGTGCTGACCAGGATCACCCGCTCCTCGATGCTCGAGGTCCTTCGCCAGGACTACGTCCGCACGGCGCGGGCCAAGGGCCTCTCTCCGGGCCTCGTCGTGCGGCGCCATTCCTTGCGCAACGCCCTGCTGCCGCTGGTGACGCTTGCTGGAATCGAAGTAGCCTTTCTGCTCGGCGGTTCGGTCATCGTCGAGAGGATCTTCGTGCTGCCGGGGCTTGGGTCCCAAATGCTCAGCGCCATCGAGCTGCGCGACTGGGTGACCGTGCAAACGGTCGTCACGGTCTTTGCCCTCTCGATCCTACCGCTCAACGTGGTCCTGGACGTCCTGTATGGGTGGCTGGACCCGCGAATCCGCCTCGGAGGCGGGACGTCGTGACCTCCTCAATGAGCACGACGGCGCCCTCGCGGGTCTTGGGCCGTCTCCAGTTGTTGGGGACGCGGACCTATCAGTTTGCCCGCACGACGCCCGCGGGCGCCGTCGGGGCCGTCCTGGTCCTTGCCATGTTGGTGTTGGCTGTCTTCGGCCCCTTGATCCAGCCCTACGGGCCGCTGGACACGAATTTCAACGACCTCTTCAGGGGTCCCGGCGGCGACTTCCTTCTCGGCACCGACTACCTGGGGCGAGACCAGTTCAGCCGCTTGATCTCGGGAGCGCGGCCCGCCATGTTCGTCTCCATTGCCTCCGTGTTTGCCGGTGTCGTCATCGGCGGGCTGATCGGGACCGTCAGCGGCTTCATCGGTGGATGGCTCGACCTGACCCTGCAGCGAATCATGGACGGCCTGCTGACGATGCCGACGCTGATTCTGGCGCTGGCCCTCGTTACCGTGCTGGGCCGCGGCGACGTCAACGTCGGCATCGCCATCGCGACGATCGCCATACCGATAGCCAACCGCCTGACCCGCGCGGTCACGTTGTCGAGCAAAGAGGAGACCTACGTGGAGGCCGCCCGGGCAATTGGCGCTTCCAGCGTCAGGGTCATGTTCCGCCACGTGGGACCGAACCTGATTCCGCCGCTGCTCGTCGTCGTCTCGAACCTCATATCGTTCGCCATCATCATCGCCGCGGCGCTGGCCTTCCTCGGTGTGTCGGACTCGCCTCCAACGCCGTCCTGGGGACTGATGCTCTCCGAGGGTGTCGACCAGTATTCCACCCGAGCTCCTTGGCTGGTCATCGGCCCGGCGGTCTTCATCTTCACCACCATTCTGGGCTTTACACTATTGGGCGACGCGGGCCGCGATTATCTCGACCCGCGCATGCGATGATGCGGCCAACAGCCGAAAGGACGCAGTCATGACTACCGAAGTTGAATCCGCCAGGCAAACGGACGCAGGCTTCCGGGTCGTGGGCACGAGGCCCATCCGGCACGACGGCGTGGAGAAGGTCACCGGTCGGGCCCGGTATGGGGCCGACGTGCAGGTGTCCGGTCTCCTGCACGGCAAGGTCCTGCGGAGCCCGCACCCCCATGCCCGCATTCGCCGCATCGACACCAGCAAGGCGGAAGCGCTGCCGGACGTGAAGGCCGTCGCGACCTCCGCCGACCTCCCGCTCATCGCCGACCGGCCCATCGACTTCGCCGAAATCAGGGGCAACGCCAGGATGCTGGCGGAGAACGTGCTGGCGAGATCGAAGGCTCTCTACAAAGGGCACGCCGTGGCCGCGGTCGCCGCGACCAGCCCCCACGTTGCCGAGGAGGCGCTGAACCTGATCGACGTCGAGTACGAGGTCCTGCCCACGGTGCTCACCTTCCGCGACGCGATGAAGCCGGACGCACCCCTGCTGCATGAAGAGCTGACCACGCGGTCGACGTTCGCCTTTCTGGAGCGGGGGAGCGACACCGAGGTCCCGAGCAACGTCTCCTTCCGCATCCAGTTCAGGAACGGCGACGTGGAGGAGGGATTCAGCGAGGCCGACGTCATCGTCGAGCGCGAGTTCACCACCCAGACCGTACATCAGGGGTACATCGAACCCCATACGTCGACCGCCTGGTGGGCGCCGGACGGGCAGGTGACGGTGTGGACGAGCACGCAGGGCCCCTTCAACATTCGCGCCGAGACCGCCATGATCCTGGGCATTCCCGAGTCGCTGGTGCGGGTCATCCCTATGGAGATCGGGGGCGGCTTCGGCGGCAAGCTCGACACCTACCTCGACCCGGTGGCCGCCATTCTTTCCAGAAAGAGCGGCCAGCCGGTCAAGCTCGTCATGAGCCGGGCCGAGGTCTTGGAGGCGTCGGGCCCGGCGTCGGCGACGAACATCCGGTGCAAGGTCGGGGCCACCGAAGATGGGCGGATCACCGCCGCCGAGATTTCGATGATCTACGAGGCCGGCGCCTTTCCCGGCTCGCCGGTCGGCGAAGGGGCCATGAGCGGGTCGGCCGCCTACAAGATCGACAATATCCTCATCGATGGCTGCGACGTCGTCTGCAACAAGCCGAAGGTGGCCGCCTACCGGGCGCCGGGAACGCCGGCCGCTGCCTACGCCGTCGAGAGCGTCCTCGACGAACTGGCCGGCCGGCTCGAGATGGACCCACTCGATCTGCGGAAGAAGAATCTCGCCCGCCAGGGCGACCGGCTCCCCAGCGGCCTGCCGCAACCGCATCACGGCGGCGAGCACGTGATCGACGCCATGAAGCGGCATCCGCATTACCAGTCCGACCTCGGCGGGCCGAACCGCGGACGCGGCATCGCGCTGGGCTACTGGAAGAATGCCAGCATGCAGTCCTGCGCCACGATGAACGTGAACAGCGACGGAACGGTCAGCTTGGTCACGGGCTCGGTCGATATCGGCGGAACGCGGGCGGCCGTCGCCATGCAGGCGGCGGAGGCGCTGGGACTGGCGGCCACCGACGTGCACCCGCTCGTCACCGATACGGACTCCGTAGGCTGGACGGGGCTCACCGGCGGCAGCCGGACGGCGGTCGATACGGGCCGGGCCGCGCTCCTCGCGGCGGAGGCGGCGAAAGACGAAATGGCGGCCCGCGCCGCCCTGCTCTGGGAGGTGGAGGCCGGCGACGTCGCCTTCGACAACGGCGAGTTCGTCTGCACCAAGGGCGAGGGCCGGCGGATTGGCTGGAAGGAGCTTGCGGAGCAGCTCCCCCGCTTGGGCGGCCTCATCTCTGTTTCCTCGGTGGCCCACCCCGCCAAGGCGGCCCCCGCGATTGCCGGGAACATTGTCGACGTCGAGGTGGACCCCGAAACGGGGAAGGTCAGCCTCCTCCGTGTCACCGCGTTTCAGGATGTGGGACAGGCGGCGCATCCCAGCTACGTCGAGGGCCAGATACAGGGCGGCACGGTGCAGGGGATCGGCTGGGCGCTCACCGAGACCTACAGCTTCACGAGCGACGGCGTCATGGCAAACGCGAGCTTGTTGGACTATCGCATGCCAACCAGTCTTGACGTGCCCAACATCGACTCGGTGGTGTTGGAGGTCCCCACCCAGGAGCATCCCTTCGGCATGCGCGGTGTGGGCGAGGTCTCGATCGTGCCGCCCTTGGCCGCCGTGGCCAACGCCGTGTCGGACGCCATCGGCGTCAGGATGACGCGCTTGCCTATGGCGCCGGCCGAAGTGCTGACCGCAATCAGCGGGAAGTAGGCCCGTAAGCTCCGACTACTGGGCCAGCGCGCCCGGCTCCTTGGGGAAGATGACCTCGTTCTCTTCGAGGGAGCGAAGCTCGGTCACGGAACGGCCCAGCAGCTCGCTGACGACGTAGCCGTTGTGCTCCGCGACCAGCGGAGCCGCCGCGTCGATCTTCGCGGGCTTCGAGTTCCGCATCTTGGGGACGACCCCGGGCACCGTGAGCGGACCGTGCAAGGGGTGCTCGACTTCGACCAACATCTCGCGGGCCTTGAGGTGCTCGTCCTCGAAGATGTCGGGCAGCTCGTGCACCGGCCCCACGACTAAGTCCTCCTCCCGCAGGGCGGCGAGCGCCTCGTCGACGGTGAGCTCGCACGACCACTCCTCGATGAGAACGTCAAGGTCGTCGTGGTTCTCCCAGCGCTTCGGCGTCAGGGCGTAGCGGGGATCGTCGGCAAGCTCGGGGCGGCCGATGACCTTGGCCAGCCGTTGCCAGTTCGTGTCGCCTCCGCCGGCGATGACGATGTGGCCGTCCTTGCAGCGATAGGCGCCGGAGACGCCGGCCCCCGCGACCCGGTTGCCGATCCGTTCGTAGAAGAGGTCGGCGAACTTGTAGCGGATGGGGTGGTAGTTCAACTGGTAGACCATCGCGTCGAGCATGCTGACGTCGACGTGCTCGCTGCGTCCGGACATGGCCCGCTGGCAGAGCGCCGACGCGACGCTCAGCGCCCCGAACATGCCGCCGGAGTAGTCGGCCATTTCGACACCGTACTTCGTGGGAGGGTCGCCGGGCTGGCCGTTGAGGCTCATCAGCCCGCTCATCGCCTGCGCGATGAAGTCGACGCAGGGGAGCTGGGAGTACGGCCCGACCTGGCCGAAGCCGGAGATCGACGCCAACACGATCGTCGGGTTGAGCTTTCTGAGCTCTTCGTACCCGATTCCGAGTCTGTCCATCACGCCCGGCCGAAAATTCTCGACGCATGCGTCGGAGACGCGTATCAGGTCGCGGAAGAGGGCCTTGCCCTCCTCAGTCTTCAGGTCCACGGTCATGGACATCTTGCCGCGGTTGTGGACCTGGAAGGTGAGGCTCTCGCCGTAAGGCGTGGGGTAGGCCCCGCCGTAACGGCCCGCCTCCCCATTCAGCGGCTCGACCTTGATCACCTCCGCTCCCATGTCCCGGAGCAACGACGTGCAGACGGGCCCGGCCATGAAATGAGTCAGGTCGGCGATGCGCAATCCATGAAGCGGGCCGCTCATTGTGGGGCCTCCTTGTTGTCCTCAGGCGGCACAAGAATGGCAGAAACTTACCCGCCTCACAACTTTGGCGCATCCCTGCTTGACCGGCGGCTCCAGGCGATAAGGCGATATTGCAATCAAGCAGCCCGCCGAGGAAGAGGACGTGGTTGTCTCTGCGGCAGCCGATCGGTGTTAGATTGGGAGCGTTGTCCGACGAGGTGCGCCATGCGAAGACTCGCCATCGGTCTTCTTGCCCTGTTTCGAAGGATCTCCTTGCTTATCTGGAGGCTTCGCGGCAAGACGCCTGATGACGTTGCCGCCCGGCGCGTCGCCTCCGGAGAGTCCTGGAACGAGTTCTGCGATTCGCTGAAGGCGGCGGGAGCGGCGTTGCGTTTTCCGGGCGCACCGCAGGACCCGTTCAACCAGGCGGAAGGCTATCGCTATCTGAGCCGTCTCGCCCGGGCAGGCCTGAATGCATTCGTCGAGCACGCCGACGCCAAGGCACCCGTCCTGCACCGCGTGGTCGATGAGACCACGAAGCTCGGCGCGGACAATCCCGACAACTTCTATCTGACGGCCGCCCTGAACGGCAACTACGACTACAAGATCACCGGCCGGCGCAACAGCATTGCCTACCTGAGCTTCGGCACCCAATCGGGCAACTACGGCGAGGGTGGCGGTCTGCCTCCCACCGGGCACATAGAAGCCGATCAAATCGAAATGGACGACAACGGGTGCTTCGAACTCGTCCTTAGCTGCAATCCCCAATCGGGGAACTGGCTCCCTATGAAGCCCGAAACCGGAACATTGGTGGTGCGCCAGACGTTCCTTGATCGGGAAGCGGAAACACCGGCAGAGCTGAACATAGAGCGCATCAACTGTTCCGAGGAAGAGGGCCGACGTTCGTCTCTGACACCGGCGGAACTGGACGAGGGATTGAAGAAGGCGGGAGCGTTGCTGTTGGGGGCCCCCTTGCTGTTCGCCAAGTGGGCGCGCGATTTCAAGAAGCACAGCAACGAACTGCCCATGTTCGATCCGCAAGTGTCACTCGCCGCCGGAGGAGATCCGAACATCACCTACTACCACAGCCATTGGGCAATCGCGCAAGACGAGGCCCTGCTGATAGAAGTTGTGCCCCCGGAATGCGAATACTGGAATTTTCAGTTGAACAACTACTGGATGGAGTCGCTGGACTATCGCTACCACAGGATCCATACCAACAAGCATCTTGCCCAGTACGAAGATGATGGCTCCGTGCGCTTGATCGTGGCGCACGAGAATCCCGGCTTGCCCAACTGGCTCGAGACCGCGGGCCATACGTCGGGCACCATGTGCTTCCGTTGGGTGCGCGCGAGGGAACCCTCGCAGCCTCGGACCCGATTGATCCAGCTGAGCAGCCTGCGGGAGTAGGTGTGCGGGGACGCCACGATGGCAAAGAAAGATCTTGTCACTTCCACGGACTATGAGCATCCCTATCGACCTGTCCCCGTTAGGCTTTTCAATCTGATCGGGAGATCGATCGGCGTGCTCGGGCTGTCCGGCCCGCTGGAGGTCGATGCGCTTGTCAGGCAGGCGAAACGAAAGACCGGACTAACGGACTTCGGTGACGACGGTCACCTTCTGGCCCTGGAAACGCTCGTCAAGTCGATCAACCGCGAGGCCCGGCTGACCGCTATGGGCCGGCTGATACAGAAGTCGCGGCTGGCCGATGCGCTCACGCACCGCTTGCGGATCGAGGACCTATTCGGGCGGCATCCTGAGATTCATGAGATCGACCTGGGGAAGATCGTCCTGATTACTGGGCTGCAGCGCACCGGCACGACCCTGCTGCAGCGTCTGCTGAATGTGCTGCCAGGGGTCCGAGGCGTCTCCGCCGCCGAGGCGCTGGACCCGGTACCGGTAAGCGAGGCGAAGGGGCGCGGCGAGAAGTCGCGGAAGCGTCGGGCACGCCTTATGCAACGGGCGATTTCCTATCTCTCGCCCCAGTTCGCTGCGGTCCATCCGATCGACCACAACGAGCCGGAAGAAGACGTCTTGCTGCTCGACCTGAACTTCATGAGCCAGTCGGCGGAAGCCATGATGCACGTGCCGAGCTATTCCGGCTGGCTCGAGGGCCAGGACCAAACGCGGACCTACGAGTACTTCCGCCGGGTTCTCAAGGCTCTCTGCCGGCAGCGTCCCAGCAAGTATTGGGTGCTCAAGACTCCGCACCACATGGAGTATCTGGAGGTCTTCCTGAAGGTCTTTCCCGAGGCGACGGTGGTGCAGACGCACCGCGATCCGCGAATAGCGCTCGCCTCGTTCTGCAGCATGGTTGCCCACGGACGCGGCATGCTCAGCGACCATGTCGATCCAGGGGAAATAGGAAGGCACTGGTTCAGGAAGACCCACAGGATGGTGGAAACCACGATGCAGGCCCGGGCCGATGCGGACCCCGGCCGATTCGTTGATGTATCGTATTACGATGTAACGCGAGATCCGATGACCGAGCTTCGGCGGATCTGCGCGCAAGCGGGGATCGGTCTCGACGACCAGGCGGAGCGCAAGGCGGAGCAATACCTGCGGGCCAATCCACAGCACCGCTTTGGGAGACATGCCTACCGGCTTGAGGACTTCGGGTTGAGCCGGGAAGCGGTCGACGGAGCTTTCGCGTGCTATCGGGAGAGGCACGCGATCCCGTTCGAATAGCCACCACCCTCAAGCGAGCGAGAACGACGGTCAGCCTACAGAGTGCCTGGCCGGCAATGATGCGAAAGACGCGGAAAATCGGCGACGGCAGCGTAGTCGACGCCTTCATCGGGGCAGTCCGGGACCTGAGGGATTCAAGCAAGCCGGACATCAGTCCGGTTCCAGATGACCTGCGGATCGACGGCAAGACCTGCCTCGTCACCGGCGCCAACAGCGGACTGGGCAGGGCCGCCGCCATCGACCTCGCCAGGCGCGGCGGGCATGTGATTCTGGCCTGCCGGCCCGGTCACACCGAGACCCGCGGTGAGATCAGACAGCTTTCCGGCTCGGAGGCCGTGGAGATGGTCGAGGTGGACCTTGCGGACATGGAGTCCGTGCATCGCTGCTGCGATCAACTGGCCCAGCGCGACGTGCAAATCGACATCGCACTCATGAACGCCGGCCTGGTGACGCGCGAATCGCGAAAGACCCCGCAAGGCTACGAGACGACATTCGCGGTGAACTTCTTGTCGAAGCGAGTGATGATCCACCGGTGGTTGGAGGATGGGGTCATTCGTCCGTCAAGCCGCGCCGGGGAGACTCCCCGGATCGTGTTCATCTCATCGGAATCGCACCGGTCCGCGCACGAGATCGACTTCGATCACTTCGGCGCATTCACCGAGTACGGACTGAAGGAGAGCTTGAAGTACTACAGCCTCAGCAAGCTGGTGCTCTGCACCTACGCGGCCGAGCTCTCCCGGCGCCTGAACCCAAACGAGCGTGTCGACGTGGCGGTCCATTCGATGTGTCCCGGAGGCGTTGCTACCAACATTGCCAGAGAAGCGCCGATGCTGGTGAAGCCGCTCGTCTGGCCGGTGCTAAGGGTCTTCTTTCAGTCTCCGCAGAAGGCTATCCGACCGGTCATCTACCTTTGTTGCGCGCAGGAGGCCAGCACCGAAACGGGAACCTATCTGCATCTGATGCGGCGGAAGCCGCTGTCGCCGAGCGCGTCGGATCCGGCGAACGGGACCAGGTTGTGGGAAGCGAGCGAAGCGCTGGTGGCGAAGTCGCGCTGACTGCCTTTAGGAAGCCGCCTACGGGGCAAGGGCGGCGGCGGTGCTCCGGAGGACCGGTACCCCTGCCTTTGCTGCAGGGCGAACTTTTGCGCGGGCGGTTGCGTTGTAGGTCGGCCCTGCAGGGCTCGCTTTGGGCGTGCGGGTGTGACCGCGCCTGGGCCCAGGCCTCGATTCCGGTGTTACCAGGACCGGTTGACATCACTTGGGGCCGACTCCAGATTGTTGACCAAGGCGGCGAACGGCTATGACCTTATCCTTCGATACTGCTATGACAATCGTCCGCGCGGCCGTGGAGGAGGCCCTAGCGTCGCAGGCTGTCGTTGACGTCGCGGTGGTGGACGCCGGAGGGCGCCTCATAGCCTTCAACCGCATGGATGGAGCGGAGCCGGCCGGGGCCCACGGCGCGCCCGGGAAGGCGAGCCTGTCCACGGCGTTTGCGGCGCCCAGCGGCGAATTGAGAGAGGCGGCGGCGGAGCCGTGGGCGCGAGGCCTGCTCGACGTATTGGGCGTCCAGGTCATGGTATGGTCTGGAGCCGAGCCCATCTACCAAGGCGGAGAGCTCGTCGGCGCCATCGGGGTTGCGGGGGCCGCGGCGAAGGACCGGGAGATCGCACAGGCGGCCCTGGCGTCGGCCGGGCTGTCGCACCAGGCGTGACTTTAAGGGAGTCTCTACATGCACAACGGCATACGGCTCAACAAGGTCATCGATCTCCTCGAGCAGCGCGAGGTTGTCTTCGGCCGCGTGGTCATGAACGGCAACCTCGACGAGCTCATGTATTGGAACGAGTCCGACTACGACTTCGTCCTCATCGAGATGGAGCACGAGGGCTTCAACTTCACGAAGCTCCGCCAATCGCTCTCGCAGATGTTGAACCGGCGTCAGATCGTTGAAAAAGGAAGTCTGCAGCCCGAAACGATGCCGTTTGCGTGGGTGGCCCCCGACGCTCGCGAGATCCTCGTGAATCAGTGGGTGGTCCAACAGACCCTCGACGCCGGTCCCTACGGCCTCATCGTGCCCGGCCTGACGACCGTGGAGGAGGCGAAGGGCGTCGTGGCCGCCGCGCGCTATCCGCAAGCGCCGGGCGCCAAAGATGCTGATCCGCCGGGCATCCGCGGGTGGTGGAGGCGGTACGCGCCGCGCTATTGGGGGCTGGCGCCGCAGGACTACTTCGACTCGGCGGACCTCTGGCCGCTCGACCCCGATGGCGAACTGTTGCTGATAGCCATCGTCGAGGATGCTGAAGGAGTCAAGAACATCCGCGACATTCTCCGCGAAGTGAAGGGCATCGGCGCCATATGGATGGAACACTTCGATTTGGCGTTGTCGGCCGGCGTCAGGATGGGCGAGCCGTTCCCGGAGCAGGAGGAAGCCTTGCTGAGGGTGCTGGACGCCTGCAAGGAGTTCGACGTCCCCTGCGGCGTCGGAGCGAACGACGCGGCCGAGGCTGAATTGCGGGTCGAGCAGGGCTTTCGCATCATCATCACCGGCATGTTCCGGCCCGACAACTCGATACTCGACGCAGGCCGGAGGGCTGCCGGCCGCACGTCCAGCGATCGGCCGCCCCTGGGTTACACTTGAGCGACCCATGTCAGCCCATCGGATCATCTCCGCGGACACCCACATCGTCGAACCGCCCGACATCTATTCGGCGCGCATCGACCCGAAGCTCCGCGACCAAGCTCCGGTCATGCGGAAGGCCAAGACGGAGGACGGCCGCGACTATGACGGGTGGTTCTACAACGGAGATCAGGTCGCGACCGTGGGGGTGGCCGTGCAGACCGGCCGGCGCTTCGAGGACCCCAGCACCATCGATTGGGTGAGTCCCTGGGAGGAAGTGCCCAAGGCTGCCTACGACCCCGATGAGATGGTTGAGGCGCTTGCCGAGGACGGCGTGTGGGGCGCCCTGCTTCAGCCCAGCATCGGCCTTGTGTGGTGGAAGCTTCCCGACAGCGCCCTGCTCAGCGGTCTGTGCCGCGCCTACAACGATTGGATGGCGGACTTCGTCAAGCCCCACCCCGACCGCCTGAAAGGGTTCGCCTGCCTGAACCTCGACGACATCGACGAGGCCGTCGCCGAGCTCGACCGCTGCGCCAAGATGGGCCTTTCCGGCGCTATGATTCCGGTCAGTCCGCCGCCGGAGGAAACGTATATGGACGAGCGGTATGAGCCGCTCTGGGCCGCGGCTCAGGACGCCCGGATGCCGCTCAACCTCCATCTCGGCACGAACCGTGCCGGTCCCGGCGCGGCGCTCAGCGTCACCGCCAACACCGCCATGGGACGGGCGACGAACGACTACTGGGTGCGAGTCTCCCTGGCGGCCATCATTTTCGCCGGGGTGTTCGACCGCTACCCGCGGCTCTGCGTCGGCTCAGTGGAGCACGAGATCGCCTGGGTTCCCCACTGGCTCAACCAAATGGACTTCGCCTACCGGGAGCGGCGCATGTACACCGGCGGCTGGACGTCGAAGTCGGGGCTGCTGCCGAGCGAGTTCTGGAAGCGCAACATGTTCGGCACCTTCATCGACGACTTCGTGGGCGTGAAGATGCGCGACTACATCGGTGTCGACAACATCATGTGGGGCACCGACTACCCCCACGCCGAGTCCTCATGGCCGAAGTCACTCGAGCTCTTCGGCAAGATGTTCGAGGGCGCTTCCGACGAAGACAAGCGAAAGGCGAGCTTCGACAACGCTTCGAAGGTGTTCGGCTTCGTCTAAGGCTGTGCCGCGCCTACCCGGCGGCCTTCTCACCGGCGAAGAAGAAGCGCCGCAGGATTTCGGCCACCTCCTTGGCCCGTAGATCGCAGATCAACGAGCCCACCCCGCGGAAGACGGCCCGTTCGGCGGTCGGTATCGCGTTGCACGCCGCGTCGAAGTGAGGCCAGAGCGTGTCTAGGTCGCCGGCCATGAGCAGCAGCGGAATTTCGAGCTGCGTCAGCTGGCCGGCGAAGTCGTGGTTGAAGACGGCCAGATAAGCCTCGTGATAGCGTTCCCCGGCGTGGAGATTCAAGACGGTCTCGCGATGGGCCAGCGCCGCGGGCATATCGGGCTGCTTGGCCCACGTCCGCTCCCACGTGGCCGTAAGATGCGAGCCGTCCCTTGCCACCACGATCGGCTGCACCGCGGCCCTCCGCTCGGCCTTCTCCTCCTCGGAAAGGAACGGTGGCCCCGAGAGCGCCATCTTCAGCACCAAGTCCGGGTGGTCGTAGGCCATCTGCACTGCGATCGATGCACCGGTGTGGTGCCCGAAGAACCAGCAGCGGTCGATGCCCATAGCTTTGACGGACGCGTACAGGACGTCTGCGTAGTACTTGATGGAGGCCGCTTCCGGGGGAGCGGACGTCCCGCCGAATCCGGGCGTGTCGGGGGCGAAGAACCAGACCCCTTCACCAAGCTCGTTGCAAAGCGCTTCATACATGACCGACGAGCTGGCGGTCTGATGAAAGAGCACGAGCGGTATGCCCGTCGGGGGCCCCGGCGACGACCGGCAGTGGACCTGGCCGTAAGGCGTGTCCACATAGCTCTTTACCATGTGCTCTTTGTTGGGCATCACGGAGGCGTCGTACGCTATGGTTGTGCGGCTCGCCGTGTCAAGCGCCCGCACTGTCCGGCGCCTATAATGGCGGCAGATCGGGAGGGGAGGGCCTCGTGACCGCAGAACGTGTCGTCATCGCGGGAGGCGGCCCGGTGGGTCTGACGACTGCCGTGGCCCTTGCTCGCCAGGGAATCCCTTCGCTCGTGCTCGAAGCTCACACGGAGCTTGTTGAGGAGCTGCGGGCATCGACCTTCCACCCGCCCACCATCGAGATGCTTGACGATCTCGGAATTGCCCAGGAGTTGCTCGCGCAAGGGCTCAAGGCCGACAAGTACCAGTTCCGCGACCGCAACGAAGGCTTGGTGGCCGAATTCGATCTCGGCCTCCTCAAGGACGACACGAGATACCCCTTCCGTCTTCAGCTGGAGCAGTACTCGCTGTGTGTCGAAGCACTGAAAGCGATCAATGAGAGCGACCTGGCGGAGGTGCGGTTCAGCCACCGGGTGACGGGAGCCGAACCCGCCGATGATTACGCTGTCGTGACCGCAGAGACGCCGGAGGGGACGCAGCGGTTCGAAGGGGCCTTCGCCATCGGGGCCGAGGGACTTGCCTCACCGGTCCGGGTATCGTTGGGCCTGAAGTTCCAGGGGATCGCCTACCCCGAACGGTACCTCTCCCAATTCGTTCCCTTTGATCTCCAGTCCCTGATCACTGGCCTCTCGCACGTGGCCTACGTCGGCGACTATCCCGACTGGCATGCCCTGATCCATACGCCCACCGAGTGGCGCGTCCTGTTCCCCACCCGACCCGAGGAGACCTTCTTCGACGATCCCGACCTTGACGAAGAGACGCTGGAACGGGTTGGGCAGGAACGGCTTCAGCGAGTCTACCCGACAGGGAAGCCCTATCCGGTGAAGATGCGCCGCATCTATCGCGTGCATCAGCGCGTGGCGGAGGACTATCGCCGGGGACGTGTGGTCATAGCGGGAGATGCGGCGCACGTGAACAACCCCTTGGGAGGCATGGGCCTCAACGGCGGTGTCCACGACGCGGTGAACTTGGCGGAGAAGATCGGGCGCATTTGGCGAGGCGAGGCGGACCTGGACCTCTTGGACCGGTACACCAAGGAACGCCGGACCATCGCCATCGAGGTGGTCCAACGACAGACCGAGCAAAACGCCCGCGACATAGGCGAAAAAGACCCCGATGTTAGGCGGAGCCGCAATGAAGAGATGCGCCGCCTCGCCGACGATCCTGAGAAGGCGCGCCAGTACTTGCTGCGCACGTCAATGATCGAAAGCCTCAGGCAAGTCGCCGCCATGGAATAGGGGGACGTATGAAGGCCGCGGTCCTCTTGAAGAACAACACCCCACTCGTAGTGGAAGATCTGGACCTTGCCGAACCCAAGCAGGGCGAGGTCTTGGTCCGCTACGTCGCCAGCGGCGTCTGTCACACCGACCTCAGCATGATGCAGGCGCTGCGTCCCATACCGCTCCCCATGGTCCTTGGGCACGAAGGCGCCGGCATAGTCGAGGCGGTTGGGCCCGGCGTCACGCGCACCAAGCCGGGCGACCACTTCATCGCCAACCCTGAGCCTTTCTGCGGCCGATGCAAGTTCTGCGCCTCCGGGCGGTCCAACATCTGCCTGATGCGGGGCATGCCCAAGAACCTCTTCAAGATGCTCGACAACACCTACCGGGTCTACCGCAACGGCGAGCCCGTGCATACCCTTCTCCAGATCGGCACCTTCTCCCATCAGGCGGTCGTGCCCGAGGAGTGCGTCATCCCGATAAGGAAGGACGCGCCGCTCGACAAGGTCTGCCTCGTCGGCTGCGGAGCGATGTCCGGCGTCGGCTCGGTCTTCAATCGGGCCAAGGTCGAACCGGGAAGCAGCGTCGCGGTGTTCGGCTGCGGCGGCGTTGGCCTCTGCGTCGTGCAGGGAGCGGCCATCGCGGGCGCCGGCAGGATCATCGCCGTCGACATTCTCGAGGAAAAGCTCGATATGGCCGAGCATTTCGGCGCCACCCACGTCATCGACGCCTCCCGTGAAGAACCCGTCAGCCGCATCCAGCAGCTCACCGACGATCTGGGCGTCGACTACGCGTTCGAGGCGGTCGGCACGGCAAAGACCGTAGAGGATGCATTCGCCAGCGTGCACCGCGGCGGGACCTGCGTGATGATCGGCCTCCCCCCCGTGGGAACGAAGATCACGTTGGACGTGGACGTGATTCGCCCCGAGCGTGTGCTCATGGCCAGTGGCTTCGGCGGGGCCAGACAGTCCATCGATCTCCCGATGCTCGTGGACCTGTACATGTCGGGCAAGCTCAAGCTGGACGAACTCATCAGCCGGACGCTGCCGTTGGAAGAGGTGAACACCGCCCTGGGCGAGTTGCAACATGGGCGCGTGGCGCGCAGCGTCCTGAAGTACGACGCCTGATCGGAGGTCCGCCGTGAGCGAATACAGAATCATCTCGGCCGATACCCACATCGTCGAGCCGCCGGACCTGTTCGAGGAACGGATGGACCACCGCTTCCGCGACCGTGCCCCCCGGCTCAACGTCGCGAAGAACGAGGATGGGATCAATCACCACGCCTGGTTCGTCGACGGCAAGCTCATGGCGCCGCTCGGCGTCACCGTCCAGACCGGCCGCCGCTTCGACGACCCCGACACCATCGACTGGCTCGCCACCTGGCCGGAGATCCCCAAAGCGGGGTACGAGCCTGGGGAGTACCTGAAAGCCTTGGAGGAGGACGGTCTGTGGGGAGGCATCCTCCAGCCCAGCGTCGGCCTGGTGTGGTGGCGTATCGAAGACTCGGCTCTCTGCACCGCGATCCAACAGGCCTACAACGACTGGATCGCCGACTTCGCCAACACCTACCCCAAGCGCCTCAAGGGGATGGCGTGCATCAACGTGGATAACGTGATCGAGGCCTGCGAGGAGCTCGAACGTTGCCGCAAGATGGGTCTGACCGGCGCGATGATCCCCGTCTACCCCGGCCCCGACCGGCTCTATAGCCATCCCATACACGAGCGGTTGTGGTGGACGGCCCAAGACCTGGAGATCCCGCTGTGCCTCCACGTCGGCACGAACCGGGGGTCCGGCGGCGCGGTTTCGCTCTCAAGCGAGGTCACGAACCTGGCGCCGTCGAGCCGCGCCACGAACGACTACTGGGTCCGCTTCGCCATGTGCGACATGATCTTCGCCGGCGTGTTCGACCGCTTCCCCAAGCTCAAGGTCGGATCCGTCGAGCATGAAATGGGCTGGATTCCCCACTGGTTGAACAACATGGACTTCACCTATCGCGAGCGGCCCGTCTTCACCGATTGGTGGAAGTCCAAGTCGGGGCTCACGCCCAGCGAGTTCTGGCACCAGAACATGTTCGTGACCTTCACCGAGGACGACCTGGGAGTCGAGCTGCGGAGCAAGATCGGCGTTGACAACATGCTCTGGGGCAACGACTACCCCCACGCCGAGTCTTCATGGCCGCGGTCGATGGAGTTCCTCGACCGCATCCTCGCCGACATGGACGAGACGGAGCGCCGCAAGGTGACGAGCGGCAACGTGGCCAAGCTCTTCGGCTTCGATCTCGACTAGCCTTCCCTCGCCGGCGGAGGCTGTCGGTTATCGCAAGAGGCCGGTCAATTAAGTTGGTAGATCCTCGCCGCGTTGTCGCAGACGATTTTTGACTTCTCGTCCTCCGAGCAACCTTCGAGGATCTCGCCGATGATTTCGCGGCTGCGGGGGAACGTCGACTCGATATGCGGGTAGTCGGAGCCCCATAGCAGGTTCTCGACGCCGATGTACTCGCGGTTCCGCACGCCGATGGCGTCCTGCTGGAAGCTGATGAAGCAGTTCCGGTGGAAGAAGTCGCTGGGCTTCATGTCGTCTTTGAAGACGTACCGCCCCGGTTTCTTGGGACGATACAAGTACGTGTAGTCGATGCGTTCCAGGAAGTGCGGCGCCCAGGAAACCTCTTGCTCGATTGATCCGACAAGGAGCTTGGGATGCCGCTCGAACACGCCGGAGAAGATCATGTCGGCCAAGGACACCCGTACCCAGTGGTCGATGTTCGCCACGAACGAAGGGCGCAGAAGCAACGGCTTGTCGAACTGCTGACCGGGACCGGGCCGGTTGGTCCCGAAATGCAAGCCAAGCGGCATGCCCAGGTCTTCCGCCTCCGCCCACAGCGGCTCGTAGTCGGGGAGGTGATAGCTGCGGCCTTCCGTGGGATAGGTCGTGATCATCGCGCCGATGAGGCCGAGCCTGTGAATGCGCGTCAACTCCTCCACGGCCGACGGAATGTCGTCGACGTTGAGGAGTCCCACGGCTTTCAGCCGCTTCGGGTACGCGGCCGAGAACTCGGCGACCCAGTCGTTGTAGGAGCGGAGCAGCACGGTAAGCAAGTCGGAATCTTGGAGGTTGTAGAGCGACAGTCCGACGCTGGGATAGGAGATGCCTACCTCGATGCCGTCCTTGTCCATGTCCTTGATCCGCTCATCGGGGAGGTAGCCGCCCTTGCGGATGTTCTCGATTTGTCCGGTGAAACGGATGCTCTCGGGGTCCTCAAACCGCAACCCCGTTTGGGTGCCCGGCCCCAGGCTCATGAGCTTTTGCTCTCCGCACACCCACCAGTCCTCCTCCGGTTCGCGCACGATGTGCGGCGCTCTGTCGCGATACGCTTTGTCGGTGCGGGTAGTCCAGAGGTCGATGGGCTCGAAGACGTGATCGTCGGATGAGATGAGTCTCCCGTTGTACATCGGTGACCTCCAAGCCGCCCCGGCACCCTAGAATCGCGGCAATTCTAGCATGGAGCTTTGCCCGCCGACGGTGGAGGCGGGCAGTTTGGTTGACCGGCTTGGGTCTGCTACCATTGGGCCGCTCCGAACGCAGGTTAGGGGGCCGAAGAATGCTCACCCTCGACGACGCCAACCGTGTGATACAAGCGGCCATCAAAAAGGCTGCAGAGCTTGACTTCGCGATCAGTGTGGCCGTGGTGGATAACGGTGGCCGCCTCGTCGCGTTCGCACGGATGGACGAAGGAGCATGGGCGGCGAATTACGGCGCAATCGGGAAGGCGGTCCTGTCGTCCGCGTTTGCGGGGCGAACGGAGTCGCTCGAGAAGATCGCCGAGACGCCTATCATGAAGGGCATCATGGAAGCGGCAGGAGGCGGGATGGTGCCCGCCGCCGGGGCCGTTCCCCTGAAACGGGACGGTATTGTCATCGGGGCAGTCGGTGTAGGCGGCGCCAGGGGCGGAGCCGACGTCGACATCGCCGACGCCGCTGCCGAAGTGCTCTAAGCCTACCGCCTGATCTCGTAGACCACGTCCACCGCGTCTTCCCAAAGACGGCGCACCCGCTCCAAGCCGGCCGCCGAACAGAGCTCGCGCACCTTCTTCTCGTGCAGCCCGAGCCTGCCGAGCCCCTCCCCTCCGCTGCGCAGGTTCTCACTCAGGCAGTACAGCACACTGACCGAGTAGAACATGGCGCCCCTGGGGGAGATGTTGTCTTCCAGCTTCTCGCCGACGTTCACCTCATGGAGCAGGAATACCCCATCGGGCCTAATCGCCTCCCGAACGCTCGTTAGCGTCGCCGGAATGTTGGGGAATTCGTGCAGCGCGTCGGCGCACAGCACGAGATCGTAGGAACCCTCGAGCGCCTCCGCCGCATCCTTTCGCTGAAAGCTGACGCGGTCGGCGATGCCCGCGTCGGCGGCGTTGGCCTGGGCCCGGCCGATAGACGGCTCGAACACGTCGAAGCCCTCGAACCGGGAGTTGGGAAAGGCGTGTGCTAGCTTGATGAGCGCCTGGCCCCGGCCGCATCCGAGATCGGCGACGCGCCCCCCGCCCGCAAGCTTCTCTTTGACGTCGGGCACCAGGTCGATCCAGTCCGGCAGGTGATGCTCATACCAGCGGCCGGTGCAGCGCTCCATCCCCCTCCAGTAGTTGTCGTCGAAGTGCTCCTTCGGAATGCCTCCGCCTTCCTTGAACGCTTCCATCACCTTCGGCACCCCGTTCTGCAGCGCCGGCAACATCTGGAAGATGCCGCTCATGAACTTGGCGCCGCGCTCCTCCACCAGCACGGGCGCATGTTCCTCGGGCATGTGAAAGGCGCCAGTGGCGGGGTCGTAGTCCAGGTATTGGGCCGCCGCCATGGCGCTCAGCCATTCCAAGGCGTAGCGCGGAACGATGTCGTTCCTGTCGGCGAATTCTTCGCTCGTGGCCGGACCGCGCTTCGCCAAGTCTTTGAACAGCCCCAGCCGGTCGCCGATGAAGCACATTTGCATCACCAACGTCCCGCTGAGGTCTTCGCTCACCCGGCTCAACATGCGGGTGAACTTCTGTTGGTCGAAGCCGGCTTGGGTCATACCCCCGGGTCCGTCAGAAAGTCGACGATGGTCTTGGCGGCGAACTCGGCGTCCAGATGGGCGGTGAAATAGGTGCCGCCCTCTCCCTCAATAGACTTGACGCGCTTGACCCGTTCGACGGCCCGGTGGTGATTTGGGAAGAGGGGGTCCTTGACCCCGGTCCAAATGAGGGTCGGGGCGGCGATGTCCTCCAGGCGCTTCAGGATGTCCATCGAGAAGACCATGTGGTAGGCGTCCTTGCCGGCGTCCCGCGACATCAGTTTGGCAAGCACCTCATGATGGACGAGCTCCTTGGCCTGATCGTCGTAGGGCCGATCGAAGGCCTGCCCCGCCGTCGCCATGTCGTTGATGGTGTTCCATGCCTCGACCAGGTGGCTGCCGTCCTCTTGCAGGGGTAGCTTGGCGAACCAACGGCGTAGCCTCGGCGACTTGTTCAGGATGTCTTCCTGGGTCACCCCGTCCTCGTTGTACACCGGCACGCCATTGACGACCAGCTTGTCGACTCGATCGGGGTAGGCCGCGGCTATTTCCACCGCGATCGAGGCGCCGGTGTGATGCCCCACCACGTTGGTTTTCTCAAGACCAACGGCGTCCATAAACGCGACGATAATCCGCGCATAGTCGTTCGCCAGCGGCTTGTCCATTGGGGGCGGGTCCGACATGCCGAAACCCGGCGTGTCCGGCGCGAAACACTCGAACCTCTCACCTACCTTGGGAAGGAGCCACTCCCAGGTCGCCGACCACGCCGCCGATTGGTGAAGGAACACCACCGGCTCTCCCTGACCTCCGTGACGGTAATGGATCTGGCCAAAAGGCGTGTCGGCATAGGCCCGCACGATCCCCGCCGCCCCGCTCGTAGCTGCACTCATGACTACGCCTCCTCAATCCGTGGGGTCGGCACATTCTACATGAGTGTTCGGCCCGATAAAGCAACGCGCAACCATGCCCGAACAACGACGAAAGAAAGCGCCCCTATAGCTGCGGACGGGCATGGTACTATCGCAGTCCCCAGGGTTCCCCGCCGAACAAGTGCGAGGACGATACGTTGGGCGGAGGAGGCCTTTCATGACGGACGCGCTAGGCTGGCGAAAAAAGTTTGGCGTGTTGGCGCCGAGCACCAACACGATCGTCGCACCGGACTACTACCGGATGGCCGTCCCCGGTGTCACGGCCCACTTCACGCGCATCTTCACGCCGACGGCGGACCTGAGCAGCAGCGACGCCGCCGAACAGTTCCTCAAAGGCATACGTGCCGAAATGCGCAGCGCCTTTGAGCGCGTCCTGACGTGCGAACCGGACTACCTGATCATGGGCATGAGCGCCGAGACGTTCTGGGGCGGCGCGGCAGGGAACCGGCGGTTGGTGGAGCGCATGGAGGACTGGGCGGGCGGCTTGCGTGTGGCCACGGGCGCGGAGGCCTGTGAGCGATCGCTGAAGACCTACGGCGTCAACAGGGTCGGCGTCGTCACCCCGTACCAGCCCAACGGGGACGAGAACGTCGTCCGGTTCTTCAACGACGTGGGCGTCGAGGTCCTAGCTATCAAGGGGCTCCGCTGCCCTTCCCCTGTATCGATTGCCTATGTGGAGGAGGAGACCCTGCGCAATGCGCTCCAAGAAGTCAATGTCGATGGCGTGGAGGCGCTGGTGCAGGTCGGGACGAACGTCAGTATGGTGGGGTTGGCCGATGAGGCCGAGCGCTGGCTGGGGAAGCCCGTCATCGCCATCAACGCCGCGACATGGTGGATGGCGCTGCGGGACAACGGAATCGAGGACAAGCTCTACGGCTGCGGCCGGCTGTTGCGGGAGTTCTAGGGCCTGCATTTGACGGTGTACAGGGGCGGGGCTAGACTCCGCCCAGACTAAAAACCCCTTCCACGAAGCACCTTCAGGAAGGGCGTCGGTCCTGGGTCGAGGGTGTCGTGAACACGTACCGGCTTATCTCGTCCGACTCGCACGTGGTCGAGCCGCGCAACCTCTGGGAGGAATGGATCGAGCCCGCGTTCCGGGATCGGGCGCCCCGCGTCGTACCGGAAGAAGCACGCGATCAATGGATCGCCGATGCGGACGTGCCTATCGGCACCTTCGGCTCCGTCGGCCAAGCCGGGAAGCGCTTCGAAGATCGAACGCAAATCACCCACTACGGGCGGGCCGACGACATCCCGCCGGGCGGCCGCGACCCCCATGCCCACGCGAAGGACCTGGATTACGACGGCATCCACGCCGACGTCATCTACCCTTCGGTGACGTTGACGGCGTACATGCTCCCGGCCGGCGATTTGCTCTCCGCAATATTCCGCGCCTACAACAACTGGTTAGGCAATTTCTGTAGCGCGTACCCTGGGCGGCTCAATGGCGTCGCGGTGCTCAACGTGGACGATGTCGACGAGGCAATCGAGGAGCTCGACCGAACCGCCAAGATGGGTCTGGTGGGCGCCTGCATCCCCAGCGCCGCCGGCGAGGTCCGCTATAGCGATCCCAGCTACGAGCCCCTATGGGCCGCCGCGCAGGACGCCGGCGTGCCGCTCAGCCTGCATCTCTTCAGCAACCGCTGGAAGCCGGGAATGCCCGCCGGCGTCATGATGAAGAAGGAGACCGCCGACCCCTCCATCACGGTCAACATGGAGCTCTCGGTCCGCCAGTCCCTCGCCGACATGATCTTCTCGGGCGTCTTCGACCGCTATCCTAAGCTCAGGGTGGGGGCCATCGAGTTCGAGGCCTGCTGGGCCGCCTACTTCGCACACACGATGGACCGGGCCTACAAGACGGCCGCCTCGCTGAACCAGGTACGTTTCCAGGGAGGCGCCTTGCCCAGCGACCACTTCCGCCGCAACTGCTTTGTCAGCTTCCAGGAGGACGAGGCGGCGATACGCCTTCGCGACCACATCGGTGTCGAGAATCTGATGTGGGGCAACGACTATCCGCATGCGGAGAGCACCTTCCCCAAGTCGCGGGAGTTCGTCGATCGCATCCTTGCGGGCATCCCCGAGGACGAACAGCGAAAGATCGCCGGGGAGAACGCCGCGGAGCTCTATCACATCACGTGAACTGGGCATCGCGGCCCGCGTGACAAGGGCGACTTGCGGCGACCGCCGGCCTAGGGCCTGATGTCGAAGGCCACGTTCACCTTGTCTTCCCAAAGGCGGCCGACCCGGCTGAAGCCTGCGTCGGCGCAGAGCTCCCGCACCTTCCGGTCGTGCAGGCCGAGCCTCCCAAGACCTTCGCCTCCGCCGTGGAGGTTGTCCGGCAGGCAAAAGAGCACGCTCGCTGAGTAGAACATAGCTCCCCAGGGGTTGATGTTCTCCTCCAGGCTTCCCGCCATGTTCACCTCTTGCAGGAGGAAGACGCCGTCCGGGGCGAGGGCCGAGCGGACCGCCTTCAGGGTTCCCGGAACGTCGGTGAACTCGTGGAGCGCGTCGGCGCAGAGGATGAGGTCATACGTCTCGGATGCAAGCCCGCCGGCGGCCTCGACGAGCCTGAACTCGGTCCTGTCCGCGACTCCCGCCTCCTCCGCGCTTGTCCGGGCGGCGTCGAGGTTGGGGCCGTAGATGTCGAACCCGACGAATCGCGAGTTCGGGAAGGCCTGCGCCAGCTTGATGAGGGCTTGGCCTCGGGAGCAACCGATGTCCGCGCCCAGTCCCCCCTTGTTGAGCTTCGCCTCGACTGCCGGCAGCCGGTGGACCCACTCACGGAGCATCTGGTGGTTGTACCACCTGATGCTGCAGCGCTCCATGCCGGACCAGTAGTACTCGTCGTAGTGGCTCTTGGGGACGCCGCCCCCTGTCCTGAAGGCCGTCGTGATCTGCTCGATGGCCGAAGAGAGGGCGGGCATCATCTCGAAGATGCCGCTCATGAACATCGGGCCGCCCTCGTCGGCAAGGACCGCGGCATGCTCCGGCGGGAGGGTGAACGCGCCCGTGGAAGGATCGTAGTCGACGTACTGGGCGGCGGCCATGGCGCTCAGCCATTCCAGGGCATAACGCTCGTGGATGTGGTTGCGGGCCGCGAACTCGACGTGGGTGGCGCTCCCCTGCTCGGCGAGGTCTTTGAAGAGAGACAGCCGGTCGCCGATGATGCACAATTGCATGACCATCGTGGCGCTCAGCCCTTCACTGACCTTGATCATGAACCCAGCGAGCTTCTCGTTGTCGATGCCAGGTGCGGACGTCATCACCGGCCCCCTTGGAAGCGGCTTCGTACCGGCTGGAATGCCCGCATTCTATACGGATGGAACGGGAACGTGGCCGCCCAAGGCCACGCAGACGTGTCCGGCGCAAAGGAGTCGAACTTGCAGGGCGTGAAACGGAGCGGAACTGCCATCATACGCAGGGCCTACGCGGCGACGCCCCGCGGTCAGGTGCACTACGCGTACGCGGGCGAGGGTGAAGCCCTCATCCTCCTCCACCATTCCGCCGGCTGGTT
This sequence comes from Dehalococcoidia bacterium, assembly GCA_965207995.1. GTDB lineage: Bacteria > Chloroflexota > Dehalococcoidia > SHYB01 > SHYB01 > DAOUKH01. Next base: position 521,869 of record OZ242299.1, on the reverse strand, counting down.
TGCGAGCTGGAGTTGGATGATGCCGGACTTGGCCGGGCATTGCCGCTGCCTCGCCGTTGACACACCCGGGTTCGGCATGTCCGACCCGCCCCCCGAGACCTCGCCCACGGTCGCCGACTACGCGCGCTGCTTCGTATCGCTGATGGACGCCTTGGAGATCGAACGCGCGCACCTCTACGGCCACCACACCGGCGCCTCGATCGCCGTCGAGCTGGCCGCCGCCTATCCGGACCGGGTCGCCAAGCTCATGCTCAACGGCATCCCGCACTTCGATGTGTCGCAGGAGGAGCTGGTGCGGGCCGTCCCCCGGTTGCGCAACTACTTCAGCTCGGAGCCGCTCAGGGAGGACGGCGCCCACCTCCGCGAGACCTGGGACACCATCAGCGACATGGGCAAGGCCATGGGGGCCTTCTCCAACCCCCTGGACGCGGAGGCCCTCTGGCTCGTGCAACAGGAGGTGCTGGCGAAACTCCTCGCGGGCAAGAACACCAAGGCGCTCTATAACGCCATTTGGGAGTACGACATCTTCGGCCGCCTCGGCGACGTCCGGGCGCCCACGATGATCTGGAGCGGCGAGCTCGATCCCCTTCGCGTCAATCACGACCGGGCCGTCGCGCAGGTCCCCGGCGCCCGCAGCGTCACCGGCCCCGGGGGCACGGAGTTTGCCACCCACCTCGACGCGGCGGAGCTGGTCCGGAGCATCGTCGATTTCCTGAACGAGCCTGTGGCGTGAGCCGCCGTCCCCACGGCTACTCTCCAAGGCTGCCCCATGGCCACGGCGGAGGGCTTGACTGCCGTTGACAAAGCAGGGGCAGTCCATAAGGATACGCACTGAGTACCAGCATCCGGGGGAGCGTGCCAGGCGCGGAGGGGACGGATGGCCGACTACAAGATCATTTCCGCGGACACGCATATCGTGGAGCCGCCGGACCTCTGGGAGGAGCGCATCGACCACCGGTTCCGGCATCGGGCGCCGGAGCTGAAGATCACCAAAAATGAGGACGGGGTCCTGCATCACGCGTGGTTCGTCGAGGGCAACCTCAGCGCCCCGCTCGGTGCCACCGTCCAGAACGGCGTGCGATTCGACGACCCCACCAAGATCGATTGGATGACACGCTGGCCGGAGATCGACCGTTCGACCTACGAACCGAACCTCTACGTCGAAGCTCTAGCCGAAGACGGCATTTGGGGCGCCGTCTTGCTCCCCAGCGTCGGGCTCGGATGGTGGCGGATCGCCGACAGCGCGCTCTTGTCCGCCGTTGCGGAGACCTACAACGATTGGATCGCCGAATTCGTCAGCGCGCAGCCCGAGCGCCTCAAAGGACTCGCGATCATCAACGTCGACAATGTGATCGAGGCATGCGAGGAGCTCGAGCGCTGCAAGAAGCTGGGCTTGGCCGGCGCCTTGATCCCGGTCCACCCTGGAGACGACCGGCCGTATCGCGACCCCATCCACGAGCGCTTCTGGTGGACCGCGCAAGACCTGGAAATGCCCCTCGGCCTGCACGTCGGCACGAATCGTGTGCGGGTACCCGCGGACGGACTCACCTCGAACCAGGTCGAGTTGCCCCCTTCGATGCGAGCGACCTTCGACTACTGGGTGCGGCTCTCCCTGAGCGACATCGTCTTCGCCGGGGTCTTCGACCGCTACCCGGGTCTGAGGATGGGTTCCATCGAACACGAGATGGCGTGGGTCCCGTTCTGGCTCGACAACATGGACTTCACCTACCGGGAGCGCGACGTCTTCACCAAGGGCTGGCGGTCGAAATCGGGCCTGATCCCAAGCGACTTCTGGCGCCGAAACATGTTCACCACGTTCACGGAGGACAAGACCGGAGTCGAGTTCCGCGACAAGATCGGCGTGGACAACATGATGTGGGGCAGCGACTTCCCCCATGCCGAATCGGTCTGGCCCAAGTCCATGGAGTTTCTCGACCGGATGTTCGCCGACGCCTCCGCAGGGGAAAGGAAAAAGGCCACCGCCGTCAACGCGGCCAGAGTCTTCGGCTTCGACCTTGAGCAAGTGGCGCCGTCCAACGGGAGCAAACCGGACGCGGCCGCCAAAGAGGCGTTGCGTCAGCCTGGAAGCAAGACGAAGCTCGCGCCGGCATAGTCCACGCCCGCCGGGGCGCCGGTTACGCCGGACTCGGATGGAGCGGCCGGGCGGGGCCGACCGTCCCGAACCGTGCCTGATGACTAGAGATCGGGAGCGCATGAGTTGCGGCTAGGCGTACAGATCGACGCCCCTCTCCCTCTGGCCACGACCGTGGACATCGCCCGGCAGGCGCTCGGCCACGGCTTCTACGGGCTCTGGCTGCACGAAGACCGCGACTGGAACGCCCTCGCCTACCTCGCGGCGGTTGCGGCTCAAACTGAACGAATCCAGCTCGGCACCGCGGTCGCCAACGTCTACACCCGCTCCCCCGCCGCGCTGGCAATGGGCGCCCTGACGTTGCACCACGTCAGCGGGGGACGCTTCATCCTCGGCCTTGGGAGCAGTCACAAGCGCTTGATCGAGGGCTTCCACTCGATGTCGATGGAAAAGCCCATGACTCGGGTGCGGGACTATGCCACGATCATTCGCCGCGCGCTCGCCGGCGAGACCGTGCAGTACGAAGGCAGGGCCTATTCCTCCGACGGCCTCCGCCTTCGGGGAGAAGGAGCCCCGTGGCGCGTCCCGGTCTACCTCGGCGTACGGGGCCTGCAGATGGCCCGCATCGCCGGCGAGGTGGCCGACGGCGTCGTGTTGCACATGACGACCCTGGACCACGTGGCGCGCGTCAGGCAGGCAATAGCCGAAGGAGCCAGGGACGCTGGCCGCGACCCGGCCGAGATCGATCTGGCATGCTTCATCATCTGCAACTCTCACCGAGATGAGGACCGGGCCCGGCGGGAGATGATGGACACCATCGCCTTCCACGGAAGCGTGGACGACTACCGGGCACACATGGCGAAGCTCGGCTTCCATGAGGAGACCGAGGGGTTCGAGCGGGAATGGGGCCGCGGCGACGCGGCCGCCGCGAGCGAACACGTCTCGGACGCCATGATCGATACGCTTTCGGTAGCCCCCGGCTTCGACGAGATCCCCCGCAGAGTGGCGGCGTTCCGGGAAGCCGGCGTGGACTACCCAATCCTCTACCCCTTCCCCACCGGCCTGCATAACTGGGCGCCGGGGATTACGCCCTTCACCGAGGCAGGGTACGTTCAGACCGTGCTCGACGCCATAGAGGCAGCAGCCTAACCCAGCGAGGGTAAACACCTCAGCCAGCGAGTCGTATGAAGATAGGCTTGCATATCGGCCAGCAGGACTGCAGCTTCGAAGAGTTGGTGCGCCTCTGGACGATGGCCGAGGACCTCGGCTTCGACTGGGTCTCCGTCTGGGACCACTTCCTCGAGGTGCCCTCCCGCGATGGTCGAGGGCCGGTCTATGAGTCCGTCTCGACCATGGCCGCCCTGGCGGCCAAGACCAGCAGGGTCCGCGTGGGGTGTCTCGTCTTCTGCGCCGGCTACCGGCCCCCAAGCGTGCTGGCGAAGATGGCGGCGACCATCGACCACATCAGCGGGGGCCGGGTCACCCTCGGCCTGGGTGCCGGATGGAACGCGGAGGAGTATGCGGCCTACGGCTTCCACTTCCCCCGGGCGGGCGTCAGACTCGACATCCTTGAGGAGAGCATCCAGATAGTCAGGGGAATGCTGACGCAAGACCAAACGACGTTCCTCGGCAAGCACTTCCGGGTCGAGGCTGCTCGCTGCGAACCGAAGCCGGTCCAGGCCGCGCTACCGCTCTGGATCGGCGGGATGGGCGAACGCCGCACCCTGCCGATGGCGGCTCGCCTCGCGGACGGATGGAATGCCTCCTTCATTTCGGCAGCGGCCTTTCGGCGGAAGAATCATGTCGTCGACTCGGCCTGCGAGGCGGCGCAGCGTGACCCGAGCGAGGTGGAGCGCAGCATCAACGCCGGCTTCTACATGGGGGCGGACGAACGGGGCGCTCAGCAGGCCAGGCAAGCCTACCGCGACCTCATCGACGCCGCTCCCTACCTCGAGGGCGGGGCAATCGTCGGGTCGGCCAGTGAGGCGGTCGAACAAGTTGCCGCGTTTGCCGAGGCCGGGGCGGACCTGCTGACCCTGGGAATCCGGGCGCCGTTCGACTGGGACGCAATCCAGGCCTTCGCCGAGGAGGTCAAGCCGGCCTTCGATTAGGCAGGAGGAAGACAATGCGCGCAAGACGAATCTATACGGGCCCCGACGGCCGTTCCCACTTGGACGACATTCCTCTCGACTTCCAATTGGGCGACGATGGCTTTGAGAGTCTGCCGCCCATTCAGGCTAAGACTGTGATGCTGCGGAGATCAACCTCGGCCAACCGGGCTCATATCTCCGAGCAGTTTCACACGGCTCCCGAGCGCACCTACGTCGTGCTTCTGCAGGGTCAGGTCGAGATCGAGGTTGGGCACGGCGTCAAGGAGCAGTTCGGCCCCGGCGACATCATTTTCGGAGAGGACCTCGAGGGTGAAGGGCACGTGACGAGAGGCATCGGCGACGAGCCTCGCATCGCCCTATTCATAACGGTGTAACCATAGTCGGTCGCCGGCCGAGCCGGTCGCCGGACTATCTGCGCAGCCTGGGATCGAGCGTGTCGCGCAAGGCGTCGCCGAGCAGGTTGAAGCCGAATACCGTCAAGGTCAACGCGATCCCGGGGAAGACCGCGTTCCACGGCGCCCGCTCGACGTTTTGGATCGTCGGCCCCGACAGCATCGCCCCCCAAGAAGGGTTAGGCGGAGGTATGCCTAACCCCAGATAGGAAAGCGACGCTTCGATGATGATGGCCAGCCCCAAGAACGACGTGAAGACGATCATGACCGGAGCGAAGGTCTGAGGTGCCACGTGCCGGAACAAGAGGCGCGCATCGGCCGCGCCAAGCGCTCGGCTCGCCGTCACAAACTCCATCGTTCTGACGGAGAGCGCTACCGACCTGACGACCCTGGCCGTGATTGGCACCTGGATGAGCGCGATGGCGATGATGACGTTCTGCTGGGACCGTCCCAGCACCGCAACGATCGCCAGGGCGAGGACCAGTATTGGGAAGGAGAGCAGCACGTCGACGAGACGCTGGAGGATCGCGTCACGCCAATCGGCATAGAACCCGCTGATCAGCCCCACGATGACGCCGACCAGCGTTCCGGACAACACGGAAATCACGGCGATGCTGATGGACGATCTTGATCCGATGATGATGCGGCTCAGGTTGTCGCGCCCAAGATGGTCGGACCCGAGGATGAAGCCCTTGTACCACTGCGGCCCTTGAAAGGTGCTCCCTGCGTTGATGTCCAAAGGGTCCTTGGGGATGATCAGGGGGCCGAAGATGGCAAGAACGGCGATGAACGCAATCAAGAAGAGGCCGAGTGCCCCCATGGGCTGGGCCTTGCAAAACGAGGCGAACTGCCTCCACGCTCGGCCAAGCGGGGAAGGGCCGGCGGACAAGACGCTTCGCGGTGCCGGACCTGATGTGTCGCCGTGCGAAGTCATCTACTCGTGGGCCATCGGATGTGAGGCTGTTGTGGGCTCCAGGGCGGCCTACCCGTAGCGAACTCTTGGGTCTAGCCATGCATACATGACGTCGACGATGAGGTTGACCAACAGAACGACACCGGCGAACACGAGCACGATGTTCTGAACGACGACGATGTCTCGCGAGTCCACGGCGTCCACAAGGCTTGAGCCGAGGCCGGGGAGGTTCCAGATACGCTCCATGATGACGGTGCCGCCGAGGAGCGTCGCGTATTGGACGCCGACGATGGTCACGAGGGGCAAGAGGGAGTTCTTCAGCGCGTGCCGCACGACGATCGTGCGTTCGGAGAGACCCTTCGACCATGCCGTCCGCACGTAGTCTTGTCGCAATACTTCAAGTAATGTCGACCGCGTCATCCTGGCGAACATGGCGGCGAACAGATAACCCATGGCGATGGCGCCCCAGATTACCTGCTGGATGTTCTTCCACGGGTCGTTCCAGAAGTGCTCGTAGTCCAGCGGGGGACTCCATCCGAACCAGACCACCATGATCAGCAGCATCAGTATCGCCACCCAAAAGGTCGGCATGGCGAGGCCCCCGATGCTTACGATCCTGGCCAGGTAGTCGATCCAGGTGTTCTGCCGAATCGCCATGATGATGCCCGCGGGCAGCGCGATCAGAAGCGAGATAATGACGGTGAGCGTCGCCATCTCAAACGTCAGTGGGAACCGCGTTCGAATCTCGGTGAGGATGGAGGTGTTGTGGCGGTAGGAATCCCCCCACTCTCCCCGCACGAAGCCCCAAATCCAATCGCCGTATTGCGCGGGCAGCGACTGGTTGAGCCCGAGCTCCTCTCGCAGCTCCCCCAAGGCGACGGGATCGACCGAGCCCGAGCCGTCAGGGCCGGCCAGAATGGTGATCGCTACGTCCCCTGGGACGATCCGCATGAGGATGAATATAACAATGGAGACACCGATCAAGACCGGTATGAACTGAAGGAGGCGCCTGAGAATATAGGTTCGCATCAGGCCCTATCCCCGCCGAAGCACCTCGACGCGAGTGCTGCGTAAGGCTCAGGTCAACTCTGAGGTGCGGAGTCTTCGGCTACGCACGCTGCACCGTTGCCAGACTCCGCCCCCCGCGAGCCTTAAAGCTCGCGGGGGGACTGCTGAATCCCGCTCTTACCTAACGTTCGATCCAGATGTGTTCGTGCTTCGTGTTCTGGAACAGAGTCGAAGGCGCGTGGAAGTTCTGCACACTGTTGTCGATGATGTTCGCGCTGACTTCCCAGAGGAGGCCCGCCCAATGCGTGTCGGCGCCGATCAGTAGCGCCTCCGCCTGTTTCACGACGGCGGCGCGCTCCTCGTTGGTCCCGGACAGCTGCTCGTGGTACAGCGCCTCGATGGCGTCGCTCTGCCACTTGGTGTAGTTGCGCGTGCCGCTCTCCCGGTAGATCCCGTCGAATACCACGACGGGATCGATGATGAGCATTGATTCGGAACTGATGCCGATCTGGAACGAGCCTTGGGCGTAGATGGTAAGGATTTCTCCAAAGCCACCGGCCTGGACCCCCACGTTCCAACCGAACGCGTCATTGAGTTGGGATGCGACGACCTCGGCGGTCTGTTGGTTGTCGTTGGCCGAGTAGCAGTAGAGCGTGATATCCAGCTCCCCGACCCCAGCCTCCTGCATCAGGCGCTTCGCTTCATCGATGTCGCGCTGGTCCTTCACCCCTGGGGAACTCTCCCGGTAGCCGGGCTGCTGGGAAAGTTCTTCCGTGCTGCTTGAGAAGAAGAAGTCAGGCGGGAAGGGGCCGCCCAGATGGTACTCGCCGCCCAGGATTTGGATCACCTCTTGGCGGTGCAGCACAAGGTTCAGCGCGGTGCGCACACGAGGATCGTCGAAGGGAGCAGAATTCACGTTCATCGCCAACGCTCTCGAGCCGGTGGGGCCGGCAAAGAAGACCTGATGCGAGTCGCCAAGAGTTCCAATGAGCTCCTTGGCCTGGAGGTTCGGAATGTTGCAGAACGGGCTCGAACAGGCAAGCACCTGGCCGGTCCTGAATGCCGCCACGGTGGCGGTGGAAGTCGGGATGGTGAAGACTTCCAGGGCGTCCACGTACGGCCGGTTCTCCTTGAAGTAGGCAGGGTTTCGGCTGTACTTGAGGGATACACCCTGCTCAATGCTATCGAAGACGAAGGGGCCTGAGCCCACGCCGTTCACCGCCACGTTCACGTCCGTTCCCGCTTCCACGACGTGCTTGGGCAGGACCTTCACGTACTCGTTGGCGAGCATGCTGATGAAGAGTGGCGTCGCGAATTGCAGCGTCACCTCCACCGTGCTGCTGTCAACAAGTCTGGCGCTCTCGAAGTACGACTTGAATTGTCCGGCACGCTTGCCCTCGGCAACCATGCGGTCGATGCTGAAGACGACATCCTCGGCATCCAGGACTTCACCGTCGATAAACCGCACGTTGTCGACGAGGCTGAACGTGTAGGTCACACCGTCGTCGCTCACCGTCCATTCGCTGGCGAGCTCGCCTCGAATGTCGAGCGCGTCGTCCGTCTCGGGGTTGTACTCGATGATCGAGCTGTAGATCGGCGCGAAGTTGACGAGATCGAAAAGCCCTGTGGCGATGTGCGGGTCCCACCTGCCTCCGGCTGCTAGCGTAGGCATGGGCAACGTGCCGCCGCGCACACCCTCGGGCATGGCAGGCGCCGGCGTTGCTGTTGGGGCCGGAACTGGAGTGGCCGTCGGCGCGGGCATGGCCGTCGGGGCCATCGCGTCGCCCCCCGCCGGCCCTTCAGCCCCCGCTGGCCCCTGAGGCCCCGCCGGTCCTTGCGGGCCTGCCGGGCCCGCGGGCCCCGCCGGTCCTGCGGGCCCTGGCGGGCCTTGCCCTCCGCTGCACGCAGCTACAACAAGGGCAACGAGGACTACCAACCCGGCTAGAGCTACGAACTGTCTACGGAGCTTCATCAAGGGCCTCCCTTCGAATGTCGAATGCCGACACTCGGGCATAAGGGCGCTGCTAATCAGGTCAATACCGGGCCACCGTACTGTCGCTGAGCGTCATTGTCAAACCAGGACTCATTCAGGATCGTCGTGTTGAAGCCGGGTCGGGCGACTGCCCCGCGCGTCAAACAGCAAACACCCCATCGTTCATCGGGGCGGCTGCGCGACGGCTGAGCTCCCAGGCGCGCGTGATCGGCCCTGAAGGCGGCTGCTGGTACCCCTGGTGAGACTCGAACTCACGCACCCGGCTCCGGAGGCCGGCGCTCTATCCGCTGAGCTACAGGGGCACACTTGAAGAGGGACCGAAGGCCCTTCGAGCGGGCCTTTCAGAGAATGCTATCGTAATACGCGCCTGAAGCCCGCGCAACGCAGAGCCGGCTTCGGCGTCAGAGGCCCTGCCGTGCCCATCGACCCTGCCGCTCAGATCGCCGCCAATGTCGCGGGCATCCGCGCCCGCATCGCGCGCGCCGCCGAGCGGGCGGGCCGGGACCCCGCCGCGGTCCGGCTCGTCGCCGTCACCAAGTCTACCGGCTCCGCGGGCGTCCGGGCGGCCTACGACGCCGGCCTTCGCGAGTTTGGTGAGAACCGCGTCGCTGATGCCGAGGCCAAGTTTGCCGACCTCGAAGATCTGCGCGAGGCGGCCACTTGGCACCTCATTGGCCACCTGCAACGAAACAAGGCACGGGCCGCTCTCGGCCTGTTCGATATAATCGATAGCGTGGACTCGGAACGGCTCGCCGACCGCATCGACGGGCTGGCCTCGTCGCCCATCCCCGTCCTCCTGGAGGTCAACGTTTCGAGAGAACCGGCCAAACATGGCTTCGACCTCACCGAAATCGAAGAGGCGGCGCGACGCATCCAACAGCGGTCGAACCTCGAAGTGCGCGGGCTGATGGGGATGGCCCCGCTGGTCGAGAAGCCCGACGAGGCACGGCCGTACTTTCGGGTGTTGCGCGAAACGGCCGAACGCCTCGGACTGACGGAGATCTCGATGGGTATGACGGGCGACTTCGAGGCGGCGGTCGAGGAGGGCGCGACGATGGTCCGCATCGGTCGCGCAATCTTCGCCGGGGCGGGAGACGGGGGAGAGGCAACATAATGAAGCTAGCGTTCATCGGCGGCGGCGTCATGGCCGAAGCGATCCTGACCGGCGTCCTGCGCGACGGCGTCTCGGCCCCCGCCGAGGTCACCGTCGCCGACATCATCGCGCCCCGGCTTAACGAGCTGCGTGAGCGCCACGGCGTCGCTGTCACCGGCGACAACGCGGAGGCCGTCCGCGGCGCCGACCTCGTCGTCCTGGCCGTCAAGCCGCAGAACCTGCCCGAAGTTCTCGACGGCCTGAGCGGCGCGGTCGCCGGCGGGCAAACGGTGCTCTCGATCGTCGCCGGCGCCACGATTGGGGTCATCGCCAACCGGCTGAACCACCAGACCATCGTCCGGGCGATGCCCAATACGCCCGGGCAGCTCGGCGAGGGGGTCACGGTGTGGACGGCGACGGATTCGGTGGGCGCGGACGCCCGCGCCCTCGCCGGCCAAGTGCTCGCCGCCCTGGGCAAGCAGTTCTACGTTCCGAATGAGAAGCTCATCGACGTCGCAACCGGCCTCAGTGGGAGCGGCCCCGCCTATGTCTTTCTCTTCATCGAGGCGCTGATCGACGCCGGCGTCTACCTCGGCATGACCCGCGACATGGCCCGCGAGGTCGTGGCGCACACCGTCCTCGGCAGCGCCAAGATGGTCGACGGCTCCGACCTCTCCCCCTCGGCGCTGCGCGATCAAGTCACCTCACCGGGCGGCACGACGGCGGAAGGACTGCTCGCCATGGAGGAGGCCGGCTTCCGCTCCGCGGTGATGAACGGAGTGATCGCGGCCTACGAAAAGTCGGCGGCCTTGGGCCAAGGGAAGTAGCGCTCGACCCGGCAAAGGGCCGAGACCGTCCGTTAGGAAAGGTGTGTCGTGGACATCGGCGGAATCATTAGGGCAATCACGATGGCCTTGACCATTGCCATCGTCGCGCGCGCGCTCCTTTCGTGGTTTCCCGACATGCAGAACAGCTCCCTAGGCCGGGCGGTCTACAGCGTCACCGAGCCGATCCTTGCTCCATTCCGACAGGTCGTGCCCATGGTCGGGCAGTTCGACATCTCGCCAATCGTCGCGATTCTCGTGATCCAAATCATCGGGGGCGTCCTAGCAAGTGTCGTCTAGGCGCCGCGCCGCTTCGTCGGTGGTCAGCTCGGCGACTTCGATATCTTCCACCACGCCGACGCGTCCCGCGCCACCCGCACCGCCGACTTCGGCAGCCCCAATCTCTCAATTGACTCATAGTTGATGAGTCAATTACACTGCTGCTATGGCAAAGCGACTGCAAGTCCTTTTGGATGAGGAAGAGTACGTAGAGATTCAAGCCGTTGCCCGGAGGCAACGAATGACCGTCGCGGAATGGGTTCGCCAGGCGCTCCGCAAGTCACGAGACGACCAGCCCGGCACGGTGGAAGCGAAGCTGCGCGCCATTGCCGATGCAACGCGGCACGAATTTCCGACGGCCGACATAGAAGACATGCTCCGCGAGATCGAAGCGGGGCAGCGTCTGCCGTGATCTTTATCGATTCCAATGTGCCGATGTACTTGGTCGGAGCTGCGCATCCCAATAAGGACCGCGCTGTGGCAGTCCTCGCGCAGCTCGCGCGGGGCGGGGAGCGTTTCGTCACCGATGTCGAGGTCTACCAGGAGATACTGCACCGCTATACGGCCATCCGGAGGCTCGATGCCATCGACGCCGCTTTCGAGAGCCTCAATGCGATTTCCGACGAGATTCTGACCTTTGGGATGCCCGAGATCCGTGCCGCCAGAGCGCTGCTTGATTCGGTAGACGGTCTCTCTGCGAGGGATGCCTTGCACGTGGCGGTGATGCGAAAGGCGGGCGCCAGCCGAATCCTGAGCTTCGATCGCCGTTTCGACGACTGCCCTGGAATTGACCGCTTGGTCTGATGACTGGCCCCTCCCCCTCCTGGCCGCGTTGACGCATGAAGCCGCTTTCTGTTAGAGTTTTCACATATGGGAATGCGCGGCTGACACGAGTATGCCTTTTCGGGACGGGCCTCCACAGCGGAGGACCCGCTGAGACCACTTCTGTCTGAAGGGGTCTTCTTTTTTGCCCGGCGGAAAGGGCGCCGGGGCTTGGAGCAGGACGATGGGATACGCGCGGGCGCTGAAGGCGAAAGAGGGCGGGCGAGAATACCCCCTCGAGGCGCTGAACATCTGCGAGTGGACGTTCAGCCCCCTCGAGGTGGTCTACGACTATGAGGCGATGCGCGGTGTCGTGACCCGCGAGCGCATCGAGTCGGGCCCCCTCTCCATGTGGCGCTACCGAGACTTGCTCCCCGTGGGGGACGGACCCATTGTCGACATGCAGACCGGCTTCACGCCCTTGGTGAAAGCTGAGAATCTCGGCGAGGTCCTGGGCCTCAACAACCTGTACATCAAGAACGATTGCGTCAACCCGACCTATTCGTTCAAGGACCGCGTCGCCGGCGTCGCCGCCTCCGTGGCCCGCGGACTCGGCTTCGACACGCTGGCCTGCGCCTCGACGGGCAACCTCGCGGGCGCCGTTGCCGCCCACGCCGCCAAGGCCGGGATGAAGTGCTACGTCGTGATACCCGCCGACCTGGAGAAGGTCAAGATCGTGGGCGCCGCCGTCTACGGCCCGACCGTCGTCGCCGTCAACGGCACCTACGACGACGTGAACCGTCTCTGCAGCGAGATCGCCGACACCTACCATTGGGCCTTCGTCAACATCAACGTACGTCCCTACTACGCTGAGGGCTCGAAGACGCTGGCCTACGAGGTCGCCGAGCAGCTCGGATGGCGCGCCCCCGACCACGCGGTCGTTCCCGCCGCCTCCGGCTCGCTCTTCACCAAGATATGGAAGGGCTTCAACGAGTTCTGGAACCTTGGCCTCATCGACAGCGTTCAGACCCGGATGCACATCGTGCAGCCGCAGGGTTGCTCTCCGATCGTCACCGCCTTCTCCGAAGGCACCCGCGACGTCCGCCCCGTCAAGCCCGACACCATCGCCAAGTCGCTGGCCATCGGCAACCCCGCCGACGGCTTCTACGCCCTCGACACACTCGAAGCGTCGTCGGGTTCCGCGGCGGCGGTCACCGACCCCGAGGTCGTCGAGGGGATGCTCCTCCTCGCCCGCACCGAGGGCATCTTTGCCGAGACCGCCGGCGGCGTGACCATCTCCGGCCTCAAGCGCCTCGTCGAGTCCGGCGTCATCGGCAAGGACGATCTCACCGTCGCCTATGTCACGGGCAACGGCCTCAAGACCCAGGAGACCGTGGAGGACGAGGTCGACACGGTTAAGGTGAAGGCGACGATGGAGTCGTTCCGGGAGGCGCTCAACCTCTAGCCTCCGTCGCAGGCTCGGGAGCGGGGTCGGGTGATGAAGCAGATACAGGCTGACCTGTGGCAGAGCACGCGCCATAGCTCCGGCATCCTGAACACGCACGCCTACCTTCTGCGGCTCCCGGAGGGCAACGCGCTCTTCTACAACACTGGCAACAACGCCGATTTGGATGAAATCGAAGCGCTGGGTGGTCTGCAATACCAGATCCTCAGCCACCGCGACGAGGCCACCCCGTCGCTGCGCCGCATCCGGGAGCGGTTCGGCTCCCGGCTCTGCTGCAGCATGGCCGAGGCCCCGGCCGTCGGCAGAGTCGCCCAACCCGATGTCCTCTTTGAGCCTAGCGACCAACGACTCGAGGACATCGAAATCATCCACACGCCCGGTCACACGGACGGCAGCCTGAGCTTCTACTACAAGTCTCCGCACGGAAAGGCCTACCTCTTCAGCGGCGACACGATCTTTCTCTGGGACGGTAAGTGGGCTACCCTCGTCCTCTCCGATGCCGGCGGCAGCGAGGCGGCGCTGGCGGACAGCCTCCTCCGGTTGCGAGACCTCGAACCCGACCTTGTCATGAGCAGCGGGTTCGTCGGTGACGCTGCCCTGGCGGAAGTCGCTCGCGGTGAGTGGCCGCGGGTCATCGACGACAACGTGGGGCGGCTGGCAAAGCAGCTCTCGATTGAACGAGCGGACTAGCTTCGCGCGCCGTGGGCCGGAACGGCTTGACCGGCGCGCCAACTCGGCATAACGTAACGATGTCACGGGAGCGCAGCGCTTGAGGGGTGGGGCCATGAAGCAACGCGTGAAGTTCACCTTTCCTACGAATCTCGTCACCGAGCCGGTCATCTACACGCTCGGCAAGGACTACGACGTCATCACCAATATTCGCCGCGCCGACGTCACGGACACTCAAGGCTGGGTCGTGCTGGAGCTTGACGGCGCCGAGCAGGACATCGAGCGGGGCCTCGCCTGGGTCCGCGAGTGCGGCGTCCGCGTCGACTCCGTCGGCGGAGACGTGCTGACCGGCTAGCTTTGCCCGCCGCGCCCGGTCTGCTACCCTAGGCCCGGCCACGCCGCCGTAGAGCGAAGCGAAGCCCTGCCGCCAGAGTCGTAAGGAGTAGAGATGCCGATCGTCGTACGAGTGCCGACTCCCTTGAGGAAAGCCACCAACGGTCAGGAGACCGTGGACGTGAGCGGCGCGACCGTCGAGGACGGGCTGGCCGATCTCGAAGCGCAGTACCCCGGCATCAAGGAGCGGCTCGTGGACCCCAGCGGGCAGCTTCACCGCTTCGTCAACATCTACGTCAACGGCGAAGACATCCGCTTCCTCGAAGGTCTCGGCACCGCGATCAAGGACGGCGACGAGGTCAGCATCGTCCCCGCTGTCGCCGGCGGCTCATAGGCCGGCGTTCTCGCGCTCGGCCCACGCCCGCCGCGCCGCCAGCCACTTCTCCTTCTGCGCCAGACGCGTCGCTTCGTCCGTCGGCTGGTAGCGGGCGAAGAAGTCGGCGGCGAAGTCCTCGAACCGTCCCGCGATGATGGCCTCGCGTGCCTCGCCGGCCAGGCGCAGAACGAACCGCAAGTTGTGGACCGTGGCGAGGCGGTGATAGAGCAGCTCCCCCGCCCGCATCAGGTGGTGGAGGTAGGCCGCCGAGTACGTTCCGCAGGTGTAGCAGTCGCAGCCTTCTTCGATCGGTCCCTCCTGTTCGCGGTAGCGCGCGCCTCGGAGATTGATGCGCCCCTCGCGGGTGAAGAGGCCGCCGTTGCGCGCGATGCGCGTCGGGAGGGTGCAGTCGAACATGTCAATGCCGCGGGCGATGCATTCGACCAGGTCGTCGGGCGCGCCCACACCCATGAGGTAGCGCGGCTTCGACTCGGGCAGGTGCGGCGCTGTTTGCTCGACGGCCCGGTACGCCGTTTCCTTCGGCTCTCCGACCGAGACGCCGCCGATGGCCACGCCGGGGAAGTCGAGCGACGTGATGAACTCCGCCGACTTCCGCCGCAGCTCGGCGCTCCAGCCCCCCTGCACGATGCCGAACAGCGCTTGGTCTTTGCGCTGGTGCGCCTTCAGGCAGCGCTCCGCCCAGCGGTGCGTCCGCTCCATCGACTCGCGAACCGCCGCCTCGTCGTCGCCGTAGGACGGGCAGTGGTCGAGCACCATCGCGATGTCGCTGCCCAGGCGCTCCTGCGCCTCGACCGCTCCCTCCGGCGTGAGTGTGTGCTCCGACCCGTCGATGTGCGACCGGAACGTTACGCTGTCGTCGGTCAGCGTGCGGAGGTGTCCCAGGCTGAAGACCTGGAAGCCGCCGCTGTCGGTCAAGATTGGGCCGTCCCACGCCATGAAGCGGTGGAGCCCCCCGAACCGCTCGATGAGGTCGACGCCCGGCCGCAGGACGAGGTGGTAGGTATTGGCGAGGACGATCTCAGCGCCCGCGTCGCGAACGTCTTCGGGCGCTAGTGCCTTGACCGCCGCCTGCGTCCCCACCGGCATGAAGACCGGGGTGCGCACCTCGCCGTGCGGCGTGGCGAGCACGCCCGCGCGGGCCGCGCCGTCCCTGGCGGTGACGGTGAACGAGATCACGGCCCGTCGTCCCGCGACTTACGCCGCGCGGCGCTGAGCGCGACGATCAGCCAGACGCTCCACACGATGACCCCGGCGCCCACACCGATGATGACCCACTCCACCATGTTGGCGCCGCCGCCCACGGTGGTCCCAGCGACGATGCCGATGGCGGCGCCCATGACCATAAGGAGGGCGAGGGTGGTGAGGGGGCGCTTCATCGCGCTTCGGCTCGGCGCGGCCGTGCTCAGCCCAGGACGGCGGCCATCGACTCCCGCACCACGTCCTCGGGCACGTCGTTGCGGGAGACGGCGTTACCGATCCCGTCGAGCAGCACCCAGTTGATGCGCTTGCCGGTCACCTTCTTGTCGAGGTCCATCGCCGAACGCACTTCCGCCTGATCGATGCCCGTGGGGCCCTTCAGGGGCAGCCCGAACGAGCGCAGCGCCTCCGCCTGCCGTTCGAGGTCGGCCCCGGTGAGCATCTTCATCCGCACCGCGATCTCTGCCGCCACGCCCATGCCGATGGCGACGGCTTCGCCGTGGAGCAGCCCTTCGTAGTCGAGCACCGCCTCCAGCGCGTGGCCCGTGGTATGGCCGTAGTTGAGCAGGTTACGCATGCCCGACGTTTCGCGCTCGTCCTCCGTGACCACGCGGGCCTTGATCGCGGCGCTGCGCGTGATGATGCCGGCCAGGGCGGCGGGGTCGCGTTCGAGCAGACGTCCGCGGTCGCGCTCGATGTCGTCGAGGAGGTCGCGGTCGAGGATCAGCCCGTGCTTGACCACCTCGGCCCAGCCTGCCGTCATCTCGCGCTGGGGGAGGGTGCGCAGCGTGTCGACGTCGGCGAGGACGAGGCGCGGTTGGTGGAAGGCGCCGACGAGGTTCTTGCCGGCGGGCAGGTTGACGGCGACCTTGCCGCCGATGGAGGCGTCGACCATGGCGAGGAGCGTGGTGGGGACTTGGACGACGGGCATGCCGCGGAGGTAGGTGGCCGCGATGAAGCCGCCGAGGTCGCCGGCGACGCCGCCGCCGAGCGCGACGATGCAGTCGCGCCGCTCGGCGCGGCGGCCCGCCAGCCAGGTGTAGATCTCGCCGGCCATTTCGAGGGACTTGCTCGCCTCGCCGGGGTCGGCGACGCCCTCGTAGGCCTCGAAGCCGGCCTCCCGCAGCGACGCCATCACCGGCTCGCCGTACAGGTCGAAGACCTCGTCGTCGGCGATGACGAACGCCGTCCCGCCCAGGCCCGCCTCGCGCATCAGCGGGCCGAGCTTCTCCAGCAGCCCGCTGCCGACGTAGCCGTGGTACGTCCCCGCCTTGGTGGTGACGGTGTAGGACGGTGCGGCGCCGGTGTTGGTGGGGCGTCCCGCCGCGGCGCGCGCTCCGGCGACGATGTCGTAGCCGCGGGCGATCTCGGCGGCGACGCCGTTGGCGTCCAGCGCGTCGGTGTGGACGGTCCAGTCGGCGGCCTCGGCGTAGGCCTCGCGCCGCTCGGCCTTGAGCTGCGTGATGCGTTCAAGCGGGTCGCCGCCGGCGAGCATGGGCCGCGACTTGCCCTCCGCCTCTTCTTGACGGGCGCGGATCGTTTCAGGTCTTGCCTCCAAGAGGACGACCACGCCCGACTCCCGCATGAGCCGCCGGTTCTCGGGGTCGACGGGCACGCCGCCGCCGGTGGCTACGACCGTGTCGCCCTCGGCGCAGACCTCCGCCAGCGCCTCGCGCTCGAGGGCGCGGAAGGCGGGCTCGCCGTCGGCCTGGAAGATCTCGGGGATCGGCCGTCCCGCCCGCCGCTCGATGCGCTCGTCGAGGTCGACGAACGGCATGCCAAGCCGCTCCGCGGCGAGCCGCCCCGCCGAGCTCTTGCCCGTGTACGAAAACCCAATCAGAAACAGGTGACCCATCGCCTCTTGAAGCTCCGGCCTGTGCTTTAGGAAGCCGCCTTCAAGAGTACCGCCCGCCAACCCGCCCCGCAAACGGGCCCTCTCTCAGGCTCTCCCAGAGGGAGGGAGGCTTGAGGTGCTCCCCCTGCGGGGGAGGGGTTAGGGTGATGCCCCGCCCCGGCCCTCTCTCAGTCTCCCCCAGAGGGGGAGAGGTTTAAGGTGCTCCCCCTGCGGGGGAGGGTTGGGGTGATGCCCCGCCTGCTCTCCCTCAGTCCTTCCCAGAGGGAGGTTTGAGGTGCTCCTCCAGAGGGAGGAAGGGAGGCCCTAGGGTCAGCCTGCTCGGGCGCGCTCCGAGCAGACGACCCGAAGGCCGATCCGGCAGGCTCGTTCAGTCCGGCCCAATAACACCGTTAGAGGCAGTGCACGCCGCCCCCTCTAAGGGCGGACCACAGGCCACGAACATGCGTTCGGTATCGCTACTTTAGCAGCGAGGGTACGGGGCGTCAATGTGAGGGTGTCACGGGCGGGGGCGACATCAAGCCATTGGCCGATGGGCCGGGCTGTCCCTCGTCGCCATCTGGCTAAGTGTGAGCGGTGCATGAGCATGCCATGAGTTTTGTGCATGGCATCGTATAATGCCCGCAATTCCGTCACGCAATTTAGGTAGCACGGCAGAGCCCTGAACTCCGTCCCTCTGGTAGCGTAACCCATGACAAAGGCACGTGCCGGATGCCCGCGCCACATGGTGCTCTGGTTGGGCCTGCTGTGCTGCGCCATCGCGCTCCTCGCCGCGTGCGAGGGCTCGCCGGAACCGTCCCCTGCGCCGGAGCCGCCTCCGACCGCCACTCCCTCCCCCAGTCCCTCCGCGACACCGACACCGACGGCGACGTCGACACCGCCGCCTACACCGTCGCCGGTGGTCGTCGTGGTGACGGCCACGCCCACTGCCACCCCCGAGCCGACGCAGACTCCTTGGATCGTCACCGCCACGCCGACGCCAACCCCGCGCGTCACGGCTACGGCGACACCCACCGCGACGCCCACGCCGACACGCGCACCCACCCCGACCCCCACACCGGTCATTCTCATCGTCGTAACGCCGACGCCGACGCCGGCGCCCACGGAAGCGCCGACGCCGACACCGATGCCCACGGCCACGCCGACACGGATACCAACCGCAACGCCTTCAGAGCTAGGCATTGAATCCGATAGGGCGTCGCTAGTAGCGCTCTACCACGCAACCGACGGCCCCAACTGGGAGAACGCTACCAACTGGTTAAGCGACAGGCCGCTCGGCGAATGGTACGGCGTCATGATCAACAATAGTGGCCGGGTTACCAGGGTGAACCTCTACGGCAACGGGCTGAGAGGATTCATCCCCCTGCAACTTGGCGACCTTGCCCACCTGGAAGGGCTGGGACTCTACAACAATCGATTGACGGGACCCATCCCCCCGCAACTTGCCAACCTCTCCAAACTGGAAGGGCTATATCTCGGCCAAAACGAGCTGACGGGACCCATCCCCCCGCAACTCGCCAACCTCTCCAGGCTGCGATACCTCAACGTCGTCCACAACCAGCTAACAGGGTCGATTCCTCCGGTCCTGACAAGCCTAAAGGAGTTGCGCCTCTTTCTTTTCCACGACAACGCCGGGCTTTGCGCGTCGGCCGACGCCTCGTTCCAGGTATGGCTTCACAAGATTGAGATCGTCCGGGGAGACACGTGCCCGGCAACACCTAGTCCCAGAACGTCAACTCCCAGCCCGTCTTCCACGAGCTCGGACAGGCCTGTACTGGTGGCCCTGTACCACGCAACCGGTGGCCCTAACTGGAAGAACGACACCAACTGGTTAAGCGACAGGCCGCTCGGACAATGGTACGGCGTCATGACCGACAGCAATGGCCGGGTGATCAGGCTGAACCTCCACGACAATCGATTGAGAGGCTTCATCCCCCCGCAGCTCGGCAACCTCACCCACTTGCAGGGCATGGGACTCTACAACAATCGACTGACGGGGCCCATTCCGGCCCGGCTTGGCGACCTCTACAACTTACAGGAACTGTACCTCAGCCGAAATGAACTGACGGGGCCTATCCCGCCGCAGCTCGCCAATCTCTTCAACTTGCGGGAACTGAGCCTCTACGAGAACCAACTGACGGGGCCGATCCCGTCCCAGCTTGCCAGCCTCTACAGTCTCCAGTCTCTGGCCCTCGGCAAAAACGACCTGCGAGGGTCTATCCCCCCGGAACTCGCCAACCTCTCCGGCCTGCAACACCTAAGTGTCGTTTACAACCAACTGACCGGGCCTATCCCATCACTCCTGACAGAACTAAAGGAATTGCGCAGCTTCCTTTTCGACCAAAATGCTGGGCTTTGTGCGCCAGCTGACGACGCGTTCCAGGCATGGCTTCGTGAGATTGAGATCGTGCAGGGAGACACCTGCACGGCGATACTTAGCCCGACAAACCCTCTCATAAGCGCAGACAGGGCGGCGCTCGTGGAGCTCTACAACGCCGCCGATGGCCCCAACTGGAAGAACAGCACGAACTGGTTGACGGACCGGCCCCTTGGCGAGTGGTACGGCGTTACCGCAAACAGCGCCGGCCGCGTTACTGGTCTCGAACTCGATCGAAATGGACTGTGGGGAACGATTCCATCGCAGGTCGGGAAGCTCTCCGAGGTGACGGTCCTATCGTTCGGCGACGACAACTTGGCAGGGTCGATCCCCGTCGAACTCGCCGACCTGTCTGGCCTCCAGGTGTTGCGACTCTACTCTACCGAGCTTACGGGGGCTATTCCCTCCCGCTTAGGCAACCTTCTCAACCTCCGTGAACTGACCCTTAGCAGCAACCAACTGACAGGCCCTATACCACCTGAACTCGGTCGCCTTACCAACCTCGAAAGGCTGGCGCTCGTGGATAACGAGTTGACCGGAGTCATTCCTCCCGCACTCGGCGAACTTCCCCGTCTGAAGTCGCTACATCTATTGGGGAACCAACTTACAGGGACTATCCCAGCCGAACTTGGCAACCTCACCAGCCTCGACTCCCTGTCGCTCGGTCACAACCGGCTAACAGGAGCCATTCCACGCGAGCTTGGCAACCTGAGAAACCTCCATTCCCTGAATCTCGGATTGAACCAACTGACTGGGACTATCCCGGCTGAACTAGGTCGGCTTGCCAACCTCCGCTATCTGAGCCTCTATACGAACCACCTGAGTGGGACCATTCCGACCGAACTCTTCAATCTCACCCGCCTGGAGTCGCTGGCGCTCGATGGCAATCAGTTGACCGGAGTGATCCCGCCGGAGGTTGGCAAGCTCCGCAAGCTGCGGTTCCTGAGGCTCTACGGGAACCAATTGACAGGGCCTATTCCGCCCGAGCTAGGCAGCCTTGTAAACCTGCAGCTGTTGTCGCTCGGCGAAAATCAACTCACTGGAAGGATTCCTTCGAACCTGACAGCGCTGAAAGGCCTGAAGCAAATCTCTTTCGATGGCAACGCCGGCCTGTGCGCACCGGCGGACTCGGCGTTCCAGACCTGGCTCCAGGGAATTGAAGACGTGTGGGGCGACACCTGCGGCACTTAGAGACAAGGGAGGCAGACCAAGTGCTCGCAGACGACGCCGTTCTTGACGCCGCTGCGGGCGGGCGGAGACGGGGAGTCGCGACTCGACTCTACAGAGGGGCGGGTTTCGACGGCGGTCGGTGGAGATGAGGGGGCCCCTCACCTCCCTCTTCTGCCCGGGGAGAAGAGGGAAGACTATCCGCCCCGAGGAATCGATGACGGAACCATATCGAATACACCCGCGCCGGCTGGCAGTCTGGTTGGTCTTGCTGTGCTGCGCCATCGCACTGGTCGGCGCCTGCGAGGGTTCAGGGGCGCCTACAGCTACGCCCGCCGTAGTCCCGACCGACACTCCAACAACGACTCTGGTACCAACGGTGCCGCCGACACCGGTGCCAACGGCGACGCCGACACCGGTACCAACGGCAACGCCGACACCGGTACCAACGGCGACGCCGACACCGGCACCAACGGCGACGCCGACACCGGCACCAACGGCGACACCGACACCGGTACCAACGGCGACGCCGACACCGGTACCAACGGCGATGCCGACTCCATCGGTCAGCGCAACGGCTACCCGAACGCCGACTCCCACGCCTAGGTCTCCGGTCATCGTCGTCGTGCCGGCGTTTGTCCCCGAGGAGAGAGCGGCGCTAGAGGCTCTGTACGACGCTGCCGACGGGCCGAACTGGAAGAACAATGAAAACTGGTTGAGTGACCGGCCGCTTGTCCAATGGCATGGAGTCACCATCGACAGCAACGGTCACGTCACGGAACTGACCCTCAACCACAACCAATTGGCCGGAGCGATCCCGCCGCAACTGGCCGACCTCACCGCCCTGCATACCCTGTTGCTGCGAGGGAACGAACTCACGGGGCCGATCCCTGCTGAAATTGCCAAACTTGCGAGTCTCGAAAATCTGTCCCTCGCGTCCAACCAATTCACGGGGCCAATCCCTATTGAACTCGGCAACCTTTCCGAGTTGAGGGTGTTGTCGCTCGGTCGGAATGGACTGACAGGGCCAATCCCTCCTGAACTCGGCGACCTCTCCAATCTGGAGAGCCTCCACCTCGACTACAATCAATTGGAGGGACTGATTCCGCTGGAACTGGCCGCCCTTTCCAATCTCCGGAGCCTCACGCTTTCCGGCAACCAATTGACAGGACCGATCCCACCGCAACTGGCCGACCTCTCTTACCTGGGACGCCTGTCGCTCGGTGGGAACGAACTGACAGGGCCAATCCCCGGTGAACTTGCCGAGCTCTCCCGCCTGGATACTCTAGAGCTAGGCGGGAACAGGCTGACAGGGCCAATCCCCCCGCAACTGGGTGACCTCCCTTACCTGCACAGCGTGTCGCTCGGTGGGAACGAATTGACGGGACCAATTCCCGCTGAATTTGGGAACTTGCCGAATCTGGCATGGTTGGGGCTTGGCTACAATCGGCTGACGGGGCCGATCCCGCCTCAACTCGGCAAGATGCCAAGGTTGGTATATCTGGAGCTGATCGGAAACCAACTGACAGGGCCCGTTCCCGTTGAACTTGCCAACCTTGCCGCCCTCCATACCCTCCTGCTGCAGGCAAACCAACTGACGGGGCCAATCCCTGCCGAACTCGGCGCCCTGTCGAACCTCGGGTGGCTGTGGCTCGGTGCCAATCAACTGACGGGGCCTGTGCCGGGGCAACTGGCTAACCTCTCTGGTCTGCGTCAGCTTGTCCTCAGCGAGAACCAGTTGACGGGTGCGCTTCCTGCGAGCTTCGTGCAACTGTCGGAACTGAGCATGTTGCACTTCCACGACAACTCAGGGCTATGCGCGCCGACAGACCCTGATTTCCAGGTATGGCTCGAGAGACTAGAAGACGTGCGAGGCGACACCTGCCGCACTTAGTGACCGGGAAGGGCGCCTACCGCTCGCAGACCACCCCATCCCCGTCACCGTCCCGCGCGCTGGGGACCGTCTCGGCGGGGAAGCCTTGGCCGTCGCCCTTGCTGCCCTGCTGACGTTGGACGCCGGCGCGTTCGGCTTCGTCGCAGGAGGCGTAGGTGGTTGCGGCGGGGGCGAGGGTGGCAGTGGGCGGAGGCGTGGGTGTGGGAGGGAAGTCTTCGCCGCAGGTGGCGGCCATTTCGAGGAGGGCGTCCCATTCCGCCGGGGTGGCGGAGAGGCCCCAGTCGGACTTGATGGCGGCCCAGTCGATGGCGTATTGGCACCAGTAGGAGGCGTCCGGCGGGCGCCATTCCTCGGGGCCGCTGTCGGACTTGGCGCGGTTGACCGAGTTGGTCACCGCGATCAGGTGGTTGGCGTAGGTGAGGTCGTTGGCGTAGGCGCGGCGGCGGGCGGCGTCCCAGTCCCACGCGCCGGAGCGGTGGGCGTTGGATAGCGGCACCATGTGGTCGACGTCGAGGTCGCGCGCCGAGGTGAGGATGTCGCCGGTGTAGGGGTCGAGCCATTCGCCCGCCGCCACGATGCAGCGCTCCTCGTCGGTGAAGGTCACCGCGATGCGAGATTCAGCGACCAGGGTCTCGTGGCGGGCGTTCTGGCAGTCGCCGTCGTCGTCGACCCAGTGGCGCCAGTCGTCGCGGTCGTATCTCGGTAGATTGAACGGCACTGGGCGGACCAGCAGCTGCGGCAGGCCGCTGGGTAGGGCTGTGGGCGCGGGGACGAGCTGGGGGCCGGAGGTGGGCGTGGGCGACAGCGGCGTGGCGGTCGGCGCCGCGCCGGGGAGGTCGACCTCGCAGGCAGAGATGAGCAGGAAGGCGGCGAGCAGCGCCAGCGTGCCTGCCCAGGGTTTCCATTTTTGGAAGGGTTTTGGATGGGGCATGGCTGGCTACAGTGTAGCGTCGTGGGGAGGGCGCCAAGGGCGGAGGTTGGCGGTGGTGGGGGAGCGGGTGCGTCGCGACGCGCCCCTACAGGGGAGGGGGCGGCGGGTTTCGGTGGCGGTTGGTGGTGATGAGGGGGCCCCTCATCTCAATCTTCTCCCGAGGGAGACCTTGCGTAACCTTGGGCCTACCCCCGTGAGGCCGTTCGGGGGATAGGACGGGCGATTCGCGAATCGCCCCTACAGGAGAGAAGACCCCGCCCGCACCCCCTGGGCAACCACGAGGGTTGCCCCTACATGGATGATCCACCGGCGTCGTCGGAGGTTGTGCAAAGGTCTCTGTGGGGAGAAGAGGGAAGACCACCCGGCCCCGCCCCGGCCCTCTCTCAGTCTCTCCCAGAGGGAGAGAGGCTTACGGTAACGCCCCAAGGGGGAGAAGAGGGAAGACCATCCGGCCCCGCCCCGGCCCGCCCTCAGTCCCTCCCAGGGGGAGGGAGGTTTAAGGGGCGCCCTTCGCAAGGAGGCCGGAGGGGGCGGTGGGTCGATGGTGGGCGCTAGGTGAGCAGTGCCGCGGCGAGCAGGGCCGCGACGACGGCAAGAGCGGAAAACGCGACGAAGCGCGGTGTATCGCTGTTCATGATCGTGGAGGGCCTTCGGCTCCGGCCTACGCGCGCTTGCGCGCGTCCTCATCTCAGCCGCGCCAATGGTCCTCTCGCCTCCTTCTTTCGGAATCCAAGCGCTGGGTCACGGCGGCAAGGGGTTGGTTCTCGGAATCCACCTGCCCGCTAGTCCCGTGCCCGCGCGGAGCGTTCTTATAGTGTTGGAGCTACGTCTGGCCGCTGGCCTCCATGAAGGCGCGGTGGTTGCGGCGCGTCTCGTCGATGTGGTCGCCGCCGAACTTCTCGAGCATGGCGCCGGCGAGTATCAGGGCCATCATGGCCTCGCCCACGACGCAGCCCGGCGGCACTTGGCAGACGTCGCTGCGCTCGTAGTGCGCCTCGACGACCTCGCCGGTGTCCATGTCGACCGACGGGAGCGGCTTGGCCAAGGTCGAGATCGGCTTGATGGCGACGCGCACGACGACGGGCTGGCCAGTGGTCATGCCGCCCTCGAGGCCGCCCGCGTTGTTGCTGCGGCGGACCCACTTGGGTGCGCCGCCGGCCCAGGGCTCGATGATGTCGTGCACCTCCGACCCCATGAGGCGGGTCTGCGCGAAGCCGAGGCCGATCTCGACGCCCTTGACGGCGTGGATGCTCATCATGGCCTGGGCCAGCTTGCCGTCGAGCTTCCGGTCCCACTGGATGTGGCTTCCAAGCCCGATGGGGACGCCGGTGGCGATGACCTCGAAAACGCCGCCCGCGGTGTTCTTGGAGCGCTTCGCCTCGTCGATCGCGGCCATCATGGGCTGCTCGGCTGCGGGGTCGGCGCACCGCACCGGCGACGCCTCGACGGCGTCCCAGTCGATGTCGCCTTTCGGCTTCGACTCGACCCCCGCGATGGAGACAACGTGGGCGTTGATCTCGACGCCGAGCTCTTCGAGGAAGCGGCGCGCCACGCCGCCGGCGGCGACGCGGCCCGCGGTCTCCCGCGCGCTGGCGCGCTCGAGGATGTTGCGGACGTCGTCCTGGCCGAACTTCACCACGCCGGCAAGGTCGGCGTGACCGGGGCGCAGCCGGGTCACGCGCTCCAGGCCCTTGCCCTCGTGGGGGCCGTCGTCCAGGGGCTCGGACGACATGCCGTGCTCCCAGTTGACCCAGTCGCGGTTCCGCACCCAGAGGGAGATGGGGCTGCCCAGGGTGAGGCCGTGGCGGACGCCGGCGATGATCTTCGCCTCGTCCTTCTCGATCTTCATGCGCCCGCCGCGGCCGTAGCCCTTCTGGCGGCGTTCCATGTCGCGGCGCAGGTAGTCTTCGGTGAGCGGCAGCCCTGCGGGGACGCCCTCAACGATCACGTTGAGGCCTCTGCCATGAGACTCGCCGGAAGTGAGGAAGCGGAAGTTGCCCAAGAGTCGCAGACCTGCCCGAAGGCCGGCGGAAGAAGGAGAATGCCCTACCTTCCAGTGTAGCACGCGAGGGCTCCGTGACCTCCCGCGCGGGCGTATAATGGGGCCGTGGCTGCTTTCGTCGACAAGCTTCGCCGCGCCTCCAGGGCCAACGACTCGCTCCTGTGCATTGGCCTCGACCCCGACCCCGACCGCCTGCCGGACGGCGTCTCCACCGCCGACTTCAACCGCGCCGTCATCGAGGCGACCAGCGACCTGGTCTGCGCCTACAAGCCCAACATCGCTTTCTACGAGCAGTCCGGCATCGAAGGGCTTCGCGCGCTCGAACCGACCGTCGCCGCCGTACCCTCCGGGATACCGGTGATCGTCGACGCCAAGCGTGGCGACATCGGGAGCACGGCGCAGGCATACGCCAAGGCGCTGTTCGACACGTGGGGCTTCGACGCGACGACGGTCAACCCCTACCTGGGCCGTGACAGTTTGGAGCCGTTCTTGGAGTATGGCGACAAGGGCGTCCTCATTGTGTGCCGCACCTCGAACCTTGGCTCGTCCGATCTGCAGGCGCTGCTGACGACGGCTGAATCGGGCGGCGCCGCGATGCCGCTCTACCAGCGCGTGGCGCTTTTGGCGCTGGAGTGGAACACACGGGGGAACGTCGGGCTGGTGGTCGGGGCGACGCAGCCGGACGAGCTGCGCTGGGTGCGGGAGCGGTGCCCGTCGATGCCGCTGCTGATCCCCGGTGTGGGCGCGCAGGGCGGCGACGTCGCGGCGGCGGTGCGCGGCGGGGTCGACGCCAACGGCGAACTCGCGATCATCAGCTCCTCGCGCGAGGTCCTGTACGCGTTCCGTGAGGACGGCGCCGGCGGCTATGCCGAGGCCGCGCGCCGTGCCGCCGTCCGCGCCCGCGACCGTATGCGCGAAGCCCTGCCGGCGCGCCTCTAGCAGCGCCAAGGGCGGGAGAATGGGCCATGCCGGAAGAGGTCCTCACGCTGCACTTGGGGGACGTCGTTGTCCTTAAGAAGAAGCACCCCTGCGGCGCGGTCGAGTGGACCGTGGTCCGCTTGGGGGCCGACATCGGTCTGGTGTGCCGCGGGTGCGGCCGGCGTCAGTTGATGGCGCGGTCGGCGCTCCGGGCGCGGGTGCGATCGGTGAGGGCCGGCTTGGAGTAGGGGGTCCTCTGCGGAGAGCAGCGCCCTGCGGGCGCTCGCGCGCCGGACGGCGCGCGCCCTCTCTCAATCTCCCCCAGAGGGGGAGAGGCTTAAGGCGCTCGCCCAGAGCGGGCGGTGCTTCGTTGACACTGTTGGGAAGCGGGGCGTAGTATTCCCGGTAATCTTTTTCAGGAAGCGGTCGAGCCTTGAAGGCATCGAACCGCGAGGTCGCCGCATGGTTGAGATGACCATCGATAGCATTCGCGTCAGCCTGATGAACTATCAGCGCGTGGTCATCCTTAAGGAAAAGGCGGCCGACCGCTATCTGCCGATTTGGATTGGGCCGGCGGAGGCGGACGCGATCGCGGTGAAGCTCCAGGACGTGAGCGTGCCGCGCCCCCTTACCCACGACCTGTTGGGCAACGTCATCTCGGAGCTCGGGGGCAGCGTCAACTCGATCATCGTCCACGACCTGCAGAACGACACCTTCTTCGCCAAGATCGTGCTGAACGTCAACGGCAAGAGCGTGGAGATCGACTCGCGGCCCAGCGATGCGCTGGCGCTGGCGGTACGGTCGAAGGTGCCCGTCTTCACCGAGGAGGCGGTGCTGTCGAAGGCTGCGATCTTCCTCGATAAGGAAACCGGCAAGCCGATCACCGTCGCCGAGGCGGAGCAGGCCGAGCATCCGGCGCGTCCGCTCGACGAGGAAGAGATCAAGCGGATGTCGGCGTTCAAGTCGTTCATCGACACGCTCGACCTCAGCGGCCTGGGTAAAGAGGCCGCCGAGGGCAACGAGGGCGCCGAGGGTCGGGAAGGCGCCGAAGGCTCGGAGGGCGCGGAAGACCCGGAGAAGGAAGAGGGCAAGGAATAGCCCTCGGCGCGCCGGCTCCGGCCCTCAGTTCACCGAAGACCTCCCGACTCCTCCCGTCCGGCGCGCCCTTTGGGCGCGTGCCCTCTCTCAATCTCCCCCAGAGGGGGAGAGGTTTAACACGCCCCCCTGCGAGTGTGGGGAGAGTTGGGGAGGGCGATGCTTCTCAACGGGCGCCGCGCCGATTAGAATGGCGCGGGCAACCCTGCTGGCGGCCGAGAAATTCGTTGACGCGAGGCCGTCTGACTTTGTTGACAGAAAAAGGGGTTGTGATAGAATGCACAAGCCCAGCGGGGAACCCGATTCACCTCCGAAGCTCATCCGTCAGAAAGACGTGTTGCGCCTCCTGGGATTCGGGTGGTATTTCGCCGCGAACCTGGCCATCGGGCTCGTCGGCGGGTACTTCCTCGATAGGTGGTTGGAGACCCAGCCGGTCTTCCTCCTCCTGGGACTGCTGCTAGGGACCGCCTCCGGTTTCTACGGCATGTTCAAGATGCTGATGCCGTTGTACACGCGAGAGGCGCGGGAGCGCGCCGCCCGCCCGGGGAACGACGAGTGACCGGGAAGCAGAAAGTCATACTCCTCGTCATCGTAGCCTTTGCGGCGACGGTGGCGGGCCGGCTCTTCCTCAACTTCCCCATTCCCTTTATCTCCCTTGCCGCCGAGACGGTCGCGAAGGACATCTTCGGCGTCTGGAACCTCACCAACAGCGTCATCTCCGCATGGATCGCGATGGCGGTGGTGCTCCTCATCGTGTGGCTGGGGGTGCGCAACCTCACGCTGGTGCCGAGCAGCCGGATGCAGAACCTCGTCGAGGGCATCGTCGGCTGGCTCTTGGGCATCGTGGAGGACATGGCCGGCAAGAAGCGCGGCCGCATGTTCTTCCCCCTCGTCGCCACCATCTTCATCTTCATTCTTGTCGGGAACTGGACCTCGCTCACACCGGTGTTCGGCACCGTCGGCAAGGTCGAGACCGGTCAGTATCTCGTCTTCCACGCCGTGGAGATCGCCGTCGAAGACATGGTGGAAGAGATCGAAACGGCCCTGGCGGCTCCCGACGCCAATAAGGACGGGCTCCACCACCTCGAAGAGGTCCTGCACGACTACGAGGAAGAGGTCGAGTACTACTACAAGACTTCCACCTTCGAGGGCGCAGGCCCGCCGAACCCTCATGAGGTCGATGTGGTCGCCCACGAGCTCGGCCTGCCGACGCTCACGCATCTCGTCGAAGAGGAAGGCGCGGCCGAGAAGCTGGTCATCTTCGACGGCGATAGCGGGGCGCGGCTCATTCCCTTCGGCTTCGGCAAAGCCAAGGAAATCGAGCTCGGCGAGTGGTGGAATTTCGACGAATGGGCGGCCCGGACGGGCACCGTCACCTCCGGCGAGACCGAGGTGAACCTCGAGGGCAAAACGGTCGGCCGCCTGCTCCCCTTCTTCCGGGGGATGAACACCGACCTGATGAACACGCTGGCCATCGCGCTCGTGGCGATGTTCATGGTGCAGTGGTGGGGGGTCAAAGCCAACGGCTTCTTCAGCTACGTCTCCCGGTTCATCCAGTTCCGGCAGGGCCCACTTGGGTTCATCATCGGCATCCTCGAGGCGATCAGCGAATTCGCCAAGATCATCAGCTTCAGCTTCCGGCTCTTCGGCAACATGTTCGCCGGCGAAGTGCTCATCTTCTCCGTGGCTTTCCTGCTGCCGATCATGGCCGGGGTCTTCGTCTTCCCCTTCCTCCTCGAGGTCTTCGTGGGGTTCATTCAGGCCGTCGTCTTCGCCATGCTTACGCTGGTGTTCGCGGTGCTGGCGACGACCTCCCACGACGATCACGGCGAGCAGGGTCATGGAGGCGGTCACTAGCGACATTTCCGCCGGGCGCGCCCGGCTTTCGATAACCGAACGTGAATCTAGCGAGCAACTGAGTCAGGCAGAAAGGTCAGGAGGACAGGAATTATGGATGCGCTCTTCTCGGTGTTGGGTCAGACCGCCGTCGGCGACAGCGGCTTGAAGGCCATCGGCGCGGGTCTCTCGATCGGCGTCGGGGCCATCGGCCCCGGCATTGGCATCGGCATGCTGGTGGCGCGCGCGATGGAGGCCCTGGGCCGCAATCCGGAGGCCGAGAACTCGATCAGGACGAACATGATCCTGGGCATCGCGTTCGCCGAAGCGATCGCGATTTACGCCCTGATCGTGGCCGTCATCATCGCCTTCGTCCTCTAGCGGTTCGAATCGGAGTACAGGGCCGGGGACCGCGCCGCGGTCTCCGGATGCTCCATTGGTAGAGCCAAGGGGGTCTGCGTGGATGCACTAGGGATCAACCTACCTGGTCTGGTCGCCCAGATCATCAACTTCACCATCCTGCTGACGGTGCTGTACCTGTTGCTGTACAAGCCCGTGACGCGGATGCTGGACCAG
This sequence comes from Dehalococcoidia bacterium, assembly GCA_965207995.1. Lineage (GTDB taxonomy): Bacteria > Chloroflexota > Dehalococcoidia > SHYB01 > SHYB01 > DAOUKH01. Next base: position 491,693 of record OZ242299.1, on the reverse strand, counting down.
CGCGGCCAGCGGATCAAGGAAAGCCTGGAGCAGGCCGATCGAATGAAGGCGGAAAGCGCCGAAGCCGAAGAGGCCGTGCGGAAACAGATCGAGGAGGCCCGCGAGGAAGGGCGCGGCATCGTGGCCCAAGCGACGCAAGTCGCCGAGCGGGTCCGCGAGGAGGCACGCGAGCAGGCGCGCCGCGACGCGGAGCAGATCACCGCGCGGGCGCAGGCCGACATCCAGCGGGAGCGGGACGAGGCGTTGGAGCGCCTGCGGGCGCAGTTCTCCGACCTCGCCGTCCTCGCCGCCGAGCGCGTCATCAATTCCTCGCTCGACGAGGCGCAGCACCGCCAGTTGATTGAGGAAGTCCTCCAAGAGGGCATGCAGAACGGCGCGAATCAGAACTAAGGAACTTCGAGGAAGAAGAGAGCAGTGCCGTCACCGGGAGCATCGGCGAGACGCTACGCCCAAGCGGCGTTTGAGATCGCCCGTGAGCGCGACACGATGGACGCGTGGGTGAGCGATCTCGAGGCGCTTGCCGAAGCGGCCGCGCAGGAGGGCTTCTCCGAGCTTGTGGAGAGCCCGAAGCTGTCGGTCGACCAGAAGCGCGAGGCCGTGGCGCAAGTCCTTCCCGGGTTGAGCCCGGAGGGCCTGAACCTGGCGACGCTCCTGGTCGCCAAGGGCCGGCTGGCCGCCCTCGCCTTGCCGCTCGCAGCCGAGTTTCACCGGCTCCTCGACGAGCACCGCGGCATCGTCCGCGCCGAGGTCGTCACCGCGGTGGAACCGGACCAGGCGGAGCGCGGCCGCATCGAGCAGTGGCTCGCTGACGTGACCGGCAAAGAGGTGCGCTTGGAATACCGCACCGACCCGGAGCTGGTGGGCGGGATGGTCGTCAAGATCGGCGACCGCGTCGTCGACGGCAGCGTCCGGTCGAAGCTGAACAGCCTGCGCCGCACTCTGCACGAGGGCGTGGCATAGCAGGCCCGGAACAAGGAACGACAACCAAGAACAGGACCAGGGAAAGATAAACCCAGGAGGCCGCAGGCGCGGCCAGGGGGCAGAGGCATGGCGGCAAACGACATCGCCGCGATTATCAAGCAGCAAATCGAGCAGTACGGCGCATCGACGACCACCGTGGACGTCGGCACCGTCGTCGAGGTCGGCGACGGCATCGCCCGGGTACACGGACTCACCGGCATCAGCTACGGCGAGCTGGTCGACCTACCGGGCAACGTCCAGGGCATGGCGCTGAACCTCGAGGAAGAGACCGTCGGCGTCGTGATCTTCGGCGACGACTCGGCCATCAAGGAAGGCGATGAAGTCCGCGCCACCGGCCGGGTCGCCGAGGTTCCCGTGGGCGACGCCATGGTCGGTCGCGTGGTCGATTCCCTGGGCCGGGCCATCGACGGCAAGGGCCCGATCAAGACCAACGAGAGCCGCCCCGTCGAGAAAATCGCCCCCAACGTGGTGACCCGCAAATCGGTCGACCGCCCGGTGCAGACCGGCCTGAAGGTTATCGACTCGATGATTCCGATCGGGCGCGGCCAGCGGGAGCTCATCATCGGCGACCGGACGACGGGCAAGTCGGCCATCGCGATCGACGCCATCATTAATCAGAAGGGTGGCGACCTGATCTGCATCTACGTCGCCATCGGCCAGAAGGCGGGCAAGGTCGCCCAGACCGTGGGCATCCTGGAGGCCGCCGGCGCGATGGAGCACACCATCATCGTCGCCGCCAACGCGTCGGACTCGGCCGCGCTCCAGTACCTCGCCCCCTATTCGGGCACCGCGATGGGCGAGTTCTTCATGGACCAGGGCAAGGACGCCCTCATCATCTACGACGACCTCTCCAAGCACGCCTGGGCCTACCGGCAGATGTCGCTGTTGCTGCGGCGCCCGCCCGGCCGCGAGGCCTACCCAGGCGACGTCTTCTATCTCCACAGCCGGCTGCTCGAACGCTCTGCCAACCTCGACGCAGAGTTCGGCGGCGGCTCGCTGACCGCCCTGCCCATCATCGAGACGCAGGCCGGCGATGTTTCGGCCTACGTTCCCACCAATGTGATCTCGATCACCGACGGCCAGATCTTCCTGGAGACCGACTTGTTCAACGCCGGCGTGCGGCCCGCGATGAACGTGGGCATCTCGGTCTCGCGGGTGGGCGGCTCGGCGCAGACGCGGGCGATGAAGAAGGTCGCCGGCGGTCTGCGGCTCGACCTTGCCCAGTTCCGCGCCCTGGCAGCCTTCGCCCAGTTCGGCACCGCCGACCTTGATGCCACCACGCGCGCCCAGATCGAGCGCGGGCAGCGCATGACCGAGTTGCTGAAGCAGGGGCAGTACGGCCCCTACTCGCTCGCCGACCAGATTGCCGTGCTCTATGCCGGCGTCAACGGTTTCCTCGACGACGTGCCCGTCGAGAAGGTCACCGCCTTCGACGCGGCCTTCGTCGAGTTCATGCGCACCAACCATCCCGAAATCCTTGCGGCCATCACCGAGTCGAGCGACGTCCCCGACGAGACCGGTGAGCAACTGAAGGCCGCGATCCAGGAGTTCAAGGACTCAGTGCCCTACTAGGGGAGAGCCTCCGCTAAAGCTGAACTATGGCGAATCTGAGGACCATACGGCGGCGCATCCGGAGCGTCGAGAATACGGCGAAGATCACGCGCGCCATGGAGATGATCGCGGCGTCGAAGATGCGCCGCGCTCAGGAGCGCGTGCTGGCCGGACGGCCTTACGCCGACAAGCTGCAGAGCGTCCTTGGACACCTCGCGGCCCAGTCGGAGAGCCTGGAAGATCTGCACCCGCTGCTCGAAAAGCGGGAGGTGCAGAACGTCCAGATCCTCCATGTCACGCCCGACCGCGGCCTCACCGGCGGGCTCAACTCGAACCTCAACCGGCGGGCCTCCCAGTTCGTGCTCGAAGAGAAGCTCCCGGTCTCGGCGGTGACCATCGGGAAGAAGGGCCGCGACTTCCTGATCCGCTACGGCCAAAACGTCACGGCTTCATTCACCGACATGGGCGACCGCTTCGAAGTCCCCGACATCCAGCCCATGACGCGCCTCATCACCGACGCGTACACGTCGGGCGAGGCCGACCGGGTTTATCTGATCTACGCCGAGTTCGTCTCGATGGTGGTCCAGCGGCCGGTGGTACGGCAATTGCTGCCGATCGAGCCGGAGGCGGCGGACGACGGCGCCGCGGTGCACGCCAGCTATATCTATGAGCCGGACGCGGCCGGCGTCCTGCGCGAGCTGCTGCCGCGATTTGTCGACGTGCAGGTCTATCAGGCCCTGCTCGAAGCGAACGCGAGCGAGCACTCCGCCCGCATGGTCGCCATGCGCAACGCGACGGACAGCGCCAACGAAATGATCCAGGGACTCACGCTCGAAATGAACAAGGTCCGCCAGGCCACGATTACCGGCGAGCTGCTCGACATCACCGGCGGCGTCGTGGCCTTGGAAGGGTGAGGATTCGTGAAAGCGACAGCAACGGCTCTCCTTGAGCAGGAGGAACGAGATGGCAACCGGTAAAGTGGTGCAGGTGATCGGCACGGTGGTGGACGTGGAGTTCGGCGCCGCGGAGCTGCCGGCTATCTACAACGCGCTCGAAGTCGGCCAGAACGGCGACAAGATCGTCCTCGAGGTCGAGCAGCACATCGGCAACAACTGGGTGCGCTGTCTCGCGCTCGGCGCCACCGAGGGCCTCACCCGAGGCGCGGAAGCCGTCGACACCGGCCAACCGATCGCCGTTCCCGTCGGCCGTCCCTCGCTGGGCCGCCTGTTCAACGTCACCGGCGACGCCCTCGACAACCTCGGCGACGTTACCGCCGACGAGAAGTGGCCGATTCACCGGCCCGCGCCTCCCTTCGAAGACCAGGTGACCGAGGCGCAGGTCCTGGAAACCGGCATCAAGGTGCTCGACCTCATGACGCCCTTCGCCAAGGGCGGCAAGATCGGCGCCTACGGCGGCGCCGGCGTCGGCAAGACCGTCGTGATTCAGGAGCTCATCCGGAACATCGCCACCGAGCACGGCGGCTTCTCGGTGTTCGCGGGTGTCGGCGAGCGCTCCCGCGAGGGCAACGACCTGTGGCACGAGATGCAGGAGTCGGGCGTGATCGACAAGACGGTGCTCGTCTTCGGCCAGATGAACGAACCGCCCGGCGTGCGGCTCCGTATCGCGCTGACCGGTCTGACCATGGCCGAGTTCTTCCGCGACCGCGAAGGCCAGGACGTCCTCCTCTTCATCGACAACATCTACCGCTACATCCTTGCCGGCATGGAAGTCTCGGCGCTCCTGGGACGCATGCCCTCCGCCGTGGGCTATCAGCCGACCCTCTCGACGGAGATGGGCGACCTCGAAGAGCGCATTACCTCGACCAAGAGCGGCTCGATTACGTCGTTCCAGGCGATCTACGTCCCCGCCGACGACTACACCGACCCCGGCGTGGCCACCACCTTCGGCCACCTCGACGCCGTCATCTCCCTCGACCGCGACCTCGCATCCCAGGCGCTCTACCCCGCCGTCGACCCGCTGGTGTCGAGCTCGCGCGTCCTCGATCCCAACATCGTGGGCAAGGAGCACTACGACGCCGCGCAGGGCGTCCGCCTCGTGCTCCAGCGCTTCAAGGACCTACAGGACATCATCGCGATCCTGGGCATGGAGGAGCTGTCCGAAGAGGACAAGCAGACCGTGTCCCGCGCCCGCAAGATTCAGCGCTTCCTCACCCAGCCGATGTTCGTGGCCGAGCCGTTCACCGGCATCGAAGGCCGGTACGTGCCCGTTGCCGAAACGGTGCGCGGCTTCAACGAAATCCTGGAAGGCAAGCACGACGACATCCCTGAACAGGCCTTCTACATGAAGGGGACCATCGAGGAGGCCGTCGAAGAGGGCCAGAAGATGCTGGCCCGTAACTAGGAGAGAGCACCGCTCCGCCCGCCACGCGTGAGAAAAGAGACATGGCGAAGCTGAAGATCGAGATCGTCACCGCCGAGCGCACCGTCCTCGAAGCCGAGGCCGACATGATCATCGCGCCCGGCACCGAGGGCCAGCTCGGCCTGCTGCCGCGTCACGCCCCTCTGCTCACCATGCTCGAACCCGGCGAGATACGCCTCAAGGACGGCGGCCAAGATACCCTGACCTTCGCCGTCGCGGGGGGCTTCCTCGAGATTCTCGACAACAAGGTCATCGTGCTGGCGGACTCGGCGGAGCGCGCGGATGAGATCGACCTCGCCCGCGCCGAAGAGGCGATGCGGAAGGCCCAGGAGCGTATCGCCTCCCACGCCACCGACCTTGACCTGCAGCGCGCCCTCAACTCGCTGCGGCGGGCGAACATCCGGCTGAAGGTGGCCCGCCGCCGCCGCGCCACCGGCGCTCCCGAGCCGCCGCGCCGCTAAGGCGCGCCGTCGCTCCCCTACGCGTCCGCGCCCTGCTGCGACGCCAGGTGGTACGTCATCGTCTGGAGGCCCAGGACGGGGTCGATGTTGCGGACCCGCACGTCTTCGGGGGCCTGCGGCGCGATCGGCGCGTAGTTCAGGATTGCCTTGACCCCGCACTCGACGAGCTGATCGATGACCGACTGCGCCGTCTGCGCCGGCACCGCGACGATGGCAATGTCGATGCGCTGGCTGCCGATCACCGCGGGCAGGTCGTTCGTCGAGAGCACGTTGAGATGGGCCAGCTCTCGGCCGATCTGGTCGGGGTCGTTGTCGAACGCCGCCACGACCCGGAAGCCCTCCGGGCCGAAGCCAGGGTAGTTGATGATGGCCCGTCCGAGGCGGCCGACGCCGATCACGGCGGTGTTCCACTCGCGGTCGAGGCCGAGGACGCGGCGTAGCTCGCCGACGAGGTAGCCCACGTTGTAGCCCCGGCCCTGTTTGCCGAAGCGCCCGAAGTAGCTCAGGTCTTTTCGAATCTGCGCCGGCGTGACGCCGAGACGGTCGCCGAGCTCGCGGGAGCTGACGACCTCGACGCCGTCGTCGCGGAGCTGGGCCAGCACCCGCACGTAGAGCGGCAGGCGCAGGATGACGACTTCGGGAATGTTCTGGGGAATCGATTGTTCTTGGGTCAAACCGTGGCGGGCTGGGGTTGGGCGGGGTCGCCCGCGGGCTCCTTTCGGCAGAGGTGGATGGCGACGGAGCCGAGGTTCAGCAGCCGCCAGTCGACGCGGGCGAATCCGGCCGCCCGCATAAGGCCCGCGAGCGGCTCGGGACCGGGGAAGGTCTTGATCGAAGCGGTGAGGTAGCGGTAGGCGCCGGGGTCGCCGGTTACCGCGCCGCCGAGGAGGGGCAGCACGTAGTTGAGGTAGGGGCGGTAGAGCGCGGCCACGAGGGCCGAGGGAGGCTGGGTGAACTCGAGGCAGAGGAAGCGCCCCGAGGGCTTGAGTACACGGGCGATTTCCGCAAGCCCCCGGCCGAGGTCGGCGAAGTTGCGGACGGTGAAGGCGGCCGCAGCGCCGTCGAAGACGGCGTCGGCGAAGGGAAGCCGGAGGGCGTCGGCGAGCACGTGGGAGATGTCGAGGCCGCCGCCGTTGGTTTCGCGGGCGCGCCGCGCGCTAATCTGGAGCATGGGCGCACTGAGGTCGCAGGCAGTGACCGAGGCCCCCGCTGAGGCCAGCGCGAGCGATAGGTCGCCGGTGCCCGATCCCACGTCCAAGATGCGCTCTCCTGCGACCGGCCCGAAGTCCTTGGTCGCTTCCCGCCGCCAGCCCCGGTCGCGCCCCAGGCTGATGACGCGGTTCCCAAGGTCGTACCTCGGAGCGATGCGCCCAAACAGGCGGCGAACGTAGCCCGTCTTCTCCGCGTCTGAAGGCCTGTCCATGGCTTGTGAGGACACTACGCGAAAGAACCGCCGGATTGCTACAGGATTCACAATTCTAAGGAGACTCCGGCGAAAGCGTCAATCGCGTCAATGTAACGAACAGGTGAACACGGGGGGTATAATCGTTGGGCCATGCACGTGGGCGTCTGCAGACTCTCCCTGAGAATCCCCGAAAACGACAACATCAAAGGGAAGCGGCGAGTGTCCCACTCGATTTCCTCCAAGGTCCGCGCGAAGTTCAACGTCGCCATTGCCGAAATCGAGGACCAAGAGGCATGGCAGCGGCTCACCTTCGGGCTGACGTGCGTGAGCAACGACGGGCGGCACGCCAACTCCATGCTGTCGAACGTCGTGCATTACATTGAACGGCAGTTGGGCGACGTCGAGCTGCTGGACTACGAGATCGAAATCATCGACGGCGTCTAGCCGCAGCCCGGCGCGCCGGACGCCGCGTTCTGAGCGAGACGGTGGATACGCAGACCTTTCTCGCGCGCGTTCGTGAGCAGGACTGGTACAAGGACCAGATCGCGCATCTGGAAGAGGTCCGGCCGCGCCCCGTCCGCCACCGCGACCTTGCCGGACCGCTCCCCGACGCGCTGGAGGCGCAGCTAGGTTCGCTGGGACTACTGCCCCTGTACGAGCACCAGGCGCGGGCCGTCGAGGCGCTCCGCGAGGGGGCGAACGTCGTGGTCGCCACCGCCACGGCGAGCGGGAAGAGCCTCTGCTACCACGTGCCGGTGCTGGAGCGCCTTCTGCGGACGCGAGGCTCGCGGGCGCTTTACCTCTTCCCCACCAAGGCGCTGGCCCAGGACCAGCTGCGCAAGCTCCGCGAGCTTGGCGCGTTCATGGACCCGCCGCTCCGCTGCGCGACCTATGACGGCGACACGGAAGGCCGCGACCGGGCCGAGATACGCCGCGCCGGCCAGGTTGTCATCACCAACCCGGACATGCTCCACCTCGGCATCCTGCCCAACCACGTGGGGTGGAAGCGCTTCTTCGCCGGTCTCCACTACGTGATCATCGACGAGAGCCACGTCTACCGCGGCGTCTTCGGCTCGCACGTGGCCAACGTCGTGCGGCGCCTGCGGCGCGTCTGCGCCCTCTATGGCGGCGCGCCGCAGTTCGTGCTCTGCTCGGCGACGGTGGCGAACCCGGGCGAGCACGCCGAGCGCCTGACGGGGCTGCCGTTCGAGGTCATCGACGACGACGGCTCGCCGTACGGCGGGAAGGACTTCGTGCTCTGGAACCCGCCGCTCATCGACGAAGAGCAGACGGCGCGGGGCAGCCCGAACTCCGAGGCGACAAACCTCTTTTCCGAGTTGGTGAAGGGCGACGTCCGCACCATCGCCTTCAGCCGCAGCCGCAAGACCGCCGAGCTCGTCTACAGCTACACCCGCGACCGGTTGAAACAGGAGTCCGTTCCGCTGTCTCGCCGTGTCCGCGCCTACCGGGCCGGCTATCTGGCGGAGGACCGCCGAGCCATCGAGCAGGGGCTCTTCGAGGGCTCACTCCTGGGCGTATCGGCAACCAACGCCCTCGAGCTCGGCATCGACGTGGGGGACCTCGACGCCACGGTGCTCAACGGCTATCCGGGCACGATCGCGAGCGCCTGGCAGCAGGCGGGACGCAGCGGGCGCGGCGGCGAGCGCTCCCTGAGCGTGATGATCGCCTCCGACAACCCGCTCGACCAGTACCTGATGCGGCACCCCGACGCCTTCTTCGGCAAGCCGCAGGAGCACGTCCTCATTGCGCCCGCCAACCCCTATGTCCTCGAACCGCACCTCGCCTGCGCCGCCTTCGAGGCGCCGCTGGAAGCGAAAGATGAGGCGCTCTTCGGCGAGGAGATGCGCGGGCTGCTTCCGCACATGGAACAGGAGGACATCGTCCATGAGGCGCGGGGCCGTTGGTTCCCTGCCCCCGGCGTCGTCTATCCGGCCGAACAGGTCGACATTCGCTCCGCGGGCGGCGACCGCTTCCTGGTGGTCGAGGAGACGAGCGGGGCGCTCATCGAGCACGTCGATGCCTCGATTGTCTTCTCGCAGCTGCACCCGGGCGCCGTCTACCTGCATCAGGGCGAGCCGTTCTTCGTTACCGAGCTTGACCCGGAGGCGCGCACCGCTCATCTCCGGCCCCACACGGATCCCTACTACACCACCACTCGCCACATGACCGACATCGACATCGAACACGTCGCGTCGCGGAAGCGCGTGAACGGGGTTGAGGTCTTCCTGGGGAAGGTGGAGGTAGCGCGCACGGTCATTGGCTACCTGCGCAAGCAGCAGCTCACCGACTCGGTCATCGACGACGTGCCGCTGGAACCACAGACCCGGTCGTTCGTGACCACGGCGCTCTGGTTTGACATAGCCGACCTCGCGCTCACGGAGATCGACCGGCGGAAACTCGACTTTCCCGGTGGGCTGCACGCCGCCGAGCATGCGGCCATCGGCATGCTGCCCTTCTTCGCCATGTGCGACCGCGCCGACATCGGCGGCGTCTCGACGCCCCTGCACGCCGACACCGGCAAGCCGCAGATTTTCATCTACGACGGCCACCCCGGCGGCGTCGGCATCGCCGAGAAGGGCTACGACCTGATCGAGGAGCTGTGGGGGACGACGCTGCGGGCCATCCGCGAGTGTCCCTGCCGCGATGGCTGCCCCTCCTGTATTCAGTCGCCCAAGTGCGGCAACAACAACGAGCCGCTCGACAAACGCGCGGCGGCCGTTATTCTCGAACGCCACCTGCAAGGGGCGGGCCGTTGAGCCGGCTTGCTACCATGAATGGGCTGCCTAAGATGACTCTCCAGTGAGGCCCCGGTGACGCTTTTCAACATACGGAAGCTGCTCGAGAGCGGAGGGAATGAATACGCCCTCCGTGGGTTGGTCCGTCCTGTTGCGCTCTTCATCAAAACCGAGCAGCTTTCGTCCATCCTGCTCCTGGCGGCGACGGTGGCGGCACTCATATGGGTGAACTCGCCGTTCGCCGACGAGTACGCCGACTTCTGGCACACCGAACTCGCCTTCGACATCCCGCTCTTCGGGGTCCACCTCACCCTCGAGGAATGGGTCAACCACGGCTTCATGGCAATCTTCTTCTTTGTCATCGGGCTTGAGATCAAGCGCGAGTTCGTTCATGGGGAGCTGCGGGAACGGCGGAAAGCCGCGCTTCCCATGATGGCCGCCGTCGGCGGCATGGTCGTGCCCGCGCTCATCTTCTTCGCCTTCAACGGCACGGGCGAAGACGGGCGCGGCTGGGGCATCCCCCTCGCGACCGACATCGCGTTCGCGCTCGGCGTGCTCGGTCTGCTCGGGCGCTCACTCCCCGCCGAGCTCCGCGTCTTTCTCCTTGCCCTCGCCGTCGTCGACGACATCGGCTCGATCCTCGTCATTGCCGTCTTCTACACCGGCAGCGTCGATCTGCAAGCTCTGGGCTGGGGAGCGCTGGTCCTCGGGGCCATCATCGTGGCGAGCCGAGTCTTCGGCATTCGGGGGGTTGGTCTCTACGTCGTGCTCGGTGTCTTGTTCTGGGTCGCCCTTGAAAAGTCGGGGATTCACGCCACCATCGCGGGCGTCATTCTCGGCCTGCTCACTCCGGCCCACGCGCACTACAACCCGAAGGGATTCCGCGCGGCGATCGACGTGCTGGCCCGCCGCCACGAGGCCGCAACGGAGCGGCATGATGAAGAGGAGGCCGAGGCCGCGCTGGGCGAAATCGACGATCTCGTGGAGGGGAGCGAGTCGGCGTTGGAACGGCTGGAGCGCCAGGTGCACCCTTGGAGCAGCTATCTGATCCTGCCGTTGTTCGCGCTGGCGAATGCCGGTATCGTCCTCTCCGGCGACGCCCTGTCCGACGCCTTCTCCAACTCGGTCACCTACGGCGTCATTGCCGGACTGGTTGTCGGCAAGACTGTGGGCGTGACGGCGTTCACCTACCTCGCGGTGAAGATGGGGATCGCCGCACTGCCCAGCGGAGTCACCTGGACCCATATCATCGGGACGGCCATGCTGGCCGGCATCGGCTTCACCGTCTCGATCTTCATCGCGGGCCTGGCCTACGACCACCCGCTCTCCGAGGACGCGAAGATCGGCGTGCTGGTCGCCTCGATAATCGCTGGCGTCGGCGGCTACTTGTTCCTCAGGACCTTCGGCGCCCGCGCCCCGGCGGAGCAGGACGAACAAAGCGCGGGGCCATGAGGGTCCGCGTCCTCGGCGCGCACAACGCGGCCTCGGCGACCACCGCGCCGGTCTCCCTGCTCGTCGACGACGTCATCTGCATCGACGCGGGCGCCGTCCACACCGCGCTGACCATCGACGAGCAACGCCGCGTCCGCGCCGTGCTGCTTACGCACCGCCACTTCGACCACATCCACGGCGTGCCGCTGCTCGCGATCAACACCGCCGGCCACGGGCTCACCCGCGTCTACGGGCTGGAGTCCGTGCTCGTCGAGCTTCAGGAGCACCTGATCAACGGCGTGCTCTACCCGGACTTCCTCCCTGGCGGCAAGCTGCCCTCGCTCGACCTTCGCACCATCGAGCCGTTCGAGGAGATCGAGATCGAAGGACACACCACCCTCGCAGTGCCCGTCGAGCACGGTGTCGACGCCGTGGGCTACGAGGTCCGCTCCCCCGATGGCCGGAGCATCTTCTACACGGGCGACACCGGCGGCGGTCTGGCGTCCGCGTGGGAGTACGTGTCGCCCGACGTCTTGTTCTGCGAGGTGACCCACCCCAACGGCCACGGCGAGGGATCGAAGCACCTCACACCGGCCCGTTTCGAGGCCGAAATGGCCGCCTACCTAGAGCGGAAGCCGGCCCCCGCACGGGTGATCGCCGTCCACATGACGCCCTGGTTGGAAGAGGCGATCGTGGCGGAACTGGGGGAAGTCGCGCGCCGTCTCGGTGTCGAAATCGAACCGGCCTACGAGGGCATGGTCGTCGAAGTCTAGCGCCGTCAGGCGATGCGGTAGAGCCTCGCGGCATTCCCCCGCGTGAGCTTCTCGACGATGGCAGAGTCGAGGCCGTCGTGGTCTTCCGCAATCCGTTCCTTGGAGTGCGGCCAGCTGCTCCCGGGGTGGGGGTAGTCGGAGGACCACATGATGCTTTCAGGGGCGAAGTCGGCCATCAGCTTGATGCTGTCCGGATCGCCGAGGTAGGTGGTGAGTATCTGCCGCCGGTAGAGCTCCGACGGCGAGACTTCCGGGCGGAAGTCCTTGAACGTGCCACGGTACTTGTGGAAGACCTCGTCCATCTTCGTGATCAGGAAGGGGATCCACCAGAGGCCCGATTCTCCCAGCACGATCTTGAGGCCTGGGTGGCGCTCCAGCATGCCGCAGAAGCAGATGCTTGATAGCACTTCGTCTAGCTGCAGGGCTGAGACCGAGACATAGGCGCCCATCATCCAGCTCGATGGTCGCGACCGCAGGCTGTGGGTTCCCGCTTGGGCAAGGTGGACGGAGACGGGCATCTCCCCGGCGTCCGCCTCCGACCACAGGGGCTCCCAGCAGGGGTCGAAGATGGGGCGGTCTTCCTCGGTATGGTCGAAGATTGCGCCGCGATGGCCGAGACCGGCGGTCCGGCGAAGCTCGCCGGCTGCCTCCTCGGGGTCGTGGGTAGGGAGCACCGCCAGGTTGTGGATGCGGCCTCCGGCGGCCTGGTCGAACTCGGCGGTCCAGTCGTTGTAGACCCTGATGCACTCGCGGCGCAGCTCGGGGCTAAGGGCGGGGATGCCCTTGAGGCCGGGGTAGATGACCTGGGCGTAGACGCCGTCGGAGTCCATGTCCTCCAGCCGCAGGGCGGGAGTCGAGGGGCGGACGGTCCAGTCGCCCGGGATGCCGGCGCGCTCGAACAGGCCGGGCATGGAGCCGGGGCGTCCGGGGCCGTGGGGGCCCCAGCGCGCGCCGTCCGCTTCCCAGATCGGGCCGCGCACCGGGTCGTCGACGACCCGCGGGGCGGCGTCCCTGAACTCCGATGGGAGGCGACTGGTCCAGAGGTCGGCCGGCAACTCGTTGAGGTCGAGGTGGTCGTCGGCGGAGATGTAGGTTGGGGTGGTCGTGGTCATGTTTCCGTGCATCCTCTCGGCGGCGTGCCGCGCCCGTCAATACTAGTACACTACGGCCATGAGGCGCGCAGCTTTCGTCTACGACGATCAGGTCTCCCGCCACGTGCTGCGGGAGGACCACGTGATGCGTCCGACGCGCCTGCGATACACGCACGACCTGCTCGACGCCTACGGCGCGTTCGAGCGTTCCGACAAGGTCGCGCCGCGCGAGGCGTCGCTCGACGAGATCGGGTGGTTCCATACGAGGGAATACGTCCGTGCCGTCCAGGCCATCAGCGGCGGGGAGAGCGGCGTGACGCCGGAGCGCTACAACTTCAGCGCCCACGGCGACAATCCGCCGTACGAGGGCATGTTCGAGGCGTCGGCGCTCTCCACCGGCGGGTCGTTGGTTGCGGTGGAACTTGTCGCGGACGGCAGCGTGGACGTGGCCTTCAACGTCGCGGGCGGTCTGCATCACGCCGCCGCGGGCCATGCCTCCGGCTTCTGTATCTTCAATGACCCCGTCATCGCCATCGAGGCGCTGCGCCGCAAGGGCCTCCGGGTGATGTACGTCGATATCGACTGCCACCACGGCGACGGCGTGCAGGCCGCGTTCTACGACACCAGCGACGTGCTGACGCTGTCGATGCACGAGTCGGGGCGCTATCTCTTTCCCGGCACGGGGGAGGTCGGCGAGCTCGGCGCGGGCGAGGGTCGGGGCTTCTCGGTGAACGTGCCGCTGGCGCCCTATACGGGCGACGAGACGTTCCACTGGGCGTTCGACGCCGTCGTGCCACGGATCGCGGAGGCGTTCGCCCCGGATGTGCTCGTCACGCAGCTGGGCATGGACACGCACTTCGACGACCCCATCACCCACCTCTCCATGACTGTCCAGGGCCACGGCGAGGCGGTGCGCAAGCTCGGCGGCATGGTGGGGAAGTGGGTGGCCCTCGGCGGGGGTGGCTACGACATGTCGGCGGTGGCGCGGGGCTGGGCGCTCGACTTCGGGGTGATGATGGACAGCGACCTGCCCGATGCGATACCGGACTCCTACGTGGCGGAATACGGCCTGAGCCGCCTCCGCGACGCCGAGCCTACGGTGGAACCACGGTACCAAGAGACGGCGCGCGCCTTCGCCGAGGCCTCCGTCGCCGAGGTCAAGCGTCTCGTCTTTCCGTTCCACCGGCTCGCTTGACCCCTGCGCGCGGCCCGCGTACATTCGCCTTGCTCCCTTCCGGTTCCAAAAGGCCGCGTAGGAGCGAGGAGGCCGCGATGCCGATGATCGAAGAGCAAGAGGGCGGCGCGAGGTTGGTGATCGTCCATCAGGACGAGTATCCCTACTCGGAGGTGCGAAGCCAGAATCACGGCGACCGGCGCGTCGGCGTGCATCTGAAGAACTTGTTGCGCACGCCGGAGTACGTGATCAACATCGCCATCTACGACCCCGGGATGGTGCTTGAGCGCCACGGGCACGCGAGCAGCCACGTGATCTACGTCATCGAGGGGTTTGTCGACGTGGGCGGGCATGACGCCCCGGCCGGCTCGGTGATCCTGCTTGAACACGGCGCGAAGTTCGGCCCGCTGATCGCGGGGCCGGAGGGCTCTCTGCTGTTCGAGGTCTACTTGGGCGACTCGCAGCCCATGCCAGCCGATCCGGAGGGCTTTCTCAAGCTCCTCGAATCGATGGGCATCGAGCCGTTGCCGCATCCGGAGTACGAGTACCCGCAGAACCGGGCGTAGCCGAACGTTACAACTTGGCTAGATAGTCGACGCAGGCCTTGATGATGGCCTCGTGGCCGCGCTCCGCGAGCGCGGGGCCGACGACCTCGATGTCGTAGAAGCCGTCGTAGCCTGCCGCCTCGAAGGCCCGCACGATGCGGTCACAGGGGATGACGCCCTCGCCCAGCGGGACGCGCGACGGGGTGCAGAAGTCGTTGGCCGGCTGGTCGTCGACCTGCACCAGGAAGATGCGCTGGGAGCGGCGCGCGATGTTGTCGTAGAGGTGCCGCTCGACCCAAGCGTTGTTCATCTCGAGGAGCACGCCGAACTGCGGCGAGTCGACCCGGTCGGCGAGGTCGAGGGCGTCGTGGAGGGTGTGGCAGAAGCCGAGGTCGTAGCGGAGGCAGGTGTTCGGCTCCAGGGCCACGCGCGTCCCGTTGTCGCGGACGGAGGGGAGGAAGCCGTCGAGGAGCGCGACGAATTCCTCCTCGGCCTCCTCGTAGCTGAGCTTTCCGCCGCTGCCCGCGAGGAGCGGCATGCACTCCGCGCCCATGCGCCCGGCCAGTTCCGTCGTCCGCTTGCTGCGCTCGATCTGCTCGGGCCACTTGGAGCGGTCGTCGAGGGAGAACATGCCGGCGCCCGTTGCCGCCGCCACGGGGAGGCCCGAGTCGGCGAGCAGCTTGAGGCCCTCTTCCACGCCGAAGGCCTCCAACTTCATCACCGGTATGGTGAGGCCGTCCATGCCGAGCCGCTGGGCCAGCTCGACGTCGTGGTCGAGCGGCAAACCGTAGGTCATCATTCCGTTGAACGTCAGTTTCATGGCCGCCTCCCGCCGCCTATCGGCAGGGGCATTCTAGGAGTGGGGCCGATGGGTGTCCAGGCAGCCTTACGCTCGGTTGACGCCTCTGAAACCGCCGCCTACAGTGGCCGATGGCGGCGCAGGGCGCCTCCGAACCCGTCCCGCTCATGAGCTCCGCGCAAGGCACAACATCCCCGGACTGGCGCTCCCTCTACGAGTCGCGGACCGTTTCCGCCGAAGAGGCGGTGTCGGCCATCAACGACGGCGACCGCGTCGCGTTCACCTCGGGAAACGAGCCGACGGCGCTCTCGCTTGCGCTGCTGGCGCGGGCGGACGAGCTTCGCGGGGTGACCCTTTTCCTGCCCACGCCCAGCCGCGACCTGGGCTGGTACGACCCGGGGTTCGAGGAGAGCTTCGATATCGAAATCGGCTACATCCTCCCCGTAGTGCGGGAGATGGTCGCGGAGCGGCGCTGCGACTACACGGTGCAGACGCTGCTTGTGGAATACGGCCCGCTCGACGAGGCTCCCGACGTGGCGCTGGTCGAGGTCTCGCCCCCCGATGATTCGGGCTATTGCAGCTTCGGGGCGTCGCTGTGGAACAAGCGCGAGCAGATTGAGACGGCGCCGCTGGTGCTCGCCGAGGTCAACGACCGGCTCATCCGCACCGGCGGGGAGAACTACGTCCACGTTTCTGAGATCGACTCCTTCACACCGCACCAATCGAGCGGACGCACGCCGGGCGCGACCGACCTGCTGGGGCGGAAGAACGTGGAGCCCGGCGCCGTCGAGCGGGCGATCGCGGAGCACGCGGGGTCGTTGATCGAGGACGGTGCGACGCTTCAGATCGGCGTGGGCAGCACCTCGGAGTGGGTTGCGCGGCTCGGTGTGCTGAGCGAGAAGAACGATCTGGGCTGGCATTCCGAAACGACCCCGAACGGCGTCATCAAACTGGTACGCCAAGGCGTGATCACCGGACGCCGCAAGACCCTGCACACGGGGCGCGTCGTCGCCACCGCGGCGGGCGGCGGCGACGCCGATGACATGGCGTTCGTCGACGGCAACCCCATGTTCGAGCTGTATCCGGCGAAGTACATACTCGACCCGCGGACGGTGGCCGCCCACGACGGAATGACATCGGTCAACAGCGCGCTGTCCATTGATTTAACGGGACAGATCGCGGCGGAGTCGCTGGGCCCGGCATTGGTCAGCGGGACGGGCGGACATCTCGCCTTCGCTATCGGCGCGTCGCTTGCCAAGGGCGGCAAGTACATCACGGTGATGCCGTCGACGGCGCGCGGGGGGACGGTCTCCCGTATCACGCCGCAGTTTGATCCCGGGGTCATCGTGACCGTTCCGCGCACGTTGGCGCACTACGTGGTCACGGAGCACGGCGTCGCCGATCTGAAGGGGAAGACGCAGCGGCAGCGGGCCGAGGCCTTGATCGAGGTCGCACATCCCGACTTCAGGAGCGAGCTGCGCGCCGCGGCCCGGAGCTACTTCTGGCCCTAGCGGTCCGGCCGAACGAAATCTGGAGGACGTTATGACGGAGCGGCAAGGCGTGCTGGTAGAAGGCACGATCAACGAGGCGGCGCTGGAGGTCTTCCGGTCGCGGGTCGGGGCGCGGCTGCGCATCCCGAACGTGTTCAACGAGCATGTGACGCCGGAGGCGATCCGGAAGTTCGTGAACGGCATCGGCGACACGAACCCGCTGTACCTCGACGCCGACTATGCGGCGGGCACGCGCTTCGGCGGGCTCCCCGCGCCGCAGAACTGGGTCTACAGTGTCTTCCCGACGTGGGTGCTCCAGGGGCTCCCCGGCGTCCACGCCTTCCATTCGGGCAACGATTGGGAGTTCTACCGGCCCATGCTGGTCGGCGACAAGATCACGCCGGAGTCCGACTTCACCGGTTTCGAAGAGAAACAGAGCAGGTTCGCCGGGCGGTTCATCATGGAGTACCAGGAGGCCCGCTATCGGAACCAGCGGGGCGAAATGGTCGCTAAGGCGAAGACCTGGCTCGTCCGCGCCGAGCGTCCCGCCGCCCGCAAGCAAGGGAAGTACAGCCAGACGGTCCTCCCGCACCCCTGGACCGATGATGAGCTCGAGGCAATCCAGAAGGAGACGCTTGCCGAGCGTCCGCGCGGCGGCGAGGTCCGCTACTGGGAAGACGTCGAGGTTGGCGACGAGCTGCCGCCCATCATCAAGGGGCCGCTGGGTGTCACCGACATCGTGGCCTACTGCGTCGGCGCGGCGCCGGTGCAGATCATGGCGCACGGCTCGGCGCTCCGCGAGTATGCCCGCCATCCCGCCTGGGCCTTCCGCGATCCCGAGACGAATGCGCTGGAGCCGGTCTACGGCGTGCACTACAACAAACAGGCGGCGAAGTCGGCGGGGCTTCCCTTCCCCTACGACGCTGGGGCCCAACGCCACGCCTGGCAGATCCAGCTCTTCCTCAACTGGATGGGGGACGAGGGCTGGCTCAAGCGCAACTACGGCGAGTACCGCAACTTCGTGTACCTGTCGGACGCCGTGCGATTCACCGGCAAGGTCGTCAAGAAATACATCGACGACGACGGTGAGGCGGTGGTGGACATCGAAACGTCGGCGGTGAACCAGCGTGGGGACAACGTGCTACCCGGCAGCGGGACGGTGGCCCTGCCCTCGCGAGAGCGGGAGACGTGGCCGCTGGCGCACCGGCTGCCTTCGGTCTAGCGGCGCTCAGAGAACTCGTGCGCCGGACAGGATCACCAGCAGCCCCAGCGCGGGACGCATGACGCGGTCGGGCGCGACGACGGCGAGCCGCGCCCCGATGAGGACGCCGGGGACGGAGCCGGCGAGCAGGTTGCCGGCGAGGCTCCAGTCGACGTTGCCGACACCCCAATGGGCGGCGGAGGCGACGCCGGCGAGGATCATGGCGTGGAAGATATCCGTGCCCACGATCCGGTTCATAGCCATGGGGTAGAAGAGGGAGAGTACGGGCACGACGAGCGCGCCGCTCCCGATCGAGGTCACACCGACCAGGAAACCGACGCCAACCCCGAGCAAGACGGTAAACCGGACCCGTCTGTCGAAGGGCACGAAGAAGCGGACGTCGGTGCGTTCCTTCTCGCCTTCGCGCCGGTCGAGCAGCGGCCGAGCGATCATCAAGACGCCGGCGACGACGAGCGTGACGCCGAGGACGGTGCGGACCACGCCGGTGGCGTCGAGGTCGTTCCTTTCGAGGAGGGCAACGAGCGCGACGCCGCCCAGGGCGGCGGGGATGCTCCCCAAGCCCAGATAGAAGGCCAAGCGGTAGCTGATAGTCTCCTGCCGGGCGTGCTGGAGCGATCCAAAGAGCTTGGTCGCCGCGTTGAAGACGAGGTCGGTGCCTACGGCAATGAGCGGGTTCGTCTTGAAGATGACGATAAGGGCAGGCGTGAGAAGGGAACCGCCGCCTATGCCGGTCAGGCCGATAAGCACGCCGACGATGAGGCCGAGGAGGGCGAGATCGAAGTCCATGAGTGGTAGGCGCGCGAGGTCGGCGCCGGCCCCTGAGAGAAATTGTAGGTCAGGGAAAACGAGGCCACAAGCGAACGGATTTTTAAACTGGGGGACTCAGGGGGTTGACAAGGGGATTTCCGGTGGTATAAGTATAAGTACCAACTTGTACTTAGGAGGTCGCCATGACCGCCGTGGCAGAGAACCGAAACGTGCAACGGGCGCTATCGATGATGGAGCGCGACCTCAAACGGGCCGCCATCGAATACCAGACCTACCGAGCGCGACGGGGCCGGTTGGAGGAACTCCAGAACGCCCACCGGACCTTCAGCGCAGGGGTCTTCCCCAAGCCGGCATCCGTGATGCCGGTAGGTGCGACGCACGTGGCCGCCGGGCGCCGCGCCGCATAGTTCCAGACAGTGTTCGTCTCCAGGGCGCCCGGTTCTCCGGGCGCTCGCGTGTAGAAGGCCCCTGCGGGGGCCTCATGCTATAATCCCGCGACTCTCTCCATGGCGGGTAGCGTGGCGGGGCGTAGAGCTTGGATCTGAAAGATGTCCTGCGCCAGGTCCCCGGACTCAACCGGCGGTTTGTCTACTATCTCGAGTCCCAGGGCTACATCAGTCCTAAGCGGCTTCCGAAGCAGCGCATCGACCGCCGCGACTACAGCGAGGATGACCTCGCGGTCGTCCGGGAGACGTGGCGCTACTACTCGCGCGGCCTCTCGCTGCAAGCCGCCGCCCGCCTCGCCACGACGGCCGAACGAGTCGCGGCGTACTTGGGCCTCTCGGCGCCGGCCGGCACGGAGCGGCAGGTCATCGCGCGAATCGCCGAGGCCGACGACGCCGTCGAGGCGGCCGCGGTTTATGCCGACGACTTCAACATCATGGTCAAGCTGCTCGCCCGGCGGGATGAGGACGTCTACGAGTTCGCCGCGCCGCTCCTCGCCGAGGGCGCCGTCGACCGGGCCCCGCGTCTGTGGAACGTGGAGCCCGCGCTTGCCCGCGCAGCCCCGAACGGAGGCCCAACCGACATGATGGCGTATCTCTTGATCAAGGCCCCGGGCAAGGACGTCGCCGAGGTGCTGCGCCGTCTCGACGAGATCGAGCAGGTCGTCGAGGCGGGGGCTGTCTATGGCGAGTCCGACATCATCGCGCGGGTCGAGGCCTCGTCGCAGGAGATGCTCGATCACGTCGTGATGGGCCAACTCCACGAGATCGAGGCCGTCGAGTCGACGCGCACCTACATCGTCGTCGGCGGCACGCGGTGGGTCCGCGACTAGCGAGCGCAGGCGGCCCGTTCTAGCCGAGTCGTTCGAGCGACGCGAGCATCATGTCGCTCGTGGGAATGTTGAACTGGTGCGAGGCGCGGAAGATAAACCGGACCTCTTCCGTGCGGTCGATCAGGACCGCGGCGGGGTGGGCCATCTTCCAAGAGTCGTACGAAATCAGGTTGTAGACCCCGTACTGCTTGATGACGGCCCGCTCGGCATCGATGAGCAGGGAGACGCGCTGAGGGTTCGCGGCCAGCCAACGCTCGGCGGAGCGCCAGCTCTGGGACGAAATGGCATAGACGCGCACGCCCGCGGCTTCGTAATGCGGGGCGTCTTGGCTCAACTGAGCCAGCCATCGGCGGCAGTTGGGTCATATCGTCCCCCGCAGAAAGACGAGCATGACGGCCCCCTTGGCGAGCTCTTCGGCCAGCCGCATCTCCCCGCCGCCGGCTATGGGGAGGGTGAAGTCGGGAGCGCGGTCGCCCTCGCGGAGGGTGGCGGTGTAGTCGCGTCCCATGATCAGCCGCTGCCTTTGTCCTAGAACGTGAAGGGCGTCACGCGTTTCGGGCGGTAGAGTCCGCCGCCGGGGGCGGCGCGCCACCCGATGACGTTGGTGCGCTCGGTCTGACTGAGCAAGATGTTCATGAAGTCCGTACCCCGCACCAATCCCAGTCCCCCGAGGGCGCAGGCGCGCTCGCTGAACGACGTCACGTCGTCGCGGAGGGCGTTGCGGCCCGAGATCACGAGGGGGACGGGCTCGCCGGAGTGCTGGTCGTGGAAGCGGCCGGGGACGAGGTCGCCGGAGACGACGCTCGGAGTGCAGTGGTCGGCCGTCACGACCGTCACGACATCCGGATCGCGGAGCACGCCCTCGCGCAGCGCCTCCATGCCCCGGTCCAAGGCTTCGATGGCATCGCGCTTCTTTTCGGGTTCGGCCATGTGGGCGGTTGCGTCGGGCTCCTTGGTGTGGATGTGGACGAAGTCGTAGCCGCCGCCGAGGAATGCGGCCGCTTGAGCGAGGCGGGCGCGGAGGTCGCGCTCGGTGTCGTGATCTTCTTCTTCCCAGGTCTCCATACCGAGCTCGCGGGCGACGCCGATCAGGATTTCCTCGGAGGTGAGGACTACGGACTTGAAGCCGTAGCGTTCCTCGAACGAGGGGAGGAGCCTTCGCTGTCCGGCCCATTTGGGGAGCAGGAAGTTCATCGGCAGCTCGCCGCGTTCGGCCCGCTCGCGGTTCACCGGGTGATCGTGCAGCACGCCGTGCGCCCATCGGAGATAGGCGTTGACGGCGTCCGCCGTCTTGGCCGCCGCCGCGGGTTCCTCCGCCGAATCCATAGGCTGGGCCGCGATGACGGGCAGGTCGGTGCCGAGCGGATCGCAGTCGGTGACGGCGTCGCTGACGTTGCCGCGCAGAAAGAGGACGCCCTCGGTGGCGCCGGTGTAGACGAGCTCGATCTCGATGCCCTCGTGCGAGAAGGTGCGGACGGCCTCGGCGAGCGCCGAGGATTCCTCCTCCGGCGCCGTCATCATGCGTTGGACCAGCGAGCCGCTGCCGTTGGCGCGCTCGACGCTAGCGAAGCGCGTCAGGCTGACGACCTCGCCGGGCTGGGGGACGACGCCGCGGGCCACGGCGTGGAAGACGGCGCGGCCGGGAAGCTCACCGTAACGGTAGCCGAAGAGCAGGGCGTGGCCGACTGGAGTGCCGGCGGCGACGCCGGGGCCGACGGAGGTGAACAGCCCGTTGATGCCTTGGGCGGCAATAGCGTCGAGGTTGGGTGTGCGGGCGGCCTCAAGGGCGGTGCGGCCGTCGAACTGCGGGGCGGGGCGGTCGCCGAGTCCGTCGAGGGTGATGACTAATGCTTTCATGGTGTTGCTTGGGGCGCTCTTGGAACGCTCGTTGAACGCCGGAGGCGGACTCAGTATAGCCTTGGAACCTCGACATAAGAAAACCCGCCGGGGGCGCCGGCGGGCTTTCGACGTTGATGCGTGTGGGGTCTAGTAGCCGGGGCGCCGTGAGGCCTCCAAGATCGCGTGGGCCTGGTCGCCGACGCCGGCATTCACGCAGTCGGTGAGGCTGGCGTAGATGGCGCGGGAGATCAGCTTTCGCTCGAGGTCGTCCTGCTCCTCGTGTTGCGCGTACTCCCCTTGCTGGCGCACCAATGCCTGCATCCGGTCGAGGAAATGGACCTGGATGTCGGTCAGGCCGTCCCGGCTGAGCTTCGTTTCATGAAGCTGAGAGGCGTTCTCGAGTTTCTCGGACATCCGGATCACCTCCTATGGCAGCGCGTACGCCAGATTATACGGCACGCGCGCAATGGTCGTATTTCCGGCATGTTTCAAAACCGCGCTACACTTCGCGGAACTCGCCCTCCACGGTGTCGCCGCCGCCGTCCTCTGGTGGCGGCGCGTCGGCATCCGGCGCGCCGGGGCCGGCGTCGGGGCCCGCCTGCTGGCCGTAGACGTGTTGGCCGAGCTTCTGCAGCGAGGCCTGGAGGTCGTCGACGGCGGAGCGGAGTGTGGCCATGTCCTCGGCCTGCAGCGCCGAACGCACGGCGGCGGTCTTGCCCTCGACCTCCGACTTCAGGTCTTCGGGGACCTTGTCGCCGTGCTCCCTTAGCAGGTTATCGGCCTGGTAGGCCATGCTGTCGGCGGTGTTCCTTAGCTCGATCGACTCCCGTTTCTCCTTGTCGGCCTCGGCGTGGCTCTCTGCCTCCTTGACCAGGCGTTCGACCTCGGAGTCGTCGAGGCCGGAGCTCGGCTGAATGACGATCTTCTGCTCTTTGCCGGTCCCCTTGTCCTTGGCAGACACTTCCAGGATGCCGTTGGCGTTGATGTCGAAAGCGACCTCAATCTGCGGGACCCCGCGGGGTGCGGGCAGGATGCCGTCGAGGATGAACCGGCCGATGGACTTGTTGTCCGTCGCCATGGGGCGCTCCCCTTGCAGCACGTGAATCTCGACCTGTGGCTGGCTGTCGGCCGCCGTCGAGAAGGTCTCGGCCTTTGCCGAGGGGATCGTCGTGTTCCGTTGGATGAGGGGGGTCATCACGCCGCCGAGGGTCTCGATCCCCAGGGTGAGCGGCGTGACGTCGAGGAGGACAACGTCGCGCACGTCGCCGGAGAGGACGGCGCCCTGGATCGCGGCGCCGATCGCGACCACTTCGTCGGGGTTGACGCCGCGGTTCGGGTCTTTGCCGAAGTAGTCCTTCACGCGTTGCTGAATGAGGGGCATCCGCGTCTGGCCGCCGACGAGGATGATCTCGTCGACCGACTTGGGGTCGACTTTGGCGTCGGCGAGCGCTTGCTTGACCGAGGCGAAGCTCCGGTCGACCAGATCGCCGACAAGGTTTTCGAGCGTCGCCCGGTTGAGCGTGAGCACGAGGTGCTTGGGCCCGCTGGCGTCGGCGGTGATGAAGGGCAGGTTGATCTCGGTCTGCTGGGTCGAAGAGAGTTCGATCTTGGCCTTCTCGGCCGCTTCCTTGAGCCGCTGGAGGGCGAGGCGGTCCTGGCGCAGGTCGATGCCGTTGTCGCGCTTGAACTCGTCGGCCATCCAGTCGAGGAGGCGTTGGTCGAAGTCGTCGCCGCCGAGGTGGGTGTCGCCGTTGGTGGACTTGACCTCGAAGGTGCCGCCGCCGATGTCGAGGATCGAGATGTCGAAGGTGCCGCCGCCCATGTCATAGACGGCGATGACCTCCTCGCCCTTCTTGTCGAGGCCGTAGGCCAGTGCGGCGGCGGTGGGCTCGTTGATAATGCGCAAGACCTCGAGCCCTGCGATCGTGCCTGCGTCCTTCGTCGCCTTGCGCTGCGAGTCGTCGAAGTAGGCGGGGACCGTGATGACCGCCTGCGTGATGCTCTCGCCGAGCTTGGTCTCGGCGTCTTCCTTGAGCTTGCGCAGGATCATCGCCGATACTTCGGGAGGAGACATATTCTTGCCGCCCATTGCCACCTGCGCGTCGGCGTTCGAGGACTTCACGACCTTGTAGGGGAGGGACTCGATGTCCTTCTGGGCTACGGGGTCGTCGAACTTTCGCCCCATCAGACGTTTGACGGAGTAGATGGTGTTTTCCGGGTTGGTGATGGCTTGGCGCTTGGCGACCTGCCCGACGTAGCGCTCGTTGGTCTTGGGGTTGGCGGCCACGATCGATGGCGTAGTGCGGCCTCCCTCAGAGTTTTCGATGACCTCGGGGTCGCCGGCCTCGACGATGGCCATAGCCGAGTTGGTAGTACCGAGGTCTATTCCTAGGATTTTCGCCATGCGCCTCCTCCTATCCTTTCGCCCGTGCGGGCGTTCTTGTTGGTCTTGCCGCGGCGGGTTGCGGGGCTCGGTCTGGCTCCGGTCACGCCACGTCTGGGCTTTCGAGGGTCAACGTGCGCGCCGAAGCCTGCCCATGTCCGGCTGGTCCGCCGCCGGCCCCCTTGCCTGCTCCTCGACGCTGAGACCGAGCTCGCCGAGGAGCCGGTCGATGGCGCCGGCGGCGATTTGCCGCAGCTTCTCGGGGTCCTTCTCGTTCTGTAGCCGCCGGCGGAGCGCGACGAGGCGGTTGATGTGCCGCAGCGCCAGCTCCACGCCGGCAAGGTTCAGACCTAAATCGTCGACGAGATATTTGATGAGCCGCAGCCGGGCGATATCTTCGTCGGAGTAGAGCCGCAGCGTTCCGAGCCGGGGCGGCTCGATGAATCCCGCGCGTTCGTACTTGCGAAGCGTCTGCGGATGCATGTCGAGGATCTGCGCCGCCACACTGATGATGTAGAGCCCTTGTCTTCTGCTCTGCATAGGTCCTTTAGTCCCGCCCCCTTTCCGGGGGTCCCGTTCACTCTTCTATTCAACCATCATGTCACGGGATTGTCAACGTCTGTATCACGCCGCACGGTAGGAGGTATATCACGATGATGTTCTCAAGATGTGGCCTATCTATTGACATGATATGTATCAAGATGTACCCTTGCCGTCCAATGCACCGAGACGAAGGCGGAAGCTAAGACAAAGGAAGCGTCGTATTGACAAGTGCAAAGGGGTTGACACCAGCATCGGAGCGACTTAGAATCGAGACTGGTTTTGAACCTTTTACAAAAAGAGTGTAGGACAAAGTCAAAGGAAGTACAGTCCAGGGCGCCGACCCGACGGCAAAGGAGCGGGACCATGCTCTACCTGAAAAGTTGCACGAAGTGCGGCGGCGACATGTACGAGGACAAGGACTCGTATGGCGCGTTCCATCAATGCCTGCAGTGTGGCCTGATCAAGGATCTCGACGCACCGTCGATGTTGCTCACCAAGCAGCTCCAGGACGAAGTGGCGCGAGCGAAGCGGGCGCGCCGGTCCAAGCGCGCGAGCAAGGTAGCGGCCGCGTAACGTAACGCAGCCGCGCCCGCCGCCCCGGGGGGCCCGCAGCGGTGCATCCTCTAGCGGCGGCGCGGTGTCCGGCCACGCGGCAACGGTTTCTCGGAAGCGCACCTGCCCTGACTCGAGGCAGTGACGAGAGCGGACCCCTTCGGGAGTTCGCCCTCTTTATTTTCGGCCCGGCGAGCATTGGTGAGAATGGCCGTGGAGGAGACGATGGAGGACGGGGCCGGCCCTCTCGACCGTGTAGAGGACCTTGTCGACACGGAGGACGTCGAAGGGGCCGTGGCCGTCATCGCGGCGCCGCACGTCGCCGGCTTCGGCTTCCTGCTGGGCCTCGCCGCGTGGTGGCTCTAGCGCCCTAGACGCCGGCTAGGAGAATCGCTCTTCCGACCAGGGGTCGGCGTCGTTGTGGTAGCCGTGCATCTCCCAGAACCCCGGCCGGTCGGCGTCCATGAACTCCAGGGCCCGCAGCCACTTGGCGCTCTTCCAGGCATAGCGCTTGGGGACGATGAGCCGCAGCGGCCAGCCATGTTCGGGGGCGAGATTCTCTCCGTCGTGCTCGTAGGCGAGGAGCACGTCGTCGTCGAGGAGCACGTCGATGGGCAGGTTGGTGGTATAGCCCCCGTCGCAGTGGGCCATGACGTGGGTCGCGCCGGGCAGCGGCTTGGCCATCTCGGCGATGGTCTGAATCGCTACGCCGCCCCAGCGGTTGTCAAGCCGGCTCCATTGGGTCACGCAGTGGAAGTCGGCGGTGATCTCGGCCTTGGGCAATTCGCGCAGCTCGGCGTAGCTCAGCGAGACGTCGTGCTCGACGAGTCCGAGGACCTGGAACGACCACCCATCCGGGTCGAACTTCGGCGTGGCGCCGTAGGTGAGGACGGGGAACTTGGCGGTGACGAACTGGCCCGGCGGCACGCGTTCCTTACTCACAGTGAGCCATTTCCTCGGGAGGTGCGATCGGTTGCGTTCAGTATGACCGATGGCCGCCCCATCTGCCAGCCGACGGGACGCGTCATGCCGTCGCATGGTCTTCGTCGGCCATGCCCGGAAATCGTGTTGACTTTCACAAATAACGGGTTTAACCTATAACGCCGGTGCAACGTCCGAAGCAATTATGCATAGATTTTTGCAGATTTAACAAGCATGGCGCGAGCGACAGCTTCGAAGTGGATATCGTTGGGCAGGGCCTGCGAGATGCTCGGCGTCAACGAAAGCACGCTGCGCCACTGGGCCGATTCCGGCCGGCTGCGGACGTTCAGGACGCCTGGGGGCCACCGCCGCTTCTCCGCCCAGGACATTGAGGGGTTCATCGGCGAGAGCGCCGCGACGGCGGCTCCCGAAGGCGCCCTCTCCCGAATGCGCCGGCGGTTGAACCGGCGCCGCACGGGCGCTCCCGAGATGGACGGCAACTTCGACGAGGCGGCCCGCGGCCGGCTCCGCGTCCTCGGCCGGCGCATGGTGGCGCTGGCCTCGGATTGGGCCGCGGGGGCGCGGCCCCGACCCGAGTTGAGCGAGGAGGCGCGTTATCTCGGCGCCGAGTACGGTCGAGAGCTCGCCGCGGGCGGCGTCGGCCCTCGCGACGCCGTCGCCGCCTTCATCTTCTTCCGCAACACCCTGCTGGATTCCCTCGCCGTCCCGCCCCAGGGCGCTACGCGGCCCGATATCGCAGCGCTCGCGGACGAGATCCTCCTTGAGATCGCCGGGGCCTACGAAGCTAAACCGAGCGCCGCGCGCCGAGAGTCGGCGGGGTGAGCGATGCCGAGTACTTACGCGGTCTCCCTGGTGCTCCAAGGACGCACGTGCGTGGTCGTGGGGGCCGGTGACGTGGGTGAGCGGAAGATCGATGCACTCTTGGAATCGGGAGCCGAGGTGGTGGTGATCGGTCCGGACGCGACGCCCGACGTGCGTGCCTGGGCCCGGGACGGCCGCATCGCGTGGACCGACCGTGAGTATGCGGCGGGCGACCTCCACGGAGCCTTCCTTGCCATCGCGGCGACCGACGACCGCGAGGTCAACAAGCGAATCGCCGAGGAGGCGTCGGAACGCCGGGTGCTGCTCAACGTGGTGGACGACCCGGAACTCTGCATGTTCACCGCGCCCGCCCTGCTCAAGCGCGGCGACCTCACCGTAGCGATTTCCACGAACGGCAAGAGCCCGGCGATGGCGCGCAAGGTCCGGGAGGACCTAGAAGCGCGTTTCCCCCAGGACTATGGCGACCTCGTCGAGGCGGCGGCGGAGGCGAGGGCCGCACTTAGAGAAGAGGGGCGGCACGTCACCAGCGACGTGTGGAACGCGGCTCTGGGCCCTGTCATCGACCAGTTTGCCGGCGATGGCAGCGGGGCCGAGGCGAAGGGTGCGCTGCTGCGGCTCCTTCGCGCCGGGGCCGACACCGACCACAAGGAGCGTCCGTGAGCATCGTAGCCGTCGGCGTCAGCCACAAGTCGGCCCCGATCGAGGTCCGGGAGCGCTTGGCGATCGTCCCCGCCCGCCTCCGGGATGCCTTGGGAGTGATTGGGGGCTACCTGCCGGAGGCCGTCATCCTGTCGACGTGCAACCGGGTCGAGGTCTATGCCGCGGCCTCCAATGCCGATGAGGGGGCCAAGCGGGCCGCCGATTTCCTCACCGACTTCAACGAAGCGCCGCGGGGTTGGGCTGAGTCTTATCTGTACAAGCATTGCGGAAGCGAAGCGGAGCGCCACCTGTTCCGCGTGGCCTGCGGCCTCGATTCGATGGCGCTTGGCGAAAGCGAGATTCTCGGCCAGGTGCGCGACGCCATGGTCAACGCGTCGGAGGCCGACAGGCTGGGGTCCGCGCTCACGAAGCTGTTCCATCGTGGACTCCGGGTAGGCCGTGCCGCGCGAACACAGACGGCGATCAGCCGCCACGCCCTTTCGGTCAGCACCGCGGGTGTGGAGCGGGCAAAGGCGGTCTTGGGCGGCCTTGGCGGTTGCCGGGTGCTGGTGATCAGCGCCGGAGAGGCGGGGAAGTTGGCCGCGAAGGGCCTCCGCGACGCCGGCGCCGCGGAGATCGGCGTCGCCAATCGCACGCGATCGCGGGCCGCCGCCCTCGCCGAGGTGCTCGGCGGCCATGTTGTCGGGTTCGACGACCTCGCCGCCGTGGCGCATTCCTACGACGTCGTAATCAGCGCCACCGCCGCCGAAGGCTATGTGCTCGATGCCGCAGCCGTCGAGGCGGCCATGGTCCGGCGTGAGGGCCGTCCCATCTGCTTAATCGACCTGGCCGCGCCTCGCGATATTGACCCGCGCTGCCGTGAGCTTGCGAATGTCTTTCTCTACGACGTCGACGACCTGAAATCCGTTACGGAGGGGAACCGCGCGGCGCGGGACCGCGAGGCTGGGCTGGTCGAAGTCATCATTGAAGAGGCGGTGCAGGACTACGAGGAATGGGTGCGGGCGCGAGGTGCGGGCGAGGTCGTCGCGCAGATCCAGAGTCGGGCCGAGGCGATTCGCCGGCGCGAGGTGGAAAAGAGCCTGCGCAAGCTTGAGGGCCTTTCGGATGAGGAGCGAGCCCAGATCGAGACCATGACGCGGGCCCTTACCCGGAAGCTGCTCCACGATCCCTCAGCGGCGCTTAAGGCTCGTGGTGAGGACGAAGAGGTCCTCGAAACGGCGCGGGCGCTCTTCCGCCTCGACACGTCCCAGACCGGCGGGGAATAACCCGCGGGGGCCCGGCAGGGCCACTCGGCGCGGCGAAAGCGATGCGGATACGTGTAGGTACGAGGGGCAGTCCGCTGGCCTTGGCGCAGACCGAAACCGCGCTCCGCCGACTGCGGGCGTTGCACGCCAGGGACACGTTTACGGTGGAAGTCATCCAAAGCTCCGGCGACCGTTCGCCGGAGGCGCCGTTGGCGTCGATGCCCCGCGGCGTCTTCGCGAAGGATCTCGAAGCCGCCCTCGCCGGCGACGCGATCGACATTGCGGTGCATAGCTTCAAGGACCTGCCGATCGAGGCGTCGCCGGGCTGCGTTGTGGCGGCGGTGACGGAGCGAGCGGACCCGCGGGACGCCCTGGTCGCTCCAGGACGAGAGTCGTTGGCCGCCATTCCGGCGCATGGCCGGATCGGGACAAGCAGCCCCCGGCGAAAGGCGCTGCTTCAGGCGTTGCGCCCCGATCTCGAAGTCGCTGCGGTGCGGGGGAACGTGGGAACGCGTGTTGGAAAGGCGGGGACCGGCGGACTTGACGGTGTCGTGGTTGCGGCGGCGGGCCTTGCGAGACTGGGAATGCTGGATGCGGCATGCGAGCTTTTCGATCCCGCGTCGTTCGTTCCGGAGGCGGGCCAGGGCGTCCTCGCCTTGCAAATCAGGGATGGCGATGATGCGATGGCGCGGTTGGCCGAGGCTGCGAACGATGCCGATGCTTGGGCCGCCGTCACCGCCGAAGCCGCTGCGGTCCGCGCGCTCGGCGGCGGCTGTACCGTACCCATCGCCGCCTATGCCCGGGTCGACGGCGATGCGATGAGCATGCACGGCGTGGTCTCCGATGGCGGCGCGCGTTTGGTCAGCGCCGAGGTGGATGGGGGCCGCGCCGATCCCGAAGGACTAGGTCGCGAGTTGGCACGCCGGCTCGCCGAGGCCGGTGCGGCGGACATCTTGGCGGGACTGTCGTGACGAAAGGAAAGGTCTATCTTGTCGGCTCGGGTCCCGGCGATCCTGGGCTCATCACGGTGAAGGGCCTCGAGGCGCTCCGCGACGCCGACGTCGTGGTCTACGACCGGCTGGTAAACGAAGCGTTGCTCGACGAAGCGCGGCCGGAGGCCGAGCTCGTCTTCGCGGGTGCGAGCTTGCGCCGCAACCCGAACCGCCAGGCCGATATCAATGCGATGCTCGTGCGCTTCGCCGAAGCGGGGAAGCGGGTTGTGCGGCTCAAAGGCGGAGACCCCTTCGTCTTCGGGCGCGGGGGCGAAGAGGCCGAGGCGCTTGCTGCGCAGGGCGTCGAGTTCGAGGTGGTGCCCGGCATCACGTCGGCGATCGCCGCTCCGGCGTACGCGGGCATTCCCGTCACGGACCGGCGCGCGTCATCATCCTTCGCCGTCATCACGGGGCGCGAGGACGCCGGCCGGGAGTGGTCGCGGGTCGCGTGGGCGAAGCTGGCCGGCGGTGCGGGCACGCTCGTTATTTTGATGTCCGTCGAAACGCTGGAGTCGACGCTAGCGCAGCTCCGCGACCACGGCGTTCCCGCGAACACGCCGGTCGCGGTCATCGAGTGGGGCTCGCTGCCACGGCAGCGGACGGTCGAAGGCACACTGGGCGACATCGCGGAGCGAGTGGCCGAGGCTAACCTTGGGCCGCCGGCGGTGACGGTGGTCGGCGACGTGGTCCGGTTGCGCTCCCGGATTGGATGGTTCGAAAGCAAGCCGCTGTTCGGCATGCGGGTGATGGTCACGCGCGCCAAGGCGCAAGCTGGCTCGCTCAGCCGGCGCCTCAGGAGCGAAGGAGCGGAGCCCATTGAGGCGCCCAGCATCGAGATACGCCCGGCGCCGGACGTCGATGCCGTGGACGACGCCGTGGGTCGGCTCCAAGGCTTCGATGCCATCGCCTTCACCAGCGTCAATGCCGTGGACGCGTTCTTTGCGCGGATCGGTGCTCTGGGGCTCGACGCGCGCGCCCTCGGCGGTCTAACCGTCGCCGCGATCGGCCCCGCGACGGCGGCGGCGCTCGAACGGCAGGGGGTGCGGGCGGACTTCGCGCCGCGTGAATACACGACGGCGGCGTTGGCCCAGACGATGCCGGGCGTGGAAGGCAAGCGCGTGCTGCTGCCGCGGTCGGCGATTGCGCCGGCGGACCTGCTTGAATTGCTTGCGGCGCGAGGAGCGCGAGTCGAGCAGGTGCACGTCTACGATACGGTGACACCCGGCGAAACGGCGTCCCGCGCCCGCGAGCTGCTGGAGGGCCGGCATGTCGACGTCGTCACCTTTACCAGTTCCTCGACAGTCGACAATTTGGTCGAAGCCCTTGGCGGAGACGCGGTCCGCTTGCTACAAGAGACGACGCTGGCGAGCATCGGGCCGGTGACGACGCGCACGGCGGAGAAGCACGGCCTTCACGTGGCGGTCACCGCTGAGGATCATACGGTCGATGGACTGGTGGACGCACTTAATTCGTTCGCAGGCAAAGCAAGGTGAGGGACGCGGCGGTGAGCATGGAAGCATGGATTCCGCCGACCACGGCGAGGGGGACGAGATGACGATGGCATTTCCCGCAACGCGCATGAGACGGATGCGGCGTGATGCGCCGATGCGGCGGCTGGTGCGAGAGACCACGCTCGCGCCATCAGACTTCATCTATCCGATGTTCATCGTCCCCGGGACCGGGTCGCGCACGGAAGTGGGGTCGATGCCCGGGGTCTTCCAGGTCTCGGCCGACGAGGCGCTGCGAGAAGTCGGCGAGGCGGCCGAACTGGGCGTCTCGGGTGTCATTCTCTTCGGCCTGCCCTCGGCTAAGGACGCGATGGGCTCGGAGGCCTACGCCGCCGACGGGGTGACGCAGCAGGCAATCCGCGCGATTAAGGCCGCGTACCCTGAGATGCTCGTGGTGACCGACGTCTGCCTCTGTGAGTACACCGACCACGGCCACTGCGGCGTGCTGGACGGCGCGCACGTCGTGAACGACGCGACGCTCAATCTACTGGGGCGCACCGCGGTATCGCATGCCGAGGCGGGGGCCGACATCGTGGCCCCTTCCGACATGATGGACGGCCGGGTGGGGGCGATCCGCGCGGCACTCGACGACGCCGGCTTCAGCGAGACGCCGATCCTGTCGTATGCGGCGAAGTATGCCTCAGCGTTCTTCGGCCCCTTCCGGGAGGCCGCGGACTCGGCGCCGCAGTTCGGCGACCGGCGGGGCTATCAGATGGACCCCGCCAACGCGCGGGAGGCGATGCGTGAGATCGAGCTCGACGTCGAGGAGGGCGCCGACGGGATCATGGTGAAGCCGGCGTTGCCATACCTTGATATCATCGCGCGGGCCCGCCAACGGTTCGACCTGCCGTTGGCGGCCTACAACGTCAGTGGTGAGTATGCGATGGTGAAGGCCGCGGCCCGAGCCGGATGGCTCGACGAACGGAGCGTCGTCCTGGAAGCGCTGACCGGCATCAAGCGCGCTGGGGCCGACATTATCCTGACGTACCACGCGATTGAAGCGGCGCGCTGGCTGAAAGACTAGTAAATTAGTAATTGACGAAGAAAGTAGGTTCATGGTAAAGTGCGTCTTGAGCGAACGGAACGGTTCAAGCGGGCGTACAAGAAGCTCTCGCAACAGGAGCAGGAGCAGTTCAAGAAGGCGCTATCGAACATGTTGCAGCATGGCGCGCGGTATCCGGGTCTGCACGTCAAACGCATTAAGGGAACACGGGACATCTGGGAAGCGCGAGTGAGCAGGGGCTGCCGGATGACGTTCGAGATCGGCGGCGACCGGCTCACGCTGAGAAACATTGGAGAGCACGATGCCACGCTCGAAAGACCCTAGCCGCGGGCGGAAGCGGCGGGACGCTCCGCAGATAGCGGAGACGCCGGCACTCTACATGACGAGCGCGCCGGTGGAGCCGGACGTGCCGGTGGAGGGGATCGCGTTGACGAAAGTCACGCGCCACGGCCAGATCACGCTTCCCTCAGAAGTACGCCGCAAGATGGGCATCGAAGAAGGA
Organism: Dehalococcoidia bacterium; assembly: GCA_965207995.1. Lineage (GTDB taxonomy): Bacteria > Chloroflexota > Dehalococcoidia > SHYB01 > SHYB01 > DAOUKH01. The sequence continues at coordinate 458,601 of OZ242299.1, read as the reverse complement.
GACCTTATTGAGGTCGGCATCGCGCAGGGGAAGATCATGTTGACGCCAAAGCGCCTCGTGGACAAGAGTCAGGCCTGGTTCTGGACGCCCGGCTGGCAGGCGGCCGAAGCCGAAGCCCAGGCCGACATAGACGCCGGGCGCGTCGCGGCCTTCGCATCGTTGAACGAGTTGATTGCCGATCTCGATGACTAGCCGCTCGGAGCAGCTCTTCGCCGAGGCCCAGCGGCTCATCCCCGGCGGAGTCAACAGCCCGGTCCGGGCCTTCAAGGGCGTGGGAGGCTCGCCGCGCTTCATCGCTCGCGGCGCCGGTGCCCACGTCGTCGACGCCGACGGCCGCGACTACATCGACTACGTCGGCTCCTGGGGGCCGCTCATCCTCGGTCACGCGCACCCCGCCGTCGTCGCCGCGGTCCAGCGCGCCGTGGAGCTCGGCGCGAGCTTCGGCGCTCCGACCGAGGGCGAGAACCGGCTTGCCGCGCTTATCGTCGACGCGGTGCCCTCCGTCGAGAGGGTGCGCCTGGTTTCGTCCGGAACGGAAGCCTGTATGAGCGCGCTGCGCGTCGCGCGGGCCTACACCGGACGAGACAAGATCATCAAGTTCGACGGGTGCTATCACGGCCACGCCGACGGTCTGCTGGTCAAGGCGGGCTCTGGAGGCGCGACGCTCGGCGTGCCCGACAGTGCGGGCGTTCCCGCCGGCTATGCCCGGGAGACGCTGATAGCCCGCTACAACGACGCCGAATCGGTCCGGGTACTCCTAGAAACTAACCGCGACGACGTCGCCGCGGTGATCGTCGAGCCGATTGCGGGCAACATGGGCGTCGTGCCGCCCGCCGAGGGCTTCCTCGCCGTGCTGCGCGAACTCACGCACGACGCCGGCGCCCTGCTCATCTTCGACGAGGTGATCTCCGGCTTCCGCGCCTCTTTCGGCGGAGCGCAGGCGTTGTACGGCGTGGCGCCCGATCTCACCTGCCTCGGGAAGGTCGTCGGCGGCGGGATGCCCATCGGGGCCTATGGCGGGCCCGCCGAGGTCATGGAGCAGGTCTCGCCGCTCGGGCCGGCCTATCAGGCGGGGACGCTTTCGGGGAACCCGGTCGCCGTCGCCGCGGGAATCGCCACGCTGACCGAACTCGCCTCGGGCGAGGCGTACAACCGGATCGAGCGGACCGCGGCAGCGCTCGAGCAGGGATATCGCGAGATCATGGCGGAGGCGGGCCGTCCGCTTGCGTTCAACCGCGTCGGCTCGGTGATGACGCTGTTCTTCGCCGAGGGTCCGATCGTCGATTACCAGAGCGCGGCCCAGTCCGACCGCGACGCGTTTGCCGCCTACTTTCACGCCATGCTCGAGCATGGCGTCGCCCTGCCGCCGTCACAGTTCGAGGCCATGTTCGTTTCCGCAGCGCACTCAGAAGCGGACGTGGACCGGACGCTCGAGGCGGCTCGTGCCGCGCTCATCGGCCTTTCCTAGCATCCGGCGCCGGCGAAGATAACCACAAAAGACTCCCGCCGGTTGGCGCTGGCCTACCCCATAGGGTATACTCGCCCGCACACTTTTTCGGGCTGGAGTCAACCGTGAAAGTCTCCTGTTTACAAGAGAACCTCAACCGTGGGCTTGCCGTGGTCGGCAGGGCCGTCGCTACCCGCACCACCTTACCCATCACGAATAACGTGCTGCTCGCCACTGAGAACGGCAGGCTGAAGCTGGCCGCCACCAACTTGGAAGTGGCGATCGTGCATTGGATCGGCGCCCAAGTGGAGGAAGAAGGGGCCATCACCGTGCCCGCGCGGGTCCTTACCGAGTTCGTCAACTCGTTGCCGAACGACCGGGTCGAGTTGACGACCGCAGAAGAGTCGCGCAGTCTCGAGATGAAGTGCGCGCGGTTCGAGGCGCGGCTGAGTGGCATGGACGCCGACGACTTTCCTCCGATTCCGGAGGTCACCGAGGGCGTCCAGGCCAAGCTCGATCCCGAACGACTACGCCAGACGATCAGCCGCGTCGTTTTCGCTGCGGCCACTGAGGACTCCCGGCCGGTGCTCACCGGCGTCAATACCGAGATCAGCGAGTCGACGATGGTCCTGGCGGCCGCGGACGGCTTCCGGTTGTCCGTCGACAAGGCCCCGCTCCTAGAGGAGGTCGCCGAAGCGGTAACGGTCATCGTGCCGGCGCGTGCCCTCGGCGAGGTCAGCCGCCTCATCGGGGAATCCAAGGACCCGATCGTCATCACGGTCAACCAGGGGAAGAGCCAGATACTCTTCGAAATGGACGACGTCCGCCTCGTCTCGCAGCTGGTCCAGGGATCGTTTCCGAACTATTCACAGCTCATCCCGCAGGAGCGCACCACCACGACCACCGTCGACGTCGAGGACTTCCTGCGGGCGACGCGCGCCGCCTCGATCTTCGCCCGCGACGCGAGCGGCATCGTGCGGCTGCAGTCCGCGCCTGTGGATGGAGAAAGCAAAGGCAGCCTCCTCGTGTCGGCGCGCGCCGAAGAGGTGGGCGACGATCAGGGCGAGATCGATGCCGAGGTCGAAGGCCCGGATTCGAAGATCGCCTTCAATAGCAAGTATCTGAGTGACGTGCTCGCCGTCGTCGCCAAGGGTAAGGTGACGCTGGAAACGAATAGCCCGTCGAGTCCAGGCCTCATCAGGCCCGTGGACGACTCGGAGTTTATTCACGTCGTCATGCCCATGTTCGTGCAGTGGTAAACTGCTTCCTTCGTTTTCTCGTTGGATTGTCGGTTTCACAGAACAGTACTCGGCGTGCTGCCCCAATCTCTTGCGCTTTAGTCGAGGCTCGCCAAGCGGTTGTATAATGACACCGAATCAAAATTTAGGGAGAAGAAATGCCGAAGTTCAGCACCATAAGTCTGGCGGAAGCCAAAGTGAAGACCATGCCGTCGGCGCGGGCAAAGATCATCGCCGAATACGTCGGCTTTATCGAACAAGCGGAACGTGAGGGAAGTGCCGGCGTCATCGAGTCTTCCGCGGGTGAAAACCCGAGGACGTTGAGAAGGCGACTGGGCGACGCCATGCGCCAGTCCGGCAAGGCCCTGGAGATCCGGAAAGACGGCGACCGGCTGATCTTCTGGACCAAGAAGCGGCGCCCCGGTCGGCCCAGAAAGTCGTAGCCGGGCCGCTCGGCCCCGACCGCTTTCACTCGACAATCGCCGCGTCCCCCTCCGGGGACGCGGCGATCTTGTGACGCCCGACGTTGGCCGTTGTGACGGCTGGACGTGGCGGGCCGGTTGACTTTCCCCACGCTCTGCCCTACATAAGTGGGAGGAAGGTTGGAGAACTCCCGCCAGAGGTGCCCCATGCCCGTGCAGCGATTCGAGCCGATGACCAAGGACTTCGCCACCTTTGACTGCGACGCCCACGTCACGGAGCCGCCGGTCATCTGGGAGCGAGCCCACGAACATCTTTCAGAGGACGAGCTGCAGGCGCTCAAAACGACGATCTGGTTCGATTCCGACAGCAAGCAGCTCATCGTCAACGGCAAGGCCGGCGTTGGCATCGGTTCGCAGCGCTTGGGCGGCGTTCCGGGAATGCTGCATGTGCTCACGTGCGCCGGTCCGGGGATGAAGCACGATGTCCAGCGCGCATTCAACGTGCGCAACCTTAACCCCGCTACGGCGATGGACTCCGAACAGGCCGACTATCTCGATCACAAGGGGTCTTACGAACCGAAGCCCCGCCTGCGCGACATGGACGTCCAGGGCATCGACCAGGTGATGATCATCCCGACCGATATCGACACCTATCCCTGGCTGCAGGACTCGCTCGGGGCAAAGGCCTTTTGCAAGGCGTACAACAGTTGGGCTCACGGGTTTTGCCAAGAGGACCCGGAGCGGCTCTACTTCGCGGCCATGCTACCCCTGCAGAATCCCAAATACGCCGTCGAGGAGCTCTACCGGGTCGCCGACCAGGGCTGCCGCGTCGGCCTCGTACGGCCGATAGACGCGATGGGGAACTATCCCATTCAGCCCAAGTACGAGCCGCTGTGGAATGCGATGGGGGAGGCGGGCGTGGTCTATGGGATGCACCCCTTCCCTGCGGCGGGTTCGCTGAAGCCGCCCGGTTACACCGAGCAGTACTCCGGGGCCGAGCTCATCGGAAGAACGGTGCGCTCCGCCGGCCTGCCGCACTTCTTTCTGACCAACGTGCAGAACTTCCAGGCCGAGGCGTCGATGTGGGTGGTCATCACGCTGATGTCCGGCTTCTTCGAGCGGCACCCCAAGATCAAGGCCGCGGTATTCGAAGCCTCGTCGACGTGGCTCAGCTTCCTCCTCGACGAGTGCGACAAAGCCTACAAACTCTATCGAAACGAGCGGCGCTACCGGCCGCTCAAAGATCTGCCAAGTGAGACGTTCAACCGGCATTGCGTCACCGGCTTTGAGGGCGACGAATCGCCGCCGTCGAGGTTGCCGGAATTCTATGAGGATATTCTGGCGTGGTCGTCGGACGTCTATCACCATGACGGTGACGATGCGTGGAAGGCAATCGAGACGATGCGGGCGTGCGAACTCCCCGTCGAATACCAGGCGAAATTCCTCGGAGAAAATGCCCGAAAACTCTACGGTATCGACCCGCCGCGCAACATCATCCGCGAGCGCGTGACCGAGATCGAGCGGCCCGAGTGGTGGCCCACCGAGGCCGAGATCGAGGGCGCGCTCGATCCGAGCTTGGCGCTGCGGCGTTAGGAGCGGGGCCGGCCCTCAGCGTTGGGGGCGGCGCCGGCATCACTTCAGGCAGAAGGAATTGCCATGCCCGTGAAGCGTTTTCCCGTTTTCGACTCCGACACGCACGTCGTCGAACCTCCGGAGCTCTGGGAGCGCTACCTCGACGCCGGCTACCGCGCCTTTGCCAAGAGCGCGTTGTGGCGGGAGGAGGGGCGCCTCGGGTCATACCTCAAGATCAATGGCAAGCCCGTTCACGACACCGGCAACCGGAACATCCCTCGCCATGCCATTTGGCGGCCCGGCATGACGTGGGACGACGTCGGTGAGCTCGACCCTGCGGTCGCGCACCCCATGAACGAGGGCGCCTATGATCCCGAGGCTCGGCTCCGCGACATGGACGCCATGGGCGTCGATCAGGAGTTTCTCTACCCCACCTGGTTCGGCGAGGGTTTTCACCTCGTCGAAGATCCCGACGCCGCCTACGCGCTCGCCCGGGCTTACAACGACTGGATCGCGGACTTCTGCTCCGCCGGGCCGGGCCGGCTGTTCGCCGCCGCCATGCTGCCGCTGCAGAACATCGACTTCGCGCTGGAGGAGCTGGCGCGTGTCGCCAAGGCCGACTGCTTCCGCGGGGTCTTTCTCCGCCCGATGTTCATCGACGGCCGCTACTTCACCCATCCCTCGTACGATCCGCTGTGGGCCGAGATCGAGGCGCTCGGCATCGCCGCCGCCGTGCATCCTTCCACTGGCCTGTGGAGCCCGGAGTGGACCTCACACGGTCCCTTTATCGAGAAGGTGCACGGTAGGCTGGCGCAGGCGGCCGGCCTGCTTGGAGGAATTCCCGCGGCGGCCGGTGGCGGACCCTTCTCCGGCGGCGGTGCGTCCGGCGGGTCGGCCCGACCCATCGGCCACCCCATCGCACCGATCCTGTCCTATTGGCTGGACAACCACATGTTCGTCGCCTCCGCGCTCATCGGCTTCACCGTCATGCAGCGTTTCCCCGAGATGAAGGTCGTCGTAGCGCATGGAAAGGCCTCCTGGATGGAAGAGGTCCTGGAGAAGATGGAAGCCTCCACGCGCGTGATCCCGCTTCTCCACTACTACCCGGTGCGGACCGATCCAGAACGGATGTGGGAGGAGGGGCACGTCGCGCTTGGCTTCGACGCCGAGGAGCGCCTCGTGCAGAAGCTCCCGCACGTCTTCGAGGAGAAGGTCGTCTGGGGCTCCCGCTATCCCCAACACGACACAACAAGTGCCTACGACGCCATCGACATGCTGGTCGCTGCCAACGTGCCTGAGAAGGCCATCGCGCGCATGATGGGCGGCAACGCCGCCGAGCAGTTCGGCGTCGAGCTCGCGGCCGCGCCGGCCTAAGCGCCCACCTGCTCCTCGGCCCAGGACCGAATCAGGTGGTGGGCGATGGCGAAGGGGCCGGGGAGGGAGAGCGCCTCGCCCTCGCCCGCGAGCGCCGCGCGCACCTCGGCGCGGCTGAACCAGCGGACGTCGGTCATCTCTTCGTCGTCCTTATGGATGCCCGTGGTGGCCGCCGTCGCGTGGCAGCCGATCATGAGCGATGACGGAAACGGCCAGGGCTGCGACGAGTGGTAGCGGACGTCGACGGCCCTGATGCCGGCCTCCTCCCAGACCTCCCGCGCCACCGCCTCCTCGATCGATTCGCCCTGGTCCATGAAGCCGGCCAGCGCGGAATACATCTTCGAGGCTGCCAACCTCCCCCATGACTGCCCAAGCAGGCAGCGATCGCCGTCGGAGACGACGACGATGACGACGGGGTCGGTGCGGGGAAAGTGTTCGGCGCCGCAATCGGCACACGTCCTCACTTGGCCGCCGCGTCCGATCGTGGTGGGCAGGCCGCAGACGGAGCAGAAGCCGTGCCGCTTGTGCCAGCCCACGTGCGCCCGCGCCTGCGCGACGACGCCGGCGTCCTCGCGGGAGAGGAAGGCCGCGGCGGCGCGGGCGTCTTCAAAACGGAGGGCGCCGTTCGCGCCGCTGAGCGCGGAGACGTCCGCCGCGAAGTGGGCCACGCCGTCGCGGAGCCCCAGCAGCACGACCAGTGGACTCCCGCCCAGGCGCTCGAGCTCCGCCGGGCTCAGCCATTGCAGGGCGGGCCGGCCGTCGTCACGCACGGCGATCTTGAGGTCACTGAGGGGCAGGATCTTGCTGGTTGGGTCAGCCGCCCTGGCGGTGATCCATGCCTCGTCGCGCCGCTCCCGCTCGCCACGGTCGAACGGATTCCCTGAGTAAACGTGCTGCTGTCTCATCGCTGTCTTACCGCCACCGCGCGCGGCGGACATTGTAGACGATTGGGCGGCGCCCTTTATCATGGGCTCCCGCCCCTGTATTGACCCTTTCAACCGCCACTGTCTGTTCCAACCCATCGCCGTGACCTCCTCGGAATCCCCCAACCGACTGCGAGAAGTCGCGGCACTCTTCCTCAAGCTGGGTCTCTTTGCGTTCGGGGGCCCCGCGGCCCACATCGCCATGATGCGGGAAGAGGTGGTCCGGCGTCGGCGCTGGCTGGAAGACCAGGACTTCCTGGACATGGTCGGCGCGACCAACCTCATTCCGGGGCCGAACTCGACCGAGTTGGCGATCCACCTCGGACACCGCCGGGCCGGCTGGAAGGGACTCTTCGCGGCGGGCGGGCTCTTCATCATTCCCGCCGTCCTCATCGTCCTCGTCATCGCCTTCCTTTACGTGGAGTACGGGACGACGCCCGCCTTCGAATGGGCGCTTTACGGCATCAGGCCGGTGGTGATCGCCATCATCCTCAAGGCGCTCCTGGGCCTTGGCAAAACGGCCTTGAAGGGCCCCCTGACGGCGGTGATCGGCGGCGGTGTCCTCGCGGGTTACCTGCTGGGGGTCAACGAGCTGCTGCTCCTGGCCGCCGCCGGCGCCCTTGCCGTAGCCGCGCGGTTCGGCGGACGACTGTCGGGCGGGAGCGCCGCCGTGCTCGCCCTGCCCGCCGCCTTCCCTCTCCTTGGCGCGCTCCCTGCCGGGGCCGCCTCGTTCAGCATGGTCGCGCTTTTCCTGAACTTCCTGAAGGTTGGCGCCGTGCTCTACGGCAGCGGCTACGTTCTGCTCGCCTATCTGCGGGGCGACTTCGTGGAGCGTTTGGGCTGGCTCACGGAGAGTCAACTGCTCGACGCCATCTCCGTTGGTCAGTTGACCCCCGGCCCGGTGTTCACCACGGCCACCTTCGTCGGCTACGTGGTGGACGGATGGGCGGCGGCGATCGTGGCCACGGTGGCCATCTTCGTCCCTTCGTTTATCTTCGTCGCCGCGCTGAGCCGCATCCTGCCCTGGGCGCGCCGGACGCCTTCGGCCCGCGCCGCACTCGACGGAATCAACGCCGCCTCGCTGGCCCTCATGGCGGGGGTGACGTGGCAGCTCGGGCGGGTCTCGCTGGATGACGCCTTCACGATCGCGACCGCCGTCGTCGCGGCCGTGCTTGTCTTCCGCACCAACCTGAACCCCATGTGGATCATCATCGCGGGCGGCGCCGCGGGCGCGGTCGCCCGGGCGGCGGGGGCCTGAGTCGAGAAGCGAGGACTCGCTCAGAGTCCGCGGAAGTTCGGTGCGCGTTTCTGTTGGAACGCCGCCACCGCTTCCTTGTGGTCCTCGGTGCGGACGGAGAGCGCCTCCGTCGCCAGGCTCATCTCCAGCACCAGGTTGAGGTTCTGCCACAATATGCGGTTAATGGCCATCTTCGTCCACCGCACCGCCGCCGACGCGCCGTTGGCCAACTGCCGGGCGTAGGCCATCGCCTCGTCGAGCAGCTTGTCGGCGGGCACGACGTGGTTGACGAGGCCGATCCTGTCGGCGGTTTCACCGTCGGCGTACCTGCCCGCCATCAGGAACTCCTTGGCGCGGTGCGGGCCGATGAGCAGCGGCCAGATAACGGCGCCGCCGTCGCCCGCCACGAGACCCAGATTGACGTGGGTGTCCCCGATGCGGGCGGTATCCGCCATGAACGTCACGTCGCAGAGCAGCGCGACGGTCGCGCCGAGGCCCGCCGCCGGTCCGTTGATCGCGGCGATCGTCGGAGCTTCCGTATTCACCATGTTCTGCACGAGGTACTTCGGCCCCCGCGTGATCGACGTCGGCGCCGACGCTCCGCGGCTCTCGTCGGTCTGCGGGCCGAAGTCGCCGCCCGCGCAGAAGGCGGTCCCGGCCCCGGTCAGCACGATCGCCCCAATGTCCGGGTCGGTGCCAAGGTCGCGGAACGCTCGCTCCAACCCATGATGCAGGGCGGGGTTGATAGCGTTCCGCTTCTCGGGCCGGTTCATCGTGACGAGCGCGACGCGGTCGGTCACCTCGACCTTCAGATGCTCTTCTTCGTAGTCGTCGTACTTGCCCACGCGCTCGCTCCTTCTTGCCTGCGTCTTCGAGTGCCGCTCTAAGAACCGGCCTCCGTGTTCACCTGTCCCACCAAGTCCATGACGCGCTCGAGCAGCGCGATGCGGTCGTTGAGGCCGAGCTCAACGGGCGGCGTCGACCCTTCGCGCACCGCCACGTTGAGGGTGTTGAAGCCGGCGTTGCGGTAGGCGCGGATGCGGGCCGTGACCGCTTTATCGTCGCCGACGAGGTGCGTCATCGCCGCGAGCTCCCGCGGCACCAGGTTGCGGGCCTCGTCGCGCTTCCCTTCAAACCAGAGGCGCTGGATTTCCTTGGCCTCGTCGGCAAAGCCCGCCCGGCTGTAGGAGTTGTTGTAGAAGTTGTTCTGGCGCGACCCCATGCCGCCGAGCGTAAAGGCGAGCCGCGTGCTCAGGTCCTCGATGGCGGCCTCGGGTTCGTCGGTGAACCACACCGTGCCGTTGCCTTGGAGGTCGATATCGTCAATAGTGCGCCCCGCCTTGGCGGCGCCCTCCGCGATCGGCTGCATCGAGACGTCGGCGTGCTCGGGCATGACGTAGATGCCACGCCAACCGTCGGCGACCTCGCCGGTGAGGCGGAGGTTCGCGGGTCCCATCGCCGCGATGTAGATCGGCACGTCGGCGGGCGGCGCCGAGAGGCGCAGGGCCTTGCCCTCGCCTTCTCGCACGGGCAGGCGAAAGAGCTCGCCTTCGTAGGAGAGGCGCTCGCCGGCAAAGGCCTTTTTCAGGATCTCGACGGTCTCGCGAGTGCGCCGCACGGGTTGGTCGAAGACCACGCCGTGCAGCCCTTCGATCACCTGCGGCCCGCTGGTTCCGATACCGAGGATGAAGCGGCCGCCCGATATCGAATGCAGCGACAGGGCGGTCATGGCCAGATTCGCCGGCGTCCGCGCCCCGATCTGCAGGATGCCGGTCCCCAGTTTGATGGTCGACGTCTTCCCGGCGAGGAAGGCCAGCGGGGTCGCGCCGTCGAAGCCCCACCCCTCGGGCGACCAGATGCTGTCAACGCCGAGGCGCTCGGCCGCCCGCGCGTACTCCGCGAGGTCGTCCCACGCCATCACGCCGCCGTCGAAGTTGAAGCCGACCGAGACCTTCACCAGTCCCTCCTTGATTTGCGCCGCCGCGATTATACGCGCCCCGGCGCGTTCTCCAAGGTGGGCGCGGCTATAATCGAAGGCGTCCGCCCGCGCGAGCGTTCCCTCGCCTAGGGCGCTCCGCCGATGCATCCGCCGCGCCACTACCGCTTTCCCGCCCTCCGCGCGTTCTATTCGCAGGCCTATCGCTACTTCTGGCTCGCGACGTTCTTCAGCTTCGGCACGTTCCAGATGCAGCAAGTCGCCCGGTCCTTTCTGGCGAGAGATGAGACCTCATCACCCATTCTGGTCACCGCCGTCTTCGCCCTGGGCATGATCCCCATGCTCTTCGCTCCCGTGCTCGGCGGGCCGCTGGCCGACCGTGTCGACCGCAAGAAGGTGATGGTCGCTGTCGAGGTGGCGCAGCTGTCTCTGGCCGCCTTGACCGGGGCGCTCATCACGATCGACGCCTTGACCATTCCGTTCCTCATGGCCGTGTCGTTTCTCTCGGGCGTGTTGATGGCCGTGATCTTTCCGGTGCGCCAGACCTTGATCCGCGAGCTCACGGCGCCGGATGCTGCCACCAACGGCCTCTTTCTCTACTCGTCCGTCTTCAGCAGCATGCAGATCATCGCCCCCGCGATAGCGGGCGTGCTGCTCAAATTTGCCGGCCACGCGTCGCCCTTCTATCTCGGCCTCGGCGCCTACGTGCTGGTCTTCTACTACGTCGCGCGGACACCGGTGCGGCCGCCCGTCGCCAACCCGACGCGGCAGCCGTTCTTGGAACAGGCGACCATCGGGTTCAGCTACGTGACGAGAACGCCGCTTTTGCAGATTGTGATGGTCACGTCGGTGATCGGCACCGTCCTGCTGCTTCCCGTCTTCTCGCTGATGCCAATCTTCCAGCGGGACGTCCTCTTCGTCGACGAGACCGGCTTCGGTATGCTCATCGCCGCGATGGGGGTGGGCTCCCTGGTCGCCTCCGTCGCGCTGGCCATATTCGGGGGCGAGCGTCCCAACGTGCGTGTTGCGATCGGCTTCGGCGTCGTGGCAGGCTTGGTCGAGGTCGCTTTCGCCCAGTCGTCGGTCTTTACCCTGTCGCTCTTCTTGCTGCTGTGCGTCGGCTTCACGCAAGCCTCATTCATGATCGTGAACATGGCCCTGGTGCAGCTCAGTACGCCCGACGACATGCTGGGGCGGGTCTTTGCGGTCCGCATGATGGTGCTCGGGCTCGTGCCGTTGGGCACGATGATCGCCGGCGTCGGAGCCGAGTTCACCTCGGCCCCCACGGCGCTCGCGGTGATGGGCCTCGTTGCCGCCGGACTCATGCTCCTCGCCCTGCTTTGGAGCCGGCGGCTACCGCCGCCCCGGGCCTTCCAGAAGTACCGTCAGGACGAGGAGGCAGAAGCCTCCACCGGCGCGACCGGCCCGCCGTAGTACTCCATGCCGAGGTGGGTGATCTGCGGTTCGCCCATCAGCCAGCGCAGCGTGTTCTTGAGCTTGGTCTGCTGGATGAAGAGGTCGTGCTCGGGATAGACGTCCGGCGCGTGCTGGGGGCTCTTGAAATAGAAGGAGAGCCACTCCTGTATCCCGCCCATGCCGGCGCGCTGCGCGAGGTCCATGAAGAGGATGAGGTCCAGCACCAGCGGCGCGGCCAGGATTGAGTCGGAGCAGAGGAAGTTGATCTTGAGCTGCATCCGGTGGCGCAGCCAGCCGAAGAGGTCGATGTTGTCCCAGCCCTCTTTGGCGTCGCCCCGGGGCGGGTAGTAGTTGATGCGCACCTTGTGATAGGCGTCGGAGTACAGCTCGGGGTACATCTCAGGCTGCAAGATGTACTCCAGCACACCGAGCTTCGACTCTTCCTTTGTCTTGAAGTTCTCCGGCTCGTCGAGCACCTCGCCGTCGCGGTTTCCCAGGATGTTGGTGGAGAACCACCCGTCCATGCCGAGCATCCTCGCCTTGAGCATCGGCCCGATGACCGTCTTGACCAGGGTCTGGCCGGTCTTGAAGTCCTTGCCGCAGATCGGCACGTTCCGGTCTCTCGCCATCCGGTCGAGGGCGGGTATGTCGGTGGACAAGTTGGGGGCGCCGTTGATGAAGGGGACGCCCTCAAGCAGGGCCGCGTAGGCGTAGACCATGGACGGAGCGATGTTGGCGTCGTTTTCCTGCAGGCCGCCGACGAAGCGCTCGATGTCGCCGTGCACCTCGCTCGACTCAATGAATTTTTCGGTGGACGCGCACCAGACCATGACGAGCCGGTCGCACCCGTGCTCTTCCTTGAATCGCCGCATGTCTTGCCGGATGGCCTCGACGGCGTCGAGCTTGTTGTCGACGGACTTGGTGTTGGCGCCTTCGATGCGCTTCACGTAGTCGGCGTCGAAGACGGCCTCCATCGGCTCGATCGCCTTGAGGATGTCGGCGACGGGCTCGATCTCCTCGTTGCGGTCGAGGACGCCGCTTTTCAGCGCGGCCTCATAGGCGTTGTCCGGAATGGGGTCCCAGGCCCCGAAGACGAGCTGGTCGAGCTCGGCGAGGGGGACGAAGTCCCGAATCAGCGGGGCCCGCTTGTCGGTCCGCTTGCCGAGGCGGATCGTCGCCATCTGGCTGATCGATCCGATGGGCTCACCGCCACCGCGCCGCACCTGCTCGACGCCCGCAATGAGGGTCGACGATACTGCGCCCAAGCCGACAAGGAGGACGCCGAGCTTGCCGTCGGGCGGCTGGACGGAGGCCGCGGCCGGCGATACGAAGTCGGTGGCTTCAAGGCCGATTCCCTGTTGACGGGCAAGCTCGAGCAGGCGGTCGTGCCACTGGGCAGGGATCCTTCCGGTCTTGGCCCAGTGCTGCACGGTGCTCTGGCGCTTGCCGAGGAGCGCGGCGAGGGCCGACTGGCCTCCGAAACGGTCGATGATCTGCTTTGCGGAGTTCTGGTGGTTGTCCATCGCGCTATGCTACCAATTAAACCGTTATCTGCCAAGCCGATTTCCGCCATCTTGCCCCTCTGGCGGCGGCGCGCCTTGCGCTTGGCGGTGCGCTCCGCTAACGTTCCGCGGGAGCGCGTCTCCGGAGAGGACGACGCGTTCCGGAGGTCCTCATGCAAGCGAACGGCGCGGTCGTCGGCCTCATCGACGTGCCCCAAGAGCACACCCAGGACTACAACGTTTGGTACGACTTCGACCACCTGCCCGAGTTCGTCGCCCTCGACGACATGCTTCTGGGGCGGCGCTACGTGGCCGACACTGAGTGCAAGGCGGCCCGTCCCAATCCGTCCAAGCTGCCCGAGCTCGCCGACGGGAAGGGCTCGTACTGCTCGACCTACTTCATGAACACCGACGACATCGGGGCCGTCATGGGCTACTGGAACGAGGCCGGAGCGCGTCTCCGTAAGGAGAAGCGCATCTTCCGGCATGGAAAGATCGCCGACGTGACGTTCTACAAGCTAATCCAGGCCCACGCGCGGCCCGGCATCCCGGTCGTGGAGGCGGCGATTCCCTATTTGGGGCATCAGGGCATCTACGTGGTGATGGCCGAGGTCGCCGATCCGGCGATGCGCCCCGCCGTCAACGAGTGGTTCGCCGAGGCGCATTCCAAGGACCTGCTCGCGGTGCCCGGCGTCGTCGCCGCGATGCGCTTGGAGGCCCATGCCGAGTTCGGCACGGGCACCGAAAAGGCCGGGAGGTACATGAACCTCTATCTGCTCGATGAAGACCCGGTGAAGACGGTCTCGGAGATTCAGGACGCACGCGAGGGTTGGGTCGCTCGCGGGACGTCGCCGGCACCCGGCGGCGCGTCGAACGTGCTCTTCCAGAGCCCCTATCGCTACGTCACCCCCACCCGCTACGACTTCCGAATCGAGTGACACACCGGAGCGTCAGTCAGGAGTACCTCACATGAGCTACGAAGAAATTCTGTACGACGTCGATGGCCACGTCGCCACGATCGCGCTGAACTGCCCCGAGCGCATGAACTCGTTCAGCGACACGCTGCTAACCGAGTGGGCCGACGCCGTCACGAAGTCCGCACAAGACGAAAACGTGCGCGCGGTGATCATAACCGGTACGGGACGGGCCTTCTGCGCCGGCGCTAACCTCAAGGCGCGGGCCGAGGAAGACAAGGTGCTGCGCACCGACTCCTCGCCCGCCGAACGCCGCAACGGACTGCGCTTCACCGTGCACCAGGTGGCGCGGGCGCTGCACCTGCTCGACAAGCCGTACATCGCGGCGGTCAACGGCGCGGCGGTCGGCGCGGGCATGGACATGTGCTCGATGGCCGACATCCGCATCGCCTCAGATAAAGCCCGGTTCAGCATGTCCTACGTCAATGTCGGACTGATTCCTGGCGACGGCGGCGCCTGGCTCCTGCCCCGGCTCGTGGGGCTCCAGAAGGCGCTGGAACTTCTCTGGTCGGGCGAGCTGTTCGGTGCGGAGAAGGCCCTGGAGATCGGCTACCTCTCGAAGGTGGTTCCCCATGACGATCTTATGGACGAGACCCGCGCCTACGCCGAGAAGCTTGCCGCGGGCCCGCCCATCGCGATGCAACTCACCAAGCGCCTGGTCTACCGCGGCCTTACCTCCTCCTTCCTCGAGGCCATGGACGCGGCGCAGGCCGCGATGACGCTGGCGCAGTCCACCGAGGATGCCAAGGAAGGCCCCCGCGCCTTCGTCGAGAAGCGCCCGCCGCAGTTCCAGGGCCGCTAGAGCCATGACGTGGGCGCTGCGGGGCCGGACGTGCATCGCCGGCGTCGGCGAGACGGAGTACTCGAAGCGGGGTCAGGCGAAGCGGCCGGAGTTCGCGCTGGCCTGCGAGGCCGTCCAGAAAGCGGTCGAAGACGCCGGCCTCACCATGCGCGACGTCGACGGCTTCGTCACCTACGCGATGGAGAAGAGCGAGGCGCCCGCCGTGGCGCAGGCACTCGGCGTTCCCCACCTGCGATTCGCCAACCTCTACCCCGGCGGCGGCAACGCGGCCTGCGGCATCGTCCACAACGCCGCGATGGCGGTCTACAGCGAGACCGCCGAGGTCGTGGTCTGCTACCGGTCGCGGTGCCAGGGCGCGCTGCAGGGGCGATCGAGCGCGGGGGTCAACATGGGCATCCGCGGCGATGCTCCCGTGGGCGGCGGGCAGCAGTTCGCCGCTCCCTTCGGGATGCTGGCCCCGGTGGTGGGCTATGCTATGCAGGCCCAGCGGTACCTGCACGAGTTCGGCGGCACGAGCCGCCACTTCGGGGAGATCGCCGTCGCGGCCTACGCCCACGCCCAACGCAATCCCCGCGCCGTCATGTACGGGCGGCCGATCACCATCGAGGACCACCAGGCCTCACGCCTCATCGCCGACCCCTACCACCTCTACGATTGCTGCCAGGAGAGCGACGGCGCCTGCGCGGTAGTGGTCACCAGCGCCGAGCGCGCCAAGCGCCTCCCACGTCCGCCGGCCTATATCACGGGGGCCGCGCAGGGCATGGGCGCCGGCGATGGGCCGAACCATATGGCATGGCCCGACGACCGCTGGGCAACGGCGGGCCTTTCGGACGTGGCCCGCGAGGTCTACGAACGGGCCGGCGTCGGCCCCGCCGACATCGACGTCGCCCAGTTCTACGAGAACTTCACCGGCCAGGTGCTCATGGCCATCGAGGACTTCGGCTTCTGCGAGCGTGGCGGAGGCGGACGGTTCGTCGAGGAGGGGAATCTGCTCTGGCCCCATGGCGCCTTGCCCTCCAACACCAGCGGCGGCAATCTCGCCGAGGCCAACGTCCACGGCTTCGAGATGGTCGTCGAAGGGGCGCGGCAGATTCGCGGCGACTCCACCGCGCAGGTCGAGGGCGCGCAGCACTCCCTCGTCGTCGCTGGACCGTCGGCGTCGCCGTCTAGCGCGCTCATCCTGTCGAAGTCGGCTTGAACAGCGGGAGCATGCCGTGATCAACGACTCGACCCTGCTGAAACCCTTTGGTCCTGGGATGCCGCCGCCGGCCCCGGACGAGGTCACCGCGCCGTTCTGGGCGGCCTGCCGTGAGCGCCGACTCGTGGTGCAGCGCTGCACCGATTGTGGGAACTATCGCGCCCCGCCGTCGGCGGTCTGTCCCCAGTGCGGCGGCTTCGACTTCACATTCGAAGAGTCGGCCGGGCGGGGGCGGGTCTTCACCTACACTGTGGTCTATCACGCGGGCCACCCCGCTGTCATGGACGCCGTTCCCTACACGGTGGCGGTGGTCCGGCTCGACGACTGCGGCGGCGCCAAGCTCGTCAGCAACGTCGTCGGCTGCTCCTACGACGAAGTCCACGTCGACATGCCCGTCGAGGTGGTGTGGGACGAGGTGAGCGCCGGCCTCACCCTACCCCGCTTCCGTCCTGCCGATTCGCGCTGAAGTTGCGCCCGCCCCGGCTTCGGGCTACCGTCGCGTCGCACCACGCAGCGGGAGGCGAAACTATGGACTACAGCCGGTACGGCCCCGATATCCTGGTCGAACAGCGCGAGGGCGTCGCCGTCGTCACCTTCAACCGACCCGACAAGCTCAACGCGATGACCGCGGCCATGCACGCCGACACGGGCCGCATCTGGCTCGACTTCGCCGCCGACACCGACGTGCGCTCCGTGCTCATCACCGGCGCCGGGCGCGCCTTCTCCGTCGGCGGCGACTACGACCTGCTGCAGGCCAGCGTCGGCGACCACGCCACCGCCGCCCGCCTGCTCGAAGAGACCCGCGCCATCGCCTACAACATGACCAATCTTGAGAAGCCCATCGTCTCGGCCATCAACGGCTACGCCCTCGGCGGCGGCCTGGCGGTGGCGATCATGGCGGATATCAGCATCGCGGCGGAGGACGCGATGCTCCTCGACGGGCATGTCAAGCTCGGCGTCGCCGCCGGCGACCACGCCGCGATGTCGTGGCCTCTCTTGGTCGGGCTCGCCAAGGCGAAGCGCTACTTGCTGACCGGCGACGGCCTCACCGGCGCCGAGGCCGAGCGCATCGGCCTGATCAGCATGGCCGTTCCCGCGGGCGAGCTGATGACCGTGGCCATGGACATGGCCGTCCGCCTCGCCAAGGGTCCACCCATCGCCGTCGGGCACACCAAGCGCGTCCTCAACCAATGGCTGCGTCTGGGCGGCCACACCGCCTTCGACTACTCCGCGGCCCTGGAAACCCTGGGCTTCCTCGGCGAGGAGGTGAAGGAAGGCCTCGCCTCCCTCCAAGAGAAGCGCGACCCCAACTTCTAGCCACCGGTTCGGCGAGTCGCACAGGTGTGAGGAACCCGACCGCCGCGTTGTCGCGTATACTGCTTCCATGGCCGTACTCCTCGAAGCCCGCGGGCTCACCAAACACTACGGCTCCACCATCGCGCTCGAGCAAGCGAGCTTCGATGTTCAGGAAGGGGTGACCGGGCTCCTCGGCCCGAACGGCGCCGGGAAGAGCACGGCGATGAAGCTCTTCCTCGGCCTGATTCTCCCCACCTCCGGCACCGCGATGGTGCTCGGCGAGGAGCCCTACAAGTCGGTCGAGGGCCGGGCCCGTATCGGCTACATGCCGGAACACGAATCCCTTCCCCCGAGTGTCTCCGCCTCCGAATTCCTGATGCACATGGCGCAGGTCAGCGGTCTTCCCCCCGCCCACGCCCGTACCCGCGCCGCCGACACACTCCGCCACGTGGGCTTGGACGAGGAGCGCTACCGGCCCATCTCCGAGTACTCCACCGGTATGAAGCAGCGGGTGAAGCTCGCGCAGGCCCTCGTCCACGACCCCGTCCTCGTGCTCCTCGACGAGCCGACGGCGGGCCTCGACCCCGCGGGTCGCGAGGAGATGCTGGACCTCATCAAGCGTACGGCGCGGGGATTCGGCATCAGCATCATGCTCTCGACGCACCTCATGGGCGACGTCGAGCGGGTCGCCGACTCCGTGATCGTCCTGGAGTCCGGCACGGTGACGCGGCAGGACTCCGTGGCGCAGCTCACCGAGGAGACCGAGACGCTGCTGATCGAGGTCGCCGACCGGCGCGAGGAGTTCGCGGCGGCGCTGGCGGCCAAGGGCGTGGCAGCCGCCGACGATGGCAAGGTCCTCGTCGTCGAGGAAGCGGGCGAGACCGAGTACGACCTGATACGGGACGCGGCGGCGGAGTCGGGGGCGCGTTTGCGCCGGCTGACGCCGCGCCGGCGAGACCTCAGAGACATCTTCAGGAAAGAGTCGTGAGAGCCGAGCAGGCGGAAGTCTTCGATCTCGGGTATCAGCCCTACACCGGGCCGCGTGAGGGCCGGGCCCGCGCGCGGCGCGCGGTCCTAGAGAACGGCGTCCGCAACCTCCTCGGCATCGGACGCGGGGGCCGGGCCAAGATTCTGCCCGTGCTCCTGTTCGTTGCGGCGATGACGCCGGCGGTGGTGTTCGTGGCGGTCCTCCTGTTGGTCCCGGCGGATGAATTCATCCCCGGCCCGGCGGACTACTACGACATCATCGGGGTAGTCCTCTGGATCTTCGGCGCGATCATGGCCCCCGAGCTGCTGATCCCCGACCGGCGCGACAACGTGCTCCAACTCTATCTGGTGCGAACCCTGTCCCCCGCCGACTATCTGGGCGCGCGCTTCCTCGCCTTCTTCGGCGTGGTCTTGGCGTTGGTCTACTCGGGGCAGATCGTCCTGCAGATCGGGCTGATTCTCTCGGCGTCCGATCCGCTCGACTATCTGGGGGACAACTGGCTCGACATTCCGAGGTTCCTCGCCGGCGGGGCGCTGATCGCCCTCTTCTTCACCGTCCTGCCGCTCCTCGTCGCCACCTTCACGACGCGCCGCGCCTATGCGGCGGCCTTCGTCATCGGCGCGGTGCTGGTGTCCTCGTTTGTGGCCGACGGCTTTACCGCCGAGAGCTGCACGATAGACACCGGGCCGGGGGGCTCGTCGTCGACGCAATGCGAGCGCGGCATCGGCGACGCCGCACCCTACGTGGGCCTCGTTCACCTGGGGGACACGCCGGGACGCCTCAACGCCATGATCTTCGACAGCGATCCCACAGAAAGCGGGCCGTCGCGGGCGGCGGTGGCCGAGCTGCACGACATCTTCCCCATCGGCTTCTACGTGCTGCTCACCGGCGGCGCAGGGCTGCTGCTCTGGAACAGGTACCGGAGGATCAAGCTGTGACCACCGCCGCCCCCGAACCGAGCATCGAGGTCGACGCCGTCTCCAAGTGGTACGGCAGCGTCGTCGCGGTCAACGACGTCAGCTTCGACATCTTTCCCGGCATCACCGGCATCCTCGGCCCCAACGGCGCCGGGAAGACGACCTTGCTCCACATGATCGCCGGGTTGGCCAAACCGTCCGAGGGCGAGGTCTGGGTCTTGGGTGAGCCCGCACGGAGCAACCCCGACCTCTACCGGCGCATCGGCGTGATGCCCGAGCACGACGCACTCTACCCCTTCATGACCGGTCGGGAGTTCGTCGAGCTGGCGGCGAGACTGCAGGGCGTGGCGGGCGACGACGCCGTGGACGAGGCGGTCCGCTCGGTCGACCTCGTGGACGCGCAGGACCGCCCCGTGGGGACGTACTCGCGGGGCATGCGGCAGCGCATACGCCTCGCTGCCACTCTTGTTCACCAGCCCGACGTCCTCGTGCTCGACGAGCCGCTCAACGGCACCGATCCCCGCCAGCGCCTGGAGTTCTCCGACCTCGTGGAACGCCTCGCGGCGGAAGGCAAGACGATCCTCATCTCCTCTCACATCCTCGAAGAGGTCGAGGTGCTGGCGCGGCGCATCCTCCTCGTGGTGAGCGGCAAGCTCGCCGCCGCCGGCGATTTCCGGGCCATCCGCGAGAAGCTCGACGAGCGCCCCTTCAAGGTCCGGATCGCCGCCTCTAAGCAGCGCGAGATGGCTGCCGCGCTCATAGGCGTCGAGGGCGTGCTGTCGGTCTCCGTCAATGAAGACGCCATCGACGTGCTGACGGGGAACATCGGCGAGCTGGAGACCGCCGTGGCGAGTCTCGCCCGCGACATCGATAGCCGCCTCTACCGGGTCGAGCCGCTGGACGACTCGCTGGAGAGCGTCTTCACCTACGTGGTGCAGCGATGAGCCTTCCGCTCTTCACCCTTTCGTTCCGCCAGGCGGCGAGCCCACGCCGGCTGCTCCTGCTAGTGCTGCTCGCCGGTCTCCCGGTCCTGGTTGCCGCGGTTGCCGGCGGCAGCGAGGACGGGATCATCAACGGCACGCTCGACGCGCTGGTGATCGCGGTGGTCTTGCCCATTACCGTGATGGTGCTGGCGACGGCCGCGTTCGGGAACGAGGTGGAGGACCGGACGTTGAGCCTGCTGGCGATGAAGCCGATCTCCCGCCTCGCCATTGTCCTGCCCAAAGTGGCCGCGACGGTGCTCGTGGCCGGCCCCATCGCGGTGATCGCGGCGGTGGTCGTCGCGGCCATCGCGGTCGAGAACGAGCCTACGCAGGCCGCGGTGGCAGCGGGCATCGGCGTCCTGGTGGGCGTAGCCGCGTACACCGCGCTCTTCACCTGGGCCGGGCTGGTGAGCAACAAGGCCCTCGGATTCGCGCTCGTCTACGTCCTGCTCTGGGAAGGGCTGATGGCGAGCCTGATCTCCGGCATCCGCTACCTGAGCATCCGGGGCTACACCATCGGGATCATGCACGGCCTGGACGACCAGGGCCTTGCCGCCTTCTCAAACCGCGCCATCGACCTCACCGCCGCGCTCATCGGCGCCGCCGTGGTGACGGTCGTGTTCGTGTTCCTCACCGTGCGCCGCCTTGGGGAGATGGACATTCCCTAAGGGGCGGGGCGCCCTCTCACTACGCCTGCGTCAGCGTCTTGATGACGTCGCCGACGCGGTTGCGGACGTCCTCGCGGATGTCCTCTTCAGGCAGGTGATCGTAGCGGTGGGGGAGGACGATGATCGGCAGGTCGGGCATCTTCTTGCCGCGGGCGGTGGCATTGGCTAGGCCCTTGAACTGCTCGGTGACGAAGCCGACGGTGGGGATGCCTAGCTCTTCGAGACTCGCGCTTTCGTGGATACTCCACGCCGTGCAGGAGCCTCAGTTGCCGAGGCCGGTCACCACCGCGTCGACCCTCGTGGCCAGCTCCTCCAGCGCGTCCTGATACTTCTTGGGGAGCGCCCCCGCGCCGGGTGAGAGGAAGACCGTCTCCGTCTCGGTGACGCCGTGGTCGCGCTTGAGCGTTTCGCCGAGCTCGTCGACGAGGATGTGCATCGAGCGCCATAGCTCGTTGTCCACGAAGCCGACCTTCTTGCCGTGGAGGTCGGGCAGCCGCTCGGCAAGCTTGCTCGCGACGTCGTCGGGCTCGCCGTGGGGGAGCAGGATGGTGATTCGCTCAGACATCGTCCACCTCGCGCCGGGTGTTCTTGCTCTCGGACTCTAGGCAGGGGCTTGGGGCGTGTCAAGCAAGAGGCGCCTAGCCCATGCCGCGCTCGGCCAGCTTCTCCGCCGTCGCCACCTCGTAGAACTCGATGTCGTAGGAGGTGATGAGCTCCTGCATCTCACGGTGCAGCGAGAAGACGGCCTTGGGGACGTTCCCCGGCGGGTTGGGCTCGATGCGGTCCTGCGTCCACTCGGCGTAAGCGACGTTCTGGTCGCCGGGCAGGCCGCTGCCGACGTAGATGCGGGCCTTGTCGCGCCCGCCCCCCTCGTAGGCGGCGCAGATCTTCGCCAGGTAGCCGGCGACTTGCCACGCCTTGCCGGGCTGCGTCTTCGCGACTCTTCGAATCAGGTACATGGAGTGCCGTCCTTCTTCTCGTTTTCTTGTCGCGCCGGGTCGGGCGCGCTCGGATTGGCGCAAGCATACCAGCGCGCCGCGGCGTTGGCGTCTCGGAAGGCGCGGGCTAGAATGGCGCACGTCCGGCCCGCCGGTATCTGGCGGGAAAGGAGCGCGAAGGCATGGGCAAGCTCGAAGGCAAGACCGTCGTCGTCACCGGCGCGAGCCGGGGCATCGGGCGCGACATGGCGCTCACCTTCGCCGCCGAGGGGGCGAAGGTGGTGGTGTCGGCGCGCACCGAGAACGAGGGCGACTTTCGCATCCCCGGCAGCATCGCCAAGACGGTGGCCCAGATCGAGGAGGCCGGCGGGGAGGCCATCGGCGTTCGCTGCGACGTGACCGACGACGCGCAGATCGAGGCGCTGGCGGCGGCGGCGGTCGAGCAGTGGGGACGGCTGGACGTCTGGGTCAATAACGCCGCGGTGCTCATTCCAGGGAAGATCGAGACCATGCAGACGAAGCACTTCGACCTGCTGTGGAAGATCAACATTCGGCCCATCTTCATCTCGGCGAAGGCCGTCCTGCCCCAGATGAAGGAACAGGGCGGCGGCCACATCCTGAACCTCTCCTCCACCGGCGCCATCGGGCCGGGCGAGGGGCCGTACGCCGCCGTCGGCGGCGGCGGCACGGCCTATGGCGCGGGCAAGCGCCACACCGAGCGCCTGACGCAGGGGCTGGCCGGCGAGGTCTGGCCCTACGGCATCGCGGTCAACGTCGTGTCGCCGAAGCGCGGCGTCGCCACCGAGGGGCAGGTCTGGTTCCGGGGGCCCGACCACCCCTTCGTCGGCGCGTGGGAGACGGGCCAAATCACCGCCGACGCCGCCCTCTGGATGGTGACGCAGGACCCCAAGACCTACACCGGCCGCATCGTCTACGACGAGGACCTGATGACGGAGCTCGGCGTCGACATCTACGAACGCTACCCTCTGGTCAAGGGATAAGCGCCGCACGAGCGCCCGGGGCCTTCCGGAACCGGCGCGGTCTCCCCTCTTCCCCCGTGGGGAGTCTTACCTC
Source organism: Dehalococcoidia bacterium (assembly GCA_965207995.1). Taxonomy (GTDB): domain Bacteria; phylum Chloroflexota; class Dehalococcoidia; order SHYB01; family SHYB01; genus DAOUKH01. Next base: position 435,696 of record OZ242299.1, on the reverse strand, counting down.
TTCTCCCCACGGGATAAGACTGAGATTGAGGGGCCCCCTCACCACCACCAACCGCCATCGAATACGCCCACCTCGATCCCCCACCCGTAGGGGCGACCCTTGTGGTCGCCCGCCCCCCTTACCACCACCACCGCCCATCGAAACCCTGCCATCCCTCCCCTGTAGGGGCGCGACGCGACGCGCCCCTCCCTTGGGGCGGGGCATCACCCTAACCACTCCCCCGCAGGGGGAGCGCCTTAAACCTCTCCCCCTCTGGGGGAGACTGAGAGAGGGCCGGGTGGGGTGGTCCCGCCACACCACCCTTGACAACCCCCAACCCTCTCCCCTACCATCATCAAAGAACATATGTTCCTAGGCCCGCCATCCGCGAACGCGCGCGCGGAACGCGGGCCACCCAACAACCCACCCAAAGGAGGACCCGGCCCAACCGACCACATACGCCCACTTCTCGGTGCGGCGCTATCAGTGGACACCGCCACCGTGGCGATAATGTCCATCCCGGCCCGTCCTCCCTACGGACCATAAGCCCGGAGGGTCGTCCCGCCTCTCGCCGGCCACGTGGCGACGACCTGCCTCCGTAACCGCTACGGACGGCAAAGACCCCGCGCCGCGGATCGCGGCCCGGGGGACCAATCCCCGTCTAGCCCACGGGGTGCGCGAACTGCCGGCCTCGCTTCACCCACCGTGGTGGACCGGACCGTCCGCTCCGTCATCCCCGACGGCGCGCGCAACGACCGCCCCGCGTGGCCCGGCCCCCCCAGGCCGTACAAATCAAAGAACGCCGCACCGAGAAACAATCGCCTAGCCAAGGCAGCCTCCTCCCCAAGGAGCGAGGCGAAAGGCCACCAACCCGGCGAAGGTCGCCGGACTCCGCGGTCTTGCATCGCACACGCGGCGCGAAAGCGCGAGGACGGTTAGCCGCGCCAACGGCCGAGCCCACGCTCGCCCGCCGGCGCGATGCGTGGTGAGGCGCGGACGCAAGGAACAGAGACCGCGAGTTCCGAGCGCCGCCGAACGGACGCTAGGGCTAGCAGGGTTCTCCCGTAGGGGCGCCCCTTCTGTGTGCCCCTGCGCGGAGGATCCCTTTGCCACCGTCGCGGGTCGTGCTAAGGACTCCGGTGGAAGAGGAGGCCAAGGCCTCCCACCCCGTCCCTCACCCCCTAGGGCGGGGCGACGGTCGGGCCATGGATCACTCGCTTGGCCATGCGCCAGCCTTCGGGGGTGCGGCGGAACTCGTCGCGGTAGACGCCCATGACGGTGAGCTGGGGCGTGGCGTCGGCGTTACGGTAGTAGTGATAGTAGGTCTTGCCGGTCGCGGTGTCGCCGTCGACCTCGATGTTGACGTTCGAGATCAGGTGGAAGGAGTTGGTGCCGGGGCCCTGGATGCCGTCGTCCCGGCGTTGCTGGGCGCCGGCGATGATGTCGGCGCGGCCGGTGCGCGTATCGCCGGCGGGGCCGGTCCACGAGCCGTCCTCGGTGAAGAGCTGGGCGTACTCGTTGAGGTCGCCGTCGTCGGCCATCTGCCCCAACTTTGCCAGGAGCTTGGCAATCTCCACCTCGTCGGCGGTGCGGCGGCTGCGCTCGTCCGTCATGTGAACCTCCGATGTCTTTCCGCTGGGCCGCGAACGTACCAACGGCGGCGTGGGCTGTCAAACGGCTGGGCCGTTCCCCAACTCGCCCCTAGCCCGCCACGACGTACCGCGCCGGGATCTCCTCGATGCGGCCCTCTTTCTGGAGCTTGGCGAGGTGCTGGCGGACGTTGCCGGCGGCGGCTTGGCGCAGGGCCTTCTTGAGGTTCTTGGGGTAGATGCGGCGGACGATCTCGTCGGCGTCGCCGAGGCCCTCCTTCAGGGCGCCGAGCACCTGGCGCTCGCGCAGGTTGCGGTGCTTGATGTAGCCGGCGACCCACTCGGGGGCGTTGCGGACGATCTTGCCGTGGGCGGGGCAGATGACGCGCGGCTTGAAGCGTTCGATGAGGGCGAGCGACTTCATGTAGCTGGCGAGGTCCTGGACGACGCTGGTGCTGGAGCCGAGGATGGTGTCGCCGGTGAGGGCGATCTTCTCGCGGTTGAGGAAGTAGCAGGCGTGGTCCTCGGCGTGGCCGGGCGTGAACCGGGTTTCGAGGACGGCCCCGCCGCCGGCGGCGATGCGCTCGCGGGACCGGAGCTTCGTCACCCACTCCGTTCCGAGGTACGGCACCAGCTTTTCGACGAGCTTGGGGTGGCAGCGCACCGGCGCCCGCATGACCTCGTGAATGCGGTCGAGGCCGCCGACGTGGTCGACGTGGCCGTGGGTGATGAGGATAGCGGCGATCTTGGGCTCGCCGAGCGCGCGGTAGGCCTCGAGGATGAGACGCGTCCACTCGCGGTCCTGCTCGCCGGTGTCGACGAGGGTCATCTCCGTGGCGGGGTCGCCGACGAAGTAGATGTTGGTGCCGCCGGGGTGGAAGGCGTGGGTGTCCTTGATGTGCAGCCGGTGGATGTATTGGCCGATTCGTTCCAGGGCGGTCATCGATTCCTCCGTAGGCCGCGGGCGCCGCGCGAATCATACCGCGAAACGAGAGCTGCGCTACAATCGCGGCGTTTGACAGCAGCGCATCAAGGGGGCCGAATCATGGAGAAGCGCGTACCGACGGAAGCCGAGGTCGCGGGGTACCTAGCCGACCGGAGGAATTGGGGACGCTGGGGGAAAGATGATAGCGCCGGTACGGTGAACCTGATCACGCCGGAGAAGCGCGTGGCGGCCGCCGGTCTCGTGAAGTCGGGGCGGACGGTGTCGTTGAGCCGCCCGTTGGACAAGACGATGGGGGCGCACAATCCACGTCCCGTGCAGCACTACATGACCCGGTCGCCCATCGAGGGCGCGGTGGCCGGCGCCGCCGGCGACTACTTCGGCATCTACCACCACGGCATGACGATGACGCACCTCGACGCCCTCTGCCACATCTGGTACAAGGGCGAGCTGTACAACGGCCGCGACCCCGAGCGCGAGATCGAGTTCGGCGGGGCGGCGTTCGGCTCGATCGACGTGTGGTCGGGCGGGATCGTCACCCGCGGAGTGCTGATCGACATTCCGCGGCTGCGCGGCGGGGCATTCGTGACCCGCGAGACGCCTATCCACGGGTGGGAGATCGAGGAGGCGGCGGAGGCGGAGGGCGTCGAGCTGCTGCCCGGCGACGCGTTGGTGCTCTACGCGGGCCGCGAGCAGTGGCAGGCCGCCAACCCGGACATACCCTACGGCATCAACCCGGCGCCCTGGCCCGGCGCCCACGCCTCGTGCTTCCCGGTCCTCCGCGACCGCGACGTGGCGCTGCTGGTCTGGGACATGCTCGACCACAACCCGAGCGGCTACGAGCTGCCGATGCCGGTACACGGGGCGATCCCGACGCTGGGACTGCCGCTGTTGGACAACGCCCTGCTGGAGCCGTTGGCCGACGCTTGCGCCGAGGAAGGTCGCTACGAGTTCATGCTGACGGTGGCCCCGCTGAACATGCCCGGCGGTACGGGGTCGGCGGTTAACCCGATCGCGCTGTTCTAGGGCGCGGGCCCGTCCTCAGTTTCTCCCGGAGGGGACCTTTGCAAATGGGGCCACGGGCTGCGTTGACGTTGGCGTACCCCTCCTAGCCCCCCCTCACCCCAACCCTCTCCCAGCGGGAGAGGGGGCAGACCACGCCGCTCCACCGTCTTCCAACCATCGACGGGGGTTGTGCAAATGTCTCCAGAAGGAGAGAGGCTTAAGGTGTTAGGGGCGTAGGTGCAGGCGGACGCGGCCTTCGTCTGAGGGCGCTGCGACGGGCGACCAGAACGCGAGGGCGCCCGCGACCACCGCCCGGGGCGGCTCTTGTCCCGACGCGTCGATCACGAGGACGTGCGATTCGGGGGTCGCGTCTTCGCCGGTGAGCGAGCCGCTGAGCGCGAGGTAGCGCCCGTCCGCCGACCAGACGCGGTGCGACTTCGCGTACTGGTCGAAGAACGAGAGCATCACCCGCATGTCGGACGAGGGGATGAACTCCGCCACCTGCCGCGCCGCGCCGGTCTCGACGTCGAAGACGGTGACGGTGAGGCGGCCGCCCTGCTCCGCGAGGCTGATGACGGCCAGCCGGTCCCCGGCGGGCGACCAGAAGAAAGCGATGGCCGCATCTTCGGTCAGCACGCGGGTGCGGCCGTCTTCCGGGTTGACCAGCAGCAGGCCGTCGAAGACCGCGATCGCGGGCGCAACCTCTGAGGCGAGGACGACGCGGCTCCCATCGGGCGACCACGCGAAAGCGCTGGTGGTGGAGACGGGCGCCAGGGTCCGGGGGTCGCTTCCGTCGGCATTGGCCACCATGAGGGAGGCGCCCTGTTCGGAGTCGCCAATGAAGGCGAAGCGCTGCCCATCGGGCGACCAGTCCGGGGCGCGGTAGCTCCACGAGGGCGGCAAGTCGAGGAGTGTGAGGGCATCGTCACTGCCCGGCTCGTAGAGCAGCAGACTGTCCCGCAGGTGGAGCAGGAGCCGGGCCGAGTCGTGCGTCCAAGCGTAGTAGAGCGGCGAGCCTTGGACGATGGACCGCGCCTGGGCTCCGCCCGCGACGTCGCCGAGGAGCAGGGCCATGTTCCCCGCGACGGCAAGGAACGCTACGTGTTGACCGTCGGGAGAGCCGTTGGTGTAATGCGGCGCGTTACGGCCAACGAACCGCGCGCCGGGAGGGTTCTCATAGACGAGGCTGGGCCCAGCGTCCCCAAGCGTGACTGATTGCAGAGAGAACTGTGGCCCGTCCTCGCCCACGACGACGCGGGAGAAGAGGACCGAGGCGCCGTCGCCCGACCACATGGGCCAGGTGTGCGCCGCGCGCGCGCCCTCGGGATCGGGCTCGCTGATCCGCACGCGGTTGGAGCCGTCGGCGCGCATGACGTAGACGTGGCCGTCGCCGCCGACGTAGGCGAGGCTGCCGAAGGCGGTTTCACCGTCGCCTGCCGGCGACGCCGCGGTGGGGGCGGCGACGGTCGGCGTGCTTGTTGGATCGGCCGCTGGGGCGGTCGGCGTCGCCGTGGCCGGTTGCGGCGAAGGAGACGGGGACGCCGCCGGCGCCTCGGTTGAGCACGCCGCGACGACTAAGGCCAGGATGGTGACCGGGAGGCTCCAGCGGAGGAGGGTCGTCGCGGCTGGTGACATAAGAGGCGCCTTGCGGCGAGGGGCTGCCTCAGTATACGCGCGGCCCGGGGCTGGTCATTACTGGTGGTGAATCGTTAGGGGAGCGGAGAATCGACCATCGACCGGGACTAGGGTGCTGTTGCGATTTGATCAAATCCCAACAACGTTGGGACATCGAGCCGGTGGTAATTCCAGGACGGGAGGTCTTGCCTACCCGTCCGAAAGTCTTCGATCAGCGATGCCAGATCATCCTTGGAGTCAATTCCGAGTAGGGTCTTCACTCTACTGAAATAGGCTGAAGACTTCGATCGGGCAAAGATCTCAAAGGGAGCCGATGCACGCCAGGTAAAGAGGAGAGTTCTGGGCCACCAAAATGATCTATTCTTGCAACTGCGAAGGAACAAAATGAAGTCAGCCTGAATAATCTCCCCAAAGCTCAATCCAAGGCCCTTGCAGCGTTCCCTAAGGAAGTCGGCGTGAATAGAAGCACGCCCCAACTGCAGTCGTTTGTTGCGCTGTTCCTCGAGAGAGACTACGTGCCACTTGAGTCTGCCAAAGTCGACCATGCTTTGACCGTAGTCTTCGGCATACCGGGGCGAATAGAATTCCGTTCCGATCATGTGTGCGGCAGATTCAAGATGACCGTGATGGATAAAGGCCGCCACTGCGTAGAGGAATAGCTCATGGATGATGAACCGGTAGTTGTCGAAGTCAGAATCGTGCCATCTATTGACGTGTTCCGGTCGATCAAGGAACGGCAGTAGCTGCTCGAAGAACTTGTGCAAGACTGACGCCGCAACTTCAGTGTCTGAGTACGCAGCCAGAGACAAGAAGATGTCAATCAACTCGTTCCTACATGACAGGAATTCCTCAATACTGTTCACCACGGCATCGTCAAACGGATCCGATTCTGGATTAAGGCGTAGGGCCTCAAACTGCTGTGCGACATCCAACAGGTATTCGGAAGCAGCTGGCATGGCATAGTTGCGACCTTGACGTAGTGCTTCAACTGCTCGACGATATTTCACAGCGGTAACAAGCACAGTAGTTTCACCGTCTCCGGTGGCAAAACTCGGTCTTGGGCCAATGTCAGGCTTTTCATGAAGCGGCCTGTCGAAGATCCAACGGAGCAGTTGGTCGAAGTTCCCTGAGTAAGAGCCAGGATCGCTGAGGTCGATGTAGATGCGGCCCTTGTAATACGCCGGCAGATAGGGTTGCCCTTCTTCGTCGCGCTCGAACACGATGGCTGCAAACTTGTCCTGGGCCTGCTTCTCGTACAGTTCGCCTGATATGATCTGCGCTTCGGCGCCCACACCACCGGCCCGCTCATTTGTCCTTTCTGCATACCTCTTGTCACAGATGAGAATCACCTTCTTGACGGTGGGTTCCGTGACCATTTGTTCCATGAAGGCATTCGCATCGTGACCTTCCTTCAGATCCCACTTGTCAAGAGTGACGTCCACGCCTGATCTGCGCAGTTCCGTAGCCAAGTTGAGCACCCTCTGCACGTGCTCCGGTCCAGACCAGCTATATGAGACAAAGAGCCTGGGCGGCGCAAATTCTTCTTCTTGGGTCGTCATGCTTCTCCTCCGAGGCGAGGCCGAGAGTTCCCGCCGCAGACATTCGGCGAGGTTTGTCGTCTAGCCAATACATAGGGACACTACCACTTGCTGGGACCTCGTGGAAGGTCGGCGTGTCGCAAAAGGAAAGGGAATTATATCCTTGTGCACACTAGCGAAGGCGCGGGCTTACGCCGTATGACAGCACTCGCCCCGCCCGTCGCGGTAGAGGATTTCGGGGTAGTAGACCTCACGTCCACAGTCCACGCAACGGTAGGTCTCGGGAACGACCTTCCCTTTGGGCGGCGGGCCGCTGAACCCAGCCTGGACAAGCTCTTCCATCGTCGCGTCGATTCGCGGCGGGTACTTGTGGATCGGCGGTCTCCCTCTCGGCATGGCATCCTCCCTGGTGTGAGCCTACCCAGCCATCCAGCCGTTCTGGCGGTTGAGTCGTCGGAGGCCGGACAGCGTGTAGGTGTTGCTCTTGGCGCGGTTGCAGGGACCACACAACAGGACGCGGTTCGTGATGTGATTCCAACCCCCGTCGGAGCGCGGCGTGTTGTGGTCTAGTTCCAGGTAGCGCCGGTCGTCGAAGACGCGGTCGCAACCTTGGCACTTCTGGCCGTACTGCGCTAGTAGGTGTTCGTACATGTCGGCTCGGCTCATGCGCGGCCCATCCGGCTCGGCATACCGTTCCGTCACCTGAATGAACGGCGCGGCCTCCTCGCCTGCGTCCGTGCGCTTCGGCGGGGCCGTCTCGACCGGAGGCAGGGTCGGAATGTCCACCAGGAGTTGCCGGTTGTCCGCCATGCGCTGTTCGACGATGGCGGCTGCCCCCTCCCAGATGTCGATCCCAACCCACTGGCGCCCCAGACGCTCCGCCGCCACAAGCGTGGTGGCGCAGCCCGCGAAGGGGTCTAGCACCATGTCTCCCTCGTTCGAGGACGCCTTGATGATGCGCTCGTACAGCGCCAGCGGCTTCTGTGTCGGGTAGCCTGTGCGCTCAGGCGAGTTGACAACGGTCTGGAAACTGGCAATGTCGTTCCACACATCGGTTACGGGGACACCCTTGGCATCGTCTAGGTAAAGCCGTCTCGTCCGCGTGATTGACTTGTACCGCCGCCCGTGCTCGTCGCGTGACGAGAAGCGCCGTAGTTGGGCATCGTTGTATGGCAGAAACTCCTTATTGAATATCCGCCCCCCCCCTTCGAGTAGTAGAGCAGCGTGTCGTGCCCGCGCACCCAGTTCGGTGCAAGTCCCTTGTAGCCCGCTGCCGCACTGAGACTCCAAACTATCTCTCTCTGAAATTGGCCCGGCCAAAGATGGCGTCCATGAGGGCCTTGGTGTAGGCGTGGGCCGTGTGGTCAATGTGGAGATAGATGCTGCCCGTGGGTTTCAGGACACGGCGCATTGCCAGGAGCCGCACCCCCAGGAAGCAGAGGAACGCCCCCATGTCGTCGCCGTAGCTCTCCCGGGCCGCGTTGATCACGGTCATGACCTTTGGCCAGTCGTCCGTGATTCGGTCTACCCATTAGCCCTCAACGTCGTCCGCCCAGCTCCACCTGTCCTGGAACTTCGCGCCAGACGCCAGGGAGTCCGGTGTCGCGTGAAAGTCCTTCCCCTTGTTGAACGGCGGGTCGGTGGCTATCAGGTCAACCGTCTCGGAGTCCATGCCGCGCAGCACGGGCAGGTTGTCGGAGTGGAACAGCGTACGGTTGGCGAAGTTGGGAGCGGCCACCTTAGGCCGCCGTGATTCGGGTGTGCTTCGGGCCTATCAGGGCCGCGTAGGAGAGGCGCTTCCCTTCCGCGCCCCGCGCCATGCTCGCCATCATGTCTACCGTATCGAGCGGGCGGGTGTTGTGGCGGCCCTCGAACTCCGCGACATAGCGCCCCAGGTGCTTGGCGCTCATGTGGTGATAGACGCCTTCGTATCCGCGCTTCAGGCCCGCCCAGAACGACTCCATGCCGTTCGTGTGGGCCTGTTCGCGCACGTACTCGCCGACGCTATGTCGAACGGCCTCATGGTTCGGCATCCCGGCGTAGACCGTGGCTTCGTCCGTGTAGATGGGCGCCGCTGGCTCCATGCGCTTCGAGAGGAAGCGTTGGATCGTGGGCCGGTCGGTCCCTGGGATAACCGCCGCGCTGACTTTGCCGGTTGCCCTGTCCTTGACGCCTGCTACCGGTGTCTTGCCATCCGGCCCGCGCCCCGTGGTGGGGCGCTTCGAGGCGTGCATGTTCTTGCGCTTGCCGCCGACATACGTTTCGTCGGCCTCTACGGGGCCGGTGAACATGCCGCCCGGCGTCCGCATGGTCTGGCGGATGCGATGCGACAGGTACCATGCCGCCTTCTGGCCGATTCCCAGGTCGCGGTGTAGCTTCATGCTCGAAACGCCCTTCAGGTTCGTTGAGAACAGGTAGTAGGCCATTGCCCACTTGCCAAGGGCTAGCTTCGAGTCATGCATGACCGTACCGGTCTTGACGGTGAAATCCTTCTTGCAGGTGTTGCAGTGATACGCCGGCGTCTTCCGCCGCGCCGTCGGCTTTCGGGTAGTGACGTTCTCGGAATCGCAATCGACGCAGCGGATACCGTTCGGCCATCGCTGCGACACAAACCACGCCTCGGCAAGCGTGTCGTCTCCGAATTGCCGGGCCGCGTCTACGATTGAGATTCCCTGTCGGTATGCCTTGCCCGGAGCCTTGGCTGTTGCCTTCGCCATGTGTCCCCAACCCTGTTGTATTATGGTGTCAGTGTACACCAACGGGCCGGAAATGTCAAGCGTTTTTGGCCGTGTTTTCGCGGATTTCCTTCAGGGTATTCGCAATCTCCCCCAAGGTGGTGTCCATCCGCCCCAAGGTGGTGTCCATCCGCCCCAAGGTGGCGTTCGCCTCCTGCTGTCCAGCGATAAGCGTCTCGATGCCTGTGCCGATGTCGGTCAGCCGGTCATTTTGGGCGGCCTGCTGGCCCTTGATCTCTCGCAGGTGGCCTGCGATCTCATTGCCGACGTTCTCCCCAATGGTGGTCATATCGCCCTCCCTGATGGCTTCCTTATGCTACGCCGGTGGCTTGCCTTTGTCGAGCGGATTGCCCCGAATTTCCGAGGGATTCGGCCTCTGTCGGTGTGCATAGAGATATAATTCCCAAAGGAAAGGCCCGAGGTATGGACCTCGGGCCTTGGTTGGGCATGGTTGGTAGCGGGGGCAGGACTCGAACCTGCGACCTTCGGGTTATGAGCCCGACGAGCTGCCACTGCTCCACCCCGCGTCGGGTGGGCGGCTACCGAAGAGAAAAGTACGACGGAACGGATGCTTCTCAGCGTGACTTAATGCAGGTCAAGCCCTCGACCGATTAGTACGGCTTAGCTGAACACATCGCTGTGCTTACACCTGCCGCCTATCAACCAGGTAGTCTTCCTGGGGTCTTACTCCTTCCAAAGAAGGACTGGAAGTCTCATCTTGAGGTGGGCTTCGTGCTTAGATGCTTTCAGCGCTTATCCCTTCCCAACAATAGCTACCCAGCGGTGCTCCTGGCGGAACAGCTGGCACACCAGAGGTTGGTCCCTCCTGGTCCTCTCGTACTAAGGAGAGATCCTCTCAAACTTCCTGCGCCCGCAGAGGATAGAGACCGAACTGTCTCACGACGTTCTGAACCCAGCTCGCGTACCGCTTTAACCGGCGAACAGCCGGACCCTTGGGACCGCCTTCAGCCCCAGGATGCGACGAGCCGACATCGAGGTGCCAAACCGTGCCGTCGATGTGAACTCTTGGGCACGATCAGCCTGTTATCCCCGGAGTAGCTTTTGTCCGTTAAGCCACGGCCCTTCCACACGGAACCGTAGGATCACTTTGCCCTGGTTTCCCACCTGCTCGACTTGTAGGTCTCGCAGTCAAGCTCCCTTATACCAATGCGCTCCACGGGCGATTTCCATCCGCCCTGAGGGAACCTTTGGACGCCTCCGTTACTGTTTAGGAGGCGACCGCCCCAGTCAAACTGCCTACCAGGCACGGTCTCCGAACCGGGTATACGGTCCGGGTTAGACCAAGCACAAACGAAGAGTGGTATTTCACCATTGGCTCCCCCCAGCCCGAAAGCCGGGGTTCCAAGCCTCCCACCTATCCTACGCATCGCAAGCACCGAGTCAATGCCAAGCTGCAGTAAAGCTTCACGGGGTCTATTTGTCCTTCTGCGGGTAACCCGCATCTTCACGGGTACTTCAATTTCGCCGAGTCCCTCGTTGAGACAGCGCCCAAGTCGTTACGCGTTTCATGCGGGTCGGAACTTACCCGACAAGGGGTTTCGCTACCTTAGGACCGTTATAGTTACGGCCGCCGTTCACCGGGGCTTCGGTTCAAAGCTCTCACCTCTCTCCTTAACCTTCCGGCACTGGGCACGCGTCAGCCCCTATACCTCATCTTTCGATTTGGCAGAGACCTGTGTTTTTGTTAAACAGTCGCCCGGGCCAATTATCTGCGGCTCCGCGGTGCTCCAGGAGCAAGTCCCTTCACACGGCGGAGCCCCCCTTCTCCCAAAGTTACGGGGTAATTTTGCCGAGTTCCTTAACGAGGGTTCTCTCGTCCACCTTATCTGATTTCAGACTGCCTACCAGTGTCGGATTGCGGTACGGACGCTCACGGCCCTAACTCCGAGGATTTTCTTGGCAGTGTGAACTCACCGGAATCGCCCTTCCCGAGGGAAAGACTCTCCCCGCACCTCAGCTCGAACGGCCGCCGTGGATTTGCCTGCGGCGGCCTCGCCTACGTTTGGGGACGTACCATGTCCAATAGGCACGCTCCGACTATCCTCCTGCGTCCCCCCTGAGCTCAAACGGATCGTGAGCGGGGCAGGAATGTTGACCTGCTGTCCATCGGTTACGCCTTTCGGCCTCACCTTAGGCCCGCCTGACCCTACGTCGATTGACGTTGCGTAGGAAACCTTAGGCATTCGGTGTCACGGGTTTTCACCGTGATTACGCTACTCATGCCAGCATTCTCACTTCCCAGCGCTCCACCGCCCCTCACAGGACGGCTTCAATGCCCTGGGAACGCTCCCCTACCACTTGCGAAGTGCAAGTCCATAGCTTCGGTGGAAAGCTTGAGCCCCGTTGAATTGTCGGCGCCAGTTACCTCGACCAGTGGGCTATTACGCACTCTTTCAAGGATGGCTGCTTCTAAGCCAACCTCCTGGCTGTCTCTGGGAACTGACTTCCTTTCACACTGAGCTTTCACTTAGGGACCTTAGCTGATGGTCTGGGCTGTTCCCCTCGCGACAATGGAGCTTATCCCCCACTGTCTCACTCCAAGGATGCCATCATGGGTATTCGTGGTTTGGTTGGGTTTGGTAAGCTCACGCCCCCTAGCCCATCCAGTGCCCTACCCCCCATGATTAAAACCAAAGGCTGCACCGAAATGCATTTCGGGGAGAACCAGCTATCTCCGGGTTCGATTGGCATTTCACCTCTACCCACAGCTCATCCCCGCTTTTTGCACAAAACGTGGGTTCGGGCCTCCATGAGTTGTTACACTCACTTCACCCTGGCCATGGGTAGCTCACCCGGTTTCGGGTCTGCTCGAATCGACTAAGCGCCTTATTCAGACTCGCTTTCGCTTCGGCTCCAGAACTGAGTTCCTTAACCTAACGCCGATCCGAGCAACTCGCTGGCTCATTCTTCAATAGGCACGCTATCACCCTTCCGAAGAAAGGCTCTAACCGCTTGTAGGCCAACGGTTTCAGGTCTATTTCACTCCCCTCCCGGGGTTCTTTTCACCTTTCCCTCACGGTACTGGTTCGCTATCGGTCGCCAAGAGTATTTAGCCTTAGAGCGTGGTCACCCTAGATTCCCACCAGGCTCCACGGTTCCCCAGTGGTACTCAAGAACACCGCGGGAGTCTCAACCCTTTCGTCTACGGGGCTGTCACCCTCTTTGGCCGCCCGTTCCAGGGAACGTTCGTCTAGAGTTGAGATTTGTAACTCCCTGGATCACCTGGGGGATCACCAGCGATGTCTTACAACCCCCCGAACACACAGGACCCCAGTCCGTTAGGTGCTCGAGGTTTAGGCTGTTCCCCTTTCGCTCGCCACTACTCAGGGAATACTTTCTTTTCCTCGGGGTACTAAGATGTTTCAGTTCCCCCACTTACCCCTCACTAGCCTATGTGTTCAGCTAGGAGTCTCCAGCTTTCGGCTGGAGGGGTTACCCCATTCGGGAATCCCCGGCTAAGCCCGCTAGACGGCTGACCGAGGCTTATCGCAGTCTTGCTGCGCCCTTCATCGGCTCTTGGCGCCAAGGCATCCACCGTTGGCCCTTAGTAGCTTGACCTACATTAAGGCACGACGAGAAGCTTCGACGTTCAGAAGTAATTTCTCTTCGGTTGTTAACGTGCGCGCCTTCGAAGCAGCTGCTTCGAAGGCCCGGACTCCGCCGAGACGGACGCCCTCGGCGGCCTCGGAGCGTGGCTCCGGAACCGCCGAGGATGGCCGGCTCTCTGTCGTGTGTTGCCCCGGCATGGCCGCTTCGGGGCGAAAAAAATCGGCTCGATGTTCCACCGAGCCGATGCGCTCAGCAACATCTGGGCCGAAGTGTTAGGTGGTGTGGGTCAAATGCCTTCCCCTCGATGCGCTCCCTCCAGAGGGGCGCTTCGACGAATAGTGCAACTACTCAGTATAGGGAGCGGTCCCTCCGGTGTCAACCGGCCCCGAGCGGCCTTCTACCTGAAGTGGACAGGCTTGGGATGCCGCCGGGAGCGGGTGCCGGCGGGCTATGATAGGCGCGATACCTGCGGATGCCGCCGCCAAGGGAGATGCGATGCCTGCCTCAGAACCGTTGCGAGACCGCCCCCAGATGCCGCCGGTCTACGGCATCGAGCCGGCGGAGGCCGGCGGCATGGTCGAGTGGAGAGACGTCGCCGACCGGCTGGCCGCGGCGCGCAACTACTGGGTCGCCACCACGCGGGCCGACGGACGGCCCCACGTCACGCCCGTGTGGGGCCTGTGGCTCGACGACGCCGTCATGTTCGACGCCGACGTGAACGCGGTGAAGGCGCTCAACCTCGCCCGTGAGCCCTGGGCGGCGGTGCACCTCGAAAGCGGCGACGACGTGGTGATCGTCGAGGGCGTGGCCACGCCGATGAACGGCGATGACCTCCGCGAGCGCTACGCCGACGCCTATGAGCAGAAGTACGACTTCCGTCCCGAGGGCATGGAGGGCGCCGTCGGTTTCCGCCTCAGCCCGAAGGTCGTCCTAGCCTGGCGCGAGACCGACTTTCCGAAGACGGCCACTCGCTTCCGCTTCCCATAGCGCGGGGCCGCGACACGCCGTCCTTGCGCGTGCCGCCGCGGCCTCGATAGTCTTCGCGCCGCTGCTTAGCGTGGAGGCGAACACTGGAACAGCAGAACGAGGGGCCGCCGCCGAGCCTTGACTTGGCGTTCGACTGGGTGAAGGACGTGCTCTACGACCAGAGCCGGGCGGCCGATGCGTTCGATACAAAGGCGGCGGCGTTCTTCAGTATCGCTACGCTCGTGCTTGGCGTGGGCATATCGCTGCCTTTCTCTCAGAGCGAATCCGTGCCCCTACCGGCCCTGGCTTTGTCGATCGTCGCGATGGCCCTCTACGTCATCTTGGTTGTGTTAGCCGTCAGGGCGCTTGGCATCAGGGGTTACGAGACGCTGGACCGCCCGGAGACGATACGTGAGTTCTACTGGGACGTAGAGCCGGACCGGTTCAAGACGGAAGTCTTGATCCACATGGAAGAGGCCTACAAGCGGAACGAGCGGGGTCTGGCGGCAAAGGCCGCCGCGGTGCGGAAGCTGCCGTATCTGGCGGGGCCGCAAGCGCTGAGCATCGTGCTCTCAGCCTTGCTTGCGCTGTAGGCGGGCCCTACTTCTTCGCCTTCAAGTCCTTGAGGTCGGGCACCCTGATGCGAGTCGGCGGCGGCAGCGTCGGGACGGGCTTTGGGCGGGGCTTTGGTTGGTCTGCCATGGTGTGCTGAGTATACCGAGCGCCGGACTTGCCTCGCAATTGGTGCTTGTCAGGTTCGACCGTGCCGCACGTTAGGCGATGGCACCCGCCGCTTCCAGGCGCGCCGTCTCCCCGGCGGACATGCCGAGCAGCTCGCGGAAGACGTCGTAGTTGTGCTCGCCGAGGAGCGGGGCCGCTTTGCGGACCTCGCCCGGCGCGCCGTCGACCTTCCAGGGGATGCCGTTGAGCATCATCTTGCCGAAGGGGTGGTCGACCTCGACCCAGCCGCCACGGGCGGTGTAGTGCGGATCGTCGAAGGCCTCAGCGTCGCTCAGCACGGGGAAGGCGGGGACTCCGGAGCCTTGTAGCATCATCGCCGTCTCACGGGCGTCACGGTGCCGGGTCCACCCCGCGATGCGGGCGTCGAGGGCGTCCTGGTTGCGCAGCCGGCGGTACATGTCGGCGAAACGGGGCTCGCGAGCCCATGCGGGGTCGCCGAGCGCGTCCCGAAAGGCGCGCCACTGCGACTCGTTCTCGACCGCGACGGCGATCCAAGCGTCCTCGCCCCGCGCCGGGTAGACGCCGTGGGGGGCCATCGCCACGTCGCGGTTGCCCATTGTTCCTTGCACGCGGCCGTTCCACTGGTAGTCGAGCATCGGCGCGCCGAACAGAGTCGTGGTGGCTTCCCACTGGCCGAGGTCGATGTACTGCCCCCGGCCCGTGCGCTCGCGGTAGCGGAGGGCGGAGAGCGCCGCGGTGAGCCCGAAGTAGGCGTTCAGCGGGTCGATGTGCGCGGTGCCGAAGGCCTGGGGCTCGTCTTGGAAGTAGCCCTGGATGCTGTCGAGCCCTGTGAGGCAGGAGAGCGTGGAGCCGAAGGTGGTGATCTTGCTCAGCGGGTCGGTCTGCCCGCCGGCGGAGAGCGAGAGCATGATGACGTCGGGCCGGGCGCGGCGCACCGATTCGTAGTCGAGGCCCCAGCGCGCGACGGTGTCCGGCCGGTAGTTCTCCACCACGATGTCGGAGGCGGCAATGATCTCCAGGGCGACGCCGCGGCTCTCCGGCTTGGCGAGGTCGAGCGTGACGCTGCGCTGCCCCCGCAGCAGCGTCAGCGAAGAGTGATTAAGGAGCGGCACGTCCTTGTAGAGCGCGCCGCTGCGGCGGGTGTTATCGACGCGGCGCCCCGTCTCGACCTTGATGACGTCGGCGCCCATGTCGGCCATCGCCCCGGCAAGGGCCGGCGCGGCCCAGATCCAGCCCAGGTTGACGACGCGCACCCCGGCGAGCGGCTGCGTCGTGGCGCGGCGCTCTGTCATGGGCCGCCGCTCAGACGCTTGGCCAGAAGGATGTCGGGCTTGCCGTAGCCGTTGGCATCGGGGATGGCGCCGACGATGCTGAAGCCGAGCTTCTGGTAGAACTCGTAGGGGTGGCCCTTCAGGTTGCGGATGCGTTGCAGGCGTTCGAACAGATCGTCGTAGAGGTCGACGCCGGCGAGCGAGGTCATGTCGTCCTCGTCGTCGCTGCCGACCCAGAGAGTCAGGCCGCCCCGCTTCCGCGCCAAGCGGGCGAGGTCTTCGACGAGCGCCGCGCCGATTCCCCCACCACGCCATTCGCTGGAGACGACAAGGGGGTGGAGCTCCCAGACATGGCCGTCGTAGGTGGGGGTGCCGGCGATCCAGCCGACGAGATGGCCGGTCTCATCAGACAGGGCGGCGCGGCAGATGCGGCCGGCGCCGAGCACCTCCCGCACGTCATCGATTGCGGGGCCGATGGTGGGCCACGCCTTCGGCCAATGCTCGGCGAATTCGCGGACGAGCATGGCGGCAGCCTCGCGGACGAGACCTTCGTCGTCGGCGGGAAAGTCCGCGATGGTGAAGTCACGCTTCACTTGTAGCCGCCGTAGATGGCGTGACCCGCGTGCATCCAGAAGCAGTCGACCTGACGGAAGCCCGCATCTTCCAGCCACCGAAGCTGAGCGGCGAGCGGTGAGGGCTTGTCGTAGGGGTCGATGGCGCCGAGCTCGTAGTAGTTCCACTTGGAATTGCGGAAGAAGCGCAGGCCCTCCTGACCGGTCTGCTCCAGGATGGTCTCGTTCCACTGGTCGGCGTAGACGGCCCGGGCGCGGTCGTTGGCGGGCTCGACGATGTCGCAGATGAGCAGCGCGCCGCCGGCTTCCAGGCGCATGGCGACATCTCGGAAAAGCTCGCGCTTGCCGTCCGCCGTGAGGTGGTGCAGGACGAGGGAGGCGAGGACGGCGTCGAGTGACGAGGGCAGCTCGCGCCGCTACCGCTTCTCTTCCAGCTTGAACCACCGCGCCGAGGCCCGGTCGCCGTAGCCGTCAAGGGCGCCGCGCAGCTTCTCCAGCATCGTGTCCGAGCCGTCGAGCGCGGTGTATGAGCACTCCGGAAAGCGGTCGAGCACGGCCTGGGCGAGCGTTCCACCGCCTGCGCCAAGCTCGACGACGTGGCGGGGCCTGCCGCCGTCGCTGGGTATGAGGTCGCGAAGCGCCTCGATCATCACCCGCCGATGGGGGGTGTACCGGATGCCGTGATCGAGGAAGAGCTGCGAGTCTGCCTCGGTCCAACCTTCGATCTCGCCCGGTAGCTTTTCTTGCATGAGACTAGTATCCCACAAGGTTGGCGCGGCCTAGACGACGCCCGCGCGCCGGAGATCGGTCAGGGCGGTCTGCCCAAGTCCGAGCCCCCCGCGCAGGACCTCGTCGTTGTGCTCGCCGAGTCGCGGCGCGGGCCGCCGCAACCCCCACGGCGCAGCACCGAGCTTGTACGGCGCGCCCGGCTGGCGCACCGGGCCGGTGACCGGATGCGACGTGGTCACGAAGAAGCCGCGCTCGGCAAGGTGGGCGTTGTCGAGCACCTCGGCCATGTCGTAGACCGCGGTCGAGGGGACGCGGTTCTCCTGACAGCGTTGGAAGATCTCCTCCTTCCCCGTCGCGTCGAGCCACTCCTGCATCATTCCGTAGACCTCTGGGCCGTAGCGGGAGCGGTCGCGGTAGTGGCCCTTGAAGATGTCGGCCTGGGCCCATTCAGGGTCGCCCATCGCCTTCACCAGGCCGTCCCACATGTAGGATTCCGAGGCGAAGATGAAGACGTAGCCGTCGCGGCAGGGGAGCATGGCGGCGGGGACGCCCAGCCTCTGACTGTTTCCAGGACGCCGGGCGGAGAGACCGCGCTCGTGGTAGAGGGCGACCAGCCCGTAGCCCAGAATGCCTACCGCAAGCACGTCGGCGACGGAGATGTCGACCTGCGTCCCCCGCCCTGCCGCGGCGGGGGCGCGGAGAGCGAGTAGCGTCGCCGCGGCGGCGTTAACCGCGGCGTAGTAGCTGGCGAAGGAGCCGCCGCTGCGCAACGGCTCGCGGTCGGGCTCGCCGAGGTACCGGTGCCCCAGCGCCGAAGCGTGCCAGGTGATCAGGTCGGAGCCGAGCAAATCGCGGTATGGCCCGGTAAGCCCGAAGGGTCGCACCGACGTGACGATGAGCCGTGGGTGGGCCGGCGCGAGCAGAGAGTAGCTGAGGCCCCGCGCCTCCATCTCGCCGGGCTCCGCGTTTTCGAGGAAGACGTCGGCGCTGCGCAGCAGGTCGTGGAGCAGCGAGCGGCCCGACGGCCGGTCGAGGTCAAGGGTGACGCCGCGCTTGTTGCCGTTGAGGTAGATGAACTGGGCGGCGGCCTCGGGGTCCGGCACGTCGCCCTGGAACGGGCCGAGCGAGCGGGCCGGGTCCCCCTCCGGCGACTCGACTTTGATCACCTCCGCGCCGAGGTCGGCGAGCATCTTCCCCGCGAACGGCGCGGTGATGTTCCGCCCGTACTCGACGACGCGCACGCCGGAAAGGAGGCCAGAGGGAGGCTGGGCGGGCGGCATGGCGGACATGATACGCCGTGCCGGGGCGGTGTTCAGTTGGAGCACCCGACCTATGGGGGCTCGGTCTCGGTAATGCGTTGCTCCAGCACGTCCAGGAAGGAGGGGTCGTAGCCCTCGTCGACGTGGCGGTTGTTCCACAGGCCGGAGCGGCGCACGGGTGCGCGGTCGCTGTGATGCCCGAGCCAGTCCGGGGAAGGAGGGTCGGGCGACGGCTCGTTGTAGCTGCTAAGCAAGGCAATGGTGTTGCGTTCGATGAAAGTGCGCTCGCTGCCGGAACCAGGCGCGTCGTTGACGTTCAGCCACAGGAACGGCATGGCACCGATGGTGCGGCTGACCAAGACCTCGAGAGCGGCCTCCTCCTGCTTGACTGTGGCCCGGTCTACGCCGAACCGTCGGGCCGCCGCGCCGAGGTCGGAGGCGATCCCCCAGGACGCCGGCCGGGGAAGGTCTCCCCGCTCGGCGAGTGCAGCGCCGATCAACAACCGGAAGATCGACCCACGGTGATTGCCGCTGCGGGATCGCGCCGATCCACGGTGCTGCGACAGCCGGTTCCAGAGAGTCGACCGGGAACCTTCTGTCAATGCATGCGTCCCGATTCGGACGACCCTGCGTCCGCTTCCCGGGCGGGAGTGAGCCTCGCCGTCTTCGAAAAAGAAGTAGACGCCCCGCCGCGGCCAGTTCATCTTGCCGTTGCAGTTGACTAGGACGCGGGCGCCACCGACACGCGATTCGAGGCGGTCGAGCAGCTCGTAGAAGCGGGCGGTGTCGGCGGCTCGGCTGGTCATAACCAAAGGTGGCGGTCGAGCCATGACAATTGTTCGCCGATGCGGAGACCTTGCATCGGCGCGGTCACGGCGATGGCCCGTCTGCGCAAGGGAGTTTCGAGGTGCTCACGGTATCGTTGGCCAGCCAGGAAGATGACGGATTGAACACCGGCGAGGTGTGGCTCAAGCTGCCCGAGCACCTTGCGCGCCCACGCTCGGCGCGCGGCGACGCCCATCGCGTTCAGTGTCTGTTCGTAGGGAGGAATCACCGTCTCCGGGTGCAGGAGGCCGTGCTGAGCGGAGAGAACGAACCACGGCTTTTCCATCTTCTCGACGTGGGTGCGCGCCTTGACGAACAAGGGCGACACGTAGAGGTCCTTCGCCTTTGTCCGCGTCGAACGCTTCGCGCTGACGCAGGAGACGAGGTAGAGATCGCTGCCGGACTCGTTGTGCACGACAACTGTCATAGGCGGCAGTATAGGACGGCGGCGTGTTGTGCCTACGACTACTGCAGCGCGTCGGCGGCTTCGAGGGCGGCGTACTCGTTGGCCGACAGGCCGAGAAAGTCCTTGAGGACGTGCTCGGTGTGCTCGCCGATGAGCGCGCCTTTCCCGATGGCCGCGGGGGTCTCGCTGAGGCGGAAGGCTGGGTGGGTGACGTGGTGCGGGCCGATGCGGGGGTGGTCGACCTTGGCGAGGACGCCAAGATGGGCGAGCTGGGGGTCGGCGTGGAGGGTGCGCCCGTCGGCGACGCTGGCGGCGGGCACGCTGTGGCATTGAAGCAAGTCGGCGGCCTCGCTGGCGGTTCGGCGTGAGGTCCACCCCTCCACCAAGGCGTCGATCTCCTCGCCCGCGGCGACGCGCCCCAGGGCGGTCTGGAAGCGACCCTCTTCGACCCAGGCTTCCCCGTCAAGCGCGCGCTTGAACCCTTCCCACTGCTCCTCCAACGTCACCGCGATCGCGACCCATTCGCCCTGGCCGCCGTCCGGCGCCCCCTCGGATTCGCGGCAGCGATAGGCGCCGTAGGGCGCCGCGCCGGGGGAGCCGTTCCCCACGCGCCCCGTAGAGGCGCCATTGACGGTGTGGTCGAGCAAGGCGGGGGCGATCATGTGCGTCGTCGCCTCGTACTGCGAGAGGTCGATGTGCTGCCCTTCGCCGGTGCGGTCGCGGTGTTCGAGCGCGGCGAGCACCGCGACGGCGCCGAACCACGGCGCGATGGTGTCGGTGTAGGGGCGGGCGACGCCGACAGGCTCGGCGTCGGGCCAGCCGGTGAAGTGGTTGATGCCCACGAGCGCCCCCAGCGTCGCCCCGAGGCCGGGGTGAGTGGCGCGAGGGCCGTCGGCGCCCTGCATCGACGAGCTGAGCATGATGATCGACGGGTTCTCGGCG
Source organism: Dehalococcoidia bacterium (assembly GCA_965207995.1). Lineage (GTDB taxonomy): Bacteria > Chloroflexota > Dehalococcoidia > SHYB01 > SHYB01 > DAOUKH01. Next base: position 415,030 of record OZ242299.1, on the reverse strand, counting down.
GCGAGGTCGTCGTAGCCCAGGCCCCAGCGGGCCATGACGCCGGGACTAAAATTCTCGTTTACCACGTCGGCCCAGCGGCAGAGGCGCTTGGCGACCTCGATCCCCTCCGGCTTGCGCAGGTCGAGCGTGATGCTGAGCTTGCCGGGGTTGATGTCCGTGTAGTAGGCGGAGCGGTTGCGGCTCGGCTTGCCGCCGAAGGGCGGCCCGACGCGGGTGCCGTCGAGCCGGTGGTTGGTCTCGACCTTGACCACCGTCGCGCCGTGGACCGCGAGCACCTTGGTGACCAGCGGCCCCGCCACGGCCCAAGCGAAGTCGGCTACCTTCACGCCGTCGAGGGCGCCTGTTATCGGTTGTGTTGTCATTCGCGGAGCCGGAAGATCGCCGGATTGTTCACCGAGGGCCGAATGGGGCCGTCTGGGCCGTTGAACTGCACGGTCGCGCCGCGCAGGGACAGGAAGCCGCCCTCGACGTCGGTCAGGTTCCCGTTGCCGATCTCCCTCGACAGCCCGCGTGCCAGGAACTGCGCCAGCGATGCGCGGCCGCCCGACCCGGCGCTGCCGAGCGGCCAGCCCTTGTCGGCCCGGAGCTCCGGCCAACGCCGGTCGTACTCGATGGCCAACTGATAGCCGGTGAGAAAGGAGCGGCCGAGGTGATGGCCGTGCGCGTCGTAGGGGTTTCCTCTGAGGATTTCCCGGAGGCGGGCCTCTACGTGGTACTTTTGCCAGTCGCTCATCCTGGCCTCCTCGGCGTTCCTTGCCGTGGCTTCGCGGGCGAACGCGGCTACTTGAGTTTGACGGCGGTGCCGTAGGCCAAGAGCTCCGACATGCCGGCCGCGACGGCGCTGGTGGTGTAGCGCACGTTCACGACGGCGTCGGCGCCTTGCGCCTCGGCATCCTGGAGCATGAGCTTTGTCGCTTGGTCACGGGACTCGGTGAGCATCTCCGTGTAGCCGCCCACGGTGCCGCCGATGAGGCTCCTCAGGGCGGCCTGGATGTCGCGGCCAAAGTGCTTGGTCCGGACGATGTTCCCCCGCGCCAGGCCAAGGACTTCGACGATTTCGCGGCCCGGTATGCTCTCGGTAGTGCTGACGATCATGACGCCTCCTTCGTTGCTGGTCTTCTCCCTCTCCTGAGGAGTTCCTAGATTACTCCTGCCCCGCGCAGCGTGACGGCCTCGCCGCGGCCGATCCCCGCCAGCGCGAGGGCGTCGAGGGTATGCTCGCCGAGTCGCGGCGGGGGCAGGCGCGGCGCGTAGTCGGCGGCGGTGCTGACGACGAACGGCCCAGGGTAGAGGACGGGGGCCTCGCGCCCAGGATGCTGCAAGGCGCGGAAGAAGCCGCGGGCCTGCATCTGGGGGTCGGCCACGATGTCTTCCGGGGTGTGGACAGGAAAGCTCAGGAACCGCCGCGCCAACGCCTCGCGGTAGATCTCTGCCTTGGTCCGCTTCGAGAGAAAGCACTGCACTGTGTCCTCCAGGTGGTCGACCTGCTCCTGCGTGAGCTTGTACAGCGTTAGCCCCTCGTAGTCCCAGTCGGCGACGCCGTCGTCCTCACCCTCATCCCGCATCCACTCCATGAGGCCGCGGTTGCGCCGTCCCCGCCCCCGGTCGACGAACCACTTCCAAGTCACATAGCCGTCCTTGCACGCGAACAGCCAGCGCTGCATCAAGGGGCCCCACTCGCTACGAACGCCGCGTCGCGCGATCTTGCCGCCCACCTCCCACATGGCCGGAATCTCGATCAGCGTGTTTACAATCGCCGCCTGCATCGAGACGTCGACGCGCTGGCCGCGCCCCGTCAGCCGGCGCCGGTGATGCGCGATCATCGCGCCCATCGCGGCTTGGACTCCCGCCTGGGGATCGGCTTGGGGCGCCGAGCACCGCAGCGGCGCTCGGTCCTCGTTGCCGGCGAGGTGCATCCACCCGCCGACGGCCATGAGGGTGATGTCATCGGCGGCCCAGCCCGCGCGTGGCCCCTCGGAGCCGTACGGCGTGATCGACACCCAGACCAGGCTGGGATTGACCCGGCGGAGGCGCTCGTAGTCGAGACCCATCTCCGCCAACCGCCCCGGCGGGAACGACTCGACGACGAAGTCGGACGCCGCCGCCAGCGCCGTGAGGACCGCTCGCCCGTCGTCGGTGCCGAGGTCGAGGACGGCCGACTCCTTGTTGTAGTTCGACGCCCACCACGAGAGGCCGGTGTCGGGGCCGGGAAGGCCGTCGGCGAAGGGGGGCAGACGCCGCGCCGGGTCGCCGCCCGGCCGCTCGATCTTGATGACCTGCGACCCCAGGTCGCCGAGGATTCGCCCGCACAGTGACCCGAACCGCTCGGTCAGATCAAGGACTCGGTACGGAGCGAGGGGCAGCGGGCCGGCGGCCATCCGGGTCTCCAATGGGTCGGATTCGGCCACAGTATAGGGCGGTGTCCCCTTCCTTGACGGCCCCTTCGGCGCGGTGGGAGACTCGGACGGATGCTCATCGACCTGCACGCGCATACCTCCCTGGAGTCGTGGGACAGCACGCTTACCCCGGACGAGCTTGTCGACGGGGCCAAGGCGGCGGGCCTCGACGGCCTCTGCCTGACCGAGCACGACCAGTTCTGGGACCTCCGCCGCGCTGAGGACTTGGCGAAGCGGCACGACTTCACCATCATCCCCGGCTGCGAGATCACGACCGAGGAGGGTCACGTCCTCGTCTTCGGCATCGACGCCTACGTCTACGGGATGCACCGGACCGCCTTCCTGCGGGAGTACGTCGACCGCGCCGGCGGCGTCCTGCTCGTGGTGCACCCCTACCGCCGCGCCTACACCGACGAGTCCGAGCCGTGGGCGCTGCCCTTCGACGAGCAGGTGCGGCGGGCGGCGACCGAGAATGCGGCCTTCCGTCTGACGGAGGGTGTTGAGTCGCTCAACGGCCGGGGCAGCGATCGTCAGAACGAGTTTTCGGCGGCCCTCTGCGAGTTCACCGGCCTGCCTTCATTCGGCGGCAGCGATACCCACGACCCCGAGGACATAGGCGTCTGCGCGACCGAGTTCGAGGGCCCCGTCTTGAGGCTCGGCGACTTCATCGATGAGGTCAAAGCAGGACGGTTCCGCGCCGCCCGCCTGCGGTGACCGGGGCACTAGCGCCGCCCTCTCCCGGCGGAGCCCTGTTGCGTAACTGACGTTGACGGCTCCGTGGATGTTGGCGCCCCCTCCCCACTCCCCGCCCTCACCCCAACCCTCTCCCAGCGGGAGAGGAGGGACCTCCCCAATCCGCCCCTCCGACGTGCCTGGCGGCGCGTGCCCTCTCTCAATCTCCCGCAGAGGGGGAGAGGCTTAAGGGGTGGTTCTCCCGGCGGGAGAGGGTGTAGGGGGAGTGGGCGCGCTTGCTTCCGCGACGAACATTTCGAGGCCGAGCTCGTCCGACACCGCGCCGGTCTTGATCGCGAGGTCGGTCTCCAGCAGCCGCTCGTAGAGCTGCTTCAGCGCGTCGAGACTGTAGCTGCGCGCCTGCTCCTTCGTCTTGCGCACCACGAAGTCGGAGCGCGTGCCGAGGGCGGCCATGATTTCGTCGTCCCCGGCGTTGCGGGCGGCGAGCGCCTTGACTTGCGTCATGAGCCGCAGCTGCCGCGCCAGCATCGTCATCGCCACCGGCGGCGGCGCGCCCTGCGTCAGCAGCCGCTCCAGCGCCCGCATCGCCGGACCCTGCCGCCGCGTCGCCACCGCGTCGACCAGCTCGAAGATGCTCGTCTCTTTGGCCTGGGAGACCAGCGCTTCGACGTCGTCCCGCTCGATCGTGCGGCCTTGGGCGTAGGTGGCCAGCTTGTCGATCTCTCCGTCCAGCAGGCGCAGGTTACCGCCGACGAGAGCGGCGAGCATCTGGACGGCGGGGCCGGCGATGCTCGCACCCTTGCTCTTGGCCCGGTCTGCGATCCACCCGGCGACTTCCCGATCTCTCAAGGGGTTGAAGAGCTTCACCTCGCCCTTGGCGGCGCGGACGGCCTTGATCAAGGCGTTGCCCGCCGTTAGCGCACCGTCGAGGAAGATGAGCACGGTGGTCGGCGGCAGTCCGCCTACCAGGTCGGCGAGTCCCGCCCAGTCCTTCAGCCCGTCCTTGTCCTCCTCGTTCGCCGCCTTCCTGCCTCTCGCCGCGAGCCGCCGCCCCAGACCCTCGACGACCACTAACCGCTTCGTGCCAAGGAAGGGCATCGCCTGGGCTGCCATGGCGACCTCGCCGAACGATGCCTGCTCGCCGTCGAACGTGGCGGTGTTGGTGACCAGCTCCTCGGCGGGGCCAAGATCGGCGGCGACGCGCCGGTAGGCCTCGTAGGCGGAGAAGTCATCGTCGCCGTAGAACAGGTAGCAGGGCATGAGCGGGCCTCGACTGGCAGTGGGAGAAGCGGCGAGCTCCGGCGTAGCAAGAATAGTATGCTGGCTCCGGCGGCGCCAGAGAGCCGCGTCCGTCCGAGAGCATGACCGTCGCGCTGTACATCCACGTCCCGTTCTGCGAAACGAAGTGCGCCTACTGCAACTTCAATACCTACGAGCGCATCGAGCGTCTGATCCCCGGCTACCTCGAGGCGGTCAAACATGAGGCCGCCTATTGGAGCGGCGCGCTCGGGCGGCCTGAGGTGGGGTCGATCTTCTTCGGCGGCGGGACGCCGTCGTGGCTGCCTCCCGCCGAGCTCGCCGGCATCCTCGACTCTGTCCGCGGCGCCTTTCGCGTCGAGGAGGACGCGGAGATCACGGTGGAGGTGAACCCCGGCGACGCCGCGGCGGACAGCCTCGATGCCTGGCGGGAGGCGGGAATCAACCGGCTCAGCTTCGGCGTCCAGAGCCTGCGCGACGATGAGCTTGCCTTGCTGACCCGCCGCCACTCGGCCCCCGAGGCCGTCGCGGCCGTGGCGCGGGCGCGGCAGGCCGGCTTCGACAATGTCTCGGTCGACCTCATCTATGGCCTACCGCGGCAGACGGTGGCGCAGTGGGAGGAGTCGCTGGAGGGCGCGGCCTCGCTCGGCGTGGAGCACGTGTCGCTCTATGCCATGGGTATCGAAGAAGGAACGCCGCTGCACCACGACGTGGAGGCGGGACGCGTCCCCACGCCCGACCCCGACCTGGCCGCCGAGATGTACGAGCTCGCCGAGCGGCGTCTGGCCGAGGCTGGCTACGAGCACTACGAAATCTCGAACTGGGCGAAGCCGGGCCGCGCGTCGAGGCACAACCTGACCTACTGGGAGAACGGCCCATTTGTCGGCTTTGGGCCGGGCGCACACTCCTACCTGCCGCCGGTGCGGTTCTGGAACATCAGGCCGCCCGCCGAGTACGTGCGGCGCCTCCGGCAACCGCCCCCGGCGCCGTCGAGCACCGAGATGAGGACCGCCATTGAGAAAAGTCCCGTCGTCGAAGATCGCAGGACGCTAGACGACGCCGAGCTTGCGGCGGAGGCGGCGATCCTCAAACTGCGCCTCGACTCGGGTTTGGCCGAGGCCGAAGTGCCACCTGAGGCGGCGTCCGTCCTTGACGAGTTCGAGAGTTACGGTATGGTCGAGCGCGCCGCCGGCGCCGTCCGCCTCACCTCGAAGGGGCGGCTCCTCAGCAACGAGCTTTTCGCCCGCCTCCTCCCAGGCGAGGCGTAGCCCGACGCCTGCCTCCGGCCCGCCCGCGGTGGTATTCTCTGCCCCGTAGGAACCGGCATGTACGTCATCGGCACGGCGGGCCACGTAGACCACGGAAAATCGACGCTGGTGAAGGCGCTCACCGGCATCGACCCCGACCGGCTGAAAGAAGAGAAAGAGCGTGAGATGACGCTCGATCTCGGCTTCGCCTGGCTCCGCCTCCCCAACGGCGAGGAGGTCGGAGTCGTCGACGTGCCGGGCCACGAGCGCCTCGTCAAGAACATGCTCGCCGGCGTCGGCGGCGTCGACCTCGCGATGCTCATCGTGGCCGCCGACGAGGGTGTCATGCCCCAGACGCGCGAGCACCTCGCCATCCTCGATTTGCTGCGGGTGGACCGAGGCCTCGTCGTGCTAACCAAGAAGGACCTTGTGGACGACGACTGGCTCGAACTCGTGAGCGCCGACGTCCGCGAGGCCCTGGAGGGCACGGCGTTGGAAGGCGCGCCCATGGTCGCAGCCTCGGCGATGTCCGGCGAGGGCCTCGAAGAACTCAAGCAGACCGTCGCCGACCTTCTCGCCGAGACTGAGCCGCGCAAGGACTTGGGCCGCCCCCGACTCCCCGTCGACCGCACGTTTGTGATGACCGGCTTCGGCGCCGTCGTGACCGGCACGCTGTCGGACGGCTCGTTTTCCGTGGGCCAAGAGATTGAGGTCGTACCCAAGGGTCTACGGGGCCGCATCCGCGGCTTGCAGACGCACAGGAAGAAGCTCGACGAGGCCGGGCCCGGACGGCGCCTCGCCGTCAACATCAGCGGCATCGGCCACGAGGAGGTCAGCCGCGGCGACGTCGTGGCCGGGCCGGGCTGGCTCGCCGCCACCGAAGCCGTCGACGCCCGCGTGCGGATGGTCAAGGATGCGCCGGCCCCGCTGAAGCACAACGCCACCGTGCTCTTCCACACCGGTACGTCCGAGACCCCGGCGCGCTTCCGCCTCCTCCAGAGCGACGAGCTTGGGCCGGGGGAGACCGGCCTCGCGCAGTTGAAGCTGCAGCGGCCCGTCGCCCTGGTGAAAGGCGACCTGTTCATCCTGCGCAACTCATGGGGCACCGTCGGCGGCGGCGAAATCATCGAGCCGCGGGCCAAGCGCCACCGGCGCTTCGACGGCAGTGTGATCGGCCGCCTCGAAGTCCTCGAGGCTGGGTCGCCCGCCGAGCTCGTCGCCGAGGCCGTCGCCGCCAAGGAGCCCTGCCAGGTCAGGAGTCTGCCGGACACGGTGAACATGTCGGCGGCCGAGGTGGAGGCCGTCGTCGCGCGCCTCGTCGAATCGGGGGAGGTGGTGCACCTTGGGGACGGCAAGCTCGGCCCCGACTCCTACATCCACACCGAGCACGGCCTCGCGGGCCGTGGGCGGAAGCTTGCCGGCCTTCTCGGCGACTTCCACGCGCGCTACCCGGCCCGGCGCGGCATGGCGAAGGAGGAAGTCCGGAGCCGCCTCAACCTGAATCCCGCCCAATTCGGTCTCGTGCTTGAAGCGCTGGAGGCGCGCGGCGACGTCGCGGAACGCGGCTCGCTCCTCCACCTGCCGGGGCGCGAGCCGTCCGTCTCGCCCTCACAGCAGGCCGACATCGACCGGTATCTCGCCGCGCTGGAATCGTCGCCCTACAGCCCGCCGCCCGAGGCCAAGCTCGACCCCGAGCTGCTCGCCTACCTGCTCGACGAGGGCAAGGTCGTCCGTGCCGCGCCGGACGTCGTCTTCGCCGCCGCCGCCTTCGAGGAGATGCGCGGCAGGGTCGTGGCCCGCCTGCGGGAGGAAGGGACGATTACGGTGGGGCAGGTCCGCGACATGTTCGGCAGCAGCCGCAAGTACGTGCTCGCCTTCCTCGAATACCTCGACCAGACCCGGATCACGCGCCGGCAGGGCGACGAGCGAGTGCTGCGATGAGCCGAGCCGCCAGGAACGAGAGACCATGACGCCGCTCGACCTGCACCGCACCGTCTCCCAGGTGGAGGGCATGACCCGCGGCCTCGACGACGGCTTCGACGCCTGGCGGGGCCGCCTCGACAGCGCCGCCGCCGTGCTCCGTGACCCGACCTTGTCGGGGCTCGACGAGTCCGAGCTCCTCCGCCGCATTGAGGCCGCCGGTCCGCCGCGCCGCCGTGTGACCTGGATCGTGGCGGGAACGCCCGGCGGCCTCCGGCCTGGCTTGGCCGATATTGCGCCCGCGCCGCCCCTCCCATCCGACCACACCGTCTTCGCCACCGACGGCTCGCAGATCCACCTCGACCGCCACGAGGCGGCGCAGTGCTACCTCATTAACGTGGGGGGCATCCGGCTGCGCTACGGCGCCGAGCCTGCCGCCGAGCTCTTCGGCGAGCCGGCGCTGTTCAGTAAGCCGTCCGACATGGTCTGGGCCGATCCCGCCGGCATGCGCGACCAGACCGTCGACGAGCCGCTGGTCGGCCTGCTGCGCACCGCCATGGAGGCACAGGCGCTTGTCGACCGCGTCGAGGCCGACCCCGGTGCCGAGCCCGTCGCCGCGCTCCTAGACGGCAGCCTCGTCCTCTGGCAGCTCTCGCGCCACCCCGAGCACGTGCGCGACCGCATCCTGCGCGACGGCCTGGTCGACGCCCTCACCCGCCTCCGCGAGGTTTCCCGCCACCGGCGGGTCGCCTTCGGCAGCTATATCAGCCGCCCGGGGGCCAGGGAGGTGGCGAATGTGGTGCGGGTCGCCGCCTGCCCGCACGACGAGGTCGCCACTGCCGGTTGCGACAATATCTGCGTCAAGGGCATCGGCAAGCGGGAGTGCGAGGGAGCCGTCGCCGGACTGATGGACCGCGACCTCTTCGCCGAGCTGCTTGGATCCGGCGAGCGGTCACGGGTCTTCGCCAGCGCGTCGAGCATCGTCGAGGAATACGAGCCCCACGAGGTGCGCTTCTTCTACGTCAACGTCGGCGATGAGATCGCCCGCGTCGAGACGACCCAATGGGTCGCCGATGACCCCGATTCGCTCGACCTCCTGCACGCCGCCGTCCTCGATCAATGCGAGAAAGGCCGTGGCTACCCGCTCGCGCTGCAGGAGGCCCACGAGCGCGCCGTTGTTTCCCGTGCCGACGAGCGCGCGTTCTGGACGCTGGTCGAAGGCTCGATGCGGCGCCGGGGGCTTTCGACGTCGGGCTCGCGCAAGGCGCGCAGCAAGCGGTCGCGGGCGATATAGAGGAAGGAAGGCAGGCATCGATGACGAGCGATGGACGGAATGGGGACGGCGAAGCGCGGGCCGGCGAGGTGATCGAGGCGTCCACCGGCGAGTTCACCGCCGAGTGCTACCGCAACGCCGACCCGCCGCCGCTGGGCAGCCTCGTGACCACGAGCGACGGAGGTGTCGAGATCTTCGGTGTCGTCCACCACGCCGCCGCGACCGGGCTCGACCGGTCGCGGCCCGTCGCCGCCCTCGGCGAGGACGCCGACACAGAGGCCGATCTGCGTGCTCGGCACCCCGAACTGACCGAACTGCTGCGCGCCGAGTTCTCCGCCGTCGTCGTCGGGCACCGGGACGGAGGCGGCGTCTCCCACGTCCTGCCGCCGAGGCCGGCCCGCCTGCACGGTTTCGTCCACGTCGCCGCCGCCGCCGCGGTGCGGGAGTTCACCCATTCGCCGCACTATCTCGCCAACCTGGTCAATGCGGCCTCGTCGGACACCGACCACGCCGCCGCGGCGTTCGTCCGCCTCGCCGCCCGCGCCCACCCCGACCCCGCCGCCTTCCGTCTCGCCGCGGGCAAGGAGCTCGCCCGTCTCCTCGCCCGCGACGTCCAACGCCTCAACACCCTGCTCCGCATGGTCCAGGGCTGAAGCAGGGTCTTGCCTCTGCTGCCTCCCCTGTAGGGGCGATCCACGAATCGCCCTCCCTCCGGCGCCCCCAAACAACCAATTCTCGCGCCACATGACACTTGACAGCCCTTGTCAGCGGGATTTATCGTTACGGTACGAACATATGTACTGACCGTGGAGCATTGGACAGTCTATGTTCAGCGCCTCCCGCAAGGGAGCGTGCACCCGCGCCGAAACGCCCTCCACGACGTCACCGGCGCCCGCGCCTCCCGTAAGGGAGTGTGCACCTTGCGCCGGACCGCCCGACTAGCGCGTCCGGCGCGCGCCTCCCGTGAGGGAGCGTGCACCTTGCGCCGGGCATCCGACTAACGTGCCCGGCGCGCGCCTCCCGTGAGGGAGCGTGCACCTTGCGCCGGACCATCCGACTGAGCGTTGGCCCGGCGCGCGCCTCCCGTGAGGGAGTGTGCGACCCGCGCCGGGAGGCCCTTCGGGGCCTCGCCGGCGCAAAAAACACAAAGGTAGAGCTGCGCCCAAAACGAACCGCGACAGGCCCCGCGCGCCATGCTTTCGCCCGCCGGAGACCCTTACGAAATGTGCGTTGGTGGCCGCCAGGCTCGCCTGCCCGTGGGTAGAATGGCGGCGGCCCGACCGGGCCGAGGAGGCGCACCATGCGCGGACTGCCGAGAAGGGCGCGGGCGATGTACGACAAGATCGCCCCGCGCTACGGAGAGATCACCGACGACCTGCTGTTTGGCGAAATCTGGGACCGGCCCGAACTGACCCACCGCGAGCGGAGCCTGTGTGTGATCGCGGCCCTGACCGCCCTCTACCGCACCGACCAGATCCGCGCCCACGTCCATCTCGGGCTGAACAACGGCTGCACCCAAGACGAGGTCGCCGAGGTGATGCTCATGATGGCCTTCTACGCCAGCTGGCCCTGCGCGGGCAACGCGCTGCGCGTGGCGTCGGAGGTCTTCGAGGAGCGCGCCGCGAAGGATGCCTAGCTCGGCACTTTGTTAAAAAATTCACTTGAAAGGCCCAGGGGCCTGTGCTACATTGAGCGCCCGCACTTCAGGCGTGCATGGAGCGGCCGCGTTACTTCTAAAAAGAGGCATCGCGAGATTCATCTAATGCGCTTCACGTATTGGGGGCCGTCGTGAGCGAGTTCGGCTTCATCGGGATCTTCCTCATCTTCGCCACGGGGATCCCGTTGAGCATGCTGCTCATCCCCTATTTCCTCACCGTCATCGGCGTCAAGCCGCAGGTCAAGGACAGCGTCAAGGACGACACCTACGAGTGCGGCGTCCGCACCGTCGGCGGCTCCTGGGTGCGCTTCAACTTCCGCTACTACTACTTCGCCCTCTCGTTCCTCATCTTCGACATCGAGGCCGTCTTTCTCTTCCCCTGGGCGGTCAACGCGCGCGGGCTGGAGTGGTTCGGCTTTGGCGCGGTCGCCGTCTTCGTCTTCATCATCACCCTGGGCCTTCTCTATGAATGGCGCAAGCGCGCCCTGAAGTGGAGCTAGCCGTGCCCGACGCAGGCGACACGCCGACGACCGATCCCTTCGCGATTTCCCGCGAGCTGTCGCGCCAACTCGACATCGAAGAGGGCGCCGAGATCAACCAGCTCATTCTCGACTCGCCGCGCCAGGTGATGGACGACCCTCTGGTGATCTCCGAGGACACGCAGCGCAACGTCCTCGTCACTTCGATCGACGCCCTGGTCTCCTGGGGACGCAAGAACTCGATGTGGCCGCTCACGTTCGGCCTGGCCTGCTGCGCCTTCGAGATGATGGGCAGCGCCATGTCCCGCTTCGACATCGCTCGCTTCGGTATGGAAGCCTTTCGCGCCTCCCCTCGCCAGGCCGACCTGATGATCGTCTCCGGCACCGTCACCTGGAAGATGGCCGTTCCCATCCGGCGCATCTACCAGCAGATGGCCGAGCCCCGCTGGGTAATCTCGATGGGCGTCTGCGCCACGAGCGGCGGCCCCTACTACGAGTCGTACAGCGTGACGCCGGGCGTCAACCGCGTCGTGCCCGTCGACGTCTACGTGCCCGGCTGCCCGCCCCGTCCAGATGCGCTGCTCTACGCCATCATGAAGCTCCACGAAAAGGTCACTCGCGGCAGCGTCGGAAAACGCAGGACGTTTACCCGTGACTAGGGCCCTTTCCGGCAACCAGCTTGCGGACCGCCTGGGTGAGGCCGTCCCCGGTTCGGTCGCCGACAGCAACGAGGCCTCAGTCCGGGTGCACCCGGAGTCGCTCGTGGACGCGGCGCGCTTTCTGCGCGACGACTACGAGCTCGACTTGGGCGCGCTGATCCACCTCACCGCGGTGGACTACGTCGACTACTTCGAAATCGTCTACCGGTTGACCTCCTACTACCGCAACCACGGGGCGCTGATGAAGACCCGCGCCTATGGCCGCGAGGCCCCGGTGGTCCCCAGCGTCATCGACGTCTGGCGGTCGGCCGACCTACAGGAACGCGAGGTCTACGACCTGATGGGCGTGCGCTTCTCCGGCCACCCCGACATGAAACGCATCTTCCTGTGGGAGGGCTTCGACGGCCACCCGCTGAGGAAGGACTTCCTGCTCCGGAGGCCGTAGGCCCCGGGCGTTCGAGCGAGACGCCGTGACGCTGAAGTCAGAACCCATCACCGTTAACCTGGGGCCGCACCACCCCAGCACCCACGGCGTCTTCCGCCTTCGGGTCGTCTTCGACGGCGAGGTGATCCAGGACGTCGAGCCCATCTTCGGCTACCTGCACCGCGGCTCGGAGAAGCTGGCCGAGGAGCGCACCTGGACGCAAGTCGTCACCCTGACCGACCGCCTCGACTACACCGCCTCGATGTCGAACAACCTCGCCTACGTGATCGGCGTCGAGCGCCTGCTCGGCATCGAGGTCCCGGAGCGCGGCCAGTACATCCGGGTGCTCATGGCCGAGCTCATGCGCATCGCCTCGCACCAGATCGCGACGGGGTTCTTCCTGCAAGACCTCGGCGCATTCGCCACGCCGCTCATGTACATGTTCCGCGACCGCGAGCGCATTCTCGACCTGTTCGAGATGGTGTGCGGGGCGCGGATCACCCACAGCTACATGCGGGCCGGCGGGGTCAACGACGACCTGCCGCCCGAGTTCTTCCCCGCGCTGGCCAGCGTGGTCGAGGAGCTGCCGCGGAAGTTCGACGAGTACGAGCAACTCATGCGCGAGAACGAGATCCTGATCAGCCGTTGCAAGGGCATCGGCGTGCTTCCCCGCGACCTGGCGGTCAACGCCGGCGTGACCGGCCCCGTCCTCCGCGCCAGCGGCCTCGCCTGGGACCTGCGTAAGGCGAACCCGTACGAGGTCTACGACCGGTTCGAGTTCGACATCCCCACGGGGACCGACGGCGACAACTACGACCGCTTCCTGGTGCGGCTGGAGGAAATGCGCCAGAGCCTGCGCATCATCCACCAGTGCGTGGAGCAGATGCCGCCGGGGCCGCACCGCACCGACCTCCCCATGCTGCTGCGTCCCCCGGCGGGCGAGGCCTACGGCCAGGTCGAGGCGCCCAAGGGCGAGCTCGGCTTCCACCTCGTCAGTGACGGCGGCATCGCCCCCTACCGCTGCGCCATCCGCTCGCCTTCCCTGCTGAACCTCACCGCGCTGCGTGAAATGCTCATCGGCTGGAAGATGGCCGACCTGGTCACCATCTTCGGCAGCATCGACATCAACATGGGCGAGGTGGACCGCTAGTGGAACATCTCGCCACCGGCTGCAAGCCCGACGGCTTCTGGGCCGATATGTCCCTCTGGCAGGAGTGGGGCATCAATTTCCTGCCGCGGATGGGCGACGAGCTCTGCCGGGCGATGGGCGGCGCGGCTCCCGGCGGCTGGCCCGACCCCCTGATCTACATCGTGCTCGGCGTCATCGGGAGCCTGCTCGTGGTCAACGTGGCCACCCTCGGCGTGCCCTACGTCATCCTGGTCGAGCGCAAGCTGCTGGGCCGTTTCACCCAACGCCCCGGCCCCAACCGGGTCGGCGTCTTCGGCATCCTCCAGCCCATCGCCGACGCACTGAAGCTGATGACGAAGGAAGACACCACGCCGCGCGCCGCCGACAAGTTCCTCTTCGGACTGGCGCCCCTCGCCTTCTCGGCCATGATCATCGCCATGTTCGCGGTGATCCCGTGGGGGCCGTTCGGCGCCGTCCTCGCCGACATCGATGTCGGCATTCTCTATGCCATCGGCGTGACCACGGCGGCGGAGATCGCGGTCTTCATGGGCGGCTGGAGCTCGAACAACAAGTACTCCCTTTTCGGCGCGATGCGTGCCGTGGCCCTGCTCGTGAGCTACGAAATACCGCTGGTCCTCTCGATCATGGGCGTGGTGGTGCTCACCGGCAGCCTGAACCTCACCGAGATCGTCGAGCAGCAGCGTTTCGCACCCAACCTGGCGTGGATGCCCCTGGGCTTCATCGTCTTCGCCATAGCCGTCTCCGCCGAGCTCAACCGCGCCCCGTTCGACCTGCTGGAAGCCGATTCGGAGATCATCTCCGGCTTCCACACCGAGTACAGCGGCATGAAGTGGACGGTGGTGCAGCTCGCCGAATACGCGTCGATCATCGGCTTCTCGGCCATCACCGCGACGCTCTTCCTCAGTGGCTTCAAAGGCCCCGAGCCGATTCCGCCCTATATCTGGCTCATGCTGAAGATGGGCTTCGTGATCGCGGTGCTGATCTGGGTGCGCGCGACGATCCCCCGGATGCGCGTCGATCAGGTCATGGGCTTCGGCTGGAAGTTCCTCCTGCCCCTTTCCCTGATTAACCTGTTCGTTGTCGCCGCCGAGGTCGTGGCATTCCGCGACGGGGCCGACTTACCGTACTGGATCATTCCGGTCAACTTCGCCATTGCCATTGGTTCGATCATCATCATGACGCGCATCTTGGGCTTCCAGGGCCGAACGCGGCGGATCGTCGATCCATCCCGTCCGGTCGTCCAGCCGGTCCCGGTGCGCGGCGAGGCCGCGGGAGGGTAGGGATGTACGGAGAAGGAATCCTCAAAGGGATGGCGGTCACGCTGAAGCACCTCTTCCGCAAGCCCGTCACCGTCGAGTACCCCGAGGAGCGGCTGCCCGAGCACCCGCGCTACCGGGGCTACGAGTTCGTCTGGTACGAGGACCGCTGCACCGGCTGCGCCTCGTGCGCCAAGTACTGTCCCCTGGGCACGATCCGCATCGAGACCTCGCCGAAAGACAACCCCAACGTCGGCAACGACTACGCCCTCGAGGTCTTCGACATCGACACCGGCCGCTGCATGTTCTGCGGCCTCTGTGTCGAGGCCTGCCCTTACGACGCGCTCTTCATGGGCACCGGCTACGAGCGCGCCACCTACACCCGCAAGAGCATGGTGGTCCACATCGACGAGCTTCGCACCTCGCGCCAGAAGCCGAGCGCCTTCGCCAGACCCCACCTTCACGGCGTCGACTTCGAGCGCGACACCTCGTTGAGCGGCGGAGAGGCGGGCCGGTAGCGGTTATGGACGTCGGATCGGGCAACTCGATTGCCTTCTGGATCCTCGGCTCCGGGGCGGCGATCTCCGCGCTCGGCGTCGTGCTGGTGCGGGACATCTTCCGCGCCGCCCTCCTACTGGTGGCGACCTTCCTCTTCGTCGCCGGGCTGTTCATCACCCTGAGCGCCGACTTCCTGGCCGTCGTCCAAATACTCATCTATGGCGGCGGCATCTCGATCCTCATCGTCTTCGCCATCCTGCTCACGCGCGACGTCCAACAGGGCAACCCCTCCGGCAAGCTGATGCGGCCTGCGATGGGCTTGGCGGCGCTGCTGCTGGCCACCTTCGTCACCGCCATCGTCAACACCGACTGGAAGGTCTCCGGCAGCGAGCCGCTGGGCAGCACCACGGCGGCCATCGCCGATCTCATCGTGAACGTCTACGTCCTCGCGTTCATCATCGTCGGCGTGCTGCTGCTTGCCGTGATGATCGGCGCCATCGTCATCGCCAAAGGCAAGGACGAGGACTAAGCGACCTATGGCCGGCCTCGAACATTACCTGGTCCTCTCCGCGATCATCTTCAGCATCGGGCTGGCCGGGGCGCTGGCGAAGCGCAACATCATCACCGTCCTCATGTCGGTCGAGCTGATGTTCAATGCGTCGAACCTTGCCTTCATTGCCTTCACCCGCTTCGTGACCCCGCAGGTGCTGACGGGGCACGCCTTCGCCATGTTCGTGATCACGGTTGCCGCGGCCGAGGTCGCCCTCGCCCTGGCCATCGTGATTGCGCTATTCAGAAACAAGGAAACCGTCGACGTGACCACCGTCGACGCCATGAAAGGCTAGCGCGTGTCCTGGTCCCCCTATAAGAAGGCGCCGAACCTGCTCCTCGCCGAGATGTGGAAGGAGCTGTTCGAGGCCGAAGGTCTCCCGTCGCGCATCTTGCCCGAAGACGACATCACGACTTGGAGCGAGACCTCGAAGTTCATCGTCTACGTGCCCCGAGGCAGGGAGCACGTGGCCGACGAGATTATCCGGAAGATCTAAGTGCCCGAAATCGACGTCTGGTCAATCTTCTTCGCCCCGCTGGGCGCGTTCGTCCTGATCGCCCTGCTGCGGCCCTTCGTCGGCTCGCGGTGGCGCGGCGCGGGCTACATCACCGTGACCGCGATGGCCATCGCCTTCGGCCTGTCGATCTGGGCGCTGGTTGAGGTGATGAACGCGCCGGGGCACGACCTCGGCTTCCAGCCGCACCAATGGCTGACCATCGGCTCGCTCGAGATCAACGTCGGCATCACGATGGACGGTCTGACCGCCGTCATGGCGGTCATCGTCACCGGCGTGAGCCTCCTCGTCCAGGTCTACGGCCTGGAGTACATGAAGGACGACGAGAGCTTCACGCGCTACTTCGCCTACATGTCGCTCTTCACGGCGTCGATGCTTGGGCTGGTGATGGCGTCGGGCCTCGTCTTCCTTTTCGTGTTTTGGGAGTTGGTAGGCCTGAGCTCGTACCTCCTGATCGGCTTCTGGTTCCGCAAGCCCGAGGCGGCCCGAGCCGCGAAGAAGGCCTTCCTCGTCACCAGGCTGGGCGACGTCGGCTTCATGATCGCCATCGCCTGGGCCTTCGTCTTTGCGGGGACCCTCGACATCGAGGCGCTCAACCACGCGGCGGAGGTCGGTGCGATCGCGGGCGTCGGCCTGACCTGGCTCTGCCTGGGCATCTTCGCCGGCGCCGTCGGCAAGTCGGGCCAGTTCCCCCTCCACGTCTGGCTGCCCGACGCCATGGAGGGCCCCACGCCGGTGAGCGCGCTCATCCACGCCGCCACGATGGTGGCGGCGGGCGTCTTCCTGGTGGCGCGGATGTTCCCGCTGTTCGAGCACTCGGAGGCCGCGCTGACCGTCGTGGCCTGGATCGGCGGCGGCACCGCGATGCTCGCCGCGACCATGGCGCTCGTGAACAACGACATTAAGCGGGTGCTTGCGTTCTCCACGGTGAGCCAGCTCGGCTATATGTTTTTGGCTTTGGGGACGGGCGCGATCGGGGCGGCGATCTTCCATTTGGCGGCGCACGCCTTCTTCAAGGCGCTGCTTTTCCTCGGCGCGGGCAGCGTCCACCACACCACCGAGACCTATGACATGCGCTACATGGGCGGGCTGCGCAAGTTCATGCCCTTCACCTATGGAACGATGGTGATCGGCTCGCTCGCCTTGGTCGGCGTGTTTCCTCTGGCGGGGTTCTGGAGCAAGGACGCAATCCTGCTCGCCGCTTCAGATAACGCGTTCGGCATCGGTGGGGCGTCCGCGCTCTATTGGATAGCCGTTATCACCGCGGGCATCACCGGTTTCTACGTGTTTCGCATGCTGTTTATGACCTTTTCGGGCGAGTTTCGCGGCGGCGCGGAGGCCGAGGAGGCGGCCAACGCCCCGGCCGGAAACGGCGAGGGGCACGCGGCGGCGGAGGTCTCCGCCCACGCCGAGGGCCACGGCCACGGCGCGCCGCACGAATCTCCCTGGCTCATCACACTGCCGCTGGTCGCGCTGGCCATTCCGGCCATCTTCTTCGGCCTGGCCGACCTGCCGTGGGACTTCCTCGACATCGCCGCGTTCAGCCTTTCGGTCTTCCTCGGCGAGGCCCACCCCCACGCATTCAGCGTCAACGTCGCCGCCATTTCGTCGGCCGTGGGCGCGGCGGGGATCGTCCTAGCCTATTCCATGTACCGCTTGGGCTTGCCGTCTCCGGCGGCGGTGGCTCGGCGCTTCGCCCCCATCTACCAGGCGCTCGCGAACCGCTACTACATCGACACGCTGTATGAGGAGATCATCGTGCGGCGCGTCTTCATCAACGGCGCCGGCGCGGTCATCGAGCTGATCGACACGCACATCGTGGACTGGGCGGTCAACTCCACCGGCTGGTTGGGACGGAACCTGGGGCGGGTGCCGTCCGAGCTGCAGAGCGGGCAGGCGCAGGCCTACGGGGCCGTCATCGCCTCCGGTGTCATTCTCATCGCCGCCGCGTTCTGGATATGGGGCTAGCGGGATGAACGTGGCGCACCATATGGACGTTGGCGCACTCCTCCCTGCCCCACCCCTCCGACGCGCCTGGCGGCGCGTGCCCTCTCTCAGTCTCCCCCAGAGGGGGAGAGGCTTAAGGTCTCGGATCGGGGGCGCGCGGTGTTAACGGCGACGGTCTTCATTCCCGCGGCGGCGGCGCTGTTCATCCTGCTCTTCGTCAAGGATGACCGGCACATCCGCTGGACCGCGCTGGCGGCGACGACCGCGGTCCTCGTCCTCGGCCTGATCGTCTGGGCGGGGATCGACCTCGACGCGAGTGAGCCCCAGTGGGTGGAGCGGCACACCTGGCTCTCCGCGCTGAAAGTGCAGTACTTCCTCGGCGTCGACGGCCTGAGCGCGCCGCTGCTCGCGCTGACCGGCCTGCTGGGCGTCGGCGCGGTGCTGGTCTCCGGCGGGGTGACCAACCGCGTCAAGGAATTCTTCATCTGGCTCCTGCTGCTGGAGACGGGCATCCTCGGCGTCTTCGTCTCCCTCGACCTGCTGCTCTTCTTCCTGTTCTGGGAGGTCGAGCTGATCCCCATGTACATGCTCATCACCATCTGGGGGAGCGGGCGCAAAGAGTACTCGGCGATGAAGTTCCTGCTGTACACGGCGGGAAGCAGCGCGCTGATGCTCGCCGGGTTCCTGGTGATCTTCTTCTCCACCGGCACGTTCGACATGATCGAGCTGCGGGACACGCCGTTCACCACGGCGCTGCTCACCGCCGAGGGCGTCTTCTTCCTCCTGCTCGCCGCCTTCGCGGTGAAGCTGCCGGTCTGGCCGTTCCACACCTGGCTGCCCGACGCCCACACCGACGCCCCCACCGCCGCCAGCGTGATGCTGGCCGGCGTGATGTTGAAGATGGGCGGCTACGCCATCTTGCGGCTCAACGTCAGCCTCTTCCCCGAGGTGACGGCGAACTGGGCCTGGCTCCTCGCCACGCTGGCCGTGGTGAACGTGCTCTACGGGGCGGTCATGGTCTTCCGCCAACGTGACATAAAGCGGCTGATCGCCTACAGCTCTGTCAGCCACATGGGATTCGTCTTGCTCGGTGTCGCGTCGCTGCACCACATCGGCCTGACCGGGGCCGCGATGCAGATGTTCACCCACGGCACGATCACGGGGCTCTTATTCATGCTCGCGGGCTACGTCTACGAGAAGGCCCACACCCGGCACATCCCCGACCTCGGCGGCCTGGCCGGCCGGATGCCGGTGCTGGCCGTTGCCTTCGTCGCCGCGGGGTTTGCCGCCGTCGGCCTGCCGTCGATGAGCGGCTTCGTGGCCGAGGTGCTGGTCTTCATCGGCTCGTTCGAGGCCTACCGCGAGGCGACGATCCTCGCCATCGTCGGCGTCTTCCTCAGCGCCGGCTACATCCTGTGGACGGTCCGCCGCATCTTCTTCGGCCCCGAGCAGCGCCGCTTCGCCTCCATCAGCGACGCCACCATCGCCGAGGCCATTCCCCTGGCCGGCATGCTCGCCGCCATCTTCATCGTCGGCATCTACCCCGCGCTCGTGACCGACTACTTCGACGCCGGCCTTGCCCCCATCATGAACATCCTGGAGGCGGCCTCATGACCCAGGGCCGCGTCCACGGTAGGCCGGAGAGGCGCTGATGGAAGCCCGCGACTTCTATCTGCTCGCGCCGGAGATCAGCATGGCGGGAATCGCCGTGCTGGTGATCCTGGCCGACCTGTTCATCGAACGGAAGAGCCTGCTCGCGCCGCTGGCGACGGTGCTCCTTGGCATCCCGCTCGGCTTCAGCATCGTCCTCTGGGGCGAGCAGGACACGGCCTTCAACGGCTTCTTCATCGTCGACAACTACGCGATCTTCTTCAAGCTGCTCTTCATCGGCGTGGCGGGCATGGCGGCGATGGCGTCGCAGAGCGCCGCTTCGCGCTTCCCCCGCTTCCAGGGCGAGTACTACGCGCTGGTGCTGTTCGCCACCTCCGGCCTGATGCTCCTCGCTGCCACCGGCGAGCTCCTCACCATCTACGTCTCACTCGAGCTCAGCACCCTCTCCGCCATCGCGCTGGTCACCTTCTTCAAGGACGAACGCTCGACGGAGGCCGGAGCGAAGTACCTCGTCCTCTCCGGCGTGAGCTCGGGGCTGATGATCTACGGTATGGCCTTCATCTTCGGCTTCACCGGCGCGACCGAGCTCGGCGCCATTGCCAGCGCCGTTGCGTCCGTTGACCTGCTGGCCCAGCCCGGTCTCCTGATCGGCATCGTGCTGCTGGTGGCGGGCTTCGGCTTCAAGATCTCGGCTTTCCCCTTCCAGATGTGGGTGCCCGACGTCTACCAGGGCGCTCCGACGCCGGTCACCGCTTTCCTCTCCGTCGCCAGCAAGGCGGCGGGCTTCGCGCTGCTGATCCGCGTCTTCTACGTCGCCTTCCCCGACCTGGTCCTCGATTGGAGCATGCTCTTTGCCGTCCTCGCAGTCATCACCATGACGGTGGGCAACCTGACCGCGATGTTCCAGCAGGACATCAAGCGCCTGCTCGCCTACAGCGCGGTGGCGCACGCGGGATACATCCTGATCGGCGTGGCCGCCGTGGCCGCGCGGGCCGCGGACGGCGAGGCGCTCGGCCTGCAGGGCGTGCTGTTCTACCTCGGCGGCTACGCCTTCACCAACCTTTTGGCCTTCTTCGTCGTCATCGCCGTCGACCACCGGCTGCGGAGCAACGAGATCGACGACTACGCCGGGCTGGGCAAGCGGGCGCCGCTGCTCGCCGCGCTCCTCGCCGTCTCCCTGATTTCGCTCACCGGCCTGCCGCCGACGGTCGGCTTCTGGGGCAAGCTCTACGTCTTCAACGCGGCGGTCAACGCCGACCTTGTCTGGCTCGCCGTCGCCGGCGGGATCAACTCGACCATCTCGGCTTACTACTACCTCCGCGTGGTGAAGACGATGTACCTCAGCCCCGCCGAGTCGGAGGAGCCGGTCACCGCGGCCCCGACGATGGCCGCCCCGCTCCTGATCACCGCGGCGGGCGTCCTGTTCTTCGGCTTCGCCCCTAGCTTCCTCCTGGACTTCGCCGTCAGCGCCCTGAGGGGCTTCCCCGTCTGACCGGCCCCGCCGCCACCCGGCGGCTGCTATCTTTTTCCCTTAGACTAAGGGGTCTCCTGAGCGCGGTTCCCTCCGAGCGCAATCGTGAAACGCATCGGCATCATCTTCAACGCTGCGAACCGGGACTCCGGCGAGCTGGCCCTCGCGCTCCGCGAGCGCCTTCAAGCGCTGTCGTACGACTGCCGGCTGGCCGACTCGCGGGAGGAGGCGGAGATCCGCGACTCGTGCGCCGCCGCCGAGGTGCTCGTTACCGTCGGCGGCGACGGCACGATTCTACGCGCCGCGAAAGTGGCCGTCGTGCTCGGCGCACCCATCCTCGGCGTCAACATGGGCAAGCTCGGGTTCATGACCGAGATGCGCGGCGCCGACGCCCTGGAGCGCGTCCCCGACTATCTGGAATCCAGCGTGTGGGTGGAAGAGCGCGCCACCCTGGACGTCGAGGTGACGCGCGAAGGCGAGTCCCTGACGGACTGGGCGCTCAACGATGCCGTCGTGAGCCGGGGCGGCGTGGCGCAGCTGATCACGGTGCGGGCCCACGTCGACGGCGCCTTCCTCGCCACCTACCGCGCCGACGGCGTGATCCTGGCCACGGCCACAGGCAGCACCGGCTACGCCATGGCGGTGGGCGGTCCCATCCTGGAGCCGCAAAGCCGCCAGCTCGTGCTGGCCCCGGTCTCCCCCCACCTCTCGATGGCGACGCCGCTCGTCCTTGGCGAGGAGAGCCGCGTCGAGCTTGAAATTGCCGGCAGCGGCGGGGCCGTCGTCAGCCTCGACGGTCACAACGACCACGACCTCGGGCCCGGCGACGTCGTCCGCGCGAGCAAGAGCGCCAAGACGGCCAAGTTCCTCCGCGCCCGCAAGCCGCCGTACTTCTTCGAGACACTGGCGCAACGGCTGGGGCTCGACCGGCTGCCCGGCGCCGCCGCCGAGGGCCCGCCGTAGGCGCGCACGGTCCGCATCGAATGGAACACCAAGAGATGAAGACGATCGAATCGAAGGTGGTGGCCGAAGGGCGCGTCATCAAGGTGCGCGTCGACGTCATCGAGACGCCCGACGGCCACCGCGTGAAGCGCGACATCGTCGAGCACCGGGGCGCGGTCGCGATGGTCCCCATCGACGCGGAGGACCGGGTGATCCTCGTGCGCCAATACCGTCACGCGGCGGGCAAGTGGCTGCTGGAGATTCCGGCGGGCACGCTCGACCCCGGCGAAGACCCCCTCGAGGCGGCGCAGCGCGAGCTCCGCGAGGAGATCGGCTTCGCCGCGGGCCGCATCGATCTCCTCGCCGGTTGCTACGCCGCGCCAGGCTACTGCAGCGAGTACCTGCACCTCTACTCGGCGAGGGACCTCACGGAAGACCCCCTCGAAGGCGACGTGGACGAAGACATCGAGGTCGTCCCCGTCCCCCTCTCAGAGGTCCGGAAGCTCATCGCCGAGGGCGAAATCGAGGACGCGAAGAGCCTTGCGGCGCTCCTTCTCGTACTGGCCGGCGAGGGGAATTCGTAGTTCGCCCGCCGATCCGGCCTCCCCCGCTGGAGCAGCACGTTAAAGCCTCTCCCCCTCTGGGGGAGATGTAAGAGAGGGCGCGCGCCGTCAGGCGCGCCAGCGCCCGCAGGGCGCTGCCCTTCATTCGGCCCGTCTCCGTTGGGGGAGTTGCGCGAGCTCACACGGCAGCGCCCGCTTTGCAAATGCCGTTTGCTTTGAAAAGGGGGATACCTTCCCTATAATGTGCCGAACGATGAGCAGGCCTCCGAGCTCGCCCCTCCTCCCCCGACTGATCCTGAAGGGTGGCGCCGTCGTGGACAGGCTGCTGCGCGCCAACGGCGGGGTAGTCTCCCGGCTCGACCCCGGCAAGGCGGGGCAGCGGGCCGAGGTCGCCCTGCGGTACTTCTCCTGGCGCAAGCTCTTCAACCTGCTGATGGCCGAGGCGGAGTTCAAGCTCACCCGGAAGCGCGTCTTCGCCAAGCCCTACGAGTGGGAGCTCGACACCACCAACATCTGCCAGCTCAAGTGTCCGCTCTGCCACACCGGCCTGGGCAACATCCACCGCGATAAGGGCGTCATGGACTTCGGGACGTACCGTAAGACCGTCGACCAGATCAAGGGCTACTGCATCTGGCTCACCCTCTATAGCTGGGGCGAGCCGTTCCTGAACAAGGACATCGACAAGTACATCGCCTACGCCCACCGGGCGCGCCTCGGCACCATCATCAGCACGAACCTCAACAAGCCGCTCACGCCTGAGATGGCCGAGGCGGTGGTCCGCTCCGGCCTGGACACGATGATCGTCTCGATCGACGGCGTAACCCAGGAGGTCTACGAGCAGTACCGCGTGGCGGGGCAGCTCGACCGGGTGCTCGACAACCTGCGCCTGCTCGTCGAGACCAAGCGGCGGCTCGGCAGCGCCACGCCATACTTGGAATGGCAGTTCATCGTGATGAGGCAGAACGAGCACCAGGTCGAGGCGGCGCGGGCGCTGGCCGGCGAGCTCGGCGTCGACGGCATCATCTTCAAGAACGTCGACTTTCCGTTGGGAATGGACGACCCCGCGCTGGCGGAGAGGTGGCTGCCGACGGGCAACCCCCGCTCCATCCGCGAGGCCACGTTCGACCGGCCTTACAAGGAGGACGGCGCGGCGTGCTGGCGTCTGTGGAGAACCGCCGTGGTGAATTGGGACGGCGGCTTGGCTCCCTGCTGCTATCTGACCGACAAGGAGCACGACTTCGGCGACGTGAGCGAGCACGGCGTCGACGAGATTTGGAACAACGAGCGGTACGCGGCCGCCCGCGGTCTTTTCAAGGGCGAGAGGCCGAAGGAGTACGTCGGCTGCCTGGACTGCAGCGTCTTCTTGAACTCTGCCCACGGCGCACGGTGGGCGGCGCGCAACGGCGTGAACGGGACCACGCCGCACCGGGTGGAGATCCCGGTGTTGAATGGGGCCGGGGCCGCCAGGGAAGCACGGGAAGGCGAGCTGGCCGGGCGCCGCTGAGACCCACCCCATGCAGGAATCAGCGCCACGCCCGTCCCTGCTCCGGGGCATCGCCAACACGCTCCTTGCCACGGACGGCTATCAGTCGGCCGTGCGCGAGGTCGTCCTGATCGCCGGAGCCTACTTCGCCTACATGTTCGTGCGGAACATGATCGTCGATAACGTCGAGGTCGTCGGCTTCGAGAACGCGGCGTCGCTGATTTCCTGGGAGCAATCGGCCGGCTTCTTCTGGGAACTGTCGTGGCAGGCTTGGGCGCTGGACAACGGCGGCGCCTGGCTGATGCGCGTCTTCAACTACCTCTACATCGTGACCTACTTCCCGATCATCGCGGTCACCGCGATCTACTTCTATTGGAAGTACCGGCAGCGGTACTTCTACTACCGCGCGCTGATCCTGCTCACCTTCGTCGCCTCGCTGATCATCTTCGGACTGTTTCCCTTGGCGCCGCCGCGGCTGGTGGAGGGGTTCGGCTTCGTCGACGGGATCGCAACGTACGGGCCGGCGTGGTACGCGAGCCGGGAGACGGCGTCGTACTACAACATCTATGCCGCGATGCCGAGCCTGCATTTCTCGTGGACGTTCATCTTCGGCTTCGTCTTCTGGAACACCGGGCCCTGGCCGCTGAAGATATGGGGCGCGTTGTACCCCACGATCACGTTCTTCGCGATCATCATCACGGGGAACCACTACATCCTCGACGCCATCGTGGGCATCACCATGGTGGCGGTGGTCTTCGTGCTGTTTGAGGGCTGGCGGCGGCGGGACTGGCTGCGGGAGAAGATCGGGCGGCTGCGGCCTGGCGGGCGGACTCAGGCTGCGGGGCGCGCCGTTTCCTGAAATCTGCCGCCGCATTCGGGGCCGGTCAACCTGTTGACGCGCTCCGTTCGGGGGGCGAATTTCATTGAACGCCCGTTGGGGTTGTGATAAGATTCACGCGCCTTCGGAGGGGCCCCCTATGCAACAGCACGACGTCCTCGTCATCGGCGCCGGCCTTGCCGGCATGCGCGCCGCAATCGAAGCCTTTCGCCTCGGCGCGGACGTGGCGGTGCTGACCAAAGTCCATCCCGTAAGAAGCCACTCCAACGCCGCCCAGGGCGGCATCAACGCGGCGATGGGCGCCGAGGGCGACGACGACACCTGGGAAGTCCACGCCTACGACACCGTCAAGGGCAGCGACTGGCTCGGCGACCAGGACGCCATCGAGATCATGGCGAAGGACGCCCCCCAGGACATCTACGAGCTTGAGCATATGGGCGTGATCTTCGCCCGCGACGAGTACGGCCGCCTCAAGACCCGGGCCTTCGGCGGCGCCACCAACCAGCGCACCTTCTTCGTCGGCGACATCACCGGCCAGGTCTGCCTGCACGTGATGTACGAAGAGCTGATGAAGGCGGGGATGCGCGTTTACGAGGAGTGGTTCGTCCTTGAGCTGCTGAAGGAAGAGGGCGTCTGCACTGGCGTCGTCGCCATGGACATCAAGACCGGCGACGTCGAGGTGATCCAGGCCAAGGCGGTGATCCTGGCGGGCGGCGGCCTGGGGCGGGTCTATGAGCCCAGCACCAATGGCCTCATCTGCACCGGCGACGTCCAGGCGCTGGCCTATCAGATCGGCGCGCCGCTCATGGACATGGAGATGGTGCAGTACCACCCCACCACGCTCAAGGGCAACGGGGCGCTGCTCACCGAGGGGGCCCGCGGCGAGGGCGCTTATCTGGTCAATTCCGAGGGCGACCGCTTCATGTCGAAGTACGCCCCCAACAAGCTGGAGCTTGCCTCCCGCGACGTGGTCTCCCGCGCCGAGGCGATGGAGATCCGCGAGGGGCGCGGCGTCGACGGCTGCGTCCTCCTCGACTGCCGCCACCTCGGCGAGAAGCTGATCAAAGAACGGTTGGGGCAGATCGCCGAGCTGGCGACGCTTTTCGCCGGCGTCGACATCGTGAAGGACCCCGTGCCTATCCGGCCCGGCATGCACTACATCATGGGCGGGATCAAGACGGACGCCAACGGCGCGACCGTCGTCCCCGGCCTCTTCTCCGCCGGCGAGTGCGCCAACGTCAGCATCCACGGCGGCAACCGCCTCGGCGCGAACTCGCTCCTGGAGACGGTCGTCTTCGGTCGCCGCTCCGGCGCCTACGCCGTCGAGTACGCCCGCCAGGCCGGCCCCTTCCATAGAATCAACGAAGAGGACCTGGCCGGAAAGCATACGGCCAAGTTCCAAGACCTGATGGACCGCTCCTACCCAGGCTACACCGCCGCGTCCCTGCGGCTCGAGCTCGGCGTGGCCATGGACAAGAACATCAGCGTCTTCCGCGACGAGCAGGGCATGCAGGAAGCCCTCGACACCGTCCGCGACCTGACGGGGCGCTTCCAGGGCCTCACGGTGCGGGACCACGGCAAGGTCTTCAACTGGAACCTGCTCTCGACGTTGGAGCTGGAGAACATGCTCGTCTGCGCCGAGACCATCGCGGTCTCCGGCCTCGCCCGGAAGGAAAGCCGCGGCGCCCACGCCCGCGAAGACTACCCCGAGCGCAACGACGCCGACTGGCTCAAGCACACGATGGCCTACCACTCGCCGGAGGGCCCGGTCATCGGCTACGAGCCCGTCACGATCACCAACTGGCCTCCGGAGAGGAGAGTCTATTGAAGACCGTCAACCTGAAGGTCAAGCGCTACGACCCCGACACCAAGGAGTCGCGCTACGAAGACTTCTCCGTCGAGGTCGAGGAGAACGAAGCCGTCCTCGACGCTCTGATCCGCATCCGCGAGTACCAGGACGAGACGCTGGCGGTGCGCTGCTCTTGCCGGAGCGCGATCTGCGGCTCCTGCGCGATGCGGGTGAACGGCGGCGCCAAGCTCGCCTGCGTCACCAAGGTCGACGAGGTCACCGACGACGAGGGGTCGATCACCGTCGAGCCCATGGGCAACATGCAGCCGGTGAAGGACCTCGTCACCGACATGTCCGGGTTCTGGAGCAAGGTGCGAAAGGTCCAGCCCTTCCTCCGCGCGCACCAACCGCCGCCCGACCGCGAGTACATCGCCTCCCAGGACGCGATGGGCGACCTCGCCCACACCATGAACTGCATCATGTGCGGCGCCTGCGTCTCCGACTGCGCCTCGCTCGAAGTCGATGAGAATTTCATCGGCCCCGCGGCCCTGGCCAAGGCCTACCGCTTCGTCGGCGACCCCAGAGAGACCCAGGAGTCCCGCGACGACCGGCTCAAGGAGCTGAGCAAGTACAGCGGCATCTGGGACTGCACCCACTGCTACGCCTGCGTCGAGGTCTGCCCCAAGGACGTCGCCCCCATGGAGCGCATCGTCGACCTGCGGCGCACCGCCCAAGAATCGGGCTTCACCGACAATAACGGGACGCGGCACAGCGACTCGTTCGCCAAGTCGGTGTCGGAGAGCGGTTGGCTCGACGAGCTCAAGATCGGCTACCAGTCGTTCGGCCTCGACGACGCGCCGATGCAGCTACGGATGGCCCCGACGGCGGTGCGGGCGCTGCTCAAGGGCAAGCTCCCGCCGGTGGTGCACCACAAGCGGCCCGGCCACGAGCACGTCAAACGGATCTTCCAGGAGATGGAGAAAGAGTAAATGCGCTACGCCTACTACCCGGGATGCGTCGCTCAGGGCGGCGCGCCCGAGCTCTTCCACGCCATGAAGCTCGTGGGCGAGCGCTTGGGCTTCACCCTTGAACACCTGAAAGAGGCGGCGTGCACCGGCGCGGGCGTGCTCCAGGAGCGCGACCCCGAGCTCGGCGACACGCTCAACGCCCGCACCTTCGCCATGGCGGAGCAGCGGGGCCTCCCCCTCATGACCATCTGCAGCACCTGCCAGGGCGTCATGAGCCAGGCCAACCACCGGCTGAAGGCCGACCCCGACTACCGCAATTTCATTAACACCTATCTCGAACGCGAGGGGCTGACCTACAACGGTACCACCGAGGTGAAGCACTTCATGTGGGTCCTGGTCGAGGACTACGGCCTCGACCGGCTGAAGGAGCACGTGACCAAGCCGCTCTCCGGCCTGGCGCTGGCCCCGTTCTACGGCTGCTACGTCATCCGCCCGACGGAGCAGCTCGGCTACGACGAGCACCCCGAGCGGGGCGCCTACCTCGAAAAGCTCATTGCCGCGATCGGCGGCACGCCGGTCGACTTCAGCGGCAAGACGAAGTGCTGCGGCTTCCCCCTTCTCACGATGAACGTCGACAACTCGCTCAAGATGGCGGGGACCCACCTCCTAGAGGCCAAGGGCGAGGGCGCCGACGCCATGGTGACACCCTGCCCGCTCTGCCACCTGAACCTCGACGGCCAGCAGCCCGGCGCGGCCAAGGTCATGAAGACGCAGATCAACCTGCCCGTCATCCACCTGCCCCAGATCCTCGGCTTGGCGATGAACATCGAGCCCCACCGGCTCGGCCTCAACAAGCACATCATCTCCACCAGCGCCGTCGCGGCCAAAGTTCCGGCCTAGCGCGTCGGGGCCGCCCGCTCCCTCCCCTCCGGCCTCCCTCCCCCTGGGAGGGACTGAGGGCGGGCACGCGCCCATCGGGCGTCCCTACCCCCGGGCGGGGCATCACCCAAACCCTCCCCCGCAGGGGGAGCACCTTAGGCCTCTCCCCCTCTGGGGGAGACTGAGAGAGGGTGGGTGGGGTGGCCTCCCCTCTTCTCCCCCCGGGAGAAGATTGAGATGAGGGCCCAAAAGGAAGGGGCAGCCCCCTTTCGGGAGCTGCCCCTCGCACTAGGCTAGTCACTAAGTGTCAGGAAACCTCAGGCTTGTCGTCGTAGTAGCGCGACGTGAAGAGCAGCCCGTCGTGGCGGATAGCCCACACGTGAGCGTACAACGTCTCCGACGACCGCGTGTTGGGGAAGACGAAGCTGACCCAGATGCCGTCCTCTGTAGCCGCCGCCATCTCCTCGCCGATCTTCCGAACGCGGTACGCGCCGACGTCTTTCAAGTCGGTGCCAATGAGATTCGGAGCGAGGACGGCAACACGCACCACGTCATTCTCATCGGCCAGGGTCAGGTTCCACTGGCCGTCAACGCTCTCCTCGCTGTTGTAATGGGCGATGGTGGCGTCCAATCCGTTGGCCTGGTAGTACTCGATGGCCTGCTGCACGTACTCCTTGGTCCGCGCCGCCGGGTCTTCAACCTGCGGGTAGTAGCCGGAAGCGAAGAGCATCCCGTCATGGCGCACCGCGTACCCTACCTTGAGAACTTCCTTGAGCGTCACCGGATGCGGCCACAGGTATTCCACCCAGACGCCTTCGCCGCCGTCGACGGCCTTGGCCAGCTCGTTGCCCAACTCGTAGCCGTCCGAACCCACCACGGCCTTGATGTCCGTCCCTATCAGCCGGGGAATCAGAGGATGGACGCGGTAGATGTCGCTGGCATCGGTGGCGAAGAGATACCACTGTCCCTCGAAGCTGGCGACGCTGTTGTAGTAGTTGACCATGGACTCCAAGCCGTCGCGCTCGTAACGCTCAATGGCCGCGTTCACGTACTGGACCGTGTAGTCCCTTGGATCGGCGTCCCGCCAAGCCGGCACGCCGGACTCGGGATCGCCGGCGTAGTAGCCGGAGGCGAAGATCAGACCGTCGTGGCGGATGGCCCAGGTGACCTTTTGCTGTTCCTTCCGCGAATTGGGGTGGGGCCATAGGTATTCCACCCACGCGCCTTCCTCGGTAGCTTGAGCTATCTCCTTACCCAGTTCCTGCCCGTCGGAGCCGACCACGTCCTTGATGTCGGAGCCGATGAGGTGAGGGAAGATGGGATGAGCCAGGTAGTTGTCATCATCGCCGATGAGGAAGAGGTAGAGCTGTCCGTCCAGGCTGTCTTCGCTGTTGTAGTGGGTGATGACGGCGTCGAGGCCGTCCTCTTCGTATCTGGCTATGGCCTTGTCCACGTATTCCTTGACGGAATCCGCTACGTCTTCCACCAAGGCCGAATGACTGGCGGAGAACACCAGACCGTCATGAAGGACGACGAGGACTCGCCGTGGCTCTTCCTGTTTGCTGACCGGGTTGATGCCCCGAGTTAAGCTCCAGTGACCCTCCTCGGTAGCAACTTCGAACAACTCAGAGAAGGCGGAATAGGCGGAGCCGGGACCAACGTATTGGCCCTCCAGTGCGGGTATGCTGCGGTATATCAGCAACCGGCTTTCGGCTTCGTCCAGGAGGATCAGCGTCCGTCCGTCTTCCGTACCCGCCGGAGACTTGTAGAAGTCAACCGTGGCGTCCAGTCCGTTCTCTTCGTAGTAGTCGATGGCGTTCGCTACGTAGGCCTTGGTAACGGCGTCGTCGTCCAACACGGCGGGTTCCGGCGTCGGCTCGGGAGCCGTGGTGGCCGTGGGTTCGGGTGTCGGCTCGGGAGTTGCGGTGGCCGTGGGCTCTGGGGCTGTAGTCGCCGTGGGCGGGCGTTGGAGTAGGGTCCTCGCCACAGGCAACGACGAAGGCCGCACAAGCAGCCACGATCAGAAGCAAGAACAGTCCTCGCACACCGGCGCGTGCTCGCCGGCTCCTCGATCCCGTCAACTTCGCCCGCATATCGTCCTCTTGCTGGATTTGCCGCATACGCACCACTTTCTCTGGCTTTTGCCGCTAAGTACTGTACAATCGCTATGGGCGCGTGACAATACTCTGTCTCATTTATGACTTGTTTCAATATCTTGTCTCGCTTAGATGGCTATCCGACTTCCGCAGGTGAGGGGGCTCGCAACGAAATGACGTCCTGCCCCGAACATGTTGGAGCTGAGGAGGGCCGCCTCTTGAGCAGCAGCAATTCACCGCCGGACCATTGCGGCTAGGTTCATTAGATGTTCCGAACATCCCAGAGGCGAGGCGACGTTCACTACGAACCGGAGGAGAAGTGCCCGCCGCTACTGGCGATAACGTCGGCTTTACAGATATTCATACCCAACACCATCAGCCTCGTCATGCTGGCGGCGCTGATCGTGCGGGCATCCGGCGAGTCGGAAGCCTATCTGTCGTGGGTGACCTTTACCGCGCTGGCAGTCACCGGAGCCAGCATGGTCCTGCAGACCCTCCGGCTGCGCCAGGTGGGTTCGGGCCGCCTCATCGTCGCAAACTTCAATGTTCCGTTCTTGGCGGTTTGCGCTTTGGCGCTCAGTGTCGGCGGACCTGGGTTGCTGGCCAGCCTAGTGGTGGTTTCCACCCTGGTCCAGACCGTCTTGACCCTGCGTCTTGCCTCCCTCCGCCGGATATTCACGCAGACGGTGAGCGGGATCGTGGTGATGCTGGTGGCGGTTTCGGCCATGCCGTTCATCGTCGGCAGAGCGATTGTTCCGCCGGAAGGCGAATCGACGATGCTCTTCCTGGTTCCGGGCATGGCCGCTCTGGTCGCTGGGCTTCTTATATCCTTGCAAGACAAACCGGTCTGGCGCATGTGGATTCTGCCGGTCACCGTAGCCATCGGTCTCCTCGTGGCCGCGCCTCTGGGGCTCTATGACGCCGGCAGCGTAGCCGCCGCTCCATGGGTGAGCCTGCCCGATTTCGAGTGGCCGGGGCTGGACCTGGTCTTCAACGCGGACTTCTGGGCTCTCCTCCCGGTCTTCGTGTTCGTGAATCTCACCGCCTTTATGAAAGCGGTAGGAGACCTGTCGGTGATTCACCGCGCTTCCTACCGGGAGCAATCCGCTGTCGACTTCCGCACGGTGCAGGGCGGCTTGAACGTCTACGGGGCGGGCACCCTGCTTTCCGGCCTCCTGGGAACGTTGCCGGTCGCCGCACCGTGGTCGGCCACCGCGGTCTACATTAGCTTTACCGGCGTCGCGGCCAGGAGTGTCGGGATATACCTTGGAGTGTTGACCATCCTAGCCGCCTTCTTTTCCAAGTTGGTCGCCGTCTTGGTCGCCATTCCCAGCCCGGTGGTCAGCGCGGTCTACGTCATCATCTTCGGCATGCTCTTTGTCGAGGGCGCGAAGACGGTCTTCACCGGCCAAGTCGACCAGAAGAAAGCTGCCATCACCGGCGTTTCTATGGTGTTGGGGCTGTCCGCGGCCGCCCTCGGCGGACTATTCGAAGGGGTCATCATTCATCTGGTGGGGCATACCATCGTCGTCGGCGGTATGGCAGCCATAGCCATGACCATGTTCACCGAGGTATCAAGTCTCCGCGCTGCTAAGCTACGCCTCGACTTGTCCGAGTCTTCCTTGCCGGATGTTGACGCTTTTCTCTGCCAGTTTGCCGACCGCCATGCTTGGACGGAGGAAGGGAAGGGTCGGCTGCGCCTCGTAGGAGAAGAGCTCGTGTTGAGCCTGATTAATGAAGAGAGCGACGGCTCGGTCGAACAGAAGCGCAGGTTGATCGCCACGATCCGCCCTGACAGCGGCTCGGCCGAGCTTGAAATCGTGGTCGTTTCCGACGACGCCATCCAGGGGAACATCGAGGACCGTATGGCCTATTTGGGCCAAGAAGAGGCGCTGGAAGACGAGCAGCAATTGTCCGTACGAATCCTGCGCCACTATGCCTCTTGGGTGCACCACCGCAAGTACTACGGCATAGACATCGTCAGTTGCCGCGTGGACAAATAGCCCGGCATGGACCGCCCGCGGCCTATGGCTGGGTGGGGACGGGCGGGGGATGTAGGCGCTTCAGGGTCGGCCGTTTCGCCTGCCAGATGAAGGCCGCCGACACCAACGAGAGTGCGGCGAACCCGAGGAAGGTGGGGTCGTAGGTGTCGACGGCGTCGTGGACGTAGCCGGCGATGGCGGGGCCGGCGACGGAGCCGACGGTCATGAAGAGGTTGGCGAAGCCGTTGATCTTGGCGTAATGCAGGCGTCCGAAGTACTCGCCGCGGATCGCCTGTTGGGTCGGGCTCGCCGCGCCCCAGCCGATGGCGAAGAGCACCGCGAAGACGGCCAAGGCCCAGAGGTCGTCGCTGATCAGGTAGAAGCCGAGGGCCACGGCGGTGAGCGCGCCCACGGCGCCGCCCACCTTGCGCTTCTCTATCCGGTCCTGCACCAGGCCGGAGATCACCCGGCTGGGGATGCTGATGGCGGCCATGATGGCGAGGACGGTGGCGCCGAAGGCTTCCGAGTGGCCCCGGTCGACGACGGCGGCGACGGTGTGGATGAGGACGCTGGAGGAGAGCATGTTACGGAGGCCGAAGCCAACGCCGAGCTGCCAGAAGGCGGCGGAGGTGAGGGCCTCCTTGACGGTGAAGTCGACCTCGGTGTGGACGCTGACGGCGGTGGCGGCCTCGGCGTCGCGGCGGGCCTCCTCCTCGGTGATGCCGTCGGGGAGCAAGCCGTACTTCTCGGGCCGCTGGCGCATGAGCAGGGTGAAGGGCAGGCCGGCGACCAGGATGATGACGCCGATGATGAAGGCGGCGTCGCGCCAGCCGTATTCCGAGATGAGGTAGCCGGTGAGCGGGACGAGGAGTCCGCCGACGCCGATGCCGGTCATGGCGATGCCGAAGGCGACGCCGCGCTTCTTAATGAACCAGTTGCTCACCGCCACGAAGGCGGGAGACATGATGCCGAGTCCGGCCCCGATGCCGATAAGGGGAATGAAGAAGAGGTAGAACTCGAGGAGGGTATCGGCGGTGCTCAGCAGCATGAAGCCGACGCCCATGAGGACGATGCCGATCATCATGACGGGGCGCGGGCCGTAACGGTCGACGAAGTAGCCCTGGATGGGGCCGAGGGCGGCGCCTTCGAGGGTCGAGATGCTAACGGCGAGGGAGAGGGGGCCGCGGTCCGTGTTCAGGCCCTCTTCCAGGGGGAGTAGGAAGGTGCCGAAGCCGAAGAAGTAGAAGGCGCCGCCGAGCATGGTGAGGCCGGCGGCGGAGAAGACGATCCACCAACCGTAGAAGACGGAGCGCCCGTCGCGGTAGAGGACGTAGTGAACGAAGGGGGCTTTCACGAGGTGGCCGGGACGCTACACCCCGCTCAAATCTGTGTCAACGAGGCTCTCAAGGGGCGCCCCTTAAGCCTCTCCCCCTCTGGGGGAGATTTGAGAGAGGGCGCGCGCCGCCAGGCGCGCGAGCGCCCGCAGGGCGCTGCTCCTTGCTCGGTCCTGAAAACAGGTCGGCAGCAGGGCATCGTTCCTGTGGGGGCAACCCTTCTGGTTGCCCGCTCCCTTAGGCTGGAGGGCCCGGGCGTGTCAAACCTTCATTGCCAGGGCTTGGGACGGTCGGCTATCATATTCGCTGGCTCTTCTGTTGGCGCTCGCTGGGGCGCCAGGCGCCGCGAAGCTGAGCGGCGGCCGCCGTCGCGGAGAGGTGGCGGAGCCTGGCTGAACGTGCCGCACTCGAAATGCGGTGTACCTTCGGGTACCGCGGGTTCGAATCCCGCCCTCTCCGCCAGCCATTAACAACACACGGAGCGGTGCTGGAGTCTGGCTGAACAGGCACGCCTGGAGAGCGTGTGTACCTTCGGGTACCGTGGGTTCAAATCCCACCCGCTCCGCCATCTTTTGCCCCCTGGTGTTCCCATAACGGCCCGGTAGGACGCTATGAAAAGGCCGGCCACCGTCAGGAACTAGAAAATCTCAGCGAGGCGGTACGTCGCCCAGTTGGAAGGCTCCACCTTCGGCGACATCGACCCTATCGCCACGTACGCGCTGAAGAGTTGGCGCCGGCACCACAATGGGGAACGCCCCTATGGTGACTTGGAGAGGCTGGCTTCGGAGGCCTTTGCTTTGGCGACCTCTGCTGGAGTCCGATGACCCGCGAGACTAACGCTGCGACGGGCACAAAGAATTGGGTAGGACGCAACGGTGGCGTCCTGACCGTTGGCGTCGTAGTAGGCGATAGCCTTTCCACATAGCCGCGGGTCAGCGCATCGTAGGAATCGTTGGGCGGCGGCGGCGCGTCCTACTCACCCTCAACGTAGTACGCAGAGGAGAAGACGTATCCGTCGTGGCGGACAATCCATAGGTACACGGTCAATTGCCCCGCCGTCCTGGGGTTGGGCCACAAGTACTTGAACCAGTGGCCTTCCTCGGTGGCGCTGAGAAGCGATTCGCCAATTGGCTCTCCGGCCACAATTCCCCGGAACAGGGTGGCATCCCCTCCCACCAGCGCTTGCTCCGCGCCCGATACGACGATGATGCCCTGGGGATCTACCATCATCAGCCAGTAAGAGCCGTCTATGCTCTCCGAGCTGTTGTAGTACGCAACCGTGGCCTCCAGTCCCTGGCGGTCATAATAGTCCATAGCCTTCTGGACGTAGTCTTGCGTGTAGGCCGCCGGGTCCACGACGCCCGGATAGTAGCCCGAGGCGAAGATCATCCCGTCCCTGCGCACCGCGTACCCAACCTTTGGCACCTCTTTAAGCGTTACCGGATGTGGCCACAGGTATTCCACCCACACGCCTTCTGCCTCCCCGGCCTTGGCCAGCTCCTCGCCTAACTCGTAGCCGTCGGAACCCACCACGTCCTTGATGTCCGTGCCTATCAAGCGGGGCAGCAGAGGGTGTACGTGATAGATGTCGTTCTCGTCGGTGGCAAAGAGATACCACTCGCCCTCAAAGCTGGCGACGCTGTTGTAGTAGTTGAGCATGGATTCTAGGCCGTCCCGCTCGTAACGCGCTATCGCCCGCTCCACGTACTCCACGGTGTACTCGCGTGGGTCGGCATCCTGCCAGGCGGGCGGCTCCGGCGTTTCGCCCAAGGTGTAGTAGCCGGACGCAAAGATAAGGCCATTGTGGCGTATGGCCCAGGTGGTCTTGGGCTCCTCCACCCCCGTGACCGGGTTGGGCCACAGGTACTCCACCCAGATGCCTTGCTCGGTTGCACGGGCTATCGCCTTGCCCAGTTCCTGCCCGTCGGAACCAATCACGCCCTTGATGTCGGTCCCTATCAGGTGCGGGAAAATGGGATGGGCCAGGTAGTTATCATCCGCGCCAATCAGGAACAGGTATAAGCTTCCCTCCAAGCTGTTGGAGTTGTTGTAGTGGGCAACCGTCGCTTCAATCCCCTCACTGTCGTATAGGGCTATTGCGCGGCTCACGTAGTCCTTGGTGGCCTCCGCCACGTTCTCCTGGAGGGTGGAGTAGCCGGATATGAAGATGAGGCCATCGCGCAAGACAAGGTAGTTCCGCACTGGCCCCTGTCTGGCTGAGATGCCGGTAGCCGTCTCCTCTATATATATCCCCTGTCCCTCATGCCAGGCGCCGTCCTCTGTGGCGATTCCCAAAAGGTACGAGGCAGACTCGAGCTTGCTTCCTAGGAAATTATGATAGAACGGCATTGCCAGAAGGATGCCTTGATCCTGGCTGACTATGTGGAGATACCGGCCTCCCTCAATGCTCTCTTCGCTCTTGTAGTACTCGACCGTCGCGTCCCGGCCGTTGGCGTCGAAGTAGGCGATAGCCTTCTCCACGTAGGCGCGCGTCCGCGAGTCGTCTTCATTTTCCTGTACGGGCCCGGGGTCCGGGGTGTCAGTCGGCGCGGCGGTCGGCGTAGGGGTAGCCGTGGGCGCGGTGGTCGGGATAGGGGTAGCCGTGGGCGCGGCGGTTGGGATAGGGGTTGCAGTCGGTGCTGCGGTGGCAACGGGCTCCGGCGTTGGGGAAGGGTCGTCGCTGCAGGCGGCCGCAAAGACTGCAATGGAAGCCGCGATCAGAAGCAAGAACAATGCTCTCACGCCGGCTGGTGCTCGTAGGCACTTCAATCCCGTCCGATTCACGTGCCGCTTGCTCTCTCGCTCGGTTCGCAAATTAACCCTCTCTGGAATGAACTACTGATCTGTCGACGTTGCATGTTGGCAATGTCGCATTGTCTCAAGGAGTGGCGCGATGGGATATCGGGTAACGCTTCGGAAAGCCCAGGGGCGGCACGAATCCAGTACGAAACGAATGAGCGGCACTTTGGGCTGTGGCCGTGTCATAGTAGCAAATTTCGACGATCCTGGTACTCGGATCGCCGTCGCCGGTACCCTCCTTCCCATTGCCCGCGGATAAAGTGGGATGGGGCGTACCGGGCCGAGTTGCGAGGCTACGAGCGCCGCGTGACATCGACGGCTTGCGCGGAATGCTACGGTAGACACCCTGAGTGAGTGGCCGCCACTACTGCTCGCCTAGCGTGGGGGCATGATGTGGGATGAATCCCCATATCGTGCCCCACAACTGAGGACACCCGCTCCGCCATTTCATCGTCACAACCCCACATTCTCCTCGATGAACGACCCCGCCGATTCCCCACCGGTAGCCGCCGACGCCCCTTACTGGATCGCGTTTCACCGCATCCACGGCATGGGGCGCGTGCGGTTCAACGCGCTGCTCGCGGGGTTCGAGTCGATGGAGGAGGCGTGGGGCGCCTCGCCGGGGGCCCTACGGCGCGCCGGACTCGACTCCAAGGTCGTCAACGCGGTCGTCGAGGCGCGCCCGTCGATCGATCCGCATGCCGAGGCCGACCGGCTGGAAAGGGTCGGCGTCCGGGCCCTCACGCTCCGCGACGAGGACTATCCCGCGCGGCTGCGGGAGACCTACGATCCGCCGCCCGTGCTCTACGTGCGGGGAACGTTGACCGAGGCCGACGAGCGTTCGGTCACCGTCGTCGGCACGCGGCACGTCACGAGCTACGGCCGCGAGGTCACCCGCATGTTGACCGAGGAGCTTGCCCGCAACGGTCTGACGATCGTGAGCGGCCTGGCGCTGGGCGTCGACGCGGTGGCGCACAAGGCGGCGCTGGACGCGCAAGGGCGGACCCTCGCGGTGCTCGCCTGCGGGCTCGACATGGTCTATCCCATGAGCAACAAGGCGCTGGCGGGGCGCATCCAAGAGAACGGCGCGCTCATCAGCGACTACCCGCTTGGGACGAAACCGAAACCGGAATACTTCCCCCGGCGCAATCGTATCCTGGCCGGCCTGACGCTGGGTACGATCGTCGTGGAGGCTCCCGAACGCAGTGGAGCGCTCATCACCACGACCTATGCCCTCAACGAGAACCGCGAGGTCTTCGCCGCGCCGGGCAGCGTCCTCTCGCCTGCGAGCGCGGGCACGAACCGCCTGATCCAGGAGGGCGGCGCCAAGCTGGTCCGCAATGCGTCGGACGTGCTGGAAGAGCTCAACCTCACCGTCCCCGCGCGTCAGCTTCCCCTGCCGGGCGCGGAGCCGGCGGATGAGACCGAAGCCGCGCTGCTCGCGCTGGTGTCGCGGGAGCCCACGCACATCGACGCGATCCAGGAGCAGTCGGGGCTGCCGATGCCGGCGGTGAGCGGCGCGCTGGCGCTCATGGAACTGAAGGGTCTTGTCAAAGAGATTGGAGCCATGAGTTATATTTCCTTAATGGAAGCGCCGCCCCGAACCAGAGGCCAGGCCAAGACGCGTTCCGGTTGACGCTTGTGAATTGGTGCACTAACGTGGTGAGACTATGGCGAAGAACTTAGTCATCGTCGAGTCGCCGGCCAAGGCCCGGACGATCGGGCGTTTCCTCGGCCGGAACTACGCGGTGAAGGCATCCGTCGGCCACGTCCGCGACCTCCCCGAGCGCACCCTCGGCGTCGACGTCAAGAACGACTTCACGCCCAAGTACGTCGTGCCCGAAGAGAAGAAGGCCGTGATCAAGGAGCTCGACCAAGCCCTGCAGAAGGCCGACGCCCTCTACCTCGCCACCGACCCCGACCGTGAGGGCGAGGCCATCGCCTGGCACCTGAGCGAGGCGATCAAGACGGGCAAGAAGCCCGTCCGCCGCGTCGTCTTCCACGAAATCACCAAGCTGGCCATCGGCGAAGCCTTCGAGCATCCACGCGAGATCAACGTCGACCTCGTCAACGCCCAACAGACCCGGCGCATCCTCGACCGGCTCGTCGGCTACCGACTGAGCCCCCTGCTGGGGAAGAAGGTGCGCCGCGGCCTCTCCGCCGGACGGGTGCAGTCCGTCGCGCTGCGCATGATCGTCGAGCGCGAGCGGGAGATCGAGCGGTTCGTCCCCGTCGAGTACTGGCGCATCCTGGCGAACCTCGCCAAGCAGTCCGCCAACGGCGGCAAGGTCAAGGGCTTCGACGCGATGCTGGCCTCGGTGAAGGGCGAGAAGGGCAAGCTCGAAGTCCACGACGAGAAGACGGCGACGGCGCTGGTCGACGACCTGCGGCGCTCTATCTACACCGTCGCCTCGGTAAAGAAGCGCGAGACCCAACGCCGGCCGACGGCCCCGTTCATCACCAGCACCCTGCAACAGGAGGCGTGGCGCAAGCTGCGCTTCTCCGCCCGCAAGACGATGACCGTCGCACAGCAGCTCTACGAAGGGTTGCAAGTCGGCACGGAGACCGCGGGTCTCATCACCTATATGCGCACCGACTCGCCGGTGGTCAGCGGGAGCGCCATCGCGGAGACACGGAAGTACGTCGCGGGCAATTATGGCAAGGAGTACCTGCCGCCCAAGGCGCGGGCCTACACCGCCAGGTCGAAGGGGGCCCAGGAGGCCCACGAGGCGATCCGCCCGACGTCGATCATGCGCGACCCCGCAAGCGTCCGGTCGGCGCTCGCCAACGACCAGTTCCGCCTCTACGACCTCATCTGGAAGCGCATGGTGGCGAGCCAGATGGCGAACGCCGTCTTCGACGCGACGGCGGTGCAGGTCGAGGCCGCGGGCTCGCCGCGGACCTACGTGCTCACCGCCAACGGGTCGGTGCAGAAATTCGCCGGCTTTCTCACCCTCTATTCGGAGGGCTCGGACGCGAGCGATGACGATGAGGAAAAGGAAGCCGCACTGCCGGCCCTGGAGAAGGGCGAGCGGCTCGACCTCAAGAAGCTCGACCCACAGCAGAAGTTCACCCAGCCGCCGCCGCGCTACTCCGAGGCCTCGCTGGTGAAGGCGCTGGAGGAGGCGGGCATTGGCCGCCCCTCGACCTACGCCGCCATCGTCTCGACGATCCAGAACCGGGGCTATGTGAAGAAAGAGAAGGGCCTGCTCCAGCCCGAGCAGTTGGGGACCATCGTCAACGACCTCCTAGTCGAGGCGTTCTCCAGCTACATCGACCCCAGCTTCACCGCCATGATGGAGGAGGGGCTCGACGAGATCGCCCGCGGCGAGAAGGGCTGGACACCCTACCTGAGCGACTTCTACGGCCCGTTCGAGACGGCGGTGGCGACCGCGAACGAGACGCTGGAGCGCAAGCCCGAGGTCTCCGACGAGGTGTGCGACCTCTGCGACAAGTCCATGGTGATCAAGAAGGGCCGCTTCGGCCTCTTCCTCTCCTGCAGCGGCTTCCCTGAGTGCAAGGGGACCAAGCCGATCAAGAAGACCGAGACCAAGGTGGATGAGGCCCTGCAGAAGGAATACGCCAACGAAGTCTGCGACCTCTGCGACAAGCCCATGGTGGTCAAGAGCGGCCGCTACGGACCGTTCCTCTCCTGCACCGCCTACCCCGAGTGCAAGGGGATGAAGCGGATCCAAAAGAAGGCCGACGCGCCCTGCCCCGAATGCGGCGGCGACCTCGTCGAGCGCCGTAACCGTAGAGGGCGCACGTTCTACGGCTGCTCCAACTACCCGGAGTGCAAGTTCCTCACGAACCGCAAGCCCATCGCCGAGCCGTGCCCCACGTGCGACGGCCTCCTGACGGAGGCGGCGAAGGGTGGCGTCCGCTGCGCCAACGCCAAGTGCGGCTACAAGGGCGAACGGCCCGAGTCGCCGGCGCCGGAGCGGGAGCCCGTCGCGGCGGGGTAGCACACCCCCCCCCACCTCCCCCAGAGGGGGAGCGCCTTAAGCCTCTCCTCCTCTGGGGGAGACTGAGAGAGGGCGCGCGCCGCCAGGCGCGCGAGCGCCCGTAGGGCGCTGCTCCCTACTCAGCCACAGTTGCGCAGAAGGTCTCCACCGAGGAAGACGCTAACCCCGATACGGAACCCTCGCCGGCACCCCGTACCGGTCGCGCATCTCGGTGATGCCGATGTTGACGCCGTTGAAGTCGGCGGGCGGCTGGGCGAGCATCCAGAGCGCGGCCTCCGCGCCGACCTCGACGCTCTCCCAGCGCGATTCGTCGAGCCCCTTGCCGGAGAAGTTGAGGACGAAGCCTTCGGAGGCGATAGGGACGTCGACGCGCAGGCAGTTGGAGGAGACGTCCTTGCCTTCTAGCTCGGCGGCTAAACCCATGGTGAAGCGCTCTATCGCTGCCTTGGTCATGCCGTAGGTGAGCCCGCTCGAGAAGTGCCGTAGCGCGGCCTGCGACGAGACGTTGAGCACGTAGCCGCCGCCCCGCTCGATCATCCCGGGGACGAGGTGCTTGGCGAGCCAGAACGGCGCGAGCAGGTTCAGCCCCAGCGTCAGGTCGAAGCGCTTGCGGGTGATCTCCAGGAACGGCGTCAGGAAGTCGATGGCTGCGTTGTTGACGAGGATGTCGATGGGGCCGAGGCGGTCGAGGACGGCGTCGACGACGCGGTCGACTTCCTCGACGGAGGTGAGGTCGCCGGGGATGGCGGCGGCGCGCCCGCCCGCTGTTTCGATGAGCCGCGCCGTTTCGTCGACGGTGCCCGGCAACTTGAAGCGGCGCTCGTCGGTGGCGCGGGCCACGACGCCCACGGCGGCGCCGGAGCGGCCGAGCGCGATCGCGATGGCCTTGCCGATGCCGCGGCTCGCGCCGGTCACCAGCGCGGTCTTGCCGGTCAGATCGAGGGTGGACATGGTCGAGAGCGAGGGCAGGCTACCCGCGGGCGCGGCGCGGGGTCAAGCGGACGGCTCTAAGGAAACCCTTTGAGCACCGGGGGGGGGGGTCGGGAGGGGTGCGCCAACGTCAACGCAGCCCGCAGTTTCCGTTGGACGCCCATCTCCCTCCCGCTGGGAGGGACTGAGGGAGGGTACGCGCCTTCTCGCCTCTTCTGCGGCAGAGCGCCCCCTTTGACACGGAGGCGCGCCGATAGGTAGCATGAAATAGGTTTCAGAATAGTTTCGGAACCTTTTGCCATGCAGCCCGAATTCGAAGCGCGCGTCCAGGAATTCATCCGCCATTTGAGCGCGGAGCGGGGCCTCTCGCCGCGCACGGAAGAAGCCTACGCGACGCATACCCGCCGGTTCCTCGGCTTCCTCGAGGTCGAGGGGGTCGATGACCTGGCGTCGGTCGACCGTCCGGTCATGCGGCGCTACATCGCGAAACTGGCGAACTCGGGGCTCGCCAAGAGCGGCATCGCCCTGCGCCTGAGCGCGGTCCGAGCCTTCTTCCGCTTCCTTTCGGTGCGGGGCGTCGTGCCGTCGCGGTCCCTGTGGAGCAAGCGCTCGCGCGAGGCGCGGGCCCTCACGCCCAAGCAGGAGAAGCGGCTGCCCAGCTTCCTCACCCAGACCGAGGCGGCACGGATGCTCGACGCCGTCGACACCAGCACGGTCCAAGGGCTGCGCGACCGGGCGATCCTGGAGCTGGTCTACGCCGCCGGCCTCCGCGTGAGCGAGGCGGCGGGCCTCGACCTCGGCGATATGAACCTCAGCGAGCGCGAGCTTCGCGTCGAGGGCAAGGGATCGAAGGAGCGCATGGCGTACATCGGCGAGCCCGCCGCCGCGGCGCTGACGCGCTACCTGCGGGAGCGCCACGTCTTCACCGGCGACAGAGCGGCGCGGGAGAACGGCGCCGGCGGAGGCCGCGGCCGTCGCAGCGACGCGGTCTTCCTGAACCGCTACGGGCGGCGTCTGACGCCGCGTTCGATCCAGCGCATCGTCAAGGAGACGGCGCGGCGCGCCGGGCTCGACCCGGAGCGCGTCCACACCCATACCCTCCGACACAGCTTCGCCACCCACATGCTCGACGGCGGCGCCGACCTGCGCGTGGTCCAAGAGCTTCTCGGCCACAGCAGCCCGGCGACGACGCAGATCTACACCCACGTCACCCAGGCGCAGGCGCGCAAGATGTACGAATCGGCCCACCCGCTGGCCCGGCAGGGCGCGGGCGCCGGCGCAGACCCGAAGGAGGGCTAGGATGGCCCGCTACCTCGTGATCCACGGTCCCAACTTGAACCGGCTCGGCCTGCGCGACCCGGCCCTCTACGGCAGCCAGACCCTCGACGAGGTGAACGGCCTGATCGCGGAGCGCGCCGCGGCGCTGGGCGTCGAGGTCGTGTTCTTCCAGGGCAACTCCGAGGGGGCCATCATCGACTATGTCCAGGCCGAGGCCGGCGGGGCCGATGGGATCGTCATCAATCCCGGCGCCTACGGACACTACAGCTACGCGATTCACGACGCGCTGCTCGATGCCGGCAAGCCCATCGCGGAGGTGCACCTGTCGAACGTCTTCGCCCGCGACGAGTGGCGCCGGCGGTCGGTGATCTCCCCGATCGCGCGGGGCGTGGTCAGCGGGTTCGGCTGGCGGGGCTACACCGCGGCCCTCGAATTGCTGACCGCTCTGGCGAACGAGTAGTCCGGGGTGGAGCGGGCGGGGCCCTGCGTCTAGAATGGGAGCCGCCGCCTTCCCCGGCGCGGCCATACTCTCCGAGGAGCCCCCGCATGAACCAACGCGTAGAGCGCCTCCGCGAACGTCTCGCGGACGAGGGCGTCGATGCGGTCCTGATCTCGAATCCCCAGAACCGCCGCTATCTCTCCGGGTTCACCGGGTCGGCGGGCTACCTCTTCATCTCGCCGGAGCGGGCCTACATCGCCACCGACTTCCGCTACTGGGAGCAGTCCGGGATTCAATCGCCGGATTTCGAGCTGGTGAAGATGACCGGCGCAATGAAGACGTGGCTGCACCCCCTCATCGAGGCCGGGGAGCCCGAGAAGCTGGCCTTCGAGGCCAACGACGCGACCTACGCCTTCCATGACCTGCTGAAGTCGACGGTGCGCAAGCTGAAGCCGGCCCTGCGTCCCAAGCTGGTCCCGACGTTGGACCTGGCGGAGTCGCTGCGCATCTACAAGGACGCCGAGGAGCTGGCCGTGCTCACGCGGTCGGTGGATATCGCCGACTGGGCGATGATGGAGGTGTCGGCGAAGCTGGAGCCGGGAATGACGGAGCGGGAGATCGCGTGGCGGCTTGAGCAATCGATGCGGGAGCAGGGGGCGGAGAGCACGTCGTTCGACATCATCGTGGGGGCGGGACTGAACGGGGCGCGGCCCCATCACCGGCCCAGCGACGCCAAGATCAAGGCCAACGAACCGATCGTGATCGACATGGGTGCGAAGGTCGAGGGCTACTGCTCCGACATCACGCGGACGCACTACCTCGGCACGCCGGACGACACCTACAAGCGCGTCTACGACACCGTGCTGGTGGCGCAGGAGACGGCGATCAACGCCGTCGAGGCGGGGATGTCGGGCCATGACGCCGACAAGCTGGCGCGGGACGTGATCGAGAAGGCGGGCTACGGGGACAAGTTCGGCCACGGCACCGGCCACGGCGTCGGCCTCAACATCCACGAGAACCCGCGCGTTTCGCGCAACATGAAGGACGAGCTTCAGGACGGGATGGTGTTCACCATCGAGCCCGGCATCTACCTCCCCGAGTGGGGCGGGGTCCGCATCGAGGACATCGTGGTCTTGGAGAACGGCAAGGCCCGCGACCTGACCAAGGCGCCGAAGATGGACGTCGTGGCGGTCTGAGCGCCGCCGGCCTCTTGCCTCGCGGCGGTGCCGGGGCCATGATGGGGCCGCCATGCCCGTCTACACCGTCACCCAGGTGTCGCGTTACCTCCGCGACGTCCTCGACGCCGACGCGAACCTCGCCGACATCTACGTCACGGGCGAGGTCTCCAACTTGTCGCGCTCCGGCGCGGGGCACTCGTATTTCTCGCTGAAAGACGCCGAGTCGCA
Source organism: Dehalococcoidia bacterium (assembly GCA_965207995.1). Classification (GTDB taxonomy): domain Bacteria; phylum Chloroflexota; class Dehalococcoidia; order SHYB01; family SHYB01; genus DAOUKH01. Next base: position 370,337 of record OZ242299.1, on the reverse strand, counting down.
GTTGCGCGGCGTCATGTTCCGCAACGGCGGCATCGGGGCGGAGCACCTCCAAAATGGGGCGTCGGTGACCGTCCACGGGCGGGTGGCGTTCTACACGGCGCGCGGCGAGGTGCAGATCTACGCCGACCAGGTCCAGCCGGAGGGCGTCGGCGTGCTCCACATGGCCTTCCTGCGCCTGAAGGCCAAGCTGGAGGAGGAGGGGCTCTTCGACCCGTCCCGCAAGCGGCCCATCCCCGCCATGCCGCGCCGCGTCGCCGCGGTGACGTCGCGGACCGGGTCGGTGCGGCACGACATCGAGACGGTCATCCGGCGGCGTTTCCCGCTGGTCGAACTGGTGATGGCGCATACGCCGGTGCAGGGGGCCGAAGCCGCCCCCGGAGTCGTCGCCGCGCTGCGCGCGGTGAACGCGTTGGACGGCGTCGACGTCGTCATCCTGGCGCGTGGCGGCGGGTCGCTCGAAGACCTCTGGGCGTTCAACGAGGAGACGGTGGCGCGGGCGATTCACGCCAGCCGCGTCCCCGTGGTCAGCGCCATCGGCCACGAGACCGACACGACCATCGCCGACCTGACCGCCGACCTGCGCGCTCCCACGCCCTCGGCGGCCGCCGAGCTCTGCGTTCCCGACCGCCGCGACCTTAAGCAGCGGCTCGCTGATGCCCGCGCCGCGCTTGCCGGTGAACTGACGCGGCTACTCGACTCGAAGCGGGACGAGGTGGCCCAGCTTGCCCTCACCGTACAACGGGGCGCGCCGGATATCGCGTCGCGCCGCCAGCGGCTCGACGAGTTGTCGCGGGCGGCGTTCGCCGCCGCCTCCCGCGAGGCGGCGCTGATGCGTGAGCGCCTTCGCAGCCGCCGCCTGCAACTCGCATCGCTGCATCCCGCCAACACGCTCGACCGGGGCTACGCCCTCGTCGAGCGCGAGCGGGACGGCAAGGTGGTCTCCCAGACGGCGCAGGTCTCCGACGGCGACGCCATCGTGGCCCGCGTCAGCGACGGCGCCTTCCGTGCCGTCGTCGCCCAGACGGGCGGCGTTCCGGCCGCCGCGCCGCGCCGCCGCCGCAGCGCCAAAGCTCGCGTCAAAGAACAAATGGCCCTCTGGGAGACCTAGGCGCGCCGTCCCCTGTAGGGGCGACTCTTATGGTCGCCCACCCCCTCACCACCACCAACGGCCAATCGAAACCCGCCGCTTCCCCTGTAGGGGCGCGTCGCGACGCGCCCGCTCCCCCACCCCTGCCAATCCCCGCCGTCCGCCCCGTGCCTCCCTTGGGGGCGAATCCCGACTCGCCACTCCCACGGGGCGGGGCTACGCCCAAACCTCTCCCCCTCTGGGGGAGACTGAGAGAGGGCCGGTGGGGTGGTCTTCCCCCCCCTCACAACCAGGTCGCGGCGTTCTGGTGTGCGCGGGCGTTCGGGGCTAAGATAACGTAGTGAGCGACGCCGAGACGGACACGCCGGATTTCGAGTCGGCCTTCCGGCAGTTGGAAGAGACCGTGCAAGCGCTGGAGAGGGGCGGCCTGACGCTGGCGGAAGCGACCTCGTTGTACGAGCAGGGCATGGGCTTGGTGAAGGCATGCTCGGAGCGCCTCGACACGGCCGAGCTCCGCATCAAAGAGCTGCAGACGGCCTTCGTCGCTCAGACGGAGCCCGGTGAGACGGGCGAGGAAGCCCCGGAAGCGTGAGGCGAAGGCCCCATGAAGGGAACGAATGTGATGCTGCGCGGCGATTTCCATATGCACACATGGCGCTCCAGGGACTGCGGTACGCCGCCGAAGTCGCTGGTGAAACGCGCGCTCAAGGTCGGCCTATCGTGTATCGCGGTCACTGACCACAACGAGGTCGAGGGCGCGTTCGAGGTCCGCGAGCTGGCCCCGCCGGAGCTCAAGGTCATCGTGGCCGAGGAGATCAAGACGCCGTTCGGCGAGATCACCGGCTTCTTCCTGAATGAACGCATACCGCCGGGCCTCTCGCCGGTGGAGACGTGCCAGGCCATCAAGGAACAGGGCGGCCTGGTCTCGATACCGCATCCCTACGACCGGGTGCGGAACTCGCCGCTCGACGAGGATCAGGTCGCCGGCATCCTGCCCTACATCGACATCGTCGAGGTCTTCAACGCCCGCACCACCCTGGACCGCGACAACGAGCGCGCCAAGGCGTTCGCGGCGGAGCACGGCTTCGCCATGGGCGCGGGCAGCGACGCCCACTGCACCCTGGAGCTCGGCGCGGTGGCCGTCGTGATGCCGCCGTTCGAGGGCCCCGATGGCTTCCTCGCCTCGCTGCGGGAAGCGACCATCGAGGGGCGGCGCTCCTCGCCGTTCGTCCACCTCGTGACGACGGCCAACAAGGTGCGTTCGAAGTACCTGCGCTTCACTATACGCAACTAGGGCCGCCCCCTGGCCGGAGGACGTGCAGCCCCCGTGTTTCGCATCGGTCTCTTCGCTACCGGACGGGGGCAAGGCTCGCTCCAACTCGTGACCGCGGTCCGCGACGCCATCGAGGAAGGCCGCCTACCCGCTCAGGTCGAGTTCGTCTTCAGCAACCGCGAGCCTGGCGAGTTCGAGCCCACCGACCGCTTCTTCGAGGCGGTGCGCGGCTTCGGCTATCCGCTGGTGACCCGCTCCTTCCGCCGCTTCAAGGCCGAGCTGGGAGAGGAAGGCCCCGGCTGGCGCGTGAAGTACGACCGCGAGGTGATTGAGCTGCTGGCTCCCTATCAGCCGGACCTCTGCGTGCTCGCCGGCTACCTGCTCATCTTCAGCCCCGCGCTCTGCGAGCGGTACACCGCCATCAACCTGCACCCGGCGGCGCCCGGCGGGCCCATCGGCATGTGGCAAGACGTGATCTGGCGGCTCATCGAGACCCGGGCGCCATCGAGCGGCAACATGATGCAGTCGGTGATTCCGGAGGTCGACCGCGGGCCCATCGTCGCCTACTCGACCTTCCCCATCGCGGGCGCCCAGTTCGAGCCGCTGTGGGAGGAGGTCAAGGGCCGGTCCGTCGAGGAACTGCGAGCGGGGCCCGGCGAGTCGCTGCCGCTCTTCCAAGCGATCCGCTCGGCGGGGACGGCCCGGGAGCGGCCGCTGGTGGTCGAGACGCTACGGGCCTTCGCCGAGGGGCGGGTGAGCGTCGAGGGCGGCGCGGTGGTCGACGGGCAGAGACGCGCCATCGAGGGGTTGGACCTGACGGCAGAGATCGAGGCCGGGCTGCGAGGTCCGGCCTAGGCCGTCTTCTGCCGATCAGGAATCTCGGCGGGAATCTGGGCCGGGATCTCCTCGCCCTTGCCCGTCAGCAGCAGCGGCTGCCGCTTCCGCTCGATGCAGTCGGCGGTGATCACGCACTTGCGGACCTTGGGCATGGACGGGATTTCGTACATCACGTCCATGAGGACCTCTTCGATGACAGTGCGGAGTCCGCGCGCGCCGGTCTTGCGGCTCATGGCCTCGCGGGCGGCGGCTTCGATGGCGTCGTCGTCGAAGACGAGCTCGACCTTGTCGAGGTGGAGCAGCCGCTGGTACTGCTTGGTGAGGGCGTTCTTGGGCTCGGTGAGGATGCGGATGAGCGAGTCTTCCGTCAGCGGGTCGAGGCTGCAGGCGATGGGGAGACGCCCCACGAACTCGGGGATGAGGCCGAACTCGAGCAGGTCGTCGGGAATCATGTAGTCGAGGATGCGCTGGCGGTCGATGGCCTCAGGCTCTTCGCCGTCTGGGGTGCGGACCGCCGCTTTGAAGCCAAGGCTGGAGCTCAGGCCGGCGCGGCGGCTCACGATCTTGTCGAGGCCCTCGAATGCGCCGCCGCAGACGAAGAGGATGTTGTCCGTCTTGATCTGGATGAATTCCTGGTAGGGATGCTTGCGGCCGCCCTGGGAGGGCACGTTCGCGGAACAGCCTTCGATGATCTTGAGGAGCGCCTGCTGGACGCCCTCGCCGGAGACGTCGCGCGTGATCGAGGGGTTGGATCCCTTGCGGGCGATCTTGTCGATCTCGTCGATGTAGATGATGCCCCGCTCGGCGCGTTGGATGTCCCAATCGGCGGCCTGTATAAGACGGAGGAGGATGTTCTCGACATCCTCCCCTACGTAACCGGCTTCGGTCAGGCATGTGGCGTCGGCGATGGCAAAGGGGACGTCGAGGATGCGGGCGAGGGTCTGGGCGAGCAGGGTTTTGCCACAGCCGGTGGGCCCGACGAGCATGATGTTGCTCTTGTCGACCTCGACGTCGGCGCTGACGCCCTCGGGGCGGACGCGCTTGAAGTGGTTATAGACGGCGACGCTCAGGACCTTCTTGGCCCGCTCCTGCCCGACGACGTATTCGCTGAGCTGGGAATAGATCTGCTGGGGCGCGAGGTTGCCGATTGCGGTGGAGGACTTGGTCTCCGCGGCGCCCGGGGTCTCTTCGTCGATGATGCGCTGGCAGAGGTGCACGCATTCGTCGCAGATGTAGACCTTGCCGGGGCCGGCGATGAGGCGCTTAACTTGGTGCTGCTGCTTGCCGCAGAAAGAGCACTCGTACTGCGACCGTGACGATCGTCCTGCAGGCATTCGGGGTGGGCCTCCGTGTCTCGTTGCGGCGGGTTGCGCAGATAATCAGTCTACTGCGATTGCTGCGGGTCGGAAAGTACGTCGTCCACCAGACCGTATTCCATGGCTTGCGGCGCGTCCAAATAGAAGTCGCGGTCGGAATCCTGGGCGATTTTATCGTAACTCTGGCCGGTGTTGTTGGCCAGAATGTTCCGAATGACGTCCTGCATGCGCAGGATTTCCTTGGCGGCGATCTCGATGTCGGACGCCTGGCCCTGGGCCCCGCCCATGGCCTGGTGCATGTGGATCGTGGAGTTGGGAAGGGCGTAGCGTTTGCCCTTCGTTCCCGAGCTGAGGAGGACGGTGGCCATGCTGGCGCAGCTTCCGACGCAGATCGTGGCGACGTCGCACCGCAGCAGCTTCATGGTGTCGTGGATGGCGAGGCCGGCGCTGATGACGCCGCCCGGGCTATTGATGTAGAGGCTGATGTCCTTCTCGGGGTCCTCGCGCTCGAGGTAGAGAAGCTGCGCGATGATGAGATTCGCGATCTGGTCTTGGATCGGGGTGCCGAGGAACACGATGCGCTCTTTGAGGAGCAGGGAATAGATGTCGAAGGCCCGTTCGCCGCGAGCGCTCTGCTCGATGACCATCGGGATGATGTTGCTGGGCCAGGCCGGCTGATGCTGGGGGCTCATCGTCACGGAGTGGGCTCCTTCTCTTCCGCTTCTTCGTTGGGCGCGGCTTCCGTTTCGTCCTGTGTCATGATCTCCGCCAAACGGTCGAGCGTCTTGCGGGTGAGGATGGTCTGCTCCATCCGCTGGCGGCTTTCGTCGGTGTCGAAGATGCGCCGGAACTCTTCCTGGTACCCCGCGCCGGCGGAGCCGACGAGTGTCTCGACCTCGGCGTCGATCTCTTCGGATTCGACCTCGATTTCCTCCGAGGTCCTGAGCTCGGAGGCGACGAGCGAGCGAACGATCCGGGCCCGCGCCGCCGGCTTCATCTCCTCGATGACCTCTTCCTTCTCCTTGCCAAGGGCCTGCACGTAGGCGTCGACGCCGGCGGCGTCTGGAGCCGCCTGGCGGGCCTGCTGTTCAAGCAGGAGCTCGGCCTCGAGATCGACGAGCGTGGGAGGGAAGGCGACCTCGGCCGCCTCGATCAACCGGTCGAGTGCGCGCTCGCGGAGACGCTCCCTGGCGGTGGCGGCCTCTCGCTCTTCGAGCCGTCCGCGCACATGCGCGCGCAGGGAGGCGAGGTCTTCGAAGCCGTCCTCGACGCCCTTGGCGAACTCGTCGTCGATCTCGGGGAGGTCCTTAGCCTTGATTTCTTTGACGGTGACGTTGAAGCCGAAGGAGCGCCCGGCGAATTCCTTGCGCTCGTCCGACTCCTCGAACTCGAGGGTGAACTGCTTCTCTGCGCCCGGCTCAATGCCGACCAGTGCTTCCGAGAAGCCGGGAATGGGCCTGGGCTCACCCTCGGTGGGCCGGAACTGTGCGTCCTTCTGGTCGGCGATAGTCTGACCCGCCTCTTCGATGACGGCGTCGAGGGTGACGAGGTCGCCCAACTCGACAGGCCGCTCGACGGGCTCCCAAGGGGCCTCGTTGAAGCGGATGTCCTCGATGGCGCGCTCGATCTCGTCGTCGTCCACCGCGACGGGCTCGGGCTCGATGCGGAGGGCGCGGTAGTCGCCGAGGTCGACGGTGGGGACGAGGGGGATGGTGGCTTTCCAGGCGACGGGGTCGACTCCGGAGACCTCGATGCTGGGAGTGCCGGCAGCCTCGATCTCCTGCTCCTCGATGGCCTTGCTGGTGGCGTCGGGGATGAGAAAGTTGAGGGCCTCTTCGAGGAGGGCTTCCTTGCCGACCCAGCGTTCGAGCATGGGAAGGGGCGCCTTGCCCTTGCGGAAGCCGGGGATGCGGACGCGGCCGACGAGTTTCCGGTAGGCCTTCTTGCGGGATGCTTCAAGTTCCTCGGGGTCGGCCTCGATGTCGAGGACAACCTGACGCTCGGGAAGCTGCTCGAGGGTGACTTTCACGGCAGAAGGGCCTTGGACGGCGGGGGCTATCCCGCCAACCGTCCGATTAAGTATATCAACCGCCTCGATTTGCGCCAACGCGGGAAGAGGGGCGCAAACGGCGCGGGCCTAGCCGCGCGGGCCGGGAGGCGGCTCCACGATACGGAGATGAAGGTCGCGAAGCTGGGCCTGATCGACCGGCGAGGGGGCGTCCAAGAGGAGGTCGGTGGCGGTTTGGGTCTTGGGGAAGGGGATGACCTCGCGGATGGTTTCGGCGCCGGCGAGGAGCATGACGATGCGGTCGATGCCGGCGGCCATGCCGCCGTGGGGCGGTGTGCCGTACTCGAAGGCCCGGAGCAGGTGGCCGAACCGGGCCTCGATGTCGGCGGGGGCGTACCCGAGGGCGGCGAACATGCGCTCCTGGAGCGACCGGTCGTGGATGCGGATGCTGCCGCTGAGGAGTTCGACGCCCTGGGCGACGCAGTCGTAAGCGCGGGCGCGGACCTTGCCGGGGTCCGTTTCGAGCAGACCGGCGTCGTCGGGGTGGGGCGCGGTGAAGGGGTGGTGGAGCGCGTCCCAGCGGCCTTCGCCTTCGTTCCATTCGACGAGGGGGAAGTCGACGACGAAGGCGAAGCCCATGGCGTTCTCGTCGATCATGCCGAGGCGGCGCCCCATCTCGACGCGCAGTTGAGAGAGCGCAGTGTTGGCGACGGTCTCGTCGGCGGCCACGATGAGGACGAGGCCGTCCCTCTCCGCGCCGGTGCGCTCCGCCATGGCCCTCACCTGCTCGACGGTGAGGAACTTGGCCACGGGCGACTTAACGTCGTCCTCGGTGAGGTCGGCGGGCGGCGCGCCGAGCCCGATGGGGACGAGGCCCTGCGCGCCGCGGATCTTCACGAACTCGATCAGCTCGTCGATCTGACGGCGGCTGTAGTCGGCGCACCCCGGCGCGGCGAAGCCCTTGACCACGCCGCCGGCGTTGGCGACGTTCTTGAAGACGTTGAGGCCGGTCTCGCGGGCGACGTCGGTGAGGTCGGCGAGCTCCATGCCGAAGCGCAGGTCGGGCTTCTCGGTGCCGAAGCGGGCCATGACCTCGGAGAAGCTGAGGCGCGGGAATGGCGTGACGACCTTGAGGTGGGGCGCGGTCTCGGCGACCAGCTCGGCGAAGAGGCCCTCAACAAGGTCGAGGATGTCGGCCTCCTCGACGAAGCTCATTTCGAGGTCGAGCTGGGTGAACTCGGGCTGGCGGTCGGCGCGCTGGTCTTCGTCGCGGAAGCAACGGGCGATCTGGTAGTAGCGCTCGAGGCCGGCGACCATGAGCAGCTGCTTGAGCTGCTGCGGCGATTGTGGGAGCGCATAGAACTCGCCGGGACTGAGCCGGCTGGGGACGAGGTAGTCGCGGGCCCCTTCCGGCGTGCTCTTGACCAGCACCGGCGTCTCGATTTCCCAGAATCCGCGCTCGTCGAGGTAGTCGCGAATGAACTTGACGACCTTGCGCCGCAGGCCCAGGTTCGCCTGCATGCGCTCCTTGCGGAGATCGAGGTAGCGGTACTGCAGCCGCAGGGCCTCGTCGACGTCGGCCTCTTCGTTGATGTTGAAGGGCGGCGTCTTGGCCGGGTTGAGCACGGTGAGCGCCGCCGCGCCGACCTCGACCTCGCCGGTGGCGAGCTTGGGGTTCTCCGTGCCCTCCGGGCGCGCTCCGACGGCGCCGGTGACCTGCACGACCCACTCGCCGCGCAACTCTTGGGCCTGGGTGTGGGCGTCGGCGTCGGTCTCGGGGTTGAAGACGACCTGCACGATGCCGGAGCGGTCGCGCAGATCGATGAAGGTGAGGCCGCCGTGGTCGCGGCGCCGGTGGACCCACCCCGCGAGGGTGACGGTCTGTCCGGTGTGCGCGGGGCGAAGCTCACCGCAGCCGTGGGTCTTGAGCAAGGAGGGGCCTCCGGGAAGGCGTCGAGTCCGAGGCGGGTGGAAACCCCGCTTAACGAAGATTATAGGGGTTGGGGACGGCGCTCACAACGAAGGCGGGCAGGCCCGCGTCGAGGCAGCGCTGGTGCAGCGACTCGGCTTCATCGCGGCCACGCGCCAGCGAGAAGATCGACGGCCCCGCTCCGGAGAGGTGGACGTTGTCCGCGCCGGCCCGCTCGAAGCTCGACCAGTAGCCTTCGAGTCCCTCGAAGCGTTCCACGGCGGCGCGGGTGAAGCCGTTGAAGAGCTCGTCGGGTGTGGGCGGCAGTCGCTTGCGCAGCGCGGCGACGAGGGCCCGCGTGACCTCGCCGCCGGTGAAGTCGGCGGGGTCGAGGGAGCGGTAGAGGGTCGCGGTCTTGTTGGGGAGGTCGATAGGCGGCGTGAGGAGGACGAGGTCGGCGTGGCGCAGGGGTGGGAGCGGGGTGACGCGCTCGCCGCGCCCCTCGGCCAAGGCCGTGCCGCCGTAGAGGAAGAAGGGGACGTCGGAGCCGAGCTCGGCGGCCAGCGTGGCGAGCTCTCCGCGGCGGAGGTCGCGTTCCCACAGGCGGCAAAGGCCCACGAGTGTGGCTGCGGCGTCGGTGCTCCCGCCCCCGAGTCCGGCGGCGAGAGGTATGCGCTTGTGGAGGAGGATCCGCGCGCCGCGCGTCTCGCCGAGGTGGTCCTGAAGCAGGCGCGCGGCGCGGTAGACCAGGTTTTCCTCCGGGGGTATGCCCTCGGTGTCGCCTTCGACGACGATCTCGGAGGCGGGGGCGATCTCTAGCTCGTCGGCCAAATCGACGGTCTGCAGCACCGTGGCGACGTCGTGGAAGCCATCGTCCCGCCGTCGCAGGATTTCGAGCGAGAGGTTGACCTTCGCGGGTGCGGTGACGCTGATCGGCGGCTCAGGCGGCATAGGCGCGAGTCTCTTGGATGGCGCGGTAGAGGGCGCCCCACTCGTCGATGGCTAGCGTCTCGGCGCGGCGCTTCGGGTCGATGCCGGCCTCATCGAGCGCGGCCGCGATGCGTGCGCGGTCCTCGCCGAGGCCGTGGGTCAGGGCGTTGGCGATCTGCTTGCGGCGCGTGCCGAACCCGGCGCGGACGACGTCGAAGAAGGCGTCGGCCTCACTTCGGTCGAAGCTGCGTGGGCGCGGGTAGGGATCGAGGCGCAGGATGGAGGAGTCGACCTTCGGCGGCGGCAGGAAGCTCCCCGGCTTGACGTGTCCGACGATGCGCGCCGCGGCGTAGACCTGGACGGAGACGGAGAAGAGCGACATGGCCCCCGGAGCGGCTATCGCGCTCTCGGCGACCTCGCGCTGGAGGAGCACGACGAGCCGATTCGGCCGGTGGGAGGCTTCGAGAAAGCGGCGGAGGATCGGCGCGGCGGCATAGTAGGGGAGGTTGGCGACGACGGTGTAGGGAGCGCCGCCGGTCAGCTCGGAAGGGTCGGCGTCGAGCATGTCGGCGGCAACGACGCGGAGCCGGGATTCGTCGGCATGGCCCGCCCGCAGGCCCTCGGCGGCGCGGTCGTCCTTCTCCACGGCGACGACGGAGCCGGCGCGGGCGAGCAGCTCGCGAGTGAGCGTGCCCGGGCCGGGGCCGACTTCGATGACGAGGTCGGCAGGCGTGAGATCGGCGGCGTCGGCGATGCGGCGCAGGGCCGCGGCGTCGATGAGGAAATGCTGCCCGAGGCTCTTGCGGGGCCGGAGCCTGTGGCGGTCGAGGAAGGCGCGGACGAGCCGCGCGGGAGACGGCGGGGTTGCGGTCGGGGGCATGGGCTCGTTCACGGGCCGTCCAGGACTAGGGGATGGCCGTGCACCCACCTTCGATCGTCGGAACCCCGGGATCCCCGACACCGGACGGCTCGGAGCAGGCGCGCCTGCGGCGCCCGAAGGCGGCCACTTACCGTTGCTTCCTTCCGGACCTGGCGGGGTTCATGGACCTTCGCCGCGCAGGACCCGCTCGTCAGCGCCGCCGCCGCCGGCTCAACCCGGAGCCCTCGGACCTCTAGGTGGGGATTCAGCCCCGCTGTAGCGGATTGCGGATACAGGGCACCGCTAGCTCCCCGCCTAGCACGGCCCGTCAATGCTACGGCCCGGCGCGGGGCGCGTCAATTTGCCGGCGGGACGTGTATCCTGCGGTCGCTATGGGTCGGGAGGCGGAGGACCACGTACGGGCCGCGATAGAGGCGAAGGGACGGATCACCTTCGCCGAGTTCATGTCGCTTGCGTTGTACGGGCCGGGGGGCTACTACACCGGCGGCGAAGCGCATCGCATTGGCGCGGCGGGCGACTTCTTCACCAGCCCGCACGCGCACCCTGCATTCGGCGCGCTGATCGCCCTACAGCTTGAACAAATGTGGCGGCTGCTGGGAAGCCCCGAGCGATTCGACGTGATCGAAGCCGGCGCGGGCGGGGGACGGCTGGCGCGCGACATCGGCGATTTCGCCTCGGCGCTCGATGCTTCGTTCGCCGCCGCCGTCCACTACCAGGAAGTGGAAGGATACGGGTCGGAGTTCCCCGACGGGTTCACCGGCTGTCTGCTCAGCAACGAGCTCTTTGACGCCTTTCCCGTCCACCGGGTGCGGTTTGTCGGCGGCAAGCTCCGCGAGGTTTACGTAACGTTCGCGGGCGATGGACGCTTTACTGAGGCGCTGGGCGAGCCCTCGACGCCCCGCCTCGCGTCGCGGCTTGCGGCAGAGGGCGTCGAACTCGGCGAGGGTTGGACGGCGGAGGTCTCGCTGGAAGCCGAGGACTGGATGCGGGAGGCCGCGTCGCGCTTGGAGCGAGGCTACGCCATCACCATCGACTACGGCGACCCCGCCGAGCGTTTGTACTCGGAGCGCCGCCGCAACGGCACGCTGCGGGCGCACTACCAACACACCGCGAGCGACGATCCCTACGCGCGGGTGGGCCGGCAGGACTTGACGGCGCACGTGGACTTTACGGCGCTGATCGCGGCGGGCGAGACGGCGGGCCTGATGCCGGTCACCCTGATGACACAGCGGGAGTTCCTCACTAACCTCGGCGCCGAGGTCTTGCTCGACGCCATCGCAGGCTCCAATGGACCGAAGCAGGCCGACCTGAAGGGGCTGCGCAGCCTAGTCGACCCCACGGGGCTGGGCGGCTTCCGTGTGCTGGTGCAGGCGAAGGGAGCTCCCGCCGCCGCGCTGGCGTGCCTGGACGGCGAGTCCGAGCGCCGGGACTTCGCGGCGCGGCTCGAAGCGGGTCTGTCGCCGCCGCGGTTGACTGCGGCGCACTTGAACCAGTTGGCAGGGCGACCCGGCGGGTGGACGGAGTGGTCGCCTCCGTGAAGTTCGGAGGTGAGGGCTAGCGGCCGGCGAGGCCTTGGGCGGTGCGGATGAGCTTCTGCGCCTGGAGGGCCATGGCGGTGTCGATCATCTTACCGTCGACGACGCAGGTGCCGCGGCCCTCCGACTCGGCCCGCTGGAAGGCGCGGATGATGCGCCGCGCTTGCTCCAGGTCCTCTTCGGAAGGGCTGAAGATCTCGTTCAGGGTCGCCACCTGGTCGGGGTGGATGGCGAACTTGCCTTTGAAGCCGAGGCGCAGGCCCTGCTCCGCGTCGGCCTCGATGCCCGCCGCGTCCTGATAGGCGACGAACGGCGCGTCGATGGCGAGCTTGTGGGCGGCGCGGGCGGCGATGGCGACGTGGCTGCGGGCGTAGAGGATCTCCTCGCTGCCCTGGCTGCGCGGGATGCCCATGTCGGCGGAGAAGTCCTCGGCGCCGAAGGCGATGGCGGCGACGCGGGACGAGGCGGTGGCGATCTCGAAGGAGCGGATGACGCCGAGGGCGCTTTCGACGAAGGGGATGATGCGGGTCAGTCCAAAGGGGAGGTGCTTCCCGTGTTCGAGGCTGGTGATCATTTCGTCGAGGCGGCGGATGTCGTCGGCGGAGGAGATCTGGGGGAGCACGACCCCGTCGAGGTGCTCGGAGATGAGGGAATTGAGGTCGGCGTAAAGGTGGCTGGAATCGATCGAGCTCACGCGGGCGAGGACCGTCTGACCCTTGCCCTTGAGCACGGGTAGCGCGTCGCGGACCATGTCCCGGGCGGCGGCCTTTTCCGATTCGGGGACGCCGCTCTCCAAGTCGGGGACGAGAGCGTCGGCGCCGACCTCGGGGGCCTTTTCCAGGAAACGCTCGCGGTTACCTGGGATGAAGAGAAGGGATCGCAGTGGCTCCAAGGGTCCTCCCCGGCCCGTCCTGATGCGGGCTAGCGGCCCAGCGCGGCTTCCTGCCGTTCGATGGTCTCGGCGACTTCGATGAGCTTGAGGGCACGCTTCCAGACGGGCGTGTCGACCATCTTGCCGTCGAGGGCGACGGCGGCCCTGCCTTCCTTCGTCGCGTCCTCGAATGCCTGGACGACGCGGCGGGCGTGCTCGACTTCACCGGCGGACGGGCGAAAGACGTCGTTGACCGGGCCGACTTGGTTGGGGTGAATGACGAACTTGCCCTTGCAGCCGACGGTCTTGGCGCGCTTGGCGTCGGCGACCATGGCGTCGATGTCGTTGTAGTCGGGATCGGGCGTATCGAAGCAGAGTATGTCGGCGGCGCGGGCCGCGATGGCGGTCATGGCGCGGGCGGTGGCGATCTCCTCCGAGCCCTTGGTGCGGGTCACGCCCATGTCGGCGGTGTAGTCCTCGGCGCCGAAGGCGAGCCCGAGCATGCGTGGGGTCGACCGGGCGATCTCCACGACGTTTGCGACGCCGAGTCCGGTCTCGATCCAGGGGATGATGCGGGTGTGGCCGATGGGTAGGCCGCGCTCGCGCTCGATGGCGGTGAGGAGTGCGGAGAGCTCGATAGCCATCTCCCGCGACTCCATCTTGCCGATGCTGATGCCTTCGATGTGCGGCGAGACGACGGCCAGCAGGTCGTCGTAGGTCCAGTCGGTCTGCATGCCGTTGACGCGGACGAAGACGCGCTTGCCGGCCATCTTGGGCAGAAACTCGGAGACGATGCCGCGTGCGTTGGCCTTCTCGTCCGGGGGTACGGAGTCTTCGATGTCGGGGACGAGGACGTCCGCCGGCTGGCCCAGACTCTTATCGAGCATCCTGGGGTTGTTGCCAGGAACGAAGAGCAGGGTGCGGATCATGTCCAAGGGAGGCCTCCAAGTTTCGGGCGCGAAGCAGCGGACATTATAGCATCGCGCCTGAAGGAGCGGCCCCCGATTGCGAGGGCCGTGGGGCTAGTCTTGCAGGCCTCGGGCGAAGATCTCCTGGGCTTTCGGCGTACCCACGAGGGCGTTCTCGCGGCGGTGGACTTGCCAGCCGCCGTCGCGGCGCTCGAACTCCCAGCGGTTGGTGGAGAGGCGCCAGAGGGTGAACTCCTTGTCCTTCCGCACGTAGACGCGGGAGTAGCCGGTGGCAGTGGCCTTGTCGCCGTCGACCTTGATGATGGCGGGGCCCATGGTGTGGGCGCAGTTGGGGAGGAGCGACTGATGAGCACGGCCGGTGACCATCTTCTGGACGCCTTCGCGGCCGACCATGGGCGGGCGTCCGGCGTCGGTCTCGTAGATGGTGTCCTCGGTGTAAAGGCGGCCGGTGGCCTCGGCGTTCCCGGTGTCGACGGCGGGGCCGTAGGCATGCATGAGGTTGGTGATGGCGAGCTCGTCCTCGAGGGCCTGAATTCGCCGTTCGAGGTCGGCGACTTGGGCTTCGACGTCGTTGGCCATGTCGTTCTCCTTCGCCGTGCCGGGCGAGTGTGTCTAACCTGTTGGGCCGGAGCGCTGCAGGCCCTCGGCGAGGTGGTCCTGGGCGCCCTCGTTACCGAGGATGCGCGAGGATCGGTGGGCGACCCGCCACGCGCCGCTCGCGTCCCGCGTCAGGCGCCACTGGTTGAGCCCGATGCGGAAGAGCGTGAAGCGGTCGTTGTCGCCGCCCTTGTCGTCCCGGTGGTAGATGCGGGAGTAGCCCGCGGCGACGGCGGTGTCGCCCTCGACGCGCACCATGAAGGGACCGATGGTGTGGGCGCAGTTGGGCAGGAGGCGCTGGTGGCCCTCGCCGAGGACGAGGTCGTTGATGATGCCGTCGCGGCCGTGGATGACGACGGGCGTCCCGTCGCCGGTGGCCAGAGGGCCGATGTCGTACTCGGTGTCGTCGGTGAAGGTATCCGCGGTGCCCTCGGCATCGCCGATGTCGATAGCGACACCATAACGAACGACGATGTTGCGAATGGCAAGCTCGTCCTCGGCGCGGCGGACGCGCTGTTCAAGGGCGCGCAAGCGACTCTCAATGTCGGCCATGCCGCGTCTTTCCGAGCGCCGCCCCGTCCGGGAGGAAGCGGCTAGTCCTTCACATGCCGCGCCCTGGCGGCAAGGTGGTCGACGTGGTGGTCCTCGGTGCAGCCCTGCACCGAGGTCTCGAGCTGGATCGTAATGTGGTTGAGGCCGAATTTCTCGGAGGCGATACGCCGCAGCTCGCGCAGCATCTCATCGTAGTCGCCGTCGTAGTTGGGGTCGGCAAGGATGTGGGCCGAAAGTTGGTCGTAGCCGGAGGTCACGGTAGTGACGTGGACGTCGTGTATCACCGTGACGCCTTCGACCTCCTCCAGCTCGCTGCAGAGGCGGTAGGGATCGATGTGGCGCGGGGTTCCTTCCAAGAGTACGTGCATGACCTTCCCCATGAGACCCCGGCTGCTGTAGATGATGAGCACTCCAATGAACACGCCGATGATCGGGTCGGCGATGTCCCAGCCGAGCGTCATGATGAAGACGGCGGCGATGATGACGCCGACGGAGCCGATGAGGTCGGCCATGACGTGCTGGAAGGCGCCCTCGGCGTTCAGGCTGTGCTCGGCCGAGGCGTGGAGCAAGTAGGCGACGATGATGTTGATGAGGAGCCCGATGCCGCCGACGATCAGCACCAGCCCTCCCTCGACGTCCGGGGTCTCGATGGTGAAGCGGTGGTAGGCCTCGAAAAAGACCCAGGCGGCGATCAACCACAGGGTTAGGGCGTTAATCAAGGCGGCGAGCACCTCGGCGCGTTGATAGCCGAAGGTCCGCTCGACCGTAGCGGGTTTGCCGGCGAGCCAGATGGCGAAGAGCGCCAGGGCGATGGCCGCGCCGTCGGTGAGCATGTGCAGCGCGTCGGCGATGAGCGCGAGGCTTCCCGAGATAATGCCGCCGATGACCTCGGCGACCATGTAGGTCAGGATCAGGAACAGCGAGAAGGTCAGCCGTTGGCGGCTGAGGTCGCGGTAGTCGTGGCTGTGATCGTGGTCATGGTCGTGCCCATGACCGTGTCCGTGTCCGTGATCATGCCCGTGGTCGTGATCGTGGTCATGGTCGTGATCGTGCCCGTGGGCCTCGCGCGTGGCCGTGCTGACGTGGCCTTCGTGTTCATGGTCGTGGTCGTGCCCGTGGTCGTGATCGTGCCCGTGGTCGTGATCGTGCCCATGATCATGGTCGTGGTCGTGGTCGTGCCCGTGGTCGTGATCGTGCCCATGATCATGGTCGTGGTCGTGCCCGCGGTCGTGCCCGTGGTCGTGATCGTGTCCGTGATCATGCTCGTGCCCGTGGTCATGATCATGCCCGTGGGAACGACCTTCGACGGAGAGGTGCAGGGTGGGGGAAGGGGCGTCTCTCCGCAGCGCGCGGCGAAGCCAGCCGAGAATGCCGCGGCGACGCGGTGCTTCTCCGAGTGCGGGATTCCAGAAGGGTGCTTGGGTCGTCGAGACGGCTACATTCATGACGTAGTGCGGCGTATCTAACCATATACAGGAGGGAAGCGCAATAGTGGTCGTTAGCGAGACAAGGTCGCCCCTTGGCAGCGAGGGCTTTCGAGCTAGGTAAGACCTTGGAGCGCCGCTGCGGTTGCGTCGCGGAGCGCGGCGAGGGGCGTGCTGACCTCGACGGGGTAGGCGGGGGCCGACTCGAGACGCTTGAAGCGACCGGGGAGGGTCAAAAATCGTTCGCGGAAGCGGTCTCGGAGATCGACGAGGGCGGGCGCTGGGGCCAGGCGCTCACCCTCACGCACGGCGGGGCGCAACAGCGTTTCCGTGTCAGCCGGGCTGGGTTCCGAGGCCAAGCCGATGACGTCGCCGGCCATCATGCCGCCGTCGAAGCGACGGAAGACTTGTTTAGCGCCGGGAAGCGATACCTTCGACTCGCTCAGCTTCATGACCGGCCGGCCGGCGTACTCGACGAGCTTATAGGCGGTCTCGGGAGCGGGTGCGTCGGACGAGACCGCAAGGCTGGTGCCGATGCCGAATCCATCGATGGGGGCGCCGTCCCGGAGGAGGCGTTCGATGGCGGTCTCGTCGAGCCCCCCGCTGACGAAGATCTCCACGGCGGGGAAGCCGGCGTCGTCAAGGAGTTGGCGGGCAAGGGAACAGAGGGCGGCGAGGTCGCCGCTGTCGATGCGCACGGCGCGAAGCTCGCTGCCGCGGCGGCGGAGGTCGTGGGCGGCCTCGATGGCGGCGCCGACGCCTTCGACGGGGTCGTAGGTATCGATGAGGAGGGTCGCGGAGTCGGGGAAGGACTCGGCGTAGGCCCGGAAAGCCTCGGTCTCGGAGTCGAAGCTCATGACGAAGGAGTGGGCCATGGTGCCTCGAAGCGGGATGCCGTGGCGGGTGCCTGCGTGGACATTGCTGGTCCCGTGGAAGCCGGCGAGGTAGCTGACCCGTGCGAGGGCGTCGGCGGCGTCGAGGCCGTGGGCGCGCCGGGCGCCGAAGTCGACGACGGCGCGCCCGCCGGCCGCGTGCACGGTCCGGGCCGCCTTGGTGGCGAGCAGCGTCTGGAAGCCGACGCGGTTGAGGAGGTACGTCTCGACGATCTGGGCCTCAATGATCGGTGCGGTGACCTCGATGATGGGCTCGTTGGCGAAGACGATCTCGCCTTCCTCCACACAGCGGGCGTCGCCGGTAAAGCGGAGCGCGCCGAGGGCATCGAGGAAGCCGGCGTCGAAGAGGCGGAGGTCGTCGAGGCGCGCGAGGTCCTCGGGAGTGAAGCGCAGCGAGGCGAGCTCGTCGAGGCATTCCTCGACGCCGGCGGCCACAAGATAGCCGCGGTTGGGGGGTAGGGAGCGGAAGAAGAGGCTGAAGGTGGCTCGCGCGTCCATGCCCCGCTGCCAGAAGGCCTGAGCCATGGTCAGCTCGTAGAGGTCGGTGAAGAGCGCGCGCGACGCGTCCGGCGGCATGGGGGGCAGTGTAGCCGCGGTTGGTGTCCGGCGCACGGGTCCACCCCGCGCGGGTAGAATGGGGATGCGCCTCCCGTCGCGGGCCCTTAGCTCAGTGGTAGAGCAGTCGGCTCATAACCGATCGGTCGTTGGTTCGATCCCAGCAGGGCCCACCAGACTTGACGGTAGACAGAACCGGAGCGTACAAAGCCACCTCCTCGGCGTCCCTTCCGCCTATCGGAGCATCCTCCGGCATGGGTATGGAGTAGCGTAGCAGCGCGTTCCCCGGCATCACGACGATCTCCTTCACGAAGGACTCGATGAAGGCCCTCCGCTCGGTCAGCTCGCTCTCGTTTAGGAACCGGCTCAGGTCCTGGGCATAGGCCGTGATGGTCTCCACGTCGTCCAGCACCTCCCTGCGCTGGGAGAGCATCGCCCTGGCCTCAACAGCCGACGCCTCAAGCTTCTCCTGCCGCTCCCGGTGGTCCCTGATGCGGGGCTTGAAGTCCTCGATGTCCAGATCGGTAGTCTCCGCTAGGTCGTAGAGCCGCCCCAGCCGCCGCTTCACGTCCTCAAGCTCCGACTCGATAGTCTGAAGCTTCTGGCGCTGCTCCTTTGCGATGCCGTCCATCTCCTCGTCCACCAGCTTCACCAACTCCCGGATGTTGGAGTCGGTGAGCACGTTCTCCCTGATCTTGCCCACCACCATCTCCTCGAAGCGCCGGGCGTTGAGCCTGGGGGTCTCGCAGGCATGCCTGCCCCGCTTCATGATGGACTGGCAGACGTAGTAGGCGTACTTCCCGCTCTTGGCGTCCTGGCCGCTGAGCGCCCCGTCGCACGCCTTACACTTGACCATCCCGCTGAGCAGGTAGGTGCTCCCCACCCTGCGAGGGTGCGCCTTCCTGGGAGCGCGGGAGCGCATCCGCTTGTTGACCCTCTTGAACTGGGCTTTGGAGATGATGCCGGGGAACGCCTTGTCCACCCGTACCGGCTCGTCCTTGCCCTTCCCACCGACGCCCCAGAGGAGGGTTCCCGTGTAGGCTTCGTTGCGGAGGATGATGTGGACGCCGTTCTTGGACCAGAGCCTGCCGGTGGGGTTGGCGATGCCCTCTGCGTTGAGGGTCTGGGTGATGTCCAGGATGCCCCTTCCCGACTCGGCCATGTCGAAGATGCGCTCCACCACCGGAGCGGTGGCGGGATCGGGTTCCATGGTGGGGCGCTTCTTGGCCCCGTCCTGTACCATGCGCTTGGCGTAGCCGTAGGGCACGCGGCTGGCGACCCAAAAGCCTCTGGAGGCCGCCTCCCGCATTCCACGCCGAACCTCCTCGGCAAGATTTTCGCTGTAGAACTCGTCCACCGACTCGATGATGGCCTCCATGAGCCTGCCGGTGGCGGAGTCGTCGGCGTGCTCGGTGATGGAGACGACGCGGACTCTCTTGCGCCTCAGCATGGACTTGAAGGCAACGGCGTGCTCCCGCTTACGGGTGAACCTGCTGAATTTCCAGACCAAAATCTCCGCAAACGGGGCCTCCGGCTTGCTGGCCTCGTCCAGCATCTTCCTGAACTCCGGTCTGTCGGCGATGCGGCCGCTCTCGGCCTCATCGATGTACTCCCGTGCCACAACGTAGCCGTTCTTGTCGGCGTAGTCGCGCAATGCCCGCAACTGGGCGGCGACGGACAGGTCCACGTCCTGGCGGTCGCTGGATACCCTGGCGTACAGGGCCACGGGGGTCGGGGTTGTTTCGTTAATCATGCCTGTCCTCCTTCGTCTTGGTCGGTCTTTGCAACCGTGCGGGAGCGCAGTCTCTCCAATCGCTCCCGTCTGCGCCACTCCCGCTCCTCCATGAACAGGCGTATACCCTGCCGGAGGAGCTCGCTCACGGAGAGGTCGTCCTCACGCATCACCCTCCGCACCTGGGCTTCCATCTCCGGGGGCAGCGAGAACGTGATGGTCTTGGATCGTCGGGTATTGGTCGGCATAGTCTCTCTAGGCTCGCATCCTACATTGCATTGTCTTACTCTACACTATCGGACGTCCAGCTTCAACTGCAATAGCCGTGGACGAGGCCGAACTCATGGCCTTCCCATGAAGGCATGGCTGGGTTCCATCACGTCGGGATTGCGCCAGGCTTTGCCCAGCGGCCCCATCTTCTCCAGTCTCTCCCTATGGGACACCCAAAGGGGCACCCCGACCCTGGCGCGTTCCATCTCCCTGCGAGCCACGCCGAGGAAGTTGGCCTCGGCCAGGGGGTCGTCGAAGACGATCAGCACCAGTGGGTGATGTCCGTGGTCTTCCAGGGGCCGGTTGGAGGAGTAGTAGCGAAGGTAGGGCGCGAGACGGGCTGCCATGGTGGAGGGGTTCACCGCCCTGCGCTCGTACTCCAGGAAGAAGGGGAAGGTTTTGCTCCCGGTCTGCACAACGCCGAAGCCGTCGGGATGGACGGAGCGGAGGCTGCCGCCGTACCGGAAGTACCGGACGGCGTGATGGGGTGGCGCAACCTGCACCACTTGGTAGCCCTTTGTCCCCTTCGCCTGCCGCACCAGCGCCGCCATGAACCGGTGCACCGCCTCGGTGTGGTCAATAGTCCGGGCCAGGGGACGGCTTCGAGCGCCCGGCAGGTCTCGCCAGGATGATGGACTCTCGTCGTCCATCGGTTCGACGCTCCAGCGACGCACGGCAGCCCCCACGGAGGCCCGGTCCCTGCGGGCCAGAAGGGCCAGCCCTCCGTCGCTGAGGGCATAGCGGCGCCGGCCCGCAAGACGAACCGGTGTGACCAGACCCAACCTGTTCAGACGCGCGGCCAGCCGCCACGTGCGGGAGTCGGAGAGACCAAGGATGCCCGACAGGTCTTCGACGGTGACCAGAGGCCAATCGGCGAGGCAGTCCAGCATCCGCTTCTCGGCGGGCTTGAGGGCGGCGGGGAGCAGATGGTCGGCGGCGTCATCGTCAATCTCGCTCAGGTCGGCGTCGTCGGGCAGAGAGAGCCTCGAAGTTGGTCGTTCCCAGGGCAACGTACCGCCCGTGCGTAGGCGAGCGAGTATCTCGCTGATGGACATGAGTCCGGGAGTGGACGCTCCGTGCCACACCCTATCTTCGTCCGACAGGCGGGCCGCGTCTCGCTCAAGCGACAGGTACACCGGACCGGGATAGGGAGCCAACAGCCGCCTAGCCTGGCGCAGCCTCGCCTCGTCGGGCATGAGTGCAAGCAGAGCGCGGGGTCGGGGCTGTTCCGGGTCCAGGAGGCGTCGCACCCGGTCGGAGAATGCCGTCCGGTCGGCGGCGGGACCCTGCCGGATCACGCCGACGGTCCTGCCGTCGGGGAGGGTCATCGCGGCGTCCAACGGGGCGGCGCGATACCACCGGAAGCGGGGAGGGCCGACCGCGTCCGCCACCGCCGAGGCTAGCCGGTAGACCACGGCCACGGCGTCCAGACGGGCCAGGAGGATGCGCCGCCAGTGGGCCGATGCCGGATGCGTCCGCAGCGTCCGGTCTACGCCGGCCCCGCTCTCCGAGGCCAGCGACCGCATCCCCTCTGCTGTGGCGTACCAACGCCTGGTGGTCGTTGTCAGGGGAGAGGCGTGACGTATGAAGTCCGCCAGCCCCTTCCGCCACAGACGGCCCAAGACGTGGCGGACCGTGCTCTCGGCCATGCCGGAGACGGCAGCCAACTCCAGGTAGTCGAGGAAGGGCATGGCCGCCAGGGTCCCCAGGGCCAGCCCTTCTCGTTCTCCTAGCCTCATTCAACTCTTGTCTGGCCGCCGCCGGAACCGACGGGAGCGTCCTGGTTGCCGCCCCCGCGCCGCTTGCGGGGCCTCTTGTTCTTCTTGGGCTTGGGCTGGCTTGCCGTCCCTGCCCCGTTGCTTGTGTTAGAAGGGGACGGATTCCCACCCGCCTGCTGCTGCCTCTGTTCCTCCTCCTCCCGCTCCAGCAAGTCCCGGTACTCCTGCGCCATCTTGTCCACCTCTTGGTCCTGGGAGGCGATGACCTCCGCCGTGGTCGTGTACGTTTCTGCCCGCGCCTTCACTCGCTCCTCGGCGGCGGCGCTCCCCGCCTCGGGCTCCCGCACTCCCAGGGAGTAGGTGGGCTGCCTCAGCCCGTCCACGGTGGCTCTGACGTAGCAGTGGTGCGTGGGCAGCGACACCAGGTCCTCCTCGTCCAGTCTGTCCCTGTCCAATTCGCCTATCAGCTGCCGGGCGTCGGCGGCCGCCACCTGGAACACCGCCAGGCACCCCACGTTGGCAAGCAGCGTGTCCTGCATGGTGTCCGACAGCTCCTTCAGCCGCGCCAGGCTCTGGGTGGCCAGGATGAAGCTGGCCCCAAACTTGCCCAGTTCGGAAAGCATCGACTCGTAGTCCACCCCGGGCATGGCCTGCATCTCGTCCACCACCACCAGAGCGCCGCGCCGCTCCCCAGGCGGCAGGCTCCCCTGCTCACGGATCACCGCGTCCGTCAGGTTGAGCAAAGAGCCTCCCACCAGGCCGGACACGTCCTGCCCCGCAGCCGACTGGGAGGTGGCGACCAAGAGCACGCCGCCCTCGGCGATCACCTGACGCAGGTCCAGTGTGGAGCGCCGCTGCCCCAGGATGGCCCTGGCCTTCTTCGATGTCGCGTAGTAGGCCAGGCGGGTCTGCACCGGGGCGACGGCGTCGGCCTTGAGGGTGCGGGTCCAGTTGCGGAAGTCCCTGGCCCACCAGCCGATGAGGTAGGGATCGGACACCCTCCTCAGCACCCGGTTGCGGTACTGAAGGTCCGACAGCATGCGCAGCCCGTCCAGGATGGTGCACTGCTCGTCCTCTCTCGTGTCCGGGTGGGTGTTGTACTCGTGCAGGCTCTTCACCGTGTGCTCCAGGATGGACTGCATCCTCGGCCCCCACACCTGGTCCCACAGCCCCCTGGCGATGCGCACCACCGAGTCGGCCGTCCGGTCCCGGTCGGGGAAGATGCGTGCGTCCAGCAGGTTGATGCCCGGCGAGCGCTTCTCGTCCTTCAGGTCGATGAGGTACGTCCGGTCCACTATCTCCCCGGGCACGTGCCTCAGCAGGGAGTTCACCAGGTCGTCGTGGGGATCGACGACCACGATGGCGTCCTCGTTGCGGCCCGCCGCCTTCTCCCGCATCTTGTGGACGACCAGGTGGTGCATCAGCGTGGACTTGCCCATGCGGGTGCGGGCCACGTAGAGGTGGTGGCGGCCCATGGCGTCAGCGGGGAAGTGCACCTTCCTCGGCTTGCCGACAACGGTGTCTCCCACGTAGGCCCCGCCCGAGCCGTTCCTGGACGCGGGGGACAGCGCCTTGGCTCCGGCGCGGGCCACCATGGGCAGCTGGTCTCCCGCTCCCAGGGGATGCCACAGGGAGGCAAGCTCCCGCACCCCCAGCACGTTCCGGCCCGCCAGCAGGCTCCGCGCCGGCGGCACCGGCTCGGTCAGGGGGACCGCCGGGCGCACCCTGGTGGCTCTGAAGCTGGCCCCGGCGGGGTTGTTGTAGTGGCTGTAGGCCGCAGCCACGTTGCGCAATAGCTCCCTGGCCCTGTTCTCGGTGCCGTGCTCCGACAGCACGGCGGTCACCTCCAGCTGGGCCTCGTAGGCGAGTTTGGAGACCTTCTCCTTGATCATCACCGGGTCCTGGTACTTGCCGCCGGAGCGCCACTTCTTGAACCGCCATAACGCCCAGCCCGCCAGCGCCGCCAATGACACCACTCCCAATCCCAACAACACCGCCTTCCACGTCTCGCCACGCTGCACCCACAGGTAGCCCTGGAGGGCGGGCAGGGCCAGCAACGCCAGGATGGTTATGGTGACCGCGTTGGTGCGGTCGATCCTGGGCTGTGCGCTGGAGGCGGACGTGTTGGGGTCGTAGGCGGGCTTGGGGTTTGTCTTCTCCTGGTGGGCGGCGGACCAGTCCGAACCCAGGGACGACAGCCGCAGCCGCGCCACCAGCCGCTCTCCCTCCTCCAGGTCGGACAAAGAGCCGATGACGGAGATCAGCGGGTCGGAGCCGGGGTCCAGCAGGTCGTCGTCATGGTAGGGGCGCAGGGGCAGGTACTCCGGCCCCCTGAGCCGCAGGTCCATCGACCACGCCTGCTCCCCTTCTCTCAGCCTGAGCGGGTCGTCCTCGGCGGAGACCTCGTTCACCCTGGCCTGGGGGTAGTGGACGCCCACCTGCTGGCGGACGAAGGAGCCCTCTCTACAGCGGGACAGCAGCGTGACGCCGTCGGCATCCCCTGCGATCTCCAGCGAGAAGGGTTCGGGGACGGCGATGGACTCCACCAGGTTCTGGACGCCCAGCATGGTGCGCTCCCCGGAGCGGGGCGGCGTGACGGCCATCAGCCTGACGGCGGGCTTCTCCCCGCCCTTGAACAACTTGGCTATCGGATTGAGTTTCATAGTGCATATTCTCCTTATTGTCTAGCGTCACAGCGAAAAGAACGCATGAGCTATTATCGGCCATCCGACACGGGGAAAGCAAGGCCCAGATGGCCGCAGAGGACGCTCACGACGCACCGACTCGGCCCGCGCTCAGGCGGCGGGCCGAGGAGCCTGACGCATCAGACTACAATCGCTCAGGGACGGCTATCGCCCTGGGAGGGCTGTAAGGAGATTAGGAGCACATTGTAGAATACAATCTCGGTGATATCGGTAGCTGTTTGAAGGGGAATCCGGGATGCCTGTAGACAATCCGGCGAGCAGTTTTACTGCGGGTCAGTGCTAAGTCTATTGTACTGATTGTATTGTAGTCTGTTGTAGTTTCTGACGCAAGGAGAAGCCAATGGTTGACCATGAGGAACCCAGCGTGGACGGGTCGAAGGGTGCTGGCGACGGCATGAGCATCCCTCTATCGGATGCCCCCCTATCGGACGATCCCCTACTGGACCTGCTGGACGCTCTGGTGAATGACCGGGGCAAGGTGGCTGCGGCCGAGGCCCTGGGGGTGAACTACCGCACTATGGTGACCTGCCACGAGTCTCGTCACGTGTCACGGCGGATGCGGAAGGCGCTGGCGGAGTTCAGGGACAAGCACGTTGACGGCGGTGATGCGCAGGACGATGAGGCCGGGGACATTGTAGCGAGGGTAACGGCACTGGAAGAACGGGTGGCGGCGATGGAGGAAGCGTATGGAGCACTGGTGGAGACCGTCGAGGCCCAGGCGAAGCAGCTGACGGAGTTGCAACGCAATGTTGGAGGATCGGAGGACGGGGCGGAGGAAGAGAAACGGGAGCGGAGCAAGCCTGATCCGGTCGGTGATAACGATGGTCAGCGCAAGGAGTGGCAGCCACCACGACGGGATCACGGGCGTCCCGATGCCGGAGTGGTCACGTTGGAAGAGCAGCCGGACGAAGGGCACGCCTTCGGCCCGGCTGCCCCGTTGGTGGCGGAATGGCGAGGGCTGCGCACCGGAGGTGAGGCTTCGGGCGGCCGGGTTGACCGGGCGAAGGCTGCGGTGCGCCGGTGGGAGCTGGAGATAGCCATGCTCGGCGACTACGGCCTGACGCTGCCGCCGGAGACCGAACCCCTGGACGCTTCGCGCAGGGAAGATCACCTGAGGTGGCGGAAAAAGGCGCTGGCAGCGGCCTTGGCGAGAGCAAGGCGGCTGCGCTGGCTGAGGCGAGCACTCACCCTGGGTCTGCGATGGGGGTAGCCGACTGAAGTAGCTCAAGGCGCCCTTCGCCGTCGGCCAGCGGATCGGACAGTCCGCGGTGGACTCGGCTCTTTCCAAGCGATGGACGGAGGTGGTAGAGTGCAACTCGTAGAAGAACGCTCTGTTGGAGGAGCCTGGGAGTGGATGCGCCGGTGTCGGTTGGAGATGGCGCAGGCTCCGGGCCGACTGTCGGGTGAGATATGACGACGCCAGACACATTCACCAAAACCGCAGAAGTGCAAGGCGGCTTCCGGCTGCCCGACCCGCCGCAGCGGGAACCGGATGAGATGACGCAGTACGACCAGCTCTTCAAGTACGGCTACTCCCACGCCTTGGCAGTGCATCTGGGCAACCCGGAGACCACCTTGGTGGAGGCGGACCGCTGGATAGTCGCCAGGCCGGAGTACAACAAGGCCCGCGCCCGGCGCCCCGACCTCTTGGTGGCCTTTGGTGTTGATCCCGAGGTGTATCGCCGGAGCAACGGGTACATCGTCTCGGAGCAGGGGAAGCCGCCGGACTTCGTGCTTGAGGTGGCGTCGGAGAGCACCGGAGCAATGGACGTGGGGGCCAAACGGGTGGACTATGCCCGTTTGGGCATACCCGAGTACTGGCGCTTCGACGAGACGGGAGAGTATCACGGGGCGAGGTTGGCCGGTGACCGGCTGGTTGATGGCCGGTACGAACCCATACCGATAGAGACCGTGTCCGATGGAGTCCTCCAGGGATACAGTGCCGTGTTGGGCCTGAATCTGCGATGGTCGGATGGTGAGCTGCTGTTCTACGATCCTACCACGGGACGTCCCATCGCCAGCCTGGAAGACGAGCGGCAGGCGCGAGCGGCCGCCGAGTCCCGCGCCGACACAGAGCAAGCCCGCGCCGAGGCCGAAAGGGAAGGTCGTTCCGCCGCCGAGTCCCGCGCCGAGGCCGCCGAAGCCCGTATACGGGAGTTGGAGGAGCGGCTTCGCGGCCAGGGAGGGTAAACCTCCGGCTGGCCTGACGATTGAGAAAATACAGTAAAACCAGGGGGGCACAGAGATGACTAAGGACAGGGGGAATATATCACCGTTGAGAGATGCGACCTCACCAGGTCGCATCGTAAACGCCTTTTACCCCCCCCCCCGCATTTCGTGGGGGTTCTCTCTCATGAGGCGCCCCTGGACGGCGCTTCTTGCCCTCGCGCTGCTGGCGGCGTTCGTCACGCTGAGCACGGAGCAGGCTGACGCGCAGCAGGCATCGCAGACGCTGACCAGCAACATCGGCCAAGCCCACTCCAACGCCGACTTTGACTCCATCACACATGACAACGCCCAGGCGTTCACCACTGGCAGCGCCGCCCGCGGCTACACCCTGACCAGCGTTGATGTGGTCTTTCGGACGATCAGTGATGCGTCTCTTGCTTCGAAGCTGGCGGTCACAATCAACGAGGACTCCGGCGGAGAGCCGGGCACGGTGTTGGGCACCCTGACGAACCCCGGCACGATTGCCACCGGCACGAACAGCTTCACGCACGCAGGTCTGGAGCTTGAGGCAGGCACCGCTTACTGGGTGGTGGTGGGCCCCGGGGGATATACTGGTGCTCTCACTGGAATCAACTGGATCTCACTTACAGCTTCGGACGCCGAGGACACTGGCGGCGCGGACGGCTGGAGCATCGGAGACGATGGATATCAGAATGCGGGCGGCTCTTGGCAGATGATTCAGGGAAGTTGGAACCTGCGAATCACCATCAAGGGCTTCGCCACCCCACCGCCTCCGCTGGTTTCGAACTTCGGGCAGGCGAACGGCGGCACCGGCAATTTCGTACAGCACGACCACGCGCAGGCGTTCACGACGGGCGCCAACGCCGGCGGGTACACCCTGACGGGCGTCGACTTCTCGTTTCCGCAAATCAACGACGGCGCGCTGGCGGGGAAGCTGACTGCCGAGATCAGAAGCGACAGCGGCGGAGCGCCGGGCGCGGTGGTCGCCACCCTGACCAAGCCCGGCACGATCGCCGCGGGCACGAACAGCTTCACGCACGCGGGCGTGGCGCTCGCGGCGAACACCACGTACTGGGCGGTGCTGGACGTCACCCTGGTCCTGTTGCCCGGCGCCAACACCATCCAGAACACCGCGTCGGACGCCGAGGACGCCGGCGGCGCGGACGGCTGGACCATCGCCGACGACGGCCACTACCGGACCTGGAACACCTCGGGCGCCTGGACCTCGTTCAGCCAGTCCCGCAAGATGACCATCCACGGCACGGCCGTCGAGACGGTCGAGACGGAGACCTTCGTCAGCAACCTCGGCCAGACGGACTGGGGTAGTGGCTCCCTGAGCTTTGACCACGCCCAGGCCTTCACCACCGGCTCCAACAGCTTCGGCTACAGCCTGCGCAGCGTCGACGTGGCATTCAACGCTATCGAAAGCGGCTTCAGCTCTTCGGACCTCACCGCCAGCATCCACGCCGACTCCGGCGGGTCGCCGGGCAGCTCCCTCGGGACCCTGACCAACCCCGCCAGCTTTCCCGCCTCCTCTTCGGACCAGACGCTGACCTTCACCAGCGCGGGCATCGACCTTGCGGCGAACACCTCGTACTTCCTCGTGATCGATATGAGCGTTAGTCGGGGTAGCAGCTCTTTGGATATCACGAATTCGGACAACGAGGACAGCGGAGCCCTGCCCGGCTGGAGCATCAGACACAGCTATTCGGATAGATCCTTTTCCTCGACAGGCGCATGGTCCGGCAGCAATAGTGAGTCACTGCAAATCAGCCTCGACGGCGTCAGCAAGCCGCGGCCGTCGCGGGTGAGCATCCTTGGCGGCGGCGCCGTCACCGAGGGCGTCAGCGCCAGCTTCACGCTGACGGCGGTCCCGGCGCCCACGGCGGACCTGCCGGTGAGCGTGACGGTGACCACGACCGGGGACTTCGGGTACGGCGCGCTGCCCACCAGCGTCACCATCCCGGCCAGCGGGTCGGCGACGCTGGAGATCCCCACCACCGGCGACGACGTGGACGAAGCCCACGGCTCGGTCACGGTGACGCTGGTGGACGGGTCGGACTACGACCTGGCCACGTCGCTGGGGACGGCGACGGTCCGGGTGCGGGACGACGACCCGGCGCTGGTGAAGAACACTGGCCAGTCGAGCGGCCTGGTGCAGGGCCTGCACGTGGACCTGGCGCAGGGTTTCGACACCGGCGGCAACCCCTCGGGGTACACCCTGACCAGCGTGGACGTGGCCTTCAGGCGGTCCACCGAGGACTTCGGCTCCAAGCTGACGGTCACCGTCCACAAGAATGCCAACGGGGCTCCCGGCACGGTCGTGGGGACCCTGGCCAATCCCGACTGGGTGAACCGGCAGGCCGGCACGTACAGCTTCACGCACCCGGGCGTCGCGCTCGAGGCGGACACCCGCTACTGGGTCGTGCTGGACGCAGCCGGACTCACGGAAGGCAACAGCCAGGTGAAGTTCACGCAGAGCAACTCCGAGGACGAGGGCGCCGCGCCCGGCTGGAGCATCAACAACGACGCTCGCATCCGCGCGCAGGGGGGCGGCAACTGGATCACCCTGGTCGGCGGCTCCACTCTGTCGATGGGAGTCAACGGTCGGCTGCTGCCCCACGCGGACGGTTCCTACACCGTGCCCCTGGACTGGCCGCTGAAGCCGCTCGGTCTGGGCGCGGGCGAGACGTTCCGGCTGCTGTTCATGACCGAAGACCACCGCGACGCCACCGCCGCCGACATCGGCGTCTACGACGCCCACGTGCGGGAGGCGGCCCGCGACGGTCACGCCGCCGTCCGGCGCTACGCCGACCACTTCCGGGTGGTGGGCTCCACCGCCGCGGTGGACGCCCGGGACCACACCCGGACCAACCCCAACAACGCCGGGCACACGGACGCGGAGGTCTGGTGGCTGAACGGCGAGCGCGTCGCGGCGAACAACGCCGGCTTCTGGTCCGACACCTGGGAGAACTGGGCGATGGCGGACCGGCGCTTCGAGAGCGGCGAGAGGAGCACCTCGAACGACTGGCCGTGGACGGGCACCCGCACCGACGGTGCGAAGGAGGCGAACCCTCTGGGCGCCAGCAACGCCCGGCGCGGACGGTTCTCGACCACCGACGCGGACACCGGCCCCATCAGCTACAACACCATCGCCAGCACCCAGGACCACGCGTTCTACGGCATCTCGCCCCTGTTCCGGGTGGAGCCCACGCCGGTGAACGCGCCGCCCGGTGAGCCGGCGGTGATGAGCAACCTGGGCCAGGCGGACGGCGCGGCGTTGACCGTGACGACTGCCAGTACCGTACGTGACCGCGCGCAGTCGTTCCGCACCGGCAAGAACGGCGGCCACTACCGCCTCAACAGCGTCGACGTCGAGTTTGCCGAGATCGGCGACTCCGACGCCGCCCGTGATCTGAGGGTACAGATCTGGGCCGGCTCCGGCGGCTCGCCGGGCAGTACCGCCGCCGACGTCCTGGCCGATCTGGCGCGCCCCTCCATGCCGGTGGGCAGCGCCGACCGGACCTTCACCTTCACCTACCAGGGCGACGACGGTTCGGGGCTGCGGCTGGAGCCGAACACCACCTACTGGGTGTACGTATACGACGCGTCCGTGCAGCCCAACAGCACGTACACCCTTCGCGCCACCGCGTCGAACTCCGAGCGCCTGCAGGGCCTGCGCCTGCCCGAGGGCTGGAGCATCGGCGACGGCCACAGTTCCTGGTCGCTCTACCCCAACCCCGCCGTCTCCTGGAGCACCCACTCCGAGGCGCTCAAGATCGGCCTCAACCTGGGGGCCGCCGACGCCTTCGTGCAGTTCCGCACCTGTGAGGGCACGGTGTCGGGCAACACGTGCTCGACGGGCTGGGTGATCGCCAACTACAACAGGCACGACCCGCCGCCCACCATCACGCTGACCGAGGGCGGCCCGGCGGTGACCTACCAGTGGCAGGCGGTGGACCCCCACGAGCGCCGGCACTTCTACGTCGCCAGCCAGGTGGGTGAGCCGCTCAGCCACTTCGGCGGCTACATCGGGCCGGGCAAACCGGACCGGGACCGGCTGATGTGCCACACCGGGAGCCGCAGCCCCTACAACCTGGGCGACCCCATCGTCGAAGGGCTTGGCCGGGATGGGATTCATTTCGGCTACGGGAGCACCGCCGGCCCGCTGCTGGACCGGCACGACGGCTGCCCCTTCTCGTCGCAGTCCGTCTACGAGAGCGACGCCAACAAGTGGCGCCCGGTGAGCCTCGCCGCGGGGCAGGACAGCGACGCCTTCGACCACGGGACGTTCCTGATCCACCGGCCCCACGCCGTCGGCCACAACTTCTATGAAAATGGCGTGCTGTACCAGGTGGGAGGCTTCGACTACCCCGAGGTGCAGGTGCCGCTCATCATCAGGGACGACGACGAGTGGGAGCAGACCCTGGAGTTCTCCATCGACGACGGGACCACCTGGACGTCCATCGAGGACGGCGGGCTCAATCTGGCCTTCCCGGCCTCGCTGAACACGGGGCGCAAGGCGCACTACTTCTGGGTGCGGACGAAGAACGACCCGCCGGCGGACCAGGACAAGCGCTTCTCCATCAGCGCCGACTTCGCCAAGCCGCTGTTGCGCAGCGGCACGTCGGAGTACTTCCGGTCCCACCGGGTCTGGTTCACCAGCCCCGCCGCCTCGCACCTGCACACCTTCAGAACTGACTCTGCCGTCAGCGCCGGCTCGGTCACGGTCGGCCGCACGCCGGTCCAGGTCGACATCCACGTCGGCGCCAACGTGGTCGGCAACGTGACCTTCCAGGTCGAGGGCTACAAGCTGTACGAGCGCAGCGACAACCAGATCTCGACGGAGACGCCGCCGAAGACGGTGCGCACCGACAGCTTCAGCTTCCACCGCACGCTGGGCTCCTGCGTGGGCTGCCAGCGGCTGCTGGGCGACCTGCCGGACCCGGTGGTGGAGCGCGTGGGCGATTTGACCTACGCCAACCTGTCCGACACGGGCATAGACCTGAGCTGGCCGCAGGTGGTCGGCGCCGAGGGCTACGAGGTGCGCTACTGGTCCACCACGTCGCCCTTCCCCGGCGTCCCGGCCGACGAGGCCTGGTTCGGGGCCGAGCCCAACGACCCGGCCTGGAACATCCGCCACCTGGAGCCGGACACCGAGTACCGGGCGGTGGTCTACTACGCCGACCACGGCGCGACGCAGCTGAGCACCGCCAGCCCGGTGATCCGCTTCACCACGCTTGCGGCGGGCTCGCCGGTGGAGGCGGAGCCCACGTCGGTGATCGTGGAGCGGGTGCCCGAGGTGTCGATCAGCGCCGCCGGCGGCACCATCACCGAGGGCGAGGACGCGGTCTACACGGTCACCGTGAACCCCGCGCCCGACGCGCCGCTGGACGTCAGGGTGGGCGTGGCTGGCCCCGGCTCCGTGGTCGCCGCCCAGCACCTGGGCGAGCGCACGGTCAACGTGCCCACCGGCGGCAGCGTCTCGTTCACCATCCCCACCGTCGACGACACCGGTTGGGGCTCCAACGGGATGCTCGGCGCGACGGTGCGGTTCGGCGAGGGCTACCGGCTGAACAGGTTCAGGAGCTACGCCTCGGTCTATATCGCCAACAACGACCTGCCGCCGCCGCCGCCGGTCCAGCTCAAGCGCGTCTCCGACACCACGGCGACCGTCGCCTGGAAGCCGCAGGGGGACGGCGCGTCCTACCTGGTCGTCTGGCACGAGAGCTTCACGGGCGTCCCGGTCCTGACGGAAGTCACGACCACCGCCACCGAGCACCAGCTCACCGGCCTCGACCCGCAGTCGCATTACGTGGTCTCCGTCCTTCACGGGACGACCCAGCTGGACAAGATCACCGTGCGGACCCTGGCCGCCGGCGCGACGCCGAAGACCTTCACGGTGGACTTCGAGACGCCCGCGCCCAACACGTCCGTGCCGGTGATCAGCGTGACCGCCGACGGCAACGTGACCGAGGGCGGGGACGCGACCTTCACGGTCAGCGCCAACCCGGCCCCGGCTGCGGACCTGGACGTGAGCGTCACGGTGTCGCAGAGCGACGACTCCGGGATATCCATAGAACATCGGACGGTGACCATCCCGACGGCGGGCTACGCCACGCTGACGGTGGCCACCACCAACGACGAGGTGGACGAGCCCGACGGATCGGTCACGGTCACCGTCGACGCCAGCGCCAACCTCGACTACCGGGTGTCCTCGTCCCAGGGGACGGCCGTCGTGGTCGTGTCCGACGACGACGGCGGCTACACGGTCAACCAGGGAACGATCGCCAGGGTCAAGGAGCTGGCGTCGCAGACCCAGCACGGCGCGGCCCACGTGAACCGCTGGAACCGGGTGCTGCTGGCCTTCGGCGAGCACGACGGGACCGGCGTCACCGGCGGCCCGATGACGGCGGCCGAGGCCCAGGACATGGCCGACAATCACAGCAGCCCGGTGTGGGACCTGGTGGTCGTCGAGCTGACCGCCCTGGAAGCGGCCGCGGCACAGACGCCGCCGCCGCCCACGCCCGAGGTGAGTATCACCGCTGGCAGCGGGGTGACCGAGGGCGGCGACGCCGTCTTCACGGTGACGGCCAGCCCGGCCCCGACCGCGAATCTCGACGTGAGCGTCACGGTCTCGCAGAGCGGCGACTACGGCGCGGCCACGGGCCAGCGGACGGTGACGATACCCACCACGGGCAGCGTCACCATCACCGTGGGCACCACGGACGATACTACTGACGAGACCGACGGGTCGGTGACGGCCACGGTGAACGCGGGCAGCGGCTACACGGTGTCCTCGTCCCAGGGCGCGGCCACGGTCGGCGTCGCAGACAACGACGCCGCCTCCACGCCGGTGGTGAGCGTCACCGCTGGCAGCGGGGTGACCGAGGGCGGCGACGTCACCTTCACGGTGACGGCCAGCCCGGCCCCGGCTGCGGACCTGGCGGTGAGCGTGACGGTCTCCCAGAGCGGCGACTACGGCGCGACCACGGGCCAGCGCACGGTGACCATCCCAACGTCGGGCAGCGCCACGGTGACCATAACCACCACGGACGACGACGTGGACGAGACCGACGGGTCGGTGACGGCGACGGTGAACGCGGGCAGCGGCTACACGGTGTCCTCGTCCCAGGGCGCGGCCACGGTCGGCGTCGCAGACAACGACGACCCGGTCGTTGAGGAGCAGACGGGCTACACGGTGGACCCGGACGTGATCGCGAAGGTCAGGGAGTTGGCGTCGCAGACGCAGCACGGGACGGCCCACGTGAACCGCTGGAACCGGGTGCTCGTCGCCTTCGGCGAGCACGACGGCGCCGGCGTCACGGGCGGCCCGATGACGGCGTCCGAGGCCCAGGACATGGCGGACCGGCACAGCAGCCCGGTGTGGGACGAGGTGGTGACGGAGCTGACGGCGCTGGAGGCGGCGTCAACGCAAACGCCGCCGCCGCCCACGCCTGAGGTAAGCGTCACTGCGGGCAGCGGCATCACCGAGGGCGGCGACGCCGTCTTCACGGTGACGGCCAGCCCGGCCCCGGCGTCCAACCTGGACGTGAGCGTCACGGTGTCGCAGAGCGGCGACTACGGCGCGACCACGGGCCGGCGCACGGTGACGATACCCACCACGGGCAGCGTCACCCTCACCGTCGGCACCACCGACGACAGTACGGACGAGACCGACGGCTCGGTCACCGCAACGGTGAACGCGGGCAGCGGCTACACGGTGTCCTCGACCCAGGGCGCGGCCACGGTGGCGGTGTCCGACAACGACGACGCCCCCACGCCGGTGGTGAGCGTCACCGCTGGCAGCGGGGTGACCGAGGGCGGGGACGCCGTCTTCACGGTGACGGCCAGCCCGGCCCCGACCGCGAATCTCGACGTGAGCGTCACGGTGTCCCAGAGCGGCGACTACGGCGCGGCCACGGGGAAGCGCACGGTGACGATACCCACCACGGGCAGCGTCACCCTCACCGTCGGCACCACGGACGACGCCGCGGACGAGACCGACGGCTCGGTGACGGCGACGGTGAACGCGGGCAGCGGCTACACGGTGTCCTCGTCCCAGGGCGCGGCCACGGTCGGCGTGGCCGACAACGACGATGCCCCCACGCCGGTGGTGAGCGTCAGCGCTGGCAGCGGGGTGACCGAGGGCGGGGACGCCACCTTCACGGTGACGGCCAGCCCGGCGCCGGCGTCCAACCTGGACGTGAGCGTCACGGTGTCGCAGAGCGGCGACTACGGCGCCACCACGGGCCAGCGGACGGTGACCATTCCCACCACGGGCAGCGTCACCTTCACCGTGGGCACCACGGACGACACTACTGACGAGACCGACGGGTCGGTGACGGCCACGGTGAACGCGGGCAGCGGCTACACGGTGTCCTCATCGCAGGGCGCGGCCACGGTGGCGGTGTCCGACAACGACGACGCCCCCACGCCGGTGGTGAGCGTCACCGCTGGCAGCGGGGTGACCGAGGGCGGGGACGCCGTCTTCACGGTGACGGCCATCCCGGCCCCGGCGGCCAACCTGGCGGTGAGCGTCACGGTCTCCCAGAGCGGCGACTACGGCGCGGCCACGGGCCAGCGCACGGTGACGATACCCACCACGGGCAGCGTCACCTTCACCGTCGGCACCACCGACGACGACGCCGACGAGACCGACGGGTCGGTGACGGCCACGGTGAACGCGGGCAGCGGCTACACGGTGTCCTCGACCCAGGGCGCGGCCACGGTCGGCGTTGCCGACAACGACGATGCTGCGCCGGAGGTGGAGATAACCGTCACCGTCGAGGCCGCGTCGGCGGTGGAGGGCGACGTGCTGGAGTTCCGGGTGCGGCTGTCCGAGGCGTCCACCGAGGAGATCAGGATCAGATGGAACACCGCGCCTGCGTACCACCTGCTGGACGACCGGGCGCACATGACCGACTATCAGTACACGGAGGGTGAGCTGGTGTTCGCGCCGGGGGTGACGGAGCTGACGGCGGAGGTGTGGCTGGAGTACGACGACGATGAGGAGCCGGACGAGTACTTCGTGGTGGAGGCGTACCTGCCCGGGACCCTCTACCCGCCCGACGCCGTGGGAACCATGACGATCATAGACGACGACTAGTCCGGCCCGGCCGGATTGGCAAGAGGATGCAAGGGGGGCCTGCGGCAATGATGCAGGCCCCCCTTGCGCTGGCCGTGGGGCGGCTAGGTAATATACTAACGTGGGTGTCAGGATCGCCGGAGTGAAGTTGGATCACCCATCCACAATTCGAAAATGGTTCTGCCTATCGTCAACTCAGGCCCACCAGGCACTTGCCCTCGGGCAAGGCGCTCGCGCATTAGGTGGATGGTGGCGAGAAGAGAGCCGCGGATATGAGCACCAAGCGCGTTGTCATCGTCGGTGGGGGCTTTGCCGGGCTTAGCGCCGCCTACACGCTGATGAAGCGGGGCATCACCCCCCTCCTGCTCGAGGCTCAGGAACGTGTGGGCGGTCGCGGCAAGGGCGAGAAGGTGGACGGGTTCTCCCTGGATATGGGCGCATTCGTCTTCACCTCGACCTACGACACGGCATTTCGCATCTGCGAGGAGTTGGGACTGCCGCTCGTGCCCTCGCAGATGAAATTCGGCCACCTCCGCAATGAGCGGTGGGTTACCACGACGCCGGACCAGTCGCCCTTGAACTTCATACGGCACCTGCGCGCGGCCTCCGCCATGGGCTTCCTCTCGCCCGGAGGTTTGCGGGCTGGTCTCAAGGTGATGCGGCAGATACGTCGCGAGTCGGCATACATGAGTTTCGCCGGCGACAGTCCCATCGCCGAGATCGACGACGATGAGACCTTCGGCGAATACCTGAATCGGCTCGGGGTGCCCGAGAAGCTGCAGGTGACGCTCAGAGGGCCCCTCGACATGATCTTGGGCGATCCGGCGCCCGCGGGCCAGGCGCTGATGCGGGCGTACATCGGGGAAACGATGCTGCACGCCGGCAAAGTTTCCATGCCCGAGCGAGGCATCGGCTCCCTGAGCGAAGCGCTTGCCACTGCGTGCTCCGATGCGATTCGGGTATCGACCCCCGTCAAGAGAATCGTCGTCGCGGACGGAGCGGCAACCGGCGTGGTGGTGGACGGCGAGACCCTCAAGGCGGACGCGGTCATCTGCGCCGTGCCGGGTACGAAGGTCCCGGACCTCATTCCCGACCTGCCGGCAGCGACTCGCCGCGCGCTGAGCACCGTCAGCTACTCAACCGGCTGCCGGGTGGTGATCGGCCTCGACCATTCCCCGCTCCCTCCCGGGTGGCATGGCGCGCTCTACCCGGAAGATGACGACGCCCCGCTCCTGCTCGATCGCTCGGCCTTCCTGCCTTCATGCGCACCGCCGGGCAAGAGCATCCTCGACCTGCTCATCGGACGCGACCGCGCCAAGGAGCTCATCCCGCTCGACGACGATGAGATAAAGCGCCAACTGCTGGGCGCGGCTCGGCGGAACGCGCCTCCGGGCTCCGCCCTTCCCGGCGACGACGAGGGTCTGTTTTTCCGCGTGTACCGCTGGGAGGAGGCGTTGTGCATGGGTACGCCCGGAATGCTGGCCGCCGCGGCGAAGATACCGGGACAGCTTGCGGGGAGCATCGAGAACCTGTTCTTGGCGGGCGACTACATGGGTGTGCCGTCCGTCAACGGCGCACTCTCCAGTGGCCACAGCGCGGCAATTGAGGTCGCGAACTTGTTGGCGCCCCACGGAGTGGAATGAACGCGATGGCCCGCAAGTCGCCCCAAAAGTCAGCACAAGGCACCAGAGATGCCGGCGCGAAGCCGGTGCTCCTTTCCGGCGGCAACCCGCAAATCCCGAAGGGGGACGGCGACGCCCCGGTGCAGGCCTACATCGCGGCCATGCCGGAGTGGAAGCAAGACATTGGGCGCCGCCTCGACGACCTCATCGTCCGCAC
This sequence comes from Dehalococcoidia bacterium, assembly GCA_965207995.1. Lineage (GTDB taxonomy): Bacteria > Chloroflexota > Dehalococcoidia > SHYB01 > SHYB01 > DAOUKH01. Next base: position 333,199 of record OZ242299.1, on the reverse strand, counting down.
CGTGCCCGGCGTGCGGAAGGCGGTGCGATGGAACTCGCCCTGGTACGGCGTCGAGGGCCAAGGGTGGTTCGCGAGCTTCCACGTCTTCACCCGCTACGTCAAAGTCACCTTCTTGAATGGTGCGTTGCTGCGGCCCGTCCCACCGGGCTCGGGCAAGGACCCGGACTCACGCTGGGTCGACGTCCACGAGGGCGAACTCGACGAGGAGCGAATGGCGGAGTGGGTACGGCAGGCCGCCGCTCTGCCCGGCTGGCCTGGATTCTGACGAGCTCTGTGGTCCGCTACACCCTTCGGCGGCGTGAACGATGCGGGCCGCCCTGGTGGCGAGCAGGGTTAGTGGCTGTGGGGCGGGAGCCCATCGTGCTCATGCACGGGCGTCCGATGGTGTGCGATACCCTCTTGATGAACGGGGTCTACGTGAACGATTGTCTCGCTAATATAGGGAATGGCGTGGCTGAGCGAGTGGGATACTCGCTTCCCTAGCTCGTGCGCCTCCTCGAGTGAAGAAATGCCGCTCGGCGTGAGGTGCACTTCGGCGTGCAACCGATGGCCTATCCATCTCGCCCTCGAGTAGGTGATCCTTCGCACACCCGAGACGTCCAGGGCCTCGTTCTCAAGCGTTTCGAGTACGTCGGGGTCGACTCCATCGAGCATGCGCCCAAACACCGACTTGGCGGAGTCGTACGCAATCTTCACGATGAGCGCGCTGATCACCAATCCAACGATGGGGTCGGCTATCGGGAAGCCGGCCCAGATGGCGATGGCTCCGAAGAAGACGGCGAGGCTGGTCAGTCCGTCAGTGCGCGCGTGGTAGCCGTCTGACACCAGAGCGACGCTGTTGATTTCGCGTCCGACGCGAATGCGGAAGAGGGCGACTGCTTCATTGCCAATGAATCCTATTGCGCCTGCCGCGGCGACCACCCAAACCCATTCAACGTCGCGGGGGTTGAGCAGCCTGTCGATGGATTGGTAAGCGGCCAGTATCGCGCTGGCTAGGATGACTAGCACGATGAGTGCCCCGGCGAGGTCTTCGGCTCTGCCGAAACCGTAGGCAAACCGCCTGGTCGGTAGCCGCCGGGCAAACAGGAAGGCTATCCACAAAGGGACTGCGGTCAGTGCGTCGCCCGCGTTGTGGATGGTGTCCGCCAGCAGTGCCACGCTGCCGGAGAGTACGACGACGACTGCCTGGAGAGCGGCGGTGACGGCCAGTCCCGCGAACGACCATTTGATGGCCCAAATGCCCCGGCTGGTCGTCGCAATGGATGCGTTGACCACGCCATGCGTGTGCTTATGCTCCTTGTCGTTCCCGTGATGATGGTGGCGGCCCTGCATGGTTACACGATAGCCGTGCCGCGCCCCGTATGGCTAGCCGCTCGGGATGCTCGCCGCCGTCCCACCGGGCTCGGGCAAGGATCCGGACTCACGCTGGGTCGACGTCCACGAGGGCGAACTCGACGAGGAACAAATGGCGGAGTGGGTCCGGCAGGCGGCCGCTCTGCCCGGCTGGCCTGGATTTTGAAAGCCGTCGTGGCTTCGTAACCGTGGCTCCGATCGATGGTGATGTCCCTCCAAGGGGCCTGTGGTAGGATTCCGGCACGCCCTCAAGGATGGGCAAGTGGCGCTCCTCCCAGTCGCGGCCGGTTCCGTAAATCGCCGCGCTCGCGTACTGCATGAGGTGTACCCGGAAGTGAGGAGAGAGGTTGCCGGCGTTGACCGATAGTCTGTTTTCTGCTCTTGAAACGGCGTCATGCGGCGCCTATGCCGCGACCATCGATCAGAGGATCGTGTTCTGGAATGAGGCGGCGGCGGAGATACTCGGCTTTCAGTCGGACGAAATCGTCGGCCGGCGGTGCTACGAGGTGCTAAAGAGTGGCGCTCCCGGCGGTCTGACGCCGCAGTGTTTGGGAGGTTGCCCCTCGATCCGCCACCTCCGGGCCGGCTTGGTGCCGGGCGCCACGAGGCTTCAAATGGCCTGCTCTTCCGGAGAAAGGAAGTGGGTCGCGGTCACCGCCATGGTGATCTCAGGCATCTTCAAGGACGCGCCGCTGCTGGTGCATCTCTTCGAAGATGGCGAGGATGCGGCAGACTTCGACGAAGCGCAGACCGCGGTGCGGGACGACCTCGAGGCGGGAGGCGCCGAGATTGTGGCGGGTCAGCCCCTTCCACCGCCGACGGTCGTGGGGTCATCCGTCTTGACGGCGCGAGAGGTGGAGGTGTTGCGTCTCGTTGCCGTGGGCCGGGGTGCGACGGAGATTGCTCAAGAGTTGGGTATTAGCCTTCATACCGTGCGCAACCACATCCGGAACCTCCGGCATAAGCTCAACTCGACGACCAAGCTCGACGCCGTGGTCAAGGCGATACGCATGGGCATCCTAACGCCGGACCAGTTGGAATGATGAACGCGGCGCCTTTCCCCGAGCTGATGAAGCGAAAGCCTCCATCGGGTGTCGGGGTACTGGGCTGCTCATTCTTGGCGCTGCCATGTAGGCTTGTGAGAGCTGTCGTGTTGCCCGATTGCTTCGGCTAGGGCAAACTTGGTGCAAAGACGAGGGGGGTGGGCCATGGCGACGACACGCGAGCGACCGGACACATCGACATCGCCCTTGGCGCGGCAGAGCGGGGATGAGGCGCGCGGCGCCTCGCAGATAGGCCCCTTCGACTACTGCCCCAGGCTGGGCTTCCGCGAGTACTGGTACCCCGGGGTCTGGGCCGCGAAGGTCGGAAAGAAGCGGCCGGTCCGCGTCCGGATGATGGGCGAGGACATCGTCCTGTTCCGGGGAACGAAGGGTAACGTCGTCGCGCTGACCGATTGGTGCCCCCACCGAGGCGCGCGCCTTTCGCTGGGAGTCTGCGACTTCGAGGGAACGGTCACGTGCCCCTATCACGGCTATGTCTTCGATGAGACCGGACAGTGCGTCGCGGGACTGATCGAGAGCGTCGACTCGCCGCTTGCGCCCAAGATGCGGGCCAAGAGCTACCCCACGGCCGAGCATAGCGGCATCGTCTTCATCTGGATGGGCATGACTCCGCCCGTGCCGATTGAGGACGACCTTCCGTGGGAGTTCCTGGACGAGAGCTTGAACACAACGCGCCATACGCGCGTGCGGAACTGGGAAACCAACTGGACGGAGCCGACCTGGCAGGGCATCGACTACCACGAGTTCTACCTGCACCGCAGAACGAGGTTCTGGCATCTCATCGACCACAAGCTGCCGTTCTTCCGTCCCAAGCCGGTGGTGACGAACGGCATCCGGATCCTCGAGGAGGGCGACAACTACGTCGCCTGCATCCAGCGGAACGTCGAGTTCGGGCAGAATGAGTACCCTGGCCTCGGCAAGTGGCCCCGCCGCACCTGGTGGCGCCGGTTGGGCCGCGCTCCAAGAAAGGACATGGGGTTCGGCGTCGAGCACACGGTGCAGTTGCCCTCGATCGTGCGCGTGCCGGTGGGCGCCCTCCATCTGCGCTGGAGCGTCCCGGTGGACGAATGGGACACGAGGGTGTGGTCGTTCACCATTTCGAAGCGCCCCCGGACTCCCTTGGGACAAGCCTATGAAGACCTCTGGTACTACACCTACCGTCTGCCCAACCAGCTCATCGCCGTGAATGAGAAGGAAGACTTCCCTGTCTTCGCCAAAGGCGCCATCAACATGGACATTCCACAAAAACTGGGAACGCTGGACGTCGCCGTGATCTACTTCCGGCGGCATCTGGCCAAGAAGTCGAGAGACTTCCAGCGCCTGGGCGGCGCCTACGGCAACCTGAAGCAGCCGCCCGATCCGGCCCGTGTCGCCGAATGGACCGCCAACGGCGCGTAGTCAAGCTCGCCGGGCATCTAAAGACATGAGAGGGGCCGCTAGCGCAGCGGCCCCTCTCGTTGTCTCGGCGGTGCGCCGAAGCCCGACTAGCGGCGCGCTAGTCGCTCGGCCTCGCGGGTGAGCGCGGCGAACTCCACGACATCGGCGTCGTGCGGCAGCAGCCACCGAATTCGGTCGGCTTCCGCTGCGACGTGCGCCAGGTTGCCATCCTGTGCCCAGTAACTCTCGCGCAGGATTTCGGCGTACTCTGCCACCACCGCGGCGAGCTGGAACCTCGGGGAGGTCTTGGCGAAGACCGTCTCGAGCTCCCACCGCTGGAAGGTGCGGGTGGCCTCGACGACCCGCCTGGTGTCCGGGTCCTCGTACCGAACGGAGACCATGCCCAGCGGTCCGTCCACGCCGTCGTGCAGCTTGATCTCGTAGAGCGCGGTCACGCTGTGGCCGGCGCCGACCTCGCCGGCGTCGACGCTATCGTCCCGGAAGTCCTGGTCCGCCACGGCGCGGTTCTCATAGCCCAAGAGGCGATAGCTCCGCACCACCGCCGGGTTGAACTGCACCTGGATCTTGGCGTCCTTGGCGATGTTCTGCAGCGTGCCGACGAGATTGTCGACGAAGACGTTGCGGGCCTCTGCCAGCGTGTCGACGTAGTGATAGGAGCCGTCACCGTCGTTCGCGAGCTGCTCCAACAGGATGTCGTTGTAGTTGCCCATACCGACCCCGACGGTCGTCAGGGTCACGCCTTCATTAAGGTGGAACTTGACCCGGTCGAGGATCGCATCCGCCCCGGTGCGGCCGACGTTGCCCACGCCGTCGGACAGGAGCAGCACGCGCGTGATCCTTCCGAAGCGGACCCGCGTCGCCGCCATCTCGTAGGCCAGCCGTACGCCGTCCTCCACGAAGGTCGATCCGCCGGGCCGGAGACGGTCTATTGCCGAGAGAATGGCCCGCTTCTCCCCGCCGTTGGTCGGGTGGAGCAGGACAGAGGCGCGGTCGCCGTAGATGACGATGCCGACCTCGTCGGAGGGGCGGAGCTCATCGACCAAAAGCCGGAGCGACCGCTTGACCAACTCGAGGCGGTCCTCCCGGGCCATTGAGCCCGAGACGTCAATCGCGAAAACTAGGGTGGCGTCCTGGCGCGCGTGCGCCGCGATTTCTCTCCCCTGCAGCCCCACGCGCAGGAGCCAATGCTTCTCGCCGCCGAACGGCGAAGGAGAGCCGTCGACGTGGACGGCGAAGGCCCCGTCCGACGGAGGCGCGTAGTCTTGGTCGAAGTAGTTGACGAACTCCTCGACGCGGACCGAGGCCGGGTCGGGTAGGTTGCCGTCGCGGATGAAGCGGCGCGCCACGGTGTAGGACGCGGTGTCGACGTCCATCGCGAACGTGGAGAGGTTGTCGTCCTCGGTGTCGATGAACGGGTTGACGCCGTGGTGCTGGAAGAAGGTCAGGTCGTAGGCGGCGTCGTTGACCGTGCCAGAGCCGCCGATGGTGTTGAATCCCGGCTGCTGGGGCGTCGGCTGCTGTACTTGGAACACCTGCGCGGGCGCGGTCGTCGCGGGCGGGGGCGCGGTCGTTGGCCTTGGAGCGGGCGTCGGCTCGCGGTAGGGCTGAGTCGGTTCGCGATAAGGGCGAGTCGGTTCGTAAGGGTCGCTCGCCCCGCACGCGGCAACCAGTATTGCCACCGCTGCAGTCCCCATCAAGAGTGTAATTCGGCGTAACATCTTTCCACCTCCTGGTGTGTTTGATGGTCCGCCTGCCCGCTCGCCTGCCGCTTCGGGCGGGCGCCGGTCGGCGGCCACCCTCAGCGTCACACGGGATGATGTACACTCCGAACTACAGTTGTGTATCACTTGGTCAGTTTAGCGTGTCGGAACTGTAACAGTTGGAGACGTTTGCCGAACTACTGACCGTCTACATGGCCCGAACGGGCATCGGCGACGCCGAGTTGGCGCGCCGCATCCCGGTGAGCCGTCCGACCCTCATTCGATGGAAGGAGGGGGTGACGGCGCGGCCCCGCTACCGCGAAGACGTCGTCCGCTGCGCAGAGATCCTCCGGCTGACGGCGGAGGAGACCGACGAGCTCCTGCTGGCAGCCGGATTCTCGCCGGAGACGGTGCCGCCTCCGGGGGAGGCGCCGCCGACCGCGGAGCCTGCTCCCAAGGCCGGCGCCACCCCGCGCCGGGCTCCGAGGCCATGGCGTCTCCGAGCTTTCGCGGTGGCGGTGCTTGCGCTCGTTGCCGTAGGCGTCGTCGCCGTCACGTTCGGACTGCGCGACACCACGTTCTACCCCGCGGCGGTGGAAGGGGAATCGCTGATCGTAACGGCGCCCTTCGTCAACTACACGGCGGGGGCGCAGGGCTTCAACGTCGTCGGCCGTCTGCGGGCCGCGATCGACACCGAGATCCTTGAGGCGGGACTCACCGCCGTTCGGACGGTGGAATGGCCCGAGGAGATTGACGGAGAGACGGCTGCCGAAGAGGCGAGCCGGCGGTCGAACGCGACGCTGGTGATCTGGGGCGAATACGACAGCGGGCGCGTCATCGCGCGGTTCACCGGGCCGGCGGGCGGCTCCGAGCGCGACCGGCAGGTCGTGGACCTGACGTCGTCGCCCTCGGACCTTCCGACCACCATCAACGTTGGGCTGACCGGCGAGGTCCGCCACGTCGCTCTGCTTACTCTTGGGCAACTCTATCTGGAACGGGACGAGTTCGATCGGGCGAAGAGCGTTTTTGTCCGAGCAATGGATCCCGCGGCCTCGGATGCGGCAGCGCTGGCGAATCTCCGGTTCCAACTGGGACGGGCCTACATGGGCGGGGAGTTCCTCGACCTGGACGAGGCCATCTGGCTGTTCACCCAAGTCCTCAACGTCCAGCCGCAGTCGGTCGAGGTGCTCAACAACCGCGCCGTCGCTTTCCTAGACCGAGGCAGGCCAGGGGACTTCGATCTGGCGATTGACGATCTGCTGCGCGCAGCGAGCATTAAGCCCGACCGTGCCGCCACGAGCCTCAACCTTGCCGTTGCCTACTTGGACCGAGGCAGGCAAGGAGATGCCGAGCGCGCCCTGGCCAGCCTCAACGCGGCACTGGCGGCGGAGCCGGACTATGCCGCCGCCTTGGTCAACCGCGCCGGAGCCTATGTCGCGCGAGGGGCGTCCGGCGACTTCGACCGGGCATTCGATGACCTTGAAAAGGCCCTGGAGATTGATCCGCACCTCGCGGCGGCGCATCTCAATCGGGCGATTGTCTACCTGGCGCGCGGTTCGTCCGGCGATCCCGAACTGGCGGTCGAGGAGTTGGGAAGCGCGATTGCGCTGGACCCCGACTCGTCGGCGGCGTATTTCAATCGCGGCCTCGTCCATTCGGATCTGAAGAACTGGAGCGAGTCGGTGGCCGATCTGCGCCGTGCCCAGGAGTTGAGCCCCCGCCGGCCGGAATACAACGGAGCGCTGTGTCTGCAGTTGTCCGTGACTGGCGATCCGGCGGGGGCGCTGCCCTTCTGCGAGCGGGCGGCCGAAGCCCAGCCGGAAGGACTCGCCGGCGATGCCAGAGGTCTGGCCAACGCGCTCTTGGGCCGGACTGAGCAGGCCATCGCCGACTTCGAAGCGTTCCTTGCGTGGGTGGAGGCTTCGCCGGACGACGCCTGCGGCCCCCGCTACAGCCCCACCCGAGCGTCGTGGGTCGAAGCCTTGAAAGCCGGTGGGAATCCGTTCGACGCAGCCACACTGGAAGAGCTACGTCCGAGGACCGCGCTTCCCGGCGCCGTCCCCTGTTAGCGCGTGTTCGACCCGGACCGCAGCGCAGCGAGCCGAAGCGCGTAGACGATGCCGACGGCCGGAATCGCGGCGAACACCAACGGGAGGCCCCAGTCGCCCCTGACGCTGCCTTGAGCGATCAGCACGGCGAAGACGACGTCGGCGGCCACCGTGGCGGCCAGGAGCGCCGCGACGGCTAAGGCGAGCGTGGCGGTGGGTCGAGCCGACACCACTAGCAGCACCAATGCGGCCGCGCTCAGCGGGTGGAGTAGGACAATCAGCAGCCGCGACCAGACGTCGCCGCCGTCGGCGAATGCGCCCACCAGCGCGGCGAGCCCAGCGAAGCCTGCCTGGACTACGGCAAGCGCCAGCATCGCCGTCCGGAAGGGCTTCATGCGCCGGGGCGGCACGGCCGGCGCTGAGATCGGATGGTCTCCCGCGGCAGTCATCGCCCCTTCATCGTATCACCGGCGGGCTGGACGCTAGCGCGCTTGCCTAGTGCTCGCCCTTGGCGTCGAGGAGCATGAGGTCGAGGACGTCGCGGCTGGTGACCGTGCCCAAGAAGGCGTTGCTCTCCCGGTCCACCACCGGGATGACCGTCAATGAGTGTTCCGTCATGCGCTGGAGCGCGTCCTCGAGGTGCTCATCGGGATACGCCTTGGGCAGGTCGTGGATCATGACGTTCTCCAGTGGAGTTTGGGACCACTGGGTCTTGGGGAGGTAACGGAGCTTGCTGAGGGAGACGATCCCCGCGAGGGCGCCGTGGTCGACGACGACGTAGTCCTGTTGATGGGGCACGGTCCAGCGGTCGGCGAAGCTTCGTACCGAGAGCGTCGACTCAGGGTAGTTCCACGACCGGTCCATGATGTCCTGGACGATGGCGTCCTCCAGGGTGAAGCGGGCGAGGGAGGGCGGTATCGCCTCGGGCACGTCGCTGCTCTCCGGCGTCTTGGCCCGATTGACGGCGAAGCTGATGAGGGGCGGCATGAACAAGATGTAGACGAACATGATCAGGACGAGGAGCGAGAAGACGGCCTGATCGATCACGTGCGTTTCGAAGAGGACGAGGAGCAGAGCGATCTCGGCCACGCCTTTCGCCAGCAGCCCCGTGGCCAACGGGAAGGAGATGTCGAGCCGCGTCAAACTGGCCCCGATAAACGCGCCGACGAACTTCCCCGCCAGAGGGATCAAGACCAGCGCCACAATCGTCAAGGCGGGCAGCTCGGTAAACGCGAAGCTGAGGTGAAGGCCGGCGGAGGCGAAGAAGAGCGGGACGAACAGGCCTTCCGCCGTGCTCCGAATCCCCGGCATGACGGTCTGGCGCACTTGGTGAGGCAGCCCCGACAGTGCCGCGCCGAACAGCAGCGCGCCGATGGAGCCGTGCAGTCCGATCTCCTCGGCACCGACGACAATCAGGAAGAGCCCGCCGAGTAGCAAACCAAACGAAAGTTGGGGCACGCGCAGGACGCGCTGCAGGAGCAGGAGTATGCGCGGGACCACCCGCGTCGCCAGGAACCACGTCGCGACGGTGAACCCCACGATCTGCCCAAGGAGGACCAAGACGCTGATTGCGCCCAGGTCCTCAGCGTGCTCGCCTATGGAGAAGCCCACGACGAGCAGGGCGAGCAGCTCGGCGATGATCACGGTGGTGAACAGCTGGATACCGAGCGGGTCCTTCAGGCGTCCCTCGTCGGCAAGCACCTTTGCCACGAGGCCAAGGCTCGATAGCGCCATGATTCCCGCGAGGGCCAGCGCATGATTGAAGTCGAGGCCGAGCTCGAAGTCGTAGAGCAGATCGGAGGTGACGGCCAGGGCTGCGAGCAGCGATATGACCACGGACACGATTGCGGCGATGAAGAAGCGGCCGCGCATCGCCGACACGAACCCCGCAATGTCGATCTCGTCGAGGCCGATGAGGAAGAAGAAGACAAAGACGCCGATACCCAGCAGGATATTGAGCTCGCTCGTCACCTCCACGAGTCCCGTGGCCGGCCCGAGTATGACGCCGGTCACCGCGTAGGCGACGATCGCGTTCAGCTGGAACTGGCGGAAGATCCCTTCAGCGAGCTTGGCGACGACGACCAGGAGTCCGACGGAGAGCAGCGCCTCGTGGATCATGGCGGCGTCACCTGCCGGGCCCTGCGGACTGCTGGGGTACTACGAGGGTTGTCCTAGGCAGCATTCTGAGAGGGACCCCTTCTTTGCTCGCGCCCGTAGGAGGCGCTAGTCTATCATGGGCCCGCCACAATTCCGCAGGCGCGCAACCAAGCTATAGCGTTGAATGGGAGGGTGCCATGAGCAACCCCGGATATCCGCCGCAGCACATGGTCCCCGTGACACAGCCCTACCACTGGCGGGTGGACCCTCCCGGTTACGGCGGGCCCTCCTGGACGCACTCCGGAACGCTGGCGCCACAGGCCGACGAGGCGTCGCGGCGCAACGCTGCCGCGATCGACGCTCGCATGTCGGAGTGGACCTTCCCCGTCGAGCAGACGACGCGCCTCCCCTTAGACCGCGGCTAGCCTGGCGAAGACCATGGCGATCTATCTGCACGAAACGGTCGACGTCGTGCCCGGCATGGCCGACGAGTACTTTGAGGGCCTGGGACGGCTCTGGCTGCCCGTCGCCACGAAGCGCGACCTCCGTTGCGTCGGGTTCTGGGCCACCGTGGGCACCACGGGCCGCTGGCCGGAGGCGATCGCGCTCTGGGAGATGGAAGACTGGGAGCACTACGCCCGGCTGCGCAAGTCCCAGTTCGTCGAAGGGGAGAAGGACGAACGGCTTGAGGAGTGGGTCAACAGTGCGTGGAAGTGGCGCACCGGAGGCTTCGACCGCATGCTCATCCCAGGCGAAGGATCGCCGACCATCGCCGACCTGCGGCGGGACGGGGTCAAGGGCGGTGTCTTCCTTCATGAGATCGTCGAAGTGGCCCCGGGGCGCGTCGACGAATACACCGCCCAGGTCATCTCCCGCTATCGTCCGATCGCCGAACGTCGTGGCATGCGACTCGTGGGATCGTGGCGCTCCGCCTTTCGCAACACGGAGGCCGTCAACATCTGGGCCCTGCGCGACTGGGACCATTGGACCGAGCTGCGGTCCACGGCCTCGACCGACGACGAGGTCCAGGCCTGGATGCGCGACATGCAAGAGCTGCGCTCGGACTGGGTGCAGAAGCTGCTGACGCCCGTCGCGTGGAACCCGCTGCGGGGCTAGGGCCGCTCCTTGACACTCGTTCGAAACGCCGCCTAGACTCGCCGCATGACGCCCCTCGAAGCCGAACGCCACGCCTTCTCCGAATACGACACGCTGCTCGACGCCTACTACGAGCGCGGCTGGACCGACGGGATGCCCGTCGTCCCGCCCACGCCCGAGAAGGTCGAGGAATTCCTGGGCGTGGCCGGCCTCGCGCCGAACGAGGTGCTGGGCCGCGTCCCCACCCGCGAGGTGACGTGCACGGCGGAGCAAGCGGCGATTAACGCGGTCATGGCCGGATGCAGGCCGGAGTATTTCCCCGTGGTCGTCGCCGCGCTCCGTGCCCATCTTGAAGAAAAGGGCAACTGTCACAGCACGACGGGAACGCTCGCGGGCGCTTCTCAATGCCTGATCATCAACGGACCCATTCGGGGAGAGATCGGCGTGGCCTCGCAGGGCGGCTGCTTCGGCCCCGGGTTCCGCGCCAATGCCACGATTGGGCGGGCACTACGCCTGGTGATCCGCAACGTCTGCCGGGCCATACCCGGCTTCCTTGACCGCGCCAGCTTCTCCACCCCGGCGCGCTACTCCTTCTGCTTCGGCGAGGACGAAGAGGAGAGTCCCTGGATCCCGCTCCACGTCGAGCGTGGCTTTCCCGCCGAGAGCAGCACCGTGACCGTCCACTCCGTCGTTGCTCTGGCGGCCGCCTCGGACTCCCGGAGCCGCGACCCTGAAGGGGTCATGGACAGCATCATCAAAGAGGCGCGGCTGCGCGGCGCGGGCGGCGACCGATGGCTCGGCGAAGATCTCAACGTCGTGATCGTCGTCGGGCCGGAGCACCGCCGCTACTTCGCCGAGACGGGCATGTCGAAGGCCGAGATGCGCGACTATCTCTGGCCGCGCCTGACCGCGCCATCCGGCGAGACCGGACGGCGGCTGAGATTGGGCAAGCCGGAGAATATCCTGATTGTGTCGGCTGGCGGGCCGGGGATGGCGGAATCGTGGATTCTGCTTCCTCATCTCGCTCTCGCCATCACCAAGCAAATCGAGACACCGGGGAGGTAGGCATGGCTTCCAACGAAATCGTCGCACTCGACCCCACCAGCGGCCCGCTCGACCGCAAGGACCCGCGCGCCTTCCCCGACCGGCCCGACACGCTCAACGGGGCCGTCGTCGGCCTTGTCGCCAACGGGCTCGGCGAGGGGCAGAAGATGATGGACGCGCTCTACGAGGAGCTGAACAAAGAGGCCGAGCTCGTCGGCGCGGTCCGCGTGCTCAAGCGGAGCGTCTCTATCCCGCCCGACCCGCCCGACTGGGACCGCCTCCTCTCGGAGGTGACCGTCGCCATCACCGGGATGGGCGGCTGAGGCTCCTGCAGTGCGCGCAGTATGCGCGACGCGATTGAGCTCGAATGGGCCGGCATCCCCAGTGTGGCCATCATCCATGAGGCCCTGGCCGGGTCGGCGGACTCCATGAAGCGCCTCAGCGGGGTCAAGGACTACGACTACGTCCAGGTTAAATACCCGCACATCCCCACCGCCGTCTGGACCGACGAAGAGGCGCGGAGCATCGCCAAAGACCTCGCGCCCAAGGTAATGGCGGCCCTTACCAGAACAAACGGCGACTAGGCCTCCGTCGTTCCTAGGTGGGGGATCGGCGCCCTCTATGCGCCAGCGCCCCGGTCGCCCTCCCCTCTGGCCTCTCCCCCTCTGGGGGAGAATGAGAGAGGGCCGGGGTGGGGCGCCGGGAGGTCCCCCTCTTCTCCCTTGGGAGAAGATTGAGATGAGGGGCTCCTGATTACCGCCGCAGGCCAATCGAGCCTGCCGCCTCGGCGGTCGGCGACCCTACGGCAGCGTGCGGGTGAGGCGCTGGTCGTTGCCGCCGGCGGCGACGAGGACGAGGTTGCGCAAGGAGAGCGTCCAGCGGTCGAGGTGGCGCTCGTAGGCCTGCTGCCAGACATCGCCTTGGCCGTATCCCGAGTGAATCAGGGTGAGGAGCGTGTAGTCGGGGCTCAGGGCCTCCCATGACCATCGGGCCACCGTCGAGCCGTAGGCGCGGCGCACGGCGTCGTCGGCGAAGCTGTAGGCGATGCCGAAGGCGGGGTCGTAGCCCTGGACGGCCCCCTCGATGACCTCGCCGCTGTCGCGGAGCTCGATGCGGTAGCCGCGGCCCACCTCGGTGTCGAAGGATGCGGAGCGCGCCAGCCACGCTTCGATGCCCGTTTCCGTGGTGAGGAACTGCCGCGCCTTTGGAAGCGAAGCCGCCACCGTGACGGCGATGTGCAGCGAGCCGGGAACGTCTCGGAAAATCTCACCACCCCGCGATGCAGGCCCGGAAATCTTGCGCGAAAACCCGCCCGCCAAGCATATACCGCGGCGCGGAGGAGGGGCAATCAAGGCCCATCGGCGGTTGCTGCTTTGGGCCGGTCACGTTGACCGTGGCGGGTGGGCTATGTGAGAATCCCCGGCTGGAGGAGGACCGTACTGTGACCCTCATTAGCTTCGACATAGACGGTACCATGATCTTCGGGCAGCCCCCCGGTGTGATCACCGTGGACGTCGTGCGGCAGGCGAAAAGCATGGGCTGCATCGTCGGCAGCGCGTCCGACCGCCCCATCAGCAACCAGGTGCAACTCTGGGAAGAGCACGAGATGGAAGTCGACTTCGTCAGCCTGAAGCACCGCCTCGACGAGATTAAGGAGCGCTTCGGCGCCACGTATCACGTCCACTTTGGCGACACCGAGATGGACCGCTACTTCGCCAAGCAGGCCGGGTTCGACTTCCACCACGTCGACGACCTTCCCAGCGACATCCTTTCTCTGCTCCCCGGCGCAGCCGAGTAGGGCTTCGGTCCGGGCGACGTATCGGCGGCATTAGGTCCCGCCGTACAGTCTCGTTAGATCACAGAAGTCGTCTACCCCCTCAAGCCCGGCTAGACCCACGAACAGGTTGTCAGCCGAGGGCTGGCCTATGACCGGCGTGACCAGCCGCTTGAACTTGGCCTCCAGGTCCGCCGGTGAGAGTGGCCGTTTGGGGCCTCCGATGACGTCGGTGTAGGCGGTCTCCTTCTGGAAGGTCCTTCCCTTGGCGGTGATCTCTGCCCGCCGTCGCTCGTGGGGGTAGGGCACGATCGATCCCGTGGTCTTCTCCGCCGGGTCGAGGGGCTCAGGATCGAGCTCGATCCGCACCTTCTTCGCCAGCGCGACGACCTCGGGGTCGTGGCGGATGCCTTCTGCAAACCAAGCTGGCCCAGACTCCTCACCCGAGAGGATCAGCGCGATGACGCTGGGAATCGCATACAGCGCATCCCAATAGCCATCGGGTTCGGGAAGGTTGAACGGGGGATTCGTCCAGGTGGGCTCCCGGACCAGGAGTCTTATCTCGTCGATTTCCTCCGGGCGGAGTCCTTCCTCGCGCGCAATCGAGACCGCGAGGTCGATGGCATGATGACTCGTACCCCCGGGGGCGATCCACGGCTTCAGATACATCTCCTGTGTGAGGTAGTGGTACGGAGATGGGGACGCCGCCAGCGCGTCCAGGTCGTACATGTCGGCCCGCTCCAATACGTCCAGGGGGCCGGTGAAGCCGTTGCGAGCGAGCAGCGCGGCCTGCACGCCGACGGGACAGACCATCACGTTGGCCGTATTGCCGATCATGCTGCCCAGTCCCAGGCCGAGCGTCGGCGGAGCGATCATCCAGGCGAGTCCGACGAGATTGTTCATCTGCGTCTCGTCCAACTTCATGAGCTTGCCGCTCACGAGGGCGCAGAGAAGGATCTGGTGCCGCATGCGCATCACTCGCCCCCGGGCATCCACGGCCGTGGCGGCGTAGGCTAGCCGAGCGCCGAGCTCGAACACCGTGGCAACCGCGGCGATGATCTCCTTCCCTGAGGCATGCATGCGCTCGCCAACCGCCAGCCCTGTCTGATTGATGCGTTCGATGGAGTGGCCGGCTGGGCCCATCTCGTCGTAGTTGCTGGCATAGCAGAACATCGCGTTAACGCCTGCCGCCACACCCGCGGACACCTTCGCTCCATCGCCGACGACGGTGGACTCGGGCGGGCCGCCCGCGTCACGGGCGTAGTCCACCAGGGTTTGGCCCTGCATCGCGTAGCCTTGGAACGCGATCCCTACGTCATCGAGAATGGCTTCCTTGATCTTGGCGATCGCCGCGGCGGGGATGTCGTCAAAATCGGTCTCGACCAGTTCCTTAATCAACTGCCTTGTAGCGGACATTTCTGCCTCCTGGCCTACTTGCGGATCAGCGGCGTCCCTAGGAGGACGTTAGGGCCGGACTTTGCGGGCCTAATGTACGACAGGCCACGCAAAGAGACTACGGCGTGGCGGGCATCGTTCAGTCGATACACGGCTATGCACGGAGCCCCGAGCTTCTCGGCCCTTCCCGCCGGAGACCTTTGCACAACCCCGACGTCGGCAGGCGACCTTCCATGTAGGGGCGACCCTTGTGGTCGCCCGTCCCCTCCCACCTCTCCCCCTCTGGGGGAGATTTGAGAGAGGGCGCGCGCCGTCAGGCGCGCGAGCGCCCGCAGGGCGCTGCTCTTCACCCCGCCCAAGGCTACGCAAAGGTCTCCCAGAGGGAATTGGTGGAGACGCTAGCCGCCGACCCGCACTAGGACGCGGTCGCCGCGGGTGAGGCCCAGCGTCTCGGCCGCGCTTCCGTTCCGGACCGAGATTTCGAGGCGTCCACCGCTGCCCCAGACCGCGAGCGGCGCGCCTTCGTCCGCCCACCCGTAGCTGGGGCGCACCTCACCGATGAGTCGCCCCGCTGCCTCCACCGACGCCACGTTGGGCGTGTCGGCGCGCTTGAGGTTGGTCACGGCGTTGCCGAAGGTGTCGACGTGGATGACCCGCGCCGTGATGACGCCGTCGACCGGTGGGGTGGGCCGCGCGATGCACAGCCGGTGCAGCGCATCGAGCCGGGGACCCATGCGCGCCGCGTCCACGCCCAGAGCCAGGTGCGCCGCTGCCGGAGCGAAAATGTCTCGTCCGTGGAAGACGTTGCTGACCTCGTCCAGGCGGTAGGCGGGGTCCGTTAGCTCGAAGACTTCCACGCCCGTCGGGAGCGCCGACTCGACGGTCTGCGCCAATGCGTCGTCGTCGGCCTCAGTCTCTGCGAGGGGCCAGGCGGCGGCGTCGGGCAGCAGGACATCCACGGCGAGGCTCAGTAGGCCGTTGTCCGGCCCAACCAGGTGGACGCCGCCGATGCGCGCCACGATGGCGCGGCGGCCCGTGCCGACGCCGGGGTCGACAACGGCGACGTGTACGCACTCATCAGGGAAATACGGGACGGCCTCGGCGAGCACGTAGGCGCCGTGCAGCACGTCCTGCGGCGCGACGTCATGGGAGATATCGACGCAGGGGACGCCGGGGGCGATGCCGAGGATGACCCCCTTCATCGCGGCGGCGTAGGCGTCGACGCGGCCGAAGTCGGTGGTGAGCGTGACGGCGGGCGTCACCCGCGATCAATGAAGCGCGCGCTCACCAGGGCGAGCAGGACGAAGATCACCGTCAAGGCGATGGTGCCACGGAACAGGGTCTGCTCGAAGCCGCGCCGTGTGCGGAAGTTCGTCGAGTAGGCCTGGCCGAAGATTCCCCCGCCCGTGCCCTTCACCTGAAGCAAGACCATGCCCACGAGCACGACGGCGAGCACGATCGTTATGCCGTTGAGGATAGTTTCCACGAGTCTCCGCCTCGGCCGGCGGCCCGCCGGTCCCGTTCAGTATACGCCACTAGCCGCCGAGCCGCTCCCGCAGCATCTCCATCACCACACCCGGATTGGCGCGTCCCTTCGTCGCCTTCATCACCTGGCCCACGAGGAATTTGATCGCGGTGTCCTTGCCGGCCCGGTAGTCGGCGACGGCCTTTTCGTTCGCCGTGATGGCCTCGTCGATGATGGGGAGCATGTCGTCGGCGGCGGAAATCTGAGTCAGACCCTTGTCTTTAACGATGGCGCCGGGCGCCTTGCCGGTGGCGAAGCTCTCCTCGAAGACTTCCTTGGCGACGTTCCCGGTGATCGTCTTCGCGTCGATCAGGTCGAGAACCTCGGCGAGGTGGTTCGGAGAGAGGTTGAGGCCCTCGTCGTCGATCTCCTTGCCCGCTTCATTGAGCAGGCGGCTCACCTCGCCGAGCGCCCAGTTCGCCGCCGCCTTGGCTCGGGCCTGCTCGTCGGTGGAGGGATTGACCTTCACCACCGCTTCGAAGAAGTCGGCCATGGCTTTGGTCGAGGTGAGCTGCCCGGCGTCGTAGGAAGAGAGGCCGTACTGGTCCTGGAAGCGGCGGCCGCGGGCGTCGGGGAGCTCGGGCAGCGTTGCCTCAATCTCCTCCACCCAAGCCGGGGACAGCGCCAGCGGCGGCAGGTCCGGCTCCGGAAAATAACGGTAGTCGTGGGCCTGTTCCTTGCTGCGCTGGCTGATCGTCACCGCCCGCGCCTCGTTCCAACCGCGGGTCTCCTGGACGATTCGCTCGCCGGTGTCCAAGCGCTCCGTCTGCCGTTCGATCTCGAACAGCAGCGCCTGGTAGACTGAGCGGAAGCTGTTCATGTTCTTCACTTCGACCTTGGTTGGGGGAAGGTCCGTCGTGCCCTTGGGCCGGAGGCTGACGTTGGCGTCGCAGCGGAAGCTGCCTTCCTCCATGCTCCCCGTGCTCACGCCGAGGTATTGAAGGATGGCGCGGAGCTTGACGAGGTAGCGGCGGGCCTCCTCCGCGGAGCGCAGGTCGGGCTCGCCGACGATCTCCATCAGGGGAATGCCGGAGCGGTTCAGGTCGACGAGGCTATAGCCCTCGCCGCCGGGCTCGGCGCGGTGGAGGAGCTTCGCGGTGTCTTCTTCCAGGTGCACCCGCGTAATGCCGGCGCGGCGGATGCCGCCGTCCTCAGCCTCGATTTCCAGCCAGCCGTCGCTGGCGATGGGTTCGTCGTACTGCGATATCTGGAAACCCTTGACCAGGTCGGGATAGGGGTAGTTCTTGCGGTCGAACTTCGTGTGCTCGTTGATCGAGCAGTTCAGCGCGATCCCGGTCATGACGGTGTACTCGACGGCGGCCCGGTTGATCACCGGCAGGGCGCCGGGGAGGCCCATCGAGACGGGGTCGACGCGGGTGTTCGGCGGCGCGGTCTGGTAGTCCGTCGGGCAGCGGCTGAACATCTTGCTCCGCGTCAGCAGCTGCGCGTGCACTTCGAGGCCGATGACGGGCTCGTACTCGGTCTTGGCGGTTGTGGTCATGACGTCTTCGAGTATACCGCGCCGCGGCCGCCCACGGACGCTTCCACGGGCAGCGCTGCATGCCGTACCCTTACCGTGCCATGCCGACCGCCGCCGTCACCCACTTGGGCTGCAAGCTCAATCAGTCAGAGGCCGAAGCCTTGTCGCTGGCCTTTGCCCGCGCCGGCTACGACCTCGTCCCGCCCGCCGACGGCCCCGACGTCTTCGTCCTCAATAGCTGCACCGTGACCCACGTCGCCGACCGCAAGTCGCGGCAGATGCTGCGGCGGGCGAAACGGCGGAACCCCGCATCGCAGGTCATCGCCACGGGGTGCTACGCGCACCGCGCGCCCCAAGACCTCGAAGCGATGGCCGAGGTTGACCTGGTGGTCGATAACCGCGACAAGATGCGGCTGCTCGACATCCTCGGCGTAGCCGAAGGGGATGCGCCGGCGCCGGCCGGCGGACGGCGAGCCCGCTCGATGGTCAAGATTCAAGAGGGCTGCAACCAAGTCTGCGCCTACTGCATCGTGCCGAAAACGCGGGGCCGCGAGCGCAGCCTGCCCATCGACCAGATTCTCGGCACGATGCGCGCCCGCACCGCCGCCGGCTATCGCGAGATCGTGCTCACCGGCACCCAGCTTGGCTCCTATGGGTTCGAGTTCGGTCCCCCGCCGGACGGGCGAACCTGGTACGAAAAACTGGTGCGCCGCGCCCTCGACGAGACCGGCGTGGCCCGCCTGCGCTTCTCCTCGCTACAGCCGCAGGAGATCACCCATGGGATGATCGACCTGTACCGCGCGGGGCGGCTCTGCCCCCACGTCCATATCCCGTTGCAAAGCGGAAGCGACCCGGTGCTCCGCCGTATGCGCCGCCGGTACAGCGCGGAGGATTTCCGGCGCTGCGTCGACCGGCTGCGTGCGGCGGCGCCCGCCATCGCGATCACGACCGACATCATCGTCGGCTTCCCCGGCGAGACCGAGGCCGACTTCGACGCCACCGTGGCGCTCGCCGAGGACGTGGCCTTCGCGCAGGTCCACGTCTTCCCCTACTCCCACCGGCCGGGAACGTCGGCGGCCCACTTCGCCGACCACCTCGATCCCAAGGCCAAGGCGGCGCGTGAGGCGCGCCTCCTCGACCTAGCCGACCGCTCGGCCCGGGCCTACCGCCGGACCTTCGAGGGCCGCGACGCGGTTGTGCTCTGGGAAGAAGAGAAGGACGGCCGCTGGAGCGGGCTCACCGAGCACTACGTCCGCGCCTTCGCGACCTCCGCCCGCGACCTCCGCAACGAGGTCACGCGCGTGCGGGTCGTGGCGGCGGTCGACGACGGTCTGCGCGTCGACCTGCTACCGGCGTAGCGGCCCGGCCCTAGGACTTGGGCCGGCGGCGGGTGCCGTCGGGACCGTCTTCGAGAAGGACGCCGAGCGCGTCGAGACGGTCGCGGATGGTGTCGGCGAGGCCGAACTCCTTGGCCTCCCGCGCCGCGTTCCGCGCCTCCACGAGCAGGTCGAGGAGCGGGTCGGCGTCGCCGATCTTCTCCTCGGCGGTCCACCGGGTGCCGTCGGGGCCGTCTTCCAGACTCACGCCGAGGGCGGTGAGCCGGTCACGGACCATGTCGGCGAGGTCGAAGCGCTTGGCGCCGCGGAAGGCCGCGCGGGTCTCGATAAGGAGGTCGAGGGCAGGGCCGGTGTCGGCGTCGAGCTTGGGCGTTTCGAGGGTGAGGCCGAGGACGCCGGTCAGCTCGAGGAGCGCAGTCTGGGCGCCGGCGACGTCGCGGCCTTCCTCGGCGCCCCGGTTGATGTCGCGGGCGAGATCGAAGATGGCGGCGACGGCCTGCGGCGTGTTGAAGTCGTCGTCCATGGCCTTGATGAACCGCTCGCGGTGCTCCGCCGGATCGACCGCGTCGCTGCCGCCCGCCTTCGACGTCGCCGCGGCGGCGTGGCGGAGGCGCTGCGCGCCGCGTCCGGCGGCGGATACGTTCTCCTCGCTGAACTTCAGGGGGCTGCGGTAGTAGGAGCTGAGGACGAAGAGCCGGATGGCGTCGGGGTTGTGGCGGTCGAGCGCCTCCCGCACCGTGATGAGGTTGCCCAGCGACTTGCTCATCTTCTCTTCGCCGAGCTGGAGTAGCCCGTTGTGCATCCAGAAGCGGACGAAGGGGACCTTGCCGGTGAACGACTCAGTCTGAGCGATCTCGTTCTCGTGGTGGGGAAAAATAAGGTCGGCGCCGCCGCCGTGGATGTCGATGGTCTCGCCGAGGTGGCGCAGCGACATAGCGCTGCACTCGATGTGCCAGCCGGGCCGTCCGGGGCCCCAAGGACTCGGCCAGGCGGGCTCGCCCTCCTTGGCCCCCTTCCACAGGGCGAAGTCGAGCGGGTCTTCCTTGCCCGCGCCCGGCTCGACGCGCGCGCCGGCGAGCATGCCTTCCAGCGTGCGGTGGCTGAGTGCGCCGTAGTCGTCGTCTTTGCGCACTCGGAAGTAGACGTCGCCGCCCGCGGCGTAGGCGTAGCCGGAGTCGATGAGCCCTTCGATCAGCTCGATGATCTTGGGCAGCTCCTCGGTGGCGCGAGGATAGACGTGGGCGGGCAGGATGTTGAGCTCCGCCATCTCCGCGTGGAAATCGTCGATGTGGCGGCCCGCGAGCTCGGCGGAGTCGATGCCGAGGCGGGCGGCGCGCTCGATGATCTTGTCGTCGATGTCGGTGAAGTTCTGGACGTGCTTGACGGCGAAGCCGCGCCATTCGAGGTAGCGCCGCACCACGTCGAAGATGATGTAGCTCATCGCGTGGCCGACGTGCGCCGGCGAGTAGGGCGTGATGCCGCAGACGTACATGCGGACGGTCTCGCCGTCGGACGGCGCGAAGTCGCTCTTGGCGCGCGTGAGGGTGTTGAAGACTTGCATCAGGAGTCGGACTCGATCAGCGCGACGGCCTGGGCCGAGACGCCGTCCCCCGTTCCCTCGAAACCCAGGCCGTTGGAGGACTTGGCCTTGACGCTGATCCGGGACGCATCGACGCCGAGCGCCGCGGCGGTCCGTTCTTCTATCTCGGGGAGGTAGGCCGCCAGCTTGGGCCTCTGAAGAAGAATTGTAGCATCGACATTTCCCACTCGCCAACGATGCTCCTGAAGGAGGGCCGCCGTGTGCTCCAAGAACGTGAGGCTGGGCGCGTCCTTGTACCGCGGGTCGGATGGAGGGAAGTGTTGGCCGATGTCGCCCAGGCCGGCGGCGCCGAGGAGCGCGTCGACGATGGCGTGCGAGAGCGGGTCGGCGTCGCTGTGCCCGTCGGGGCCGAGGTCGGAGGGCACGACGACGCCCGCGAGCGTCAGCGGCCGTCCCGCGACGAGCGGGTGGGCGTCCCAGCCCAGGCCGACGCGGATCATGCTCGGGCCCCCGCGGCGCGCCGGAGCAATGCCGCGGCCACGTCGAGGTCTTCCGGCGTGGTGACCTTGATGTTGTCGTAGGAGCCGCGGAAGACCTTGACCGCGTGTCCCATCCGTTCGACAAGCGCGGCGTCGTCGGTGACGTCCCCGTCGCCGGCGGCGTAGGCAGCGCGGAGTAGGTCGAGACGGAAGACCTGCGGGGTCTGGACCGCCCACAGCGCGGCGCGCTCTGGGGTCTCGACGACCACGCCGTTGGCGTCGACGACCTTGATGGTGTCCTTGACCGGCGTGGCGGCGACGGCGGCCCCGCACTCGGCGGCGTCGTCGATGCCGCGGTCGATGACGTCGCCGGTGACGCAGGGGCGGGCGCCGTCGTGGACCAGCACCCACCGGCAGCCGGGGGGCAGGGCGTCGAGGCCGGCGGCCACCGAGTCCTGCCGCCGGTCGCCGCCGGCGACAACAGCGGCGACCTTGCGCCAGCCCATCTCGCGGGCGAGGTCGCGGCCTGCCTCGACGGAATCGGGGTGCAGGACGACGACGGCGTTCCCGATGCGGGGGTGGGACTCGAAGGCGGCGACGCTATGCGCCAGCACCGCGCGGCCTTCGAGCAGCGTGAAAATCTTGTCGACGCCGCCCATGCGGCTGCTCGATCCGGCGGCGGCGATGACCGCGCCGGTGTTCGCCGCCGTCGGCGATGGATATTGCTCGTTTCGCGTCGTCATGTTCCTTAGGTGAAGACGTCCTTGATCCAGGTGACGCTCTGCGCGCCGGCGTAGGCGATGCCGACGTTCTTGATTGTCTTGCCCGACCACGCGATGAGCAAGAAGCGGCGGAGCGGATAGCGGAGCGCGCCCGCCGCGATCCCCAGCACGTCGAAGACGGGGTTGGGGATGACGCTCACGATGAAGATCACCCAGCCCCCGCGCTTCCGCACCCAACGCTCGAACCGATTATAGAGCCGGCTCTTGTCGATCACCCCCTTGCCGCTGTAGCCCAGCGCGTAGCCGGTGATTTCCCCCATAGCCTCGCCGACGCCGGCGAGCAGGCCGACGAAGATAGGGTTGAGCAGGTCGCCCCCGACGAAGACGGCGAGCGTGCTGGGCAGCGGGATGACGAGTCCACCCGCGCCGACGAGCGACAGGGTGAAGATAGCGGGGTAGCCCAGCCGCTGCACCAGCCCTTCGGCGTCGGAAAGGTCATTGCGAAAGACGAGCGCGATGGCAACGACGACGATGACGAGCCCGAGGATGATCCAGCGGAAATGGCTCGGGTCGAAGGGAAGGGGCAGCGCCGCCTCTTCGGGCGCGGCGAACTCCTGCGCCGCCGCTTCCACTTCGTCGGCGGAGTCGCCCGCTATCGGCTCAGGGCCCATAAATCCAGAGTAAGCCGCCACGCCACAAGGGCGCAACCGGGAACCTCGGCCCCCTCTCACGCTGGACACCTTTGCACAACTGGTGATGCCGGCAGCGGATCATCCTTGTAGGGGCAACCCTCGTGGTTGCCCAGGGGTGCCGGCGGGGTCTTCTCCCTTCCCCTCCGGCCTCTCCCCCTCTGGGGGAGATTTGAGAGAGGGCACGCGCCGCGAGGCGCGTGAGCGCCCGCAGGGCGCTGCTGCCCCCTTGTATGGTGATGAGAAGGCGGGGCAGGCCGTCTCCCCCTGGGTCCGCAGAGACCGTGGGAGAGCTTGACCGCCCCGCCCCCCATTCACCTGTCCTGCCGGCAGCCCGAACAGTTGCCTGAGCCGAATGCCGAGCTCGCATTGCAAGGCAGGGCACGGCAGGACAGAAGGAGCATACCGCATGGAATCGACCCTCTGCATCGGCATCGACGTCTCTCAGGAATGGCTCGATCTGAGCGCTTACCCCACCGGACAAGTCCGGCGCTTCAGGACGACCCCCGCCGGCCTCCGCTCCCTCTCCAAGTACTGCCGCGACGCACAGCCACGGATCATCGCATTCGAGGCCTCCGGCGGCTACGAACGTCCCCTCGCCGACTCACTCGCTCAGGCGAAACTCCCCTTCGTGGTCCTCAATCCTCGCAACGTCCGCAGCTACGCACGCTCCGTCGGCGTCCTGGCCAAGACGGACCGCATCGACGCCACCGTGATCGCTCGGTTCGCCTCCGTCAACCAGCTCAGTCCAAAGGCGCCGCCCTCGGCCGCCGAACGGGAGGCGCGCGACCTGGTCACCCGCCGCAACCAACTCGTCGCAAATCAGACCCGCGAACTGCACCATGCCCGCCACGCCACCGGCCCAAGCCTGGCCAGCACGCAGCGCCAGCTCGCCTTCCTCAAGCAGGAGATCGCCGCCATTGAGCAGGCCTTGCGGCAGGTGATCGAGCGGGACGCCGCCCTCCGTGTGCGCTGGGAGCGCCTGCTGAGCGTGCCGGGAGTCGGTGCGCTCCTGGCTGGTGTGTTGGTAGCGACGCTGCCAGAGCTCGGACGGGTCAACCGGGAAGCGATCGCCATGTTGGCCGGTGTGGCCCCGCTCGCCCGCGACAGCGGGAAGCGTGAGGGGAAGCGCTTCTGCTGGGGCGGGCGAGCCGTGGTGCGGTCAGCGCTCTACATGCCCATGCTCGCGGCGATCCAGCACAACGCCGTGCTGCGCGCGCTCTATCTAAGGCTGGTGGGCCGGGGCAAGCCGAAGAAGGTCGCCCTCGTCGCGTGCATGCGCAAGATGCTGACGATGCTCAACGCCATCCTTCGGGAGGAAACTGTCTGGAATCCACAAATCGCTTGACGCGCAATCACAGTTGCTCTCCCGCTGGGAGAGGGTTGGGGTGAGGGCGGGGGGCCGGGAGGAGCGCGCCGGACCCCCCGAAACCGGCTGAGCCCTAGCCCACGGACTCCACGAACTCCCCAAGCAGCCGGTTGAACGCCTCGGGGTGCTCGTACTGAGGCCAGTGGCCGCACGCGTCGAAGACGTGGAGCCTCGCGCCGGGCACGG
Source organism: Dehalococcoidia bacterium (assembly GCA_965207995.1). Taxonomy (GTDB): domain Bacteria; phylum Chloroflexota; class Dehalococcoidia; order SHYB01; family SHYB01; genus DAOUKH01. The sequence goes on along the minus strand of OZ242299.1, from coordinate 308,904 downwards.
CGCGGGCCGCCTGCTCCGCCTGCCCAACGGGGAAGAGCGGGTCCTGCGCGCCCCAGACGATCAACGTGGGCATCGACAGCGACGTCAGGACCGCGTCGCGGCGCGTAGCGGGGCGCTGCCCGAACAGTCCCACGCCGGTCCGGAGAAAGCGGAGCAGCGCCTGCGCCGACCCCTCTCGCTTGAGGTAGGAGAGGCGGAGGGGCAGCTCCCCTTCATCCACGAGGTTGGGATCGTAGACCAGCCAGCGCACGAGGTTGCGGACCCCCTTGAGCGTGGGCCGCCGCGCATATTCGCCGAGGAGGGGAAGGGAGCCCAACCGGAGCACGAGGGAGATCTCCCGGCCCAGGCCGGCGCTGTCGGCCAGCGTGAGGGAGGCGGTGCGCTCGGGCCGCGCCAGCGCCAGCTCGAGGGCGACCGCGCCGCCCATCGAGTTGCCGACGAGATGCGCGCGTTCGACGCCCACCGCGTCAAGGAACGACGCGACGAAGGCTGCGCCCTCGGGAAGGCCGAACCGGACCTTGGGCATGTCGGAGAGGCCGTGGCCGGGCAGATCGAGGGCGATGACGCGGAAGTTCCGCCCGAGGGCCTCGACGTTCTTCCGCCACGTAATCACGGAATTCGCCAACCCATGAACGAGGACGATGGGCGGCCCGGCGCCCTCTTCCCAATAGCGGACGCGGTGGCCCTCCACGGTGACGTACCGGTCGGCTGGGAAGGTTACGGTGCCGCGAATGTTGTCGCCCGCCCTCATTAACCCTGGGTCAAACCCTCACTTTTCCGCGTAAGACCCGGATGGCGAAGCCGACGAACCTGGCTCGCTCGTCGGACTGTGGCGCGTGGTCCCGGGCGACGTTCACCCACACGGTCGCGGTCATCATCTGCGCGTAGGTGTCTCGGTCAAGGTCCTCGAAGGGGACGGCGCGCTCCGCAAGCATCCGGTAGCCGGTGTCGAAATCGCCCTCTTCCAGGTAGTCGGCGACTTTGCCCAGCCAAGTCTTGGTCCGGCGTCGACCGGCCTTCATGTGGTAACTCCGATCCGGCCGTGCCTATGCCGCCTGCTTGCCTTCGCCCGCGGCGAAGGAGAGCCCGCCGTCATCCGCATCCACGACGATGCGCGAACCGTCGGGGAATTCGCCGTTGAGGATGCGCTTCGCCAGCGGGTTCTCGATGGAGCGCTGGATCGTCCGGCGCAGCGGCCTCGCCCCGTATTGCGGGTTGTAGCCCTCGGCGGCGAGCCAGTCCTTGGCCTCCTGTGTGAGCTCAATGGCGATGCGCCGGTCTTCGAGGCGCCGTTCGACTTCGGCGATGAGCAGGTCGACGATGCGTCCGATCTCTTCCCGGGTGAGCGGCTCAAAGACGATGATCTCGTCGATGCGGTTGAGGAGCTCGGGGCGGAAGGCCCGCTTGATCGCCTCGTCGATTGAACGGCGCATCTTCCGGACCTCGTTATCGTTCGATCCGTTCTCCCGCTTGAAGCCGAAATCGGCGCGGCGGAAGTCACCCGTTCCCAGGTTGCTGGTCATGATGACGATGGTGTTCTTGAAGTCCACCGTGCGGCCGTGGCTGTCGGTCAGCCGCCCGTCCTCCAGTATCTGGAGCAGGACGTTGAAGACGTCGGGGTGCGCCTTCTCCACCTCGTCTAGGAGGACGACCCGGAAGGGGCGGCGGCGCACCGCCTCGGTGAGCTGGCCGCCCTCGTCGTAGCCGATGTAGCCGGGCGGCGCGCCGATGAGGCGCGACACGGTGTGCTTCTCCATGTACTCCGACATATCGAGCCGGACGATGGAGTCCTCGTTGTCGAACATGAACTCGGCCAGCGCCTTGGCGAGCTCGGTCTTGCCCACGCCCGTGGGGCCGGCGAAGACGAAGGAGCCGATGGGGCGCTTGGGGTCTTTCAGGCCGGACCGCGCGCGGCGCAGGGCGTCGGAGACGGCGACGATGGCCTCCTCCTGACCGATGACGCGTTCGTGCAGACGCTCCTCCATCGCGAGGAGCTTCTCGGCCTCGCCTTCGAGCAGCCGCGAGACGGTGATCCCCGTCCACGCGCCGATGACCTCGGCGACCGTCTCAGCGGTGACGCGGGCCTCGGCCCTACCGCTGCTCCGCCACGCGTTGTGTTGGCGGTCGTACTCCTTCTCGGTCTGCATGCGCTCCGTCTTGATGCGCGCGGAGCTTTCGTAGTCCTCCCGCTCGTAGGTGGCCTCCTCCTCATTCTTAAGCCGGGTAAGGCGCAGCTCGAGGTCGCGCACGTCCGGCGGGGCGCTCTGCGCGTCGATGCGCACCTTGCTCGCCGCCTCGTCGATCAGGTCGATGGCCTTGTCGGGGAGGAAGCGCTCGGTCAGGTAGCGCGCCGAGAGACGGGCCGCCGCCTCCAGCGCCGCGTCGTCGATCTCGACCTTGTGGTGCGCCTCATAGCGGGGCTTGATGCCCTTGAGGATTTCGATGGTGTCGTCGACGCTCGGCTCGTCGAGGTAGACCGGCGAGAAGCGGCGTGTCAGGGCCGCGTCCTTCTCGATGTGCTTGCGGAACTCGTCAAGCGTCGTCGCGCCGACGCACTGCAGCTCGCCCCGCGCCAGGGCGGGCTTGAGCATGTTGCTCGCGTCGATGGCGCCCTCGGCCGCCCCTGCGCCGACCACCGTGTGAATCTCGTCGATGAAGAGGACGATCTCGCCCTCGGCCTCCTTGATCTCGTCCATGACCGCCTTCAGGCGCTCCTCGAACTCTCCGCGGAACTTCGATCCAGCCACCAGCGCGCCAAGGTCGAGGGCGAGGACGCGCCGTCCCTTCAGCGAGTCGGGAACGTCGTCGAAGGCGATCCGCTGCGCAAGGCCCTCCACGACGGCGGTCTTCCCCACGCCGGCCTCGCCGATGACGACGGGGTTGTTCTTGCCGCGCCGGGTCAGAATCTGGACGACGCGCCTGGTCTCCGCGTCGCGCCCGATCACGGGGTCGAGCTTGTTCGCCTTGGCCAGCGCCGTGAGGTCATGGCTGTACTTGGCCAGGGCGCCGCTCGTGCTCTCCTCGCTCGGGACTTCGTCGAGCGCCTCCCACACCCTCTGTTGGGTAATGCCGAACTCGCGGAGGATCGCCGCGGTCGCGCCTTCCGTTTCCTGCGTCAGGGCGACCAGTACGTGCTCGACGCCAATGGGGTCCTGTTTGAGGCGCTTGGCCTCGTCCTCGGCGCCGGTGAACAGGCGGTCGACGCGGGGTGTCAGATAGATCTCGTTGCCGGGATTCTCCACCTTTGGGCTCTCGCCAAGCGCCGCGCGTATCCGCCGCTCGACCTCCGTCGTGTCGACGCCAAGGCTGCTGAGTACCTTCTCGCCGACGCCGTTCCGTTGTCTGACGAGGGCCAGGAAGACGTGTTCGACGTCCCATTGGTTGTGGGAATACTCGCGCACGAAGCGTTGGGAGTCTTCGATAACTTCCTGCGCTTGTGCGGTGAATCGTTCCGGTCTCATCTTCTCCCTCCCGTCCGGCGGGCGGCGGGCCTTGCGCTCCAGTCTAGCCGCGAAGCTCCTGCAGTTCTTGGAAGAGCGCCCGCTCCCGCTCGGAGAGATTGGCGGGCAGTTGGACGACCACCTTTGCGTAGAGGTCACCCGCGCCGCCGCCCTTCAGGCGCGGCATCCCCTTGCCGCGCAGGCGGAAGCTCTTGCCGTTCTGCGTCTCGGGCGGAATCTTGAGCGCCACTTTACCCGAGAGCGTGGGGACCTCGACCTCCGTTCCCAGCACCGCGCCGGTCAGCGCGACCGGGATGTTGGTGTGGAGGTCGTCGCCCCGGCGCTCGAACGCGGCGTGCGGCAGCACCCTGACGACGAGGTAAAGGTCGCCGCTCGGCCCGCCGCCCATGCCGGGGTGCCCCTCGCCCGCCACGCGCACCCGGGAGTCCGTCTTGACCCCCTTGGGAATCTTGACCTCGATGCGCCGGGGGCGCCCCTGCTCGTCCCGCAGCGTGAGCGTCCGCTGCGAGCCGTGGAAGGCCTCTTCCAGCGTGACGTCGACGCGGTGGTCGAGGTCGCGGCCCCGCATCCGGGCGGGCCTGCCGCCTCCGAACATGGAACCGAGCACGTCGTCGAAGCCGCCGAACCCGTCGAATCCGGCCCGGCGCCACGCACTGGGACCGCCGCGGCCTCCGACGCCCGCCTTCTCGAACTCCTCGGCGTGTTTCCACTCGCGGCCATACTTGTCATAAGCCTTGCGGTTCTTCTCGTCGGAGAGCACCTCGTAGGCCTCGTTGACCTGCTTGAACTTGCGCTCCGACGCCGCGTCGCCCGGGTTCACGTCGGGGTGATGCTCGCGGGCCAGCTTGCGGAAGGCCTGCTTGATCTCTTTCTGGCCAGCGTCGCGCCCGACGCCAAGCACGGTGTAAAAGTCTTGCTCCGGCATGATCGCCGCTCCTGAGAGCTTACACCAGCATTATATCTCGCTACAGTATTCTTAATCAAGCAATATAATCATATGAATACACATTTACTTGACATGAAATGTATCAATATATATACTGCACAATAAGTCAGCAGGGGCGGAAGCCCCAACCATTTTCAACGAGGAGGATTCGTATGAGCAACCTGATCCGATGGAGCCCGTTCCGACACGTGTCCCCGTTCCCGAGGCGGTACCTCCGCCACCGCGCCTTCGCGCCGGCATGGTTCGGGGACCTCCCCGCGTCCTTCCACGGACGCCTCCCGTCGTACGGCTTCGACATCGACGAGAACGACGGCGCCTACGTGGTGAGCGCCGCGGTGCCCGGCCTCGCGCCCGACGACATCAAGGTCGAGCTCGAGGGCCGGTCCCTCACCATTTCGGGCGCGGTGAAGGCGGACGAGGAGAGCGGCGACGGCTACCGCCGCAAGAGCTTCGGCTCGCTCCACCGCACCCTGCGCCTGCCCGAAGGCGTCGACCCCGATTCCATCACCGCGTCCTGCGAGAACGGCGTCCTGACCGTCACCATCCCCAAGCCCGAAGCGGCTCGGGCCAAGGCAATCGAGGTGAAGGCCGCCTAGCCGTCCGCAGCGGCATCGGACGCGGAGAAGGGGCCGTCGTGTGCGGCCCCTTCGTTTTGCCCCGCATGGCCCAGCCCTCGAAGCGCGCCTTAAACCTCTCTCCCTCTGGGAGAGACTGAGAGAGGGCCGGGGCGGGGCCGGGAGGTCTTGCCTCGTCCTGCCACGGAGACCTTTGCACAGCTCCCACCGATGGTTGGAAAACGGGCGGAGCGGGGCGGTTCTTCCCTCTCCCCCTCTGGGGGAGATTTGAGAGAGGGCGCGCGCCGCCAGGTGCGCGAGCGCCCGCAGGGCGCTGCTCCCCTATTACCGCCACCGCCTATCGAAGCCCTACCACCCCCGCACGACCGGCATGATCTCCCGCACGAAGAGCTCGAAGGACGACTCGAACTCCCTCAGCGGCACCCCGGGGGGCGGCGTGCGGATGATCAGGTCCGTCGGCTTGAGGCCGTCCCACGACCAGGTCGCGCGGAGCTCTTCGAGGTTCCGCAAAATCGTGTCCGGCGAGCCCACCATCTCGTCGCCGTAGACTCCGGGCTTGGTCGCGGTCCTTGTGATCTCGCCGGCCGGCGTCCCGGTGAGCGGCGTGTCGCCGAACTCGGCGATGATCTTGTCGAAGAAGGCCCGCCGGTATTGGTAGTGGGGCCGCAGACGCTCCCACACCGCGTCGGGGTTGTCCTTGGTGACGATGGCGGAGAGGCTGACGGTCACCCGGTAGCCGTCGAACGACTCGCCCCGCGCCTTCAGTCCTTGCGCGTAGGTGCGGTAGACCTCCGGGTCGGTGCTGCCCGGTTTGAGGTTGCAGCCCAGGCGGGCGGCGCGCTCCGACGCGGCGGGTGTACGCGTCGCAACCCAGATGGGCAGCGGCTGCTGCATCGGCTTCGGCTGCACCTCCGCGTCGTCGATCGTGAAGCGCCGTCCGTGGAAGCTGACCCGGTCCTCGGTCCACGCCCGGCGCATGATCTCGATCCCTTCCTCCATGCGCGACGGCCGCTGGTTCTTCGGCACGCCGAGGATCTCGAACTCCTTCAGCCGGTGCCCGATGCCGACGCCGACGTCGAGCCTGCCGCGAAGCAGTTGGTCGAGGACGGCCATCTCCTCGGCAACGAGCAGCGGGTGGTACAGCGGCAGGATCTTGATGGAGGAGCCGACCCGTATCCGCTTGGTGCGCATGGCGAGCGCGCCGACGAAAGCGGCGAACGACGGGCCGTAGGCCGACTCCTCGAAGTGGTGCTGTTGGATCCAGACCTGGTCGAAGCCCCAGTCCTCGACCATCGCCATGTGGTCGAGCGTGTCGTGGTAGAGCGCGTCGTAAGGGACGCGCCACTGGGGCGGGTTGCGGATGTCGTAGGTGACGCCGATCTTCATGGGCAGCGATTCTAGCGCATCGCCGGCTACTTGATGGCGACGGCGTTGGCCGGCGAGCCGACGCCTCGCGGCAGGTTGAGCGGGACGGCGACCACCATGCACTCGTAGACGCCGTCCCGCGCGCAGTCGTCGGCAAGCGTCTCGAAGGTCCAGAGCTCGCCGAGCGCCATGCCGAGGAGCGGGATGAGCCGCCGGTGGAGAAAGCCGGCCTCGGGGCTGCCCGGCGAGTCCTCGACGGCGGGGTTGTCGGCGGCGACCAGCGAGAATCCGGCGTCCCAGAGGAAGGCGGCGCTCTCCTCGACTGCGCTCAGTCCTGGGCTCTCCAGCCCGCCGGGGCCGAGGTGCTGGGGCAGCGCCGCCCGCTGCTCGGCGGACAGCGCGAGGTAATGCTCCATCCAGCCGGTACGGAGGAGGAGCATGTCGCCCTCCTCGGGCTGGACGCCCTGGGCCGCCAGCGCCGCTTCGAGCACGTCCGGCTTCCACGCGGTGTCCCGCGACGGGTCGAACGGCTCGCCCCGCGACGCGAAGTAGCGCGGCATGTCGAGCAGGAGGCCCCGTCCCACGATGCCGTGGTCGGCCCACCGGTCGATGCCGAGCGCGCCGCCGTCGACGGCGTCCTTCTCCAGCCCGTTGTAGAAACCGAACTCGCGGTAGCGCATGTGCGACAGCGCGTCGATCTGGCTGGACGCTTGGTTCCAGAGGTCGTCGATCTTGTCGTCGCGGGAGTTGCGCTCAGGTTCGACGATCTCGTGCCGGTAGGGCTTGCGGCGCTCCACGATAGGCGGGTTGGGCTCGTTCAACGGGAGCGACAGGTTGAAGACGGCCCCCCGGCGCACCGTCCGCGCCGCCCGCGCAATCCGCTCCGGCGTGAGCCTGGCGATGGTGCCCAGCTCGTCGCCGTCGCCGAAGACGCCCCAGGCATGACGGTACCCCGTCTTCTCGATCACCGGCAGGTCCTTGTACAGCGGCGTCAAGCGCTCGGCCATGGCTGCTCCTTTTGTCGGCTGCGCGTCAGCGATAGAGCTCAAGTTGGAAGCGGACGGGTCCGGTGATCTCGACCAGGTGCGGGACCTCCGGCTCAGCCACACCCGGCCGGTCCGGCGTCAGCTCGTGCTCCTCCACCTCCGGGCCAATAATGCAATACCGGAGCGACCCCTCCAGCACCACGACCTTAGCCCACACCCCGGGCTTCGTCTCGTGCGAGTCCAGCAGATGCGGCGGCGTCGTCGTCTCCGTAAACTCCGGCGTCGCCGCGTACCGCGACACGTTGTCGGGGATCGTCTTCAAAGGCTCACCTCACGACTGCCGCAATGGTGGACTGCCGCCCCGCCTCTCGGCAAGGGGCGTAGGCGGCGGGGCGGTCTTCCCTCTCCCCCTTTGGGGGAGATTTGAGAGAGGGCGCGCCGCAGGCGCGTCGGAGGGGTGGCGCGGGGTTGTCTTCCCCCTCTCCCGCACCTTAAACCTCCCCCCCTCTGGGGGAGATTTGAGAGAGGGCGCGCGCCGTCAGGCGCGCGGGCGCCCGCAGGGCGCCGCTCTCCCTACAGCAGCCCCTGCTCCCGGTACCAGGCCGCGGCTCGCCGCGCACCCTCTCCGAAGGAGACTTGCGGCTGCCACCCCAGGTCGGCCTCGATGGCCTCGTTCGAGCAGATCCAGTACCGCTGTCGCATTTCGACAACCTTGTCGCGGGAGAGGGGAGTTGCCTTCCGCACAAGAGCGCCGAAGGCCTCAGAGGCAAACCCCGCCAGCCAGTAGGCCCACAAAGGCGTGGGCAACACCAGCGCCTTCCGTCCCATCGCCGCCTCGACGTGGGCCACCAGGTCGCGCCATGTGTAGCGCCACCCATCGTCGGCGGTGTAGGCCTTGCCGCCGATCGCGGCGCTCGACGTGGCGAGGTCGGCGGCCGCCCGCGCCGCGTCCTCGGCGTAGATGATGGAGAGGGTGTTGCGCCCGCCGTAGAGCAGCGGCGCGAAGCGCAGTTTGACGAGTTTGAAGAACGAGAGGAGGGCGAAGTCCTTGGGGCCGTAGACGGCCGGCAGGCGGAGCATCACGGCGCGGTCGCCGAGCGGAGACCGGCGGACGAGGGCCTCCCCCTCAGCCTTGGCGCGCCCGTAGACGGAGACGGGCGCGAGGGCGGCGTCGAGCGGTCTGGGCGCGCCGTCGGGGCTCGGCCCGTGCGCGGCGAGACTGGAGACATAGACGAAGCGCTTCAGACCCGGCGCCTCGCGCTCGGCGGCGGCGAGCAGGTTGCTCGTGCCCTGAGCGTTCACTTCTTGGAACTCGCGCACCGACCGCGCCTTCACCAGTCCCGCGGCGTGGATGACGGCGTCGACGCCATGCGCCGCCGGGCCCAGCGACGCGGCGTCGGTGAGGTCGCCTACGGCCTCCTCGAAGGGGACGCCTTCGAGGAACCGGCGGCTGCTCGTCGTGCGGAGCAGTACGCGTACCTCGTGACCGTCCGCGGCCAGCCGCTCGGCGATGTGGGAGCCGACGAATCCGGTGGCGCCGGTGACGAGGACTTTCATGCTAGGCGGCCCGCCCTTCCGTGGCGCCGATGTCCTTTTCGTAGATGCGGAACGTCTTGTAATGTTCGCACTCCATCCGGCGGAGCACGGCGGTGATGGCGTGGTTGTCTTCGAGCGTCCAGGAAAGCTCGGCGTTCCTGTAGCCGCGCGCCGCGCCACGCCGGATGATCTCGTCGATGAGCAGGTACGGCAGGCCGGCGAGTTCGCGAGTCCGAAATTCCTTGCCCACGCCTACGAGGAAGAGGCGTCCGCTCTTGAGCCGGCGCACCTTCACGCGCCACAGCAGCTTGAGAAAGCCCAGCGGGAAGAGCTTGCCGCCGAGGTCGTGGATGGCCTCGTTGAGGTCGGGGACGCCCACGGCAATGCCGGCGGTCCGCCCGCCGACCTCGACGACGATGACCACCTTGGGATCGACGATAGGGCGCAGCGTGCTTGCCAGGTTGTCGGCCTCGGCGCCGGTCACGGGGACGAAGCCCCAGTTCTCCGACCACGCGTCGTTGAAGACGTCGAGGATGGCGTGGATCTCCTGCCGGTACCGGCGCATGCGGATCGGGCGCACCGTCACGTCGGGGCGGGCGCGCAGCCGCTCGACACTGCGGGCGGCGCGAGGCGGGGGGCGCGTCCAGTCGAAGCGCCAAGCGTACAGGTCCTTAGCCTTGCGAAAACCCGCTCCTTCAAGCAGGTCGAGGTAGTAGGGATGGGTGTAGGCCGTCATGACGCGGGGCGGCGAGTCGAAACCGTCGGCCAGCAGGCCGGCGATGCCGTTGATGGAGAAGCTCATCGGCCCGCGGATCCGCTCCATCCCGCGTTCCGCCAACCATGACTCGGCAGCGCCGAGGAGCGCGGCGGCGGCTTCGGGGTCGTTCTCGCATTCGAAGAAGCCGAAGAAGCCGGTCTTTTCGCCGTGGCGCTCGTTGTGCGCGGGGTCGATCTGCGCGGAGATGCGCCCCGCCGTCCGTCCGTCCTCGCGGTAGGCCATAAACAGCGCCGCCTCGGCTTGCTGCAAGAAGGGGTTGCGCTTGGGGTCGAGCTCGGCCCGCTCCATCAGCGCGAGAGGCGGGACCCAATGGGGGTTGCCTTCGTAGAGGCGGCGCGGCGCGACGATGAACGCCTCCACGCCGCGGCCGGATACCGGCTCGACGCGGATGCGGCCCTTGGTCTCCACGCGGACCGGGGCTAGATGAGCCCTCGGGCCTTGCCGACGGCCTTGAACTGTTCGAGGGCGAAGTCGATCTGCTCCGGCGTCTGCGTCGCCATGCAGCTGATGCGCAGCAGGGCGCGGCCCTTCGCGGCGGCCGGGAAGACGACGGGGTTGGTGTAGACACCGTGCTCGAGGAGCGCGTGCCACACGCGCACCGTCTCCACCTCGTCGCCGACGGGAACTGGAGCCACCAGCGACTCGGAGTCCGATACCTCGAAGCCCAGCCTCCTGAGGCCGGAGCGGAGTTGCTGCCCCAAGGCTCGCACGCGCTCGACGCGCTCAGGCTCGCTTTCGAGCACCTCCAGGGCAGCGAGCACCGCTGCGGTCGAGGCCGGAGGCAGGCTCGCACTGAACACCATCGGCCGCGCGAAGTGGCGCACCCAATCGACCACGGGCTGTTGCCCGGCAACGAAGCCGCCGATGGACGCGAGCGACTTCGAGAAGGTGCCCACGATCAGATCGACCTCGTCTTCGAGCTCGAAGTGGCTCCCCGTGCCGCGTCCTCCCTCGCCGAGCACGCCGATGGCGTGGGCGTCGTCGACGAGCAGGCGCGCGCCATACTTGCGGCAGGCCGCGACGACGCCCGGAAGATCGACGACGGCTCCGCTCATGCTGTAGACGCCGTCGACGATGACGAGGGCGGGGCCGCCGTCAAGGCCGCTGAGTACGGTATCGAGGTGCTTGGCGTCGTTGTGGCGGAAGCGCAACATCTTGCCGCCGGAGAGCTGGCAGCCGTCGTAGATGCTGGCGTGGTCGGCCTTGTCGACGACGGCTGAGGAGCCGGGTCCCACCAGCGCCGAGATGGCGCCGAGGTTCGCCTGGTAACCCGTGGTGAAGACGAGTGCGGCCTCCTTGTTGAGGAACCGCGCGATGCGTTCTTCAAGCTGCTCGTGCAGGTCCATGGTGCCGTTCAGCACCCGCGAGCCGGTCATCGAGGTGCCGAAGCGCTGGATCGCCGCCGCGGCGGCTTCCATCACCTTGGGGTGCCGCGTGAGCCCGAGATAGTTGTTCGACCCGAGCATCAGCACCCGCTTGCCGTAGATCACGGCCTCGGGTCCCTCGTTACGCTCCAGGGGCTGGTAGAAGGGATAGGCCTGGGCCGCCTTCGCCTCGTGGTGGAGGGTGAAGTCGAACGTCGGGGCGAAGATGTCCCGGTCTTGGAGGCGCGTCGCGCGCCCCTGGATCAGACGGTCGATGGAAAGGCCGTCGCCGCCGGAATCTCCGCTGTCGTTTCCGTGGGTGGACATCGCCCGGCCTAGTACTCCATGCGGGATTCCCGGCCCATCCAGTGGTGGACCTGCTTCTTGCGTGCGGGGCGCTTGTTGATGACGACGTTCACCAGCGACGCCTTGCCCGAGGCCAGCGACCGCTCGACGGCGGGCTTCAGCTCCTCGGGCCGCTCCACGTGCTCGCCGTGCCCCCCGAAGGCCTCCATGATCTTGTCGTACCGCACGCCTTCAGGCTGGCTCTCCGCCTTCGCAGCCGAGCCAAGCTCCATCTTCTGCGGCCCGCCGACGGAGACATTGTTCGCCACGATGAAGACGATGGGCAGGTCGTTGCGCACCGCGGTCTCCGCCTCCATGCCGTTCCAGCCGAAGGCGTAGTCGCCGTTGAACGAGAAGACCTGCTTGCCCGGCGTGGCCGCCGCCGCGCCGATGGCGTAGGGCACGGAGACCCCCATGCAGCCGCTGACGCCGGCGTCGAGCCGGTGGCGGGGCTGGTAGTTCGGCACCATGACCCGCGAGATCGCCATCGCGTTTTCGCCGTCGGCGGTCACGGTCGCGTCGTCGTCCATCAGCTCGACGACGTCGCGGTACATCTGGTACATGTTCATCGGGACCGCGTCGGATTCGAGGAAGTCGTTGATCGCGCCGGCGTTCTTCTCGGCCTCCATCTGCAGCGAAGGCAGCCACGGCGTCTCGTCGCGACGCGCGCCGTTGGCGGCGTCGAGGACCTGCCGGAAGACCGCCTTGGCGTCGCCGACGAGGCCGACCTCGGCGGGCCTGCCGTTCCCGATCTCGGATGGGTCGATGTCGATCTGCACCACCTTCACGTCGGGCGCGAAGCGCGGCGGCGCGCCGAAGTGGAAGATCCAGTTGAAGCGCGCGCCGGCGAGGATCACGAGGTCGGCGTTCTGGAGGGCGTAGCTCCGCGCGCCTGAGGCGTTCAGCGGGTGGTCGTCGGGGACGACGCCCTTGCCCATCGGCGAGGGCACGAACGGAATCTGCAGCCGGTCGACAAGCTCGCGCACCTCCTCGGCGGCGTCCGACCACGCCAGCCCCTTGCCGATGAGGAGAAGGGGCCGCTCGGCCTTCTGGATCTCGCGCGCCGCCTCTTCCACCAGTGCCGGGTCGGCGAGGGGGCGCGCCGGAGGCGGCGCCTTGGGGAAGAACCGCACCTCGTCCTCTTCCACAGCGCCGGAGATGACGTTCGAGGGAAGGTCGAGGTAGACCGGCATCGGCCGGCCGTTCATCATCTTCTGGACGGCGGCGTGGGCGTAGTACGGAAGCTGCCGCGGGTCTTCGACCTGCACCGACCACTTGCAGAATGGCGCCGCGGCCTCGACCTGCGGGGCCTCCTGGAAGTCGCCCCGGTAGCGGCGGCGCAAGTCGCCGTTGCCGCCGATCACGAGCACCGGCCAGCAGTTCGACCGCGCCGTCTCCAACGCCGTCAGCGCGTTGGTCATCGCCGGGCCCGAAGGGCAGATGGCCACCCCTGGGCGGCGCGTCACGTAGCCGTAGGCTTGGGCGGCGAGCCCGCTCGCCTGCTCGTGGCGGAAGTTGATGAGCCGCATGCCGTGCTGCCGCATCGACGTGTTGATTTCGCCCATCGGGTCGCCGGGAAGGTTGAAGACGGTGTCCACCCCCTCCGTCTCGAGCTGCCTGGTCAGGATTTCAGCCCCGCTGATTCGCGCCATGCCGCGACCCCTTTCCGTCGTGCCTTGTCACCTACGCCGCCCTTCGGCGGGAAGGCCATAGTATGCCTGTAACGCCCGCTGGATTCTACGGGCGGGCAATGATACCTGTTCCGCCCTCGGTTTACAGCCGCCACAGCCGCGGCGCAACCAGTACGAGCAGCGCGTTGAGCCCGACCCCCAGGGCCCCCAGCAGGACGAAGACGGCCTCCACGCCGATCAGTTCCGCCGCGCCGCCGGCCCAGAGCGCGCCGAGCGGCACCGCGCCGTGGGTCATGAAGAAGAGCGAGATGGCCCTGCCGCGGTATCGGTCGTCGGCATAGACCTGCACCATCGCGTTGCCTTCGACGAAGAGCACCGTCTGGGTCGCGCCGAGAATCAGCATGGCCCCGATGGCGACGGCGGCGATTGGGGCCGCGCCCATGGCGAGCAGCATGGCCCCGGCAACCATCGCGGCCACGACCAGCCACTTGGCCTTTCCTTTGGGATAGCCGAGCCCGCCCACGACCACGGAGCCCAGAAGCCCGCCGGCCCCCATCAACGACATCAGCAGCCCGAAGCCGCCCGGCCCGAAGCCGAGGGCGTTGTCCGCATAGGCGGGCATGAGGTTGAGGAAACCGAGCACGCAGACGGCGGCGATCATGCTGTGGATCAGAAGAAGCAGCAGCGGCTGGTCGCGGCGGACGTAGGCGAGACCCTCGCGGATGCTGGCGAAGATGTTCTCGCGGGCGATCGCGCGGCGGGCCGTGACCGGGCGCAGGCGACTGAGCATCAGCATCGAGAGCACGCAGGCGGCGGCCTGCAAGATGTACGCTCCTTGGACGCCGACGCTGCCGATCAGGGCGCCGCTCACCGCGGGGCCCGCCACCCGCATCAGGTTCTGCGCGATCGAGTTGAGTGAGATCGCGGAGGCGAGTTCGCGCTCGGTCACCAGGTCGAAGGCGAGGGTGTGGCGCGACGGCCCGTTCGCCGAGAAGCACATGCCGGTGAGGACCGCGGTGACGTAGAGGTGCCACACCTGCACGACGTCGGTGATCACAAGCGTGGCGATGACCACCGCCAGACTCGCCAGGGAAAACTGGCTGGCGATCAACACCTTGCGCCGGTCGAGCCGGTCGGCAAGCGCGCCGGAGAACGGGGCGCAGAAGGTCATGGTCCCGCCGCTGGACACCGCGACGAGGCCGAGCTGCAGGGGTGAGTCGGTGAGGTCGAAGACGAGCCAGCCGAGGGCGATCTGCTGCGTCCACAGGCCCATCTGCGCGAAGAACGTGCTGGTGAGCAGGATGCGGAACTGCGGGACCTTCAGGGCCTCGAAGACCCGGCCGCCCGCGCCCGCGCTCGGCGTCGTGCGTCTGCTAGCCAACGAGGTCCCACTCGGCGGGGCGCGGAAGAAGGGCGTAGAATCGCGGCGGCGCGTTCATGCTTCGCTCATGGTTGAGATCTTTGCGTAACCCCCGACGCTGGCAGAGCATCGTTCCTGTAGAGACCTTTGCAAAACCCACCCGAACCCTGGCGAGGGAGGGTAGGCGGGGCTGCTTTAAACCTCTCCCCCTCTGGGGGAGACTGAGAGAGGGCGCGCGCCGCCAGGCGCGCGGGTGCCCGCAGGGCGCCTTTCCCTCCCTGATGCCGGTTACGCAAAGGTCTCCTGTAGGGGCGACCCTTGTGGTCGCCCTCCCTATCCCCCGAACGTACTCGCGGAGCCTGGCCAAGGTAACGCAAGGGTGTCCATGGCGGTAGCGTAGCGTACACGGAATCGGCCCGTTGAAGACAACTGACAGCAACACGGACGCCGCCGGCGCGGAAGGCGGCTGGCTACAGTATTCCCTCCGTGTCTCGGGCGAAGCGTGCGAGGTTGGCTGGCGGCTCTTCCACCGCTACCTGCGCAACGTCTCCCTCGAACGGCCGCCCGACGCCACCGAAGGGGTCCTGCGCGGCTACGTCCATGACGGCGACGCGGAGGCGCGGGCGCGCTTCGAGGTGATGCTCGAGCTGGTGCGCGCCGCGCTCAACGCCGGCGAGGTCGAGGTGGCCAAGGTCGACCCCGAGGACTGGGGCGAGGCGTGGAAGGCGCACTTCCCGCCGATCCGCGTGGGCAAGCGGCTGCTGCTCAAGCCCTCCTGGGCCGAGGTCGAGGCCGGCCCGTCGGACGTGGTGGTCGGGTTCGACCCGCGGATGGCGTTCGGCACCGGCCACCACCCCACCACGCGCCTCTGCCTCGAGCTGCTGGAGCCGCTCGACGTCTCCGGCGCGCGCCTCCTCGACGTGGGGACCGGCTCGGCGATCCTCTCCCTGGCGGCGATCGGCCTGGGCGCGGACTCCGCGGTCGCGTTGGACACCGACCCCGAAGCCGTCCGCGAAGCCTCGGAGAACGCGCGCCGCGCCGGCCTCACGGAACGGCTTCACGTGGCGGAGGAGGGCCTGCCCCATCCCCTCGCCCCACCGAGCGCGTTCGACCTCGCCCTCATGAACATCACCGTTCACGTCGTCGCGGAGCTGCTGCCCGATCTCGCCACGACACTTCGCCCCGGCGGGCAAGCCATCATCTCAGGCTTCCAGGACAAGGACGTGGACCGGATCACCACGGCCGCCCATGCCGTCGCCCTCACCGTCGCCGCCGACCGCCGCCTCGACGGCTGGGCCGCCTTCCTCCTCCGCCACGGCTAGGCAACAACTCCGTGCAAGGCCGGGCGTTGCCCCTTCTGCCCACGGAGACCCTTGCGTCGCCGGGGCGGCCGTTCTTCCCCGCGGTTCCGGGAGGCACTGGGCCCGACTCCCTCGCCGGCGAGGGGCACTGGGTCCGACTCTCCCACGATCCATCCGCCACTTCCGCAACTCCGGCGGATGGCCCTACCGCTCCGCAGGCGGTAGGGAACATATGTTCGCTATGCATACTCTACGGCTGACAGGGCGGCCTTGTCAAGCGCGGTGTGGCACGGGTCGGCTCCCGCCAGCAAGCCGAAAGACAGGTGGCGCGGGGTGATCTCCCCTCTCCCCCTCTGGGGGAGACTGAGAGAGGGCACGCGCCGCAGGCGCGTCGGCGGGGCCGGGTGGTCTGCCCCCTCTCCCGCCGGGAGAGGGTTGGGGTGAGGGCGGGGGGCCGGGAGGGGTGCGCCAACGTCAACGCAGCCTGCGGCCCCAACACCACACACCACCGCTGCCGCCCTAAATTGCGCCGCGCTCCCGCAGGCCGCCGATCTCCTCCGCAGAGTAGCCCGCCTCCGCCAACACCTCGTCGGTGTGCTCGCCGAGCTTGGGGGCGGAACGTCTCGGCGCGCCCGGTGTCTCAGGCAAGTGCACCGGCACGCCGATCTCGGTCAGGCTGCCCGCCTCGGGGTGGGGGACCTCGGTGACATAGCCGTTGGCGCGCGCCTGGGCGTCCTCGGCGACCTCGGCGTAGTCGAGCACCGGCTGGCAGATGATGTTGCGTTGCCGCATCTGCTCGACCCACTCGTCGCGGGACTTGGCGAGGAAGCGCTCGTCGAGCATGGCGATCAGCTCGGCGCTGTTGGCGGCCCGCGCCTCGGTGTCGCGGAAGCGTTCATCGTCGCGAAGGTGCTCGATGCCGAGGATTTCGACGAAGGCGGGCCAGTAGCGGTCGGGCCCGACGCCGCCGATGGCGAGGAGCTTGCCGTCGGCGCAGCGGTAGCTGTTCATCAGGGGGTTCGGGGTGCGGCCGCGCGATTTCGGCGCGGGCAGCGAGCCGTTGATGAGGTAGCCGTTGATGGCCATCGCCTGGAGCATGAGGATGCCGCCGAGCTGCGACGTCTGGATGTGCTGGCCGACGCCGTGGCGCTCGCGGGCGATGACGCCCATCGCCACGCCCCAGGCGAGGGTCATGGCGCCGCACTGGTCGGAGATGCCGCCGGCGGGGGACTCCGGGTAGTCGCGCCCCAGCGAGTTCATCCACAGGAAGCCGCCCCGCGCCTGACCCAGCGAGTCGAAGATGCCGTCGCTCGCGTGCGGCCCCTCGTGGCCCAGCCCGGTCACCGAGGCGTAAATGATGCCGGGGTTGATCTTGCGGACGGTCTCGTAGTCCACGCCCAGCCGCTCGACGACGCCGAGCCGGAAGTTCTGCGTGATCGCGTCGGCCTTCTCCGCCAGCCGGAGGAAGACGGCGCGCCCCTCGTCGGACTTGAGGTTCAGGGTGATGCTCCGCTTGTTGCGGTTCATCGTCTCGAAGTAGGAGTTGTGCGCGCCGGTCGACGTGGTGATGCCCCGGCCGGGGTCGCCGCCCGCGGGGTCTTCGACCTTGATGACCTCGGCGCCCATGTCGGAGAGCATGACCGTGGCCCACGGGCCGTTCTGGAAGATGGTGAGGTCGAGGATCTGGATGCCGTCGAGCGGCGCTGCCATGTCGCGGCCTCCCTTGGTGTGGTGGTCGGCCCTGCCCCGGCTACGCGGGGAGGTCCATGCGGTACGAGGCGACCGCGTTGCTGTGGGTGATCTTCTCGCGATGCGCGTCGGCGACGCCGTCGAAAAGGCGGTCGATGACGTCGGTGGACTCGGGCCAGGTGCTGTCGTCGTGAGGGTAGTCGGAGGCCCACATGAAGATGTCGGAGCCGACGAGGTCGGTGAGGCCGACGCCGGCGCGGTCTTGCATGAAGGTGGCCCGCACGTTGCGCTTGAAGTGCTCGCTGGGGAGCATCCCCGAAGGGAAGGGCGGCGCGTGCCGCGAACCCTTGCGGATGTAGGCGTGGTCCATGCGCTCCATGAGGTGGGGCACCCAGCCGATGTCGTTCTCCGCCGAGACGACGGTCACGCCGGGGAAGCGCTCGAAGACGTGAGAGAAGAGGAGCGTGGTGAGCGACAACTGGATGACGTGGGTGATGCAGGAGTATTTGGCCAGGAAGAGGTCGGAGACGTCGCGCGCCCTGCCGGCGAAGGTGTGCAGGCTGATCGGCATGCCGAGGTCCTGCGCCGCCGCCCAGAAGCGGTCGTAGTGGTCGGTGCCGTAGCTGTAGCCGTCCTGCGGCTCGGCCCAAGACATGCCGCCGGAGAGGCCCATCGCGGCGCACCGCTGGAGCTCCTCGACGCCGGCGTCGACGTCGTAGAGCGAGATCAGCCCCAGCCCGTAGAGGCGCTTGGGGTTGGTCGCGACGTACTCTGAGACCCAGTCGTTGTAGGCCCGGAAGGTGTCGCGTTGCATGGCGGGGTCGTCGAGGCCGAAGAGCCGCATGGCGAAGCTGGGGTAGAGGACTTCCGCGGCGATGCCGTCCTTGTCCATGTCCACGATGCGGGCCTCAGGGTCCCAGCCGCCGGAGAGTCCCTCGGAGAGGCGGGTGGCGAAGCCGAGCCCGGCCTTGGCGGGCGAGATGAAGCCGCCGACGACGGTGGGGCCGGAGACGCCGTTCACCTCGAACTTGGCGCCCTCGGCGTCCTCCGTCAGGCGGGGAGCGCGGCCCTCGTACTCGGGGCCGAGGCGCGACGTCCAGAGGTCGGGCGGCTCAACGACGTGAGAGTCGGCGGAAACGATGCTCGAGCCCATGCGCGTGCTCCGTGGGCCGCCGCTCCGAGGCGCCGGTGCGGGGCCGTTTTCGCCCTCCCCTGTAGGGGCGATTCACGAATCGCCCGTCCCCCCATCACCAGAGCGATGACGCAAGGTCTCCAACGGGAAGAAGCGGTGCCGCAATTCTGGTGTGGGGCCTTGCCGCTGTCAAGAACGGCGGCGGTACGGGAACAGGAAAACGGATGAGCGTCGAGCCTGGTCTTCAGATTGGCCGACCAGATACTCCATACCATCCGCATCGCCATAGTGTCGATCCCGGCCAGACGGCCGCGTACCCAAGGTCGATTGTGCGCTCAGGTCAGTCCGGGGCGAGAAGTTACGCTAGTCGGGTCTACTTGAGGGGAGGTATATGCACTTGACGCAAGATGGGCGAGCCGCTAGCATTGGCGGATGCGAAAACTCGTTGCGCTCAGGAGGCTCGGGGCAGTGGGGCTCTGGCTCCTCGGCCCTCTAGGGCTCATTAGCCTCAAGGAAGATGCAGAGGCGTGGTGGGAGGTACTGTCTGCCGTGAGCCTGATAGAGGGACTCCTGCTAGCCGGGATGGGGAATAGGAGTGCTGCTTGGCACGGCGGAGTGGTGGTGGCCGAGACTGGTAAGAGTCGTGCAAACTCCTCCACCAACACCCCAACCGTCCCCGATGGCGTCCCCACCAGACCCTCTACCCTCTCCGGAAACATTCACGCCCCCTTCGCCGGCGGCTCCGGCACGGGCACAAGCGGCACATCCCGGCAGGGTCTACACTCACTGGTCTGCCGTCGAACTCTTTGAGATGTTTGAGGGAAGGACAAACATGGAGGGCGACAAGCTCTTCATGCCACACATTGGAAAGTGGCTGAGAGTGAGCCTCCCCGTTAATGACGTGTTCGAAGGCGACGACGAACTAACGGTGACTATGTACCCCCTAGAAATCCGTACGCTTTGGCTGGAATTCGAGAAGAAGCGTTGGATGGAGCATCTGGAGACCATCAGGAAGAACGATCTCCTGACTGCGGAAGGAAAGATCAAGAAGGGCAGCGCCTACGAAATCCACTTGGTTGATTGCGAAGTGTTGGACAGGTAAGAAGAATGACATTTGACACAGGCGGTGCTGTCCCCTGCGGTGTGGCGGATGCTCGCCGAGAACCTGCAAGAAGGGAAAGCCGCGCAGGAACGGCTCGAACAGATCCGGGGCGTTCTTGGCGACATCTAGGCGACCAGCTTGCGGTAGGTCAGGTGCGGCGTGTTGACGATGCGCCGCAACGTGTCCATGAAAATGAAGGCGTTGTCCCTGTTGGAGTAGCGCCACTCCAACTCTTCGAGATACCGGTCAAGGTGCTTCTCCGAGACCTTGTGGAAGCGCCGATGATGCTGCGTTTGAACAGGGACCACACACCCTCGATGGTGTTGGTGTGCACGTCGCCGCCGACCCACTCCTCGGCGGAGTGGTTGACCGTCTCGTGCCGCATGTTGGCGTCCTCGATTCCCAGGTAGGATGCGAGCTCGTCGGTGTAGACCGCCTCGGCTTCGTCCTTGACCGTGCGGCTGATGAAGTCGTGGAGGGTCTTGCGGTGGGTGTTGGGGATGCGCTCGAGCCGGAGTTTGCCGTCGCGCTGGATAGCGCCGGCGACCCATGTCTTGTTGCCCTTGTAGGCGCGGCCTTTGCCCTTCGTCTTGCCGCGGACCAGGGTCTCGTTCACTTCGGCCACACCCAGAAGCGTCGGTCCCTCGAAGGGGTCATTGTTCATCGCTTCGCGGATGCGGTGACAGAGATACCAAGCCGTCTTGTAGTGGACGCCGAGGGTGCGCTTCAAATGAAGGGCGCTGATGCCCTTCTCGGACTCGCACATCAGGTAGATGGCGATGAACCACTTGCGGAGCGGCAGGTGGGAGTCGTGCATGATGGTCCCGGCCGTAACCGAGAACTGATACCGGCAGTCGTTGCAGTCGAACACGCTGCGGCTGACGACCTCGGAGACCCCCATCGAACCGCAGCGCAAGCATGCCACACCTTCGGGCCAGCGCAGGCGCTCCAAGAGTTCGCGGCACTTTGCGTCGGTGTTGAAGTCGTCCATCAGGGTTAGGAGATTCGCCATGGCTCACATTCCGAAGAAGAAGTTGCTCCCGAAAGGCATCGAAGGGAAGCCGGACGCGGCGGTTGCCGAGAAGCTGTTCGGCAAACCCGCGAAGCGGAAACTCGACCAGATTCTTGATGCCTCTAGGAAGTCCACAAAGCAAGCCTAATAGGAGTGACACCTTGTGTCAAGTGTATAATTGCTAATGAAAAGGCCCCCGCGCGCGGCCTCGAATGGGAGGAATCGAGAAGGTTGAGAGTCGGGGCTTTCCATTGGCTCGTCGGCTGGCTTCGCTCCTCGGCTTGTGTTCCTCAGTCACTACGCGTTACCCACCGGATTCGCGAGGTCCCTGGTGCGCCGACATCCACCGTAAGCGGTGGCGGCCCTTGCCTGTAAGCCCTTGCTTGTAAGATAGAGGCCGCGCCGGGCGCGACGCCCGGACAGGGAGGGCGCCGTGGCGCAACGCGATCGCTCGTGCAAGGCCGGACCGCGGTGAGCGCGCTGGAAGGCCTGCGCGTCCTCGACCTGTCGCGCGTGCTTGCCGGCCCCTTCGCCACGCAGATGTTCGCCGACCTCGGCGCCGAGGTGTGGAAGGTCGAGCCACTGTGGGGCGACGAGACCCGGGCCTGGGGGCCGCCCTTTACCGGCGGCGAGAGCGCCTACTACCTCTCGACCAACCGCGGCAAGCAGAGCCTCGCGGTGGACCTCAAGGACGAGCGGGGAAGCGCCCTGGTGCGCCGCCTCGCGTCCAAGGCCGACGTCTTCGTCGAGAACTACAAGACCGGCGACCTCGCCCGCTTCGGCCTCGACTACGACACCCTGTCTGACGGCCACCCCGAGCTGATCTACGTCTCGATCACGGGCTTTGGGCAGACGGGGCCGCGGGCCGCCGAGCCCGGCTACGACGCCGCCCTGCAGGGCATGTCGGGGATCATGAGCGTGACCGGCGAGCCCGGCGGCCCGCCCACGAAGATCGGCGTGGCCTGGATTGACGTGATTACCGGCCTGACCGCCACGGCGGGCGTCCTCGCCGCCTACGTCGAGCGGCTGCGCAGCGGCGCCGGTCAGCGCATCGACCTGTCCCTGTTCGACGTCGGCTTCATGGCGATGGCGAACCAGGCCCAGGGCTACCTCGCCACCGGCGAGCCGCCCGGCCCCTTGGGCAGCGCTCACCCGCAGATCGTCCCCTATCAGGCGTTCGAGGCCGCCGACGGCTGGCTCATGCTCGCCGTGGGCAACGACCGGCAGTACCAGCGCGCCGTCGAGGCGCTGGGCGAGCCGGCGCTGTGGGACGACGAACGCTTCCAGACCAATGCGGGCAGGGTGGCGCACCGGGACGAGCTCGTCCCCAAGATCGCGGCGTCGATCGCGGGCCGCTCCAAGGACGACTGCATGCGGCTCTTCAACGAAGCCGGCGTTCCCGCGACGCCGATCAATAACCTGCGGGAGGTACTTGCAGACCCGCAGGCCGACGCCCGCGGGTTGGTCTGGGAGCAGGCCCATCCGAAGCTGGGCAGCGTGCCGCTCGCCGCCAACGCCCTCCAGCACATGAGCCGCACGCCGGCGCGGCCCTCGTCGCACCCGCCGTTGCTCGGCGAGCATTCGCGGAGCCTGCTCGCCGGCGAGCTCGGCCTCGGCGCCGATGAGATCGACGCACTGGAGGCCGACGGGGTGATCAAGACCGCCGGCGGGGGCTGAACCGCAGCCGCAGCAGGTGGCGCAGGTAGTGGACCTGCTCGCGCAGGCCGAGCTTGCTCGTCCCGTGCTGCCGGGTCTCGAAGGTGTAGGGGACGGCGGCTACCCGCTCGACCGCGCCTCGTGCGAGGACTTCGAGCAGGATCTTGTAGCCGACGGGGTCGAGATCCGCGCCCTCGATCACCTCGCGGCGCAGCAGGAAGTAGCCCGACATCGGGTCGGGCGTCAGCCGGGCCGCCGGCACGATGAGCCGTCCCAGCAGCGTGGCCCCCAATGACACGACCCGGCGCGGCAGGCTCCACGCGCCCACGCCGCCGCCCGGGACGTAGCGGCAGGCGACGGCGACGTCGGCCTCTCCGGCCGCCGCGAGCAGGCTGGGCAGGACCTCCGGCGGGTGCTGCAGGTCGGCGTCGATGACCGCGACATAACGCGACCGGCTCCGGCGGATGCCCTCGACCACCGCCGAGGCAAGCCCCCGCTCGTCTGTCCGCACGATCACGTCGACCGGATACCGTTCGCCGAGCGCCCGCGCCGCGTCGGCGGTGCCGTCGGGGCTGTCGTCGTCGACGATGACGACGCGGTAGCGCGTCCCGGCGAGCGCGGCGTCGATGCGCTCGACGAGCGGAGTCAGGTTGTCCCGTTCCTCGTAGGTGGGAACGATGACGGCCAGATCGGGCGGCTCTCCGTTGGGCTCCATCGCGAGGGCGGTCATTCTACACCGCGGGCCGTGGCGGGAGGGGACGGGCGCTTCGCGAAGCGCCCCTACAGGGGAGGAGCGGGCACTCACGTCAAAAAACGCTCATGGCGCTCACGAACGCCCACGACGCCCTTCTGTAGCGCGTTCACGAACGCTCACGAGCGTTCACGACGCACACCTGTAACGCGTTCACGAACGTTCACGACTTCCACGACCCAGACCCGCGATTGCTCCCGGCGGTGGGGGCGGGTATCCTCCGGGGGCGCGCTCCGGCGCGCCGAGTCACGCACAGCAGCGTTCGCACGGGAGGCGACATGTCCGACTACCGATTCGTAACCTATGAAACGCTCGAAGAGGGCAGGATCGCGCGCATCATGATGAACCGGCCGAAGCAGCGGAACGCCCAGAACCGCGGCCTGCTCGTCGAGCTGAACGACGCCTTCCTGAAGGCCGAGGCCGACGACGAGGTGCGCGTGGTTATCCTGGGCGGTGTCGGCCCCGCCTTCTCCGCGGGCCACGACCTCGGCTCTTCGGACGCGCGCGCCGAGCGAGCGCCGGGCCCCGACCAGCACTACACCATGCAGGCGTACGGCGGCACGAAAGTGGGCGCCGAGCAACGCACCCTCCAGGAGTGGCACTTCTTCTTCGACAACACGCGCCGCTGGCGTAACCTCCGCAAAATCACCATCGCCCAGGTTCAGGGCAACTGCCTCGCAGCCGGGCTCATGCTAGCCTGGTGCTGCGACCTGATCGTGGCGGCCGAGGACGCGGTCTTCGCCGACGTCGTGGGCACCCGGCTCGGCATGTGCGGCCTCGAGTACTTCGCCCACCCCTGGGAGTTCGGCGTCCGCAAGACCAAGGAGCTCATGCTCACCGGCGACTCCATCGACGCCGAGGAGGCCTACCGGCTGGGCATGGTGAGCAAGGTCTTCAAGCTGGACGACCTGGAGCAGCAAACGCTGGCGTTCGCGAGCCGGATCGCGAGCCTGCCGTCGATGACCTCGCTGATGATCAAGGAGTCGGTGAACGAGACGCAGGACAACCAGGGCTTCTATAACGCGCTGAGCGCCTGCTTCACGCTCCACCAGTTGAACCACGCCCACTGGTCGGAGGTGAGCAAGGGCGAGATAGCCGCCGCGCGTCCCGAGGACGGCATCCCCCACTGGCGCGAGGCGCCGCCGGTGAAGCCGGCGGTGAAGACGATGGCCGAGGCGAGCGTCTAGAAGACGTCGGTCTCTTCCGTCGGCGGCTTCTCGTCGATGCGGTCGGGGCAGTCGGCCGCGGTGATTTCGCAGAAGCCGCACTCCCAGTGGCTGGGGGTCTTGCGCGGGGCGGCCTCGGCGGCCAGCCGCTCGATCAGGGCGACGGTCTTGGCCTTGAAGTCGTCGTCGATAGCATCGGCGGGCACGTCGACGGCGTGGTCGGCGTAGACGACGCGTCCCTCCAGCGCGGAGTCACGGTAGCGCGGCTTCGCTAAGGGCAGCGCCCACATGTAGAGCATGACTTGGGCGGTATCGGCGGCGTTGGGCTCGCCGGTCTTGACGTCGTGGACGACGGTGCGCTCTTCCGTGATGGAGACGAGGTCGGGCTGGCCCGACAGGGTCGCCGCCCGTCCGCGGATCCTGAAGTGGTTTTGCTGCTCGGCGAGGACCTCCGCGCCCGCGGCCTCCAGCCGGTCGCGCTCGTCCTTGACCATGGCGGCGTGGCGCATGGTCCAGGCGGCGAGGTCGAAGTCGGTGGGGGTCTTCTTCCAGCTCCAGCCCTCGTGCTGCGTCTTGAACCACGAGGCCCACTCGCAGGAGCGGGTTCCCGCCAGCAGGCGCGCCATCCAGGTCACGAAGATGTAGGGCTTACCGCGTAGCTCGGCCATGTGGTCGTCCTTGGGGAAGGTCGCCGCTGGGTGAGGGTGACGGAGGCTTTACTTGAGGCTGATGATGCCCAGGCCGTCTCGGATTTCTAACTGCGTGCCGAAGGGCTTGGAGACTTCCACCGAGTATTGGAGCACCCGGTCGGAGAGGGGGCTTCCGGGCTCCGGCATCAGGGGGAGTCCGCGGCGGAAGCGGGGGCCGGAAGAGGGCTCCAGTGGTTGAATCCGAATCTCTTTCAACTCGAATTGGTGGTCGAAGATGCAGAGGTGGACCGCGGTGCCTCCGGAGCTCTGCCGCTCCGAGGCGCCGGGGCCGAACTCTCGGGCCGCCGCCGCCGCTTCGGCGCGGAGGTCGAGGAAGTCACCGGCCAGCCCGTCGGCGCCGGCCCCGACGCGTGACATGAAGGAGCTGGGGACGTGGGTCACTGCTTCGGTCTGCAAGAAGAGGCTCGGCTGCCCATAGATGAGGGCCTTGCCCTTGTAGATCTCGACTCCCCGGTGCTCCCCGGCGTTGCAGAAGTAGATGTCGGCGCCGGCGTCGATGACTCCGTGGGAAAAGGTGTCGATGTAGGGGTGGATGCCCAAGCCGTGGCTCTGGTCGTGCAGGGCGACCACGACGATGTCGGCCTGCTTTCGAGCTTCGCGAACGTGTTTGTAGATGCGGTCGAGGTCTTCCTGGTAGGGGAATGGGGCGTTGCCGGGCGTGTCGCCGACCATGAACTTCCTGCCCAGGAAGAAGAACTCTGTTTCCGTGTCCTCCTCCCAGCCGAAGTTGGTCTGGGGACCGATCAGCGGGGCGCTTCTGGAACCGCCGCCATGGCGTCGGAGGAGCTTTTCGTGTTCCCATCCGAGGTCCTGGCTGATTTGGCGCAGGGCATTGATGGCATCCTCGCTCACCACGTGCGCGGTGTCGTAGCGGAGGAGGTTGACTCCGGGCCGGCTCTTGAAAGGAGGGAGGTTATCGGCGGGCAAGTACCCATGGGGCCAGGGAAAGACGAGCCCCATGTTCGCCCTGGGGCCGTAGTCGCAGGCGGCGAGGAAGGCGACCCGCGCGCCGGTCGGGGTGTCGTAGTAGCAGGCCTCGGAGGCTTCGGTGAGGCTTGCCCCTATTCCGGCGTAGGGCATCCCGGCGCGTTTCAGGTAGCCGATCATCGTCAGGATGCCGTTCTCGCCGAAGTCCGAGACGTGGTTGTTGCCGGCGCAGAGGGCATTCACGCCTAGGAACTTCAACTCGTCGATCATGCTCGGGGGCGCGGCCATGTACGTGGCATGCGAGCCCATTCCCGCGGTGAATGCGGGCCAGTCCTCGCCGTCCTGAATCACGCACTCGAGGTTCGTCGTGGTGCAGTCGGCCTGCCGCAGGAGCTCCACAACCTTTAGGAACCGCTCGTTGCGGTAACCGGATATCGGTTGCGCCACGTAGGTGTTGCCGGTCAGCGCCAGCGTCGTGTCGCCGTCTGCCACGGATACCCCCTTCAGAGACTTTTGCGTAACCTTGAACCGAGTGGGGGAGCAGCGCCCTGCGGGCGCTCGCGCGCCTGATGGCGCGCGCCCTCTCTCAAATCTCCCCCAGAGGGGGAGAGGGAAGACCACCCCGCTCCGCCCGTCTTCCAACCATCGGCGAGGTTACGCAAAGGTCTCCAGAGGGGGAGAGGGAAGACCACCCCGCCGTTTTCCAACCATCGATGGGAGTTGTGCAAAGGTCTCCTTCAGTCCGGAACGGCCCTCATCGTGAGGCCCTCTAGCCGGCTAGTTTGCCTGTGGAAAGCCGTACACCCGGATGAAGTTGTCCGCCAGGATCGTCTTCTTTTCGTCCGGGGGGACGCCTTCGAAGTGGCGCTCGATGGTGTTCCAGGAGCGGGGCCAGTCGGTGCCGGTGTGGGCGTAGTCGCTGGACCACATCATCTGGGAGAGGCCGATCCAGTGGCGGTTCGCGACGCCGTAGCTATCGGTAATGAAGGTGAAGAAGAGGTTGTTGTCGAAGTAATAGCTGGGAGGGTTCTCTATGGCGGGACGGCTCGCCGCCTCCAGCCTGTGGAAGCGGTCGTCCATTTGCTCCTTCACGTAGGGGACCCAACCGCAGTCGGTCTCGGCCCAGACGAGCTTGAGGTCGGGGTAGCGGTCGAGCAGGCCGCTGTTGATGATCTGCTTGGTGCGGAGGGGAGCGTCGAGGTGGCGCATGTCGCCGGTGGCGCCCTTCGCCTTGGCCCCGGGGGCCGCGGTGCTGAAAGAGACGTGGATGTCGATAGGGATGCCGGCGTCGGCGGCCTCGGCGAAGAATGGCTCGTCCTCGCCGGTGATCTCGAACCCGCCCGACGGCCAGCGGCTGAGGAGGACGCCGCCGCGGAGACCGGGCATCTTCGCGACGCGGCGCATCTCCTGGAGGCACTCCTCGATGCCCAGGGTGGGCATCATGGCGATCCCGCCCAGGCGGGCCGGGTCCGTGCTCGACCATTCGGAGAGCCAGTCGTTGTAGGCCCGGACGAGGGCGAGGTGGAACTCGGGTTCCTTGTTGGTGAACTGGATGCCGGCGGAGACGCGCGGGGTCGGGTACATGACCGCCGCGCCTACGCCGTCCTCGTCCATGGCCTCCAGGTGGGCGACCGGGTCGTAGGTGCCCTTGGGCACCTCCTCCCAGAAGACCCACTCGCGTCTACCTTCGGGGGTGAGGCCGCCGGGGGTACCGCCCAGGACGTTATGGCCGAAGGTGATGGGGTCGACGGCGCCCTCCATAATCCAGGCGTGGCCCTTCTCGAAGCGCTCCATGTGGGGCGCCCGCTCCTTGTACTTGGCCGGGACCCGGCTCTGCCATAGATCGGGCGGCTCGATGACATGGCTGTCGCCGTCCATCAGCTTGAACTCGCGCATGCTTCTCCCCCTACTCCCACGGCAACAATCGGCATCGAGTCGTTTCTTACCGGCTAGCCGGTGGCTGCGCCCACTTATAGCAGCTTAGACCCACACAGGCAATTTGCACCGGTCGGCGGGCCTGCTGGATATCCGGAATGGGCTGCTCACACGCGACGGAGCTGGGAGCTCAACGCCAAGGCGCTCAATGCGGCCACCCCGGCTCCGCCGGCGCCGATCAGGAAGGAGGTGAGATAGGAGTCGGTCCACTCGAAGGTCACTCCGCCGAGGAAGGCGCCGAGTCCCGCCCCAAGGTTGACCGCTAGCAAGATGATCCCGACGGTGGTCCCCAGGATTTGTTCGCCGACGATGGCCCGGCTCACGATGGTCTGCAGGACCACCGCCCCGCCGAGCCCGACGCCATAGATCGCGGCGAAGCAGTAGAGCAAGGCGGTATCGGGGAAGGTTGCGAAGAGCCCTACCCCCACTCCCATCACGACGCAGCTTATCGTGAGGAACTTGCCGAAATCCGTCCGATCGGCGATGGCGCCGCCGCCCACTCTTCCCGCCACGCTTACGCCGGTGACCACGGAGAGCAGCCCCGCCGCCGCCGCCGCCGAAAGCCCCTCGCCCTGTCCGTGCCTGACGATGTGGAATATGAGGAGGCCGGTGCTGATGTTGGCGCTGAAGTAGACGACGCATGCCAGCCAGAGGGCTCGTTGGCGGAGGGCCTGCCGGACTGCCGGCCCGAAGGGCGGCGATAGCGCCGGCCGGGGACCGACTTCGCCGCCAGCCGAAGCTTCGGCTCCGTAGGGGAGCTTGCCTCCCTCCTCGGGCCGGCGGTGCAGGAATGCGGCGGCGATGAGCAGGAGCGCGAAGGGGATGAAGCCCAGCAGGCCGAAGGTCCACCGCCAACCGATGCCGTCGGTGAGCAGCGCCGCCATGGGTGAGAAGAGGGCGGCTCCCGCCTGACCGGCGGAGGAGCCGATGCCCAGGGCCAAGCCTTGGTGCCGGCGAAACCACCGGGCGACGATCGCCAGCAGCGGGCCCACGCCGATGCCGAATGCGATGCTGCCCAAGAGGCCGAAACCGACGTAGAGCTGCCATACGTCCGTGGCCACGGCGGACAGCCCATAGCCCGCGAGGTGCAGCAGCGCGAAGATGGGCAGCACGCGACGCGGCCCATACCGGTCGACGGCCATGCCGGCGACGATGAACGAGACCCCCATGACGATCTGGCCGACCGTCGCCGCCCCGGCGATAGAGACCGTGCTCCACCCGGCCTCTTCCTCCAACGGCGTGTAGAGGACGGCATAGGACGCCCGCGATCCGTTGAGGGAGAAGAGGACAGCAAACGCCAGCGCCAGGACCCACCAGGCGGGGTGTATCCGGTGGATCAAAGCGAGGTGCCGTGGCTAAGGCGCGTCGGAGTATTCCTCGGTAGCAACGTGAGGGCTGCCGTCCTCGGGAACGGCAGCCCTCGTGTGCTCTCTATCGTGGGTTATCCCTCGGACAGCCAGACGTAGTGGTGGCGGATACGGCTCCAGATTCCGAGGCCGCCTTCGTGCCCTTCGACTTGCGGTGCAACGGGGGAGAAATTCTCCTGCCACCCGATGTAGATCACCGCGGCCGTCTCCATCATCCGGAGTTGCATTTCGGTCACGAGTTCTCGGCGTTTGGCAAGGTCCCCCTCCACCGCCTGCTGGTCAAAGAGCTCAATGAGCCTGGCATCCTCCAGGAAGTGGAAGATGTTGGGCTTGACGTTTTTCGAAGTAGCGTCAGGGTCGGGGAAGGAGATGTTGTGTCCGAAGGTGGTCACAGTGAACGCTTGTTGCTGCCAGGCCTCCAGGGCTTCAGCCAGGGGCAGACCGTTGGACTCCATCCTGATTCCGACCTTGGCTAACTGGTCTATGGCGAAGACCGCCAGGTCCTGCATCCACGCCGCGTGGGTGAAGTGCATCAACTCGCTATCGAATCCGTCGGGGAAGCCGGCCTCGGCGAGTAGCCGCCGGGCCTCTTCGCGGTCCTGCTCCTTATCGGCGCCCCTTCGGAATCCCGGAAGCGCGAAGATCTCCTCGTCGGAGAGACCCCACCCGGGGGAGACGATGGGGCCGGCGGGCTTGTAGAGGTTCTCGTTGAGCTCGACGGCTTCCCAGCGGTCGATGGCCAAGTGGGCGGCCTGCCGCACCCGCTGATCGTTCCAAGGTTCAGCTTCGGGGTTGATGAGGAGCGTTGATATTTGGAGCATGTCCCACGGCGTTGGCTTAAGGTCGGGGACGCTTCGCTGCAATCGCTCTACTTGGGATCCATCGATCCCTACGCGCGGGTCGAGCAGCATGATTTGTCCGGTGCGGAAGCCGGCGATGCTGGTCTCCAGGTCGCGGATCATGAAGGTCTTGACGCCGTCCAGGTAGGGGAGTTGCGTGCCGTCGACCGTCTCGAAGTAATTGGGGTTCCGGGTGAGCTCGGCGGTCTCACCCTTCACGTATTCGCCCTCTATGAAGGGGCCGGTGCCGATGTTGGGGCCGTTGGAGAGGTCCCCGCCGTTGGCCTCGTACACGTGCTGGGGCACGATGGGGACGAAGATGAGGCCGAGGATCTGGAGCACGGAAGCCTGCGGCCGCTCTAGATGCAGCACCAGGGTGGCGTCGTCCGGGGCCTCTATCGTGGCGATTGCGGGCAGCTCGGCGGCGTGGCCTCCCTCCGCCATGAGGGTCTCCAGACCCCACTTGGCGTCGGCGGCAGTGAATGGCCGGCCGTCGTGCCAATTGACGCCGGGGCGCATCGTAAAGGTGTACTGTGTGAGATCGGACCCTATCTCCCAGCTTTCCGCAAGGTCAGGGATGATCTCGGTCACCGGTTGCCTTGGGTTGTATTGGACTAGGCCGCTATAGATGTTGCCCCAATGGAGGTAGTACTGGCTGGTGACGGCCTTGATGGGGTCGATATCGGGGGGGTCGCCTCCCGCGACCGTCAGGGTGCCGCCCCGGCGTGGCTGAGGGCCCGTGGGCGCAGCGGCGGTTGGTGCCGGCTCCGGTGTGGCCGTAGGTGGGACCGCTGTCGGAGCATCGCTTCCGGCCGCCCCTTGTGGCCCTGCCGGTCCTGCGGGTCCTGCCGGTCCCGCTGGGCCCGCCGGCCCTGCCGGCCCCGCCGGCCCTGCGGGGCCCGCCGGTCCTGCCGGCCCCTCGCAGGCGGCGAACACCAAGGAGAGAATGACGGCAAGCGCGATGAAAACAACTAGGCGGCCCTTCATATCCTGCCTCCTTGGCGTGGTCTCGTGCGGTAAGCGTTACGTTGTTCGTCGTTGGCCAGGCCCCCTACGCAACCATGTCGTAACTGCGGAGCAGTTTGCCGGGTAGGGCGCCGGTGCAATTGTTTTCCTCGAATGTGACGGTGCCGTTCACGATGGTGTAGCGGAGGCCGGTGGGCTTCTGAATGATCCGGCGCTCCCCGCCGGGGAAGTCGGTGGCGAAGACGGGCTTGGGGTACATGTAGCCCAGCTTGTCGAAGTCGTAGACGATGATGTCGGCCCAGGCGCCCAGTTGCAGGATGCCGCGGTCCTTGAAGTCGGCGAACCAGGCGGGGTAGGCGCTCATCTTGACGTGGGCCTCTTCGAGGGTCATGAGCTCTTTGTCTCTGACCCAGTGCGCCAAGAAGTTGATGGGCCAGGTGCTCACGGTGAAGTATCGGGTGTGCGCCCCCCCGTCCGACAGAGAGATGTGGAAGTAGGGGTGCTTGATGAGGGGCGCAAGCCCCTCCTCTCCAGGGTCGCCGGCGCCCGACTTGTTGATGAACTCAGTCTCGAGGTCTTCGTCGAGGGCCAGATCGAGGAGAGCGTCGAGGGGGTGCTTTCCGTCCATCCGGGCTATCTCTTCGATCGTCTTCCCCTCGTACTTGCGGTTTCGCTCGTGAGCGACTTCCACCACGGCGAAGGTGTCCCAATCCGTGCGCGTGGTAATGCCGCTCTGGTTCTCCACGTCGCCCCGCATGGCGGCACGAGTCGCCGGGTCTCGTAGCTTGGCGGCCCGCTCCTCGGCGCTTCCGACCATGGGCTGTACCCAGTTGGGGTAGATGTCGAAGAGGTTGTACTCGGAGAGCTTGAAGATGGCGTCGGGGTAGATGGTGGGCTGCTGGATGAGCAGGGGAAGGCCTTCTGCGCGGGACTCTTCCAGCCAGACCATGTCCTCGGGGGTCGCGAAGATGCAGTTGATGTGCGCGGGGCGCCCGCAAATCCGCATCATCTTGCTCACGAGCTTGTGTTGGGCCGGACGGTCGTCAAAGATGGGTACGCCGATGGTCCAACCAATGTGCCCGACGCCGAATTCTCCCAGGACTTCGGCCATCGCTAGGAATTCTTCGTCGGACGTGACGTGGGTGGGCAGGTAGCCGCCGTCGTCGGGGCGGTCCTCGGCGCTCTTGTTGGCTGAGAAGCCGAAGGCCCCGGCCTTCATGGCGTCGTAGAAGATCTGCTTGATTTGATTGATTTCCGCGTCGGTCGCCGACGTCCTCTGCCGGGACTCCAGCATGCCCATGACGTAACCCCGCATGGGCGACATGGGGAACAGCGCGCCGATATTGAGTCCCAGGCCCTGGCGGTCGAGGCTGTCGAGGTATTCGGGGAAGGTCTCCCAGTCCCAGCGCATGCCCTTTTGCATCGAGTGGAGGGGAATTGCCTCGACGCGGTTCATCATGCGCATGTTCAGCTCTCGGTCCTCCGGCCGTGTGGGGGCGAAGCCGAAGCCGCACTGGCCGATGGTGAGCGAGGTCACCCCGAACCAGCCGGACATGGAGCAGTAGGGGTCCCAGTTCACCTGGGCGTCGTAGTGGGTGTGCAAGTCGACGGCGCCGGGCCCCACGATACAGCCACTGGCGTCAAGCTCTCTGGCGCCCCCCGCGTTGATCTTGCCACTGATCATGGCGATTCTGCCGTCCTTGA
Source organism: Dehalococcoidia bacterium (assembly GCA_965207995.1). Taxonomy (GTDB): domain Bacteria; phylum Chloroflexota; class Dehalococcoidia; order SHYB01; family SHYB01; genus DAOUKH01. The sequence continues at coordinate 276,300 of OZ242299.1, read as the reverse complement.
CGGCGAGGTCCGCCTTATACCGGGGAAGGCCTCTTCCGTCGACGATCGTGCCGCCGCGGATAACCAGATCGTACGTCGCCATACTTTCCTCCTACCGTCTCCTCCACCCCATCGTGCCGTGGTGAGCGTGCTCCTGCTTCGTCCCGAAACGCCCCCGAAGCGAATCGCCCCTGTTGCGGCAGGGGCGATTCGTTTGTTGAGTCGGGGACGATTACTCGTCGAGCCAAACGTGATCGAGGCGCGGCGCGTGGAGCCAGACCCCCTTGGGTGGGAAGAAGTTCTTCACCTTCGCCTGAGAGGGCCAGAAGCCCTGTCCCCATGCGATGGGGATTTGGCCTAGTGTCTCCAGCATGCGGCGCTGCATCTCGTAGACGATCTCGAGCCGCTTGTCGGGGTCTTGCTCGGCCCGTTGCTGGGCGTAGAGCTCGTTGGTCCGTTCGTCGACGTGGACGTTGGAGAAGGGCTGGACCGAGATGTTGTAGGAGTTGGCGTCGGGGTCGATGTAGAGCACCGACGACTCCACCGGGAAGAGGTCGAAGTCGTTGCTGACCGCTCTGGGGACGAGCTCGGGGAAGGGCAGCGGCGACGACTTCACGCGGATACCGACCTTGGCGAGCTGGTCGACGACGAAGACTTGCAGCTTCACCAGCCGCGCCACGGGCTCCACGGTGACGGCCTCGGTATCGAACCCGTCGGGGTAGCCGGCCTCGGCAAGAAGCCGCATGGCTTCGTCTAAGTCCTGCTGCTTGTCAGCGCCTTGCCTGTAGCCCGGCATGGCAAGCAACTCCTCTTCGGGCAGCTCCCATCCCGGTGCGAATGCGGGACCCGCGGGCCTGGTCACGTCATCCAAGACTTCCAGGGCCTCGAACCGGTCGATGGCGAGGAAGATGGCGCGCCTCACGCGGACGTCGGTGAAGGGCTCGCGTTCGGTGTTGATGATGACGATCTTGGAAGACAGCCGATCGTAGGGGTTCGGGCTGAGGTCGGGCACGTCGCCCTGGAGCTGAGCAAGCTGGACCTTGTTGATGTCGGTGACGCCGGGGCCCAGCAGGTCCACCCTGCCGGTCCGGAAGGCCGCGATCCGGGTCGACTCGTCGCCGATCATGAGGTATCTGATGCCGTCCAGGTATGGCTTGCCTTCCAGGTAATAGCCGTCGAAGCGGCTGAAGTCGGCGGACTCACCCCGGACGTATTCACCCGCCAGGAATGGGCCCGTGCCGACCGTCGGTCCCTCCGCCAGGTCGCCGGCGGCGGCTTCCCATACGTGCTGGGCGACGATCGGGGCCTGGATGATCCCAAGCACCGCCACCAGAGATGCCCTGGGGGCGTTCAGCGTGATTCGCAAGGTGTCGTCGCCCATCGTCTCAATAGCGGTGACCGACTCCAACTCCGGTATCATGCGGGGGTTGTTGTCCTTCAGGACCTGGACGCCAAACTGGGCGTCCTCGACGGTGAAGTCCTGGCCGTCGTGCCACTTGACGCCCTGCCGGATCTTGAAGGTGTAGACCGTCGAGCCGTCGCTCACTTCCCATCCCGTTGCCAGGTCTGGAACCACGTCTTCGAGCGGCTCCTGGAAGTTGTAGCGCACCAGTTGGCTATAGGACTGGCCCCACATGTGCAGGAGCTGCACTGAGGTGGCGCGGGCGACGTCGAGGTTCGGGGGATCACCCGACGAGGCGGCAATCAGTGTTCCACCGTACTCCCCTGCAGGCAAGGACGGCGCCATAGTGGGCTCGGGCATAGCGGTGGCTGGGACCGCTGTCGGCGCCGGTGGAGGAGCCGGAGCGTCGCCCCCGGCCGGCCCTTCGGGGCCCGCCGGTCCTGCCGGCCCTGCCGGTCCCGCTGGGCCTGCCGGCCCCGCCGGGCCCGCCGGTCCCGCCGGCCCCGGCGGTCCTGCCGGGCCCTCGCAGGCGGCGACGATGAGCGCAAGCACGGCCAGTGCGCCAATCAGGAGATACAGTGTCCGGAATCGAGACCGCTGGTTCTTCATCACGGCTTCCTCCGTTTGATCGTGGTGGCGGCTTAGGCCGACGCTATGCTGGTGTGAATTTGAAGATCTTGGCTGCCGTCTCCGAGGTGATCTTGCGGCGTTCCTCGTCGGGGACGCCCTCGAAAATTCTGTCCAGGAACTGCATGGAGTGGGGCCAGGTGGACTCCGCGTGGGGGAAGTCGTTGCCCCAGAGCATGTTGTCCACGCCGATGATGTGGCGCATCTGGATGCCGGCGTCGTCTTCCATGAACTCCACGAAGAAGTTCTCGCGCCAGTAGTCGCTGGGCATGAACCCCTGCTTGGATCGCCAGCCCAGCTTGCGGCTCTGCGCCGGACGTTCCATGTAGATGAAGTCCATCTGCTTGAGCCAGTGGGGAATCCACGCGGTCTCGTGCTCGACGGAGCCGACCTTCAGCTTCGGGTAGCGGTCGAAGACGCCGGCGAAGATCATGCAGGTCATCGAGTACCTGACCCAGTAGTCGATGGTCGCGAAGCCGGCCGCGGTGAGATCGGACGTGTCGATGGTGAGCTCGCAGCCCGGAATGCCGCCGCGATTGCTGCCGATGTGGAGCAGCAGCGGCATATCCAGGTCTTGGGCGGTCCACCACAGCTTCTCGTAGACGGGGTCGCGGTAGGGCCGTTCCCAGAGGGGCGACGACGGAATGAAGACGCCTACCAGGCCCATCTCGGCGCAGTGTTCCATTTCGGCGCAGGCCTCGTCGACGTCGTCGACGTTGAGGACGCCGATGCCCTTGAGCCGGTCGGGGTAGGGCTCGCAGAACTCGGAGATCCAGTCGTTATAGGCGCGGCAGGTCGCGGTGATGATCTCGTGGTCGGTCAACCGGTACCAGAAGAGGCCCTGACTTGGCTGGGGGCATGCCGCCCAGACCCCGTCCATCTCGAGTTCCTTGAGCATCTCGTGGGGGTCGTAGGCGGCCTTCCGCACATCGTCCCAGAAGCCCAGAAAGTCGATCTTCTCCGGGTCTTCGAAGCGCTGGCCGGCCTTGACGAAGGTACCCAGCATGCCGGCCTCTTGGCCTTCGACGATCCACACGTCGTACTCTTGGCCGCCCTTCGTCGCGCGGCGCTCGACGCGCGGGGCCCGGTCCCTTAGACCGGGCTCGAACCGAGAGGTGTAGAGGTCGGGAGGTTCGACGACGTGCGTGTCGGCGGAAATAACCTTGTAGTCACCCATGAGACACCCCCTCCTCAAGCGCGCCACCCCGCTTGAAGGCCCCGCCAAGTGGGCACGGTATAGCATTGCGCCTTGGGAATGTCAAGGATTTTCTTCTGTTGGGATCTCGCAACGCACGGCGGGGTTTAGCTATCTAATTCGACGTAAATCGTGTCTTCCCGTACCGTGGTCTCGTAGCGCGAGACGTCGGTCGTGAAGGGGCCGTCGATGAAGGCGCCGGTCCGCACGTCGAACCGCGCGAAGTGGAGGGGGCACTCCACGACGGCATCCTCAAGAAAGCCCTGCGTCAGCGACGCCCGGGCATGCGTGCAGGTGTCGCTGAGGACGTGAAAGATGCCGTCGACGTTGGCCAGCAGCAGGCGCTCCCTATTGGCCACGACGAGCTTCATCTCGCCGGGCGGCACATCGGAAATCTTCGCAACCGGATATTCCTTCGCCATCGTCGTCGCGCTCGGGATACGGTCAGCGGCCCCGCAGCCTGGGGTCGAGGGAGTCGCGCAGGACGTCGCCCACGAGGTTAAAACTTAGCACGCTCATGAAGACGAAGAGGGCGGGAAAGACCGCGAGCCACGGGGCCCGCTCGGCGAATTCGCGAGCGCCTTCGGACAGCATCGCCCCCCAGGAGGGCGCGGGTGGCGGCGAGGCGACCCCAAGGAAGGACAATGCCGACGCGACGATGATTGCCCAACTGAGCTGGGTGGTCACGATAACGAGATACGGGGCCAACACGTTGGGTCCGATGTGCCGCAGGCTGATGCGCCAGTCCGAGGCACCGAGGGCCCTTGCGGCTGCGATGTAGGGCTCTTCCTTGACGGAGAGGGTCGCGGAGCGAATCACCCGGTTAGCGATGGGCACGTTGACCGTGGCGATGGCCCCGACGACGTTGAGGTCGCTGCGCCCCAACATCGCCAGGATGGCGAGGGTCAGGACGAGGAGCGGGATGGCCATCATGCTGTCCATGACCCGCTGCAGAATGGTGTCCAGCCATCCCCCGTAATAGCCGCTGATGAGGCCGATGAGCGCTCCGATGCTCACGCCGATAGCCACCGAAGTCACCGCGATGGTGAAGACGGAGCGAGTCCCATCGATCAGCCGGCTGAGCTGGTCGCGGCCGAACTCGTCCGTGCCCATGAGGTACGTCCCCGACGGGCCGGCGAAGCGGTCTTTGGCGTGGAACTCCAGGGGGTCGAACGGGGCGATGAGGGGTCCAAAGGCGGCGAGGACGCCGAGCAGAGCGAGGACCAGCACGGCTCCCGCCGCGATGGGGTTATCCCGCGCGAATCGGGCGGCTCTCGCGCTCGAGCGGCGGGCCGCGCCGTACGCGGCCTCCGCGAGAGCGGCCATGGTCGTGTTTGTCTGGTCGTTCCGCAAGAGTGCGCAGAACCCTCTATCCGTACCGAATCCGCGGGTCGAGCCAACCGTAGAGCAGGTCGATGAAGAGATTGATGAGCAGGATGGCAAGGGCGAAGATCGTTACCACGGTCTGGAGGGTGACCCAGTCGCGGTTGACGATGGCCTCCAGCAGCTTAAATCCGAGCCCCGGTATGGCGAAGATGTTCTCGACGATGACGGCCCCGCCGAGCAGCTGGGCCGTCTGAATCCCGGCCACCGTGACCACGGGAAGCAACGCGTTGCGCAGCGCGTGTCGAATGTAGACGTGCCGCGAAGCCAGGCCCTTCGACCAGGCGGTGCGGATGTAGTCTTGGCCCAGCACCTCCAGCGTGGTTGAACGGATCATCCGGGCGAGGAAGGCGGCTTGGATGTACCCCAGAATCGCGGCCGGCCAGATCATCTGCTGGAGATTGCTGGCGGGGTTCTCGAAGAAGCCGGCGTAGTCGAGGGGCGGTATCCAGTTGACGGTGAGGATCAAGACGAGGACGAGCATCGCCCCCACCAGAAAGTCGGGCATGGCCAGCCCCGAGTTTGCGACGATCCGCATCGCGTAGTCCAACGGGCTGTTCCGGTGCATCGCGCTCAGGATCCCAACGGGAATCGAGATGACCAGGGAAATGAGCAGCGACATGATGGTCAGTTGAATCGTCGCCGGCAGCGCCCGCGAGATGTCTTCGAAAACAGGGTTTCCCGTCCAGAGTGAGTCGCCGCCTTCCAGCCGCAGCATGCCCCAAACCCAGTTGATGTACTGCACGTGCCAGGGGTCGTTGAGCCCAAGCTGTTGCTTGAGATCGGCGTACTGCTGGGGGTCGATCTGCGTCGTCCCGCCGCCGGTCAGAATGATGAGGGCGACGTCGCCGGGAAGAAGACGCAGGATGATGAAGATGAAGACGGAGACAAGGAAGAGGGTGGGAATGATGAGGAGCAGGCGGCGGATGATGTAGGCCTGCACGACTTAAGGCTCCTGCGGCGCCTCGGTGACCACGAGTCACGCAAGGCTTAGGGGTTCCCGTATCCCGACGTCCCGACTCGATTGCCGGGAGTATACGTGATTCGCCGTCGCGCGGGCCGACCCCACGCCTCCCGCGCGCCCTCTGGGCGCGTACCCTCTCTCAGTCTCGCCCAGAGGGGGAGAGGATTCAGGTGGTCTCCAGAGAGGCGAGGCCGGAGGGCAGGGCGCCAACGCGCTCGCGGCGTCTATCCCTTGTAGTCGGGCTTGCGCCGTTCGAGGAAGGAGATCTGGCCTTCGTAGGCGTCGGGGATGACCCGCTGCATGGCGCCCAGCACCCGGGCGTATTGCAGGACCATGTTGCGGGGCACGTCGCCGGTGACGGATGCCATTTCCTTCTGCACCCGCAGCACCTGGGGAGGGAGCTCGCTCAGCTTCCGGGCGTACTCCTCGGCCACGGGCAGCACCTGGTCTTTGGGCACGATCTTGTTCACCAGGCCGATCCGCCAGGCATCCTGGGCGTCCATCATTTCCCCGGTCAGCAGCAGCTCCATGGCGATGGCGTAGGGGATCTGGAGCGTGACCCGGGTGTTCGCTCCACCGGCCAGGCCGCGCAGCACCTCGGCGAAGCCGAACTTGGCGTCTTCCGAAGCGACGCGGATGTCGGTCATGCAGAGAAGGATTTCCAGCCCCGCCGCCAGACAATAGCCGTTGACCGCGGCGATGACGGGCTTCCACATGTGCAGCTCGAAGGTCTCGTGGAGGACGGCGGGATAGCCGAGGGGCGGCGTGTGGGGGTACCAGACCCGCTCGAAGATCTCGAGGTGGTCCAGTTCGTCCGCCGACTTCACCATCCGCTTGAGGTCGCCGCCGACGGAGAAGGCCTTGCTGCCTTCACCGGTGATGAGGGCGACGCTGAGCTGCCGGTCGTCACGGAAGTCCTTGAAGACGTGGTAGAGGTCCTGGTACATCTCCGGCGAGAACGGATTGACCTCGTTGCGGCCGTTGATGGTGATGTAGGCGATCTTGTCTTTCTTCTCGTATTCGATAGGCACGCGTTGCCACCTTTCCGCTAAGCCGCCGCTTCTTCGTCCCGCCGAGCCTGAACCCCCGCCTTATATGTCGGGTATGCGGAGCGTGTCAAGGCAGCCGCTCGTGAAGGGTTGCGTGCTCATTGGTGCCGGGGCTCCGTGACGATGACGTTCGCCGCCAGCAACTGTTCGGCCCGCTGGGCCGGTATGCCGAGGAGGTCGATGACGTCGCCAAGGTGCTGGTTGAAGAGCGGCGCGGGTTTCTGCGGCTCCGGGGTGAAGGGACGCCAGCCAAACCCGGCGAAGGGACTGGGGGGAGCCTGCGGATGCTCGTCGAACTCGAAGTAGCCTCGCTCCCGCAGATGCGGCGAGTGGAGCAGGTCCGCCGAACTCAACACGGCGACGGCTGGGACGCCGGAGGACTGGAGCCGTTCCTGGAGATCGAAGCGGTCCTGGGGCGCGGTCCACCCGGCGAGGCGGTCATGAATGTGCTCCCGCCGTTCCCATCGCGTTCTCGCATCGCCCCAACGCTCATCTTGGGCCCATGTGGGACGGCCCATCGCGTCGCATAGGGCCTCCCACTGCCGGTCGTTCTCGACGGCAATCGCGATCCAGGCGTCGTCGCCGGCGCAGGGGAAGCAGCCGTGGGGGACCATGCTCTCGATATCGTTGCCCCGCCTCGCCGGAACGGCGGCGCCCGACGCTGCCGCGATCAACTCCCCGCCGATGACATGTTCCATGCCTTCGAGCATGGAGAGGTCGATGCGCTCGCCCTCCCCTGTCTCGCGACGGCGGTAGACGGCCATCATGACGGCCCAGGCGAGATAGAGGCCCGCGATGGGGTCGGGGACGAAGTTGCCCGGCCGCAGCGGCGGGCCGTCGGGGTAGCCGGTCAGCCATGCGATGCCGGAGGCCGCGTCGATGGCCGGGCCGGCGGCGCTCCACGACGCCGCCGGGCCGGTCGAGCCGTAGCCCGACACCGTGGCGTAGATGATGTCCGGCTTTATCTTTGCAAGCGTGGTGTAGTCGAGGCCGAGGTTGTTCATTACACGCGTCGAGAAGTTGCTCACGATGACGTCGCTCACCGACGCTATTTCGAGAAGGATTTCTCTCCCCTGCGCAGTAGAAAGGTCGATGGCGACGCTTCGCTTGCCCCGGTTCACCTCGTTGAACCACAGCACGCGGTTGTAGGACTCGTCCGGGGCGCCGGCCTTGGGAGGTGGCGTGATCCGCCGTCCCTCCCGCAGCTCCGAGATCCAGGGGCGCTCGACCTTGACAACCTCGGCGCCCAGGCTCGCCAGCGCCAGCGTGCCGAACGGCCCGGCGACGTTGTTCGTGAGGTCGAGAATGCGCAGCCCGGTGAGGGGTTGTATGGAAGGGACAGGACGCTCCGGTGCAGGGGCCGCCTTCGGGGCGGTCGGTGGAGTGCCGTCGGATTGCGAACTACTCAGGAGCTGGTCGAACACCTGAGCGTTGTGCTCGCCGAGTGACGGTGCCGGTGCAACCCGCCAAGTGAGGTTCTTGCACCGGACCGGCGCGCCCAGGGCCGGAACGTCGTTGAGGTCGGGATGCGGCGTCGATGGGAAGAACTCCCTAGCGGCGTGTTGAGGGTTTGCCAAGACCTCTTGCAGCGTGAGCACCGGCGCCACCGCGATGTTGAGCTCCTGCGCCTGTAGGGTGACCTCTTCGCGAGTCCGCGGCAGCGTCCAGGCTTCGATGGCGGCGTCGATCTCGCCGGCGTGCGGGCCGGGCTCGCGCCACAGGTCCGGGGAGCCCAACTCCGGCCGCTCGACGAGGAGACCGATCATGTCCTGGTTGTGGCCCGTCCCGAACCACTGGTAGCCGTCGCTGCACCGGAGGATGTTGCCGGAGTAGGCGTTGCGCACGATCGATTGGGCCACGCGGGCACCGACGCGCGTCTGCGTCCGGTCGAAATGGTGGACCCAGGCGGGTCCCCCGCTGAGGAACATGCCGACCGCCTCTTGGACGGAGACGTCGACGTGCCGCCCCATCCCGGTCGCCTGGTGAAGGCAGAGGGCGGCGGTGGTGGCCACGACGGCCTGAAGTCCGCCGGCGTGGGAGGCGAGGTAGGAGCCTGGCTTGATCGGCTCCCGGCCGGGCTCGCCGGTGATGAACAACGCCCCTCCGGCGGCCATCATGCCTAACTCGGTAGCCTTGTGCCCGCGCATGGGCCCGCTCTGCCCGAACGGTGTGACCGACGTGAGAATGACGTCCGGTCTCACTTCGCGCAGCGACGAGTATCCCAGGCCCAGCTCGTCGAGGTTGCCGGGGGCTAGATCTTCGATGACCACGTCGGCGAGGGAGGCGATCGCCAGCACCGACCGCCTGCCCGCGGCCGAGCCCAGGTCGAGGGCGATGCTCTGCTTGCCGCCGTTGAGGTGCCAGAAGTAGGCGCCCCGGTCGGGCCCCGGTTGGTCTTGGAGAAAGGGCGAGAGGGCGCGGGTGGCGCTGGGGCGCTCTGGATCCTCGACCTTGATGACCTCGGCGCCGTAGCCGCAGAGGAGACGCGCGCAGAACTCGCCGGCGATGCCGCGGCTGAGATCGAGCACACGGACGCCGCGCATCGTCCTAGGGGGCGAGGTAGGCGCGGATGACCTCGGCCCTGCCCGCCGCCCAATCGGCCTGGCCGAAGGCGTGGTTGATGTCCGCGAGGTCGAAGGTGTGGGAGGCGAGGCGATCGAAGGGGTAGCGCTCGCGGTTCTTGACCAGGAAATCGAGCACCTTGGGAATCATGGAGGGGTGAGAGCCGGCGGAGCCGACTATGCGCTTGTTTTGCAGGATCGTCGAAGGGTCGAAGGGGACCGTGCGCCCCCAGATCATGTTGCCGATCTCGAGGAAGGTCCCGCCGCGGCGCAGCATCGCAATGCCTTCCGGCAGGAGCTCGGCCTTGCCGACCAGCTCGACGACGAGGTCGGCTCCCAGGCCGCTGGCCAACCCGCGGACGTGCTCGATGCGGTCCTCGTCCGAGGGGAAGGCGTCGACCTTGACGGTGTGGTCGGCGCCGAACTCGGCGGCCATTGCCAGGCGGTGTTTCAGCATGTCGAGCACGATGATGGGGTGCGCGCCGAGGTCTTTGGCAAAGGCCGTGGCCGAGATGCCCAGCGCTCCGGCTCCCTGAATCACTACCGAATCGCCCTCGCTGACACCGACCGTGGTCAGACCCTGCAGGACGGCGGCCATCGCACAGTTCGCCGGAGCGAGCACCTCATTCGACAGCTCCGGCGGCGCCTTGAATGCAAAGTGGTTGGGGGGCAGGTAGAAGTAGTCGGCGAAGGTGCCGGTGAAGTGCGGCCAGGTGCTGGCGGGCAGGGCGCCGCGCCGGTTGGGGCAGATGTTGTACTCGCCGCGGACGCAGATCGGGCAACGGAAGCAGGGGAAGTGAATGCTGTAGCAGACCCGGTCGCCTTCCTTCAACGGCTGGCCTAAGGCGTCGGTCGTCACACCCTTGCCCAGTCGGTAGACGGAGCCGGTCATCTCGTGCCCCTGAGCGAGGCCCGGCGACTGTGGGCTGTTGAAGCTGGGCGAGGAGCTTTGGGAGAGCTCGCCGCGCCAGGCGTGGAGGTCGGAGCCGCAGATTCCGGCGAGCGCGACCTTGACGACCATCGCGCCGGGCTCAGGTTCGGGTACGGGATGCTCCTCTAGGTCGTAGCCTTCCCCATAGCCCCGCAGGACGGCGACTCGTCCCTTCATCGGTCTTCCCCTCGGATAGGCGCGTGAGAGCCGAGCGCCGGATGAATCCGCCCGCTATCCGCCGCCGCGGATGCTCAGACAGTTAGGAGAAATTGTAGTAGCGCGAGCAGTTGTCCCAGAGGAACTTGCGCTTGGTGTCGTCGGGGAACGGCATCTCCAGGAACCGGTCCACGGCCTCCGGGTACTTGGAGTCGAGGTGCGGGTAGTCGGTGGAGAAGAGCACGTTGTCGTCACCGACCCAATCGACCATGTACTTCGCGGGCTCCTCATCGCACTCGACGGAGGTGTAGCACTGGCGTTTGAAGTACTCGATGGCGCTGAGCTTCAAGTCGAGGTGGAGGAAGCTGGCGTAGGAGCCCGGTTCGAGGTGCTCATTCAACCGCCATAACATCCAGGGCACCCACGAGCAGTTCGCTTCGAGGAAGGCGACGGTGAGATTGGGGAAACGGTCGAGCACGCCGCCGCCGATCATGCTCACCATCGCGATCATCATACCCATGGGGTGCGAGCAGGTGTGGTAGAGGGCCGAACTCTCGAAGTTGTTGCCGATCTGGGGCAGCCGGATGCGCCCGCCCTCGTGGAATCCCAAGGGAACGCCGAGGTCTTGGATCTCGGCCCAAAGCGGGTCGTAGTAGGGGTCGTGCCAGTTGCGCCCCGCCACCGCGTTCGGTCGCAGGAAGACGCCCCTGAACCCGAAGTCCTTCACGCAACGGCGGACTTCCTGGACCGCCGATTCTACGTCGTGGACCGAGAGCATCGCCGCGCCGTACATCCGTTTCGGGTCGGCTTGACAGAACTCGTGGAGCCAATCGTTGTAGGCGGCGGCGATGGCGGCGCCGAGAGCCGGGTCGAGGCCGTCCATGGCCAGCGGCATGAGCCCACGGCTGGGGTAGAGGACGGCGACGTCCAACCCTTCCTCGTCCATGGCATCCAACTGCGACGTGGCGTCCCACGACCGCGAGATGGGGTGCTTGTACTGCTCCGCCTGCATCGCTTCGGCCTGCTCTCGCTGGTAGATGTTGTCGGCCGACCGATGCCCCGAAGGGACGGGAATAAGCTGGCCCTCGACCTCGACGGTCATGTCCCGGGGCTCGGTGGTTTGGCAACGCGGCGCCCGGTCGCGGAATGCGGGGTCGATGTAGCGCTCCCACATGTCGGGAGGCTCCAGCACGTGCATGTCCGAGTCGAAGACCTGGAAACCGCCCTTCGCCATGCCCAACCCCCGTGTTTCGCCACCCCTTTGGGTCGGCGAGATCGCCCGCTCAAGAGGCCGACGAATACCTGCCCTCAAGTGCCGCAGCGAACCTTGAGGAGTGGTGCGAACTATAGGTAGAATCGGCGAAACCTGTCAAGGAAAGCCGGGCGCGCGATGCAATCCGTAGATTCGACTCCCGAATTGGTCGAGGAAAGCTACCGCCAGACCGAGCGGAACCTGCAGGTCGTCCGGTCGAGGCTCGGCAGGCCGCTGACCCTCGCGGAGAAGATTCTCTACGGTCACGTGACCGACCCCGCCGGGCAGGACCTGACTTCAGACGACAGCTATCTCTACCTCAAGCCAGACCGCGTCGCGATGTCCGACTCGTCGGGCCCTATGGCGCTGCTGCAGTTCATGTTGGCGGGACGCAAGGAAGTCGCGTCTCCTACCACGGTCCACTGCGACCATCTGATCCAAGCCCGCCAAGGAGCCGGCCGCGACCTCGAGACCGCCTCCATCGAGAATCACGAGACGTACGCCTTCCTGCGTTCGGCGGCCCAGAAGTACGGCATCGGCTTCTGGGGCCCCGGCTCCGGGATCATCCACCAGGTACTTTTCGAGCGGTACGCCTTCCCCGGCGGCCTCCTCCTCGGCGTCGACTCGCACACGCCGAACGCCGGCGGTCTGGGCATGCTGGGAGTCGGCACCGGCGGGGCCGACTCCGTCGACGTGATGGCGGGCCTCCCCTGGGAGCTCAAGCGGCCCGGGGTCATTGGCGTGCGCCTCACCGGGGAGATGAACGGCTGGACGGCACCGAAGGACGTCATTCTGCGCCTCTGCGGCATCCTCACCACGCGTGGCGGGACGAATCGGGTCATCGAGTATTTCGGCCCCGGCGCCGAGACGATCAGCTGCACCGGGAAGGCCACCATCACCAACATGGGGGCCGAGCTCGGAGCCACCTCGTCGATATTCCCCTACGACGAAGGGATGGGCCGCTACCTTCGCGCGTCGGGCCGGGGCGATCTGGCGGCGCTGGCAGGCGAGCACGCGCCGCTGCTCCGGGCCGACCCGGAGGTCGAGACCGACCCGGAGCGGTTCTTCGAGCAGGTCATCGACATCGACCTTTCGGCACTCGAGCCGCACGTCGTCGGGCCGCACAGCCCCGATCTGGCGCGGCCCGTCTCCGGCATGGCCGCGGCCGTTGCAGGAGAGGACTATCCAGACAGTATCTCGGTAGCCCTGATCGGCAGTTGCACCAACTCGTCGTACGAGGACATCGCCAGGGCCGCGGACATCGCGGAGCAGGCGCGGGCGCAAGGAGCCAAGGTGCGGACGCCGCTCCTGGTCACGCCGGGGTCGGAGCAGATCAGGGCGACCATCGAGCGCGACGGGCAGATGCAAGCCTTGGAGGCGATCGGCGCGACCGTCCTCGCCAACGCGTGCGGGCCGTGCGTGGGCCAGTGGGGCCGCTCCGACGTCGACCCCGGCGAGCGGAACTCCATCGTGACGTCGTTCAATCGCAACTTCCCCCGCCGGAATGACGGCAGCCAAGAGACGCTGGCTTTCATCGGCAGTCCGGAGACGGTGGTGGCCTACGCGCTCTCGGGGAGTCTTTCCTTCAACCCGGTGAAGGACACGCTTTCCACCGGAAGCCGAGATTCGTTCAAGCTCATGCCGCCGAAGCCTGCGCCCGACGTCCCTGAAGGAGGGTTCGTGCGGGACGAGGCCGGCTACCTCCCGCCGGTCGCCGACGGCAACTCGGTCGAGATCGTCATCGACCCGGCCAGCAAGCGCATCGCGCCGCTCGAACCCTTCCCGGCGTGGGACGGCCGCGACTTCACCGAGTTGCCCGTCCTCCTCAAGGCGGCGGGCAAGTGCACCACGGACCACATCTCGCCGGCGGGGCCGTGGCTGGCGCTGCGAGGCCACCTCGACAAGCTGACCGACAACCTCTTCCTCGGCGTGACCAACGCCTTCGCTGAAGAGCCCGGCAAGGGCACAAATCAGGTGACGGGCGCCAGAGACGAATCGTTGATGGCCATCGCCCGCGACTACAGGCACCGCGGCCTGCTGTGGGTGGTGGTCGGCGATTGGAACTACGGTGAGGGGAGCAGCCGCGAACACGCGGCGATGTCGCCGCGTTACCTCGGCGCGGTGGCGGTCATCGCCAGGAGCTTCGCCCGCATCCACGAGACAAACCTGAAGAAGCAGGGACTCCTGCCCCTCAGCTTCGCCGATCCGGCCGATTACGACCGTGTACTGGAAACCGACCGGGTGAGCGTCATCGGCCTGGCGTCGCTTCGGCCCGGCGCGCCGGTGGGGGTCGTCCTGCACCACGCCGACGGTGCCGACGAGGCAATCGAAGCGCGGCATTCCCTCAGCGAGGAGCAGGTCGGCTGGTTCAAGGCCGGCTCCGCGCTCGGCGCTTTGGTGGAGCGGGGACCGGACGCAGCCTGACTATGAGACTTGCCGGCAGGAAAGCCTTCGTGACGGGCGGCTCGCGCGGTATCGGACGGGCTATCGCCTTGGAGTTCGCCAAGGAAGGGGCGGACGTAGCGGTCACCTACCTCAGCCAGCAGGCCCAGGCCGAGGAAACCGTTGCGCGCGTCGAGAACCTAGGCAGGCGCGGCGTCGCGCTGCAGTGCGACGCCGGAGATTCTGACCAGGTGCGGCGTGCCGTTGCCGAGGCCGAGGGGGCGCTCGGCGGGTTGGATGTGCTAGTGCACAACGCCGGAGTCCAGGGGCGCCTTTGTCACGTCGCCGAAACGACCGAGGCGGAGTTCAAGGCCGTGCTCGACGTCAACCTCCTCGGCGCCTTCTACCTGGCGCAGGCGATCCTCCCCTCTATGCGAAAGCGCCCCAGAGGAGACATGCTCTTCATCTCCAGCTCGGGGACGAAGCATGTAAGGGACATCGGCCTGCCCTACGACGTGGCCAAGAAGGCCCTGGAGGTGATGGCCCAGCAGTTCGCTGCCGCCTTCTCTCAATGGGGGATCCGGGTGAACGTCGTGGCCCCGAGCATGGTGGACACCGAGATGACGCGGCAGACCCTCCGCGAACTGGCCGAGCGGGAAGCGGCAGAGGCCAGCCCGGACGCCGAGACCAATCTCGAGTTCCTCAGGCCCCCGTCGGAGTTCCCCTTCGGCAGGATCGTCCAAGCGGAAGAGGTGGGCAAGGCCTGCGTCTTCTTCTGCTCGGACGACGCCGGCTACATCAACGGCCAGGTCCTCTACCTCGACGGCGGCGCCGAGTGGACGTGACGTGGCGGAGGGAGTGGGATTCGAACCCACGATGCCGTCGCCGGCATAACGGTTTTCAAGACCGCCGCATTCGTCCGCTCTGCCATCCCTCCCCGGCCCTTTGGTCATTATAGACGGGACGTTGGGCCCGGCCTTCGTTAAACGGCGCGGCCCCGGCGGTGAGGCCGGGGCCGCGGATGGCTGTGTTCTTGCCTGCGACTAGTTCTTGCCGAGGAAGCGGGCGAGATTGTCGCGCATGATCTTCTTGACCACGTCGTCGGGCTGGTTCTTGAGCTGCGTGACGTACTGGATCGGGTCGGGGATGCCTTCGGAGTGGGGGAAGTCGGAGCCGAAGACGAGGCAGTCGGTGCCGATCACGTCGATGGCGCGCTGCACGTTCTCCTCGGGGAACGGTGCGACCACGAAGCGGCTCTTGAAGAGCTCGCTGGGACGCATGGTGAGGTCGCCGCCCCACTTGGGTTTGCGACCTGCCAGGTGGGCGTGGTCGAGCTTGCGCACCCAGTAGGGCACCCACGGCACGCCGAACTCGGCGATCAGCACGTTCAGGTTGGGGAAGCGGTTGAGTAGCCCGTGGAAGACCAGCATCGCCGTGGTCTCCATGATCGGGAAGTCGCTCCACTGCGTCAGCCACTGGAAGGCGTTGAAACCGGCGTACTGACCGTTCGGGTCTTCGCTCCATTCGGCGCCGCGGTGGTTCAGGGTCGCGCCGAGGTGGACGACGATGTTCAGGTCGGCCTCGTTGGCGCGGGCCCAGAACGGGTCGAAGTATGGGTCGGCGGGGGAGCGGCCGTACGAACCCTTGGCGTTGAGGCCGACGAGCCGCGCGCCTTGCTTGATGCAGCGGTCGAGCTCCTCGACGGCGAGGTCTACGTCGTAGAGGGGGATGTAGCAGGGGGTGAAGATGCGCTCCTGATAGGCGTAGCCCCAGTCCGATTCGAGGTAGCGGTTCCAGGCGCGCGCCGCCGCATAGCCGGCGGTGGCGTCATGGTTCTGGAAGGGGGCCTCGGCGCTGCTTCCCGCGTGGATCACGGCGGCCTGGACTCCCTGAGAGTCCATGAGCGCGAGCCGGAGATCGTGGTCCTCGAAGGCGGGCTCCATCTCGCGGTAAGTCTCCACGAGCTTCGCGAGGCCTTCCTTGTCGAGGCCCTTGCCGGCGTTCATCTTGTTGAGCATAGCGCCGGGGACGGGGATGTCGCCCTTCATCTCGGGAAGTTCGAGGGGATTGGTGCCGCCGTGCAGGCCAACGGTGTGGAAGCCGAGCGTCTTCGCCTTGTGCTCGTCGCCGACGAAGTCCGTAGTGGTCAGGTGCGTCTTGCCGCCGGGGAAGACGCGCTCGATGTACTGTTTCTCGAGGAAGCGGACCTCGGCATCCTCGGGCGGGTAGATGTGGTTGTCGGCGTCGAAGGCCAAGTAGGGCAGCTTCGCCTCGACCTCGGCCTGGTAAACGCCCCGTTCACCTGTGGTAGTCATGGGAACCCCCTCTGCGAGTGTCGCGCGCTCATTATATCTGCGCGCACATGGCAAATATACATGAGGGGGAATGCAAGCGCGACACCGTACGACCTATCTGAACCCCGTCTATACTCTCCGCGCTACGACTGACCTCGGAAGCTAAACGACTCATGCCCGAACAAGCCCTTGCCGGCGTCCGCGTCCTCGACCTCAGCGACAGCATCGCCGGAGCCTACTGCACCCGGCTCCTGGCCGACCTCGGCGCGGAGGTGATCTTGGTCGAGCCGCCCGACGGGCATCCCTTGCGGCGCACCGGCCCCTTCCCAGACGACGAGCCCCACCTGGAAAAGAGCGGCCTCTTCCTCTACTTCTGCGCCAACAAGCGCAGCGTCGTCCTCGACCCTGCCACGCCCGCGGGCCGCGCCCGCGGGCGCGCCCTGGCCGCGGAGGCCGACCTCGTCGTCGAGAGCCGCCCGCCGTCGACCCCTGCGCCGGATGGGCTGGACCCCGCGTCGCTGATGGCGCTGGACGAGCGGCTGGTGGTGACGTCGGTCACCGAGTTCGGTCTCACCGGCCCGTACAGGGACTGGCAGGGGGAGGAGATCGTCCACTGGGCCATGGGCGGCTACATGCACTTCGTGGGCAGCGCCGACCGCGAGCCGCTGCTCACCCCCAACCATCAAGCGCAGCAGCATGCCGGAGGCCAGGCCGCCATCGTGTCGCTCGTCGCCCTGCGCCTCGCCCGCATCGACGGCCTTGGCCAGCACATCGACCAGTCCGTCATGGAGGCGATGCTGGCGGCGCACAACTGGACGACGACCCACTGGGTCTTTCTCGGGGAGGAGCAGAAGCGCACTGGCTCGCAGCTCCTTCGCTGCAAGAACGGGTGGGTCCACTTCGAGGCGACCTCCCTCAACCCCAATTTCCTGTTGCTCGCCGGGCGCCCCGACCTGCTCGACGACCCCCGCTTCATCCCCGAGGGAGACTGGACGCCGGAGCGCCGCGACGCCATGCTCGACGTGCTCCGCGCCTGGTGCGCCACGGTCACCAAGGAGGAGGCCTTCGAGCAAGCCCAGGAGCTCGGCCTGCCCGTCGCTCCCGCCTACGACGTCGCCGACCACATGGCTTCGCCGCACCTACGGGCCCGCGGCTGGCCCACGACGGTCGAGCACTCCGCCGCCGGCGAGGTCGCGCTGCCGGGCTTCCCTTACCTGTTTTCCGAGAGCCCGGCGGCGGTGCGGCGGCCCGCGCCCTTGCTCGGCGAGCACACCGGCGGCTGGAGCCCGCGCCAGTCGCGATCGCAGACCGCACCGGCTATTTCCCCGCGCCCACCCATCGAGCCGCCGGGCCCGGACCGAGCGCCGCTCGAAGGCATTCGCGTCCTCGAGATCACGAACAACTGGGCCGGGCCGGTGACTTGCCGCATGCTCGGCGACCTCGGCGCCGAAGTCATCAAGATCGAGTCCCCGACGCGCCTCGCCGCTCGCACCGGTCAGTTCGCGGGGAACCAGGGCTTCGAGCGGTACTGGGACCGGTGCAGCTACTTCCTGGAAATGAACCGTAGCAAGTACGGTGTCTCCATCGATCTCTCCACACCCCGCGGCCGCGGCATCTTCCTGCGCCTCGTGGAGGACGCCGACATCGTCGTCGAGAACAACACGCCGCGCGTCATGCGCAATCTCGACCTCGAATATCCCGTGCTCAAGGCGGTCAACCCCGCGATCATCATGCTCTCGATCTCCGGCTTCGGGCAGACGCCGCCGGGCCGCGACTTCAGCGCCTTCGGCTCGAATATCGAGGCGGCTTGTGGGATTGCCTCGCTGACCGGCTACGCCGGCGACGACCAGCCCTACAACACCACCAACTACTACGCCGACCCCATCGCCACCGTCCATGCGCCCGTCGCACTCCTCGCCGCGCTGGAATACCGCGACGCCACCGGCCGCGGCCAGTACATCGACATGGCCCTGAACGAAGGCGGCATCGTCTTCTGCTCGGAGGCGTTCATGGATTACGGGCTGACCGGCCGCGTTCCCCAGCGACGGGGCAACCGTCATCTCCGCTTCGCGCCCCAGGGCTGCTACCCCTGCATGGGCGAGGACGCGTGGATGGTCCTGACGGTGCGATCGGACGACGAGTGGCGCCGCCTGCGTGAAGTCGTCGGCGACTCCCGCCTCGACGAGCCGCGCTTCGACTCAGTCGAGGGCCGCCGCGCCGCCCACGACGAGATCGACGAGGTCCTGCGAGTTTGGAGCGCCGGCCTCGACCACTACGAAGCGGCGCGGCGGCTGCAGGAGGCGGGCGTTCCCGCCGGGCCGGTACTCGCGAACTGGGAGATGATCAGCGACCTCCACGCCCACGAGCGAGGCTTCTACGTGATGCTCCCCACCCGCCGCGTCGGCGCCTGGGTCCACAGCGGCATGCCCTGGCACTTCTCGCGGACGCCGGGCGTCATCCGCCGTGACAGCCCTGCCTACGGCGAGCACAACCGGCTGGTGCTGGAACGACTCCTGGGTATGGAGGCCGGCGAGGTCGACGCCCTTTACCGCGACCGCGTCGTCGCCGAGGACCCGCCGGAGCGCTACCTGCGGCGCTAGCCGCCCCCCTCGCGCTTCTCGATGGCGCGCTTGGCCCGCTCCTCGAAGCTTCCCGACATCCCGAACCACTTCATGGCCAACTGAGCCCAGCGCAGGGCCTGGTCACGGCTCATGTCCTGGTTGCGGTCGAGATGGGACAGGGTCAGCCGGACGCCCGCCGGACTCATCGCCGCGATGGTGCGCGCCATTTCCAGCGCGCGGTCCATGACCTCGGCGCTGGGGTGCATCGCGGTGGCGAAGCCGATGCGCTCCGCCTCTTCGGCGCCCACGACCTTGCCGGTGAGGACGATCTCCTTCGTCTTGGCCGTGCCGACGAGGCGCGACCAGCGAGTACTCGCGCCCCAGCCGCCGAGTCCGGTACCGAGGTTCTTGAGGTGCCAATCGCTGATCTGCGCCGCCTTGCCCACCAGCCGGAAGTCGCAGGCCAGGGCGAGCTCGACGCCGCCGGTGCTGCACACGCCATCGACGACGGCGATCGAGGGTTTCAACATGTCGTCGATGTCGTTGGCGAGCTCGTAGCCCAGGCTGCCCGCGGGGGCCAGCCCTTCGCCCGCCGCTTTCAGGTCGGCCCCCGCCGAGAAGCAGGGCCGCCCGTCGGCGCGGGGCGCGCCGGTGAGTAGCCAGACTCGGATGCGGTCGTCTGCTTCGATCTCCGCGACCGCGGCGGCCACCTCTTCGAGGATCGGCCGGTGCAGCGCGTTCAGCCGCTCCGGCCGGTTCAGCGTCACCAGCGCGACGCCCTCCACCGGCTCCTCATATCGAATGAACTCGTATGTCAAGAGCAGCCTCCCCGCATCGCCACGCAGCGCGCAGCGAGTGTACACCGCTGCCGCTTCGGCACGCGAATGGGGTGGTCAGCCCCCCTAACCCGCCGCGATCCGATCGAACCCCGTGTACGGGTGCAGGGCCTCCGGCACGAGGACTGAGCCGTCGGCCTGCTGGTTGTTCTCCAGGATGGCGATCATGATGCGGGGCAGGGCGAGGCCGGAGCCGTTGAGGGTGTGAGGGAAGGCGGGACGAGCGCCCTGCTCGGTGCGATAACGGATGTTGGCACGGCGCGCTTGGAAGTCGGTGCAGTTCGAGCAGCTGCTGACTTCAAGCCACTCGCCGCAGCCGGCCGCCCACACCTCGATGTCGTAGGACTCGGCGGCAGCGAAGCCGAGGTCGCCAGCGCAGAGCTGGAGCAGGCGGTGCGGCAGGCCGAGCGCGCCGGCGATGTCTTGTGCGTGGGCCATGAGCTCTTGCAGCGCGACGGCCGAGTCCTCCGGCTCGACGATCTGATACATCTCGACCTTGTCGAACTGGTGGCCCCGCTTCAGGCCGCGGATGTCCTTGCCCGCCGACATCTTCTCGCGGCGGAAGCAGGCGGTGTAGGCGACGTGCTTCAGGGGTAGCGTGCCCGGCGGGAGGATTTCGCCGCCGTAGAGTCCGGTGATGGGGACCTCGGCGGTGGGGACCATCCAGTAGTCCTCTTCGGCGTCGCGGTAGAGGTTGTCCCGGAACTTGGGCAGCTGCCCTGCGCCGAAGATCGTCTGCTCCCGCACCATGTACGGGAGGTAGACCTCGGTGTAGCCGTGCTGGTCGATGTGGCGGTCGAGCATCCACTGGATGAGGGCGCGCTGGAGCTTGGCGCCGGCGCCGGTGAGGGTGTAGAAACGCGACCCCGAGATGCGCTGCCCGCGCTCGAAGTCGAGGATGCCGAGGGTCTCGCCGATTTCCCAGTGGGGACGCGGCTCGAAGTCGAACGTGGGAAGGTCGGCGTCCTCGCTGAGCACGACGTTGCCGGTCTCGTCCTCGCCGTCGGGGACGTTGGCCGCGGCGACGTTGGGCAGCCGGGCGAGCATCTCATCAATCTCCGCCCCCAGCGCACCGCTCTTTGATTCGAGGTCCTTGATGCGCTCGCCGACCCCGCGCATCTCCTCGATCAGATCCGGCGGCTTGGGGTTCATGCGCGAGAGCTTCTTGCTCGTTTCGTTGCGGGCGGCGCGGAGCGTTTCGCCCTCGGTCATCAGGGCGCGACGCTCGGCGTCGGCTTCAACGAGCCGGTCGATGGGGGCGTCTTCGTGACGCCGGGCCATTGCGGCACGGACGGAGTCGGGGTCGCGTCGAATCAGTTCGAGGGAGAGCATGGCTTCTCGGTCGGAATGGGCGGCGGAGAGAGCACGGGGGAGTGTGCGCGGGTCAGGCGACCTTGAGCACCTTGATCTTAGTGGCGCCGGCGGGTGCCGCGACGCGGGCGGCGTCGCCGGAACGTTTGCCGAGGATGGCCTTGCCGATCGGACTCTCGTTCGAAATGCGACCTGCCTTGGGGTCGGCTTCTAGGTGGCCCACGATGGTGTAGGTCTCCTCCGCCCCGTCCTCATGCTGCACGGTTACGGTCGAGCCGATCGCGGCGCGCTGCGTCGCCCGGTCGTGACGAGCGACCTTGGCATGCTTCAGGATGTTCTCGATTTCGAGGATACGGCCCTCGATCTTTGCCCGTTCCTCAACCGCGGCGTCCACGAGGGCGTCGCCGGTGACCTCGAGGTCGCGGGCGGCATGCAGCTTGCGTCCGACCTCGGCCCTGCGCCGGTTGCGCAGATCGTCGAGCTCTTCGTGGAGCTTGGTCATGCCCTGGGGGGTAAGGAAGACGGGTTCTTGGGTCATAAGGCCAGCCCTCACCCTGCCCGCTCCCACCGAAAAGGGAGCAGGCGGCGCGACACTGATTCCTAGGAAGAGGGAGTAGGGTGCCGCGCCCCGACGGTAACGAGAATTATAGGTTCGGGCGCTTGCCTTTGTAAAGCAAAGGGCCTAGGAAAGGGCGGCGGACCGGGAGGCCGGCGCGGCGCGGCGCGCGGCGCGTACCGTGTTGTGGACCAACATCGCCACGGTCACGGGGCCGACTCCCCCAGGGACCGGCGTGATCATCGAGGCGACTTCCTTCACCTCGTCGAAGTCGACGTCGCCGACGAGGCGGTAGCCGCGCTTCGCCGCCGGGTCCGGCACGCGGTTGATGCCGACGTCTATAACGACGGCGCCGGGGCGGACCATCTCGGCCTTGACCCACTGCGGATCGCCGGTGGCAATCACCAGGATATCGCCCTTGCGCATGAGCGAGCCGATGTCGTGGGTGTGGGTGTGGCAGAGGATGATGGTGGAGTTTGCGGCGTGCTCGACCTCTTGAGATAAGAGGAGACCGAGCGGCTTGCCCACGATGTTGCTGCGCCCGCAGATGACGACCGTCTTGCCATCCGGGTCGACGCCCAGGTGGAGCAGCATGCGGAGGATGCCCGCCGGTGTCGCGGGGACGAAGCCGGGCCGGCCCACGGCGAGCAGCCCCATGTTCGTCGGATGGAGGCCGTCGACGTCCTTGGCGGGGTCGAGAGCTTCGATGATCGGGAACGGGTCGAGGTGGGGCGGCAGGGGAAGCTGCACGAGGATGCCGTGGAAGGCATCCTCGCGGTTGAGGGAGTGCACGAGGTCGAGGAGGTCGCGGTGGGTGGAAGAAGACGGCAGCGTGAAGACGCGGCTGTCCACACCCACCCGGCCGCACGCCTTGATCTTGTTCCGGACGTAGACGTGGGAGGCAGGGTCGTCGCCGACGAGCACGGCGGCGAGGCCTGGGTTGATGCCCTCTTCGCGGAGCGCGGCCACGTCCTTGGCGGCCTCATCGAGAATGGCCGCGGCGATAGCCTTGCCGTCAATCAGGGAAGCGGTCATGCGTCCCACCGGAGCGCGGCGCTCGTGGATGGTGGGGACGAGTACGGCGGGAGAGACGAGAGCTGACGCACGGCCTCTAGTGTACCCGACGATCCCCCGCGTTGGAATAGGGAGCGCCGCTCGATTTCAAGAATCGTTTTTCCTCTTTCACTGCGGAACGCGCGCCGGCGGCTCCCTACCGCGGCAGGCCGAGGCCGCGCGTGGCGATGACGTTCCGCTGGATCTCCGAGGTGCCGCCGCCGATCGTCGCCGCGATGGCGGAGACGTAGGCGCGGTGCAGACGCCCGTTCCAGGGGACGTGGGGTGCGCCCTGCTTCAGCTGGCCGTAGAGGCCGACGACCTCCATGCCCACGGCGGCTACGTGCTGGCCGAGCTCGCTGGAGAAGAGCTTCGCCGTCGATGCCTCCCGGTTGGGGACCTCTTTGCGGGTTTGCATCGAGGCGATGTTGTACGCCATCCACCGGCCGATCTCGCACTTGATCGCCAGCTCGGCAAGCTGGTGCTTGATGCGCCGGTACTTGTCAAGGCGGCCCCGCCACGGCCCGTCCAGCGCCAGCGCCGAAAGCTCCTCGACGGTGCGGCGCATCCCCCCGAAGACGGCGATGCTCGACCGCTCGAAATCGAGAAGCTGGGCCGACTGGTACCAGCCGCGGTCGCGCTCTCCGATGAGATTTCGCCGGGGCACCCGGACGTTGTCGAAGAAGACCTGGTTGAAGCCGTGCGTGTCCATCATATTGATCAGCGGGCGGACGGTGACCCCCGGCGTCTTCAGGTCGACGATGAAGTTGGTGATTCCCTTGTGCTTCGGCGCGTCGGGATCGGTGCGCGTGGAGAGGAAGATGTAGTCGGCGCGGTGGGCGTCCGACGTCCAGATCTTCGATCCGCTGACCACGAAGTCGTCGCCGTCCTGGACGGCGGCCGTGGTGAGGGAGGCGAGGTCCGAGCCCGCGTTGGGCTCGGAGAAGCCCTGGCAGAAATAGGCGTCGCCCTGGGCGATGCGGGGCAGGAAGTCCTGCTTCTGCTCTTCGGTGCCGTGGATCATCAGGATCGGCGCGGCGTAGAAGATGCCGCGCCGGTGCGCGCCGATCGGCGCCCGGTGGTAGGCCATCTCCTCGTTGAAGATCGCCTGGTCGATGTGGTCGCGGGCTAGGCCCCCGTACTCCTTGGGCCAGGGGAGAGCGATCCAGCCGCGCCGCGCCAGCGCCTTGGAGAAATCGGGCGACCACCCCGCCCCCATGCCGATCTCGCCGGTGGTCTTGGGAAGCTCATCGCTCAGGAAGTCGCGGACCTCTTGGCGGAAGCGCTGCTGCGCCTCGGTGAACCTGAAGTCCATCACAACCTCCTGGGAGCCGAAGTCTCCCCCCGGCGGCAAGCGTAGCGCAGCCCGCCCGTGCGGGAAAGGCGCGGCGGGCTTTCCTTCGCGGCGTTTCCGTTGCAACATAAGCGGGCCCGAGACCGGCGGCCCGGCCCCGGCGGGCGATGGAGATCATCCGTGACCACACCCGCCATTACTACGCCCGCGGCCGAGCGCGACATCGAAGTGCTCGGCCGGACGATGCGCCTACTCCAAGGGGGGCAGGGCGACCCCCTCCTCGTGCTGCACCGCGACAACGGCCATCCCGGCTGGGGGCGCTTCGAGGCCCAGCTCGCCGATCGCTTTACGGTCTATCTTCCCTCGCATCCCGGCTTCCACGGCTCCGACGCCGCCTCTTGGACCTGGCTGGAAAGCGTCCGCGACGTCGCCGCCGTCTACCAGGCAGTCCTGAGCGCGCTGGGGCTCGCATCGGTGCGTGTCGTCGGTCACGGATTCGGCGGCTGGCTCGCCGCCGAGATGGCAACCCTCGACCACGGACGGTTCGAGTCGCTGGTGCTGGTCAACCCGATGGGGATCCTGCCGAGCGAGGGCGAGATCTTCGACCAATTCCTGGTGAACTCCGAGACCTACGCCAAGCAGATGTTTAGCGACCCGGCGGTGTTCGAGGCGGTCTACGGCGCCGAGCCTCCGTTCGAGCAGCTTGAGGCGTGGGAGACCGACCGTGAGATGTCGACGCGGATCGCCTGGCGTCCCTACATGTACAACCGCGCGCTCCCCGGCCTGCTGGCGGGGGTTCAGGCGCCGACGCTGATAGTGGCCGGCACCGAGGACGCCGTCGTGCCCTATGCCTGCGCCCGCGCCTTCGCCGACGCCCTCCCCGACGCCCGCCTGGAGGCGCTGCCCGCGGGCCATGCGCTCGACCTGGAGCGCCCGGCCGAGCTCGCCGAGCTCTGCCTCGGCCACCTGGCCTGACACCCTCCCTCGCGAACTCGACTCCCAACCAGGAGACCACCGATGCACTTCATGTACTTCACCGAGCAGCCGATGAACGCCTACCCCGAGGACAAGGTCGATGAGCGCGTCTCCATCGGCGGGGGACGGTCGCTCGGCGTCACGGCGCTCATGTTCTCCAACAAGTACTTCGACCCCGTCGAGGGCAGCCGCCTCTACAACGAACGGCTGGAGGAATACCGGCTCGTCGACGAGGTGGGCTTCGACGGCATCATGCTCAACGAGCACCACACCGCGCCCTTCTGCATGTCGCCCCGCATCATGATCTTCGCCTCGATCCTCGCCGCCATGACCGAACGCGTGAAGATCGTCCTGCTTGGCTATCCCCTGCCGATCACCGAAAGCCCCGTGCACGCCGCCGAAGAGCTCGCCATCGTCGACATGATCTCCAAGGGCCGGCTCGTCTCCGGCCTGGTGCGCGGGGGCGGCGTCGAGAACATCCAGGCCAACGTCAACCCGCTCCACAACCGCGACCGCTTCGAGGAGGCCCACGACCTGCTGAT
The DNA here is from genome assembly GCA_965207995.1 of Dehalococcoidia bacterium. Taxonomy (GTDB): domain Bacteria; phylum Chloroflexota; class Dehalococcoidia; order SHYB01; family SHYB01; genus DAOUKH01. The sequence goes on along the minus strand of OZ242299.1, from coordinate 250,997 downwards.
CAAGACGTGGACCGAGCCCGGCCCCTTCCGCTGGGAAGGCCGCCACTACCAGTTCCGCGTCGTAAATCCCTGGGCCGTGCCGCTCCAGAAGCCGCACCCGCGCATCTTCATCCCCGGCATATCGAGCCGCGAGACCGTCACCTGGGCCGCCAAGCACCGTTACCCCTACATCGGCCTCAATACCAACTACGAGACCAACCGCAAGATCCGCGCCCTCTACGCCGAGGGCGCCCGCGAGGTCGGCTATGAGCCCGGCCCGGAGAACTTCGGCGTCCTGCTCCAGTGCCACGTCGCCGAAACGGAGGAGAAGGCGTACCGGAACGCGCAAGAGTTCCTGTGGATGGCCGGCGAGTTCACCGGACTCACCCACCCGGTGTGGGGCACGCCGTCGGGCTATAGCTCGCCGGGGAACCGCACCCCACTCATCCAGGTCGCCGCGGGACGCCGCCCCGGGCCGAAGCCGCCGCCCCTGGAACAGCGCCTGAAGGACCGCACCCTCCTCTACGGCACGCCCGACCAGATGATCGAGCAGTTGAAGGAAGTGATCCAGCGTAACGAGCTCGGCATCCTCTGCCTCTGGGGCAACGACGGCCGCGTCAACCACGAGGACTCCAAGACCTGCATCCGGCTCATGGGCCAGGAGGTCATCCCCGCCGTCCGCGACTTCTGCGACCGCGAGGGGTACAACAGCCCCTTCGACGTCGACGCCCCCGTCAGCGCCGCCTACAACTGACCGCCGCCCGGCTCGTTGACGCTCCCTCGGTGCCGCCGTACTATCGCGGCGTCCGCCCCTATCCGGCGAGAGGCAGGTGACGCGCGATGGCTACGCTGGAGTTGAAGTTCGGCGTCGTCTCCACCGACGAGCACATCCAAGAGGACCGCGACGTTTGGACGAACCGGATGTCTGCCGCCCGCTTCGGTGACGACATCCCCCACATCGCCGAGCTAGCCGACGGCACCGAGCACTGGTTCATCGGCGGCGATCTCGCCCGTTTCTCCAACCACAAGGTCGCTAGCGTGGCCGCCGCCATGACGCCGCGCAACGCCGAGCCCCAACGCTGGGAAGAGGTCCCCCGCGAGACCTACGTTCCCGCCGAACGCCTCAAGGCCATGGACCGCGACCACGTCGACACCCACGCCTTCTTCCCCAACGTCGCCGGGATCACCAACCAAAACTTCCAGCAGGGCGGCAGCGACGAGTTCCGCCTCGCCTGCCTCCGCGCCTACAACGACTGGCTCGCCGAAGAGTGGACCGCCTTCAGCCCGCGCTTCATCTCGCAGGCCATCGTCCCCATGTGGGATGTCGAGGCTGCGTGCGACGAGATCCGCCGCGCCGTCGGCAACGGCCACAAGGCCGTCGTCTGGCACGGCGCGCCCGAGGTCTTTGGCCTTCCTCACTTCAACGACCGCCAGTGGGACCCGGTCTACGCCACCTGCGCCGACCTCGGCGTCCCCATGTGCCTCCACATCGGCGCCGTACCCATCCTCGAGGCCTGGCCGGGCTACGACAGGACTACCAAGATCGCGATGGGCTCCACCCGCTCCATCTCGTCGCACATGCAGATCGTCACCAACGTCCTCTTCTCCGGCGTCCTCGACCGCTTCCTCCACCTCAACGTGACGATCGTGGAAAGCGGCATCGGCTGGATTCCCTACCTGCTGGAGACCGCCGACCACGAGTACGAGAACCTGAACGTCCGCGCCACCGGCCTGGGGAGCAAGCCCAGCGAGGCCTTCCGCCGCCAGGTCTACGCCAGCTTCTGGTTCGAGCGCCTGGGCGTCGAGATGCGGCACCACATCGGCGTCGACAACATCCTCTACGAGACCGACTTCCCCCACCCGACCTCGACGTGGCCCGACTCCAAGGCCTGCCGCGAGTCCTGCCTCGCCGGCGTCCCCGAGGACGAGCAGGTCAAGATGCTGCGCGAGAACGCCATCCGCCTCTTCCACCTCGACGTCGACCGCTCCGGGATCGAGGCCTAGCCGTGACCAGCGAGAGAGACGCCTGGCTGGCCCGCGTCGCCGAGGAGGCGATCGACCCCGATCTCCCCATCTGCGACCCGCACCACCACCTCTGGGACCGACCCGGCAACCGCTACATGCTTGACGAGATCGTGGCCGACGTGAGCAGCGGGCATAACGTCGTCTCCACCGTCTTTGTGGAGTGCCGGGCCATGTATAGCGCCGACGGCCCCCGCGACATGCGCGTCGTCGGCGAGACCGAGTTCGCCCAGGGCATCGCGGCCCAGAGCGCCAGCGGCAACTACGGCCCGTGCCGCATCGCCAAGGGTATCGTCGGCAAGGCCGGCCTGCCCCTCGGGGACGCGGTGGCCGCCGTACTTGACGCCCAGATCGCGGCCAGCCCCAACCGGTTCCGCGGCATCCGCTACTCCGCGAGCTGGGACGCCGCACCAGAGGTCGAGATCGCCAAGACGACCCCGAAGCCCGGCCTACTCGGGGACGCCACCTTCCGCCAGGGATTCATCCACCTTGCGCCGCGGAACTTGACGTTCGAGGCGTGGGTCTACCACCCCCAGCTTCCCGAAGTCGCCGACCTGGCGCGAGCCTTTCCCGACACCACGATCATCCTCGATCACGTCGGGGGCTTGATCGGCATTGGGCCCTACGCCGCCGCGCAAGAGGAGGCGTTCGAGGCGTGGAAGCGGGGCATCGCGGCCGTGGCGGAGGCGCCGAATGTGTTGGTCAAACTGGGCGGCCTCGGCATGCCGCGCTGCGGCTTCGGCTTGCACGAGCGGCCCGACCCGCCCACCTCGGCGGAACTTGCCGTTACGATCAGCCCCTATATCCACTGGTGCATCGAGCAGTTTGGCGTCGAGCGCTGCATGTTCGAAAGCAACTTCCCGGTCGACAAGGTGTCCTTCTCTTACGGCGTGATGTGGAATGCCTTCAAGCGGCTGACCAAGGACTTCAGTGCAACCGAACGGGCCGCCCTCTTCCACGACAACGCCGTCCGCGTCTACCGGCTCGATCCCTAAACGCGATGGTCGTCGATACCCACATCCACGTCACCTCGCGGGACCACGAGGCCTATCCGATCGAGCGCGAGTGGATACCCCGCCGCCTGGAGCGCCTGCTCCTCACCGGCGAGGACCTGATCGCCCTCATGGACGAGGCCGGCGTCGGCCGCGCCGTGCTCGTGCAGGCCACCAACACCCACGGCTACGACAACGCCTACGCCGCCGACATGGCGCGGGCCTACCCCGGCCGCTTCTCCACGGTCTGCTGCGTGAATGTCTCCGAGCCCGATGCGGTCGAACGTCTGGCCTACTGGGTGGGCGAGCGGGGCATGGGCGGCGTCCGCCTCTTCAACGCAATGACGGATGACGATTCCTGGCTCGACGAAACGCCCTGCGACCGCCTCATCGCGAAGGCCCGCGAGCTCGGCGTGCCGGTCACGCTCTGCTCCCGCCACCCCGACCTCAGCCGCGTCCGCACCGTCCTCCAGCGTTCTCCCGACCAGCCCTTCGCCATCGATCATCTGGGCTTCATGCCCAACTTGGAATCGCCGCCGTTTACGCCGTCGGACGAATTCCTCGCCCTCGCCGATTTCCCCCACGTGTCGCTCAAGTTCTCCGCCGTGAACCAATGGGGCGTCGATCAGGAGGGTGTGCCGCAGCGTGACTACTTTCGGCGCATCGTCGATTGCTTCGGCCCGCGGCGGCTCATGTGGGGCTCGAACTATCCAGTGACCCGCTTCCGTCCCTATCCGGAGCTCGCCGCGCTCGGCAAGGAGCCGTTCGACTTCCTCTCCGAAGAGGAGCGCGGCTGGGTCCTGGGAGGCAACGCCCTCCGGCTCTGGCCGGCGCCGTAGTCCCGAGGCGGCTGCGGCTGCGCTGCCAGGCTTCGCCGGAAGCCGGCCGCACGCATTGCCGCCATTAGTTCTAAACTAGAGGTGTGAGTCCCGTTGGCAGAACTCGGCCTTGGGGCAAGTCGTAGAACAAGGTACATGACTACACCGAACAAAGAACGCAGCGCCCAAGAAGACGTCACGGGCCATTGCAGCGCCTCTTCGATGCGACTGGGCCTGGATGCCGGGACTTGCCGGATGTTGGAGGAACCCTGGCGGGACGTCAGGGTGTCGCTGCCGGTGCGCATGGACGACGGACGCGTCGAGGTGTTCAACGGCTACCGCGTCCAGCACAACGGCGCCCGCGGGCCCTACAAGGGCGGACTTCGCTACCACCCCATGGCCGACGAGGACGAAGTCCGCGCCCTGGCCATGCTGATGACCTGGAAGACCGCCCTGCTCGACCTGCCGTTCGGTGGCGCTAAGGGTGGCATTCAGGTGGACCCCCTGGCACTCAGCGAACGGGAGTTGAATGCCCTTACCCGGCGCTATACCCAGAACATTCAACACGTTCTGGGCCCCTATCGCGACATCCCCGCGCCCGATCTGGGCACCGACGCCCAGACCATGGCCTGGATTATGGACGAATACAGCCAGATCCACGGCTACACCCTGCCGGTTGTGACCGGCAAGCCGGTGGAGGTTGGCGGGTCGCTGGGGCGGGATTCGGCCACGGGGCGCGGCGCGCTCTTCGTCCTGAGAGAAGCTGCGATGGACCTTTCCATGGACTTGACGGACGCGAGCATCACCGTCCAGGGGTTCGGGAACGTGGGCTCGTGGTTCTCCCGCCTGGCGCACGAGCAGGGCTCACGAATCGTAGGCGTCGCCGACGTGCGGGGTGCGGTCTACAACAGCGCCGGTCTGGACATTCCGGAGTTGACGTACTTTGTTTCGTGCAACGGCTCCGTGGAAGGGTTCCCCGGCGGGGAGGCTTGCGCCCCCGAAGACGTGCTGACGATGGAAGCCGATGTCTTCGTTCCCGCCGCGGTCGAAAATGTGATCACCGAGGAGACGGCGCGCCGTCTACCCGTGCGCGTCGTGCTCGAAGCGGCGAATCACCCCACCACGCCCGAGGGCGACGCGGTCCTTCAGGAACGGGAAATACTGCCCCTGCCCGACCTGCTGGTAAACGCCGGCGGGGTCACCGTGTCGTATTTCGAGTGGACCCAGAACATTCAGCAGTTCGACTGGACCGAGGAGCGCGTCAACGAGGAGCTCTACAAGCTGATTGTTCCGGCCTACCACGCGGTGACGGACCGCGCCCGAACGAGCGGGCTGACTCTGAGGGAGGCAGCCTTCGACATCGGCGTGGAGCGGGTAGCCCGCGCGGTCCAGCTTCGCGGCTTCGTCTAGGCGCTCACAACGGCCAGGCCCATAGGAGCAGCGGTATGGCGACCGCAACGATGACGATCTCCAAGGGCAGACCCACCCTCCAATAGTCGCCGAAGTGGTAGCCGCCGGGGCCCATCACGATCGTGTTGGACTGGTGGCCGATGGGGGAGAGGAAGGCGGAGGAGCCCCCGATCGCGACGGCCATCAGGAAGGGGTCGGTCGAGACGCCGAGGGTCACCGCCACCCCGATGGCTATGGGCGCCATCAGGATGACCGCGGCCGCGTTGTTGACGAGGTCGGAGAGGAACATCGTGACGACGAGGACCACGCCGAGCATGACCCACGGCGGCACGGAGCCGTCTAGGTCCGCGATTACCGTTGCGATCCGGGCCGCGCCGCCGGTCGATTCCAGGGCTTCGCCCACCGGGATCATGGCGCCCAAGAGAATGATGACCGGCCAGTCGACCGCCTGATAGGCTGCCTGCAGGGTGAGGAATCGGGTCATGAGCAGGATGGCGACCGCGGCCGCGAAGGCGATGTGGACGGACAGCACGTCGAAGGCGGCGAGCAACAGAGCGCCGACGAAGACGACGAGGGGAACGGCCAGCCGCCGGGGCTGCCCGATGCGAAGCTCGCGCTCGGCAAGGGGGAGCAGTCCGAGCCTGGGCAACGCCTCCTGCACCAGTTCCGTCTTGCCGTGAATCAACAGCACGTCGCCTGCCTTCAAGACGTTGCGGCCAAGGCGGCGAGTCAGCCTCGCACCCTGCCTGGACACTCCCAGGAGATTCACGCCGAACGCGACGTGTAAGTGGAGGTCTCTCGCCGTCCTACCTTCGGCGAGTCCGTCCGGGCTCACGATGGCCTCCACCATCGAGACGTCGCCCGATCCCAAGGTCTGTTCGATATCGGAGCGGCTGTCCTCCGGCCCTTCAAGCACGAAGCCCGTCTTGTCGATGAACGCCTTGAGGTCCTCCGGATCGGCCTCGACGATGATGACGTCGTTGGCGTCGATGGTCTGATAGGGCGACGGCGCGCCGTAGACCGTCCCTCGGTGAATGAGGCCCGCGATCGCCACGTCGTCCTCCGCCAACTCCTCGAGGTCGCGCACGAGCTTCCCGACGAATCTCGAATCCTCGGGCACGCGCGCCTCGGTCATGTAGTTGGCGATGTCCAGTGTGTCTCCCATGCCAAGGGGAGTCTGCCGATTTGGAATGAGGCGCCAGCCCACGAGGACGACGAAGAGCACACCGGCAACGGCGACGCCAAGCCCGACGAGCGTGAAGTCGAACATGCTGAAGGCGGTGCCGACCTCCTCCCGGCGGAAGTTGGAGATGATGACGTTCGGCGGCGTGCCGATCAGGGTCGTCATGCCGCCCAGCAGCGACGCGAAGGCCAAGGGCATCAGGAAGCGCGAAGGAGGCAGCTTGCTGAGGGCCGACACCCGTATCGCCACGGGCATGAGGAGACTGACCGCACCCACGTTGTTCATAAAGGCCGAGAGAAACGCCGTCAGGCCGGCCAGCGACGCCATCCGAGCCGTGAAGTACTCGGGAATCCGCGATAGCCAACTGACGATGACGTCGACGACGCCGGACTCGTACAGCGCCCGGCTCAAGACCAGCACCGCCGCCACGGTGACCACCGCCGGGTGGCCGAATCCCCGAAATGACTCCGAGGCGGGCACGATGCCGGCGATGGTCAAGATGAGGAGCGCCAGCAAGGCGACGATGTCGTAGCGCCATCGGCCCGTCACGAAGAGGACGAGAGCAACCAAGAGCACCGCGAAAACGACTGCCTCATCCATCAGACCGGCACCTGTCCTTCAGTCGGCTGCGCGACATAAAGTACCATGCCGCCGAGACCCCTGCGGCTGCCCGCGTTACCTAAACCTCCCTCCCTCTGGGAGGGACTGAGGGAGGGCAGTTGACGAACCCGCGCCTTCCTGCCATCCTCCCCCATCGTGGCGACGCAGCGCTTACAGGGGCGGCGGGCCCTCGTGACCGGAGGCGGACGAGGTATCGGCCGCAGCATCGCGCTGGCCTACGCCGCCGAGGGCGCCGATGTCGCCGTCGTGGCCCGCACTTCCGCCGAGGTCGAGGAAGCCGCCGTCGCGATTCGCGCCCTGGGCCGGGCTGGCCACGCCCTCACCGCCGACCTGACCGACCCCGCCCAGGTCACCCAGATGACGGCACGGGCCGTCGAGGCGCTCGGCGCAATCGACATCCTCGTCAACAACGCCGGCGGCTACCGCCTCCACACCAACGCCCAGTCCCGCAGCGTCTCCGTCCTCGACTACGACCTCGCCGAGTGGCAGCGCATCATGGACGTCAACTGCACCACCGCCCTCCTCGCCTGCCAGGCGGTCGTGCCGCTGATGATCGAGCAGGGCGGCGGCGTGGTCGTCAACGTGACCTCCGGCGCCGCCACCCGCGGACGCCCCGGTTGGGGCGCCTATGGTGCGTCCAAGGCGGCGCTCAACCGGTTCAGCGAGGCCCTGGCCGCCGAGGTCGCCGGGTCGGGCGTTGCCGTCAACCTGCTTGACCCCGGCCTCGTCTACACCCGCCCCAACGAAGACTGGACCGCCGACCCGCGCATGCGCCTCCCCGACGACACCGCGGAGAGCGCCGTCTTCCTCGCGCTGCAGACCCCCGCGTCGATGACGGGGCAACTCGTCAGCGCCCCCGACTTCGACGCGGAGCACGGCCTGGTGCGTCCGCCATTCCCTGAACGAGGAGTCCTTCGATGAAGTTCGGTATCTCCCACCCCCTGCCGATCTACCCCCACGTCAACCTCGACCCCGCCTTCGTCGCCAAGGTAGTCGAGGACTTGGGCTTCGAGTCGTACTGGGTCGCCGACCACCTCATCGCGCCCATCGAGTGCGCCAGCTACTCGCCGGTCTTTCCCGGCGGGCAGGTGCCCGGATTCCTCGACCCCATGATGGCGCTGGCCCGGGCCTCCGTCGTGACCGAGCGCATCAAGTTCGGCCCCTCCGTCCTCCTCATGCCCGAGCGCAACCCGATCCAATTGGCGAAGGAGATCGCCACCATCGACGTCTACAGCGGCGGGCGCTTCATCCTCGCAATCGGCTCCGGCTGGAACAAGGAAGAGAGCGTCATCATGGGCGGCGACCCCAAGCGGCCCTGGGCGCAGTCCCTCGAAGCCGTCGAGGTGCTGAAGGACCTGTGGACGAACGAGGTCTCCGAGTACCACGGCGAGTTCTACGACTACCCGCAGGTGCGCTGCGCGCCCAAGCCCCTGCAGAAGCCCCATCCGCCCGTCCTCATCGGCGGCATCGCCAAGCGTGCCCTCGAGCGCGTCGTCAAGTACGGCGAGGGCTGGCTGCCCCACCGCTACAGCCCCGAAGAGCTGGCCCCCGAGATCGAACGCCTCCGCCGCCTGATGGACGAGGCCGGCCGCGACTTCGACGCCCTCGACATCTCCTTCACCTACGGCGAGGGCACCGACCGCGGTCTGATCGAGCGCTACGAGAAGGCCGGCGTCCAGCGCCTCATCGTCCGTTCGCCGTCCGTCCTCACCGAGAACGAGTTCGTCGAGGCCATGCACGACCATGCCAAGAAGTTGATGGGCTAGCCGTCCGGAGCCGCATTCGTGAACATCGGCGTCCAGCTACCCAACCCGCCGGAGCCGCCCGCCGTCAACGTCGATCCCGCCGTCATGGCTAGGGACGTCGAGGACGCCGGCTTCGAGTCGTTCTGGGTCTCCGATCATCCCGTTGCCCCCGTCGAGTGCGCCAGCTATTCGCCGGTCTTTCCCGGCGGGCAGGTGCCCGGCTTCATGGACCCGATTGTTGCCATGGCCCTGGCGGCGACGACCACCTCCCACATCAAGCTCGGCACCTGCGTCTTGCTCATGCCCGAGCGCAACACGCTGCTCCTCGCCAAGCAGATCGCCACTCTCGACCGCTACGGCGGCGGCCGCTTCATCTACGGCATCGGCACCGGCTGGAACAAGGAAGAGACCGCAATTATGGGCGGCGACGTCCGCCGTCCCTGGGCGCAGTCCCTCGAAGCCTGCCTGGTCATGAAGGAGCTTTGGACGAAGGAGCGCGCCGAGTTCCACGGCGAGTTCCACGACTTCCCCCTCCTGCGCTGCGACCCCAAGCCCATCCAGCAGCCCAACCCGCCCATCCTGATCGGCGGCTACGCCAAGAGTGTCCTCCCCCGCGTGGTGAAGTACGGCGACGGCTGGATTCCCCACCGATTCACCCCCCAGGCGCTCGGCGAGAAAATCCGCGAGCTCCACGAGCTTGCCGCCGCCGCCGGCCGCGACCCCAAATCGCTCGACGTCACCATGCTCGTCGGCGAGACCGAAGGGCCCGACGTCGCCGTGGCCTACGTCGAGGCCGGCGCCAACCGCATCATCCTCCGTACCACCACCGGCGCCGACCAAGACACCGTCCGCCGCGAAATCGAGCAGCACGCCAAAGACTACCGGGACTACCTGAATTAGCCCCCGCGCCGAGGCTGCCATGGACGAGATGCGCATGATGTCGATCGGCCTCGTCGGGGCCGGCTTCTCCTACCGGGGGTTCAAGGCCGGCCTCGACCGTCGGCCCCACTTCATCGCCTCCGACGCCGGCACCTCCGACCTCGGCCCGCTCCAGCTCGGCACCGGCTCCTTCAACCGCCGTGGCACCCAGCAGGACCTCGGCACCCTCATCGAAGGGGCGCGCTCCATCGGCGTGCCGTTCATCATGGGCTCGGCGGGTACCGCGGGCGGCGACGTCCAGGTCGACGCCGTCGCCGACATCGTCCACGGCATCGCCGGAGACAAGGGGCTCAGCTTCCGTCTCGCCCTCCTCCGCTGCGAGGTCGACAAGTCGTACATCAAGGCCAAGCTCGCCGAGGGCAAGGTCGCACCGATGGGCCCCGTCCCGGCGCTCGCCGAGGACGCCGTCGACCGCAGCGCCCACATCGTCGCGATGATGGGCGTCGAGCCATTCATGGAGGCGCTCGAGGCGGGCGCCGACGTCATCGTCGGCGGGCGCTGCACCGACCCCGCCATCTTCGCCGGCCCGCCGCTGCGCGCCGGCTTCCATCAGGGCCTCGCCTGGCACGCCGCCCGCACCATGGACAAGGGCCCCCTCATGACCACGCCCGCCCAGGAGGGCTCCTGCGCCTTCATCACCCTCCGCGGCGATCACTTCGTCGCCGAGCCGACCAAGGCCGGCGTCGTCTGCACCCCGCGCACCGTCGCCTCGGTCTCCCTCTACGAGAACGCCGACCCCTACGAGACCGTCCTCCCATCCGGCACCCTCGACATCACCAACGCCCGCTTCGATGCCATCGACGAACGCTCGGTGCGGGTCTCCGGCGCGGAGTTCCATCCCACCGATCGCTACACGGTGAAGCTCGAGGGCGCCGCCCCCGTCGGGTACCGCTCAATCCAGATCATCGCCGCCCGCGACCCTGCCCTCATCGAGCACCTCGACGAGTTCTACGAACAGGTTTGCGCCACGGCGGAGCGGAACCTCCAGATCGCCGGCATCGAGCGGAGCAGCTACACCGTGCGATTCCGCACCTACGGCCGCGACGCCGTCATGGGCCCCAACGAGCCGCTGCGCGACCGGCCCGCCCACGAAGTCGGCATCCTGATCGAGGGCGTCGCCGCGGAGCAGTCGATCGCCACGGCCGCCGTGGCGCGGCACGCCGCCGTCGCCGGCCACGTCGAGTTCCCCGGCAAGCTGACCACCGCCGGCAACGTCGCCCAGCCCTTCCCCGGCGGCGCAATCCCCGCCGGCGAGGTCTACGAGTGGAGCGTCTGGCACATCCTCGAACCCGAAAGCTGGCGCGACACCGCCACCGTGGAGATCGTCGACCTCTAACCGTCATGAAGAGGACGGCCCCATGACCAAGCTCCGAGACATCGCCGGCGCCGTGCGGAGCGCCAATGCCGGCGCATCCCTCCGCACCTTCGACGTCATCTTCGACCGCCCCGAAGACTTCCGCCGCGTCGTCGACGCCGAGGCGGTGTCGCCATCGGTCGTCGCCCGTCTCTACGCCGTCCCCGTCGACCAGGTCAGGGTCTTCGTCTACGAACCCGCCTCCGCCATCAAAGTCACCATCCCCCGCAACGTCATGGCCGGCAACCCCGACGACACCGACATCGACGGCAAACAGCAACACGCCCCCCTCCTCGAAATCGAAGTGCCGTAGCGGCGGGCCCGCCCTCAGTCCCTCCCAAAGGGAGGGAGGCTTAAGGTGGCTCCCCCAAAGGGGAGGTTTTAGCCGCGCTGCTAGCCCTAGCGTCCGTTCGGCGGCGCTCGGAACGGGCGGTCTCCGTCCTTGCGCAGCGCCTCACCACGCATCGCGCCTGCGGACGAGCGTGGGCTCGACCGTTGGCGCGGCTGACCGTCCTCGCGCTTTCGCGCCGCGTGTGCGATGCAAGACCGCGGAGTCCGGCGACCTTCGCCGGGTTGGTGGCCCTTCGCCTCGCTCCTTGGGGAGGAGGCTGCCTTGGCTAGGCGATTGCTTCTCGGTGCGGCGTTCTTTGATTTGTACGGCCTGGGGGGGGGCCGGGCCACGCGGGGCGGTCGTTGCGCGCGCCGTCTGTGGCGACGGAGCGGACGGTCCGGTCCACCACGGTGGGTGAAGCGAGGCCGGCGGTTCGCGCACCCCGTGGGCTAGACGGGGATTGGTCCCCCGGGCCGCGTATCCGCGGCGCGGGGTCTTTGCCGTCCGTAGCGGTTACGGAGGCAGGTCGTCGCCACGTGGCCGGCGAGAGGCGGGACGACCCTCCGGGCTTATGGTCCGTTGGGAGGACGGGCCGGGATGGACATTATCGCCACGGTGGCGGTGTCCACTGATAGCGCCGCACCGAGAAGTGGGCGTATGTGGTCGGTCGGGCCGGGTCCTCCTTTTTGGGTGATCTTTGGCGGCCCACGTTCCGCGCACGCGTTCGCGGATGGCGGGCCAGGGAACATATGTTCTTTCATGATGGTAGGGGAGGGGGTTGGGGGTTGTCAAGGGCGGCGTGGCGCGGGCGACCCCACCCGGCCCTCTCTCAGTCTCCCCCAGAGGGGGAGAGGTTTAAGGTGCTCCCCCTGCGGGGGAGGGTTAGGGTGATGCCCCGCCCCAGGGACGGGTGCGGTGCGGCGCGCCCGTGCAGGGGAGGGATGGCGGGTTTCGATGGGCGGTGGTGGTGATGAGGGGGTGGGCGACCACAAGAGTCGCCCCTACGGGTGAGGAGAGGAGGCCGGACCCCCGAACGCCTGTCCGTTCGACAACCCGCCCGCGAACCATGATGATGTGGCGCGGAGCACGGCAACGGATGCGGCATTCGAGGAAACCAGCGTGACCGGCCCGCTCGACGGGGTACGGGTGGTCGACCTCTCCAACCTGGTCGCCGGGCCCGTCTGCACCCGCCTGCTCGCCTCCTATGGCGCCGACGTGGTGAAGGTCGAGCGGCCCGGCGTTGGCGACCCCGCCCGCCGCCTTGGTCCCTTCCCCGGCGACGTTCCACACCCCGAGAAGAGCGGGCTCTTCCTCACGCTGAACGTCAACAAGCGCGGGGTGACGCTTGACCTCGCCGGCCGTGCGGGACGCCGGCTGTTGCATGGCCTGCTCGACGGCGCCGACATCCTCGTCGAGTCGTTCCGTCCCGGCGCGATGCGCCGTTTGGGGCTCGACCCTGGCGATCTGCGCCGCCGGTATCCCCGCCTCACCATCGTCTCCATCTCCAACTTCGGCCAGAATGGCCCCTATCGGGGCTGGCGCTCCTCCGAGATCGTCGCCTACGGCATGGGCGGAGCGATGTGCTCCACTGGGGTGCCGGAACGCGAGCCGGCCAAGCTCGGCGGGCGCGTCATCCAGTACCAGGCGGGGTCGGCGGCGGCCGTCGCCGCCCTGATGAGCTACTACGCCTCGGTCCGCCTCGGCGCGGGTGACCACATCGACCTCGCCATCTTCGAGACCCAGGCCGCCAGCCAGGACCGCCGCACCAGTCACCTCGTCGCCTACCAGCACACGAAAGAGCGAATCCACCGCCTGCAGCCGGGGACGGCCCTCGGACTCGGCATCCGTCCCACCGCCGACGGCTACGTCATGACCCTTGGCGGCCCCCGGCGCTGGGAGGCCTTCACCGACCTCATCGGCCATCCCGAGGCCCGTGACGATCCCCGCTTCGTCAACGCGACCGAGCGCACGCGCCCGGGGCGCTCCGACGAGTTCGACGTCGACTACTTTCTCCCCTGGCTCCTGACCCGCACGATGCGCGAGGCCTCGGTCGAGGCGCAGAGAGTCCGCGTGCCCACCGCGCCGATCTACGACGTGGACCACGTCATGGCCGATCCCGTCTTCCACGAGCGTGGCTTCTGGCATGAGCTCGAACACCCCGAGGCAGGCCTCGTCACCCACACCGGCCCGCAGCTCCGCATGTCGGCGACGCCGTGGCGGCTGCGCTCCCCGGCCCCGGTGCTGGGGCAGCACAACGACGAGGTCTACCGCGGGCGCCTCGGCCTCTCCGCCCAAGAGCTTGCCCGCCTCCGCGCGGAGGGCGTGGTATGACGCCCACGGGGCCGGCCGGCGCGGACATCCTGCGGGGCATTCGCGTCCTCGATCTCACGCAGGTCTGGGCCGGCCCTCACGCGACCATGTTCCTTGCCGACTGGGGCGCCGAGGTCATCCGCATCGAGTCCACCCACTGGTTCGTCGGCGGCACTCGCGGGCAGATGGTCCACCCGCCAAAGGAGGCCGTCCTGCTCCAGGGGGGCTATCTCGCGGCCTACCCCGATTGGGAGCCGGAGCCCAACCCCTGGAACAAGTTCCCCATGTTCCAGAGCCACGCCCGCAACAAGCTCAGCATGACCGTCGACCTGCGCCGTCCCGACGGGCTGACGATCTTCTGGGACCTCGCCCGCACCGCCGACCTACTCATCGAGAACAATGCGAAGGAGACGCTCGACGGCCTCGGCGTCACCTACGACGCGCTGCGCCAAGTCCGTCCCGACATCATCATGATCCGCATGCCGGGCTACGGACTCACGGGCGAATACCAGGAGTGGCGCGCCTTCGGCCCGCAGATGGAGGCCGTCGCGGGCCACACTTCGCTCTGGGGCTACACCGACCTCGACACCTCCAACCGCAACAACACCTTCGTCGCCGACGCCGGCTCGGGCATGACCGCCGCCGCCGCGGCCCTCATGGCGCTCCTCCACCGCCAGCGAACCGGCGAAGGCCAGTTCATCGAGCTCGACCAGACCGAGAACGTCGCCACCTTCCTCGGCGAGGTCTTCGCCGACTACGCCATGAACGGCCGCGTCGCCACCACCCTTGGCAACCGTCATCCCACGATGGCTCCCCACGGCGCCTACCCCTGCGCCGGAGAGGACGAATGGCTTGCCGTTTCGGTCTCCACCGACACCGAGTGGTGTGCTCTCTGCGCCGCGATGGACCGCCCCGACCTCACCGGCGACCCGCGTTTCGCCACTGTCCTCGCCCGCTGGAAACACCAAGAAGAGATGGACGCCGAGGTCGCTGCGTGGACGCGCACCGTGGGCCACGTCGAGGCGATGCGCCGGCTCCAGGCGGGCGGCGTCGCGGCCGGCGCCATCATGGACGAGCCCAACCTCTACGCCGACGCCCAGCTCGACGCCCGCGGCTTCTTCGAGACCATGCGGCACGCCGACGCCGGCGAGCACCGCTATCCCGGCCTCATGTGGAAGTCGGCGGCCTACCCCAACCGCTTCCGCTCACCCCCGTGCCGACTCGGCGAGCACAACGGCTACGTGTACGGCGAGCTTCTAGGACTCGGCGCGGACGAGGTGGCGCGGCTGGAGGAGGCGGGGCACATCGGCACCGAGTTCGACCCCGAGCTCGGCCAACACTAAGGCGGGCTCAGGAAGATGAGTCGGACTCGGTGTGACCGCGGGGCGTGGAGGCGTCGCGCGGCGTGAGCGGCGTGCCCTTGAAGTGGGGCTTGCGCTTTCCCTTGCGGGCCTGGGCGGCTTCGGCGATGTCGTGGCCGGCGAAGAAGCGGTTGTTGAGCGAGGCGGCGTATTCGTGGGGAAGGTACTGCTCGAACTCAAGATTCGCGCCCTTCCGCACCATGAACTTCGAGAGGTAGGCGGCGAAGGGCGGGCCCTCGGCGAAGCGCCGCGCGAGGTCGAAGGCGCGCCCTTGCAGCTCGGCGCGCGGCACGACGTAGCTCACGAGGCCGATGCGTTCCGCCTCCTTGGCGTCGATCATCTCGGCGGTGTAGATGAGCTCCAGAGCCTTGGCCTCGCCGACGAGACGCGGCAGCGTCCAGCCCAGACCGTCGACGGAAGGGAGGCCGACGCGGGCGAGGCCGGTGGTGAAGCGGGCATCGTCGGAGGCGATGCGGAGGTCGCAGGCGAGCGCCATGCCCAATCCCACGCCGACGGCAGGGCCGCCGACCGCGGCGATGGTCGGCTTGCGGATGTTGTAGATCCCGACCGGACCGCCCTCGTACGCGTAGACCGTCGGCGTCCTATCGGCGCTCGCTCCAAA
Source organism: Dehalococcoidia bacterium (assembly GCA_965207995.1). GTDB lineage: Bacteria > Chloroflexota > Dehalococcoidia > SHYB01 > SHYB01 > DAOUKH01. Next base: position 235,310 of record OZ242299.1, on the reverse strand, counting down.
GTCGTGGCCGCTGACGTCGACGCCGGAGCAGAAGCCGCGGCCCGCGCCGGTGAGGATGATGGCGCCGACGTTAGGATTGTCGTCGAGCTCTAGCGCCGCCGCGCGGATCTCCTCGAACATCTCGCGGTGGACGGCGTTGAGCACGTCGGGCCGGTTGAGCGTGATCGTTGCGACGCGCTCTTTGATCTCGACGAGGACTTCGTTGGAAGGCATGAGCGCTCCTGTGACCCGGGCCGGGAATTCCGCCCTACCGGCGGCCTTGGGCCTCGATCCTGGAGAGAATGTCCCGGATTTCGGTCAGGACCTCCGGAGCGGCGGCGGCTGCCGGCGCGGGAGCGGCTGCCGGTGCCTCCTCGCCGTCCACGACCCGCTGCCGCTGGCGCAGGATCCGGTCGCGGAAATCGGCCGCGCCGATCACCCCAACGAGGTTTCCCTCGCTGCTGGCGTACTGCCCCGACTGGCCCGCGGTCTCCAACTTGACCCCGCCCAGCCCGTAGAAGCGCATCACCGGATCGTCGTAGAGGCGGACGTCGGTGATCCTGTCGAGCGGGATGGTCGACTCTTTACGGAAGAAGACCCCTTTGCGAATCTCGACCGCGTGGGTGGTGAGGCGGGCCGACATGCGGCGAAGGAACTCGGGGTAGTACCAGAGGCCGAAGAGGAACACGAACGGAATGAAGGGGATGCCGACGACCGTGACGACGGCCCAGAGCATGGCCACCACGGGGCCGTGCTTGGTGATCTTCGGGTCGAATTCGGCTTCGTAGAGCGTCTTCCCGGTGACTCCACGGCTTTCCTGGTCGTTCATTCGCCGGCACCTCCTTAAGACGCCCAACCATACCACCGGCCCGTCCGATTCGGCCACCGCCGCTGCGGCGCCTCCGCACGCCTTCCGGCGGCATGTGACGGAGGCATGGAGTGGGCTTCAACGCGACGGCTTATTTTTTCCGTGGTAGCCTGGAATGTAGGACTGTGTTGTTTGGGTGAGGCGAGGGCGATTCTTTTTTCCCTGTCCATAGCGTCGTATCGGCGACTGCTTTCGGCCATTGTGGCCGCCGCCGCCGCGCTCGTCCTAGTCCTGGTCAGCCTGCCCGCGGCCGAGGCGCAATGCGTGCCGGGCAGACCCCTCACGCCCAGAGTGGACAGCTACCGAACGACCACCATCACCGTCACCTGGCTGGAGCCGAGCGATGACTGCGCGTCTCCCATCACCGACTACGACTACCGGTACAAGGAGATCACCGACCCCATCTGGACCGAGGTAACCGACACCACCATCACCAGGCGGTGGATCGAGATTTTCGGCTTGGAGCCGGACACGGCGTACGATGTCCAAGTCCGGGCTGTGAACGCCAACGGCGTGGGTCCCTGGTCGCAGTACGGCACCTGGAGGACGCTCGCGCCTCCGATGACCCCGACGCCCGAGCCGACCGCCACGCCGACGCCCGAGCCGACGGCGACGCCCACGCCTGAGCCGACGGCCACGCCGACCCCCGAGCCGACAGCGACACCGACACCTGAACCGACAGCGACGCCGACACCGCTGCCGACGGCGACGCCCAGGCCGACGGCGACGTCGACGCCTGTGCCGACGGCCACCCCCACCCCAGAGCCGACGGCGACGCCAACACCAGCACCTACGGCGACGGCCACGCCGACGCCAACCCCTGAGCCGACGGCGACACCGACACCCCCCGAGCCGACGGCGACACCCGAACCCACCGCCACGGCGACGGCCACGCCCACGCCGCTGGCCATATGGACGGCAACGCCGACACCCCCGCCGACCCCGCGGCCGGCGGCTACTCCGCGGCCCACGCCGCCGCCCCCACCGCCGGTCTCCGCTCCGCCTGCGCCTCCCGCTGCCGAGGAGGAGCTTTCGGACTTTGCGCTGGGCTTGATCGGCGTGGCGGCGGCCGTCGAGGCACTCGCGGTGGGCTTCTTCATCGTTGCCGCATCCCGCCGCTGGGGGCCCGAGGGCAACGAGTAGTTCTGGGCCGCCCCATCCGGGCCCATTCAGGGCTCGGTGGTATAGTGAGCGGACACCCTTTCCTCTGTGTGACTGACGGAAGGAGCACGTCCGCTTGGCGGCAACGAGCACGACGCTCTTGGACGGCTTCGGGGCCGACCGGGTACTTTCGATGGCGGCGGCCCTGCTCCTGGTGGCGCTGATCACACCGGTGCTCGGCATGTCGCTCGACGGCCGGTTCGCCGAGCGCATCCCGGGCCACGGGCACGTCGGCACAGTCGAACAGGGGCACGTCCACGACTTCACCCGCCCGCACGCCTCCGTTAGCCCGCCCGCGGACTCCGGCGCCGGTTCGCCTGCTCTGTCCGGCGCGGCGCTCGTGGAGTACGCGCCCGACGTGCTGGCGGGAGGCCTGACGCTCGCCCCCGGCATTGCGCCGCCGTCGTTACCGCTTTTGGCGCCGCCGCTGCTGCTTCCACTCTCGGCGGCCGGTCTCGTGTACGACGACCCCGCCGCCGCTCCTCCCTCGCCCCCGCCCCGGCCGCTCGGCTAGCCCGATTCGTTTCAGATAGACGAGCAGCCGGAGGAGTAAGCTGCTCCTCGAGAGGAAGGGAGCATATGACGATTCGTGTTTACCTTCGTGCTGCGGCGCTTGCCGTGGGCATCGCCGTCGTCCTAGTCCTGGCAGCGCTGCTCGTCGCCTCCGTTGAGGCGCACGGGCGAAGCCAAGGCTCCGAGCCCGCCGACGGCGCGGTGCTCGCCGAGTCGCCGCCGCGTGTAGAAGCCTGGTTCTCCCAGGAGCTGCGGCGGGCCGGCGGTCTCCCGACGCTGGACGTGGTCAACGCCGCCGGCGACATCGTCAGCGCGCCGGCCGTGCTGGACGACGACGACCGCGCCCGCGTCTCCGCGGCGCTGCCACCGTCGCTGCCCAACGGCCGGTACACGGTCATCTGGCACACGCTGTCGGACGAAGACGGCGAGGAGGCGCGCGGCGCCTTCCACTTCTACGTGGGCGAAGGCCCGGACACCGCGCCCAACATCGCGCCGACGCCGGCGCCGACCGCGACTCCGCCCCCGACCGCGACTCCGGCGCCGACCGCGACGCCAACGCCGACCGCGACGCCTCCACCGCCGCCGGCGCCCGAGGAAGACGGCGGTTGGTCGGCGTGGCTGATCGCGCTCATCGCCGCTGTGATGGGCGGGGTTGTTGGCGCCGCCGCAACGTTGGCCCTGCGCCGCGGTCGATAGGCGCAGCCGGTGGCGCGAGCCCAGAAGGCCGCAATCGGGGCCGCGTTGGCCGCGGTCCTGCTGCTGGCGCTTGCCGCCGGACTGTTGGGGCCGACGGAGGCGTCGGCGCACGCGCTGCCGACACGGTCGGACCCGCCCTCCGACGCACGGCTACTCGACGCCCCGGCGCGCGTCACCGCGGCCTTCACCGAGCCGCTGAACAGCGATCTCTCGTTCCTCGAGGTGCTCGACGGGCTCGGTGAGCGCGTCGACGAAGGGCCGACGCAGTTCAGTGCAGCCAACGACCACGAGATGTGGGTCGGCCTGCGGTCCGGCCTCGAGCCCGGCTACTACGTCGTGGTCTGGCAGACGTTGTCCGAAATTGACGGTCACGTGTTGCGGGGCTCGTTCCCGTTCACGATTCTGACGCCCGACGGGGGTGAGCCCGCCGGCCCACGCTTTGCCGGCGCCGGGGAGTCGGGTGGCCGACCGGCCGCCGGGCCTGTGGCGGCAAAGTGGGCGGTCTACCTGGCTGCGTTCGTCCTCGTGGGCGGCGCGTTCTACGCTTTGATCGTGAGTCCCGCTGGAGGCGCGCGCTGGCCGGTCTACCTCACGCTCGGACTCGCCGCCGTCGTGCTGCTCATTGCCGGTGCGGCCGAGTTGCTCGTGCAGGCGGCGCAAATCGGCGGCCTGTCCAACGTGGGCGACGCGCTGGACACGGCGTGGGGCGCGCGTTGGTGGCAGCGGGAGCTTGCCGCCGCCGTCGCCGGGGCCGCAATCGTCGGTGCGTGCGCGCTGCGGCGATCGGGACGCACCGGCTTGGCGCGTGGAGCGGAGGCCCTAGCCCTCGCCGCCGGCCTCGGCTGCCTCTTCCTCCTCGCGGCGATCAGCCACGCGGCCTCGGTCGATGGGTCGTTCTGGGCCGTGGCCGCCGACTTCATCCACCTGGCCGCGGCGGCGCTGTGGGCGGGGATGCTGCTGCAGCTCATCCTCGTCATTCGTCAGTCCAGGAGCCTTCACGATGAGGAACGCGCTGCGCTCGCTGCAGCGCACCTGGGGCGCTTCTCGGCGGTCGCCGCCGGTGCGGTGTTGGTGTTGCTGGCCACGGGTGTCTTCAGCGCCTTCGTTCAAGTTGACTCCCTCGGAGGCCTCGTCGATACCGGCTACGGCGTTACCCTGCTTGCCAAGCTGGCACTGCTGGCGCCGCTGCTCGCCATTGCCGCGGTCAACGCGGTCGTCCTTGGTCCGGCGGTGATTGCCGCGGCGGGACGGGCGGGCGCGGAGGCCGGGCGTGCGCTCCGCCGTCTCGGAAGACTCGCCACCGTCGAGCTGGCGATGATCGCGGCGGTGGTTGTGGTCGCGGCGGTGCTGCTCCAGTTCCCCACGGCGCGCGAGGAAGCCGAGTCCGCCGCCGGCGCCGAGGCCGTCGTCGGCTACGAAGAGGCGCAGCCCGCGGGCGACCTCTCAGTCAATGTCAGCATCGCTCCAAACGTGGTGGGGACGAACTCGTTCCAGGTCTTCATCTTTCCGCCGGCCGGCGAGGAGCTTTCCGACATTCTGCGCGTTCGCCTCCGCTTCAAGCCGCCCGACCCCAGCCTGGGCCCGTCGGAGGTGATCGCGGAGCGCGAGGCGCCGAACTTCTTCCGCGCCGTGGGAGCCTTCTTCACCCAGCCCGGCGATTGGGAGGTCGAGGCCGACCTGCGCCGCCGCGGCGAGGACGACGTCTCCGCCTTCTTTGCGGTACCGGTGGCCGGCGCGGCGGGCGCGGCGACCGACAGCATGGCGCTGCCCTTGACGGCGGGAAGCTGGTCGGCCGTGGCCGCGTCCGGCGTGCTGCTCATCGGGCTCATGGTGTGGCTTGGCGTAAGCCGGTGGCCGGGGCTTCCCGAGCCGGTGCGTGGGACGCTGCGGGTGGGGCAGTCGGCGGCGGTGACGCTAGGGGTGGGTCTCATCGTCTTGGCCGCCATGGGCCTGCTGGAATTCGGCGACCGGCCAATCGGCGAGAATCCGATCGAGCCGACCGCGGATTCGATTGGGGCGGGCCGGGCCGTCTATTTCCAGGAATGCGTGGCGTGTCACGGCGACGACGGACGCGGCGACGGCCCGGCGGCCTCGGGTCTCTCCATCCCCCCCGCGGACTTCCGCATCCACATCCCGTTCCACTCCGACCGGTTCTTCTTCCTGGTGATGTCTAACGGCTTCGGGTCGGCGATGCCCGGCTTTGCCGACCGCCTCAGCGAAGAGGACCGTTGGAACATCCTGAACTATTTGCAGTCGCGCTATGGTATCGAGGAGGCTGACGGGGATGGCTAGGCGCGGCATGGGACGCAGACAGACCTGGGCGGGCGCGGCGGTCGGCGTCGTGGCCTTGGTGCTCGTGCTCGTCCTGATCCTGTTCGGACAGGGCTCCGGCGGCGGGGGCCGCGACTGCGGCAGTCCGCTTCCGCTGCTGGTCGACCTTGAGCTTGACGCGGAGGCATTCGTGAACGCGGAGAGCGCCCTCGTGCGGGCGGCCGAGGCCGCCGAGGCCGGCGACCTGCGGGCCGCCGACGAGGCCTTCTTCGCCGACGGCGTCCACGCCTTCACCCACGCCGTCGACGCCAAGCTGCGCGCCGAGGCGCCCGAGCTCGCCAGGCCGATCTGCGAGGGCGTGCTGGCCATCGAGGAGGCCTTCATCGACGAAGACGCGGCCGAGGCGGCCCTCCAGGCGCGGCGCATCGACGCGGCGCTGCGGGCGGCTGCGCCCTCGTTTGGAGTCACGGCTGCGTCTGGGACGGCGTCGATGCCGACGCCCACGCCCACGCCGTGCGTCTGCCCCGATTCCGGGGTGTGAGCGTCCGCCGCCTCGTATAATGCGCCGCGCGCGGCTCGATGGCCGAGCCCGCGGGAGGGTGTCGATGGCTGATGACGGCGAGATGTCGGGAAAGATCACCGAGGACGGCATCCAACGCTACCGCAACCGGCTCGGTGTCTTGGCGCGCCGCGAGGCGCCCTATAACTATGAAGCGACGGAAGACTCGATCCGCCAGTACGCCGTCTACGCCTGCGGCGACGACAACCCGCTTTTCACCGACCCGGCTTACGCCGCCAAGACCCGCTGGGGCGGAGTGATCGCTCCGCCGGCCTACGTGCAGACGATGGGGGTCTTCCAAAGCGCGCCGATTCCCAAGGAGGTGCACGATGCCGGTCGCGGCGCGCTCTCCGGCGTCCCAAACTACAACGCGGGGAACCGCTGGGAGTTCTACGAACCGGTGGTCCCCGGCGACCGGCTGGAGCGCCGCTTCTACATCTCGAAGGTGGAGGAGAAGCGCAGCGACTTCGGCGGCGGTCGTTCCGTCTTCATCCACCACACCAACGAGTACATCAACCAGCACGGACGGCTGGTCGCCAGCCTCATCAACTACTTCTTCCACGTCGAGCGGCAGGCGTCGCAGAAGCGCGGCAAGAACCTTGAGACGCCGCTGTTCGGCTACGACGACGACTACCTCGCCCGCGTCGACGAGGCGTACGAGCGGGAGCGGCCCCGCGGGAATGAGCCCCGCTATTGGGAGGACGTGGCCGAGGGCCAGGATCTCGACACCATCGTGCGGGGGCCGCTGACTACGACCGACATCATCTGCTGGCACATGGGCCAAGGCATGGGGCAGTTCAACGTCAAGCCGCTGCGCCTGGGCTATCTGAACCGCCGCAAGACGCCGAACTTCTACACCAAGAACCCCTACGGCGTCTGGGACGCCGCCCAGCGCGTGCACTGGGAGAACGACCGCCCCAAGGTCGTGGGCATGGCGCGGGCCTACGACTACGGCCGGGTACGGACGCAGTGGCTCCTCAACCTACTCTCCAACTGGGTGGGCGACGATGGCTGGATCTTCAAGAGCTACGACGAGACGCGCAAGTTCAACTACCACGCCGACACGTCGTGGGTGCAGGGCAAGGTCGTCGCGAAGTGGGCCGACGGCCCCGACCGCTACGTCGAGATCGAGGCGTGGATCGAGAACCAGCGCCGCGAGGTCACCACGACGGGCCGGGTCACCGCGCTCCTCCCCTCCCGCGAGCACGGCCCCGTGCGCCTCCCCTCGGAGACGGGCCGCCACAAGCCCGCGCCGATGAAGAACGCCTACTCAGTCGAGGTTGCGGAGGGGTAGGGGAGCACCTTCAGCCTCTCCCCCTCTGGGGGAGACTGAGAGAGGGCGCGCGCCGCAGGCGCGTCGGAGCGCCCGCAGGGCGCTGCTCCCCCACAACCGGGACCGCTATGGGAGAGATGCGGCGGCGCCCCGCTAGTACGAACGCGGCATACCGAGGATGTTCTGTCCTAGATACGCGAGCACGAGGTTGTTGCTGACCGGCGCGGTCATGTAGAGGCGGGTCTCGCGGAACTTGCGCTCGACGTCGTACTCGGCGGCGAAGCCGTAGCCCCCGTAGGTGGTCATGCAGACGTTGGCCGCCTCCCACGAAGCCTGGGAGGTGAGCAGCTTGGCCATGTTGGCCTCCTTGCCGCACGACTCGCCGCGGTCGAACTTCTCCGCGGCGGCGAAGCGCACCAGGTCGGCGGCTTCGAGGTTGGCGTAGGCCTGTGCGATGGGGAACTGCACGCCCTGGTTCGCGCCGATGGGCCGCCCGAAGACCTCGCGCTTGTTGGCGTAGTCGACGGCGCGGTCGATGAACCAGTAGCCGTCGCCGACGCACTCGGCGGCGATGAGGATGCGCTCGGCGTTCCACGAGTCGATGATGTAGCGGAAGCCGCGCCCCTCCTCGCCTATCAGGTTCTCGGCGGGCACCTCGACGTTGTCGAAAAAGATCTGGGTGGTGTGATGGTTGATCATCGTGTCGATGGGGCGGATGTCGACGCTCTTTCCAGCGGCCTTCAGGTCGACGAGGAACGTCGAGAGCCCCTGCGTCTTGTTGTCGAGCTCGTCGTAGGGCGTGGTGCGGGCGAGGAGGAGCATGAGGTCGGAATGGCGGGCGCGGGAGATGAAGATCTTCTGACCGTTGACGACATAACGGTCCCCATCGCGCACCGCCGTCGTTTCGAGCCGGGTGGTCTCCGAGCCTGCGTTCGGCTCGGTGACGCCGAAGGCCTGGAGCCGCAGCTCGCCGGAGGCGATGCTGGGGAGGTAGCGGCGCTTCTGCTCCTCGCTGCCGTGGCGCAGCAGGACGCCCATGGTGTACATCTGCGCGTGTCCGGGAGCGGCATTCCCGCCGGAGCGGTTGATCTCTTCGAGGATGACGCTGCCCTCGGTCACCCCGAGGCCGCCGCCGCCGTATTCCTCGGGAATCATCGCGCCGAGCCAGCCGAGGCGCGTCAGCTCGTTGATGAACTCCTCGGGGTACTCCGACCGCTTATCGAGGTCTCGCCAGTAGGCGTCGGGGAAGTTGGCGCAGACGTCGCGGACCGCTGCCCGGATGGATTCGAGGCTCGTGGAGGTAGTCGTCGTCATCAGCTTCCTCCAGCCGCCGTCGTTATGCTACTTCGAGGGCTCCCAAGCAGGCGGCGGCGATGTTCTCCGCGTCGATGCGGTATTCCGAATAGAGCGCGCTCTGCGACCCCGATTGGCCGTAGAGCGAGACGCCCAGCGGCAGGCAGCGCGTCCCCAATGCGCCGCCGAGCCAGGCCAGCGTCTGGGGGTGGCCGTCGATCACAGTGACCGCCGGGGCACCCGCCGCTTGCGGCGGCAGCACGTCGTCGAGGAAGCGCCCGGCATCGGCCCCCTCGGCGAGCCGCATGGAAGCCAGGCGGTAGCGCTCGAAGAGCCGGTCGGGCGAGGTCACGTTGATGACGTTGGCGGCGACGCCGTCTTCGGCGAGCAGCGCCTGGGCCTTGATCGCCTCTTCCGCCATCACACCGGCGGTGAAGAGGTTGACGGTGTCATCCCCCGGGCCCGCCGGCGAGAGCATGTGGGCGCCGTCGATCACCTGCCGCCGGAGCCGCTCAAGCGCCTCCGGGTCCTCCGGCAGCGCGAGCAAGCTCTGGTCGATGCGCTTGGTCGAGAGCCGCAGGTAGACCGACGACTCCCGGCGCGCCATGAGGCGCAGCCCTTCGAGCACGATCCATTCGAGCTCCTGAGCGAAGCACGGCTCGTAGTAGGCCATGCCCGGCACGCCGATGCCGATCGGCGGCGTCACGATCGACTGGTGCGCCCCGCCTTCCCGGCTCAGGCTAATGCCCGACGGCGTGCCGACGACCATGAATCGCGAGTCCACATACGTGCCGTACATCAGCGCTTCAAGAGCGCGGGCGATGAATGGGTCGTAGAGGGTGCCGATGGGGAGCAGGAGCTCGTCGAACAGCTCGTGCGAGAGGCCGAGCTGCCCCAACAGCATGAAGAGGTTCGATTCAGAGATGCCGAGCTGGATGTGGCGTCCGCCCTCGTGCTCGCGCCAGTTCAGGGCGCGTTGGGTCGTGTCCTCCGGGGTTTCCGCCCCCTCCTCCTCGTTCCACACGCCGACGCGGTTGATCCAGCCGCCGAGGTTGGTGCTCGACGCCACGTCGGGGCTGACCGTCACCATGCGCTCGGCGACCTCCGGCCACTCCCGCGCCAGGCCGACGAGCATGACGCCGAACGCCTGCTGCGTCGACATCGACCGTGGGTAGGCGTGGCCCAGCGCGTCGGGGACGTGTAACTCCGGTACCGACGCGGCTTTCTTGCCGACGCGGGAGCCCTCGGCGATCTCGGCGCAGAGCTTGCCTTCCGGCGAGCCGGGCTCGGGTTTGGGCCAGGTATCGGTGATCGCGAGCTGTTTGCGGAAGTCTTCCAACTGGTCGTTGGAGAGCAGCACGGAGTGGTTCTGAGGATCGCCCACGGTGGGCAGGCGCCAACCCTTGAAGGTGTAGGCGAAGATGATGCTTGGCCGGTCGGCGGCGTCGGCCTCGGCGTAGGCTTGACGCAGGGTGGTGAAGTCGTGCCCGCCGAGGTTCTGGAAGACGCGCGGGAGGTGCTCGTCGTCCCACTCGCCGATGAGCGAGGCGAGGTCCTGGGAGTGGCGGCTGTAGCGGGGAAGCCACTCTCGCAGCACGTCGACCGGCTCCCGCACCAGACGCTGGTACGTCTCGTTGGGCATCGAGTCGATGGCCTCGCGGAGCAGCTCGCCATTCGGGGCGGCGAAGGCTTCCTCGAGCAGCGAACCGTACTTGGCGTCGATGACCCGCCACCCGTTGGCCGCCAGCATCTCGCGCCAGACCTGGACGCGGATGCCGGGGATCACCCGGTCGAGGCTCTGCCGGTTCACGTCCACGACCCAGAGCACGCGCGGGCTGGTCGCCAGCGCAGGCTCGATCACCGCCTCCCACACCGTGCCCTCGTCGAGCTCGGCGTCGCCCAGCGTGGAGACGAAGCGGTGCGTCGGCTCCGGCGCGTCGGCGAAGCGTCCGTGTACGTACTGCTCGGCCAACGAGGCGAAGTTGGGCGCGATGGCTCCCAGGCCCACCGAACCCAGCGAGAAGTCGACGTAGTCGGGGTCCTTCGTGCGGCTGGGATAGGCCTGCAGGCCCTTGAAGTCGCGGAGGGTCGTCAGGTACCGCTGGTCGAGGTTCCCCAGCAGATACTGGATGGCGTGGAAGATCGGGGAGGCGTGCGGCTTGACCGCCAGCCGGTCGCGGGGGCCGAGCAGGTCGAAGACGAGCGAGGTGAGGATCGTGACCGCCGAGGCGCAGGAAGCCTGATGACCGCCGACCTTGATGCCGTCCGGGTTGGGGCGCTCGCTGTTGGCGTGGTGCACCATCCGCACCGCGATCCAGAGCACGAGGTCCTGAATCCGGGCGAGGGCGAGATCCCTGGCCCCCCCGTCGTCGCCGCGGGCGCGCCCGTTAACGGCGGCGGCGTTCGCGGTCTTCTTCTTGCTGCGCGTGGTCACGTTCGGCCTCAGCGGACGCCGACGATCGGCCCTCACCGTCCGTCTGCCGAACCAGTGTAACACGCGGCCCCTTCTAAGGACTTCCGCTATCGGCTAGGCTGAATGCACCGCGCGTCTCTCCGCTCCGCCGCCTTCTCCTTTGAACGCTGCATCATTCGTCAACGTACTCTCCGACTGGCTGCTCCGCCGCCGGGTCTTCTACGGCTGGTGGATCGTCGGAGCGAGCTTCGGCTTGGCCGGGCTCGTGTCGGGGTTCATCTTCCTCGGCTTCACCGCCTTCCTCGTGCCCTACACCGAGTCTTTCGGCGTGGGACGAGGACCGATCTCGCTCGTCTTCGGCTTCTCCAGCGTCGCCGGCGTCGCCGCCTCGCCGCTCGTGGGACGCTACGGGGCGCGACGGGTCACCATGGCCGGCGTGGCGTCGATGGGGGCCGGGCTGTGCCTGATGAGCCTGGCCCAGAACCTGCTGCACTACGGTCTGATTCAGTTGACGCTGGTGACGATGGGCGGCTTCGTCGTGCTCTTCTACGGCTCGGCCACCGTCGTCAACAACTGGTTCGAGAGGCGGCGCGGGCTGGCCTTCGGCTTCTTCTTCACCGGCATCAGCTTGGGTGCCGCATTGGTGTTCGTGGTGAATTTCCTCGTCGAGAGCCTGGGCTGGCGGGACGCTACCCTCGTGATCGGGGTAACGACCTTTGTGATCGGTCTTCCCCTCGCATCCATCCTTCGCGACCGCCCCGAGGACTTTGGGATGCTGCCCGACGGCGACCCGCCCGACTCGGCTCGGGCGCGGCCCGCCGCCGGATTTGCCGAACACGGCCTCACGCTCCGCCAAGCGATGCGCACCTCCGCCTTCTGGACGCTGAGCATCGGCTTTGCCTCGCGCAACTTCGTGATCGCCGGCATGGCGGCGCACTTCATCCCGGCCGTTGTAGACAAGGGGTTCTCGTCGACAACAGGCGCGCAGATGCTGCTCGTCTTCGCGGGAGCCGCCTTCGTGAACCGCCTCCTGACCAGCTACATCTCCGACTATGTGCCCAAGGCCAAAATGACCGCCTTGATGGTGGCTATCGGCGTCGGCTCGTTCTTCATCATGATGTGGGCCGAGTCGATCTGGATCATCGTGGCCTTCGTCCTTGTCTACAGCCTGGCGTGGGCCGGCAGCGGCGGAGGAATGATCAGCGCGATACGCGGCGAGTTCTTCGGGCGGGCTAACTACGCGGTCATCTCCGGCGCGGGCAACCTGGTACAGGCCGGCGGGGAGGTCCTCGGTCCCGCCGCGGCCGGGATCCTCTACGACCGGACCGGGTCCTACACCAGCGCCTACGTTGTCTTCATCGGAATGCTGTCGCTCTCGACCGTCGCGTTGCTGCTGACCCGCGCTCCCCGCGCACGGACTCCGACGGTCTGAGAGCGCCGCCGCGGCCCGGTGCTATACTTCCGCGCGGCGCGCGCGAAGGCCCAGCGGCGACAGGTTGACCAGGCTCCATGGACTTCCAATTCAGTCCCGAAGATGAGGCGTTTCGCCTTGAAGTCCGCGACTTCCTGCGGCGGGAGCTTCCCCCGGACTGGGTGGGCATCGTCAACAACGACATGCTCGCCGTCGACGACTTCGACATCGAAGTCCGCATGCGCAAGGCCATGGCGAAGCAGGGCTGGCTGACCCTGGCCTGGCCCAAGGAGTACGGCGGGGCGGCGGCCTCGCCGATGCGCCAGGTCATCTTCACCGAGGAGGTCTCCTACGCGCTCGCGCCGGGCCGCGACAGCCAGGGTATCGGGATGGTCGGGCCGTGCCTCATGGTGCACGGGACGGAAGAACAGAAGCGGCGCTACCTTCCCGGCATCGCCAACGGCGAGGCGGTGTGGTGCCAGGGCTACAGCGAGCCGGGGTCGGGCTCCGACCTCGCCTCGCTGCAGACGCGGGCCGAGCGCGACGGCGACGACTACGTGATCAACGGCCAGAAGGTGTGGACGTCCTACGCGCACCGGGCCGATTGGATGCACGTGCTGACCCGGACGGACCCGGAGGCGCCGAAGCACCGCGGCATCTCGTACTTCATGCTCGATATGAAGACGCCGGGCATCGACATCAGGCCGCTCATCAACCTCACCGGTGGGCACGGCTTCAACGAGATCTACTTCGACAACGTGCGCGTCCCCGCCGTGAACATGCTCGGCGAGGAGAACCGCGGCTGGTACGTGGCGACGACCACGCTCGACTTCGAGCGGTCGTCGCTCAACTTCGCCGCCGCGCTGCGCCGCGTGCTCGAGGAGTTCGTCCGCTATCTGAAGGACGGGCGCCCTGTCGGCGCTCCCTCGCCCGCCGATCCCGTCCTGCGGAACAAGCTCGCCGACCTCTGGCTCTCCCTGCGTGTGGGCCGAAACCTCGGCTACCGCGTGGCCTGGCTCCAGAGCCAGGGCAAGACGCCCAACATGGAGGCGTCGCTGAGCAAGCTCTACGCTACCGAGGTCTACCAGAAGGTGGCGCGAGGACTCGCCGGCCTCCTCGGCGTCGTGGGCCAGCTCGGCATGGACGACCGCCGCGCCCCGCTGCGCGGCCTCCTGGCGCACATGTACCAGCACTGCATCAGCACGACGATCGCCGGCGGCACGTCGGAGATCCAGCGCAACATCATCGCCACCCGCGGCCTCGGCCTCCCCCGCTAGCGCCCCCTCCGCGCGCCCACCTATACCTCTCTCCCTCTGAGAGCGACCACCTTAAACCTCTCCCCCTCTGGGGGAGACTGAGAGAGGGCACGCGCCGCAGGCGCGTCGGTGGCGCCGGGGGGTCCCCCTCTTCTCCCCCCGGGAGAAGATTGAGATGAGGGGCCCCCTGACTACCGCCAGCGGCCGCCGCCTCCCGACCTCTCCCAGGGGGAGAGCGCCTTAAGCCTCTCCCCCTCTGGGGGAGATTTGAGAGAGGGCACGCGCCGCAGGCGCGTCGGTGGCGGGGCGCCGGGAGGGGTGCGCCAAACGTGCTACAGAATCGCGCCCGCGTCCTTGAGCCCGGTGATGTCGTCCCAGGTGTAGCCAGCCTCCAGCAACACCTCCTCGGTGTGCTGGCCGAGGTCGGGGGAGGCGGACGTGACCGCCCCCGGCGTCTCGCTGAACTGCAGCGGGGCGGTGACGACGTCGACCTGCCCGATATCGGGGTGCTCCAGGGTGTGGAAGTAGCCGTTGGCCCACGCCTGCTTGTCCTTGGTGGCCTGGAGCGTGGTCTGGATCACGCCCCAGCGGATGTCCGCGTCGTCGAGCGGCTTGGCCCACTCCCAGACGCCGCGCTTGATGAACTCCTGCTGAAAGATGCCGGCGAGCTCCTGGGCATGCTCCATCTGCAGCTCGCGCGTGGCGTAGCGCGGGTTGTCCAGCAGGTCGGGGCGGTCGACGGCGCGGCAGAAGCGCTCCCAGAACCGGTCCATCTGGAGGCTCAGGATCGAGATGTAGCCGTCCTTGGTCTTGTAGTAGTTCGCCATCGGGTTGCGGATGGCGGAGCTGCTCATCTTGGGCAGCTCCTTCTGTGAGATCGATGCCGTCACCTGGTCCATCGACGTCACCCACAGGCCGGTGTGGAGGAGCGAGGCCCTGATCTCCTGCCCCTTGCCGGTGCGCTCGCGGACGTACAGCGCCGAGCAGACCCCGGCGGCGATGGCGATCGACGTGGTGTGGTCGCCGAGTGCGGGCCGCTGGGGCAGCGGCGTCTGGCCGGCCGGGGTGAGGCTGTCGGCGAGGCCGCTGCGCGACCAGTAGCAGAGGGCGTCGTAGCCGGGCCTCCAGGACTCGTCGCCCTCGCGGCCGTAGCCGGAGAGGTGGCAGTAGATGATGCGCTCGTTGACGGCGCGCAGGTCCTCGTAGGCAAGGCCGCCGCGCTCGAGCCCGGCGTAGCGGGTGCTGGTGACGAAGACGTCGGCGCTTTCGACGAGCTTGAGCAGGGTGGCGCGGCCCCGCTCGTTGCGGATGTCGATGGCGGCGCTGCGCTTGTTGCGGTTGGCCTGCTCCCAGAGCGGTCCCGCCTCGCCGCGGCCTGCGGCGTCGGGAATCACGTTGAGCGTGCGCGCGGGGTCGCCGCCGCCGGGGTCCTCGACCTTGAGCACGGCGGCGCCCCACTCCGCCAGGATCGCCGCCCCGCCGGGGACCGCGGCCATCGTCCCCAGCTCAATCACCTTGACGCCGCTCAGGGGTCCCGCCATCTCGCCGTTCCTCGCTCTCCGTCGCCTCCGGGCAACCGGCGAAGCGTAGGAGCGCCCCCGCAACGGTGTCAAGGGAAGCGAAAGGACATATCATGGGCGAGGCCTCGAAGGAGTTTCCCTCATGACCACGTCCGGCATGACCATCGCGATGGTCGGCGACTTGCTGATCCAGCACCGGCTGTCGCCGTACGGCGGCGATGGGCGGTTCGACGACTTCCTGCGTGTGCTCCGGGAGGCCGACGTCGGCATCGGGAACCTGGAGTGCGCCATCTACGACGGAGGTGACTCGCCGGCGTTCGTCGCCGGGGGAAGCCGCGGCGGGGGCGTGATGGCCGCGCCGCCGTGGACGCTCCAAGAGCTCCAATGGATGGGAATCGAGGCGGTCTGGGCGGCGAACAACCACAGCAACGATCTCGGCGAGGGCGGAGTCGTCACCACGCTGGACTACCTCGACGCTGCCGGCATCTCGCACGCCGGGACGGGGCGGAGTCTGAGCGAGGCGACGGCGCCGGCCTACCACGACACGGGCCACGGCCGCATGGCCCTGATCTCGGCCTCCGACTGGGGGCCACGCGGCAAGGCCGACCTCCCCTATCCGATTCCCCACGGGGTCATGGCCGCCGACCAAGGAGCCGCCTTCCCCGACCGTCCCGGACTTAACCTGCTGCGCTTCGACGCCCCGCTCCACGTCGACCGGGAGGCGCTTGACGCGCTGCGCCGCATCAGCGCCAAGCTGGGGTGGGAGGAAACGAAAGAGCGGCGGCGCCGTGGCGGGGGCCGCGACGAGCCGCTGGTGGGCCCCGACCTCGTCGGCGGCGAGCAGGACGACGACGATTCGTTCCACTTCATGGGCACGAAGTTCGTGGCCGGGGACGCCTTTTCTTTCGAGACGGTCCCCTACGAGGCCGACCTGGAACGCAACTACAAGTGGATCGCCGAGGCGCGGCGTCAGGCCGACGTGGTGGTGGTCGGCCTGCACCAGCAGGGAGCGTCGCGGAGCGAGCGCGAGCCGCCCGACCATACCCGCATCTTCGCGCGCGGGGCCATCGACGCCGGGGCGGACGTCTTCGTGGCGCACGGGCGGAGCCGCATCGGCGGCGTCGAGGTCTACAAGGGCAGGGCGATCCTCTACGGCCTGCCCGGCTTTGTGCGGCAGCGCGAGCAGCTCCGCCACGTCCCGCTGGAGCACATGGAGCGGTGGGGGCTGTCGTATGGGGCCACCGCCGCCGAGTTCCTCGAGCGCCGCGATGAGGGGGAGCAGGGCCACACCATGCCGCCCGGCTTCCGCCGCACCGCCATCTACGTCGTTGAGGCCGGCGAGGACGGCGCGCCCCGCGAGGTGCGGGTCTACCCCGGCGAGATGAGCGAGGGGTCGCGGGCGCAGTCGGGCCGACCGCTGCAAGCGCTTCCCGGCAGCGAAATGGAGCGGCGCGTGCTCGACGCCGTAGTCCAGCGCTGCGAGACGCTGGGCACGAAGGTCGAGGTCCGGGACGGCGTCGCGATCATCCCCGTCGGCTGACGGGTGTTAGAAGTACTTGTCGATGCCGCCGTAGCCGATCTGCTTGCCCTGCTCGGCGGCCTTGATGAAGTTCTTCAACCGGCTTTGGTAGACCTCGGGGCGCGTCCGGGCGTTGTCGATGTAAGCCACGCGGATTCGCCGGTAGGCGGGGGAGGAACGCTGGAAGTGCTCCCAGGCCCGTTCGTTCGCCCGGACCGCCGTCAGGATGTCCTCGGGGAAGACGTACTCCTCACTGAGCACGCCCTGGACCGAGTCCCGCACCGACGGGTGCAGCAGCCCCTCATCGGCGAGCCAGCGAAGCCGCTCTTTGTTCTGCTGTGAGTAGCCGCTTTTGGGCTTCCTCGGCGTGAAGCGCTGGACGGCGTGCAGGCTGTCGAGCTTCTTGATGATGCTGTCGATCCAGCCGAAGCAGAGGGCCTCCTCCACGGCGTCGTTGTAGACGATGCGCGGCTCGCCTGAGGCCTTATTGGGATAGACCAGCCAGATCTCCTTGGCGGTGTCGAAGTTGGCCTCCAGCCACGCGCGCCAAGGCTTCCGGTCGGCGACGTAGAGCGTCTCGCCGATCTCCATACCGTTAGGTGATTCGGTAGATGGCGGCGGCGTTGTCCCAGAGGATCATGCGGCGCTCGTCGTCGGTGAGCTTGCCGAGCTTCTTGGAGATGAAGTCCATCGAGTTCGGCCAGGTGCTGACGGGGTGGGGGTAGTCGGAGGCCCACATGATGCTGCCCGCGCCGATGAGCGGAATCATGTCGACGCCGAGGTTTTCGTCCTCGAACGTGGCGTAGACCTGGCGGCGGAAGAGCTCGGAGGGGGCGATGGACCCGCGGTAGTCTCGGGTGTTGGTCTCGTAGTCGCGGTACTTCTTGTCCATTTGCTCGAGGACGTAGGGGATCCAGCCGAGGCCCGACTCGCCGAGCACGATGTTCAGCCCGGGGTGCTTCTCCAGGATGCCGGAGAAGCAGACCACGGAGACGACCTCGTCGAGCTGCATGCCGATGACGCTGGAGCGGGCCGTCATGATCCAACTGCCGACCTTGCGGGGGAGCATGTAGGAGCCGCCGCCAAGGTGAACGGAGATCGACATCCCGGCGTCCTCGGCCGCCTGCCACATGGGCTCCCAGATGGGGTCGTACATGGGCGGGTCCATGGTGAAGTGGTCGATGACGCCGCCGCGGTGTCCGGCGGCCGCGGCGCGCTCGATCTCGGCGCGGGCGGCCTCGGGATCGTGCGCCGGGATGAGGGCCAGGTTGAGCAGTCGTGCCGGGTTGTAGGCGTTGAACTCGGCGCTCCAATCGTTATAGGCCTGCAGGCAGGCATACTTGAGCAGCGCGTCTTTCACTGGAAAGCCGCCGGGGCCGGGGTAGATCACGGAGGCGTAGACGCCGTCCCGCTCCATGTCCTCGATACGCAGCGCCGAAGTCGAGGGGCGCTCGATCCAGTCGTCCTCGCCGACGCGGTCGAAGATGCTGGGCAGACCGCGAATCCGCCGGGGCCGCGCCCGTCCCCACCGTTCGCCCTCGCAGAACCAATAGGCGCCGCGCTCCATCTCCACGACGCGGGGACCGATCTCGCGGAGGTCCGCCGGCAGCCGCGACTCGAACAGGTCGAACGGCAGGACGTGGAGGTCCATATGGTCGTCCGCCGAGATGATGCGCGGCGGCAGGGTGGCGGTTTCGGGCATGCGGCGTCCTTGGGGGATGCTGCTCTGTTAGGCGAGCCGCCCCCGGATTGAGGGCGCAGTATAGGCCAGGGCTGGGTGCGGCGCAAAAAGAGTGGGCCTATGCAGTGACTCGTCTAACTCGGATCTAGGCGACGGCGAGTTGTGTCACAGCTTCTGCCTGACGGCCGACTGATCATCTCTTCTTTACCTCCTCTATGGGCACCAACTTCACATCGCTGGCCATCAGCATGCCAGGCGATTTCGGGTTATTTGCCACCTTGTAGTCAACTTCCACGCCCCCGACCCTTAAGTGATAGGGTATAGCAGATATTTCGCTCTCGTGAACGAAAATGTCCGAACCCCTACTACTGCCAATAAAACCATATCTTCTTACGTCGTCAAAAAACCTTATAATTCCGCGGTCCATGATCCCGACAGTCAAATCACGCGCTGCAGGGACAATCTTCTGCTTCGCACTGGGCGTTGCATACATATCTTTCAATATTTGTTCCGTGAAAGCTCTCAATCGATGTGGCGGATTACGTTGCGCTTCGCTTAGTCTCCCTCCTCGACTTTCGCGAAACTCAGTCAGTGATTCCCTGAGCGCGCTAATAGCAATTTCGAATGCCTCTTCCCCTTCCGGCCCGCGCAAAGCATCTACAACCCGAAGGGAGTAGGGTGCTATTTGCCCACTATTCATCTTAGGGATGCCGAATCCCCCTATTGACATCCTAAGTAACATCAAGAGTTGATACTTGTATGGGCGAATATTTCGCCATTCTTGGCGTGAACCTAACCATTTCTCTACGATCAATAAAGAGACTCCACTGGCGTAGTATGGCTCTGGCTTATGATCGCCTGCAAAAATTCTTCCCTGATAAGCCTTGAGCAACTCTCCATAGTATCGAGGATGGCTGTGTGGTTCATTCAGAAACATTCCAATAAAGGAAGTGATTTGCCCAGTCAATGTGACTATGTTGTTAGCTTTAATGTTGTCCATCGAGTATTGTTTTGAGCGTCGTTCGTAATATATTCGTTCAGTAGAGGGTCTCGCAGACTCTTGCGTAAGGTACAGATCTTCAAGTTCCCGGTGAAAGGCACTCAAGGACTCAAGGGCTTCGGGAAGAACTTCTGTTTGTCGATTGGTGGCCTTGATTACTTCATTCACTACTTGGCTGTCGTCAGTGGCCACTAGTTTCACAGGGATAAAGGTGTCCGCTCCGACGACACTCCGATTGTTGAAGAGAATGTGTGCAGTCTGACAGCCATTCACGATCTGGAAGTCGTGAATCTGGAACGTATCCCCTGTCCTCTTTATTGATCTGGCAATAATCGTAATGCCATTGTTCAGTAACGGGAAACTATTGCGGAGCTGTTCGCTTGAAAGGGTATGTTCTATTTCTCGATTGACAGAGTTATGCCCCTGAAAATCCCTCACGTTATCAAAAAACAACTCCCTATTTAGATTGCCGTCTGGTGTGGATATGAGCTTGATAAATTCGCTTCCTGGGAGCAAGCCAATGTAGGCCTCACCGACTCGGTCAATGTGTGGGAATGCCGCTGTTCTTATGAATTCGACATCCTTTATAACGCTACGCTCCAACTCTCGGTAAGAATTCTTCAATGATGCGGCGTCCACAGGCCTTGTTATAACATCCGAAAACAAGTTCATTTTACTTAAGCGATGCTTGCCGTCTGTGAAGCGTGCTTTCGGTTCAGGAGCTCCAGTCCACTTGCCTGTCGTGACGTAGTACAGAAAGCACCTGGGATTGTCCTGCATCTTGATCGCTTGACTATAAATTGTACGAGTCAGGTCGATCCTTTGACGGATCTCCGAATTGAAGGCGATATTGGAACTTTCGTTCAATACTTGAACGAAATATTGCTCGACGCCAAAAGCAAAATTGCCGATTTCGGAAGCACTGAAGGCTGCAGAGGACTTTGCTTGAATGAAAACAAATTCCAAATCTAACCTGCCGTGACTATCAAAGAAAAACTGAAGCCCTTCTTCAGTACTTACCAGTCGCCCGTTGACTAAAATGGCGACAGCATCGATCCCCCCATCACCACCACCACTCACCAAGACGTCATTCTCCATCGCAACAATGTCAGTGTGATGGTACTTCCTGAGCATCGAAGAAGTGGAGAAGACTTCAAACAGCTCATCGAAAGGAAGACTGGAAAGACCTCTTGCTTCGGCAAAGCTGTTGACGAATCCTTCGAGGACTAGATCGCGCATAGCAACCTCAACATCTGTTGGCAACCGGAGAAGGTATTGTGATGGTGATCAGTCGAATTGACAACCACCTGATGGAGGGTGGATGAATACGGCTTCAGACAACGTGTCTGTGCCGACCTACTCCAAGGCGTTTTCGCCGGTGATGTCGCGGCCGAGGATGAGGGTGTGGACGTCGTGGGTGCCCTCGTAGGTGTAGACGGTCTCGAGGTTGAGCATGTGGCGGATGGAGTGGTACTCGAGGGTGATGCCGGAACCGCCGAGGACCTCGCGGGCGGTCCGGGCGGCGCGTAGCGCGGCGAGCACGTTCTGGCGCTTGGCCAGGGAGACGTGGGTGTAGCTCATCGTCCCCTCGTCCTTCATCTTGGCTAGGCGCCAGGCGAGCATGAGGCCGGCGGTGTGGTCGGTGAGCATGCCGGCGAGCTTGTCCTGGACGAGCTGGCGACCAGCGATGGGCTTGCCGAAGGTGACGCGGCTCTTGGCGAAGGCCAGGGCTTCGGTGTAGACCGACTCCAGCGCGCCGAGTGCGCCCCAAGCGATTCCGAAGCGGGCTTGGGTGAGGCAGGAGAGGGCCGCGCCGAGGCCCTTTCCTTTGGGAAGCATGCAGTCCTTGGGGATGCGGGCGTCCTCCATGACCAGCTCGCTGGTGACTGAGGCGCGGAGGCTCATCTTGTGCTTGATCTCGTTGGCGGTGAAGCCTGGGGTGTCGGTGGGCACGAGGAAGCCGCGGACGACGCCGTCGTCGTCCTTGGCCCAGACGAGGGCGACGTCGGCGATGCCGCCGTTGCTGATCCACATCTTGACGCCGTTGAGGACGTAGAAGTCGCCGTCGGAGCGGGCGGTAGTCTTCATTGCCCCGGGGTCGGAGCCGCCGTCATGCTCGGTGAGGCCGAAGCAACCGATGATCTCGCCGGAGGCCATCTTGGGCAGATAGTGCCGCTTCTGCTCCTCGGAGCCGTAGCTGTAGATGGGGTACATGACCAGGGAGCCCTGGACGCTGGCGAAGCTGCGGAGGCCGGAGTCGACGCGTTCGAGCTCGTACATCATCAGGCCGTAGGAGACGTTGTCGAGGCCGGCCGCGCCGTACTCGGCGGGCAGCGACGGTCCAAGCAGTCCGATGGAGCCGAACTTCCCGGCTAGGTGGCGAGGGGCCTCGCCGGCTTCCCACCACTCGCGGATGTGGGGCGCGGCCTCGTTGTCGAGGAAGTCGCGGGTGGTCGTCTGTACCTGCTTCTGCTCGGGGGTGAGCAGGTCGCCGAGTTGGTAGAAATCGAGCATGGCGTCCTTTGCCGACAGAAGGATCGCGGCCCGAAGACCGCGGCCATCAGAGTATAGCAGCCGCGCCGCTCGCTTCTGTTGGCATGGGGCGCTGCTATACTCCGGCCCAGTCCACAGGGAGAGAGGGGAGCGACGCCATGGCCGGCTTCAGAATCGGTGACTTCGAGGTGTTCGAAATCGTCGAGGGCGCCATGGACCCGCCCCCACAGGAGTTCTTTCCCCGCGCCGAGCCGGAGGTGGTCGCCGAGGTCGCTCCCACGCTCGACCCACGGCTCTTTGGGGCCAACGGCGAAGCGAGGCTGGTCTTCCGGTGCTACGTGCTTCGGACACGTCGCAGCACCATCATGGTCGATACCTGCATCGGCAACGACAAGCCCCGCGAGCGGGCGAGCGTGAGCATGCTCAAAACGCCGTTCCTCGCCGACCTCCGCAAGCTCGGAATCGAGCCGGAGTCGGTGGACTACGTCTTCTGCACGCACATGCACTTCGACCACGTCGGCTGGCATACGCGGCTGGAGAACGGGGCCTGGGTCCCGACCTTCCCCAACGCGAAGCACGTCTTCCGGGAGAAGGAGTACGAGTATTGGACGTCGCCAACGGGGATGAAGTGGGGCCGCGACGTGATGGAGGACAGCGTGATTCCGGTGGTGGACGCGGGGCTCGCCGAGATCGTGAGCGACGACGACTATGCGATCGAGGACGGCGTCTGGGTCGAGCCGCTGGAGGGGCACACGCCGGGTCACTCGGGCTTGCACGTGAAGTCGAACGGCGTCGAGGCGGTGTTCACCGGCGACATGCTGCATCACGTGCTGCAGGTGGCGCAGCCGAGCTGGGAGATCGCGGTAACGGTGAACAAGAAGCTGGCGGGGGAGACTCGCCGGGCCTTCCTGGAACAGTATGCCGACACGGATACGCGCATCGTGCCGACCCATTTCCCGATCGCCGAGGGCGGCCGGGTCGTCGATAAGAACGGTCGGTTCGGTTACGAACCGCTGGCGTAGGGCAGGGCGTCGTGCTTTGGAGTTGCTCGCACGGACGACGATCTGATGTGGGCGACGCGCAACTCGTTCGCGAGCACGTTCATGTTCGTGGCGGGCCGGTCTATTCAGGAGTCTGAGAGGGAGTTGCGATGAAGGGGAGAGCCGCGATTCTGAAGGCGCATGCGCAGCCGGTGGCGATCGAGGAGTTCGACGTGCCCGATCCAGAGCCGGGGTGCATCGTGTTGAAGGTGACCCAGGCGGGGCTTTGCGGCTCGGACATGCACCTGTGGCGCGGCGATACGCGTCACCCGGTTCCGCCGCAGGGCTCGCACATGGGGCACGAGGGCGCGGGAGTGGTCTACAAGCTGGGAGAGGGCGTGACCACGGATTCCCTGGGCGCGGCGCTGCATGAGGGCGACCGGATCGTCCACGCGGGCATCGACCCCTGCGGGCGCTGCTACCTCTGCCTGCAGGGGCGGATCAACCTCTGCCTGTTCAAGCATCAGCACCGGCGGAAGGTCGGCGAGTTTCCCTACTTCCAGGGCACTTTCGCCGAGTACTACTACATCCACGCCAACAAGCCGGTCTTCAAGGTGCCCGACGAGGTCCGCGACGAGCTGCTGGGGCCGGTGAACTGCGCCTACGGCACGGTGCTGCAGGGACTGACGGTGGCGGAGGCGGGCCACGGGCAGAGCGTCGTCTTCCAAGGCGCGGGCGGGCTTGGACTGATCGGCACGGCGCTGGCCAAGGACATGGGCGCCGACCAGATCATCGTGCTCGACCGGCTGGAGAACCGGCTGGAACTCGCGGAGGAGCTTGGGGCGACGCACACGATCAACATCGACGAGTTCAACACGCCGGAGATGCGCGTGGGGCGGGTCCGCGAGATCACCGGCGGGCGGGGCGCCGACCTCGCCGTCGAGGTGGTGGGCTCTGCCGATCTGCTCCCTGAGGGCGTGGCAATGATCACCAATGGCGGGACCTACCTTGACATCGGCCTCTTTTTCGCCGGAAGGACGGTGGAGTTCGACCCGTCGTCGTTCGTGCTGAGTGGGAAGAAGCTGATGGGGACGGCGATGTACGAGCCGCTGATCCTGCCCCAGGTGCTCGACTTCCTGGCGCGGAACCAGGACCGGGTGCCGCTGCACAAGCTGGTGTCGCACCGCTTCCCGCTCGACTCGATCAACGACGCGCTGGACCAGTCGGAGTGGGTGAAGGGCCCGACGGCGGTGACGCGGGCGGTCATCGAGCCGTAGGGGGCGGAGAGGCAAGACCTCCCCACCGCCCCCGGAAGTGCCGACCTTATTGTACGCCTGTGGCCTTAGAGAACGCAGCAGAGGCTAGGCCCCGTTGCCCATCGCGAAAAGGAAGGGAAGCCGTGAACGAGGAAGAAGCTGTCGACATTTTGGGGTGCTGGTACCGCGCTGGCGCGATGCACCGGCAGAAGGTGGTCGCCATTGAACTGTTTGGTATCGCGTATGCCGCCGACCTGGACGGCTTGGACTTGGAAGCGGTCACGCTGAGTGCAACCGGCTACCGCTACCCAGCGACGCTGAGACGCGGCGTCACGCTCTCCCGCTACGTGAAGATCGAACGGGAGCGTTTGCCACACTGGGCAATGCCCCAACCGTAGAGGCGGCACCCTGGGGCCGTCGGCGGGGCCGTCCGGCGGCGCGTCCGGCGCCCTGGGACGGGTAGAGACGACCATGAGGATCTTCATAATCGTTCTAGCGGTCGTAGCCGTGGTAGCCGCTTGCGAGAAGGCAGACTACACTTCAAGACCCACCTCGTCGCTGCCCACTCTCACGCCAACCCCTCTCCCACCTTCCGCGCCAACTCCAACCCCTGAGCCTACGGCTACGCCGTCTCCGACGCCAACCGCTACGCCAACACCGACTCCCGCGCCGACATGGACGCCAGCCCCCACGTGGACACCAACGCCTCTCCCCACAGCTACGCCAACACTGACTCCCGTGCCGACATGGACGCCAACGCCTCTCCCAACAGCTACACCGACGCTCGTCCCGCCTACCCCTACGCCAGAGCCGCCAACTCTCCGGTTACACACATGGGAAAATGGGGAATACTGGGATTTATCACCCCTCCCGAAGTGGGTAGTGCAGGATTTCCCAAAAGTCCGCAAGATAAGAGCGACAGACGGAAACTCTAACTGGTGTGGGCCTCTGGGGACTGGGTGGGTTGATATTCCTGTTGTCGCGCCAGGGTGGCGAACGGCCGCTTTCGTGGAGCCGCGCATCATCTGTTACAAGGACAAAAATGACGTCCCGATAGAGAAGCCAAACAGAAGTTTCATTCACGAGTATGCCCATATAACGCTTCCGAGGGGGACTAGGCATAGCCAACCCTTCTGGGATAGGTATTCGGCCCTGCTGGAAGAACATGGGTTCCCGCCTTTACGGGACTGCGAAATCTACCCTGAGGGCGAGAGGCCAACCTGCTAGCGGCCCTGGGGCGGCCTTGGGCCGGGCGGGCTGCTAGTTGCGGTCGAGGCCGTAGATTTCGACGGCGTTGGCGCAGGTGATGCGGCGGCGCTCGTCGTCGGGGACGCCGACGAACATCTGGTCGATGACCTTGCGGCTGTGGGGCCAGTCGCAGCCGTGGTGCGGGTAGTCGGTGGACCACATGATGTTGCCGACGCCGATCTCGCGGCGGTTTCGCACGGCGTACTTGTCGATGATGAAGGTGGCGGCCCAGTTGCGGCGGAAGTACTCGCTAGGCAGGTGCTTGAGGGTGCTGTCGGCCATAGTGCGGTTGCGCCAGAAGCGGTCGTCGTAGAACTCGAGGGCGCAGGGAATCCAGCCGGCTTGGGTCTCGACGGCGATCATCTTGAGGCGGGGGAAGCGGTCGAACATGCCGGAGATGATGAACCGGATCATGACGTCGCTGAATGCGCCGACCACGCCGCCGAGCAGGCCCGACGGGTCGGGGTT
This sequence comes from Dehalococcoidia bacterium, assembly GCA_965207995.1. GTDB lineage: Bacteria > Chloroflexota > Dehalococcoidia > SHYB01 > SHYB01 > DAOUKH01. The sequence continues at coordinate 209,452 of OZ242299.1, read as the reverse complement.
CGCGATGACCTGGGGCTTGCCCTGCTTGGCGAGCTGGGCGCGCGTCGCTCCGCCGATGGAGATGTGGACGTTGATGGGCATGTCGAGGTCTTGGGCTTCGGCCCAGAAGGGGTCGTCGTCCGGGCTCAGGGCTGAGCCGCCGCTGGGGAAACGGGAGAGGACGATGCCCTTGTAGCCTTCCTTCTTGGCGCGGCGCAGCTCGGCGATGCTGGTCTCGATACCGAGGTTGGGCATCTGGAACATGGGGAAGAGGCGGGCGTGGTCGGCGGCGGCGAAGTCGTTGTAGACCCAATCGTTGTAGGCGTGGATCGCGGCCTCGTGGAGGCCGTCGTCGGGGTGGTCGAGGAAGTAGTTGATCATGCTCGGCCAGGGATAGATGATCTCGGCGTCGCGGCCGTCGATGTCCATGTCTTCGAGCCGTCCGTGGCCGTCGTAGCAGCCCTTGCGAATCGAGTCGTAGGTCGCGCCGAGCCAGTGCATCTCCTCGTAGGCCTTTCCGGGCGTGGAGACCATGCCGATGGGTCGGGCGGGGGCGTCGGGGCCGAACTTCCAGGCGTCGCCGCCGCGAGGGTCCTTGACGAGGGTAGGCGCTTGGTCCTGGTACTTGGCGGGGAGGAATCGCTGCCACATGTCGGGCGGCTCGACGGTGTGGGTGTCGGCGTCGACGACTCGGTATTGCATGGGTGCGCTCCCTTTGGGGACGTTCGCGTCAATCTTCTCCTGTTGGAGACGTTTGGGCAACTGGCGGGCCTTGCGATGGGGGGTGATGTAGGGGGGACGAGCGAGTCGCGACTCGCCCCTACAGGGAAGGGGAGGGAGACCCCACCCCGGCCCTCTCTCAGTCTCCCCCAGAGGGGGAGAGGTTTAAGGTGCTCCCCCTGCGGGGGAGTGGTTAGGGTGATGCCCCGCCACTGAGGAGTGAGGAGTGGGGAGGGGCGGCTCGAAGGGCCAGCGGCGGTTGGGAGGGGGCCCCTCATCTCAATCTCCTCCCGTGAGGAGAAGAGGCAAGGCCAGCCCCACCGGCCCTCTCTCAGGGGCTAGCGGCCTTTCCAGACGGGGTCGCGTTTTTCGGAGAAGGCGAGGGGGCCTTCGCGGGCGTCCTCGGAGCCGAAGACTGCGCGCATGACCCACTCGTTCAGCTTGTCCGCCTCCTGCATGCCGTGGCGGCGCCAGAAGGCGGCCATCGACTTCGAGCCCTGCACGGCGAGCGGCGCGTTGGCGGCGATCATCTTGGCGATCTCGATGGCGCGGGGCATGAGGTCTTCCGGCTCGAGGATTTCGTTGACGAAGCCGTAGCGGTAGGCGTCCTCGACGCTCAGACGGTCGGCGGTGAAGAGCATCTGCGACACCGCGCCGTAGGGCATGATGCGGGTGAGGTGCTGCACGGCGTAGGCGGCCATGATGCCGCGTTTGGCCTCGAAGAGGCCGAAGTAGGCTTCCTTGGAGGCGATCCGGAAATCGCAGTCGGTGGCGAGCTCCATGCCGCCGGCGAGGCAGAGCCCGTTGATCGCGCCGATGAAGGGCTTGGGGTGGACGGACATGCGGTAGGCGGTGCCGGCGTGGCGTAGGGCGGTCAAGCGGCGCTTGCGTTCGTCGGTGTCGATTTCGCCGGCCTCGAAGGCGGCTTCGACCTCCTGCGTCGCGGCGTTGCGCTCCGCCATCTCCTTCAGATCTGCGCCGGCGGAGAAGGCGCGCCCGGTGCCGGTGACGATGCCGCAGCGCATGGCGGGGTCTTCCTCGAAGTCGTCGAGGGCGTCGGAGAATTCCTTGAGGATGCCGCGCCCCAAGGCGTTGAGGCGGTGGGGGCGGTTGAGGCGAAAGATGGCGTAGTGGTCGCCGGGGTACTTCTCGTAGTCGAGTTCCGCCATGGGCCGGACTCCTTGGCGCGCGTGGGTTAGACTGTCGCGGCACGATACTAGCCGATTTCCGGGAGAGTTGGGCAGCCATGAAGTTCGGCTTCTTTCTCATGCCGTGCCACGCGCCTTCGGAGAACCCGACGCTGGCGTTCGACCGCGACCTGGAACTCATCGAGTACGCGGAGAGCCTGGGCTTCGACGAGGTGTGGATCGGCGAGCATCACACCGCCGGCTGGGAGACGATCGTCGCGCCCGACATCTTCATCGCAGCCGCGGCGCAGCGGACGTCGCGCATCCGGCTGGGGACGGGCGTCGTCAGCCTGCCTTACCACCACCCCTTCGAGGTGGCGGAACGCATGGCCTTCCTCGACCATCTGACGCACGGACGCCTCGATTTCGGCATCGGCCCCGGCCTGCTCAACACCGACATCCAGATGTTCGGCTTGGATCCCGACGAGCTCCGCCCGATGATGGACGAGTCGCTGGAGATCATCCTGAAACTGTTCACCGAGCCGGGCCCACTGAACTACGAGGGCCGGTACTGGACGATCGAGGACATGGAGCTGATGGTGAAGCCGTACCAGCTACCCCATCCGCAGATGGCGGTAGCGACGATGGGCGGGGAGCATGGGACGGGTCTCGCGGCGAAGCACGGCTTCAAGCTGCTCGCGGCGGACTTCTTCAAGGGCCTCTCCAGCGACATGCTGCGAAAGCAGTGGGCCATGTTGGAGGAGATGGCGAAGGGGCACGGTCGCGTCCCGAAGCGCGAGGACTGGCGGGCCGCGGCCTACGTCTATCTGGCGGAAAGCGAGGAGTTGGCCCACGAGCTCATCGCGGAACGCGCCACCCAAGAGCAGCGCGAGTACTTCATTCCGCTGCGGCGGCGGCCGTCGGACCCGCCGCTGGACCTGGAGAAGGCGCTCGACGTGCGGGAGACGGCCCGGAACAACGGCTGGGTGGTGACCACGCCGGACAAGTGCGTCGAGTGGCTGCGAGAACTGGACGAAGGCTCGGGCGGGCTCGGCGGCCTGCTGCTCATCGCCACGGAATGGTCGGACTGGGAGGCGTGGAAGCACTCGCTGGAGTTGTTCGCGCGCTTCGTCATGCCGGAGTTCCGCGGGCACAGCGCCGGGCCGACCGCCTCGTGGCAACGTCTGCTGCGCAGCCGGGGGGCGTGAGTCGCCCTCTGGGATTGCGCATGGACAAGCTCATCATCAAGGTCGCCCTGAACGAGTGGGTGCCCAAGGACGTGAACCCGCACGTGCCGTACGGGCCGCGCGAGGTGGCCGAGGATATCCTGGCGTGCACGGCGGAGGGGGCGAGCGTCTTCCACTTCCACGGACGGGACCCGGAGACGGGGGAGCAGCGGCGCAGCGATCCGGCCATCTACGCGGAGGCGATGCGGCTGGTGGCGGAGTCGAGCGACGCGATCATCTGTCCCGGCTACCAGGGTCTGCCCATCGAGCGCCGGTTCGACCACTGGGAGGCGCTGGCGGAGGACGAATCGGTGACGCTGGAGATGGGGCCGCTCGACGTGGGGGCGTTCAACCTGACGACGTACGAGGAACTGTTGGCGGGCCGGCCTCCGCAGCTCGAGACATTCAACAACAGCCACGCGGACATGATCCACTGCCTGCGCCTGATCGGACGGTTGGGGATGGTGTGCACGCTGGGTCTACGGGAGCCGGGCCACTTGCGGCAGGTCTTGGCGTACCACGAGATGGGGCTGGTGAAGGCGCCGCTGCTGCTGAAGTTCTACTTCACGGACCGGCATCCCTACGGGTTGCCGCCCACGGCGCAGGGCCTGGAGATGTACCTCTCGATGGTCCCGCCGGATGTGCCGCACCTGTGGTTCATCGAGGCGAAGGGCGGGGCCTACCTGCCGATGATGAGTCTGGCGGTGTCGCAGGGTGGGCACGTCCGGGTCGGCATCGGCGACTGTCCGTTGCTCGACGGCGAGCCGCTATCGAACGCCGAACAGGTGCGGCGCTTCGCGGCGCTGGCGCGCCAAGCGGGCCGGGAGGTCGCGACGCCGTCGGAGGCCCGCGCCATGATGGGGATTCCGGCGAGGGGGTAGCGGCAACCGCCGGCTTCGCCAGCGCTACTCGCTATCGGCCGCCTGATTGCCGCCCGTCTGCTTAGTTTCGAGCCATCGCTTGAAGGACCGGCGGCTCTCTCCCGACGGTCGGCCCGCGATCAAGCCTTCGACACTTAGGTCTTCGTCAAGGTCGGGCCAGTGGATTCCCTGTCCGGCACCGACCAGTTGCCAGTTGCCCCTCTCCTGCGGCGTGGCGTGGACGAGCCTTGGATACCAAGCGAGTGGCGTGGAGATGACGCGCCCATCCGAAAGATCGACGGTGAGGGTGTCGTTCGTGACGGTGACCCTCGCGGCTTCCGGCAGCCTCATGCTAGCCCCACTGGAAGAGGGCGTTGTTGTGGCCGGGCATGAGGACCATTTCCTCCGATTCGTCGATGGTCTCTTCGCGGTAGCGGAACCAGGACTGGAGGGCGGGGTCGGTGTCGCGGGCGGCGAAGAGATCGGCCATGTGGCTCCACTCGTGCATGAAGAAGACGGTGAGGACCTCGCGGGGGCTCATGGCGACGGTGTAGGCGCCGAAGAGGCGCCATTCGTAGCGGGCCGCCACAGGGAGGAAGTCGCGTTCCAGCCGCGCGAGGTAGTCGCCGGTTTCACCCCAGCCGACTTTGATGAACTCGTGTAGGAAGACGCGGCCCGTCAGCCCCTTGCTCAGGAGGTCCTTGCGCTCGGGGCTGAACGAGGCGGGGAGGAGCCAACGGTCGAAGCCGTGGGTGCGGAGGCTGGTGTTGCGCTGCCACCAGTCTTCCATATCGGTGGACATGCCGGTGCCGCTGAACTGGGAGCGCAGGCTGTGCATGGCGCGCTCGAAGGTGCCGGGCTCGGCGAGGTTGACCGACTTCGGCCAGGGGCCGGAGACGTCGGTGGTGCGGAAGCGGCTAGTCGAGGTGGCGCTGGAGATGTCGCCGCGCCGCGCGCCGATGTTGCGCGAGACCATGTCGTCCTCGAGGGAGAGGACGCTGGCCATGTACGGCTCCTCCTGACCGGGGACCGTGTCCATGATTTCGTGCAGGTGGATGGTGGTCATGTGCGGCCTCCGTTGCAGCTAGGTGCGGAGCGCGCCTTCGGGCGGTGTCACGATAAGGTGGGCGCGGAAGTCGGCCAAAAGCTCAACGGCGCGGCGGCGCCATTCGATGGCCTGAGGGCCTTCTTGCTCGGCCTCCCAGACGGCGCGGGCGTGGTCCCAGTCCTTGAGGCACCAGAGGTTGATGCCCTCGTTGGGGCGGATGGCGTGGCGGTAGGCGCCCATGAGCTCGACGCCGCGCTCTTTGGCGGCGGGGATGATGTCGGACTCGATGGCGGCGTGGTAGTCGGCCATCTTGCCCTTCTTGGTCTTGATTCGCTCGAACTGGACGATGGGGGCGTCGAGTCCGCGGGCCTCGCGCTCGGCGCGGTCGGGCGAGAACGAGGAGGGTTCGAGGAGGTCGCTGACGCCGCCGGAGCGCCAGTCGAGGGCCTGGCGCCAGAGCTCGTTGAGGTAGGGGTCTTTGTCCTCGCGGGGGTACTGATTCTGCGAGGCTTCGGCGAAGTGGGCCCAGTCGCGGTACTCCCAGAGGACATTGGCTTCCGGCCAGTCGGCGGTCTGGCCCGCGGTGGCCCAGAGCCCGGCCATGTGGACGCCGTGCTTGGCCTCGTTCTGCGGCCCCCACTTGCGCCGCATGAGGTCGATGAACTTGCCGCGCCCACCCTTGAGGATGGTGATGCGCTCGAAGATATAGACTGCCATCAGGCGCCTCCTGCGTGGGTGGATGGTACCACTCACGGGCGGGCGCCGGAGCGGCGGGCGACTAGAGGGGCTTGACGACCTCGCCGTAGAGGTCGGGGCGGCGGTCGCGGAAGCGGTTGTAGGAGGCCCGGGCGAGCTCCATCTCCTCGCGGCGGAGCGTGGCGATGAGGACCTCTTCGTCGTCGCCCTCGGAGATGGCGAGGTAGCGGCCGAAGGGGTCGCAGATGCAGCTCCGGCCCATGAAGGAGCCTTCGCCCTCCTCGCCGACGCGGTCGCAGGCGATCATGAAGTTACTGTTCTCGAAGGCGCGAGAGGCGCCCATGCGGTTGAAGATGACGGGGTCGGGGTAGGCGCCGGTGGGGTTGGCGAAGGGAGCGCAGAGGATTTCGGCACCTTTCAGGGTGAGGGCGCGGGCGAGCTCGGGGTAGCAGTAGTCGGCGCAGATCATCATGCCGATCTTGCCGACGTCGGTCTCGGTGACGGAGAGGGTGTTGCCGGGGTAGAAGTAGAACTTCTCGTGGCCAGGGATGTGGGACTTGCGGTGGACGTCGATGACGCGGCCCTGGGGGTCGATGAGGACGCACGAGTTGTAGAGGGATCCGGTGACGGCGGGGTGGGCCTCGGCCATGCCGGCGACGACGTAGCAGTCGTGCGCCTTGGCCATCTCGCCGACGGCGCCGGTGAAGGGGCCTGGGATGAGCTCGGCGCAGCGGCGGTAGGCGAGAGCGAACTCGTTGTAGTCGTCGTCGGTGGAGGGCTTGACGTAACCCTGGTTGATGAGCTCGGGGAAGACGACGAGGTCTGCGCCGCCTCTCGATGCGATCTCGTCGAAGGCGCGGGCCATGCGGTCGAGGTTGGCCTTGGGGTCGAGCCAGTCCACGGCCATTTGGACCGCGGCGGCCCGGACTTCGGGCTTGGGGTGGATGCCGGTGGAGTCGCCGCCCATGCTAGGCCGCCACGTCGCGCAGGCCGTAGAGGTCGGCGGCGGTGGTGTAGGTGACGCGTTCGATGAGGGCGTCGTCGTAGCCCTCGAAGGCCTCGCGTATTTCCTCGGCGGAGCGGGGGAAGGTGCTGTCGGGGTGCGGATAATCGGAGGCCCACATGACGTTGTCCTCGCCGATCTCGGGGATGATGCGCACGCCGAAGCGGTCCTCCTCGAAGGTGGCGTAGACCTGGCGAGCGAAGATCTCGCTCGGCTTCATTTCGAGGCGGTAGTCTTTGGCGTTCGGGGTGTGCTTGGTGAATTCAAGATCCATGCGTTCGAGCATGTAGGGGATCCAGCCGAGGCCCGACTCGCCGAGGACGAGCTTCATCTTGGGGTGGCGCTCGAGTGAGCCGGAGAAGGTCATCAGGGCGAGCGCCTCGTCCAACTGGAGCGGGACCGCGGCGGCGAAGGCGGCGAACTCCCAGCCCTGCACCACGGGCTTGGACGAATGCATGCCGCCGCCGAGGTGGAAGCTCAGGGGCAGCCCGACGCTCTCGGCCGCGGCCCAGAGGTGGTCCCACTCGGGATCGCAGACGCGCGAGGCGGCGTCGAAGTAGCTCACCACCGCGCCCTTGTGGCCGATGGCGGCGGCGCGCTCGAGCTCGGCGGCGGCGGCCTCCGGCGACTCGGTGGGGAGATAGGCGAGCAGGCAGAGACGGGCGGGGTCGTAGCCGTTGAACTCGGCGCCCCAGTCGTTGTAGGCCCGCAGGCAGGCGGTCTTGAAGCCGGCCTCACTCAATCTGAAACCAAAGGGCGGGCCGTAGATCACCTGCGCCTGGACGCCGTCGAGGTCCATGTCTTGCAGCCGGAGGTGCGGCGTCGAGGCGCGGAAACCGTCGTCCTCGATGCCGGCGCGGGTGATCGCGCTCTGGACTCTGCCGGACATGGCGCCGCTGCGGCCGAGCTGCTCGCCGTCGACCTCCCAGAAGGTGCCCTCTTCCGTTTCGCGCACCTGGGGGGCGCGGTCTTGCCACGCCGCGGGGAGGCGCGCCGTCCAGAGATCGCGCGGCATCGCGGTCATGTCCATGTGGTCGTCGGCGGAGACGATCTTGCGCGCAGCCATCGGGGGGCCTCCTCAGCGCGTCCATGCTGTTCTGCCGGTTTGTACGCGACATTATAGTGACCGGATGGGCGGGAGGGGCCCGCGCCACGGGCGGGCTCTTGCTAAGATGAGCCTACTCGCCATGCCCTCCTCAACCCCCTTCCGGGAGCGCCCTGCGGGCACCCTCGCGCCAGCCCCCTCGCAAGATCCGCCGTTGAGCGATGTGCGTGTCGTGGAGGTGTGCGACTCCATCGCGGGGGCGCATTGCGGCAAGCTGCTTGCCCACATGGGGGCCGAGGTCACCAAGGTCGAGCCGCCGGAAGGGGATGCGGCCCGGGATCACGGAGCCTTTCCCGGTGGGGCTCCGGACGCCGAGACGAGCGCGCTGTTTCTGCACCTGAACGCGAACAAGCGGTCAGTGACCTTGAACACCGGTTCGCCGACAGGACGGGCAATTCTCGACCGGCTCGCCGCGGCGTCGGACGTGCTGGTCTACGACGCGCCGGAGCTGTCCGATGCGGCGCCGGGCGCGGAGGATCTGGTGCGGGTCGCCATCACGCCGTTTGGGTTGGACGGACCGAACGCCGGGTACGGGGCCAGCGACCTGACGTCGTTCGCGGCGGGCGGCGAGGCGTACACGCTGCCGGGCAATCTGTCGTATGAGCTCTTTCCCGATCGCGGGCCGGTGCGCGCAGGGGGCTATCTGGCCGAGCACGACGCGGGGGTGCTGGGAGCGGTGGCGGCGCTGACGGGGCTGCTGTCGCGCTCGCGGAACGGCGTGGGGGAGCGGGCCGACCTGTCGATGCAGGAGGCGTCGATGGCGATGGCGCGGGAGACGCTGCAGCGGTTTGCCGGCTATGACGAATGGATCGATTGGCGGCGTACGTATTTCTTCGGGGGCATTTTCCCCGCCGCCGATGGGCACGTGATCCTGTTCCCTCGCGAGGACCGTCACTGGGCGGCGTTGTGCGATGCGATGGAGCGGCCGGACCTCGCCGCCGACCCGCGATTCGCCACCTTCGACGAGCGCCGGGCCCACCGTCCAGAGGTCAACGCGGTGATGCGTGCGTGGGCGGCGGGTCTGGAGAAGCGGACGGTCTACCACGCGGTGGCGTCCCGGGGTTGCCCGGCGGCGCTCTTCGCCGACGCGAGCGATGTGGCGTCGTCGCCGCAGCTTCGCGCCCGGGACTTCTTCGGATCAGCCATTCACCCGAAGGCGGGGACGCTGGAGTACACGGGGCAGGCCTACCGGCTGTCCCGGACACCGCCGGTTGCGCCGCGCGCGGCGCCGCTGCTCGGTGAACATAACGCGGAGGCCTACTGCGACGGTCTCGGCTACTCGCGCCGCGACCTGACGGCCCTCCGGCGGGCGGGCGTCCTGTGAGCGCCGTGCCGCGATCCGCGCCGCTCAGCGGCGTGCGGGTCTTGGACTTTACCTGGAACCTGGCGGGTCCGTACTGCTCGCTGCAGCTTGCGCTGCTCGGCGCCGAGGTGATCAAGGTCGAGACGGCCACGAACCTCGACGGGATGCGGCGAGGCCAGTACGCCATCGACCTCGACCCCGACGCGTCGCCGACGTTCAACAGCGTCAATCTGAACAAGCTCGGCCTGCGGCTTAACCTCAAGAGGCCGGGCGGCGTGGAGACGATCGAGTCGCTGGCGGCGGTGAGCGACGTGCTGGTGGAGAACTTCCGCACCGGCGTGCTCGACCGCATGGGGATCGGCTACGAGGCGCTGCGGCGGCAGAACCCGACGATCATCGTGGCGTCGAGTTCGGCCTTCGGAGGCAGCGGGCCGGAGAGCGCCTATCCCGGCTATGCGTCGGTCTTCAATGCGAGCGGCGGCCTGGGAAGTCTGACGGGCTACGAGGACGGTCCGCCGGTGGAGCTTCGCGACTCCATAGACCTGCGGGTGGGGGCGGCGCTCGCCTACGCCGTCCTCTGCGCGCTGTGGCACCGGGAGCGGACCGGCGTAGGGCAGTACATCGACCTGTCGTCCGTCGAAGCCATCGCGGCCCTGGCGGGGAGCGCGGTCTTCGAGCACCTGATGACGGGCGCGGTCCCCACGCGGGTGGGCAACCGCGACGCGCGGCGGGCTCCCCACGGCCTGTACCGTTGCCGGGGCGACGACTGGATCGCGATCTCGGTTAGCTCGGACGCCGAATTCTGCGCCTTATGCGGGGTGATGGGGCGTCCCGGCCTGGCGCGCGACTCTCGTTTTGCCGACGGCTACCGGCGTCTTCGCCACGCCGCCGAGCTCGATGAGGTGGTGGAAGCCTGGACGGGGCGGCGTGAGGCGGTTGCGCTGACGCGGTCGCTGCAAGGGGCCGGGGTGACGGCCTATCCCGCGGCGAGCGGCGAGATGCTCTTGAACGACGCGCACGTCCGGGCGCGGGGGGCTTGGCAAGAGGTGGAGCACCCGCGCATGGGACGGCGGGCGGTGCAGGGACTCGCCTGGCGCTCGGCGCCGGACGGCACGCCGGAGATGCGGCCCGCTCCCTTGCTCGGTGAGCACAACGGCTATATCCTCGGCGGCGTGCTCGGCCTTTCGAGCGACGCGATCGGCGCGCTCACGGAGGCCGGCGCCTTCGAGTAGCCCCATGCCGTCAGAGCGACCCCGTCCCGCGTCCGCGCCGCCGGGCCCGCTGGCCGGGGTCGCCGTCATCGAGGTCGCCGGCGGAGTCGCGGGTGCGTTCTGCTCGCGGACGCTCGCCGATCTCGGGGCCGACACCGTCAAGGTCGAGCCGCCGGAGGGCGACCCGCTCCGGTCGCACGGCCCCTTCCCCGGCGATGCGCCGGACTCCGAGTCGGGCGGTCTCTTCCGCTTCCTCAATGCCAACAAGCGGTCGGTGACCGTTGACGTCACGACGGCGACGGGAGCCGAGGTGGTGGGCCGACTGCTGGACGGGGCTGACGTGGTGGTGGCGGAGAGCCGAGTCGGACGGGCGCTCGACCTCGACGCTTTGCGCGCGCGGCGGCCCGGGTTGGTCGCGGCGTCGGTCACGCCGTTCGGCGAGACCGGTCCGTACCGGGACTACGCGGCCTACGACATCAACATCAGCGCCGCGGGCGGGCTGAGCTTTGGCACTGGCTTCCCCGACCGCGAGCCGCTGACGATTCCGTTGCAGCAGAACGCCTACCTCGGCGGGTTCGCGGCGGCGCTCGCGGTAGTCATGGCGCTGCAGGCGCGGGACCGAGACGGCAAAGGGCAGCTCGTCGACGCCGCCGTCGCGGAAGCGCCGGCGCTGCTGCTCAACGGCTACCACCTGCCGACGTACATCTACAAGGGGATACCGGGCCGCCGCTGGGGTAACCGCATGAGCCTGGGTCTCTTCCCCAACTGTGTGCTGCCCGCGCTGGACGGCCACATCTGCATCGACGCGCCGCAGCTTGCGCAGTACCGCCGCTTCCTGGAGGTGCTGGGGGACCAGCCGTGGTACTCGGAGCCGCGTTACCGGAACCGGCGGGCCATGTCGGAGGAGTACCCGGAGGAGGCGGAGGCGCTGATCGCGCCCTGGTTCGCCGAACGGACCAAGGAGGAGATCTTCGAGACGACGCGGGCGCGGCGGATTCCGTGCGTCCCGGTCAAGACCATCGGCGAGGCCGTCGTGGACCCGCATCTGGGCGAGCGGGACTTCTGGCAAACGATCGGCGGTGAGATCTACCCCGGCCCACCCTACCGGCTCTCGGAGAGTCCGTGGCGGCTCGACCGGCCCGCGCCGCGGCTGGGCGAGCACAACGGCGAAGTGCTGCGGGACGGGCTCGGGCTCGACCTCGCCGGACTGCGCCGGGCGGGGGTGGTGTGACCATGGACGCGCTCGCGGGATGCCGGGTGGTCGACCTGGGGAGCGCGTGGGCCGCGCCGATGGCGGCGCACCTACTTGCCGACATGGGCGCCGAGGTCATCAAGGTCGAGAGCCGGGCCAAGATGGATGGGATGCGGCTGGGCCGGCCGATGATTGGGGAGGACGCGGCGGGCGGCGACGAGGGGCGCTGGCCAGAGCTGCAGCCCGTGTTTCACGGTCTGAACCGCAACAAGCAGAGCGTGACGCTGAACCTGAAGGAGCCGGAGGGGATCGACCTGCTGCGGGGTCTCATCGCGCGGTCCGACGTGGTGATCGACAACTTCTCGCCGGGCGTCATGGACCGGCTAGGGCTCGACTATACCGGTCTGCGCCGCCTGCGCCCCGACATCGTGGTCGTGGCCATGCCGGCGGCGGGGAACAGTGGGCCGCTGCGCGACGTCATCGCCTATGCGCCGATCGTGCTGGCGCTGTCGGGCCTGATGAGTCTGGTGGGCTACGAGGACGGGGCGCTGGTGGGCGAGCTGCAGTCGGCGTGGAGCGACGCGGTCGCCGGGCTGCACGCAGCGATGGCGGCGGCTGCCGCGCTGCGGCACCGGACGCGGACGGGCCGGGGCCAGTATATCGAGGCGGCGCAGTTGGAGGGCACGGTGTCGTGGCTCGGCGAGGCGGTGATGGACGTCACGATGAACGGGCGTGAGCCCGCGCCCATCGGCAATACGGGGGTCGGTCTGGCGCCCCATGGCGTCTATCCGTGCGCGGGCGGCGACCGGTGGATCAGCATCGCGGTGGGCTCGGAAGAGGAGTGGGGCGGTCTCTGCGCCACGGCCCGCCGCCTGGGCTCCGCGTCGTGGACGCGCGACCGGCGGTTCGCCGATTCCTACCGGCGGCTGCGCAACCGTGAGGCGTTGGACAAGGCGCTACGCGGTTGGACCGTCGGCTTCGACGCCGGGGAGCTCACGGCGGCGCTCCAAGCGGAGGGCGTGGCGGCCTTCCCCGTGATGAACATCGAGGACCAGTTCCTCGACCCGCACTTCCGCGAGCGCGGGGCTTGGGTCGAGATGGAGCACCCGATGGCCGGGGCCGAGTGGCTCTATGGCGTGGCGTGGCGGTTATCGCGGACGCCGGGGCGCATCGCGTCACCGGCGCCGATGCTGGGTCAGCACAACGACCGCGTCCTCGGCGGGCTGCTGGGCACGCCGGCGGAGGAGCTGCGTCGGCTGGAAGCGTCGGGCGCGGTCTACTGAATCAGTTGGCGGGCTCGTACCAACCGGAGAGGAAGAGCAGACCGTCGTACTTTATGACCCAGGTGTGCTTCTGCTCCGTCTCACCTGAGGTGGGGTTGACGAAGACGTATTCCACCCAGCGGCCGTTCTCGTCGGCGGCGACAACTTCGAGGCCGTAGGGCTTGCCGTTGACGTCGGTGCGTTCCCTGGGGCTTATGCCGAGGAAGTCCTTGCGGGTCGGATGGGCGATGGTGTTGGTGTCCTCGTCGTATATGGCCACGTACCACGGGCCGTCGACGCTTTCGGGGGAGTTGAAGTAGTCGACGGTCTGCTGGCGGCCGACGGCGTCGTAGAGGTTGATGGCTTGCTGGACGAGCGCCTGGCTATAGGCGGGGCCGTCGTCCTTGGCGGGGCCGGGCTCGTACCAGCCGGAGCCGAAGGTAAGGCCGTCGTGCCTGATGACCCAGGTGTGCTTCGATTCGAAGCTTCCGGAGATGGGGTTGGGGTAGGCGTAGTCGGTCCAAGCGCCGTCCTCGGTCGCGGCGCCGGCGACCTGGGTGCCGGCGGGAAAGCCGCCAACGCCACGGATGTCGTCCGCGTGTTTCCCCACATTCTCCGGGACGGTGGCGTGGGCGAGCATGACGTCGTTCTCATCGGCGATGAATACGTACCACGGGCCGTCGACGCTCTGGAGGGAGTTGTACAGGTTGAGGGTCTTTTGGCGACCGTTTTCTTCGTAGTAGTCGATGGCCCGCTGGACGAAGGCCTGGGTGAAGGCGGCGGGGTCGGACTTGGAGGGGAGGGCTGGAGTCGGCTCGGCGCCGCCGCAGGCGCCGACAACGAGGGCGGCGAGGGCCGCCAAGCCCAGAATCAAGGGGAATTGCGCGCCGATTCTTCCCATGTAGCGCCTCCGCAAAAGTCCTCGCCTCCATTGTACCAATGGCGACCTTGTACCAATTGCGAATGATGACCGGCGTCTCCTTCGAGGTCATGTATCATGACCACCGCCCGCGGCGGGTTTCCGCGCGGGAGAATGCAGGGAGGGACGCCATGGCCGATAGCGGGGTGGAGAAGCCCAAGATCGCAGAGGGCAAGATCACCGAGGAGGCGCTCGAACGGCTGCGGAGCCGCATCGGGACGTATAACCGTCCCAGCTTCTACGGCATGGGGCCCCTCCACGAGGCGGCGACGCGCGACAACATCCGCCACTTCGTGCGGGGCATCGGCGATCCCAATCCGCTGTGGGTCGACGCCGAGTATGCGCAGAAGACGCGCTGGGGCAAGATCATCGCCCCGCCGACGTTCCTGTACAGCGTGTACTGGACGTCGGGTCGCACCGGCGGGCTCCCCGGGGTCCATGGCTTCCACGCGGGGAACGACTGGCTGTGGCACCGGCCGATCTACCTTGACGACGAAATCACGGTGCAGGAGCAGTTCACCGACCTCGAGGAGAAGAAGGGCGAGTTCGCGGGGCGGGTCTTCATCCAGTCGAGCGTATCGACGTACCGGAACCAGCGGGGGGAGACGATCGCCGAGTGCAAGGGCTGGCAGTTCCGTGCCGAGCGTCGCGCCGCGCGCGAGCGGGGCAAGTACCAGCGCGAGCCTTACCGCTACACCGAAGACGAGATTCTCGCCATCGAAGACCACATGCTCAACGAGGAGATTCGCGGGGCGACTCCGCGGTTCTGGGAGGACGTGAACGAGGGCGACGAGATCCCGTCGGTGGTCAAGGGGCCGCTGAGCATGGGCGACATCGCGGCGTTCGAGGCGGGCTGCATCGGCGGCTTGGGGCACGTCTTCGCGCTGCGCGAGTTTCGCCGCCATCCGGCCTGGGGCTACCGCGACCCGCGCACCGGCGCGCTGGAGGCGGTGATCCGCGTCCACGCCGCCTCCGACACCGCGGGCGCGGCGGGCCTGCCCATGGCCTACGACTATGGCTGCCAGCGGATGTCCTGGCTCGGCCATCCGCTGACGAACTGGATGGGCGACGACGGTTTCTTGAAGCGGCTCTACGGCGAGGTGCGGCGCTTCAACTACGTCGGCGACACGACGTGGCTGAAGGGCAGGGTCACCGGCAAGCAGGCCGCGGACGGCGAGCACCTGGTCGACCTCGACGTGTGGGCGGAGAACCAGATCGGCGAGATCACGGCGACGGGCCGCGCCCAGGTCGTGCTCCCCGCCAAGGGGCGGGTCTGGGAGCAGTGGTAGACGCCGTCAGGCGGTGACGCCGGCTTCGTTCAGCGCGGCGATCTGGGCATCGTCGTAGCCGAGCTCGCGGAGGATGGCGCCGGTGTCCGATCCCATGAGCGTCGGGCCGCGGCTGAGCTCGGCCGGTGTACGGGAGAACTTGAGCGCGAAACCGGGCTCGTAGCGTCGCTTGCCGGTGACGGGGTGAGTGACGTCGAGGAGCATCTCGCGGGCCTGGAGGTGGGGGTCGGCGGCGAGCTCGTCGATGGTGCGGTTTACCGGCCCGTATTGCTGGTCGTTGTCGCGGAGCGCATCGAGCCATTCGTCGAGCGTCTTGCCGCGGACGGCGTCGGCGATGAAGGCGGCCATCTCCGATCGAAGGGGCTCGTCGGGCCGGGGATGGGGTATCCAGTCCTCTTTGCCAAGCAGCTTGCAAAAGCGCTCCCAGAACCAGGGTTCGCGGATGCTCAGGGTCAGATAGCGGCCGTCGCGGGTCTCGTAGACGTTGTAGGCGGGGTCGGTTCCGCGGAGGCTCCGCTCTTCGACGCCGCCCGGCGGGATGGTGACGGAGACGTCGGTGAAGGCGACGTCGATGTATTGCCCCGCGCCGTCCTTCTCTCGCCGAAGCAGGGCCATGAGGACGGACATTGCACCGAACCAGGACGCGTTGAGGTCGGCCTGGTTGTAGGGCGGGACAAAGGGCTTGCCGTCCTCGTCCTGGGGCAGCATGCCGGAAATGCCCTGATAGGAGAGGTCGTGGGCCGCGATGCCGGCGTAGGGGCTTTCCTGCCCGAAGCCCGAAACCGAGCAGTAGACGATGCCGGGGTTGCGCGCGCCGACGGTGTCATAGTCGATGCCGAGGCGCTGGACGACGCCGGGCCGGTTGCTCTCGATGATGGCGTCGGTGCGGTCGGCGAGCTTGAGGAAGACCTCGACGCCGCCGGGGGCGCGCAGGTTGAGGTTGAGGCTGCGCTTGTTGCGGAGGTTCACGCCGTAGCGGGCGATCGCGTCGGGGCCGCCCCGCTTCTGGGCGTAGCCGGGCTCGACGACGGTGATGACGTCGGCGCCGTAGTCGGCGAGGACGCCGGAGGCCATCTGCCCCGGCCGGGTCCGGCAGAGGTCGATGACGCGGAAGCCTTCGAGTGGGCCGGCCATGCGGTTGCTCTCGCCCCCGGGCTAAGCCGCAACCCTAGGGGCCGGGGAAGAGCCACACGTTGTCGGGCTGGTCGGCGGCGAGCCGCCAGCGGGGCACTTTCTTGCCGTCGTCGCTGATCTGCTCGAAGTACATCTCGACCCTGGCGTTGATTCCGACTTGGTCCTCGCCCTCGTCGATGACGCCCTGGAGCCGGACGGGGTTGCCGTCGATGTTCGTGACGTCGTCGAGGTCGATCATCGCTGGGATGTAGGGCACGGCTTCGAGGAAGGGGGCGATGATCGGCTGCATGATGACGATGAAGGTGTGGACCGTGCCGCTGCCCTTGCTTTCGACGTAGCCGAGGTCTTCGAGCTCGCCACAGGCGGCGCAGCCGGGCACGCTCGGCGGCCACCAGGCGTGGTCGCAGAGGTTGCAGCTCCGGATAAGGAGTTTGTCGTCTTTCGTGGCGTCCCACCACTCCTGGGTGTCGTAGTCGGGGACGATGTTGAGTCGTGACCAGTTTATGTTGGGCGGCATGACGGCTCCTTTTCGCGTCCGTCTCTTCTAGTTGGGGTGCCGGCTGAGCATGAGCGAGCTGCTGGTGACCGGGCTTCCCCACCCGGCGCAGAAGCCGTTCTCGTGTCTCCGCACCTGACGGCAGCCCTCTTCGCGGTCGTAGCTGTGGATGCCGCGCTCCCAGTCGGGGCAGGTGTCGTCGGCGCGGCCCCGGAGCTGGCGCGTCATCTCGATCACCATCTGGATGCCGTGGGAGTAACCCTCGGAGAGGTGCGAGCCCGACGTGTTCACGGGAAGCTCGCCGTCGATCCGGCCGCGGCCCTCCTCGTACCAGAAGCCGGCCTCGCCGGGGCCGACGAAGCCGTAGCCCTCCAACTGGAGGAGCGGCGTGATGGTGAAGGCGTCGTAGAACGAGGCGAGGTCGACGTCCTCGCGGGAGCGTCCCGACATTGCGAAGACGCGGTTGCGGCCCCAGTTGCTGGCGTGGTGGTAGACCGCCGTGTTGCGGCGACCTGGGTTGTAGCCGGGGCTCTCGGCCATGGTGCGGGCGGTGCCCCCCATGACGAAGACGGGCGGGTGCTTGAGGTCGTAGGAGCGCTCGGTGCGCGTCATGACGAGCGCGCAGGAGACGTCCATTTCCAAGCAGCAGTCGAAAAGACGGAACGGCTTGGAGACCCACCGGGCTTGGAGGTAGTCCTCCATGGTCAGCGGCCTCTTGTAGAAGAAGGCCTTCGGGTTCAGGGTGGCGTGGTAGCGGTGGGTCATGGCCACCGCGCCGAGCTGGCGTGTGGTCATGCCGAAGTCGTGCATGTAGCGCATGGCGGCGAGGCCGAACATCTGGGCCGGCGTGGTGACGCCGATGTACTGGTTCTCGGCGTGGCCGACGACGGTCATGGGCGGTGCCGGGCCGGTGGGCGCCTGGCCGCCCGGGCGGCGTCCGGTGCGTCCGCGCATCGAGCGGAAGATCACCATCGCGTTGCAGTAGCCGCCGGCGAGGAGGCCGGCGGCGTGGGCGACGAGGGCCTCGGTGCTCGATCCGCCGCCCATGATGTCGAGGCTGTAGTTCAGGCGCATGCCAAGGGCTTGGGCCATGTCGTTCGAGCTGTGGGAGTCGTTGCCCTGGTAGCTCGTCATGGCGTCGATGTCGGTGAGCTTGAGGCCGGCGTCCATGACGGCGCGCTTGATGGCCTCGATGCCCAGGGAGTAGGTCGTCCGCTTGGCGTCGCGGTAGTAGGTCGTCTCGCCAACGCCGACGATCGCGGTCTTGCCGGTCAGCAGGCCCATAGGTGCCTCCGCAAAGGTGAAGGGGGTCGTTCGCAGGGTCGCCGCCGCGTTCCCCGCCGCGGCCAATTCTAGTGAGGCGCGGCGGGGTGTCAAGAAAAGAGAAGCCGTGCCGGCGGGCCGCTGCGCTATCATCGGCGGCGAGCGTGGGCGGGGCATGAACAACAGCGACTTCCTGGCAGACGTCAGCGTGCTCGACCTAGGACGCTGGTATGCCGCGCCCCTGGCGGCGCGGCTGCTCGGCGACTTCGGGGCCGAGGTGGTCCGCGTCGAGCCGCCGGAGGGCGATCCCACCCGCGCCGAGGGACCGTTCCCGCCGGGATACGAGGGCAGCGCCGACCACAGCGGCGTCCATCACTACTTCAACGGCGGCAAGCTTGGGGTGACGCTCGACCTTGGCTCGGAGCGGGGGCGGCTCGACGACCTCATCGCCCGCGCCGACGTGGTCGTCGTCGACCGGCTGCCGGAGGAGGCGCGCGGACTGCGTCTGACCTGGGACGACGTGCGCGGGGTGAACCCGCGGTCGGTGCTGCTGTCGATCACGCCGTGGGGGCTCGATGGGCCGTATGGCAACTACCGGGCCTACCCGATGAACGAGCTGCACGCCTCGGGGGCGGCCTACGCGCTGGGCACGCCGGACCGAGAGCCGATCGGGCTGCCCGGCCCGCAGTCGTCGTACATGGCAGGGGCCAACGGGGCGGGGGCGGCGGTGACGGCGCTCTACGCACGGAACGTCACCGGCGAGGGGCAGTTGGTCGATATCTCGACGATCGAAACTGTCATCGCCGTCCTCATGGGACACGCGGTGGTCAAGGCACACCACCTCGGTGAGCGGACGATGCGCACCGGACATCGTCTGGCGGGGATGGCGCCGCACACGCACTTTCCCTGCAAGGACGGCCACTTCTGTGTCATCGGCACGCAGCCGCCGCACTGGGAGCGGCTCAAGGACGTGCTGGGGCGGCCCGATTGGGCGGAGTCGGCGCTGTTCGCCGACGCCCGGTCGCGCTACCGGTACGTGGAAGATCTCGAGGCGCTGCTCATTGCCGAGCTCGCCAAGCGGTCGAAGGAGGAGTGGTTCGACCTCTTCTGGGAGCGCCGCGCGCCGGGGATGCCGCTGAACACCGTCGCCGACGTGATGGGGATGGAGCACCTGGCCGAGCGACGCTTCTTCCAGGGCGTCGAGATCGCGCCGGGCTTCGAGGTCCGTCTTCCCGGTGCGCCGTTCGTGTTCGATGGCGGTGAGCGGCCGGCGGCGCGTCGCGGCCCTGCGCTGGGCGAGCATAACGACGAGGTCTTTGGACGCTCTCCTGCAAGGGCCCTCTCTCAGTCTCCCCCAGAGGGGGAGAGGTATGCGGGAAGGCCGTTGGAGGGGGTGCGGGTCGTCGAGTTCTGCTGGGTACTGGCGGGGCCGCTGGTGGGGCAGATGCTCGCCGACCTCGGCGCCGAGGTGATCAAGGTCGAGCATCCCCACCGGCCCGACATCCAGCGGGCGATGTTTCCCTTCCTGGGGGAGCCCTCGCCGAACAACTCGGTGTCGTTCAACACGCTGCACCGGGGGAAGCGGGCCGTAGCGGTGGACATGGGGACGGAGGCCGGGGTCGAGGCGGTGCGCGAGCTGGTCGCCGTCTCCGACCTGGTGATCGAAAACCTAAGCCCCCGTGTGCTGGCGGGGTTCGGGCTCGGCTACGAAGAGTTGAAGAAAGTGCGCCCCGACCTCGTCATGGCGTCGATGACGGCGGCGGGGCACACCGGCCCCCTGGCGAACATGATCGGCTACGGGCCGAGCACGGGGGCGCTCGCCGGGTTTGAAGGCTTGGTGGGCTATCCGGGAGGACCGCCCCTCGGCGCGCAGCAAATCACCTACGGCGACCCCGTCGTCGCCAGCTTCACCGCGAGCGCCGTCGCCGCCGCCCTTCACCGACGTCGGCGCACCGGCCAGGGGGTTCACATCGACGTGTCGCAGATCGAGGTGACGGTGGCTGCGATGGGGCATGAGGTGCTGGAGTACGGCGTCGCGGGTGGGCTGCCGGAGCGGGGCGGCAACCGGCACCCCAACATGGCGCCGCACGGTTGCTACCCGTGCATGGGCGACGACGAGTGGATCAGCATCGCCGCGGGGTCGGACGACGAGTGGCGGGCGTTGGCCGGTGTCATCGGCGAGCCGTGGGCGTCGGAGTCGCGGTTCTCCGCGCTGGAAGGGCGCAAGGGCGAAGAGGACGAGCTCGACCGCCTGATAAGGGAGTGGACGCTCTCGCGGACGAAGTACCAGGTCACGGAAGTGCTGCAAGCGGCGGGTGTCGCGGCGCTGCCCACGCTCAATACGCTCGACCTGCCCGCCGACCCGCACCTACGGGCGCGCGGGGTCTACGCTGCAGGCGGGCATGCGCACCTGCCGGAGGCGGGCTTCGCGCGCGGGGCGTGGAACCTGAAGGGGACGCCGCCGTCGGTCGAGACACGGGCGCCCTTCGCTGCGGAGCACAACCGCGCCGTCTTCACCGGCTTGCTAGGGAAGTCGGCACGGGAGTACCATCGGCTGACCGCCGGCGGGGCCGTCGTCGAGGCCGCTGACCTCTCCTGGGACATGCGCTTCCTGGGGTCGAAGGAGTAGTGGCGTCAGGCGCTGCCGGGCCGCTATCGCGAGGAGGACGCGTCATGGCCTACGACTACAAGCTCATTTCCGCCGATTCCCATGCGATCCAGCCACCGGACCTGTGGGAGAAGTGGCTGCCGCAGAAGTTCCAGGACAAGGCTCCCAAGCTGATCAAGGACCCCCGTGGCGGCGACCAGTGGGAGTACCCACAGACGGGAACCCTGGAGCCCATGGGCCTGGTAACCAACCTCCAGACGCGCCCCGAAGACCTGAACTGGCACGGCGCGAGCTACGGCGAGGGCGGCGACTACACCATCCACCCCGGCTGCTACGACGGCAAGGAGCGGCTCGGCCTGCTCGACATCGACGGGGTCGATGCCGAGGTCATGTTCCCGCCGCAGCGGGCCATGATGTATTTCATGCAGTTCGAAGACCTCGAGCTGCAGCTCGCCGGCATCCGCGCCTACAACGATTGGCTGTCCGAGGACTTCTGCGCCGCCGACCCCGAGCGCCTGGTGCCGCTGGCCGAAATGCCCAACGCGGGTGTCGAGAACAACATCGCCGAGATGAAGCGGGCCAAGGAGATGGGACACAAGGGCGTCATCGTCACCTCATGGCCCAGCGGCGGCGACTACATCCGGCCCGAGGACGACCCCTTCTGGGCCGCCGCCGAAGAGATGAACATGCCGGTGCACTTGCACCTCGTCCTGGTCACGCGGCAGGCGCGCCGCCCTCAGCCGCAGGGTGCGGGGGCGGAAGATGCCCTGGGAGCCCTGGGGTTCGCCAACGTCTCGCAGCTCATCGCCCAGATCATCTTCTCGGGAGTGAACCAGCGCTTCCCCAACCTCAAGTTCCTGACTGTTGAGTCAGGGGCGGGTTGGGTGCCGTACTTCCTCGAGGCCATCGACGACCGGTGGTGGCGGAACCGTCACCGCACGGGGTCGCCCCTGACGAAGAAGCCGAGCCAGTACTGGTTTGATAACTGGCTGGCGACGTTCATGGTCGATCACTCCGGCGTCTTCGCGCGGCACCTCGCCGGAGTCAAGAACATCATGTGGTCCACCGACTTCCCGCACCACGGCAACGACTGGCCCTACTCGCGGAAGCTCATCGACTCGATGATGACCGGGGTCTCCGACGAGGACCGCCGCCGTATGGTCGCGCTCAACTGCGCCGAGCTGTATGGGTTGAACAACGGCGGGTAGGGGACCACCGCGCCCCGCCCCTCCGGCGCGCCCTGTGGGCGCGTGCCCTCTCTCAGTCTCCCCCCAGAGGGGGAGAGGCTTAACGTGCTCCCCCAGAAGAGGGAAGGGCGTCGCCGTCTATACTGAGCGGCGGAGGGGCGGATGCTCGACCGGTACGAGGCGAAGCGCGACTTTGACCGGACGCCTGAGCCGCGCGGCGGCGAGGGTACGGGCTGGGGCAGCCTGCGGTTTGTTGTGCAGAAGCACGCGGCGCGGCGGCTGCACTACGATGTGCGGCTGGAGATCGGCGGCACGCTGAAGTCGTGGCCCGTGCCCAAGGGGCCGTCGTTCGATCCCAACGAGAAGCGGCTGGCGGTGATGGTCGAGGACCACCCGCTGGACTACCTGACGTTCGAGGCCGTGATCGCGCCGGGAAACTACGGCGCGGGCCAGATGATCGTCTGGGATACCGGAGTCTACTCGCCGGACGAGGACGGCGTTCTCTCCTTCGGCGACCGTGAAACGTCGGACCGTCGGATGGAGGAAGGGCTGGCAGTGGGCAAGCTCTCGTTCACCCTTCGCGGGCGGAAACTGCGGGGATCGTGGACGCTGGTGAAGACCTCGCGCGGAGAGCGCGAGTGGCTGCTCATTAAACACAAGGACGCGCACGCGCGCGCCAGTCCCGACGTGTTGGACGAGGGGGCGTCGGTGCTGTCGAAGCTGACCATCGACGACCTTAAGGCGGGACGGCTCCCCGATCCGACGCCGCTGGACCGCCTGCTCGCCCGCTGCGGTACTGAGGCCCGCTTTCCTAGCTCAGTCAAGCCGATGTTAGCCAAGCTCACCGACGCGCCGTTCGACGGCGATGGCTGGCTCTTCGAGCCGAAGATGGACGGCTTCCGTCTGCTGGCGTTCGTTGAGCGGGGCGCGATCCGGCTGCGCAGCCGCAACGGCAACGACATGACCTCGCTCTACCCGGAGGTGGTGGAGGAACTGCGGGCGCAGTCCCATGAGTCGTTCGTCCTCGACGGCGAGGTGGTCGTGCTCGACGAGGCGGGGCTGCCGAGCTTTGGGCTGATGCAGCAACGGATGGGCGGGCCGAGCATGGCCAGCGCGCCCCGCGCCGCGGGCACGCTGATGTACTACCCCTTCGATCTGCTCTACCTCGACGGCTACAACGTCCGTGGGGCGCCGCTTTCGGAGCGGAAGGAATTGCTTGCCCGCATGCTGGCCCCCGGCGACGTGGTGCGGCCCATCGAGTATGTCGCCGGCGGCGGCGAGGGATTCTTCAAGGCGGCGACGGGGCTCGGACTCGAAGGCGTCGTGGCGAAGCGGTTGGATAGTTCCTACCAGCCGGGCCGTCGCGGGAGTGCGTGGCTCAAGATCAAGGCGACGCAATCGCAGGAGATGGTCGTCGGGGGTTACAGCGCGGGGACGGGCGCGCGGGCCTCGACCTTCGGCTCGTTGCTCGTCGGTTACTACGAGGGCGGCACGTTCCGCTTCGCGGCCAGGGTCGGTACAGGATTCGACCAAGCGGCGCTCGACGACCTGCACGAACGGATGCAGGCGCTGCGGGTCGAGGAAATGCCGTTCGTACCGGACCCGGAGCTTGGCTTGCCGGGCGACGTCTGGCTGCGGCCCGAGCTGGTGGCGCGGGTGAAGTTCGCCGAGTGGGGCGCCGGCGAGCACTTACGCGCTCCCGTCTACTTGGGACTCGAACCGGACCGCGACCCGCGTTTAGTCGTTCGCGAGCGGCCGTCCGCCGCGCCGACGCCGGTTGCCAGCCCCGTCCAACAGGGAGCGGAAGTAAACAGCCGTGGGGTCGCAGAGGACGCGGCGACGGCGGTCGAGCAGCTTGCGGGCGAGGCCGGGAAAGACGGGTCGATGACGGTCGACGCCGGAGGCTATGTAGTTCGCCTCACCAACCTCGACAAGGCGCTCTGGCCCGAGACGGCGGAGCGGGCCGCCATCACGAAACGGGACATGCTGGCGTACTACGCGCGGATCGCGCCGGCGCTCCTGCCCCACCTGCGAGACCGTCCGCTGACACTGACCCGCTACCCGAACGGCGTCGACGCGCCGAGCTTCTATCAGAAGAACTGGACCTACGGGCTACCCGAGTTCGTGGAGACGGTGAAGCTCTTCTCGTCGCACAACGAGGGCGACGTCGAGTACGTCATGGTGAACAATCTGGCCACGCTGCTCTGGCTGGCGCAGCTCGCCGACATCGAGATGCACCCCTGGCTGTCGCGTTGCGCCGCGGGCCCCGACGGGGCCGGCCTGGGAACAGCGTTCACCGGCTCGAAGGAGAACATCGAGGGCAGCATCCTCAACTACCCCGACTTCCTGGTCTTCGACTTCGATCCGTACATCTACTCCGGCGAGGAAGGGGCCGGCGCCGAGCCCGAGCTCAACCGCCGCGCCTTCGCCAAGGCCGTGGAGACGGCGCGGGCTCTGAAGGGCATCCTCGACCAACTCTCGCTGTCGTCGTTCCTGAAGACGTCGGGGAAGACGGGGCTGCACGTCTACGTTCCCGTGCGGCGCGAGCACCCTTACCCGGTCACCCGCAAGGTGACGGAGCTGATCGGGAGGTTCCTGATGGACCAGCGCCCGCTTGACGTAACGATGGAGTGGGCGGTGAGCAAGCGCGAGGGCAAGATCTTCCTCGACCACAACCAGAACGTGCGGGGGAAGAACATGGCGTCGGTCTACTCGCTGCGACCGCTGCCGGGGGCGCCGGTCTCGACGCCTCTGCATTGGGACGAGTTGGACGACGTCTATCCCGCCGACCTCACTATCGACGTCGTGCCGGAGCGGGTCGAACTTCTCGGCGACCTTTGGGCAGACATCCACGACGCCAAGCACGACCTCCGGCGGCTGGTGGAGGAGGCGTAGGGGGTTGGTCGTCGCGCGGTGACGCGGCGCGGCGCCCCGGTTATAATCCGCCGCGGGCGCGGGGCCACCGCGCCGGGTGACGAAACGTTCAAGGAGGCGACCGTGGACTATAGCAACGTGGAGAAGGGCCACCTCAGTGTCGAGGTCCGGCCGAACAAGGTAGCGATCGCGACGCTGAACCGGCCGGACCGGCTGAACTCGATGGGCGACGGCATGCACGAGGCCATCGAGGAGTTCCTGCACATGGTGAACTACGACCGCGACGTCAACGCGGTGGTCTTCACCGGTGCGGGGCGGGCTTTCTGCGCGGGCGGCGACGTGAAGGCGATGGGCGACCGCGCCACCGGCGCCGCCGAGAAGCTCGATCCCGGCAACCTGCTGCGCGGGCGAAGTACATCGTGCAGCGCTTCGTGAACTGCGAGGTTCCCCTGATCGCGGCGATCAACGGGCATGCGGTTGGTCTCGGCGCCACCATCGGCCTGCTGTGCGACGTCACCTTCATCGCCGAGGACGCGAAGATCGGCGACAACCACGTCCGGGTGGGCATCACCGCCGGCGACGGCGGCGCGCTGATCTGGCCGTATCTGATCGGCGTCCACAAGGCCAAGGACATGCTGATGTCGGGCCGGCTGATCACGGGCCGGGAGGCCCACGAGCTTGGCGTCACAAACTATTGCTATCCGAAGGAAGAAGTGCTCGACCGGGCCATCGCCTACGCGGAGGAGATCGCGGCGGGCGCGCGGGTCGCGGTGCGGTTTACCAAGATCGCCATCAACAAGCACCTGTGGGACGGCCTCAACCGGGTCATGGACTTCTGCCTCATCTCGGAGCAGCTCGCCATGGCGACGGAGGACCACAAGGAGGCTACGACGGCCTTCTCGGAGAAGCGGGCACCCGTTTTCACCGGTTACTAGCCTTTTGGCGAGCGGGGCATTTCTCCCCGCTATCCAATACGCAAAGAAGAGGGGCCGCATCAAAGCGGCCCCTCTTTTGTTCGGTTCTTTCGACCTAGCGGCTACTTGAAGCCGAGGTCTTCCCAAACGGCGTTGAGGCGGCGCATTCCTTCCTTGTTGCCGTACTTGTTGCGCTCGCGGAGAAAGTTGTGCTCGTCCTCGCGCCACACCATGTTGGTGAAGAGCGGGTGGGCGACTTCGGCGTAGTTGAAATACGTGTCGACGCCGAGGAGCCGGAAGAACATGTTCATGGACTTGCGCCCCAACATGAGGTTGTCGGTGGAGTGGGCGGCGACGGCGCGGGCGTAGCGCAGGGCTTCGTCCATCAGCTTGTCGCGGGGCACGACGGAGGAGACGACGCCCCACTCGTGCATCTCCTGCGCCGAGACGCTGCGGCCGGTGATGTTGAGCTCGTAGCCGCGGTTGATGCCGCAACGGAGCAGGGTTAGCGGCAGCTGCACCTCGAAGCTGGCGAAACCGATCCGGCTCTGGCGGCGGGTGAAGTAGGCGTCTTCGGAAGCGACGATGAGGTCGACGGTCATCACGATGCCGAAACCCTGGCCGATGACCCCGCCCTGACAGGCGGCGATGACGGTCTTCGTGCCCCAGGTCATGGAGTCGTGCATGGTTTTGAAGGTCTTGGTGATGCCCTGCATGCGGAGCGACTGGGGTAGCCGCTGGCCCTTTTTGAGGCCGAACGACTCGACGGGGAGGCGGCGGTTGTCCTCGCCGGCGCAGAAGTCCTGCCCTTCGCCGGCGAGGATGATGACTTTCACCGAATCGTCGTCCTGGGCCTGCTGGAACTTGGCGAGGAGCTCGTAGTTCATGTCCGGCGTCAGCACCGCGTTGCGGCGCTCGGGCCGGTTCAGCGTGATCTTGCAGATATGCGGCTCGATGATCTCGTAGAGGACCATCTCTTCCGGCGGCTTGTCCCGCTGGAGGTCGGCTCCGTAGCCGTGCGGGTTGTCGTTCTTTGTGGTCATCGCGTCTCCTAGCGGCCTACTTGAAGCCGAGGTCTTCCCAGACGGCGTTCAGCCGCTGCATGCCTTCCTTGTTGCCGTACTGGTTGCGCATCTTGAACCAGTTGTATTCGTCCTCGCGCCAGACCATGTTGGTGAAGAGGGGGTGGGCCACCTTGACGTAGTCGGCGTAGGAGGCCATGCCGAGGAGGTCCCAGAAGATCTGCATCGAGTGGCGGCCGAGCATCAGGGTGTCGGTGCCGTGGGCGGCGATGGCCTTGGCGTAGCGCATCGCCTCGGCTTCGAGCTGCTCACGGGGCACGACCGACGTCACCACGCCCCACTTGTGCAGCTCCTCCGCGGAGACGCGCCGGCCGGTGATGTTCATCTCGTAGCCGCGGTTGATGCCGCAGCGCATGAGGGTGAGGGGAAGCTGGACGTCGAAGCCCGCGAAGCCGATGCGGCTCTGCGGACGGGCGAAGAAGGCGTCCTCCGAGGCGACGACCATGTCGACGGTCATGATCATGCCGAAGCCGGCGCCGAGGCAGGCCCCCTGCACCGCGGCGACGACGGTCTTGGAACTGTAGAGGAACCAGTTCCGCATGCGTTGCGAGCTCGCCGCCTGCCCCCGCATCCGGAACGATTGCGGGAGCTTCTGCCCTTTCTTCAAACCGTAGGTTTCGACAGGCATGCGGCGGTTGTCCTCGCCGGAGCAGAAGTGCCGTCCGTTCCCGGCGAGGACGACGCACTTGATGCGGTCGTCGTCCTCAGCGATACGCATCTTCCGGGCGATCTCGTCGTTCATGTCGGGGGTGAGGATCGAGTTGCCCTTCTCGGGGCGGTTGAGGGTGATCTTGGCGATGTGGGGCTCGACGACCTCGTAGAGCACCATCTCCTCCGCCGACTTCTCCGACGGCATCTCGCCGCCGTAGCCGTGGGGGTTTTCCTTCGCCTGGTCTTTGTCGGGGGTCTTCTCGTCGGCCATGCCGTCCTGCCTTGTCCGCGCGCCGGGTCTAGCGGCCCAGTCCCAGGCCGCGCCGGGCGATGATGTTGCGTTGTATCTCGGAAGTGCCGCCGGCGATGGTGCTGGCGATCGTCGTCTTGAAGTTGCGTTCGACCTTGCCGCGCAGGGGCGCCCACCGGTCGCCGCGCTGCACCGTGCCGTACATGGCGAAGAGGTCCATGCCGAAGGCGGCGACGCGCTGGGAAAGCTCGCTGGTGAAGAGCTTGTTCACCGAGGCCTCGTGCTTGAAGGGGACTTCGGCCGTCTGCATCCACGCGATGCGGTAGCACTGGGCGCGGGCGACCTCGGCGCGGACGAGCAGGTCGGCGGCCTGTGTGCGGAGCGCGTCGGTCCACCGGACGCGGCTCTCCGGCGAGGCCGCGAAGGCGATGAGGTCGAGGAGCATCCGCTTCGAGCCCGCGGCGGCGGAGATGCCGGACCGCTCGACGTTGAGGACGTTGCGGCTGAGCATCCAGCCCTGGTCCTTCGGGCCGATGAGGCAGTCGCGGGGGATGCGGACGTCGTCGAAGAAGACCTGGTTGAAGCGGTGCACGCCGACCATGCTGATGAGCGGCTTGACGGTGACGCCGGGCGTGTTCATGTCGAGGAAGAGGTAACTGAGCCCCTGGTGCTTGGGGGCGTCCTTGTTGGTGCGCGCGAGAAGGAAGCCCCAGTCGGCGACGTGAGCAAAAGACGACCATATCTTTGCGCCGTTCACGAGAAAATAGTCGCCGTGGTCTTCGGCGACGGTCTCGACGCCGGCAAGGTCGGAGCCGGCGTTGGGCTCGCTGAAGAGCTGGCACCAGCGCACGTCGGCCTTGGCGATGGGGGGCAGGAACCGCTCCTTCTGTGCCTCGGTGCCATGGCCGATGAGCAGGGAGCCGACCATGCGTGGCCCGATACTGTCGCCGCGCGGCGCCTGGTGCTTGACGACCTCCTCGGCGTAGACGACCTGCTTGAAGTACGACCACTCCTGTCCGCCGTACTCCTTGGGCCAGGCGACGACGAGCCAACCCTTGTCGGCGAGCTTGCGGTTGAACTCCCACTGGAAGTCGTAGGCGTCACCGTCACCGCCGCCCTCCCCGTCGTCGCCGACGTTGCGGACGCCCCAATCGGGAGGCAGCGCCTCCCGCAGAAAGTCGCGGACCTCGGCGCGGAACGCCTCTTCTTCTTCGGTGAAGGCGAAGTTCATATCAGGCGTGACGGAGTTGGGCGGGGCCGCCGGACGCGGCTCAGAAGGGACGGAGGCATACTAGGCGGGCGCTTGCGAGCGTGTCAACGCGGCGCCACTTGGCGCCACGCGAGTCCGTCAACCTGCTCGAAGTGCGCATCGGCCGAAACGAGGTCGGAGCCGGTCTCCATCGCCTGCGCCGCAATCCAGACATCGTTTGTGGGAATAGGGCGGCCTTTCGCTCGCAACGCTGCTGCAATTCTAGAGTAACGGTCGGCAGTCACCTGCCCCACGGTAACGACGGAGACGTATGGACTGCCCAGAAAGGAGCGGAGCTCGGCGGCGTTTCGCTCAAACTGCGAGCCCCAGCGGAACCCATACAACAGCTCGCCGGCCACGATGGTCGAGAACAGCACCTCCTCGGCCATGCGTACAAGGTCCGCGAC
The DNA here is from genome assembly GCA_965207995.1 of Dehalococcoidia bacterium. Lineage (GTDB taxonomy): Bacteria > Chloroflexota > Dehalococcoidia > SHYB01 > SHYB01 > DAOUKH01. The sequence continues at coordinate 180,397 of OZ242299.1, read as the reverse complement.
CTGTCGATGTCCCCGCATGAGCAGCGAGTAGGCATTGGAGTCCAGCAAGACCCTCACTTCCAGATCGCCTCGTCAATGGTTTCGAAGTCTTCCAACGCGGAGCCAATGGCGTCCGCCTCTTGTTTGGTCCAGCTCCCTATCAGGTGGTCCAACGAAGAACCGACGGTGTCCGCGCCGCCTGTCCCGTCAGTGAGGCCGGCGCCCTTGCGGAGTAGCCGTAGCGCTGCCTGGTTCAAGGAGATGCCCTCACGCTTCGCGAGCCGACGCATGGCAGCACTCAGCTCGTCGTCGAATCCTCTGACCGTAAGTTGGTTCATGTCGCCTTACCTGTGTGACTCATCTTTTGACTCATTATGAGTCATAGTAGTAGTCGCCCGCCAATGGAGTCAAGGCCTGCCACGCTCCATCCCTACGTAAGGACGCCTTGCTTGCGGAGGGCGTCGATCTCGGCCTGGGGCATGTTGAGGAGGTCGCGGCAGACCTCGACGGTGTGCTCGCCGAGGAGAGGGGCGCGGGTGAAGCGCGGTGGAGCGCCTTCGATGTCGAAGGCGGGCGTGGTGGTGGGGTATTCGCCCATGCGAGGGTGGTCGAGGGTCACGAAGTGGCCGCGGTGGGCGAGTTGGGGGTCTTCGTGGAGGTCGCGGGCGTCGTTGACCTTGGACGCGGGCACGCCCGCCGCCTGCAGCGCCTCCTGAAGCTCAAGTGCGTCCTGCGGCGCGGTCCATGTGCCGATGAGCGCGTCGAGGACGTCGGCGCTGCGGCGACGTTCCAAGAACGTGGCGAAGCGGGGCTCGCCGCTCCATGCGGGCTCGCCCATGACGGCGACGAGGGCGTCCCACTCGGCGTCGGTGCGGACGGAGATGGCGCACCATGCGTCGTCGCCGCGGCAGGGGTAGACCCCGTGCGGGGCGGCCTCCAGGCCGCGGTTGCCCTGTCGGCCGCCCTCCTGGCCGTTGACGGTGTAGTCGAGGATGCCGGGGCTGAAGAACTGAAGCGTGGCCTCGATCTGGGAGAGGTCGAGGTGCTGGCCTTTGCCGGTGCGGTCGCGGTAGTCGAGTGCGGCGATGATGGAGATGACCGAGAACCAGGGCGCGATCATGTCGGGGTAGGGGATGGCGGGGCCGCGCGGGTCGCGGTCGGGCCAGCCCGTGACGTGGTTGACTCCGGCGAGCGCCTGGAGCAGGTTGCCGATGCCGGGGTGCGACGCCTGGGGGCCCTTCTGTCCCAACTGACTGGAGCTCAGCATGACCACGCGGGGGTTCAACTCGCGTAGGCGCGCGTAGCCCAGCCCCCATGCCTCCATCTGGCCTGGGCTGAAGTTCTCCACCACGACGTCGGCCCATGCGGTGAGGCGCTTGGCGACCTCGACCCCCTCAGCCGTGCGCAGGTTCAGGCCCAGGCTGCGCTTCGACGGGTTGAGGTCGGCGAAGGGCAGGCTGCTCTGACGGCTCGGCTTGTTCAGGAACGGCGGCTGCAGGCGGAACCGGTCGGGCCGCACGTGGGCCTCGACCTTGACGACGTCGGCGCCGTAGATGGCGAGATACTTCGTCAACATGGGGCCGGCGATGACCCACGAGAAGTCGGCGACTTTGATGCCTTCCAGAGGCAGCGGGGCCATCTCAGATCACTCCCGCTTCGGCCAGCGTGACGATCTGGTCCCGGTTCAGGCCAAGCTCTTCGTAGACCTCGACGTTGTGCTCGCCGACGAGGGGGGCGGGCCTCCGGATCGAGAGCGGCGTCTCGTTGAAGACGCAGAATGCGCCGGGATAGGTGATCGAGGCGCCGAGGTCGGGGTGCTCGACCTCTTGGAAGAAGCCGCGCGCCGCCAGCTGGCCGTTCTCGAGGAGGTCGCGCGGCGAGCTGACCGGGAAGATGAAGAGACGCCGCTCGATGGCCTCGTCGTAGATGCGGGCCTTGGTGAAGCGGGAGAAAAAGGCGGCGAGCTCGTCCTCCCACGTTTCGAGATCGGACTGGTCGATGGTGTCGCCGGTGGCGGCGTCGAAGTCGAAGCCGGCGAAGGAGGGGGAGAAGCCTTCTTCGGTCATCCAGTCGATGATGGGGCCGAGACGGACGCCCGCGCCCGGGCTCCAGAAGAACTGCGTGACGATGTAGCCGTCGCTCGCTGGGAAGACGGTGCGGACCTGCCGTCCGCCGTAGGGGCTGCGGGCTCCCCGTCGTTGGATGACCTGGTTGGCGAACCAGTAGTGGGGCGTCGTGGTGAGCGTGCCGGCGACGGCTTCCTGCATGGAGATGGTCACATGGGCGCCTTGGCCGGTGCGGTTGCGGGCGTAGTGCGCCAGCATGGTCCCTGTTGCCGCTTGGGCGGAGGCGAGCATGTAGGCCTGCGGCTCGCCGATGCGCACCGGCGGGCGGTCGTCGTCGCCGCAGATGCTCATCAGGCCCCCTGCGGCCATGGCCACAAGGTCGTCGGCCCGGTAGCCGGTGTGGGGGCCGGTGGGGCCGAAGGGCGTGATCGAGGTCATGACGAGGGCCGGGTTGGCCTCGCGCAGAGTCTCGTAGCCGAGGCCGAGCGCCTCCATGTGTCCCGGGACGTTCGCTTCGATGGCGAAATGGGCGGTCTCCGCCAGCTTGAGGAAGAGCGCCCGACCGTCGGCGGTGGTGAGGTCGAGGGTGATGCCGCGCTTGTTGTAGTTGTGCGCGAACCAGTAGAGGCTGCGGTCGTCGCGGGCGTCGCCGTGGTAGTAGGGGCCGCGCCGCCGCGACGGGTCGCCGCCGGGCGGCTCGATCTTGATGACGTCGGCGCCGAGGTCGCCGAGGATGCGGCCGCAGAGGAAGCCCTTCTCGTCGGAAAGGTCGAGGACGCGGTACGGCGAGAGCGGAAGGTCGGGCGCTTCGATGGAGGCCATGGGCCTTACGCTTGGGCCGGGGCTATTCCTCCCAGTTGCTCACGTCGACGCCGATCATCTTGATCGCGGCCAACGTGCCCGCGGGGTCCGCCGTGCCCTGCACCCACTCGTAGTCCCACTGCCGGTTGTCGGCGACTCCCTTCACCAGCATGTGCGCCTGCTCCTTGCTGAAGAGCACGCCCCGCCGCGACGTCATGCGCTCGTAGCGGTCGGCGTGGTCCGCGTCGATGACGAAGTTCATGGTGTCGCACATGGGGTTGTGGTTCACCCGGTTCCATTCGTGCGGCGTCAGCCCCACGTGCACCAGAAGGCCGTCGGGCCACTCGGTCGCCTCTCCGTTCTTGCTCTTGACCGTGACCGGCGTGAGGCAGCAGGTGCAATACGACTCGATCCGCACCTCCTGGTCCTGATATGCCGGCATCTTGGAGAAGGCCACCGACTCCATGGCGCAGCCGATGTAACCGAGGAACCGGTCGCCGATGAAACCCTTCACGACGGTCGGGTAGGCGGCGTAGGGGAGGAAGCGCAGCAGGGCGAGGTGCGGGCTGTCGAGGTCGAGGGTGCACATGCCGCCGAGTTGCAGCTCATAGAGCGCGTTCTGAATGTCGCGGCGTCCGAGGCCCGTGGCCTGGTGGATGTCGAGCGTGCTGGGCGGGTAGGAGTGTTCGCCCCAGTACACATAGACGAACTCGCGGACCTTCTTCGCGTTGTCGCTCCAATCGAACGAGGGGATGAGCTGCATGGCGCCTCCTTGGAGTCTGGAGGGCGTGCGGGCCGCCCTCGGCGCAAGGGAGTGTAGTGGGGGGAGTGGGAGGGGTCAACGGCGCGGCGTTGACCCGCCGCCGATACTGTCTAGGCGATGCCGAACGCCCCCGAGACGTCTAAGCCGTCGCCGTTGGCCCCCTACCGCGTCCTCGACCTAAGCGAAGGCGGCTTCAACTGGTGCGGCAAGGTGCTGGCCGACCTCGGGGCCGACGTCATCAAGATAGAGCCGCCGGAAGGCAGCCTCACCCGGCGTCGCGGGCCGTTCGTCGGCGGCGTCGAAGACCCTCAGGGAAGCCTGTTTTGGGCCGCCTACTGCCTCAACAAGCGCAGCGCCGTGCTCGACCTCGACCGCGCCGACGGGGCCGAGGCGCTGCGCGAGCTCGCGCGGGGCGCAGACGTGCTGGTCGAGTCGTTCACGCCGGGCTACCTGAAGGAGCGAGGGCTGGGGTTCGAGGACCTCGCGGCGCTCAACCCCGGGCTGGTCTATACGTCGATCACGCCGTATGGGCAGACCGGCCCGCGGTCGCATCACAAGGCCGCCGACATCGCCGGCTGGGCCATGGGCGGGATGCAGTATCTCTGCGGCGACGAGGACCGTCCGCCGGTGCGCGTGGCCGTGCCTCAGGCAGAGCTGCATGCCGGGGCGCAGGCGGCGGCGGGGACGATGATCGCGCTCTGGGCGCGGAACCGATCGGGCGCGGGGCGTCACGTCGACGTCAACATGCAGGCGTCCGTGATCTGGACGATGCACAACGTCGCGCCCTATCCCTGGCTCACGGGTGGAAGCCTGGAGCGCGGCGGCGCGGTGCGCCGCATCGGCAAGGTCCTCAACCGTGTTGTTTTTCCTTGCAAGGACGGTTTTGTGCGTCCCTACGCCTACGGGGGCTGGGTCAGCGGCGACTCGATGACCAAGCTCACCCGCTGGATGGACGAAGAGGGCGCGGCCCCCGAGTTCATGAAGTCCACCGACTGGCCGGCGCAGGACATGAACCGCCTGGAGGGCCAGGCGGAGGACTCGGCGGAAGTCGGGGAGTTCCATGCGATGCAGGAGGCGCTGCAACGGTTCTTCGCGCGCAAGACAAAGGTCGAGATCCTGGAGCGCGCCGTCGCCGACCGGCTCCTCATCGCGCCGTGCCAGACGCCGTGCGACCTGCGGGAGAACGTGCAGCTCGCCGACCGCGGGTACTGGGTCGACGTTGTCTACCAGGACTGGCGGACGGTGACGCACCCTGGGCCGTACATCAAGCTGAGCGAGACGCCGATCTCCTACCGCCGGCCGCCGCCGCGAGTCGGAGAGCACACCGCCGAGTTGTTGGCCGAGCCGCGCAGGCCAGCGACGCCTCTTAGGGCGCCGCGCTCCGGCCCGCCGTTCGAGGGGCTGCGCGTCCTCGACATGAGCTGGGTCGGCGTCGGGCCGATGACGATGAAGTTTCTCGCCGACTACGGCGCGACGGTGATCCGCGTCGAGTCGGAGAGCCGCGCCGATCCGTCGCGGTCGGTGGGGCCGTTCAAGGACGGCAAGCCCGGCCTTAACCGCGGGCAGTTCTCGGCCAACTTCAACACCGGCAAGTACGGGCTGGGCCTGAATCTGAAAACGGAGGAGGCGCGCGACCTCATCCGCCGCATCGTGCGCAAGTGGCAGCCCGACGTGATGGCGGAGAGCTTCACGCCGGGGACGATGGCCCGTTGGGGCCTCGACTACGCGTCGATGCGCGAGTTGTGTTCGGACATCGTCTACTTCAGCACGACGCTGCTCGGCCAGACGGGACCGCACTGTACCTACGGCGGCTACGGGGGGACGGCAGCGGCGATGTCGGGCTTCCACCACATGGCGGGCTGGCCCGACCGCATGCCGGCGGAGGTCTACGGCGCCTATACCGACTTCATCAACCCGCCCAACGCGGTCGCGGCAGTCATCGCGGCCCTGGACCACCGCGAGCGCACCGGCCAGGGCCAGCACCTCGATCTGGCGCAGGCCGAGTGCGCCGCGCAGTACCTTGCCCCCGCGCTCCTTGACTACACCGTCAACGGCGTGGTGCAGGCCCGCGCGGGCAACCGCGACAGCTTTGCCGCGCCGCACGGCGCCTATCCCTGCACCCCGCGGCCTGCCGCCCCCGGCGGCTCGTATGTCGCCCTCGCGGTGACCAGCGACGAGGAGTGGGCCGCGCTCGGGCGGGTGCTTGGCGAGCCTGCTTGGGCGTCGGAGGCGCGGTTCGGCGACCGCGCCGGCCGCCTCCGGCTTTCCGACGAACTCGACGCGTTGATCAGTGAGGCGACGAAGGAGCGCGACGCCTACGAGCTGATGGAGGCGTTGCAGCGGGAGGGAGTCGCCGCGGGCGTCGTCCAGAGCGCCGAGGAACTGTGGAGCGATCCGCAGCTCGAGCACTGGGGCTTCTTCCACTGGCTCGACCACAACGAGTGCGGGCCGATGCCGTACAACGGGCCGCAGTTCAAGCTGTCCGGCGAGTCGAATCTTCCGCGCTGGCCTGCCCCGACGGTGGGGCAACACAACGTGCAAGTGCTGCGGGAGATCCTCGGGCTGACCGAGGACGACGTCGCCGACCTGTTCGCGGCGGGGGCGCTTGAGTCGTCGTTCTAGCCCGGGGGCTAGGCGGGCGTGAAGACGTTGGCCCCTTCAGCCCTGTCGATGCGAGGCTCGAAAGTGGTCTGGGCCCATGTGGTGCAAGAAGGGTGGAGATGTGCCACAACCGATGGAGTGCCTCCGGCCCACGATATTGTGCCCTCCACATAACCAGGTGAGGCTTTGGCAATGGCTGCGTCCCTGATGAACTGCGAGGTGCTGAGGCCGGCTTCCCCTGCCGCCGCCACGACGATTTGAAAGGCGCCGCTAGGGAAGGATACGGAGACGACGGTTCGACGGTTCTTGATCGGCCCGGCCTTTACGGGGTTGTCCAAGTCCCAGCGCTCAGAGTCCTCGTAGGCGGTCTTTTCTCGTTCCATCATCTATAGTCCTTCCTTTGTGAGCCGTGCCTCGTAGGTGTCGCCACACCTCCACGCCGTAACGGGTCTCCAAGCACCGGGGTCGCGGGTAGGCTCGATGGGCACAACGATGCACTGTCCTCCGTGGTCGCGTCCTATGAGCAACCGCTCCGCCCGCCGGCGGCTGCGATTTCGAAAATGGAGGAATGGGCTGTCGAGCACTTGATCGACTTGGCGTTCCGTTAGGCCGTGACCGGCAAACTTCTCCATGTTGTCCTCGTCCATGACGAACGTGTGAACCACCGGAGTTGACATGGACTGACGGCGCTCCTACGATCGTAGTGCAAGTATACTACATACGTAGGAGCCTGGTTGCATGGAAGTCGAGTGGCTGATCATCGCCGACGCGGCGCAGGTGGTCGGAGGCAAGCTCTATCTGCTCGGTGGCGGCTACGATCGCGTGACGTTGCCGAAAGGGCCTCCCGTCGGACACAGCATGGCCGTGGCGGTGTCCTTCAGGGTCCCTTGGAATGAGACGAACGTAAAGCATGACTTCGAGCTCAAGATTCTGGACGGGGACGGGCAAGAGATATTCGGCGGTAACGGCCAGTTCGAGGTCGGCCGGGCGCCTGGAATACTCCCCGGACAGGACCAGCGGACCCAGTTGGCGATGAACATTGGGTGGCAGGTTGAGAAGCTCGGCTCTTATGAAGCGGTGGCTAGCGTGAAGGGTGCCGAACGGCGATTTCCCTTCCATGTCGTCGCGAGTGGGCAAGTAGTCAGCTAGGGGGCGCCGCCGGCGCGCTTGAGTCGTCGTTCTAGCCCCGCCCCGGGCCTTCGAGCGGTTCCGCTATGATGGGCGCATGGTTGTCGTGTTGGCCCTGGCCGTGGTGCTGATCATCGTGGTCGGAGTGTGGTATTTCCGTGCCTACAAGGATGCGCAGGAGTGGCCGGAACTCCAAGTTTTCTGGGGCAAGGAAGATGGTGAGCAGGCCGGCGTCCTGCGCGCCGAGCTTGAGAAGCAGGGCGTTCGCGTTAAGGTGAAGGCTTTGGGCGGCCCCGACCTTTTCCGCATGCCGGGGCAGCGCTTCACGTCGGTCCGCGTCCACCGCGACGACCACGCCCACGCCGAGGCGATCGTCCGCTCGCTGCGCGGGCGCTAGGCCGCGGGGCGGAAGTAGGGCATCGTGATCTCGTCGTTCATCGTGTGGAACGAGACCTCGACGCGCTGCCCAACTTCCAGGGTGGCGGGATCGACGCCGATGATGTTGGTCATCATCTGGTAGCCCTCGTCGACGTCGATGATGGCGATGGCGTAGGGGATTTCGAAGGCCGGCGTCTGCGGTCGCCACACCACCGTCCAACTGTAGATCGCGCCCTTGCCCGCGCTGCGCTCCCAGCGGAGGTCCCCCGCGAGGCAGTGGGTGCAGGCTGGCTGGGGGATGAAGACGATGCCCTCGCAGGCGTTGCAGCGCTGGAAGGTCAGCTCGCCGCGCTTGCAGGCGTCCCAGAACGGCTGGGAGAAGACCGAGGGCCGCGGCATGGGGATCGTGTTGGGCTGCGGTTGAGTCAGGCTCACGGCCGCTCCGATCCCAGGACCATCACGTCGGTGAAGAGGGCGCCAGCGCCGCCGTTGGTGCACATGGCGACCTCGGCCCCTTCGACCTGGTTTGTGGCGCACTGCCCGCGCAGCTGGTGGACGCCCCGGATGACGCGCTGGAGCAGCTGCACCGACGCGCCGCCGTGGCTGAACGACATCAGGCCGCCGTCGGTGGTGATTGGGAAGCGGCCGTCTGGGGCGATCGTCCCGTCCATGATGAAGTCGCCGCCCTCGCCTTCGCCGCAGAAGCCGTAGGCCTCGAACTGGCGGATGATCTCGAACGAGAAGGGGTCGTAGAACTCGCAGACGTCGACGTCGTTGGGGCTGATGCCGGCCATGGCGAAGCTGCGCTCCGCCGCCTGCCGACCCGTCCAGCCGTTGGCGTAGGCGGCGCCCGACCGTCCCTGGAGGTCGAAGGCGGGCGGGTGGTGATAGGAGGGGCCGTAGCCGTCGCGGCCGCCGCCGAGGATGTAGACCGGCTTGTTCTTGGCGTTGCGGGCGCGCTCCGCCGTGGTGAGCATGAGGGCGCAGCCGCCCTCGGAGGTCATGGCGCAGTCGAGGAGGTGGTAGGGATCGGCGACCATGCGGGAGTCGAGGATGTCCTGCGGCTCGAAGGGGCCGCGTCCATAGTAGACGGCGTCGGGGTTGATGTGGCCGTTGTTGCGGATGGTGGCGGAGACGGTGGCGAGCTGCTCCGGCGTCGTCCCGTAGGTGTGCATGTGGCGGCGCGCGATGAGGGCGAACTCAGCGGCGGTGAAGAGTCCCCACGAGGCCACGAACTCGTTGCCGGGACGCGTCCAGGGCGCGGTCGATTCGCGCTCGGTGTAGATGTTGGCCGAGCCCGCCGCGACGAGCGCCGTCGTGCACTGGCCGGTGGCGATGGCGGAGGCGGCTTCGAGGATCGCCGGAATGCCCCGGCCCTCGCCCTGCCCCCGCCACGCGGGGCCCGCGCCGAGCAGATAGGTGAACTGGCCGGTGTTGAGGATGCCCCCACCGATGGAGACGCCGTCGATCTCCGAGGCGTCGATCCCCGATTCGTCAATAACGCCGCGAATCGCATCGAGCGTGATCGTGGGCGAGGTGTACCCCTCGAGGATGCGGGCCTGCTTGGTGTTGTAGACGCCGACGATGGCGACGTCGTGCAGGGGATGCTTGGCCATCAGAGGACGGCTACTTGTCGTTGATGCGGTCCCGCGGGGTGATCCACATGTAGAGGCCGAAGAGCACGATTGCGCCGATGAGAATGCCGAGTCCGATTTCCCAGGGGATCATGATTACCTCTGCGGCCGCGGCGGTTAGTCCTGCCGGGGCCGGAACTTGATCAATGTAATCTCGTCGGTGACGTCCTCGAAGTAGGCCTCCAAGGGCAGGTCGGGCCTGATCTCGTCGCTGGGGATGCCGGTGACGTTGGTGTACATAAACGGCCCCTCTTCCAACTCGACCAGGACGACATTATACGGCAGGTCGTCCTCGAACGACTTGATGTAGGGCTGGCGCATCTCGATGTAGCCCCAGACCTTGCCTCGTCCGCTCGCCTCGATCCAGTCGCGCTCGAACGAGAGGCACTTCGTGCAGGCGACGTAGGGCGGGAAGGAGACGTAGCCGCATTCCCGGCACTTTGGAAGCACCAGCACGTGCCGCTTGGCGGCCTCCCAGAACGGGCGGTCTTCCTTGGTGATCTTCGGCAGCGGCTTCTCGTAACTCATGGTCGTCTAGTCGCCTCTCGCCAGCAGAGACGCGTTCGGCACCGCGGAGAGGCACCAGTAGAGGATGTTGCGGCAGTTGGGCACCTGGCGCTCGCCGGCCTCCCAGCGGAGCTGGCGCACCGCCTCAGCGTGGTTGTTCCAGCCTTGCAAGTAGGCCTCGCTGAGCATGCCGCCGCTGGTGTTCATGGGGTACTCGCCGCCGAGTTCGATCCGACCGTCCTGCACCCATTGGAGACCCTCGCCGCGCGGCGCGAAGCCGAAACCTTCGAGCCCCCAGAGCGCCGACACGCTGAAGTTGTCGTAGGCCTGGAGCGCGTCGATGTCGCCGAGGCCGACGCCGAGCGGGTCGAGGAGGTCCTTGCGCATCGAAGCACACGCTTCGGCCCAGAAGTCAGGGTCGACGTACTGCTCGCGGATGGTGGCGCGCTCCGCCGCTCCCTGGATGAGCACCGGCGTGTGCTTGAGGTCCTTGGCGCGTTCCGTGGACGTCACGATGTAGAGCACGGCGCCGTCGTTGACGAGGCAGTAGTCGAAGAGGCGCAGCGGCCGGGCTACGTAGCGGGCTTCGAGGTACTCGTCGATGGTGAAGGGCTTCTGCATCACCGCCTTGGGATTCATCGAGGCGTGCTTGCGGAAGGCGACCGGGATCGCGCCGAGCTCGCGCTCCGTGCCGCCGTACAGGTGCTGGTAGCGGGTGAACGCCAGTGAGTACTGCGCCCCCGGAGAGGCCATGCCGTAGATGGAGTCGTAGAGGTCGCCCTGCGTGGGGCCGCCGCCGAAGACCTGCGCCTGGCTGCGGAAGGTCACCGAGTTGAACATGGCGACGTAGTTGGCGAGCCCGTGGTGGACCGCCATCGCCGCGTGAATCAAGGCGACGGAGCACATGCGCCCCGCTGAGGGGTAGCCGGCGAGGAAGCGGACGTCGGTGAGGCCGGAGCGGTAGGCGAAGGGCTCGTAGAACTGGTTCCCGCCGACGACGAGCCCGTCGATCTGGCTCACGTCGATGCCGGCGTCGTCGCAGGCCTCCCGCAGGACGTGAATCGCGAGCTCTTCTTTGGTGCGCTCGGGGTCGCGGGTCTTGTACAGCTCGTGGAAGTCGCTGGTCGCGATGCCCACGATGGCGGTCTGGCCTGCGAGCGCTCTATCGGTCATGGGGGTAGCCTGTTCAGGAGTCGGAAGGCAGGGGGAGACTAGCCCCCGCGCTCCGACACTGTCAAGGCAGGGGTTCCGTGCGTCCTCCCCATGGGAGGGAGTGGTGGACTTTGATAGCCGGTGGTGGTCGTCAGGGGGCCCCTCATCTCAATCTCCCCTGGGGAGAAGAGGCAAGACCTCCCGACCCCACTCCGCCGACGCGCCTGGCGGCGCGTGCCCTCTCTCACATCTCCCCCAGAGGGGGAGAGGCTTAAGGCGCGGCGCACGGGGTGGCTAGTCGGCGTGGGCGGCCTCGACGAACCGTGCGTCAAATGCGTTCTCGACGTCGAAGGGCGCCGACAGGGCGTCGAATGCGGTCAGGTGGTCGTAGAGCGCCTGCCACTGCGCCTCCGTCATCGAGCCCAACCCCCGCTGCGCGGTGACGTCGCTCTCCGCGCTTGCCAGCTCCTGCCGCAACATGAAGCGCTGGTGCTCCCGGTCTTCCAAGGGTGCGAACTCGAGAATGATGTCGAGCGTCGCCTCCTCGTTCTCCATGGCGAACTCGACGGCCCGCAGCGTGGCCGCGACGAACCGCTCGATCACGTCAGCCTTCTCCTCGAGCGTGTCGCCGTTGACGACGTAGGTAAGGCCGAGCTGGGGCACGCCGAAGTCGACGGGGTCGAAGACGGTCACGGGGAAGCCAAGGTTCGCCAGGACGTTGGGCTCGTTGGCCTTGAAGACGGCGAGCACGTCGACCTGGCCCTCGCTGAGGACGCGGGGATCGAAGCCGACGCGGATCTCCTCGATGGCCGAACGGTCGGCGCCGGCGGCCTGGAGGATTGCGAGGTAGGCCGGGGGCACCGTCGTCTTGTAGCCGAAGCGCTTGCCTTCCCAGTCCTTGGGCGTGGCAATGCCGGAGGACTCGAGCGCGATGAAGGCCTGCTGCCCCTCGTGTCCAAAGAGCGTCACGGCGGTGATGGGCACGCCGTCGGCGTTGCGCTGGAGGACGTCGCCGGCGTCGGCGGTTGTGATGTCGATCTCACCGGAGGCGAGGAGCGGGATGTGCTGTCCACCCTGCGAGTGCAGAATCTCGACCTGCAGACCCTCGTCGGCGAAGTAGCCCTGCTTCTCTGCCACGAACGCGGCGGCGAACGGAAGGTTGGCCTGGGGCTTGAAGCCGGTCATGAACCTGACCTGGTCGGGTTCGTCCGATCCGCATGCCGCGACCGCGAGCGCCGCGGCGAACATGGCCGCGAGGAGGGCGACCAGGCCCCTTCCACCCAAGCGGCGCTTCCGCCGGCCGACGGTCATTCTCGACATCGGAGCTTCTTTGCGTTGGTGCGTCACGGGCTCGCGACCCGCGCCGCGCGGATGATCGGCGCGACGTCGCTGATGAAGGTCTCGATCTGGCCGGGCTGGTCGAACGAGGCGAAGCGGACCACGATCTCCTCCGCGCCGGCATCGGCGTACTCGGCGAGGCGGCGGGCGACGGCCTCCGGCCCCGCGAAGGGCCCCCAGTTATCGGCCCAGAAGTTGAGGCCGTAGTAGCGGCGGATGAAGTCGTCGGCCTCGGCGACGGCGGCCTGCTCGTCGCCCCGGATGTTGACCGTAACGTAGAAGACGGCGCGTAGTGTGTCGGGATCGCGGCCTGCCGCCTCGGCGTGGCCGCGGACGCGGCGCAGCACCTCGGCGAAGTCCTCCGGCGAATCGGAGATGCCGATCACGCCGTCGGCGTACCGGCCGGCGCGGCGGTATTGGGCATCGCCGCCCGTGGCGAGGTGGCAGGCAAGCAGCAGGGGGACGCCGCCCGTCTGGAGGGGTTTCGGGTCGAGCGTGGCGTCGCGGACGGTGTGGAAGCGGCCTTCGTGGGTCACGCCATCCTTGGTCCACAGGCGCTTGCAGAGTTGGACGATCTCGGTCATGCGTGCGCCGCGTTCTTTCGGGTCGACGCCCGCGGCGAGCCATTCGTTGCGTTGGGCCTCGTTGAAGGCGCCGCCGACGCCGACGCCGAGGTCGAGCCGCCCGCCGGAGATCACGTCGACCGCGGCGGCGGTCTGGGCGAGGAGTACGGGCTGACGCAGCGGTGCGAGGAGCACGGCGGTGCCCAGGCGTACGCGGCTAGTGCGCGCCGCCACCGCCGCGAGCGTGGCAAGCGGTTCGAGCCGAGGCTTGGCGACGAGGCTGTCGCCGGCCCACACCGAGTCGAAGCCCAGCGTTTCGGCGCGCTCGGCGAGGTCGAGCACCGAGGCGGGGGACGTTCCATCGTTCCGCCTGTTCTCGCCGAGGAGCAGGCCGCGGGTGGGGAGCAGGAGGCCGAGGCGAGGCGCGGTCACGCGGGCGTCTCCTCCGCGGTGGACGCGAAGGCGTCCTCGGGGATGCGGCGGCGCCAGCGGTCGAGATCGGCGTCGAGGCTGGGCCGCGCCGCGCGGTAGATGCCGAGGCCGTAGGGGGTGTCGAGATCGAAGGCGAGACCGGGACGGTCGATGGTCTCGCAGGGTATGCCGGCCCTGCGGCAAAGTTCGGCGTGCGTGGGGAGGCTGTCCTTCCCGAAACGCAGCGGAGGCAGCATCCCATGGGGGGCGAGCAGTCCGTTGGTGCCCCCGTCGCGGGCCGCCTTGGCGAGCACCGTCCGGCTGAGTCCCTCGGATGCGCCGGCAATGAAGTCGACGTCGCCGGGCACGACGAGGCCCAGGTCGGCGGGCAGGATGAGCACGGCGGCCGCGCCGTCTCCATAGGCGTCGCGCGCCGCCGATTCGAGGGCGGGGTTGAGCGCCGCCGCGTCGCCGAGCCACGCCGCGCCGCACCGGGCGGCGGCGTCGCGCACCCAGCGGTCGCCGCCGACCACCCGCGTCTCCGCGATAGTCCGGGCGCCGGCGACCGCGTCGAGCACCTGGTCCAGCATCAGGAGAGCCAGCGCCGCCCGCGAGCGTGGATCGAGGACGCGCCGCAGGCGCCGTTTGGCCGTCGCCAGCGGCTTCATGGGGACGAGACAGATGATGGGGGCGGCGGTCATTGGACCGTTTCCCGGGCGCCGAGGCGCGCTTCGGCGATCTCCAGCACCTCCCGGGCGAGGCGCTCCTTGGAGGTGGCGTCGGACATGATGGTGTCCCGCGTCACCGGCTCGATGCCCTGCGCGCGTACCGCCTCGGCCTCGGAGGCGTCCTCGTGGTCGATGACCAGCACGTCGCAGAGCCCGGCGAGGCGCTTGGCGACGCCGGAGCTGCTCACGTCTTCGCCGAGCTCGCTCATGAGCTTGGCGGCGGGGCCGCGCAGCGCCCGTCCGCCCACGAGGGGGCTGACGGCGATCCGGGGCCCGTGAAAGCGCGCCACGCGCTCCCAGATTCCGGCGACGGCGAGAATCGGCGCGATGCTGATGACGGGGTTGGAAGGGCAGAGGACGATGGCGTCGGCTTCGTCGAGGGCTTGCGCGGCGGCGGGGGAAGGGACGGCAGTGTCGCCGCCTTGGTAGGAGACGCCGGTGGCGACAGGCTCGCACCCGTGCTCGACGAAGTAGCTTTGCAGCGATAGGGAGCCGCCCTCCGTCGCGATGACGGTGCGGAGGCGGTCGTCGGTGGCGGGCACAAGAGTGCAGGGGACGCCGAGGCGCTGTGAGAGGTCACGGGTGACCTGGGTGAGGGAGAGGCCGTCGCGGAGCATGCGCGTTCGGAGGACGTGGGTGGCGAGGTCGAGGTCGCCTAGGGAGAACCAGCTCTCCTCGCCGTAGCGGCGGAACATCTCGATGCCGTGGAAGGTCTCGCCGGCGAGGCCCCAGCCCCGCTCTTGGTCGACCAGACCCGCGAGGGTGTACATCTGCGTGTCGAGGTCGGGGGAGACGTGGAGTCCATAGAAGGTTTCGTCGTCGCCGGTGTTGGAGATTACGGTGAGCCGTGCCGGGTCGGCCACGCGGCTCAGGCCCCAGGAGAGCTTGGCGCCGCCCACGCCCCCGGCGAGGGCGGCAATCCGGAGCGCGCTCGGCTGTCTCTGGTCGATGTCGGGTCCGCCTTAAGCCGGGCGCCCTCGGAAGGGCGGTCTCTCTGACCGGCGCAATTCTAGCATACGCCTCAGCCGCACCGCCGGTCGGGGTGCTGGAACTTCGCGGGGTATGGATATAGGCTACGGACGAGAAGCAGCCCGCCACGCAGGTCATAGCCGGAGCTACAGCGTCGAGAGCGGAGAATGCCAGATGGATACGACCAACTCGCAGGAAGACAGATTCGAAGAGGCCGAACGGGGCCTGGACTGGCTGGAGAAGCTTGAGGCCTTGCAGGCCCGCTCCGCCTCCGACCGGGCCGCCTACGAGGTCGCGGAATACGTGATGAAGCTGCGGGCGGCAGTCACCGAGTTGGCCGGAGACCGCACCGGCCCCGAGCTGGCGGAGGCCGTGGGGTTGAAGACGGTGCTTCTGGTGGAAGAGCTGCGGCGGGCGGGGGACGACGACTACTGGAACAAGAGGATCCGTCCCGCCCTGCTGAAGTCGGACTTTCCCCGGCCCAGCTAGCCGATTCAGTCAACGGCCAGATGAGGCTTCAGCCATCCGCTCCGCGCCCGGAGGGCGCACATGACCGACGAGACCCGCCCCACCGTCTTCCAAGGACTCAACGTCCTCGACCTGTCGCGGGGGTTCGCAGGGGCCTTGGCGACCATGGTGATGGCCGACAATGGCGCCGCCGTCGTCCGAGTCGAGCAAGAGGGCGCGCCCGACCCCCTCGCCGCGCTTCCCGGCTATCACCAATGGCACCGCGGCAAGGAGCGGATGGAGCTTGACCTGCGCGACAGGGCCGGTCTGGCCCGCGCCGTCGAACTGGCCCATGAGGCCGACGTGCTGGTCGAGACCTTCCCGCCGGGGATGGCGGAGGTGCTGGGCCTCGATTACGCGGCCCTATCGGCGGACAACCCCGGCCTGGTGCACTGCTCCATCACCGGCTTCGGTGAGCGGGGGCGCTACGCGGGCTACAAGGACCACGAGGGCGTCGTGGCCGCGGCCGCCGGACGGATGCGGGAGTTCGGGCGCATGTTCGGCGTGGACCGCCCCGTCTTCTCCTCGGTGCGGGTGGCGAGCTTCGGCGCGTCGCAGACGGCGCTGCAGGGCATCGCGGCGGCGCTGATCGTGCGCCACCGCACCGGACGCGGCCAGCGGGTCTCGACGAGCCTGCTGCGCAGCCTCATCCCCTACGACATGGGCGGCTGGCTCGCCCTACAGGTTGCGGACATGCGGACGCCCGGCGGCATGGGCACGACGCCGATGCTGGGCTACATGCCCGTCCGTACCAGGGATGGACGATGGATTCAGTTCGCCAACTGGGCGCCGCACCTCTTTTGGAACGAGCTCGACGCCGTCGGGCTCGGCCACCTGAAGGAAGACCCGCGTTTCGCCAAGATGCCCAACGAAGCCGCCGAGGAGGACAAGGCCGCCTTCTGGAAGATGCTACTCGGCGAGATGGGCCGGAAGGACTACGACGAGTGGATGCGCATCTTCCTCGAGCGGAGCGTCGGGGCCGACGGCTTCCGGGAGGGCGATGAGGGGATGGACCACCCCCAGGCACGGCACAACGGGCACGTCGTCGCGCTGCACCATCCCGTGCTCGGTGAGACGGAGCAGCTTGGACCGCTGGTGCGGTTCAGCGAGACGCCGTCGCGCATATCGGTCGACACGAGCGCCCAGTGGAACGCCCGCCGCAACGGGACCGTGCCCGGTGCCGCACCGATGCCTGAGCATGCCCTGAGTGGCTTCACCGTCCTAGAGATGGCGGTCCAATACGCCGCCCCCTTCGGCCCGAGCCTGCTCGCCGACATGGGGGCGCGGATCATCAAGATCGAGCCTCTGGACGGTGACGCCATGCGGCTCATTCCGCCAATCGGGGTCAAGACCACGCAGGGCAAGGAGTCGATCGCGGTCGACCTGAAGTCGCCGGAGGGTCGGGAGATCGTTCGGCGGCTCGCGGAGCGCGCCGACGTCGTCATGCACAACTACCGGCCCGGCGTCCCTGAGCGCTTGGGCATCGACTACGAAACGCTGCGAAAGGTGAATCCCGGCATCGTCTATCTCTACGCCGGCGCTTACGGGAGCGACGGCCCGTACTCGCACATGCCGGCGTACCACCCCATCGCGGGGGCCATCGCGGGCGGCGTGTCGCATCAGGCCGGCGCGGGAGTGCCGCCCCCGGCGTACGCCGACCTGAGCATGGACGAGCTCAAGGCCGCCTCGCTCCGCCTTGCCAAGGCCAACGAGGGAAACCCGGACACGAACTCGGCGATGGTGGTGGGCACCGCGATGCTGCTCGGCCTGCTTGCCAAGGTGCGCCATGGCGTCGGACAGCAGATGCTGACGACGATGCTGTGCGCCAACGGCTACGCCCTCAGCGAGCAGTGGATCCGCTACGAGGGCAAAGAGGCGCGCCGGGAGCTGGACGCCGACCTGCTTGGACTCGACGCGCTCTACCGGCTCTACGAGACGGCGGAGGGATGGGTCTTCCTGGCCTGCCTCGATCAGGAGGAGTGGGAGATCCTGTGCGCCGCGCTCGGCGAGCCCGGCCTCGCCGAAGACGAGCGGTTCGCCTCGCCGGAGGCCCGCGCCGAGCACGAAGAGGCCCTTGTCGCCGCGCTCGCCGCGGTCTTCAAGCGCCGCGCCGCCGACGAGTGGGAGGACGACCTCGCGTCGGAGGGCATCGGTTGCGTCCGCGCCGACCGGCACACCTTCGCCGAGCTTCTGGACGGCGACCCACAGGCACGCGACCTTGGCCTCATCGCCGACGTCGTCCATCCCGTCCTCGGTCCGCACTGGCGCCACGGGGCGACGGTCGAGCTCTCCGAGACGCGGCCCGTGCTGCGGGAGGCCAACGTCAACGGCCAGCACACCCGGGCGATCCTCGCCGAGATCGGCTACACGGAGGCGGAGGTGGCGTCGCTGAAGGAACGAGGCATCGTCAACTACCCCGACTAGGCGCGGTGCCGGTAGACGCGATTCCATGCTGAAGAATCTCCGCGGCGGGGCTCTCATCCTTGCGGGTCTTGTGCTCGCGGCGCTGACG
The DNA here is from genome assembly GCA_965207995.1 of Dehalococcoidia bacterium. Taxonomy (GTDB): domain Bacteria; phylum Chloroflexota; class Dehalococcoidia; order SHYB01; family SHYB01; genus DAOUKH01. The sequence continues at coordinate 162,360 of OZ242299.1, read as the reverse complement.
GTGTCGTGCGGCCCCGATGCGCCCGATCCCACTGCCAAGCCGGCGCCGACCTCCACATCGGCGCCCACAGCGACCGCGACCGCCGCCGCAGCGACGCCGGAGCCCACGGCCCCTCCGCTCGCTGCGGACGCGCCGCCGCTGCGGCCCTTGACCGTGGTTCGGGCCTTCCCGCACCTGGACTTTCGCGGCCTCACCAACCTGACGCAGCCCGCCGCCGGCGACGACCGTCTCTTCGTCACCGAGCAGTCGGGCCGCGTGTTGGCCTTCCCCAACGACGAGGAGGCGCGGGAGGTGGAAATCTTCCTCGACATCCGAGACCGGGTGAACGACGGGGGCTCGGAGGAGGGACTGCTAGGCTTGGCGTTCGACCCCCGCTATGAGGAGAACGGGTACGTCTACGTTTACTACTCCGCTTCGGGACCGAGGCGGTCGGTCATCTCCCGGTTCCAAGCGGGGACGGATGGCCGAGAAGCGGACTCCGAGAGCGAGCTGGTCATCATGGAGATCGCCCAGCCCTACCGCAACCATAACGGTGGACAACTGGCCTTCGGCCCCGACGGCTTCCTGTACGTCGGCCTGGGGGACGGCGGCGCGGCGGGCGACCCGGAGGGCCACGGCCGGAACAGAGCGACGCTGCTGGGGTCGATCCTGCGCATCGACGTGTCCGGTTCCACCGCCGAGATTCCCTACACGCTGCCGGCGGACAACCCGTTTGCCGGCGACCCCGGCTCCCGGGGCGAGATCTGGGCCTATGGGTTTCGCAACCCTTGGCGGTTCAGCTTCGACCGGGAGACGGGACGCCTGTGGGCCGGCGACGTCGGGCAGAACAGGGTGGAGGAGGTCGACGTCATCGAGAAGGGCGGCGACTATGGCTGGAAGACCCTGGAGGGCTCCCGGTGCTTCTCGCCCGCCACGGGCTGTGATCCCACGGGCACCGTCCTTCCCGTGTGGGAGTATCCCCTCGACAACGGCAACTGTTCGGCTATCGGCGGCTACGTCTATCGCGGGGAGCGCCTGCCGTCGCTGGCCGGGGCGTACGTCTTCGGCGACTTCTGCTCGGGGCGTATCTGGGCGCTCCGCTACGACGGCCAGGAGGTGACCGAGCACCTGCTGCTGGCCGACACCGACCTCCGTATCGCCTCGTTCGGCCAAGACCGGGAGGGGGAGTTGTACGTGCTCTCTCAGAACGAGGGCATCTACGGGCTCAACCCTTAGCCCGGCCCGTTCCGATAGGGGTTGGGGCGGCTATAATGGCGGCCACCACCGGCCCCGGTGCGCGGGTCTGACAGAAGGAGGGCGGCATGTACAAGGGCTACCGGGTTATCGACGCGGACTCCCACTACCACCGCGTTCCCGACCTGCGCGACGACTACATCGACCCCGAGTTTCGCGACCGCCTCCCTGAGACGCGGCCCGACGGCGTCACGATGGTCGACAACCGGGGCATGTCGACGGTGCAGTGGAAGCGCATGGACTACCTCAACGAGATGTGGGACACCGAGTACGGCGCCTACGCCGAGCGCGGTTTCGACCCCAAGTCCTACCTCATGGCCATGGAGGACCAGGGGGTCGACAAGATGGCGCTCTTCGGCGTGCCGACCGTCGGCGCGTGGGGGCTCGACCCGGTCGTCGCCGACGCGATGGTGCGCGGCTTCAACCGCTGGGTCGCCGATTTCGTGGCCGACACCGAGGGTCGGGTGATCCCTATCGGCCAGATCGACCTGCGCAACGTCGACGCGGCCATCCGCGAAGTCGAGCGCTGCGTGAAGGAGTACGGCTTCAAGGGCTTCTTCACGAATACGCAGCCGCCGATCCCGGGAATCACGCTCGATAAGCCGTACTACGACCCGCTCTGGTCGACCTTCGAGGATCTCGACGTGCCGCTGTGCCTGCACAACGTCGCGGGCGCGGGGCACGGCCAGATCGGGCAGGACCGGTTCGGCGATTGGGCGGCGCCGCGGGTGGCATTCACCTTCCCCGTCGAGATGCAGGTGGCGTTCTTCCAGGTGCTGCTCGGCGGCATGTGCGAGCGGCACCCCAACCTGCGCGTCGTCGGCCTCGAATCGGGGGCGGGCTGGCTGCCCTATCTACTCTGGTACTACGACGAGCTCTACGAGCGCTACCACGATTGCGACCTGCCGCCGATGAAGCTGAAGCCGAGCGAGTACTTCAAGCGCCAGTGTTTCCTCTCCGCCGAGCTCGAAGAGCCGACGCTCAAGTACGTCGTCGACTACATCGGCGCGGACAACATCGTGACGGCGTGCGACTTCCCTCATCCAGAGGGGCCGTATCCCGACGGCGTCCGCCACTTCGTCGACCGCAACGGCATCGACGCCGAGGCGAAGCGCAAGATTCTCTGCGACAACGGGCAGCGCCTCTACGGCGTGACGTAGCCGACCCCGAGGTAACGACAATGGAATACCGACCCTTCGGACAGACGGGCCTCGACGTCTCCGTGCTCGGATTCGGGTGCTGGGAGATGGGTGGCGGCTACGGCGACATCGAGACCGCCGAGGTCGCCATGGCGGTCAACCGCGCCATCGACGTGGGGGTCAACTGCTTCGATACTGCGCCGGCTTACGGGCGGGGACAGTCGGAGCGGTTCCTGGGTCAGGCGCTGGGAGCGCGGCGCAAGGACGTGCTCGTGGTGACCAAGTGCGGGGTCGGCTACCGCGACCGGCCTAAGTTCCGCGACAGCCGCCCCGAGGCGATCTTTGCCTCCATCGACCAGAGCCTGCTCGACCTGGGCACGGACTACGTGGACGTGCTGCTGATTCACTGGCCCGACGTGACCACGCCGTTCGAGGAGACGATGGGCGCGCTCGACGAGGTGGTGCGGCAGGGGAAGGCGCGGTTCGTCGGGGTCTCCAACTTCACCCGGCAACAGATGGAGCGGTGCATGGAGACGCGGCGCATCGACGTGGTGCAGTGCGGCTACAACATGTTCGACCGGCGCATGGACAAGGAGATCCTGCCGTTCTGCCTGGAAAACGGGATTGGGGTCATGGTCTACGGACCGCTGGCCTTCGGCATGCTCGCCGGCGCCTTCACCCGCCAGACTACGTTCAAGCCGGGTGAGGACTGGCGCGCCAACGAGAACATGCTGCCCGCGCTCTTCCTCCGCATGTTCGGCGAGGAGAACTTTCCGAAGAACGTCGCCGCCGCCGAGGATCTCGGCCCCATTGCGAGCGAGCGGGACAAACGGCTGCCGCATTTGGCGCTGCGCTGGGTGCTCTCACATCCCGCCGTCAGCGTGGCGCTGGCGGGGACGCGCAACGCGGGCGAGGTCGAGGACAACCTCGGGGCGCTCGATTGGTCGATCGGGGAGGCGGAGAAGGCGCGGATCGACGGCGTCTTCGCGCAGCACGGCATCGACACGTCGCCCAACATGTGGATCGACAGCGAGTAGGGCTAGACGGCGATGACGATCTTGCCGAAGTGGGCCGCCGACTCCATGTAGCGGAGCGCGTCCCCGGCCTGCTCGAAGGGGTAGACGCGGTCGATGACCGGCCGCAGCTCGTTGACCTCGATGGCGCGGTTCATCGCCTCGAACATCTCCCGCGAGCCGACGGTAATGCCCAGCAGCCGGAGCCGGCGTGAGAGCACCGGCATGGGGTCGACCTTGTGTGCGCCGCTGAGGATGCCGATGAGGCTGATCGCGCCTCCGATGCGGGCGGCTCGAAACGAGCGCTCCAGCGTCCCCGCGCCCCCGACCTCGACGACGTGGTCGACGCCGCGGCCGCCGGTGAGCTCCCGCGCCCGGCGGTCCCATTCCGGCTCGCTCTCGTAGTTGATCGTGTGGGTGGCCCCGAGCTCGGCGGCGCGAGCGAGCTTGGCGTCGCTCTTCGACGTGACGATGACACGGGCGCCGGTCATCACGCCGAACTGCAGGCCGAAGATGGAGACGCCGCCGGTGCCCTGCACCAGGATGGTGTCGCCCGCCTGGATGCGGTCGGCGACGAACATCCCGTTCCATGCGGTGACCGCGGCGCAGGGGAGCGTCGAGCCTTCCTCGAACGACAGGTGCGACGGCAGGTGGACGAGGCCCTGCTCGGAGAGCGTGACGTACTCGGCGAGCATGCCGTCCATGCCGCCGCCGAGCGCGGTCGGCTCGTACTCGGGCCGCACCGGGCCGTTGAGCCAGGCCTGGGTGAAGATGGCCGCCACGCGGTCGCCCTCGCGGACGCGGGTCACCCCATCGCCGACCTCGGCGACCTCGCCCGCGCCGTCGGAGCACGGAATTAACGGCAGCCGCATCTTGCGGGCCGCGGCATGGCGCACCGTGTTCAGGTCGCGGTAGTTCAGCGACACCGCCCGGACGCGGACCTTTACCTGCCCCGGCCCCGGCGGTGGACTGGGCCGCTCGACCTCCTGCAACCCGTCGATGTCCGTGCCGGTCTGTATCTCGTAGGCTCGCATGGACTTTCCCTCCGACCGTCTTCTCGGCGCCGGCCACGATAGCACGGGGCCCGTTGAGGGCATAGGAGTCCCAGGGCGCAACCCCGAAAAAAAGGGTGGAGATGGGGAGCGTCCGCTGCGCCGACGGTGCGGCGGGGCGGGCGCGGGTCCGGCGGGGGTTACCGCACCGGGCCTCTTCTCCAACTCACCCTCATAACTCCGTCATGGCCTTGGCGGTCCCTAGGAGACCGGCCATGGGGAGTTCTTCGAGGCGTTCGCCAAGTTCCGCGTTCGCCTCGTCACAGCGCTAGGTCAGCGCTAAGTGCGCCTCCACGCCGGAGCCTCACGAGGGAGCTTCGGCGCGCCCGTGGCCTTCTTTTGGGAGGGCTTCCCGAGGGAAACACCTTCTGCGTTTTGGCCAAGGCGCCGAACGGGCTGGTTTCGCATGGGGACATGGTAGGGGGTGGGGCTTGGGATGGGGAAGGGGCGGATGTCGCAGAGGGTCATCGTCCGCCGAAGTCGGCGGTGGGAGAACGGGCGCGTCGCGACGCGCCCCTACAGGGGAGCGGAGGCCGGAAGGGACGGGCGCCCACAACGGACGCTCGTACGGGAGGGGTGCTGGGAGCGGTCGTCTAGCGCACGTCTGGTACGTAGTCCATGCCGATGTGCTTTTCGGCTTCGAGGCGGCGGTAGTCGGAGGGGGAGACGCCGAGAAGCTCGCGGTAGACGTAGGGGTTGTGCTCGCCGAGCAGGGGCGGCGGTGTGTCGAAGCGCAGCGGCGTCTTGGAGAGCTTGAAGGTGTGGCCCGGGTAGCGGTGGGTGCCGCAGTCGTCCTGCGTCTTCTCGTGGAAGAAGCTGCGGTCGGCGAGGTGGGGGTCTTCGTAGAGGTCGGCCTCGTTGGCGACCATTGAGGCGGGGACGCCGTGGGCCTGGAGCTCGTTCATCGCGGCGCGGGAGTCGCGCGAGGAGGTCCAAGTGCCGATGATTTTGTCGAGCGCGTCGTGGTTGGCATGCCGCGCGGCGGCGTCCTCGAACCGTGGGTCCTCGACGAGGTCGGGGCGGCCTATGGCGCGGCAGAGGCCGTCCCACTCCTTGTCGGAGCCGACGCTGAGCGCTACCCAACGGTCGTCGCCGGCGCAGGGGTAGGCGTTCTGGGGGGCGCGGACCAGGTCGCGGTTGCCCAGCGTTGTCTGGGCACGCCCGTTCATGGCGGCGTCCATGAGCGGCGCGCCGATCATGGTCATCAAGTGTTCGACCTGGGAGACCTCGACGAAGCGCCCCACGCCGGTGGCGTCGCGCTCGTAGAGCGCCATGAGCGTGGCGTACGCCGCGGCCATCCCGCTGGTGGTGTCCATGTGGTTGCTGTTGCCGCTGGTGGTGACGTCGCTGTCGTCGTAGCCCCGGAGCGACAGGAGGCCGGCGATGGCCTCGCCGTTGGGGCCGAAGCCCATGTAGTCGTGGTAGGGGCCGCTCAGCCCGTGGATCGGCATGGTGACGTAGACCATCGCCGGGTTGATGCGGTGCACCGTCTCCCAATCGAGGCCGAAGCGCTCCAGCAGGCCGACGGTGTTGTTCTCCACGAGGACGTCGCAGACCTTCACGAGGTCGTGGACGATCTGGACGCCCTCCGGGCGTGTCATGTCCACGGTCATGGACTTCTTGTTACGTCCCAGCCCGTTGAACATGCCGTGCTTGTTCCAGGGCCGCGTGCCGGGATCTTGATCGGCGTACATGCCGCCGAGATAGCCGAGGCTGAGCACTTCCTCTTTCGTCTTGGGCCAGGGGACGAAGCCGCGCGTATTGGTGATGTGGTGCTGGAGCGACTCGACACGAATGATCTCGGCGCCTAGGTCGCCCAGATGGGTCACCGCGTACGGCCCCGCCCAGATGAGGGTCAGGTCGAGGACGCGGATGTGGGAGAGGGGCAGGGTCGTGCTCATACGACCCCCGCCGAGCGGAGCTGCCCGATCTCGAGCTTGGTCATTCCGAGGCGCCCCGAGTAGATGTCCTCGTTGTGCTCGCCGAGGAGGGGCGCGGTGCGCTTGATCTCGAAGCCGCCGCCGTCGAGGAAGAGGGAGGCGCCGGGGTAGGGGAGGCGACCGGCCTTGGCGTGGTCGGCCCCGACGAAGTAGCCCCGCGCCTTCAGATGCCGGTCGTTGAGCGCGTCCACCGTCGAGTTGATCGCCGTGCCGGCGATGCGGTGCTCCTGGGCCTGCTCCATCGCCTCCTGCTTGCCGTTCTCGCCGAGCCAGGTGAAGAGATAGAGGTCGAGCTCGTCCTTGATTTCGGGCCGGGAGAAGACCATCGGGTCCTGGAAGCGGGGATCGTCCTTGAGCTCGGGCTTGCCGAGCAGGTCGACGTAACGCGTCCAACGCGCGGGCGGGGCCACGGTGAGGCAGACGTAGCCGTCGGCGCAGGGATAGAAGCCGACGGGGAGGGCGGCGGGGAGCATGACGTCGCGGATGGCCATCTCCCCGGTGTACTGGTAGCCGATGAGCGCCGTCATCCGGCGGTCGGCGCTGCCCACGGAGACCTCGGCGATGGCGAGGTCGATGGCCTGGCCCTCTCCGGTGCGGCGCTGGTGCATCGCCGCCGCGGTGATCGCCGTCGAGGCCCCGGAGCCGGCCTGCCCTTGCATCAGCAGGTCGGCGGTCTTGAGCGGCGGGCTCTCCATCTGACCGCTGCCGTTCATCTGACCGGAGAAGGCGTACATCGTCATGTCGACGGCCTTCCAGTCCCGGTAGGGGCCGGTCTGGCCGAAGTTGCTGATCGAGCAGAGCACGACGCGAGGGTTGACGGCGGCGAGGTCGTCGTAGGCGAAGCCGTGGCGCTCCTTCACCCCTGGGGAGAAGTTCTCGACGACGACGTCGGCGTCGCGGACGAGGTCGTAGAGGATGGCGCGGCCGGTGTCGGTGGTGAAGTCGAGCGTGATGGACTTCTTGTTGGTGTTGAGGTGGAGGAAGAGGCCCGACTTCTCGCGGTGGGGGATGTCGCCGGGGAAGGGGCCGTAGGCGCGGGCGGGGTCGCCGGTGCCGGGGCGCTCGACCTTGAGTACGTCGGCGCCGTAGTCGGCGAGCATCTTGGTGCAGTAGGGCCCGGCGACGTACCAGGATAGGTCGAGGACGCTGAGACCCGCGAGTGGCTGCACCGCGACCGCTTTCTTGCCCCGGCCCTAGACGTCCCGGACGGGACGCGTGATCGAGAGCGTGCCGCCGTAATGGTAGAGGCTGCGCCCGGCGTCGGCGCCCACGACGAAGATGTCGAAGGCGTCGGGGCTGCGAAAGAGGGAGACCTCGGTGTCGGGCGTGTCCCACAGCCACTGGAGGTGGGGGTGCGCCACGGCGAACCCCTGCTTCGGCTTGTTGAGCATCAGCTTGTGGAAGCTCATCCGGGAGCCGTCGAAGAGCGCCTGCTTGACGTCGTTGAGCGACCAGCCGGCGTCGTTGAAGGCCTTGGCGTGGTCGGGGCAGAGGAGGATGAGGTTGTGCGAGTCGCCGTGGAAGGGGCCGGGTCCGCCCTTGTCGGGGCTGCTGATCAGCCAGTAGCCGCTGCATACCTGCGCGGCGTTGTTGATGGCGGTGCAGAAGGTTTCGACCAGAAGATCGGGGTCGTGGTTCTGGAAGTCGAAGAGCTCGCAGACGCCGTAGGGGGCGTTGACGGTGACGGTGGACTGGCCCTCGGCGTAGCCCTTCTCGACACGGTAGGGGCGCCAGGGGTTGGCGGCCTCGTTCTCGGCGACGCAGGCGCTGAACTTCATCGCGCTGCCGATGGTGTCCATGTCGCTGACGCCGGGGTAGGAGAGACCGACGTTCATCATGATCAGGCGGAGGCTGCGTCCGATGGCGACGTTCACGCTGGAGACCGATCCCGGCCCCAGGGCGCAGACGCCGCTGTTCATACCGATACGGTCGGCGATGGGACCGCTGACCATCACGACGGGGGCTTGGGGGCCGGTGGACATGGCGAAGGTGCGGAGGCCGATGGCGGGGTCGAGGATGCACTCGGCCATGGCGAGCACGACGGGCATGGCGTCGGGCTTGCACCCCGCCATCACGGCGTTCGCGGCGATCTTCTCGACCGTGCCGATGCCGAAGCCCGGCTCGAAGATGCCGACGACCTCGTCGGCGGGGCGGCCCGATGCGGCCACGAACGCGGCGACCTTCTCCGGCGTCGGGGCGACCAGCGGCATCCCGTCGCTCCAGCCGGCGTCGATGAAGGCCGCGTTCATCGCGTCCCACGCGCTGAGCAGGTCGTCGGCCTCGTAGGTCATCTCGCGGCCGGTGAACTCGGTGATGTGCTCGAAGGAGGGAGCGGCGGCGATGGGTTCGGGGTCCTTGGTGAGGGCCTCGACGACCGCCGGCATGGAGCCGTCGACCATCGTGCGGATCAGGCCGGCGTCTTCGTTGGTGAAGGGGTGCGGCGCCTCGGCGATGCGCAGCTCGGGTACGCCGAAGACGTTGGCGCTCCAGTGGGCGTCCTCGACGAAGCGCTTCGCCGTCCACGCCACGGTGGGGACGCCCCGTCGTTCCAGCTCGGCCATATCACGTATGAGCCAGGAGGTGCAGCTGCCTCAGTCGGCGGTCGTGCCGACGGCGGCGTCGACCCGGCCCGCGGTGTCGTCCAGCAGGTCGGTGGAGGCGCGGCGCATGTGCGTTCCCTGGTCGCCGAAGACGTCGACGAAGGCGGCCGTGGGGTAGAGGCGTTCCAGTTGCTCACGGGTGCGGGCCAGGGCGACCTCGCCGCCGGCCTTGGCGTTCCAGTAGAGAGCCACCCGCTTGCCGTCGAGCGTGGACGGCCGCTTGGCGGGGCTGAAGCGCTCCGCCGCCAGGGTGTTGGCCTGCGCTTCGGCCACGGGGTTGATGATGGTCAGCTTAGCCATTGCTGGGCGCCGCCTCCAGTTTCACCTCGGTGATGGCGGGGTCTTGGCGTTCCAAGGCCTCCTGCATGAGCGCGCGGAGGTCGTCGGGCTCGAGGACGCAGTCCTGGCATTCCTCGTTGGTGCCGGGACGGTAGCGCACCGTCAGCGTGGCGCCCTCGACGGAGACGAGCTCGACGGCGCCGCCGTCGGGCTCCACCATCCGGCTGAAGTGCCTGACCACCAACTCGGCTCCCTTTGACACGCGGACCTCCCGGGGCCCCGAACCCCAAGGAGGGCGAGGCCGACGCCATTATACGGATAGGCCCCCGCTCCGCCAGCGCTTGACCCGCATCGGCCCGCTTCCTACACTCGCCGGGCGCCGCGCGGCGCTTGAGGAGACGGATGGAAGTGCTCGAAGAGAAGCGGATCGTCGTGACGGGCTCGGGGCAGGGCTTGGGCCGGGCCTACGCCATGGCGATGGCGCGCGAGGGCGCCAAGCTCGTGATCAACGACGTCGAGGCCGCCGCCGCCGAGCAGACCGTCGCCGACATCGCCGCCGAGGGTGGGGCCGCCGTCATCAACACCGACGACGTCTCGGACTACCAGGCGGCGAAGCGGATCATCGAGACCTGCGTCGAAACGTACGGCGGCATCGACACGTTGGTGAACAACGCCGGGGTCGGCTACGTGCGGCAGATCTTCGATTCGAGCGAAGAGGACTTCGACCACATCATCGGTATCAACCTGAAAGGGACGTTCAATTGCGCCCGCCACGCCGTCGACCGGATGATCGAGCAGGGGCGCGGCGTGATCCTGAATGTGTCGTCGGGGGCCGCCGGCGGGGTGCAGGGGCGGTCGTTCTACTCGGCGACCAAGGGCGGCGTCTCGGCCTTCACCTACAGCTGGGCGCTGGAGCTGGCGCAGCACAACATCCGGGTCAACGCCATCGCGCCCTATGCCCGTACCCGGCGGACCGTGGGCACCTTCACCGCGATGGCGGGCAACCTTGACGCGCTGCCGAAGCCCGGCGACATCGCGCCGATCGCGGTCTTCCTCGCCAGCGACGACGCGGCCTACGTCAACGGCCAGGTCGTGGGGCTTGCGGGGGAGACGCTGAGCATTCACTCGCACCCGCGCTCGATACGGCCCATCGTCCGGCAGGGCGGGTGGACCGCCGAGGAGATACGGGACGCCTTCGAGCAGCACCTCAAGCCGCACCTCGAACCCGTCGGGGGTGTGGCCGGCGGTTACCGCTACTACGACGGCGTCGGCGTGTGACCAAGGAGTAGAGACGATGACCTCGACCGACGAGGTGATGCAGTACGAGAAGCGCGGCAGCACGGCGTGGCTGACGATGAACCGTCCGCGTTCAATGAACGCGTTCAACACCGAGCTTCGCAACGGTCTGGTCGAGGCTATCGAGCGGGCGACGGCCGACCCCGACGTGCTGTCGATCGTGCTGACCGGCGAGGGAGGGCGCGCGTTCTCGGCGGGCGCCGATCTGAAGGAGATGGCGAACCGCGACGCTGTGAAGAGTCCCCCGCCCTCACCAAAAGCGGCGACCAGCTTCTTCACGACCGTGGCCGATTGTCCCAAGCCGATCATCGCGGCCATCGACGGCTACTGCATCGCGGCGGGGCTGGAGGTGGCGCTGCTGTGCGACATCCGCGTGGCGACGGAGCAGTCGACGTTCGGCCTGCCGGAGGCGCGGCGCAGCCTGATGCCCGATCCTGGGCTGACCGAGCTGGTGCGGCTGATCCCGTTCGGCGAGGCGATGAAGATCCTGCTCACGGCGCGGCCCATCACCGCGCGGCGGGCCTACGAGATCGGGCTGATTCAGGCCATCGTGCCCGACCGCGACGCCGTCATTACCGAAGCCGAGGAGATCGCGGCGGACATCGCCCTCGGCGCTCCGCTTGCCGTCGAGGCGTACAAGCAGATCGCGAAGGCGGGCCGCTCGATGCCGCCGGAGCAGGCCGCAAGAGTGCGCGCCGGCTATTGGGCCGCTCTGGCCGACACCGAGGACCGCCGCGAAGGCCCTCGCGCCTTCGCCGAGAAGCGCCCGCCCGTCTGGAAGCGCCGGTAGCCCGCGCTTCCGCCCGCGTCGCCTCACTCACACCGGGGCAATTCGCTGTCTCCTACGCGTCCGCAGGGCATTGAGCGTGTCTCCCGGCGACGAACACATGTTCTGAGTTGATGTTATTGCTGTGGTGGAGGTGTGTCAAGGGGGTGGTGGCGGGCGGCCCCTCATCTCAATCTTCTCCTGGGAGAGAAGAGGGGGAGGACCACCCCGCCCCGGCCCTCTCTCAGTCTCCCCCAGGGGGGAGAGGTTTAAGGTGCTCCCCCTGCGGGGGAGGGTTAGGGTGATGCCCCACGCCAGGGAAGGGGGAGGCGGGCGTTGATGAGGGGTGGTGGGCAAGGGAGGGGCGACCCTTGTGGTCGCCCCTACGTGGATGGTGCGTGTTCGAGGGGGCGTTACCAGGGTTCGAGGGCTGCCTTGAAGCGGCGGAGGGCGTCGAGGTGGGCGTCGAGGCCGTGGAGGCCGGCGCCCATGGTGTTGAGGGCGAAGTGGGTGAGGCCGAGATCCTTCCAGATTTGGCCGCGGGCGGCGGCTTCTTCCGGCGACTGTTTGATGATGGCCTCGGATGTCTCCAGGCCGATCGACTTGGGGTCGCGGCCCGCTCGTTCCGCGGCGGCGTGAACCTTCTTCAGTCCCTCGGCGACCTGCTTGGGGCCCATGTTGGGGAACCAGCCGTCGCCGATGCGGCCGACACGGTCGAGGAGGGGGTCGGAGCGCCCGCCGAACCAGATGGGGATGGGGCGCTGCACCGGCATGGGGTTGAGTCCCATCTCCGGGATCGTGTGCCACTTACCCTCGTAGCTCACCGACTCCTTCGTCCAGAGCTCGCGCATGACCTCGATCTGCTCTTCGCTGCGCTTGCCGCGGTCGCGCCAGTTCATGCCTAGGGCGTCGTATTCGAGGTGGTTCCAGCCGATGCCGACGCCGAGCCGCAGGCGTCCGCCGCTGAGGACGTCGACGGCCGCCGCCTGCTTGGCGACGAGGGCGGCCTGCCGCTGGGCGAGGATGATGACGCCGCTGACGAGGCCGACGCGCTTGGTGACGTGCGCGAGGTAGCCGAAGAGGACAAAGGGCTCGTGGAACATGCTGTCGAGGGTGTAGGCGGGCGGCCCGCCGCGGAGGGGCTTCCAGTCGGGGCGGTTGGTCATGTCGGCGCCGAGGACGTGGTCGTAGGCGAGGATGTAGTCGAAGCCCATCTCCTCGACGGCGACGGCATAGGCTTCGACGGCCTTGGGGTCAGCGGATATCTCGGTCTGCGGGAAGACGGCGCCGACTTGCAGCACGGAGGGCCTCCTGAGGCGGGGTGGTGCGTTAGGGATTCTACGCGGGGCGGCAAGGGGCGGCGCCCTGCGGGCGCCCGCGCGCCTGCGGCGCGCGCCCTCTCTCAAATCTCCCCCAGAGGGGGAGAGGCCGGAGGGGACGGGCGCGTCGCGACGCGCCCCTACAGGGGAATGGTTGGCGGTGGGCAGGGAGGGCGACCACAAGGGTCGCCCCTACATGAATTCCTGTGTTCGGGAGAATGAGGTTTAGGGCGAGAGCTAGGAGGCTTTGCGCCATTGGGGGAGGGAGATGTCCTCGGCGACGTCTTCGAAGGTGACCTCGACGGGCATGCCGATGGCGACCTCGGCGGGGTCGATGTCCATGAGGCGGCCAACCATGTAGACCTCGCCCTCGTCGAGCTTGATGACGCCGACGGGGAGGGGAACCTTGTCGGCGAAGAAGGGCAGGACGGGGTGGTGGGCGATGGTGTAGCTGTAGACGGTGCCCTTGCCGCTCATCTTCTTCCATTCGAACTTCATCGAGTGGCATTCGGGGCAGGCGGGCCGGGGGTAGTAGCGGATCGCGGGGCAGTCGGAGCACTTCTGCAGGCGCAGCTCGTGGGCCTTGCAGTACTCCCAGAACCGGTAGTTGTCCCACGAGGGTTGGGGTAGGGGGAGCCCGGCGTAGGGCGAGAAGGTCGTGTTGGGGGTGCTCTGGGTCATGTCGCTTGCTCCGTTGGGTCTAATCGCTGCGCAGGATGAATGCGCCGCAGGGGTCGCTCAGCGCCTCGATGACGACCACCGCCCGGGCGTCGGGGACCTGGGAGGTGGACGTCCCTCGAATCTGGCGCGCCGCCTCGACGACGTTGTTGAAGCCGTGAATGAAGGCCTCGGAGTGCTGGCCGCCGTGCGTATTCACCGGGAGGCGCCCGTCGGGGGCGATCAGCGCGCCGCCCTCGGTAAAGTCGCCGCCCTCGCCGCGCCCGCAGAAGCCGAGGTCCTCGATGGAGAGGATCACGAAGGAGGTGAAGTGGTCGTAGGCCATGAGGGCCGCTATCTGGTCGTGGGTGAAGTCGGACTGGGCGAAGAGGCGCTCGCCGAGGCGGGGGCCGGTGGTGTCGCGGTCCCAGCGCCCCTTGTGGAACCACTCGGTCAACTGATAGTGGGCGGGCTGGTTGCTTTGGGTGTAGGCGTGGAAGTAAGCGGGCGGGTTCGGCGCGTCCTTGGCGTAGTCGGCGCGGGAGACGACGACGGCGCAGGCGCCGTCGGTCTCGATGCAGCAGTCGAGGAGCCGCAGGGGGGAGGAGATCATGCGCGAGTTGTTGTGGTCTTCAAGCGTGATGGGCGCGCGCATGACGGCGTTGGGGTTGCGCGACCCGTGGGTGCGGAGTGCGACGGCGACGTTGCCGAGGTGGTCCTCGGTCCAGCCGTAGTCGTACATGTAGCGGGTGGTGATGGCGGCGGCCTCCTGCACCGGGCTCTGGAGGCCGAAGGGGACGTGGTACTGCCAGCCGTTGAGGATGCGGGGCTCGACCTTCTCCCAGGGACGGCCGCCCTCGTTGGTGCCGGGGCCGAAGACGGACTTGCGTCCGCGGGCCCGCGACCGGAAAGCGACGAGGTGGTTGCACTGTCCGGCTGCCACGCCGAGTGCGCCGTGGGCGAGGGTCGAGGCATAAGAGCCGCCACCGTGGGGCTGCGAGACGTAATAGCTGATGTTGCCCAGCCCCAGAAGCTGGTGCATGTAGTTGTTGAAGCCCTCGTACTGGAGGTTGAACGTGGAGAGGCCGTCGATGTCCTCGGGTTTCAGGCCGGCGTCGGCGATGGCCTTGAAGATGGCCTCGGCGGCCATGTCCCACTCGGAGCGGTTCAGGCCGCGGGAGTACTCGGTCTGGCCGATTCCAGTGATCGCCGCCTTGTCTTGCCACCAGAGCTTCGACATGAAGCGCCTCTAGTCTCCCCGTAGGATGAACGCGCCGGTGGGGTCGCTGCTGGCCGCGGAGACCACGACCGACTTCGCGCCGGGCACCTGCGTGGTCGACGTGCCACGAATCTGGCGGACGCCTTCGGTGACGTTGTTGAAGCCGTGGATGAAGGCCTCCGAGTGCTGCCCGCCGTGTGTGTTCACCGGGAGCCGCCCGTGCGGGCCCTCGAGCGCGCCGTTGTCCGAGAATGCGCCGGCCTCGCCGCGTTCGCAGAAGCCGAGGTCTTCCAGGGCGAGCAGCACCATCGGCGTGAAATGGTCGTAGAGCATGGCGGCGTCGATGTCGCCGGGCTTGAAGTCGGAGTGCTCGAAGAGGCGGCGTCCGAGCTCGAGGGCCATGTCGTCGCGGCCCCAGCGCCACCACTCGGTGAGGTGGTAGTGCGCCGGCTGGGTGTGCTGCGCCACGGCGTGGATGACCGCCGACGCGTGGCGCATGTTCCGCGCCTCGTCGGCGCGGGAGACGACGACGGCGACTGCGCCGTCGGTCTCGATGCAGCAGTCGAGCAGGCGGATGGGGTCGGCGATCATGCGCGACTCGTGGTGCTCCTCGCGGGTGATCGGCCCACGGCGGCCCATCACCGAGAGCGGGTTGGCGACGGCGTGCTTCCGCAGGGCGATGGAGACGTTGGCGAAGTGGTCTTCGGTGATGCCGTAGTCGTGCATGTAGCGCCGGGCGATGCAGGCCATCTCCTGCACGGGGTTCATCAGGCCGAAGGGCCGGAAGTACTGCATGGTGCCGGGGATGCGGGCCTCGACCTTCTCCCAAGGGCGGCCTCCCTGGTCGCCGCCGGGGCCGAAGACGGACTTGCGTCCGCGCGCCCGGGAACGGAAGGCGATGACGTGGTTGCAGAGGCCGGTGGCGATGCCCATCGCGGCGGAGAGGATGACGCCGCCGTAGGAGCCGCCGCCGTGGGGCTGGTCGGCGTAGTAGGTGATCTCGCCGAGGCCGACGGTGGCATGGACGACGTTCTCCCACTCGTCCTGCATGTGGTAGCGGGACATGCCGTCGATGTCCTCGGGCTTGAGGCCGGCGTCGTCGATGGCCTTCAGGATGGCCTCCGCGGTCATGTCCATGACGCTGCGGTTGAGCCCCTGGGAGAACTCGGTCTGCCCGATGCCGGTGATGGCGGCGACGTCTTGGAGCGGGGTTTTAACCATGGCAATGCTCGCTCTGAGGCGGCGGCCGGCGGCGAGCGGAAGCTCCTAGATGACGCCGCGCTCGCGGAAACCCTCGATGTCTCCCCAGTCGTAGCCGTTGGCGAGGAGGACCTCTTCGGTGTGCTCGCCGTACTCCGGTGCGGAGCGGCGGGCGTAGCCGGGGGTCTCGCTGAGGGCGACGGGGACGCCGACCTCGGTGATCTCGCCGAGCTCGGGGTGCGGCACCTGGGTGATGTAGCCGTTCTCCAGCACCTGGGGGTCGTGCTCGAGCTGGGGGTAGTCCTGGATGGGGGCGCTCGAAATCTGGCGGGCGGCGAACTCCTTGAGCCAGTGGTCGCGCGGCTTGGTGAGGAAGATCTTGTCGAGGATGCCGATGAGCTCTTTCGAGCTCAGCTGGCGGGCGAAGTGGCTCTCAAAGCGGCGCTCGTTTTCGAGGTGCTCGATGCCCATGACCTTGGTGAAGTCGCTCCAGTAGCGGTCGGACTGGGGGCAGCCGATGGCGAGCCACTTGTCGTCGCCGCACTTGTAGATGTTCCACAGGGCGTTCTGCGTGGTCTCCCGCGAGGGGTTGTTGGGCATGTCGCCGTTGAGGAGGTAGCCGTTGAGGGCAAGGGCCTGCAGCATCACCACGGCCCCGAGCTGCGACGTCTGGACGTGCTGCCCGAGGCCGAACCGCTCCCGGGCGATGATCCCGAGCAGGACGCCGTAGGCGAGGACGACCGCCCCGGTCTGGTCGGCCTGGCCGCCGGCGACGCGGTAGGCGAGGTTGCCATCGTCGTCGTGGCTCATGAGCCACATGTGGCCGCTGCGAGCCGAGCCGAGGATGTCCATGACGCCGAGGTGGGCGTCGGGGCCCTTCGGCCCAAGACCGTTCGCCGAGCCGTAGACGATGCGGGGGTTGATCTTGCGGACGGTCTCGTAGTCGACGCAGAGCTTCTCGACGACGCCCTTGCGGAAGTTCTGGGTGACGACGTCGGCGTTCTCGACGAGGCGGTAGAAGATGTCGCGCCCTTCCTGGGATTTCAAGTTGAGGGTCATGGACCGCTTGTTGCGGTTCATGGTCTGGAAGTAGTGGTTGACGGGCCGCTCGGTGGGGAGGTAGACGCGGGTGACCCGGCCGGGGTCGCCGTTGACGGGGTCTTCGACCTTGATGACGTCGGCGCCCATGTCGGAGAGCATGGCGGTGGCCCACGGCCCGTTCTGCCAGATGGTCATGTCGAGGACGGTGATGCCGTCGAGGGGGGAGCGCGCTCCGTTGGCCGAGGTCATGGAGCCTCCTCTTCCGGTCACGAAGCCCTGGAGCGGGGGCGTGAGTCCGGGGGCGGGATGGGGCGTACTCTAAGCGCCGCTCTGGGGGGTGTCAACGCGGTCGGCGACGGCCCCAAGCAGCCGGTCGGCGACGGGGGCGGCAAGGGTGACGAGACCAAGCAAGACGGCGCAGACGGTGACGATGATCCAGTAGATGCCCATGTCGAACTGGGCGAGGATGCCGACGACGAGCAGGAGCGCGGTAACGACGGTCAGGCCGTAGGAGCCGAGTTGCAGCCAACGCGGGAGGCCAGGCTTCGCGGCGAGGTGGGTCATCAGTGCGGCGAGGTTGGTCGCGACGGCGAGGGTGGCGATGATGCCCGACGCTCTCCCGTAGCCTTCAGACAACAGGGATTCGCCGCTCCAGAGAAGGATGATGACGAGTACGGCGATGACGGCGGTCGAGGTTATCCCAGCCCAGCCCAGCGCCCGCAGGCCGCGTTCGAACGCATACGTGCTCGGTGCGCCGAGGAGGAACATCCCCGCGATGGTGGCGAAGGTGGCGAGCACGCGCTGCTCCGACGTCCCGAAACTGCCGATGACGACGAAGATGATGGCGACGAGCGCGACGACGAGCATGGCGAAGAGGACCACGGTCAGCGCGATGCGCGGCGGCGTCCAGAGGGTGTCCTGGGACTGCTGCATGGGCGCATTCTAGCAGGGAGCGCCCGTGTATCATGGGCGGCGCGCCGCAGAGGATACGGCCCGTTGGGAGGCGACGACCATGCTCCGCCGCACCATGAATTTTAAACTTCGGCCGGGCGTGACCCGAGAGGAGCGGGAGCGGTTGGAGCGCGTTGTCTCGGAGGCGGCGGAGCACATCCCGGCGCTGCATGAGTCCGTCATTGCGCCGAACCTGAACGAGTCCGCGGGCCGCGACTACGTCTGGGAGCTGCTGGCCGAGGACATCTCGGCGGTGCGGACGCATCCGTACCACGACAACGAGCTCACGCCCGCCGTCCATGCCGCCGTCGGGGCGCTCGACGTTGCCTACACCGACCCCATCGACGTGCAGGTCCCCGAGCCGGGTCTGCGGGACGTGGTGAAGGTGACGATGCTCGTCGAGCTTCGCGCCGACCTGCCGGAGGAGACGAAGCGGGAGTACGTGGACGGGATGGCGGCGGCGTTCACGGAGATACCGGAGCTTCGTAACCAGGTGCTGAGCCGCGCCGTCCCGACGGCGGGGCCGACGCCAATCGGCGGGCCGGAACGGTGGACGCATGTGGTCGAGCAGGAGTTCGCTGGCATGGAAGGAATGGCGGGCTACCTCAAGTCGCCGGCGCACGAGACGCTGGCGGACCGCTGGCGCTGGGCCGACCCGGCCCCGATCTCGAACGTGCGGCGCGTCTTCTACCGGCACCCGTCGAGCGTGCTGGCGTGGTACGAGCGCGTCACGGGCGGCGCCGGGGCGGCCTAGCCTCCGTTCGCCGCGACCGGCACCGCCCTGCTACACTCCGGCCCGAAGTGGGCGGGCCTCGGCGCGGAAGGCATGCCCGTCACTGTTGGGGGGCCTTGCATGGCGGACTCGATCTTCGGTCTGGAGGGGAAGTGCGCCGTGGTGACGGGCGGCGCGCAGGGGATCGGCGCGGGGTGCGTCGACCTGTTCGCCCGCGCGGGGGCCAACGTCGTGATCGCGGACGTGCAGGCGGCCAAGGCTGAGGAGGTCGCGGAGCGGGCCCGCGCCCGCGGTGTGGGCGCCTTAGCCGTCGAGGCCGACGTGCGGGAAGACGCCGACGCTGCCCGCGTGACGTCGTCGGCTCTGGAGACGTTCGGCGCAATCGACGCGGCGGTGAATAACGCCGGCGGCATTCCCGCCTACCTGGAACACCGGGGCGCCAGGTCGATCTTCGAGGTCGAGTGGGACTACTTCGACGCCATCTTCGACCTGAACGTGAAGAGCGTGCTGCGCTGCTCCCAGGCGTTCGCCAAGGCGATGATCGACGGTGGGGTCAAGGGCGCGATCGTCAACATCACCTCCTTCCAGGGGTACCGCGCGTCGCCCGGGCTGCCGGTCTACGGCGCGGCGAAGGCCGCGGTGGTGCATCTGACGCAGACGATGGCCTACGAGCTTGGTCCTTACGGCATCCGGGTGAACGCCGTCGCGCCGGCCTTCATCGAGACGGAGACGACGAAGGTGAACATGTCGCCCGAGCGCAAGGCGGCGTCGGCGCGGGCCATGCCGTTGGGCCGCACCGGCGAGCCCGACGACCTGGCGGCGATGGTGGTAACGCTGGCCTCGCCGCTGGCGAGCTACTACACCGGCCAGCACGTGATCGCCGACGCCGGGCTGAGCGTCACGTCGGGCCGTCCGCCGTCGCTGCCGTCGCTGCAGGCGATGCTGCGGGACCGGTGACGGACGTGAAGACGGATATCCTGCTCATCCCGTTCGGCGCGACGTACCCGGAGATGCGGGAGGCGGCGCTCGCTGCCGAGGCGGCGGGCTTCGACGGCGTGTGGACGTGGGACCACCTGCGCGACGCCGACGGCGGCACGGGGCGCGTTCCCGAATGCCTCGCTGGCGGCGCTGGCCGAGGCCGTCCCGCGGGTCGCGCTTGGGTCGCTCGTACTGAACAGCGGCCTCCGCCATCCGGGGGTGGTGGCCAACGTGGCGGCGACGATTCAGGAGATTTCGGGCAACCGGCTGATCCTCGGCATCGGCGCGGGCGGAGGAACCGACCTGCCCTACGCTCCCGAGCAGTGGATGCTGGGGATGGAGGTCGCGCCCGATAAGGAGCGCGCCGCCCGCACCGGCGAGGCGGCTCAGGTGCTGCGGCGGCTGTGGGCCGGCGACGCGTCCGCGTTCGAGGGGGAGCACTTCACGTTGCGGTCGCCGCACGGCTATCCGCGGCCCGAGGTCCCGCCGCCGATCGTCATCGGCGGGTTCGGCGGGCGCATGGCGCGGATCGCGGGGCGCTTCGGCGACGGCTTCAACACGCCGGCGGGGCATCCGAGGTTTGCCGAACTGGCCGCGCTCGCCCGTGCCGAGTATGAGCGGTCAGGCCGCGAGCCGGACGGCTTTCTTCTTACCGCCTTTGCGGGACTCGACCCGGCCTACTTGGATGCAGACAGCCCCCGGCGGCAGGCGTTGGAGGAGGCGGGCACGGGGCGGGTCATCCTGCTCGTGCCGCACCCCTACGACTTGCGGGCCATCGAGCGCGCCGGGCGGCTGCTGGCCGGGTGACACCTGCCCCGGCCCCACCCTGGCGCGCCCTGCGGGCGCGTGCCCTCTCTCAGTCTCCCCCAGAGGGGGAGAAGTTTAAGGTGCTCCCCCTCCGGGGGAGGGTTGGGGTGATGCCCCGCCCTCGTGGAGTGGGAGGGGCGTCTCGAAAGGGCGTTGGCGGTTGTTGGGAGTGGGCGACCACAAGGGTCGCCCCTACACGGATGATCCGCTGCCGGCATGACCGGTAACGCAAAGTCTCCGTGGGGAGAAGAGGTTCGGACCACCGGGGCCCCGCCCCGGCCCGCCCTCAGTCCCTCCCAGAGGGAGGGAGGCTTAAGGTGCTCCCCCTGCGGGGGAGTGGAGAGAAGGGCGCCCGCAGGGCGCGGGGGCTTACGGCCACTAGTGGGCCTTCCAGTCGGGGTCGCGGCGTTCGAGGAAGGAGAGGGGGCCTTCGAGGGAGTCTTGCGAGAGGGCGACGCGGAGGCGGTAGCTCTCGGCGAGGAGCTCGGCCTCGTAGGTGGACATCGACAGGCTCTTGCGGATCGCCATGCGTGTGCCGCGGACGGCGAGCGGGGCGTTGCTGTTGATGACGGCGGCGATCTCGTAGATACGGTCCATGAGCTTGTCGGCGGGGACGACCTCGCTGATGAGGCCAAGCTCGTAGGCGCGCTGGGCAGTCATGCGTTCATGCTTGCCCATGAGGGCGACGCGCATCGCGACGTTGAGGGGCACGACGCGGGCCAGGCGCACCATCTCGCGGCCGGAGACGATGCCGATGCTGACGTGAGGGTCGAAGAAGGTGGCGTCCTCGGAGGCGATGGCGAGGTCGGTGGTGGTGATGAGGTCGAGGCCGGCCCCGGCGCAGATGCCGTTGACGGCGCAGAGGATGGGCTTGGTCATCTCCATGTAGGGAAGCGTCGCCTCCTGGGGCGCGTCCCACTGCTTCATCGAGTTGAGGTACGACTCGCCCCAGATGGCCTCGGCGTTGGTGCCCTGGGCGTTGGAGGGCATCTGGCCGACGTCGGCGCCGGCGCAGAGGGCGCGGCCCTTGCCGGTCACCACGACGGTCCATACGTTGGGGTCGTTCTCGGCCTCCCAGGCGGCCTCGGTGATCTCGCGGACCATGGTGTAGCTGATGGCGTTGAGCTTGTCGGGCCGGTTGAGGGTGATCGTCGCGACCTTGTCGTTGACGTCGTAGAGCAGCGTTTCGTAACCCATCGGTCCTCCTTCGCCGGGCCGTATGGTCGCCGGCGCGGGTTGCGTGCGTGATTGTAGCGATTCTAGCCGACGGTGGGGGGAGGTTGGCGCACCCTCCCGGCCCCCCGCCACCGGCGCGCCCTGCGGGCGCGTGCCCTCTCTCAGTCTCCCCCAGAGGGGGAGAGGTTTAAGGTGCTCCCCCAGAGGGGGAGAGGCTTAAGGTGCCTATGGCGGCGGTGAAGTTGGCCGCGGCGGCCAGGTGTGGATGGTCAGGGCAAGCAGGGTTCCGGCCACGCCCGCGCCGGCGAGCACGGCGTAGAGGGTCCGGTAGTCGCCGATGTCGGAGCCGGCCGTGGTGCTGCCGACGATGGCGGCGAAGAGCGCCGCTCCCACGACGCTGCCAAGCTGCCGGGTGAGCTGATAGATGCCGACCGCGCTCGCGGCCAGGCCCGGAGGGGCCGATTCGACGATGGCGCTCTGCAGCGAGGCTTGCATCAGGCCGAAGCCGACGCCGACGAGGGCAAGGCCGACGCCATAGACGGCGTAGCCGGCGTCGAGGCCGAAGAGGAGAAGCTGGAGCGGGCCCAAGGTGGCGATGGTCCCCCCAATGACGGTGGGGATGCGCCGGCCCAGGCGGTCGGCGAGGCCCCCGCCGACGATGGAGGCGGGAATCGAGGGGACGAGGAGCGCGGCGAGCATCGCGCCGGCCACGGCCTCGGACGCCCCGCGCACGCTGATGAAGAAGACGGGCGAGGCGATGGTGACCGTGTAGATGACGATCTGGAAGGGGTGTATGGCCGCGACGGTGGCGCGGACCGACCGGATCCGCGCCAGGGCAGGGCGCACGAGCGGATAGGCGTAACGCCGCTCCCATAGAACGAAAGCCGCGAAGGCGGCGAGGGCGAGTCCGCCGGCGAGTGCCGTGGGAAGCGTCTCGGGGATGAAGTCGGCGAAGAGGGCGAAGGCGAGCACGGAGCCGGTGAGGAGGACGACGCCGGGGACGTCCAAGGGCTGACGCGGCGGGGCCGAGGTCGGGCGCGGCGTCACGGCGAAGGCGAGGATGAGGGCGGGCACGGCGATGACGGCGCTGCTCATGAAGGCCAGACGCCAGGAGATTCCTATGAGCGGCCCCACCACGATCGGCCCCAGCGTCGTCCCGCCGATGATGGCCGACCAGACGAGGCCGAAGGCGCGGCCCCGTTCGCGTTCGCCGTAGACATTGCCCAGGATCGCCATCGTGTTGGGGCTGACCAAGGAGAAGCCAAAGCCCTGGAGCAGGCGGAGGACGAGGAGGGAGGGGAAGTCCCAGGCGAAGGTCGCCGCCACCGACGCCGCGCCGCCGAGGGCGAGCCCGATGAGGAAGAGCCGCCGGTGGCCGTAGCTGTCGCCCAAGCGTCCACCGACGAGCTGGCCCACGGCCATGGTCACGAGGTAGGCAGTGACCAGCCACGTCACGGTGGCGAGCGGGATGTCGAACTCCTCGCGGATGGCGGGGAGGGCGATGCCGACGGCCGTCGTGTTGATGCCGGCGATGGCCTGGGAGACGCCGACGGCGGCCAGGAAGGGCCTGCCCCCGGTGGCGGACGGCCTCACGACGGCCCTCTGCCATGCCGCCTACGCGGCGAGGAAGCCCTTGCAGACGCCAGGGCTACGGGCTCGGATCGAGGTTGAAGACGCGGACGGCGTTGTCGACCAGCATCTTCCGCTGCTCGTCCTCGGGCACGCCTTCGAACGAGCGCTCGATGTACTCGCGGGAGTTCGGCCAGGTGCACGTTGGGTGCGGGTAGTCCGACTCCCACATGATGTTGTCGACGCCGATGTGGTAGCGGTTCTCGATGCCGATCTTCTCGAACCAGAAGTTGACGTAACACTGGCGGTGGAAGTAGTCGCTGGGCTTGATCGTCATGCCCTCGCGGGAGAGCTTCTGCCGCTCCCACTGGTGGTCGGCGACTTCGAGGAGGTAGGGAACCCAGCCGAGGCCGCTTTCGGAGGAGACGATCTTGAGGGCGGGGAAGCGTTCCATGATGCCGGAGAAGAGGACGGTGCTCATCACCTGGGTGTTCGCTGAGATGGCGCGGGTCGAGTTCTCCGCGAGGAAGAACATGGGGCCGTTGTCGCGGAAGGCCTTGTTCTTGAGGCCCATGCTGCCGCCGGAGCCGATGTGGAGGTTGAGCGAGAGGCCGAGGTCTTGGCAGATGTCCCAGAGGGGGTCCCAATACTTGTCGGCGAAGTGGGGGTACTCGTACTGCTGAGGAAAGGCGAAGCTGATGCCCTTGATGCCCCGCTTGTGGGTGCGGCGCACCTCGGCGACGGCCTTGTCGACGTCCCACATGGGGACGATGGCGAGGGTGATGAAGCGGCCGGGGAAGGGGTCGGCGTACTCCTCGATCTGGAAGTCGTTGAAGGCTTGGATGGCCTCGAGGCGGTAGTCTTCGTCGAAGTCGGGGTTGCTAAAGGTGCCGCCGGCGACGCCGGCGATGTTGCCGAAGAAGGTGTGGACGTCGACGCCGTCCTGGTCCATCGCCCTGACCCGGGCCGCGGGCACGTAGGCGATGTCGGGAACTTCTTCCCAGCGCATGGGCGTCTTGGCCCTATCGGGCAGGGAGCCGTGGACGATGGCCACGCCGATGTGATTGTAGGGCTCGCCGTAGATGAACCAGGCGTCGTGCTCGTCGTCGATTGGCTTGAGCTGGGGGACCTTGTCGCCCCATTTCTTGGACATCCGGTCGGTCCATGTGTGGGGGGCTTCCTGAAGGTGATCGTCGGTCGAGATCACGTTGTACTGCATCGCGCTCGCTCCGTGTGAAGTGCCGCCCTTCGGCGCTTTCCGCATGGTAGCACCTGCGCGGTTCGCGCGGCGGGGTCTGTGCTACCATTCCGCCAATCATGGGCCTTCAGAGGCCGTGACGGAGGAGTCGCGATGTTGAACGGCAAGCAGGTCATCGATATCGACGGGCACGTCAATATGGAGTGCCTGCCGAACTGGACGAGCTACTTCTCCGCCGAGGAGGGTGAGGAGCTCGAAGACGCCCTGCTGGCCCACCGTCTGCAGCCCAACGACAAGGGAGGGCGGCACCCCAACGACCGCGGCACGACGAAGGAAGAGATCTACGAGTCGATCCGCAAGCGCAACCGGAGCACCGGCGGCTGGTATCCCGACGTGCGGCTCAAGGATATGGACTCCGAGGGCATCGACCAGGCCCTGCTCTTCTGCACCGAGATGGGGATGAACAAGGATTTTTACGCGCCTTCGGTCGCGCAGGGCTATAACAACTGGCTCTACGACTATTGCAGCGAGGACCCGGCCCGGCTGCGGGGGGCGGCGCTGCTGCCGCTCGGCGACATGGACGACGCCCGCCGCGAGCTTCGCCGGGCCGTCTCCGAGCTCGGCTTCCCGACCTTCTTCATGAAGCCCTCGATCGACAACATGCGGCCCAACGACCCCTACTTCCACCCGCTCTACGAGGAGGCGCAGGACCTCAACGTGCCGGTGATGCTGCACATTCCCCACGGCGCATTCCGGCTGCTCATGCGGGAGTTCGGCTACGACTTCGTCAGCGCCCACGCGGTGCTGCATCCCTTGGGGATGATGCTGGCCGTGATGGACATGATCTACGGCGGCATCCTCGACAAGTTCCCCAGGCTGCGGATCGGCTTCATGGAGGGGCAGGTAGGCTGGGCGCCCTGGCTGCTGTGGCGGCTCGACGAGCAGTACGAGGAGTACATGCACCGGCCCGGCATGCAGGCGACGTTGAAGAAGCTTCCCAGCGAGTACCTCGCGGAGGGGCGGATGTTCTTCAGCTCCGACCCCGAGGAGAAGTACCTGGCCTTCGCGGCGGAGCAGCTCGGCGCCGACCACATCGTCTGGGCCAGCGACTACCCGCACTCGGACGGCATCTTCCCCGGCGCGCTGACGACCTTCCTCGACCAGGACGGTCTCAGCAGCGAGCAGAAAGAGAAGATCGTCTGCGACAACCCCGTGGCGCTGCTGAACGGGCGGGGCTAATTACATGGGCCGCGGGCAGCGTTGACGTTGGCGCACCCCTCCCCACTCCCCGCCCTCACCCCAACCCTCTCCCAGCGGGAGAGGGGGAAGAACCGCCCCGGCCCCCCGCCGACGCGCCTGCGGCGCGTGCCCTCTCTCAATCTCCCCCAGAGGGGGAGAGGGTTAAGGTGCTCCCGCAGAGTGGGGAGACCGCGCCGCGCGTGCCCGCCCTCAGTCCCTCCCAGAGGGAGGGAGGCTTAAGGTGCTCCCACAGAGGGGAAGACCGCCCCGCACCTGCCCTCCAATGTCCTAGTGCGGACCTGTTCCGAAGATCTCGTCTTCGCTGATGCCGAATTCGGTGAGCGCCCTGACGAGCAGCTGCTCGGCGGCGTCGACGTGGAGCACGGCCTGGGCGAGGTTGGCGTTGGCCTGGGCGAGCAGGTCGGTTTCGGGACGGGTCTCGAGGCGGGCGTAGGCGTTCATCGCTTCGACGTAGAGGGAGAAGGCTACCTCCAGCACGGCGTGGACGTCGGCGAGGCGGTCCGGGGGCTCCAGGGCGTCGACGCGCTCCGCTAGCGCGGTGAACGCCGCGCTGAACTCCAGGATCTCGGCGGCGCTCGGCTCGGGGTCGAGGTTGGGGCGGCGGGAGCCGAGGAATTCGTCCCAGTCGGCGGCCATCCGCCGGTCGTCGTCGACTATTTCGAAGACGGCCCGCGCGTAGGCGCCGGCGGCCTCCATCTCCAGCTCGAACGGCGTCGGCTTCAGCAGGAAGTCGCGTACCGCCTCCTGGAATTCGTCGATGGAGACGCCGAGGATGCGGCGGAAGGGGACGTCGAGGTCTTCGGGCTCTTCGATCACGGCGCGCAGCAGGGGGACGAAGGCCGGCTCGCCGTAGGCGGCGGCGATGTACTGCGCGGCGGCGAAGGACTGTCCGTACATCTGCTTCAGCCGGTCGAGGTCGCGCTCCGAGTTCCAGGCCGCATAGTCGCCGAGCGTGCGGAAGTCGATCCATCGGTCGAGGTGAATCGCCCGGTGTGCGTGGCCGCGAACGAGGCGCGCCCACTGCCGTTCGTGGTCGCCGGTGTGCTCGACGGCGACCTGATACGCGAGGTAGTCGGCGATCCCCTCGACGACCCAAAGGGGGGCGCGGCGGTCCTGCTCGATGGCTCCGATGACGAAGTGGACGAGCTCGTGGGCCGCGATGTGCCGCCAGCTATAGAACGGCGCGGCCATGTCGATGTAGATACCGGGGCGCGTCCCTCCCAGGAGGGCGATGCCGGACTCGAAGCCGCTGGACCGCGACGAACCGGCGGCGACCATCTCTTGCTGCACCGCCGCCCCGTTGGGGAGCAGATAGACGTCGATGGTGTCGAGGTCTTGGCCGAGGGCATCTTCGATCGGCCCGATCGACTCGGCGAAGTACCGGGCCATGACGGCGACCTGGGATTCGAAGAGGGTGTCGTCGAAATAGATGCGGGCTTCAGGGCTGTGGTAGAGCTTGAACTGGGATTCGAGGGAGTCGACGACGGGCGCATCCATCGTCATCTCGGCAAGGGTCCACGCCGCCATGGCCTGGCTGCCGGTGCTTCCCAGGACTTGCGCCGTCCACTCTCCCATGGCGTCGCGCGACGTGGGCTTCGTCCAGCGGGCCTCGCCCGACGTGTTGGCGCGTCCCCGCCCCGCCGGGCGGCGCTCTCCGTCGGGGCCGACGTAGATGACGGAGAACTCTTCGAGCGCGCTGAAGCCGCTGAGGGCGAATTCAACGTCGAGCCCGGCCAGCATGGGGGCCGACCCCTGCCCGGTTGAGTCGGGGCTGACTTCGACGAGGCCCCGGATCGGGATGGGCGCCAGTGTGGGCGGGGGCGTGACGTGCGGCGTCGGCGTTGGGGTTGGCGGATCTTCGGGTGTTGGCCCGCCCTCGGGAGTTGCGGCGTCGGCGGGCGCAGCGGAGGGGGCCGCTTCGGTGGCTGGAGGTGCGGTGGGGAGATCGCCGCCGGTGGGTGTGGCCGCACCGTCGGAGGAGCAGGCGGCGACCGCGAGCACGGCGGTCAAGGCGGCGGCGAGGGTCGAGGCAACGGGGAGGCGCTGCACCACGCGGGTTGGGGCGGTTGTCAGAATCTCCATCGCGAAGCGGTCCGGAATAGGCCGCGCCGCAGCGCGGGGCTCCTGCGTAAGACTACGCGCCCCTCGCGGGCGGTGGATTGGAAATCCGACCCGCTAGGCCTTGGCGAGGCCGCGCAACTCCTTGGGCAGGAGGAAGGTCACGTTCTCTTCGATGACCTCGACCTCGCGGACGTCGAGGGAGCCCCGCTCGCGGAGGTAGTCGAGCACCTCGGAGACCTTGATCTCGGGAGTGGAGGCGCCGGAGGTGAGGCCGATCGCGGTCTTGCCTTCGAGCCAGACGGGGTCGATCTCGGCGGCGTCGGCGATGCGGTGGGCCTCCACGCCGTAGGAGCGGGCCACTTCCATCAGGCGGATCGAGTTCGAACTGTTCGCCGCGCCCACGACGAGGATCAGGTCGACGTCGCTGGTGATTTCCTTGATGGCGGTCTGCCGGTTCTGCGTGGCGTAGCAGATGTCGTTCCGTATCAACATGTTGGGGAAGCGCCGCTGCAGCGTCTCCACGATGTCGAAGGTGTCGTCGATGCTCAGCGTCGTCTGGGTGAGGCAAACCACGCGGTCGGGGTCGGGCGGCTCCACGACGCCGGCGTCCTCCACATCTTGGACGAGTTGGATGTTGTCCGGCGCCTCGCCCATGGTGCCGACGATCTCGTCGTGGCCCTCGTGGCCGATGAGCAGGATCGAGTAGCCGTCCTTGACGTACTTCTGCGCCTCAAGGTGGACCTTCGTAACGAGCGGGCAGGTGGCGTCGATGGAAGTGAGTTGTCTCGCGTCGGATTGTACGCGGACGGACGGGGCCACTCCGTGGGCGCTGAAGATGACGACGCTGCCTTCGGGGACCTCTTCCTCGGACTCGACGAAGATGGCGCCCTTCTTGCGGAGATCGTCGACGACGTGCGGGTTGTGCACGATCTCCTTGCGCACGTAGACCGGCGGGCCGTACTTGCCGAGGGCGATCTCGACGACGTCGATGGCCCGCTCGACGCCTGCGCAGAAGCCGCGGGGATTGGTGAGTACGACGCGCCGTTTCTCTTGCACCATGATGTCCTACCTGAAGGGGCGGCGTTCGCTAGCGGTCTGAAGTGTACCACAGCCGCTCCCGCGCTCAGCCTCTCCCTACTGCCGGGGTAGTCCGAAAAAGCGCATCCCGCCGGGCCCGGCGGGATGCGTTCGATTGCATGGTCGGGGAGAGAGGATTTGAACCTCCGACCTCTTCGTCCCGAACGAAGCGCGCTACCTAGCTGCGCTACTCCCCGTCGCTGCGCCGTGACCGGCCTTAGGCGAAGCCGTCGCCCCAAGCGTCGTCGAAGGTCGGAAGAAGGTGTCCACTGCCCGACGCCAGCGCGCCGAGCTTGTAGGAGTACCACTCCGCCTGCACCTTGGGCGGGACGGTGTCGGAATCGAGCCTCAGCGTTTCGTCCGTCTCCACCGTCCAGTAGGGACGGAACAGATCTGAGGTCCTCCACTCCTTGTCGCCGGCCCGGTCCACAGCGTGGTTCATTATAGCAAAGCATGGGTCGGCTCCGACTCCCGAAAGGGACGCGTGCCCGCCCTCAGTCCCTCCCAGAGGGAGGGAGGCTTAAGGTGTCCCCCTGCGGGGGAGTGTTAGGCGATGCCCCGCCCCGGCCCTCTCTCAGTCTCCCCCAGAGGGGGAGAGGGAAGACCACCCTGCTCCGCCCGCTTTCCAACCACAGCGAGGTTACGCAAAGGTCTCCTCTGGGGGAGGTTTGTGGAATCCCGCCCCGCCGACTACACTGCGCACCCGGTTTCCGCGTAGAGCAGGAGGGTGCGATGGCGGACGGCTCGGCGATGAGCTTGGAGCAGCGGATCGACCGGATGGAGTCGACGGAGCAGATACGGCAGCTCGTCGCCCGCTATGCCCTCGCGCTCGACACCCGCAACTTCGACGACATGGTGGAGCTGTTCATCCCCAACGTGCAGGTGGGACGCGACGCCTTCGGGCGGGACAAGCTGCGCGCGTGGTTCGTCAAGACGATGAGCAACACCAAGAGCAGCATCCATTTCGTGGGCAACCACATCATCGACCTCGACCCCGACGACCCCGAAAAGGCGCGCGGCGTGGTCTACTGCCGCGACGAGCTCGACCGGGGCGACATCTGGATCGTGGGCACGATCCAATACTGGGACAGCTATGAGCGGCAGGAGGGGACGTGGTACTTCCGCCGCCGCAAGCTCATGCGCTGGTACGCCGTGGACGCGCTCGACCGTCCCGGCCACGCCAAGGACGTGACCGTGGACCGCGCGGGCGGCCGGGCGCTCCAGGTGGGCCAGCTCCCCGAGGCGTGGCCAAGCTGGGACAAGTACTGGACTCAGGACGTCCCGGCTATTCGGTAGGAGGCGTGCCCGCCCTCAGTCCCTCCCAGAGGGAGGGAGGTTTAAGGTGCTCTCCAACAGGGCTCAGCGCAGCGTGTCCCGCGCTTGGATGATGTGCTCTGGCACCTCGGTCGGGTAGTCGTGTTCCCGTAGCGGCTCAAGCCCCTCGGGGTCGATCTCCTCGAAGATGAAGGCTTCGCCGCCCTCGATGAAGTCGATGTGGCGGCCCTTGGCGTGGGCGTCGATGGCGATGTCGATGAGGTCGGCGATGGATGCCTTGAGGTCGGGCGTGTCGAACTCGTAGAGGGCGAGGTACTTGTCGGGCGGGCCGCCGGGGTTCGCGTTGCGGAAGCGCCGCGCCGTCACGAAGCCCTTGGCGGCGCTCAGATCGGGCAGGTGGGTGTGGCTGTACCAGCGGTTGTACTCCTCCTCACGCTCGGGGTCGGTGCAGTGCGTGAACACCATGAAGAGTCCCTTGGGCATGGCTGACCTCCTACGGGTTCGGTAGCGGCGGGGTTGATGCGGAGTTTGGCGGAATGCCGCCGAGTGGCATCAGAGCAGGTTGTCCCAGTTCTTGCCGGTCACGGCGTCCCATTCCACGTCGATGGGCGCGACGATGTCACCGAGAATCTTGACCTTCCCGGAGTCGATGCCGAAGAGTGTCTCCGGCCGTTGCCGGTACGGAACGAGCCGCGCTATCGGGCGGCCTCTCTTCGTGATGACGATCTCCTCGCCGGTCTGGGCGACCTCGTCCATGAGCTTCAGACACTTGGTCCTGAACTCCGAGGCCATGATCGTCTTGAATCCGCCTTCTGCTTCCATGGCTCCGCTTTAATCGAACAGGTAGCAACATTCTACCTTCGACACGACCACGGTCACCATGTGGCCGCCCCTGTTTAGCCCCGGATGGCCGTCGGCTATAATCGGCGCCGTTCGACCCTGGCCCCGGCACGAGAACGCTCCCCATGCAGCTGCAGTCCACCCGCATCAGCCTCGACGACGAGTACGCGGTGATGCAGTATTTCTGGGAGCAGGGCTGGACGGACGGGCTGCCCATCGTCGCACCGACGCCGGAGCGGGTGGAGGGGTTCGTCGCGGCGGCGGGCTTGGAGCCGGAGACCTTGGTCGGGGCCTACCAGACGCGGGCCACGGCGCTCACCGCGGAGAAGCTGGCGGTCAACGCGGTCATGGCGGGCTGCAAGCCGGAGTACATGCCGGTGCTCGTCGCCGCCTTCGAGGGGCTGACCGACCCCGCCTTCCGCATGAACCACATGGCGAGTCTGGGCAGCCCGTGGCCGCTCATCATCGTCAATGGGCCTGTCGTCAAAGAGATCGGGATGAACACGGGCCAGTACGTGATGGGGGGAGGGAACCACGCCAACGCGACCATCGGCCGGGCGGTGAGCCTAACCATGGCCAACTGCTTCGGCGCCAAGGTCGGCGGCGTGCAGCGGGGCTGCCTGGGCAACCCGAACCGCTGGTCGTTTTGCATCGCCGAGAACGAGGAGACGCCGTGGACGCCGCTGCACGTGCAGCGCGGCTTCCAGCCCGAGGAGAGCGCCGTTACCGTCTTCGGCTCGATGAACGGCTTCGACCAGTTCGTCACGCCCAACTTCAACGAGCCGGTCTTCCTCTGCGAGCTGATGGCGCAGCGTATCGCCAACGGCTTCTTCACCCTCGGCTCCTACGTCGTGGTCATGGCGCCGACCTACCAGCAGCACTTCCTCGACGCCGGCTGGTCGAAAGACGACGTCACCGATTACCTGCTGAAGCACATCAAGCGCTCAGTGCGCAGCCTGAAGATCGACGGGCGGTGGGAGCGCTACGGCACGCGGCTCTCCTCCGAGCCGCCGGTGGTGGAGCCCGGCGACGGGGACCGGTTCGTCTACATGCGGCACGACGAGGCGTACCGCAAGATCGTCTGGCAAGACGCGGAGTGGCCGCGCAAGATGGACTTCCTGATCGTGGTCGCCGGCGGCGAAGCGGGCAACTTCGGCGGCTACCTCGCCCCCTACCCGCTGGGCACCGAGCCGGTCACGAAGAAGATCGGGACATAAGAGGAGGAGGCGCACGATGGACGTGCTGACGCCGATACTTGAACCGTCGAAGGACGGCGACCGCCTCGCCGCCCGGCTCCCAACGCTGGACGGGAAGACTATCGGCATCCTCTGGAATAACCGGACGCACGGCGACCGTCTCCTCGCCCGCATTGAGGCCACACTGAAGGACGAGTACGAGGTCCGCGCCGTCATCAACCGACAGAAGGAGTACTTCGGCGAGCCGATGAGCCCGGAGCTGCTGGAAGAGCTTGCGGGATCGTGCGACGCCGTCATCACGGGCGTCGGCGACTGAGGCTCGTGTTCGTCGGCCCTTGCGGTCGACGCGACGATGCTCGAAGACCGCGGCGTGCCCACCGCCGCCATCGGCCCCGACAAACTGGTGCTCAGCATCGGGCGGGCCATGGCACGCCGCCACGGCTACAACGACTACCCGTTCGTCGTCATCGACTACCCGTACGCCGAGAACCTGACCACCGAGAGCCTGGAGCTTCACCGGCAGAAGGCGTGGCCTCAGGTCCAGGCTGTGCTGCTGCGGGAGACCTCGTAGCCGATGGGCAGCCTGGCGGACGAGGACGCCTACAGCGGCCTGGAGCGGCTGCTCCGGGCGAAGCGCGGCGAGGCGCCGGTCGTGCCGATGCTCGAACTGCTCGGCATCGAGATCGACGAGGTCGAGCGGGGCCGGATCGTGCTCACCTGCCGCCCCACCGAGGAGCACCTCAACCGGGTGGGGACGATTCACGGCGGCTACACGGCGTCGGTGCTGGACACGGCGGCGGCGCTGTGTTTCCTCTCGACACACGAGCCGGGCGAGCGCTCGACCACGGCGGACCTGACGATCAAATACATCCGGCCACTGTTGCCCAGCATGACGGACCTTCGCTGCGAGGGCGAGGTGGTCTCCGCGGGCAAGCGCATGGGCGTCACGGAGGCCCGGATCGTGGACGACGCGGGCAAGGTCTACGCCTACGCCGTCAGCACGTGTTTGAAGTTCTAGGGGTAGGAGTAGGCTTCTCTCGGCGCTGAAGTCACGCGCCGATGACCTGTGGTGGTGATGAGGGGGCCCCTCATCTCAATCTCTCCCGTGGGGAGAAGAGGGAAGACCGCCCGGCCCCACCGACGCGCCTGACGGCGCGTGCCCTCTCTCAATCTCCCCCAGAGGGGGAGAGGTTTAAAGGGGCGGCCTAGATCACGTTCTGGTCGGCGAGGGCTTGGCGGTCGCTTTCGGTCATGCCGAGGAGTTCGCCGTAGACGAAGTCGCTGTCTTCGGCGTAGTTGGGGTGGCCGCGGCCGACGGTCCCCTGGGGGCGCGTGGGCGTCTCGGAGAGCTTGATGGGGAACTGGCGGATGGGCCATTCCCCGACCTCGGTGTTGGTGACGGGGACCATCCACTCGTCGTGGCGGAGCTGCGGGTCGCGCTCGATGCGGTCGGGGGCGTTCTGGCAGACGCCGGCGGCGACGCCCGCGTGCTGTAGGCGCTCCATGAGGTCGAAGGCGTCCCAGGCCTGGGTGGCGGCGTCGACGGCGGCGTCGAGGGCGGCGGCGTTCTTCAGCCGCGCCTCCAGCGTGGCGAAGCGGGGCTCAGCGGCGACCGCGCCGAGGCCAAGGACACCGGCGGCGGCGCGCCATTCTTCCTCGGTGAAGGCGGCGATGGCGATCCAGCGGTCGTCGCCCTTGCAGCGGTAAGCGCCGTGGGGCGCGGCGGGCTTCCAGGGCGAGGCGTTGCCGATCCGCTGCCACTGCCGCCCGTTGACCTGGGAGTCGAGCATGGCGGTGCCGGTGAGCAGCAGGCCGGGCTCGCCGAGCGAGCCGTCGATGTACTGGCCCTTGCCGGTGCGGGCGCGGTAGTAGAGCGCGTTGAGCATCGCCATGGCGCAGTAGTACGAGGCGCTCCAGTCGAGGTAGAGGTAGCCCCAGCCGGAGGGCGGATAGGGCGTCGGCATGCCCGCCATCTCGGTCAGGCCGCTGAACGCCTCGCCGACCGGCGCCGACGAGAGGAACTCTATGTACTTGCCCCGCTTGCCGAAGCCGGGCTGCTGGACGTAGATGATCGAGGGGTTGACCTTGCGCATGTCCTCGTAGGTGACGCCGAAGCGCTCCAACATGCGCGCGGTGAAGTTCTCCACCACGACGTCGCAGACCTTCACCAGCTCCAGCAGCAGCTCCGCTCCCTTGGGGTCGTTGAGGTTGAGACCGATGCTCATCTTGCCGGGGTTGACCTCGGCGAAGCCGGCTCCGGCGTTCACGCCGACGCGGGTGGGGATGAGCGATTCGCCGCGGAGGACGCGGTCGCGCTCCTCACCGACGGGGATGCCGCCGAAGCTGCGCATGGTGTCGTAGCGGCCCTTCCACTCGACGCGGATATCCTGCGCGCCCATGGCGGCGAGGATGCGGGGCCCCGCCGCTCCGGCGACGACCCAGGCGAGGTCGAGGATGCGCACGTCCTCGATGGCGAAGGGCGGGTCGCCGTTGGCGCGCGGGCCGGGGAAGGCCGGCGCGTCCTTCGGCGCGGTGCCTGCCTGTTCGAGGTCGGCGACCAGGGCGGCGTCGTGCTCGCCCAGGCGCGGGGCGCGGGGCCCGGTGCGCCACGGGCATTCCTCTGAGAGCCAGGGGGCGTTGACGTAGGAGACGCTGCGGTCCAGCTCTTCGTGCTCGACTTCCGTGAAGGTCGTCCGCTCGCGCCAATGGGGATCGAGAAGGTTCTCCTCCGGCTTGCGGATCGGGGCCCAGTGGAGCCGCCGCTCCTGGCCTTCTTTCCAGATGTCGCGGTCGAACTTGAACTTGCCCACCCAGGTGCGGGCCACGGCGTGGAAGTGGCGGATGACCTCGGGGGTCATGACGTATTCGAGGTTCTCGTACTTGGGGTCGGTGAGGTCGTCGGCGCAGCCGTACTTCTCCAGCATCTCGACCCACTTCTTGTGCTCGCGGCCGATCATGAACTCGGCGGAGACGAAGGCGAGAATGTGGCGGCCGTCCTTGGTCGTGGCCAGCGTCTCGGGGACCATGCGTGAGGAGCCGTATCGGGCGGTCTGACGCAGGACACCTTGGCGTCCGAAGACCCAGGCCGTGGTGTCGGTGCCGGTGTTGCAGCTGACGGCGCGGTGGATCGAGGCGTCGATGTGCTGGCCGCGGCCGGTGCGCTCGCGGTAGAGGAGTGCGCCGAGGATGGCGTCGAGGGTCTGGCTGCCGACGATGTGGTTCGCGTGCCACATCTGCGGCGCGATGGGGGGCGTGTCGTAGAAGCCTTCGGGCGTGGGGTCGTAGCCGGTGACCATCATGACCCCGCCGAGGGCGAGGTGCACGATGTCGGCGCCCTTCCAGTCCTTCCACGGCCCGGTCTGGCCGAAGGGCGTGATCGAGGCCATGACGAGCCGGGGGTTGATGGCGCTGAGCGTGTCGTAGCCCAGGCCGAGGCTTGCCAGGTAACCGGGTGGGTGACTCTCCAGCAGGACGTCGGCGCCCGCGGCGAGCTCCTTGAGGCGCTCGGCCCCCGCGGGGGTGCCGACGTCGAGGGCGAGGCTTTGTTTGCCAAAGTTGTAGTGCCAGAAATGGAGGCTGCGTTCGGGGTCGGGGACGTCGTCTACGAACGGGCCGATCTTGCGGGTTGGACTTCCTTCGGGAGGCTCGATCTTCAGCACGTCGGCGCCGGCGCCCGCAAGGAGGCGGCCGCAGAACTCGGCCTTCTCGTCGGCGAGCTCGATCGCCTTGATGTCGAAGAGGAAGCCCTCTCCCATAACGTCCTCCGTGGGTCGGCGCTACTGCTCGAAGCGGCGCTTGATCTTGGCGAAGTCGAAGCTCGCCGTATCGTCGAGGCCGACGGTGAAGGTCGCCCCGCCCGGTTCGGGGGCGCGGGTGACGGGGTCGGGGATGCCGTCGAGCGCCGCCTTGGCCTCCGCGTCGTCGGAGGGCGTGGCATGGCCGTGGATGATCGCGCCCTTGATGGTGTAGTAGCCGGTGTCCTCGGGGTGCTCCTCGAAGACGCAGACGACGCGGTCGTCGCCCGCGATGTTGGCCGCGGACGTCGACGAGGCCGGCACCCGGAAGTGCAGCGCGCCGTTGCTCAGGAAGGTGGCGGCGGCGTCGCCCCAGGGGCCGCCCTCGGAGTCGAGGGTGCCGAGGATGCAGCGCGTCTGCGTCGAGACGAAGGCCGCGATCTCGTCGGGGGTCATCTTGATGGTGGGATGTTCACGCGGCATGGTTAGCCCTCCCGCACGTTCTGGATCAGGCCGGCTTTGTTCGCGGTGAGCTCCCAGATCACGCGGACGCCCCGCTTGATCCGTCCCGCCGTGTCGCCGATCTTGCGCTTGTCCTCGTCTGGAATGTCCGGCTGCTCTTGGGAGCCCTCCGACCGGGGGTTGCGGGCCCACGCGAGGCCGTCGGTGACCCGCTCGGCGAAGACCTCGTCGACGGTGAGCTTCCTGCCCGTGGCGCGGTAGACGGCGGCCTCAAGGTCGACGTCGTCGGAGCGGTTGGTGACGACGCAGCAGATGCGGGGGTCGCGGTCGAGGTTCTTCGACTTGATGCTGGCCTTGTACATGTTCAGATAGAGGAAGCCGCCGTACCAGCTCGCCATGGGGTGGGCCGTCGGCGAGCCGTCCTTGCGCTTGGTGATCATGAAGGTGCGGCCGTTGTTCTTCATGAAGTCTTGGGCATCGTCGGGGACGGCGTAGTGGTCGTGGTGGCTCATGGGCTGCCTCCTCGTCTCGGTATTACGGAGTGGGCGCGGTTGCGCGCCGGACGATGGCCGCCGGCGCGCCCGCCACTATGCCACAAACGGCGCGCGCTTCCTACTAGGACGCGCTTGGCGGCGCCGCGACGCCTCGCCTAGAATGAGCGGCGCCCCAAGCCGAGGAGACCCATGGACTACAAGTACATCTCCTTCTTCGTCTGCCAATCGACACGAAAGCGGACACAAAAAAATACGGTTCTCATGGACAGCCGATTTGGAAGCAGCCGAGGATCGATAGAAGGTAGGGTAGCCTTACAGACCTCTCCGGCCCGACGAGGTAAGCTATGGAGGCGAGGCTAGGCCATGTTCCTATGTTCGGCAGCTTACTGACCCTGTAACAATGTCAAGCATTGACTGAATAGCCATACACTGCTATGTTACTCGCATGGCATGTGTTGCAGACCTCGCCCATGTACACCAGGGCCTCGCCCAAGCTGGACGCGGGGCCGGATCGCAACGCGGCGACTGGATGCTCCGCATCGTCGAGAGCGGCGACCTGCGTGACGACGGTTGGCTGGAATCACACGGTCTTCGGGAAGTGGGAGTCGTGCGCACCCTGCGCACCGAGCGCCACCTGCTGAGACCCTTCGACATGCTGGTGACGGCCCGCGCAGGGTCGCTTCAGACCGCGCTTGTGCCACCCGGCGTGTCGCGTACGGTTGCGGGTGTAACCTTGCTGGTGGTGCGGCCCAAGAGACCCGAGTCCGGCTTGGGACACTGGCTCTGGTACTTCCTCACTTCCTCCCAGGGCCGAGCGCAACTCGCCAGACGGCTGGTGGTCAGCGCCACGGTGACGACCCTATCCGCGCGGAGTCTGGGGGAGGTCGAGATTCCCTTGCCGTCAGGTCGAGAGCTCGACGCGGTGGCCCGGCTCGTGGAGGCGTCCGAGGATGCATACGTTGCGGCGGTCGAGGCCGCCCGCCTGCGCCGCGAGACGCTTAGGGACTCCGTAGTCCATGACATAGGCCGCAGGGCCGCATCTCCATCAATAGGAGGGATTCCAGTTGCCGCTCACTAAACAGGAGCTTGAGTCCAAGCTGTGGCAGGCCGCCGACATTCTGCGCGGGCAGATCGACGCCGCCGACTATAAGAACTACATCTTCTCCATCCTCTTCCTCAAGCGACTCTCCGACCGCTTTGACGAGGAGGTTGAGAGCGCGGTGGAGTCGGGCGTTGCCCGTGAGGTTGCGCTCACTGACCAGGACGAGCATGAGTTCTTCGTCCCGGATTCCGCCCGCTGGTCCGCCCTCACAGGAGCTACCATGAGCCTGGGCGAGGCGCTCAACGTGGCCAGCCATGCCATTGAAGAGGCCAATCCCAGGCTGGACGGTGTGCTGGCTCCAAACAACTGGAACGACGAGTCGAAGCTGGGCAGCCCGGCCAACCGGGAGCGCATCATCCGCAGCCTGCTGAACCACTTCGGCGACCTGGACCTGAGCGACGAGAACCTGCGCAGAGACACGGCAGGCGGGGGAGACGTGCTGGGCGACGCCTACGAGTACCTCATCAACAGGTTCGCCGACGACGCCGGCAAGAAGGGCGGCGAGTTCTACACGCCCCGCTCGGTGGTGCGGCTCATCATCGAGCTGCTTCGGCCCCGGGAGGGAATGCGCATCTGCGACCCTACGGCGGGCTCTGGAGGTATGCTCATCTACGCGGCGCAGTACGTGCGGGAACAGGGCGGAGACTATCGGAATCTCGCGCTCCACGGCCAGGAGCGGAACCTGGGGACGCTGGCCATAGGCAAGCTGAATCTGCTCCTCCACGGCCTACGCGCCGGTCGATTGGAGGCTGGTGACGTGATAGCGGAGCCGGGTCTTGTGGACCAGTCAGGACGGCTACTGTCCTACGACCGGGTCATCGCCAATCCTCCCTTCAGCCTCAAGAACTGGGGGCATGACTTCGCTCCCACCGATCCGCACCACCGCTTCGACCGCTACGGAGCAACTCCGCCCAGGACCAGGGGCGACCTCGCCTTCCTGCTGCACATGCTGGGAGTGACCAACTCCCAGGGCATGGTGGGCGTGGTCATGCCCCACGGAATCCTGTTCCGTGGCGGAGCGGAGGGAAAGATACGGCGGGGCATCGTTGAGGCCGACCTGTTCGAGGCGGTGATCGGCCTGGCCCCCAATCTCTTCTTCGGGGCCAGCATCCCCGTCGCCATCTGCGTGCTGAACAAGGCCAAGCCTGTAGAGAGGCGGGGGAAGGTGCTGTTCGTGGACGCGGCCCAGGAGGGCTACTTCCGTCCCGGCAAGGCCCAGAACTTCATCGACCCGGAGCACATAGGCAGGATCGTCGAGGCGTACAGAGACTTCGAGGACGCGGAGCGGTTCGCCCATGTCGCGGAGATTGAGGAGATACAGGGGAACGACTTCAACCTGAACATCAGCCGCTACGTGGATACCACGGAGCCGGTGGAGGTCATGCCGATAGAGGAGGCACTGGCAAAGCTGCGAGAGGCGGAGCGGCGGCGGGATGAGGCGGTGGCCAGGATGGACGAATTGCTGGCGGAGATAGGCTATGCCAGGTAGGAGGCTAACTGGGCCATGCCGGTCATACTGAGGGCGGGGCCATATCGGTTCTTCTTCTACGCGAGCGACCGGGGAGAGCCTCCCCACATTCACGTAGAACGCGATGACCGCATCGCCAAGTTTTGGCTGGAGCCGGTCAGGCTTCAACAGACAGGTGGATTGAGGCGGCATGAGATACGCCGCATTGAGAGGATAGTCGAGGAGAATCAGACTTCGTTTCTGGAGGCTTGGAATGAACGTTTCAACGCTTAAGGTGAGTGTTCCGGAGGCCATGACGGTTGAGGTGACCGACGACACCTTGACCGCAGAGCTCTCCGACGGGCGAACCGTGTCGGTGCCGCTGTCCTGGTATCCGAGGCTCATTCATGCCACGCCGGAGGAACGTCAGAACTGGCGGCTGATCGGCGCTGGCGAGGGCATCCACTGGCCCGCCCTGGATGAGGACATCAGCGTCGAGATGCTGCTGGGAGGCTGGCCTTCGGGAGAAAGCCAGAATTCCTTCAAACGCTGGCTGGAAGCGAAGCGGGCAGGACTTCCGGTGACCATCCACGAGATACGCCCGCCCACGAACGAAGGTAACTGAAGAGACCGATGGGGCGCTCAGGCGACAATGGGACGATACCCGACGGCTGGCAGGCGGTGCGGTTGGGGGATGTGGCGAAAGTCGAGACTGGCGGAACGCCGAGTAGAACGAAGCCATCCTATTGGGGAGGTTCCGTGCCGTGGATGGCCTCCGGAGAGATCAATCAGCGGAGAGTCATGTGGACGGCAGAACACGTCACCCAAGCCGGGTTAGACAATTCCAACGCCAAGAAGTTCCCTAAGGGAACGGTGATGCTCGCGATGAACGGTCAGGGTGCGACGAGGGGTAAGGCTGCTTTGCTCGGAATCGAAGCTGCGTGTAATCAGTCACTCGCAGCAATTGCTGGCAACGGCACCGACAATCCATTCCTGTTCCAATTGCTTCACTCATCTTACGATCACTTGCGGGCACTTACAGGTGACGGCCGCAGCGGCTTGAATCTCGGACTCATTCGGTCCCTCCCCATCCTGCTCCCGCCACTACCTGAGCAGAGGGCCATCGCTGCCGTGCTGGACAGCATTGACGATGCAATCGAGAGAACCGATGCGGTCATCGCAGCCACCGAGCGGCTGCGCGACTCCCTGCTCCACGACCTCCTCACTCGCGGCGTCCCCGGATGGCACACGGAGTGGAAGGAAGCGCCGGGTATCGGGACTATACCGACGGACTGGGCGGTGGTGCGGCTGGGGGATGTGTGCAGCCCTCCACAGTATGGAGCCGCAGCAGCGGCACGCGACCATGACCCTTCCTTGCCGCGTTACGTGCGTATAACAGACTTGACGGATGATGGCCATTTGCGACCAGACGACGCTCGTTCAGCGGCCCCACGTGAGGTCACGGGTTTCGAACTTCTGCCTGGCGATCTGCTGTTCGCGCGCAGCGGTGCGACAGTCGGCAAGACATACATGTACCAAGCTGAGGATGGCCCTTGCGTCTTCGCCGGTTATCTTATTCGATTCCAATCCCATCGTGAACAAGCTGATCCTCGGTTCCTCTCATTGTGGACCCACAGTCTGGCATACTGGAAATGGGTTGCCTCCATGTTCAGAGCCGGTGCTCAGCCCAACATTAATGCAGCTGAATATGCTTCGATGCCGATCCCTCGTCCTCCTTTGCATGAACAGCGCACAATCGCTGAGACGCTCCGTGCATTGGACAAGTCCATCGAGGCTGGAAAACGGCAATGTGAACTGCTAGCGGCGTCGAAGACATCAGCGGCCGACGCGCTGCTGACGGGACAGGTTCGGTTACCTTAGGAGCAATTCTATGCCCGACAAAGACGAAAACCAGTTTGCTGCCATTGACTTGCCGGTAGCTCTCTACTTGAACCAACGTTTGACTTTTGATGTGCTTGCAGCACTGAAAGGTGGCTTCTCACGCCTGGAGACCGTACAAACTACGTCGTCCGGTGGAACAACCACAGAAGTGTCAGGAGGCGCTCAGCTTGGCATCAGCAATATCTTTGCTCTTCTGCGCGTACAGTTCGGCGGGCGTGGGTCTCGACAAGCAGAACAGTTACACACTGACAGCACTACATCAGAGATTATCCACACCCCGGCATCTTTGTTTGCGAGCGCTCGAAGGGACCTGTATGAGCGTGGATTAGTCAAAGAGGTATCAAGTTCGGGCGAACTTGATGCGATTCAGCCTGGCGATTTTGTGGAGTTCAGGGCCGCCTTGCGAAGAAATCCATTTGTTGAGTTTCTGTCCGCATTCACTGAGATAGTGCCACTCATGGAAGTATTCGGAGAACAGGTGGAGACAAAGAGCAGCGGCCGTCAGCGCAAACAAGGCAGGAGCGCGAACTCCGAAATGCTAAAGCAGGTCAAGGCACTGCTAACCTTGGTGACCGCTAAGGGGTCCCAAGACCTGATTGCAGAAGTCGGCTCTGTTCGTTTTGTTCTGACCACTGAACAGGACTACTTTATTGATCCCACCATGAATGACGTCATAGACGGAACCTTCCACGTCTTCGGCAAAGTGAGCCGGGTGATCGCCAACGACAGTGAAGGAACCATTAGCCTGATGAGGAAGACAGCACTTGGTAGATTTGGGACAGTAGTCAACCAGCTCGGCACAGCAATGACTGCTGTCGAAGGGCTCGGATTCGAAGGCTCTCTAGAAACTGAAATCAACGGACCTGCCATCCAGGTCATACCGATCTCTATCTTTTCGTAAACTGTCATGACCACGCCTTCCAAGCTCAACGAATTCAACCACGCCGAAGCCCCAGCCGGACGTTTGCTGGAGAGGCTGGGCTGGGCCTACGTGCCGCGCGAGGAGCTGGCGGCAGAGCGAGGCGGCGAGCGGGAGGTGCTCCTGAAGGGACGGTTGCGGTCGGCGCTGCTGCGCCTCAACGAGTGGATGACCGAGGCCCAGTCCGACCGGGTCATCTTCGACCTGGAGCACATCGACGCCACCGGCATGGGCCGCAACCAGGCGGTACACGAGTACCTGACCTATGGCAGACCCTTGACCGTTGACGGGCCGCAGGGAAGGGACTCGCGCAC
This sequence comes from Dehalococcoidia bacterium, assembly GCA_965207995.1. GTDB lineage: Bacteria > Chloroflexota > Dehalococcoidia > SHYB01 > SHYB01 > DAOUKH01. Next base: position 120,111 of record OZ242299.1, on the reverse strand, counting down.
CGTCCGCTTCTTCGACTTCGACCATCCTGAAGGCGGACTCAACGAGTACGTCGTCACCACGCAGTTCCGCGTCCGCCGGGCCAACGAGAGAGGCGGCGCAGAGGACGACGAGCGCATGGTCATTCCCGACATCGTGCTGTTCGTCAACGGCATCCCCCTGGTGGTGATGGAGGCCAAGTCGCCTTCCCTGATGGACGTATGGAAGACCAATGCGGTGCGTCAGTTGCGACGTTACCAGGAGGCAGGACCGGAGTGGCGCGGGAGCGGCGCTCCTGAGCTCTTCCACTACAACCTGCTGTGTGTCGCACACTGCGGGGCGGCTGCCGCGTACGCCTCCATCGGCGCGCCGGAGAACGCCTACTTCGAGTGGAAGTGGCTTGGGAGCCACTCCGAGGACGACGTGAGACAGAGGTACGGGGTCGAACCCCAGGGGCAGGCGCAGCTCATCGCCGGCCTGCTGTCCCCCGCCACCCTGCTGGACATCCTCCGCGACTACGTGGTCTATGAGCCTGAGCGGGGGCGGCTGGTCAAGAAGCTGCCACGCTACCAGCAGTACCGCACGGTTCGCGCTGGCTTGGAGCGATTGCTCACCGGCCTGAAGCCGGAGGAACGGGGCGGCGTAGTCTGGCACACGCAAGGTTCGGGCAAGTCGCTGACCATGCTGTGGCTGGCAACGAAGCTGCGCCGGGAGCCTCGTCTGGGCAATCCCACAATTGTCGTGGTGACGGACCGTACGCAGCTGGACCGGCAGATCACCGGCACCTTCGAGCGTTGCGGCTTCCCCGCGCCGGAGCGGGCGGCCACCAGCCGAGACCTGCGCCGCCTGCTCACCACGGGCGCAGGGCGCACGATCATGACGACCATCCAGAAGTTCGAGGAGGCGCTGACGACGCCGGAGGGCGAGCTTGACGTGCTCAACGCCTCGGAGAACGTCATCGTCATGGTGGACGAGGCGCACCGCACGCAGTACGGCATCCTCGGGGGACGGCTCTCCAAGGCGCTGCCCAACGCGGCGCTCATCGGGTTCACCGGAACGCCCATAGAGAAGGGCTTCAAGCGCAACACCATAGGGCGCTTTGGCTCGCTTATCGACACCTACACCATCCCCCAATCGGTGGCCGACGGCGCGACGGTGCCCATTTTCTACGAAGCGCGCCTGCCTGAGCTTGCCATCGAGGGGCCGGAGACCCTGGACAAGCTATACGATGCCATGTTCGGCGACGAGCCGCCCGCTGTCCAAGCGCAGATTCGCCGACGCTACGCCAACAAAGAGACGGTGGCTGAGGCGGAGCGACGCATCGAGATGATCGCCCTGGACATCGCCGAGCATTTCAAGGCGAAGGTTCGCCCCAACGGGTTCAAGGCCCAGGTGGTTGCGCCCAGCCGGGTCGCGGCCCTCCGCTATGCCAGCCGGCTGAGGGACTTCGGCCTTAGCGCCTATCCCATCATCACCACAGCCCCCAACGACGGCCCGGAGTTCAAGGCGGCACGCGAACTCGACCAGGGGCAGGTCGAAAGCGCCTTCGTCGATCCGGAGGGCGAGCCAGAGGTGCTGGTCGTGGTGGACATGCTGCTGACCGGGTTCGACGCGCCCGTGGAGCAGGTGCTCTACCTGGATAGAGCGCTGCGGGAGCATGCCCTGCTTCAGGCCGTTGCGAGGGTCAACCGCCGGTTCTCGCATAGAAAGGACGGGGCGGAAACCGAGAAGACCCACGGCTTGGTCGTGGACTACCACGGCGTATCGCGGGACCTCGAAGACGTTCTTTCAACATTCGACTGGTCGGATGTGCATGACACGATGCAGGAGCTGGACGAGGACCCGGCGTCGGTTGTCGAGGCGGCGGCCGTCCAGGCCGAGTCGCACTTCAAGGGCCGGGACCTGAACGACACCTGGGCGTGCGTCAGCGTCTTCGCGCCCGACGCCAGCACCGAGGGCAACTTCAAGGCCGACCTTTTCGAGCGGTTCAACGCCGACTATAGCCGGTTCTCCCGCCTTATGGACCGCTTCCTGCCAGACCCGCGCGCGCTGGACTACACGGACCGGCTGGCGCGGCTCACGGAGATACGCGCCTACGTGCGCGCCCAATTCCTTCGCGAGGACGCCGACATCGACTGGACGGAGATTGGGGCCAAGGTGAAGAAGCTGGTGGACGAGCGCATCAGCGCCCAGGTGCGGGAGATGATGCGACCGGTGTCCATACTTGACCAGGACTTCGACCAGAAGATCGCCGCCCTGCCCCACGATGAAGCGCGGGCGTCCATCATGGAGCACGCCATCCGCTCCCAGATCCACGAGAGTCTGGGAGACAATCCCGCATTCTACGAGCGCTTGTCCGAACAGCTGGCCCGCATCATCGACGATCTGCGCAACAGGGTGATAGACGCTGCCGAGGCGTGCCGGCGCTACGCGGAGGTGCGGGGACGAATGCGAAGCGAGGCCGACATCGCAGCGGAGTTCGGTCTCTCACCCACCTCCTTCGCCATCTACGCGCTGCTGGAAAGACGCCCGGAGAATGGAGAGGTTCCTCCCCGGCACATCGCAGAGGAGCAGGGCGTTTACCACGTTCAGATAGATGAGGAGGCCAGGAACGTTGCCCTGAGGATCGAGTCGGTCGTCGCCCAGCGCAGCAGGGTCGTGGATTGGCATGTGAACGAGGATGTCAGGCGGCTGATGCGCCGGGACATCAAGCGCGAACTCAGACCCAAGGGCGACTACACCGAAGACCAGCTGGAGGAGTTGGCCAGCCGGATAGTCGAGCTTGCCAGCCGCCGGAGCGGGCAGTGACCGAGGGGGGCCGTGTACGCTTCGGGGATACCAGCATCGACTACAAGGTGCGACGCAGCAGTCGGCGCAGGAAGACCGTCCAGATCACGGTGGATGGCGGCGGGGTGCAGGTCGTCGCGCCGACGACCACGCCCGTCAACGAGTTGCGCGCCATTGTGCGGAAGCGGGCTGGCTGGATACTGAGTCACGCCTCGGACCGGATGCTGGAAACCGCCCCCAAGCGCTTCGTGAGCGGGGAGACGCTGCCCTATCTGGGCCGCAACGTCCGCATGGTTGTGGAGGACGCAGACGTGCGCAAGGCGGAAGTCCGCTTCGATCACTGGAGGTTCCGGGTCGCCGCCCCGCAAGGATTGAGCGGCGATGAACGCTACGAGTCGATCCGCCGAGCAGTAGTGCGCTGGTACCGCTCGCGCGCCCAAGAGAGACTTGAAGAGGTCGTCGAACGGTGGACGCCGCGGCTTGGACATGGAGATAGGATTCGTGTGCTGGTGCGCGACCAGCGTCAGCGTTGGGGAAGTTGCGCGCCCGACGGGACGCTGCGCTTCAACTGGCGCGCCATGATGGTGAAACCGGCGCTGATGGAATACGTCGTCGTCCACGAATTGGCGCACCTGACCCACCGGGACCACTCACCGGAGTTCTGGACACTCATTGCTTCGGTGATGCCGGACGCGCAGCGGCGTCGCCAGCATCTTCGGGAGAGCGGAAAGTCGCTGCCCCTGTGATGGCTGCACGGACAAATGAGCGGGACTCCGACTGTGAGCCAAGCCTCGCCCGCCGTTCAGCCCGCCTCAGGGCCGCAGAAGAATATCGCTGTACCCTCTCAGATAGATGTGGGACAGATTGAGGCTATCCTGGCGCTGGTCTAAGGAGAGTACAAGGGGCTACCGAAGCTAGAGACGAGCGGATGTTGAACCGGCAGGTGATGCCGCTTTTCGGGAGACTGCTTATTGCCGCAGCCAACTGGCGCCAATTGTCTCTCAGTACACGTCTGATACGAGCGTAGACATTTCGGCAACGCCAAAAAGCGACATATATGTGCCCGGTAGAGAGGGAGACCATCAACTTCCGATGGCCTCCCTCTCTTTGCGCTTAAGCGGTCGTAGGCTCCGGCCGCATCAACAGGGCGGAGCGGCTCGGCGCCACCACGTGGTCCACCGACACCTTGCCCCTGCCGTCGTACCCGGCGCGGAAGGCGTACTCCACCTTCGCGCCCCAGGGCACCCGGCCGCCGACGCGCACCGCGCCGCCCCTGGCAGTGCCGTCCCGGCCACGGGCGCCGTGCACCACCATCCCGCTGCGCTCACCCTTCTTCCAGCCCAGGACCTTCATGGCAACGGGCATCACCCGCTGCGGGTCTTGGCTGCGCCGGAACAGCGCCCCGTGCAGCTTTCTGATGACCACGGCGGACGGGCTGCGCTGGCCGTTCATGATCTGGGAGAGGTGACCGGAGCTGATGCCCGCCCGCCTCGCGACCTCGTTCTGGCTGACGTTTAGCGCGTCCATCTGCTCCCAGATGAACTGGCGGTCGATGTCGGGGCACTGGGCGGAAGCGACCTTCGCACGCCCTCCAAGCACAGCCTCGACCCGAGCCTGAAGCTTCACGCCCATGCTCCTGTGCCCGCGTGACACCTGGGACAGGTACCCGGCGGACACGCCCACCTTCTCGGCCAGCTCCCGCATGGTGATGCCGAGGGCGCGGGCGGTCTCCCGGATGAAGCTGCTGTCCGTCCCTTCGACCACCTCGCCCTGACGGTTGGCGAGCTTGGCCGGAGCGACCCTGGCCGCCACCCCAAGAGCCGATTCGATGCTGGCCTGCACCTTGACGCCCATGTTGCGGCGGCCACGGGCCACCTGGGTGAGGTAGGAGTAGCTCACCCCCGACCGGTCGGAGAGTTCCCGCATGGTGTAGCCCATCGTCCGTGCCTGCTCCCGGATGTAGCTGCTCTCCGAATTGACCTCGCCGCGCTGTCGGTAGACGAAGCCCTGTCCTGGGACCTCGCCCAGCACAGCCATCGCCTTCTCCCGCAGGTTGGGGGTCCAGGGCTTCTTGCCCGTGCTGACCTGGGAGAGGTGGCTGGCGCTCACGCCCATCAGGGCCGCAAGCTCCCTCATGGTGAGGCCCTTCTTCCTGGCCACCGCCCTGAGTTCGCTCTCAGGCTTGCCCATGGCCTCAACGGGCGTTGCCGCATCCGTCGTTGTCTCCGTCGTGTTCTGCCGATTGGTCGTTGGTGTGGTTGCCGTCGTCATGTCGCTTCTCCTTTCAATGAAGAAGCGGGACGGCCGCCACCCCGTGGGGCGGAGACAGTCCCGCTCGAATTGATGTCCCGGCAGCCGGGACCGTCTCCGTGGGTTGGTTGCTGGCAAAGAGAAGGGCCACCCTTCCTCGCGCGGAGGAAGAAGCGGCCCTTTGCTCGCCAACTGTTATGGGGGCCTTGTGTGCGAGAGGCCGGGGCGTGAAGCCGTCAATGCCGACTCCGGCGCCCTTGGTCTCGCCTACTAACTACTCAACGTGCATGTGCACCTCCTTGATATTGATGTTGCTGACCCGCGCGGCATCCGGGGCGCGGGTTGTGTGTGTGATGGGTTCGTTTGACGCAAGACGCACTTCGCCCACGGTCGGATGCCGGACGCGGGGACGAAGTGGGGTGAGAAAAACGCAGCTCGTCCAGGGTCATATCACGGGGATGCGGACCGGGGAGCTGCTGTGAGAGGAAATGCGTCCGGCCCGCAGATTTCAATCCGAGACCGGCGCGGTGAGAGCGACGCAGCCCTACAGAGTCATCGCAGGACGGCGTGCGTTGAAGCTGCGACCCAACCGCGTGACGGTTGCGCCGCAGGCATGAGGAACTGGCCGGGGTGCACGCACTCCGACCCGGGATCTCCGTACTCGCTACGGTGGTGTCCCGACTTCCGAGACGGCATCGGGGGAGCAACGGCTCGACCCCTCGACCGGCTCACGCATCGGGAAGGCGCTTGTCCCTCCGGGGCGACCATCGGGAGAGCGAGGCTCAATCCTTCCGGTCAGACCCCTGGGCGGTTGTTCGGAGAGCGAAGGCTCGATCCTATGCAACCGGTCCCGGATTCAGGGACGGGAACCCTCCAGGTTTCTCGGCACGAAACGCTGGAAAAAGCCAGAAACTGCGTAAATTATCGCCCGGTCGGACGGGCAAATGGAAGGCTTCGGAAGGGGTTTCGGGCCAGCCCAACGTGAATCACTCGCTCCGAGTTTGCGCCCGTTTAGCCGCGCTTTAGCAGCCGCCGGAAACCGGCCCCGGAGCCCGGCTCCGGGGCCTACTTCCACCACAGCCCCACGGTGAGGACCCGGCGCACCCAGCGCAGCAGCTCCCACCTTGCCAGGGACCTCCTCGTGTCCGCCAGCGCCGTCCACCGCCAGGTGGTCTGGCCACTGCGCCCGAACCCCCTGAGCGCCTGCTTCTCCGGCGGCAGGGTCAGCCCGTGCTCCTCCAGCATCGCCAGTTCCAGCACGAGCAGCCGCTCATGCGTCGTGAGCCACGACAGGCTCTTTCCCTCACTGGGGTGACCTGTCCGCAGGCTGCGCCACTCCTCGATGAGCGGCCAGGCTTTGCCGTAGACCTCCCGGTCGTCGTCGGCAGGCTTCACCGTGACCACCTCGGGCTCCTTGCGCCGCTCCCTTAAGGGCTTTTTGGGGCGCAGGCCCGCCACCGGAGGTGCGGCCCCGGTCTCCGACCGGCCCGCCTTCTTCTCACCCGCGTCCTCCGCTTGGGTCCCTTCCTCGCCGCCGCCCTCGGCATCGGACTTGCCGGCCGCCGCAATGCGCAACTTGTCCAGTCCGTCCCGGAGCTCCTTCCCCAGCGCCCCCATGCCGGATTCCAACGCGGCCACGCGTTCCTCGACCATTCCGACCGACTCCCTGAGCCGCTTCACCTCCGGGCTGTCGCCCGCGCTCGACAGCCGTTCGATGGCGTCGCCCATGCGTCCCGTGATCTCGCCGGTCTCCTCGGCCTTGACCAGCGTGCGGTAGGCAACGCCCAGCAGTTCCGCAGCCTCCATCCGGCCCTCCTCCCGCACCAGCTCCCGCAGGAACCCCCTCAACCTGTGCCGCCGCATCCGCTCCTTGTCCGCGTCGTCACCGTCCCCGACTTCGCTCGTCAGGGTTTCATCGTCCAACACGTCGGCGTCCTGGTTCCCGCCATCCTGGGTCTCCTCAACCCGCGTGCCGTTCAACTCTGCCTCGTTCATGCGTCAAACCTCCTCATGTTCATGTCCGATAGGGGCGTCCTGTAGAGGCCATCACGGCCCGGTTTAGGCCTCGTTCCCCAAATCGCTCGCTCCGATTTAGCAGCGATGCGCTCCGCTGTTCCGCTTTTCCGACTTGCATTTCTGCAACTTCCGCCCAAATCGGGTGAACCCGCCCTTATCTCGAAGTGCTCGCAACAACGGCCCCACACCCCTCCATTCCAACCTGATTCAGCTACGAACTCACCACCGACTTGCATTTATGCAACCGGCGCATTTCCTTGTACACGGGTAGTACATCACATCCGGCCTTTTGGGATGGAGACCTCGTGAGGGAGCATCCCGCGAGCGCCCCCCTCACGGACCGTGTTTTTTCGCCCCTCGGCTCCCCAGACTCAATGGCATTCAGACCGACATTGATAGCCCTTTTGGGGCTCACGCGAGCCCGGTGAAGAGAGTGATGAACGACAGGAGCAGACAGAGCGGACAACGGATATCCGAGGAGGGATTCTCCGAATGCGGCGTGGTCAGGGTCATCTCCAGGCTTGCCCCCGACGCCGAGGGCCGGCTGCGCCGCCTCTTCATCCTGCCGCTCAGGCCCACGGACGAGGAGAGGCAGGCGGAAGTCCCAGAAGGACCCGCCCTCGGATCACCGACTCGTGGACAACCACCTGGAGGCAGAAGCCCAATGCGCCCGCTATCGGGGTGGGTCAATTCCAACTTAGCATTGGCATCCGAACGTCATCTGTCTCCGGCGAGGCGGTCAACCCTCAGCCAGGACCGCACCCCATCAACTGCGTGCGGAAGCTGCGGTGCGGCTGCGTTCCAGCCATCCCGCAGACGTGCTGAACTGGCCAAAGCGACAGGCGCACTTTGGCCAGTTTGCCGGGGACGATGCGCTAACACGTCGTCCCCCTGGTCAGACTGCGAGGCGATCAACCCCAGCCGTCAGACCGGTGCCCAACGGAGGGAGCGATCAACGCCGAACGTCAGGCAGATGTCCTTCGAGTGGAGGACCAACGTCAAACTCCAACCCGCTGGACTGGACCGAGGACGGAGGCCCCTGCGTCAACTCCGTCGATCCGGCCCGCGCTGGTTGCGGAGGACCAACGTCAAACTCCGCATCGCCAGCATTCCCTCTTGGGCGAAGCCCGTGCAACAGGGATCACGCACCCAGGTTTCTGTGGTCGGAAACCTTGGAGAAAGCCAAACAGTGAGGTCATTATCACCGATCTGCGAGACCAAGAAGACCCCATGCGTGCCCCCACCCCGGATATTGCTCCAGCGCGACCTTGGGCAACGTATTGCTCCACAACTACCGCCACAACCACCTCTGCGTGAGCACCCGCCACACCCTGGACGCAACCTCGCTTCTGCCCCGCGCTCTCTGCGTGTCGTAAAGCGCCGCGTGGTGCCAGCTGACCGGGCCTCATGGGGTACATGTGCTCCAGGTCTTTGCTGTCCTAGATGCCGTGTTGGGTCGTCTCTATGGCAGTTTCCTGCTTCCCCGCAAACTCGTTTCAGCTTTGACTTCCACCAGGTCCGCGTTTCTTGCGATGTCTCGCCCGGTGTAACGCACCCCCACCTCAAGCGCATCTTTTGGCCGCTTTTGTCATCGGGCCGCCGATTTGGGCCGCGTCATGCACCCCCACCTCAAGCCTGCTTTTGTCATTGCCGACCGAACTCCACCCTTTCAACAGATTGCTCGCCGACCACCTCCTGTAGAGGGCGATTTGCCCCTGATTCAGCTACGAAATCACGACTCAGGCCACTTCGTCACCAAACTCCATTTCCTGTACACCCCCAATACTGCGCGAAGAGGCTTGTTCGTTGGCGACCTTCCGTGGCGCCACCACGCGTGAGGTCTTTTTCGGCGTTCGAGTTGTTCACACTCTCTGGCGAGGGCTGCGATCCGCCGACATTGACAGCCCGGTGCGGGCTCACGAGAGCCCGGCGAAGAGAACGATGAACGACAAGAGGAGACCGAAAGTGCGACGGATGCCCGAAGAGGACTTCTCGGAGTTCGGGGAGGTGAGGGTCATCTCCAGGCCCGCACCCGACGCCGAGGACCGGCTGCTCCGTCTCTTCACCCTGCTGCTCAGGCCCTCGGCCGGCGACGGGCAAGCGGAGTTCGAGAAGGACGCGCTCCCGGACGTCCAAGTGGACAACCACTTGGAGGAGGAAGCCTGATGCCATCCGAGATGTCCCCCAACCGCAATCAGCCATCACTGAGGCGTTCAACCCTCAGTCACGACGCCCCGTACGAGGCTGTCTTCGGAGACGTGTCGAGAATCATCGACGCGGCCAGAGACTCTGCCGCTCGGTCGGTGAACGCCGCCATGACCACCGCGTACTGGCTGATAGGACGTCGCATCGTCGAGTTCGAGCAGTCGGGAGAGGAGCGGGCCGAGTACGGGGCGGCGCTCATCGAGAGACTGGCTGAGGACCTGACCGGAAGGTTCGGTCGGGGCTTCTCCCTCCAGGGCATCTACAAGATGCGTCTCTTCTACCTCTCGTTCCCGTCTGACCGGATTCTCCCGACAGTGTCGGGAAAATCGGCTTCATCCCATCGACAGAGGATTCTCTCGACGGCGTCGGGAGAATTCATGACCGCATCGGACGGCGTAGGCTTCGAAGACCTGCTGTCAGCCTTCCCGTTGCCCTGGTCGGCCTATGTGCGGCTGCTGTCGGTCAGGGACGAGCAGGCCCGCGAGTTCTACGAGACGGAGGCGCTGAGGGGAGGGTGGTCGGTCCGTCAGCTAGACCGACAGATCGCCTCCCAGTTCTACGAGCGCACCGCCCTGTCCAAGAACAAGGCTGCCATGCTCACGTCGGGACGGAAGCCCAATGCCGAAGACGCCGTGCTGCCCCAGGAGCAGATCAAGGACCCCTTCGTCCTGGAGTTCCTCGGCCTCAAGGACGAGTACTCCGAGAGCGATCTTGAAGACGCGCTCATCCGCCATCTGGAGACCTTCCTCATGGAAATGGGAGACGACTTCTGCTTCATGGGCAGGCAGAGGCGGCTGCGCATCGGCAACAGGTGGTACAGGGTTGACCTGCTGTTCTATCACCGGGGACTGCGGTGCCTCGTGGTCATCGACCTGAAGATCGGTGCGTTCAGCCACGCCGACGCCGGGCAGATGCACCTCTACCTGAACTACGCGCGGGAGCACTGGGTCCGCGAGGGCGAGAACCCGCCCGTGGGCCTCATCCTGTGCTCCGAGAAGGATGAGTCTTTGGCGCGGTACGCCCTCGACGGCCTGCCGAACAACGTGATGGCCGGGGAGTACCGCATCAGCCTGCCCGACGAGGAGCTGCTGGCGACGGAGATCGACCGCACGAGACAGGCGATGGAGGTGCGCGGCGCACTCTCAGGGAACGGCCAGGAGGAGTGAATGAGCGCGCCGCAGGGAGCAGACGCGCACTTTGACTCCCTCTAGTCCGGCGCGGTAAAATGCGGTCAGAAAGAAGTTGGCCCGGCGATGCTGCAAACACCCCGGGCCGTGGCGCCACCTGAGGTAACAGGTGATGCGAGATGATTGTACTACTCGCAGACCCGCTCCCGACAGGAGGCGGGTCTTCTTCATTTCAGGGAACACTAGTGGAGGCAGACATGGCGACGAGAATCACCGATAGGCAGACAGGAACGAAGCGGGCGGCCATCTACGCCCGCGTATCCGACAAGAGCCAGGACACCGAGGACAAGACCTCCATCTCCGAGCAGATATCCGACATGGAGGCCCACTGCCAGCGCAGGGGTCTGACCATCACGGCCCGCTACCAGGAGGTGGGCAGGGGCTGGTCGAAGAACCGTCCCGAGTTCCAGAGGATGCTGGCCGACGCGAAGCGAGACCGCTTCGACACCATCGTCTGCTGGAAGTCGGACCGGCTCAGCCGGGGCATGTACCCCGCCGCTGCCCTCATGGAGGTCGTCGAGGCTTACCAGATTGAGCTTGAGGCCGTCCTGGACGCCATCGACATGAAGACCTTCGGACTCATGGCGGCCATCGGCAAGATTGAGCTGGACAACTTCAGGGAGAGGGCCTCCATGGGCAAGCGGGGCTCGGCCAAGGCGGGCCGCATCCCGGTCAACAACGTCCCCTTCGGGTACAGGCTAGGAGAGGGCCGCAGGCCGGAGATCGTGGAGGACGAGGCCGAAGTCGTCCGCCGCGTCTTCCGCATGTACGTCCGCGAGGGCATGGGCGCTCCGGCCATCGCCAAGCAGCTGACCGCCGAGGGCACACCCACGCCCAGGGCCGTGGGACGATGGTACGACGCAACCATCACTCGCATCCTGCGTACCGAGGCTTACAAGGGCACTTGGTATTTCGGCAAGCGCCGCCACGTCGCCACCGAGAACGGCATGAGGAGGTACCACAGGCCGGAGGACGAGTGGGTCGAGGTGCCCTTCCCCCGCATCGTGGACGATGAGATGTGGGACCTGGCGCAGGAGGCCAAGAAGAAGCGTCTGACCCGTTCGGGCCGCAATACCAAGCTCTTCTACCTCTTGCAGCACCTGGTCAGGTGCAGCGAGTGCGGGTACCTCATGGGGTGCAGAGGGACAAGACGCCAGACCTCCAAGCGCAACGGCAAGCACTACATCTACGACCTGGACACCCCCCGGCGCTACTACCGGTGCTACGGGATGGAGAACGAAGGCGTGCAGTGCCGGGAACGTCCCAACATCAGGGCCGAGCGGCTTGAGGCGCTGGTGTGGGGCGAGGTCAAGAAGGTGCTGGAGAACCCCGGCTTGATCGTCGCCGGCATCGAGGCAATGGACTCCCGGGCGGACAGCGGCGAGCTGGTCGAGGAGATAGCCCTTGCGGAGCGGGAACTGCAAAAGGTGCAGATAGAGGAGGACCGGGCCATCAGGCTCTACGTGTCGGGGAAGATCACCGAGAAGCAACTCGACCGCCAGCGCAAGTTCATCACCGAGCGTCTGGAAACCCTCCGGCTGAAGCTGGACGACTACCGGGCCAGGGAGATGGCCGAAGCAGAGAAGCGGGCGCTGGGCCAGCACATCGTCGAGTGGGCGCACCGGCTCGGCGGCAGGCTGGACGACCTGAGTGAGAAAGAGCGAAGGGAGGTGCTGGGGCTGCTTCTGGACGGGGCCACCATCGACGGGAGCAATAACGTCGAGCTGACCTTGGCCATCCCTACCGGGGATTTAGTGTCGATTGCCAAACACCAAACTCCAGCGACGACCACATGGACCTCTGCTATGTTCCCCCCAACATGTGGCAGGAGCGCGTGCCGGCCAAGTTCAAGGAGGCAGCGCCCAAGGTCATCCAGACCGAGACGGGGCCGGTCTGGTTCCGCGAGGGAAGGCGCTGGGGCATCTACGGGACGAAGCGCGCCGACGGCCGCAAGGTCGTCTTCGACGAGATCGGCCTTGCCGAGGAGCCGGAGCCTGATGTCTGGCGCCCATCGACCGCAAGGTACCGGCTGGAAGACATGGACCGGGACGGCATCTATGCCCAGGTCATCTACAACTTTCTCGACTGGAGCTTCGAGGACGGCGCTCTGCAGGCCGCCTGCATGCGCGCCATGAACGACTGGCTTGCCGAGTTCGTCGCGGCGGCGCCGGACCGCCTGGTGTCGCTGGCCACCCTTCCTTCGACCGACCCGCAGGAGACCCTGGCGGAGGTCGAACACGTCAACAAGCTTGGTCTGCGCGGCGCCATTTTCGAGGTGCACAGCGCGGCGGCGCCGATCTACGAGCCGGCGTGGGACCCGGTCTGGAACGCCGCCGCGGAGTCTGGGCTGGTGATCAGCGTCCACATTGGCGGAGGCGGCGGGGGCATCGGAGGCATAAAGAGGGACTGGACCGCACCAATGCGGACGGCACTGGTGCAACTGCAAATGACCGAAATACTGGCCCAGGCGATCTTTTCCGGCATGTTGGAGCGCAACCCTAACTTCAAGCTCGTCCTCGGCGAGTCGGGCATCGGCTGGATCCCGTACGTGCTGGAGCGGCTGGCCTTCGAGCGCAAGACCTACGGCTCGATGATCGACATCCCGCTGTCGATGGACCCCCGTGAGCTGTTCAAGCGGCAGATGTACGCGACGTTCCAGGAGGAGGCCATCGGCGTCAAGCTGATCCCCGAGATCGGCGTCGACAACGTCATGTGGGCCGCCGACTACCCCCACGCCGACGGCACCTTCCCCCACACCGACGAGGCCGTCCGGCACATCTTCGCCGGCGCGAGTGACGACGTCGTGCGCAAGGCCACCTGGGACACGGCGAAGGCGGTCTACCGCATCAACTAGCCCCTGCTACGGAGGTGTTGCTGTGCTTCCGGCAGGAATCCTCCTGCGAGCCGCCCTCGTGGGGCTGGCGGCCGTGCTCCTGGTAGCAGGATGTTCCCCCGGGTGCGGCCGCTTGTGTCAGCCCGATTTCTGGGAGACCGCCGACATTGCGGACGTGGAGGCTGAATTAGAGGCCGGAGCGGATGTGAATGGAATCAGCGAGACAAGGCTGTGGTCTCCGCTGCAGCTAGTCATCGAGAGGGGCTTGGACTTTGATGCCATCGTGTTGCTGCTCAGGCTTCGTGCGGATCGGTCCTATACCGTACTGAAGTCTCCGCTCCATCTTGCGATAGAGCACGGCGCAGACGCCGATGTCGTGGCGCTGCTGCTCAAGCGTGGCGCGGACTCGAACGCGAGCGGCCATACTGTCCTTTACGGCCATCATGCACCTTACAGGAGTCACAGGACTCCGCTGCAACTGGCGATAGAACAGTACAACCGACCTCCTGCCATCATTCAGTTGCTCCTGGCATATGGTGCCAATCCCAACCCTCCAACGGGCGGTTACTCGGACGGCGAATCTCCTCTGTATTACGCATCAGGGTTGTGGTATGAAGGAGACCGAGCCATCATCGAAGTGCTGCTGGAGCATGGCGCAGACCCCAACGCCAAGAGCAGCGACGGTAGGACGCCGTTCCAGCGCGCGCTTCCTACTGCTGATCCTTCCCTTACGCAACTCTTCCTAGATCGTGGCGCCGATCTTTCGGAAAGGGATGAACAAGGAAACTACCCCTTGCACTTAGCAACGCATGCCAATAAGCATGTTGAGGTTGTGGCATTGTTGTTGGACTACGGAGCGGATGTTGATGCAAGGAACAAGTATGGGGAGACGCCCCTACATTTGACGATTGGGCAAGAGGCAGGCCTAACGCGGGACAGAAGAGAGAAGGTCATAGCACTGCTTCTCGATCAAGGGGCAGATGTTGACGCATGGAATATACATAGAGAGACACCTCTCTCTTGGGCCGCGAAGAGTTATCCTTCGCTTGTCCCACGGCTGCTAATGCATGGGGCCGATCCCAATCGTGCAGCCAGAATCGGGACGACGCCCTTGCACTGGGTCGTTAGGCGTGGCATGCACAGCTCAATTGCAGAAGTGCTCCTGGATCATGGTGCGGATGTTGAGGCAAGGACCAAAGAGGTTGCGGATTCACCCAGTCTCAGTGCTGCTACACCTCTGCACTGGGCGATGCCCCGTTCAAGCCCTGAGGTCATTGCGTTACTGCTAGACCGAGGCGCGGATACTGCCGCCCAGAACGAGCTTGGTCAGACTCCCTGTCAGATGGCCAAAGAACGCGATCGGCCGGAAGAGGTCCTGCAACTCGTTTGCTCGTGAGCCTCGCTCCTGCATAAACCCGGCCGCGGTGGTTGATGATGTTCCGGGGGTCGGAGGAAGTGCCAACGGCTACAATAGCCGCATGACGGCGCGACCTCCGGTCTACCTCGACCACATCGCCACGACGCCCTGCGCGCCTGAGGTCGTTGAGGCGATGCGTCCGTATCTGTCCGGCTCCCGCTTTCACAACCCGCAGAGCGCCTATCCCCCCGCCGAGGAGGCGCTCGACGCAGTCGAGGCGGCGCGTGCGTCGGTGGCCGCGCTCATCGGCGCTGCGCCTGGGGAGGTCACCTTTACCTCCGGGGCAACCGAGAGCAACAACTGGGCGATCAAGGGCTTGCTGATGCCCGGCGCGCCGGGCCGGGGGCGGCGGGTGGTGACGTCGGCGGTCGAGCACGTTTCCGTCCTCGCGCCGTGCCGGACGCTGGAGCGGGCGGGGTTCGAGGTGGTGACGGTCGGCGTCGACTCCGACGGCGTGATCGATCTGGACGAGGTCCGCGCCGCCGTGAATGAGGAGACCGCCCTGGTCACCATGACCTTGGCGAGCAACGAGATCGGCACGATCGAGCCCATCGCCGAGGTGGGGGCGATCTGCCGTGAGCGGGGCGCGCCGCTGCACGTCGACGCGACCAACGCGGCGGGCATCATCCCCGTCGATGCGGCTGGGCTGGGCGCATCGCTGATGACGCTGTCGGCGCACATGTTCGGCGGGCCGAAGGGAGCGGGCGCGCTGTATAGTAGACGCGGGCTGCGCTGGCCTCCACTCCTGGAAGGCGGCACGCAGGAGTCGGGCCGGCGGGCCGGCACGGAGAACGTCCCCGCCATCGTGGGCTTTGGGGCCGCCGCCGACTTGGCCCGCGCCCACATGCCTGAACGAATGGAGGGCGCGCGAAGGCTGCGCGACAAGATGATCGACGCCTTTCAGGCATGGGACGGCGTGCGGGTTACGGGGCATCCGCTACGCCGCCTCCCCCATCACGCCAGCTGCGTCGTCGACCGCGTCGAGGCGGAGAGCCTGCTGCTGGAGCTGTCGATGAACGCGAACGTCTACGCCGCCAGCGGGACGGCCTGCTCCGGGCGGACGGAGACGGCGTCGCACGTCCTCGAAGCCATCGGCCTGGGGACGGAGCTGCGCTCCGGCTCCCTTGTCGCCAGCGTCGGCGCGGATACGACGGAAGACGAGGTCGACTACTTCCTCGCGGAGCTGCCGCGCGCCATCGAGCGCCTGCGGTCTCTGTCGCCGTTCGCGTGACGGAGTCCCTTTCGCCGCGACCGAGTGACATCGACATGACAAGCCCGCAACCCGCCGCGCCGGACGAGACCCTGGACACGATCGGCCTCTGTTGCCCCGTGCCGGTCTGGGAGACGGCGAAACGGATCCGGTCGATGGCGCCGGGCAGGGTCATCGAGGTGCTGTCCGACGACGAGGGCGTCGAGGAGGACTTCCCGGCGTGGTGCGCGAGGACGGGGAACGCGCTGCTGGCGCTCACCAACGAGGGCGGCGTCTACCGGGCGCTGATCCGCAAGGCATGAGGAGCGCGTCCCGGCCGGTATGAGGGTCTTCCAAGACGCCGGAACGCGGAAGTGGCTCGTCTTCGGGACGATCGCCATCGGCACCTTCATGTCGGTCATGGACATGGGGAGCGTCAACGTCGCGCTGCCCACCATCGCCGACCATTTCGACAGCGACCTCCCGACCGTGCAGTGGGTCACCATCGGCCATGCGCTGATGATCAGCATCCTGCTGCTCCCCATGGCGCGGCTCGGCGACACGACCGACCGCAAGCGGGTCTACATGACCGGACTGGCGATCTTCTGCCTCGGCGCCCTGGCCGCGGGCTCCGCGCAGAGCATCGGCATGCTCATCGGGGCGAAGCTGTTCCAGGGAATCGGCTCGGCGATGATCCAGGCGAACGCCATGGCGGCGGTGCTTTCCGTCTTTCCCGGAGCGGAGCGCGGCAAGGCCCTGGGCTCCCACCTGAGCGTCGTCGGCGTGGGATTGATCTTTGGGCCGGCCCTCGGCGGGGCGCTGGTGACCGGCCTGGGCTGGCGCTCCGTGTTCTTCTTCAACGCGCCCCTTGCGCTCGTGGCGCTGCTGGCGTCGGCGGTCGTGCTCAGCTCGGCCGTGCTCGCCCGCGACAAGCCGGTGGGCCAGAGCGCGCGGTTCGACTGGGTCGGCGCTGCCTTGTCGGGCGCGGTGCTTCTCGTCTTCCTGATGATCATGACGAACGGCCACCGCGCCGGCTGGCTGTCGCCTGCCGTCATCACGGGATTCGTCGTGATAGGCGCGGCTATCGCCACCTTCATTTGGTGGGAGCTGCGGACCGAGGACCCCATGCTCGACCTGCGCCTCTTCAAGCGGCGGCTGGTCGCCTTCGGGGTGAGTGCCGGCTGGCTCTCGTTCATGGGGTCGGCCTCCATGATCTTCGTCATGCCGTTCTACCTGCAGAACATCCTGGGCTACAGCGCACGAGAGGCGGGCCTGATGCTGATCCCCGGCGCGGCGACGCTGGCGATCATGGGCTCGGTGAGCGGGCGGCTCTCCGACCGCTTCGGCTGGCGGCTACTCAACATGGGCGGATTGAGCATGTCCGCCGCCGGGCTGTTCAGCTTCGGAATTTTCCTCGACGAGGACACTTCGCTCGGACTGATCATTCCCCTCATGATCCTGAACAGCGCCGGCGTGGGGATGTTCAGCTCTCCCAACAACAGCTCGATCCTGAGCGCCGTCCCGCGGTCGCGCTACGGCGTCATCACCGCGCTGACGCAGCTCATGCGCAACTCGGCCAACGTCACGAGCATCGCGTTGGCCACCGCCGTGATCGTGGTGACGATGGCCTCGTTCGGTTTCGAACCGCGCCTCGACGCCGTCGCCGAGACCGGCGGCGACGCAATCGCGACGGCATTCATCGCCGGCATGCACCGCGCCTTCTTCGTGATGGGCGGGCTCGTCGCCCTCGGCGTCGTCTTTTCCTTCTTCAAAGGGGAACGCCACACGCCCGACGCCGGGGCCGCCGTCGGTGCGGAGCAAGAGGAGCGGACGGCCGCTCCCGTCGCCGGGGCGGCGGGCAAGTCAGGGTAGGCCGGCCAGGGCCGCTTCGACGACGCCCTTCATGGCGAGGAAGTGGGCGCGGTTCCGCGGGTCCGACTTGTCGGCGCGGGCGTTGGGGTAGGCGGGCAGGTGGACGAAGCCGGCGGGAGGGGTCAACCCCAGGCTGACGTAGAGGGCCTCCTCGCACAGAAAGCGTCCGGCGCTCCGGCTGGTGACGCGCTCGACCCCTGCCTCATCTAGAGGCCGTTGGAATGCCGCTGCAAGACTCGATGAACGGGTGGCCGGGCCTCCCGGTTCCGATTCCGACGGCGTACCGACCCCGGGCCGTAGGCCGCGCTCGTCGGGCCGGCGGCCCCGCCGGTTGCGGGCCGTGGTCTCGACGCGGACGCTGCCGTTCGCGCCGCACTCTCCGAGCCCGACGATAGCGACGGCCCGATTGCCTTCGCTCTCGATCGCGGCGAGCGCGCGGGCGACGGCCGAGTGAGGGGCGTCCCAGTGCACCGGCATGAGCAGGGCGTGGACGGCGGCCCCGCCGATCACGGCGTCGTCGAGGGCGGCGGCGACGTCGCCGGAGACGTTGGCGGCGCGTCGCCGGAAGGGGAGGAAGCCCGTCAGAAGGATGCGGTCCATGCCGCCGCCGCTAGACGTTGGCTTGGAGCCACTCGAAGGCGGCGATGGCGGCGGTGACGCCGTCGCCGGCGGAGTTGGCGAGCTGGCGGGTGGACTGCCAGCGGCACTCGCCGGCGGCGAAGACGCCGGGGACCTCGGTGGCCATGCGCAGGTCGACCTTGACGTGGCCGCCGCCGTCGGTGGGCACGGCGGAGGCGAACGGCGCGGTGGCGGGGTCGGAGCCGATGTAGGCGAAGATGCCGGTGACCTCGAGCTCGCGCTTCTCCTCGGTCTTGACGTCGCGGAGCGTGAGGCTTTTCACGGAGTCGTCGCCGTTGATGGCGTCGACGACGGTGTCGTAGAGCACCTCAATCTTGGAGTTCTCGGCGACGCGGTCTTGGAGGACCTTGAGGCCGGTCAACTCCTCGCCGCGGACGATGAGGTACACCTTGCTGCACATGTTGGTGAGGTAGAGGCCCTCGTCCATGGCGGAGTCGCCGCCGCCGATCACGGCGACTGCCTGGTCCTGGAAGAACATGCCGTCGCAGGTGGCGCAGTGGGACACGCCGCGGCCCTCGAGCTCGGCCTCGCCGGGGATGCCGAGCTTCCGGTGCTCACCGCCGGCGGCGATGATGACCGTCTTGGCGAGCCACGACTCGCCGTCGCCGAGCACCTGGATGGGCTGCTTGGAGGTGTCGATGCCGGTGACCATGCCGAAGCCGTATTCGAGGCCGGCGTTGCTCGCCTGCTCCTCGGCGCCGGTAATGAGGTCCATACCGGAGACGCCCTTGGGGAAGCCGGGATAGTTCTCCACCAAGTCGGTGTTCAGGATCTGACCGCCCATGATCACCTGCTCGATGAGGACGGTCTTCATGCCCATCCTCGTGGCCTGGACGCCGGCGCTGAGGCCGGTGAAGCCGGAGCCGATGATGGCGAGGTCGTATACGTCGCTCAAGGAGACCCTCCGTTGCCGGATGTGGCTGGGGAGACTATACCGAGCACTCTTCGGGGATGCTAGGCCCCTTCCTCCCGCCGGAGCGAGCAAGAGCAGCGCCCTGCGGGCGCTCGCGCGCCTGGCGGCGTGCGCCCTCTCTCAAATCTCCCCCAGAGGGGGAGAGGCCGGAGGGGACGGGCGATTCGCGAATCGCCCCTACAGGGGAGGAGAGGGAGACGGCGCGGATCGTGCCCGCCCTCAGTCCCTCCCGGAGGGAGGGAGGTTTAAGGTGGTCTCCCCCAGAGGGGGATGAGGTTTAAGGCGCTTCCCGGAACCGGGGTGTGTACCAGTGGCGGTAGAGGAGCATGCCGCCGCAGATGACGATGGCCGCGATGGAGATGGCCGCCGCGACGGGGAAGCCGCCGGCCACCCAGTTGTCGATGCGCAGCCACTCGAGCCCGAGCCGCACGCCGCCGTACCAGACGCCGTAGATGAGGACGATGTCGCCTTCCTTGAGCCGGTCGGCATAGCGCCGGGCGACGTAGAGCATGACACCGAGCCCGGCAAGGTTGAGCAGCGATTCGTAGAGGAAGAGCGGGTGGAACTGGGAGAAGGTCTCGTAGCCCGGTGCCCGCTTCGAGTCGGCGATGTTGATGGCCCACGGGAGGTCGGTGGGCGTCCCATAGAGTTCCTGGTTGAAGAAGTTGCCCCAGCGGCCGATGGCCTGGCCGAGTATGAAGCCGGGCGCGCCGATGTCGAGCCAGTGCAGCAGGGGAAGGCGCTGCCAACGGGTGTAGATGGCGAGGCCGAGGATTGAGCCGATGGCCGCGCCGTAGATGCCGATGCCGCCCTTCCAGATTTCAAGGGCGCGGACAACGTCGTCCGAGTAGATCTCATTCCACTGATCGATGACGTGGTAGGCGCGGGCGCAGATCAGGGCCATCGGGAGGCAGATGAGGAGGGCGCCGAAAACGTGGTTGGGGTCTTCGCCGCGCCGCTTGGCCTCGATGGCGGCGATCCACGCGCCCATGCCGAGCCCGACGGCGACGAGGACGCTGTACCAGCGGAGGCCGAAGTTCCCGACCTCGAAGATGTACTCCACGCGGCTCCCTTTCGGCGGCCCAAGCCGCCCCGGTGCATTCTACGGGATGGCGGCTAGCTCTCCGACCTCGCCCACTCGATCAGGATGTCGGCGACTTCGGGCCGGGTGAACTCGCCCGGAGGCCGCTCGCCCGCGACCAGCAGCTCGCGCACCTTCGTTCCCGATAGGAAGATCTGGTCGCCGTCGATGCGGGGGAAGGTCTTCGCGGTCACCATGCCTTGCGCCTGGATGCTGTAGGCGGCGTGCTCGAACTTGAGCGGGGTGATGGCGATCTCGCCCGGCTCGAACTCGTCGAAGATTTCCTGCGCCTCATAGGTGCCGTAGTAGTCGCCGACGCCGGCGTGGTCGCGGCCCACGATGAAGTGGGTGCAGCCGTAGTTCTGGCGCACCAGCGCGTGAAGGATGGCCTCGCGCGGCCCGGCGTAGCGCATCGCCGCCGGCATAACGGTGAGCAAGGTGCGCTCGGCGACGTAATACTTCTCGATGAGCGTCCGGTAGCAGTCCATCCGGACGTCGGCGGGAATGTCGCCGGGCTTGGTCTCGCCGACCAGCGGGTGGACCAGCAGACCGTCGGTGATCTCGAGGGCGCACTTGGTCAGATACTCGTGAGCGCGATGGATGGGGTTCCGGGTCTGGAAGGCGGCGACGGTGCTCCAGCCGCGCTCGGCGAAGGCCGCGCGGGTCTCGGCGGGCCGCTTGCGGTGCTCGGTGAACTGCTCGCCCGGCTCCCGCTCCGGCGTCACCGTGATGACCTCGATGGGTCCGCCGACCAGCCAGTCGCCCTCGGCCAGCACCGCCTCGACGCCGGGGTGCGCCGCGTCGTCGGTGCGGAAGACGTTGGGAATCTCCAGCGCCTTGTCGTGGGGGTAGACCTCCTCGACGTCGATCACGGCGAGCAGGGTGCCGTCGTGGTGCTTGAGCGCGGCCTTGCCTCCGACGTTCAGCGTCTGCTTGACCGCGTCATCGACCGCGAGGGTGATTGGGATCGGCCAGACCGTGCCGTCGGCGAGCCGGGCCCGGCGGCAGACGGACTCGAAGTCGGCCTGGCCCACGTAGCCGGTCAAGGGGCTGAACGCGCCGATGGCGATCATTTCGAGGTCGCAGAACTGCTTGAAGCTGAGCGTGATCGCGGGCAGGCCGGCGGCGGCCGCCCTCAGCTCGGCGGCCTTGGCCGGACTTGCGATTCGGTCGACGAGCGCGCCGCCGTGTGGCGCGATGGTGGCGTGGGGAATCGTGGTCGTGGACATGTCGGGGCGCGATCTCCTGAAGCGGGGTGCGGAGACGCCCGCCGCGGCGAGCGCCATCGGAGAGTATACCAGCGCCCGTACGTGCCCTAGTAGATGACCCGCTCCGCTTCGAGGCGGCGGAACTCCGCGTCGTCCGCACCCATAAGGTCGGCGAAGACGCGGCGGTTGTGCTCGCCGAGGAGCGGCGTCGTCGTCCGCACCGACCCCGGCGTATCGCTGAACTTCCAGTGCACGCCGTAGATCCACTCGGGGCCGAGCGCGTGGTCGACCTGGAGCCAGGAGTCGCGGGCCTTCCAGTGGGGGTCGCTGTAGAGCTCGCGGGAGCCCATGACCGGGAAGGCGGCCACGCCCTCGGCCTGCAGGCGCTCCGCCGCTTCGTAGTGGGTGCGGCGCTTCGTCCACGCCGCGATGCGCTCGTCGAGGGCGTCTTCGTTGCGCTTGCGCCGGTACTTGTCGGCGAAGCGTGGGTCGCGCCCCCACCGCGGCCGGCCGAGGGCGCGGAGCAGCCCGCGCCACTCCTCCTCCTCGTAGACGGAGATGGACACCCAGCGGTCGTCCCCGGCCGAGGGGTAGACGTTGTTGGGCACGCAGAGCAAGTCGTGGTTGCCGTCGGGGCCGTGCAGCCTGCCGTTCCACTGGTAGTCGAGGAAGAGCGGGCCCATCGTGGCTGTCGACATTTCCCATTGGGAGAAGTCGACGTGGCAGCCCTGGCCGGTCTCGTTGCGCCGCCGGAGCGCGGCGAGCACCGCGTAGCAGGCCATCAGGCCCGCGAACGGGTCGATGATCGACATGCCGAAGTTCGAGGGGCGCTCGCCGGCGTAGCCCTGGACCGCGTCGAGCCCCGCGAGCGTGCTGATCACCTGCCCGTAGGTGTTGATGCGCCGATATGGTCCCCACTGCCCCGCCGCCGAGGGCGAGACCATGATGAGGTCGGGACGGTAGGGGCGCAGCGAAGCGTAGTCGATGCCCAGCTTGGCGACGGTACCCGGCGTCCAGTTCTCGGTCACTACGTCCGTCGTGCGGACGAGGTCGCGAAGCCGCTCGCGCCCTTCGTCGGTCTCCAGATTGACCGTGATGCTCTGCGTGTTGCGCAAGAGGTTGTGGAGCCAGAGGTTGTGGTCGGGGTCTTCGATGCCATCCATGAACGGTGGGATGCCGCGGAGCGTCTCCAACCGCTGCCGCGAGTCGACCTTGATGACCTCGGCGCCCATGTCGGCCAGGAGGTGCGACATGGTGGCGCAGACCCAGTACCAACCCAGGTTGAGCACCCTCAGCCCGGCCAGGGGAAGGTCGCCGTTGCCGTTGCCCGTCGTGGCCGGCATCAGATGACCCCCGCCCGACGCAGCCCCGGCAGCTCCGCGCGATCGAGGCCGAGCATGCCGCAGTAGACCGCCTCGTTGTGCTCGCCGAGGCGCGGGGCGGGGCGCTCGACCGCCCACGGCGCCAGCGTCTTCGACGCCGGTGTCTCGCTCTGGTCGCGGCCGAACCGGAAGGGCGGCCCCGGGATGCGCAGGGGCCTTGAACCTTCGCCGGGGAGGTCGACGAAGAACTCACGCTCGGCGAGGTGCTCGTTGGACATAAGGTCGGCGACGGTATACAGCGGGGCGGCGGGAGCGCTGCGCGCCTGACAGCGGTCGAAGATTTCTTGAGCTGTGGTCGCCTGCAGCCAAGGCCGGAGCAGGTCGTAGATTTCACGGGCGTAGACGGCGCGCTGGCGTCCCCCGCCGAGGAAGAGGTCGGTGGTCGCCCAGTCGGGGTTGTCCATCGCGTCCACCAGCCCCGCCCACTGCTCGTCGGTGAGGCACATGAGGTAGACGTAGCCGTCCTTGCAGGGGAGGAGCGCGGTGGGGGCGTTGCCGTCCATGCGCAGGCCGACGCGGGCCTTCTCGGCGCCGTTCATCAGATAGTCGCTGACCTCGACGGCGATGTAGAGCATGGCGAGCGTCTCTGCCTCGGCGATGTCGATCGTCTGGCCGCGCCCCGTCTTCTCCCGCGCGTGCAGGGCGATCATCGCCGCGGCGGCGGCCGAGACCGCGCCCCAGTGGTTGGCGTGGTAGTAGGCTCCCCGCAGCGGCTCCCGGTCGGGGGCGCCCATGTAGATGTGAGACGAGCCGCTGCCGTGCCAGCTCGTCAGGTCGTAGCCCCGGTAGCCGGCGTAGGGCCCGGACCGCCCGAGGCTGCTCACCGCGACGGTGATGAGGCGGGGATTGCCTTCCACCAGCGTCTCGTGGGCGAGGCCGAGGGCGTCGAGTTCGCCGATTTGCGTGCCGTCGATGAGCACGTCGGCGGCCGCGGCGAGGCGGCGGAAGAGCCGCCGGCCGGTCGCGGACGAGGGGTCGAGGGTTACGCCGAGCTTGTTGGCGTTGTTGAAGAGGTGCTGGGCGCTGGCCTCGGCGTCGGGGGCGTCGCCGGGGAAGGGGCCGTGTATGCGTCCCGGGTCGCCGCCGTCGGGCGATTCGATCTTGATGACCTCCGCGCCCATGTCGGCGAGCAGGCGTCCGCCGTAGGCCGCGTTCAGCCACGGGCCGTATTCGACGACGCGGACATTCTCCAGTGGGCGCACGCTGTGGGTGGCTCCTTCCCTCCGTCGGATTTGAGCCGCGCCGGGGGCTTTTGTCAAACGACACCGGCTTGTTCCGCGGGGCGCACCGCGCGCGTACAATGCGCCCCATGCCGACCGACGACCCCCTCACGCCGGCCAATGGCGCCGACCCCGCCATTTCAGCGCCTTCAACGGGCGGCGAGCACCTCGGCATGGTCGTCAGCGGGTCGCTGACCAAGGGTGTCGACGTCCGGCTTGAGGGCGGCGTCCCCATCGAGGAGGTCTCGGTGGGGCGCTTTGTCACCATACAGGCCGAGCGCCGCCGCTTCTTCGGCGTCGTCACCGACATCTCACTGGGGCAGACCGACCCCGCGATGGCCCTGACCCCGCCCGACGTGGACGACGAGTTCATCCGGGCCGTCGTCAGCGGGGCCAACGCCTTTGGCCTCGTCCACGTCGTGCCGTACCTGACGCAGACGGGCGCCGTCGGGCTTGACGACGGGCCGCTCCCCGCGAAGACCGTGCCGCCGCACTTCGCCCCGGCCCGCTACAGCGCGGCGCAGGAGATCGAGGCGATCTTTGGTGAGAACGACGACGACCACCTCTGGGTGGGCAGCCCGCTGGATATGGAAGAGGCCCCGATCTGTCTCGACGCCGACCGGCTCACCGAGCGCAGCACGGGCGTCTTCGGGAAGACCGGCACGGGCAAGTCGTTCCTGACGCGGGTGCTGCTCGCCGAGATCGTGATGAAAGGCCAGGCGGTGAGCCTGGTTTTCGACATGCACAGCGAGTACGGCTGGGCCTCGCCCAGCGAGTCGGGGGCGCAGGTGAAGGGTCTGAAGCAGCTCTTCCCCGGCCGGGTCGGTGTCTTCACGCTCGACGACGAGTCGACGCGCCGCAAGGGCGCCAGCGCCGACTACGTGGTGCGCATCGGCTATGACGACATCGAGGCCGCCGACGTGGCCTCCGCCGCGGGCGTTCTTGGACTGAACGAGACGCAGGTACAGGCGATCGAGCGGCTGGAGAAGCGGCATGGGCGCAAGTGGCTGCGAACGCTGCTGGCCGCGGACGGTGTGGAGGAGCTCACCGACCTCGCCGGTGGGGTCGAGCACGAGGCCACGCTCGCGGCCGTCCACCGGCGCGTCCAGCGCCTCGGCTCACTCGACTTCCTGACCGAAGAGCGACCCGAGGACTCGGTGCGGCGCATCATGGAATATCTGGAGGCGGGCAAGCACGTCGTCCTAGAGTTCGGACGCCACCGCAACAACCTCGCCGCCTACATCCTCGTGGCCAACCTGCTGACGAGGCGCATTCACGAGGCGTACGTCGACCGCGTCGAGGCGTCGTTGGCGGGGAGCGGCAAGCCGCCGCCGCACCTGGTGATCGCCGTCGAGGAGGCGCACAAGTTCCTCAGCCCGGGCGTCGCCGGCTACACGAGCTTCGGCACCATCGCGCGAGAACTGCGGAAGTACAACGTCACGCTGCTCATCATCGACCAGCGCCCCAGCGGCATCGACCACGAGGTGCTGTCGCAGATCGGCACGAAGCTGACCTGCCTTCTGGAGGACGAGCGCGACATCGACGCGGTGTTGGCAGGAGTCTCAGGGCGCGGCGAGCTACGGGCCGTGCTCGCCAAGCTGGAGACCAAGCAGCAGGCCCTCATCTTCGGGCACGCCGTGCCGATGCCGGTGGTTGTTCGCACCCGCACCTACGGTCCCGACTTCTACAAGAGCGTGGGCTATCTGGAGCCTGAGGAGCGCCAAGCGGCGCTCGCCCGCGACGTCGACGACCTGTTCGGCGGGCGCTAGCGCCTAGACCTTCGCCTTGATCTTGGTGAAGTCGAAGCTGGTGATGTCGTCGAGAGGGACGGCGTAGACCGTACGGTCCGCCGCGTTGCGGTCAATGGGGTCGGACGGCAGGCGCGCCATGAGGGCCGGGTCGTCGAGGCGCTGGGCGCGCCCGTGGATGGTGACGCCTTTGATTTCGTAGTAGGTCGGGTACTGGTCGTTCATGCAGACGACGCGGGGGTCGCGTTCAATGTTTGCGGCGGCCCGCGTCCCGTTGGGGACGGCGAAGATGAGTTGCCCGCCCTCGATCAGGGAGGCGGAAACGTCGCCCCAGGGGGAGCCGTCTTCGTCGAGCGTGCCCACGACGACCCAGGGCTTGGCGCCGATGAAGTCGGTGAGCTCCTCGTTGGACATGGCGATGGACTCGCGGGGCATGGCTAGCGCACCTCCTCGAGGAAGCCGGTCTCGTTCGGGGTGACCTCGAGCACGATGCGCTTGCCCGACTTCAGCCGCTCCTCGGTCCGTGAGGAGAGGCCGGTGCTCACACCTTGGCGGACGCCCGCCTGTGAAGGCATCTGGGTGGCCTCGACGACGCGGTTGACGCCCTTGAACTGCACGGCGCGCACGTCGTCGTCGGAGTCGTAGCCGTTGAGCACGACCCAGGAGGTGCGCTCGTCGCGCTGGGCGTTGCGGGTCTTGTGGCTCTTGCGGTAGGTGGTCACCCGCATGCGGCCCTCGTCGTACCACCCGGTCATGGGATGGCCGGTCGGGGAGCCGTCCTTGCGCAACGTCAGGATGAAGGTGCGGGTGTAGGCCTTCAGGAATGCCTCCAACTCTGGTGGAATGGGTACGCCCGCGGGACCGTCGCTCATGCACTGCCTCCTAGTTGGCCGGCCCGATAGTAGCACGTCGCGCTCGGGCGGGAGGGGGCGGTTCATGGTAGGATTCCCGCAACTGAAGCCAGGGCAGGCTTGACCGGATCTTGGAGGGACGGTCGAGCGCGGAGAGGGCATCGCCGCGCCACGATGCCGTGGGGACGATTGGTAAAGGGGTAAGCCATGGCGGAATACGATCTCGTTATTCGCGGCGGCACGATCGTCGATGGGAGGGGTCTCCCGCGGTACAAGGCCGACCTGGCGGTGAAGGACGGCCGCATCGCGAAGATCAGCGGCAGGATCCCCGCCGGCGGCGCCCGGGAGCTCGACGCAAGCGGCTGCATCGTGGCGCCGGGGGCGGTCGACCTCCACACCCACTACGACGCGCAACTGAACTGGGATCCCTACTGCTCGCTGTCGGGGTGGTTCGGGGTGACCTCCCTCACCATCGGGCAGTGCGGCTTCGGCTTCGCGCCGACGCGGCCGGAAGACCGCGAGCTCAACATGCGGATGATGAACCGCGTCGAGGCGATCCCGCTGGAGTCGATGCGTCTCGGCATGCGGTGGGACTGGGAGACCTTCCCGGAGTATCTCGACAGCTTGGACCGGCAGGGCCTGGGACTGAACATCGGGGCCCTGTTCCCGTGCTCCCCGTTGCGTGCCTACATCATGGGCATGCTGCCCGCCCGCGAGCGGACGTCGGCGACCGACACAGAAATCAACCTAATGAAGAGTCTCTTCCATGACGCCATGAAGGCGGGGGCGTTCGGCTTCTCGGCGAACAAGAGCGCCGAGGACCGTCCGGACGACGGCGGCTATCTGCCGACGCACATCCAGTCTGACGCGGAGTTCCTCGCCCTGGCGGAGGTGCTGGGCGAGTTCGGCGTGGGGCACATCGGCTGGACGATCGGCTATCCGATCTTCGACGACCGCCCGGCGCAGTACGAGCTGGTGAACGAGATGGTGCGGCTGAGCGGCAGGCCGGCGCACATCAACTGCATTTCTCCCACGCCGGAGGATGAGGCATGGGTGGCCTCGGCGCGCGCCGACGGCCTCCCGTTGGTCATTCAGCAGCCGACGATCTTCCCCGACGCGGTCTTCAAGCTGACCGAGTACAACCTGTTCGACGTCTACCCCAACTGGATTCAGCCGCTGGTCGGCAGCCGCGAGGAACGCATCGTCAAGCTGCGCGACCCCGAGACCCGCGCCGCAATGAAGAGCGACCTCGACGTGCAGGGGAGCCTCACCAACCGGACGGACTGGAACCGGTTCTACGTCATGGAGGCCGCGCACGAGCGCAACCGCAAGTACGAGGGCAGGACGATCGCTGACCTCGCGGCCGAACTGGGCAAGCACCCGGTGGATGTCTTCATCGACCTCGCCTTGGACGAGGAGTTGGAGACCGAGTTCGTGGCGAACGCCGGGGCCGGCGACCGGGACGACGATGAGCTCGCGCGGCTGATCATGAACCCCTTCAGCCACATCTCACTCTCGGACGGCGGCGCGCACACGAGGTTCTTAACGGTGAGCACGTGGCCGGTGAACTTCCTGTCTACGTGGATTCGAGACAAGGAGATCATGACGCTGGAGGAAGCGCACGTGAAAATCAGCGCCTACCCCGCGTGGTTCGCCGACTTCAAGGACCGGGGCACGCTGCAGCTTGGGGCCTGGGCGGACATCATCGTCTACGACCTCGACGCGCTGGGCTTCCTGCATCCGAAGCCGGTGTTCGGCTACGACTTCCCCGGAGAGGAGCGCCGCATCATCCAGAAGCCCACCGGCCTGCGCTACACGATCGTCAACGGGACGGTCACGTTCGAGGACACGGAGTGCACCGGGGCGCTTCCGGGCAAGCTGCTCCGCAGCTACGACATGGTGGAGTAGTCCCTCCCTGGCAGGGCCGAGATGACCACCGCACCGCTCGACTACCCACCGGCCATCCAGGCCGAGATCGACGACTACTGCAGCCTGCTGGGTCAGGAGCTGACCGACGGCTACGCATTCAATCGTGCCGTGACCGCCGACGCGATCCGTCACTTCGCCTGGGGCATTGGCGACGACAACCCCCTATGGAATGACGAAGACTACGGCGCCAAGAGCCAATATGGCGCTCTCGTCGCGCCGCCGATGTGGATCTACAGCTGCTACCAAGCCGGCGGTCTCGGCCTGCCCAGCTTTACCGGACTCCACATCGGCACCGAATGGGAGTTCAACCACGTCGTGAGGGCGGGCGATGAGATTCGCGGCGTGCACATCAGGACCGAGCTCAGCCCGAAGCCGGTGCGGCACGCCAAGCGGGCCCTCTATCAGGCGACGCTCAACCGCTATACGAACCAGCGCGGCGAGGTCGTAGCGGAGCGCCTGTTGAAGGAGCTGCGATTCCTACCCGAGGACATCTCCCAAACGCACTACATGAGCCAGCCACGCGCGACCTATAGCGAGGACGAGCTGCGCCGGATCACCGAGGACTACACCGGCGAGACGCGGCAGGGCGAGGCGCCGCGTTACTGGGAGGACGTGGAGGTCGGCGACGAGATCCCGATGATCGTCAAGGGTCCGTTCACCCCGCGGGACTCTATTGCCTACTACATGGGGATCGGCTCGCGGTCGCACGTCGCGCACAAGGGCTTCTGGATCGAGCTCCGGCGCACCCATCCCGACCGCATCATCATCGACCCTGAAACGGGCCTGCCTGAAGAGCGGCAGATGCACCACGTCAAGGACAGCATGGCCCAGGCCCGCGGGATGCCCTACTGCTTCGAGGTCGGCCCGCACCGCGTGGCGAACATGGCCCATGCGGTGACGAACTGGATGGGCGACGACGGCTTCCTCAAGAGCTTTAACGCGCGCCTGCGCCAGCCCACTTTCGTCGGCGACATCTACCGCGTTCACGGCAAAGTCACCGGGAAGGCAAACGAAGCCGGAGAACCGCTGGTGACGCTGGACCTCGAAGCGATCAACCAGGACGGAACGCTCGTTTCGCCGGGACAGGCGGTGGTGAGGCTGCTGTCGAAGAAGTGCGGCGCCTAGCCAGGCGCGGCGTTAGACCAAGGCGCGGCGCGCGACGAGGTGCTCGACGTCGCCGGGGGGCATGCCGAGAAGGTCGCGGCAGACGTAGTCGTTGTGCTCGCCCCAGAGCGGAGCGCCGCGCCGGATCTCACGTGGGACCCCTTCCAGATTGAGTGGCGAGGGATACGTCCACGCCTCGCCGATGACGGGGTGGCGGACGCGCTGCAAAGAGCCGCGGGCCTGGAGTTGGGGCTCTTCGAGGGAGTCGCGGACGTCGTTGACCGCGGCGGCGGGGACGCCGTGCTTGCGAAGGGTGTCCGCCGCTTCGTGCTTCGGCAAGCGCCGCGTCCACTGTCTGATGTGGTCGGCGATTTCGGCGGCGTGGACGTGCCGTCCCTCGTCGGTGGCGAAGCGGGGATCATCGGCCCAGGCCGGATGTCCCATAGCCGTCGCGAGTCCGCGGAAGTGTGCCTCGGTGCGCACGGCGATGGCCATCCAGTCGTCGTCCGCGTCGTCCTCGCCGAGGCAGCGGAACGAGCCGTGCACGGCGACGAATGGGTCGCGGTCTTCGGGCTTGGCGGGGAGGACGCCGTTCAGGGCGCAATCGAGAATGGCCTCCGGCATCGTGTTCAGGGCGACCTCGGCTTGGGCCACGTTGAAGTAGGCGCCTTCGCCGGTTTCGGTGCGCCGGCGCAACCCGGACAGCATGAGGACCACGCCCACCATGGCGGAGACGTAGTCGGTATAGACGAAGGTGGAGGCGGCGGGCGGGCCGCCCTCGTAGCCGCCCAGGGCCGCCATGCCGGTGACCGCTTCGAGGAGCGGGCCGTAGGCGATGAAGTCCTTGGCGGGGCCCGTGTCGCCGAAGCCGTTGAGCGAGAGCATGACGATGCTGGGGTTGGCCCGGCGAATGACGTCGTAAGGAACGCCGAGGCGCTCCATGGTCCCGGCGGCGAAGTTCTCCACGACGACGTCGCTGAGCGCCACGAGGCGCAGGAAGGCGTCGCGACCCTCGCCGGTGGTCAAGTCGAGGGTGAGACTCTTGGCGTGGCGGTTGACCTGGTTGTAGTAGTAGCTCCGTTCAGGGCCGGCCTCGCCGCCCGCCATGGGCCAGTTGCTGCGCAGGTTGTCGGGCCGCTTCGCGGTCTCGATCTTGATGACCTCGGCGCCAGCGTCGGCGAGGGTCGCCGCGCCGAAGGGCGAGGCGATGGCCGCGCCCAACTCGATGACGCGCAGGCCGGTGAGGGGAAGGGGAGAGGCCCCCGCGTTCTCCGCTACGCCTTCTTTGCTCACGGACGAGGGCTGCGGGGCTTCCTCAATGCGCACGGTGTGCTCGCCGAGTTCGGGCGCGGGCTCCGGCGGCGTCCACGACTGGCCGCGCCAGCGGAACGGCGGGCGGAGATGCAGCATTTCGCCGAGCCGCGGATGGGGCGTTCGGACGAAGACGCTGCGCGCCTCGAAGTGAGGGTCGGCGAGTACCTCGCTCATCGTCCGTGCAGGGCCTATTGGGGTGTCCTTGGCCTGGGCACGTAGATAGAGTTCTTCGTTGGCCTGCTCGTCGAGCCAGGGCTGCATGATGTTGTTGAGGTCTTCTTTGTACTGCGCCCGGATTCGGCGGTCGGCGAACATCGGCGCGGTGGCCCACTCCGGCGACCCCATCATCTCGACGAGCCGCTGCCAATGCGCCTCCTGGACGAGAAAAATGCTCGCCCAGCCGTCCTTGACGCGATAGAAATCGAAGGGGGCCATGCCGTGGATGCGTTCGTCGCGGGCGGCGATCACGCCCTCGGCCGAGTACTGGTTCAGCGGCGTGGCGAGCATGGGAATCATGCCCTCGACCTCGGCGACGTCGGCGTAGCGGCCCCGCCCGTCGGCCCCACGCGCCAAGAGCGACAGAACCGTCGCCGCCGCCGCGCAGTAGCCGCCGATGATCGCGGCGGGGCGTCCAGGCAATGACAGGGGCGGCTGCGCCACGCTCTCGACTTGGGGCGGCGTCACGAAGCCGGCTCCGCTCATGTGGAAGGCGACGGATGGGTAGCCCGGCGCTTGGGCCAGCGGCCCGGAGCGCCCGAAGGCGCTGACCGACGTGACGATGAGGCCAGGGTGCTCCCTTCGAAGGCGCTCGAGCGCTTCCGCGACGGCGGGGTTGTAGTCGAGGTGCCCTTCGACGATGACGTCGGCCCACGCGGCGAGCCGGTCTAGGGCGGGGTCGTCCGCTTCAATCGTCACGCTGCGCTTGCCCGCGTTGAGGTGCTCGAAGAGGAGGCTGTGCGGTGCGCCGTCGGGGCCGGTCTTGAACGGCGGCAGGCCGCGGCCGGGTTCGCCGCCGGGCGGCTCGATCTTGACCACGTTGGCCCCGAGGTCGGCGAGCACCTTGCCGCAGAGCGGGGCGGTGAGGGCCTCGCCCCACTCGAGCACGTTGATGCCGGTAAGGAAGGACATAAGACGAGTCAGCCGATCGTCATGACGTAGTTGCCCCAGCGGTCGACCTCGGCGGCGTCCTGGGGCCAGACGACGATGGTGGTGAACGGCTCCTCGATGATGGCGGGTCCCTCGACACGAGCGCCCGCGCCCAGCGAGGGGCCATCGAAGACGGGGGTGTCGACGTAGCCGTCGAAGTAGGCGCGGCGGTGAAGTTTGGGGGTCGGCGGTCCTTCAGCGGGGCCTGTTTCGGGAAGGGCGATCTTCCTGCCGGGCAGCACGGCGCGAAGGCGGAGCGAGCTGATAATGGGCGCCTGATCGCGCTGCGCGTAGGTGTGGGACTCCTCGTGCAAACGGTGAAAGGCCTCGGCCGCCCCTTCGAGATCGGCTCGGACAACCGTGCCCGGCGGGAGCGGTACGCTGAGGTCGAACTGCTGACCGGGGTAGCGCATGTTGGCGAAGCGAGCGAGCTCGATGTCGCCGCCGCCGAGGGCGCTCAGCTCCGCGCCCGCCGCAGACTCCATTCCTTGCAAGAGCGCGTTCACGAGGCCGAGGTCGGCCTCGGCGACGCCGACGATGTACGAACGGGTTTCCTCGACGAGCCGGTCGGAGATCAGGACGCCGAGCGCGGAGAAGGCGGGCGCGGCCTTGGGCACGATGACCTTGGCAATGCCCATCTCGCGGGCCTGGACGCCGGCGTGCACCGCGCCGTTGCCGCCGTAAGCGACGAGGGTGAAGTCCTTGGGGTCGTAGCCCTGCTCCGACGAGGCGCGGCGGATCGCGTGCGTCATGTTGGCGTTGACGATGCGGAAGATGCCGTAGGCCGCCGCCGTGGCATCCAAGCCGAGGGGGCGCCCGATTTGCTCCTCGATCGCGTCACTGACCCCGTCGGGTCGCAGCTTGATCTTGCCCCCGGCGAGGGCGCACGGGTTGAGGTAGCCGAGGACGAGGTTGGCGTCGGTCACCGTGGGGTTGGTCCCGCCGCGGCCGTAGCAGATGGGGCCAGGCTCGGCGCCGGCGCTCTCGGGGCCGACCTGCAGCGCTCCCGCGACGACCTTAGCGATTGAGCCGCCGCCCGCGCCGATGGCGTGCACGTCGATCGAGGGCAGGCCGATCAGGTAGCGGTGGCGCCAGTTCCAGAACGACTTGACGGCGGGCCGGCCTCCGCGCACCAGGCAGACGTCGTAGCTGGTGCCGCCCATGTCGACGGCGATGAAGTCCTCGACGCCGGCGGCGTCCGCGACGTAGCAGGCGCCGGTCACGCCGCCGGCGGGCCCGCTGCCGATGATCGAGACGGCCTTGCGCGCCACGTACTCGGTGGTCATCACGCCGCCGTTGGAGAGCACGACGAGGAGCTCGTGGGCGAAGCCGGCGTCGCGGAGCCTGGCCGTCAGCGTCTCAAGGTAGCCGCGTATGCGGGGCTCGATGTAGGCGTTGACCAAGGTGGTGCTCGTGCGCTCGAACTCGGGCGCCGAAGGCATTACCTCGTGAGAGAGGGAAACGTGAGCCTCGGGATGCTCCTCCAGCACAAGCTCGCGGGCGCGCAATTCGTGCGCCGGGTTGACATAAGAGAAGAGGAAGGTGACGGCGATGGACTCGGTGCCCTTGAGCTTGAGCTTCCGCGCCGCGGCGCGCACGGCCTCTTCGCCGAGCGGGGTGAGGACCGTGCCGTCGAAGTCGAGGCGCTCGGGGACGTCGATGCGCCGCCGGCGGGGGGCGATGGGGACCGGGGGCGGGTAGGCCGGGTCCCAGATGTTCTCCTTCCAGCCGCGGCGGAACTCGATCTGGTCGCGGTTGCCCATTGTGGTGATGAGGCCGGTCACCGCGCCGTTCATCTCGATGAGGATGTTGTCGCCGGTGGTGGTCCCGTGCACGATCTGATCGGTGCGTCCGAGCAGGCCCTGGGGGTCGAGACCCTCGGCCTCTGCGAGGTCGGCGATGCCCCGCATGACGCCGTCCGACTGGTCGGAAGGTGTGGAGGCGGTCTTGGTGAAGGAGATGGAGCCGTCGGGCCTCGCCAGCACGAAGTCCGTGAAGGTGCCCCCGACGTCAATGCCGATGCGATAGCCCATGCGCGGGTGATTGTAGCCCCGCGAGGTGGGGCGCGCACCGGCGCGGGGGGTTACGAGGGCTTGGTAGCGGCGCTCATGCTCGTCTGGGGCTTAGACGAGGCTGGGCGCACCTAGGCGCCTTTAATCCCCACGCCCGGGTCCGCACCAGTGTCTCTTGGCGGTGCTGGGGTCTGGGGAGTGGGCCGGTCCTTTTTTCCCATGGTGGGCGTCCCTGGCGGAGTGTTCCCGGTCACTATACCAGCGCGCCACAGCGTAGGCATACGGGCGCGTGTCGCTAGCCTAGCTCGCGGAGGCGTTCGTCGAGGCCGGCGACGCGGGTCTCGTATTCGGCGAGGCGGCCTCGCTCTTTCTCGACGACGGCGGCGGGGGCCTTCGAGGTGAAGTTCTCGTTGGCGAGGCGCTGTTCGAGGTTGGCGATGAGCTTCGCCAGGTCGGTGCGCTCCTTGCCCAGCCGCTCGCGCTCCGCGTCGAGGTCGACGAAGCCCGCCATAGGCACGATGACGCGGGTCTCGCCGAGCACGGCGACGCGCGCTTGGTCGGCCGGGGGGGCCTGTTCGCCGTCGCCGTAGACGCGGAGCGGTTCGACCCGCGCCAGTAGCTCGATGGCGGTTCGGTTGCGCTCGACGATGTCGTGCTGGGTGGGGGCGTCGACGATGGCCTCGACGCCGCGGCGGGGGTCGGCCTTGAGCTCGGCGCGCGCGTTGCGGACGGCTTGGACGACCTGTATGACCAGGCCGATTTCGGCTTCCGCGGCCTCGTCGATGAGCGCGGGGCCGGGTTCGGGGTACGGGGCGGTGACGATCGAGGGCGGGCGCGCGGCGTCAGGGGGTAGCCGGCGTACGACGTTTTGCCAAATCTCCTCGGTGACGAAGGGCATGAACGGGTGGAGGAGGCGCATCGTCGTTTCGAGGACGTGGACGAGGACGGGCAGCGGCGAGACGACCGTGTCGTCTTCCCGGCGCAGGCGAATCTTGGCGAGCTCGATGTACCAGTCGGCGTACTCGCTCCAGAGGAACTCGTGGATTTCGCGCTGGGCCTCGCCGATCTGGAAGTCGTCCATCATGCGGCCGACGCTCTCGACCGTCCGCTGGAGACGGCTCAGGACCCAACGGTCCTCCGGCGGCAAGTCGGCCGGGATGGCGGGGTCGACGCCGCCGGCGGCGTCGACGGCGCCGAGGACGAACCGCGACGCGTTCCACATCTTGTTGGCGAAGTTGCGGCTCGATTCGAGCTTTTGCTGCGTCAGGCGGGAGTCGTTGCCCGGCGACGAGCCGGTGGTCAGGGCGAAGCGCAGGGCATCTGCGCCGTATTCTTGGATCGTGTCCAGGGGGTCGACGATGTTCCCCTTCATCTTGCTCATCTTCTCGCCGGAGGCGTCGCGGATGATGCCGTGGAGGTAGACGGTGCGGAAGGGGACGTCGCCCGTGTTCTCGATGCCCAGCATGATCATGCGGGCGACCCAGAAGAAAAGGATGTCGTAGCCGGTCTCGAGAACGCTGGTGGGGTAGAAGTGGCGGAAGTCGTCCGTGTCGTCGGGCCAACCCAGTGTCGAGTGCGGCCAGAGGCCGGAGCTGAACCAGGTGTCCAGCACGTCGGGGTCCTGCTCGATGTCGGCGTCGCCGCACGCGGAGCACGCCGTGGGGTCGTCCATCCCCACCGTCATGTCGTCGCAGGACCCGCAATGCCAGACGGGGATGCGGTGGCCGAACCAGAGCTGGCGACTGATCGTCCAATCGCGGATGTTCTCCATCCAGTTGGTGTAGACCTTGGTGAAGCGCTCGGGGACGATCTGGATGTCGCCGTCGACGACGGCGCGGTAGGCGCGGCCCGCGATGGAGTCGGGGTCGTCGTGGGAGCCGACCTTCACGAACCACTGCTTGCTAATGAGCGGCTCGACGACGGCCCCGCTGCGCTGGCAATGGCCGATGGAGTGGGTGTGGGGCTCGATGCCGTCGAGCAGCCCCAGGCGCTCGAACTCGGCGACGATGTTGTCGCGGGCCTCGAAGCGGTCTTGGCCCGCGAAGGGGCCGCCGTGCTCGTTGATCGTCCCGTCCGGGTTCATGATGTTGATCAGGGGGAGGTTGTGGCGCGCGCCGATCTCGAAGTCGGTGGGGTCGTGGGCGGGCGTGACCTTGAGGGCGCCGGCACCGAACTCGGACTCAACGGCCTCGTCGGCGACGATGGGAATGGGCCGGTCGATGATGGGAAGGACGACGTTCTTGCCGATCAGCCCGGTGAAGCGGGCGTCGTCGGGGTGCACGGCGACGGCGGTGTCGCCGAGGTAGGTCTCGGGGCGCGTGGTGGCGATCGTCACGTGGCCGGAGCCGTCCTCAAGGGGATAGCGCATACGCCAGAGATGGCCCTCGATTTCGCGGTGTTCGACTTCGAGGTCGGAGATGGCGCTCAGCAGTCCAGGCGACCAGTTGACGAGGCTCTCGCCGCGATAGATGAGGCCCTTGTTGTAGAGATTGACGAAGGTGGCGCGGACGGCGCGGCTTGGGCCGGGGTCCATGGTGAAGCACTCGCGGGACCAGTCGAAGGAGACGCCGAGGGCCTTGTGCTGCTGGGTAATCCGGTTCTTCGAGAGCTCGACCCACTCCCAGACCTTCTCAAGGAAACGCTCGCGGCCGAGGCCTTCCTTGGTGAGGCCTTCCTTGGCGATTTCGCGCTCGACGACGACTTGGGTGGCCGTCGCGGCGTGGTCCGTTCCCGGGAGCCAGAGGGCGGAGTAGCCTTGCATGCGGCGCCGCCGCACGAGGGCGTCCTCGACTGCGGCGGTGAGGGCATGGCCGATGTGGAGGACGCCGGTCACGTTGGGCGGCGGGAGGATGATGGTGAACGGCTCTTTCGAGGGGTCGGCCTCGGCATGGAAGAGGCCGGACTCTTCCCAGAAGCGGTAGAGGCGTTCCTCGACGGCGTGGGGGTCGTAGGTCTTGGGGATGGGCTGCGGAGTCGTGGTCATGCGTCTGCTCGCCGCGTTCCATTGTAGCAAGGCGGCGGGCCGCGCCTGCGGGCTAGCGCCACTCGGATATCTTGGAGGTCCTTGGATATCTTGGAGGTTCCTTGGATATCTTCTTCTTCAGATATCTTGGAGGTCCTTGGATAGCGGGGAATGGTGGGATCGGGCGTGGTTTAACGCCGCCGGGTGAGTTATAATCACGGCCCGCCGAGAGCCTGCCGAGATGCTTCAACAGAAGCGGGAATAGGATGGCGCGGGCCTAACGGAAGCCAACCCAAGCACGCGAGGGTACCATTCCGTGAATCACGACTATCAGGCGTTCATCGGGGGTCCGCGCGTCTTTTCGGGGAGGGCCAACCCGCAGTTGGCCCAGAGCATTTGCGACTACCTAGAGACGCCCCTGGGCAAGAGCGACCTTTTCGAGTTCAGCAACGAGAACCTCTTCGTCCAATACCAGGAGAACATCCGCCAGCGGGACGTGTTCATCGTCCAGTCGCTCGTGTCGCCGGTCAACCGCAGCATCATGGAGCTGTTGATCATGATCGACGCGGCAAAGCGCGCGTCGGCGGGCCGGATCACTGCGGTGCTGCCCTACTACGCCTACGGGCGTACCGACAAGAAGGACCAGCCGCGGGTGCCGATCACGGCACGGCTGCTGGCGGACCTGATCTCGACGGCGGGCGCCGACCGCGTCATCACGATGGACCTCCACGCCGGCCAGATCCAGGGCTTCTTCAGCGTGCCGGTCGATGAGCTGACAGCGATCAATATCCTGCGCCGGCACTTCGAACAGAAGAAGCTCGACGACCTTGTGGTGGTCGCGACGGACGTGGGCATATCGAAGCGCGCCCGCGATCTTGCCGAGCGCTTGAACGTCCCACTGGCGATCATCGAGAAGCGCCGTGTGCTCGGGA
Source organism: Dehalococcoidia bacterium (assembly GCA_965207995.1). Lineage (GTDB taxonomy): Bacteria > Chloroflexota > Dehalococcoidia > SHYB01 > SHYB01 > DAOUKH01. Next base: position 81,937 of record OZ242299.1, on the reverse strand, counting down.
AGCCGGAGAGCATGAACGTGATCGGCGACGTGAAGGGCAAGACGGCGCTCACCTTCGACGACGAGATCGACACGGCAGGGTCGTTGCTTTCCGCCGCGAAGACTCTTCAGGATGCCGGGGCGAGAGAAATCTATTCCTGCGCCACGCATGGCATCCTCTCCGGCCCCGCGCCGGAGCGCATCCTCGAAGCCCCGATAACGGAGATCGCCCTCACCGATACGGCGCCGGTGCCGCCGGAGAAGCGCAACGGCAAGGTGAAGATGCTGTCGGTCGCGCCTTTGTTTGGGGAGGCGATCGCCCGTATCCACCGCGGCGAGTCCGTGGGCGCGCTGTTCGAGTAACAGCGCAGCCCTCCTCCCCTTCGGAGGCGTCAGTTGAGGCGTCCAATGCCGCTGCCGTATGCGTATAATGGAACAGAAGGGCGCGCCGCCGCGCGAGGTGAGCGCAGGCCGCTAGCTTGGCGCCCGAATCCAAGGCTGTACTTCTAATGCTGAAGCTTGGGAAAGTCCTCGGCGACCCAAATGAACGGGAGCTGAAAAGGCTCCGCCCCATCGTCGACGAGGTGAACGACCTCGAACCCGAGTTCGAGGCGCTGAGCGACGAAGGCCTGCTCGACAAGACCGAAGAGTTTCGCGACCGCATCGAGGACGGCGAGAGCCTCGAGGACGTGCTGCCGGAGGCTTTCGCGCTCGTGCGCGAGGGGGCGAAGCGGACGCTCGGCCAGCGGCACTACGACGTCCAGATCATGGGCGGCTGCATTTTGCACCAGGGCAAGGTCGCCGAGATGCGTACCGGCGAGGGCAAGACGCTGGTCGCCACGCTGCCGGTCTACCTCAATGCGCTGGAGGGCAAGGGCGTTCACGTCGTCACGGTGAACGACTATCTGGCCCGCCGCGACGCCCAGTGGATGGGGCAGATCTACCAGAAGCTCGGCCTGACGATCGCGTGCCTGCAGCACGACAATGCGCTACGGCTCATGGAAACGGGCGAGCTCGAAGCGGTGAGCCGTCAGGATGCCTACGCCGCCGACATCACCTACGGCACGAACAGCGAGTTCGGCTTCGACTATTTGCGCGACAACATGGTGCATGACCTGAAGCAACTCGTGCAGCGCCCCCTGAACTACTGCATCATCGACGAGGTCGACAACATCCTCATCGACGAGGCACGGACGCCGCTGATCATTTCGGGACAGTCGAACGACTCGGCGAAGGCGTACCAGCAGTTCGCGCACCTCGCGCCGTCGCTGCGGCTTGATGAGGACTACACGATCGACGAGAAGCTGCGGTCGGCCTCGCTCACCGCCTCCGGCATTGAGAAGCTGGAGCGCCGCCTCGGCGTCACCAACCTGTACGACCCTTCCAACTACATCCTCACCCACTACGCCGACAACGCGCTGAAGGCGCATGCGCTCTACCGCAAGGACCGCGAATATGTCGTCCGCGACGGCGAGGTCGTCATCGTCGACGAGTTCACCGGCCGGCTGATGCCGGGCCGGCGCTACTCCGACGGGCTGCACCAGGCCATCGAGGCGAAGGAACGCCTGAAAGTCCGGGCCGAGTCGATCACGATGGCTACCGTCACCCTCCAGAACTACTTCCGCATGTACGAGAAGCTGGCGGGTATGACAGGTACGGCGGCGACCGAATCGGAGGAGCTGTACAAGATCTACGAGCTTGACGTCCTCGTCGTGCCCACCCACATGCCGATGGTGCGGGACGACGAGAAGGACGTGATCTACACGACGGAAGAGGCGAAGTTCAAGGCGATCGCGGACGAGATCGAGGAGCACAACGACGCGGGGCGGCCGGTGCTCGTCGGCACGGTCTCCATCGAGAAGTCGGAGCTCCTGAGCGGGCACCTCAAGAAGCGCGGCATCGCCCACGAGGTGCTGAACGCGAAGCACCATGAGCGCGAGGCGGCGATCGTGGCCCAAGCGGGCCGCGTCGGCGCGGTGACGGTAGCAACGAACATGGCGGGTCGCGGAACGGACATCGTCCTCGGCGGCGCTCAGGTGGACCGCGAAGCGGGCGAGTGGCAGACAGAGCATGACGAGGTCGTGGACCTAGGCGGGTTGATGATCGTCGGAACGGAGCGCCACGAGGCGCGGCGCATCGACAACCAGCTTCGAGGTCGTGCCGGCCGCCAGGGCGATCCCGGCGAGACGCGCTTCTATCTTTCTCTAGAGGATGAGTTGATGCGGCGCGCAGGCGGCGACACCGCCAAGAAGTTCATGGACTGGGCCGGCCTTCCCGAAGAGACGCCGATTGAGTCGGGGATGGTCTCTAAGGTGATCGAGAATGCGCAGACGAAGGTCGAAGGGCACAACTTCGACATTCGGAAGCATTTGCTGCAATACGACGATGTGGTCAACAAGCACCGTGAGGTGATCTACGGCGAGCGCAGGAAGATTCTGGAAGGGGCCGACGTCAAGGCGAACATTCTCGATCTCGTGGAGAAGGAACTCGACGTCCTAGTAGGCACCCATCTCGTGGGCGAAGACCTGGAGTCGTGGGACGTCGAGGCGCTGCTGACCGGTCTTCGAGGGATGTTCCCCGTGCCGCGAGACCTGACGGAGGAAGCCCTCGCCCGCCTGAGCAAGCAGGAGGCGCGGAGCGCCGTCCAGACCTACGCCCGGAATCTCTACGAGCAGCGGGAGGGCGAGGTCGGCGCGGAGACGATGCGGGCGCTGGAACGCCTGGTGATGCTGCGCAGCTTCGACGTGCACTGGATCGAACATCTGACGGCCATGGAAAACCTGCGCCAAGGGATCGGACTCCAGGGTGTGGCGCAGCTCGACCCGCTGGTGGCGTACAAGCGCCAAGGCCACGTGATGTTCGACGAGCTCATGGACCGGATCCGGCAGGACGTGGCGCGCATGATATTCCAGGTCGGCGTACGGCCGGCGGCGAACGGCGCGTCGGCGGGAGGCGCGGCGCGGCCCGTGGCGGTCGAGCAGGCGCCGGAGCAACGGCAGATGGCGGCCGCGGCGGGCCGCCGGACAAAAGCCGCCGGCCGCAGCAACAAGATCGGACGCAACGATCCCTGCCACTGCGGCAGCGGCAAGAAATACAAGAAGTGTTGCGGAGCCGCCGCATGAGCATGCAACCCTCGTCTCCGTTGCGGCTTGATCTCGTCGGCGCGCAGTGCGCGAGCCTGGAGATGCATTTCTTTGTTTCGCTGCCCGAGCCGGTGCGCCAGGAGTTGGCGGCACTGGGCACGCGAGAGGCGGAAGATGTCGAGGACCGCATCTTCTTTCACGAGGACTACCGTCACGAGACCCAAAAGGTGCACAGCTGGGGCGAGGTGCAGATCGTGGCCGACGGCGAGAGCGAAGTCGCCATCGAATACCTGGTGGAGAGCGAACTCGACGACCAGAGCGAGCTTCACCAGACGGACTTCACGCTGTCGCATCTGTTCGGTGCGCTGGAGTCGCTGGACAGCCGAATCGAGGCCGCGTTCACGCTGCGGTTCGACTTGGGGCCGGCGTCCTCGGGCCGGCTGCTGCGGCTCTTCCCTTACAGTGCGAGCATAAACAGTGGTCTCTCGGTCGAATACCGTGGCGCGCACGTGGCGATCAAGTCGCCTGAGGGCGACGCCTTCGACGTGTGGTACGACCTGCGCCCCGACGACACGATGGAGGCGACGGTGCGGTTTGCGCTGAAGGAGCGCCCGACGGCAGAGCTTCCCGGTCAAGGCCTGGAATGGGGCCGCAAGGCCCTGGGGCGCGTGCTCGGACCGTAGCCCCGGCTCTCCGCCTCGTCTCGAATGGCGGCGGGCGCCGCTTAGCCGCGAGCGATCCGGGCGTCCTCCGCGCGACGCGTCGTGATAGGCCGCAAGGGGAGCGGTCAGTGTCGCTGACTTGCTATAACGTGGCAGGCTGGCATAGAATTGGCTTAGGTTGGGGATTCGTCTAGTGGTAGGACAGCAGACTCTGGATCTGTAGGCCCTGGTTCGAATCCAGGATCCCCAGCCATTTGTGGCGCATTGGTCTAGCGGCCCAGGACGCCGCCCTCTCAAGGCGGAGGTCGCGGGTTCGAATCCCGCATGCGCTACCACTCTTTTCTATTGCGCGGATTCTTGCCGCCCCGTGCAATCTTGGATCAAACCTGTTGGAGACGCATGAGGGCGTCTCGCGCGTTCTCGCAACGTCCTAGGGCATCCCGCTGATGTGTGGGACTGGATGTGGGACTGAGAGCGGTTCGGAGGATCCAAATGCTGACACACGCGAAGGCGAAGGCGCTGAGGGAGCCCGGACGATACGGCGACGGCGGGGGCCTCTACCTCGTCGTGACGAAAGGCGGCTCGAAGAAGTGGGTGCAGCGAATCGTCGTGCACGGCCGACGGCGGGACCTAGGCCTTGGCGGCTTTCCAACGATCTCGTTAGTGAAGGCGCGAGAACGTGCCGCCGAGCACCAAGCGGCAGTTGCTGATGGGAAGGACCCCCTAGCCGACAAGCGCAAGCCAGCTCCGAGGGTTCCCACTTTTCGCGAGGCCGCCGCCGCCGTGGTGGAGGTCAATGCCCCGCGCTGGCGTGCGAAGAAGCATGCAACCAACTGGATTCAGAGCCTTGAACGCCACGCCATGCCCCGTCTTAGCGATGTGCCCGTGGACCGGATCACGCGCGCTGATGTACTGGCCGTACTCACGCCGATATGGGGGACACACCAAGAGACCGCCTGCCGCGTCCGGCAACGGGTCCGCGCCGTCATGCGTTGGGCAATGGCTCACGGCTATCGCGAGGACAACCCCGCCGGAGAGGGCATCGACGGGGCGTTGCCCCCCATGCCCGCGAAGCGATCCCACTTCCGTGCCCTGCCCTATCAGGAAGTGCCGGCGGCGCTGCAGACCATCGCTGCGTCCACGGCGGGAGTGGCGGCAAAGGCGTGCTTTGAGTTTCTGGTGCTCACCGCCGCGAGATCCGGCGAGGCGAGGGGCGCGACTTGGGACGAGATGGACCTTGACGCCCGGCTGTGGACGATACCCGCGGAACGAATGAAGGGCGGCGTAGAGCACCGGGTCCCCCTGAGTGAGGCGGCTATCGCGGCTCTCGAGGCAGCAGCGCCCCTGCGGGATGAGTCGGGGCTCGTGTTCCCCTCGCCGGTTAGGAGTCGCCAGCTCTCCGACATGACGCTAACGAAGATTCTGCGGACCGTGGGACTCGCAGACCGGGCCACCGTACACGGCTTCCGGTCCAGCTTTCGTGACTGGGCCGCCGAGTGCACCAACGCCACCTACGCCGCGATGGAGCTCTCCCTGGCCCACCAGGTCGGTAATGCCGTCGAACGGGCTTACGCGCGGTCTGATCTTCTGGAGCAACGGCGGATGCTGATGGATCAGTGGGCGGAGTTCGTGATGGGGTGAGGGGTGCGGCTCTCGAGTAATCACCTTTGCGCAGGAGGCCACTGCCGGTTGCCCATTGACCGGGGACGGCGAGAACGGCATCTTAGGCAACGAGCTGAGACTAGACGTGGCAAAGTGTCGCGATAACCTAGAGACGGCAGCCGTAGCGATGACATCAATTGCCACCAACCAGATCACCGCGCGCCTTGAGGCCGCCTTCGGCACTGGTCGTGCCTGGACGTCGCAGGCGGGTTCTTCCGCAACGGTATGGGAGAACGAGGCCTACCACCTCCTGTGGTCCGATGCCGCAGCGAGTGAGGTGGAGTTGCGAAGGTTGTGGGAAGCCAGAAAAGGCCGTCAGGCTTATGCCGTCATCCTACTGGCCGCGTCGGGCGATGAATCCAAGGTAAGGGTGGCCGGGCCACAGGACGCCCGACCCGTTCGAGAGCTTCCCGCCGGACGTGTACTCGATCTGCTGGAGGCAAGCCACAAGCTGGCACCCCGTGAGGCCGCATCACTTCTGTCTCGAGAGTTCAGCCGGCTGGAGGAGGCTGTGGTACCCGGTCTGCGGGTTAAGGACCTCTTGACACCGCACTTTTTACGCGAGCGGCTTCGGTGGCCTGTTAACGAGAAGCGCTTGTCCGATGCGGTCGCAGGCCTGGGGAAGACGGGCGGGGTGGCGTGGCGGGCCCTCTTCCAGCAGATGGGCTACCAAATCGAACAACTTCCTCTACATGGTTATCTGTTGCGGTACCAGAACGCGCCGGTTGCCGTGCTGCACCCCCATCGTGACCCATCTCACTTCAGCCACCTTACGGACAACGGCGAATTGCCGGAAGGGAAAGTCCTAGCCGACTGCGCCAAGCACGGAGCGCATTGGGGTGTGCTCACGGCGGAGGGCCGCTACCGGCTATTCCAGCGGCAGCCTCCGGTGGGGCCGGCAACCGGACAATACGTCGAGGTCGACACCAGCGAGTTAGGACAGGAACACCGCCTCTATCTCGGCCTTCTCACTCCCCAATCGCTGAAGGAAAACGGCTGGCTGCCTGATTGGGTTAGTGAGGCCAAAGATTTCGGGGAGGAGCTCCGCAAGGGGTTGGAAGAGCGCCTCATCAAGGATGCGCTGCCCAAACTTGCTCGTGGCCTTGGCGAGTATCTGGAATCGCAAGGCACCGACTTGAGTGATCGAGAGCAGCTCCGCAGGATCGAAGAAGCTGCTCTGACCCTGGTCTTCCGGTTCATGTTCCTGCTCCACACCGAGGCTCGCGGCTATCTGCCCGTGGGTTCGCTGTCCTACCGGCCGCACAGCGCCCGTCAGCTTGCCGAAGACTCACGGCTGCCTCGGTCTTCGCTCAGCAGGAAGGCCACGCAGCGATGGGACCGGCTTCGCACGCTGGTGAACATGGTCCGTACCGGGGACCGCTCGGCCGGCGTGCCCGCCTACAACGGAAGTCTTTTCGCCGCCGCTGGCTTCCCCGGGAGTGCCTTACTTGAAGAGGCCAAGGTCGCCGACGTTTACCTGGCCCCCGCGCTCGCCGCCATTGCCTACGAGACTGATAAGCCTGACGCGCCGGGGTTGGACTATGCCGGCCTGCAGATCGGCCACCTCGGCGCCATATACGAAGCACTGCTCACCCTTCGGCTGACCCGCGCTCCTGAAGACCTGGCCTACGATGCCAAGAAGGATGTGTTCCGCCCACTGCTCACCGGTGAGCAGCCAGAAGTGACCAAAGCGCAGCTCTACTACCAAGCCGAGGCGGGCGGGCGGAAGGCCGGTGGCGTGTTCTACACGCGGCATGAGTTCGTAGACCACCTGCTCCACCATTCGTTGCGGCCTGCGCTTGACGATCACCTTGACGAAGTCGAGAGGCTTGCCGAGCACGATCCTGGCGAAGCAGCCCGGCACCTCTTCGACTTCTCTGTGGTGGATCCCGCAATGGGCAGCGCCCACTTCCTGACCGCGGCTCTGGACATGATGGCCGACGGAATCGAGCTCTTCCTCGCGAGGATCGGTGGCCTGCCTGCCATCGCACAGCAACTTAGCGAGTTGAGTGAGGACGGCGCGTCGCCGTCCCAGCGGCCCGAAGACGGCGACCTGCTACGGCGACTCATCCTGAAGCGGTGCATTTATGGTGTCGACCTCTCCCCCATGGCCGTCGAGGTGGCCAACGTCACGCTATGGCTCGCCTCATTCGTTCCCGGCCTAGCGCTCTCCTACTTGGGCAGCAACCTCAAGTGCGGCGACGCCCTCATCGGCGTGGCCGACCCATCCGTCGTCGGGGCGAGCGACAGTCCCTTGCTTACCGGGCAGGCCGTGACCGACGCGATGAAGCGCGCGGCCGAGCTCCAACAGAAACTGGCGGAGAACCCCGACCGGACTCCCGATGAGGTGAAACGGTCCGAGGAATTGGGCGCCGAGCTCCGCGCGGCCACTGCCGGGCTGCGCTCCGCCTTCGACCTCTGGGCAGCGGAACCGCTCGGCCTGCCTGGCGCCCGCCATACCTTGGAGACCAGTGCCGACGCGATTGTCGCGGGCGGTGGAGCCGAGAAGGCCAAGATAGGGGCTGAAATAAGCGAGGCCGCGCGTATCGCCGGTCGATACCGCTTCTTCCACTGGCCGCTGGAGTTCCCCGGGGTCTTTCATCGCGACCGGCCCGGCTTCGATGTGGTGGTCGGCAACCCGCCGTGGAATGAGATCACAGTCGAGGAGCTTGCCTTTTACGCGCTGCGGGAACCCGGGTTGCGTGGGTTGCCAAGTTTGGCCCACAGGAGGGAGCGTATCGCGGCGCTCGATAAACAGAACCCGGATCTTCGGAGAGAACTAGAGGCTGAACAAGGGCGATTGAAGGAGGTGAGAGGCTTCTTCTCGGAGAGCGGAGGCTACCAGCTTCAGGGTGTGGGCGACACCGACCTGTACCAACTGTTTTGCGAGCGGTACGGCCATTTGGTTCGAGAGAATGGACGGATTGGTGTAGTCCTTCCACGATCTGCTTTGCTCGCTCAGGGAGCTAGAGGATTCAGGCAGTGGCTGTTCAGCAGCACCAGTCTGCGGCGGCTAGATATGATTCTCAACAATAGGGGCTGGGCGTTCACCATCCATCCGCAGTACACCATTGCGTTGTTGACTGGCCAGAGACGGACGCCAACGGAGCAGGCTACATTTGAGACAACCGGGCCGTCTGTGAACCTTGGAGAGTTCCTGAAAGTGGCGCGGGGACAAGGGGTGGGCATCCGAGCATCATCGTTGGGGAGCGCCCATGTCGTGCCGTTGATGCCGAGCCAAATGCACGCTGATTTGCTGGCGAAGCTGCGCCGCGGCGTTCAGTTCGACGCTCTGCGGAACCCGAGAAACTCCAAAAAATCGGGAGGGCTCGCTGCTGCGTCTCATCTAGCTCCCTATACGGAATTGCATGAGACGCAGCAGCGAGCCCTTTTCTCTCATTCCAAGGGCGTTCCAGTATGGAAAGGCCGTTCCTTCGACCAATACGAACCTCACGGTAGTGAGCCTGCCGGCTACGCTGAGTGGCACGAGGTTCTTGCGTTTGCGCAACGGAAGCGGAAGCGCTCTCCAATCTTCAAGCAGATGTTCTCCAAGGCGTTCCTGGATGATCCCAACACCCATCCGATGAACCACTGCCGCATCGCTTTCCGCGACGTAACGAGAAGCACTGACTCTCGCACAGTCAAGGCCTGCCTTGTTCCACCCAGGACACCGCTAACGAACAGCGGCCCCTACCTCGTCTTTTCTGGATGGGATGCACTTGGGCAGGGAAACGTACTTGCCATGATGAACAGCCTAGCTCTAGATTGGCTCTCGCGCAGGTACGTCGAGCTTCATCTGAACTTCTATGTCTTGAACATGCTCTGCTTCCCGTCGCCGGAAGACACACCGTGGCAACGCATTGGGGAGCTTGCGGTGCGACTGTCCTGTGGAGATGAACGCTTCGCGGAGTTCGCGTCGGAGGCCGGGGTAGAGTGCGGGCCGCTGACTGAAACGCAGCGCAACGATCTGCGGGCGGAGATAGACGCACTCGTGGCGCGAGCCTACGGCCTGACGGAGGACGAGTTGCGTTTCATCTTCACCGACTTCACCGAGAACGCCGTCAGCCCCGCCTACCGGCAGTTGGTATTGGAGAAATTCGAGAGCCTGTAGGCAGCGGGACCGTATGACAAGCCAGAGTCAAGCCCCGCAACACGGCCCTTATGAGTTGGTCGACAACGTCGACTACGGCAATCACCGGCAAGCGTTGGAGTGGCTCGCGGCGAACTACGCGGGGCCGCTCAACGTGGCCACAGGCTACGTCGGCCTGGAAGGGCTGGACGCGCTGGCCACTATCGCGGTGGACCGGGAGCAGCCCACCCGCCTTCTGCTGGGCGCGGTGCCGGCGGCCATGGCTGCCCCGCCAGGGGAGACCGTCGCCGAACGTTTCGAGCAATCGGTGGTGGCGCTGCGCCGGGAGCGGGACTTCTCGGCATTTCCCGCCGCCCGTCGAGCCGTCCTGGAACGCGTGACCACCTTCTTCGAGTCCGACAGCGTCGCTGTGCGGCGGTACATTCAGCGCTTCCTGCACGGCAAAGCCTATGTCATCGGCGAACTGAACGATGCCGGCTCTCCGGCGGGACCGGGCGCGGCTCTGGTGTCCTCGGCCAATCTCACCCAGGGTGGCCTTGCCAGGAACCTGGAGCTCGGCATGGTGCACTACCAGCCCAATGTCGTTGGGATGGCGTTGAAGTGGCATCAGCGCCTCTGGGAAGAAGCTACGGATTTTCGAGAGGCGTTGCTGGATCTGTTGCGTCCGCCGCTCTTGGAGAGTGACCCACAGACCGTCTTCTTGCGGGCCCTGCTGGAGCTCTACGAGGGCGATCTAGACGACGACACAGTGCTCCCGGAACTGCACACCCTCACTACCTTCCAGCGGGACGGACTGGCGCGGGCGAAGCGGATCTTGGACGACTACGGCGGCGTGCTGTACGCGGACGGCGTCGGTATGGGCAAGACGGAGATCGGCGTCGCACTTATTCGAGAGTACGCCCGAGAGAAGGGAGAACACGTACTGGTCATCTCCCCGGCCCAGCTCCGCGACCGGCTCTGGGAACAACGTCTCAGTGAGGAGAACCTGCCGGGGACTGTGGTGTCCTACCAACAATTGGCTCAAGACCGGCAACTAGTTCGTAATGGAACCCAACGAGTCCTCCGGGTCAACAAGGACGTGTATCGCCTCGTTATCATCGACGAGGCTCACGCGTACCGCAACGTGGACAATACCTGGTATGCGGCACTCGATCGGTTGATGGGTGGAACGCCAAAGAGGCTGCTGCTCCTTACCGCCACGCCGGTCAACAACTCGTTGTGGGACCTGCACAATCTCTTCTTGCTGTTCGGTCGGCACGACGGTGCCTTCAACCGGCAACCGCTGAGGATCTCCAGCCTGCGGAGATTCTTTGCTGATGCCGGGGCATCCAAGTCCGAGAACCTCTCGGAAGCGAAGCTGTTTCCGCTGATCGACGCGCTGACAGTGCGACGGGACCGAGCCTTTATCAAGGAGCGCTATCGAAACGAACGGTTTTCCGATGGAACGCCGGTGAAGTTTCCGGAGCCTGAGCTGGACGAACGCCGCTATGACCTGGACCAGGTCCATCCTGGGATCGTGCAAGCAATATACGATGGAATTGGCGGGCTGAAGATGGCCCGGTATCGATTGTCTTCCTACCGGGTGGATAAGCAAGGGGAGTCAGCATCTGAGGAAGCGCTGGCTGGACTGATGCAGTCGCAACTCCTAAAGCGTTTCGAGTCATCTTGGTATGCGGCCCTGCAAACCATGAAGAGGATGCACGATGCCAACGACGTCATGATTCGGGTCATCGTGGAGCATGAGGCCGTCCCCCCGCCAGAGGTCATAAGGGATCTGGTTGGTGATGTAAGCGAGGACGACACGTTCCTCGGGGCAGACCTGATCGACGAGGCGTTGGCTGCCTCGGAGGGCGGGATCCCGGCCGATAGGTTCAGGGATGACTTCTTGACCGACTTGGAAAAGGACAGGGAGACCCTCGCAGCCATGTCCACACGGCTTGAGAGCTTGGACGACAGCCCCGATCCCAAACTAGATGCTCTCAAGGGAGTGATGGCGACAACACCGTCGGACAAAGTCGCCATCTTCACGGCCTTCCAGGATACGGCGGTTTACCTCAAGGATCGCATCGAGCGGCAACCCGACCTCCTGGGAGGCCGCAAGTGGACGGTGGTAATCGGCTCCGAGACCAGCGCAGACGCGCGGACCAGGGAGCTCGAGCGGTTCTGCCCGGAGTCGGTGAGCGGCGAAGTCGGCTTTGAGCCCGACGGCGGCGAGGTCGACGTGATCCTTAGCACCGATATCCTTTCCGAGGGCCAAAACCTGCAGCAGGCCCAGGCGGTGCTTTCCTTCGACATGCCTTGGAACCCGCAGCGCGTGGTGCAGCGCAACGGACGCATTATCCGTTTGCGCAGCCCGCACGACACGGTGTACCTCTACACCCTGTTACCCAAGAAAGGTGACATGGAAAGGTTGCTCGAGTTGGAGGCCAAGCTCCAGGCGAAGATCATGGCGGCTAACGCCTCGGTAGGAATGGAGACTCCGATTCTGGCCAGCGTGGCGACGGAGTCGCAGGTGTACGCGGATCTTCAGACGTTCGTGGAACGCCTCTCCCGCGGGGACGTCACCCTGCTGGACGAGGAGGAGAGCGACGGGGAGAGCGGTTCGGCGTTTGCCGGTGAACTCTTCCGTTCTCTGCTTAGGCGCGCGGCGGAGGAAGGCGAAGTCACCAGGCTTCGGGATCTGCCCTGGGGCATCGGCGCAGCTTTCGTGCAGAAGTCGCCAACGCTGCCGGAACCCGCAGTATTCTTCGCCTGTCGAACCCGCAGGGATGAACGCTACTGGCGCATGGTTTCTCAATCAGGAGGAATCCTGCATCGAGAGGACCTGCCCATGCTCCGGCTTATCAATCCGAAAGAACAGCCCGGGTGTCCGATTCCTCAAGGGATCGACATGGAGCACTTGTTTAAGGTGGCCGCCGCCGACATATGCGCGGCGCACAATGCGCTGCTCGACCCCGAAAAACGGCTTGCGTCGCTGCCGGCCAGCCAGCGTTGGGCGCTGGACGTGCTGCGCTCACCGGATGCTCCCGGGGGCGCCGAATATAACGAGGGGGACCAGGCGCTCTCGGTTGGCAGAAACAACCTAGTGCTCCGAGAGCTGTCGGAGCTGCGCCGGCAGTACGAAGCTGGCGGGATGAGCGTCACGGACTGCGCCCGCCGCATTGTCGATGTCGTTGCACGGTTCGGACTACGTCCTGCCCAAGCCTCACAAGCTCCGGAGCCGATCACTGAGGATGACTTAGGCGTCGTCTGTTATCAGGTTGTGCTGCCGGCTTGAACACAAACGAAGTTGCTATAGCGTCATGGATCCTCCGGACGGCACGGTTGGGAATCCCCTAGGTCGATCAGCGCCTAAGTCATTCCCTGCGGCGCCAGGCAGTGGGCACCCCCCCTCTGTCCCCTGCCTCTCCATAGACCTGGAGGTCGGCCCCCGGGACAACCGCATCCGAGCGCTTGCGGGAATACGACCGGATACCGGTCAGTCCCTGAACTTCTCGGTGAAGCGCGGCGGCTTGGCCGGGGCATTGGCCAAGCTTGACGATCTTGCCGATGGGGCGGAGTTCCTGCTCGGCCACAACCTGATCGATTTCGACCTGCCGCACTTACAAGCCGCCAATTCCCGATTGCGGCTCTTGCGGCTGCCGGCGGTCGACACGCTCAGACTTAATCCCCTCGCCTTTCCCCAGAATCCTTATCACCACCTCGTCAAGCACTATCAGGACGGGCAACTCAGACGCGGACGCATCAATGACCCGGAATTGGATGCCAGGCTCACGTTAGAGGTTTTCGACAACCAGCAGGAGGCCCTGCGCGATGCGCCACGGGACCTCTTGATGGCTTGGCATTGGCTTACCACTGGGCAGAGTGGTGCGGGATTCGACCAGGTCTTTGCATCGCTGAGGCAAGCCCACAGACCCTCCGATGCCGAGGGCTACGATGCAGTCCACGACTATCTAGTCGGCCACTCATGCCGAACGCATGCTCGCGTGGTTTCAGCGAATGCCGCGCGGCACGGCTGGGCCCTCGCCTATGCACTGGTGTGGATATCGGTGTCCGGCGGCAACTCCGTGTTGCCGCCCTGGGTGCGCCACCAATTCCCCGAGGCGGGACAGTTGGTCCGTCAGCTGCGCGACAGCGCCTGCGCCAATGCCGCTTGCGAGTGGTGTAGAGGACGCCACGATGCGCGCAAGGAGCTCGCCCGCTGGTTCGACTTTTCAGAATTCCGGCCCGAGCCTGCCGACGAAACTGGGCAGCCCATGCAGCAGTCCATCGTGGAGGCTGCGATGGCGGGCGAGCACGTGCTCGGAATCCTGCCGACCGGCACCGGAAAGTCGCTTTGCTATCAGATTCCAGCCCTGTCCCGCTACGACAAGACCGGCGCCCTGACCGTGGTGATCTCGCCGCTGGTCGCCCTCATGGCCGATCAGGTCAAAGGCATGGAGGCACGGGGCATCGGCTCGTGCGTAACCATCAATGGCCTTCTGTCCATGCCCGAGCGGGCCGATGCCCTGGATCGGGTGCGGCTGGGAGATGCCGGCATCCTCATCATTTCCCCTGAGCAGCTTCGTAGCCGCGCGGTGCGCCGAGTCCTGCAGCAACGTGAGATCGGTGCCTGGGTTCTGGATGAAGCCCACTGTCTTTCGCAATGGGGACACGACTTCCGGCCTGACTATCGCTACGTTGGGCGGTTCATCCGCGAAGCGGTAGGGAAGGAGCCGGTGCCACCGATCCTGTGTCTGACCGCGACCGCCAAACTGGATGTCGTGGCGGAAATCGTGGACTACTTCCAGAAGCAACTCGGTATCAGATTGCGAGTCTTCGACGGCGGCGCCCAGCGTACCAATCTGGAATTCGTGGTGGTCCAGACAAGTACCAGCGAGAAGTTCGCGCACATCCACCAGATCATTGAGGCCGATCTTCCGGCGGATGAACCGGGCGGCGCGATCGTCTACTGCGCGACGCGGAAGCAGACCGAAGAGGTGGCGGAATTCTTGCAGGCCAAGGGAATCGCCACGGGCCACTTCCATGCAGGATTGCCGCCGGAAACCAAGAAGAACGTCCAGGAAACCTTCATCCGTGGTGACCTGCGGGTCATCGTTGCCACCAACGCCTTTGGCATGGGGATCGACAAACCGGACATCCGCCTCGTAGTTCATGCCGATATTCCTGGTTCCCTAGAGAACTATCTGCAGGAGGCGGGCCGCGCTGGCCGAGACCAAGGGGCCGCGCGGTGCGTGCTGCTGTACACACAGGACGATGTGGAGCGCCAGTTCGGCATGTCAGCTCGTTCGCGGCTCACACGGCGGGAAATCCACGGGGTCTTAAGGGCGCTGCGGAACCTGGACCGGAAGAAACGTTTGGGTGGCGAGGTGGTGGCCACTCCCGCCGAAATCCTGGGAGAGGACGATGACAAAGAGTTCGAGCGGGACTCCGCTACGGATGACACCCGCGTGCGGACCGCCGTGGCTTGGCTGGAGGAGGCGGTACTGCTGACCCGAGAGGAGAACCAAGTCCAGGTCTTCCCCTCGTCTCTCCGGGTCAACTCCATCGAACAGGTTCGAACGAGACTTGCCAAGGCGGACATAGCTAACACGTACCGGCGGCAGTTGTTGACCATCGCCGAGGCGCTGATTGAGGCGGATGCTGATGAGGGCATCTCCACCGATGAGCTCATGGTCACGTCAGGCCTGACCTCTGAGGGAGTGCGGGGTGCGCTTTATGACCTTGAGCGGCTTGGCATAGCCAGCAACGATACCGTGCTGACCGCCTTCGTACACCGAGGTGTCCAGCGTCCCTCGCACGAACGCTTCAAGCAGGCGGCTTCGCTTGAGGAAGCCCTCATTGACCTCTTGCGCGAATGGGCCCCAGACATGCAAAAGGGAGACGCCTCCCCGCTGCATCTCCGCCTCGCCACCCAACGGCTTAGGGACGACGGCCACGCCTCCGCGTTGCCGGAACTCCTGCGACGGAGCGTCCGGAGCATTGCCGCCGACGGGCGCGGTGAGGGTGGCGGCGGGGGAAGCCTCGGCGTTCGGGGACGCGACAATGAGACCATCCACGTAACGTTACAGCGCGACTGGGAATCCCTGAAGAAGACGGCCGAGCTGCGCCGCGCGGCCGCTGGCCGTCTTCTGGACCATCTGCTCAAGAGCCTGCCGCCGGATAGTCGAGGCACAGACCTGCTGGCCGAGACAACGCTAGGCAAGTTGCTGACCACGATCAACTCGGACTTGGTCCTGAGGAGCGAGGTCAAGGATCCCTCCAGGCTGATGGACCGCGCCCTGCTCTGGCTGCACGAGCAGGAGGTCGTTCGCTTGAATAAAGGTCTGTCGGTGTTTCGGCCTGCCATGACCATCCGCCTGACGCCAGAAAGACGCGGCTTCGCCCAAACCGACTTTGCCTCCCTCAAGCTCCATTACGACGAACGGATCTTGCAGATTCACGTGATGGCCGAATACGTGCAGCGGGGCCTTCGCGCCATGGCCGATGCTGTGCGCCTCACCGTGGACTATTTCACTTTGCGCCGGGATGAGTTTCTGCGCCGCTGGCTGCCAACCGGGGAGAAGGAAGTCCTTCGCCAGACCACGCCGGAATCGTGGCAGACCATCGTCGAGAGCCTGAACAATCCGATCCAGCGCCGCGCCGTGGCGGACGACCGGGAGCAGACCAACGTGCTGGTGCTCGCCGGCCCCGGCTCCGGCAAGACGCGGGTGCTGGTGCATCGTATCGCGTACCTCATACGCGCCAAGCGGGAGAATCCTCGCGGCATCCTAGCCCTTGCCTACAACCGGCACGCAGCGATCGAGATCCGCCGCCGTCTTGCCGATCTGGTCGACGACGATGCCCGCGGGGTGGTCGTGCTCACCTGCCATGCGCTTGCCATGCGGCTGGTCGGCGCCAGCTTTACGGGGCGCGCGAATCGCCTGGACGACAAGGACTTCCAAGAGATACTTCGTGAAGCGGTGGCCTTGCTGCGTGGCGAGGGCCTTCCTCCCGAGGAAGCAGATGAATACCGGACGCGGCTGCTAGCGGGCTTTCGCTGGATACTGGTAGACGAATACCAAGACGTCGGCCGCGATGAGTACGAGCTGATCTCCGCCTTGGCAGGCAGAACCCTCGCTGACGAAGACGACAAACTGAGTTTCTTCGCGGTCGGAGACGACGATCAGAACATCTACGCTTTCGCCGGGTCTTCGGTGGCCTTCATTCGGCGCTTTGAAAAGGACTATGAAGCCAGGCCAGCCTTCCTCACCGACAACTACCGCTCGACCGGCCACATCGTCGCGGCCGCCAATGCCGTGATCGCACCGGCCCGGCAGCGGATGAAGACCGACCATCCGATCCACGTCGACCGGGCGCGGCAAAAGGAGCCGCCTGGCGGATCCTGGACTGAACAGGACCCGGTCGCCCGCGGTCGAGTCCAGATACTGCCGGCCGGCGACAACCCCATTGCTCAAGCGCAGGTGACCGTAGCTGAGTTGAAGCGGCTGTCGGGTCTGGATCCGAACTGGAGTTGGTCGAGATGCGCGGTCGTGGCGCGCGAGTGGAGCTACTTGGACCCCGTGCGTAGCCAATGCAAGATCGATGGGATCCCGGCGCAAATGGCCAACGAAGACTTCTCTGGCTTCTGGCACCTGCGGGAGACCCGGGCGCTTGTGCGTTGGCTGCGCCGACGGGACACCCCGTTGATGACGAGTACGGATTTGCTCGAGTGGTTGGACGGCCAGCCCTCGGGCCCGTGGATTGAATTCCTGCGGGAGGCCGAAGCCGAGTACAAGCAAGAGACCGGTAGCGCGGAAACGTCGGTGGACCACTTCATGGAGTGGTTGGCCGAATGGGGCAGGGAAGCCCGTCGCCGGCAGCGCGGACTGCTGCTGCTGACTGCCCATCGTGCCAAGGGCCTGGAGTTCGACCACGTCGTTGTTCTGGATGGGGGCTGGGACCGCGTCGGCCCCGGCGAGGATCCCGATGCTCCCCGCCGGCTTTACTACGTGGCCATGACCCGCGCGCGGCAGACCCTCGCCCTGACCCGCTTTCCGGGGCGGCATGTTGTCCAGGATGCTCTGTCGGACATCTCCTCAGTGCTGCGCCGTGAAGCACTTGCCGATCTGCCATCGGCCCGGTCGGAACTTGCCCGGCGCTATCGTCGGCTCAGCCTGCGCGATGTCTTTCTTGGCTTCGCGGGCTACAAGCCGTCTGGCCATCCGGTGCACGGCGCTATTGCCGCGCTTTCGCCGGGAGACGTGCTGGAGGTACGCGTGGGCTCAAATCGCTGGCAGCTCGTAGACTGCCACGAGACGGTAGTAGGCGAGCTTGCCAGCGGCTTCGAGGCCCCCGATGACATGCGCTGCGTCTCCGCCACCGTCTTCGCCATTGCCACCTGGGACCAGGAACGCTCGGAGCCACAGTATCGGGCTGGCTTTCGCAACGACGCCTGGGAAGTGGTAGTCCCGGAGCTCGTCTTTGAGCCGGATTCCTGATCAGGGCGCGAACTAAACATCGCACCCACCGCCGCGTTTGCACTGTGGGATCGATTGTGATGTAGACGGAGCAGTCCTCGCGAACTGCTGCGGTCGAACCCGCATGACGAGAGCGTCGCCGTCGCTCGTCGGGAAGGGCTCGCGCGGATCTCTGCAGCCGCAGGAATCGCCTTAAGCTAGAGAAATAAAAGGATTTTGTCGGTCGGGGAGTCTCCCCATATGGGGAGGGTATTGCGTTCCGGGATTTTCCTTTAGCCTTTCCGACTAGTGTCCATTTCAGGAGATGTAGACCGTGCGCGTTCGGACGGCTCTAGCACATGATCTAAGGATCCATGCGAGGCCGCTCCCGCGTCCCGTCGAGGTAAGCCCGCGCAGCAGCCCCTGCCGCCGGTGGAAATCCCATAGGAGATTAACCATGGAAGGGGTTTGTCGCTTGCACACCCCGTTGCAATAGCAACCGGTACCGCATTCACGGCACGCCCCTTAGCATTGGAATTTGCGGTCCCCAGCGAGACCTTCCACGGGCGGCCCTAAGTCCAGGGCCGAGGGGCGGAGCAGTCTTCAGACCTGGAAGGAGCAAGGCGAATGGGCATCGGGGTGAAGAACAACTTGGGAGGCAACAGTATGCTAGAGGGTACGACAAACAAGGTGAAGGCGGACCGGGCCGCGATCAATCCCCGCGTCGCCGGCAAGGACGGCGGGGCCTTCAGCTTTGAGGGAATCAGCGAGACGGTCAGGAGCGTCCACATGAACCGGTTACTCAGACGGAAAGAGGTTGAACAGTTGGTCGGCCTGAGTCGCGCTTCCCTCTACCGTTTGGCAGACCTTGGTGACTTCCCCCATCCGGTCCGAGTCGGTCCCCGCGCGGTGCGCTGGCGCTTGGGAGACATCGAGCAGTGGATTTCGGAGAGACCTCCCACACATGGAGGATTGAAGGTAAGTCACCGAGCGAGCCAATTGAGCGTCTAAGGAGCGGTGGTCCCGGCCGTTGGCCCGACCCGCGCGCTGCCGCCCAGGGGACGTCGACTCGCGCCCGTCGAACTCCTGAGCTTGTGGGCGGGTGGGCAATCGCTGATAATGCGCCGATTCGGCATGTCGTCCGTTGGATTGGGGCGGTAGGAAGGGGTGGTTGTTAAGCTGCAAGATCAGGTGGCGCTCGTGACGGGATCGGGCCGGAACATCGGGCGGGCTATCGCGCTCGCGTTGGCGAAGGAGGGCGCGGACGTCGTCGTGAACGCCCTCAAGGACCGCGCATCGGTCGAAGCGGTCAGCGAGGAGATACGGCAGATGGGGCGACGCGCGTTGCCGATCGTCGCCGATGTTGGGGACGAGGAGCAAGTGCGATCGATGATGGCCGAGGTAATGGACTACTTCGGGCGAGTGGACATAGCGGTGAACAACGCAGCCATCCGACCTGGGAATCCATTCGTGGACATTCCCGCGGAGGAATGGCGCCGCGTTCTAGCGGTCAACCTCGACGCGGGATTCCATATCTGCCAGGCCGTATTGCCCGGGATGATTGAGCGGAAAAGGGGAAGTCTGATCTTCCTTGCCGGGCCCAACGCGTGGGGCCTGTCTCCAGGGCGTTGTCACGTGGCGGCTTCCAAGGCCGCGATCGTGGGCCTGGCAAAATGCCTTGCCATGGAGCTGGCGGCCTCGGACGTCCGCTCCAATGTCATCTCGCCCGGAATGATCGAATCGGACCGCCCTCCGCCGCCGGAGAGCATGCTGGCGAAGGTTCCACTTGGACGTCTGGGTAAGCAGGCCGACATCGCAAATGCTGCGGTGTATCTGGCCTCAGAGGATTCCGCCTACGTCACCGGCCAGGTCTTGTTTGTGAACGGCGGGGACTACTGGCAGTAGCCGACCAGGCGTCCCTCGACTCTTCACGTCGTCGCGGGCGCGAGCGCCTTGACGAAGTCATCGGCGCTGGTGACCGTCGCTTGACTGGGGAAGATGGACGTCATGAGGGCGCGGTGGGCTTCCTCGTTCCCATCGCCGCAGCAGACCGCGCGGAGGCTAGGAGGCTGTTGGCGGAGGCGGGCTACCCGGACGGGTTTGAAACCGAGCTCCTCACCACCAGCGTGGAGTACATCGTCGCCGAAGGAGAGTTTGTTAAGGACCAACTCCAACGAATCGGAATCAGCTCGGAGTTGCTGGTGCTTCCGGCCGCCGACGCGACGGCCCGCAGGACCGACGGCAACTTCGAGGTCAGCCCCGATGGCTGCAACGTTGCCTTCCCCGACCCGGATGGCTCCAGCTGCGTCTTGGTCGGCGGCAAGAACCTCCTCGACGACGCGATGATGCAGGACCTCTACCGCCAGCAGAGCGCCGAGACCGACCCGGCCAAGCGCCGTGACCTGGTGGTGCAGCTCCAGCAACGGATGATCGAAGTGGTGCCGGGAATTCCGCTCACCTGGAGAGGCCAGTTCTGGCCGGTCCAGGGCGAGGTGAAGGGCTTCACGCCGCCGGTTGGGCACTGGAGCTATCAGCGCTGGGACCACGTCTGGCTCCAGGAATAGGCGGCGCACTAGGGTTTCGGGGCAATCGAAACAACTCCAACCGCCTTGATTCGTGGATGCACGGGTCAAGGCGGTTGGGAAATCGCTGCCTCCGCGAGACCAGCGCGGGCGTGGATCGAATCACCGGGGTCGGACGGCGCAAGGTCGATTCCACGGCGAAGACCGGGCAAAGGGGCTTTGCCCCGGACGCCGCCGTTCCTCATGTTTGAGTTGTCGGGAGCGAGCAAGCAATGAACATCATTTGGATCGTCGCGGACACCGTCCGCCAAGACCACATCGGCGCGTATGGCAACAAGGAGATGCACACGCCGTCGCTCGATGCCCTGGCGGCCAAGTCCGTCCGATTCGCCAACCACTACGCCGCATCGTTCCCCACCATGCCGGCCCGGGCCGACTACCACACGGGCCGGTGGAGCCTGTCTTTCATGACTTGGGGTCCGCTCCCGCCGGGTCAGGAGACCCTGGCCCAGCTGCTGGTGCAGGAGGGTTTCACCACAGCCGCCTGCGTCGATACCCCCTTCTACCAGCGGTCGGAGATGAACTATGACCGGGGATTCCAGGGCTTTTTCACCTACCCGGGCCAATTGATGGGCGGCTACTACTGGACCGACCCCGACAAGTTTCCTGCCAGCTTCTCCCGCGACGAGGAGAAAGGGGTCCAGACGTGGGGCACCTACGTGGCGCGGAACCACGAGTCTTGGGACGCGCGGGCCGCGTGGCGGCACGAGGAGGACCGTTGCGCCCCGCAGACCATGAAGCTAGCCATGCACTGGCTGGAGCGCCACTACAAGGAAGATTTCTTCCTCTACGTCGACACGTGGGACCCCCACGAGCCTTGGGACGCCCCCAACTACTACACGGAACTGTACTGGCCCGACTTCGACGGCGAGACGATCTACCCGATCTACGGGCGCTGGAAGGACACGCCGGGAGTTACGCAGGAGGTGGTCGACAAGGCCCACGCCGCCTACTGCGGGGAACTCACGATGGTCGACACCTGGATTGGGCGCCTGCTCAGGACCGTCGAGAATATGGGCCTCATGGAGAAGACCGCCATCGTCTTCACCGCCGACCACGGGTTCCAATTCGGCGAGCGGGGAATCTTCGGGAAGATGTCGCCGCCGGTGCGCGCCGACGGCACGCGGGTCAACTGGTCCGACAGGGGCGCGAGCTGGGGCCCCAATCCTCTGTACAAGGAAAACGTCTTCGTCCCGCTCCTGATCTATGTCCCCGGAGTCGCGCCGGGGGTCTATCAGGGGCTCACCTCGGCGGTGGACATCATGCCGACCGTACTGGACTTTCTAAACCAGGACATTCCGGCATTCGTGCAGGGCAGGTCGCTGTTGCCGCAGATGCGCGATACGTCGCTGTCGGGCCGGGAGTTCGTGATAAGCAGCGAGCCCTTCACCAATCCGGGCGACCCCGTCCGCTACGTCGACAATCTTCTTCGGCGGAGGGCCGGGATATCGATGGTCACGGTAACGACGGATGAGTGGTCCTTCCTCTACGGGGCCGAGCCCCAGCAGTCCGAGCTGTATCACCTGCCGTCGGACCCGAAGCAGGTCAACAACGTCATCGCACAGCACCCGGACGTGGCCAAGGAACATCACCAAAGGCTCGTGCAGTTCATGCGGGATACGAACGTGGCGCCCCACTTGTTCGAGGCACGCTCCGAGCTGCGCCTCTAGGGGGCCAAACGCTGCACGGACTGTGGCCCGCCAGACACTGCGGTAGGGGAGACCGGTAATGAACGTCATCTGGATCGTTGCCGACACCGTTCGCCAAGACCACGTTGGGGCGTACGGGAAGCGGGCCATGCACACGCCGGCGCTCGACTCGCTGGCGGCCAAGTCGATCCGGTTCGATAGGCACTATGCCGGCGCATTCCCCACGATGCCGGGGCGGGCTGATCACCACACGGGCCGCTGGACGCTGTCATACATGGGCTGGGGCCCGCTTCCGGACGAGGCGGTAACGCTGGCGCAAGTCCTAGGCCGAAAGGGCTTCACGACGGCCGCCGTGGTCGACACGCCTTTCTACGTTCGTGGGGGGATGAACTACGACCAGGGGTTCGGGGCCTTCTTCATGAACCAAGGCCACTTGATGAGCGGCACCCACTGGGAAGAAGACCTCGATCCGCCGCCTCCCCGGCCAGGCCAACCGCCCCTCGTCGGTCATGCCACCCGGATGAACAGCCAGCACGAGTCCTGGGACTTGCGCGCCGCCTGGCGGTATGAGGAGGACCACTGCTCCCCTCGGACCTTCACGATGGCTATGCGGTGGCTGGAACGGCACTACAAGGAAGACTTCTTCCTCTACGTGGACACGTGGGACCCTCACGAGCCGTGGGACGCCCCCCCCTACTACACGGATCTGTACTATCCCGGCTACGACGGCGAGATCATCTACCCCATCTACGGCTACTGGCAGAATGAACCCGGCTTCTCAGAGGAGAAGTTGAAGAAGTCCCACGCCACCTACTGCGGATCGGTCAGCATGGTCGACACGTGGATAGGCCATTTGCTCAGGACCGTCGAAAACCTGGGGTTGATGGAAAAGACCGTCATCATCTTCACCACCGACCACGGGTTCTACTTCGGCGAGCACGGAGGCCTCTTCGGGAAGATGTTCCAAGCCGACGGCGGCGCCATGGACTGGCTGGCGCCTGACGCGACCTGGGGGCCCAACCCGCTCTTTGAAGAGAACATCCTGCTTCCGTTGATCATCCACGTGCCGGGAATCGAGCCCGGGAGCTACAACGGGCTCACCTCCGCCGTGGACGTCATGCCCACGGTGCTTGATGTGTTCGGCCAGGACATCCCCCATTTTGTCGAAGGCGTCTCGCTCTTGCCAAAGATGGGCGACCTCTCGGCGCCGGGCCGGGACTTCACCATTAGCAGCGAGCCCTTGACCAACCCCGGGGACCCGGTCCGCTACGTCGATAACGTGCTCCGACGGAAGGGCCCGTACTCCACGATTACCATCAATGCCGGCGATTGGGCGCTGCTCTACAACCCCGAGCCGGGGTTGTCCTCGTTGTATAACCTGCAATCGGACCCGCGACAGGACCAGAACGTCATCTCCGCCCAGCCGGAGGTCGCCAGAGAAATACATCAGTATCTCGTCAAGTTCATGCGGGATACGAACGTCGCGCCCAACCTGCAGACGCCCCGTCTCGCGCTGAAGATCTAACGGAGGGCCCAAATCCGCACGAGCTCCGCGGCTGCGCCCTCGCCAGCACCGGCCCGAGGGCCTCTTCATGGGTGCTGGAAGCGGGTGCCGGCTTCCGCCGAGGGAAGCAACAGGGCCGTGCAGGTTGAGGGCCGCCACGGGCGTTGCGCCCGGCGTAGTCCATCGGGGCGAGGACCGGTGACTCCCGCTCACTGCCGGCCTGCAAAGCCGACGGGGGACCGCGTAGGAAGAATCCAGGGCTAGCCCCATGCAGAACTATCTGACCCGGCGCCTCCTCCTGATGATCCCCACGGTCCTCGTGGTCTCGCTGGTGATCTTCTACATGTTCAGGCTCCTGCCGGGGGATGTCGCCCTGAACTTCCTGACCGACGGCGGCAGGCTGACGTTGGACCGGGAGCAATACGACGCGCTCCGCGCGCAGCTCGGGCTGGACCGGCCGCTCTTCGCCCAGTATCTGAATTGGCTTTGGGACATGGTGCGCCTCAACGGAGGCACGTCCTTGGTCAGCGGCGAGCCCGTGTTCAACGACATCGCCAGGAAGCTTCCGGTCACGGCGGAATTGGCCGCGCTTTCGCTGCTGATCAGCTTCGCCATAGCGATCCCCGTGGGCGTGATTGGAGCGATCAAGCAAGACTCCGTGTGGGATTACCTCGGCAGAACATTCGCCATCTCCGGCTTGGCGATGCCGAATTTCCTGGTCGGCGCGCTCGTCTTTCTCGTCCTGGTGAAGTATTTCCAGTGGATTCCCCCATTGGAGTTCGTGTCGCTTACCGACGACCCGCTGGAGAACCTGACACAACTGATCTTCCCCGCGTTGGTGCTGGGGCATAGCAATTCGGCCGCATTGGCGAGGATGACGCGGTCCGCCATGTTGGAAGTCCTGCGACAGGACTACGTGCGCACCGCGCGGGCAAAGGGGCTGCCTTCGCACGTCGTCATCGGACGGCACTCGCTCCGCAACGCCTTGCTTCCGATTCTCACCGTAGCCGGGGTGCAGGCCGGCACGTTGCTGGCCGGGGCGGTGATCGTAGAGGAGATCTTCGTACTCCCCGGCATCGGTTCGCGCATGGTTGACGCCATCTTTGGCCGGGAGTGGATTACGGTCCAAACGATCGTGACGCTGTTTGCCGTGATGATATTGACCCTGAACGTTGTGATCGATGCTCTGTATAGCTGGTTGGACCCGAGGATCCGGTACGAGACATGACGGAGCAATCTGGTGTCTAGCCGAAGGATGAGGAACTTGGGTCGCGTGACGCTCAGCGTACTCCGTACGGCCCGCGCCAAGCCGTTGGGGGCCGTCGGCGCGGTCGTGGTGCTCGTCGCTGCGGTGCTCGCGGTCTTTGGGCCCCTGATCGCTCCCTTCGACCCCCTAGAGCCGCACTACGACAATCTGTTCGAGGAGCCCGGCGGGACGTTTCTGCTCGGCACGGACAACTTTGGGCGCGATCAACTCAGCCGACTCATCGTCGGCGCCCGGCCCGTCCTTTTCGTGGCGGTGGTCTCTGTGGTCGCGGGCAGCCTCATCGGGGCGGTCTTGGGGCTGGTGAGCGGCTTTCGCGGAGGCTGGGTGGACCTGGGAATACAGCGGATCGTCGACGGGCTCCTCTCGTTGCCAACGTTGATCTTGGCCCTATCCATCGTCTCTCTCCTGGGACCTAGCGACATCAACGTCGTGATCGCCCTCGCGGTTGTCGTCGTGCCGATAGCGAGCCGGGTGGTGCGTTCGGTGACGCTGAGCGCCAAGGAGGAGGTCTACGTGGAAGCAGCCCGATCGCTTGGAGCCTCGGACGCAAGGATCATGTTCCGGCACATTGCGCCCAACACCCTGGCTTCCCTGATGGTGCTTGTCACGAACCAGATTGGCTGGGCGATCGTCGTCGTCGCGGCGCTGAGTTTCCTCGGCGTTGCCTCGCCACCGCCTGAGCCCTCATGGGGCAGGATGCTCTCCGAAGGGGTCCGGCAGCACGCCAACACGGCGCCCTGGCTTACGATTTCCTCTGCCCTGTTTATCACCTTCGCCGTTTTCGGCTTCGCCGCCATGGGCGACGCGGCGCGCGACCTTCTCGATCCCAGACTGAGAGGGGCTGACGTTCGAGTGTCTGGGCCGTAGCTCCGTGACGCGGTTGCGCGGGCCGCGCCCGCATGGTGGACAGTGCGGTAGTGGGGCCGAAGATGGGCGGCTCCAACAGGCTTGGGGCAAAGCCGGGCCAGGTGGAGAAAGATGCCGCCGTTAGCGCCCCTTCCACTGGGGCGGGCGCTTCTCCGTGAAGGCCAACGGCCCTTCTTTGGCGTCCTCCGATTGGTTGATCTGGGCGTAGATCACGTCGCCGAACTTCTGCGACTCTTCCATCGCCAGGCGACGCCAGAAGTGCATCATCTTCCTGGTCGCCTGCACGGCGAGCGGTGCGTTGGCAGCGATGGCCTGAGCAATCTCGATGGCGCGCGGCATCAGCCGCTCCGGCGGAACGACCTCGTGGACGAAGCCGATGCGGCGCGCCTCCTCCGCAGACATGGTCTCGCCGGTCAGGGCGTAGTACGTGGCCTCGCCGAAATGTGTCACCCTGGCGAAGTGATGGATGCCATAGATGGCAAGAATGCCGCGCTTCACCTCCGGCAGGCCGAAGGTCGCATCCGTCGAGGCGATGCGGATGTCGCAGTCCATCGCCTCCTCCATTCCGCCGCCGAGCGCGAGCCCGTTCACGGCCGCGATAATGGGCTTGGGGCTTTGTGACAAGATGCCCGGCCCCCGTGGCTGGTCCGCGGCGTCGGCGCGCTCCCCAGACAAGTCCCCATCGTCGTCTTCATTGCGCTGGGCCATTTCCTTCAGGTCCGCCCCCGCAGAAAAGGCCCTGCCCGTGCCGGTCACGATGGCCACCCAGATGTTGGGGTCGGCGTTGAAGTCGGCCATGGCCTCCCGGCGCTCGGCGTTCATCTGGCGGCCGAAGGCGTTGAGACGGTCGGGCCGGTTCATGGTGAAGACCGCGTAGTGTTCGTCGTCGTGCTTCGCGTACGTCCAGTACGGCATCGGGACGCTCCTCGCTGGGTTATTGGGACTGAAGGCCCGCGGCCCGCTCGCGGTAGTGCGTATCCAATTGGCCGTGGACTTGGCTCATCCGACCGAGCTCGGTGACGAGTGAGTCGAGCTTGCCGCCTGGGACGGCCATCAGCATCAGGTCATCCTCAACGGCTGCGTTGATCCGCATGCCGACGCAGCCGAAGGACTGTGCCGTCCTGCCCTCCGCCAAGGCTATGGGAACGGCCGCGCAGCCCGGTCTGCCGTAGACGCCGGCATGTCCCGCGGCCCAATTCATGAGGCCGGAGCTTTCCGCAACGAGCATCGCTTGCCGCGGCGTGGTCCAGACCAACGCGAGATCGGGATCGACGGGGAACCGGCTCAGGGGACCGTAGACGATCCCGGCGGATGCCCGGTCGTACTTGGGGACTTTCTCCACTTCCTCTTCACGCACGTAGGACGTTCCGCACATCATCCCGACGTCCTCCATCAATCGCCCCATCGTCTCATCGGGTAGGGGAAAGCCCATGACCATCGCCCCGAGGGCGCAGTTGAAGTGATCGGACGCGTCGGCATAGAAGATGTCGGTCTCGGCCTCGCGCCAGAACGCGCAGGTGGACGGGACGGCCTTGCCGATCCGGGAGACGCCTTCCGGCTGCGCTTCGACGAAGGCCAAGCCGATTACGGGCTTCTCCAGAGAAAGTGTCCGTTCGATGAATCCCGCCGCTTCGCCGTGCTGCATGCTGTACCTCCCTTGGGCACCGGCGCGAGGATCAATTCCTGGGAAGCCCCAGGCCCCGCGTCGCTATGATATTCCGCTGGATTTCGGACGTGCCGCCGTAGACCGTCAAATACATGGAGCGCCGGTAGCCGCTCTCGATCCTGCCCTCGAGTGGGGCCCGTGGCTCGCTGCTTCCGATCTGGCCCCACAAGCCGAGCAGACGCATGCCCAGCAGGAAGAGGCGCTGTTCCATCTCGGTGCCCAGCAGCTTGACCACCGAGGCCTCCTGGTTGGGGACCAAGCCCTGGCTCTGCTTCCATGCCACGTTGTAGCACATGAGCCGGCACGCTTGGATTTCGACCGCCATGTCCGCGATTCGATGGCGAATAATCGTGTCGTCCCAGGGGGCACCGTTCGGGCTCCCCGTTACGCGGTAGCGGGCGGTCATCTCTTCCAAGAAGCGCCTCGCTCTGGCGGGAACGCCGACACCGGACCGTTCAAAGTCAAGTGAGGCGGCTCCCACGTACCAACCCTGATTCTTCTCTCCCACAAGATTCCGCTTCGGGACGCGAACCTCGTCGAACGTGACCAGGCTACGGGAGCCGTCGTACATCATGGGAAAGGTGCTGACGGAGATGCCGGGGCTGTCCATTTCGGCGAGGAGGAAGCTGATGCCGCGGTGCTTTGGCGCGTCGGGGTCGGTCCGGACGAGCATGAACATCCAGTCGGCGCCGTTGTGCGCCCCATTCCAGAGCTTCGCTCCGGTGACCACGAAGTCGTCGCCGTCCTCGACGGCGGCGGTCTGGAGGGAGGCGAGGTCGGAGCCGGCATCGGCCTCGGAGTAACCCTGGGCCCAGTCGATGTCCGCCTGGGCAATCTTGTTTAGGAAGAAGCGCTTCTGTTCGGAGGTCCCATGGATCATCAGGACCGGGGCCAGAATGTTCACGCCCATTCCCGTGGCCGGTACGCGGCGGTAGGCGGTCTCCTCATTGAAAACGAGCTGGCGCAGGTGTGGCGCCGCGCTGCCTCCGTACTCACGGGGCCACGCCAT
Organism: Dehalococcoidia bacterium; assembly: GCA_965207995.1. Taxonomy (GTDB): domain Bacteria; phylum Chloroflexota; class Dehalococcoidia; order SHYB01; family SHYB01; genus DAOUKH01. The sequence continues at coordinate 53,480 of OZ242299.1, read as the reverse complement.
CGTGAGCCAGCCTCTTTGCGCCAACTTCCTCCGGAACTGCTGGATGAGCGGTGCGTGTTCGAGCTCCTCGGCGTCGACATCCAAGGCCCGCCAGTCCCACGGAAGCTCGCGGTCGATGAAGCCCGCAAGTTCCTCTCGGAATGCTTCGTCCTCGGGGGAGAAGAGGAACTCCATGGTCGTTTCAGTGAAGGGGTCGTGGGGATTCTACACCGCGGCATGGGGTTCGCGTTGTGCCGCCCCAGGCCGCGGGCTATACTCGACCCAGCGTACGGCAGGGGAGCGAGGCAAGATGAGCCTACGGGGCGCGGCCGCGATCGTCGGTATCGGCGAGCTTCCAACCAAACGGAACTATCCCGGGCGGTCGGCCTATTCTCTTTGCATTGAGGCCGCGAAGCTGGCCATCGACGATGCCGGCCTACGCAGCGACGACATCGACGGCCTCATTACCTCCGCCGAGGACTTCAGCCCGATTACGCTGGCGGAGCGATTGGGGCTCCGGCCTACCTTCCTGGAAGGCAGTCACCTCATGGGAGCCAGCGGGGCGCAGTCGATCGGGCTCGCCGCCATGGCCGTCAACGCGGGGCTCGCCAACTACGTGCTTTGCGCCTTCGGGGGGAGCAGGGACCCGGCCTTTGGGCAGGGCGGGCATGGATCGGGGGCGAGCATCAAGACGGAGTTCGAGCATCCCTACGGGCCGGTGGTCGCGGCCAACGGCATCTACGCGTTGATCAAGCAGCGGCACATGAACAAGTTCGGCTCGACGGACGAGCAGTTCGCCAAGGTCGCCGCCGACCAACGGTTCAATGCGCTTACCAACGAGAATGCGGTCTTCCACGGCAAGCCCCTGACCACCGCCGAAGTGTTGAACTCTCCAATGGTCTGCGACCCCTTGCATCTCTTGGAATGCGTCATGCCATGCGCGGGGGGCTTCGCCTGCGTGGTGACCTCGGCGGAACGGGCCAGGGACTTGCCCCATCCGCCGGCCTTCATCCTTGGGGTGGGGGCGCACTCGACGCACGACCTCATCTGGCAGAGTCCCGACATCACCACGACGCCCGTCGAGGTGTCGGCCCAGAAGGCCTTCGAGATGGCCGGCTACGGCCCGGGGGACGTCCAGTTCGCCGAACTCTATGACTGATACACGGTCCTCGCGGCCGTGAGCCTCGAAGATGCCGGGTTCTGCGAAAAGGGTGAGGGTGGGGCCTTCTACGAATCGACCGACACGACGTACAAGGGGACGTTCCCCATCAATACGGACGGCGGCCAGCTATCCGGCGGCCAGATCACCGGCATGGGCGGGGGCTTCCGGCAGGTGGTCGAAGGGGCACGCCAGATCATGCGCCGGGGTGGGGAGCGCCAAGTACCGAAGCCGGACCTCTGCACGATAAACGGCTGAGGGGGCGACGCGAGCGTGATGTTCACGCTCCTGCTCGGATCGGAAGCAGCGGAATAGGGCGCCGATGAGCGAAGACGGCTATTCCAAGCCCGTCCCGATACCCGCGGACCCCGAACTGACCAAGCCCTTCTGGGAGGCAGCCAAGCGTCACGAGCTGGTCATCCCACGCTGCCGCGCCTGCGGCCGCTTCTTCTTCTACCCCCGGCACACCTGCCCGCACTGCTTGTCGTCGGAATGGGCGTGGGAGCCGGTGAGCGGGAGGGGCCGCGTCTACAGCTTCACCCTGGTCAGGCGGCCCGCCAATCCTTCCTTCATGGGTGATGTTCCCTATGCCTATGCCGTCGTCGAGCTCGACGAGGGGCCCCGCATGGTGACCGGCATCGTCGACTGCCCGCTCGAGGCCATTGAGATCGACATGCCGGTCCACGTCAGGTTCGACGACGTCACGACCGAGTGGACGCTGGTCAAGTTCGCTCCCGCCTGAATCCGTCAGGCCCTTTCGACGGGCGGCGTTGTTGCAATCGCGCCCTGGGCGGCTAGCCATTCCACGACGTCCGTGGCGACCCTGCGCTCGAAGCCGTCGAAGGCGTGATTGCAATGCTCGTACCAGCGTTGGGCTACGGCCGGCGAGCGAACCGCCGCGGCCTCCAGCTCGTGCATGCGGGCGCGGTCGTTGAAGTTGTCCTCGGAGCCGGACAGCATCATGATCGGCACGTCGACCTCGGCGATCCTCTTGGAATGTGCCGCGATGGTCTCCGGCGCCCACATCTCCAACCAGCAGTCGGCCCGCATCACGATTTGCATGAGGGCGTTGTAGGGGTCCGGGTGGGGCCGCTCCGACCACTCGGCGATGACGTGATCGCCCTTGCCCGCCGCGACCAATTCCCGAGCCCGCTTCACCGTCGCGGCGTATTTCTCGTCGCCGAGGCCGCGGCGCATCCAGTCGGCGTGCTCGGCGGTGGGCGCCATGTGCACGTTGGCGACGACGAGCGGGTTGTGGAAGAGGGCCTGGTGCAGCGTGACGGAGATGCTCCCGTTGCTGTGTCCGCTGGTGACGACACGCCGATAGCCCCGCTCGGCGAGGAAGCCTACCCACGTGTCGATATCCTCGGCGTCCATCCGCGGCGGGGCGGTCATGCGGCCTTCGGCGCCGCTCCGGCGTAGTCCTACGCTGAGCGTCGCCAGCCCGTGCTCCGCGTACACCGGCGCCAGCATGCCCGCGACGTTGCGGAACGGCACCGACCCAATGCCGTGCACGTAGATGACGGCACTGTCCGTGGCGCGAGACTCCGCCGGCGTCCAGAGAAGGCCGACGAGGCTTCGGCCGTCCTTGGCCGCGACGGTGACAACCTCGGTTTTGGGTGGAGGGCCGGCAGGGGGCGGCACCAGCCCGCGGGCCCACTCGACTAGGGCCCCGGCGGTATCCTCCGCCGTCTCCGCTTGGACTGAATGGACGCTACGGGAGACCCCAGCTCTCTGGGCGAGGGTGTTGGTCCAGGCTGCGTCGCCGCCGACGAGCAGCAACGGGGCCATGATGGTCTCGACGGCGCGGCTGAGCCGGGTATCCGCGGCCCTTCCCCACCAAGCAAGGAAAAGGTTCGAGGGCTGGAAGATCTTCATCGATACGCCGTCCGGACCGGTAGGTTCGAGGTCGACGTACTCGTGGAGACCGGCGCCATAGCGAAGTGCCCGCGCCGCTGCCTCGAGTCGTTCCCCATAGCCTGCCGCGCCAATGGCGCCGGAAAGCCAATCGCTTAGATCCGTCGTCGGCCGCACTAGCGCAACTCCCTTGACGCGGAGATCGGGGCGCTTGGCTGCGAACCGCGCCACGCTGAGCGCGCCGACCTCCTCCCCCACGAGGAAGACGTCGGTGAAGCCGAGCGCCGCCATGTGGTCTAGCGCAAGCCCAAGATCGGCACTGTCGTCCTCGGGGCTCGCGACCGCCTGTCCTTCGATGCCGCGCCGCCGCAGCGCGAAGCTGAGAAAGCCGTACCCTTGCGCGGCGAGAGCCGGACCCAACTCCCGGGGCAAGGGGTCGGAGTGGTAGCCCGCCCAGCGGTGGGCAAAGAGGAACGCCGGGCCGCCGTGGCCGCGGGTCTGTCCGCGCGGCAGGTAGAGCAGGCCGTTGGCGATCGGGAATAGGCGCACCGTAGGGACGGCCTCCCGGCTGTTCCAGATGGTGATCGCCTGGACGTTGTAGGCGTCGGCCATGTCTAGTCGAGACTGGGACGCGTGGCCGCCCAAGGCCTGGCCCGTTCGAACGCGGCTGAGACCTGGAGCACGAGAGCGTCGGCGCCTCTTGCTCCCACGACCTGCAGCCCGACGGGCAGCCCCTCCGACGTGAATCCGCAGGGCACGGTGGCAGCCGGGTTGCCGGCGAGGTTGAACGGGTAGGTGAACGGCGTGAAGCTGCGCCAAGGGTGCTCCACGGTCCTGCCGCCGAGCTCTTCGGGGAATTGGCCATGAGGGAAGGCGGCGGCGGCGAGCGTCGGGGTAAGAAGGATGTCGTAGCGCTCGAACCAGTCGTCCATCCTGGCGGTAAAGACTTCGAGCCGGCCCATGGCCAGCGCATAGTCGGCGCCGGTGATGGACTTGCCGGCACTGACCCGGTCCTTGACGTAATCGGTCAGCAGGTCTCCCTTGGTCTCCAGGACTGTCTCGTACATGGAGAAGAGCGCAGATATGCCAATGGGCTCGTAGATGTCCCAGGGGTCGTCGAAGGCGATCGTCGGCGCCTCGACCACGGCTCCCAGGCCCTCGAAAGCACGCGCGGCGTCCTCTGCAATGCGCGCGACCTCCGGGTCCACGGCGGCGTATCCGAAGTCGGACGACCAAGCCATGAAGAGCCCGTCGATGCGGTCGTATAGGCCTGCTTGGAAGTTGGGTGGACGCTCGCGCCGTGCGATGGGGTAACGGCGGTCGTACCCGGCGATGACCCGCAACAGGAGCGCCGAGTCCTCGACGGTGCGGGAGAGCGGCCCCTGCTGGCCGAAGGCGCTGAATACGGGGCGGGGACCGGACGCCATGGGCACAAGCCCGCGGGAGGGCTTGTAGCCGACAACACCGCAGAACGCGGCGGGGTTGCGGATGGAGCCGGCCATGTCGCCGCCAAGCGCTACGGGGCCGAGCCCGGCGGCCACCGCCGCGGCCGCGCCGCCGCTGGAGCCCCCCACGGTCCGGCCCACGCCCCACGGGTTGTTGCAAGGGTCGCCGAGGCGGTTCTCCGTCGTGCTCCACGCCGCGAACTCGGGGGTGTTGGTCTTCCCTAGGATGATGGCGCCGGCCTGCTTCACGCGCTCGACGACAATGGCATCCTGAGTCGGGACGTTGTCCTTGAACAGGAGGGAACCCATCGTCGTGCGGATCCCCTTGGTGGCCGTCAGGTCCTTGAACGAGAGGGGGACGCCGTGCAGCAGGCCGGTCGGGACCTCACGCATGAGGGTGTCTTCTGCGTCCCGAGCTGCGGCCAACGCCTCGTCGCCACAGACGGTGAGGTAGGCGTTCAGCTTGGGGTTGAGCCGGTCGATGCGGTCGAGGAGATCCCGCACCACCTCGACGGGCGACACATCCCGGTCGGCGATCATCCTCGCCAACCGCACCGCGGACACGAATGCGAGGTCCGGCGCCATAATGCACTCTTCCTTATTGTGCCGGCGGCGGGCCGGCCGGCGACTGTGCAACGAAAATCGTTTGTGAAATCATTCTCACACTACGAAACCGATCGACTAGTGGGGCGCATATAGTCAAAATGCGTTAGGATTTGCTTGACAAAGGTTCGGGGCTATGTTACTAGATTCGAGCAACGCTGCCCCAACTTCGGATGGATCTGTCGCGTGGGGCTCAGCTTCGGGGCGACGCGCGCTGCGCGCCCGCACTTCAGGAGGCCGGAAGATGGCTCCCTCTATTTCCCGAAAACTGATGGTGATTCTCGCCGTAGGCATCGTCATTGCGCTCGTTGCGTCGGCATGCGGTGGGGCGCAAGGACCGCCTGGGCCGGCGGGGCCGGCAGGGCCGGCAGGGCCGGCGGGGCCAGCAGGGCCGGCGGGGCCAGCAGGGCCGGCGGGCGCTGAAGGGCCGGCAGGCGCTCAAGCACCCGCGCCGGGCGAGGCTCCGGCTCCCACGGCCATGCCGGCTCCCACTGCTATGCCCGAGCCAACGGCGACGCCCAGGCCTGCGCCGACGGCTACGCCGCCTCCGCCCACGCCGACGGAGGGCCCCAGCATCAAGCGCGGCGGGACACTGATTCGCTCCGAGCGAAGAGACCCGCCGCACCTCGACCCGCACGCGTCGGTCGCCGCGATCGACCTCTTCTACATCGCGCAGCTCTACAGCACACTGCTCATGAACCCCGTTGGTACGGAGCTCGTCTGCGACCTGTGCGAGTCCTGGGAGTACGTGGGCGACGGCACCACCGCCGTATTCAATCTCAGGGAAGACCCCACCTTCGCCGACGGCTCGCCCGTTGAGGCGCAGGACGTGGTCTATAGCCTCAACAAGATGGTCGGCCTTGTGCCCGATGAGGCCCAGTCCACCAAGTGCGGGGCGATGAGTGTCTACCTGGCGGAGGGCAACCCCTTCGAGGCGCTGGATAGCCGGACAGTCCAAATCAACCTAGCCTACTCGGCCGCCGCCTTCCCCAAGTTTATCGCCATGAACTTCTGCGGCATCGTGCAGGACGGCACCCCCCGGGACGCCCTCAAGACCGAGGCGATGGGGAGCGGCGCTTTCGTGATCGGCAGTTGGGATACTGGGTCCGTGGTCGAGATGGAGGCCCGTGCCGACTTTTGGAAGGAGGGCTTCCCCTACCTGGACGCCTTCGTCATTCCGATCATCTCCGACACGCTCGCCGCGACGGCGGCAGTGCTCACTGGACGGCTGGACCGGGCCCGAGTGAGCTCGGGCGCGGACCAGCGCGCTGAGTACGAGAGGTTCGTGGCCGAGGGCAAAGGGGAGTGGCAACTCGAGCCGTGCAATTGCATCTGGGGCGTCGCCATGAACACGACGCGCCCGCCCTTCGACAACGTGCTGCTTAGACAGGCGGTGAACCTCGCGCTCGACCGTGAGAGCCACGACGCGATCGTGCGCAATGGGCAAGCCTCGGTAAGCCTCTACCAGCCAGGGTTGTGGCCCGGCGCCCGGAAGGCGGACGAAATATGGAACAAGATTCCGGGATGGGCTACCGGAGACGCGAAGGAGGCGGAGCTCGAGCAGGCGAGGCAGCTCGTCGCCGAAGCGGGCTATCCCGACGGCATCGACGTCACGATTCTCCATAGCGGCTATTCAGCCTCGATCACACGATGGGTTGAGTGGGTCTCCACCCAGTTGCCTAGGGTTGGAATCAACGTGACGGCGGACACCTACCCCGACCGTGCAAGCTTCTTCGAGCAGTTCAACAGCTTAGGGTTCGACATGGTCTATTTCGCGTGGGTGACGGGATTGCCCGAGCCGGACGTGTGGATCGGTCAGTTCTTCAGAACCAACGGGAGTTCAAACATCACCGGCTTCAGCGACCCGGTCGTCGACGAGATGTTCGTGGAACAGAGTTCGACGCTCGATCCGCAGAAGAGGCTTGAACTCGTGACCCAGATCGAAGACAGGATCCTCGAGCAAATGCCCATCGCCCCCGCGTCGGACAGCTTCTCGAACTTCATCATGTGGAACCACTTCATGGGCTATGACAACGCCAACGGAGAGTTCTACCACGACCGGGCGGAGTGGCTCTACGATGGAAGGGTGCAGTAGCCCCGGCCCCAAGCAGGCCCTTTCGCAAGACGACCCCTTGGAATGGCCCCCCGAAAAGGGGGGCCATTCGCTTAGACTGTGAGCGTGTAACCTCGGAGCGCGATGAGCAACCCACGGACTGCATTCTTCATACGAAGAATCCTGCTGGTGGTGCCCACGCTCCTGGGGGCGACGTTCCTCGTGTTCCTGCTCATGCGCGTCGTGCCGGGAGACGTCGCGTACCTGATCCTACTGGGCCCCGGGGCCGACGTCGTCAACGTACGGGTTGATCCCGACGAGCTGGAACGGCTCCGCGAGCAGCTCGGGCTCAACCGCCACATCGCCGTACAGTACTTCGACTGGCTCGCGGACGTCTCCAGGGCCAGCTTCGGAGAGTCCATAGCAACGGGGAGGCCCGTCGCCAGCGAGATCGGTAAAGGAATGCTGCTCTCCGCGCAGATCGCCGTGATGTCCGTGGCCTTCGGCATCCTCATGGGAATCCCATTGGGCGTCGCCTCGGCCCTCAGGCCGAATAGCATCATCGACCTGGTATCGCGCCTCTGGAGCATCACCTTCCTCGCGGTGCCGAATTTCTGGCTGGGGCTGCTGGTCTTGCTCATAGCGCAGCGGTTCTTCGACTGGTCGCCGCCGTTTGGGCGAAACCTTCTGTGGGACACCCCAACGGACAACCTGTCCCAGGTGGTCTTCCCCGCCCTCATCATCGGCACGGCGCTCATGGCGATCGTGGCACGAATCTCGCGGTCGTCGCTGCTCGAAGTCCTCGGCGAAGACTACATTCGGACCGCGAGAGCAAAGGGATTGTCGAATCCCACGGTGGTCGTTCGCCACGGGTTGAGAAACGCCCTGATACCGGTAGTAACCGTCATGAGCGTCAGCTTCGGCAACCTCCTCGGCGGCACCGTCGTTATGGAGAACATCTTCGCCGTGCCCGGCCTTGGGAAGCTGCTCCTCGATTCCATCGAAGTGCGGAACTACCCCGTTGTTCAGGGAATAGTCTTCTGTCTGGCCGGCTTATTCATCGTGATCAACCTGGTGGTGGACTTGATGTACGGCTGGCTTGACCCAAGAGTAAGCGTCCAATCGTAGGGGTCGATTTCTAGTGATGCGGATGTCGAGACAACGGTCGCCCAACGGGCCCACCACGGCCATCGCATCGTGGGCGCTCGATCGCGCGGCCCGCACGTGGCGGCTGATGCGCCTCCACCCCATCGGCTTTATCGGCCTCTTCATGGTCGCGGTCATCGTGGTCCTGGCAATCGGCGCCGATATCTTCAGCTTCAGCGATCCCAACGAGGGGAACTTCCGGGTGCGCCTCCAGGGCCCCAGCTTGGACCACTGGTTTGGCACCGACGATCTGGGGCGAGACCAGTGGAGCAGGATGGTGCACGGCGCACGGCTCTCGGTGTTCGTGGGCTTTGCCTCGGTGGGTTTCGGGACGCTTGTCGGGCTCGCCTTGGGCGTCTCCGCGGGGTACATGGGCGGCCGGCTGGACAGCGTGAGCCAGCGGATCGTCGAGATCATGCTCTCCCTCCCCGATCTGCTCATGGCCTTGGTGCTGGTGGCGACACTGGGAAGCGGCCCCGACAAGGTGGTCCTAGCCCTGGCCATCATCTTTATCCCCAGTACGGTCCGCGTGGTACGGGGCACCGTCCTTTCGGCGAAAGAGAACATGTACGTGGAGGCGGCGCGAGCCCTGGGAGCCTCGCAACTCCGCATCATGGTCCGGCACATCCTGCCAAACGTGACCGCGACGTACCTCGTCCTCGCCAGCAGTTTCCTGGGGGTAGCGGTGCTGATAGAGGCAACGCTGAGCTTCCTGGGGCTGGGCGTTCCGCCCCCGCATTCGTCCTGGGGCCGCATGCTATCCGGCTACGCTAGCGACTTCGCCGTGACCGCCCCCTGGCTGGTCATCTTCCCAGGTCTCGCCATCTCATGGCTTGTCATCGGGTTCAACCTCTTCGGCGACGCGCTGCGCGACATCTGGGACCCGCGCTTGGGACGCGGGCGGCGGGAGGTCTGACGGGCCATGAGCGACACGATCCTCTCCACCATAGAGGCAAGGCTCGAACGCCACGGCGCCCGCCTGCCGCCGGCGCCTCAACCCGCCGCCAACTACGTCGAGGTTGTGGTCGCGGGGAATCTGGCGTTTGTGTCGGGGCACCTCGGCAGAGACGCGGATGGAGCCAGAGTGCCGGGAAGGCTGGGGGCGGAGCTAACCGTAGAACAGGGTTACGACGCAGCGCGCCATGCGGCCTTGGCGGCATTGGCCAGCCTGAAAGGGCACCTGGGAAGCCTGGATAGGGTGGTCCGCATCGTTCGGCTTTTCTGCGTGGTGAATTCGACTCCCGATTTCGCCGAGCAGCACAAGGTAGCGAACGGCGCCTCCGATCTCTTGGTCCAGGCCTTTGGCGAGTCGGGGCGGCACGCCCGGGCGGCGGTTGGCGTCGCCGCTCTGCCGTTCGGGGCCTGCTGTGAAATCGAGTTGGTGGCCGAGGTCGCCTGACGGGCAAGGGGCATCAGCCCAGGCAAGGAGTGAACGCGCTATGACGACCGATGCAGGAATCTACGGCACCTACAATTTCCAGTATCCGAGAATGACCGACGAGGAGGTCTGGGCGTTCCTCGAGACGCCCGAGGCGCAGGACGTCTACCTCGCCACCTGCGGGAACGACCGGATACCGCACTGCACGACGATCTGGGTCTACATCTATGAAGGCAAGATCTACTTCAACTGCTTCGCGAAGCCGTTGAAGAAAAAGGTGCGCAACATCATGGAGAACCCAAACGTGTGCCTCACCGCAGCGGTCACGCCCAACGGCGACGGCAACCAGGTGTATGGGGCGGCCATCACCGGCGTGGCGAAGGTCGTCGACGACCAGGACCTCATCGCGGCGGTCCAGACGCACATCAGGCGGCGGGCCGAGGCCGCGCAGGCGGAAGGCATTCGCCCAAGGCCGACGTCTCCTTGGGCCAACATCATGCGGGACCTCGAGCATCTTTGGGTCGAAATAACCCCAACAAAGATCCTGTCCTGGGACAAGCGAAAGCGGCCTCAGGTTCTGGAAGCCGCCGGCCAATCCGCTAAATGAGGGCCCGGTCTCTCACGCATGACGACTTCGACCCCGTCTGAAGCCCGGCCGCCGGCGGCTTTGGGGCACCTCCGGGTGCTGGAGCTTGGCGGCCCGATGGGCCAACACTGCGGCAAGCTCTTCGCCGACATGGGCGCGGACGTCGTCAAGGTTGAGCCCCCGGACGGAGACCCGGCCCGTGGGACCGGCCCGTTCGCCCAAGGCGTTGAGCATCCCGAAGGCAGTCTCTACTTCCTGTATTTCAACACCAATAAGCGCAGCCTTGTCCTCGACCTCGCCTCCGCCGCCGACCGGACGCGGCTACGCCACCTCGCGGCTACGGCAGACGTCGTGCTCGACAGCTTCCCGGCGGGGTTCCTGGATGAACGGGGCTTGGGCTATGGCGACCTCTCGCGGGCGAACCCGGCGCTGGTGATGACGTCGATCACCCCGTTCGGTCTCACCGGTCCTTATCGGGACTTCGCGGGGTCGGACCTCGTGGCGCAAGCGATGGGTGGGTTGATGTACGTCCAAGGCGACGATGCCAAGCCGCCGTGCGCGGCTCCCTTCGACCTGGCCTACCAGCTCGCCTCCCGTCACGCCGCCTTCGCCACCCTGGCGGCCCTCAACGGACGGCGGAGCACGGGGCGGGGGCGCCACGTCGACGTATCCCTCCAGGAAGTCGTGGGGCACCTACTCTTCACCCTGGCGAAGTACGCCTTCGACGGCCAAATCGTGCGGAGGGCAGGACGACTCATCACCAACGCCCCGCCGCCAAGCGGCTACTATCGGTGCAAGGATGGGCGGTGGGTCAGCGTCTCGGTGATCTTTCTGCGCCACTGGCAGGTACTGGCGCAGTGGATGGGGAACGAGGTGCTGAAAGAGCCTCTCTGGGAAGACCGCAACTACCGCTACGCCAACCAGGACCTCGTCATCGACGGTATGCAGGAGTTCGTGAGCGGGTTTGGGTTGGGCGAGTTCGTCGCCGCCGCGCAGGAGCGGGGACTGTCCGCCATCCCGATTAACACGCTGCAGGACGTGGTGGAGAGTCCGAAGAACCGCGCTCGGGGGTGGTTCGCCGAGGTCGTGCATCCCCGCCTGGGGCCGCTCCGATTCCCCGGAGCGCCGTACAGGATGGGTGAGACTCCCTGGCATGTGTACCGTCCGGCGCCGTCTCTCGGGCAGCACACCGAAGAGGTCCTTGCAGAGCCGGAGGCGCAGCCTACGTACAGACCTAGAACTCCGGCGACCACCATGCCTGAGCGCGCCCCTCTCGATGACGTGCGCGTGCTGGACTTCACCCGCATGTGGGCCGGGCCCCTCGCCACCCGATACCTCGCCGACCTTGGCGCCGACGTCATCAAAGTCGAGGTCGAGCACGCTCCGGACGAAGGGCGCAGCGGGGAACGGCTGACGCCCATGGTGGGCGAGCTCAACCGTGGGAAGCGAAGTGTGACCGTGGACTTCAAGACCGCCGAAGGAGTCAAGGTGTTGAAGGAGTTGGTCCGCCTCAGCGACGTGGTGATCGACAACTCCCCGCCGGGGGTCCTCGAGGGTCACGGCCTCGGCTACCAAGCGCTGAGGCGGGTGAAGCCGGACATCATCGCGGTGGGCATGCCCGGTTTCGGGTCGGAGGGCCCGTACAAGAAGTACGTAGCGTTCGGCCAAGAGATGATGTCCGACTCCGGCCTTGCCGCCCTGTGGGGTTATGCCGACTCACCCCTAGAGTGCCGGGCGAAGGTGTACTACACGGATTTCGACGCGGCCGCCGCCGCCGCGTGCGCCGTCATGACGGCCCTCGAATACCGAGCGCGGACCGGAGTCGGGCAGTGCGTCGAGGTGGACGGATCGGAGGGCGCGACGGCCAACACCGGGGTGGGACTGCTCCACTTTCTGGTCAACGGCGTACAACTCGAGCCCATGGGCAACCGGAATTTCGCCGCCGCCCCGCACGGCTGCTACCCCTGCCGGGGTGACGACCAGTGGTGCGTCATCGCCTGCTACACGGAGGCGCATTGGGCTGCCCTCTGCGCCGCCGGAGACCCAAGCTGGGCCGCAGATGTCCGCTTCGCCTCGTTGGAATCCCGGCGGCTTCACCAACACGCCTTGGACGAGCGCATCGGCGAGTGGACGAGCGGCTACACGCCATATGAAGTCATGGGATTGCTGCAGGAGGCAGGCGTGCCCTCAGGCGTGGTGCAGTCCGGGGAGCAGCTCTACCACGACCCGCACCTCCGCGCCCGCGGCTTCATCGCCGAGATCGAGCATGCCCAGCCTTGGGGCCGCATGGAGCATCCCCGTCTTCCGGCCGTATTCTCCGGGGAAACGGCGCCGCTCAGGGGCATGCCGGCCGTCGGCGAGCACAATGACGACGTGCTCACCGGCCTGCTGGGTCTGAACACCGCCGCCAAGGGCGCATCGTAGCCGGCTAGCCGAGGCTACGCTTCGCCCAGCAGCGTGAGCCACTTTCGGCGGTCCCACGAGAAGATCTTCTCAGGGATGATCTCGAAAAAGGCGTGCTCCGCCTTCACGTGCTCTGTACGAAACTTGGCGCGGGCCTCGGCGTGCCGGTCTTCGTCTCCCGACGCCATGTACTTGGCGTAGAAGTGCCGCTGGAACTCGTCGATCTCGTCCAGGCTCTCGATCATCCGCGCCTTGCCCAGGATGGTGACGCCGAACTGATCGAAGCCGTCCATCTGATTGTCGACTGTGCAGGAGACCCACGGGAAATTGAGGATGTCGCGCGTCTTCTTTCGCATCGGCTTCTTGTACGCCTTGAAGTAGATCTTCCGATCGCGGCTGAAGAACCAGATGATGCTGTTGCTGGGCATGCCGTCCTTACCGACTGTGGCCATGGCTATGGTCCGCACCGACGATGATTCGAGAAACGCCCAGACGTCCGCGTCGTCCATCGGGAGATACGGCTCTTTCTCGTACTGCTCCACCCACGACTTCACCACAGAAGGCCTCCCTCGTCCGACGTCTCCTTCAACCGATCACGGCAATGGCTTCGATTTCCAGGTTCAGGCCCGGCTCGGCGAGTGCGGAGACTTCTACCAGCGAGTTAGCAGGGTGTTGGTCCCCGAAGTACTCGTTGTAAAGCGCGAGCTGCTCGTTGGGAAGGGGCCACCAGTCGCCGATGTCGGTCACAAACGTGGTGATCTTCACAATGTCCGTCGGCGTCCCACCCTCGGCGACTACGATCCTGACCAGCTTGTCCAGGACGACCTTCAACTGTTCGATGGCCGGTCCCCCTTCTGCAGGGGTCTTCATGGCGGTGCAGCCGGAGATGAAGAGCTGGTTTCCGACCCGCACCGCTCTGGCGTAGTTGGGGCCGGAGGGCGAGATGTCGGGATAGGTGCGGCGATGCTTTTCCACTAGGGCCCCCTTTGACTTGCTCCTTCGGCCCGGCGCGACCTCGGGCGGGTTGCCGCTCGCGCCGGATATCGCAGGATGCCGGTATCGGGAATCCTATCAGCCTGAGCCGCGCTCCGCTCTGCCGATTGGCAGACGGGGGCGACTTCCCACGATGGGTCAACCTATAATCAGCAATGTGCAAATCCGGCATAGGGAGGCCTCGCATGGCTAACTTCGACCTTCACCACCTCCACCACAAGGCAACGGACATTGAGGCGGCGGCACGGTTCTACGTCGATTGCCTCGGCGCGAAGGAGACCGGCCGGAAAGAGGACTGGATGATCGACGTCGATCTGTGCGGCGTTCGCATACGGATCACGACGTTCCACGCGCAGTCGCCTACCGAGCAGGCGCATGGACTGGAGCACATCTCGCTGGACACCGACGATCTACCAGGTGTGATCGAGGCGCTGAAGGCCCAGGGCCTGCCGTTCACGGAGCAGCGCGACACCGACGGGAAGATGTCGTGCTACGCCACCGGCCCGGACGGCACCCAGATCTACATCTTGCAAGGGCACGCCGGACACAAGTACTAGGCGCCCGCCGGCGCGGTTCTTTGGCTTAGCGGTCTATGAGAGGCTGAAGCCGAACACTCGCGCGGTGTTGGAAAAGGTGATCTTGCCGAGGTCCTCATCGGAGACGCCGTCGAATATCTCGCGGATCACGCGGCGTGACTCGGGCCAGGTGCATTCGGTATGAGGGTAGTCCGAGCCCCAAAGCAGGTTGTCCACTCCGATGAGCGACCGCATGGCCACGGCGGTCCAGTCGTCTTGGAAGCTGACGGAGATGTTCCGGTGGAAGAAGTCGCTCGGCGTCATGTCGCTATTGAACCGACCCCAGATCCCCTTGCGTTCCCTGTAGCGCAGGTCCATGCGGAAGAGCCAGTGCGCCACCCAACCGCCCTGATTCTCGACGCTGACGACCTTTAGGTCTGGGTGCCGCTCGAACACGCCCGACATAGTCATGGACGTGAGCGACCGTTTGATCCAGTGGTCGCCATTGATGTAGACGAGTTCCAACGGCTCGTCGGGGTCCATGGTCGGGTCGTGGTGGTACATGGGGATGCCGTCGCGCACGCTCCGGTTCGACCCTGAATGCAGGCAGAGGGGCATATCCAATTCGGCCGCGGTCGACCAGAAGGGTTCGTATTCTTCCCGGTGATAGCCGCGGCCATGGGCGGGATGGACGCTGATGATGGCGGCCTGTAGACCCAGCGCCCGGGCCCGGCGCAGTTCATCCACGCCTTCCTGGACATCGTCCAGGTTGATCATGGCGGCTCCCTTGAGCTGCTTCGGGTAAGGACGGCAGAACTCGGCAATCCAGTCGTTGTAGGTGTGGCAGATCGCGGAGAGGAGACCTGAATCCTCCAACCGCCAAATGCCGCCCACGCCCCGCGTAGGAAAGATGACGGCGCCTTCCACCCCGTCGAGGTCCATATCCTTGACCGCCTCGTCGGGGTCATATCCGCCTGGGCGCACGTTCTCCCAGCGGTCCTCGAGCGATATCTCATAGGGCCGGTCTGTCCGGTAGCGGTCCCCCGCGTGCGTGGCGGTGCCGAGCGATCCTATCGACCGGTTGTCTTCGACGACGTACCAATCGGCGGTTTCGCCGCTGATCAGCCGGGGCGCGCGGTCCCGGTATTGCGCGTCTATTCGACTCGTCCAGAGGTCCGGAGGCTCGACGATGTGATTGTCGGCGGACAGCAGTCTCAGCGTGTCCTGCTCCATAGAACTCCCTCCATCCTTGGACTCGTCCGTCGCGTCGCTTTGAGGATCGGCCAACCCGCCCGCAGGCCTCTAGTTGACCTCTTCGATAGAGAAGCCGTACAACCGCACGGCATTGTCTCGCGTGATCTTGGTCTTGTCCTCGACGGGGATGCCTTCGAAGATCTGGTCGACGATCTCGCGGGACTTCGGGAACGTCGACTCCGCGTGCGGGTAGTCGGCTCCCCACATGAGGTGGTCGACACCGACGTGGTGACGCGCCTCGACGCCCATCGCGTCTTCCTGGAAGCTGATATGAACGTTTCGGCGGAAGAAGTCGCTGGGGATCGCTTCGCTCTTGAAGCGCCGCCCCTTCAGGCCGGCCACGCGGTTCTTGTACGTATCGTCCATTCGGTTCAAGAGGTAGAGTGCCCAGCAGATTTCAAACTCCGCGGCGACGATCTTCAGACGGGGGAAGCGCTCGAAGACGCCGCCGAAGATCAGGGCCGCCAGCGAGATACGCAGGTCTTGCGCCGAAGCCGAGAAGACCACGGGGTCGAGAGGCGCCCCCGGGATTCCAATATCGGGGCGCCATCGCTCGGTGCCGACATGGAGGGTCAACGGCAGGTCGAGTTCCTGCGCCGCCGCCCACAGGGGCTCGTAGTTGGCGTGGTCGTACCGAACGTAGGGGCGCACCGGAATCATCGCGCCGGCCAAACCCATCTTGGTCGCCCGCTCGATCTCGCTCACGCATTCCTGCATGCTGTCCACATTGAGCATAGCGATGCCCTTGAGCCGGTCGGGATAGGGGGAGCAGAAGTCGGCCACGTGGTCGTTGTACGCCCGCATGCATGCCGAGCACAGGTCCGTGTCGGCGATGCGGTAGAGCTGCAGACCGACGGTGGGGTAGAGGATGGCAGCGGCCACGCCGTCGAGGTCCATGTCCTGGACGTGCGGATGGGGGTCGAGCGCGCCGGGACGGATCTCCTCGAACCGGCCGTCGAGCGACAGGTCCTGCGGGTTGGTGAACCGGACGCCGGCCTGGTAGCCGGTGGCCCGGACACTATGGATCCTGACCCCATCGGCGTGCCACTGGTCATACTCGCCAACGCGGACCACTCTCGGCGCTCGGTCCCGATAAGCCTTGTCCACCCGCGTCGGCCAGAGGTCGGCCGTCTCGAGGATATGGGAATCCGACGAGACAAGCGGACAACGCTCTACGAGCGTTCCGGTTGGTGCAGTTCCAGCCTGTGCGCTCATGTGCTTGCTTCTTTCCTACGCAGCATCGAAGAAGGCGATCACGTTGCCGCGGGGCCGATCCCGGCCCCACGGAGGCGAGGATCAAGAAGGTCCCGCATCGCGTCGCCAACCATGATGAAGCTCAAGATCGACACGAAGATGATGACACCGGTAGAGACCCCCAACCACGGCGCCAGCGTGGCGAACTGAGTCACCCCGACGTTGAGCATGCCGCCCCACGAAGGAGCCGGGGGTGGGGCGCCGACGCCCAAGAAGCTCAACGAGGCTGCGATGACGAGCGCGGATGCGAACTGATTTGTCATCAAGACGAGCACCGGGGCCATCGTGTTGGGCGTGATGTGCCTACCCATGATGCGCAAGTCCGAGGCCCCAATTGCCCTCGCCGCCTCGACATAGACTTCCTCTTTGAGGCTGAGCACGGTTGCACGAACCAAGCGATTCGCGTACGGAACGTTGATGAACCCAATAGCGATGGCGACGTTCAGGTTGCTAGGACCGAGAGAGGCGACCAGCGCGAGCGCCATGATCAGCGCAGGCATAGCCATCACGCCGTCCATGAAGCGTTGCACGGTGAGGTCGAAGGGCCCGCCCCAGAACCCGCTCGCCAGACCCACCAGGCCTCCCAAGACGACTCCCGCTACGACGGAGCCGAACGCGACGAAGAGGGCAGGCCGGGTAGCGTGGACTAGCCGGCTGAACTGATCACGCCCGACCTCGTCGGTCCCGAACAGAAACGTAGAGTTGGGCGACTCCAGTCTAAGGGCGACGTTGGTTTGTACCGGTGGGTGCGTGGCGATCTGGGACTCGAAGATGGCTATTACGATCAACGCGAAGACGACGAAGGCGCCGACCGCGCCCAGCGGTTTGGCCTTCGCCAGCCACCACGCCCTGCCTCCGTAATAGGGGATGGCGCGGCTAGTCCAGCCGAGGGCCGGCAGGATCTTCTCGACCATGGAGCCCTGCCAACGCATCTACGCTACCCGCGTCTTCATGATTGGTATCGAATCCTCGGATCGAGGAACCCGTAGATCAAATCGAGGGCCAGGTTGAGCAGCAAGACTCCCGCCGCGATGAGGAAGACGATTGTCTGCACGACTACCCAGTCTCTGTCCCTTATCCCATTGAGCAGTTGTGAGCCAACCCCCGGAAGCACGAAGATGGTCTCCGCGATGACGGATCCCGCCAACAGATTGGCCAGTTGCAGCCCCGCTAGGGTTACCACCGGGAGGAGCGCGTTGCGGAGCCCGTGCCGCAAGACCGCCATACGAGGGGCAAGGCCCTTGGCATGAGCCGTCCGCATGTAGTCCTGGCGGAGGACCTCGAGCATCGATGAACGGGTCATTCTCACGAGAATCGCGGTCTCGTGCAGCGCAAGGATCGTGGCAGGCCAGATGACGTGGGCGAGGTTGTTCATCGGCGCTTCGAGGAACGGCGTGTATTCGAGGGGTGGAAGCCAATTGAAGTAGACGGACATGATTAGGAGCAGCATGGAGCCGGCCAGGAAACTTGGCAGGGCAAGGCCGCAGACCGTGAAGAGGCGTCCCAGATAGTCCCAGAGGCCGTCCTGCTTGACCGCGCTCATCACCCCGATGGGAATCGAGATGACGATGCCCATGATGGAGGCGAGAATCGCTAGTTCCAGGGTCACCGGAAGGCTTTTCGCCAACTCTTCGAAGACCGGCTGTCCGGTGACCAATGAGTTGCCGCCATCCCCTTGGACGAGGCGCCAGATCCAGTCGCCATACCGCTCTACTGCCGGACGGTCCAGCCCAAGCTCCTCGAGCGCCCGCTCGTACTGCCTGACGCTCATCGAGGATGTGCCGCCTTCCGTCACCTGAATGAGGGCGGCGTCGCCGGGCAGCAGATGGAAGATGAAGAAGATGATCATCGAGACGATGAGAACCGTCGGGATGATCAGCAGCAGCCGGCGAAGCGTATAGCCAGTCACGCCGAGACGGCTCCCCGGGGCGTCGTTGTTCTCCCGGCGCTAGGGCGCCGATGGGAGACCCAGCTAGGGAAAAGCACGGAAACCACCTTCGCAGGCCGCGCCGCGGGCCCGCGGTCTAGTGCTCGGGAACGTCGCCGGGACGCCAGTGCGGATAGACGCCGGCCCCAGTCAGGTAAACTGGGCCTTTCCAATTCCGCTGCGCCCGTTCGCTTAGCGCCTCGGCCCATGCCGCGACCTTGGGAAGCGCGGCTTCGACCTCTCGAAGATCGATCCGCGACGCCAATTCCGTGGCGCCCGCCTCGATGAGCATCGGCACGAGCCGGTTTCGCAGCTGGGCTATCGACCACTCGACCATGTCGCCGGACGCCGCCGGGTCGTACCACATATGCTCTTGGCGCTGGGTCGCCCAGTTGATGTAGTGGTAGTGAGGCCGAATTAGCAAGCAGTCGAAACGAAGATGCTCGGGGGCCCTGATCCCGGACGATCCTTCGAAAACATGGATCGTCAGCCCGTGATCGTTGACTTCATCCGTCAGCTCGCCCTCGGCGTCCCTCTGGCACAGGAACCGGTACTCGACGGCAAACGTGATCGGGCCGGCCTCGACGAACTGCGTCCCAACCTCGTCGGCCGGCTCAAGTTTCTGATCGTTAACGGGCTCGGTGAACTTAATCATTATCCTGCCCGATCAACCTCGGCTGCACGGACGTCCGTGCAGCCGAGGTTCGAGACTCTTAGCTAAGGTTCCCTACTCTTCGAACCAAACGTGGTCCCAGTTGGAGTCGGTCCACCCAAGCGGTGGATAGAGGTTCCGAACCTTAGGTTGGAGCGCCCAGAAGAACTGTTGCCAGCCCACGGTGATGATGCTCATCTGGTCGATCATCCGCTCCTGAAGCTGCCTGACCAAGTCCGCCCGGGTGTCAGCGTCCCCTTCCACGGACTGGCGCGCGAACAGGTCCAAAATCTCGGCATCCTCCAGCTTCGTGAACAAGCCCGGCTGGACGGCTAGGAACGCTCCATCGGGATCGGGGAAGCTGAGACCGACGCCCTGCACGTTCAACTCGAAGTTTCCTTCGTTCCTCCTCGCCACGTCCTCCGCGCTCGTGACGGGCGCCCCAGAGGCCCGGATCCCAGCGCGGCTGAGGTGATCGATCAGGACCACCTGCGAGGTGCGGTGATACGACGTGGCCGCGCTAATCAACTCGACGTCGATGCCGTCGGGGTAGCCGGCTTCCGCCAGCAGCCGCTTGGCCTCCTCAACGTCCGCCAGGTAACGGTCTCCATCGCCGTAGCCCGGAAGCGCCAGGATTTCTTCCTCAGACAGACCCCATCCGGGAGGTCCTACTAGGGGGCCGGACGGCCTCGCCACGTGAGGAAGCTGGGCCATCTCATGCCGGTTGATGGAGAGCGAGATCGCCCGCCGTATGTTTACGTTGTCGTACGGCGCCTTTTGCGAGTTGACCACAATGACCAACTGGTTCAGGGCGTTGAACGGGGCTGCCTGGAGGTTGGGCACATCGCCCCGAAGATCGTTGATCTGTTCCTCGTTCAGGGTCGATGCGGCAGTCCCGAGGACATCGAGCCGACCCGTACGGAAGAGGCCCAGCCGCGTGCCCTCTTCGCCAATGACGAAGGTCTTGATGCCGTCGAGGAAGGGAAACCCCTCCATAAAGAAGTTGTCGTTCCGCACGAGCCCGTAGGACACACCCCTGTCGAATTGGTCGGGGTCGAGCATGAAGGCGCCCGTGCCGATGTTGGGGCCATCGGTGAGGTCGCCACCGGCCGCCTCCCAGGTGTGCTCGCCGAACATGATGATGCGGGTATGCGCCAGCAGGCTGGGAAGCGACGCCTTCGGCACGCTCAAGTTCATCACGAGCGTGGTGTCGTCCGGCACATCCATGCTGGTGACGATGTCGAACTGTGAAGCGAACCGACCGTTGTTCTTGTCAATCGAGAACGCGGCGTCCGACGCGGTGAACGGCTCGCCGTCGTGGAACATCACGCCTTCGTGGAAGTTCAGGGTCAGGGCCATCCCGTCGGACGAGAATTCCCACGTCTTGGCCAAGCTTGGAAGAACCTTGTCTCGAGGCGGTTCCCAATTGAACCGCAGCATCTCGTTGTAAACGTTGGCGCCGACCCCATAGTTGAAGAAGTAGCCCGCCAGGCTTGGGTCGCGATTGCCGATGTCCGCGATCGTCGGTATGTTCAGGACGCCGCCGTACTCGCCCTCCGGCATCATCATCGCCGCCGTGGGCTCAGGCTCAGGCGTCGCCGTCGGCTCCGGCATGGCCGTGGCCGTAGGCTCCGGCGTGTCCTTCGGCATCATGGCGTCGCCGCCGGCCGGTCCTTGCGGCCCTTCCGGTCCTGTCGGCCCCGCTGGCCCTGCCGGTCCCGCCGGCCCTGCCGGTCCCGCCGGTCCTGCGGGTCCAGGCGGCCCTTCGGCCCCCGTGCACGATGCAACGATGAGGGCTATGACAGCAAGCCCAATAAAGATGCCAAACAATCTCTTGGAACTGAACCGCATGGCTCGCCTCCTTGCCTCTACACCGCCAATCCGGCCTCGGTCTGAGCCCAAATGATTCTGCTGCAAAGCCACAGATAATGGGCTACCGATGGGGTCGGCGGAATATACCCTTCCTCTTCTACCCTGTCAAGCTTCCTACAGGGTAGAACTCTTCCCACAAACAGTTACGTAAGCGGCGAATATTCCGTCGGCCGGAGCAGAGTGTTTTCGCTGCGCAGGACCCACGGCTCACCGCCTTCCGTTTCCGCGACAAGTTGCAGGACTTCCTCATCCGCCAAGAAAGCCGCCCACTTCTTCTCACGGTCCGCGAAGCTTTCGTAGGCGAGAATATAGACGAGGCGGTGGTTGGTCTTTCCGCCCACTTCGGGAACCCACGCGGCGGTCATCTCGATCCCGTGCTTCCGGAACAGCGGAATCATGCGCTTGGCCATCCGCTCGTGGAGCGCCGGCAGCTTGCCAGGGACGACGTCGTAGGTGCGCAGTTCGTGGATCATGACCGGCCCACAGCGTGCGCTAGAAACTGCGGGCTTTCGGGCGTGGTCAAAATCTGCCCTCCCCGCGATGGGATGCGATTGAACTAGGACTTACGGGATGGCTTCTTCGTAGCTGCGCAGCAGCTTCCCGGGGAGGGCGTCGGTGCACACGCTGTCTTCGAAGGTGACCGTGCCGTTGACGACGGTGTAGCGCAGCCCCTTCGCCTTTTGTATCAGCCGGCGCTCGCCCCCGGGGAAGTCGTTGGAATAGATAGGCCTTTCGTAGAGCAGTCCGAGCTCGTCGAGATCGTAGATGATCATGTCGGCCGCCTTGCCAACCCGTAGCGTGCCCCGGTTGTGGTAGCTGGCGATCCAGGCGGGATAGGCGCTGATCTTGTAGTGGGCCTGTTCCAGGGTGAGCGTTTCGGTATCGCGGGCCCAGTGGGCCAGGAATTCGACCGGCCACCGCGCGAGCACGCTGAACCGCGTGTGGGCGCCACCGTCGGAGACCGAGATGTGCGTGTACGGGTCCTTGATGCCTTTGGCCATCGATTCCTCGACCTCCGGTCCCTCGTTGCGGAAGCCGAACTCGGTGCGCAAGCCTTCGTCGAGCGACAGGTCTATCAGGGCCTCCACGGGGTGTATTCCACCCATCGCTTCGGCGAGTTGGGGAACCGTCAGGCCTTCGTACCGGTAGTTCCGTTCGTGGACGACCTGCAAGACTCTGGTCTTCTCCCAATTGGTCCTCGGATGGAGAGGGACCTCCGCCTCGCGCTTCATTCCCTCCCGAATATCGGACTGGCGCAACTTGGCGGACCGTTCCTCCGGCGTGCCCACGAGCCCCCGGGCCCAGCTGGGCATGTAGTCGAACTGGTTGAATTCCGCGAGGCTAAACCGCGTGTCGACGAATGCCCCTACGCGCTGGTGGGCGACGGGGAATCCCTCGGACCGCCGGTCGGCGACCCATGCTGCGCCGGCCGGACCGGGTCCGGTGCCGATGTGCAGCGGCCGCCCGCTCGCCTCGAGCATTTTCGTGAGGACCGCGAGCTGGCCCTCCTGGTCCGGGGAAATGCCCATGGTCCAGCCCATGAACCCAACGCCATACCCGCCCAATACCTCGGCGAGTGCCAGGGGCTCTTCCGCCGACGCCGCGTGGCTTGGGATGGGCCCACCGTCTTCGGCCCGGTCTTCTTCGTTCTTGTCCACCGCGAAGCCGAAAGAGCCGGCTCGCATTCCTTCGTCGAAGAGCGCCTTCATCTGGTCGAGCTCGGCAGCGGTGACTTCTCGTCGCTCCCGCGCCGGCAGCATGCCCATGACGTAAGCCCGCAGCGGGGAAAACGGGAAGAGCGATGCGACGTTCAATCCCAGCCCCTGGCCATCCAGGCTGTCGAGGAACTCCGGGTAGGTCTCCCAGTCCCACCGGATGCCGCGCTGCATGGACTCGAGGGGTATGGCCTCGATGCGGTTCATCATGCGCATGGACAGATCGCGGTCGTCCGGCCTCACAGGAGCAAATCCGAAGCCGCACTGGCCGATGGTGACCGTGGTGACGCCGAACCAGCCGCTGAGCGTGGCGTACGGGTCCCAGTTCAGTTGGGCGTCGTAGTGGGTGTGCAGATCGATGGCCCCGGGAGCGACGATGCAGCCGCCGGCGTCGATCTCCTTTGCCGCCCCGGCAGGGATCTTTCCGCTGATCGTGACGATGCGGCCGTCTTTGATCCCAATGTCGCTCCGGTACCGGGGTATCCCGGTGCCGTCGACGATCGTGCCCCCGCGGACGACCGTATCGAATTCCTGCATCCCCTGCCTCCTGCCCTACGCCGCCCGTCCCCAGTTGTCGGGCACGGTGAACCCGAACACATCGGCCGCATTCAGATAGGTGATGCGGTGTAGTTCCTCTTCCGGGACGCCCTCAAAGATCTCCCGAACGACCCGCTGCGATTCCGGCCAGGTGCATTCGGTATGCGGATAGTCGGAGCCCCAGAGCAGATTTTCGACTCCGATGAGCGAGCGAAGAGCCGGGGCCGTGGGGTCGTCCTGAAAGCTCACGAACACATTCCTGTGGAAGTAGTCGCTCGGCATCATATCGCTCTCGTACCGGCCCCATCGTACGGGACGTTCACGGTACCACAGGTCGAGCCGGTAGAGCCAATGAGCCACCCAGCCGGCCTGGTTCTCGACGCTGACAACTTTCAACCTCGGATGGCGCTCAAATACTCGCGACAAGATCATTGACGTCAACGACCGTTTTATCCAATGGTCCGCGTTGATATAGACGACTTCCAGGGGATCGTTCGGATCCATGGTAGGGTCGTGGTGGTACATCGGGATGCCGTCGCGGAGGGTCCGGTTCGAGCCCGAGTGCAAGCACAGCGGCATGTCGAGGTCCTCAGCCGCCGCCCAGAACGGCTCGTACACGTCCTTGTCGTATCCCCGCTCGTGCGGCGGGTGCACGGTGATGATGGCCGCCTCGAGGCCCAACCCCTTTGCCCGGGTGATTTCCTCGACCGCCCACGGCACGTCATCGAGGTTGATCATCGCCGCGCCTTTCAGCCGTTCGGGGTAGGGGGCGCAGAAGTCGGCGATCCAGTCGTTGTAAGTTCGGCAGATCGCGGACAACAGGTCGGAATCCTGAAGCCGCCAGATGCCCCCCACTCCCCGCGTGGGAAAGACGACCGCGCCGTCGACGCCGTCAAGGTCCATGTCCTTGATCGCTTCGTCGGGTTCGTACCCGCCCGGACGCACGTTCTCCCAGCGGTCTTCAAGCGAAATCTCATAGGGTTTGTCGGATGTGAGGCGGAGTCCGGCATGCGTCGCCGTGCCCAGTGAACCGATGGACTTGTCGCCCTCGACGACATACCAGTCGGCGGTGTCTCCCTTGACGAGGCGCGGGGCGCGGTCGCGGTACTTGGCGTCGATCCGGCTCGTCCACAGATCCGGCGGCTCGACGATGTGATTGTCGGCGGACAGGAGTCTCAGCGCCGTCTCCGTCATCTCCCTAAACCTCCTAGTCCTTGCGTGCCTGTGCTACGAGCCGAATAAGAAGTTGTAGAGGCGGGCGGCATTGTCCCGCGTCATCTTCGCTTTCTCCTCTAACGGAATACCCTCAAAGATTTCGTCCACGATTTCCCGTGAGCGTGGGAACGTTGCCTCCGCGTGGGGATAGTCCGCGCCCCACATCAGGTGGCCCGGTCCGATGTGTCTGCGCATCTGGACGCCGATCGCATCCTCCTGAAAGCTGATGTGCACGTTCTGACGGAAGAAGTCGCTGGGAAGCGCACCAGTCGGAAAGCGGCGGCCCTTGAGCCCGGCGACCCGGTGCTGGTAGGTGTCGTCCATGCGGTGCAGCAGGTAGAAAGCCCAAGAGATCTCGAACTCCGCGACGACGATCCTCAGATTGGGATGGCGCTCGAAGACGCCACCGAAGATGAGCGCGGCTAAGGAAAGCCGCAGCTCGTGCGCCCATGCCGACATCGCCACGGGGTCCATCGCCGACGCCGCGATGCCGGTCTCCGGAGCCCCGCGCTCGGTACCGATATGCAGGGTCAACGGGGTTTCTGACTCTTCGGCGGCGGCCCACAGCGGCGCATAGCTGGGGTGGTCGTAGCGGACCTTCGGGCCGACTGGGACCATCGCCCCTGCCAGCCCCAGCGACCGGGCGCGTTTCAACTCTCGAATGCTCTCCTCCACGCTGTCCACGTTGAGGATGGCGATACCCCTGAGCCGTTCGGGGTCGTGGCCGCAGAATTCCGCGACGTGGTCGTTGTAGGCACGCACACATGCTGAAAGCAGATCGGAGTCCTCGACCTTGTAAAGCTGCATGCCCGCTGTGGGATAGAGGACGGCTCCGGCCACGCCGTCCAAGTCCATGTCTTGGACGTGGGCGTCTGCGTCCAAGGCTCCGGGGCGGATGGCTTCGAATTGGCCATCGAAGGAGAGTTCCTCCGGCCGCGTGAACCGCAGGCCCGCCTGGTAGCCCGTACCTCGGATGCTCTGAAACTTGACGCCGTCGGCGTGCCACTCGTCGTTGCCGGCGACTCGAACGACTCTTGGGGCGCGGTGCCGAAAGTCCGCGTCGACGCGCCGAAGCCAAAGATCAGCCGGCTCGAGGATGTGCGAGTCCGACGACACGAGGGGGCAGCGTTTAACCAGCGAGGAAGCGGCGTCCAGTCCCGCGGTCTTCGCGTTCATCGGCAGATCCCCCGAAGTTCCCACTCGTGCCGCGCCTTTCGCCCTCTACTATCACGCGCTCCTAGGGCTGTCAAGGAAACGCCTGCGGTTCGGAGTTGAAGGAACGGCTCAAGCGTGTCATAACTTCCGCCGCAAAGATCGATGGCAGGGCCGTGTAAACATTGATTGTCTTCACCCGCTTAGGCTGCAGCATTCAAATGGCGGGGAGGTGTACAATGGCGGCCCGCTGGGGGCCGCGCGGCGTCAGGCTGTGAGAGTATCGACCCTGAGTTCGGACTGAGCGAGGAGCGAGAGGTCACATCATGAAGAACGGTTTCCGCGTACTCGACAGTGACATCCATGTGATTGAGCCGCCGAACATGTACGAGCGGTATCTCGATCAGAAATACCAAGCGCACGCTCCCACATTTATTCCGTCGCCCGGTCGCAGTTTTCGGAACAACTGGCTGCTCGAAGTTCCCGGCGAAAATCGGAAGGTGCAGCAGTACGCGATTCGTGAGAAGTTCCGCGAGGCAAGAGTCGCACGTGTTGGCCACTATCTCAAGGACGCCGAGCAGGACGGCTACGGGCCGGACAGCATGCTGCGGGCCATGGATATGGAAGGCGTGGACGTCGCAGCCCTGTTCCGCACCTGGGCCCAGGGACACGTCTCCTTCGATGCTATGGAGCCGGAGATGGCGGCCGCTCTCTGCCGGGCGTACAACAACTGGCTCGCGGACTACTGCAACAAGGACCCCGACCGTCTGAAGGGCGCCGCCCTGATCTCGCTCCATGACGTCGACCTGGCGGTGAAGGAGACGAGGCGGGCCGTGAATGAGCTCGGGATGGTTGGGATAACGCTGGAGCCCAATCCTCTCAACGGCAAGTTCTTCCACGACGCCGAGTGTGCTCCCCTATGGGCCGCGGCGCAGGAGCTCGACGTTCCCGTTTGCCTCCACGACACGGCCGTTGGACATAACGCCACGCATCACGCGAACTTCATGCGCAACCATCCCAGCCCTGGGGTCTTCGGCAACACGTTCGCCTTTCCGTTCGGACTCATGCAGGCCGTGGGCAGCTTCTCGATGGGGGGCGTCCTAGAGGTGTTTCCCAGGCTGCGGGTCGCGTTCCTCGAAGGGAACTTCAGTTGGGTGCCCTGGCTGCTGTGGCGCCTCGACGAGCAATGGGAGATGTACGGCCCCGGGGAAGAGGTGGAACTTTCAAAGAAGCCCAGCGAATACTTCCTCAGCCAGTGCGTGGTCTCCGTGGAGGCGGGCGAAGACATCGCAAAGTATGCCTTCGACGCCATTGGCGATGAGAACGTCGTTCTCTCGACCGACTTCCCTCACTTCGATTCGCCGTTTCCCCACGCTATAGAGACATTCTTGTCCCTCCCAGGCATCAGCGACGAGACCAAGCGCAAGGCGCTTTGGGACAACTGCGCCCGGCTCTACGCGATGGAGGATCCCGTTCCCGCGATCTGAGCCGGGCGAGCCAGCTCACGTGCGCTGCGAACGGTGAGTTGGCAAGCAGGCTAGTCCCACGTCGGGACCTGTCCGCGCGGGTTAAGGCCAACCGGCTCCCGGCGTGTCGACCTGGACGGCCTCGATCCAGCCCACGGCCTCGCTTGTCGAGTCGTCTTCGCCCTCTTCAAGGCGCTGCAGATTTTCGAGGGAATTGCGGCAGGTGGCGAGGAACAGCGTCCGGCGGTCTTCGCCGCCGAGCGCCGGGGCCACCGCCCACCTCCCGGGGGTCTTCACCCGATGGGTGATCTCACCGCCTTCGAGAATCCGCACGAATTCTTCCGTCATCGGCGAACCGGTCCAGACTGCGCCTTCGGCATCGAGGCAGATGCCGTCGGGCCAAGCCTCGCCCGCGTCGGCGAAGACGCGCCGGTTGGCGAGCGACCCGTCGGCGCCGATGTCGAAGGCGGTCAGGCGCTGCGCCCTTGGCTCGGCGACGATGAGCATCTGCCCGTCGGGCGTGACGATCGCGCCGTTGGGTGAAACAAGGCCGGTGGTGGCGACCTCGGCCGGACCGTCGGGCGGCACGAGGAGCAGTGACTCGCCGGGCCCTTCTCTGGCCGCGCCGGCGACCGCATCCTCCGTGTAGCCTTCGAGTACCCGGTTGCCCACGT
The DNA here is from genome assembly GCA_965207995.1 of Dehalococcoidia bacterium. Taxonomy (GTDB): domain Bacteria; phylum Chloroflexota; class Dehalococcoidia; order SHYB01; family SHYB01; genus DAOUKH01. The sequence continues at coordinate 25,645 of OZ242299.1, read as the reverse complement.
AGGCCCGTCCGAGCCCGTCTACCACCATGTCGTTGAGGAAGTCGGCATTGAACCGACCCAGGTCGGCGTAGACGACCGGGCCGTTTGTGGTCAGGGCGAGCAGCTTGCGCTCGCGCATGACAACGACGAGCGGCGTACCGTCCGGCAGGAAGCCGAGCCCGGAGGGGCGGTCCGACAGCTCCGCTTCGACGCGCGCGTCGCCCTCGACGTCCACGCTCATCACGGTGTGGGCGTGGATGTCGGAGAACCAGAGTCTGCCGTCGTGCCAGCGGGGCCCTTCCGGAAAGATGAGGCCGTCGAGGATGACCCTTGGTGTCGACTGCGCCACGTTCACCTCAAACGCGAAGCGCCCTCCCGTTGGACTTCCGGGAGGGCGCTTCTTCAGTCGCTCTTTGCGCTATCGAATGATGGCGGCTTGCTCAATCTGGAACGAGAAGGGCGCTGAACCGAGGTTCCAGTTCTCGGGTACGCTGCCGCTTCCGGCGAACACCTCTCCCGTGGTGAAGAGGGTGGTGGTATTGCCCTTTTGGTAGTTGGCCCACATGTAGTCCAAGCCGCGCTCGATGTACTCCTCTTCGGTGGCGGCCCCTTTCCATGCGCCGGACAGCTCGTTCAGCTCAGGGTCCCAACTCGTGCCGAAGGCAAAGCCTTCAAAGTGCAGCGTGGTGAAGTGCGCCGAGGCGGGGACTTCATAGCCGAGGAACCAGACGCCATAGGCCGTAGGACGCTTGAAGTTCTCGCCATCCAGTAGGGCGCTGCGATAGGCCGCGTACTCGCCGGGCAGGCGATTGACCTTGATGCCGATCTGCTCCCACCAGACGGCCATCTGTTCGGCGATCTCCGGCCCCTCGGGCAAGGCGGGGCGCGGCCCTATCCAAAGGTCCATCTCGAAGCCGTCGGGGTAGCCCTCTTCGGCCAGAATCTGCTTCGCCCGTTCGGGGTCGAACTCTGGGACCGGCAGCGGATCGTAGGCGGGATCGCGCGGTGAGGTGGGCGAGTTCATCGTGGGCGTCCCGAACCCGGCTACATAGACATCGACCAACGTCTGTCGGTCGATGGCATACCAGTCGAGGGCCTTCCTGATCTCAGGGTTGGCAAGAGGATTCGGCCCGTAGCCCTCATATTCCTGGACCCACTGTTCGTCGAACCGGTAGGACGCGACGCCGCTCCCTTCCCGCCCGAACAGCTGCAGACCCTGATCTTGGATCTGCCCAATCACGGTCCTGCTGAGCAACGTGAGGTCGGCCGTCCCGGTGCGGACAAGGCCCAGGCGAACGCTCACTTCGGGTATGAGCTGGTAGAACAAGGTCTGGACGCGCGGAACGCCGTAGAGCCAGTGGCTATCTACGGCTTCCAACTCGAGCTGTTCGCCGACGCTGACCCTGTTGAACTGGAATGGGCCGGAGCCCACCGGTTCCTTGATCGCCTCGTCGATTCCAACGGACTCGATGTAGCCGCTGGGAATCAGGTGGCTGGGCCCGCCAGCATTCCCCAACCGGCTGAGATAGACGATGGGGAAGAAGAGATCGCGGCCCATGAGGTTGAAGACGATGGTGGAGTCGTCCGGTGTGTCGATCGAAGCGACCGACCGCTTGACGTTCCGCGCAGCGGCCAGCGGCGAGTCCTCGGCCAGGTAGCGGCCGAACTGGTAGCTAATGTCCGCTGATGTGGCGGCGTCGCCGTTGTGGAAGGTTACGCCATCGCGGCCGTTGATCGTCCACTGATCGCCAGTGGAGTTGACCTCCCACGACTCAGCCCAGCCGGAGCTCGTGTCGAGCACGCCGTCGTTGTCGGCGCCCACGACGTAGTCGTAGATGCTGTCGAGGTAGCTGCGCGTCGTGCCGACGACAAGGACGAGCTCGAAATTGCCCATATCCGGGAGAGCCACGACGAAGCTACCGGAGGAGGTGGGACCCGGCATGGCGGTCGGCGCGGGCATGGCGGTCGGCGCCGGCGTGGCCGTCGGCTCTGGCATGGCGGTCGGCTCTGGCATGGCCGTCGCTTCGGGCATGGCGGTCGCCTCGGGCATGGCCGTTGGCTCTGGCATGGCGGTCGCCTCTGGCATGGCGGTCGCCTCTGGCATGGCGGTCGCCTCGGGCATGGCCGTCGGCTCGGGCATTGGCGTGGCCGTTGGGGGAGGAGGCTGGGCCGGCCTCGGTGTTGCCGTGGGATCGTCCCCGCCGCAAGCGGCGACGATCAGGCTCACGATCGCCCCAACCAGCATCAGTGTCCGAACGTGCCTCAACCTCATGGTGCTTCCTCCCTCCGACCTCGCATGCGGACCCTTTGCTTAGATTTGCCGCGCTATCTTGTGCCCCTCGAAGTGGGCATGCTCGACCTTGCGCGGTGTCACACAGTCGCCGACCCGGTACAACTCCGGTACTCGGCCTTTGAGCGCGTAGTATAGGGCGTTGCGGGGAACGTTGCCGACCGACAAAACGACGGCGTCCACGTCCTCGATGGTGAACTCGCGACCCGTCTGGTGGTCCGCGGCTACTATTGCCGTGTCGAGGATTTCCTTGATGCCGGTGAACTGAAGGAACGCGATGTCCTTACCGCGCAATGACTGGAGGAAGAACGGACGGTCGTTATAGAGCATATCGACGGCGAAGACGCCCAGCGTCGTGAGCGCCGTTATCTTGCTCTCCCGGGCCGCGAGGTACTCCAGCGGGTCGGAGCTTTGGTAATAGCCCAACCCGTCGAGCACCACGGCGTGCTTGGGGCTCCCCGCCGCGCCGTTCATGACGTCCCACGCGGTGTAGACATGGGACTTCTCCGCGCCGGGAATTCCCAGACCCCGGTAAGTTGACGGGGACCAATAGTCGAGTAGGTCTTCCTGACGAGGGGTCCTGGGAGTCGAGCCCGTGGCGACCACGACGGCGTCCGGCGCGATCTCGTTAACCAGCTCCGGGGTCACGGTGGTCGAGAGCCGGACCTCGACCCCAAGTTTTTGGATCTGGGTCTTGCGGTTGTTGACCACGCTGACAAACTCGCCGCGGCGGGGCGACTTCACGATGAGGTTCACCTGTCCGCCAAGCTCGTTCGCCTGCTCACAGAGGACCACCTCGTGGCCACGCCGCGCGGCGATGACGGCGGTCTCCAGGCCTGCTGGGCCGCCCCCCGCAACCAGCACTCGCTTCTTTCGTTCCGCCGGCGTCAGCGTGCCGGCGCCCCACTCTTCCTCTCGTCCGACCGCCGGGTTCTGCGTGCAGGTGATGGGGAAGTGTTGGAAGTGGCGGCCGATGCAGCCCTGGCTTGCGCCGACGCAGGTGTAGATGTCTTCGAGGCGCCCCTCCTTGGCCTTGTTGGGGAGATCTGGGTCGGCGATGGAGGCCCGCACCATGGCTACGATGTCGGCATGGCCTTCGGCGAGTATCTGCTCGGCATGGACCGGATCGACGATGCGGCCGACGACCATGAGGGGAGTCCGTGACAGGGCCGCCTTCACTCTGGAAGCGGCCGGCACCACCGGGCCGAAGGGCGTCCCCAAGCCCGACAGCGAGAGTTCGAGGCTCCAGGCGCTGGCGTTGATGAAGTCGATCTTGCCCGAGGCCTCGAGCCGCTTGGCGACCTCGATGGAGTCCTCGACGGTGAACGGGTCGGGGAACTCGCGCCACTCCGTGTTGAGCCGCACCCCGACAACGAACTCGCCGCCGACCTGCTTCCGGACCTCGTCGACCACTTCCATGAGGAACCGCATGCGGTTTTCCAACGGGCCGCCGTATTGGTCGGTCCTTCGGTTATAGGCGGGGGTGAGGAACTCGGAGATCAAGTAGCTGTGGGCGGCGTGGATCTCGACGCCGTCGAAACCGGCCCGCTGCATGTTCCGGGCAGTGACGCCGAATCCCTTGACGATGTCGGCGATCTCCTCGACGTCGATCTCCTTGGTGAACTCGCCGCTTGCGCCTGGGTAGAAGGAGACGTCGGGCTTGGCGGTCAGCACGGGGTCCCAGTCGTCAGTGCCGCTGACGCGGCCGCGCCCGTTGTGGTTGATCTGCATGAAGACCTTGGCGCCGTGCCCCTGGATCGCTTCCGCGATGGGCCGGTAGGCCTCGACGACCGCTTCGAGATAGCCCGCAGGGCGGTTTGTCCCGCACGACGGGTGGACCATGACCTGGCCGGTGGTGATCAGGCCGAACCCGCCCCGCGCCCGTTCGGCGTGGTAATGCATGGCGCGGGAGCCGAGCAGGTTCCAGCGGTGGTAGCCCTCCGGGTCGTAGCCCCAGAGGTCGTGGCTGTGCGACGCCGTCATGAGCCGGTTCCGCAAGGTGACGGAGCCGACTTGGATGGGTGAAAAGAGATGGGGGAATCGTTCCGGCATGGCGCTAGAGGAGCCTGCCAATCTTGTGCCCCTCAAAGTGGGCGTGCTCCACGCGTCGGGGTGTCACGCAATCGCCGATGCGGTGGATCTCCGGCACCTTGTCCTCCAAGGCGTGGAAGAGGGCATCGTTGGCGACGTTGCCGAGCGACAACACCACCGCGTCGACATCCTCGACAAGGAAGTCCTTGCCCGTTTCGTAGCTCGTCACCGTGACGGAGTCGGGGCCGATCTCCTTGATTACCGACAGGGAGTGGAAGGTGACGTCCTTGTCCCTGAGTTGGGCGAGGAAGTTTGGGCGGTCGTTGTAGAGCAGGTCGGCGGCAAAATAGCCGCCGGTCGCGAGCGCGGTGACCTTCGCACCCCTGGCGGCGAGGTATTCGAGGGGGTCGGCGCTCTGGTGGAAGCCGACCCCGTCGATGATGACCACGTGGCGCCGGTCGTCCAAGCGCCCGGTGAGGACGTCCCACGAGTTGTGGACGTGCTCCTGCTCGGCGCCTGGGATGCCGGGCGTGCGGGCCAGGGTCGACCCCCAGATGTAGGCGGCGCCGAACTTGGACTCGGTGGTCGGCCGCGACCCGGTCGCGACGACGAGCACATCGGGGCCCTCCCGCTCGACGTACTCCGGCGTGACCTCCACGCCGAGGCGGAGGTCGATGTTCTCCGCCCGCGCTATCCGGCGCTCGCGCCATTCGATGACGTGCTTGAACTCGCCGCGCCTGGGCGACTTGAGGATCATCTTCACTTGCCCGCCGAGGGCGTCGGACGAATCGCAGAGGGTCACGTCGTGGCCCCGCTGCGCCGCGACGATGGCGGCCTCCATCCCCGCGGGGCCGGCGCCGGCGATCAGCACCTTCTTCTTGACCGCCGCGGGTTTGAGGGTGCCGATGCCCCATTCGGCCTCGCGCCCAACCGTCGGGTTCTGGGTGCAGGTCATCGGCTTCAGCAACATGTGGCGTCCGAGGCAGCCCTGGCCGGCGCCGATGCAGCGCCGAACGTCGTCGGCGCGTCCCTCTTGCAACTTCTTGGGCAGCTCGGGGTCGGCGATGCTGGCGCGGGTCATGGCCACCATGTCGGCGTGACCGTCGGCGACGATCTTCTCCGCCTGGGCGGGGTCGACGACGCGCCCGACCACGAAGACCGGGAGGCTCGTCGCCTTCTTGATCTGGGAGGCGTAGGGCACCAAGGGGCCGAGCGGCGTACCGATGCCGGCGAGCGACCATTCGAAGCTCCATGCGCTGACGTCGAGGAAGTCGACCATGCCGGTGCCTTCGAGAGTCTTGGCGTACTCGAGGGCTTCGGGGAACTCCCAACCCTCGCCGCCGGGCGCGGACCAAAACGAGTTCATGCGGACGCCGACGACGAAGTCCGGGCCGACCTCTTCCCGAACGGCGCGGACCACTTCGAGGGGAAAGCGCATCCGGTTCTCCAGCGAGCCGCCGTATTCGTCCTTCCGCTTGTTATAGGCAGGGGTGAGGAACTCGGAGAGCAGGTAGCTGTGCGCCGACTGTATTTCGACGCCGGGAAAGCCGGCCCGCTTCATGTTGCTGGCCGTCTTCGCGAAGCCCGCGACGACGTCCTTGATGTCGCGGACTTCCATTTCTCTGCATGTCTCGCCGCCCGCGTTGGGGTAGACGAGAATCCCCGAGGAGGCGGCCATCACTGGTTCCCAATCGTCGGTGCCGCTGGTGCGGACGCGGCCGTTGTGGTTCATCTGCATGAAGCACATGCCGCCGGCGTCGAGGATGCCCTTGGCGATCCGGCTATAGGGCTCGATTACCTCTTCCGGATAGCCGAGCGGCCGTGTCGTCCCGCACGACTTGTGCACCAGCGTCTGGCCGGTGATGAGGAGGCCCCAGCCGCCCTTGGCCCGGTCGGCGTGGTAGACGCCCGCCCGATCGCTCAGCATGTTCCATCGGCCGTAGCCTTCGGGATCGAACTTGTAGAGGTCGTGGCTGTGGGAGGTGACCATCAGCCGGTTCTTGACCTCGACGTTGCCGATGGTCAACGGCTGGAAGAGATGGGGGAACTGGGATGACATGGACGTCGCTCCCGTAGGCGGACCGTGCCTCGCGGCGAGACTATGTGAGCCGGAAGAGCGTGTCAAGGGAAGCGCAGCAGGGGGCCGGAAGGGCGTCCTCGCCGGCCGTGCTATAGCTGGAGGTTGGGGTCGAGCTTGTCGCGCATCCAGTCGCCCATCGTATTGAAGCTGAGCACGACGAGAAGGATTGCGAGGCCGGGGAAGACGGAGACCCACCAGGCGGTCTCGATGTACTGGCGGCCCTGCGAAGCCATGGAGCCCCAGGATGGGTCGGGTGGAGGGATGCCTGCGCCGAGGAAGCTCAGTGACGACTCGGCCAGGATCGCCACCCCAAACTGCAAGGTGAGCAGCACGATGAAGGTGTTCTTCACGTGGGGGAAGACATGGTGCACGATGATCCGCACCGGTCCGGCCCCCGCCACGCGCGCCAGCCGGATGAAGTCGCGGTTCATCACGGAGAGCGTCTCCCCGCGGATCATTCGGGCATAGGCGGCCCAGAGGTTCGCCGAAAGCGCGACGATCACCAGCGTGATCGAGGGCCGGTAGACGACGCCCAGGACGAGCGCGAGCAGGATGATAGGCAGGGCGAGCACGGCGTCCGTCAGCCGCATCAAGACTGCCTCGGCCGCGCCGCGGTAGTACCCGGCAATCATGCCCAGGGCCAACCCGACGAAGCCAGCGATGCCGACGGTGAGCACGGCCACGAGCAGGGAGTAGCGTGCGCCTACGAGCAGCCGAACGAAGATGTCCCGGCCTTGCTGGTCGGTGCCCAGGATGTGGACGTTCCAGAAGTCCCACGCCCATTCGGGGCCCTGCAGCCGCTCGCGTGGCTGGCCGACGTTGGGGTCGAAGGGCGATATGGCCTCGATCGTGAACGACCCGATCACCATGACCAGCAGGATGAGGACCGCGCCCTCAGGCGCCAATCGGGGCCGCAGACGCATGACGGCCTTTAGCACGGCGCGCGCCACTGGGCCGCTCCGCGCCAACACGGGTCCGGCGGCGGCGGGGCGTCCCTGCATCAGGTGTACCTGATCCTCGGGTCGATCCAGCCGTAGAGCAGGTCGACCAACAGGTTGAAGCCGATCACGATCGCCGCCCCGACCAGGATGGACCCCTGCATCACCGGGTAGTCGCGGCTGCCCAAAGCGTCGAACATCACGCGGCCAAGTCCTGGCCAGGCAAAGACGACCTCGATAACGATGGCGCCGGTGACGAGGATGCCGAAGAAGAGGCCGCCGAAGGTCACCACCGGTATTAGCGCGTTGCGCAGGGCATGCTTCCACAGCACGGTCCGGAGGGGCAGGCCCTTCGCCCGGGCGAGCTTGATGTACTCGCTATCCAGCACTTCGAGCATGCTCGACCGGGTGAGCCTGGTCATGCCCGCGACGACGAACAGACCCAAAACGCTGGCCGGCATGATGGCGTGCCGGAAGCTGAAGAAGCCTTCGCCCTTGCCGGCCACGGGCAGCAACTCGAGCTCGACGGCGAAGACGACGATCATGATCACGCCGAGCCACCACGGCGGGACGACCTGGCCTGCCAAGGCGATGACGCGGGCGAAGTGATCGAACAACGTCCCCCGCTTGACCGCCGCCAGAATCCCCAGGGGGACGCCGACCGCGGCGGCGATAAGCATGGCGAAGACGGCCAGCTTGGCGGAGTTGGCCAGCTTCGGCCAGATGAGCTCGCCGACGCCGTAGCCGGTGCGGACGATCGACTGGCCGAGGTCGCCCTGGGCGAGGTCGCCGAGGTAGTCGAAGTATTGGACGACGATGGGCCGGTCGAGGCCCAACTGCTCCCGCTTTTCCTGCACCTGCTCGCGGGTGGCGTCCTGGGCGACGAGCAGGGCGGAGGGGTCGCCGAGGACGCGGGCGAGGAGGAAGACCGCGGTGACCACGATGAGCAGGGTGACCGCCGACTGCAGAGCCCGCTGAATGATGAAGCCGGTCATCGCGGGCCAGTATACGGCGGGGCGGGGAGCCACGCTTGCCGGAAGGCAAATGCCGCCAATATACTCCCGCCGTCATGGCCGACCTCCCCGGCATCTATTCGATGAGCGTGACTCCCTTCTCCGCCGACGGAAGTCTGGACGAGGACGCCCTTCGCTCCCACCTTCGCTATCAGGCCGCGGCCGGCGTCGGCATCTATCTGGGGAGCTATGGAAGCGGTGAGGGGCACCTGCTGCGGGAGCGGGAGATCGAACGCATCTACGAAATCGCCGTGGAGGAGTTGAATGGGAAGGTCCCGCTCTATGCCGCGGCCCTCGGATTCACCGAGACCGACTACATCATCCATCAGGCCCACCGCGCCGCGGCGATCGGCGTCGACGCGGTGCAGATCCACCCGCCCCGGCCGGGCACTCCCGTCCACCGGCCCACGCCTGCCGAAATGGAGTGCTTCTACGACGACGTCTTGAACGCCGTCACCACGCCCGTCCACCTCTCAAACCAGACCGTCATGGTGGGCGGCGAGGTGCCCGTAACGTTCTTCGCCAAGCTGGTGGAGACGTATGGCCACATCCAAATGATCAACAACACGAGCCAGGACTTGAGCTACCTGGTGCGGCTGCTCGACGCGCTCGGCGACCATGTGCTCGTCAGCGTCGGCATGGTCAACCAGTTGACCACGGTGCTAGAGCTGGGCGGCCACGGCTCCCTGTGCTTCGAGCCGAACGTTGCGCCGAACCTTGCGATGTCCGTCGTGACAGCCTACCGGTCCGGCGACCACGCCCTTGCCCTCGACAGGTTCGCGCATCTGATGCGCCTCAACGAAATCCTGATGAAGTATCAGAACCCCCGGTCACTGAAGGCCGCGCTCAGGGCGCTGGGGCTGCCCGGAGGGTACCTCCGCCGGCCCTACCTGGACTTGGACGAAGCGGCGCACGAAGACATTCGGGCGACGCTCGTCCGCCTCGGCGTCAGGGAGATCGAGGGGCTCCCGTAGGTCTTGGGCCGGCGCTAGTACAGGTGGCAGGCGACCCGGTGGCCCGGCGCCGCCTCCTTCATGACCGGCTCCACCTCGGCGCACACGTCCATGACGTGCGGGCATCGCGTACGGAAGCGGCACCCCGAGGGCGGGCTGATCGGCGAGGGCACCTCACCCTGCAGCACGATCCGCTCCCGGGAGCGCGCCGGGTTTGCGCTCAGGGTCGCCGACAGCAAGGCCCGGCTGTATGGGTGGAACGGGTTGTTGAAGAACTCCTCGCTCGGCGCGAGCTCGGCGAACTTGCCCAGGTACATGATGGCGACCGTGTCTCCCATGTACCGCACCATCGAAAGGTCATGCGAAATGACGAAGAAGGTAAGCCCCAGCCGGGCTTGCAGGTCCTTGAGCAGGTTGACGATCTGCGCCCGGATGGAGACGTCGAGGGCCGACACGGGCTCGTCGAGCACCAGCATCTTCGGGGCGAGGCTGAGGGCCCGAGCGATCGCGATCCGCTGGCGCTGTCCGCCACTGAACTCGTGGGGGTAGCGCTCAGCATGGATGGGGGACAGCGTGACCTGCTCTAGCAAGGACGCCACCTTGTCGTCGACTTCCTGCCTGGAAAGGCGCTCGTTGATCACTAGCGGCTCGGCGATGATACGTCCGACACGCAGCTTCGAGTTCAGCGAGCTCCAAGGGTCTTGGAACACCGCCTGAATGTTCCGCCGGTACTCCCGGGTCTCTTCACGGGTTAAGTCATCGATCTCGGCGCCCTCCCAGCGGAGGGAACCCGCTGTGGGCCGATCGAGCTTGAGGAGCAGGTTCGCCAGCGTCGTCTTGCCGCAGCCGGACTCGCCCGCCAGGCAGAAGGTCTCACCCTCGTTGATCGCGAAGTCGACGCCATCGACGGCCTTCACCGTCCGCTTGCCGAAGGCCAGGGCGCCCCGCCGGACGTCGAAGTGCTTCTTCAACTCCCGCGCTTCGACAAGCGGCGCCGGGGTCTGGGTACGCGCCGGGATGGCCGACTCTTGGACCTGCTGGGTCACGCCGCGCGCTCCTCGGCCAGCCAACACTTTGCCGCCCGACCCTCACCGAGGGCGAACTCGGCGGGGTATTCCTCGTGGCAGCGGTCGAGGGCGTAGGGGCAACGCGGCGCGAAGTGGCAGCCCGGCAACACCTCGAACGGCAACGGCGGCTGCCCTTCGATGGAGGGAAGCCGGTCGGGCTTCTCGTCGATACTGGCGACGGACTTCAACAGCGCCTCGGAATAGGGGTGCACCGGGTCGGCGAAGACCTCGGCGACGGGGCCGTACTCGACGATTCTTCCCGAATACATCACGGCAACGGTATCGCACAGGTTGGCGACGACACCGAAGTCGTGGGTGATGAAGAGGATCGACAGGTTGAACTCGCGCTGGAGGTCTTGCAGCAGGTCCAGGTACTGGGCCTGGATGGTGGGGTCGAGGGCCGAGGTCGGTTCGTCGGCGATCAGAACCTCCGGGGTCGGCGCGATGCCTATGGCGCCGACGACGCGCTGGCGCATGCCGCCGCTCAACTGGTGCGGAAAGTACCTCGCCACCGCCTCTGCGTCGGGAATGTGCACCCGCCGAAGCAACTCCAGCACGCGCTCCTTGACGTTCACGCTCTGACGGTCGTGTAGCCGCACCGATTCGCCGACTTGGTCGTCGACGCGAAAGACCGGGTTCAGCGAGGTCAGCGGGTCCTGCAGCACCATAGCGATGCGCCCGCCCCTGACCTGCTGCATTTCCTTCTCGGTCTTGGCGACCAAATCGTCTCCGTGCAACTCGACGCGGCCGCCGGTGATCCGCCCTACCTGAGGGAGAAGACGCATGATCGAAAGGGCGGTCATGCTCTTTCCCGAACCGGACTCCCCAACGATGCCGAGTGTCTGGCCGCGGTGGAGGTCGAAGTCGACGCCGTCCACCGCCCGTACGACGCCGCGTTTGGTGTACAACTCGGTCCGCAGGTCGCGCACCGAGAGGACTACATCCCGTTCGATGAGTCTGCCTCCTTCAGGTAGGGCGGAAGTATACCCCAGTGGGGTTCCTCCACCTGGATACGCCCAGCGCCGCGTCTGGGACGGAGGTGGTCGACGCATGCGCTACTATTCTCCCTTTCCCGCATGCATCCGTTCCTGATTTCGGAGGCAAGCCGGCAATACCAATGCCGTGGACGGTACCTGAGGAGGACCCTGTGGTGGAAAGAGACCTCGTGGGGTATGGCCCCGACCTTCCGGAGGTCCGGTGGCCCGGCGATGCGCGGATCGCGGTCTCGGTGGTGGTGAACTACGAGGAGGGGTCGGAGTACTCGATTCTCGACGGCGATTCGCATCGAGAGACGAACGGCGAAGTCGCCTCGCCGGTGCCGATGGACACCAGGGACCTCCTGAACGAGTCGATGTTCGAGTACGGGAGCCGGGCGGGAGTCTGGCGGCTGATGCGTCTATTGGACAAACACGACGTGAAGGCGACGTTCTTCTGCTGCGCGCTCGCGGTGGAGCGGAACCCGCGCGTTGGACAGGAGATCACGCGCCGCGGGCATGAGGTCTGCGGGCATGGCTATCGCTGGGAGGAGTACTACGCCTTCGAGAAGGAGGATGAACGCGCCGCGATCATCAAGACCATCGACTCGTTGGAACGGACGACGGGCCAGCGGCCGGTGAGCTGGTTCACCCGGATCGGTGTGAGCGTCAACACGCGGGACTTGCTGGCTGAGGTCGGCGGCTTCGTGTACGACAGCAACTCCGTCAGCGACGACCTGCCCTACTACACGACGGTGCATGGAAAGCCCTGGTTGGTGCTTCCGTACAGCGTCGAGGTCAACGACGCCCGTTTCTGGCGAGGCGGCCTGACGAGCACCGAGGACTTCTACTCCTATATGAAGGACTCGTTCGACTGCCTGTATGAGGAAGGGAAGGAAACGCCGAAGATGATGAGCGTTGGGTTGCACTGCCGGATCGCGGGGCGACCGCCCCGTTCGATGGCCGTGGAGCGTTTTCTGGAGTACGCCAAGGGCCATCCGGACGTCTGGTTCGCGCGGCGCATCGACATCGCCCGCTGGTGGCTTGACAATTACCCACCCGGTGCCGCTTCATAGGCGTCTCATTCGCGTCAGCGGCTGAGCGGAGGTAGGTGTTGAGCCAAGAAGGCATTCCCGCCGAGCTGCCGGTCGACCTTACTGAAGACGAGGTCCGGGCACTGGCCAAGGGACTCGGCCTCGACATCCCCGACGACGTCCTGCCCGAGGTTACCTTCCGCTTCGCCGCGCTCATGCACGAGCTCGGCAAGCTTGACCGCGGCGGGCTCACCGAGATCGATCCACGTCCGATCTTCGACGTCTGAACTCCGGAGGGGGCATGGCCGACGAGACGTTGGCGTTCGAGACCGTGGCTCGTCTTGCCGCCTTGATCGAGCGGCGGGAGGTATCCCCCGTCGCGGTGGTCGAGGCCTACCTGGAGCGCATCAACCGGCTCGACGACCGCCTCCACGCCTACATCACGGTCTGCGGCGAGTCGGCGCTGGCCGAGGCGCAGGCCGCCGAGGACGAAATAGCAAGTGGCCGGTATCGTGGCCCACTGCACGGCATTCCAATCGGTCTGAAGGACCAGTTCTACACCAAAGGCGTCCGGACGACGGGCGGGTCCGGCATTCATGCCGACCTCATACCCGATGAAGATGCAACGATCGTCAGACGGCTGAAGGACGCGGGGGCGATCGTCCTAGGGAAGCAGAACATGGCGGAGTTCGCCATGGGCGGCACGCGCAAGCACCCCTATGGGAATCCGCGCAACCCCTGGGACCTAGAGCGGATTCCAGGCCACTCCAGCAGCGGCTCGGGGGTCGCCGTTGCGGCGTCGATGTGCGCCGCGGCGATCGGAGAGGACACCGGTGGCTCTGGAAGGTTTCCCGCCGCCGCGTGCGGGATCAGCGCGATTCGGCCGACGTATGGCCGCATCAGCCGGCACGGGACGTTCCCCGTGTCTTGGTCGATGGACTGCGCCTCGCCCATGGCCCGTACCGCGGAGGACTGCGCACTGCTGTTGGAGGCGATCGCCGGGCACGATCCCCAGGACTCGACGTCGAGCGCACGGCCCGTTCCCCGCTACGCGAACGCCCTCCGCAGCGATATCGGCGACCTGAGGGTCGGAGTCGTCAGGGAGTTGATGCCCCCGGAATCGGCCGACGCGGGGGTGCGGGCCGCATTCGCCGAGGGCGTCGGTGTGTTCGAGCGGCTAGCCGCGTCTGTTGAAGATGTCTCCATCCCGCTGATCGGTCTGGCGGCGCCGATCTTTGTTGCTATCTGCGATACCGACGGGGCGCACGTGCACTTCGACTCCATACGGGAGCGGCCGCGCGACTACGATTCCGCGACCCGGGCGCGGCTCATGTCGGCCTCACTGGTGTCGGCGGGCCTCTACAACGTGGCGCAACGCGCCCGAGGCCTACTGCGCGGCCAGATGATGGCGGCGCTAGAGGAGGTGGACGTACTGCTCTCGCCGATGTCGTTCGGTCCGCCGCCGACTATCGCGGGAGAAAGTTCTGTCTTCAAGAGCAAGGAAGATGTCATCGCGCGGCAGTTCGGCTCGCGGTCGTTCACTACGCCGCACAGCCTAGCCGCGCTGCCGGCCATGACGGTGCCCTGCGGCTTCAACTCGGTGGGGACGCCGGTCGGGCTCCATATCGCGGGACGGCCGTTCGACGAGCAAACGGTCCTGGGTGCGGGCTTCGCCTTTCAGTCGGCGACCGACTGGCACGAGCGGCGTCCCGAGCTGTGAGCCGCGCGGGTGGCTCCTGCGGCGTCTAGCGGGATTGTCCGAAGGCGCCCTGTATGACGTCGCTCGGGAAGAGAGCCGGCACCTGCCCAGTGGCGGCGTACTGGTACAGCGCCGCCTTGTAGATTCCCTCCAACGCCGCAAGGACCGCCGCAAGACCACCGCCCAACACAAATGCGATTGCCGTCGCGATGATGACGCCCGCCGTTCCAAGAGGGGATAGAACCGCAAACAACAGTGCCACGATTCCGGCGAAGACGAGGAAGGCGAGGAAGCCGGCGATTCCCAGGCCGAAGCGGCCCGCCACCTGCTCGCCCCAGGTGCGGCGAAGCAGGGAGAAGGAGGCGCCGAAGGCACCGCCGACCGAGCGGCCTTCGATCACGATCAGTGGCACAACAAAGAACGTGATGACCGTCCACGACCCCTTGAGCAACCAGGCGACAATCTGGCCCACGATGCCGCCGCGCTGCCGCGCCATGGCGGACACGACGTGGAGAATGAGCCCGACCGTCCCGGCGATGACTGCCCACATGAAGATCGTGCCGACGCGGTCCCATGCTCCCTTCAGGCCGGAGCGAACGGTGGGGTCGCCCCCGGTTAGACGCTCGTATGCGGCAAAGACCAGCGCGCTGTTGAAAAAGATGATGATGAATGTAGCAGTGATGTAAATGAGGACGGCAAGGAGGACGTCAACCCCACCCAGCGAGCCGTCGTCGATCCGGTCGACGGCGCCGGTCCCGATCCATATGCCCCCAAACGCCAGCATCAGGGCGATCACTCCGGCGGCGGAAAGGATCGGAAAGATCACGAGCTCCTTGTCGGCCTTGAGGACGCGCAGGCACACCTTCAGCAGCGTGATGCTCCGGCCAATTGCCCCAAACACGTCCAACCTCCACCCAGAGCTTCGCCGGCGCGTCTTGAGGGCGCCGAGAATCGGCATTCTACCGCGCTAGGTGGGGGGAGGCTAGGAACACCGGCAAGCGGCGGATGCGATGCCTCGACACGGGCCGCGAGTCTAGAAGCTCGGCTTGGTGGAAAACGGGGTCAGCTGGAGCTCGTGCGTCCAGCAGGACCTGTCCTGCGTGTGCAGATAGTAGAAGGCCTCGGCGATCTTGGTGGGATTCATCAGCAGTTCTGGCTGCTGCTGTGCATACGGGAGCGCCCGGGTGCCCGGAGAATCGATCGTGCCGTCGATCACCACGTTGGCCACATGCACACCGTATTCGGAGTATTCCTCCGTCAACACCTGTGCCAGCGTCCGCGTGAGAGCTCTCGGGTAGTACAGCGACTGTCCGGTGTACCGCTTTCTCCCTCGCAACGAGTAGGGCGTGTTGGAAAACAGGATCGAACCCTCGCCCCGCTCCCGCATCGCAGGCAAGACCTCTTTGGCCACCAAGAAGGGCCCGCTGCTCGCGATGTGCTGCGTGGTCTCGTACATCTCGAACGAAATGTGTTCCAGCAGTTCCTGTTCCGGCGGAAGGCCGCGTCCTTCCATATACCCCGCGTTATAGACCAGGACGCTTGGGTCGCCGGCCTTCTCCCGGATCTCGGCGAAGGCCTGCGCAATGGAGTCGCGAGAGGCGAGGTCGAGCTCGGCGATCATGCTTTCGCCGCCCTGTTCTCGGATCGCCGCCTCTAAGGCGGCCGCGTTGGAGGCATTGCGGGTGGTCAGCACCATGAAGAAGCCTTCTTTAGCAAACTTCAAGGAGATGGCCCCACCCACGCCCCAACGCACGTCGAGGGGCAACTCGCTGTCGTCGAGGGCCTTGCCGTGAGCAAACCGGGTGTTGCGCCCGTCCGACTGCCATTTGGATGTCGCCCCGACCACGACGGCGACTGGTTTTCCGCCGGAGTTCATGGCGGATTTCCTTCGTGGGGTTGTTGCCTGCCGGCCGCAAGTTCCACGGGCCTGCCGTGCGGTGTGTTCAGGTAGGCGCTGCGCCAGGCCTCCTTGCGCTCCGACCCCTCCGGCTCCGACACAAGCCCCCGCTCCCTGCATAGCCGCTCCAGGGCGCGCAGCCAGTGCCGGTAGTAGGTGTCGCCGATGTCCGGGTCGCCCGCTTGCTGCGCCTCGTGTATCTCCTCGCTCAGCGTCGCGGCCCACTCGTCCCAAGTGAAGTGGCCCAAGCCGGAAAGGTGGACCGCAAGCGCGAACGCCGACGCTTCCCATGGCTCCGCAAACGTTGGCCCGCCATCGTCGCCTAAGGGGATTTGTCCGAGGACGCTGATGTCGCGGGGAGGTTGTGCGTCGGTCACGGCGCAGGCTCCAGGTAATCCTCCCAGAGGTCGACGTACACGGCGCTCTTGGCGTCCGCCGACTCGCCCCACAGCTCGCGCGCATCGAAGCGCACGCTGTAGAGGTGGCGCCCCTCGACCACGCCGTCCGCGCTGAGGTCGGGGTACACCTGCGACCCATAGTGCTGATCGACCGTTCCGACGTGTCCGCGAATGTAGCGCGGCTCACGGGTGTGCCCGTGGGGATGGCGATTGCGGGCCCGCACGCGGTCGCCCGGCGTGAACCGGGCCGGCGCCGGCGCGGGACGGCGGTAGCTCGTGATCATGAAGGGAACGGCACGCACCCGGTCGGCGCTCATCACCCGCTCCAAGATGGGCTCGGAGGCGGTCGATGACGCCCTTCCCGTCCGCAACTCCTCCTCCGAAACCAGGCCGGACTCAAGCAATTGCTTCTCCAGCGCTGCGAACCATATCTCGTAGTAGGAAAAGGCGAGGTAGTCCGTGGGGGGCAGGTTCTCCCTGGTGTGGCGCACCATGTCTAAGTTCCACAGGCCGAGCCCCCCGATGAGCCGCACCATGGCGTACACCCGGCTTTCCCACGCCTCGTGGAAGACCGGCTCATCCGACTCCGGCTCGGGCCGCACCGGCCCGAAGCCCTGCATTCCACCGAGGTCGTGGACTCCGTTCATGGCGTACCCGTCGTTGTCGGCCGCTGCGCCTCCTCCACGCCGATCATGGAGTTGCGGGTCACCAGGGCTTGAAGTTGCTCCTCACTCCAGCCCGTTGTGCCCGGGGGACGCTGAGGAAGAACAAAGTAGCGCATCTCGGAGGTGGAGTCCCACACCCGCACCTCTTTCTCCTCCCCTATCTCCGAGCCGAACTGCCGCATGACGCCGCGCGGGTCGGCGACCGCCTGCGCCCGGTACGGCTTGGACTTGTACCACGCCGGCGGCAGACCCAACAGCGGCCACGGATAGCAGGAACACAGCGTGCAGACCACGAGGTTGTGGACCTCATCCGTATTCTCGACGACCCGCACCTGTTCCCCCTGCGAACCGACGTAGCCCATCGAGGCGATTGCGGCATTGGGGTCATCGAGAAGCCGGCGCTTGAAATCCGTGTCCGCCCATGCTCTCGCCACCACGCGTTTGCCGTTCGACGGGCCGATCTTGTCCTCATACAGCTCGATGAGCGCGTCAATCGCTTCTGGGTCGACCAGCCCCTTCTCCACCAGCAGAGACTCGAGCGCCTTCACGCGCAGCTCGATGTCGGAGGGCGGCTCCGTGTGGTCGTGGTGATGGTCCTTCGCCATGGCGTTGCTCGGGTAGTCCGTGCTTCCGTCCGAGTGTGCCGCCCACCGCCCCGGCGGTCAACGGTGCGGAAGAGGGACCTGCGGCGCGGAGGTCCATAGCCCCTGGGGCGACGGCCTCACGATCAACTGCGCGAAGTTTCTGGCATCGAGCCCGGCTCGAGCCTACAGGGTGTCCAGCCGCGCGGTTGGACGTTCGTTCCTTCGGGCCACCATGCGGACGAGCCCCAAGGACTGTCCTCCATCGAGGGCGAGCATATCGGCCTCGTCGCTTGGCTTGCCCAGATGCTTCGACCATAACGAGTCGGACACCATCCAGTGTCTCCATCCGTCCGGGAGCAGGTCGGCAAGCTCGACGGTGACTAGACCGCTGTGTTCCCAGTGACGCTTCCACCACGCTGGGCTGTGGAGGCTGAAGAATGCCGGCTCCCAGAACCGCCGGAGGTGTTCCGGCGGTTCGTCGGTGGGCAACTCTTCGACCAACCCCGGCACGACGATACCCATTTGCCCGCCGGGCTTGACTAACCGGGCCATGTGGTTCTCGAGGTAGAGGTCATCCGTCCCGAAGTAGTGATAGGCGTCGACGCTCACCATGGCGTCAAAGAAACCGTCGGCGAAGGGCAAAGCATGTGCCTCGGCATGAATCGGAAACACTCGGTCTTCAACACCGGCGGCGCGGATGCGGTTGAAGTTGTCGCCGGCGTCTATCCACAAGTCCGCCGCCCACACCTGCAGGCCGCATTCCTGCGCCAAGAAAATGGAGCTCAAGCCCTTGCCGCAACCCATATCGAGCACCCGCATGGCGGGCTTGAGCTCCATGCAACCCGACAATGACTCCGTCAGCCACAGAGCATTCGGCCCCATCATGTTGTCCAAGACCCAGTCTGGGTCATAGTTCGCCGAGCGGGGAAACTCGGCCGGCTTGAAACTCACTTCCGACACCTAGCTCCTATGATGCTGGCCGCTGTACTCCAAGGCCGTCAGGGTGTGTCATGGACACGTTCGTGGGCGCCGACGCCCCCGTGAGACTAGCATGACGGGTGGTACAACTATCGAAGGCGGTCCCTTTCCGATACAATGCCTCAACTCTGATGACATAAGGGAGGTTCAACATGGGCACGATATCCGTGAACCGGCTGGCGGGACTTTCTCTCATATTCGGTCCGCTCATCGCCTTCATCTTCTTTCTCATCGAGCCCGGTGGACTGCTCATAGACAGCGCCGACGTCTCAGACGCCGTTGGCTCCATCAAGGCCAAGGGTAGCAACGCCGCGCTGACCAATGTAACCAACATCGCAATCATCCTCAGCCTGGCCCTCATCGTCTCGGGGCTCTATGCGCTCATGCGGAACGTGACCTTGCAGGGCAACGGCAAGGCGCTTGTTCAAATGGGCTTCTTCATGATCTTCATCGGACTGGCCGGCTGGATGCTAGCCGGCGGCATGGACTTCATCCTTGCCGATGCCCAGACCAGTGAGCAGATCGGGGGAAGCGTTCCCGTCTACTACGCCGGCTCCGCTCTCCTTTACGCCGGCGGGATTACCCTCGGGTTTGGCGGCTGCATTTTCGCGTTGGGCCTCTCCACGAGAGACGACTTCAACGGGCCAATCGCCCTGTTGGCTGCCCTTGTCAGCCTGGCCGTGATGATATTCTTCATCGTAGCCATACTCCACAACGACGGCCGCGACACCTTCATCACCCTCGCCCGGAGCTTCTACGTCCTACTGGTCATCTGGTATGGATACCTGGGCGTCGGACTGATGAAGCGACCCGATCCCGACCTGTGGCAATAAACAGAGTCTAGGACTCGCCGGCGGCTGTCCCGTGACCTGGGGACAGCCGCCGCGCGAGCAGCCGCTAGAGCGAGTCTGGGGCCGGGATAACTCCGGCGCCCCGAGTCCGGTGCGCGCCTGTGTGAAAAGCGGCATCGCAAGCCAGGCGGCGGTGCGAGCAGTCAGCCCCAGCTGTACCTTCACCGAGCCCCGCGTCGGCTTCCGCTTGCCCAGGGCGGAGGATAAGGGGGATAGGCAAACCCACGGAGAGACTCTCTTGGAAACACGGAGAGGGAGGAACTGAGTGAGATTGATTCGAGGCTGGGAAAGGCAATTTGCCCCAGACGTAACGGGTGGACTGCGTTTGAGCAGACCCATTGTGTATCGGGCGATGGGAGAAGAGGACGGAGTTGGAGACAGGAGAGAAGGCGAGGTTCGCGTGAACGTGGAAGGGGAGATGACGATAAAGGAGGACGACGAATACGATGCCCTTCCTTTCCGACCGTCCCCAGAGGAGCGAGAACGTCTGGACGCCGAAACAGCCCTCCACGTAGCGGGACTGTTGAATAAAGAAACGGACGACCCTGACGTCGAACTGGAACAGCGAGAACCGGGGATTTGGAAGGTGCGGCAACAGTTGAAGGTTGACGATTCGGAACTGGGGAGCCCATTCCTATTCTGCCTGTCCAGGGAACCCGATTCCGTATCTGGCTGGGAGAGACTGCGTGCTGCGCTCCCGGACAGGTATGACACTTGGACCGTGACGGAAGACCTGTCCAGCTTGAGTTTTGAGATCGAGTGTGGGATCAAGCGATGGTTGGGTTTGCACGAGATTACGGAACACCGACTCTGGACAAGTAGAGGCTGGGTGGCGTACTCATTCGACAACTTCCCGCCCGGTGTCGATGTTGAAGAAGTCCTGCAAGTCAAGAAGTGGTTCCGCAAAAGGAGAAAATATCAGGACCAGGAGGAGTACCGGCTCGCGTGGACTCTCAGCAGCCCTCAATTGAACACACCTCCCGATTTCGTCGATATTGAACTGACCAGGACCGGTCTGAGTTTGTTCCAGCCGTGGACACCGCCGGAGTGATAGGAGGTGCAAGATGGGGAAGAAGCGGAACCACTTGCAAGAGATCTACACACGGGAGCGGGTGTGCGAAGGGGTGTTCGCCAGGTGGGTCTCGGAGCAAGGGGCCGAGGGAGTCCTTGGTACTCTAGGAGAGTTACTCTGGTGGCTGGACGGCATCGCTTCATGTAGGTGGGGTTGCAGGGGAGGAGATCATGAGGAGGAGCATCTCCTAGGTCGAGTATCAGCGAATGCTGCCGCCGCTCTTCTTTTGGTCAGGAAGGGTTACATCGATCCCGCCTCCGGAGTGTTCAGGCAATTGGCCGAGACCAGAAACCTGTTGGACCTCTTCACGCACTCCAGTAAGGACTATCAGGAGTGGCTAAGTTCGGATGAGGGTGTCCGGAAGAACCGATACAGCGCTTTCAAGGTTAGGCTCAAGTTGGAGAAGCTGGGTATCGATCCTGTCATGGGAGAGGAAGGATATCGAGTACTTAGCAAGTACGGTACGCATCCAGGCCCAGGTGCTGAACCTCGCCCCCATGATTCACCAGAGGAGCCGACAGTTGGGACAGCCTATCGGCCCGCCGTAGGCCTGTTCTTCACTGTCGCGGTAACTACCGTGGTCGTCGGAGCCTTGCTGTTCGGCATCGATCTGGTGACTCAGGCCGATGTGAAGCGGGATGCTCTCAACGCGGTAATCGTGGCAAATGAGGAACTCGGTGGGATAGACCTGGATGCCCTGAAGAAAGAATCCACTCTAGTTCTTCAACCACCTAGCATCGCGGTGACTGTGGAGACCCATGAGGCCAACCCATAGGGGCTTGAAGCACTAGGCATGGTTGTGGTCCTGAGAATCACAGTCCGCCGAGCCAAAGCTCGAAGACGGTTCTGTCTACCGTATACGTTGGTGGGCCTATTTTGACGGTAGGCAGAACCGTTTTCGAGATGCGACTGGGAAGTCTGTAGGCTCGCAGTATAGGCCATAGCTGGTTGGTCTGTCTTCCCCTGTGGCACCGCCCTTTCTGGCTGTCCGGATCTCCCGCAGAGTGGTAGAATTAGGAACGAGGGAACGCTCATTGAAGGGAGGAGGCATGAGAGACGCAGAGACTTCGGTACCCAGCCAGCGCGCCAAGCCCACGACACCGCCGAGCCGTCCTAAAGAAGAGACGGCGCGGTTGGGCGACCAGATATACGAGCGAGACATCCGGCGGCAGGTCGAGGAGGACCATGTTGGAGAGGTCGTCGCCATAGACGTGGAGAGCGGAAGCTGGGCTATTGGAGCGGACGAGATTGCCGCTACGGACCGGCTGCAATCCCAGCGGCCCGACGCCTATGACGTTTGGTGCCTGCGGGTCGGCTATAGGGCGCTCTACAGCTTTGGGGGCGGATCGCTGCGGAGGACTGAGTGATCCATGGAACGGTGAACACCGCCTACGAAGCCGTCGTCGGTCTTACAGTGCAAGGGCCGACGGGCCGGTCACGGGAAGTCGAAGCCGTAATAGACACGGGATACAATGGCTTCCTGACCCTGCCCTCAGACCTGGTGAGGGAGTTGGGCTTGGCCTATCGGGACCGAAGCCGTGCAATTCTGGCCGACGGTAGCGAAGCTTTCTTCGATGTCTATGACGTCGCCGTGCTGTGGGACGACAGCCTGCGGAACACCAGGGCCAGCGCCGCCGATTCCACTCCACTGGTCGGCATGAGGCTGCTGGATGACCACGACCTGAATATCCGGGTCCAGAGAGGCGGACGCGTCCTCATCCAGGCTACGCCACAGTAACGACTGCCTCCGAGGGGTCTCGCCAAGTCGCCCTTGTCCGCCAGTCCCCACACGGTATGTTGCTGCGCTCCGCCCGCCCTTTCCGTCCCCAATCCAACCCGGACCCCATTGACAACCAACCCCAGATTGGCGGATGATATCTGCTGGTCGTTTGCGACACATATTGACATGAGCTAGAAATACTACTGTTCCAGCGCCCGCACGGCGTCGCGGCATAAGTCGGGCGACACAGGAGGTTCGACGACATGACCAACGCGCTGCGGAGCTTCCCCCCCCCCCCCGCATTTCGTGGGGTTCTCTTTCATTGAGGCGCCCCGCCAGAACCTTCCTCACGTTGACCCTGCTGGCGGCGGCGCTGTTCGTGCTGCTGTCTGGAGGGACTGAAACAGTCTCTGCGCAGCAGGCGACGCAGACCTTCGTCGCCAACACCGGCCAGGCGGACGGAGGCACCGGAGGTCTGGAAAATGATTACGCTCAGGCGTTCACGACCGGCGCCGCGGGCTACAGCCTGCGCAGCGTCGAAGTGGAGTTTTCCGCTATCGCCAGCACCTTCAGCTCTTCGTACCTCACCGCCAGCATCTACACCGAATCCGGCGGGTCTCCGGCCAGCTCTCTCGGGACCCTGACCAACCCCGCCAGCTTTCCCGTCTCCAGTTCGGACCAGACGCTGACCTTCACGAGCGCGGGCATCGACCTTGCGGCGAACACCACGTACTTCCTCGTGCTCGACATGAACACCACTACCGTTGGTACGGCTCTACGCGTCACGGGTTCGGACAACGAGGACAGCGGACACCTGGCCGGTTGGAGCATCGCCGACGACTCATTGGGCCGCACATCGAGTACAACTGCATGGCTTTCCCCAGTCCAGCAATCACTGAAGATCAGCCTCGGCGGCGTCAGCAAGCCTTTCCTTGTGAGCAACTTCGGGCAGGCGAACGGCGGCACCGGCAATTTCGTACAGCACGACCACGCGCAGGCGTTCACGACGGGCGCCAACGCCGGCGGGTACACCCTGACGGGCGTCGACTTCTCGTTTCCGCAAATCAACGACGGCGGGCTGGCGGGGAAGCTGGCTGCCGAGATCAGAAGCGACAGCAGCGGAGCGCCGGGCGCGGTGGTCGCCACCCTGACCAAGCCCGGCACGATTGCCGCCGGCACGAACAGCTTCACGCACTCGGGCGTGGCGCTCGCGGCGAACACCACGTACTGGGCGGTGCTGGACGTCACCCTGGTCCTGTTGCCCGGCGCCAACACCATCCAGAACACCGCGTCGGACGCCGAGGACGCCGGCGGCGCGGACGGCTGGACCATCGCCGACGACGGCCACTACCGGACCTGGAACACCTCGGGCGCCTGGACCTCGTTCAGCCAGTCCCGCAAGATGACCATCCACGGCACGGCCGTCGAGACCGTCGAGACGGAGACCTTCGTCGCCAACACCGGCCAGGCGGACGGAGGCACCTCGTTTCTGGGCAATGACTTCCACCAGGCGTTCACCACCGGCTCCAACAGCTTCGGCTACAGCCTGCACAGCGTCGACGTGGAGTTCTCCACCATCGACAGCGCCTTCAGCTCCTCGGCGCTGACCGCCAGCATCCACGCCGCCTCCGGCGGGTCTCCGGGCAGCTCGCTGGGGACCCTGACCAACCCCGCCAGCTTCCCCGCCTCCACCTCGGACCAGACGCTGACCTTCACCAGCAGCGCGGGCATCGACCTTGAGGGGAGCGCCACCTACTTCCTCGTGATCGACATGGACGCCGGCCAGAGTTCTTCGAGGGTACGCCTGACGGGTTCGGACGCCGAGGACGGCGGGGGCCTGGCCGGCTGGAGCATCGCCGACGGCGCCGGGACGAGAACGGCTTCCTCGACGGGCGCGTGGACCCCCAACGTATCGTCACTGAAGATCAGCCTCGACGGCGTCAGCAAGCCGGAGCCGCCGCGGGTGAGCATCCTTGGCGGCGGCGCCGTCACCGAGGGCGTCAGCGCCAGCTTCACGCTGACGGCGGTCCCGGCGCCCACGGCGGACCTGCCGGTGAGCGTGACCGTGGCCACGACCGGGGACTTCGGGTACGGCGCGCTGCCCACCAGCGTCACCATCCCGGACTCGGGCACCGCGACGCTGGAGATCGCCACCACCAACGACGACGTGGACGAAGCCCACGGCTCGGTCACGGTGACGCTGGTGGACGGGTCGGACTACGACCTGGCCACGTCGCTGGGGACGGCGACGGTCCGGGTGCGGGACGACGACCCGGCGCTGGTGAAGAACACTGGCCAGTCGAGCGGCCTGGTGCAGGGCCTGCACGTGGACCTGGCGCAGGGTTTCGACACCGGCGGCAACCCCTCGGGGTACACCCTGACCAGCGTGGACGTGGCCTTCAGGCGGTCCACCGAGGACTTCGGCTCCAAGCTGACGGTCACCGTCCACAAGAATGCCAACGGGGCTCCCGGCACGGTCGTGGGGACCCTGGCCAATCCCGACTGGGTGAACCGGCAGGCCGGCACGTACAGCTTCACGCACCCGGGCGTCGCGCTCGAGGCGGACACCCGCTACTGGGTCGTGCTGGACGCAGCCGGACTCACGGAAGGCAACAGCCAGGTGAAGTTCACGCAGAGCAACTCCGAGGACGAGGGCGCCGCGCCCGGCTGGAGCATCAACAACGACGCTCGCATCCGCGCGCAGGGGGGCGGCAACTGGATCACCCTGGTCGGCGGCTCCACTCTGTCGATGGGAGTCAACGGTCGGCTGCTGCCCCACGCGGACGGTTCCTACACCGTGCCCCTGGACTGGCCGCTGAAGCCGCTCGGTCTGGGCGCGGGCGAGACGTTCCGGCTGCTGTTCATGACCGAAGACCACCGCGACGCCACCGCCGCCGACATCGGCGTCTACGACGCCCACGTGCGGGAGGCGGCCCGCGACGGTCACGCCGCCGTCCGGCGCTACGCCGACCACTTCCGGGTGGTGGGCTCCACCGCCGCGGTGGACGCCCGGGACCACACCCGGACCAACCCCAACAACGCCGGGCACACGGACGCGGAGGTCTGGTGGCTGAACGGCGAGCGCGTCGCGGCGAACAACGCCGGCTTCTGGTCCGACACCTGGGAGAACTGGGCGATGGCGGACCGGCGCTTCGAGAGCGGCGAGAGGAGCACCTCGAACGACTGGCCGTGGACGGGCACCCGCACCGACGGTGCGAAGGAGGCGAACCCTCTGGGCGCCAGCAACGCCCGGCGCGGACGGTTCTCGACCACCGACGCGGACACCGGCCCCATCAGCTACAACACCATCGCCAGCACCCAGGACCACGCGTTCTACGGCATCTCGCCCCTGTTCCGGGTGGAGCCCACGCCGGTGAACGCGCCGCCCGGTGAGCCGGCGGTGATGAGCAACCTGGGCCAGG